>NZ_CANLZZ010000003.1 GCF_947495725.1 uncultured Lutibacter sp. | reverse complement strand
TCGTGTTTAAAACACACTATTAAAGGTGATGCAAATTTAGCGACTATAGATGAAGTTAAAAAATTAATGGGTGGTGATGCTTCTGGAAGAGTTGCCAGATAATTTATAATATTTAATTATTGAATTGATGAATTTATATAGCTTTCGAATAAATATGAATTTCTAATTATCAATTCAATAATTAAATTTTTCTTAAAAAATAATTGATACTGTAAATTTGGTTAGAATGAGAGGAAGGCTAGCTTTAATTTAAAGCTAATAGTTAATTCCTTGTTTAATTATGAAAAAATCAATAGCTATAATTTGTGGAGGTGGTCCAGCTCCAGGAATAAATACAGTAATTAGTACTTTGGCTAAAACTTTTTTAAAAGATGGATATAACGTTTTAGGTGTTCATCATGGTTATAAAGGACTTTTTTCAGATAATCCCATTGTAAAAGTTTTTGATTTCCCTAGTGCTGATAGAATATTTAGCTTAGGCGGTTCAACGCTTACAATGAGTAGGTTTAAACCAAAAGATAGCGATTTTAGGGCTGATTTTTTTGAAAAAAATAATGTAAAATTATTGGTAACTATTGGTGGAGATGACACTGCTTCTACGGCTAGTAGACTTACAAAATTTCTTATAAACCAAGAATTAGATGTTACCCATATTCATGTTCCAAAAACTATTGATAACGATTTACCATTACCTGATCGTAATCCTACATTTGGATTTCATACAGCAAAAGATGAAGGAGTTCGTATTGGAAACACTGTATATGAAGATGCACGTACAAGTGAAAATTGGTTTGTTGTTTCGGCAATGGGACGTTCAGCAGGTCATTTAGCTTTTGGAATTGCATCTGCTTGTCATTTTCCTATGATGATTATTCCTGAAATGTTCAATAAAACGAATATTACTTTTGAAAAATTGACTAATCTGATAATTTCTTCAATAATAAAAAGTAAAATTAGAGGAATTGAATATGGCGCAGCGATGGTTAGTGAAGGAGTATTTCATTTTATGGATGAAGATGAAATAAAAAACTCAGGAATTAACTTTACCTATGATGACCACGGACATCCTGAACTTGGAAACGTAAGTAAATCGCACATATTTAACTATTTACTTCAGGTAAAACTTAAAGAGTTGGGGCTAGATATTAAATCGAGACCAGTAGAAATTGGTTATGAATTAAGATGTTGTAAACCAATTGCTTTTGATTTAACCTTATGCACCTTATTAGGAATTGGAGTAAAAAAATTATTTGATCAAGGTATTTCGGGTTGTATTGTAAGCGCAAATTCTAAAGGAGACATTACACCTTTATATTTGAAAGATTTTGAAGATGAAAATGGAAAAGTAGCACCAAGATTGGTTGACATTAATTCTGATATGGCACAACTTTTTATAGAACATCTTATTTATATTAAAGAAAACGATTACGAAGAAGCAAAAACATATGTTAACAATCCGCAGGCATATGATTTTAAAAAAATATTAAACTGGAATTAAAAATATTAAAATGGCACAATTTACAAGAATAGAAGTTGCAAGCGCAATGAAAGAAACAGGAATGATTCCTTTGTTTTTTAATAACGATATAGAATTAAGTAAAAAAGTATTAAAAGCTTGTTACAATGGAGGTGCAAGATTAATGGAATTTACTGCTCGTGGAGATTTCGCTCACGAAGTTTTTGGCGAATTAACAAAATATGCAATTGCAGAATTACCAGGTATGATAATGGGTGTAGGTTCAGTTACTGATGCTGCAGCTGCATCATTATATATGGCTTTAGGAGCTAATTTTATTGTTACTCCAGTATTAAGAGAAGATATTGCAATTGTTTGTAATAGACGTAAAGTTTTATGGTCTCCTGGATGTGGAACTTTAACTGAAATTACACGTGCCGAGGAATTGGGTTGCGAAATTGTAAAATTATTCCCTGGTGATATTTACGGACCTCAGTTTGTAAAAGGAATAAAAGGACCTCAACCTTGGACAAGTGTTATGCCAACCGGAGGAGTTTCGCCAACAAAAGAAAACTTAACAGGTTGGTTTAATGCAGGTGTAACTTGTGTAGGAATGGGATCTCAATTAATTTCAAAAGAGATTTTAGCTAATAAAGATTATGCCAAACTAGAACAAGATGTTAAAAATGCAATGGCTTTAGTAAAAGAAGTAAGAAAATAAATTATTTTCAAATTAACAAACCACCACTACAATGTATAAAAATATAGTAATCATCAGTTTCCTTTTAATGTTTATCTCTTGTAATGAGGTATCAACAAATTTAAAAAATGTAAAGAATAGTGATGAATTAAATGCAGCAATAAAGGAGGCAAAACCTGGAGATGAAATTGTTTTGGCAAACGGTGTTTGGAAAGATGTTGAAATTGAGTTTATAGGTAAAGGAACAAAAGATTTACCAATTGTTTTAAAAGCTGAAACAGAAGGTGAAGTATTTATTGAAGGTGTTTCTAATTTAAAATTTGGCGGTGAATATTTAGAAGTAAGCGGATTGTATTTTAGAAATGGATATACACCTACTAATAATGTTATTGCTTTTAGAATTGATGAAGATCAAGTTGCAAATAACTGTAGAGTTACTAATTGTGTAATTGAAGATTTTAATCAGTTAGAACGAGATAAAGACGATTTATGGGTACAGTTTTATGGAAGGTACAACCAATTAGATCATTGTTATTTGGCTGGAAAAACCAATGGAGGGCCAACTGTTAGAGTTGATTTAAAAGGTAATCAAAGTATTAAAAACTATCATCAAATTGTAAATAATCATTTTGGACCTAGACCTAGAAAAGGTGGTGCTAGAGGTGAAACTATTCAATTAGGATCTAGCTTTACATCAATGTCTCCAAGTAATACAATTATTGCAAACAACTTGTTTGAAGAGTGCAATGGTGAAGTAGAGATTATTTCGAGTAAAACTAATTTCAACGAAATTAAAAATAATGTATTTTATAAAAGTGAGGGGTCTGTTGTTACGCGTCATGGAAATTATGTAACTATTGATGGGAATTATTTTATTGGCGATGGAGAGAATAAAAATTATGGAGGTATTAGAATTATAAATACTGGACATTGGATTATTAATAATTATTTTTACAATATTATTGGAGAGAACTTCAGAAGTCCATTGGCAATAATGAATGGAATTCCAAAATCACCTTTAAATCGTTATAACCAGGTTACTGATGTCGTGGTTGCTTACAATACTTATGTAAACTGTAAATCGCCTTGGCAATTTGGAGTTGGAACTAATATTGCGCAAAAGGATGTGTTGCCTTTATCAGAAATTCGTTCAGCAAGACCATTAAGAACTGTTGTAGCGAATAATATTATTTATAACGAAGTTGGTGATGAAAGCCCAATTATTGAGCACGACAAGGCTGATGGTGTTAAATTCGAAAGTAATGTTATAAACAATCAAGGAGTTGCATTTAACGATACAGAAAGAATTACCCCAATTAGTTTTGAGTTAAACAGTATTAACGATTATCTTTTTGTACCTAAAGGAATTTCAGAAGATATTAAGCCATATAATGGATTTGGTTTCGAAACTATTACTTTTGATTTATTTGGAAGTTCTAGAACTAACAATAATAATATTGGAGCAATGTTATATGGTGCTTCACAAGATCCATTAATTTTAGATAAGAAAAAATATGGAGCAACTTGGTTTTCTAATGAGTTTGAAGTTAATGAAGCAAATGTTATTGAAGTTTCTAATGAAAACGAACTAATTGAAAGAATTTCTGAAGCTAAAAAAGGTGATATTGTTTCTTTAAAAGGAGGGAAGTATATTATTTCAGAATCGTTGGTTATTAATAAAAATATTACGATTCAAGCTACAGATTCAGAAAAAGTTGAAATTACATTTACAGGATCAGAAAATACACCAGCCTTTGAATTAAATCCTTATGGAATTTTAACATTGAAGAACATTGTTCTTTCAGGAACAGGAACACAACAAGCATTTGCAAGTTTAAAAGAAAATATGTCTAATCATTTTGGTTTATTTGTTTCGGGGTGTGAAATCAATAATTTCAATTATGTGTTAAAAGCATACAAGCAAACTTTTGCAGAAGAAATTGTATTTGAAAATACGGCAATTTCTAATTGTGAAAATGGTATTGAACTTTCAGAAGAAACTAACGACAAAGGAGACTATAATGCAGAGTATTTAACTATCAATAATTGTACGTTTAACAATGTTAAATTAAATGTTATTGATTATTATAGAGGTGGTTATGACGAATCTACCATTGGCGGAAATCTAATGGTAAACAACAGTACATTTACTAATTGCGGAGCTAAAGAAGCCAATGGAATTTTATTAAACACTAGAGGTATTGTAAATGTAAATATTGCAGATAATACTTTTAAAAATAACAAAGTAAAATTAGTAGCTTTATTGTGGGGAGCAAAAAACAATAGCCATTCAGATAATACAATTCAAAATTCTGGTAAAATTATAGTAGAAGAAAATTTAAAAATGAAATTAATGTATTAATTCATAGAATTAATGTTCTTTTAACCAATAAAAAACAAATAGAAATCAATTATGAAAATTAAAATATTATCATTTTGTAGCTATTTGTTTTTTTGTTTTTCAGCTGCAAATGCACAGCAAATACCTACTCATAAAGTTGTTTCAACTAATGAATTGTTTTCATATTTAAAAGAAGATATACGTAAGGAGTTAAAAAACAATTCTATTGAAAATTTAGCTTCATATTTTAGAGAAAAATATTCAGAAAGATATTTTTACGATTGGAAGAATTTTGAAGAGCGATTCGAAAATTATAACAAATGGTATAACGAACAGCAACAATATCATACAGAAAGAGCTAAAGATCATTTAACAAAATTTTCCGACTCTACACATTGGAAACTTCCTTTTAACTACTTGAATAACGAACCTGTAAATGCTTATGCGCTGCGTCATTTAGCGCGTCAGCATAAAATGGTTGATATAGCCTATTACTATTATTACTCGGGTAAAGATTCAACATATATTAAGTACTTTAAAAATCAATTAAAGTCTTTAAATGATGCTTTAAGCAAAGATAAGTATGAGAAAATAAAAGATGGAAATGGGGTTTATGAAGCATTTAGATCTGGTTATAGAGTGCTTAATTGGCTGCAAATACATAATATGTTTTTATCACAAGAAAGCTATTCTAATGAAGATCAGTTAAAAACAATTGCAACATTATTACAACATGGAGCTCATTTATATTTAAATAATCAAAAATTTCACGCAGGAAATCATCAAACAAGAGGATTGTCGGCCTTAGCAATGATTTCAATATTATTGCGTGATTTTAATGAAACGGAAGTTTGGTATGAGCACTCGATGAATTTATTGGCTGAACATTTACAGAAGGAAATCAATGAAGACGGATTTCAGTTCGAGCGCTCTGTGCATTATCATATGAGCGATATAGGTAATTTTTATTACGTATATGCACTAGCCAAAAAAAGTAATTTACATGTTAAACCAGTTTGGGAACAAAAATTAAAATCTCTTTTTACAACCTTAACTAAAATAGCTTATCCAAATAAATTTGCACCTGTTTTGCAGGATGATACTGATATTCCTTGGGCTGAAAGAAATGATATTTCCGAAGCTTTAACATTGGGCTATTTGCTTTTTGAAGACCCTGAGTTGGGTTATTTTTCAAATGAGGTTGTAGACCCTAAAATGTTTTGGTACGTTAATGAATTTCAATTACAGAGGCTTCAAAATATAGATAAAAAACAGCCAAGATTTAAATCGTTAAATTTTCCTCAAACTCATTATTATGTTATGCGGCAAGGTTGGGAGAAAAACGATAAAATGATGATAATTTCTGCTGGAGTAGATAAGTATAAACCAGATCATCAGCACGGCGATATTTTAGGGTTACAAGCAATGGCAAACGAACAAGTTATTTTGCCAAATTACCAAGTTAGATATTCATTAAAAGATTTAGAATTGTTTAAAAATTCAATGGTAAAAAATGTTGCGCTTGTTGATAATGAATTACAAGGAAAGCACTATGCCTCAAATAAAGGAGGTAGTGGATTTGGGAAATTTAGAGCACTTCCCAAACCAGAGACTGTTGCTTGGAAAACTTCAGATAAATTAGATTTATTTGTTGGTCATCATAATGGATTTGAGAATGTGGGAGTTGATTATTCTCGTCAGGTTATATATGTGAAAGATGATTTCTGGATTGTAAAAGATAATTTTTCTTCAGGAGAAAACCATAATTATAAACAGGTTTGGCAAGGACATTATTCTTTAGAGCATCAACCAAATTTATTGCGTTCAACATTTGAAAATGGTTCAGGTTTAGACATATACCAATTAAATTTCATAGATGCAATAAAAGTGGATGGGGCAAGAGGTAAAGAATGGGTAATTGTAGAAAAGAAGAATCAACAAGATTTTAGCTTTTTAACCATTTTATACCCTTTTACAACTTACGACAAACGAATTGATGAGGAAGAATTAAATCCTACATTTTTAAATTGGAAACAAATTAAAGGAGTAAAGGAATTTAAAGGAGAAAATTTGGTGGTTTTAAATAAAGTAGATCAATATTTTGCGTTTTCGGTTTCAGAATTAAATATTAACAATTATATAGAAAAGTTTAAGATACCTGTAGATTTATATGTCGAAAAAAATGGGAAACAACTAAAAGTTCAATTGTTAAGTGATAAATCTGTTGAAATTAGAGGCGAAATTATACAGCCAGGAGAGTTTATAAACATAAATTTATAATAAAAAAAACACCTTGATTTTCAAGGTGTTTTTAACTAATTCAAATCACAAAGTATTAATTTGTTTCTTCATCAATTAAGGCAAAACAATATATTTATAACCATCGCCTTCTGAAAAATATAGTTTCTTATGGTTTTTATTTAGCCAATTTGTCCATTCTTTTGCTGTTTCAAATGATTCATTTGTATACCGAGTAAGTATGCGTTTGGCCATTTCAGATTGCTTATTATTGGTTAACATTTTTACTGCTTTTTCAAGTAGTTTAATATCGTTATTTGGAATTCCAAGTGATTTAGCATCTTCATCTACGTCATATTTATACCAGCCTTCTTTTAAAGGGTAGAAATAATCCATATTTTCTTTATAATAATTTTCATAAGCTGCCCAATTTTCACCAAATTTATCTTTCAATTCTTGAGATTCATGTCTAATAGTCCAAGCTCTTGTTTCATTTCTTTCTGGCATTTGCAAAGACATTTCTTCAAATTTTGTCAGTTCTTTACCGGCATCTTTCTTTGCTTGAATTTTTTTCTTTTCTTCATTGAATTTTTTATCAGATTCAGCAATGTAAGCCAACCAACGAGAAGATCCTTCATCAGATAAGGTCCATTGTTGCTCTCTTAAATATTTTTTTAATTGAATACCTTTAATTTTACGGGTAATTTGTTTAGCACCTTTAAAAGGTGCTATATAATGAATGGCATTAATAAATGCTAGCTTAGCACTTTCTGTTAAATATTCTGGTGCTGCAGCAAAACCCCAATGTAAAAAATTGGCATGTCTACCAATAGCGGTAGCCTCAATACCTTTATCGCAAGTTCCACTAGAGATCCATTCAGCATCAATTCCATTATCAAAATTATAACCTGTTGAAACTAAACCAACAGGAAATCCTTTTCCATCTCTATAACCTTCAGTTTGTATGCGCCACATTGGTTGCGATACTCCTAAATTACGACCGCCATAACGTACTTTATAGTTTCCAGTATATTTTACATCTTCATAAGAAATATCAATTTTATAAGGTTCATTAAATATTGGATGCTTTAATTTCATTCCATGTGCATGTGCATCTAGACATAAGCATAAATGGTCAATTTTTAATTCACGACCTTGACCAATAAAAGCTGATGGTTCACCAATCATAATAGTTGCATCACTAAAGTTTTCTGTTAAGAATTTTCTTGTTTCATAACCGGTTATTTGCCCTGTAGAATCTTTAACATAACCACCTTCATAAGGCGTTAAATATGCATCAATAATTGTAACATCATAATCGGTAGACATTTCTTCTTTAAAATCATCATTAAAAACTACATCTACTTTATTGAAATATTGATTTAAGAATTGCTTAAAATCTGGTGTTCTTGTATTTCTTAACTCTTTAGCTCTGTCTAAATTACTAGATATTCTAGATATTTCTTTTTCAGACAATGGTTTATCTGGATTGTTACCAACGTACAATATTTTAAGGTTGGATTTTTCTGTTTGACCATAAATGGTTGAAACAAATATGAACAATAAGCAAAGAGTTGTTATACTTTTAATAAGTTTTTTCATTTAATATGGTTTATAAAGTTAATTCTATTTCTTTCTTTTTTGGAGGAAAACAAATTCTGGCATCACAACATTGGTAGTATATCCAACATTTAATTTTTGTGCCCTTTACAACCTCTTTTCCAACTTTTATTTTATGTTTAAAGGTATTCTCATTTTTATATATTAAAAGATGGGATTTACCAGGATAGGTTTGTGGAGCTGATTTTTCCCAATTTCCTACTAACTCAACTCCTTTTATTAAATCTATTCCTATTTCGGAGTTTATATATGCTTCACCAGAAGGAACATAGGCATATATATGGTAACCATTCATTATATTGGTTTTAATTAAAACAGTTTTTTCACCGGCCAATTTACCATCTAATATTGTGGCTCCAACACTTACAGGATTCATATGATTTGGTGCTTCTAACCTTATATTGCTATCTTGTGCGTTTATGAGATAAACAGAGGTTAAAAAAGCAATTATTGTAACCATATTTTTTTTCATATTCTATCTATTTTACAATTAGTTTCCAAATAACGCTTCTAATTTACTATCCAATTCTTCCTTTCTCGGATCTCTAAGAATTATTTTTAAAGTTTTTGATTCTATTAAAAATGTTGTTGGTAGGTGAGGAACACTATATTTTTTTGCAATTTCACCATATTGATGATTTTCAGCAATGTCGAATACGTGTATCCAAGGAGTATTATCTTCTTTAATGGCTTTTAGCAATTTATCTTTAGGATCTGCTGTGCCAACTCCAACTATTTCAAAATCTCCATTTTTCGCATATTTTTTTCGTAACTCTTTTAAATGTGGAAATGAAGCCCTGCATGGTACGCACCAACTCGCCCAAAAATCGACTAAAATATATTTAGCTTTTACTTTAGATAAAGTAATGTTAGTTGTGGTTGTTGTAGGCAAGGTAAAATCAGGAGCAATTGTACCAACTTGAAGATTTTCAAAGGCATTTTTATAAACACTTGTCATGTGCTCTTTGTAAAAAAACGTTTTAATTGCATCTCCAGTAAATAGATGGTAATATTCTTTTAATTCATCTCTGTTCATACTTCCTTCAATAAAAGTGTATCCTAAAACATGGATTGCAACTGGTGAACTTGGATTAGCTTTGATAAAGTCAAATTTGATATTCTTTACTGATTGTGCTTGTTCCTCTATTAAAGGTGTTAGATTATTTAAATTGGCTAAAGTTTTATCTAATAGTTTTTTATCACCTAGTTTTTTGGCTTTTCCTATTTGGGCACTAACTTTTTTTATGGTATCATATTTTTTCTGTTTATATACTTCTGAAATTTTTGCTTGTATTTCATTATAAGTATCCGTCATTTTTGAACCATTGATAATAGGTGTGAAGGAGTCATCATTCAGGGCTATACTAATTTCACTGTTCTCCAAGAAAAAACTACCCTTATATTTTGAATCTACCGAAATATTAACATAATCAACTTGGTTAACTTTACCTTTAAATTCAAATTGGTTATTTTTTATAAGCGTGCTATCAATAACTTTTCCAGTTAACATTCCAGGCAAATTTTCAATAAGTTTAATTTCTGTATTGTCTGGGTAATTCGCGGTACCAGATATGTAATAGCCATCGTGTTTAACGTCTTCTTTACAGCTAGTTGAAATAATTAGGACAATTAAACTTAATATTTGTAATAATTTAAGATTAAATTGAATTTTCATTTAGAATAAACTTTTAATTATATGTTTAATTTTTAAATATTTCGAGTAAATCTTTATCCATATCTTCATCGGTTCCGCCTCCGCCACCATATCTGCCAATTATTACACCATCTGGTCCAACCAATATTTTTGTAGGTAAAGAACTTATATTATACTTGTTACTGATGTCGGTAGATTTATCATTAAAATCTGGTTTTCCATCAATAGTTTTAGTACCTCTAAGTATTTGGTACCAAATACCAATTTGATCTTTTTCTACTGCCTTACGCCATTTATCTTTGGCGCGATCATCATCAGATACACCTATTATTTCTAACCCTTTTGGGTTGTATTTTTTAAATAAACTAATTAAATGTGGGTTGCCTTTTCTACAAGGTACACACCAAGATGCCCAAAAATCTATTAAAAGGTATTTTCCCTTAAAGTCTTCCAGTTTTATTGGATTTCCATTAATATCTATAGTATCAAAATTACCTGCAAGGGCACCAGGTACTCCTTTTTGCATATTTCCAATTTCATTCACCAATCTAGTACCAAAATCTGTTTTTAAGAATTCAGGATTAAATTGATCTAACAAAGCTTTTGCTTCATTATATTTCATATTTCCTAATTGATATAATAAAGAGTGAACACTAATAAACGATTTTGGATTTTCTTTAATAAATTTTAAAGTTGCTTCGCTTTGTTTAGCCCACATTGGAGCTAATTTTTCTCTAGCTTCATTGTCCTCATATTTTATAGCTTCCAATTCTTCAGCTGAAGCTCCAGAAGAGCTTCTTTCTCTATACTTTTGAATAATGCTTTCAAAATATTCTTGCTCTTCTTTGTAATTTGAAGCTATGTCATTTCGAATTTCGTCAAGTCTATATCTATCATTTTGAGTTTTGGAACCTTCTAGTTTCGATTTTGAAAAGTCTTCATAGTTAAGGTTTAAAGTCATAATAGAAGGTTCAACAAACAGGGATAAATTGTTTTCTTCTGTTATTCCTCTTTTAGAAACATCTTTTAATAATGAAATTTGATTGACAATATCTTTTAGTTCTTTTTCTATTTGAAACTTCCCGTTTTTAATTTTAATAGTATCTACCGGATTTGGATAATTAGATAAGTAGAATTCTCCATTATCTAACCCAATTACCGTTCCATTTATACGATATTTTCCTGGTTCTAATGGTTTCTCATTACAACTAACTACAAAAAGTACTATTGCTATTAATTTAAAAAAGTAGGAAGTTTTCATAATAAAATTTTGTTTATTTTTTAATGTCCAAATAATTCTTTAAGCTTAGCATCCAATTCTTCTTTTGTAGGATTACGTAAAACAATTTTTTGATTACTATCCATTAAAAAGGTTGTTGGTAAATGTGGCACTCCGTATTTTTTTGCTACTGGACCATATGCACGTTTTTCACTGGCATCGAACACATGAATCCAAGGTGTTTTATCTTCCTCAATAGCTTTACGCCATTTATCTTCTTCGTCGGCCGTTCCAATTCCTACAATTACAAAACCATCTTTTTTGTATTGTTTTCTTAAATCTTTTAAGTGAGGAAAAGATGCTCTGCAAGGTATACACCAAGAAGCCCAAAAGTCAACTAGTTTGTATGTTGCTTTTACTTTAGATAAAGTAAAATTTTCACCATTAACAGTTGTTAAAGTAAAATCGGGAGCAGTATTACCAACACCTAAATTTTCAAAATTATCTTTGTAAACTTTGGTCATATAATATTTGTAGAATCCCGTTTTTACAGCTTCACCTTTAAATAAATGATAAAATTCCTTTAATTGTTCCTTAGTCATTCTACCTTCAGTATATTGATACCCTAAAACATGAACAGCGACTGGAGAACTTGGATTTGCTTTTACAAAATCATATTTAATTTGTTTATAAGCATCACTTCTTTCTTCAATTAAAGGAGCTAACTCTTTTTGTTTAGCTACTGCAATATCCAAATCTTTTTGCTCTTTCGTTTTTTTTGCTGTGGCAAATAAGTCTTTAAGTTCATCAATTGGTTTGTATTTTTCTTTATCAAAAATTGCTGATGATTTTTTTTCAATTTCGGCATAAATATCATGGCTTTTAGAGCCTGTAACTACTGGAGTAAAATATGAATTTCTTTCACTAAGGTCGGTTACATCAATGGCAATGTTTATTGGGCTATTTTCAAGCATAAATCTACCGCGAAATTTAGAGTCGATTTCAACACTTACCATATCAACATTATCAACTTTTCCCTTGAAACTAAATTTTCCATTAATTATTTGAACGCTGTCAATAATCTTAATATTTTTTATATCTCTTGCGCCAGTATTTGTAAGTTTTATATAAACATTATCAATACCTTTTACGGTTCCAGAAATAACATAACCATCATATTTTTCTTCTTTTACCGATTCTTTACACGATGTTAAGAATGAGAGAAGGGTTAATACAACTAATACAGATTTAAATTTCATAATATTTTTTATTTGTTTAATAATTCTTCTAAAAGTTTAAAAGCGTCTTCGCCACCACCTAAATATTTTTTTACAATATTTCCTCTTGGATCAATAATAAATTTGGTAGGAAATCCTTGTACATTAAAACGGTTAACAAAATTATCTGAAGTATTAGCTTTATCACTCATTAACTGCCTCCACGTATAATCATGTTTTTTAACGAACTCGTCAATTTTTTCTTTACTATCTCCAGAATTGATTCCTAAAACAACCAGTTTTTCTTTATGTTTTTCTTGAAATTCTTTTACTTGTGGCATTTCAGCAACACAAGGTCCACACCAAATACCCCAAAAATCGATTAAAACATATTTTCCCCTCAATGAATTTATATCAAATTCTTTACCGTCTAAAGTAGCCGTAGTTTTTATAGATGGTACAGGGAAACCTTCTTTTGTTGATTTTGTTCCTTCTATTCTGGAAGCAACATTTTTATAATCTTCATATTCCGATAAATCTTTTGAAAGATTAGTAAATAATTCTTCGGCTTTATCATCATCAATTTGGCGTCTAAGCAACATATCATTTAAGTACCAAGCGCCGCCTAATGAATTTGGATTTGCTTTTATATGTGCAATTAAATCTTCGGTATTTTTCTTGAAAATCTCCTCGGATATTACATCATTTTCTTTCATTTTTATGGAATCTGTTTCATATGTATTTTGAACAGCTAAATTTCCCATTTTATTATAGTTTGGAAAAGTTAATTTATTTGCTGCCGCCAAACTATTATTAAATTGGTCACCACTAGGGTAAGCGTTCATAAAATCTGTTGCTTCACCTTGTATTGTAATTTTTGCTCCGGGAAAGGCATAAAACATTAAATAACCACACTTTACAGGAAACATTCCTCTTCCACCCTTAGGAATCTTAAATAATTTGTTATCGGGTCCAGTAAAACTTGGATACGCCCTTATTAATGTAAGTTTAGAAATAGTATCTGAAAAATGAATTTTTCCATTTATAAATTTAAGAGTATCAGGAGGTGTTTCTCTTGTGTATTCTTTATCAGGATGTCTAAAATACAAGTCACCTGTTAGCCCTTTTATTTCACCATCAACAGTAAATTGGTTTGGGTGTTTATTCTCTTTTTTTTCAGAATTGCAAGAAGCAACAAAAACCATTGTAAAGGTTGCTAATAAAATTGTGCTAAAGAATCTGTTCATTTTTTTAAGATTTATTGACTTAATTGGTATATAATAAAGTGTATATAATTGGCTGTATCCCTTCCTAAAGAAATGTTAAAAAGAATTCATTTTAATTGCACTTATATATCAAGTTCATTAAATAATTCTATCAATTTTTCATCACTAGGTCTTGGAGCATTCGCTTGCACAATATTTCCGTTTGGATCTATTAAGATGAATTGAGGAATTCCCATTATTTTGTAATCATTTACAAAAGAGGTATTAAAGTCATTATCTGTTATTAATTGAATACCTCCCAATTCTTTGTCGGCAATCATTTGTTTCCATTTGTCTTTATCTTTCTGTTTATCTGTAGAAATACTTACAAAATGAATGTTTTTACCATGATATTGTTTTTCAATTTTTTGAAGAAAAGGAATTTCATATTTACAAGGTCCACACCAAGTTGCCCAAACATCTATGTATACGTATTTACCTTTTAAATCGTCTAAAGAAGTTGTTCCACCAGCATAGTTTTCATAGTTTGTAAATTTAGGGGAAGGTTGACCTGCATCTAAAACTTTTAAAGATTCAAATATTTCTTTTACGTTAGCAATATGTTTTTGGTTTGTAGAAGCATTTAAAAAGTTTTTTAGGTCTTTATCTTTATCGGAAGACATAGATAACATCATAGAAATACCTTTATATAATTCACCATTTCTTATGGTTTCATTTTCAATTTCAGAAATAGCCTTTGCGTTTGCTTCTTTATAAGGTAATGAATCGTTTTGATAAAAACTGTAGGCTTTTTCTCGTATTTTATTAGCTACCATTTGTTGGTAGTCTGAAGAATATAAGTAGTCTTCTCCATTATCTAAAGAGATTTCCTCTAATTCTTTTTTAAAGGCATCTGAAGCTTTAAATTCTCTATTTTCAGTTAAATAACCATACATTCTTTCATAATTTCCTTTTTTACCTAATCTGCTATAGTTAATAGCACGTAATTCTTTTGCTTTAATGCCTTCAGGAATATTTTTAACAGCTTCTAATTTGCTCTCCAGGTCTTTTTGAAAATCCATTACTTTAGTTTCAAAAGCACTTTCTTCAACTTTATAACTTCCTTCTCGGTCCATCATAAAATCAAAATCTTTACCCATTTTATAGGCGTAATAATTGTTTAAATCGGCATTGTCTCCTGCAAGTTTTAAGGTGCTAGAAGGTTTTTTAGCATCCACTTCAAATTGAATATTCGCGCCTTGAGATAAATAAGATGTAAATCTAACTTGCTCAAAACGAATGTTGTAAATGTCGTTTTCTTCAATGTAAAGGGTGTCTGAAAGTGTTCCAGTGTCTGTTACGTTAATGGTTTTTGAAAAACCATTTAATGAACTAATTTTTAATTCACCTCCATTGGTATTACTTATGTTACCAGAAAATAAAACATAGTTTACAGGAGTTTCTTTTTTACAAGACCAAAGTACTACAAGTGCTAAAATTAGTGTGGTATATTTTCTCATTTTTTAATGTGTTATATGTATTGTTTAATTAATTTTTCGAGATTTCCTGAAGAGGGTAGTGGAGCAAACACATCCACTATATTAAAGTTTTTATCAATTACGAAGAATCTAGGAATTCCGGCAACTTTATAATTGGTAAGTTGACTTCTATTTATTTGTAGTTGGTCACCAACAATTTTATTTTTTTCGAAATACTTTTTCCAAACTTTTTCTGTATCAATAGAAAGTGAAATTAATGCTATATTTTCGTTACCATGATATTTGTTTTCAAGAGCTTCAAAGAATGGTTTTTCTTGCATACAAGGTCCGCACCAAGTTGCCCATAAGTCTAAAACAATTACTTTACCTTTATAATCGCTTAGTTTAATGGTACTCCCATCTAGTTTTGTAAAAGTTAAATCTGAAGCAGGGTTTCCTTTTGTAATGGTTTCGTATGCTTTTTGAACATCTTGCAATACAGCAGCATAATTTTGATCTGTTACTTTTTCAGCACCTTCTTTTAATTTTTCTGCTAATTGATTTGAATAGCCATTATATTTTAATTCATTTAATAATTCATTAGTTATGGTATACTCTTTTAAAGTTGTACTTAATTCTGGAAGCTCAAGTTTTTTTCTAAAATCTTCATTTTTTAATTGGTATAATATATTTTGAAAAACCTCTAATTGAAGGTAGTTAGTATTATTAAAATCGTTTAAAAATGGTTTTTTAAAAGGAGTAAGATAATTATTTGCTTCTTGAACCTGTAAATTCATCTCTTCTTGAGTTATTTCTCCCTTTCTTAATTTACCATAATATAAATAGTAAATACTACTTAATGAGTTAACATAATCAAGTTTAGATCTAACCTTTTCCAAATGTTTAAAATCCTCAGAAACATTGGTTAAACTGCTAAGTTCATTCATTCGGTTATCAAAAGATTTTTTAAATGCTTCAGGAACCTCTTTATAAGTTACTATTTTTGAAGAAATTTCACTGTCTCCCCAAAACGATCCGCCTTTAGGGTAAGGTACATTTGTTAAGTAGTTATTTGCTTCTTCTCCTATTCCTTTAAAAGATGCAAATGAACGATCTCTTGTATCTAAATTGGCTATTAAGCTATCGCCAGGAGATAGGTATAAAAAAGTTCTGCCTATTTGAAAATAAGTGGGTTTTTCTAATTCAAATTTATATTTGAAATTTGTTTTTCCGTTTAATGTAATGCTATGAATTTTCTCTTTAAATAACATCGACTCGGAAGATACGTCATTCATATACAAAGTATCTTGGTCGTAGTTAGCAATAGTTCCGTTTAATACTACGGTTTTATTAATTTTAAAAGGTGTTTCCTTACAACTGAAGATTAAACTTGAAATTAAGATTAAAAAAATGCACTTTTTCATTTATTATTATTTTGATTGTTTAATTTATAGTGTATTATAATGGTTATAACCATTCCTGCAAATTTGTTAAAATTGGATAGCTCGAATTTGACTGTTATTGGTAATAGTACCTGAAATTATGGCGTAATTTATTTTAGATTCTTGTTTAAATGAAGTACTAGTAAACATAATGATAACTAAAATTAAGATTTTTTGAAACCATAATTTACAATCTGTTTTAATTTTTAAAGACATAAACATTTTATAACTTTATGAAGTTAGCTAAATTGAAATTCGTAGAATAACGTTATACTTTAAATAATAATTTATAAAGTCTATTTTACTAGACTTTATAACACTTTTAATTAAATGAAGAAGGCTTAGCTTCTAACCCTTTAATGTTTTCAATTGTTATTTGAACATCCCAATTACCCGATTCGAAAATTTCTATTTCAATAAATTCTCTTCCGTAAGTTGCTCTTAATTTTAATGGAAAGGTAGCATTTGTCAATTCAACAAAATCACTTTGAGTTCTTAATTCTTGATATAAACCGTGATGTACAACAACATTTATTAGCGGATTACGAACTAATGTATTATCCTCTCTTACATATAGTCGCACTCTTTTATTTTCACCATCAGCTTTTGTAAATCTTAACCCTGTAACATTTGGAGAGTTATTTAGTTTTTTAAATGGATTTTCGTACATTCCTGCATATATGTCGTTTTTCCAAAACCCAGTAACAATACTATCTTTTAGTGTTGCTGTTTTGTAAATCATTTTACCTTGACCAATTTTCTTTCCTTTTTTAAAACTTCCTTCAAATGAATTACCATTTTTCCAAGTGTAAATTCCTTCTCCATCAGGATACCCTTTTTTAAAATTACCAGTATAGGTGTCTATGCCCTTTGCAGTGCCTTTACCATTAGCTTTTCCTTTTTTACAATCACCCGTGTAATTTTCATTTAATTCTTTAATTAAAACCTTACAATTTTGAGATTGTAAATTAGTAACTAGCGTAAATAAGGTAAAAAATACGAGAATTTTTTTCATTTTTTTTCATTTTAAGGTATAGCAATTTAGATCTTAGAAAAGATATGATTTAAATTATTTATATCCAATAAATCAACTTTTAAGTATCTATAAAAAGATTGTTTTCATAATGTCAAATTTTATCAATTAATTATAAAAGATAAAACTTGTATCTATAAAAAAAAACCTATTAGGTATTAACCTAATAGGTTTAATTAAATTATTCGTAGCTAGGGTTTTGAATTTCTATGTTAAAACCAGCATCAAGAGTAAGTTTAGAAAATGGTAAAATGAATTTATCAGAATTTGTAGCCGTTGCTTTGTGGTCAGATACTTGGAAACCTGTTCCAAAACCATCTACCCAATCATAACGTACCATATCAAACCATTCTTCACCTGTTTCTGCTAATAATTCAACTGTTTTCTCAATTCTTACAGCTTCTAAAAACTGATCTAAAGTTATTGAATCTGGGTAAATTTCAAATCCATCTCCTCCAGTATCAGTTGCACCAGCTCTTAATCTAATTGCATTTAAAGCATCTAAAGCATCGGTTGTAACACTATTAGAATTACGAGCTTCAGCTTCAGCATAAATTAAATAAACTTCAGCCATACGAGCATAATATACAAGAGAGTCGTCTTCACCATCAGCGAAGAAACTTGGTACTTTTAGTGTAGTTAGGCCATAAAAACCACCTCCAGTAGTACTATTAATTCTATCTAAATCGTAATTTATAGTTTGAGAACCAACAGTCATTGATCCAGCAGATAAATTACCAGTATAGGCACCATTTATTGTGTAAGCGAAATACCAAACTGTATTTGGTAATGGTGCTTGTAATGTTCCTCTTAATCCAAATAAAATTTCAGGATTATTAAATATTGCTTGTGAGGTATTATCAAAAATCTCATTATATGTTGGTGATAAACCATATGTTCCTCCAGCCCCATCTATTAAAGCTTTGGCTGTGCTAGCAGCCATTCCATAGTCACCAGCATATAAATAAGCTTTTGCTTTTATTGCTCTTGCACCAATTTTATTCATATAACCGCTATTCATATTTAAATCTGGAGCATTTGCAATAGCAAAGTCAAGATCACTATGAATTTGTGCATACGTTTCGGCAACTGTATTTCTTGGTAAAGCACTACCATCTCTAATAGGTTCTAATCTTAATGCAATTCCGTAATTAGAAGAAGTATCATACCATTGACCATAGTAACGTAATAAGTAAAAATGAGATAATGCTCTAATTCCATAAGCTTCTCCTAACATTTCAGCCTTACGTTGTGGGGTTGAAAAACTCCCTTCACTTAATTCACCAACTTTTTCAATAATCCAATTGGCATCATTAATTGCTCTATAAAGACCAGCCATTCCAGAAAATGTTAGGTTATCACCAGCTTCCTCCATGTTCAATGGTTCATTTACCATCCAAGAAGAAATTTCATCTTTATAATAAGCGCCGGCAACTCCTGCTAAACCGCTTAATGCACTTGGTATACCTAACATAAAAGTTGGTTCTTCTTTTAAACTAGAGTAGGCTCCAGCTAATGCTAAATCTGCTGATCCTTCATTACTAATGGCAGCTTCTGCTTCTAATTGGTATTGTAATTCAATTTCATCAATTGGGGTAGTTAATTCACACGAAGTGAAACATACCAATACTACACCTAAAATGCTTATATATTTTATAATATTTTTCATGTTTTAATTTTTTTAAAATGTTACATTTAAACCTAAAGTAAAGCTTTGGATATTTGGATATCCCCAACCACCATCAGATGCTGCGTCAACCGTAGTGTCACTATTTACACCTCTAGTAAGAGATTCTGGATTTGGTCCATCATAGTTATGAATAATAAATAAGTTATTCCCTGTAAATGTAAACTTAGCATTACTAATACCTAACATTTTTGATACTTCTTGTGGTATATTATAGCCTATTGAAGCTGAACGAAGAGATAAATAAGAGGCATCCGAAACAAAACGAGAGTTGTTATTTTGCCAGAAGCGTGATCCTGCTCTTGGATATTTAGCATCTGGATTTTCAGGTGTCCAAGCATTCATAACATCATCACGAATGTAATTACTCATTCTATTAAAATCTAAGTATGATAAGAATTCATCAGGTCTTCTTATTTTATCTAAACCGAGTACATAAGAAAAGTTAAAGTTAAAGTTAAAGTTTTTATAGTTTAACGTATTGTTCCAACCACCAAATACATTAGGTTGATTACCATCTGCAAGACGTATTTGGTCCGCATCAGTATATTCACCATCTCCATTAACATCTCTTGCAATAAAGTCTCCAGGAGCTTGTAATGAAGCATCATATTGCCCGTCTGGAGCACCTGCGTTTAAAGCATCAATTTCGGCTTGTGTTTGTGCTGTACCAACAATATCTCTACCAAATACGGTTCCAATTGGATACCCTTCTGCTACTCCATAGTTGTTATAACTATCAGATTGTCCACCTTTAAGTGCATCTACATTATTTTTAATAAAAGAAGCATTAAAAGAAGAGTTCCAAGTAAAGTCTTCATTTCTAAATATATCACCACCTACTAATATTTCCCATCCTTTGTTTGTTACATCAGCAATGTTTGAGTAATAATTTGCAAATCCAGTTTGTGCGGAAATAGGTGTTAATAAAATAAGATCTGATGTTTTTTTATTGAACCAAACAATTTCTGCATTTAAACGGTTGTTAAATAACCCTAATTCTATACCTAAATCTATTTGATCTGTTTCTTCCCAACGTATTCCATTATTTGATACACCTTGTAATCTAAATCCGTTTAGATCATTGTACAAAGTAGGAGCATTATATCCACCTTCAACAGCTGATACCGGTTTAAACAAAAATGCAGGTAAATTATCATTACCAGTTCTACCAGCTGTAGCACGGAATTTCATAGAACTAATAGTTTTATGATTTTTTAAGAATTCTTCATTATGCATATTCCACGCCAACCCTAAAGATGGGAAGAAACCGGTTTGGTTGTCCTCTCCAAACTGAGTTGACCTATCTAAACGACCAGTTGCAGTTACTAAATATTTATCGTCGTAATTGTAATTAACTCTTCCAAAAGCCGAATTTAATGCCTTTTGAGCAAAATCACTACTTCCATTATATACATGTGTAGCCGATTCTGGGTTTACTAAAACAAAGTCATCTGGGAATCCCGCAAAATCAACTCCAACAGCTTCATTTTCTGTACTATCCCAAGATAAACCTAAAACAGCATTAATGTTATGAACTTGATTAAATGTATTTTTATAAGTTAATGTATTAGAAAAGATGATGTTTTTAGTTTGGTTATGTTGAGTTTGTAAAATTCCAATAGCTGGATCCCCATATGAAATTAAATTTCCATTTAATCCAGCAAGTGCTGCATCAATTGTAAACGATGGAGAATAATTATTTATTTCATCATTTGACTGGTTAGCACTAAATTGGGATCTAAATTTTAAATTTTTAACAATGTCAATTTCAGCATAAACACTAGTAAGAATACTTTTTCTTATAAGCTCATTTCTAATTCGTCCATCTTGTCCAACAGGATTCATATCTGGTACCTCAAATGCTTTATCTCCATTATCTGTGTAATTTCCGTTTTCATCAAAAACAGGTACGTCAGGTCTAAAAGCTCCAGCATATCTAAAGCTAGTAAGGTCAGAAGATCTGCTTATAGAGTTGTTATAATTGATAGAAGCACCAACTTTTAACCTATCTGTTATTGTTGCATCCATATTTGCTGCAAAAGAATAACGCTTAAATTTTTCATTAATAAATACAGATTCTTGATCTTGTACGTTACCTGACATATAGTAGTTCACATTGTCGGTTCCTCCTGAAAGACTCATACGGTAATCATTCCACATGGCATTTTCATTTTGAACTTCCTTTTGCCAATCAGTATTAGCAGTTCCAAAATAGTTGTCTGGGTCACTTACAATAGCCATTTCATTAGGATGCACAGATGGCCACCAAGCTTCAGGATATTGAGAATTGTCTAATGCTATTTGTGCTTGTGCACTATAAAAATCTTTATATTCATCAGTACTTAAAAAATCATATTTTGTTTGTGGATTTTGTATTGTTGTATTCACAGCAAAATTAAGTCGAGGTTTTTGTCCTCTTTTACCACGTTTTGTAGTAACAATAATTACACCATTTGCAGCTCTGGAACCATATATTGCGGCTGCAGATGCATCTTTTAAAACGGTTAAGTTTTCAATATCTGAAGGATTAATTGCTAAAAGTGGATTGGATTGAACTCCACCAACACTTAATAGTCCATCACGACTTCTACTGTTTGCATTAATATTCATTGGTATACCATCAATTACATATAATGGTTGGTTATCTCCATTTATTTGACTAAGCCCTCTAATATTAATAGAAGCGCTTGAGCCTGGTTGTCCTGAACCAGTTATCATTACACCAGGAACTTTTCCGTAAAGAGCTCTTTCAACGGATTGAGTTTTTACTTGCTCTATTTCTGAAGCTTTAACAGTAGTTACAGATCCTGTTAGGTCTTTCTTTTGTGTTGTTCCATATCCTACAACTATTACCTCATTTAAATTAGAGGCAGCTTCTGCTAAAACTATATCAATTACTTGTTGATTGGCAACAAGTATTTCTTGGGTTAAAAATCCAACATAAGAAAATCTAATATACTCACCTTTAGTAGCTTTTATACTGTAATTCCCTTTGAAATCAGTTGCTACACCTCTTACGGTTGTACTTCCTTTAGCCCCAACTAAAACATTCACACCAGGCAATGGCTCACCGCTTACATCTGTAACGGTACCAGTTATAGTAACTTGTTGAACTTCTTCTAAAATTTTTTCTACGGGTCTTTTTGAAAGAATAATTGTACCTTCTAAGAAATCATATTGCACATTACTCTGTGCCAAGCTTTTGTCTAGAAGTTTATAAGTTTTAATTGTTCCTTTTTTAACATTCACCAATGGTGCATTGTTAAACAAATCATTTCTATAAATAAATTTATAGTCTGTCTGATCTTGGATTAATTTAAATACCTCATCAACGGTAATTGTTTTATCTGTGTCAATAGTTATTTTAGCATTTTGAGATAAACTCGTACTAGGAGTAAATCCAAACGCTAATGCACAGAATAAGAAAATAAAGGATCTCATAATTGTTTTAAATAAGCGATTTTTTAAGAAAATCGCATGGGTAAATTTAATTTCCATAAATTTGCAATGTGTTAGTTAAACATTAATTGATTTAATTGATTCAATGAAAGGGGGCGGAAGATGTTACTTGCAGGTATATACTTTAAACCCCCTTATTTTTACTTAATAATTATTTTATCATTTGTAATTTTATATTTTAAATTATTGGTGTTTTTTAACGTTAATAGTATAATTTCTATATTTTGATTTTTTCCTAAGGTTCCGTTATATTTAAATTTTTGATTCTCTTTATTTTGAACCTCAATTTCAACGTCATACCATCTAGAAAGAACAATCATAATTTCATCTAAGGTTTTGTTGTTGAAGTTAAACTCCCCGTGTCTCCAAGAAATTTCATTATAAACATCAACATTATTAAACACAACCTCTTTGTTAGTTTTATCGTAAATTGATTGTTGAGAAGGTAATAATATTTCGTTTGTGTTATCGGTTTTTAATGCTATTTTTCCTTCAACTAAAGTTGTTTTAATAGCATCTTCATCTTTATAAGCTTTAATGTTAAATTGTGTACCTAACACTTCAATTTCTTGTCCTTCACTTATTACATTAAATTTATCGCCATTATGTAAATCACTAGGTGAAACTTCGAAATAAGCTTCCCCATATAATAATTCTACTTTACGCATTTCACCTTTTACAAATTTGGTTGGGTATTTAATTTGGGTTTCAGAATTTAGCCAAACTTTAGTACCATCTGCTAATTCAACAAAAAATTCACCTCCTCGAGGAATTGTTAAATAGTTAAATGCTATTTTTTCTTTTACTCTTTTATTCTTTTCTATAGAACTAGCAGTGTAAACAATTTTTTCACCATCACTTTTTGCATTTACCTGACTATATTCTTTTCCTTTTTCTAATTCTATAATAGAACCATCTTCCAAGGTTAATGATGCTTTATCAGTACCAATAGGAATGTTATTATTTATTTTAATAGCATAAGGATTTTTCTTAGTCATTTCTTTGTTAACTAAAAAATACCCCGTTGAAAACACTATTAATATGGCCGCAGCATATTTTATAAACTTTTTATAATTGATGTTAATTACTTTTGTAGGTTGTTTAACATCGTCATTTATTTTACTTAAGATTTTTGAATGTATGTTTTGTTTTACATCTTCTTCAAGTCCAAGTTCTGTTTCCCACTCGTTATTATATTGAAAACTTTCAAAATGATTAATGAGTATTTCTTCTTCAGCAAAGGAGCTATTTCCATTAAGGAATTTATCCACAATGTTTAGAAATTCTTCCTTATTTAGTTTTTCTTGTTTCATTATTTATTAAAATAATTAAGCTATTTGTAGTATTAGTGTAATTAAAAGGGAATATCCCTTAGTTTTTATTTAAAAAAAAATTAATTTTTTTGTTTTTTAAGTAATATGGAAAAGGAGTTAAGGTTATAATTAGAAATTTATAAGCTAATTAATGTGGTTTTGCAGCCATATAATCATTTCTAAACTTACAAGTCCTCCCATTGAAGTTCTTAAAGTTTTTAGGGCTCTTGTTATATGACTTTCAATAGTTTTGGTTGAGATATTGAGTTTTTGTGCAATTTCTTTGTGGCTTAATTGTTCTTCTCTGCTTAAAATATAAATTTCTCTACATTTTTTTGGAAGCGAATCAACAACAGAGTTGATGTGCTCAACTAATTCCTTGTGCATTAATTTGGTAGCAGGTGTTGCTTGGTAAATTCGTGTATTTAAATTTTCAATTAAATCTACGTTTACTCCTTTTTTATTTTTTCGGAAATAATCATATACCTTATATCTAGTACAGGCATATAAATAAGCTTTTAAAGAAATGGTTATTTTTATAGTTTCTCTTTTTTTCCAAATATCTACAAAAACATCTTGAATAATATCCTCACATACCTCTTTGTTTTTTAATAAAGAATATGATGATAAAAAAAGTGATTTCCAATAAGTATTATAAATCTCTGTAAGAGCTTGATTGTCCCCAGCCTTCAATCTTTCTAATAATATGTCATCATCAAGAAATATTTTTTCAGACATTTTTTAATTTTTATTAGAAAACAAATGTATATAAAAATTGTTAAAGAAATTATAAAACCGAGTATGTGAACCTTTTGTTTAGTTAATTTACGACCACGCATTTGGTTAAAAAAGAACAGTTAACTAACAGTTTTGCAGCTGTATGTGTTTTTTTTATAAAAATATTATTTTTATTGAGAAATAAAGAAAAAAACAGTGTTACAACTACTAAATGATACTTAAATGCACCAAATTATTTAATTATAATTATTCAAAGAATCTTTTTTTTGATTAAATTTTAACGAGTATTAAGTAAGGGATTAGGAATTATTTTGAGACTTAAAAGCAAAAAGGAATTAAAACCAATTCACTAATCAATCTTATTTACATGAAAAAAATACTCATTTTTTTATCAATTTTTTTATGTTCAAATTTATTTGGTCAAGAAGAAAAACCACAAGATTCAATTTCATATTTAAGTCCATATCGATTTGTACCAAAGCTTAAATTGTTTTTAGATTGTGATTATTGTGATGTAAGTTATATACAACAAGAATCTATTAAATATTTTGAGTTTGTTAGAGATCAAAAATATGCGGATGTTCATATTATGGTTCGTACCCAAACCAATGGGAGTGGAGGGTTTGAGCACGAGTTGGAGTATTTTGGTAAGAATTATTATGAAAAAGCTTATAATAAGCATTCATTTTCGACTGTTCCAACTAACTCATTTTCAGAAAATAGAGATTTAATGCTTCAAAATATTCGCATGGGGTCATCCATTTTTTTGTATAAACATTACGATAGATATGAGTCGTTAATTGATTATTCTAGTAATAATGAAAATGACTCTATAAGTAAACCAAAACCTGTAACTGTAAACAATATTGAGTCTAAAGATAAATGGAATAGTTGGGTATTTAGTATAGGTGTAAATGGAGGTTATAGCGGACAAGAAACTTCTGAAAATAGTAATTTTGGTGTAAATTTTTCAATGAAAAGGGTAACCGATAAGAATAAATTTTTAATTAGAACTAGTTATGATAATCGTAAATCTGATTATGATTATGGCGATTTTAAAATATCATCAACAAATAAAACCATAGATGTAAACATATATGATGCATTTAGTATATCAAATCATTGGTCGGTTGGTGCTTTTTTAGAAGGAGGAAGATCTACATATGCAAATCAAAAATTATATATAAAATTTAAACCAGCTATAGAATATAGTTTTTTCGATTATAAGCAATCTGCAACAAAACAAATTACATTATCATATAGAGTTGGAGGTGTAAATTACAATTACGATGAAAAAACGATTTTTAATAAAGATGAAGAATTTTTATGGGAGCAATCTGCGGAATTAAGTGGGAGTGTTCAACAAAAATGGGGAAGTGTAAATGGATCAATAATGTATGATAGTTATTTAAATGATAGTTCATTAAATGCTTTTAATTTTAGATTGAGTACTAATTTTAGAATTACAAGTGGATTAACTTTTAATATTAGTGGAGATTATGCAATTACTAAAAATCAAATTAATTTAGCAGGAGGAGATTTATCTTTAGATGAATTATTACTTAGTCAAAAACAAGTAAATTCGGGCTATAATTTTTATACTAGAGTGGGATTGAATTTTTCATTTGGATCAATGTTTAGCAGCGTTATTAATCCAAGATTTGATTTTTAAATTATATAAAATGTAGATTAAAATTAATTTTAATGATAAATTTGAAGGAAAACAGGTGTATTTTGGATATTGGAAAGGAATGAAATAAAATTGGTCGGAGCAAAAAACAAATTAAGTAATGTGCAACTTGGTATTCTATCTTTAGAATGCAATTTATAGGTAATTTAAAATAATAATATGAAAAAAATCGTAATTACTGGTGCAAGCGGAGGCGTTGGAAGCATGTTAGCAAAAGGATTGGCAGGTAATGGACATCATATAATTTGTTTGGGTAGAAATAAAAAAAAGTTAACAGCATTAGTTAATGAAATTAAATTAAATGGAGGAAATGCTTCATTTGAGGTTGTTGATATGATGATTAGTAATTTAGTTGCTGAAGTTGGAGATAAACTTATAAAAGATTTAGGAAATATTGATGTTTGGATTAATAATGTTGGGGTAAATAATCACAATGCCATTGGACCAACGTGGGAATTGAAACCTGAAAATTGGTGGAATGAAGTTTCACTTAATTTATACACTACATTTGTTGGAACTCGAGTAGCTATAAATTTAATGAAAAAACATAATTATGGTTATATTATAAATCTTGGAGGTGGAGGAGTACAAGAGCCTAAACCTTTTGGGTCGGCTTATGGAGCAGCTAAAACAGGAATTGTGAAATTCACAGAAACCGTTAATATAGAATTAAAGGATGAAGGCTTAAAAATTAAACTCTTTGCATTTAATCCTGGATTTATAAAAAATGATCGTACTAAAATTTTAGTTGAATCTGAAGTTGCAAGAAAGTATATGCCAAAACTAGAGCACATTCTTAAATATGGAAAGATGTCTGAAGCTAATGATTCTATAGATTTAATTGAAACTTTAATAAGTGGAAAAGCAGATGAATTAGCAGGAAAATATTTTTTTTCTGATGATAAGAATATATCACACGCAATTAATAATAATGAGGATTTTATTAAAAACGAAAGAAATTTATTAAGAGTAAAGCTTTAAAATTGTGTAAATGATATTGAAGGAAACCCTAATTAATTAATTTTAATTAAAGTTTTAACTAAAAATTGGGCATAATTATATTTTTGTTCTAATTTTAAAAGGCAGATTAAAAAAAGGATATTTTGCAAATAAAAGAAGACATTCCATTTCATCTTTTTTCAGATACAAATAAAGATGTAAACATAAAAGATGGTCATCCAGCTCTTTCTATAGACCCCAACTTTCCATTTATAATAACTCAATTTGATCTTATGAGTCAAAAGGCACAAGCCACAATTCCTCATAGACATGATTTTTATGAAATTATTTTTATTGAAGATGGTGAGGGACAGCATATAATTGACTACGACTCATATGAAATAAAAGCACCTGCATTTTATTTTTTATCTAAGGGGCAAATTCATTTTTGGAAATTAAAAAAAGGATTACAAGGAAAAGTACTACTTTTTCCAAGAGAATTTCTAATTCCGCCAGCAACAGCTTTTAATCATGAAGGAGATTTGGCAATTTTTAATAGTTTAAGTAAGGCTCCGAGTGTTAAAATTAATAATGCTAATTCTCCTAAAGTACAGGAATTATTTAAGGGTTTAAATGAAGAATATTTGAGAAAGTCTGATAGCAGTCTTTCTATGCTTCGTGCCTATGTACATATTTTATTGGTAAGTTTGTTTCGTATACATGCCAAAGAACAAAATAAGGATATTTTAGACACAACAAACATAATGGTTCGTAAGTTTAGACAATTAGTCTCAGAAAATTACCTTACAATTCGATCGGTTCAAGAGTATGCCGATTTAATAGGAATAAGTTCTACTCATTTAAGAGACACTGTAAAAAATATTACTGGTTATTCGCCAGGACAACTTTTACGCCAAGAAATTATTTTTGAAGCAAAAAGAAGATTAGCCAATACCGAATTAACTACGGCAGAAATTGGTTACGCTCTTAATTTTGAAGATACTTCATATTTTAGTAGGTATTTTAAGCGTGAAACAGGACAAACTCCATCTAACTACAGAGAAGAAATTAGAAAGAAATACCAAATCACTGTTTAATAAATTTCTTCACTAGTGATCAAATACAATCTAACTGGTTGTAATTCTGAATGTAATTAAATTTTTTATTAAGTCTTATTTATAATTTGTTTTATTGATAATTAATTAGCCAATCATTGAAAAGTACCATGCTTTCAGTAATTAGTGTCTTATCAATCATTTAGAAAACGAATAATTTTGATTCGTAAATTAAAATGATTGAAAAATGAAAACAAAAAAGAACATATTAGTACTAGTAATATCAATATTTATAGTAAACACATCAATATTTGCTCAAGGTAAATTCGATATTGAAAAAACAAAAGCTAAATACGCATCACGAGATTATGTATATGAAAAATTGCCAAAAGAGGGGTTTAACTATTATAAAATAGCAGAAAACGCATATTTTGTTCATGATAATTTTGAACACATGGTGTTTTTTGTAACCGATAATGGTGTAGTTGTAGTAGATCCGGTTCCAGGAGTTTCTCCTTATACGTTGAAGTTAATTCCACAAATTACAGATAAACCAATTACCCATGTAATTTACTCGCATCATCACGCAGATCACGCTCAAGGAGCATATTTATATCCTAAATCTGCTATTTTAATTGGAAATGAAGAAATGACCGAGTTTTTAAAAGCTGCAGAAGATCCAAAAAGACCATTGCCAGATGTAACTTGGAAAGATGAATATGTGTTAGAAACAGGAGGTTTACGATTAGAATTTAAAGATTTAGGACGTAACTGGCATTCGCAAAAAGATATTATTATGTATGCTCCACAGCAAAAAATATTATTTGCTATAGATATGTTCCACCCAGATGCTGCACCTTGGATTCATTGGGGAGAATCTTCAGATCCAGATTTTGCGTTTCAATTACCAAGATACCTTTTAGATAATTACAATTTTGAATTTGTAGTAATTGGTCACGAAAGAATTATAGGAACGAGATTTCATATGGAACAATACGAAGCGCAAATAAAAGATATGAAGAAAATTGTTTTTGAAGTAGCTATGTCTCCTGAATATCACAAGCTATTAGAAGAAATAACTCAAAGATATCACGGTTCTGCTGCTCACTACGAGTATAAAGAAAAAATTATGACTGCTGCTGAATTGGGAGCTTCAAAATATATAATGAATTGGGCTGGAAAAGTTAGAAATGTACGAATAAATGCTGTTGAAAATATCCAAACAATGTTTATGCATATGATAGTTTTAGATCCGCCGATAAAAGAAATGCAAAAAATGAAGGGTAATGTAATAACCCATTAAAACCTGTAAAAGTCAGTTCGAATTATGTTGATAGGTTACTGTGAAGATTCGAAATATTCGAATTGACTTAAAAAAAAATTATCAAAACTCAATTATTATGTTTAGAAAAACAGTATCAATAACACTTTTAGTATCGTTAATGGCGTTGGCATCTTCAGGAATGTTGATGATATTCTTAAACAGCCTTGAATTTCAATTACAAATGCATCCTGTGCACAAAATATTCGGAATATTAATGACTCTTTCAGGAGCATTTCACGTGTATTTCAACTTTAAACCCATTAAAAAATATTTAAGTCTTCGAAAAGTATTCGTATTTGGAGTAGGTATGGTTTTAATTATGTCATTTCTATATGTAGTAGGTATGAATAAACCTTTAGATAAGCAAAAAATTCAAGAAATTGAGGTGTTAATGTTACAACTTGAAAAAGGAAACTAAAATTATGAATTATAAAATAACAGTAGAAGAAATAAATAAAGAAGGCAAAATAGGTGAAGAAAAATTAGAATTTGAAACCGTAAGTCACGACAATTTATTTGAAATTGTTGAAAAATTGAAAAAACATCCTGAATTTACAAATGTTGATGTAGCTTCCTTAGGTGTAGGATTAAAATTATTTTCGGGTGTAATGCTTAAAAATATAGAGTTCCCATTATTTAAAAAATTGATGCCACATTTTAAAGATTTTATGAAAGCGCTAAAAAGTTCAGGAAAAACAAAATAATTTTATTATTTCCTTTGAAGAAGAAGTGATTTAAGTTCTAATTAATTATTGTTAAAAACTCCCAATTAGTAAGCTATTTGGGAGTTTTATTATTTTTTAATTTACTTTAAACACAAACGCATGTTCACAAGGCTTATTATTAGGTAATTTAATTTCTAACGCATTTTCTTTTTGTTTAAAAGCTATTTTAGTATCGCTACCAATTAATTCAACTTTATTAATTTTACTATTAAATGAAGTTGAACTTAATGATTTTATTGATAAAATTCCCGATTTAGGCCAACCTAAGGCGATAGCATACAATTGTCCATTTCTCGTAGTAAATCGGATATCTTCATCACCAAAACCATCAAAATGCATATCTGCCAAATGTCCTGTTTTTGTTTCTGTTGGCCCTTCACCAAATATTAACCAAGGTCGACTTTCATAAATAGCTTCGCCATTTAATTTTAACCATTTACCCATTTCTTTAAGACGGTTTTTTTGGTCTTCAGGAATTGTTCCATTTGGATGTGGAGCTACGTTTAATAATAGATTTCCATTTTTACTAACAATATCTACAAGGTCATCAATTAAATTATTTGTTGGATAGCATTCTAAATCTTTATGCCAAATCCATAACTTTTTAGAAATAGAATTATCTGTTAACCAAGGTTCAGGGTAAATTTTAGCCATTCTATTTCGTTCAAGATCGACTGTTCCTGTTCCCAATGGAAAATCAGGACGTTTAAATGTTAAAACAAATTCTAGATTATTTTTTGCGGCATGATTATATACATAAGCCATCATTTTTTGGCGTACTTTTTCTGAAAGTATTTGTACACGATTATCGAACCATAATAAATCTGGGGAATAACCATCAACTACTTCTTTTACTTTTTCAAGCCAAACACGTTCAAAATCAATACTTGGCATTGGGTTCACTTTGTAATATCCTTTGGTATCTTCTACTCTCCAAGCAGATTTAGGGAGTTGCTCTCCATACAGCGATGCATTTGTTGGATCAAAACAATCAGTAGTTTCGTCCCAAGTTGGAAACCATCCCCATAACCATGAATGGTGTAAACTTACCACATATTTTAATCCGCGTTTACGAATTGCTTTCTCCATTTCTGCAACAACATCGCGTTTAGGGCCTTTATCTACAGAATTCCAAGGATTTACTTTTGAATCCCACATTGAAAAACCATCTGCATGTTCTCCTGCAGGACCGGCAAAACGAGCTCCAGCTTCTACAAATAAATCTGCCCATTCATCTGCGTTAAATTTTGAAGCTGTAAATAGAGGAACTAAATCTTTATAACCAAAACTGTCTAATTTTCCATAAGTTTCCTTGTGAGAGTTGTAATTTGGGTGCTCCTTATTGTACATATTATGTCCATACCAATCAGATTCCGTTTCTGGAACAGAATAAACACCCCAATGTGTATAAATACCAAATTTAGCATCTCTAAACCACTCAGGGCATTCGTATTGAGATAATGACTCCCAATTAGGTTCAAAATGTTTTACAGCGTTTTTAGGTGTTACAACAACTTGTTTATTAGTATTACATGATGTTAATATTAAAAAAGAAGCAATTAGTAGTAATTGAGTTTTCATATGTGCCATTTTTAGGAATCTTTAATACTAAAGTTTTCTGGGTTTTTATATTTTACAGTTTGTAAATGCTCACAATATAATACTAATTCTCCTGGAGCTTTATAAATTTCATAGCTAACAGTAATAAGTCCCATTTCTTTATACTTTGGCTGCTTATTTAAATGTGTACGAACTGTATATATAGTATCACCAATAAAAACAGGTTTAATAAATCGTAATTTATCATATCCATAACTAAAGGTATTTACATTGTTATTAGCCATTAAACCCAAACCTAAGCTAAAAACCATTGCACCTGCCACTAATCTTTTACCAAAAAGACCTTCTTTTTCTGCAAATTCTTGATCTCCAACATAAGGATGCATATCTAAAACTAAACTATTAAATTGCATAGCTTCTCCTTCTGAAATGGTTCTACTAATAGATCTATCCTTTCTGCCTAATTCAAAATCTTCATACTTCCATGTTTCGGTATTATATAAAGGAATATTTTTATGTTCTTCTATTGGTGTATTTTCTGGCATAATTAAGTTATATTATAATGGTTATTGTGTATATTTTAGAATGTTAAATTTATAAATCCAAATTAAATTTAAAGACAAAGTTAAATCGTATTAAGGTGGAGATGTATAACAAAAACGATAAGTTGTTGTACATTTACAATATAACTATAAAAAATATAGTTTTTTTGATACAATTTAAATTTCTTTAATGAATAACATAGAACTTTTAAAAAATATAACATTTGATCTTACTTCTGTTGCTAATAGTAGTGTTGGTAAGGAATGGAATTACAAAAATGTTATTAGTTCATTTTCAAGAATGTTTTTGGTTACAGAAGGAGAAGCCTTTATTTATATAGGAAATAAAAAAATTCATCTAAAAAAAGACCATCTTTACCTTATACCAAGTTTTACACATTGTAGCTATGTTTGTGAAAGTGAGTTTACTCATTATTATGCAACGTTTACTATTCAACTTCCAAATGATATAAGTATTTATCAATTGTTTAATTTTAGCTATGAGATTAAGGCTAATAAAGAACATATTGATTACTTTAAGAAACTTTATATACTAAACCCAAACAAGGCATTACCAGCAAAGGATCCAAAAATATACCAACGAATTAATAGCAAATTTTGGAACCTTTCAATAGAAGATGCACAACGTAGTTTAACTTCGTCAGGATTACTTTTTTTATTGCTGTCAAAATTTATTGGATCTGTTAAAATTGATTTCGAAAAAAAAGCTACTAATAGTATTTTAAGTATTGTAAAGTACATTCATTCTAACTTAAATAAAGAGTTAACAGTTAGTATGCTTTCAGAAATGGCATTTTTATCAACAGGGCATTTTTCAAAAAGGTTTAAGCAATTAACCCGGCTAACACCTATAGATTATATTAATAAACAACGTATTGAAAAAGCTCAACTATTATTAAATACATCGTCACAATCTTGTATTGAAATAGCAGAAGCATGCGGATATAAAAGTAATGCATATTTTTGTAAAATATTTAAAAAATATATTGGTAAATCTCCAATTGATTATAGAAATAATTCTTAAGAATTTCTATTAAATTAAGGTTTGTAAATAGTATAAGGAATTTAAATAGAGGTTTGCTTTTTAAACGAAAATTTATTGTTAAAAGGTACTGTAAAATTTGTATTTAAAAATTGAACAAATATATCTAAATAAGAGACCTTTGTTTTAATAAGCGCCAAATTACTATAGTTTTAATGTTAAATAAAGCTAAGCCTAAATAATTTTACAACCTATAAAAATTAAGTAATTTCCATATATTTTTGAGTTTTCTTTTTTACATTAACAAATAATTAACTATTAGTTTTCGGGGATGTTTCTTAAAAATTAGACTTAGTTATATATAAAAACATTTTCACTACCAATTTTATGATAAAAAAATCTTTAATTAATTGTTTGTTTCTACAAATAGTATTTACATTAATTTCTTGTGAAACTAAACAAGAAGTACAAAAGTTAAATGATAATATAAACGTAACCATAAGTGGAGAAGTAATTGGTTATAATAAGCCTTTAGGGATTTATGGTTCTAATTTTAATAATTCAATTGAATTAGATTCAAATGGGAATTTTAAGGTAATTTACGACTCAATCTCGGAAGGAAAATATAGCCTTTCTTTAGGTGCGGAAAGTAGCCTGCCTATATATTTAAAAGAAGGAACGAAGCTAAATTTAATTATTGATTTAAATAAAATAGAAGCTAGAGATAAAAACGCTGTATTAATTTCGGGTGAAAATAATGATGAAACTGAATTGTTATATGAGTTAATGGTAAATGCGCCAGCTTACCAATATAATAGAGTAGATTATAAAGAGGTTTATCTTCCAGAAATTGATAAGAAAGATCCCACAGAGTTTGAAGCTTACCAATTAAAATTAATGGAGGATGAAAGAGTAATTGTAAAAAGGTATGTCGATTCAAAATCGATTCGTAAACCATTTTTAGAAGTTTTTAATGTTGAATTATTGTTGAAGTATAATTTTAAATTTAAATTATATGAAAGGTACGCCAATAAGAATAATCCAGATAAAAATTGGATTATTCCTGAAAATTATTTGGCATATTTTGAAAATGAAATTCCTCAAAACAATTTCGATTTATATCATAAAAGTTCACGTTATGCAATGTATGTTCGAGAAGGTTATCACGCTAAAATGCAGTCGGTTTTATCTCAATATGAGCGTGAATCATTGGATTACTTTAAAGCTAAAACCAAATATTTAGACACCTGTAGCTTTCCAGAAATAATTAAAAAAGATATGTATAACGGATATTCAATTAGTTATATGCGAAGTAATGATATGGTAATAAGGGGTTATTTAAATGAAGTAATTAATCAAAAAATAACAGATAAAGAAGTTTTAAAGCGATTTGAAAATTTTAAAGCAGGTGAAAATGCTTATGCCGATGGTAAACCTGCACCTCAATTCACATTAATTGATATTAAAGGTAAAGAAGTGTCATTATCCGATTTTAAAGGAAAAATGGTGCTATTAGATTGTTGGGCAACTTGGTGTGCACCTTGCATAAAAGGATTGCCAAAATTCAACGCTCTAAAAGAAAAATACAAAGGTAAAAATATTGAGTTTGTTTGCGTTTCTGTTGATGAAGATGTTGCAGTTTGGAAAAAAAAGGTAACAGAAAACAAAGAAGGTTTACATACAGGAATTCAATTAATTACATCTTTAAATAATAACACATTTAAGAAAGATTTAATGGTGCAAGGTATTCCACGTTACATTTTAATTGATTCAAACGGAAATATAATTAAAAGAGAAGCTCCAAGACCTGGCACTACAGAATTGTATGAATTAATTAACACTAATTTGAAATAAAGAAGTATGAAAAATTTAAAGAACATTCTTTTTATAGGGCTTTGCTATAGTTTAGTTTTAACTTCTTGCGAACCAAAACAAGAGGTGAATTACACTATTGTAAGCGGTGTTTTAGAAAATGTAAATGGAGGTGAAGTTAAGCTTAGTTCTATGTTTACAAGTATTAGTTTTGATTCAGTTCCAGCAATAAAAAAAGTACTAAAAGTTGATGAAAAAGGAGCATTTGTTGATACATTATATATCACGTCATCTCGTGAGTTTTCAATAGGTAAAGAAAGAGGCTATGCTAGGTTTGTGGTTAAACCAGGTCAACATATTCAGTTTACTGCAAATAGTGATGATTTTAATAATTCAATGCAGTTTGAAGGAATTGGAGCTGAAGAAAATACTTATTTGATTAAAAAAGAACAAATTAAGGAAAGAAGAAGTATTGAAGAACGAAATAAAAAATATGGTGATGAAGTAACATTCATAAAAAAAGAGAATGAAGAAGAACAAGAGTTTCTATCATTATTAAATAGTATCAATGGGTTGTCAGCTGAGTTTATAGAAAATGAAAAGAAAGATTTGTTTTATAACAAAGTGATGGCATATGTTTATTATCCAGAAATGTTCGAAAGAACCAATGATGGAAAAAAAGCTGAAATATCAGAAGGCTTTTTTGATATTGTTTCAGAAGTAAATTTTGAAGATTTTAGTGAATTTCAACGTTCTACAGTCTATCAATTTATGTTGAGAAGTTTTTTTAGTGATGCGTTTGCAAACTCTGTAGATGATGTTTGGAAAGCAGATCCAATTAAAAAATTAGAGTTAATTAAGGAAAAAATTAGTAATCAAAATATTTTAGATGAATTGTGTATCATGTTTGCTAAATATGATATTACAAGAAGTCATAACATTCAAGAATATTACGATTACTTTATGGCTAATGTTTCTAATAAAACATATAAAGAAGCTATTACGTCTCAGTATAAAGATTTAGTTGCTACACAGCCAGGTCAACCATCGCCTGAATTTGTAGATTATAGAAATGTTGATGGTACAACAACTTCATTAACAGATTTTAGAGGGAGATTTGTGTATATCGATGTATGGGCAACCTGGTGTGGACCTTGCAAGGCTGAAATTCCGTTCTTAAAAGAAGTTGAAAAAAAATACCACGGTAATGAAAATATTGTTTTTGTGAGTCTTTCTGTAGATACAGATAAAGCATTCCAAAAATGGAAAAAATTTGTGAAAGATGAAGAACTAACAGGAGTTCAAATTATTGCTGATAAAGATTTTGATTCCGAGTTTGTTCAGAAATACCAAATAAAAGGGATTCCTCAGTTTATTTTAATCGATCCTGAGGGGAAAATTGTACAGCCAAGTGCACCAAGACCTTCAAATCCAGAATTGATAAAATTATTTCAAGAATTAGGGATCTAAAAAATCTATATGAATTCATATTTTAAATTAGTAACTTTTTTTGCATTAAGTCTTACACTAATAATAAGTTGTAAAAAAAAATCTGAACATAACGGTTTCACTATTTCAGGTACAATAAATGGAGTGGATAAAAGTTGGGTGAAACTAACTGAAGATAGAGGAAAACATGAAGCTGTTGCTGTAATTGATAGTACACAAATAGTTAATGGAAAATTCAATTTTAAAGGAAAGGTAGATGTACCAGATATGGTAAACCTAGTCGTTGCTAATAAAAAAGCAAGGTTTTTTCTTGAAAATAGTGCAATTACGGTTGATTTGTTCAATTCTGAAGAGAATAAATTTTATTATGAAGTGAGTGTTTCAGGCTCTAAAATGCATGATGTGTATAATAAAGTAGAAGCCGAAGCTAATGCTATTTTTGAAAGTGAAGCGTATAAGTTAATAAGAGAACGTAGTGGGGAAGCCTATGACCAGTTACAAAATGCCAAGACCAACGAAGAAAAAGAAAAAATAGAGAAAATAAGAAAAGAATTGTATTTGCAATTAATACAAGAGTCTGAGAAGTTTGCAAAAATCAAATTTGATTTTATTGAGAACAATTCGAGTTCACCTGTTTCAGTATATTTATTAGAAAATATGTATTCTGAGAATAGTATGTCAAAGAATAATCTAAAAAAATACTACAATATCTTTCAAGGTGATGCTAAAGAAACATCTTTTTATAAATATTATATCACAAAAATTTATAAAGATATTTTTGAAAATCTTGGTATAGGTAATAAGGTTCCAGATTTTACACTCCCAACTTTAGATGATGGTAAATTAACTTTATCAAAACTAAAAGGAAAGTATATCATAGTTGATTTTTGGGCAAGCTGGTGCGGACCATGCAGAGCATCATTTCCTCATTTAAAAGAACTTTATAAAAAGTACCATAAGGATGGGTTTGAAGTTGTAGCCATTGGAACTGCCGATATTGGTGAAAAATGGAAAAAAGCAATTGAAGAGGATCAGACAAGATGGCACCATGTATTTGATGGAGATCCTAATACGGTTAGTTCAGGTAAAAAAGGAAAATATGAAAAAGGTGCCTATGGAAAAGTTTCAAAACTTTACGGAGTTCCGTTTTTACCAACTACATTTTTAATCGATGAAAACGGAATTATTTTAGGTCGTCAATTAAATGGAAAAGAACTGGATCATAAACTAGAAGAATTATTTGGGTATTGATTTAAAAGCAGAAATTATAAATAAATCATTAATAAAGAATTAATAAAATTATTTAGCGTATATAAAAAATAAAAAATGAAAAAAGTATTTAGAATATCATTAATTGTTTTATCAATATTAATTTTAACTATAAGTTGTAAAACAGAGGAAAAGAATCTAAAAGAATTTGTTATAGAAGGAGAAATTGAAGGTTTAAATGGAAATTTATATTTCAGACATCCAGATAAGAAATATACTAGAGAAACAAAACCCGATTCTATTGTAGTTGTTGATGGTAAGTTTAAATTTTCAGATACTATTTCAAAAACAGCAATGATTAGAACTTATCCGGGCTTTACGGGCCCAGATAAAAAATTGTTTAAAATTCCTGCAGATGGGAGAGGATTTTTCCCTGTAAAATGTGCATACTTAACTTTTTACGCATTTCCAGGTGCAAATATTACCGTAAAAGGAAAAGCAACAGATTTTATGGATGCTTACCCAAGTGGAGATAAATTAAATGAAAGTTTGGCCAAAGTAAATAAATTGGTTTTTCCAAATTATAACAAAATGGGAAACCTTGCAGTTGAAAATACCTATGAAAAGGATTCATTAAAAATAAAAGAAAATGAAAAGGAAGCAGAAAAAGTATTTAATGAAAACCTAGAAGTATTAAAATCTCATATAAAAAGTAATCCAACATCTGTAGCTGCGGCATTTTATTTAAATGATATGATGCTAAGACGCCAAATTGATGATGCAACCGCGGAGGAATTATTTAATGCTTTGTCAAATGAAGAATTATCAGAATATGAAGATTATAAAAATGTTGCATCAAGAATTGAAGGTACAAAAACCACTAAAGAAGGTTTTCCTGTACCATCAGTCAAAACTTCGGCAACTCTAGATGGTAAGGAATTTGACATAAATTCATTGAGAGGAAAATATGTTTTAATCGATTTTTGGGGAATTTGGTGTGGCCCTTGTGTAGCTGAAATGCCACAAGTAAAAGAATTTCAAGAAAAACATAAAGAAAACCTTGTTGTTATTGGGATTAATTCAGGAGATACAAAAGAAAAAATTCAAGAATTTGTTGATAAACATGGGTATACTTGGACACAATTAATGAGTGATAAAGCAAATACACCAGACAATTTTGTAAACAGATTTAATGTACAAGGTTTTCCAACCAAATTTATTGTAGATAGAAGAGGAACTATTGTAAAAAAATATTTAGGAGGTGGAGAAGAAGCCTTTCAATTATTAGAGGAATTACTTAATAAATAAATAATTATGAATTATAAATTTTTTTTAGTCGTTGTTTCATTTTTAATGATAGTTACATCTTGTAAGGAAACAAAAAAAGAAGAGGTTTTTGCAGGCTATACTATTAATGGAACTGTTAAGGGTTTAGACCAAGCTACAGTGAAACTAGCTGAATTCAATTTTACAGATAGATCAGCAAAACCGAAGGTTATAGACAGTACCCAAATGACAAATGGTTTTTTTAACTTTAAAGGAACTGTTAAACACCCAGATAGGGTAAGAATTATGATTGGAGATGAATTTAGTAGTGAATTTTTTATTGAAAACAGTGAAATTTCTTTAGAGTTTAACACAGCAGAATCTGATCGTGGTCAGCTTGAAGCAAAAGTTGCAGGTTCCAAATTGAATGCTATGTACGAAGAGCAACAAGCAAAAATTGATAGTATAATGAATCAAGAAAAGTTCTTAGCTTTAAAGGAAGTGAGAAAAAGAATGGCTGAAGCATACGATTCTAAAGATGAAGCCAAAATAAAAGCTTATAACGAATGGAGATTGCAATTTTATGACTTAGAAATTGAAAGAAATAATGAACGCGTTGGTTATTTGAAACAATATGCTTTGGATCATCCAGAATCAACCTTAGCTCCTTGGATATTAGGTTCTCAATTTAGTGAAGGTAGAATGTCTAAGGAAGAAATGAAAAAATTCTACCCAATATTTAAAGGTGATGCAATACATACTGCCATGTTTAAATATTACAAAAAAACATATACAGATATTTTTGAATCATTGGGTATTGGCTCTGTTGCACCAGATTTTACGTTAAACTCTGTAAAAGGAGCCTCTGTAAAACTATCAGAAGTAAAGGCCAAGTATAAACTTGTAGATTTTTGGGCTTCATGGTGTGGTCCTTGTAGAGCATCATTTCCTCATTTAAAAGAATTAAGAAAAAAATATGGGGCAAATGGTTTTGAAATAGTTGGTATAGGAACAGCAGATGAAGAAGTAAAATGGAGAGAAGCTATTGAAGAAGATAAAACACCTTGGATTCATTTATTTGATGCAGCTAAAGAAGGTAGCAGAAAAGGAGCTTATGGAAAGGTTTCTGTACTGTATGGGGTTCCATTTTTGCCAACAACATTTTTAATGGACGAAAATCAAAAAATATTATTAAGAAACCCATCTAAAAAAGAATTAGATGAAAAGCTTAAAGAACTATTAGGTTATTAAAAATATTCACATCTTTCATTAAACTTTGTTTTCGTGAATTAATTAATTGAATTTGAAAGATGATATTTGAACCAGAGATTAACTTCTCTGGTTTTTTTATTTTAATATCATTCTATTTTTTTAAAAAAGAATTATGCGAAAGTTTATTCAGATTAATTTTATAGATGAAAAGAAAAATTTAAACTAGTTTTAACTTGGCATTTCATACATGTTTAAATGTCTTTTTAATACTCCAGAAGGTGTGTTTTTAGTTTCATCAAAAATTCTGGTATCTCCAAATAAAATAAAACTATCCCTAGCTCTTGAAACAGCTACATTTAACATATTTGGTTTGTTATCTCTATCAAAAAAGAGAGTTCCTTCGTCTTCATTGCTATAAACCGAACTAAATAACACAATATTTCGTTCAGCACCTTGAAGCGCATGCACCGTTCCTAATTTAATGTCGTTTACTTTAAATCCAGATTTAATTAAAGCTTTAGAAAGTTCAGTTTTTTGGCTAGTAAATGGAGTAATAATTCCTAAAATACTTTCAATGGAATCTACATTATATGCTTTTTCAATATCTTCTTTGTTTCTATTTAGCCATAAAATAATAGAATTAACTTCTTTTATATTATATCTACTATTAAATTTTCGTTCGCTAATTCCTTCAATATGATACGCCATCATAGATGGGAAAATTTGATCTTTATGTGCATTACCTTTCATTGGTTTTAAAATGCCATCATAGGCCAATTCATTACAAAAACCAATAATTTCATCATTACATCGTCTATGTTCTAATAGTAATAAACCACTTTCTTTTTTTGAAACTAACGATGTTTCATATTCGCAAGCATTTTGTGCCATTTTCATTATACTTCCGCTTGAGGCCAAAAAACCAATTTCGTTTAAATACTCATTTTGAGTTGGATTGGTAACAATATTTTCACTGGAAAGGTTTCCCATATCAATTTTAGGAGGAATAGTCCAAATTGGTTCAATTTGTTTTAAATCGCCAACAACAATAGCTTTTTGTGCTAGTGAAAATACAGGAATACTAACTTCGGGCGTTACTTGCCCAGCTTCATCAATAATTAATAAGTCTAAAAAATTGTAAAGTGGAAGGTATTCAAAAATAGGTTTTCCATTTTCATTTTCACCCTGAAACTGACTAAATAGAAAATGAGTAGGAGCCATATAAAATGTGGCTACAAAACAAGGAGTAAGCATTGCTCTGCGTTTCCATTTTGCAATTACTGTATTTTCTCCAGTTCCTTTTTCTGTTTCATTTTCTAGCGTATCTTGCGTTTCGATAATCCATCTAGCTTCCCAATAATGTGTAGCTAGTAAAAATGCTTTATGGCGTAAGTTTAAATCCAATTCATCATAAAAAAAACTATGGGAGTTATTGTTAGATTCTATTTTTTTATACTCAAACTCCCACATTTGTTCTTCAGAAACAAAAGGATATCCCTTTATGTTATTTTGATGTTTCCAATTGTTTAATTTTAAGTTTGAAGTTAGGGCTAAATTAAGATCGGTAATACAATTTTTTATAAAAGTTAAAGCTTTATTGTTGTTAACAAGAACATCGCTTTTTACAATAAATAAATGTTCGGAGCTTGGTGAGTTTTCTTCTGAATCAACTTTAAAAAAGCGTTTTATTTCATCAATAAAATTAGCTTCTTTAGAAAATTTTTTAATTGAATTTATGATAGTTCTCCATTGCTGAAGTTTTGAGATTTTAATCTCATTTTTTTTAATATAATTTTCTTCGTGAAGTAATAGTTTATTTACTTTTTCAATTGAAACTAAATAGTTTTTCGAAATTCGAACACCTTCAATAAGTTTATCTTCAATAGTTATAATTCCTTTTTGAAGTTGTTCACAAGCATCTTCTAAAGAATTAACAGTAGATCCAAAATAGTTGTAGTATTTGTTAAAATAAAAATTTTCTGCATCTAGTAAATAATCTTCGTTTTCTAAATCGCATAAAGTACCTTCATACCCAAACATATTTCCTTTTAAGTAATTTATGTTTTCTAATTTTTTTTCACTTTTTGAGTTTGAAGGTAAATAAGTAGCATAACCGTTAAAGTTTGGAATCCAGCGTTCGGCTAAATTATCCATACTACTTTTAGAGTTGATAAAACTATCTATAATATTTGTAACAGCCTGATTGTTAGATGAACAAGCTAAAATAATAGGGGCTTCTTCTCCTTTTATTGCCGCTTTAACAACTTCGGTTGCAACTAAACTTTGTAACAAAGTTGTTTTCCCTGTTCCGGGCGGTCCATTAACTGCAGAAATTGCATTTTGCTCAGCGGTTAAGTAAGATAATAAGGTTTTTCGTTGACTAATTGAAAGTGGAAATTCATTAGACATTTGTCCTAAATGTAAATGATTATTATCCAAAAATCCTTGATCTGTAATTGGCTCTTTTCGCTCTCTGTTTTTTGGATTTATTATTTTTGAAACCAGCGGAAGTTCTTCATTAGCCTTAACTAAATTTTCATATAAAAATAGAATACTTTTTGCGGTTGAAATTTTTGAGCTTTTAGCAAAATAAGTTACTTTAGGATTGGTTTTGTAGCCTTCAACAAAATAATTATCAATACTTCCATAAGTTACTTCTGAAAATATATGGTTTACATAGTCCCAATATATGCTCCAATCTAACTCCTCATTATCCCTTAAAGGTTTTTCTATATCTCTAACTCGAGATATGGTATCAATTGTTGAAAAAATAAAATCGTTTCCAACATCAGCTATTGGGTCTAAATAATTACGAACAATTAGCGGAAACATTTCTTTTGGAGGAGAAAGTTGACCAGAACGATTAACTTTAGCACTAATCCAAAATGGATGAATTGTTTTTTTGTAAAAATTATCACTGTTAGAATGGTAATCTAATTGAAATGGAGCTATTATAATTTCAATTTCATCTACTTTGTGCCATTTTGTACTATCTTTTTTAGAAATTCCTTTTAACCTATTAATACGTCTTTCTTCAGCATCGAATATTGCTGCGGCATTTTTTGAATTAATGGTTGCTGCACCTAAATCACAATAATTTTGATGAAATAAATTTTTAATACTTGAAATATCTACCGCCAAGTTTTCACTATCTGTTAAACTATTTTTATAATAATTTAACCAGTTTTTTAGGTTGTTCATTAATTTTTTTAGTAATGGTTGTTAGTAGGTTCTTTTAAAAAAACAACTGCGAATATATACTTTTAAATGTAATTTTTTATTGAATTTATGGGTGTAATTGGAGTATGAAAAAATGATTGAAGTGTTATTAATTGAGGGTTAAGTTGTTAATGAATTAATATTTAATTTAAATCTTTTTTTATAAGTTTAACCAATAAGTTTTAAGCAATAATGAGTAACAAAAAACAAACTTTAAAATCTAAGAAACCTTGGCCCACTAAAGCAGCGATGGAACAAATTTATGAAATGAATCTTTGGGGAGGAGCTAACGGTTATTTTTATTCCGGAGATGGTTCTCATAATTCACGTATAATAGAGCCTTATATAAGTGTAATTTCATCTTTCTTAAAGTCGTTTAATCCTCAACTTAATGTTTGTGATTTAGGTTGTGGCGATTTCAATGTAGGTAAGGATTTAGTTAAATACTCAAATAATTATGTTGCCGTGGATATTGTTTATAACCTTATAAATTATAATAGAAAAAAATTTAAAAATAAAAATTTAGAATTTCTTTGTTTAGATATTGCAGAAGATAATTTGCCTAGTGCAGATTGCGTTTTAATTAGACAAGTATACCAACATTTATCGAATGCTGAAATTCATAAAAACATAAAGAAGTTAACTAATTACAAATATGTAATCCTTACAGAACATTTGCCAAATAGAAGTTTTATTCCTAATAAAGATATTATTTCGGGACAAGGAATTAGATTGAAAAAACAAAGCGGAATAGACATTATTGCGCCTCCTTTTAATTTTAAGGTTATAGAAGAAAGAGAACTTTTATCTATTAACTTAGGTGATTCAAAAGGGAGAATTAAAACAACATTTTATAAAGTTTTTTAGCATTTTACGAGAGAGTGAATCACTAAAATGGCACTGAAACAAACAAGTTTTTTTAAAGAGGTTTTCCTACTATTTATAATGAAATTCTTTTCAAAAGAAAAAATAGAAAACAAAATATACTTTATTTAAAGATTGTGTGTATATAAAATACTAGGCAGTTTTATTTTTTTCTCTAAAGTATAATTAACAAAAAGGTCTAATTTAATTGGTAAAAAGCATAATTAACACTTATAGAAACATTCATTAGACTGTTGCATACGACTGTTTTTAATAATAAAAATAGTTTTGACTAGTAATAAAAAGTTATTTAATAATTGAGAATTAAAAATATGAGTTTTATAAAGCAAAAATTAAGAATAAATTTTAAAATATTATTACTATGCTCAATTGTACTAACTTCTTGTAAATCTCAATTAAAAACAAAAGTGTCGAATAACTCATCAAAAAAAACAAATATCGTATTTATTTTGGTTGATGATTTGGGGTATGCAGATGTTGGTTTTAATGGATCAACTTATTTTGAAACTCCAGCTTTAGATGCACTTGCAAATGAAAGTCTAATATTTGATAATGCTTATATGTACCCAACATGTTCCCCTTCGAGAACCGCAATTTTTACAGGACAACAATCTTTTAGAACAGGGGTTTATGGAGTACCTGTTTTAGAAATAGGAATACGGTATAATTCGACTTAGTGGGTACCAGCTGTAGCGAAATACACAGAGTACTTTAAACGTACAATCACAATGGTAATTACAGACTATACCGTGGTAGCTAAGTTTTCTATGTCAACTGAAAACGAAATGAGCTTTTTCCTTTCTGATCTGGATGGTGGGGTGATTAGTGCCTTAGAATATTTTGCTAAAAAAGACTCAGTTGCTACTTTTTATAATAGACATAATATTGATAGAAACGAAGATTATAAAGCCTTATTCAAAGTTACTTGATGGCTTCGAAAATTTTATGAGATGGAATTTATTTTACTTTACTTGATAAAAATTAACGAGATTTAAAACCTCCTCTTAAATCAAAAATTAAAAAAAGTAAATTAATTTTATTACCCAATTTACTTTTTAATTTTTTAAAAGCGTTTAACATTTGCCCTTCAACAGTTTTTAGAGAAATGTTTAAGTGCTCAGAAATTTCAATATAAGTTAAGCCTTCTTGTTTACTCATTAAAAATATTTCTTTGCATTTTGGAGGTAAATTTTCAATTTCACTCTTTACAGCTTTTATTTTCTCATCTAAATCTTCAGAATTCTCTGATTCAATTGAACCGATTGTTTCTATATGAATTTTTTCAAATATTAATGTTTCTTTTCTTCCTCTTATTTGATTTAAAAAATCATTATAGGCTGCTTTGTATAAATAACTTTTAAAAGATTTAATTTCAGGTAATTGAGAGCGTTTTTCCCACAATTTCATAAAAACATTTTGAACACTGTCTTTTGCACCATCATAGTCATTAGATAAACTATAAATATACAAGCATAATCTATGATGATATGTTTCCACGATGTAGTTTAAGGCTTTTTCGTTTCCTTTTTTAAATTCTTTGATTAATATTTTATTATTTGAAAAGTCTTTCTTCATTTTTTTTGTAAAAACTTTCGCAATGTAAAAAAAAAATTAAGTTTCTTTAAGGGTATTGTAAAATTATTGTTTCATATGTATAAGAAATCTAGGAAATGATCTCAAAAAGAATAGAAAATATAATTGTGAAATATTTTTCAAAGTCTGCATCTTTGAAGGACTTGGAATATCTTTCAGACTGGTTGATTGAAAAGGAAAATAAAAAACATTTCGAAAATTTTATAAAGCTAAATTATTATGTGGAATATAATTTAATGGATTTTGATTCAGAAATTGAAAAAAGAAAATTATTTAAACGTATTCAAAAGAAAAAATATATAATCTATATGAAATCTAGTTTAAAATATGCTGCAGCTTTGCTTATTTTAGTTAGTGTGGGGTATATTTTAACTAAAAATCAGTTTTCTAAAAAGAACGAAGTTGTTGTAATTGAAAATAACATAGAAATTGGGACTGATAAGGCCACCTTAACTTTGGAAGATGGGACTAATGTAGCCTTAGAAAAAGGGAAGGAGTATAAATCGGAAAAAGTAAGTTCAGATGGTGAGAAAATTGTTTACCATTCAAATAAAGAGAAACCTGTTGAAAAAATTGCTTTCAACTATTTAACTATTCCAAGAGGAGGTGAGTTTTATATGGAGTTGTCCGATGGTACAAAAGTTTGGCTTAATGCAGATTCTCAATTTAAATATCCTGTAAAATTTGTTCAGGGTAAGCCAAGAGATGTAGAGTTGATTTATGGTGAAGCTTATTTTGATGTATCATCTAGTGTTTTACATAACGGTGATAAATTTAGAGTAAAGAAAGACAATCATTTTATTGAAGTTTTAGGTACTGAGTTTAATGTAAAGGCTTATAAAAACGAAAACACAGTTGAAACGATTTTAGTTGAAGGAAAAGTTTCTATTAATGTTAACGATTCAAATGAGGAGTTGGTACCTAACCATAAATTAGTTTATAATGAAGATTCAAAGGAAATATACATAAATAAAGTAGATGCTGCATTTGAAACTGCCTGGAAAACTGGATTATTACGATTTAAGAATAAATCACTCCTTGAAATTTCAAATATTTTAGAACGATGGTATGATATTGAATTTGTTTTCGAAAATGAGACTGCAAAAAATGTTAAGATTACAGGGGTATTTAAAAAATACCAAAATGTTGAACACGCATTAATAACGCTAGAAAATTTAAATAGAATTAATTATAAAATAGAAGATAGAATTATTTATATAAAATAAAAAAAGGAATGAAGTGTCGTCTACCAAACATAACTTCATCCCTATACAGTGATCAATCAATGAAATATTAATTAACCAAAAAGCAAATTTATGGAAATTAAATTTAGTAACCTTGTTCCTTGGGTTAAAAGGAATATGTTTAAAAATATTATGCGAGTTTTTATTTTTCTCTTTTGTACAACCATTTTCGCTTTAACACCTAATATAGGTGTTTCTCAGAATGATAAAATTAAAATTGATAATGACATTCAATTGTCAATTGATGAAGTTTTTAATTTAATTGAAAATCAAACTGATTATTCATTTGTTTTTCCCTCTGATGTTTTTGAAAGCTCATCTAAGTTTAATTTAAACAAAGGGACTATAAGAACCTATAAATTATTAGATATGTGTTTATCTAATACAGTGTTTACATATGATTTCACAGAAGATCAAACAATTCTTTTAAAAAGAAGACCAGCTTTTGTAGGAACCGATTTAGTTGAAATGCCTCAACAAAGTATTTCGGGTAAAGTTATTGATAAAGATGGAAATCCAATTCCGGGTGTTAATGTATTGGTAGGTACAAAGGGAAGTGCAAAAATGAGAGGTTTAGCTACTGATTTTGAAGGGAATTACACAATTAAAGTTGTGCCAGGAGAAGTTATTAGATTTTCGTACATTGGGTATGCAACCCAAGAGTTTAAAATTCAGAACCAAAGTGTTTTAAATGTAACCTTATTAGAAAATACTAACGATTTAAAAGAAGTTGTAATTAGCACAGGTTATCAAAAACTTTCTAAAGAACGCGCTACTGGATCTTTTGAAAGCATAAATACTAAAACGTTAGGTGTAAAAACATCTCAAAATGTATTCGATAAAATTGAAGGGGAAGTTGCAGGTATTTTATTTGATACTGATGATGATGGAAATAATGTTGCAATAGTTAGGGGTACAAGTACTATCAATTCAATTAGTAAACCTTTAATTGTAGTTGATGGATTTCCTATAGAACAAGGATTGGAAACCATTAACCCAAATGATGTTGAGAGTATTACAATTTTAAAAGATGCTGCTGCAGCATCTATTTGGGGTATTAGAGCTGCCAATGGAGTAATAGTTATAGTTACAAGTAAAGGTTCCAAAAACAGCAAAACAACAATTAATTATTCTTCAAATTTTTCAATAACATCACAATTAGATTTACACGATCAGTTATATGGTTCTACTGAAAGTTTTTTAGAATTTGAAAAGCATATAGCCGATAATTCTTGGAGAAACTTACCAAACGATTTTAACTCATCAAGTATAAGTAAAGGTTTAGAAACTTATCTATTACTAAATGAAGGGCAAATTTCAGATGAAGAGGCAAATTCAGTACTAAACAACTTAAAAACAATAGATAGTAGAGGTCAATTTGAAGATTTATTTTTAGCTAATCAAACTTGGATGCAGCATAATATTAGCGTTGGTGGTGGAGGAGAAAACAGTAGCTATCAAGCTTCTTTAGTTTATAATCAAAATAGAAATATTAATTCTTTCAAAAATAATGATAGAGATCAGATTATTGCAAACATTAGCAATCAAATTGATTTAACGTCTAAACTTACTTTCACCGGTAGAATTAACTATTCACACAATAAGACAAAATTTAATGGTTTATCAGTTTTTAACGCTCAAAGTTTAGACCAATACCAAAATATTTTAGGAAGTGATGGTGAGTACTTATCACAGCCACAAGGGTTTTACGATGAATTTAAAGAAATACGGAGTGTAGAAAATGGTTACCCTTACAATTGGGATTATAATTTAATGCAAGAGTTTGAAAATAATAATAACAGAGATGTAAATTCTCAAATAAGACTTCAGGCAGCTTTAAATTATAAAATAACCGATTATTTATCTTTAGAAGGTAGGTATCAATTTGAAAAAGGTTCAATTAAAACTGAAAATTTATTTAATGAAAATACATTTCAGGTACGAAATTTAATAAATACTTATACAACAAATTCTGGGGGAGGTATTGTTAGTGCCATACCAAAGGGAAGTTTTTTGGATATTAATAATCAGCATAATGAAACACAATCTGGAAGATTACAATTAAATTATAATCAGTCATTTAAAGAAGATTTGCACAATATTAGCGCAATTGCTGGATATGAAGCAAGAAAGGAATTGGAAGATTATTATAGAAATAGATTGTATGGTTATGATGATCAATCATTAGATTTTGCGAAAAATATTAACTATGCAGATTTATTTCCAACGGTATACTTTTTTGGTCAAAATCAAATACCTAATCAAGAAGCTATTTATGAAAATGAAAATAGATTCATTTCATACTATGGTAATTTTGCTTATACATATGACAGAAAGTATTCATTAACAGGAAGTATACGTTTAGATGATGCAAATCTTTTTGGAGCAAGTAAAAAGTATAAAAACATTCCTTTATTTTCAGTAGGTGGTAAGTGGGATATTTATAAAGAAGATTTCTTTGAGAGTAAAATATTTGATAGATTGTCATTAAGAACAACTTATGGTAGTAATGGTAACGTAAATAATTCAACAAGCCCATTTGTACAAGCTGGTATATCAAGTGACCCTTTCTCAGGAAACCAATATGCCTTTATATCAAATGTAAAAAATCCTGAATTAAGGTTAGAGAAGGTTTATGTAACTAATTTAGGCGTTGATTTTGGAATGTTTAATAACAGATTAAATGGTAGTATTGAATATTACAACCGAAAAAGTAAAGACTTATTATCAAATGTAATATTCCCATCAATATTAGGTTTTAATTCTGCTCTGATCAACGCAGGCGAAATGGAAAATAAAGGTGTTGATATCTCTATCCAAGGACTAGTAGTTGATGGTGAAAAGTTTAAGTATAATTCATCATTGAATTTTAGTTATAATAAAAACGAGGTAACTAAAGTTGATGTACCTGATGAAACACCTTATGCATATACTGTTTTGAGATCTCCTCTTGTAAATACACCATTAAATTATCTTTACAGTTATCAATTTGAAGGTTTAAATAGTGAAGGTGACCCTCAATTTTTGGATGAAAATGAAGAGTTAGTAAACAGAGATATTGATGTTGTTGAAGCACTTAAATATCAGGGAACTACTACTCCAAAATTCTATGGAGGTTGGGTTAACCAATTTTCATACAACAACTTTACTTTAAGGGCATTAACGAGCTTTAAACTTGGTCATGTATTTAGAAATACAAACTTTTTAAATTATGCTGAATTACCAAATAAATTTGGAGGCAATCATTATATTCATAGAGATTTTGAAAATAGATGGCAAAACCCAGGCGATGAAGCAATAACCGATATTCCAAGAATTCCAACTACAAGAGCAGATGCTTCACTCGATACTTACACAACTTATTATAAATACGGAAGTCAGCTTATTGATGATGCCTCTCATATTAGGTTAAAAGAAGTAGTACTTTTTTATGAGTTAAGCGAAAAAACTGCACGTTCAGCAGGTTTAAACAGGTTAAGCGTAAGCTTTCAAGCAACAAATTTGGCGTTAATTAATTTTAACAAATGGAATGTTGACCCAGAAAGTTTAATATTTAATTTAAGACCTACGTTTACTTTAGGTTTAAATGCTAATTTTTAAAATGTTAATTATGAAAAATATTATATATATACTTTGTCTTTCATTTATAGTGTTTTCTTGTAACAGAGAAGAATTTTTAGACATAGAACCAAAAGGAAGGATTATTCCAAAAAAAGTTAATGATTACAGATTATTGTTAGATCAAACTGAAAAATTTGGGAACACACAGGGTTTACAAGTTATATCTCCAGGTTTTGAAAATTCCTATTCTAATACTGAGTTGGCTAGTGACGATGTAATGATTACAGAAAATCTTTCGAGTTTTTATCCTGATGGTAGTATTTCAACAAATATTTTCACACAAAATGATAATATTTATACCGATGCTCAAGAAGATGGAGATTGGCAAGCATTATATGGTCAAATATACGTTACAAATATTATTATAGAAGATATTTTAAATGCGGTTGGTGGAACTTTAGATGAACAAATGGCTTTAAAAGCTGAGGCTCATGCACACAGAGCATTTGCTTACTTTTCTTTAGTTAATTTATATGGAGTGCACTACAACCCTGCAACAGCAAATGAAGATTCAGGAGTACCATTAAGGTTAGGAACAGAATTATCTGGCGTTCAGTATCCGCGTGCCTCAGTACAAGAAGTTTATGATGTTATTCTTAGTGATTTAAATGAAGCTTTGGATTATTTACCGAATTTACCTGAGTTAATTCATAGACCTTCAAAAGCTGGGGTTTACAGTCTTTTAGCTCGAGTTTATTTGTATATGGGTAATTTTGAAGATGCTCGTGATGCAGCCAATGAAGCTTTGTTATTATCAAATACGCTTGTTGATTTTAATTCATACGCAGATTGGTTTTTTCCAGGAATTGCAAATCCACCTAGCCTTGCACAGGATGATCCTGAAATAATATGGAGTAAATCTTCTAATTCAACATATAATTTTTTAATAGCATCTGATGATTATTTGAGTTTATTAGCTGTAAACGATCAACGAAGAAGACAATTTGGAGGGCCATTTCTTTTTGGAGTATCAGGAACAGAAAGTATTTATACAATGGGGTTTGTAAGAAATTTTAAACCTATTGGACCATCGGTACCTGAAATGTTACTTACAAGAGCCGAATGTAACGCAAGATTAAATAATGTTTCTTTAGCTATAGATGATTTAAATACACTACGTGAAAAAAGGATGGATACAGGAACTTTTGAACCTTTAGCAGAAATAGATCAAGATGTAGTTTTAAATTTAGTAAAAAAAGAAAGAAGAATTGAACTGGTTATGAAAGGACATCGCTATTTCGACTTAAAAAGATACAACGTTTATGATTCATCTAAAATAGATCTTGTTCACACTTATAATGGTAGTACTTATACATTGCCAGCAGGAAGTAAAAATTGGGCATTACCAATTGCCTCAAAGTATATTTTACAGAATCCAGAAATTGGTGAAAACAATAGAGATTAAAAACTAATACAATTCAAAGCTTCTCAATATTTCTATTGAGAAGCTTTTCAAACTTACTTAAAATGAAAAATTACAAAACAATATTAGTATTGTTATGTGGGATGTTATTGCTTCAATCTTGCAAACAAAAAGTAAATAAAAAGGTTACAGGTTGTACATTCAATTTAAAACTTCTGGATGGACAAAGTGGAAAGGTAGTGGTTTATCCATATCAACTAGTTAAAACGATGGAAGAGTCAAAGAGATTAACCATTGAAAAAGAGGTTGATATAACTAACAACACATTTAATCTTGACACAGTTCAAGTGCTTAGGAATTTCAATATTTCACTAAATGATAAACGATTTAGCGCTGAAATTTTTACTGGACCTGGAACATATAATTTATCTTTTGGTGATGATAAACTTGTTGTTGAAGGAAGCAACCTACACAAAGAATTTCAAAAATTAGATGAAGTTTTAGGGTATTCAAAAATGAAAACAATTCAATACAAAAAAGATTTATCTAAAGATGAAGCTGAATTTAAATCAAACTATGGGGTAAATTTATTAGCCGCAATTAAAGAAAATTCAAAAAGTCAATCATTAGCGGCTATCGTTTACAAGTTTTATTGGGCAGCAGATTTACCTACATTAAATACCATTCTAACAAGTTTTGATACTTCAATTCATAATAACTTTTATTTAAAACAATTAATTAAAAGAAAAGACAATTTAGAAAAAGTAGCTGTTGGCCAAGAAGCTCCAATATTCACTTTAAATTCATTTGAAAATAAAAAGGTTTCATTAAAATCATACAGAGGAAGTTTCTTATTAATAGACTTTTGGGCCTACTGGTGTGGACCTTGTATAGCTGGTTTTCCAGAGCTAAAGGAAATTAGAGCTGAATACGATGAAGACGAATTATCAATTTTAAGTGTAAGTACCGATATTAACAAGGATAAATGGGTTGAAGCTGTAAAAAAACATCAATTACCATGGACTCAATTAATTGATGATGAAACAAATGTTTCAGATACTTATGCAATTACGGCAATTCCTCATTTAATTTTAATTTCACCTGAAGGTGAAATTGTTTATAAACATCATTACTCAAATAATTTAACAGAGGAATTAAAGAAGTTTTTAAAATAAGTTTAATTAATACTGAAAATAAACAAAATGAAAAAAATATTTATTCTAATTGCAATTTTTGTAAGTGGCAATGTATTTTCACAAGGAATAGAATTTGAGCACGGAACATTTGATGAAGCTTTGGAAAAAGCAAAAAAAGAGAATAAGTTAATCTTTATGGATTGCTATACAACATGGTGTGGTCCTTGTAAATGGCTTGCAAAAAACATTTTTACACAAGAAAAAGTAGGAGATTACTTCAATAAGAATTTTGTGAATGTTAAAATGGATATGGAAAAAGGGGAAGGAATTGCCTTGAATAAAAAATATGGAGTACAAGCCTATCCTACGTTACTATTTATTGATTCAAACGGTAATGAAGTTCAAAAATTACTTGGAGGAATGAAAGCTGAAGAATTAATTACAGGGGCAAAAACAGCTTTAGATCCAAGCCTGAGAATATCAGCATTAACAGAAAAGTATAATAATGGTAACAGAGATTATGATTTTTTAATAACTTATTTAAAGGGCTTAAAAAGAGAAGGAGATCGTGATAAAATGCAAAATGTTTCTCGTGAAATTATTGCTAAAACCTCTCTAAGTGAATATATGAATAAGGAGCAGTTTTATATAATTTCTGGAGCCAATTTCGCGTATAATAGTAAGGAATACAACTACTTATTAGAAAACAAACACAAATTGAAAGAGCTATTAGAACCTTTTGAGTATGGTAGTATTTTTACAAGTCCAATTTATGGATATTTGAATGAATTTGCTAAAAAATGTGAAAGTTTGGAAGCATTGAATACTGAGGTAGAAAGCTGCAATAAAAAATTTGATTTAGGTGATGTTGAAGCTTTAAAGAAAAGTTTTCAATATACCTATTACTTAGCAAATAATCAGTTACAAACATGGTATGATTCTAAAATAAAAAATGCAGAATTATTAAAAGGTAAAGAGCAATATATTTATAATTATCATGGAATTTGCGATGAAATTTTGAATTCGCCAAAGCTATCTTCATCTAGTGAGATTGTAAATGATTTTACAAAAAAAGCTATTAGTTTTGCTGCTGATAAAGAAACCGGTATCATTATGGGAAATCTAATGTTGGCAAAACTTTATCTACATGGAAATGATAAAGAAAAAGCTTTAAACAGTTTCAATATATTCTTTGATGAAAATGCAAAAGCTGGAGGAGTTAATGATCATCCATCAGTTTCAAAATTAAAGTCAGCAATTCAGAGCTTATAGAATAATGAATTTATACAAAGAAGCTCAAAAGATAAAAAAATAAGGAAGAGCAAAGAATATTATTTGAAATTAAGTTTGGAAAGAAAAGCCTAAAGAGAATCACTCTTTAGGCTTTCTGTTTTTTATATAAACAAAGAAGCGTTTTATAAAAGTGAATATCTAAAAAAGAGAGAATTATAATAAACATTTTAAAGATTATAATAAATCTATATAAGATATACTTAAACAATCTACAATTTTTTGATTTAGCCTATTGACAAAGGGATTTTTATACTCAGACGAACATTTTTAAATCTAATAAAAACATAAAAGTGAGTTAAACATTGAAACTTTGAATAAAATTAACGGCTATAATTTTGTTTGAAAATGATCAAAAATAAATATTTAAATATTATCCTAATTCTGCTGATTTCCTATTCTAGTTTTACATAAAAAGTTGAAATGTTTTTAAACAGCAAATTTTAGATTTTATGTGACTTGAGTCAGTTTTAGGAATAAAAATTAATAAAAAAAACAAATATAATTATAGAATAACAAGAACTAAATAAAATGTAAACTAAACCAAATTAAATGAATTTAAAAATGTATTAATGGCGTAAAAAACATGGGGAAATTCACTCTTACCATGTTTACTATTTTTGTTGTGTTTTACAACTAATTTACAAGCACAAGAAATGAAGGTTAAAGGGGTTGTTACAGGCTCTGATGATGGAATGCCTATTCCGGGCGTTTCAGTTATTGTAAAAAATACAAGTAATGGAGTAGCAACGGATTTTGATGGAAACTATACTATTTCCGCTAAAGTTGGCGATTACCTTGTATTTAGTTATTTAGGTATGACAGATCAAACTATTAAAGTAACGGGTTCAACTCATAATGTTAAACTTATTTCAAATTTTGAAAGCTTAGAGGAAGTTGTGGTAATAGGTTATGGCTCTCTAACCAAAAAAGAAGTTACTGGAGCAGTTGCTCTAGAAATTTTGGCGATAATTTATTATTAACTTCAAGAATTGGTGGAGCGGTTTCCACTCAAATTAATAATGTTTTCAATCCTAAAACAACTATACCGTTAAAATTGATGAAACTTCAATTATTCGTGATTGTATTCCTGATAATATTCCTAATATCAGACCGCCTAGTGCATTTTCAGAAGAGGAAGAAAAGATATTAACAAAAAAGGCAGCAGAAATAAAAGCAGAATGGGTTGCAAATCATACAGGGCCAGAATGGGTTTCAGATATTGGTACACATAATTTGGATTATGAAGTAGAAGCATATGATTTTACTAAAATTATTGTAAAAGAAGAATGGGGAAATGATAATTTTTCGATTAAAACAATTGGAGAAATCTATTCTAACCAAAATAATGGAAAATTGGAAATAAAAGCAAAAACAACCAACAATTATAAATTATATTTAAATGATATTGAGTATAGCTTTTCGGATGAGATTTTAATTGAAAATTTGAATGCAGGGAATTACAAGTTTTGTATTTCCGTTCCAAACAATTGTTATGAAAGTTGTTTTAATCTTGAAATAAAAAAGGCTTTAACTATTTCAGGTAAGGTAGCTGTTAAATCAAACAAGGCTTCTATAAGTATGAAAACCGGTACTGCACCATATAGCGTATCAATTAATGGATCTTTTGTAATGAATTCGAACCTAAATAATTTTGAAGTTGATGTTAATCCCGGTGATAAATTGGAGGTTTTTTCAAGTAAAAAGTGTGAAGGATTTATTTCTAAACAGATTGAAAAAAATGATAAATTAGTTGTATATCCTAACCCTTCGAGTAACAACATTTCATTGAGTTTTATTGAAAATAATACACCATATATAATTTATGATTTATTGGGTAATGTGTTGGATTTAGGAACTTATAAAAAATTATACTATAGATGTTTCTAAATTCAATTCGGGTGTATATATTATTCAAATTAAAAATAAGATTAATAAGTTTTTGAAACTTTAAAGGTTGTTTAAACTTTTGTAAATAAAATTAATACGAGGAGATGTATAGTTGATTATTCAATAATTTCTAGCTCAACCAATTCACAATTGGTATCTAAACGGTTTAAACCTTCAACTTTAAATAAAGCATTAAAATATGAATCTTTTGAAGGGAGTTTTTTGTAAAATTTTTCAAGTAAATCTAGGTTTGTAAAATGTGCAACTGTTGCCATTACACCAATGTCATGATTGGAAGCAAAATAAAGCGCTTTATGACCACTGTTTAATTGTAAATAAGACACCATTGCATATTCCATACGAATATTATCGCCGTATTTAGGTTTGTAAGTTCTTAACTTTCCATTTTTAGAACTTGTAAAATAATTAGGATTACATTCAAAAAAATTACTGTTTTTAAGGAAAATTTCTTTGGATAAACTCATAGTTTTGGGCTGCCCTAAATAAATAATATTTCCTCTTTTAACAACATCATATTTTAATTCACTTTCGTTTTGAGGTGTTAATGAAGTGTTATATTCAGAAAAGAATTGAGTTAAGCCAATTAAAGAATAAGGAATTGCTTTTGTAAAAAATGTGTAATTTGAAAGCGCTAAGGAATCTTCAGGATGTTTTTTGTTGAAGTTAATAAAGTCAATAGCGCTGTTAACTTCAAAGTTTGTATAAAGTTTGCCATTAGGTTCTTTAGGTTTATTCATAATTACTTGGTCAGCAAGTACAACAGTGTTTGTTGTATTTTTAGCTACAAATGGTTCCCAGCAATAAACTTCTTTTGTGTTGAACAATTGATAAGCAAGTGCTATAAAAACAAATGACAAAACTGAAGCTAATACGTAGCTTAAAGGTTTATAAAAATTTCTTTTTTGCTGAATTGTAGAGGCTTTTTTTTCTGTTTTAGGGTTTTGTTCAAGGTTTGTTTTTTGGTCTGAAAATTCAATGTCGTATGAGCCTTTTTTTAGCACAAAAACAATAATGTCTTCTTTACCAATTTCAGAATAATAGGTTTTTAATTTCTTACGTAGGTTAAACATGTACACACGAACTTTACCATCATCTTTTATGGGGTTGTAATTTTTTTTAAACAAATCCATACCAATAGTTTGCTCTTTCACATGAACATTTTTAAGAGCTTGTTCGGTTAAAAATTTCAACAATTGGGTGTAGCGAGTAGATTTTACAAATTCAGGAGAAGAACAAATTTTCTGTAAGTACTCCTTTATCTTATCTGTGTTAAGATGGTTGCTCATAGCTGTAAAAATATGAAATTCTTTCTTAAGAATACCAACAAAATTAACCGTTAATTTTTCGGTTAATTTTCCGTTTTTAAACCAATTGAAGTCAATAGATGTCTTTTATACCATTAAATTTGTGTTGAGACTAAATGTAGTAAATCTTTCCAATAACTTAATAACATTGTATGTAGACTATGAAGCTACCCATTGCCAAGGAAATAAACCATTTATTACTTCAATTAAAAAATTAGAACAACTTTTAGTTAAGAATAACTAGTAATATTGTTAGAGAATTCTGCAATAGTAAATGATAATATTTAAAAAAATTAAAGATATATATGAAAACAATAAAAACAACATTAATAATCCTAAGCTTTCTATTTGTTGGAAAAGCTATTGCTCAGCAACCAAACGTACTTTATATTTTAACAGACGATCATCGTTATGATGCAGTGCGTTCATTCAATAAAATGATAACTGGAAATGAAATGAGTGAATTGGGTTATGTTGAATCTCCAGAAATTGACAAGTTGGCTGAAATGGGAACTACTTTTATTAATACCTATTGTCAGGCTCAGGGTTGTGCGCCATCTCGTGCTTCTATGCATTACGGGCGTTACCCTTTTCGATCTGGAATTTACGAGTTTGAATACCACAATAATACATTAGAACATTCAAAACCTACCTTGCCAGAGCAAATGGTAAAATTAGGTTATCAAACTTTTCATGTAGGTAAACTAGGTGTACGTATTAAAACATTAAAAGATGGAAAAACCAAGCCATACGCTATTTATCAAACAGATATAGATTTTAGAACTTTAGCAAGAGAAAATTTAACTGCGTGGGGAAGTGATTGGCTAAAAGAGGTAAACGGAAATAAACTAAAAACGCCAAAAAATTATTCTTTTATAGTTAATGATAATGGTGAACGCGAATACATTTCTACTGAAATTGAAGATATGGGTTTTCAAAAGAAAGGAACTGCGGAGGCTACTGTGAAAAAGTACGATTTGTTGCGTAAAATTAAAGGTAAAAAGAAAGCTACTTTTGATATGGGAATGATTATTGGAGGTGTAAGTGCACGCAAGGCTGGGAAAACTCGTGATGGTTATTATACTTCTGTATTTCAAGATTATTTAAATAATGCAGACAAACCTTTTTCAGTTGGTTCTTTAACTTACAAAGGAATCAACTCTTCTAAACCTGTATTTTGTCATATTGGGTATGATTTTCCACACACACCAGTGCTTCCACCTGCCGATTATAGAGAGCGTTTTAAGCAACACAAATATAAAGTTCCAGAGCTTAGCGATGAAGAATATACCGCAATGGCAAAGCAAATGAAAAAAGTAGTTGATAGGAATTTCACTAATAATTATAGTGATAAAGACAAACAAACTATGATTCAAGATTATTTTGCTTTTTGTGCTTATGGAGATAAATTAATAGGTGATGCTGTAGATACTTTTATAAAATATAGCGAGTCGAACAAACAAGAATGGATGGTTATTTATGTTCATGGAGATCACGGTTGGAAATTGAATGAGCATGGTGCTATTTCTAAATTTACTCCGTGGGATATTGATAGTCATAACCCAATTGTAGTGGTGTCTTCTGATAAAAATAAATTCCCAGCGGGAAAGGTTGTTAGTGATTTTACAGAGTTTGTAGATATTGCTCCAACCGCATTGGCTGCTGCTGGAGCTAAATTAAAAAATGAAGAATTTAGTTATTTAGATGGTTTAGATTTAGCAAAGGTTGTACAAGGGAAAGGACCAGTTCGTGATTATGTTATTGGCGAAAGTCATGCCGTTACAGGTCCACGTGCATTTATTCGTACTAACGAATATGTGTTTTCAATACAAACTCGTCCTAACACTAAACACGGCGATAATATGAAATGGGCTTTAAATGCAAATTATAAAGATTTAGATCCAGCTTTATATCATATTACTAATGATCCACAAGAAATTAACAATGTAGCATTTGATAAAAAGTACAAATCAATTGCCAAAGCTATGAAAGAAAAATTGCTGAATATTGTTTTGGGAGATAACAGAGTTGAAGTAGAATGGGAAAAGTGGGGAAGTGGTACAAAAGCATTTCATAGTAATTTTGCACCAGGTTCGCATGATTTTAAGTTGAAATTACCAAAATAGTATAGAGTACAAGTAGCTGCATATTGAAAACATTAAGAAATAGAATTATGATAAACAAATTATTGAAATCAATTTTGTTGTTGTTTTTGCTAACACCAACAATTTTTATCAACGCACAAGAATTTTGGAAAGATAAACAAGTTTATACCGTTGGTACTGAACCACATTCGGCAACGCATTATGTATTTCCTGATGTTGCTTCGGCTTTAGAAGGAAATTATAAAGAATCTACATATTACAAAGATTTATCGGGAGATTGGAAGTTTAATTGGGTGGCAAAACCAGCAGATAAACCAACAGATTTTTATAAACCATCATTTGATGATAGTAATTGGAAAACTATTCCTGTGCCTTCTTGTTGGGAGCGTCAAGGTTACGGAGTGCCTTCACATCGAGGACTTGGTGCTTTGGTAAGAGATGAAAAAATTAAAATTCCAAGTGTGCCAGATGATAATCCGGTAGGAAGTTACAGAACCACTTTTGAAGTTCCTAAAAATTGGAAAGACCGACAAACATTACTTCATTTTAATGGAGTTTCAAGTGCATTTTACTTATGGATAAACGGAGAATTGGTTGGTTATGATGAAGATTCTATGACAAGTTCAGTATTTAATATTTCGTCATATTTAAATGAAGGAACTAATACTATGGCTGTTCAAGTATACCGTTGGACAACTGGTAGTTATTTAGAATCTGGAGATACGTGGACGTTTAGTGGGATTTTTAGAGATGTTTATTTACAAAGTAAACCTCCGGTACAAATCAAAGATTTTTATTTGACTTCAAGTTTAGACGAAGCTTATAAAGATGCAGTTTTTAAGGCTAAAATTAAAATTCAGAATAATAGTGAAGAAGTAGCCAAAGCTTACAAAGTAAATATTGCAGTTTATGATGAAAATGGAAAAATAATTTCTGAATCTAAAGATAAAAGTCCAACGTTAGGTTGGCGAATGGGGAATTTAGGAGCAGAAACTATTTTAAATTATTCAGCTAAAATTGAAAGTCCGAAGTTGTGGTCTGCTGAATTTCCTAACTTGTACACAGTAGTATTGAGTTTGATTGATAAAGATGGAAAAACAGTTGAAGTAACGCAAAGTCCTTTTGGTTTTAGAGAAGTAAAAATAAAGGATTTACAAGTATGTATTAACGGACAACCAATTAAAATTAAAGGGGTAAACCGTGGTGAAACACATCCTGAAACTGGTAAAACTTTATCTGAAGAATCAATGATTCAGGATATATTATTAATGAAGCGACATAATATAAATGCGGTTCGTTCTAGTCATCATCCAAACGATCCTAGATGGTATGGCTTATGCGATAAATACGGATTGTATGTAATGGATGAAGCATTAGAATCTCCAGATTATTTTATTAGAGGAAATGGTTTGCCAGGTAGTGATATTGGTTGGTTAGCAACTGCTTTAGACCGAACTGTGGCGATGGTTGAACGTGCTAAAAACCATCCTTCAATTATATTTTGGTCTTTAGGAAATGAATCTGGTTGGGGGCAAAATTTTGCATTGATGAGCGATTATATTCGTCGTTTTGATCCAACCAGACCTATTTCATATGATGGAAGAGAAACAGATTGTTGGTCTGAAAAGAATTATTTTGATTTAAATAGTTCAATGTATCCATTTATTGAAGACGATGATAAACAACAACACTGGAAATTGTTGAGTTTTTGGGCAGAGCCAAAATATGAGAAACCATATATAATGATTGAATATGCACACGCTCAAGGTAACTCGTTAGGGAATTTTGCTGAATATTGGCGTGTGGTTGACAGAAATAAATCGTTTGTTGGTGGTTATATTTGGGATTGGGTAAACCAAACGTATTATGAAAAAATGCCTGACGGAAGTAAAAGAGAAAGTCATAGATTGGATTATCATCCAATAGATAGTCTTCCTGTTAACGGCGATTTTTCTAATGTACTGGAATTAAAAAATGAATGTGCCAAAGGAATTATATTTGCTGATAGAACTATAAAACCGACAATTTTAGAAGTTAAAAAAGCACAACAATTTATTGAAATAACTGCAGATGAAAATTCGAAGCAGGAATTTCATATAAAAAACAAATATTACTTTACAAATCTAGATTATTTTGTTGGAAACTGGACGCTACTGAAAAATGGAGAAAAAGTTAAAGAAGGAACTATTTCAGAATTAAATATTGCTCCACAAAAAACAGGAAAGTTTGAAGTAAAACTACCTCAGTTAAAAGATAACGCAGAGTATGTACTTCAATTTAGTTATCGTTTAAAAAATGCGACTATTTGGGCTGAAGCCGGTCACGAAGTAGCGAAAGAAGAAGTAATACTTCAAAAATGGCAACCTTCAGAATTAAAGTCTTCAGGAAAAGTTTCAGTTAAAGAAACTGTAAGTGAAATTGATATTGTTGGGAAAAATTTTAGCGTGATTTTTGATAAAAATACAGGGATTATTTCATCAATTCAAAAGAATAAAAAAGAACTGATTGCTCAAAGTGGAGCAATAAAAGGTCCAAAATTAAACGTGTATCGTTCACCGATTGAGAATGATAGTAAATTCAAGAAAAGTTGGGCTGAAGCAAAGTTGAAGAGTTTGGAACAAAACGTAGTTTCAATAAAATCAAAACAAGTAAATTCTTCATTGGTTTCCGTTGAGGTTGTTATAGATTATAAATCTGAAAAGGGAAGTTTTAAGCACGAAAGTGTTTATGATATTTCAGGAAACGGAACTGTTAAAATGAATAATAAAGTAATACCAACAGGATTTGATGATATGGTAACTTTACCAAGAGTTGGTGTTAAATTAGGATTGGTTTCAGGTTTAGAAAACGTAGAATGGTACGGAAAAGGTCCGCAGGAAAACTACCCTGATAGAAACGAATCTGCACATCTAGGAATTTACAATTCAACAGCTACAGATTTATTTACACCATATTTAGTTCCACAAGAAAATGGAGCACGTTCAGATGCTCGCTGGTTAGCGTTAGCTTTCAAAAATAATAAGAAATCTGCTTTAAAAATTGAAGCAGATGCACCATTTGTTTTTTCTGCATTACATTATGATGCAAGCGATTTGGATAAAGCTAGTAGACCTGCATTTTTAAAAAGCAGAAACGAAACAGTTTTAAATTTAGATGCTAAAATTTTAGGCTTGGGTAATGCAAGTTGTGGTCCAATACCATTAAAACAGTATTTACTTCCAGTAGAAACGTATGAGTTTAGTTTTATGTTTAGGATTTTTTAACAAGATAAAAATTAGTGAAAGAATAATTGGTAATAAAATAACTTCGTTTTTTACCATTTTATATATGAAATTTACCTTTTTTTGTTAGTTTAAAAGCTACATTTTTGTATCTCAATTAAACAGAGAATAAGTAAATACAAGTTTAAAAAAATAGATTAAAAATGGAGAATCAAATTATAAAAGACCTTAACTGGCGTTATACAACCAAAATGTACGATGAAACAAAGCGTATTTCAACAGAAGATATGCAAGTGATTAAAGAAGCTTTGCGTATGAGTGCTTCTTCAATTAATTCGCAACCTTGGAAATTTGTAGTTATTGAAAGTGATGAGGCCAAACAACGCTTCTCAAAAACATTCGAAAACAATTTTCAGTTTAACCAACACCACGCAACAAAAGCGTCCCATTGTATTTTATTTGGAAATAAAACACACTATACCAAAGAGGATTATAAAAAAGTTGTAGATGTTGAAGTTTCATCGGGTCATTTACCACAAGAAAGAGCAGAAGATATGCTTAATGGTGCATTTGCTTTTGCAGAATTAAATTCAGATGAAAATGGTTTTAATGGAAATTGGACAAAGGCACAAACATATATAGCTTTAGGTAATTTATTACATACTTTAACACGTTTAGGAATTGATTCAACTCCAATGGAAGGCGTGGATTCCAAAGCTATTGGTGAAATTTTTGCTAAAGAATTTGAAGGCTATGAATGTACTTTTGCTATTGCAATGGGTTATCACAAAAAGTCGGAGGATTATAACTTTGGTTTGCCAAAAGCACGTTTAGCTCAGAAAGATATTATTGAAGTGCTTTAAGCTTAAAAATTAAAATGAATTAAAAACCCAACTGTTTTTTCAGTTGGGTTTTGTTTTTTTTAGAAATTATGTATTTCTGTAGAAATTTAAAGTTTATTATCATTTATTGGAAACGATTTTACTTTCCGATACAGAAATTAGCAAAAATATTACCTAACAAATCTTCAGTGGTCACTTCACCTGTAATTTCTCCTAAATGAAATAAAGCTTGTCTAATATCAATTGCAAATAAATCAGTACTTATTTGAGCTTCCAATCCTTTTTGAACTTCCTTTATAGAGTTATAAGCATTATTTAAAGCTTCAAAATGACGGGAATTACTAACTATAGTTTCATTATTACTTAACGCACCTTTATTTGCTAATTGCGTTAATGTATTTGTTAATTCTTCAATTCCTGATTTTTGTTTTGCGGATAGAATTAATAAATCTGAGAATTGAGAATTTAGTTTTGAAATGTCATTTTCAGTTAGTAAATCAGCTTTATTTACAATTGTTAATATTTTTTTAGAAGGATATTTTTCTTTTAATTCTTTAATACTTTTTTCAAGAAAAATTATTTTAGAAGCATCAATTAAATGCAATACTAATTGTGCTTTTTCAATATTTTCAAAAGTTTTTTTAATTCCAATATTTTCAACAAAATCTTCAGTATTTCTTATACCTGCGGTATCAATAAAACGATAAGCAACACCTTCAATATTTATTTCGTCTTCAATTGAATCTCTTGTAGTTCCTGCAATATGACTTACAATTGCTTTATCTTCATTTAAAAGTGCATTTAATAAGGTTGATTTGCCAACGTTAGGTTCACCAACTATTGCAACTGGAATTCCGTTTTTTAACACGTTTCCTAATGCAAATGAATCAATTAAACGTTTTAAAACTATACTAATTTTATTAATTAAATTGGTAAATTCGGTTCTATCTGCAAATTCAACATCTTCTTCAGCAAAATCTAATTCTAATTCAATTAAACTAGCAAAATTTAATAATTGTTGACGTAAATTTTCTATTTCGGTACTAAAACCACCACGCATTTGTTGTAAAGCAACTTGATGAGAGGCAGCCGAGGTTGAAGAAATTAAATCGGCTACAGCTTCAGCCTGACTTAAATCCATTTTACCATTTAAAAAAGCACGAAGCGTAAATTCTCCGGCATCGGCATTTCTAACTCCTTCTTTTATAAATAGTTGAATTATTTCTTGTTGAATATAAACCGATCCATGACAATTTATTTCTACTACATTCTCACCCGTATATGAATTGGGATTTTTAAAAATAGATACCAAAACTTCGTCTATAATTCGGTCATTATCAACAATGTTTCCTAAGTGAATTGTATGTGATTTTACTGTAGTTAATTCTTTTTTTCCAAATTTAGATTTAAAGTGCTTGTTTACAATTTCGATAGCATTTAGGCCTGAAAGCCTTATAACGGCAATTGCACCAACACCAGCCGATGTTGCCAAAGCAATAATTGTATCATTTTTAATAGAATTCATAGTGCAAAAGTAGGGATTTTTTAGATGAGAATTTTATACTTTATAAAATGAAAACCAACAAGTAAATTCTACTTTTTAATAAATGGCTCTTTTAATAAAATCTTCAAAATCTTCATAGAATTCTTCAAATTGATGCATAGCTTCATTAAAAAATAAGTAAACACCTTGCCAGGTATTTTTGTTATGAATATTAAATTCACCATTATATTTTACATAGATTCTATGAATTATTTTTCCACTTTCCAAAGGGTATAATTCATCAAATATAGCATCTGGTAAATAATCTTCAATTAAATTATTCTTTAATTCTAAAACTTGTTCAAAAAGCAATTCATTTTTTGTTTTATCGAACGATTCAATATCTAAACAAACCATTGCTTCTGATTTGTTAGCTACAAACTTAAAATTAAAATCCTTAATTTGTGTATTGTATAGTAACCATTTTCTTGGAAAGGATTTTCCAAAACTGGTCCAAAATTCTTTTCTTAATAATGCCGATTCTTCTTTGCTAAACATATAATAATTCTTTTAATGAAGACATAATAACAGTATTATTACTCGATTTAGATTTTAATTTCTCTTTATTTTGATGGCCATCAGCAATTAATATACAGTCAATATTTAAATGCTGGGCAACATCAAAATCATGTGTGGTATCTCCAATTAATACTGTTGAATTTGTGCAAATTTGTTCTAAGTTCATTAGTTTAATGCCAATGTTTGTTTTACTTTCAGCTTTGTAATTATTTAAACCGGTAATTTGTTTGAAATAGTTTTCAATTTTAAATTTATTTACAAATTGCAAAACATCTTTTTCATTTGCTGCGGTAAGTATATATTGATTTTTATTGTTCTTTTTACAATAGTCAAGTACTTCAAGAGCACTGTTGTGAAGTGATTGTTTTAAAACGTTTGAATTGTATTTATATATAAACTTATAAGTAAGTTCTTCAAATGAATTTTGTTCAAAATCTAATCCAGCTGCTTTATAATAATCAACTATTGGAAAATCAAATACGTTTTGATAGCTTTCTTTGTTAAGTTTAGTTTTATTTTGGATTTGTAAAAACTCATTTACAATGTCAATACATAATTGAACATCGTTTAAAAGTGTACCATTCCAATCCCAAATAACAGTTTTGTAGGAGTTTAAGACGCTCATTAACCGTGTACTTTTGCTTTAATTCCTCTTTCCTTCATAAAATCGGCCTCATATTTTAATAGTGCCTTCCATTTTTTGTCTACAATTTCTCGATCTTGATATTTTCGAGCAAATTTTAAAAAAGTAGTGTAATGATTTGCTTCTGAAGCCATTAAATCTAGATAAAATTTAGATAATTCTTCATCTTTCATATTGTTTGCAAAAACTTTAAAACGTTCACAACTTCTAGCTTCAATTAAAGCCGCGACCAACAAACGCTGAATTAAACTTTCTAAACGATCTTTTGTTTTTGGAAAATACTTTTGAAGATGAGCTGCGTAATCATTTTTATTTTGTCTGCCTAAAACCATTCCGCGCTTAACCATAATATCGTGTACCATTTTAAAATGTTCCATTTCTTCAATAGCAATAAGCGCCATTTCTTGCACTAATTCTGTTTCTTCAGAATAATTAATAATTATAGATGTTGCATTTGCAGATGCTTTTTGTTCGGCATATGCGTGATCGGTTAAGATTTGCTGCAAATTATTTTTGGCAATTTCTGCCCAAGAAGTTTCGGTTTCAAACTGTAGTCCTAGCATCATAATCTGTAATGAATTTTCTAATTTTTAATTATTATAAATCTAAATCGAATGTTTTTTTCAATAAATCAATTGCCTTGTTTTTTTCTCTAAACTTTACATATTTTTCTTGAGGTGTATAGGCATATTTTTTCATTTCTACTTCATTTACCTTAACTACAATATCAACTTTAAAATTATTTAAACCTTCTCTAATATATTTTAATAAAGGGTGTTTTCCTTGTAACAATTGATCCTTCATTAAATGATTTGGAAGTTCGAATAAAATATTATTACCTTCAACTTTAGGAGTATTTGCATTTAATACAGACATTAAACTTTTTTTACCCTTTTCCTTAAGTATTTCAGAATATTTATTCCAAATTAATATAACTTTATTTTGGTCAAAATCATCAGTTGGTAAGCCTTCAACCTGGTCATATTCAACCTCCAAAGTTTCAAGCTCTTTTTTTCGATTGATACTTTTTAATGAAAGTGCAGATCTTCTTCTTGTTGTTTTAACTTCAAATTTAGGTTTTGGAAGTTCTTGTTTTTCCGCAGTTGTTTTAGTTACAACTTTTGAAGGTACAACTTTTGCTGGCTCAATTTCTTTTTTAACTAATGCAGGTTTAGATTGTGATTTTCTTTTAATTTTATTTTGAAAATGAATAGCCGCAATTATGTAGGGTTTATTGTTTTTTTTTTCTCCATCGAAAGTAATGGAGGCTAATTGCATTAAAGTTAGTTCAACTAATAGACGTTGATTTTTGCTGCTTTTATATTTTAAATCGCAATCATTTGCCATATCAATAGCTTGCAATAAAAATCTAATATCACATTTTTTAGATTGTTCTAAATAATTCTTTTTGGCATTATCTCCAACTTCTAATAAATCTAGTGTAATTTTATCTTTAGCTACTAGTAAATCTCTGAAATGAGACGCAAGGCCACTTATAAAATGCTGACCTTCAAATCCTTTTGATAAAATTGTATTAAAATGAATTAAAACTTCAGGTATTTTATTTTCTAATAATAAATCGGTTGTTTTAAAATATTCATCATAATCTAAAACATTTAAATTTTCAGTAACAGCTTTACGAGTAAGTTCATTACCCGAGAAACTAACAACTCTATCGAAAATAGATAAAGCATCACGCATTGCTCCATCTGCTTTTTGAGCAATAATATGTAAAGCATCGTCTTCCGCATTTACATTTTCTTGGACAGCAATTTTAGCCAAATATTCTTTTGCATCAATAACTCCAATTCGTTTAAAATCGAATATTTGACATCTAGAAAGTATAGTTGGTATAATTTTATGTTTTTCGGTTGTTGCTAAAATAAAGATGGCATGTGCTGGTGGTTCTTCTAATGTTTTTAAAAAAGCATTAAATGCTGCCTGAGATAGCATATGAACCTCATCAATAATATAAACTTTATATTTTCCTGTTTGTGGTGGAATACGAACCTGATCGGTTAAATTTCGAATATCATCTACTGAATTGTTAGATGCAGCATCTAATTCAAAAATATTGAAAGCAAAATCATCTTCACTAGTTTCTCCTGCATTTTCATTGATTTTTTTTGCTAAAATTCTGGCGCAAGTTGTTTTACCAACTCCTCGTGGTCCAGTAAATAATAAAGCTTGCGCTAAATGGTTACTTTTTATAGCATTATCTAACGTATTTGTAATGGCTTTTTGCCCTACAACATCCTCAAAAGTTTGGGGTCTGTATTTACGTGCTGATACTATAAATTGTTCCATTTAATAAAATTTCGTTGTGTTACAAAAATATAAAAACAATTGGGAAAGTCTCATTTTATTAAATAAAAAAACAAGATTACGGAATATGAATTCGCAACCTTGCTTATAACTTAATTGTATTATGTTTTTTTTGAATTAAATATTTTTTATCAACAGTTTTTCCAAGTTAACAGCATTTAACCTTTCTAATACTACATTTTTTATTTTTGGAATTACTTCTTTCATTAAATATGGAGGATATGCAGATGCAATATCTTTTCCAATTTCATTGTATAATTCTTTCATAGATGCGTGTGAACAATGCATAATAAGTAAGGCTTGTGAATTACTTAAAGAAACGGAGGGTTCAGTTGAACAAATTGCTTATGAAACAGGTTATCCAAATCTTTCGTTTTTTTACAGACAATTTAAAATGTTTACAAAAAAAACTCCAGCCAATTACAGACTAGAGTTTTATAGATAGTTAAGCTAAGCGCTATTTTTTAGTTTTCAATTTCATATATTTTATTATACAAATGCTTGTATTTTTTTAGAATTTCGTCTCTTTTTGGTTTCATAGTAGGAGTTAATAGTCCATTTTCAATTCCCCAAATATCAGGAGTTAATTCAAATTTTTTAATTGTTTCCCATTTACCAAAACCTTTATTTCCTTTTTTAATTTCTTTTTCAATTCTTTCAATAACATGTGGATTTGCAATTAAATCTTCATTGTTGCCAGGAATTGGTTCGTGATGAATTCTGGCCCATTCTCTAACAAAATCAAAAGCGGGCTGAATTATAGCTGCTGGTAATTTTTGACCTTCGCCAATAACAAGTATTTGATCAATAAACCTTGATTCTTTCATAGAATTCTCTAACAATGCAGGAACAATATACTTACCTCCAGAGGTTTTAAAAATTTCTTTTTTACGTCCAGTTATTTTTAGAAATCCTTGTGAATCTAATTCTCCCTTATCGCCTGTATGAAAATAATCTCCAGTCATAACACTTGCAGTTTTTTCGGGATCCTTATAATATCCCATCATAACATTTGGACCTTTTATTAAAATTTCACCATCGTCTGCAATTTTAACTTCAACGTTTCCAATTGCTTTACCAACAGTACCAACTTTTAACAAGTTGTCTTTTAACATATTTACGGCAACAACGGGAGAAGTTTCGGTTAATCCATAGCCTTCCATTACTGGCATTCCTGCCGCGGCAAATACTTTTGCTAATCGAGGTTGTAAGGCTGCACTACCAGATACCATTGTACTTAAATTACCACCTAAAGCTTCTCTCCATTTACTAAATATTAATTTATTAGCAAGTTTAAGTTTTTTAGAATACCACCACCCATTTGCTTCGTAAGGCTTCCATTTTAAACCTAAATCTACTGCCCAAAAGAATAGTGCTTTTTTTATACCTTTTAATTCCGAACCTTTATTTATAATACCATCGAACACTTTTTCAAGTAAACGAGGAACTACAGTCATAAAATCAGGTTTTATTTCTTTTAAATTATCACCAATTTTATCAATACCTTCTGCAAAATATATAGAACATCCGGCATATTGGTATAAATAATGTAACATCCTTTCAAAAATATGGCAAACTGGTAAAAAGCTTAAAGCTTTAAAATCTCCTAATTTTAAAGGTAATCTAGGCATACTGTCAATAACATTTGTAACAATGTTATTATGAGAAAGCATAACACCTTTTGGCCTTCCTGTTGTTCCTGAAGTATATATAATGGTGGCTAAATCTTCAGGTTTAACGCTGTCCATAATTTTTTGAACTTCGACTTGAGATGTTTCATCTTTACCAAGTTCAATAACTTTAGTCCAATTTTTACATTTTTTAACTTCGTCAAATGAATAAATTTCTTGAAGAGTAGGAATGTTTTTCTTAACAGATTTTACTTTTTTATATAAATCTTTATCGGACAAAAAGCAATGAGTAATTTCGGCATGATTAAAAATATATTCAAAATCATCTTTAGTAATAGTTGGATAAATTGGAACACTAATTGCTCCAATTTGCAAAATTCCTAAATCTAAAATATTCCATTCGGTTCTATTATTTGTAGAAATTACAGCAATTTTATCACCAGATTTAATACCAAGTTTTAATAAACCTCTGCTAATTTCGTTACCTTTTTTTATAAATTCTTTTGTTGAAGTAGAAACCCATTCTCCATTATATTTAGTTGTAAATGCTTTATTTAGGTTGTAATTTTCGAGTTGATAATATGCAAAATCAAATAATCTTGTAACTTCTACTGACATTATAATTTGGTTTGGTTGTACTTTGCAAAGTATAAAAATTAATATGATTTTACAAGAATTTCCGTATCGATGAACTTAGATTTATTTGGCGTACATTTTTGATATTAAGTGCTTGTATTTTTCTTTAATTACTTGTCGTTTAATTTTCATTGTAGGTGTAAGGTTGCCATTTTCAATAGACCAAACATTTGGTGTTAGTTCAAATAGTTTAATTTGTTCCCATTTACCAAAATTTTTATTGGCCTTAGAAACTTCTTTTTGAATTCTTTTAATAACCTTTTTATTTTTAATTAATTCTTCAAAAGAGTTGTTGTATTTAATTCCTTTTCGTTTTGCCCAATGGGTTAAAAACTCAAAATGAGGTTGGATAATAGCTGCAGGCATTCTTCTGCCTTCACCAATAACCATTGCTTGTTCAACAAAGCGAGATTCTTTTAAGGTACCTTCTAAATGTGTTGGGGCTATATATTTTCCTCCAGAAGTTTTAAATATTTCTTTTTTTCTATCTGTAATGGTTAAAAAGCCTTCATTATCTAAATTTCCAATATCTCCCGTATGCAAATAATTATTAATAATGGTTTTATCGGTTAATTCTTTGTTTTTATAATAACCTTGCATAACACTGGTTCCTTTTACCAATATTTCTCCATCTTCAGCAATTTTTATTTCAATACTCTCTAATGCTTTGCCAACTGTTCCAATTTTAAATCCATTATTTCTAAAATCGTTTACAGATATACCCGGAGATGTTTCTGTCATACCGTATCCTTCAAAAATAGGAATTTTAGCTGCTGTAAAAACACGAATTAGAATTGGTTGAAGAGGAGCACTTCCTGATACTAAAAATTTTATATTTCCTCCCAATGCTTCCCTCCATTTTGGAAAAATAATTTTGTTGGCTATTTTTAATTTAAAATAATACCACCATCCATTTTTTTGATAAGGTTCGTATTTTTTTGCTAGTTCTAAAGCCCAGAAAAAAAGTGCTTTTTTAATTTTGGATAGGGAAGAGGCGTTATCAATAATTTTGTCATAAATTTTCTCTAATAATCTAGGTACAACAGGAATAAAATGGGGTTTTACTTCCTTTAAATTGTCGCCTAATTTTTCAATGCTTTCAGCAAAATAAATTTGATATCCAATATATTGATAATAATACAAGGCAAAGCGCTCATAAATATGGCAAATAGGTAAGTAACTAATAACTTTGTATGTGCCAGGTGCTAAGTCTAACGCTTTCGCACTAACTAAGGTATTATCAACTATATTTTTGTGAGAAAGCATTACACCTTTTGGTGTGCCTGTTGTTCCAGATGTATAAATAATTGTTGCTAAATCATTTTCTAAGACTCCATTTTTTAAAGTGTCGACTGTATTTTGATTTGAGGTGTCTTTTCCAAGTTCGAGTAAAGATTTCCAACTAGAAATACCGTCAATTGTATCGAATGAATAAATATCTTTTAATTGTGTATCTTTTTTAATAACATTTACCTTGTTTGCTAATTCTTTATCAGATACAAAACAAAATACTGCATCGGAATGATTTATAATATACTTATAATCGTTCGACGAAATGGTTGGGTAAAGAGGCACATTAACTGCCCCAATTTGTAAAACAGCAATATCCAAAATACTCCATTCAACTCTGTTTGTTGTTGTTACTACTGCAATTTTATCGTTGGCTTTAACACCTAGCTTTAATAAAGCTCTACTTATGGTATTGGCTTGATTAATGTAGCTTTGAGTTGATGTGGCAACCCAATCATTATTTATTTTAGAATTAAAACAATTAGTTATTGGATTATTTTCTAATTGATTGTATGCAAAATCAAATAAACGTGTAGGTTTCTTCGTCATTTATATATATTGAATAATGAAAAATAAAGATAAAAAGGGGAAATTGCAAAAAAGTATAGTTTATTAAGTTTTAAGGGTAATATTTTATTAATATTATTTTTAAGAATAAATATGAATATCCTAATAAAATCTAGAAAAATTCCGAAAAAAGAAAATTTACTTAAAAAAACAATGCTTTTTAAATGTATTTGCTAATGTTTAAATACTGAATATTACCATTGTTATGTGTAAAATTAACACCTAATATATTTTTGTAAAAAAAAAATAAAAAAAATAAAATCCTTAACTATATACTTCAAACGTTTTAGTAAACAATAAAAAAAACACAACCTTATGGCACTTGTTTAATAATGATAAATGTCATTTTTATAGATTAAATATGACTTATTTTTGTGGTGTAAAATCAAAAACAAATTTGAAATTAAATAATAATTATATGATAGCTGAAAAATTTAAAAAAGGAATTTGGAACAATGTTATTAATTTAAGAGATTTTGTAACAAAGAATGTTACTCCTTATCATGGAACTCATGATTTTTTGGTAGGGCCAAGTGAAAAAACTCAAAAATTATGGGAAGTTTGTAAAGAAGCAACAAAAGAAGAGAGAGCAAATAATGGTGTTCGTTCGGTAGATACGGAAATTGTTTCAGGCGTAAGCGCTTTTACAGCTGGTTATATTGATAAAGAAAACGAAGTAATTGTAGGATTACAAACAGATGAACTTTTAAAGAGAGCTATGAAACCTTTTGGAGGTTTTAAAGTTGTTCAAAAAGCGTTATCAGAGCACGGTTTAAAACCAAATAAAGATATTTCAGAATTATTTACTAAATATGTAAAAACTCATAACGATGGTGTTTTTGATGCATATACTTCTGAAATTAAAAAATTTAGATCTTTAGGGTTTTTAACAGGTTTACCAGATAATTATGCAAGAGGACGAATAATTGGTGATTATAGAAGAATTGCTTTATATGGTGTAGACAGATTAGTTGAGGCCAAAAAAGCAGACTTAGAAGCTATAGAAGGACCAATGAGCGATAAAGTAATTCGTTTACGTGAAGAAGTTTCAGAACAAATAAAAGCTTTAAAAGAAATGGTTGTAATGGGTAACTATTACAATTTAGATTTAGCTCGTCCTGCACAAAATGCTCAAGAAGCTGTTCAATGGACTTATATGGCTTATTTAGCAGCTGTTAAAGAACAAGACGGAGCTGCAATGTCTTTAGGTAATGTTTCTTCATTTTTAGATATTTTTATTGAAAAAGATTTAGAAGAAGGAGTTATAACTGAAGTTGAAGCACAAGAATACATTGATCAGTTTGTAATGAAGTTAAGAATGGTACGCCATTTAAGAATGGAAGCATATGACGAAATATTTGCAGGAGATCCAACTTGGGTAACAGAAGCAATTGGAGGTATGTTTGAAGATGGACGAACTAAAGTTACAAAAACTTCATTCCGTTTTTTACATACATTATATAACTTAGGTCCATCACCTGAACCAAATATTACAATACTATGGTCTTATAGTTTACCGCAAAACTTTAAAGACTATTGTGCTAAAGTTTCTATTGATACATCATCAATTCAATTTGAAAATGATGAATTAATGAGAAGTTTAAGAGGTTCTGATGATTATGGTATCGCTTGTTGTGTATCTTACCAAGAATTAGGAAAATCTATTCAGTTTTTTGGAGCACGTACAAACTTAGCTAAAACATTATTATTAGCCTTAAACGGTGGTCGTTGCGAGTTTACTGGAACTGAAATGGTAAAAGGAATTCCAGCTTATAATGATGAGTATTTAGACTTTGACAAAGTAATGGCTAATTTTAAAATAGCCATGAAAGAAGTTGCAAGAGTTTATAACGACTCTATGAATATTATACACTATATGCACGATAAATACTATTACGAAAAAGCCCAAATGGCTTTAATCGATACAAATCCTAGTATTAATATTGCCTACGGTATTGCAGGTTTATCAATTGTAGCAGATTCATTGTCAGCTATTAAACATGCAAAAGTAAAACCAATTAGAAATGAACAAGGTTTAACTGTTGATTTTGAAATTGAAGGAGAGTTTCCAAAGTATGGAAATGACGATGATAGAGTGGACTTATTGGCAAGTGCTGCTGTTGCAGATTTCAATAATGAATTAAAAAAATTACCAGTTTATAAAGATGCCGAGCCAACAATGTCGGTATTAACAATTACATCTAACGTATCTTATGGTAAAAAAACTGGTTCAACACCTGATGGTAGAAATCAAGGAGTTGCATTTGCACCAGGAGCAAATCCAATGCACGGGCGTGATTGTAACGGAGCAATTGCCTCTTTAAATTCTGTTTCGAAAATTAATTACGATGATTCTAAAGATGGTATATCTAATACTTTTTCAATTGTGCCAAAATCATTAGGAGCTAATGAAGAAGAGCAAATAGAAAATTTAGCAACTACTTTAGATGGTTATTTTTCAAGAAATGCTCAACATTTAAATGTTAATGTATTAAACAAAGAAATGTTGTTAGATGCAATGGAAAATCCAGATGAATATCCACAATTAACAATTCGTGTTTCAGGTTATGCTGTAAATTTTGTACGTTTGACAAAAGAACAACAATTAGAGGTAATTACACGTTCGTTCCACGAATCTATGTAAACTTTACTAAATATTTTTATATACTGAAAGGTTGATTATTCAACCTTTCGGTTTGTTTTCTAATTACTATTACTACTACTAACAATTAAATAGAAAGCTTATCAAAACAGAAGAGAACATACTAAGAGTTCATTCGATAGAATCGTTTGGAACTCATGATGGACCAGGAATTAGACTTGTAATATTTTTACAAGGTTGTAAATTAAAATGTTTGTATTGCCATAATCCAGATACAATTGAAAATTCGGGAGGAACCGAATATCATATTGAAGATTTGGTTGAACTTGCATTAAAAATGAAACCATATTTTGGAAAAAAAGGAGGCGTTACCGTTTCAGGTGGTGAACCGCTATTACAATCCAAAGAATTAATTCCTTTTTTTAAAAGATTAAAGGAAGAAGGAATACATACAAATATAGATACAAATGGTAGAATATTAAACCATTTCACTCAAGAATTGTTAGATGAATATGCCGATTTGGTAATGTTAGATATTAAACATATGACTGAAGAAGGCTATTTAGAATTAACAGGAATGAGTTGTAAAGAAACTACATTTAATTTTGCTAAATACAGAGAAAAATCTGGAAAAAAAATGTGGTTACGCTATGTGTTAATTCCTGGAATCACAAATAAACCTGAATTGTTACATGCAATGGGAAGTTATTTTAAAGATTACAAAACCATTGAAAAAATTGAAATTCAACCCTACCATAAATTAGGAATGCATAAATGGGAAGCATTAGGTTGGGAATATCAATTAAAGGACGCAAGAGAAAACACTCCTGAAGAATTGGAAGAAGCATCTAAAATATTAAGTCAATATTTTAAAGAAGTAAAAATTAATTAAAAAATATTGTTGTTAACAATAGAAATTGAATAGCATGAATGCCCCAAAAGAAGTTATTGAGATTGTAAATAAATTAGCTGAAAAGAAAGCAAGTTATAGTATAAATAAAACATTGATTTTAGCCTTTTTGGCAGGAGCTTATATAGCATTTGGTGGTTTGTTAGCAATTATAATAGGAGGAGGTTCTCCAGAGATAGCGGCAGGAAATCCAGGGTTGGCAAAGTTCTTTTTTGGAGCAGCTTTCCCATTAGGTCTTATTTTGGTTGTAGTTGTTGGAGCCGAGTTATTTACAGGTAACAACGCTTACTTTATTCCAAATGTATTGAATAAAAATCAAAGCATTAATACGGTTCTTAAAAATTGGGGATTGGTTTATGTTGGGAATTTTATAGGAGCTGTTTTTGTGGCTTATGTAATTACACATTTAACTCATATTTTAAGTAGTTCTCCATATGTGGATTCAGTGCATAAAATTGCTTTAGGGAAAACAAGTCATACCTTTTTAGTAACATTTATAAAAGGAGTTGGAGCAAATTGGTTGGTTTGTTTAGCAGTTTGGCAAGGAATGGCAGCTAAGGATACTACCGGGAAAATATTTGCAATTTGGTTACCGGTTATGGCCTTTGTAACAATGGGATTTGAGCATAGTATTGCAAATATGTATTTTATTCCTTTGGCTATATTTGAAGGTGCAGATATTACTTGGAATACCTTTATTGTAAAAAATCTTATTCCTGCAACAATTGGAAATATAGTTGGTGGAGCTCTCTTTGTTGGGATGCTTTATGGATATTTATTTAGTAAAGAAAACAAATCAGTTTCAGCTTAAAAATTTATAAATTAAATAAAACAAGCCCCATTTTTTTCTATTGAAAATGGGGCTTGTTTTTATATAATAATTAAAAATAAAATAAGTTTGTTAAAAAAAACTCCTTCAATTGAAGGAGTTTTTAGATGTATAATTTATTAAGAATTTTTTTCAATCCATATTCTAGCATTGACAAAAGCTTCTGCCCAAGGAGAAACTTCATCGTTTCTATTAGTTGGGTAGTTTGCCCAGTTCCATTGGAATATAGAACGTTCAATATGAGGCATCATAACTAAATGTCTGCCGTCTTTACTACTCATCATAGCAGTATTATAATCCGATCCATTAGGATTTGCAGGATAACTTTCATAGCCATATTTGGCAACAATATTATAAGCGCTTTCTTCCATAGGTAGGTTAAACTTACCTTCTCCATGCGAAATCCAAACTCCTAATGTACTACCTGCTAAAGAAGAAAGCATTACAGAATTATTTTCTTGAATTGTTACAGAGGTGAAATTACTCTCGTGTTTGTGAGAATCATTATGAAGCATTTTTCCGTGAACTTCGTGTTCTGGGTTAATTTCTTCTAATTCCATAAATAACTGACAACCGTTACAAATACCTACTGAAAGTGTATCTTCTCTTTTAAAGAAGTTTTGTAAAGCTGTGTTTGCTTTTTCATTGTATAAAAATGCTCCAGCCCAACCTTTTGCCGAACCTAAAACATCTGAATTACTAAATCCACCAACTGCACCAACAAATTGAATATCTTCTAACGTTTCACGACCACTTATTAAATCGGTCATATGAACATCTTTTACATCAAACCCAGCTAAATACATTGCATTAGCCATTTCACGTTCACTATTACTTCCTTTTTCGCGAATGATTGCTGCTTTAGGTCTTGGTTTGGTTGCATCAATTTCAGGAAGTTTTCCAGTAAAATGTTTTGGGAATGTAAATTTTAAAGGTTGTTTTTTATAATTATCAAAACGATCTTTTGCTAAACCGTTTGCAGTTTGTTTATCATCTAATAAATAAGAAGTTTCGTACCAAGTGTCTCGTAATTCAGGAACATTAAATTCTAATTCTTCTCCATTATTTTTGATTTTAACTGATTCACCTCCAACTGCATTTCCTATTTCAAAAAATTCAACATTGTTTTCTTTTAAAATTTGAGGAACATCATTTGAAGCACTTTGGAAAATAATTCCACTATTTTCAGCAAATAATACTTTTACAGTGTCAGCTTCATTTAAAGCAGAAATATCAATGTTTAAACCAATATTCTCTTGAGCAAAGGTCATTTCCAACAACGTAGTTAGCATACCTCCAGCAGAAATATCATGTCCTGCTAAAATAGTATCATCTTTAATTAATTGTTGAATGGTATTAAAAGCATTTTTAAAACTAGCAGCATCTTTAATTGTTGGAGTTTCAGTACCAACTTTATTTTGCGTTTGTGCAAAAGATGAACCACCTAATTTAAAATTATCCTTAGATAAATTTACGTAGTATATTTTGTTTAAGTCATTTTTTTGCAGGACTGGCTCAACTACCTTAGTTACATCATCACAATGTCCAGCTGCTGTAATTATTACTGTACCAGGAGATAGCACTTCATCATTAGGGTATTTTTGTTTCATTGATAAAGAATCTTTACCCGTTGGAACATTAATACCTAAATCAATAGCAAATTCAGAAACTGCTTGTACAGCTTTATATAATCGAGCATCTTCACCTTCATTTTTACAAGGCCACATCCAGTTTGCAGATAAAGAAACAGATGCTAATTTATCTTGAAGTGGTGCCCAAATAATGTTTGTTAAAGACTCGGCAATTGCATTTTTACTACCTGCAGCAGGATCAATAACTGCGCTTACTGGAGCGTGTCCCATTGCAGTTGCAATACCTTCTTTACCATTATAATCCAACGCCATTACACCAACATCATTTAATGGTAATTGTAAAGGTCCGGCACATTGTTGTTTGGCAACTTTACCACCAACACAACGGTCTACTTTATTTGTTAACCAATCCTTACAAGCAACAGCCTCTAGCTGTAAAACTTGTTTAATGTAATTATATATTTCATCTTTACAGTAAGATAGTTCTTGATAATTTCTAACGACAGTTTTATCTGTTAAAATAGTTTTTGGCGAACTTCCAAACATATCGTTCATTTCTAAATCCATAGGTTTTTCACCTGTAGTTCCAGATTTAAAAGTAAATCTATCATCGCTAGTTACTTCACCAACTTCATAATATGGTGAGCGTTCACGATCTGCAATTTTATGCAAGTAGTCGGCGTCCTTTTCTCCAATAACCAATCCCATTCGTTCTTGAGATTCGTTTCCAATAATTTCTTTGGCTGAAAGTGTAGGATCTCCAATAGGTAATTTATCTAAATCGATTAATCCACCAGTATCTTCAACTAATTCCGACAAACAATTTAAATGACCACCAGCTCCGTGATCGTGAATAGAAACAATAGGATTAACATCACTTTCTACCATTCCTCTAATGGCATTGGCGGCTCTTTTTTGCATTTCAGGATTTGATCGTTGTACAGCATTTAACTCTATACCACTTTCAAAAGCACCGGTATCCGCAGAAGATACGGCAGCACCACCCATTCCAATTCTATAATTATCACCACCTAAAATTACAATTTTATCATGTTCTTTAGGAGTGTCTTTTAATGCTTGATCTTCCTTTCCATAGCCAATTCCACCAGCTTGCATAATTACTTTATCAAATCCTAATTTTCTAGTATCTTCTTCGTGCTCAAAAGTTAATACAGAACCCGAAATTAATGGTTGTCCAAATTTATTTCCAAAATCTGAAGCGCCATTGGATGCTTTAATTAAAATTTCAATTGGAGTTTGGTATAGCCAGTCGCGTTCTTTCATTCCTTTTTCCCAAGGTCTATTTTCGTTTAAACGAGAATAAGACGTCATATAAACTGCTGTTCCTGCTAATGGCAAAGATCCTTTTCCACCGGCCAACCTATCTCTAATTTCACCTCCAGAACCTGTTGCTGCACCATTAAATGGTTCAACAGTTGTAGGGAAGTTATGTGTTTCTGCTTTTAAGGAAATGACAGATTTAAATTCTTTCTTTTCATAAAAATCTGGTTTGTCTGCTGTTTTTGGAGCAAATTGTTCTACAATTGGTCCTTTTACAAAAGCAACATTGTCCTTATACGCTGAAACAATACCGTTATGATTAGTTTCTGAAGTTTTTCGAATAAGTTTAAATAGGGAAGAAGGCATTTCTTCTCCATCAATTACAAATGTTCCGTTAAAAATTTTGTGACGACAGTGTTCTGAGTTTACTTGTGAAAATCCAAACACTTCAGAATCGGTTAATTTTCTACCAATTTTTTTACTGATACCATTTAAATACTCAACTTCTTCTTCACTTAAAGATAATCCTTCTTGCTGATTGTACGCTTCAATATCGTTAATTTCAAGAACAGGTTCAGGTTTTATATCAATGGTGAACAAATCTTGATTTAAACTTTCAAATTTTTGAAAAATCATAGGATCAAATTCTTCACTTTTTGTTGAAGCAGTAAATTCCTCAATTCTTAAAATTCCATCAATCCCCATATTTTGAGTGATTTCAACAGCATTGGTACTCCATGGAGTTATCATTGCTGCACGTGGACCAATAAAAAAAGCATCTATGGATGCCTCGTTTATCTTTGGTTGATTTCCAAATAGCCAATTTAATTTTTCAGTGGTTTCCTGCGAAAGTTCTTTTGACGTTTGTACAGCAAATATTTTACTGTTTTTGTTTCCAAAGAAATGAATCATATCTTGATTTTTAAGTAATTTGTTAGAAAACGCAAATTTAACTAAAATATTAGAAAAACGAGTTTTTCAATTGTGGTTATTTATGTACTTATTAAATGAGTTTTAAACAATTTGCTTAACTTATATATTGTTTTTTTATACTTTGTTAAATAGTTAACAAGGCTTAGTGTTTTTGTAAATTAAAAAGATTAAACGTGTTGAAGTTTTAAACAATTTTATATATTTGTAGCACAAAATTAAAAAAATGACATTTATTCAATTTCATCATCATCATTTAAACTCTTGTAATCAAGCGAGCTGAAGATGTATTGAATATTATTAAAATATATTATAAACCCGTTTGAGTAAATCAAGCGGGTTTTTATTTGTAAATCACGTAAGTTTACTTAAACACATTATTAAAAAAAAATGAGCAAAATTAAAATCGCAGTTCAAAAATCTGGAAGATTAAACGAAGATTCATTAAAATTATTAAAAGATTGTGGTATTTCTATTGATAATGGTAAAGACCAATTAAAGGCTTCATCAAGTAATTTTCCAATGGAAGTGTTGTATTTACGAAATGGAGATATTCCTCAATATTTAAGAGATGGTGTAGTTGATATAGCAATAATTGGTGAAAATGTATTAATTGAAAAAGGTACTGATATTGGAATTGCAGAAAAATTAGGTTTTTCTAAATGTAGAGTTTCAATAGCGGTACCAAAGGATGCGGAGTATAAAAGTATTCAAGATTTAGATGGAATGAGAATTGCAACATCTTACCCAAATACAGTTGTAAATTACTTTAAACAATATAATGTAAAGCCAGATATTCACCTTATTAATGGTTCAGTTGAAATTGCACCAAATATTGGTTTAGCTGATGCAATTTGCGATATAGTTTCAAGTGGTAGTACTTTGTTTAAGAATAACTTAAAAGAAGTTGAGAAAATGCTGACAAGTGAAGCAGTTTTAGCAGTTTCACCAAAAATTTCTGACGAAAATCAAGAAATTTTAAACAAATTACAATTCAGAATTAATGCAGTTTTAAAAGGGAGAAAATCTAAATATGTATTAATGAATGCTCCAAATAACAAAGTTGAAAGCATTATTAAATTACTACCAGGAATGAGAAGTCCAACTGTTTTACCTTTAGCTGAAGAAGGATGGAGTTCTATTCACACAGTTGTAGAGAAGAATTCATTTTGGGAAGTAATAGATGAATTAAAAGCAAATGGAGCAGAAGGATTATTAGTAGTTCCAATAGAAAAAATGGTACTTTAATTTTACAATTAAACATTAAGGTTTTTGAAAATGAATAAAATATATAATCCTGAAAAAGTTGAATGGTCCAATATTTTAAAAAGACCAACTCAAACTGTTGCAGATATTGAAGAAAAAGTAACAGCTATTTTTAAAGATATTAAAGCAAATGGAAATGATGGTATTAAGCGCTATTCCTCAATTTTTGATGGGGTTGAGCTAGAAGATTTATTTGTTACCGAAGAAGAAATTAACGAAGCAGCAAAGTTAGTTTCTGAAGATTTAAAGCAGGCAATCTTATTGTCGAAAAAGAATATTCATACATTTCATACTGCTCAAAAAACAGAAAAAGTATATACAAAAACTGCAGAAGGTGTTGAATGTTGGCAAGAAAAAAGACCAATTCAAAAAGTAGGTTTATACATTCCAGGCGGAACTGCACCTTTATTTTCATCGGTTTTAATGTTGGCTATTCCAGCGCAAATTGCAGGTTGTAAAGAAATTGTTTTATCAACTCCACCTAATAAAAAAGGGAAAATTAATCCAGCAATAATTTATGCCGCGCAGCAATGTGGTGTTACAAAAATTTTAAAAGTAGGAGGGATTCAGGCTATTGCAGGTTTAACATTTGGAACAGAAACCATTCCCCAAGTTTATAAAATTTTTGGACCTGGTAACCAGTTTGTAACTGTGGCAAAACAATTGGCAACAAAATATGGTGTTGCAATAGATATGCCAGCTGGACCAAGTGAATTATTGGTTGTTGCAGATGAATCGGCAAATGCTAGTTTTGTAGCCTCAGATTTGTTAAGCCAAGCCGAACACGGAACAGATAGTCAGGTTATTTTGGTTACAACTTCAAAAAATAAATTAAGTGAAGTTGAAATAGAGCTTGATAAACAACTAGAAAAATTATCAAGAAAAGAAATTGCAAAAAAAGCAATTGAAAATTCAAAGTTAATATTTGTAAATAACAAGCAAATTGCTTTAGAAATGATTAACGAATATGGTCCTGAACATTTTATTGTTTGTACTAATGATAATGATTTTTATGTAGATGGAATAGAAAATGCAGGTTCGGTATTTATTGGTAATTATACACCAGAAAGTGCTGGAGATTATGCGTCAGGAACCAATCATACATTACCAACAAATGGATACACAAAAGCCTATTCGGGTGTAAATTTAGATTCGTTTTTAAAAGCCATATCATTTCAAAAGATATCAGAAAAAGGTATTCAAACAATAGGAAAAGCAATAGAGATTTTGGCAGAAGCAGAAGGATTGGATGCTCACAAAAATGCAGTAACTCTTCGTTTAAAAAGTTTAAATAAATAAAATTGCCTTAAAATGAAAATAAAAGATTTAGTTCGTGATAACATAAAATCCTTAAAACCATACTCTTCTGCAAGAGATGAGTTTAAAGAGTTTAATTCGGATATGATTTTTTTAGACGCTAATGAAAATCCTCACGAAAATGGAGTAAATAGGTATCCCGATCCACAACAAACTACTGTTAAAAAGGAATTGGCAAAAATTAAAAAGGTTAAAGAAAATCAAATTTTACTTGGAAATGGAAGTGATGAAGTTCTTGATTTAATTTTTAGAGCCTTTTGCGAACCAAAACAAGACAATATTATAACATTGCCACCAACATATGGTATGTATAAAGTTTTAGCTAATATTAATAATATTGAGGAAAGAGAAGTATTATTAACCAAAGGTTTTGAACCAAGTATAAAACTTATTTTAGAAAGAGCTGATAAAAACTCTAAAATTTTGTTTTTATGTTCACCAAACAATCCAACGGGTAATTCTTTTTCAAAAGAAAGTATAGAAGTATTATTAAGTACATTTAACGGAATAGTAGTTCTTGATGAGGCTTATATTGATTTTTCTTCAAAGAAAAGTTGGTTAAAACGTCTGAATGAATTTCCAAATTTAATTATAACTCAAACTTTATCTAAAGCCTATGGAATGGCTGGCATAAGATTGGGTATTTGTTATGCTTCTTCTGAAATAATTTCAATTTTAAATAAAATTAAACCACCTTATAACGTTAACAAATTAACCCAAAAGAAAGCTCTAAAAAGGTTATTGAATATTGGTGACGTAAAAGCTGAAATTAAAAAAATTTTAAAAGAAAGAAGTCGACTAATTAAAAAATTAGAAGATGTAGAATATGTTGAAGAAATTTATAAAACAGATGCCAATTTTGTATTGATAAAAGTCGATGATGCAAACAAAAGGTATGCACAATTAGTAGAAAAAGGGATAGTTATTAGAAATAGAACAACACAACCACTATGTGATAATACATTGCGATTAACGGTTGGTACAAAAAAAGAAACCAAGCTTTTAATTAAAGCACTTAAAGATATTTAAATGAGTAAAAAAGTTTTATTTATTGACAGAGATGGTACTATGATAAAAGAGCCGGCAGATGAGCAAATTGATTCATTTGAGAAATTAATATTTTACCCAAAAGTATTTACTTATTTAAGTAAAATTGCTAAAGAGTTAGATTTTGAATTGGCAATGATTACAAATCAAGACGGTTTAGGAACAGATGTGTATCCTGAAGAAACTTTTTGGCCAGTACATAATTTTATTATGAATTCTTTTGAAAATGAAGGAGTTGTTTTTAACGATGTTTATATAGATAAAACATTTCCACATGAAAATGCTGATACTCGCAAGCCAAAAACGGGTTTACTAACTAAGTATTTTTCTAATGATTACGATTTAGAAAATTCATTCGTAATTGGAGATAGATTAACCGATGTTGAATTAGCTAAAAATTTAGGAGCAAAAGCAATTTTTATTAATGACAATACCAATTTGGGAACCGATGAAATTTCAGTAAAAAGAAATGAACTCGATGCTTTTATTGGATTAGAAAGTAATGATTGGCAAAAAATTTACGAGTTTTTAAAATTGGAAAACCGCACAGCTGAATTGACACGCAATACCAACGAAACTAAAATCTACATTAAGTTAAACTTAGACGGAAGTGGTAAAAGTAAAATTTCAACAGGTATTGCATTTTTCGATCACATGCTAGATCAAATCTCTCGTCACGGAAATATGGATTTAACAATTCAGGTTAATGGAGATTTAGAAGTTGATGAGCACCATACCATTGAAGATACTATGATAGCTTTGGGTGAAGTGTTTGCAAAAGCATTGGGAAATAAATTAGGTATTGAACGCTATGGTTTTTGTTTGCCAATGGACGATTGTCTGGCTCAAGTTGCAATAGATTTTGGAGGTAGAAATTGGCTTGTTTGGGATGCGGATTTTAAACGAGAAATGATTGGGGCAATGCCAACAGAAATGTTTTATCATTTATTTAAATCGTTTACTGATGGTGCTCGTTGTAATTTAAATATAAAAGCAGAAGGAGAAAACGAACATCATAAAATTGAAGGGATTTTTAAAGCTTTTGCTAAAGCTATTAAAGTAGCCGTAAAACGTGACCCAGAAAAAATGATTTTACCAAGTACAAAAGGAATGTTATAAATTTTGCTTTTAGCCTTTAGCCATTTGCTAAGAGCCAAAAGCCAAAAGCTAAAGAATGAAAATAGTAATAATAAATTACGGAGCAGGAAATATACAATCGATCAAGTTTGCAATAAAACGTTTAGGATTTGATGCCATTTTAACAGATAACGAAGAAGAAATTAGAAGTGCCGATAAAGTAATCTTTCCTGGTGTTGGAGAGGCAAGTAGCGCAATGGAAATGTTAAAGGCTACAGGATTGGACAAAGTTATCCCAACCTTAAAACAACCCGTTTTAGGTATTTGTTTAGGAATGCAATTAATGTGCAAGTATTGCGAGGAAGGAAATACAGAGGGTTTAAATATTTTTGATGTTGATGTAATTAAATTTGATGGTACAGAAAAAGTTCCCCAAATTGGATGGAATCAGATTGAAAATTTAAAATCGAATTTGTTTAAAGGAATCAAAGAGAAGGAATATATGTATCTCGTACATAGTTTTTATGTGCCTTTGAATGAAGAAAGCATTGCAACTACCAATTATGGAATTAAATATGCTTCAGCGTTAAAAGAAAAAAACTTTTACGGAGTGCAATTTCACCCAGAGAAGAGTAGCAAAGCAGGTGCTCAAATATTACAAAACTTTTTAGAATTATAAGATGAGAATTATCCCAGCAATAGATATCATAAACGGTAAATGCGTGCGTTTATCAAAAGGCGATTATGCAACTGAGAAAATATATAATGAAAACCCATTAGAAGTAGCAAAAATGTTTCAAGACCACGGAGTGAGACATTTACACTTGGTAGATTTAGATGGTGCAAAAGCAAGTCATATTGTAAATTATAAAGTGCTAGAAACTATTGCTTCAAATACAGAGTTATCAATTGATTTTGGAGGTGGTTTAAAATCTGATGAAGATTTAAAAATTGCATTCGAAAGCGGAGCTAATCAAATTACGGGAGGAAGTATTGCAGTTAAAAATCCAACTATTTTTAAAAAATGGTTAAATGAATTTGGAGCAGATAAAATTATATTAGGTGCTGATGCTATGGATGAAAAAGTGGCTGTAGGTGGTTGGTTAGAAGAATCTGATAAAGAGTTAGTACCATTTATTCAGAATTATGAAAAAGACGGTGTAAGCTATGTTATTTGTACTGATATATCTAAAGATGGTATGCTACAAGGACCTTCATTTGATTTGTATCAAAAAATATTGAACGAAACAAATAATATTAAGTTAATAGCTTCAGGAGGAATTTCAACCTATGATGAATTACCAAGATTGGCAGAAATGGGATGTGAGGGCACTATTGTTGGAAAAGCAATTTACGAGCATAAAATTAGTATGAAACAAATAGAACAATTTATATTAAATAATTAATTGTCATTACGAGGAGTGAAACGACGTGGTAATCTGCTTTTTTGAATGAGATTACTTCAATTCATTCGTAATGACGAAATAGAAGAAAATGTTAACAAAAAGAATAATTCCTTGTTTAGATATTAAGGATGGAAGAACGGTAAAAGGAGTAAATTTTGTAGATTTACGTGATGCTGGTGATCCTGTTGAATTAGCAGAAATATATGCAAATGAAGGCGCTGATGAATTAGTGTTTTTAGATATCACAGCAACAGAACAAAAGCGTAGAACGTTGGCAGAATTGGTAATGCACGTTGCAGAGAAAGTGAACATTCCATTTACAGTTGGTGGTGGAATTTCGTCTGTTGAAGATGTAGATTTACTTTTAAATTCTGGAGCCGACAAAGTATCTATAAATTCTTCCGCAGTTAAAAATCCGCAATTAATAAATGATTTAGCTGCTAAATTTGGAAGTCAATGTGTTGTGGTAGCTATTGATGCAAAGAAAATTAATGGAGAATGGATGGTACATTTAGTTGGAGGAAAGGTACCTACAGATATTAAATTATTTGAATGGGCAAAAGAAGTTGAAGAACGGGGAGCAGGTGAAATTTTATTCACTTCTATGAATCATGATGGAACTAAAAATGGATTTGCAAATGAAGCTTTGGCTTATTTAAGCGAATTGGTAAATATTCCAATAATCGCTTCGGGAGGAGCTGGAAATATGCAACATTTCGCAGATACTTTTATAGAGGGAAAAGCGGATGCAGCATTGGCGGCAAGTGTATTTCATTTTAAAGAAATTGAAATAGTAGATTTAAAAAAGGAGTTAAAAAAGAAAAATATACCGGTAAGGTTGTAGTAAATAGTTGTTATTCTGAATGCAGAGCAACGAATTGAATAATCTCATATATGGTTTTGAGATCTTTCGTTGTCACTCAGGATAACAGTTAAAATAATATTATAATAAACAATTATGACAATAGATTTCAATAAAAATAGTGATGGATTAGTTCCAGTAATTATTCAAGATTTTATAACTAGACAAGTGTTAATGTTGGGTTATATGAATAAAGATGCTTACGAAAAAACGGTAGAAACAAGTAAAGTAACTTTCTTTAGTAGAACCAAGCAGCGTTTATGGACAAAAGGTGAGGAAAGTGGAAACTTTTTAAACGTAGTTTCTATTAAAAACGATTGTGATAATGATACGTTATTAATTAAAGTAAAACCTGAAGGTCCAACTTGTCATAAAGGTACAGATTCCTGTTGGAATGAAACCAACGAAGCTTCATTTGGATTTTTATCTGAATTGGAAAACGTAATTAAAAGCAGAAGAATGAATGCTGATGCTGAAAAAAGTTATGTGGCATCATTATTTAAAAAAGGAATTAATAAAATTGCGCAGAAAGTAGGTGAGGAGGCTGTTGAAATTGTGATTGAGGCTAAAGATGACAATGAAGAATTATTTTTAAATGAAGGTGCAGATTTATTATTTCACTATTTAATTTTATTACAAGCTAAAGGATATACTTTAAAAGATATTGTAAAAATATTAGAAGGAAGACACTAGTAATAAACCTTTATATAAAGAATTAAAAAAGCCGTAATTAATTATTTAAATACGGCTTTTTTAATTGTATTAGTTTTTATTTTACCGAAGGAATTTGTCCTTTAAATTCTAATCTTATTGGGTAGGCGTACTTGTAGTTTGGTTTTTTTGGTAAACTAATTTCTAAACCATATTCAGATTGTTTAATTTTTACACGTCCTTTTCCACCAATTAGTTTAATAGATTTTAGTGTTTTTAAATCTAATTTTGAAAGAGATTGAATTAGTAATTTTCCGTTTTCAGGCCATTTTAATGATGTAATATATAATACTGTGTTTTTTTTATTACGAGTAAAACGAACATCTTTAGTGGTTGCGGTATACATTTTATGTCCTGTTTCGTTTGTTTCTCCCCATTTATCACCAACATCTCCAAAAACTTCATAAGGTCGTGTTTTGTAAACCGCTTCTTCGCATATTTTTAACCATGCTCCTAATTCAAACATCATAGTTTTTTGTTCTTCAGGAAAAGTTCCATCTGGTCTAGGAGCAAAAGACAACATTAACACACCTCTTTTGCTAATTATATCCATTAACTGGTCTACAATCATGTTTGTTGGCTTAATTGGTGTTCCTTCCACAAATCCCCAGTTATGATCATCGTACACGCAATCATCAGTTTGCCAAACCATTTTACCTATAGTATTCATACCTCCACGCTCATAATCACGCACTGCAGAACCTTCTTTATAAAATTTCGATTTATAATTTAATACCACATTAGGATTTCCAAATGTTCCTTTGCCATTTTTAACCGCGCTATTGTAATAATGAGCGCCAAATTCTTTTCTGCGAGATTCCCAAACAGGAAGTTTAAAACCCCAATCAAAATAATATAAATCTGGTTTATACATATCAGCTAATTCTTTAGTTCTAGCTAACCAACGATTCATATCACGCTCACTAGGTTTCACCAAACCACGGGAACGAGGTATCCAAGTTTTGCGTTCTTCACCATTGTAAATTCTAACAGTATCTGCACTTTTTTGCACTATTGGATTTCCGTATAAATCTTGGTATTCAGGATTAGTTGCGTCATATCTGTTTATATGATTCCATTGAAAAAATGCATAATTCCAAGCGGTATGGTTTGAAACCCCAAATTTTAATCCTCTTTTACGAACAGCTTTTTCAATTTCGCCTACTAAATCACGTTTTGGCCCCATATTAACTGAATTCCATTTACTTAATTTGGTATCCCATAAACAAAAAGAATCGTGATGAGCTCCCATCATAGTAAAGAATTTTGCCCCACCTTGAACACATAAATCCGCCCATTCATCAGCATTAAAATTTTCAGCTTTAAACATTGGAATAAAATCTTTGTAACCAAATGTTTCTGGAGGCCCATAGGTTTCATTATGGTGTAAATGAGTAGCTAAGCCTTGATTGTTTCTACTACTTTGATCTTTTTGTGAATACATCCATCTTCCATACCATTCTGCTGCATGATTTCCTTTAAAAGCAGGTACTGAATAAACTCCCCAATGTACCCAAAAACCTAATTTTGCATCTTCATACCATTCTGGAGCTTCATAATTTTGAAGTGATTTCCATTCGGGTTTATATGTTTCAGAATTTGATTGTGCAAAAATAAAACTGTTTACACAAAAAAGTATTAGTATTGAATTGCGAATTTTACGTTTCATATTTTTTATTTTCAAATAAAAATAATTCTTAATAGGTGATTTTATGGTCCTATAAGTAAAAGGTATGTATCTACAAATAAACCCATAAAGGTTAAGCTTTATTTTGTTGTCATATCCATTACAACCTTAAAACTTCCTTCTGTAGTTTTTCCGTTAGAATGATTAATTAAAAATCCATATCCAGATATATATTTTCCATTTGGAAGTTTTTGATCAACCAAACCCATATTAACAGTTACAATAGTTCCGTTTGCAAAAGTACTACGTTGAACCATTTTATCAACACTTAAATATTTATGGCTTAGTAGCTCTTCAAAAGCTGTTTCTTTATGTAATGGAGCCATTAATTTTACAGCTTGTTTTATCATAGGGCGAATTCCTGGATATTCATAAGGAGGTACAACATACATAACTTCATTCCCATACAACATATTACGTAAACTACGCACAGAATAATCTCCATTTAAGTCATAATCATTATCTGGAGATTGCCAACGGTTAGTTGTCATCATAGCATCATGATACACTAAATTGAATAGTGGAGCTTCAACAAATGGTTGTGTATCTTTTTTTTGATTTAAAGGAGCCATTCCTTCGGTTCTGTGCCAATATTTAACTGAAAGTTCTGTTCTTCCAACGCGCTCTTGACTAACTGGGATTCCTAAATCACCAAGATATTTTCTCAATTCTTCATCTTGACCAGAATCACTATAATTTGCATTAAACCCTACTTCATCATTAGCTTTAGTCCAAACATCCATTGCAGTTGGCACCCATCTTTTAGGGTCTGTTTGTGCCCATCTGTTTTTAAAAATATAAGAACCATCTTTATTTTTAGCTAAAAGATTATAATCATAATCAGGGTCATGTTCTAATAAGCAACCCCAATTGGTATAGCAACAAACATTGTAATCGTATTTTTTAATAAGGTCTACAGCGTTTTTAAGTTCTTTAGTTCCTCCAGCTTCTTTATTTGGAGGCCAATGATGAGGTGGATATTTATCCCATACACCCCAAAGGTTCAACCATAATCTTTCAACATTTAAATTATCGTGTAAATCGGTTACAATTTCTTTTACATCGTTAAAAGTAAATGCCATACCAGGGAAATTTACATAATGAGGATAGCCACCATAAAGATGTAAGTAAATATCACCAGCCATAAGATTTACACGAGGTGCTTTTTTTGCTTTCTCTTTTAATGAAACAAAATAACCTTTTTCTATAGCTAATTTGCGGTAATGTTTTGCCATATCTACATATGTCCCATTTGGCATAAAGTGAAAGGTCACAAAATTTTTATCAGATAATTTATTTAAGTTCCAAACAGGATATACACTTAAAATTCTTGGGTATGTTGACTCTTTGTTATATTCAGCAATATATTTATCACGATTGTTGTAATTAAGAATGTATTTCATTTTAACGGAGCCATTTTCTGGAATAATTGTCATTGCAGCAGATTTTTCACCTTCAATTCCAAACCAAGGCATTGAAATACCATGACGTTCAACTCCCATTTCACCTACAGCTTTTCTTTCTTCGTACATAGAATCATCAAAAACACCGAATTTAGAATTTCGCATAGGATATATGTATGATGGGACAACAACTCCTTGAATATATGGTATGGCAGCTAAACCACGTTCTACTTCCGTTTTTTGATAAAAACTTCGTAATGGATATTCTAGTGTATTGGCTTTATAATCTTTTGGAATAACAACGTTGTCAATTTTTGCAATTACATCTGAACCGACTTTGCCGAAAGAAAGAGAAGTTAGTACTTCAATACCATTAATTATTTTCCCTTTTGGAGTTGAAGGATTTTTAAAAAGGATTTCGATTTTTATTTTGCTTACTACATTAATGCTGATAGATTTTGATGTAGAAAGATCAATCAAAATTTCTTCTTTGTTTGCTGTGTAAAGCTTTAGTTGAGCTGCTGAATTTTTCCAAGGATCTGACTTCCACAGATAATCACTTTTTTTTTCTAATACTGTAAAACAACCATTTTCTTTATTAACTTCAATTTTTAAAGATTTATTTTCTATAGAAGTCTTATCAGTTTGTGTATAACCAGTTGTTACAGTTAAAAACAGCAAGTAAAATAATAGGTTTTTCATTGGTAATCTTATTTTTTTGTGTTTATTTTAAGTTTTTGATTCCATTTTCTTCCTTAACTTGTTCAATAATATTTTGCATTTCTTGTGCCTTGTCAAGGTATTTTTCAACGATATTATGCTGTTCTGAAGGATCTTCTAAAAGATTATATAGTTCAGGTTTTTTTACAATTTTACTTGGATTGTGTTTGCCCATTTTTGGTTCAATGTATTTCCAATTTCCCTTTCGTAAAGCCAACTGAAATCGTTCTTCAATTAAGTATGGCAAGCCTTCTTTTTTTGTTCCTAGAAAAACGTCTAACATATTTCTACTATCAATAGCTTCTTTTGAATCAAGCGTATAACCTGTAAGAGCAGCAAAAGAGGCTAAAAAATCTACCTGACTTACTAAAGCATTAGAAACAGTAGGTTTTATAGTACCCGGCCAACTAACAATAAACGGAATACGTGTACCACCTTCATAAATTTGATATTTTCCGCCTCTCCATTTTCCAGAACCATCATGTCCTCGATCAACTTCACCAAGCGTTCTTAAAACGGTTGTTCCATCTTTATAACCATCATCATAAACAGGACCATTATCACTAGAAAAAATGACTATAGTATTTTCACTTAAGCCTTGTTCTTTTAGTATTTTATTAATAGCTCCCACAGTCCAATCTAATTGAACCATAGCATCGACTCGGTATCCAAGTTCTGACTTTCCTCTAAAGCGAGGATGCGGAACTCGTGGTACATGAATATCTTGAGAAGCTAAATAGAGAAAGAAAGGTTTCTCTTTATTTTTTATAATGTATTCTTTTGCTTTTCCAACTAAAACATCTGCCATAGTTTCATCGTTCCAAAGCGCTTTTTTTCCACCAGACATATATCCTAATCTTCCAATGCCGTTAATAACACTATTATCATGCATAAAGGTGCTTTCGTAATAAGTCATTGCTTCACGGTTTTTTTGTCCATCAGGGTATTGAGTACTTCCTTGTTTTTGTACTTTTTCAATGGCATCACCATTATAACTTCCGGTTACATAAATAGGATCGTTGGCATCGTAATTATAAACCTTATAGTTTTCGAGATATACACAAGGAACTCTATCATTAGTGGCTGGTACTAAAAATGAATAATCAAAGCCTAATTCAAGTGGTCCAGGTTTTACCTCAGTATTCCAATCGTTAGGTTTATCCTTTGATCCAATACCTAAATGCCATTTTCCAATTACACTAGTTGCATAGCCACTTTCTTTAAAAACATCAGCTAATGTTTTCATATCTGTAGGAATAATTAGAGGAGCATCTGGAGGTAAAATACTTGCTCCGTATCGAAAAGCATGTGTTCCTGTTAAAAGTGAAAATCGAGAAGGAGTGCAAGTTGCAGCACTACAATGACCATCGGTAAAACGAATTCCGTTGGCTGCTAAGTTGTCTATATTTGGAGTAGGAATTTTAGTAGCACCATACACTCCAATATCGCCAAACCCCACATCATCTCCATAAATTATAACCACGTTAGGCTTGGTTTTTTCTTTTTGATGAGAACAAGCAAATAACCCAAAGCATAGAATTAGTGTAATGCTTTTAGTTAGTTTAGATTGAAGTTTTTTCATAATTATATTGTTTTGAAGGGCTAGTTTTAATCTTATTTTTCTTTTTGTACTTCATACAATTCTCCTTGAAAATGCTCCTTGAATTTCACTTTAAATCCTTTGGTATGTAATTCTTCACCAATACCTTTAAAAACCTTTTTTTTGTTTGGTGCTAGTGTAACTTTATAAGTGGCTTTTGGATCTAAATAATTTACAGTTACCCACATTTCTTTTTGAAAAGACTTTTGTTTAAAAACTCCAATAATACCACCAGATTTAGTAGCTGTATTAATACGCTGGAAACCATCCCAAAATCCATCTTGAGGTTCTCCAAAACCCGGTAAATCTTGGCGATACGTCATAAAGTTATGTGAATTTTGCATCTCTTTTAACCAGCTAGCCATTTCTTTAATTTCTTTGCGTTTTTCGGAAGTTAAATTTCTAGGGTCACCTAAAACAATTGGTAATGCACCTGCCAAAGATTTCATTGAAAACATAAAATTTGGGTCATCTAAACCTTGATTTCCAATAACCATTGATGCTGCAGGAATTGTTGGAGTGCGTGACCAAGCAAGTTTTCGAACTTTTAAACTACCTAAAGGCGCGGTATCTACAAAATTTGATAACCAATTTCCATCTGCATGTTTGCACATTGCTAAATCAATTAAGTGTAATGCACCCATAGTTTCAAATGTACAATCAATAAATAGGTTAGGGGCTGCTTCATGTAATTCATCAAATAATTGCCAAGTTCCTTGATACATTTCAAGCATAGATTCATTTCGATCTTTATGATTGTGATTTTTGGCATGACAACCAGATCTTGTTTTGTCAGATGTATAAGCGCCTGTAACAGCAGCAAAATCGCCTTTAATGTATTCTAAACCATATTCATTAACCATTTTAAGTATAACATTTTTTATATAGTCTCTCCAACCTGTGGTTAAGCACATAGATTTAGATTCCCAACCATAGAGTTGCTCTTTATCTGTATGTAAATTAATATCATCTCCATTAGCTTTTTTAACTGTCCATTCAGGATGATTTTTATATACCTCACTTTTTGTTTCTGCAGAACACAAACTAATCCAAACTCCAGGTTTCATTCCTTTTGATTTTATATAATCAAAAATTGGTTTTAAACCATTTGGAAATTTTTCTTTGTTTACTCCCCAATCGCCATAAGAATCTTGCCATCCATCATCAATTATAAATTCTTGTACACCACATTCGGCAGCCGCATCAATTAAGCTATACATCATTTTTTCATTAATGTTATGTTTAAATGGTGCCCAAGTATTGTATACAAATGTTGGCATTTCTTTTACTTGAAAAATTCTAGCTCCTAGATGTTTTCTAACATAATCATTTACACTTGTATTTAAAATTTTTGAAGGATCATCGGTATTGTTATAAATTCCTGAAAATACCCAAGTGCTTTCCCAAGAAGTATTCGGTTTTATCCATTTACGAAAGCCAAAATTTTGCTCAATATGAGTTAACCCAACTGTTAACAAACTTTGTTGTAAAAAAACGGAAGTTCGTTTCATAACTCCGGGAGCTTCATTTCCTAAAAAGATTCCTTTTCGTTCTTTATGGTTATGAACTACAACTACAGGATCGTAACAGTTACCAATAAACTGACCTAAATGTTTTTGACGACCATAATCATTCATTATCCAACTTGCAGTTCCTACACCTCCGCCAGCAATTTTAAGTCGCTCAACATCTAAGGATTCAATTTTTAGTTCTTTATTATAGGTATTAAATATTTCAATTTTTTTTCGAACCATTGGTAAGTTTGGGTACACTAAATATGTTATGGCAATGTTGAAATTTGATGTTTTAGATTTTAAAAATAGTTTGATACCATCTTTAATGTACTTATGACTATTATAATCCCAGCCACTTAAGCCAGTGTGCTTTTTATCATTTAACAAAAAGCTAAATTCATCAGAAGTAGAAACCGTAAACTTATCGCTATCTTTTTTGTTGAAATTTTTATTGTTTTGGATAAATTCTTCATTATCCTTAAGTAATTTATAACTTATTGTGGTAAGCTTTCCATTAGAGTCTAAATTAATTTTACGTTGAAAAACACTATTTTCTAAAAGAAGCACATTGTTCTTAAATGATATTTTTACTTGGGCAAATATTGAAGAGTTGATACCTATGATTAATAAAAGAAACAGAATAAAAAAGGGTTTATAAAGTGTTGCTATTTTGTACATAATGAAGTTTTATAAGGAGTTACGTTCAATAATATTGGTTTCTACTATTTTTGAAATTGGAGTTCTATTTTTTACAAATTCACCAGCTAAACGACCTATTTCGGTAAAGTTGGTTGAAATTACAGTTATTCCATCTGCTATTATTTCTTTTATAGGCATATCATTATAAGATAAAATACCAATGTCTTTACCAAGTTTTAAGCCTTGATTTTTAGCTTCTTTAACTAATTTAACCAAGTCGTTTTCAGATAGAACAATGTAAAAACTCCCTTTTTTTAAGTTTTTGAATCGATCAAAAACCTTTAGAGGAATATGTTGCATTTCAAAATATTTAATGAATGCATTTTTAATTTTAATAGAGAATTCTATTTCTTTTGGGAAAAGTAAAACACCTTGATTGTACTTTTTTAGATTATTATTTATGTTAGGCATTGCGTTTAATATGCTTTCATAAAAATTCTGACATATGTATGAGTAACCTTCAAGTTCAGCTAATTGATCAATAATTAAAACTTTTTCTGGAGGGATTTCGGCAATAATTTTTGCAATATCTGGATTAGAGTAGGGTGTTATAACAAACAATCCGTAATTATTCAACTTATCTAATATTAAGCTTTTAAATACAGCAGTGTTGCAATGATGGAAAAAAACTTCAACAGATGCATAATCTCCAACACTTTTTTCAAACGCATTATAAAGCTGCTCTTGAAAAGGATTTAAATTATGCAAAAGCATTATCACTTTTACTTTACGCTTTGTGTTTTCACTAATGACAAAATACCCATAACGAGGACGAGATTCTATAATTCCTCTATTTATAAGCTCTTTATATGCTTTAACAATTGTAGTGCGGGCAATTGACAAACCTTTAACAGCTTCATTTACCGATGGAAGTTTACTGTCTCTAACAATAATTTTCTTTTCAATTGCATCGCTAATTGCATTAACTATACTTACAGATTTTACAGAAGTTCCTTTGGAAATTTCTAAATTTATTAATTCAAAAAGAGTTGAAAACATATGTTATAATTATATTTTGTGCTGTGCTGCGCTGTGCTGTTTTCAAAAGTACAAAATAAAATTAAAAATAGAATGTTTTAACAAAAATAAAAGTTGCTGTAGCAGGTTATATCTCTCATTATAAAGTGATTACGGTTAGGGTGGAAGGCGCTATATAAAAAAAACGAGTTTTAGTTATATTATTCAACACAAGAACTCTGAACCGCATTATTAGCATATTTATTATAGTTTGCATAATCGTATTTGTTTAAATCTACAATTAGGATTCGATCAATACTAAATTCAGAGGATCTTCCTGTAATAGTTAATCTATAGGTTTCTCCAGCTTTAAAGCTATATGTAGCCCAAGGTTTTACTGAATGCAAGTCTAATTGGCCAGCTGCATTTTTAAATTCTCCAATACCACCAGTTCCAAAAAATTTGGTGTCTTTTTTCAAGGCATTTGTATTGGTTGAATTTCTGTCATAATTTTTGAGACAAGCGTTCATTTCACCAGCAACAAAATCTCCTTCCATTTTAATAAAACAGTCGTTATTGGCATCTTGCGCAACTCCATCAGGTTTTGAACTTCTAATCATAAAACGATAAATTCCCGCATTTTGAATTTTAAATTTATAAACTAATGGAGAGCTACCTGTAAAAGGTCCTTTGTATCTTAAGTAACCAGTTCCTCTATAATTTGGAATTGAAGATTCATAAATCCATTTATTAAAATCTGATTTGGTGTTTTCAGCCTCAAAAATAAGGAGTCCGTTTTCTTCTAAAAACACATCACATTTGTTATCGGTAGGAGTTATGGTATCATCAATATATTCTGGAGTTGGTTGAACATCACCATCGCAAATAGCAATTCCAATTTTAGTAGACTCTTCTTCTTCTTCTTCTTCTTCTTCTTCTATAATTTCTTCTTCCTCTAGTGTAATAATTTCTATAATATCAGTATCGTCATTAGATGTTGAACAAGAAAAAACTATAACAAAAAGTAATAAAAGTAGTAAGCGAGTATATTTCATAGTTAAATGGTTTTTAGATAAATCGAAATTAAAATATTGTACAGTTATCTATTAGAGTTTTAAATTAATAAAGTACTACATATGTGTTTTTATCAAAAAAAACCTTACCCTTTCTAACTTTTTATAACAATTAATTTAGCTAATTCCTCAGCAGTTAAGTCTTTATAATTCTTCCCGTTGAAAACAGCTTTATCCTCAACTTCAATAGACATCGTTTTTTTTGTGGCATAACCAGAAATTATTTTAGTTTCAGAATTTAAAATGTTATTTCCTTTAATTTTTAAAAAACCTTTTCCGTAGCCAATTGCAATGGCAGGTTGTTTACTATGTGTAATAATGTTGCCATCTAAGGTAATATTACTCGATCCAAAATCTATTTTCTCTTCATTAGGTATTTTTCGTCCATTACCGTGCCCAGTATATCCCGTAGAAAAAATAATTATTGCATTACCAACGTCATTTTTAAGAATGTTATTTTTAATTAATAAGTCTCTAGTATCATGTTCAATATGGATGGCTTGTGAATATTTTTGTAAACCACCATCCATTCTTTTATTATTTTGAATAATTGCATTTCTAGTGTTTGCTATAGCTACGTTAAACCTATCAGCAACAAAAAACTCACAATTATCTATTATTATATTTGAATGGTCTATCAAGTTTGTATCGGCAAATGCATTATCAATACTAATTTGATGATCTCCACCTATAAATACACATTTAGTAACCAAAAAGTCCTTTAAAATTACCGAATCCATTGTTTGAACACCAAACTTACAATTATTAAATTCTGAATTTTCAACTATAATATTTTTAAAATCACCTCTAAAATCAACTCCAGTATATTTACCATTTGTAAATGAACAGTTTTTAATTGTAATATTGCTTAATAACTGTTTTTTTGCTTCAACTCTAATTAAGTTTACAGCGTTACTAAAGGCAATGTTTTCAAATGTTATATCGCTAGCTTGTAATACAACTAAATTGTTTTTTTGAACCTCTTTTGTAAATTTATATTTATTACCATCATCTGTACGCTTACCTTTAAAAGTAATTCCACTTTTTTTTATAGTGAAATGTTTGTCGGTATTTTTAAAAACAATATCTATATCTATTAAAATAACGTCACCAGCTTTGGCTTCATTATACGCTTTATTCAATTTTTCAACTGAACTTCCTTTTTTAGAAGATACTTTTATGGTTTTTGCGTGAGTAATGTTTAAACCAATTAAAACTAAAAATACGAACTGAAAATATGTTTTCATAAATTAATGTGATATTATATATTATTTGAAACAAAAGTAGATGAGATATATTTAAGTTTAAACGACTTATGATTTGAAATGGATAACATATGATTTTAAGAGTTATCCATATTGTAATGTTAAAGTTTCTAGTACGACCTAGTTAAGGTATGAATTCATTCATTTTTTTGTACATTGAACTTTTAAATAAGCAATAATGACTACTATAAATAAATCTACTTTAGATTTTTTAAAGCAACTAAAGAAAAACAATAATAGAGATTGGTTTAATGACCACAAACAACAATTTCAAGTTGAACAAAAAAACGCAAAAGATTTCTATAATGAGCTTATGGAACGTTTAAAAGCGCATGATGATATTGACAAATTTAAATTTTTTAGAATTTATAGAGATGTGCGTTTTTCAAAAGATAAAACACCATACAAACCACATTTTGCAGGATCGTTTTCACGGGCTACACAAAGATTAAGAGGAGGTTATTATTTAAGAATTAGACCTGGAGAAAGTTTTTTAGCAGGTGGTTTTTGGGAGCCCAATAAAGAGGATTTATTACGAATTAGGAAAGAATTTGAAATGGATACTGTTGAAATTAGAGAAATAATTTCAAACAATAAGTTTAAAAAGTATTTTGGGGAATTGCAAGGTGATGCTCTAAAAACTGCTCCTAGAGGTTTTGATAAAGAGCATCCAGATATGGATTTGATTCGTATGAAACAATTTATTGTGGTGCGTAATTTTACAGATAAAGAAGTATTAGCACCTAATTTTTTAGATGAATTAGATGATAGTTATAAAGCAATGAGACCATACTTTGATTATATGAGTGAGATTTTAACTACCAATTTAAATGGAGAATCCATTATTGATTAAAAAAAAGCCTGCATATGCAGGCTTTTTTTATGTGTTTTTTTAACTTTTACGTTCTAACAGCGCCATGTAAAATCCATCATATCCCGATTTAAAAGGAGACACCTTATGATCTTTATGAATTATAAAATCAGGATTATTTTTTAAAAATGCTTTCACTTGATTTTCATTTTCCGAAGGTAAAATAGAACAAGTAGCATACACTAATTTCCCTCCAGGTTTAACTAATTGAGAATAGCTTGCTAAAATTTCAGATTGCGTTTTAATAATATTATCAACAAATTCTTTTTCTAATTTCCATTTACTGTCTGGGTTTCTTTTTAATACACCAATTCCACTACAAGGAGCATCAATTAAAACTCTGTCAGCAGTACCTCGCATTTTTTTAATAACTTTTGATGAATCTATTACTTTGGTAGTAATGTTATGTGCGCCAGCTCTACGTGTTCTAATTTTTAATTTTTTTAATTTACTTTCGTAAATGTCAGTTGCAATAATTTGCCCTTTATTCTCCATTAAAGCACTTAAATGAAGTGTTTTACCACCAGCGCCTGCACAAGTATCAATTACTCGCATTCCAGGTTTTACATCTAAATATTCTGCAACAAGTTGAGAAGAGGCATCTTGTACTTCAAACAATCCATCTTTAAAACACTTTGTAACAAATACATTTGCACGTTCCACTAATTTTAAAGCATCTGTATAACCATCAATAAATTCGGTTTCAATTCCTTCATCTGATAGTTTTTTACGTAATGCAGCTTTGTTGGTTCTTAGTGTATTTGTTCGTAAAATTACTTCGGCTTGTTTGTTTAGCGCAGTAATTTCTTTACTCCAATGTTTTTCTCCAAGTTCTTCTATAGCTAATTTGTCCATCCAATCTGGAATTGACTCTTTAAAAACGCGTATTTTTTGTAACTCATCAAATTTACCTTTATAACGTCTTTCAGGTACACCAACAAATTGTGGCCAATCTGGTAATTTATAACCTTTTAATACAGCAAAAACGGTAAAATTTTTCCAAACATTTTCTGTGGTGTAATGAGATTTTGTTCCAGCAATTTCATTGTATAAACGTTTCCATCTCACCATTTCATATATAGTTTCGGCAACAAATTTTCTATCCCGTGCTCCCCATCTCGAATCTCGTTTTAAAGCTTTTTGAACAACCTTATCGGCATATTCTCCTTCATTAAAAATAAGTTTCATTGAATCAATAACCGTAAACACTAAATTTCTGTGTAATCTCATAAAAAAAAATTAAGGCTGCAAAGTTACGTAATTAGTTGTTAATAAAAATGTAATTGTTTATTGGTATTTGAATTATTACCTTCGTGTTTTTATAAAATTAAATGTCTGTATACTCGTTAAAAACTTCAATTTCTTATTTAAAAGGAGTAGGTCCAAGTAGAGCCGATTTATTAAAATCGGAACTTGGTATTTATACTTTTAATGATTTATTGAATTTTTTCCCAAATAGATATATAGACAGAACACAGTTTTTTAAAATAAATCAACTACAACAAAATTCTTCTGAAATTCAAATAATAGGAAAAATCACCAACATTAAAACGGTGCAACAAAAAAGAGGGAGCAGGTTAGTTGCCACTTTTCGAGATGAAACTGGTTTTATGGAATTAGTTTGGTTTAGAGGGGCTAAATGGATTAAAGATGCTTTAAAAATAAATGAACCCTATGTGATTTTTGGAAAAACAAACTTTTTTAACGGATTGTTTTCAATGCCTCATCCCGAAATGGAATTAGTTTCGGATTATAAAAAAAACTTACGTTCGGCAATGCAACCAGTGTATCCTTCAACTGAAAAGTTGTTAAATAAAGGTATTTCGAATAAAATTGTTTCGAAAATGGTTCAAAATTTATTTGAAGAATTGAATGCAAATTTTAAAGAAACCCTCTCAAATTCAATATTAAATGAGCTAAAATTAATTTCGAAAACAGAAGCCTTATTTAATATTCATTTTCCTAGAAATCAAGAATTATTAACCAAAGCACAACGAAGGTTAAAATTTGAGGAGCTATATTTTATTCAACTTCAATTAATTAGAAAAAAAATAGTTAGAAAGGCAAAAATAAAAGGTTTTAATTTTGAAGAAGTAGGAGATAACTTTAATAATTTTTACAAAAACAATTTACCTTTTGATTTAACAAATGCCCAAAAAAGAGTTTTAAAAGAAATTAGAAAGGATTTAGGTTCTAATGCACAAATGAACCGCTTATTGCAAGGAGATGTAGGTTCTGGTAAAACAATTGTTGCACTATTAACTATTTTAATTGCACTGGATAATGGGTTTCAAGCTGCATTAATGGCTCCAACCGAAATTTTGGCTACACAGCATTATAATTCCATAGTAGAATTATTGAATGGATTAAATATTAACGTAAAATTACTTACAGGTTCTGTAAAAACAAAAGAGCGAAGAGTAATACACAAACAGTTAGAATCTGGAGAATTACATATATTAATTGGCACACATGCGTTGATAGAAGATAAAGTGAAGTTTAAAAACCTAGGATTAGCAATTATAGATGAACAACATAGGTTTGGTGTTGCACAAAGATCTAAAATGTGGCAGAAAAATACGTTGCCACCACATATTTTAGTAATGACCGCAACTCCAATTCCAAGAACTTTAGCTATGAGTGTTTATGGAGATTTAGATATTTCTGTTATAGATGAATTACCACCGGGTAGAAAAGAAATTAAAACTGCTCATAGATATGATTCTAATAGACTTTCAGTTTTTAAATTTTTAAAAGAAGAAATAGCAAAAGGACGACAAGTTTATATAGTTTATCCGTTAATTAATGAATCTGAAGCAATGGATTATAAAGATTTAATGGATGGATATGAGAGTGTTGTAAGAGAATTTCCACCGCCAAATTATCAAGTAAGTATAGTTCATGGAAAAATGAAACCAGCTGATAAAGAATATGAGATGCAGCGTTTTATTAAGGGTGAAACTCAAATAATGGTAGCAACAACAGTAATTGAAGTTGGTGTAAATATTCCAAATGCCAGTGTAATGGTTATAGAAAGCGCCGAACGATTTGGGTTGTCTCAATTACACCAATTAAGAGGGAGAGTTGGACGTGGTGCCGAACAAAGTTATTGTATTTTAATGACAAGTTTTAAATTGTCTGCCGACGGTAAAGTTCGATTAAATACAATGGTAGATACTAGTGATGGATTTAAAATTGCAGAAGTTGATTTAAAATTGAGAGGTCCAGGAAATTTAATGGGAACTCAGCAAAGTGGAGTACTTAATCTAAAAATTGCCGATATTATTAAAGATTCAGGTATTTTAAAAACAGCAAGAAGAATTGCAATTGAAACGCTAACAAATGACCCTTCCTTAAATTCACCTAATAATTTACCAATTAGAATTGCGTACCAACAAATTAGTAAAAACAGCACAATTTGGGCTAATATTAGTTAATTTTTATTAGAGATAAATAGTAGACATTATTTAGTATCTTTTCATATTGAAAAAACTTCAATTCAATTGATGCATCTGAATTGTATTTTTTATCTTTGCATTTCGATAAAAAAGAACATTAAACATGAAAATATCATACAATTGGTTAAAGCAATTTTTAAAAGTTGATTGGGAAGCCGAAAAAACAGGAGAATTGTTAACTGATTTAGGTTTAGAAGTTGAAGGAATTGAAACCGTGGAATCTATTAAAGGTAGTTTGGAAGGAATTGTTGTAGGAAAAGTATTAACATGCGTTCAACATCCAAATGCAGATAGATTAAGAATTACAACAGTAGATTTAGGAAATGGAGATCCAGTTCAAATTGTTTGTGGAGCACCAAATGTGGCAGCTGGGCAAACAGTTCCTGTTGCAACAATTGGAACTTTACTTTATGACGATAATGGTGAAAGTTTTAAAATAAAGAAAGGGAAAATTAGAGGAGAAGAAAGTTTCGGTATGATTTGCGCCGAGGACGAATTAGGACTAGGATCAAGTCACGATGGAATTATGGTATTGGATGAAACTTTAAAGGCAGGTACACCAGCTGCAGAAGTTTTTAACATAGAAAAAGATGAGGTTTTTGAAATTGGGTTAACACCGAATAGGGCTGATGCAATGAGTCATTATGGTACTGCAAGAGATTTAAGAGCAGGGCTTATTCAAAATGATATTTCTTTAGAATTAATATCACCTTCAGTTACTGATTTCCATGTGGATGATAGAAGCTTAAGATTTGATGTAGTTGTAGAGGATGTAGAAAAAGCACCAAGATATGTTGGTTTAACTATTTCGGATATTGTGGTTAAAGATTCTCCAGACTGGATGCAAAATAGATTAAAAGCTATCGGTTTAAAACCAATAAATAATATAGTAGATGTAACTAATTATGTATTACACGAATTAGGTCAACCACTACATGCTTTTGATGCATCAAAAATAAAAGGAAATAAAGTAATTGTTAAAACATTACCATCAGGAACAAAGTTTGTTACACTAGATGAGGTTGAAAGAGAATTACATGAAGAAGACTTAATGATTTGTGATGGTAACGAAAACCCAATGTGTATTGCTGGTGTTTTTGGAGGTTTAACTTCTGGTGTTTCTGAAAATACAACTTCAATATTTTTAGAAAGTGCATATTTTAATCCAGTTGCAGTTCGTAAAACGGCAAAAAGACACGCGTTAAATACGGATGCTTCTTTTAGATTTGAAAGAGGTATTGATCCTAATATTACCGAATACGCTATAAAACGTGCCGCAAATTTAATTTTAGAAGTTGCAGGAGGAAAAGTTTCATCTGAAGTAATGGATTATTATCCTACTAAAATGGAACCTAACCAAGTATTCCTTTCTTTTGAGAAAATGGATCGATTAATTGGCGCAAAAATTCCAAGAGAAACAGTAAAAAATATTTTAGCTTCATTAGATATTAAATTTAATAGTGTTACCGACGGAGGAATTGGATTAACAATTCCAGCATATAGGGTAGACGTTACTAGAGAAGCGGATGTTATTGAAGAAATTTTAAGAGTTTATGGTTATAATAATGTAGAGTTTTCTCATAAATTAAATACATCAATTGCATTTTCAGATGTAGATAACGTTAAAATTGAAAATGTAATATCCAATCAACTTGTTTCACAGGGTTTTAATGAAACAATGGCTAATTCATTAACAAAGGCAAATTATCTTTCGTTAACAGAAATGTTGAATGAAACTAATAATGTGGCCATGTTAAATCCGTTAAGTAACGATTTAGGTGTTATGCGCCAATCAATGTTATTTAGTGGGTTAGAATCTGTTATTTACAATATTAATCGTAAAAATAGCTCGGTAAAATTCTTTGAATTTGGAAAAACATATCACAAATATGAAAGTGGTTATTCTGAACAAAAACATTTGACCTTATTTGTTTCTGGAAATAGAACCAAAGAACGTTGGAATGTAACTGCACAAACATCAGATTTCTTTTATTTAAAAGGAGTTGTAATTGCTTTGTTACAACGTTTAGGAATTCAAAAAATAAAAACAACTCCAACAAAAAATGATGTATTTTCAGAGGGAATAACGTTAAGTTTAGGAAAAATTAAATTAGTTGATTTAGGGGTTGTGAAACAATCAATTAACAAAGAGTTTGGAATAAAACAAGAAGTTTTATTTGCTGATTTTAATTGGGAAAACTTGTTAAAAGTTGGAGGTAAATCATCAATTAATGTTTCGGGATTACCAAAATTTCCGGCTGTTAAACGCGATTTTGCTTTACTTTTAGATAAAGAAACTACTTTTGGTGAGATATATAATTTAGCATTTCAAGCAGAAAAAAATCTTTTAAAAGACGTTGATTTATTTGATGTTTATGAAGGTGATAAATTACCAGAAGGTAAAAAATCGTATGCAGTAAGCTTTTTATTGCAAGATGAAAACAAAACATTAAACGATAAACAAATTGATAAAATAATGCAAAAATTGCAGCATACATTTGAGAAAAATGTAGGTGCAACATTGCGTTAAATAATAAGAAATTAATTTTAAAGCCTTTAGATATTTTTACTAAAGGCTTTTTTTATAATTTTGCACAAACATTATTATATGTATAAAAGTATTATTAGACCTTTATTTTTTCTATTCGATCCTGAAAAAATTCACCATTTTACATTTTCATTAATAAATTTCCTTTCAAAAATTCCTGGGGTTTCAGCTATTTTTAGAAGCTTATTTCAAATTAATGATAAAAAATTAGAACGTAATTTATTTGGTTTAACTTTTAAAAATCCTGTTGGATTGGCGGCTGGTTTTGATAAAAATGCAGTTTTATACAATGAATTGGCCAATTTTGGTTTCGGTTTTATTGAAATTGGAACGGTTACGCCAAAGGCACAAGAAGGAAATCCGAAAAAACGTATATTTAGATTAAAAGCTGACAATGGCTTAATAAATAGAATGGGATTTAACAATGAAGGGGTAGAAGCCGCCATTGAAAAATTAAAAGAAAATAAAGGAAAAATAATAATTGGAGGAAATATAGGTAAAAATACAGCAACAATGCCAGATAATTACACCAATGATTATTTGGAGTGCTTTAAAGCGTTGCATCCTTATGTAGATTATTTTGTGTTGAATGTAAGCTGTCCAAATGTTGGAAGTCACGCAAAACTTACAGATAAAGATTATTTAGTTGAATTAATTACTGAAGTTCAAAAATTAAATAAAACGTTTAAATTTCAAAAACCAATTTTATTAAAAATTGCTCCAGATTTAAATGAAATTCAATTAGATGAAATTATTGATTTGGTGGCTGAAACCAAAATTGATGGGGTAATTGCTTCAAATACTTCAGTGAATAGGGAAGGCTTAATTGCTTCAGAAAAACAATTGGAAAATATTGGCAATGGAGGATTAAGTGGTAAACCGGTAAGAGATAGAAGTACAAACGTTATTAAATATTTATCTAAAAAATCGAAGAAAGCATTTCCTATAATTGGAGTAGGCGGAATCCATTCTGCAGAAGATGCATTAGAAAAAATAAATGCGGGTGCTGATTTAGTTCAAATTTATACAGGTTTTATTTATGAAGGTCCAGGTTTGGTTAAAAGAATTAATAAAGCAATTTTAAATGAATTAAACTAATTCAGGTTTAATTCCATCACAAAATCATCCATAAAATATCCTTTTCCAATATTCATAATAACTTTTTTGGTGATATTAAAACCTAATTTTTGATACCAGTTTATACTATTGGCATTGTGTTTATTTACGGTTAACCAAATTGTATTTATATTTTTTTCTTTAGCAATAGTTTTGGTTAAATTTATGAGTTGGGTGCCATATCCATTACCATTTTCACTTTTATCAACATAAATTTTACTAATCATAATTTTATTTGAATCAGGATCGGGAAGTAAACATAAATATCCTATAGCATTTTTAGAATTCGAGATTAAATAATAGCAGTATCCATTTTTTATTTGAGATTTAATTGCGTCAAAACTTTGAAATTTATTAACCATATAATCAACTTGTTTTTGACCAATAATTGGAGTGTAGTGTGAATTCCAAATAGTATTTGCAAGTTTTGCAACAATTAGAATATCAGCATCTTCTAATACTTTTCGAATCATATTTATAATGTATATTGTTTTGAAATGATTTGAGTGAATAAATATAATAAGTATTTGGTTATATTTATAAGTTTTACATTTAAATTGATACTATTTTATTACTAATTCTATTCGTATATTTGAAGTTATATGAAGCAGGTAAAACTCATAGAATGTCCAAGAGATGCAATGCAAGGAATAAAAACACATTTTATTCCAAGTGAAGCAAAAGCTCAATATTTAACAGCTTTATTAAGAGTTGGTTTTGATACTATTGATTTTGGCAGTTTTGTCTCTCCAAAAGCAATTCCTCAAATGAAAGATACAGAGAAAGTACTTTCTATGTTAGATTTATCGAAAACCCAAAGTAAATTATTAGCCATTGTTGCTAATGTTCGTGGAGCTCAAGATGCGAGTCGGTTTGAAGAAATCGATTATTTAGGTTATCCCTTTTCAATTTCTGAGATATTTCAAATGCGAAATACCGGCAAAACAATTGAAGAGTCTGTTATTATTTTAAATGAGATTTTAGAAATTGCCGATAAATCTTCAAAAGAAGTTGTAGCTTATTTATCCATGGGATTTGGAAATCCATATGGTGAGCCTTGGAATGTTGATATTGCTTCAAAATGGACTGAAAAGTTATCTGCAATGGGAGTGAAAATTTTATCAATGTCCGATACTATTGGAAGTTCCACTCCAGAAATTATTTCTTATCTTTTTTCTAATTTAATATCACAATACCCACATATTGAGTTTGGAGCTCATTTGCATACTACACCTAACACTTGGTTTGAAAAAGTTGATGCAGCATACAAAGCTGGATGTAATCGTTTTGATGGTGCTATAAAAGGATACGGAGGCTGTCCTATGGCCAAAGATGCATTAACAGGGAATATGCCAACAGAAAAACTTATTACTTATTTTAACCAACAAAAAGTATTTACCAATATAAGTGCTATGAGTTTTGAAAGCGCTTATAATGAAGCCTTAAAAATTTTTTAAACTAGTAATTTTCATATTTCTTAAAGAATATATATGACAAATGTCATATTATTTATAATTATTCTAAATAAGCTTTTGTCATGTAACTGAAGTTACATATTTTTGCGATACTATTTAAAATAAGTCTAAATAAGAATAATTATAATAAAAATGAAAAATTTAAATTTACTAGTAGTAACATTGTTAATTGGAGTAGTTGGTTACGCTCAACAAAATCAAAATAACAACTATTTAAATTCGGGGAACACCTTATTAAATAATCAAACCCAGAATGGAATAACTCTTGGAGGTTATGGTCAAATAGATTATAATGAGCCTGATGGTTCCAGTGCAGGTAACATAGATGTACATAGATTGGTGTTACTGTTTGCATATAAGTTTAATGATAAAGTAAGTTTTTTAACTGAAATTGAATATGAACATGTTAAAGAAGTATATGTTGAACAAGCATTTATTAGATATAAAGCAAATGAAAATATAAGTGTATTAGCTGGATTAATGTTAGTACCAATGGGAATAATAAATGAATATCATGAGCCAACAACGTATTATGGAGTTGAAAGACCCAATGTAGATAAGTATATTGTTCCAACAACCTGGAGGGAGTTAGGAATAGGTGTTTCAGGTAGAATTGATAATGCTTCATTAAAATACCAAGCTTATTTATTTAATGGATTTATATCATTTACCGATGGTTCGGGAATATTAAGAGGTTCGGATGGCCTAAGAAAAGGCCGTCAAAAAGGAGCAGAATCTGTTATAAATTCACCAAATTTTTCAGCAAAATTAGATTATTACGGAATTGCAGGTTTAAGATTAGGACTTTCAGGATATTTTGGAAATACTCAAACCGATGATTCTTTAGTTGATAGTTCAACTATTGGAGTATCTATGATTGGATTGGATGCTCGTTATAAATACAATAATTTAGAATTAAGAGGTCAATATATTACAACCAGTTTAAGTGATACTGAAGATTATAACACTTTAACAGGTAAAGATTTAGGTTCTAAAATGAATGGGTTATATGGTGAGGTTGCATATAGTTTTGATTTAAAGGGAGTAGAAAAATTAACACCTTTTTTACGTTATGAAAAATACAATACACATGCAGATACAGACGGTAGTTTAGTTGCCAACAAAGCATATGATAGAAACGAATTAATTTTTGGTTTAAACTATAAAGTTGCACAAGGAGCAGCTTTTAAAGTAGATTATCAACTTATAAATAACGCAGTATCTGGAAGTGAAACATCTAAGCAATTTAATGCCGGAGTTGCTTTATGGTTTTAATTAATTTAATAAAAAGAAATTTATAGAATTTGCTGAGTTTTTGAAATTGTAAAAATTTTCAAAGCTCAGTTTTCTATTTTACTTTTTTATATCTCTATAAAAAATAGTATTATTACAATCGAAATTATGAAAAGAATTCTAATTATTACCTTATTATTTTTTGTTGTTACTGGTTTCAGCTCTTTAAATAGAGTTGATAAGTTAATAGAAAAAGAAATTAAGCAAGTGTTTGAAATAGAATCATTTTTAAAAGAAGTGGTTGAAATTCCAAGTCAACTAAATGCAACATTACCAATAAAAATTACCGATTCAAATTTTTATAAGCTTTCTTTAAAAGAAAATTTACTAGGATATTATTATTTCGGACAAGCTTATGGGAAAGCCGATTATTTCGATTTCATAGTTATTTTCGATAAAGATTTAATTGTATCTAAAGTGAAAATAGTTACTTATAGGGAAGAACATGGAGGCGAAGTAGGAAGTAAGCGTTGGTTAAAACAATTTTTAGGTAAAAATATTGATCAAGAATTAAAATATCAGAAAGATATTGCAGCAATTTCAGGAGCTACCATTTCGGCTAGATCAATGACTAATGAAGTAAATAAATTATTAAAAACAGTTCAAATATTAAATCTTAACCAGTTATTATAATGGAATTTCATGGACTTATTCATACATTTCCTAAGGAGGTAAAAGCAGTTTTAGTTGCGTTTGTAATTACTTTAAGTGTTGGTTTCTATGGAGGATTAAGTTTTGTAAGATCAACAACATCAATGTCTTTAATAGGAATTGAAACACATTATTTAGGAAATGAAAATGATGAGGAAGCCGAAATAATGAAATTCAAAAAAAGCAAAGGAGAAATTCTAACGGTTGTTCATAATCATATTCTCTCATTATCTGTTATTTTTTTGCTACTATCTTTAATTTTGTCAACCACTTCAATAAATAAGAAGCTAAAGCATTTTTTAATGATTGAGCCATTCTTTTCTCTTATTTTTACATTTGGAGGTATTTATTTACTTTGGAGTGGTATAATATGGTTTAAATATATTGTAATATTTTCCGGAACTTTAATGGTGTTAAGTTTTAGTATAGCTACATTGGCTATTTTAAAAGAAATTTTCTTTTCAAAATCTTAAATTTCTCAAGTAAATTCAAATGCTTAAAAGGTGTATTTATAGAACTTTATACAATTCAAAAAATAAAAAACAGTATTCTATAGTTTGTGGTTAAAAAGTTTAAAGAAATTGTTTTAACATAAATGTTATTTTGCTTACGATGTTAGAAAAGTAATTTTGCTCTACTTTTAAAACTTATAAGATAAAAATAGGTATTTAATATAAATAGTTTAAATTTGCACGCAATTAATTTCTAAGTTGATTGCACTATGATTTCAGACACTTCAAAATTTGTAGGAGAAGGATTAACCTACGACGATGTATTACTTATCCCAGCATATTCAGAGATACTTCCACGAGAGGTTAGTACTCGAACTAAATTTTCAAAAAATATTACTTTAAACGTTCCAATTGTTTCGGCAGCAATGGATACAGTAACAGAATCGGAAATGGCAATTGCTATGGCTCGTGAAGGAGGTATTGGTGTTTTACATAAAAACATGACTATTGAAAAACAAGCCAATGAAGTTAAAAAAGTAAAACGTTCAGAATCGGGAATGATTTTAGAACCTGTTACTATAACCAAAGATGCCACAGTTTCTGAAGCGAAATCAATTATGAAGGAATATGGTATTGGAGGAATTCCTGTTATAAATGGAGAAGGTACTTTAATTGGGATTGTTACCAATAGAGATTTACGATTCGAGGGAAATAATTCAAGAAAAATTGAAGAAGTAATGACTTCTAAAAATTTAGTAACTGTTGCTAAAGGAACTTCATTAAAACAAGCTGAAATTATTTTACAAGATAACAAAATAGAAAAGTTACCAGTTGTTGACGATAATTATAAACTAGTTGGGTTAATTACTTTTAGAGATATTATAAAAGTAAGCGAAAATCCATATGCAAATAAAGATACTTACGGTCGTTTAAGAGTTGCTGCTGCATTAGGTGTTACTGGTGATGCTGTAGAACGTGCAGAAGCATTGATAAAGGCAGGTGTAGATGCATTAATTATTGATACTGCACACGGTCATACAAAAGGTGTGGTTTCAGTATTAAAAAAGGTGAAAAGTAAGTTTCCAAATACAGATATTATAGTAGGAAATATTGCAACTGGAGCAGCAGCAAAATATTTAGTAGAGGCCGGTGCTGATGCTGTAAAAGTTGGAATTGGCCCAGGTTCAATCTGTACTACGCGTGTAGTAGCAGGTGTTGGGTTTCCTCAATTATCAGCTATAATTGATGTTTCTAATGCTATAAAAGGAAGTGGTATTCCAGTAATTGCAGATGGAGGTATAAGATATACAGGAGATATTCCAAAAGCAATTGCGGCTGGTGCAGATACAGTAATGCTAGGTTCATTATTGGCCGGAACAAAAGAATCACCAGGAGAAACAATTATTTTTGAAGGTAGAAAATTTAAATCATACAGAGGTATGGGATCAGTTGAAGCTATGAAAAAAGGTTCTAAAGATCGATATTTTCAGGATGTAGAAGATGATATTAAAAAACTTGTTCCTGAAGGGATTGTTGGAAGAGTGCCTTATAAAGGTGAATTAAATGAAACAATGCATCAATTTATTGGAGGTTTAAGAGCTGGTATGGGTTACTGTGGAGCAAAAGATATTGAAACACAAAAGAAGGCTCAATTTATTAAAATAACATCTGCTGGTATGCGCGAAAGCCATCCACATGATGTAACAATTACCAAGGAAGCTCCAAATTATTCTAGATAAGAATTGAAAGTTATTATATAAAAAATCCAGCAATATTGCTGGATTTTTTAGTTTTAAATGAATCTTAATTAAAGAAAACAGCATTGGTAAAAAAGAGTTTACCATTTTCCCAAAACGATCTTATTAAAGGATTATCTACCATATAAATTATTTTTCCATTTCCTTTATGCTCCACACCAAATAAAAGAGATTTTGGAATAAGATTTAATGCATTTTCTCCTGCAAAACCTGAAATCTGAATTGGGTTTTCATTAAAGTAAGCAACATTGTATCCTTTTTCCAATAAATAATAGGACCTTGAAGATCTTTTAAGAGATTTGTAATTAGTGCTATATCCAAAAGCCAAGGGATGAGAAGAATCAACCGTGCTTTTAAAAATACTACCACTTATATTGTTTTGGATGTTTTCTTTTTCTCGCTGATTAAATGGTATTAAATTTAAACTGTCTTTTTTAATCTCACTTTTTTTCCTTTTTAAAATAAAACCTTCTTTATCGGCAAAGTTGTTTAATGAATTTCCAATTGCTATAATTGTTCCTCCATCAGAAGTAAATGAATTTAATTTTTTAAAAGTCTCCTTTGAAAATCTAGAGCCTTCTGCTAAAATTAAAACCTGATATTTAGCCAAATTAATTCCATTTAAATTTTTGGTGTTAAGAACATTTATAGGATAATGTAGTTGGGTTTCAAAAAAATGCCAAATTTCTCCAAAACTTAATGAATTTATACCTTCTCCTGATAATACTGCTATGCTTTTGTTTTTTACAAGAGGAATTTTAGAAGATCCAAAATCAGCACCATTTTGAACAAAACCGGTATTAGTAGAAGCTATTTGTTTATTTAACCTATTTGCAATTTCAACAATAATAGTATCAAAATTTAAAATATGTTTATTTTCACCCCGTATAATAATAAGAGATCCTTTTTTAAAACTTTTATCATCAACAGTAAAATCTGTTGTACTATAACGAACATTAAATCCTTCTTGGAGTAAATCACCTAAAAATTCCGCATCCGAAATTTCATTCCACTTACACATATAAGCGTAAGCATTTTTAACAGGTATAACTTTATTTTTTTTAATTGTAAAAGAATTTGTAGCATCAAACTCATACTCCGCTGCAAACACTTCTAAACCATAAGCATAGGCTAAATTCCAAGCAGTAATATCGTAAGTTATAGGATTTGATAATTTGGCTTCTTTTTCAAACAATACTTTTACCATTTTACCTTTTGGTTGATTGGTTGAAACTATCCAATCTTTATTAGTTGTTTTTAATGATTTTATTGTGTTTAAATCGTAATTAAAAACTTTTATAGACTTTTCGCTAGCTGGAAAATAGTTTATTTCATGTGTGTCTAATATCTTAAATAAATTGTGTAATTTTTCAGAATCACCTCGTAAAATATAGCTTTTGTATTTTAAATTAGAGTTATCGAAAAACTTTGAATACTCATCTATTAATTGTGATGTATTATTAGAAGCCATTTCAACAGTTGAAAGGCCAGTTGTTGTATGGTGTTTAATTCGGTCATTTAAAGTCAAAACAGTATTAGTTTCTGTTGTAATGCCTAATCCGGCTCTTCCGTGTCCAGCTTGCTCATAAGTCATACCAATTGCCCCCATAAATGTAGGGTAGGTATCACCGTAGCTAGGATATAACAAATCGAAAGATTCTTTAGTAAAGTATCTCCAACCATTTTTATCGAAATATTTAGCGTTGTTTTTACCAATTTCTGTTTGAAAATTACGTTGCCAATCTGTTATTATTTCGTGAAATGGTTCGGCGGCAGGAGCAAAGTAATATGGGTTATTGTAACCCTGTTCGTGAAAATCTACGTGTATTTGTGGCATCCATTTATTATATACTTTTAAACGTTGCTGAGTTTCAACTTGTGTTGCCCAAACCCAATCTCGGTTTAAGTCAAATAAATAATGATTTGGTCTTCCACTAGGCCAAGGTTCTTGGTGTTCGATAACATCAGGATTTGCATTGAATGGAGTGTTTTTTATTTGATTGTACCAATTTACATAGCGATCTCTACCATCTGGGTTTAAACAAGGATCTATAATAACTACCGTATTTTTTAACCATTCTTGTTTTTCTGTTATTAATTTATACAAAGTTAACATTGCGGCATCCGAACTCGAAGCTTCATTTCCGTGAACATTATAACTTAGCCAAACAATACCAATTTTAGCATCTGAAGTTCCTTTTAAAATTCCTGCATTTTTTAGATTGTTTTCTCTAATTTTTTCAAGATTATTAATGTTTTCTTCAGAAGAAATAAATGAAACAATCAAAGGTCTATTTTCATTTGTTTTTCCATAATTTTGCACACTCACTTTGGCTGAAAAGTTGTTTACATATCTAAAATAGTCGACCACTTTGTGGTGTCGTGTAAATTGAGAACCTAACTCGTAGCCCAGAAATTCTGAAGGTGATTTAATTTGTGCAGTTATACTAATGGTATTTAATACTAATAAAAAAAATAAGGTAAAAAGGCGATTCATTTATTTAAAAATTTAAGCTTCAAATGTAACTAAATAAACTTTAATTTATAATTGGTTTAAGAATAGAGATTATATATTTTTACTTAAAATCGATATATATTGAAAAAAGCTTATTTTAATTGGAGTACAGGTAAGGATTCGGCTTTGGCTCTTTATAAAATTTTAAAAAATGAAGATTTTATAATTGATGCTTTAGTAACAACGGTAAATAAAAAATTTAATAGAGTTTCTATGCACGGTGTTCCAGAAAATTTATTAGACGAACAGGCGAAACAAATTGGAATTCCACATAAAAAAATATATTTTCCAGAAGAGGTTTCAATGGAAAAGTACAATGAAATAATGAAAACAAGTATTAATTCGATTGTAAAAAATGGAAATTTTAAATACTCGGTTTTTGGTGATATTTTTTTAGAAGATTTACGGAAATTTAGGGAAGATAAATTGGATGAAATTAATTTAATAGGAGTGTTTCCATTATGGAAAATGGATACAAAAGTGTTAATAGAAGAGTTTTTGTCGCTTGGATTTAAGGCTATTACCGTTAGTGTAAATGCTAAATTATTAGATAAAAGTTTTGTGGGTAGAATTATTGATAAACAGTTTATAGAAGATTTACCCAAAAATGTAGACGTTTGCGGTGAAAATGGTGAGTTTCATACCTTTGTTTTTGATGGCCCTATTTTTAAAAACCCTATAAAATATAAAATTGGAGAAAAAGTATTAAAAACGTATCCATCGGACAATAATAATACTTGGGACCATAGTTTTTGGTATTGCGATTTAATTAAAGAATAAATTTTTAGTTAAAAATTTGTTAGATGTTTTATTCACCAACGACAAAGAGCATAATTTTGCTATTTTTATGGACTTAATGGAAGTTGTTATGACTAAAAACATTGATTTAACATATGATTTTGAAAAGCACTGGAATAATACCTATCTTAAAACACCTATAAATAGTTTAGGTTGGTATGAAGATATTGCGAAACCTTCTTTAGAATTAATTAATGAATGTAATTTACCCGACGAAGCAGTAATTTTTAATGCAGGAGTAGGAGCAAGCACATTAATTGAAAGTTTATTAACTGAAGGCTATACAAATATTATAGTTAATGATATTTCATCATCTGCTTTAATTGAACTAAAAAATAGTTTAACAAAACACAATCATTCTAATGTAACTTTTATGGTTGATGATTTAACAAATCCATCAGCTTTATTAAAGTTAAAAAATGTCGATTTATGGCATGATAGAGCTGTTTTGCATTTTTTTACAGAAGAAATTCAACAAAAAGCATACTTCGATTTCCTTAAGAAAATAGTAAAACTTGAAGGGTTTGTAATTTTAGCAGAGTTTAATTTGGATGGAGCTAAAAAATGTTCGGGTTTAAATGTAATAAACTATAATGAAAGCATGTTACAAGAAAAATTAGGAAATGAGTTTAAATTACTAAAATCGTTCAATTACACATATACTCAACCCTCTGGAAACACCAGAGAATTTGTTTACACTTTATTTCAAAGAATTAATAAAATTTAATGAAAGTACATCATATTCCCTTTGCAGAAACAGGTTATTTTTCGAATTTAATTTGTAATTATTTAGCTAAAGATGATAAAATTAAAGATTTCTATGGGAACTTTCCCAATTTGGAAGGCTTTAAAAATCAGTTAAATTTAAAGAAAAATTTTAGCAAAGAAGTTAGAGATAGTCTTGTTGAAGCGCTAGAAAATCAATATAAAAATTTTAATCCAAGTGATATAACCAAAAAAAATATTGATTTTTTAAAAGACGAAAATACTTTTACAATTACAACAGGACATCAATTAAATATTTTTACGGGACCACTTTATTTTTTATATAAAATTGTTTCAACAATAAATTTAACAAAGCAATTAAAAGCTGAATTTCCAAATTTTAATTTTGTTCCAGTTTATTGGATGGCAACAGAGGATCACGATTTTGAAGAAATTAATTACTTTAATTTTAATGGACAAAAAGTTGTTTGGGATAGAGTAAGTAGTGGTGGAGTTGGAAGGTTAAAAACTGATGGATTTGACAAAGTGTTAGAATCGTTTTCTAAACAACTTGGAAATTCTAACAATGCTATTTTTATAAAAGAATTATTTCAAAAAGCATATATTAAACATGATAATTTGGCCGATGCAACACGTTATTTGGTTAATGAACTTTTTGGAGCAAACGGGTTAGTGATAATTGATGGTGACGATAAAATATTAAAAAAACAATTTTCACCAATTGTTAAAGATGAATTGATTAATAACTCTTCCTATAAAGAGGTTTTAAAAACTAGCGAAAAATTAAGTACTAATTACAATACACAGGTTAACCCGCGTGAGATTAATTTGTTTTATTTAAAAGAAAATATAAGAGAACGCATAGTTTTTGAAAATAATAGTTATAAAATAAACAACACAAAACTATCCTTTACAAAAGACCAAGTTTTAAAGGAATTAACTCTTTATCCTGAAAGGTTTAGTCCAAATGTAATTATGAGACCAGTTTATCAAGAAACTATTTTACCCAATCTTTGTTACATTGGAGGAGGAGGAGAGTTGGCATATTGGTTTCAATTAAAAGCTTATTTTAGTAAAATTGAAACTCCATTTCCAATTTTATTATTGCGTAACTCTGTACTTTTAATACCAAATAAAAAAGTACTGAAATTAGAAAAATTAAATGTTTCTTTAGTTAAAATATTTAGCAAACAAAAGGATTTAATAGATAATAAAGTGAAGGAAATTTCGGATATAAAAATTGATTTTTCTGAACAAAAATTATTTTTAAAACAACAATTCGAATCATTAAAAAGATTGGCAGTACAAACCGATAGTTCTTTTTTAGGAGCTGTTTTGGCGCAAGAGAAAAAGCAATTAAATGGTTTGGATAATCTAGAAAAGCGCTTGTTAAAGGCACAAAAGAAGAAATATAAAGATGAAGTTGAACGTTTAATATTACTTCAAAACGAATTATTTCCAAATCAAAGTTTAGAAGAAAGAACAAAGAATTTTTCTGAAATTTATTTAGATTTAGGAAAAGATTTAATTCCAATGCTTTTTAATAGCTTAGATCCATTAAAACTGGAATTTACAATAATTGAATATTAATTATTATTTATTTCCTTAACTGCTTTTTTAAATTCATCCCAGCTAATTAAACCGTCACCATCTAGGTCATAACCTTCAATAAGTTTGGATGAAACCATACCTCTTATAAAACCACTAATTTCTGCCTGTTTTAACAATTCTACAATTTCGGTTTTAGATAATTTTCCCGAACCTTTTTTATCAAAAAAATTAAATGCATCTTCAGGTGTACTAAACTGATTCGTAATTAAAATTTGAATTTTCTTTAAGATAGTTTTTTTAGATTCCATATTATTAAATGCAGTATAAAATTATAATTAAATAGTTTTAAAAATGGAAATTATGTTTTTAAAGTTGTATTGAATATCAATAACTTTTTCAGAGTTTATTTTTTTTGCATCAGATTCATCTAACTCAAAATCAATTTCGGTATAATAAACATTAGTTCCTTTAATTTTATTCGATTCAATATCTGTGTTGTCTGAATTTAATTTAATAGTATCATTTTTAAAATTAAATAAAAGTGTACAACCAATTCTCTTAATTTTAACAGAAGTGTCTCCAATAATTACCGTTTTTAAATAAGAAAAACCACCTAATTCTTCAACATCTGCATATACAATGTTAGTTTCGTTTTTGGCAAATTTTGTTCCTCCTTTAAAATCTAATTGTTCTATAATTTCAGGATCGACTTTTGTAACTTTTTGTTTAAAAATATTTGAAAGTGAAAAGGCCATTTATTTAAGTTTTGTTAGTTATTATGATAGGCAGCATTATGAGCTAGTTCGTTTCCGCAGGCTTTACATTTCTCCGCAGTTGCAGCACCTCCAACACAACCATTAGAACAAGTATAGTGAAAAACTCCAGATGCATTTTGTGCAGGAGAAGCAGGAGTTGTAGAAGTTGTAATTGAATTTGTATTTTGAGTATTTATTGGAATATTACTAGGAACTTTAAGAGGTCCGTTTTTTAATAAATCATCATTATGGAAGGCTTGATTGTGAATATAAGGAGTATTACATGTTGGACAAACAGCTTGTGTATCTCCTCCGCTATTTTCACAGTTATTTGCGCAAATGTAATGCTTTACCTTTTTTACAACTTTATTAGAATTAACTTTAGGTTTTTCTTCTTTGCAAGAAATAAGTACAGTAAAAATTAAAAGAAATAATAGTTTTAAAGTTTTCATAATTAATAATAAATGTAAAATTAAAGGTCAAATATAGTGAATTTATAAAACTAATTTATTGTATTGTAAAATGGAGGAGATGAAACTGAAATTAGTGAATATCTTCTTTTTATTGATTAAAAAAAGCCCAAACTATTAAGTTTGAGCTTTTCAAAATATATTATTCTAAATTTATAAGTGAATCACTTCATCATATGCAGCGGCAACGGCTTCCATAACAGCTTCACTCATAGTTGGATGAGGATGTATAGCTTTTAGAACTTCGTGCCCTGTTGTTTCTAATTTTCTACCTAAAACAGCTTCGGCAATCATATCAGTTACACCAGCACCAATCATATGGCAACCTAACCACTCGCCATATTTAGCGTCAAAAATTACTTTTACAAAACCATCTGGTGTTCCAGCAGCTTTAGCTTTTCCTGAAGCTGAAAACGGGAATTTTCCAACTTTAATTTCATATCCTTCCTCAATAGCTTTAGCTTCAGTTAAGCCAACGCTTGCAATTTCTGGAGTAGCATATGTACAGCCAGGAACGTTACCGTAATCTATTTTTTCAGTATGTAAACCTGCAATTTTTTCAACACATGTTATTCCTTCAGCTGAAGCAACGTGGGCTAACGCTTGTCCAGGAACTACATCTCCAATAGCGTAATAACCAGGGATATTTGTTTGGTAAAAATCATTTACTAAAATCTTATCTCTATCAACCACTATTCCAACATCTTCCAAACCAATGTTTTCAATGTTAGATTTTATTCCAACAGCGGATAAAACAATATCTGCTTCTAAAATTTCTTCACCTTTTTTTGTTTTTACAACAGCTTTTACACCTTTTCCAGAAGTGTCAACAGATTCTACAGAAGAATTTGTCATTACTTTAATACCTGATTTTTTTAATGAACGCTCAAATTGTTTTGAAATATCAATATCTTCAACCGGAACAACATTTGGCATAAATTCTACAATAGTAACATCAGTTCCCATTGAGTTGTAAAAATGTGCAAATTCAACACCTATTGCACCCGAACCAACAACAATCATTTTTTTAGGTTGTTTTGGTAATGACATTGCTTGGCGGTAACCAATTACTTTTTTACCATCTTGTGGTAAATTAGGTAATTCACGAGAACGTGCACCTGTAGCAATTATAATATGATTTGCGCTATATTCAGTTACTTTTCCATCGGCATCTGTAACATCAACTTTTTTACCAGTTTTTATTTTACCAAAACCGTCAATAACATCAATTTTATTTTTTTTCATTAGAAATTGAACACCTTTACTCATTCCTTCAGCAACATTTCTACTACGATTAATTACAGCTTCAAAATCTTTATCAATAGCTTCCGCTTTTAAACCATATTCATCAACATGTTTTAAATAATCATAAACTTGTGCACTTTTTAATAAAGCTTTTGTTGGAATACACCCCCAGTTCAAACAAATTCCTCCAAGGTTTTCTCTTTCAACTACTCCTACTTTAAATCCAAGTTGAGATGCTCTAATTGCTGTAACATATCCTCCAGGACCACTTCCAATTATTAAAATATCGTATTTCATGTTTTAAATTTTATTTTTTATAAATAATTGCTGATTTTTATGCAGCAAATTTAATTATTTTTTACTTGAAATGATTTGATTATTTCTCAATTCTTTGACTATTAATTTTCTAATACTTCAAAAAAATGAAATAAAACTACATTCTTTCAGGAACATCAATGCCTAAAAGGCGAAATGCTGTTTTAATTATTTGAGATACTTTTGATGAAATTTGTGTTCTAAAAATCTTTTCATTTTCATTTGTACAACCTAAAATTGGTACAGTTTGATAAAACGAATTGTATACTTTTACTAAATCATAGGTGTAATTTGCTATAATTGCAGGACTATGATTTTGAGCCGCATTTTGAATAATTTCAGGGAATAATTGAATTTGCTTAATTAATTCTCGTTCTTTTTCATGTAATGACAATTGGTCAGAATTTAAAGAAACACACATGTAATCAAATGTAGCTTTTCTTAAAATAGATTGAATTCTGGCATAAGTATATTGAATAAATGGACCCGTGTTTCCTGCAAAATCTACAGATTCTTCAGGATCGAATAAAATTCGTTTTTTAGGGTCAACTTTTAATATATAATATTTTAATGCTCCTAAACCAATAGTTTTATATAAGGCTTCCTTTTCTTCAAAAGAATAACCTTCGAGTTTTCCAAGTTCTTGAGAAATTGAACGTGCAGTATTTGTCATTTCAAGCATTAAATCATCGGCATCAACAACAGTTCCTTCTCTTGATTTCATTTTACCACTAGGTAAATCTACCATTCCATAAGATAAATGATATAAGTTTTTAGCCCATTCAAAACCAAGTTTGTCCAAAATTAAAAACAATACTTTAAAATGGTAATCTTGCTCATTTCCAACAGTGTAAACTAGTTCATTTAGATCAAAATCTTTGAAACGTTCAATTGCTGTTCCAATATCCTGTGTCATATAAACGGCTGTTCCGTCCGAACGTAAAACTATTTTTTCATCTAAGCCTTCCTCGGTTAAATCTATCCAAACAGAACCATCTTCTTTTTTATAAAAAACACCTTTTTCTAAACCATCCGCAACAACATCTTTTCCAAGTAAATAAGTATTACTTTCGAAATAATTTTTGTCAAAATTTACACCAAGTTCTTTATATGTTTGATCAAAACCATCGTAAACCCATTGGTTCATTGTTTTCCAAAGAGATACTACTTCTTCATCTCCAGCTTCCCATTTTCTTAGCATTGCTTGGGCTTCCAATAAAATAGGAGCTTCCTTTTTGGCTTCTTCTTCAGTTTTTCCCTGCGAAATAAGCTGAGAAATTTCTTCTTTATAAGCTTTGTCAAAGGCTACATAATAATTACCAACTAATTTATCACCTTTTAAACCCGAACTTTTTGGAGTTTCTCCATTTCCAAAACGTTGCCAAGCCAACATACTTTTACAAATATGTATACCTCTATCGTTTATAATTTGTGTTTTATATACTTTTTTTCCTGAAGCTTTTATAATTTCTGCAACAGAATAACCTAATAAATTATTTCTAATATGACCTAAATGTAAAGGTTTATTGGTGTTTGGAGAAGAATATTCAACCATAACAGCTTTATCATCTTCATTAGGTGTAACTATTCCAAAATCATTTTGATTGTAGATAGAATTAAAGTCAGTTATAAAGTATGAATCTGAAATTACAAGATTTAAAAAACCTTTAACAACATTAAAATCGTCAACTTCAGCTACATTTTCTTTTAAAAATTCACCAATTTTTGTTCCAATTTCTACCGGATTCCCTTTAACATAGCGTAAAAAAGCAAATACTACAATGGTAATATCTCCTTCAAAATCTTTTTTTGTTGCTTGAAATTCAACCGTTTCTATATTAACACTGTAAATTTCTTTAAAAGCTTTTTTAACAGCTATTTCTAAATTAGTTTGCATATTTTATCGCTAAATTATTTCGAAATGCAAAAGTACTAAATTCAATATTATTTTCACTGCTTTATAAACTCAAATTCTGTGAAGTCAAAATCTGGGTTTGGAACATCTATATGAAGTTTTGATATTGAACCATTTTTATCCATATCGAACCATAATTTTCCTTCTGGTAATGAACATAAATTTTTTGGAAATCTAAATGTGAATATATTACTATTCCAATGATTTAAATTAGCATAAAAAATAGGTGTTTTATCCATTTGAAAATGCAATTTTTTATCTTTTATTGAAACAGTAACCGTACCATACATTTTGTCTTTATAAGTACCAGTATAATTTTCAAATTTTAAATAATTTGGTTCAAATTGACCTCTTAACTCTTCATTTTTTAAGTGTTTTACTTTTTGAATGCTATCTTGTTGTGTTTTGAATTTTAGATAGTTAGCAGACCAATCTATGCCATCTAAATTGTTAGTTAGTAAAACATCTAATATTTTATTAGTTAAAGCTCCCGGAAGCCAATTTATACTATTTGTTAATATTACAACACCAATTTCTTTTTTAGGAATAAAAAAGGATTTGGAAATCATACCATCATATCCGCCTCCGTGTGAAACAACTTTATAACCTTGATAATCTTGTAAACTCCATCCTAAACCATAGGACCTAAAATTAATATTTTCAGTATTTTTTCCTACTGTAAAATTAATGTGTGGCGTTGTAAGTTTATTAAAACTGTTTACAGAAAATAATGTTGTATCGTTTAATTTACCCGTATTTATATTTAATTGTAGCCATTTAGAAAAATCGTTTACGGATGAAATTAAAGCACCTGCAGGAGCAATATTATCCCAATTAACCCAATCAACTTTATGATTTTTTCCATTTTCAAAGTAATACGGAGTTGCAATATTTGCTGTATTTTTTAGAAACTTTGTACTTGTTAAAGTTCGATCCATTTTTAAAGGATCTAAAAAATTATTTTTAATATATGTGTTCCAACTGTTTCCACTAATGGTTTCAATAATTTTTCCGGCGGTTAAATATGCTATGTTTGAATAACCATAAGTTGTTCTAAATTCAGAAATTGGTTTTAAATATTGTTGTGAAGCAATTATTTCTTCAGAAGATTTTGTAGTTCCATACCATAATAAGTCACCACTAAAGGTTGCTAAACCACTTCTATGACAAAGTAAATCTTCTATGGTAAAATTAGATGTAACGTAAGGGTTGTACATTTTAAAGTAAGGTAAATAATCAACAACTTTATCGGTCCATTTTAGTTTTTTTTCTTCAACCATTTTTGCAATGGCAGTTGACGTAAAAGCTTTCGAATTGGAGGCCACAGCAAATAAAGTATTGCCATCTACTTTTGTTCCTTTTTCTATATTTGAGAATCCATAACCTTTGCTAAATAGAATCGAGTCTTTTGTTACAATTGCAATTGCCATACCTGGTATTTGCCATTCATTTAATGATTTATTAAAATAAGAGTCTAAATGATTAAGTTGTTCGGTTGTTTGACATAAACCTGTTTTGGCAAAAAATAGTAAGAATAGGGTTAGTTTAATAAATTTCATATTATTTTTTTTGCTAATTTAATAATTGAAGTTTGTATCACATAATAATTACATTTATATATTTGCATATGGAGAAATTTTTAAATGAATTACCCGATTTAGCAGAAGAGAAACTAATTGAAAACAAAAAGTACTTTCAAAAATTAAAAAAAAGAACACCTAAAAATCTCGATGTTGTTATGCAAAATTTGCATGATGAAGAGTTTGAAAAAACCGATTGTTTAACTTGTGGAAATTGTTGTAAAACTACAAGTCCAATATTTACAGATAAAGATGTTGAGCGAATTTCAAAGCATTTAAAAATGAAAGTCGTTAAATTTATTGCACAATATTTGGAAAGAGATGCAGATGATTTTTATGTTTTAAAAACTGCTCCTTGTAGTTTTTTGGATTTAAATGATAATACATGTTTTATTTACGATGTACGTCCAAAGGCTTGTAAAGAATATCCTCATACCAATAGAAGAAAATTTATTCAAATTACAGATTTAACCCTTAAAAACACAGAAATTTGTCCTGCAGTATTTAATATTGTAGAAGCTTTAAAAGTAAAATTACCTAAATAAATATTTAGGTAATTAAGTAGTCAACAATAAAGTTTCTAATAAAATATATGATTATATTGAGTTTAAACGTTTAATTTTAATTTCTTTAAATTCAATTCCTTGGCCTTCCGATTGTAAACCAATGTATCCTTCGGTGAGCGCTTTTCCATCAATTTTTATAGCAGGATCAAAGTTTTTTACAACTTTACCACCAATATGAGGTTTACTGTATTCTAAAACTTTTTCGCCATCTATTATATGTTTAATTATGGAATCTTTATAAACTATTATTTCACCTTTAACCCATTGTGTATAAGGGTATGTTTTTGAAGAGGAACTTATGCAATGCTTTGGAGAAACTTCACCATTAAAATAAACTTCAGTTGCTGGTGAACACATATTACCTGTTGGTCTTTCACCTTTGTCAGCATCAGCAAGTAATTGGAATTCAATCGAAATTGGCCAATTTTGATCTTTTAATATAGTTTTTGGGTCTTGAGAATGAAACATTATACCACTGTTTCTATATGTATGAATTGGTCCATCTTCAAGCCATTCATTTAAAAATCTATATTCAAATTTTAAATGATATGAAGAATATGACTTGTTGTAAAATAAATGACCAAATCTATCATCTAGTTTACCATCATATCCATCATAAACTACTTGAATTTTTCCATCTTTGACTCTAAAAGTATTTTTATAATTGTCTCCAACTTCATATTTATTGATTTTAGCAACCCAGTTGTCTAAATTTTTACCATTAAATAAATATTCCCAATTATGTTCTTTCGGAGATTTTTGATTGCACGAAATAGCGATAATTGAAAAACTAATAAGGATAATGAATTTTATTTTTTTCATTTGTTAAAGATTTATAATATTTATTTATAGATTAAATAATGAGTTCTAAGTTTTTTGAATTCTGAAATATCTTTTTTCCAGGTATTACTAATTTCGTTCGCTGTCAACCCTTTTTTAATTTGGTTTTCTAACAATGTGTTACCTGCGTGAATTGTAAATGTATCTCCAAAGAATTTTTCAGATTTTGGTGTTTTATTGTAAGCGTCAATTAAATACGCAATGTTAACTTTGTTTAAATATAGAGAGCTTTCTAGGTTAATTCCGTAGCATAATTTACCATTATGTTTAGGGTATTTAGATCCAAAATTTGGCTGTGGAGTATAACTAAAATCACTTTTAGGAAAAAAGGGAGCTCCATATTGTTGAAATTGATTTTCGGTTCCTCTTCCGGCATTTATTGTTGTACCTTCAAAAAAGCCTAAACTTGGATATAAGTTTATAGCAATTTCATTTGGTAAATTTGGAGAAGGACGTATAGGTAAATTGTACCTGCTTTGATGTGTGTAATTTTTTAAAGGAATAATGGTTAATTCGCATTTGATATTGTTTTTTAGCCAGCCTTCACCATTAATCATTTTGGCATATTCACCAATTGTCATTCCGTAAACTAAAGGAACTGGATGCATTCCAACAAAACTTTTATGCTCCATTTGTAAAGTTGGACCATCAATATAATGTCCATTTGGGTTTGGCCTATCAAAAATAAGTATTGGTATATTAGCTTCGGCACAGGCTTCCATAACATAATGCATTGTTGAAATATAAGTGTAAAAACGAACACCAACATCTTGAATGTCGAATACAACAGCATCAATTCCTTTTAATTGTTCTTTTGTAGGTTTTTTATTTTTTCCATATAATGAAATTATTGGAAGTCCAGTTTTTATATCAATTCCATTAGCTACTTCTTCACTGGCATCTGCCATTCCTCTAAAACCATGTTCAGGTGAAAACACTTTAACAACATCAATATTAAGTTTTAATAAACTATCAACCAAATGTGTATGTCCACTTTTAGAAAAAATAACCGAAGTTTGATTTGCAATAACTGCTATTTTTTTTTGTTTTAAAATATTTAAATAAAGTGTTGTTTGTTGTGCGCCTACTTGTATTTCTTTTGTTATTTGTTTCTCTGTTTTTACATGGTTTTCATCTAAAATTTCATTTGATTTAGAAGTTTTTGATTGCCCACAGGAAATCAAACTAAAAAACAACAAAAAAACCAATAAGAAATATGTATTTTTGAACGATATTGAAATCATAAATTAAATTGAATTACGAATTATTTATTGCAAAACGGATTATTGCTTCAAAACAGTATAAAAGTAGTATATCAGCACCAATAATAAAAATTGCAATTATAGCTATTTCTTTAGGAATAATAGTTATGATGATTGCAATTGCTACTGGTTTTGGATTGCAACAAAAAATTAGAGAAAAAATTTCAGGGTTTAATGGGCACATTCAAATTACAAATTTTGATAATAATAATTCTGAAATTACCGTTAGTCCAATTACAAAAAATCAAGATTTTTATCCAAAGTTTGACAATATAAAAGGAATTAATAATATTCAAATTTTTGCTACCAAAGGAGGAATAATAAGAACTCCAACCGATTTTGAAGGGATAATATTTAAAGGAGTAGGATCAGATTATAACTGGTCGTTTTTTAAAGAATACCTTGTTGAAGGTGATATTCCAAATTATAAAGAAGAGATTTCGAATGACGTTTTAATCTCAAAAGAAATTTCCAATAGATTAAATATCAATTTAGGAGATTCATTTAATATTTTATTTGTTAAAGATCCACCAACAAAAGCACCTTGGCTAAGAGTTGTAAAAGCTGTTGGAATTTACAGTACTGGTTTTCAGGAATTTGACGAGAATTTTGTAATAGCAGATATTCGGCATATTCAAAAAATGAATAAATGGAGCGATAATGAAGTGGGAGGATTTGAAGTTTTAATAAATGATTTTAATGAAATAAATGTTAAGAGCAGTGAAGTTTATTCGGAAACCGCTTCAACCTTAAATAGTCAAAGTATAATTGAAAAATACCCAGGAATTTTTGAATGGATTAGCCTGTTTGATAATAATATTTATTTAATAATTGTAATAATGATTTTGGTTGCAGGAATTAATATGATTACCGCATTATTAGTTTTAATTCTTGAGCGAACTCAAATGATTGGAATTTTAAAAGCGCTTGGAAGTGCAAATGTTAGTATTAGAAAAATATTCTTATACAATGCCGCTTACTTAGTTTTAAAAGGGTTATTTTGGGGTAATATAATAGGTCTAAGTATTTTATTTATTCAAAAATATTTTGGGCTAATTACTTTAAATCCAGAAACATATTATGTTAATGAAGCGCCCGTTTATATAGATTTTGGATATATAGTTTTGTTAAACATTGGAACTTTATTATTATGCTTATTAATGTTAATTATTCCAACTGTAATTATTTCAAAAATTAATCCATCAAGTTCAATTAAATTTGAATAAGAATTAATTTTTTATTTAAACTCACTAACAAAATGCAATTTTACCGATGGGTATTTGCTTTGTGTCATTTGAATTGTAAATGCAGAATCTGCTAAAAATACCAATTGGCCTTGTTTGTCTTTTGCTAAAAAGCGTTGTTTAACACGTTTAAATTCTTTAAACTCTTCATTTTTAGGGTCGGTTGGTTCTACCCAACAAGCTTTGTGAACTGGTAAATTTTCATAACTACATTTTGCTCCATATTCATGTTCCAAACGGTATTGAATTACTTCGTATTGTAGTGCTCCAACTGTTCCAATAACTTTTCTTCCGTTTAAATCTAAGGTAAATAATTGGGCAACTCCTTCGTCCATTAGCTGATCTAGACCTTTGAAAAGCTGTTTAGATTTTAAAGGATCAGCATTATTGACATATCTAAAATGCTCGGGAGAAAAACTAGGAATTCCTTTAAAATTTAAGATTTCTCCTTCCGTTAAAGTATCTCCAATTTTAAAATTTCCCGTATCTTGAATACCAACAATATCACCAGGAAATGATTCATCAACAATTTCTTTCTTTTCAGCAAAAAATGCATTTGGACTCGAGAATTTCATTTTCTTTTTTAAACGCACATGTAAATAAGGTGCGTTTCGCTTAAAAGTTCCGGATACAATTTTTATAAACGCTAATCGATTTCGGTGATTAGGATCCATATTTGCATGAATTTTAAATACAAATCCGGTTAACTGTTCTTCTTTAGAATCGACCAAACGTTCTTCTGATTTTTTTGGTAGAGGAGAAGGTGCAATTTCAATAAAGCAATCTAGTAATTCTTTAACACCAAAATTATTTAAAGCCGAACCAAAAAATACAGGCTGTAATTCTCCGTTTAAATATTCTTTTTTGTCAAAAGGTGGATATACTTCTTGAACTAATTCTAATTCTTCGCGTAACGTCTCTGCAGCTTTGTTTCCAACAATTTCATCTAATTCGGGTACAGAAATATCGGTAAATTCAACCCCTTCTGAAACAATTTGTTTATTATCTCCAGAAAAAATATTGATCTTTTTTTCATAAACATTATAAATTCCTTTAAAATCGTAGCCCATTCCAATTGGGAAACTTAAAGGCGTAACCCTTAGTCCTAATTTTTGTTCAACCTCATCTAATAAATCAAAAGCATCTTTACCTTCACGATCTAATTTGTTAATAAAAACAATCATTGGAATGTTACGCATTCTACAAACTTCAACTAATTTTTCAGTTTGTTCCTCAACACCTTTTGCAACATCAATTACAACAATAACACTATCCACAGCGGTTAAAGTTCTAAAAGTATCTTCAGCAAAATCTTTATGTCCAGGAGTATCTAAAATATTAATTTTTTTGTCTTTATAAATAAAAGCTAGTACAGAAGTAGCGACAGAAATACCACGTTGGCGCTCAATTTCCATAAAATCGGAAGTTGCGCCTTTTTTAATTTTGTTATTTTTTACTGCACCTGCTTCTTGAATTGCACCACCAAAAAGCAATAACTTTTCAGTTAGTGTTGTTTTACCCGCATCGGGATGCGATATAATTCCAAAAGTTCGTCTGCGTTGTATTTCTTTTAAAAAACTCATCTGTAAAAATTTGAGGTGCAAATATATGGTATTCTAATTAAAAATTTAGTAGAAATAGGATCTCAAAATATAAGTGTTTTTTCAATTTTTAAATCATCTGCTTTTGTTATTTCTTTTTGTAAATTTGTGGTAATTATATAATAAATGAAAGAAGAACAAGTTATTTTAGTAAATGAAAACGATGAGCAAATTGGTTTAATGCCAAAAATGGAAGCTCACGAAAAAGCTGTTTTACATAGAGCATTTTCCGTGTTTGTGTTTAATAATAAAAACGAATTATTACTTCAGCAAAGAGCAGCTGAAAAATATCATTCGCCTTTGTTATGGGCAAATACGTGTTGCAGTCATCAACGAGAAGGAGAGTCTAATTTAGTTGCGGGTAAACGTCGTTTGCAAGAAGAAATGGGATTTGTTTGTGATTTGGAAGAAAAAACATCATTTATATATAAAGCTCCATTTGATAATGGATTAACGGAACACGAATTAGATCATATAATGGTAGGATTTTATAATGATAATCCTGTAATTAATAGGGAAGAAGTAGAAAGTTATAAATGGATGAGTTTAGAAGCTATTAAAAAAGATATTGAAAAACAGCCTGAAATTTATACAGCATGGTTTAAAATTATTTTTGATAAATACTATGAATTTATAAATAAGTAACTAAAATGAAAGTAACGGTAAACAGGAAAGCGCATTTTAATGCTGCTCATAGATTATATAATGCTGATTGGACAGATGCTAGAAATGCTACAGTATTTGGTAAATGTGCAAACCCAAATTATCACGGTCATAATTACGAGTTAATAGTTGCCGTTAAAGGAGAAATACATCCAGAAACAGGTTTTGTAATGGATATGAAAGTTTTAAAACAGTTAATTGAAACTGAAATAGAAGAAAAATTTGATCATAAAAATTTAAATGAAGAAGTTGAAGTTTTTAAAGATTTAAACCCAACAGCCGAGAATATTGCAGTTGTAATTTGGAATAAGTTACGTTCAAAAATTAATGAAGAATTAGAGTTGACTGTAACTCTTTATGAAACACCAAGAAATTTTGTAACATATTCGGGAGATTAGGTTATAAATAACACACAAAAAAAAGCCTGTTCTAGTAAATTAAAGAACAGGCTTTTTTTGTAATAAATAACGATTTATTACTTTTTAGAAATTTTACAAGTATTTATTTTAAATATAGTATACAATGGGCAAAAATTTAATAAACTTGTTAATAAAAAAATAATTCCAACAGCCATTAAAATAATAGCAAGTGTACCGTTGATTATATTGGTGTAATATAAAGCAGCAATTAAAATAGCTATTAATATTCTTACAGTTTTATCGGTATTTCCCATATTTTTCTTCATAATGTATTGCTTTTTAAGTTTAAAGATGATTCAATTTAAGAATTAAATTTATAAACTAATCTTTTTTCTGTTTGTTTAATTCATCTTGTAAACGTCTCATTACTTTTTGTTCGCGTTCTAGTGCTTTTTTACGGTGATCATCGTATTCTTCTTCAAGTTCTTTTAAATCACGTTTTGTTTGTTTTGTAACACTATTACTTTTATTAAATTTTGAAATAAACAATCCTAACAACAAAATTAAAATCCCAATAATTGAGAAAATTATTGTTTTAAATAATTCTTTTTCTATTTGTAACCCGAATAAAGATATGCTTTCAATTTTGGTATTTAATTCTGTTATCTCAGTTTTAGAATGTTTCAAGGCAATATTTAAACTATCAATTGTTTTTAATTGTTTATTGATGACATTCGAAGAACTAATAATTTCTTTTTTTGAAGCATTTAGTGAATCCTGTACATTGCTTTTTAATTTTAGTAACCAATTTAACTTAACAACTTTATAATCTTGGTATTTATTGGAATTGTTTATCAAGTTTTCGAACTGGTTGTTAACCGAACCAGAATCTATAAATTGTTTCTTAGCCTGACTATAAGAGATTTTTGTTATAAAAAGTAGAATTAAAATTTTAATTAAATGTTTTTTCATTTGTATTAGTTGATTTACTTTGATGTTATTGCTATTTATTTTTATTGTAATAAACTTCCAATTCGGTTAAATATTGTTCTTTCTTATCATCATTTAAAAAAGAATGTTGAAATGAATTTTTAGCTAAATTATAGAGGTCAAATTTAGTTAAATTTAACGCTTTTTGAATTTCAATGTAATTTTTATTTAATTGGCCACCAAAATATGCTGGATCATCTGAGTTTATGGTTACTTCTAGTCCTGAATCTAATAGTTTTTTTAGTGGATGTTCCTCTAATTTGTCTACAACTTTTAATGCCAAATTGGAAAGAGGACAAATAGTTAGCGGAATGTTTCTGTTTTTAATGGTATCAATTAAATCTAAATCATTGAGAGCATTATTCCCGTGATCAATTCGTTTAACCTTTAGTAACTCAATGGCTTCCCAAATATATTCAGAAGGTCCCTCTTCTCCTGCATGAGCTACTGGAATATATCCTTGTTTTGTTGCTTCTAAAAAAACGTGTTGAAATTTTGATGGAGGGTTGTTTTTTTCAGATGAGTCTAACCCAACTGCTTTTATATTTTTTTTGAATGGAAGGGACTGTTTCAATGTTTTAATAGCTTCCTCTTCACTTAAATGTCTTAAAAAACTCATAATTAAAAGTGATGTTACACCAATACTCCTTTCTGCATCTAAACAAGCTTTAGATATGCCATTTATTATGGTTTCAAAATTAACACCTCGTGATGTATGAGATTGAGGATCGAACATAATTTCAACATGCCTTATTTGTTGAGAAGCACATTTTTTAAGATAATTATAAGTTAAATCATAAAAATCTTGCTCTTCAATAAGCACACTAGTTCCTTTATAATAAATATCTAAAAAATGCTGTAAGTTGTCAAAATTATAGGCTTTTTTTAACTCTTCTATTGATTGATAAGGTAGTTTAATGTTATTTTTTGTAGCTAGATTAAACATTAATTCAGGTTCGAAAGTACCTTCAATATGCAAATGTAATTCTGCCTTGGGTAAATTATTAATGAAATTTATCATTCGTTAAAAATAAACAATTTCAATATATTGGAACCATAATTTGGCGTAAAACCCGCTTAATAGAAACTTAAAATCGTTAAATGATTGTGTATATTTATTTTAAAATATAACTAGTTAGCATTGATATAAAAAGAAAAAATAACATAATATTTAAAATTTTAATTATTTTCCTTATACTTTCTATTTTTTTTAAACACTGTTGATATTGGGTATGTGAGTTTTTAAATAAATCTTTTTTCATAAATTTCATAAATAATTTTTCCGAAGTTGATATCTAATTATTTAAAGGAGGTTTATCAGAATCAGAGGAGGAAGTCATATTGGTATCCATTTCCTTTTTTAAATCAACAGCTTGAATGTAAATTGACATTCTACTTCTTAAAAAATATAAAATTACCATTATTAAAATTGCAATAGGTACAGTATAAATGAACTCAATTTCGTCAACGTATTGTTCACTATCGTTAGCAACACTAATTAATTGAAATAAATATATTGTTATAGGAATAATTAAAGCATGTACCCACCAATGTTTATTGGTAACAAACCAAATAATTAAAAGAAAAAAAGGAACGAATTTCCCGAAAAAAGTATATACGAAAGATTGAGCTTTTTCATAATAACCTCCCTTTATTGTAAAAAATAATGTTTTATAAGTTTCAGCTTCAAAGGGAATTGCTCTATAAATATATAAGAGATAAGGGGTAGATATTATTAAGATAATTATAAAACTTCCTAATAATAATGATTTTCTCTTTTGATTTTTCATTATTAAAATAATTTTTTCTTAGTTCAAACCAAATATAGCAAAATATTATTAATTAGATTCAACACAAAAACCACAATAAATTAATATTGTGGTTTTAATTTTTATTGATAAAAAGACTATCCGTTTCTTGGGATAATTATTCTATCTTTTCTAATAGCTTGATCATCTGATGTACTATTACTTAAAGCTATAGTTGCGAAAAATCCAGCAACAAGTAGCAACCCGAAAATTAATTTCAATTTTTTCATTTTTTGTAAGAATTAAATGATTAGTAAGAGCATCAAAGTTATGTTAATCTTCGGTAAAAACAAAAAAAGTCCTGATCTATTTTTAAAATATTTTAAAAATAAACAGAAGTCAGACGTGTAACAAGTTGATAAACAACGAGTAACCACTCTTAAATTTTAATAAATAAAATTTCTATTTTGGAGAATTTTAAAAGCAATACTAATTAATTTTAAAAATGAATCAGTAACTACAAACTCTCTCCGTAAAAGTTTGCAATATAGGGACGCTCTTACAAAGACAAAGGTAATATATTTATTTGTAATTACCAAATATCTGTTAAAACGTGTATTTTATTAAATGAAACGTGTATTTTGTTTTAAAAAGTGTTAATTATATTGCTTTTGTGGCTAGTTAAAAATTAAGTGTTTTTTTAACAGTTCTAAAAAATAACTTAGTAAGATTAAACAGTTGGTTTTTTATTTGCTTCAATAAATGATGTGTCATATCCAGAAAACTCCTTTAAATAATGCTGTAGAGATGAGCCATAGGCGTCTTTAAAGGTGTTTTGACCAAAACTACGTAAGTATTTTTTTACATTTCCGGCTCCTGCTAAATGGGCGGCTGCTAAAATTCCAGATTCAGTAATTTCTACACCATTAATTTTTTTACCAATACTTCTTTTAATATCTTTTCTTAATATCCATTTATTTAATGAGCAAAGTGCTAAAAATGCATCTTCTTGAAGTTCTGGGTTGTTTAGGAATTTTTGTGTATTGTAAATTTTAAATCGCTCTAATGTTGTTCTTCCGAATTGATATTTCCCTAAATACCCTAATGAATTTACTATGTGGTATCTTCCTTGAGATTCTTTAAACCCAATAGCATCTCTAAATCCGTTAAAAGAATTACCAGTAAATGGAATTTTAGTAAGGACTTCATTATTTTCCGATTCATTAGATACGGTACAATAATAAAAATCAATTTTTCCTGAATTAAAATTAGTGGTTTTTCTTTCTGAGAAACTAGAAATGAATATAACAAGAAGAAGTAAACTTAAAAATATTTTTACTTTTTTCATAATTTAAAGGTTTTAATTCCTTATAAATTTAAGCCTGCAAATTTAGTATAAAAAACAACACCTGCAACATTTACAACTTAAAACGTTGAAAATTAGCAGGTATTTAACAAATTAGGTTAAATGTTGTGAAATATTTAACAAATTTAAAGTGTGTTGCTCTAGGTTTAAAAAAAATGTAAATTATATTTTGTAGAAAGCGTTCTTATTATCGATTTACTCCTTGGTTGCTCAACCAATTTTGATATTTAAACGCATTTTTGTTGTGTTGCGACAACGTTTTCGCAAATTCATGATTCCCAATTGAAGTAATACTAGCGCACATAAAATAGTACTCATGTTTTGATGGATGTAAAACCGCATCTATTGAAGAAATATCTGGCATAGCTATTGGACCAGGAGGTAATCCTATATTTTTATAGGTATTATATGGAGAATTAATTTCAATATCTTTCGTTAAAACTCTTTTAATAACAGTTTCTGCTCCTAATTTTTTTCTTAAAATGTAAATAATAGTTGGATCCGCTTGCAACGGCCATTTATCTCTTAACCTGTTTAAATAAAGTCCAGCTACTATTGGCCTTTCTTTAATATTTGCAGTTTCTTTTTGAACAATAGATGCTAATGTAATTACTTCAAATTTCGATAAATTTAAATTTTTAGCTTTTTGCAGTCTATCAGTATTCCAAAAATGGTTGAACTCAATAAGCATTTTTTTTCTAAACTCATTAGCAGATGTATTCCAGTAAAATTGATATGTATTAGGGATGTACATACTTAAAATGTTATTTTTATTGAATCCATTCTTTTTAATAAAATCAACATCATTAAAACTATTAAGTAGGGATATAGAATCTGCTTCAATTTGCTCTGAAATTCTACCAGCTAGTTTTTCAAAGGAATCTTGATTGTTAAAAGATAGATTTACGGCGGTTTGTTTTCCACTTCTTAAAAGATTTACCAATTCATTATTGTTCATTCCTTTTTTTATCTGATACTTTCCAGGTTTAATAACATTTGGATAGTTTTTTTTATTGGCAACCCATTTAAAAGGTTTTATTCTTTTTAAAAATGGGCGCACTAAATTTTCCACATCATTAAAATTACTGCCGGTAGGAATATATAAATAGCCCTCTTTTACAGTATTAGGTTTGTAAATTTTGTTATAATAACTGAAAGCTAGAAGACCTGCAATTACTAGTAATAAAAAGCTAATTAATAAGATTAGTTTTTTTAAATTCATATTATTTCCTAATTAATTGATATAGAATTTCGTCCTTAAAATTGTTATTTGAGAAAATCCAATCTTTTTTTACTCCAGCGGGTTTGAAATTAAATTTTTCAAAAAGAGATTTACTTTCATTATTTTCTGAAGTTATATTTGCAAAAATTTGATGTACATTTAGATAGGTGAAAGAATAATCTATAACCATTTCTAAAGCTTCTTTACCATATCCTAAATTTTGATACTTGGGTAAAACTAGTATTCCAACTCCAATTCTTTGGTGTTGAGGGTTAAAATCGAATAAATCAATTGTTCCAACAGTGGTGTTTTCAGAATTAGTTATTATAAATCGAAATTGTTTTGCTTCATAAATATCTTGATGCGCATTTTCAAGATATTTTTGTAGAATATACTTTGAAAAAGGAGCTTGAGTACTACTAACTTCCCAAAATGCTTCGTTATTTTCAGTTGAAAATAAAAAATCAATGTCTTCTGGTTCTAAAGCTCTTAAAACTATATTTTTTCCAACTAATACTGCCATTAAATAGTAATTATTCCTTCAAATACAAATTTAGCAGGTCCTTTTAAATAAACATTATTGTAAATACCATCTTCTTTATTGAATGAAACCTCTAAATTTCCTCCTAAAACTTCAATTTTTATGTGATTTTTTGAAGTTATATTAGCATTGTGAGCTGCAATTGCAACTGCTGTAACTCCAGTTCCGCAAGCTAAAGTTTCATCTTCAACTCCGCGTTCGTATGTTCTTACTTTAAAAGAATTGTCACTTAATTTTTCAGCAAAATTTACATTTGTTCCTTCATTAAAATAAGGAGCGCCATATCTAATTTTTGCACCTAATTCTTTGACATTAATTATGGAAACGTTGTTTGTAAAACTAATATGATGCGGTGAGCCTGTATTTAAAAAAGAATAATCTTTGTTTGTTTCAACTTTATAAACATCAATCATTTTTAAACTTACAATATTATTTTCAATTGTAGCGTGATGTAAACCATCAACAGCATCAAAAGTAGTATTCTTATCAATAATGTTTAATTGTTTGGCAAATGCAACAAGACATCGTCCTCCGTTACCACACATACTTCCTTCCTTTCCATCTGCATTAAAATAAACCATCGTAAAATCTTCTTTTATAGAAGGTTCTAACAAAATTAGTCCATCTGCACCTATTCCAAAACGTCTATCACATAACTTATTAATTAGTTTGGCGTTTTCTTTAGGAAATAATAATGATCTATTATCAATCATTATAAAGTCATTTCCGGTTCCTTGATATTTAAAAAATTGTTGATTCATTGCTGCAAATGTACTAAATTCAATTAAGTTTTTTTTTGTTAAAATAATGAAATTATGATGGTTTGTTAAAATCAGTTAAATGAGCGTTAACAAAGCGTTAAAGCGTTTTTTACAAAACAATAAATTTTTAATTTTGAGTGTTAATTTATAAAAAACAAGAACAATGAAAAAAATATTAAGTATTGTACTATTTTCTGCGATTGGAGGAGCATTGACGTTAGGAACTTATAAGTTATTTATTGAAGAACCTCATATTGTTGTAGAAAGTAAGGCACAAGAAAGTCCGGTAACAGTTGCCGCAAATTTCACTAATACATTAGCAAATTCTGTTGAAAACACCGATTTTACGGTTGCAGCAGAGAAAACACTAAATGCAGTTGTGCATGTTAAAAACACATCTTATAAGACTGTGAGAGATCCTTTTGCGGAGTTTTTCTATGGTCAGGGGAGTGGTACTAAACAGTATTCGCAAGTAGGAACTGGTAGTGGTGTTATTTTTTCTTCAGATGGTTATATAATTACAAATAATCATGTTGTTAAAGGCGCAACTGATATTGAAGTTACTTTAAATAATAAAAAGGTTTATAAGGCTAAATTAATTGGCTCTGATGTAACAAATGATATTGCCTTATTAAAAATTGATGAAGATGATTTATCTTATATTACGTTTGCTAATTCGGATAATGTAAAAGTTGGAGAATGGGTTTTAGCAGTAGGAAATCCATATAATTTAACTTCAACAGTAACTGCAGGAATAATTAGTGCTAAGGGTAGAGATTTGGAAGGAAATGGAAATATTACCGACTCATTTTTACAAACTGATGCGGCTGTAAACCCGGGAAATAGTGGTGGTGCTTTGGTAAATTCGCACGGGCAATTAATAGGAATTAATACAGCTATATCCTCAAGAACTGGTTCGTTTATTGGATATTCTTTTGCGGTTCCTTCTAATATTGCCAAAAAAGTTATTGAAGATTTAATGGAATTTGGTAATGTTCAAAAAGCTATTTTAGGTGTGCAAGGTGGCGAACTAAATGGGAAAGTTGCCGAAAATCTTGATATTGATTTGTCAGAAGGATTTTATATTTCTAGTGTTGTTGAAAGTTCTGGAGCAGATAAAGCTGGATTGCAAAAAGATGACGTAATTATAAAAGCTAATGATGTTAAAATTACTTCATATGCCGATTTAACCGGTTTTTTAAATACCAAAAGACCAGGGGATAAAATAAAAGTAACATTTGTAAGAGATGGAGAAGAAAAAACAACTGATGTAGTTTTAAGTAAAAATGAAATTAGTAAAGTGGCCTCTTTAGGTTTAGAATTGAAAAACTTAGATCAAAAAGAATTAAAGAAATTAAAAATTGATAATGGAGTAAAAATATCTGAGATAACAAATAAAGAACTTCTTTATTATGGTGTGGAAAAAGGATTTATTATTACTGCAATTAATGGTGAAAAAGTGAATTCAGTAGATGCAATAAGTGAGTTAATATCAAATAGGGATGAAGGCGAAGTATTAAGAATAGAAATGCTAAACCTTGATGGAGAGCTTGAGCGTTATATATTTAGATAATTGTTTAGTTAGTTTTTTTTAAAAAAAAAATCCCGAGAAGTAATTTTCGGGATTTTTAATTTATATTAAAATTGAAAATTAAGTGAAAATAATTTGAGTTCTATCACCATCACATAATTCATAAAACTGTCCAATTGTAATAATAGAATCAACCTCATCCGACAAGTCTTCTTGTTTTAATTTAAACATGTCTACTGCCAATTTACACGCATAAATAGTTCCTCCACCAGCTGTTATCATTTCTAAAAATTCATCTACTGGAGGAATATCGAGTTCTTCCATTTGTTTTCTCATCATTCCTGAAACAGCAGATTCTACTCCTGGCAATCCGCCTAGCATTGTTGGAAAAGGTAAACCTCCTGGCATTTTCATTGCAGGGTTTCCAGTTGTTGCCGTATGCAAATGATTCATAGATTTTTTAGTTATACCATCCAATCCAAAAAAAGTAAAGAAAACATTGGTTTCAATACCTTCCATTACTGCTCCGTTAGCCATTACTAGCGTTGCATAAACATCCTCAATACTTCCCTTTGCACATATTATACAAACTTTTTCTAAAGGTTTTTTTTCTATTGTTTGCGATTTTTCTTCTATATTTTTTGTTTCCATTTTATTGAGTTTATTATTAGACAATTACCAACACTTTTTTAAATACAACTAGTAGGTTTTGGAATTCCTGCTATTTTAGATGAGAATTTTAACGGCCCTTTTGGAAATAAAGCATACAATTCTTTAATATTTACAATACCGGATTTTCCAACACCTCTTATAGTTAAAGGCTCCTTAGCTTCTGTTTTTTTTCGTAAAAAATTAAGTACTTCAAAATGTTTAGGTGTTAATTCAATTCCTATTTCGTTTGCAATTTCGTTTGCAATTTCTTCGTTCCATTGTGTCATATCTTCTAAATATCCTTCATCTGAAACGTTTAATTCTAATCCTGCTATAGTTTTTACTGACATAATATTTGTTGTTTAGTTTTTATTTATAATTTTTTATTTAGTTTTTATATCGAAGACTTTTCCTTTAAAACTCATATTTCTAGATACAAATGGAATTGCAATACCTTTAAGAAGCATATTCCAATATATCCATCTAAAAGCTAACTTCCCCCAATGGTTTAAAACACTTTCTTTTAATAGTTTTAATGGGCCAATTTTTGCAAATGGGAATTTACCATGAACTGGTTCGGTTACATAATTAAAATCAATTAATAACGCCTTGTTGTTTCCTGTTTCGATAAAACAATTAGCGTGACCATCAAATTCTTTTTTTAATGGATAGCCATCAATATAAAGTAGAATATTGTCGGTTAATGTTTCTGCTTCAAAATGCGCTACCGATCCCGCTTTGGACGCAGGAACATTTGTAGCATCTCCAATTACAAAAATATTCTCATGTGCTTTTGATTGAAGTGTATTTGGGTCTGTTGGAATAAAATTTAAGTCATCACCTAATCCTGATTTTTCAATTACTTCATCTCCCATATTTGTTGGAATTGTAACTAATAAATCAAAAGGAATTCTTTTATCTTCATAATCAACTATCTCCTTAGTTTCGTTATCAACATGTTCAATCGCAAAATCTGTTTCAATTTTAATATCTTTATCTTTTAACAAATAATTTAGTGCTGTAGTACATGTAGGTTTTGTAAAAGCACCAGAAAGTGGTGTGACATAGGTAATTTCAACCTTATCTCTCATTCCTTTTTTATGGAAATAAGAGTCTGCTAAAAATGCAAATTCTAAAGGTGCAACAGGACATTTAATAGGCATTTCTGTAATATGGACTACTAATTTACCACCTTCCCAATTGCGTAGTTTATTTCGTAAGGCTAACGATCCTTCAAAAGTGTAAAAATCAAAAATGTCTTTTTTCCAAAGTGGGCCAATTAACCCTTCAGTTTCTTCTGGAGCTATTTTAGATCCTGTTGCAATTATTAAGACATCGTAATTTAAAGTTTCATCTTCGAGTACTACTTTGTTTTCTTCTGGAATAATTCGTTCTATTTTTTTTTGAATATAATTTACAAACTTTGGAATAAATTTTTTACCAACTTTTTTCACTTGATTTTCTGTGTAAGTATCAAAAGGAAGAAATAAAAATCCTGGTTGATAATAGTGAGTTTTATATTGATCAACAATTGTTATATTCCATTCATTTGAATACAATTTTGGCCTTAAATGATTAGCCATCATTGTTCCTGATGTTCCTGCTCCTAATATTAATAAATTCTTCATTTATAAAGGTTTAGTTTTGCTTATTTGCAATTATTATTTAAATATTGCTTTTCTATATGTAGTAAAGTTACTTTAGTAACACAACATTAAATATGATAAAAATCATAACAATCTGTCACTTAGGTTACATAACAATTTTTTAAAAGTTTATAAATCAATGGTTTATTTTAGGTGCTTAATTCAAAAAAATATACCTATTTTTAGCACAAGAATATTAAGAAATTAAAATGTCTGTAGAACAACAAATAAACAGTTTAAGAGAAGAATTACGCCAACATAATTACAACTATTATGTATTAGATAATGCTACAATTTCAGATTATGAATTTGATTTGAAATTGAAAGAGTTAGAAAAATTAGAATTAGAAAATCCTCAATTTTTTGATATTAATTCTCCAACGCAACGTGTTGGTGGTGAAATAACAAAAAACTTTAAAACAGTTGTTCATAAAAACAGAATGTATTCTTTAGATAATTCGTATTCGAAAGAGGATTTGCTCGATTGGGAAAAGCGAATTCAAAAAATGTTGGGGGTTAATACAATTAGTTATACTTGCGAATTAAAATATGACGGAGCTTCAATAAACCTTTCGTATGAAAATGGAATATTAATTAGTGCAGTAACTCGTGGAGATGGTTTTCAAGGAGATGAGGTAACGGCAAATATTAAAACTATAAAATCTATTCCATTAATATTACAAGACAATAGTTTTGAAAATTTTGAAATTAGAGGTGAAATTATTTTACCCTTAGATGGTTTTAAAAAAATGAACGAAGAGCGCGTTGAAGCAGGTGAAGACCCTTACAGTAACCCTAGAAATACGGCAAGTGGAAGTTTAAAATTACAAGATAGTGCAGAAGTTGCAAAACGGCCCTTAGATTGTTTATTATATCATATTGTTGAGCCAAGCAACAAATTTAAAACCCATTTTAGAACACTTGAAGAGGCGCGTAAAATTGGATTTAAAATTCCACAAGCAATAGAAGTATGTCAATCTATTGATGAAGTTATTCAATTTATTGAAAAATGGGATGAGGAACGACATAATTTACCATATGAAACAGATGGTATTGTTGTGAAGGTAAATTCACTGGCATATCAAGATGAGTTAGGTTATACGGCAAAAGCTCCAAGATGGGCAATTGCTTATAAATTTAAAACCGAACAGCAAAGCACAATTTTAAACGAAATTACTTATCAAGTAGGGAGAACGGGTGCAATAACACCAGTGGCTAATCTAGAACCCGTAGAATTGGCAGGAACAATAGTTAAAAGAGCATCATTACATAACGCCGATCAAATAGAGAAATTGGATATTAGAATAGGAGATACGGTTTTTGTTGAAAAAGGAGGTGAAATTATCCCTAAAATTGTAGGAGTAGAAATTTCTAAAAGGCCAATTGATTCTCAACCAACTAAATACATTACAAACTGTCCAGATTGTAATACTTTGTTAGTTAGAAATGAAGGTGATGCAAAACATTATTGTCCAAATGAATATGGTTGTCCTACTCAAATTACAGGAAGAATCCAACATTATATTAGCAGAAAAGCAATGGATATTGAAGGCTTAGGAGCAGAAACAGTTGAATTGCTATTTAAAGAAGGTTTAATTGGTAATTATGCCGATTTATACGATTTAAAAGTTGAACAGGTTATTCCTTTGGAACGTATGGCCGAAAAATCAGCTGAGAATATGATTTTAGGAATTGAAAAATCAAAAGAAATTCCATTTGAAAAAGTATTATTTGCTTTAGGTATAAGATACGTTGGTGAAACTGTTGCAAAAAAATTGGCAAAACATTTTAAATCTATGGATAATTTAATGAATGCCTCTTTTGAAGATTTGATTGCGGTAGACGAAATTGGTGATAGAATAGCTAAAAGCGTAATTGATTTTGCCTCAAACCTTATTAATATTCAAATAATTGATCGTTTAAAATCTTATGGAGTTCAATTTGAGGTTTCAGAAGAATCGTTGGAAGGAAAATCAGAAAAATTACAAGGAAAAATATTTGTTGTATCAGGTGTTTTCACAATTTTTAACAGAAATGAACTCAAAAAATCAATAGAAGATAATGGGGGTAAAGTAGGAAGCTCAATTTCCAAAAAAACAAATTTTGTAATTGCTGGAGATAATATGGGACCTAGTAAATTTCAAAAAGCCGAAAGTTTGCAGATCCCAATTATATCTGAATCAGATTATTTAGAAATGTTACAATAAATTTATAAAGTTTACTTAATTACATATGATCTATAATAATTCTGTTACGTCTAATTTTTATTTTTCCTTCGTTTTCTAAAATTTTTAAAAGTCTAGAAACTACAACTCGAGAAGTGTTAATGTCGTTAGCAATTTCTTGGTGCGTAATATATAATGTATTGTCTTTCATTATTTTAACCTTGTCTGTTAAATATTTATGAAGTCTGTCATCTAATTTCATAAAAGCTAAACTATCAATAGATTCTACCATTTCTATCAATCTCATATGATAGCTATCAATAATAAAATGCCTCCAAGATTCGTATTTTACAAGCCATTCATCAATTTTATCAACAGGAATAAAAATACCTTCGGTTTCAATTTCTGTAACACCCCTAAACATACTTTTTGTCTTGTTAATACAGTTTATAAAGGAAATTGCACAAGTGTCTCCTTTTTCAAGAAAATAAAGAGCAATTTCATCACCATTTTTATCTTCTCTAATAATTTTTACTGCTCCAGAAGTAATTAAAGGAACATGTGTCATTTTATCACCAATGTCCAGTAAAATTTCACCGCTATCAATTGTTCTAAGAATTCCGTTGTCTATAATTTCCTCAATTAATTCAGGTTCAAATATTGAAGAATAGTAATCACTTAATTTATCTTTTAAAATTTCTTTATCATTAGTCATTTATTTTTCTTTTTATGAAATTCAATCAAATTTACGAAAAAATTACATAAAAAAACTCCTGATTTTACTCAGAAGTTTTTTCAATTAAAAAAAAGTCTTTTTTTAAAATTTAACTTGTAGCTGCATTAAAAGGGCATCATTATCTACGCTTAAACCCGTTTCAATTTTATTTTGATAATTAACTTGTAATCTTGTGTTTTTACTTACAAAATAATTAATTCCTAATGTCATCATTTCTTGATAACCAATTTTTTTAATATCTAAATCTTGATCGAAATATTCATACTTAAAAACTGGTTGTAATTTTTCATTTACGTCGTATGTTGCCATTACATATGCACCTTCTCTTTTTTCACCTAATTCTAAAGGAACTGATCCACATCCACCTTCTGCCGCTCTGTTATAGTCTCCTTCATCATAAATATATTCACCTTGAACTTTTAATGCATTATAACTAAGAACTACTTCAGCACCATAAGTTTTTCGGTCATTATCTTCATTGTTAGGATAAGCCATTCTAAAACTTCCACCAACAGTCATAAAATCAAATAATTTATATGTTGCTCTACCAATAACATCTTTTTTAGTATTGTTATCTTTTAAACCTAAACCGGTTCCATTCATTAAGGCAACTGAATAGCGGAATTTAGTTTTACTTGTTCCACCCAACATCATTAAACCTAAATCTCTTTGAGGAGCCACTATTTGGTCTGAAACAATTGCTCTGTCTATTGTTGAAAGAGAATGACAGGCAGTTGCAACTTCTAATCCAAAAGGTTGTTTAAACGAACCTACCGAAAATTTGGTCCATTCATGTTTATCATAGGTAACGAAAGCATCCATTAAATAAACATTTCCATCAGAAGCAATAAAATCACTTGTTTCAATCATTGCATAAAAAGAAAATGATCTATTTATTCTCCCACGAACCCCAAACCGTGCTCTTTTAAACTTAAAAGTGTTTTCGCCTGGATCTGTAAAATGCGAATCATATTCAGGTTGGATGTACCCAAAAAAAGTAGTGCTACTTGTTGAAGGAACTCCCGAGGTAGCTCCTGTTGGAACATCATCTTCGCATCCTTGCGCGAAGGTAGTATTAAATTGTAGAGCAAAAGCTATTGCGAATAGTATAACTAATTTAGTTCTCATATTTTAAATTTTAAAGCCCTAAAAAAAATTGTTTTAGAAATTAAAAACATCATTTATTAGTGAAAATTGAATATAAATTTTAGGGCCTGTTATTAAGTGTTTTATTTTATTAATGGTAAATCTTTTGCATTGCTATCTCCTCCCCATTGGTTACTTTTCCATGCGTTGTTTGTGTTAAATAAGCCATTCATTCCAAATGTTAAGCTATAGGCATCATAACCAAGTACATTTAAACAAGCTGTAACAACAGCTGAAGTTTGCCCTGTATAACAATAGGTAACAACTTTGGCTCCTGGAGTTGGATCTAATCCCTTGTAACTATTGTCTGCTAAAGTTAAAGGAAGTATTCTTTTTGCTCCGTTAATGTGACCAAATGCGGCATAATCTGCTTCAGAAAAATAATTGTTTATAAAGTAATTATTAGGATTGTTTAATACATCTGTTCCAGACGCAGTTTTAAATCCGGCTGCAACTGCTGCTTCAACGCGACTTTTAAAGATTGCTTCTCCTGAGGTTGATAAAGATGAAATTACAGGATCTCCAAATACATTGTTAGTAGGTGCTCCAGTATAAGTCCAGTTTGCATGACCATCTGCTTCATTGGCTCCAATTTTTCCATTCCAAGAGCCAGCAGTTTCATTACTCCATCCAGACATACCCCATTTTAATGCTTTGGTATGAGTAAATCCATACATACGCATTAAAGCAGTTGCATAGCAAGCTGTTTGTCCAGTATAACAAACAATTAAAGCTGGTTTAGATGCTGCAGCACCTTCAGATAAAATATTCTTAAAAGGAATATTTTTAGCTCCTTCTATGTGTCCTTTTGCAAAATCTGAGGCACTTCTAATATCTAAAATAGTATATTTTGCAATATAAGCAGGTACGTCAGCTGCTGTTGCAGGAGGTCCTACTACAAATTTTTCTCCATCTGTATTTGTTATAATTTTATTGATATCTAAATTATTGTTAATGGCGTAATCCTTCATTAAGGTAAATGCAGGAGTAGTGTCAACCATTGTGTCATCACCTTTATCACAAGAAGTGAAGAACATTGTCGGGACTAAAAATAGAGCGATTAATAGGTAAGATATTTTTTTCATGATTTGTTTGTTTGTTTGTTTGTTTAATAATATTTATTATTCTACTATTGGGAAGTTTTTTATTTCTTCTGCTGTCCAGGCATTCCATCCTTTTTCAACTAAAGTAGAATTCATATAACTGTTGGAGCCATAGGCTAAATTGTAAGTGTCATAACCTAATACATCAAGGTATGCCACAGCATAAGCCGCACTTAATCCAGTATTACAGTTTATTACAATTTTCTTGTCAGCTGGTAGTGTTAATAAGCTAGTTTGGGTATTTAAGCATTTGTTTGGTGTATAATGTACTGCACCTTTTATATGCCCTGTTTTATACAATTCTTCACTTGTATAATTAACAATAAAATAGTCCTGTGGAGTTTCAAAAGCAACAGCAGATTTTACAATTGATTCTTTATAAGGTTTTGAAAAGGCTTCTTTTATTCTGGCTTTTAAAATTTCTTTGGCGTCTGTTTTACCAGTATTTATTATAGGTGAATTTCCTGCAACAGGTTTTGAATTAACAGTTGTTTCTAATTGATCAGTAAATTCGTCTTTGGAATTTTTAACCCATATATTTGTTGCAAATTCTTGATCCCAAGAACTCATTCCCCATTTTAAACTATAAACATTATCGAAGCCATACATGCGAAGTAAACTTGCGTAATAAGCAGCAGATTGTCCAGAATAACAAACTATAGTTATTTTTTCAAAACTTGAAGGGTCTATTTCGGATTCAAAAAATTCTAAAAGCTTTGGACCTTCAACATTTTGCGATTTTTTAATATGGCCATATTCAAACCAATCAGAACTTCTAATATCTAATACAAGATACTTTTCATTTTTAAGATTTTCTTTAATTTCTTCTGGAGAAATTAAGGCAGGAGCTAATGTATTAATAAAGTTACCATTCGTTTCTAAATATTGAACTAACATTTCAAATTCAGAAGTAGAACTATTTGGTGGTCTATCGTTTTTTTTGAAGCTGCTAAACAAAGTGGTAGCAGCTAAAAATAATACTAAATAAAAGGTTGTTTTTTTCATTAGATATTTGTTTAAAATTAATTTGTTTATCACTTATAAATTTAATGACGAAAACGTTTTCGAGTTATGATTTTTATCATAAAACCCTAATATATATTTGTTCTTCTTTGGTACTTTAGTTACATATGTAAGTATATGTAAAACAGTGAGTTAATGCGTGTTTAATAAAGTTTTAAGAGTCAATTTTATAGATTGATTTCTAGGGTGGTTTAATAATCTTTAAAATAGTTGTTATGTAGATTTATTATTGTTTTTTTACATAAAAAAAACTGTTTTATTTCTAAAACAGTTTTTAATAATTTAAACTAACAACCACCTTCAATAGGCATTTTCTTTTTCTTCTTTATGGGAACAACTTTTTTAGTTATTGGAACTTTTTTTACAACTGGTTTTGGTTTTTCCTTCAAAATTTCATTTACCTTATTTATCGATGCCTGAATGAATTGATTTATATTTTCTCCTTTTTTTTCAATTTCGGCATTTGTAGTTACAAGTTTATCCTGATCTAACGAGCTCTCTATAGATAAAATTTGTATGTTATTATAACCGAGTTGTTGCAAAATCATAAGTGGTGCAATAACTTCAGTAGGATTATTACCATATAAAGCTACTTTTTTTCCATCATTTTTTAAAGCTTTAAAAACTTCTATATTTTTTTCAATTAAAATATCAGAAGCGTCTATGTTAATAGCGTTTTCTATATGTCCTTTTTCAAATTCGAATTGATTTCTAATATCAATAATAATAGTTTCGGAATTTAATTCATTTAATTTAACAGAACCATTAGAAATAGTTTGTTCTAATGCTAGTTGTGGATTAATTGCATACATATGTTTTGGTCTTTTATATGTTAAAAGTGCAATTATTACAACTAAAATAGAGATTACTGCTGCTATAGAAATTCGTTTTGTTTTTTCCAATTCTTTCATAATAAATAAGCTTTAATATTAACAGCCGCCTTCAATAGGCATTTTCTTTTTCTTCTTTTTAGGAACAACTACTTTTGGGGTTGTTGTTACTTTTTTAGCTACATATACCTTTTTAGGCTCAGGCTTTTTTATTTGATCTATATATTTAACACCAAAAAACATGCTTGCAGCTTTTCTAAATGAATATAGATCATATGCCGTTTTTGACATATTTTCAGTTGGTTGAGAGGGGTTTATTATAGTATTAAACCATTCGTTTATCCCTCCTTTTAACACGTGTAACCTTTTGTAGTTTAGCCTATTGCAAATAATCCATGCTTGATTTGCTCTAAAGCTATCATTAGAAAAAAGAATAACATCATATGCTTCTTGATTAAGATAGCCTTCAAAATCTTCATTTAATAAATTTTCTAGAGGAATATTAATAGAGTTAGGTAATGTATTTTCTTTATAACTTATTGCATCTCGTACATCAATTAATAATACCGAAGGGTCATTATTAATTATTCTATCAGCTAGTTCATCAGTAGAAATATATCTTTCTGGACTTATAGCATTGCTAAGTAATAATTCAGGAGCGATTCCTACATGTTTTTCAAACTTAGGAATTAGTACTAATCCACCAGCAAGTATAATTAATACAGCTGCCAAAAGCACGTATCTAAATTTTAAAGCTTTTACTAATTTTCTATTTACCATTTTAATTGTTTTTTAATTAATAAAATACTTTTTTAACTCGTTTTCTAATCAAATCTGTTAAGATGAAAGCAAGTATAGCAGCTATTGTTAGTATAAAAATAAACCAATATGGGTTTAAGTCAAAGTAATCCACAACTGTTATGTTACCTAAAAATGATCCTTCATATAAAGGTTGAAATAATGAATATAATTCTGCGAAAATGAAAACACCAATCATAATTCCTCCTATATAAACCATTGCATCAATTTTACCTATAGCAGCTGAAGTAACGGCAGTTCCAGGGCAAAATCCTGCAGCAACAAATCCAACTCCCATTATTGCTCCTCCAATTATTCCTCCCCATAGGTAAGTAGGGTGTACATATAATTGGCCAACACTTATAAAGCCTAAATAATCCATATAATACAAACCAATTGCGGCAACAACGGCCGCTGTAAAAAATACTTTTAAAACGGCAAAGTCGTAGCCGTAAAATACTCCCGCCAGTTTTCTAGATGAAGAAAAACCTGACGATTCTAATACAAAACCGAACGCTAAACCAATAATAATAGCAAGCACGTTATCCCATTCATACGGTATTGTATTTATTAAAGTTAATAATCCCATAATTTTTTATTTTATCAATTATTTTAATAATTAAATCCAGTTTTTTCTAAAGAAATAAGCAACTAAAAAACCGGTTCCAAAAATGGCAAACGTGGTTATAAATCCACCTACCGAAAGTATTGACATACCGCTTAAAGCTGCCCCACTTGTACATCCTCTGCCAATTTGAGCTCCGATTCCAAAAAGAATTCCACCACCTAAGGCAAAATATAATCTTCTTCTTTTTGTAATTTTTGGTGAATGTTGAACTCTCCATCCAATTCTTCCGGATAATCCACCCGAAATCATTCCTCCAATTAACATTCCTATAACTTCAAATACTAACCAAGTATTCAAAGGTGATTTATCTTCACTAATAAATTTGCTATAATAACCATTGGCCTCTGCATGAGTGGGTGCAACAGTTTCAACTACAGCAACAACACCGCTTTTCATAGCTCCACTTGCTCCAAGACCTCTACCTGTTGTATAAAAGGTGAAAATTATTATCAATCCTAAAAGGAAACCACCAAAATATGGGTTCCAATATATATGTCTGTTGTGTTCTTTATTTTTCATACTACTATTTTTAATATAGATAACGTGTTATTTGTCCGGCCTCTACCATTACAAATCGGAAGATTAAACCTCCTAATAAAATTAATAAAGCTGGTACAGCAACTGGTATTTTAAAACCTCTTAATTCTAAAAACTCCATAATGGCAGGAACTAATAAGCCTAAAATCACAACAAATCCAAAAAACATCATTGTAAATTCTCCGTTAACCAAAAGTTGCATTGCTTCTAATTGAACTTCAGATCCAGCATACATACCCATAAGCATATGTATAATTAATCCTAATTCTAATATTATTAATCCCAAATCAATTTTACTAAACAAATGTCTTTCTTTAGCTGTATTTGCTAGTAAGATAATAGTTGCAGCTCCGGTTGATAAACCAGAAGTTAAAAATAAGGGTCCTAAAATGGCATTATTCCATAGAGGTCTAGCGTTAAAAGCAGATAGTAAAATTCCTGTATACACTCCTAAAACAATAGAAAGAGGCAATAATATATAAGCCATATTCATTCTATTTTTTTGAAGAAATGTTTCAAGAGTATTTAAAAACTCAAACTTTAATTTAAATTTTGGGAATAATTCAGTGTAATAACTTAAAACCCATAAAAAAGATATTGGAGTAATAATTAATAAAACCCAAGCTCCCCAACTCATTGGAGATTCCATTCGTACAGTAGTATACAATCTCCAAAAGTAAATTTTATGTGTTAAATCATAAAATAATGCTAATAAACCTAGTGTTAAAGCAATTGGTGATACTATTGAAGCGAATTTTACCGCCGTAGGATATTCTTTATCCTTTTTTAAAACTGTAATTAAAGCCGCAAAAAACAATAACCCCGCAGCTAAACCTCCTAAAAATAAATATACTGATATTGGCCAATGCCATATTTCTAGCGAAGGATCTATATTTGGAATATTTCTTCCACTTGTAAATAATTCTTCTTGCATAATAATATTTTTATATTAAATAATAAACTTTAGGTTTTGTTCCGGCTTCTGGAGCCAAAGTTTTATGTTTCCTGTTTTTTAACAATCGCGAAACTTCACTATTAGGATTGTCTAAATCTCCAAAATACATGCATTTTGTTGGGCAAACTGAAACACAAGAAGGAAGTTGACCTTTTTCCAATCTGTGATGACAAAATGTACATTTGTCTACATATCCATCTGGATGTTGAAAACGGGCATCGTAAGGACAAGATTCTATACAAGCACCACAACCAATACATTCATCACCAGTAACCAACACAATACCATTATCTAATTGGTGACTAGCGCCAGTTGGACAACAACGCACACAAGGTGCATTTTCACAGTGATTACAACGTTCTGATTTTAATTCCAATTCAATTGTAGGATATGCACCATTAACCGTTTCGGTAATCCAATCTCTACAATATCCAATAGGTACATTATTTTCTGTTTGACAAGCAACTACACAGTCGCTACAACCAACACATTTTAAAGTGTCTATAACCATTGCATATCTCATATCTCTACAGTTTTATAAGGGTTTTCAGTTAAAATTTCAACAAAATTTCCTCGCATTCCAGTTCCACCCATTATTGGATCGATCATTGTTTTAGAAACCATTTGAGTATCGTTAATACCTTTTCCAAATGCACGACTTAACTTTTTATTATCGTGTCCAAATCCGTGAACCATGTATACAGAATCCCATCTAACTCTTTCGGTAACTCTTACTTTTATGGAAAATGAGGAAATAATTTCGTCTTGGTTACGTAACCATACTTTTTGACCAGTTTTTAATCCAATAATACGAGCAACTTTTGGGTTTACCCATAAATCGTTTTCACTTTTTAGATCGTTTAAGTTTGGATTATTTGCAGTTCTACTAAAGGTATGCATTGGAGCACGACCATAATTTAATCTATAAAACCCTTGAGGAGCTTCTGGGTGTTTTGTGTAATTAGGTAAAGGATCAAATCCTAAATTTTTTAGTTCTTTTGAGTACAATTCTACTTTTCCACTTGCTGTAGGAAATTCGTATTTTTTATCTTCCTCTATATATAATGGTCCAGATTTTCTTGGGAAATGTTTTACTCCAATTTTATTCATTTCTTCTAAAGAAGTTCCCATTTGTTTTAGTTGCCATTCAATTACTTCTTCATAATCATTATAATTGAAAAATTCACCTAATCCTAATCGTTCACCAATTTGTTTTGCAACCCACCAGCCTGGTTTAGAATCGTATTTAGGTTTTACAGCAGGAACACGAACTGCAATAGATGGTTCTCTGTTTGTTGCTGATCTAATACCATCGTATCGTTCTAAATATGTACATTCAGGTAAAACAACATCGGCGTAACCTGTAACATCCATTGGCATAGTATCCATAACTACCATAAATTCTAATTCATCCATCGCTTTTTCAAGTAATGCTTTTTCAGGAATAGATTTAGTAATATTTGTTCCGGCAACCATCATTGCTTTTACAGGATATTTATTGTCTGCGCTAGGAATAGCAGCTCTTATAACTTCAGTTGTAATTCCCATTTGCGCCATAGGATATTTTTCTCCAATATCTCTCCAATCCCATTTTGGATGAGGATATTTTGGATGAGGATATTTAGGAACACTTATACTTTCTTTAAGGTAGAAACCGCCTCTGCGTCCCCAAGAACCTAATATACCATTTAAAATTGCCATGGCTCTTGCACGTTGTGTGTCATCTCCATACCAAGAAACGTGACGACCAGGGTGTATAATAACTGCAGGAGCTGCGTTTGCCATTTCACGTGCAGTTTTTCTAATAACTTCTGGTTTTATTGTAGTGATACCATATGCCCATTCTGGAGTGAAATTTAGAACGTGATCTTTTAATTCGTTAAATCCAGTGGTATATTTTTCTACGTATTCTTTATCGTAAATGCCTTCTTCAATAATTACATTTATCCAAGCCAACATTAAAGCAATATCGGTTGCAGGTTTAATAGCTAACCAATGTTTTGATTTACTTGCGGCAGTTGAAAAACGTGGGTCAACTGTAATTATAGTTGCTCCATTATCAATTGCATCGGACATTTCTTGAACTTGTGAGTTGTGCATGTTTTCACCAATATGTGAACCTATAAGCACTAAGCATTTAGTATCTCTAATGTCTGTTGGTTCAGGTGATCCTACCCAAGATCCATATGTTAATGCAAAACCGGCCTCTCTTGCTCCTCTACATTGTGCATAGGCAGGTTCGGCAATAGTATCTGATCCATATGCTTTAAATAAGTGTTCCAAGTGTTTTCCAGGAGAACCATGTTTAAGTAAAGCAAAAGATTCTGCACCATATTTTTCTTTAATGCCTTTAAATTTTGAAGCAATTAAATCTAATGCTTCTTCCCAACTTGCTTCTTTAAAAGTTTCTTCACCATTAATAGTTGTTCTAATTAAAGGAGTTTTTAAACGATCTTCGTCCGTGTACATTCCAACACCACCTGTTCCACGAGGACAAAGTCGTCCATAACAATGAGGGTCAGTTTCGTTACCGATTATTTTTTGGATATTTCCTTCGTTGTCACTATAAGTCCATCCGGCACATTTCCAAAAACAAACTTCGCAATAGGTAGGTGTTCTTTTTAATTTTTTTGTAATATTTTCTTTTACCATTTCGTTTAAATACGAATTGGAACCGAACATATTAAAAGCTGATGTTGTAGCTGCAACACCACCTAAACCCAATGCAGAAATTTTTATAAATTTTCTTCTTGAAGTAGTCATAAGATTATTTGTTTGTTTCAATGGTAAAGATATTTAGAGGATGAATTTTAGAGTATGACAAAAGTCATAAAAGCCAAATCCAGATAGTAACATTGGTTACATAGTTTGTTGAGAATCAATATTATAAATGTAACAAAAGTAGCTTATTATGTAAGAGTAATTGAGAGTCAAGTATTTACATTTTGAATTTAAATAAAATAGAAATCTTAATTTGTTGTAAATTTGTAACAAGCGTTATTTATGATAAAAAGAAAATCTAAATATTGGTTATTAATTACAATTTTTATTGCTGTTGCCATTGTATTTTTTATTAAGGAAAAAAATAAAACGGATTCGTTTTTTTTAAAGGATGAAAACTACACTAAAATAGAGCCGAATTCTAAAGAATCGTGTTTAGATTGTCATAGTAATACAAAAGGTTATTCAAATTATCATAATCCTGATTTAATTGGTTGTGCAAGTTGTCATTTAGGAAATACTTCTTCATTTAATAAAGAAGAATCGCATAAAGGAATGGTGTTAATTCCGGGGAATTTAGTAGATGCAAAACAAACATGTGGAAAATGTCATCCCAATGAACTGCATAAAATTGAAAATTCTTTAATGACCACTAATAGTGGACTGGTTGCGGTAGATAAATTTATTTTTGGCGAGGCAGAATCACCAAATAATCAATACCATATTAAGCTAATTGAAAATTCAGCAGCAGATAAACATTTAAGAGATTTATGTGCAAATTGTCATTTAGGAGCTGAGAAAAAGGATTTTGGACCTATTACTCAATTGAGTAGAGGTGGAGGTTGTAATGCTTGTCATTTAAATTATTCTGAAAATGCTAAAAACGATTTAAACACCTATTTAACTTCAAATAAAAAAGAACTTCCAAAAACTCACCCTTCTACTGATATTTTTGTAAAAAACGAGCATTGTTTTGGTTGTCATAGTCGCTCTAGTCGAATTTCAACAAATTATGAAGGATTTCAAGAAACTATGTTAGATGAGGATGAAGTTAAAAATAAAGATGGCTATAGAGTTTTAGAGGATAAAAGAGTATATAAATTTATAGAAGAAGATGTACATCACACTAAGGGTATGTTATGTATTGATTGTCATTCTTCACATGAAGTTATGGGGGATGGAATTAAATACACGCACGAAGAACAAGCTGTAAAAATACAATGTTCTGATTGTCATTTTAAGGATAAGCCAAATACCATTTCATACGATTCTTTGGATACAGAAAGTTTACTTGTATTCTTACATAGAAATTATAAACATAATGATAAACAAATTATTGCAGTTAAAAAAGGAGGTCATCCTTTGGTTAATACTTATATAGATTCAATAGGAAATGCTTATTTAATTGGTAAAAAAGACAGTAAAATTCACCCTTTAAAACCACAATCTGAAGTATGTTCGAGGGATAATGTTCATAAAAATGTAAGTTGTTCATCCTGTCATTCTTCTTGGACTTCGCGTTGTATTGGTTGCCATAATGAATTTGATAAAGATGAACCTAGGGCGTTTGATTTGTTAGATAGAAAATATGGAAAAGGACAATGGAAAGAATATGTTGCAGAATTTTCTTCATCTCTACCTGCAATGGGAGTTAGAGAGAATTCAGAAGGAAAACATATTGAACCTGCGGTTCCTGGAATGATTTTAACAATAGATAAAGGAAGTTATGCTGGAAAAGAAATAGGAAAAGAGGTTTCATTTCATAGATTGTATGCTCCAAATTCACCCCATACTACTATTTCAAAAACAAGAGATTGTAAAAGTTGTCATTCAAATTCGGCAACATTAGGATACGGAAAAGGTGTTTTATTTTATGAAATAAAAAATAATAAAGGAACTTGGAAGTTTGTACCTGAATATGCAAATAATGAAAATGATGGTTTACCTGAAGATGCTTGGATTCCGTTTTTAGGAAAAACACCAAAAGGAGTTATTAATTCTACAAGAACAGATTTTAGACCCTTTTCTATAAAAGAACAACAGCAGTTATTAATTGTTGGATCGTGTTTAGAATGTCATAAAGACAATTCTAAAATTATGAATGAAAGTTTAATTAAGGGGTTTAATTATGTTTTAGCAAAAAAAACGAAAGCATGTATTTTGCCTAACTGGAATTAAAATTTTATCAATTTTCCAATGATAGGAATATTATTTTTCTCGTTCCAAAGTACTATTCCACTTAAAAATAAGACAATTAAAGCCATATAAAATAATAAACCATTATCGTTATTAATTTCAATTCCAAGTATTGTTAAATGCATTAAAACGGCTCCAAAAATAATTCCGAAGGTTAGCAATGCTCCGGCCCAAATTGTTTTAGGTATTAAAATTAAAAATGCAGAAATTAATTCTAAAATACCAATTCCTATTCTACCAAAAGGCTCTAAACCTACTTTTGAAAAAATGTAAATACTATCTGGATGAGCTGTGAATTTAAACCGTAAAGTTTGAATTAATATAAGAGCAATTATTATCCTAATCAAAAAAATAATTTTGGTATACATTGTCTAAAGTTTTTTGTTTAGACGTGTTTTTTTTTTAAGAATTACAGTGTTATTGTGATTTGACTTTTAGAAAATTATAAAATAGTATAATTATTTCTGTTTTTATTTGATACAAAATAATTTCTTAGATTTGATTTTAAATCCTTAAAAACTACAATTATGGCAATTGGAATAATGTATGCCTTTTTATCGGCTTTGTTATTAGGTTTATATGCGCTACCTTCTAAATATGCAAAGAATTATGCTTGGGAAAACACTTGGAGAGGTTTTTTCTTTTTTGGAATGATTGTTATTCCGTTGATAACAACTTTTTTAATGGTTGATGATTTGTGGGGAATATATAGAAATATTCCATCGTGGGTATTTTTTGCCATGTTTGGATTAAGTTTTTGTTGGGGAATTGGAAATATGCTTTGGGGATTTAGCATTTCCTCCATTGGAATGTCACTAGCATTTAGTTTGTTTTTAGGGGTAATTACTTCAATTGATACTGTATTGCCTTTAATTCTCGTTCCAGAAGGTAGCGAAAGTGTAATTGGTACCGATGTTGGAAATGTAATGTTGCTTGGAATTTTTGTTATTGTTTCAGGTATTGCACTTAATGGATATGCGGGTATTTTAAGAGATAAAAGTAAAAATTTGGGAGGTGGAATTAAGAATGATCCAAAAGTTATGAAAAAAGGAATCTTGTTATGTGTTTTAGGTGCTATTTGTGCGGCAGGATTTAATTTGTCTTATCACGTTGGAAATAATTTAGGGAAAATAGGAGATGTTGCAGAATTGCAATATGGTAACGAACCTTGGATTGCCCGTTTGGCTGTATTACTTCCTATTTTTATGGGGGCTGCTTTATCAACTATGACCTATTTTATTTATACAATTACAAAAAGAAAAACTTGGGGAAATTACACAGGAAAAGGGGCGTTTTTTGGACTTTTATTAATATTAGCAATGGCCGTTTTCCATGATGCAGCTTTAGTAATATATGGACTTGGAGCATATAAATTAGGAGAGCTAGGAACATCAGTGGGTTTTGCAATTTTAGAAACCGGAGCTATTATGATAGCAAACATTAATGGAATTTTAACTAAGGAATGGAAAGGAGCATCTAAAAAAAGTGTTACATTCTTGGCAGTTAGCTTATCCGTATTAATTATTGGAGTTTTAATTATCGCTGAAGGAAATTATATGAAAATAGAAAAAGATGCCGCAAAAGTTGCTGAAATTGTTCAAGTGGTAAAAGTTGATTAATTTTTGTTACATAATAAGAATTGTTTTTGTTAATAAGAATTAGTTGACCTAAATTAAGGTATGGATGTTCAATTATTACATCTAATTTTCCATGTTTTTCATTTACAAAAGGTTTAAGCAATATGTTTTCTGACATTTTTTCAGAATCTACACAGAATTTAGAGATGCAATTTTTACAACCTTCATTTTATTTTATTTAGTTTACATTCTGGATAAAAACTTTTAAATAATTGAATTGCTGTATTAATCATTTTTTGATCAACCAATTTGTTTTTTAGATTATAGTTGTTATTATTCAAAAATAAATTTACATCATTATTAGAAATTTGATTTATACTTTTATCTTGATTATAATCAACTAAATTTAAGATAAAATTATAATGTAAATTAAGAGCGTTTTCGTTTTGTAAATTTCTTTTTAAGAACATTCTAAAAAGCCTTAAAATTATTTTCTTTTCTTCTGAAAGCATTAAATGTGCTCCAATTTCGGATATATTATTTTCTTTAAGTATGGAATTATCAAATGAATATTGTACAGTGTTTCCGAAAACTTTTTTTATGTTACTTATTGCTTTATCATTATACAATGTGTACCAACCTTTGTGAGTTTTGCTATAAAAATAACCAAGTTCAAATCGTAATAGATCTTTAATGCGATTGTTAAAATCGAAAAGCACCATTAATTGAATACCGTTTCTATGTTCAATTTTTTTTATATGAAGTAATGGAAGAGGTTGAAGTTTATCTTTCATAGCTTTTCAAAATTAATAAAAAGTTTGAAATTGAGCGTCAAATAAACAAATAGAACATATTTTTAAAATAATTCAGTCATTAAAAATTAATAGTTGAATTAACCTATTTACGAATCTTAACTTTTACAGATTTTGAAGAGGGTGTATGGCTAATATGTGCTGTTAACTCTAGTGGAACTAATGGGTTTGCTTCAGGGAAATAAGTAGCTAAACATCCTTTGGGAATATTATAAGGCACTACACTAAAACCCGAAACTTCACGCTTTTTATTATTATAATTGTTGTACAACGAAACAATACTACCTTTTTCTAAATTGTGATTATTAATATCGTTTGGATTCATAAAAACAACCATACGACCATTATAAATACCTCTGTATCTATCGTCTAAACCATAAACAGTAGTATTAAATTGATCGTGACTTCTAATTGTCATCATTATAAATTCATCCTTTTTTTGATTGTTTTCACTTAATTTATTAATGGTAAATTTCGCTTTTTTTGTTGGTGTTGTAAAATTTCCTGTACGAGCACCATTTGGTAAATCAAATCCAACAGGATTTTTTACACGCTCGTTATAGTTTTCAAAACCAGCAATTGTTTTATCAATTAAATCTCTAATATTTCCATAATCATTTGTTAAAAAATCCCAATCTACTTTACTTTTCTTAAGAGTAGCTTTAGCAATATTAGCAACAATAATTGGTTCGCTTTCAACTTGTAAAGAAGGAGGTGTTAATTTCCCTTTTGAAGAATGCACAACTCCCATTGAATTTTCAACAGTAACAAATTGTTCTTTTCCATTTTTAACTAACTTATCGGTTCTTCCCATTGAAGGAAGAATTAATCCCATTTTACCATGTGCTAAATGTGAACGATTTAATTTAGTTGAAATATGCACAGTTAAGTCGCATTTGCTTAAAGCTTCAGTTGTATAATTAGTATCGGGAGCTGCAGATAAAAAATTTCCACCCATTGCAATAAAAACTTTCACTTTTTCTTTATGCATAGCTTCAATAGATTCTACTACTGATAAGCCGTTTTGTGTTGGTGGAGAAAAACCAAAATTTTCACTTATTTTTTCGAGTAATTGTTTAGAAGGTCGCTCAGCAATTCCCATTGTTCTGTCTCCTTGTACGTTACTATGACCGCGAACCGGACAAGTTCCAGCGCCTTCTTTTCCAATACTTCCTTTCATTAATAGTAAGTTTACAACCTCTTGAATATTGTCAATACCGTTTACGTGTTGCGTTAATCCCATTCCCCAGCACGCAATTATTTTTTTTCTAGGAACAATTAAATCAATTAATTCATTAATTTCTGTAATATCTAACCCGGTTCTTTCAACTAATTCATCAAAATTATTTGAAAGAATTTCGTTTTTAAAAGCTTCAAATTTAATGGTATTGTTCTTTATAAAATCTGAATCTAAAATTGTTGAATCAGAAGCTGATTTTTTAAATAATTTATACATTACGGCTTTTAATAAAGCAACATCTTCATTTATTTTAAGTTGCAAATATAAATCTGAAATTTTAGTGCCATTACCAACCAAACCTTTGGCTGTTTGAGGATTTTTAAAGTTAACTAAACCAGCTTCCTTTAAAGGGTTTATGGAAACTATTTTAGCGCCTTTTTTCTTTGCTTTTTCTAAAGCAACTAACATTCTAGGATGGTTTGTTGCCGGATTTTGACCAAAAATTAATATCAATTCAGCTTTATAAAGATCATTTAAAGTTACAGAACCTTTTCCAATCCCAACGGTGTTGTATAATGCTGCTCCGCTAGATTCGTGACACATATTAGAACAATCTGGCAAATTATTTGTGCCAAACATTCTTACAAATAATTGATACAAAAATGCAGCTTCATTACTTGTTCTTCCCGAAGTATAAAAAGTAGCCTCGTTTGGACTATTTAATGCATTCAAACTATCACCTATAAGTTTATATGCTTTATTCCAAGAAATAGGAGTGTAGTGTGTATTATTAGAACTTAAAAGCATTGGATGTGTTAAACGGCCTTGTTGTCCTAACCAATAATCACTTTGTTTTTTTAATTCTTCAATTGAATTATTAGAGAAAAATTTGGGGTCAGCTTTTTTATCCATTGCTTCTTCGGCAATTGCTTTGATACCATTTTCACAAAACTCTCCTAATCTTGATCTGTGAGAAGGATCGGGCCAAGCACATCCCGGACAATCGGTTCCATTTTTTTGATTTAATTTTTGAAGTATTTTAAAAGCCTTAAAAAAGGACATTCTTTTAGCAATTTGTTGCATAGAAACAACAATAGCTTTTATTCCAGCAACTCCATTAGGCGGATTGCTAATAATTAAATTTTTATTTTTTTCCATTTTTAGTAGTAAGTAGGCTAAAAATAGAAAGAATTAATGAATTGAGATAATAAAATTAAACGAAGAAAATTTTTAAGTTGATATTCTTTAATAATTTCAACAACTTCAGACAGAAATTATTTTTTCTTACTGAAGTTGTTTAATATTTTTATAAATTATTTAGAAAAAACTTCGTTATGCTGCTCTTGAACTCTAATAAAAGTAGTTCTTTTGGTAAGTTCTTTTAATCTGCTTGCGCCAACATAAGTACAAGTAGAACGTAACCCGCCTAAAAAATCTTGCACAGTATTTTCAACAGAACCTCTAAAGGGTATTTGAACAGTTTTTCCTTCAGAAGCTCTATAATTAGCAACACCACCAACGTGTTTGTTCATTGCTGTTTCTGAGCTCATTCCGTAAAATTGCTTAAACTTTTTACCGTCAATTTCAATAGTTTCACCACCACTTTCGGTATGACCCGCCAACATTCCGCCTAACATTACAAAATCTGCTCCACCACCAAATGCTTTTGCAATATCTCCTGGAATTTTGCAACCACCATCTGAAACAATTTGTCCGCCTAATCCGTGAGCAGCATCAGCACATTCAATAATTGCAGAAAGTTGTGGGTATCCAACTCCTGTTTTTACTCGTGTTGTACAAACTGAACCAGGTCCAATACCTACTTTTACAATATCTGCACCGGCTAAAATTAACTCTTCAACCATTTCACCAGTAACAACATTTCCAGCCATTATAACTTTATTAGGATAATTTAAACGGGTTTGTTTTACAAAATTTACAAAGTGCTCTGAGTAACCATTTGCAACATCAATACAAATAAATTTTAAGTTTGGGTTTTGACTGAAAATAGTAGCTATTTTTTCTTCATCGGCTTCGCCCGTACCTGTGCTAACCGCAATATAATTAGTAACTTCCTCATCTACCGAGCTTACAAAATCTTTCCATTCTTCAACAGAATAATGTTTGTGAATTGCTGTAAATATTTTATGTTTTGCAAGTTCTTTTGCCATTTCAAAAGTACCAACAGTATCCATATTAGCAGCCATAATTGGAATTCCATTCCATTTATAATTGCTGTGTAAAAAAGTGAAATCTCTGTCGAGTGTTACTTGGGCTCTTGAGCTTAGTGTTGATCTTTTAGGTCGTATCATTACATCTTTAAAACCTAACTTTAAATCAGTTTCAATTCTCATATATTCTTATCTTTTTTGTATTTTAATTTTAAACAATTATACTTTTTCCTTTACTAGCTTTATTTTTATCACTATCAAAATAAAAATCAATGCGACCAAGATTAATGCCGTAACAACCAACTTGATTAATTAAAACATTTTCGCCAATGTTGTTTTTTGCTATGGTAGGTTTTGGTAAAAAAGTGTGTGTATGTCCTCCAATAATTAAATCTATATTTTTAGTCTTTTCGGCAAGGTTTAAATCACAAATTTTTGTTGGACTACTGCTATAATGATAACCTAAATGTGATAGGCAAATTACTAAATCGCAATGCTCTTTTTCTTTTAATTCTCTACTAATATCTTCAGAAATTTCAATTGGGTCGAGATATTTTGTTTCTTTATATAAGCTTTGTTCAACTAACCCCGATAGTTTAATTCCTAAACCAAAAACTCCAATTTTAATTCCATTTTTATTGAAAATTTTATAAGGCTTTACAAGTGTGTCTAAAACAGTGTTTTTAAAGTCGTAATTGGCAGAAATAAAATCGAATTTTGCATGTGGAAGTTGAGCGTACAAACCATCAATTCCATTGTCAAAATCGTGATTTCCAATTGTTGAAGCATCATATTTTAACATACTCATTAGTTTAAATTCTAACTCACCACCATAATAATTAAAATAGGGTGTACCTTGAAAAATATCACCGGCATCTAATAAAAGGGTATTAGGATTTTCTTTTCTAATTTTCTCTATTAAAACAGCCCTTCTTGCAATGCCTCCTAAATTTGGGTATTTGTAGTGATTTTTAGCAAAAGGTTCAATATGACTATGTACATCATTGGTATGTAAAATAGTTATTTGTTTAGTTTTTATATTACTAAATGATTCTAAACTCAATCCGCCCAATGTTAAGAAAGTGGCAGCCGCTGTTGATTTTTGTATAAATTTTCTTCTCTTCATAACTACATTATTTTTGAATAAATCGGCTGTCTAATTTTGAAAAAACGGTGTCGGTTTCAGAAAAATAATCAATAATTGCATTTCTAACTTTATAATCTAATGGATGAAGCGCAATTGGATCCTTAAAAAAGTTCATTCCATCTCCACCTTTTTGTAAATAATTAGAAGTTAATACAAAATAGGTTTTATCAGTATCAAACTTTTTATTATTTATTTTTAATTCATATCCATCACTAGTTATTGCTAAATTGATTTGTTTAGATAATGGATGTGCTATTTTTTGTTTAATCAAAAATTGAATAAGTTCTTCTATTTTATCTGAAGTTAATTCAACAACTACTAATGTGTTTTCAAAAGGCATTAAATTAAAAGCATTTTCAGTAGTAATATTCCCTTTTGTAATTCCGGCTCTAATACCACCATAATTAAACATTGCAAAATCAATGTTTTTACCTGTTCTTGAATTAAAAACCGGATTTGCCCGCTTAAAGGATAAATCGGCCAATAAATTACCAAGAGAGCTTTGTAAAATAGCATCGGTACGTACTAAATCTTTTTTGGTATATGAAAGTACCTTATTCATTTCGCTTTCTACCTTTTGTTTAAAAGGTTTGATAAACGATTCAATTTTATTATTAGAGCCAATTTCTTTTGTTATTGGTATTTGTTTCCCTTCAATTTTAACCAAGTATTGAGTTTCATTTTTACAACTTAACAAGAGTAATATTGATAAAAAGAAAATATTATATTTTTTCATTGTTAAAATACTATAGATTTTAATTAATTTTGCGAATCAAGTGTAAATATAGATGATTTTTACAGGAATAAAACGGAAAAGCAACCAATTATTTTTTAACAAAAAGGCAAAGGAATTTGTTGAAAATAATTCGAAACAAGTTTCAGCTAAAATAAAAAGTGTAATCATTTTAGCAGATGAAAGTTGCGATAAAAATAAACTTGTTAATGAGGTAAGTTATCAATTAAAACTTGATGATAAGTCAATAACTATAATTACAATTGATAAAAAAAATGTAAAAAGTGAAATTGAGAATGGAGTATTTACACCTAAAGATTTTGGTTGGTATGGACGAATTAAATCAGAAGAATTAAAAAGTATTTTAACAAAAAAATACGATTTGTTAATTAACTACAGCAAAATTGATAATTTATATAACAACCTAGTATTATTGCAGTGCAATTCTAATTTTAAGGTTGGTTTTGCACATTTAGACAATCGCTTTTATGATTTACTAATAAATTGTAAATTTAAAGAAATTAGTTTGTTTAATAAGGAATTAAAAAAATACTTAACGATATTAAATAAAATATAATGCAAGAATTATTAGGAACCGGAGTAGCTTTAGTAACACCATTTAATAGGGATAAATCTGTTGATGTTGCTGGCTTAGAACGTTTGGTTAATTTCCAAATTAACAATGGTGTAAATTACTTAGTTGTTTTAGGAACAACTGCTGAAGCCGCAACCTTAACTGCAGAAGAAAAGGAATTGGTAAAGTCTGTAATTATTAAAACTAATAAAGGAAGATTGCCATTAGTATTAGGTATTGGAGGTAATAATACTATGAATGTTGTTGCAGAAATACAAAATACAGATTTAAGCAATTTTGCAGCAATTTTATCGGTTTCGCCTTATTACAATAAGCCAAATCAAGAGGGTTTATACCAACATTTTAAAGCGGTAGCACAGGCAACTGAAAAACCAATAATTTTATACAATGTTCCAGGAAGAACGGGTCAAAATGTAACGCCAGCAACTATAGTAAGGTTGGCAAATGACTTTGAAAATGTAGTTGCCGTTAAAGAAGCCGCAGGAAATTTAGTTCAGGCAATGAGCATTATTCAAAATAAACCAAAAGACTTTATGGTAATTTCTGGGGATGATATGATTGCTTTGCCCATGACTTTGGCTGGAGGTTCTGGAGTAATTTCGGTAATTGGTCAAGGTTTACCAAAAGATTTTTCACATTTAATTCAATTAGGTTTAGAAGGTAAAAATTCCGAAGCATTTGAATTACATTATAAAATAGCCAATAGTATTGATTATATTTTTGAAGAAGGAAACCCAGTTGGAATTAAAGCAATGCTAGAAAAATTAAATATTTGCTCTTCAGAAGTGCGTTTGCCATTGGTAAAAGCTACGGAACAATTACAAAAGAAAATTAATAGTTTTATTGATAATTATTAGTAATTTTACGTCGGTTAAATTCAATGTGAAATTTAAAAAAAAGAATTATGTTATCAGAAAACATGCAAGCTGCATTAAATAAGCAAATTAGAATTGAAGCTGAGTCTTCACAAATATATTTAGCAATGGCTTCTTATGCCGAAAGAAAAGGTTTAGAAGGTGTTTCACAATTTATGTATGATGCTTCAGATGAAGAACGTCAACATTTGTTAAAAATGTTTAAATATGTGAACGAACGAGGAGGATTTGCAAAAGTTTCTGAATTAAGTCAGCCAGCTTTAGAGTTCGGTTCAATAAAAGAAATGTTCGAAACCTTATTTAAACATGAAGTTTTTGTTTCTAAAAGTATTAATGAATTGGTGCACATTTCATTAGAAGAAAAAGATTATGCTACGCATAACTTTTTACAGTGGTATGTTGCAGAGCAAATAGAAGAGGAAGCCCAAGCAAGAACAATTTTAGATAAAATAAACTTAATTGGAGATGATAAAGGTGGATTGTACTTGTTTGATAATGATATTAAACAACTTAATGTAGTTAGCTCTGTAGCTCCTGGAGTATAATTAACAAACAATTAAGATTACAGTGCACTATTTATTGTAAAAGCAAGTTATTTTTGTGGTTTAAAACAAGTTAAAAAAATCATTTTAATAATCCATAATAAATAACTAATTTTGCCAAATGCTTAAAAATAAAATTTATATACTTATTTTATTAGTAACTCTTGGATTTTCATCATGTGGTGAATATCAAAAAGTATTAAATAAAGGGAAGGTTGAAGAGCAATATGCTATGGCCACCAAATTATACGAAGAACAAAAGTATAATAAAGCTATTCAATTGTTCGAAAAAGTAACACCTTCTTATAGAGGAAAACCACAAATGGAACGTATCCAATTTATGGTAGCACAATCTCATTACAATACAAAGTTATATACACTTGCTGCATATTATTACGATAAATTTGTGAAAAACTATCCAAAAAGTTCTAAAATTGAAGAAGCTGCCTATCTTTCAGCTCATAGTCATTTTTTAGCTTCTCCAGCATTTAGTTTAGATCAAAAGGATACCAATGAAGCAATAACGGCATTACAAAACTTTTTGTTTAAATATCCTGAATCGGAACATTCAGCAGAAGCAAATGAGAATATTAAAATTCTAACAAAAAAATTAGAAAAGAAATCATTTGAAATAGCTAAACAATATTACCACACCGAAGATTATATTGCTGCAATTGTAGCATTTGATAATTTATTAGGTGAATTTTTAGGAACTTCATATAAAGAGGAGGCTTTGTACCTTAAATTTATGTCGGCCTATAAATTAGGTATGAATAGTTTTATTATAAAAAAGGAAACTAGATTAAATGACGCTAAAAAAGCGTTTGATAGATTTAAAAGAAGTTTTCCAAAATCAGATTATATACCTGAATTGGAAAAATTAGTAAAAAACTTAGATGAAGAGTTAAACTCTATTATTGCACTAAAAACTGAAACAAATGGATTATAAAAACACAAATGCTGCTTCTACAACTATTACTTACGATAAAACAAAAATAGAAGCTCCAACTAATAACATTTATGAGGCTATAACTATTATGGCCAAAAGAGCTGAACAAATTAGTGGTGATTTAAAAAGTGAATTAATTGAAAAATTAGAAGAATTTGCTACATATACTGATAGTTTGGATGAAGTTTTTGAAAACAAAGAACAAATAGAAGTATCTAAATTTTATGAAAAATTACCTAAACCAACAGCTATTGCAGTTCAAGAATGGTTAGAAGGTAAGGTATATTATAGAAATCCAGAAACAGATACTAAAGAGTAATTATGTCTGTATTAAGCGGTAAAAATATTCTATTAGGAGTTACTGCTGGAATTGCTGCTTATAAAACAGCTCATTTAGTACGACTTTTTATTAAAGCAGGTGCACAAGTTAAAGTTGTAATGACACCTGCTTCAAAAGATTTTGTTACACCTTTAACATTATCTACACTATCTAACAATCCTGTATATTCTTCATTTTTTGAAAAAGGTGAAGAGGAAACTGAAGAATGGAATAGTCATGTAGAATTAGGTCTTTGGGCCGACTATATGTTGGTTGCTCCGGCTACTGCAAACACTTTGGCTAAAATGTCTAATGGTGTGTGCGATAATTTATTATTAGCAGTATATTTATCGGCAAAGTGCAAGGTGTATTTTGCTCCAACTATGGATTTGGATATGTATAAACATCCATCCACAAAAAAGAGCATTGAAAAATTGCAATCATTTGGCAACATATTTATAGCGCCATCTTCTGGGTTTTTAGCAAGTGGTTTAGAAGGCGAAGGTCGCATGGAAGAACCAGAAAATATTATTTCTTTTATTGAAAAAGACATTGTTAAAGGGCTTCCACTTTATAATAAAAAAGTGTTAATCACAGCAGGTCCAACTTACGAAGCGATTGATCCGGTTCGTTTTATTGGAAATCATTCATCAGGTAAAATGGGATTTGAATTAGCAAAAAGAGCTGCTAATCTTGGTGCAAATGTTTATTTAGTTACAGGACCTTCAAATGAAACGGTTTCAAATAATTTAATTCATAGAATTAACGTTATCTCTGCTGAAGATATGTATAACGAGGTACATAAATATTATAATTTAGTTGATATAGCAATACTTTCTGCTGCGGTAGCAGATTATAAGCCTAAGGATGTTTCAGATGTAAAGATTAAAAAATCTTCAGATAAAATGTCTATTGAATTAATTAAAACTCATGATATTTTAGCTTCATTAGGAAAAGAAAAGAAGAAGCAGTTTTTAGTTGGTTTTGCATTAGAAACAAACAACGAACTGGAAAATGCTAAAAAGAAATTAAAAGCAAAGAATTTAGATTTAATTGTTTTGAATTCATTGAATGATACAGGAGCTGGATTTAAAAAAGAAACAAATAAAGTTACAATAATTGATAAACTGGAAAATATTTCGGAATTTGGTGTAAAATCTAAAGCAAAGGTAGCTAAGGATATTTTTAATGAAATTTTAGATGGAATTTATGCGTAAAATAATTCAGGGTTTTCTAATTTTTATACTGGGTATTCAACTAAATGCTCAGGAGTTAAATTGCACTATTACATTAAATTCGGATAAAATTCCAGGTTCAAACAAACAAATATTTAATACTTTAGAAACATCTTTAAACGAATTTGTAAATCAAAAAAGATGGACAAATTTTAGTTATAAGCCACAAGAATTAATAAATTGTAATTTAACACTTACAATTTTAGAACAAACAGGAGCAGATTTTAAAGGACATATACAAATACAATCTTCACGTCCAGTTTATAATTCAACATATTTAACTCCAGTTTTTAATTTTAAAGACGATAATTTTTCATTTAAATATACAGAGTTTGAACCGTTACAATTTAATGAAAACACATTTGAATCCAACCTAGTTTCTATAGTGACATTCTATGTTTATACTATATTAGGAATGGATGCCGACACATTTGCCTTAAATGGAGGTAGTGAGTTTTACACTAAAGCACAAAATGTTTTAGTACAAGCACAGCAAAGTGGTTATAAGGGCTGGAACCAAAATGACGGATCAAAGACAAGATTTACATTAATTGATAATTTGTTGTCGCCAACATATAAATTATATAGAGAAACTTTATTTAATTACCATTTAAAAGGGCTCGATATAATGAGTAAGGATAAGAAAAAGGCGAAACAAAATATTTACCAATCAGTTTTAACATTGAAATCTATTTACGACTCGCGTCCAAATGCATTTTTACTACGAATTTTTATGGATTCAAAAGCAGATGAAATAGTAGATATTTTTTCAGATGGTCCTCGATTTGACACGAGTAAATTAAAGGATGACCTTTTAAGAATGTCTCCAATTAATAGTTCTAAATGGGATGAAATAAAGTAATTTTTTAAATAAAAACCTAAAGAATGCTTACACATCTTACTATAAAAAATTATGCCTTAATTGAAAGTTTATCTGTAAAATTTCAAGATGATTTATCTATTATAACTGGAGAAACAGGAGCTGGTAAATCTATTTTATTAGGTGCCCTTGGTTTGGTTTTGGGTAAACGTGCAGATTCTTCAACTTTAAAAGATACTGGAAACAAATGTATTATTGAAGCACAATTTTCAATTTTAAATTACGACTTGGAATCTTATTTTTTAGAAAATGATATTGATTTTGAGAAGGAGACTATAATAAGAAGAGAAATTTTACCAAGCGGTAAATCTAGAGCGTTTATTAATGATACTCCAACAACGCTTCAAGTATTGCAATTACTAGGAGAAAAATTAATAGATATTCATTCGCAACACCAAACGCTTCAACTTTCTGATGAAAATTTTCAATTTCAAATAATTGATGCTTTGGCTGGAAATTTTCAGAAAATTGAATCGTATAAAAGGGGTTTAAAATTATTTAACCAGCTAACAAAAGAACATACAGCTCTTAAAAATGCTGAACAAGCGGCAAAAGAACAGTATGAATATAATTTGCACTTATATGAAGAATTGTCTAAGGCCAATTTTAAAATTGAAGAGCAAGAAGAATTAGAGGAAAGTTTAGATAAGATAAACAATGTAGAGGAAATAAAATTGAATTTAGACGAGGCTCAAGCATTGGCCTTAAATGAGGAAATAGGATTACAAGCCTTATTGGTTTCATTTACATCCAATTTAAATAGGATAAAATCATTTTCAAAGGAGTATAATAATTTGTTTGAAAGGGCAGCGAGTTTAAAAATTGAACTTGATGATATTTCGAATGAAATAGAAGTTATAAATGAAAATGTGGAGTTTGATCCAATTGAATTAGAAAAATTAAATGATAGATTGCAATTAATTTATAATTTGCAAAAGAAGCATTCGGTATCAACAATTAAAGAGTTACTAGATATTCAAGAATCACTTTCTGTTAAGGTAGATGCGGTTCAAAATTCGGCTGTTAAAATATTAGAAAAAGAAAATGAAATTAAAGAAGTTTCATTAAAGATAGATAAATTAGCAAAAACAATATTTTCCAAAAGAGAAAAAGCAATTCCTGTTTTGATAAAAAAAATGGAAACCATATTATCAAACCTTGGAATGGAAAACACAAGGTTAAAACTAAATTTAAAACATACGAACCAATATTTTTCCAATGGAAAAGATACTTTAGAATTGTTAATTTCGGCAAACAAAGGTTTAAATTTTGGAGAGTTAAAAAAGGTAGCCTCAGGAGGAGAATTATCTAGAATTATGTTATCGGTAAAAACTATTCTTTCCGAATATTCTAAATTACCAACCATAATTTTTGATGAAATAGACACTGGTGTTTCAGGAGATGTTTCTCAAAAAATGGCAGATATCATGAAACTTTTGAGTGCAAATATGCAAGTTATAACAATAACGCATTTACCTCAAATAGCGGCAAAAGGAAAACAACATTATAAAGTTTATAAAGAAGATATTAATAACAATATAGTTACAAAGTTAAAAGAGCTAGGGAAACAGGAAAGGATTAATGAAATTGCTGAAATGTTGAGCGGTAAAAATGCCTCGGAAACAGCAATTGAACACGCAAAACAATTGTTAAATTAAGAATTTACTATATTTGCAGCCAATTAACTTAAAACTGAAATCAAAAAACTACTATGTATAATTTATTAAAGGGTAAAAAAGGAATAATTTTTGGTGCTTTAGATTCAAATTCTATTGCTTGGAAAGTTGCTGAACGAGCTCATGAAGAAGGAGCTACATTTGTTTTAACAAATGCGCCAGTTGCAATGAGGCTAGGAACTATTTCTGAATTAGCTGAAAAAACAGGTTCACAAGTTATTCCTGCAGATGCCACATCTATGATGGATTTAGAGAATCTTATTGATAAATCAATGGAGATTTTAGGAGGTAAAATAGATTTTGTTTTACATTCAATAGGTATGTCTGTTAATGTTAGAAGAGGAAATCACTATACCAATCAAGATTATAATTTTACAAAAACTGGATTTGATGTTTCAGCATTATCTTTTCATAGAGTAATGAGTATGTTGTACAAAAAAGAAGCAATGAATGAGTGGGGAAGTATTGTTGCATTATCATATATGGCAGCCCAACGTGTATTCCCAGATTATAATGATATGGCTGATAATAAAGCATATTTAGAATCAGTTGCACGTAGTTTTGGATACTTTTTTGGACGTGACAATAAAGTAAGAGTAAATACAATTTCTCAATCACCAACTCCAACTACTGCAGGAAGTGGGGTTAAAGGATTTGATGGTTTTATTGCTTACGCAGAAAAAATGTCACCACTTGGAAATGCAAGTGCTTTAGAGTGCGCAGACTATACAATTTCATTATTTTCAGACTTAACAAAAAAGGTTACTCTACAAAATTTATATCACGATGGAGGATTCTCAAATATGGGAGTTAGTACGGCTGTAATGAATGAGTTTATGGAAATGGAAGCAGAAAAAAAAGATGAGAGCAAAGGTAAATAGAAATTAATTTTCTAATAAATTAAAAAAAGCGGTGATTTAAAATCATCGCTTTTTTTGTGCCTAAAAAATAGAAGACATTGAAATATATTTTTGAAGTATGAGTATTGTCAGCATTTTGGTCAAATAATTCCTTTAATTTTAAGAAATCAAATATATAACAGTAAATTTTTTTATGAGACCACTTAAAATTGTTGTACTTGCAAAGCAAGTCCCGGATACACGTCATGTGGGTCCAGATGCCATGAAACCAGATGGTACAGTAAATAGAGGTAAGCTTGCAACCGTTTTCAATCCAGATGATTTACATGCTCTGGAATTAGCATTAAATATAAAAGACCGTATTCCAGGAACCAAAGTTACAATATTAACAATGGGACCTCAAAAAGCGGCAGATATTGTTCGAGAAGGATATTATAGAGGTGTTGATGATGGAATTATGATTTCAGATAGACGTTTTGGAGGAGCAGATACCTTAGCAACAAGTTATACTTTAGTTCAGGGAATTAAAAAAATAGCAGATTTCGATTTAATTGTTGGAGGTAGACAAGCTATTGATGGCGATACCGCACAAGTAGGACCTCAGTGTGCTGATAAGTTAAATATTCCTCAAGTTACTTATGTAGAAGAGATATTAGAAATAAATGAAGATAAAATTGTTGCAAGACGACGTTTAGAAAAGGGTATAGAAAAAGTGTCTTCCCCATATCCTTGTTTAATGACAGTTCACGGTTCTTCACCTAAATGTAGATCTCGAATTGCAAAAAATGTAATGAAATACAAATACGCAAGAACCAATACTGAAATGAGAAAAGGAGATCCCGTACTTGAAGAATTACATAAAAAGCGACCATATTTAGTTATTCCAGAATGGAGTGTTGAAGATATTGAAGCAGATGTAACCAAAATTGGTTTAGCTGGTTCTCCTACTAAAGTAAAAAGCGTTTCAAGTATTGTGCTAACAGCAAATGAATCTAAAGTATTAACGGATTCGGATAGCGATATTGAAGGAATGATTAAAGAATTAATTAAACATCACACCATTGGGTAGTTGATATAACTTAAAATGAATAAAATGAAAAGTGTATTTGTTTATTGCGAAGTAGAAAATCAAGAAGTAGCAGAAATAAGTCAGGAGTTATTATCAGCAGGAAAACGATTAGCTCAAAAACTTGGTTGTCCTTTAGATGCAATGGTTTTTGGCAAAAACTTAAAAGGAATTGAAAATCAAATATCTCCTTATGGGGTTGATAAATTATTTATTTCTGACGATGCGAGATTAGAACCTTACAAAACCTTGCCACATGCGGCTTTAGCTCATAAAGTATTGAAGGAACAAGATCCTCAAATAGTATTGTTTGGCGCAACTTCAGTTGGTAGAGATTTAGCTCCAAGATTGGCTTCAAAATTAAACTGTGGATTGACAGCTGATACTACCATATTAGATATTGGTGATCATTTTGATAAAAAAGAAAAGAAAGAATATAAAGATTTATTATATGCCATTCGTCCAGCTTTTGGAGGAAGTATAATGGCAAACATTATAAACTGGGATATGCACCCTCAAATGGCAACAGTTAGAGAAGGTGTTATGAAAAAAGAAATTTTTGATGCAAATTATAAAACTCAAATAATTGAAATAAATGCAAATGAAATTTTAAAAGATGAAGATTTAATAGTTGAAGTTATTGAGCGCTATATAGAAGAATCTGGAGTAAATTTAAAAGAAGCACCAATTATTGTAGCTGGAGGATACGGTGTAGGTTCAAAAGAAAACTTTGATTTACTACGAAATTTGGCAAATATTTTAGGTGGTGAAGTTGGAGGCTCAAGAGCAGCTGTTGATGCAGGTTTTATTGATCATAATCGTCAAATTGGACAAACAGGAACCACAGTTCGGCCAAAACTATACATTGCTGCAGGTATCTCTGGAGCTATTCAACATACGGCTGGAATGCAAGATGCTTCTATGATTATTTCAATAAATAATGATCCTGAAGCCCCAATAAATGATATTGCAGATTATGTAATTACTGGCGATTTGGGAGTTGTTCTTCCTAAAATGATTAAATATTACAAGGAAAACGCTAAATAGAGTTATAAAAAGAATTGATGAGTTTGAAATATAACTCCAACCAAAAAATAGAAAAAAATGAATAATTTTTTCACAGACACACCGGATTTTAAGTTTCACCTTAAAGATCCCATTGTGGCTAAAATAGTAAAATTAAAAGAGCAAAATTTTATAGAATCAGAAGAGTTTGATTATGCTCCATTAAATCATGAAGATGCCATAGATTCTTATGAAAAAATATTAGAAATTGTAGGAGATATTTGTGCAAATACTATTTCTAAAAATGCTGAAGGTGTAGATGTAGAAGGTCCGCATTTAGAAAATAATGAAGTAATTTATGCTAAGGGGACTACTGAAGATTATAAAGCATTATACGAGGCTGGACTCGTTGGAATGGCCTTACCTCGTAAATATGGAGGTTTAAATTTTCCTTTGTTGCCTTATGTTATGGCAGCCGAGATGGTTGCTCGTGCAGATGCAGGTTTTGCAAATATTTGGGGATTACAAGATTGTGCAGAAACTATTTATGAATTTGGTTCAGAAGAACAACGAGAAAAATATTTACCACGTTTTAATAGAGACGGAGCAACTGCAGCAATGGTATTGACAGAACCTGATGCTGGTTCAGATTTACAATCTGTAAAATTGAAAGCAGTTTTTAATGAAGAAAAGAATACGTGGATTTTAAATGGTGTAAAACGCTTTATAACAAATGGTGATGCTGATATTTCGTTAGTTCTTGCACGTTCAGAAGAAGGAACAACTGATGCTAGAGGATTATCAATGTTTATTTATGATAGAAACGATCACGCTGTAGAAGTTCGTCATTTAGAAAAAAAATTAGGAATTAAAGGCTCACCAACTTGCGAATTAGTTTTTAAAGATGCACCAGCTGAATTGGTAGGTAAGGAACGTTTTGGTTTGATAAAGTACGTAATGGCATTAATGAATTCTGCGCGTTTAGGAGTAGGAGCTCAATCTGTTGGAATAGCAGATGCAGCATATAGAGAAGCGTTAAAATATGCAGAAGAGAGAGCGCAATTTGGAAAAGAAATTGTAAACTTTCCAGCTGTTTATGAGATGCTAACAAATATGAAAATACGTGTTGACGCATTACGTTCATTACTATATGAAACTACTCGATTTGTAGATGTTTCCAAAGCATATGAGGACACTATGAGTAAGAGAAAACTGGAAAAAGATGAGCGAATGGAAATGAAACACTTTGCAAAATTAGCTAATGTGTTTACACCTTTAATAAAATTAACAGCAAGTGAATCTTGTAATAAAATAGCTTACGACTCTCTACAAATACACGGGGGAACTGGATTTATGAAAGATTTTCCTATTGAACGTATTTATAGAGATGCACGTATTACTTCAATTTATGAAGGTACATCACAACTACAAGCTGTGGCAGCTATTAAGGGGGTTACAACTAAAGTTTTCTTAGAACAAATAAAGGAATATGATAGTATGGTTTCTGATAAAAATTGTGAAATTAGGACTAAGCTTCATAAAATGACTGAAGAATATGAAAACTCGGTTAAAAGAGTAATGGATTTTGAAAATACAGAATTATTAGATTTTCATTCAACTAGATTAGTTGAAATGGCCGGAAACATAATTATGGGATATTTATTGGTTTTAAATAGCCAAAAGGATGATAAGTTTATTAAATCAGCAAGGCTTTATGTAAATTTAGTACGTTCAGAGAATAGAGAGAAATTTGAATATATGGATAATTTTAGATTAGAAAATTTAGAACTGTACAAAGATGTAGATTTAGCAGTATTGCAACATTAATTTCTTATTTAATGAATCTTTTAAAAGCCTGTTTTAATATTTATTAAGGCAGGTTTTACTTTTTATATTGCTATGTTGTTTACCATAAATAAAGTAAATTTGAGACCGTAAAAAATCAATTTGTGAATATTCAGTTTTCAATTATAATTCCAGTTTTCAACCGTCCAAATGAAATCGATGAGCTGTTGGAAAGTTTAACAAAGCAAACTTATGCCCATTCTTTTGAAGTTATTGTTGTTGAAGATGGCTCAAAAAATAAAGCTAATGAAGTAGTTTTAAAATATGTTGAAAAATTAAATGTTCAATATTATTTTAAAGAGAATAGTGGAGCAGGAGAGAGCCGTAATTTTGGAATGCAAAAAGCCACAGGAAATTACTTTATAATTTTTGATTCTGATTGTATTATTCCAGATAATTATTTTAAAGAAGTTGAAAAAGCTTTATTAAAAAAATATACAGATGCTTATGGAGGTGCAGATGCTGCACATCATTCTTTTACAATAATTCAAAAGGCAATAAATTATAGTATGACTTCTTTTTTTACTACCGGCGGAATTAGAGGAAGTAAAAAAGCAATAGATAAATTTCAGCCGCGAAGTTTTAATTTTGGTATTTCTAAACAAGCATTTTATAAAACAGGTGGTTTTAGTAAACTTAAAATAGGTGAAGATATTGATTTAACTTTTCGACTATGGGAACTTAAATTTGAGACTCAATTTATAGAAAAAGCATTCGTATATCATAAGCGAAGAACAACTTTTAAGCAATTTTTTAAGCAAACATTTGCTTTTGGAAATGGTAGACCTTTTTTAAATAGAAAATATCCCGAAACAGCAAAACTAACTTATTGGTTTCCTTCATTGTTTTTAATGGGATTGGTAATTTCTTTTATTTTTTTGATAAATGGAGCGCATTTATTTATTTGTTTATATCTAATTTATTTTTCAATTTTATTTATTGATTCATTAATTAAAAACAAAAATTTTATTGTAGCATTTGTAAGTGTAATTACATCATTAATTCAATTTATTGGATATGGTTTAGGTTTTTTAAAAGGAATAATTATGAAATAATTATAATTATTTTAATAAAAAATCCAGATTAAATTAATTCAATCTGGATTTTTAAAAACGCATTATTTATAAGTTATTCAACCTTTTTTTTGCCTTTTTTAATTTTAATGGTTAATTCATCCTTATCTTTATCAAGATCCATAAATATGGTATCTCCTTCATTTAATTTTGAATTCACGATTTCTGTTGCTAAGGCATCTTCAATATATTTTTGAATAGCACGTTTTAAAGGTCTTGCTCCATATTGTTTATCGAAACCTTTGTCAGCAATATAGTCTTTAGCTTCAGGAGATAAATTTAAATTATAACCTAAACCTTCAATACGTTTTACTAATTTTTTTAATTCAATATCAATAATAGAATGAATATCTTCACGTTCTAACGCATTAAATACAATTACATCGTCAATTCTATTTAAAAATTCTGGAGCAAATGATTTTTTAAGAGCATTTTCAATTACTTTTTTAGCATTTGCATCAGCTTGTTCTTTTTTCGATGCAGTTCCAAAACCAACACCAGTTCCAAAGTCTTTTAATTGACGAGAACCAATATTCGATGTCATTATAATAATTGTATTTCTAAAATCAATTTTTCTTCCTAAACTGTCTGTTATATGTCCATCATCTAAAATTTGTAATAACATATTAAAAACATCTGGATGTGCTTTTTCAATTTCATCTAATAAAACAACAGCATATGGTTTACGTCTTATTTTTTCGGTTAATTGCCCGCCTTCTTCATAACCAACATATCCTGGAGGCGCACCAATTAATCTAGAAATTGCAAATTTTTCCATATACTCACTCATGTCAATTCTAACAAGAGCATCATCATTATCAAATAATTCTGTTGCTAACACTTTAGCAAGTTGAGTTTTTCCAACTCCAGTTTGACCTAAAAATATAAATGAACCAATTGGTTTATTAGGGTCTTTAAGTCCAACTCTATTTCGTTGAATTGCTTTAACAACCTTTGCAACTGCATCATCTTGTCCAATAACTTTCCCTTTAATTAAGTTTGGTAAATCGTGTAGTCTATGACTTTCGGCTTCTGCAACTCTGTTTACAGGAATTCCTGTCATCATAGAAACTACTTCAGCAACATTATCTTCAGTTACAATTTCTCTATTTAATTTAGAAGCTTCTTCCCATTTGGTTTGTTCAACTTTTAATGAGCTTTCAATTCGTTTTTCATCATCACGTAATCTTGCTGCTTCTTCATACTTTTGTCCGTTAACGGCTGCAGTTTTATCTTCCTTAATTTTTTCGAGCTGAGATTCCAAAGCAAGAACTTCTTTAGGAACTACAATGTTTGTAATATGAATTCTAGATCCGGCTTCATCTAAAGCATCAATTGCTTTGTCTGGAAGAAACCTATCTGTCATATATCTGTTAGTTAAGGTTACACAAGCTTTAATAGCATCGTCGGTATAATCTACATTGTGATGATCCTCGTATTTGTCTTTTATATTTTGAAGAATTTGAATTGTTTCTTCAACCGAAGTTGGTTCTACAATTACTTTTTGAAATCTTCTTTCTAAAGCACCGTCCTTTTCAATGTTTGTTCTAAATTCATCTAAGGTAGTTGCTCCAATACATTGAATTTCACCACGAGCTAAAGCAGGTTTTAACATGTTAGAAGCATCTAGTGATCCAGTAGCACCACCAGCACCAACAATGGTGTGAATTTCATCTATAAAAAGAATTATATCTTCATTTTTTTCTAACTCATTCATTAATGCTTTCATACGTTCTTCAAACTGACCTCGGTATTTTGTACCCGCAACTAAACTTGCCAAATCTAAAGAAACAATACGTTTATTAAATAAAATTCTAGAAACTTTACGCTGTATAATTCTAAGTGCCAATCCTTCAGCAATGGCAGATTTACCAACTCCAGGCTCACCAATAAGCATTGGGTTGTTCTTTTTTCTTCTACTTAAAATTTGAGAAACACGTTCTATTTCTTTTTTTCTACCTACAACAGGGTCTAAGTTTCCTTCTTCTGCTAAACGTGTTAAATCACGTCCAAAATTATCTAAAACAGGTGTTTTAGACTTCTTTGCAGCGCCTTGATCTGCTTTTGGTTGGTCAAACGGATTTGGTTTTGGTTTATCAAAATCATCATCCGATTTATTTTCTGCTTTAGGCAAATCTATTTCCTCTTCTAAAAATAGTTGTTTAAAAATAGTTTTAACGTCCTCATAACTAGCATCAAAATTATTTAATAGCTTAGTAGTTGGGTCGTTCTCATTTCTTAAAATGCAAAGCAATAAATGCGCAGTATTTATAGAAGGGCTTTTATACAGTTTAGCTTCTAAAAAGGTTGTTTTTAGAGCTTTTTCTGCTTGCCTTGTTAATCTTAAACTTTTTGAATCGCTTTGAGGTTCAATTACCGAACTAATAGGGCTTAAGCTTTCTATTTTTCTTCGTAAATGATCAAGATTAATATCTAAAGTATTTAATATATCAATTGCTTTACCTTTTCCTTTTCTAATTAACCCTAACATCAAATGCTCCGTGCCAATAAAATCATGACCTAATCTAAGCGCTTCTTCCTTGCTATATGCAATCACATCTTTAACTTTTGGTGAAAAATTATCGTCCATATTTATTATGTTTATACTGTAAATTTAACTGATTTTTTTCTTTTTTTAGTACAAAAATGGAACCACTTTTTTCTTATTATCAAAAAGATATAAAATATATGCATTAAAGTGACTGATTGTCAGTATTGTAAAGCTACTCTTGTGTTGTTGTTTATTGTTAATAAATAATATAAAAACATTGGGTGATTTAGGTTGTAAAAAAGTGAAAAATTGTATATTGCTTTGTTAAATTAAGACACTAAAATAAATTAAAAAACATATGGCAGACGGAGAAAAACTGATTCCAATAAATATTGAAGATGAAATGAAATCAGCGTACATTGATTATTCAATGTCGGTTATTGTTTCGAGAGCATTACCAGATGTAAGAGATGGTTTAAAACCAGTACACAGAAGGGTATTATATGGTATGCACGAATTAGGTATAAAGGCAACAGGTTCCTATAAAAAATCAGCAAGAATAGTTGGGGAAGTACTGGGGAAATATCATCCACACGGTGATACTTCAGTATATGATTCAATGGTGCGTATGGCTCAAGATTGGAGTGTACGTTATATGATGGTTGATGGTCAAGGTAACTTTGGTTCTGTTGATGGGGATAGCCCAGCAGCAATGCGTTATACTGAGGTGCGTATGCAAAAAATATCTGAAGAAATGCTGTCAGATATTGAAAAGGATACAGTTGATCATAAATTAAATTTTGATGATACCTTAAATGAACCAACAGTATTACCAACAAGAATTCCAAATCTTTTAGTTAATGGAGCTTCGGGTATTGCAGTTGGGATGGCTACTAATATGGCACCTCATAATTTAACCGAGGTAATAAACGGAACTTTAGCTTATATTGATAATAGAGATATTGAAATTTCTGAATTAATGCAGCATATTAAAGCTCCAGATTTTCCAACGGGTGGAATAATCTATGGTTACGATGGTGTTAAAGAAGCTTTTGAAACTGGTAGAGGTAGAATTGTAATGCGAGCAAAAGCTACTATAGAAGAGGTAAAAGGTCGTGAATGCATAATTGTTACTGAAATTCCATATCAGGTTAACAAAGCAGATATGATTAAAAAAACAGCTGATTTAGTTAACGAAAAGAAATTAGAAGGAATTGCTAATATTAGAGATGAGTCGGATAGAAATGGAATGCGAATTGTATATGTTCTTAAAAGAGATGCAATTCCAAATATTGTTTTAAATAAATTATTTAAATATACAGCTCTTCAAACTTCATTTAGTGTAAATAATATTGCATTAGTAAATGGAAGACCAGAACAATTAAACTTAAAACAATTAATACATTATTTTGTTGAGCATAGACACGAAGTAGTTGTAAGAAGAACTGAATTTGAACTTAAAAAAGCGGAAGCTAGAGCACATATTTTAGAAGGTTTAATAATTGCTAGTGATAATATTGATGAAGTAATTAAAATTATCAGAGGCTCTTCAAATGCAGATGAAGCAAGAGAAAGTTTAATGGAACGTTTTGAATTATCTGAAATTCAAGCTAAGGCAATTGTTGAAATGCGCCTACGTCAATTAACTGGTTTAGAGCAAGATAAGTTGCGTGCAGAGTATGAAGACATTATAAAATTAATCGCAGATTTAAAAGATATTTTAAGTAACGAAGAAAGACGTTATGATATTATAAAAGAAGAATTAGTAGCAATAAGAGATAAATATGGTGACGATAGAAGATCTATAATTGAATATGCAGGAGGAGATTTATCTATTGAAGATATGATTCCAAATTCAAATGTTGTTGTTACTATTTCACACGCAGGTTATGTAAAACGTACAAATTTAGACGAATATAAAGTTCAAAATAGAGGAGGACGTGGACAAAAAGGTGTAAGTACTAGAAATGAAGATTTCTTAGAACACTTATTTATTGGTACTAACCACCAATATATGTTGTTCTTTACTCAAAAAGGTAAGGTATTTTGGATGCGTGTTTACGAAATCCCAGAAGGAGGAAAAACTTCAAAAGGTAGAGCAATTCAAAACTTAATTAATATTGAGCAAGATGATAAAGTAAAAGCTTTCTTGGTAACCGAAGATTTAAAGAATGAAGAATATGTAAATAGTCATTATATAATTATGGCAACTAAAAATGGTCAAGTTAAAAAGACTTCTTTAGAACAATATTCTCGTCCTAGATTAAATGGAATTAATGCAATTACAATTAAAGAAGAAGATGAATTACTAGAGGCAAAACTAACAACTGGTGATAGTCAAGTTATGTTAGCGTTAAAATCTGGTAAATCTATACGTTTTGAAGAAGGTAAAACAAGACCAATGGGTAGAAATGCTTCTGGGGTTAGAGGTATTACATTATCGAATGATCAAGATGAAGTTGTTGGTATGATTGCTGTTAATAATTTAGAAAGTAACATATTAGTAGTTTCTGAAAATGGTTATGGAAAACGTTCAAGTTTAGAAGATTACAGAATTACAAACCGAGGAGGTAAAGGAGTTAAAACCATAAATGTTACTGAAAAAACTGGTGGTTTAGTTGCAATTAAAGAAGTAACTGATGAAGATGATTTAATGATTATCAATAAATCAGGAATTACAATTAGATTGGCTGTTGGAGATTTAAGAGTTATGGGACGTGCAACTCAAGGTGTAAAGTTAATAAATATTAAAGGTGATGATTCAATTGCAGCTGTAGCAAAAGTGATGCGTGAAGAAGAAGAAGATGTTGAAGAAGGTGAGAATGGCACAGAAATTGAAAAGAATAATGATGAGAATTTAGCTCAAGAATAAATATATTAAGAATAAATCAATCAAGGAATGAAAAAACAACTATTAATTTTGTCAGCTTTTTTAATCAGTATGACAATATTCGGACAAAAAAATGAAATTAAATCTGCAGAGAAGGCGATAAAATCAGGTGATTTTGCTACTGCTATTTCTTCAATTAAACAAGCAGAAGGGTTAATTGGAAATGCTGATCAAAAAACCAAAGCCAAGTTTTATTATTTAAAGTCAATGGCTTTATACAAAAATGGAAATGGTAAAAATGTTGATGCAATTGCATCGGCTTTTAATGAATTAGTGAAATTTGAAAAAGACTCTAAAAAACTTAAATACACTAATGAAATTAATGTATTAAAAAATGCCTTAATTCAAAAAACAGCAGAAAGAGCTAGTGAAAATTATAGAAAAGCAGCAGAATCAAAAGATCCAAAAGATTATGTGAATGCGGCAAAAGGATTTGAGCAAGTTTTTGCTTTAAGCTCTACCGATACCACATTTTTAGATAATGCAGCTTTGGTTTACTACTTAGGAGAGGATTATGAAAGTTCTAAAAATGCATATTCTAAACTTTTAGATTTGAATTATACTGGTATTGCAACTGAATATTTAGCAACAAACAAACAAACTGGAAAAGAAGTTGCTTATCCAGATAAAAAGGCTAGAGCGATGCAGTTAAAACTTGGTTTAGTTGAAAATCCAAGAGATGAGGTGAAAGATTCTAGACGTGAACTAATTTTTAAGAATTTAGCTCAAAATTATTCTAAATTAGAACAAAATGAAAAAGCTTTTGAAACAATTGCAGAAGGAAGAAAAGAATTTCCTGAAAGTTATTCATTATTAATAGATGAGGCAAATATGTATTATAAAGCTGGTGATAACGAAAAATTTAAAGAAAAATTAGAAGAAGCAATTAGTTTAAATCCAACAGAGCCAACACTTTATTATAATGTAGGAGTGATGAATATGGATCAGGGAAATATTGACGAAGCAATTGGTTTCTTTAAAAAGTCAATTGAGTTAAATCCAGAATATGCAGATTCTTACAATAATATTGGTGCAGCTATTATTGAAAAAGCAGGACCAATTATTGAAGAAATGAATAAAAGTTTATCTGATTTTGATAAATATGATAAATTACAAGTTCAGCAATTTGAAATTTATAAAGAAGCTTTACCTTATTATGAAAAAGCTTATGAATTAAAACCAGACAATATTAATGCTGTTCAAACTTTAATGGGATTGTATGAAAATCTTGATATGCAAGATAAATTGACTGCAATTAAGGAAGTTTACGAAAAATTAAAATAAGAATACGAACAAATTATAAAAAAAACCTCTCATTTTTGAGAGGTTTTTTTTATATAATCTTTTTAATTACACGAAGTTTATGAGAGTGTGTTTGGGAATCTAGATTAAAAATTCCACTATGGTCAATCATATCAATTCGTACTTTTCCGTGAGCATGTATAATATAATTATCCTTCATAATAATCCCAACATGAATAATTTCACCTTCATTATTATCAAAAAAAGCCAAATCTCCAGGTTCACTTTCTTCAATGAAACTTAAAACTTCTCCTTGTGTTGCTTGTTGCGAAGCATCACGTAATAATTTATAACCACAAAGCTTATAAACCATTTGAGTAAAACCAGAGCAATCGATTCCAAAAGGTGACTTTCCACCCCATAAATAAGGAGAGTTTAAAAATTTAAAAGCTATTTCAATTAAAGAGTCCTTAGGTAATAAACGGTCAAAAATTTCTCCTTCATAGTGAAAGGAGGTATTGTTAATAAGTAAGTTTTTATTTTGATAAAACGGTAAATTAGATCCAATTAAAACAGTTGAAAACACACCATTTTTATCCGTTACAAAATCAATTAATTCGGCCGATAGGTTAGTAGGGGATTTTTTAATGTTGGAGTATATTTCTTCTGAAATTTCTTCATATTGTTTATTGTCAATCCATCCTTCATAATTATCGAAGGCATTTCTAATTCTACTCCATTTTTTTCTTTTTTCTAAAACTTTAAAGTATTCTCCAAATAAAAGTTGAGTTACCATTTCTGTGGTATCATTAGGCTCTATTCTAACAGGGATTATACTTAAATTACAAATACCGTATTGCATACAATAAAATTACATTTGTTCAATTACAATTGCACTTGCGCCACCACCACCGTTACATATTCCAGCAGCACCAATTTTAGCATTTTTTTGTTTTAATATTGAAGTAAGAGCGATTACAATTCGAGCTCCTGACATTCCAAGCGGATGACCTAAAGAAACAGCTCCTCCGTTTACATTTACTTTTTCTGGATTTAAATTAAGTAGCTTAATATTTGCTAACCCAACTACTGAAAAGGCTTCATTTAACTCATAGTAATCAACCTCATTTTGCGAAATACCAGCTTTTTCTATTGCTTTTGGTAATGCTTTTGCTGGTGCAGTAGTAAAATACTTAGGTTCAAGTGATGCGTCTGCGTAACCTTTTATTTTTGCCAATGGTTTTAAGTTAAGTTCTTTTGCTTTATCTAAACTCATTAAAACAAGTGCTGCTGCTCCATCGTTTAAAGTTGAAGCGTTTGCAGCTGTTACGGTACCATCTTTGCTAAAAACGGGTTTTAATAAAGCCATTTTGTCCTTATTAAAATTTTTGTACTCCTCATCTTCAGAAAATATTAAAGTATCTCCTTTTCTTTGTGGAATTTCAACCGGAACAATTTCATCCTTAAACAAATTATTTTTCCAAGCTTTTGCCGATCGGTTATAAGATTCTATCGCAAAATTATCTTGATCTTCTCTTGTGAAATTATGATCATTAGCACATAAATCACCACAGGTTCCCATATGTTTTTGATCGTAAACATCAGTTAATCCATCAACAAGTAATCCGTCTGAAATAGTTATGTTTCCTAATTTAGTAGCTCTTCTTCCCGACATATAATGAGGTATATTACTCATACTTTCCATACCACCGGCAACAACAATTTCAGCATCACCAGCTTTTATAGTTTGGCACGCAATCATAATAGATTTCATTCCAGATGCACACACTTTATTAATAGTTGTGCAAGGCACAGTATTTGGAATTCCAGCGAATAAAGCCGCTTGTTTTGCTGGAGCTTGTTTTAAACCGGCCGAAATAACATTTCCCATGAAAACTTCATCCACCTTGTTTGGATTTAAATTTATTTTTTCCAAAGCTCCTTTAATAGCAATTGCGCCTAATTTTGTAGCCGAAATTCCAGATAAACTTCCTAAAAAACTTCCAATTGGTGTTCGTGCTACAGAAACAATAACAATTTCCTTCATAATTAAATCTTTCTATGTGCGAATTTAATCAAAATTAAACAATCTTTTAGTTTTATAGGTTAGTTTGTATAACTAATGATTTTTAATTTTAAATTAGACTTTTGACAAATTGTTATAAAATAATATTTTACTGATAGTTAAATAAATAAAAATAGTAATTACAATGAATAAAAAATAAGAGATTGCAAATACTTTTGTAATAATAATTGTTATTTTTGAAATGCAAACAAACACTTCGTGAAAAATATAATTAATAAATTACTTGCCAACCATTCATTAATATACAAGCTTTTTTTATACATAGCAGCTTTAATTGTAGTGGTTTATTTGTTTCCAAAAGGAGGACAATTTAAATACGAGTTTCAGAAAGGAAAACCTTGGGAATATGACAATTATTATGCGCCTTTTGATTTTGCCATTCAAAAATCAGCAGAAGAAATAGCTCTAGAAAAGGAACAAATTTCGAAAGCATCAAAGCACTATTATGAGTTTAATGAGAATACTGTTAATGAGGTTAAAACCGCTATTAATGAGAAAGTTGAGAGTTTATTATCAAATTCGAGTTTAAATGAGGAAGAAAAGAATAAAATAAGAATTTTAGCAGAAGAAGTAAGAAACGAGATTTATGAATTTGGGTATTTAAGTGATATTAATCAATTAAATGATGCGCCTGAAGTAATAACACTAAAAAAAGGAAATAAAAGTCAAGAAATAGAATCCAATAAATTATTTGAATCAAATCAAATATTGAATTTTATAAATTCAAAAATGGGTATTCAGCCATATACACAAGAAGAAAATGCTGTTATGAATATTCTTTATGACGAATTAAAACCCAATGTTACATTTGACGATAGTTTTACTGAAAGAGTTTTACAAGAAAACCTTAGTAAAATATCCTATACAAAAGGTTTAGTTGCTGAAAATGAACGAATAATTTTTAAAGGAGATATTGTTGAAGGTGATAAATTAATAATACTGAATTCAATTAAAAGTGAGTTTGAATCGCAGGTTTGGAGTAAATCCAACTACAATTGGATAGTATTTGGTTATACCATTTTAGTAGCGTTGGCATTTTTAATGTTACTGTTGTTTTTGAAAAAATATAGGGTAGATATTTTTGAGAATAACACAAAAGTTACATTTCTATTTTTTAATATAATTTTAATTGTATTGTTAATTACATTAATAGTAAAGTACGATGCAAAATACATTTATATTGCTCCAATTGTAATATTACCATTAGTTTTAAAAGCATTTTTTGATGCTCGTTTAGGTTTGTTTACTCACGTTTTAACGGTACTATTACTGGGTTTTATTGTTCCAAATAGTTTCGAATTTATATTCTTACAAATAATTGCCGGTATTGTAACAATATTAACCATTTCTGAATTGTATAAAAGAGCAAATTTGTTTATTTCGGTGTTTCAAATTACGTTCGTTTACTTTGTATCTTATTTTGCATTTTCTATAATTCAAGAAGGAAACGCACAAAATTTAGATTGGGAAAAGTATATATATTTTACAATTAATGGTGGGGCAACCCTTTTTGTATTGCCATTAATTTATGTATTTGAAAAACTATTCGGTTTGGTGTCTGACGAGTCTTTAAAAGAGCTTTCCAACACCAATTCTAAACTTTTAAGAGAATTGTCTGAAAAGGCTCCAGGAACTTTTCAACATTCTTTACAAGTTGCCAATTTAGCGGAGGCAGCGGCAAATGAAATTAATGCAAATTCTATGTTGGTTCGTACAGGTGCATTATATCATGATATTGGAAAACTTGTTAATCCAATGTATTTTACCGAAAATCAGTCTACAAACGTTAACCCGCATAATGAGTTAACACCAAAGGATAGTGCTCAAATTATTATAAATCATATTATTGATGGTGTTGAATTAGCAAAAAAGAATAGATTACCAGACAGGATAATTGATTTTATTAGAACACATCACGGAACATCTTTAGTATACTATTTTTATAAAATGGAAGAAAAATTGAGTGGAGGAGAGGTGAATATTAAATATTTTCAATATCCGGGGCCAATACCATTTTCAAAAGAAACAGCTATTTTAATGATGTGTGATTCGGTAGAAGCAGCTTCAAAAAGTATAAAAGAACCTAGCGCTCAGGCATTTGATAATTTGGTAGAGAAGATTGTTAATAAACAAATGGAAGATGGACAATTTATGAATGCGGATATCACTTTTAAGGAATTACAATTGATAAAAAAAGTTTTAAAAAAGAAGTTAAAAAATATTTATCACCTTAGAATTGAATACCCTGAATAAATAATTAAAAAAAATATGAAAAAAAGGATGAAAAATGTTGTGAGAATCCATTTCTAATGTTACATTTGCACTCGCAAAAATACGTTCATAGACATATTTTAGGAGAGGTGCCAGAGTGGTAATGGAGCAGATTGCTAATCTGTCGACGGGTAACTGTCGCCAGGGTTCGAATCCCTGTCTCTCCGCAAAAAATAACAGATAACCATTCGGGGTGTAGCGTAGCCCGGTTATCGCGCCTCGTTTGGGACGAGGAGGTCGCAGGTTCGAATCCTGCCACCCCGACTTAAAATGGTCGCGTAGCTCAGCTGGATAGAGCATCTGCCTTCTAAGCAGACGGTCATAGGTTCGAATCCTATCGCGATCACTACAGCACTTATCAAATAGTGTAAAAACCTTGTAAATCCTATGATTTACAGGGTTTTGTAGTTTTAGGGACATTATATAAATTGATATTTACCGATCAATTGAGATTTTTGCAAATGGTTCTTAATTTGTTTTCCATCTGTAAGTCATATTCTTTAGTCCTATTCAAGTTGTTAAAAGATATCAGGTTTATATAAATTGGCTTAGATCGAACTTTGTCTTAAATTTTATTTCTAACAAAATCTGCTACAATTCAACAATTATTCAAGTTAAGTTTTTAACAATTTTCAATACTTCAACCATCCAATTATCAATTTTAATGATTTCTATAAGTTTATCTTCTAACTTTGATCCATTTTTAACATTTAATATGTTTCTTTTATGGGTTTGGATCGCGTATTATTATCCTTTATGATTTTTAAATCTTGAAAATAAATTAAAAAAGATTTCTAAGAATTTCGTCTTCAACTAAATTTGGTAATGTTACTTTTAAATCGGGTCTTCGTTGCATTTCTCGTTTAATTGCAAATAATGCTTCTTCGTTTCTAGCCCAACTTCTTCTTGCGATTCCGTTATTTACATCGTAAAATAGCATGTTTTTTAACTTAGTATTAGCTTCTTCTGAACCATCCAAAAACATTCCGAATCCACCATTAATAACTTCTCCCCAGCCAACACCTCCGCCATTGTGTATAGAAACCCAAGTTGCACCTCTAAAACTATCTCCAATTACGTTATGTATAGACATATCTGCTGTAAATTTACTTCCATCATAAATATTGCTTGTTTCTCTGTAAGGAGAATCGGTTCCGCTTACGTCGTGGTGATCTCGACCAAGAACTACAGGGCCAATTTCATCATTTGCAACAGCGTTATTAAAAGCCTCTGCAATTTTAACTCGTCCTTCTGCATCAGCATATAAAATACGAGCCTGAGAACCAACAACCAATTTGTTTGATTTTGCATTCTTAATCCAGGTAATATTATCTTGCATTTGCAGTTTAATTACTTCCGGAGAATTTTTCATTATTTCGGTTAATACTTGTACTGCAATAGCATCAGTTTTATCTAAATCTTCTGGTTTTCCAGATGTACAAACCCATCTGAAAGGGCCAAACCCATAATCAAAACACATTGGGCCTAATATATCTTGTACGTATGATGGGTATTTAAAGTCAATATTATTTTCTGAAAAAATATCAGCTCCAGCTCTTGAGGCTTCTAATAAAAATGCATTGCCATAATCGAAAAAATAAGTGCCTTTTGTGGCATGTTTATTTATTGCATTTGCTTGGCGAACAAGTGATTTTTTAACGTGCTCTTTAAAAATATCGGGATTGTTTTTAATTAAATTATTGCTTTCTTCATAACTTAAATCTACTGGGTAATAGCCTCCGGACCATGGATTATGTAATGAAGTTTGGTCTGATCCAACATGAATATATATGTTTTTATTATAAAAACGCTCCCAAACATCTACAATATTTCCAATAAAAGCAATGGAAATTATTTCTTCATTTTTAATTGCTTTTTTTGTGCGATTTATTAATTCATCCATAGAGTTGATAAGAAGGTCAACCCAGCCTTGTTCATGTCTTTTTGTTGCAGCTTTTGCATTTACCTCGGCACAAATTGTTATACAGCCAGCAATGTTCCCTGCTTTTGGTTGAGCTCCACTCATTCCACCTAATCCAGATGTTAAAAATATTTTACCGGCTGGATTTTCATTTGGTTTTAATATTTTTCGAAAAGCATTCATTACAGTTATTGTGGTACCATGTACAATTCCTTGTGGGCCAATATACATAAAAGATCCAGCTGTCATTTGTCCATATTGTGTTACTCCTAAAGCGTTAAATTTTTCCCAATCGTCTTGTTTAGAGTAATTTGGGATCATCATGCCATTAGTAACTACCACTCTTGGCGCTTCTTTAGAAGAAGGAAACAAACCCATTGGATGACCAGAATATAGATGTAATGTTTGCTCATTTGTCATAGTTGCTAAATATTGCATTGTAAGTAAATATTGAGCCCAATTTTGAAATACAGCTCCATTTCCTCCATAGGTAATTAATTCATCGGGATGTTGAGCCACAGCAGGATTTAAATTATTTTGAATCATTAACATTATTGCAGCAGCTTGTTTAGATTTAGCCGGATATGCATCTATAGGACGTGCAAAGAGGTCATAATTTGGTTTGAATCTATGCATGTAAATTCGTCCGAAATTTTTTAACTCATCAGCAAATTCCTTTGAAAGTATTTTATGCCATTTTTTTGGAAAATATCTCAATGCATTTCTTATAGCTAATTCTTTTTCATTTTTAGATAGAATATCTTTTCTTTTGGGTGCAGAATTACTATTTTTAGGATATGGTTTTAGTTCTGGTAATTCAGAAGGAATTCCGGCAATTATATCTTTTTGAAATGATGTGTAATTTAAATCTTCCATATTTTATATTTTAATACGTTTCAAATTCAGTATCAAATGCACTAAATTTATTAATATTCTTTTTAACTATTTTTAGTAACACATTAGATTTTAGAATTTTAATTGATTTTTCAATATCCAAGGCGAAAATTCTATCCTCGGTTGTATGTGAAATATGTTTTCTTATTTCTTCATGAACTTTATCTAAAATAATACTAGATTTTAAAGGTTTTCTATAGTCAAAAGCTTGTGCGGCACAAAGTAATTCAATGGCTAAAATTTTATTTAAATTATCAATAACTCTTAATGCTTTTCTTCCAGAAATAGAACCCATACTTACGTGATCTTCTTGACCTAATGAGGTTGGAATACTATCTGCACTTGCTGGAAAACAAAGACCTTTATTTTCGCTAACTAAAGCAGCAGTAGTATACTGTAAGATCATAAATCCAGAGTTTAATCCAGTGTCTTTTAATAATAATCGGGGAGTACCATCATATTTTCCTTCTAAAGATAAATAAGTTCTTCTATCAGAAATACTTCCCAATTCGGCAGCAGCCAAACAAGCATAATCTAATGGCATTGCCAAAGGTTGTCCGTGAAAACTTCCTCCACTAACTATTAAATCTTCAGAAATAATTACGGGGTTGTCAGTTACAGAGTTCATTTCAATTTCAACAACTTCTTTTAAATGTAACCAGGCATTTCTAGAACTACCATGCACTTGTGGAATACACCTTAAAGAATATGGATCTTGAACTTTTCCGCAATTAGAATGTGAATTTCCTATTTCAGAATTGTTTAGGAATAATCGCATTCTACTAGCAACGTGTATGTTACCTTTAAAAGGTCTTGTTTCATGCAATTCTTTATAAAATGGTGTTTGTGAACCCATTAAACCTTCTATCATTAAACTCCCAATTAAATCGGCGTGAGATAAACACTTATATAATTTATCAACTGCCATAACTGCATGTGCCAAAATAAATTGTGTTCCGTTTATTAGTGCTAAACCTGCTTTTGGGTGTAATTCTAAAGGCTTTATATTAAACTTTTTAAGCACTTTTTTAGTAGCTGTTAATTCATTATTATAATAAACTTCACCTTCACCAATTAGAGGTAAAAAAAGATGAGCTAATGGACAAAGATCTCCTGAGGCTCCAACCGATCCTTGCTCTGGTACCATAGGAATAATGTCATTTTCAATATGCCAAATAATACGTTTTAAGATCTCAATGGAAATACCAGAATATCCTTTTGATAGTGATTGTACTTTTAAAATTAGCATTAGTTTAGAAATATCTTTTTCAATTGGATTTCCAACACCAACTGCGTGACTTAATAAAATTTTACGTTGTAATTCGCTCGTGTTTTCTTTTGAAATTTTAGTATCGCATAATGGGCCAAAACCTGTATTAATTCCATATACAGCTTTATCTTTTTTAGCTGTACTTAAAACTATTTTATGGGCATTTAGAATGTTTTCAAGTGCTTTTTCAGTAATAACTGCTTTTGATTTGCCATTTAAAATTTGCAAAATTTTACCAACTGTTAAATGATCAATTCCGTATTTAAACATATTGTATAAGGTTTTATTCAAATTTACGATTATATTTGATGCTTATTAATACTAATTAAATCAATTAATAATAACTATGAGTTATCAAATTGAAATTAGACATATAAAGTACTTTTTGGCTGTTGCCGAAGAGCTGCATTTTAGAAAAGCTGCTGATAAATTGTTTATTTCTCAGCCAGGATTAAGTAGGCAAATTAAGCAACTGGAAGAAGATTTGGGTGTTGAATTATTTTATAGAGATAATAGAAATGTTACATTGACAAAAGCCGGAATGTACCTTAAAAAGGAATTGGAAGTTAATTTAAAGGTTTTAGATTCTATTTTTAAAAATTCTAAAAGAATACATGATGGTGTAGATGGAAATTTGAATTTTGGCTATGTTGGCTCGGCAATGCAAAATATAATTCCAGAATTATTGGTTAAAATTAGAAGTGAATTTCCAAATATTCATTTTAATTTAAAGGAAATGGATAATCAAAGACAATTAGAGAGTTTGCAATCTCAGGAAATTGACATTGGATTTGTAAGATTAGAACGTGTACCAAACGATTTGGAAATTACTCCAATTTTGGAGGATACATTTTCTTTGGTATTACCAAATAATCACTTTTTAAATGCTTCAAATTTTAAAGATCTTGCGCAAGTAAAGGACGAATCATTTATAATGTTCGATCCATCATATAGTCCTAATTATCATCAAAAAATAATGCAAATATTTGATTATTATGGTTTTAGTCCAGCAGTAAATCATAGAACAGTACATGCTTCTTCAATTTATAAATTGGTTGAAAATAATTTTGGAATATCTATTGTGCCAAGTTCATTACAAATAGGGTATGGGTTAAATGTTAAATTTATTGAGTTGGGGTCAATTCCTCATCGAACAATTTTATCGGCTGTTTGGAGTAAGAATAATAGAAATCCAATACTTGAAAAAATTCTTGAATTTATTTTATAAAAAACAATAAATCAATTCAATTAGTAGAAATATTTTTAATTACTTTCTGTAATTTTGTGCCTTTGTTAAAAATGAGATTATTTTCATCGATTAACAATCCAAACAATAATAATTTATAAGTTAAATATGAATAAAATTAAACAAAATACACATTTATTAGCATCCGAAAAATTAATTGGTTCAGTAGTTTCTATTGAAAAAAATAAAGCAACGGTATTTTTGAAAATTACAAGTGAAATGGCGGTTGATGAATTTAGTTTAGCCCATGGAAGTTTTACTTTTGGATTGGCAGATTATGCAGCAATGGTTGCAATTAATGAACCAACAGTAGTTTTAGGAAAAGCAGAAGTTAAATTTACAAAACCAGTTGTTGTAGGGGATGAGATTACTGCAGTTGCTAAAATTACTGAAGATACAAATGGGAAAAAAATTCCAGTTTCGGTTACGGTGGTTAATGCTAAAAATGAATTAGTATTTGAAGGAATATTTACCTGTTTTGTTTTGAGTAATCACATTTTACAAAATTAAGCTATGAATTTTTCTGATTGGTTAGGTTTTATTGGTGTTTCTTTAATTCTTGTTGCCTATATATTAAATGTCTACAATAAAATCTTAAACAATAGTTTACCTTTTTTATTGTTGAATTTTTTTGGAGCAGGAATTGCTTGTATTGCTTCTATATTAATTAATTATATTCCATTTATTATTTTGGAAGGAATATGGGCATTAATATCACTCAATTCTTTGTTAAAAATATATATTAATAAGGCTACTTAAAATAAAGTAGCCTTATTATTTTAAGATGCTTTTGCAATTTCATTTTTTAGTGGAAATTTGAATACTGCCTTACAAATAATATTGTCTTTTACATTTTTTTCAACTTCTACAGATACTAATAAGTGTAGTTCAGATTCGTTCAATTTTTTAATCTGAGATTTTAATAACAACGTATCATTTAAATACGCGTTTTTTAAAATTTGAAGTTTATATAAACGAGGGTTAGGAGATGCAATATCTGACTTAGACAACACCGTATTTTTTGAAAATCCTTCCATTTCATTATATAAAATATTGGACAATAAGGCGTTATTATTGTTGATGTCTTTTGACGTTACAGTGAAGCTTTTTTTAGGAATAGCAATTATATTTTCAAAATTTTTCATGTCTTTTTTATTTATGGGTTTATTCTAATAGGTATGGGTATTGGTCTTTTAACGGTTGATGCTAATAAATGCTTACATAGCATATTAATGACGGCTTTTGTCTGTTGGTAAATGTTCGATTGTTTCATAATTTTCTATTTTAATTAATGTTTATTGTATAAAAAAAGGTGCTTTTTGTTAAAAGCACCTTTTTGAAATTTTATATTTAAATTTTATATTCAATGTTTATTGAAAGTGCTTTTTGTAACTGGAATCTGTTGTAGCTTAAAATTATGCATAACATAGACATTACAAATCGAAGTTGAAATCGACTTGGCTATCATCTTAATTGATGATAAAACTGAATATGTATTTAATAATGCTTTCATAATTACTTCAAATTTATAAATTTTTTTTAAATAGGAAAGAAAAAACACATTAATTAAAAGTTAATAAACATATTGTGTAAATTTGTAAAAAATTAATAATTATTATGGCAAGTATAAAAAATTTAAAAAAGGATATTAACTATGTTTTAGGTGATATTATTGAAGAGTGTTATTCGTGGGAAATGTTGAATCCAAAAGCGGATAAAAAGGCTTCAGAGGCAATTATTGACGAGGCAATTTTAGTGTTTGATGAGTTGGTTGCTAAAATTAATAATAAAAAAGTTGATAATTATAAAACTCATTTTAAATCAATTAATAAAGAGTTAGAAGAAAAAGCAAGTATGTTAATTGAAAAAGTAAATAATCTTTAATTTTAAAAATTTTAGAATTAACATTTTTTTAAGTCGTTTAAGTTTTATTTTTTTTGTAAATTAGTACAATAATTATAAACCACAAACGTTCTTATTTTTAACAACTAAAATTTTTAATTTATGGCGAGAGCAATGTTTGAGTATACAAAAACTGTACTCGAAAAAGTTAGCTTTAATTTAGATTTATTTAAAAAAGAATTAGAAAAGGCATTTGAAAGGTTGTTACCTTATGAAGTTAAAGAGTTGTATTTTTGGTTACAAGAATTTACTCGAACTAAACCAGAACTTCAAAAATGCTTAACCCTAGTCCAAAATAACAAAAGGAGCCTTTAGGCTCCTTTTTTTTGCAGTGGACTTATTATTTTAACATTATTAAAAGCTATTACACCCCTAATAAGTCCGTCAATTACATTTTTAAGAGCATCAATTAAGTGTATTTTTAAATGCGATTTATGATAAATAATACTTACTTCTCTTGCCGGAACTGGCTCTTGGAATTCTTTTAAATATTTTTTGTCTTTTTCATTTAAATCTAAAGTTTGAAGATATGGCAATAATGTCATTCCTAATCCTTCTTTGGATAGTTTTATTAAAGTGTCAAAGCTTCCACTATGTAATTGAAAATGTTGATTCTTATTTCCAATTGCACTACAAATATTAATAACACTTTCTTTAAAGCAATGCCCGTCTTCTAACAATAAAATATCCTCAATATTTAAATTTTCAATATCTATCTTTTTCAAATCATGTAAACGGTGATCATTAGGCACAAAGCCTACAAATGGCTCATAATAAAGTACTTTTTCTTTAATGTTCTCATTTTCTAAAGGGGTAGCAGCAATTGCAACATCAATATGTCCTTCACTTAATTTTTTAACAATCTCTTCTGTGGTAAGCTCTTCAATTTTTAGATTAACTTTTGGGTATTTTTTTATAAATGTTTTCAAAAATATTGGTAAAAGTGTTGGCATTATTGTTGGAATAATACCTAATTTAAAATCACCGCCTATATATCCTTTCTGTTGTTCAACAATATCATTAATTCTAATGCTTTCATCAACAATAATTTTTGCTTGTTCAACTATCTTTTTTCCAATTTCCGTAAGTTGAATAGGTTTTTTGTTTCTATTAAAAATTTTTGTATCAAGTTCATCTTCAAGTTTTTGAATTTGCATACTAAGTGTTGGTTGAGTAACAAAACAATGCTCTGAAGCATTTGTGAAATTTTGATATTCTGCAACTGCTAACACATATTTTAATTGAGTAATTGTCATAACTATAAATATTTACGATAAAGATATTAAAACTATCGATTATAATTATACTTTAATTGATGTTTTTTGAAATATTTTTGTGGTGTAGAAATAAAAAATAAATTAAATATACATATTATGAATAAAACAATTATTGGTTTAGATAAAAAAGAAACAGAAAACTTAGTAATAGGATTGAACGAGTTATTAGCTAATTTTCAAGTGTATTATCAAAGTTTAAGAGGATTACATTGGAATATTAAAGGGAAATCTTTTTTTGAATTACATATTAAATTTGAGGAGTTATATACAGATTCACAAGAGAAAATTGATTTAATTGCAGAACGTATTTTAACTCTAGGAGGTGTACCTCTACATACATTTGAAAAATATACTGAATTAGCCAAAGTCCCGGTTGGTGAAAATATTAATAACGATGTAATTGCAGTTCAATTAGTAGTAGATTCTCTTTCTGAATTACTTAAGGTTGAAAGAATTATTTTAGCAGAATCTGATGAGGCTAGCGATGAAGGAACAAATTCTATGATGAGTGATTTTATTGGAGAGCAAGAAAAAACAATTTGGATGTTGAATGCTTGGTTAAATTAAATGAAACATAAAAAAAGGGTCACATACATATGTGACCCTTTTTTTTAACTCCAAAACTTTCTTTTGGCGTTTAATTCGTCTTCTTGTTTCTTGTATTCTTCAACAGACAGTACTTTTAAAAATGATGGATGTTGTTCAATTTCCATTTCTATTTTAGAAACTATTTCATCAAAAGATTCATTTTCATAATCAATTTTCATCGGTTCTTTAATTACCATTGATTGTAAAACATTTCTCTTTTTTATATTTAGTCCTTTTTTATCATAGGCTCTTCTAAAACCATCTATTACAATTGGAACTACAACAGGTTTATATGTTTTAATAATATGTGCTGTTCCTCTTCGTAGTGGTTTAAAGGGTGTTGTTGTTCCTTGTGGAAATGTTATAACCCAACCATCATTTAAAGCAACTCCAATATTACTAATGTCCGACATTTTTACTTGTCGATTTACATCTTTTCCGGCACTTCTCCAAGTACGTTGAATTGAAATAGAACCAGCATATGCAAATATTTTAGGTAATAGTCCAGCTTTCATAGTTTCTCTAGCTGCTATATAATATATGTTTAACTTAGGATTCCAAATATAACCAACATTTTTTAGGGTGTTTTCGCGTCCCTTTAAAGAAGCATTAAAAACGTGTAACATTGCAGCTACGTCAGCAAAATAAGTTTGATGATTTGATACAAATAACACATTTTTTTCGGGTAAACTTCTAATTATTTCCGATCCTTCTATGGTTAAATCATTAAATCTTCTATAACGTCCATGTGAAACAAGTCCAAAAAATCTAATTAGCCATTTTTTAAGAAATAAAATATGTCCAAATGGATTACGTTTAAATAGAGGCATGTAGTTAGTTTTGATTAGTACAAACTTACTAAAAATTAATGATACTTTTTTAACAGTTCCTTTATCTCGCTTAGCATCATTGCTGTTGCTCCCCAAACAATGTAACTGTTTAATTTATAGCAAGGTACTTTCATGTTTTTAGCATAAGATGTAGATAAGGTTGTTGAAGTTTGTGCATCTTCACTTAAAAAATCGGATAATTTTACTTCAATTAAATCTTTTACTTCATAATTTTTTTTAAAAGTAGGAGTGTAATTTAAATAACTGAGAAATGGTGTTACCAAAAAATTACTTGGAGGAATATACACATTGGTCATTTCTTTAAAAACAACAATATCCTTTTCAATTAAACCAACTTCTTCATTAGATTCTCTCAGTGCAGTGTGCTTAATAGAGTAATCCGTATTATTAACTTTTCCTCCAGGAAAACTAATCTGTGCAGAATGAGTGCCTTTATAACTTGCTCTTTCAGTTAATAAAAAGTTTACCTCACCAAAATTATTTGGATAAAAAACTACTAATACAGCTGCTTTTTTAGGGTTTTTAGAATTTATAATTTCTTCAGAAAAAGGTCTTCGAATTTCTGGAGCCAATTTAAATTGTGCTTCTAATCCACCTAATTTAGCAGTTTCAATTTTTGAAATTATATGTTTAAATTTATTAAAATCCATTATGAAATCATATGTGTATAAAAAGTAGGAAGTTGTAATTTAAATTTTACAGAGATTAACCTAATTATTATTACAATGCTCGAAGTTAATATATATGCAACAGTTTCATCAACTTTATAATGTGTTAGAACTAAAAAAGCAATAGCCCCAGCAATACTAGCTGTAGCATAAATTTCTTTTTGAAAAATTATTGGAATTTTGTTGCATAAAATATCGCGTGTTACTCCTCCAAATGATGCGGAAATTGTACCAAGAGAAATACATATTATAGGATGTAAACCATACACTATTCCTATTTCAGTTCCAACAATTGTATATATACCTAAACCTATAGTATCAAATAAAAACAACGATTTACTTAAATATTTTAACTTTTTTCTAAAAAATATTGCTAATAAAACTCCAATTAATATTGGGTAAAAGTAAATTACATTTTCAATCCAAAAAACAGGTTTATCTATTAAAACATCCCTTAGGGTACCTCCGCCTACAGATGTAGAGAAAGCAATTATAAAAACACCAAAAGGATCTAATCTTTTTCTCATTGCTACCAATGCTCCAGAAATTGCAAATGCGACAACAGCTGTAATATCTAATATTTCAAAAAAGGACATTTTAGTTGTGTTAAAATTTTAGCAAATATAATTAAGTTCGGAATTCTTAAACTTAAAAAATACAAAGTTTTTTTAAGTTATTTATTAGTATTAAAATCAATTTATTAAATCGTTTTTAAATCGTTGTTTAAAAAAAGATTTAGTTACATTTTTTGAGTGAAATAATTGTAATCTTTAATAACAATATCAATTAATTCAATTGGTTTTAAATCTGAATTTATACCAGTTAAATCAATTATTTTTTCGTGTAATTTAACTATTGTATTGTGATTTCCATTTCTTTTCGCTTTTAAATAAAGCTCTTTAATAGTTTGAATATCAGTGTCGCTAAGCATTGTAACTTGACTGAAAGTAGGAGTGTATTCCTCTGGTAAATCAACAATTAAGGTATTATTAATTGATACCGTTTTACGCTCTGTAATTACAGTAGTACCAGCTGCTAAATCACCTAATCGTTGTCCTTTTCCATTTAATAAAATAGTTAATAACGCAATAGAACCAGATGCCAAAGTTATGTCTATTAAACGCAACATCCATCTAATTAAAAAACTTCCAAATGTGGGTTTTGAACCGTCAATTTTTGTAACTCTAATTTTGTTAAAATATTTACCAGGAGTTTGCCCATTCATTAAAGTTTCAAAAATTAGGCTATAAAAGAATACAGGTAAACTTACAATTGAATAATAAACAAAAATATTCTCGGTAGGCATAAACCCTAAGGCATTTAAAACAACTAAAATTAATGTATAATAACCTCCAATAATAAGCATATCAATTAAAAAAGCACCAATACGAGTACTTAAGGGAGCAACATTTTGTTGAATAGTAATGTTTTGGGCAGTTTCTATTTTAAAATTATCCATTAATAGTGTTTAATCTTTTTGGCTGAAACGAATTGATTTTTTACATTCGTTAACTTAAAAATATCAATATAATTTATTGCTATATTGAAAAAGCAAAAATATAAAAAATGCGTGAAGCATCATTTGTAAAAAGAAATAAAAATAAATGGTTGTTATTTGAAAATGTTCTTGAAAAAAAAGAGCAAGTTTCACCTGATAAACTATCTGATTTATACATTGAAATTACAGATGATTTAAGTTATGCAAAAACCTTTTATCCTCAAAGTAATACTGTTTTATATTTAAATTCAATTGCTTCTAAGGCGCATCAAAAAATTTATAAAACCAAAAAAGAAAATAAAAATAGATTAGTAAATTTTTTTAAACATGAATTTCCAATTCAATTTTATGTTTATCATAAACAATTATATATAGCATTTGTAACCTTTTTGTTTTTTGCAATAATTGGAGCTTATTCTGCAGCAAACGATGGCGATTTTGTTAGGTTAATTTTAGGTGATAACTATGTAAATATGACCCTAGAAAACATAGATAGTGGCGATCCAATGGCGGTTTATAAAAAAATGGATGAAAGTAGTATGTTTATTCAAATTACCTTGAATAATATTAAAGTGGCAATGATGGCTTTTGTTTTTGGAATGTTGTTTTCTGTTGGAACCTTATATGTGATGATGCAAAATGGAATAATGTTGGGTTCGTTTTTATATTTTTTTTATGATAAAGGCCTACTTTGGGAATCTTCAAGAACAATATGGATACACGGAACCATAGAAATTTCGGTAATAATAATTGCTGGTTGCGCAGGCTTGGTTTTAGGGAATGGACTTTTGTTTCCAAAAACTTATACTCGGTTAGAATCTTTTAAAAGAAGTTTTAAAGCTGGTTTAAAAATTATGGTAAGTACAATTCCATTTTTTATTGTTGCTGGTTTTTTGGAAGGTTTTGTTACCAGACATACAGAAATGCCAGATTGGTTAGCAATTATTATAATTTTAACATCATTAACAGTTATAGTATACTACTATATAATTTACCCAATTAAATTAAATAAATTAAAAGTAAATGGAGAATAATAATTTTATAGAATTTAAAAAAGAACGCGATTTAGGAACTATTATTTCCGATACGTTTAAATTTATAAGAGAGAATTGGAAGGAGTATTTTTTAACCGTATTAAAAATTGTTGGACCTGTTTTATTAATTGGACTAGCGGTTTTAGTATTGTATATGTTTACAATGGCCGATTTATTTACAAATATGGACGAAGTAGAATCTAACCCAATTGGTTTTTTGTCACAAATATTTTCTTGGGTTTTTGGAATTATATTCGTTTATATTTTGTTGTATACCTTACTATCAATGTCATCCTTATATTTTATAAAATCCTATATAAATAATAATGGGAAACCTCAATTTTCTGAAGTTAAAGAAAATATACTAAAAAATGTATGGAAGTTTTTAGGATTAGGAGTTTTAATTACAATTGTAACCGTATTTGGTATGATATTTTGTTACGCACCAGGAATATATTTAGGAACTGTGTTCTCCATTGCTACTTCAATAATGGTTTTTGAAAATAAAAGTGTTGGCGATACATTTTCACATTGTTTTACCTTAATAAAAGGAGAGTGGTGGAATACTTTTGGAGTTTTATTAGTTGTTTGGATTTTATTAATGATTTTAGGGCAAGCATTTTCTATTCCTGCAATGATTTATCAATTTATTAAAATGGGAACTGCAATGGGTGGAGACGATCCAACTGCGGTATTTTCAATGTTTAAAGATCCAATATATTTGGCTTTAACAATTGGCTCTTATATATTTCAATTTATATTATATTCAATTCCACTTATTTCTACAGTTTTTATTTATTTCGATTTAAATGAACAAAAAAACTTAACAGGAACTTTCGAAAAAATTGATAGTTTAGGTAACTCAAAAATTGAAGAATAGTTAATGTACAAATCAGTCATTTTAATGTTTTTTTTAATGTTTTTCGTTGGGATTTATGCTCAAACGGATTCATTAATGGTGAAAAATGACAAAAGTACTATTGTTCAAAAAAAGTTTGATTTAAAAAAATTAAATGAATACAAATTAGATAAAGATTTTGATTATTTAGAAGAAAAAATAGAAAGAGAACCTACCTTTTTAGAACGTGTTTTTAATTGGCTCGTTAGGCAGTTTATGGGATTTTTAGAGTGGATTTTTGGTATGAAATATGCTAAAGGAGTTTTTGCAGGCATTTTAAAATCGATACCTTATATAATTGTTGGTTTGTTATTGTTTTTTATCCTAAAATTCTTTTTAAAAGTAAATTCAAACTCAATAGTTTCAAATTCTGCTAACGAAGCAATAGTTACCATTACAGAAGATGAAGCATTAATAAAAAGAAGTGATTTGTTAAAATTAATTTCGCAAGCAATAGAACAGAAAAATTTTAGGCTGGCAATTAGGTATTACTACTTAAATATTTTAAGACAATTAGAAAATAAACAGTTAATAGCTTGGGAACAACAAAAAACAAACGAAGATTATATTAAAGAAATATCAAAACCAACAATTGGAACATCTTTTAAAAAACTAACTAGGTTGTACGATTTTGTATGGTACGGAAACTTTGAAATTAGTGAAATAGAATTCTCTAAAGTAGTTGCCGATTTTCAAAAGGCAGCAGAATTAATAAATAAAAACTAATTTGGATAAAAGATCGAAAATATACATAGTTGCTTTAGTGCTGTTAATTTTAGGGTTTTTATATCTTGAAAGCACAAAAAAACAACCAGTTAATTGGTTTCCAAGTTATACTGCAAAGCATAAAATTCCTTATGGAACCTATATTTTAAAAAAGGAATTAAAAACCTTATTTCCAAAAACAGAAGTATCATCAGTCAATATTCCGCCTTATATTTTTTTACAAGATACTTCATTAGTTGGCACTTATTTTTTTGTTGATGAAAAATTAAATTTTGGAGATGATGAATTTTTGAGGTTAATGAATTTTGTAAATAGAGGTAATGATGTTTTTATTTCGACACACGGAATGAACATTGATACTTTAAATTTTGAAACCGAAAGATTGATAAGTAAAAATTTGGATGAAAAGTTATTTTTTAAACTCCTAAACACATCATTTAAAGGAAAAGAGTATTCTTTTAAGCGACCACTTGTAAATCAGGTTTTTACAAAAATAGATACAATAAATACAACAGTTTTAGGTATTTCGGGATATGTAAACGAAAATGAAGAAAGAACAGAGGAAGGTGTAAATTTTGTTAAATTTAAATATGGAAAAGGTAATTTTTATTTACATACTTTTCCTGAGGTTTTTACCAATTACTCAATTTTATCAGAAAATAATCATCAGCACGCAGCAAATATTTTATCTTATTTAAGAGAAGACATTCCAATTTTATGGGATTCGTATTATAAAACAGGAAAAAGTAAAATTACCTCTCCAATAAAATATCTATTAAGTTCAAAACACTTAAAATGGGCTTATTATATGGCGTTAATTGGTATTTTATTATTTGTAATTTTTGAAGGAAAAAGAAAACAGCGAAGTATTCCAATAATTACTCCGTTAAAAAACCAAACGGTGGCATTTACGCAAACCATTGCTAATATGTATTTCGAAAAGCAAGAACATAAAAATATTGCAGAACATAAAATTAGTTATTTATTAGAATTTGTACGAACAAAATTACATATACCAACTACAACAATTGATGATAATTTTTATAACTATGTCGCTTTGCGAAGTGGAAACGAATTAAAAGAAGTTGAAAAACTTTTTAAGTTTTGTGATGTAATTCATCTTAAAAATGAAATTTCGAGCGATGAATTGATTCAACTTAATAAAATGATAGAAAAATTTAAAAAAACAATTCAATATGGAAACTAACGATTTGAATTTTGATAGTAGAATAAATTTAGAAAAATTAAAAGAAGCTGTAATTAAAATTAAAGCAGAATTAGGTAAAATTATTGTAGGTCAGGATAATTTTATTGATTTATTAATTGTGGCCTTATTAGCCGATGGTCATGTGTTAATAGAAGGTGTTCCTGGAGTTGCAAAAACTATTACAGCTAAATTACTTTCAAAAACAATTGATACAGGTTTTAGCAGGTTACAATTTACGCCAGATTTAATGCCTAGTGATGTTTTAGGAACGTCAGTTTTAAACATGAAAACTTCTGAATTTGAATTTAGAGAAGGTCCTATTTTCTCTAATTTGGTATTAATTGATGAAATAAACCGTGCACCGGCAAAAACACAAGCCGCGTTGTTTGAAGTTATGGAAGAACGCCAAATTTCTATTGACGGAAATACCTATAAAATGAAACCACCTTTTATGGTGTTGGCAACTCAAAATCCAATTGAACAAGAAGGAACTTATGCTTTACCTGAAGCACAATTAGACCGCTTTTTATTTAAAATAGATGTTGGTTATCCAAATTTGGATGAAGAATTTTTAATACTTCAAACACATCAAGATAGAAAAGGGGCATTGCCTCAAGCATTAATTTCATCTTTAATTTCAGAATCGGATTTATTGGAATATAAAAATAAGATTTTTGATATTTTGGTTGAAGAAAAAATTATGAAATACATTGCAGAGCTAATAATAAAAACAAGAAATCACCCGCATTTATATTTAGGAGGTTCACCAAGAGCAAGTATTGCAATATTAAATTCATCTAAAGCTTGGGCTGCAATAAATGGTAGAGATTTTGTAATTCCAGAAGATATTAAAAAAGTTATTTACCCAGTATTGCGTCATAGAATTATATTAACGCCAGAACGTGAAATGGAAGGTATGACGGCAGATAAAGTAATTGAAATGATTTTGCAATCGGTAGAAGTTCCAAGATAAATAATTAACTAAGGTTTTATTATAAAAAAATACATTTGAAACTAATTAAAAGCATATATTTTCATCAACAATTTTTTGTTTACATCAGTATAATTTCGGCTGTTTTTTTACTTTCGTTTTGGTTTACTGCATTGTATATGCTTGCTTGGTTTTTAGTTTTAATATTATTGTTTTTAGTTGTTGCTGATGTTTTTTTATTATTCAAAAAAACTAAAGGAATTGAAGCTAGACGTATTTTATCTGAAAAGTTTTCAAATTCAGATGAAAATCCGGTTCCAATAACTTTAAAAAATAATTATGGTTTTAAAATTTCAGCTAAAATTATAGATGAGTTACCTTCACAATTTCAAAAACGAGATTTTGAGTATCTAGCTAAATTAAACCCTTCAGAAAACTATAATTTCGAATATGAAGTAAAACCAGTTGAAAGAGGTGAGTATCATTTTGGTAATTTAAATGTATATGTTTCATCTCCATTAAAAATTATTGCAAAACGAACTGTTTTTCATAAAAATGAAATGGTAGCTGTTTATCCTTCATACATTCAGATGAAAAAGTATGAATTTTTGGCTATGAGTAATCGTTTAACAGAATTTGGTTTAAAGAAAATAAGGAGAATAGGTCATACTCTAGAATTTGAACAAATAAAAAACTACATAGCAGGTGATGATGTTCGAACTATTAATTGGAAGGCTACTGCTAAGCAATCTAAATTAATGGTAAATCAATACCAAGATGAAAAGTCACAACCTATTTATTCAATTATTGATTTGGGTCGTGTTATGAAAATGCCATTTGAGGAGTTAAAATTGTTGGATTATGCAATAAATTCAACTCTAGCTTTTTCAAATATTGCATTGCGAAAAAATGACAAAGCTGGATTAATAACTTTTTCAAAAAAAGTGGATACTATTATACCTGCGAGTAATAAAAGAACGCATTTAAATACCATAAATGATGCTTTGTATAATATTACAACAAAATATACCGATGCGGATTTTGGCTATTTATATGCATTTATAAAGCGCAAGATTGCACAGCGTAGTTTGTTAACTATTTATACAAATTTTGAGCATATTTCTAGTTTAAACCGACAATTACCATATTTAAAAGCTATTTCAAAAAATCATTTATTAATTGTAGTGTTTTTTGAAAATACAGAATTAGACCAGTTGTTAAACAATAATGCCAAAGACGTTCAAGAAATTTATCATAAAACAATTGCAGAGAAATTTACTTTCGAAAAACGACTAATTGTTAAAGAATTAGAGCGCAATGGTATTTACGCTATTTTAACAAAGCCAAAAAACTTAACAATAAACGTAATAAATAAATACTTAGAGTTTAAGGCGAAAGGAATTATATAAGTTCGTTATAAATTATATTTAAAGTTCCATTAACAAGTCTATTTTCATTGTCAATTCCGCTAAACACGCCTTTTTGAGTGTTTACATTTCCTTTTAAATAATAAGATTTAAAGTAAATATTTACTCTTTCCAAAGCTATAATTCCAGAAAAAGCAAATCTAAAGTTTATAACGGATCCTTTGTTAATCAGCTCAATTCTATCCTTATCGATGTAAACGTTTTCAGTTAAGGTTTCTATTTTAAAATTTGTTGGTAATAATTTAAATTCAAGTGTTTCTTTAAAACCATCACCAAATTCAAAAATAATTTTATAATAACCTGGAATTTTACCATACAATGAAGCGTACGGGCTGTTATTAGATAGTTCCAACGAATTTTTAGGAACAACTCTACTATTAACAATTCGTTTATCTCTTATTTCTTGTGCAATATATGGAGGTATGTAAGGCGAATTAGATTTTTCTTCCATTTCTTCTTCGCTTTCACATTTTTCTAAAATAGACCTACCTGCTACGGTATTATTATACACATCAAAATTACAGTAAGTTCCAACCAAAAAGTTAATACTAGAAAGTGCTTTGTGACCTACATAGTAAATTTCACTTGCGCCATCAATATACTTACCATCTGATAATGTTTTTGTTTTTATACTAATAGTATCGCCATCTCTACTAATAGTTCCATTACTGTGATGTTCTCTTATGGTTCCATCTTCAAGCGGATATAAAAATATATGTCGAAGTTTCTTCCAATTATTTGAAATAATTGTTTGTCCTTTTAATATTACATTGTCTTCTCCAAAATAATAGTTTAAATAATAGTAAGTAATGTTTTCATTATGATCCGATATTAATGAAAGTTGCTTCTCTAATTCTTTTTCGGATAAAGTGTTATCATCAAGAAATGATTTAATATCATTATAACCTAAATATAAAAGTATAGTTGATTTATAAAAACTATTTAATTTAATAAGAATTTTTCCTTTTTCTAATTCTCTAGATTTGTCATAAAGGTATTTTCCATTGATAAATTCTGAACCAATTTCTTCAAAATCATTCTTTAAACTTGGTTTATTTTCATTATGAGCTCCATAGCCATATAGCTGGAAGTTTTTTGGTAATTTATGAAGATTATGCTTTTTTAGAAATTTGTTGTGTATATTATTTAGAATAATTTCAAAGTAATGTGCTGTTAATGTAAGCGATTTTGATTGAGTTTTCATAAATTCCTATTTATATAATAAAATTATTAAAAATATTTTTAATATTAAGAATGAATAAAAATATATTATTAATAATTTACTTTGGTCGTAAATTAATTCAAACTAGAAATAATTATGGACATGAAAAAAAACATTATAATCATATTCTTATTACTTTCAACTATAGGGTTTTCTCAAATTTCTATATCTGGAAAAGTAATTGACGAAAAAGGAGAACCAATTCCCGGAACAAATATTATTGAAAAAGGAACTTCAACGGGTGTAATTTCTGATTTTAACGGGAATTTTCAAATTTTAGTTTCAAATAATGATGTTATTTTAACATTTTCTTTTGTTGGTTTTGATACATTAGAAATAAACGTAAAAGGTAAAAATCAAATAGAAGTCGTTTTAAAAGAATCGTCGCAATCTTTAAAAGAAGTAACCATTAAAGGATTTTCTGGTGTAATAGGGAAATCTCGAAAACGTACAGCAACAATTCAAAATACGGCAGAATCTGTTACGGCTTTAAATTCGGAAGGTATTGAAAATGCAGGAATTTCAGATGTAAGTTCTTTTTCCAGTTTAGTGCCCAATTTAAAATTTAATACAGCACAAGCTGTAGGTTTAAACTTTATTACAGTTAGAGGTATTCCACAAGTTAGAGGAGGAGATGCACCCTTGGCTTTTGTAATTGATGGAGTAACCATACCAGATCCAAGTTTATTAAGTCAAGATTTGTACGATATTGCTTTGGTTGAAGTTGTGAAAGGCCCACAAGGTGCGTTATATGGTAAAAATGCCATTGGTGGAGCAGTTAATATTTACTCTAAAGATCCAACTAATAAGCTTACAAATAAAGTGAAATTAGGAATTGGTAATGGAGGATATTTTAAAGGACAATTCGTATCATCGGGAGCAATAACAAAAGATAAAGTTTTTTATCGATTTTCTACGCAGTATAAGAATATTGACGGATTGTTAACAAATGAATTTTTGAACGAAAAAGTAGATTTTTCTGAAAATTTCAACATAAGAGGTCAAATTAAAGCTAAAGTTTCTAATAATTTTACAATTTCTGCTACGCTTCAACATTTTAAAATTGATGGAGGTGCAACTTACTATTCTGTAAACCCAATTGGAACTGATGGAGAATTTACTGGAGGTATATTAGATCCAAATCCTAAAGATGGAAATAATGTTATAGACGCTGATGTTATAGGAAAATCGGATATGATTAACAATTATGGTAATTTCAAAATGGACTATAATTTAGGTAATGTAAAGTTACAAAGTATTACATCTATAAATAAAGTTGAGCGTTCAACAATTGGAGATTTAGATTTTTTATCACTTGATGGATTAACCCAAACCGAAGATATTACAACCAAAACCTTTAATCAAGAAATTAGAATCAATAACACAAATTCTGAAACTAAATTTAATTGGAGTTTAGGTGGGTTCTACCAAAAAATTGAAAAAGATTATTATGCAAACACAGGTGTTGGTGTTGATTTTGGTGGGCCATTTGAAGATGATACAGCAGATTATTTAAATGAAACACAAACAATAGCTTTGTTTGGATTTGGGGACTATAAATTAACAGAGAAACTAACGGTTTCAGCAGGATTTAGATATGATATAGATAAATTTGAACAAGATGACTTTTTATTTGTAACCAATTCAGATAGAGATAATAATGAGTTTCAACCAAAAGTTTCGTTATCATACCAAGCATCGGATAAAGTATTATTCTATGCTAATTATGGTAAAGGATATAGAAATGGAGGTTTTAATGCACAAGCAACAAACTTATTTGATAGAGAATTTAATGATGAAACTTCCGATAATTATGAGTTTGGGTTTAAAACTACTTCAATGAATGATCGTTTAATTTTCAACGGATCAATTTTTAGTTCAATACTTAACAACCAACAACAGTATATTTTAGACTTAGAAACGTTTATTGCAGGAGTTTATAATTATAATGAAACGAAGGTTTTTGGTTTTGAATTAGAGTCAAGAGCACGACTAACAAACTTTTTAGATGTATTTGCAAATTATGGTTTTACAGATGCTGAAATAGTAGATGGAGGTAAAACAGGTGGAGATAATGGAGATGTAACAGATAATACCAAATACAATGGTAATAAAACTCCTTTTGTACCAATAAGTACATTTGCAGTTGGTTTAGAATCTTCATTTAATATAACCAACGAATTAAAATTCAACGGTTTTTTAAATCTTGACACTACAGGAAAAACATATTTTCATGAAAGCAATTTAGATGCACATACTACAAATGCCTATTCATTATTAGATGCTCGAATTGGATTAACATACAATAATTGGAAATTAGAATTATGGGGTAAAAACTTAACAGATAAACAATATTATCAAGAGTTTTCACCAGGAGAATTTGTTGGAAGTCCTGATGATGTAGCTTGGAGAGGACAACCATTAACTGTTGGAACATCAATTTCATTTAAATTTTAAGAAAGTACTATGCAATCAAAAACAGCACATTTCTCAAAGGTATTAATTGAAGAAATGTTTCAGGTAAAGAAAGGTGAAACGGTAGCCATTACAGTAGATTTAGGATCAAAAAGAGAAATAGTAGAAGCATTAGCGCAAGCAACACAAGATGTTGGCGGACTTCCATTATTAATGTGGATACCAAAAGCAGAAAAAGATAGTCAGGCCGGAATGAAAGATTGGCCTTCAGAATCATTAACGGCAGCACTTTGTAAAGCAGATGTTTGGATTGAAGCAAATTCGGTAGTGTTATTGTATTCAGATATTTGGGAAACAGCAATGAAAGAAAATAAAAAATTACGCTATTTAATTATTGCAGACAGTTCTGTAGAATCATTGCATAGAGTTTTTACGGGATATGAAATTGCATCACTTAAAAATTTATTAGTTAAAGTTACGGATATGGTTATGGCGTCAAAAAAAATACGCATAACAAGCAAAAATGGTACAGATGTTTCATATGATATAGACCTAAACTATGCATTTGATTATGATGATGGAGATTTTTCAAAGCCTAAATTTGGAACCGCACCGGGGTTTGTAAATATTGTTCCTAAATTAAATAGTATGAATGGAACTATTGTTTTTGATCATTTGCAACATTCAGAAGAGAATAGCCAAATTAAATTTAAATTAAAAGAAGGAAATATTACAGAAGTAATAGGAGGTGAAGCCGCAGAAAGATTTAAAGAATATTTAGTTTCTTTCAATGATAAAAATATGTATAAGATATCTCATAATATGTTAGGATTAAATCCAAAAGTAAACAAATTAACACATGAACTTGTTGAAGATGAAAGAATTTGGGGAGGAGTTGATTTTGGTTTTGGACATACAAGCGCAATGGATATGCCTCCGTTAGGTCAAGAAGCTAAATCTCATTTTGATGGTGTTGTTATTAATACAAGCATTTATTTAGATGATGTACAAATAACAGATAATGGTGAGGTTTGTCATAAAGATTTAAGACCTTTAGCCGAAAACCTTTTAAAAAATATAAATGTCTAAAGAAGGCGATCAATATGCTACTACTAAGGTTCAACCAAAAGATTTTGTCTCAGGTTGGGTTGTTGCTTTAATAATTGCAAGTACTGGCTTATCAGTTTCTACATTATTTTTAGGTTCAGAAATAGCACTTAATTTAGGTCTTAAAAAAGCACTTATTGCATTTGGAGTGTCAACATTAGTATTAACTATAATGTGTATGGCTACCACTTTAATAGGTAATCGTTCAAGATTATCTACTTATATGATTTTGCATTTTAGTTTTGGAGAATATGGAGCTAAAATTGTAAATTTTATATTTGGAGTTACTTTGGTAGGTTGGTTTGCTGTTGCTCTTGAACTTTTAGCAATTGCTATTTTTGATACTACCATAAGTACATTTAAAGTTGAAGTTTCAAAAGAACTTATAATTATTGTAACTAGTGTATTTATAACAATTACAACTGTTTATGGTATAAGAAGTATAGAAAAACTTGCAAATATTTCAATTCCAATTTTAACGGGTTTTTTAATATATGTCTTCTATCTTTCTATAGAGAAATTGGAAAATCCTTGGGAACAACTTTTTAATTATGTTCCAAAAGAAAGTACAATGACACTTTTTGATGCAACATCAATTTTAGTTGGAGCAGCTATATTGTTTCCTGTATTAATGGCAGATTTTTCAAGATTTGTAAAAACTGATAAACAAAGTTTAGGAGCAGTATTGGGGCTTACAATTGGTACGCCATTGGCTCTTATTTTAAGTGCCGTACCTTCAATTACAACAGGAGAAGTAGATATTATTAAAATTATGGAGCAGTACAATTTGGTTATTCCTGCTTTTTTATTACTCTTTATAGCCACTTGGACAACTAACGCTACAAATTTATATTCGGCAAGTTTAACTTTTGCAACAATAAACAAAAAATGGAGTTTCAAATTGGTTGCTATTTTATCTAGTGTTTTTGGAACTATTTTAGCGCTTTTGGGTTTTGCTCAATATCTTTTTGATTTTCTGGAATTTTTAGGAATTTTAGCTCCATCAATATCTTCAATTTATTTTATACATTTCTTTTGGATAAAAAAACAAAAATATGATTTAGGTAATTTAAACAAATGGGAATCACCGGCGTTATTTAGTTGGGTTTTGAGTTCGGTAATTACGGTTTTTACATATTTGGAAGTGTTTGAACTCACACAAGCATATTTTATAGATTCTTTTATTTTAGGAGGATTATTTTATTTGTTCTTTAAGCGAAAGGAATTATTTTTTTTAAAATAATCGTTAACTCAAAAGAGTTTGCTTGTATTTCTTCAGAAAATCACGTTTTACATATAAAAAAGAAGTTAAAAGAATAGTTTTTATTCTTTTAACTTCTTTTAAACAATAAACTTAATAATAAATATTATTCTTCAATTAAGGCATTTAGTTTTTTTAAACCTTTAATGGTAGCAATTTTGTGAATGAGCATATTTTCAAAAAACTCAACTGTTTTTATAGAAGCTCTATCATTTCTTAACCCTTCAATAAAAATCATATCAATTACATCTAAAATAGATTTTGTTATATTTTCTATATTAAAATCATTATTGTATAAAGCTTCTTGTTTTCCTCTTTCTAAATTTCTTACAATAAAAGGTTTGTAAACATCATTTTGTACATGGTTGTACTTTACAAATAGGTTTAAATGATACTTTTTTAAATCTCTATGAAGTGCAGTAGGTAAATCATTTGCAAAATCATTTATCATATTTAAAAAGCAATACATTTCTGAAACGGCATTTTTTGAAACTGAATGTAATTCTTCAAAATCTGTTTTTAAAAATTCAATTTTTTTATCTAAAATAGTATCAATTAAATCAGATTTATTCTGAAAATACTTATAAATGGTTTTTTTTGATACGCCACAGAATTTTGCTAAATCATCCATAGATAAACTATGTAAACCATATTGTCTAAACTTTTTGCTGGCAGTTTCAATAATTATTTCACTAGTGCTGTCTTCCATAATAGTTAATTTTTAGATTTATATTAAATATTTAAAGTTTCGAAAACTCGGTTTATTAAATCAGATTTATTGTTGAAATACTTGTAAATTGTTTTTTTTGAAATTTCACAATCATTGGCAATAGCATCCATTGTGGTTTGTTGTGTTCCATATTCTGAAAACAATTCTAAAGCAGTTTGTAAAATCAAATCTTTTTTAGTTGAATCCATAAAACTTATTTTAAATTTCCAGTTGTTTTTAAATAAAATGCTTTTTTAATATGATAGTTTCCATTAGCATCAATTAAATTCGAGTTTGCTTTTTGCCAAAGTACTTGAGCTTCTAAAACATCGCTACCTTTAACCGTTCCAACTTCAAATCTATCCTGATTCAATTTTAAATTTTCATCAGCCTGAGCTAACGATTTTTGAGCAATTTCAATTCGTTTTAAAGCCTGATTCATCTCTAAATAGGCATTCTGAATTTCAATTGCTACTAACTCTTTGGTTTCTTCCAATTGTGCTTTTTGAGCTTCCACTTTATATTGTTGCTCTTTTACTTTTTGTTTGCGTCCTCCCCAATCAAAAATGGGAATACTTAAATTAGCTAGTCCTACAAAATTGGTTATATGGTTTTCTTCTGCAGCGGCATTCAAATTATCACCATACAAATATGCGCCTGATAAATTAATTCCCAAGGATGGTTTGCGTTCAGCTTTTAGTAAATCGGTTTGTAAGTCGCCAATTTCAACAGCGTTTTCAAGCATTGCAATTTCTGGGCGATTTTTTAAAGCATTTTCAGTTGATTCTTCTTCAATAAAAAACGTGGCTTCATTTATAGAATCTTCAACATAAAAATCAATGGTTTCTAATCCAGTTTGTTGTGCTAAACTTAATTTTAAAATTTTGAAAGTATCGTTTGCTGTTGTTAAGTTTAATTCAGCTTGATTAGCTTCAACTTGAACTTCTAACAAGTCGTTTTTATAAATAATTCCGGCTTCATATAAATTGGTTAAATCAGTCAATAATTCATTTAATAACTTCTTATATTTCTTAGCCAATTCAACTTGACCTTTTAAATTTACCAATTGCCAGTAGGTAGTTTCAACATTTAATAATACTTCGCTATCTGTCAATTTCTTTTGAGACGTTTGAATGTTTACAGCTTTTGAAGCCATTTTTTTACCGGAATTTATGCGTCCGCCAGCATACAACACTTGAGTAACTCCAATGGAAGAATATAAATCTGAATTAGGAATGATATCCATTGGAACTTCATCTATATAAATTCCATAGACGCTCGCATCTAATTTCGGCTTGTTTAATGTTTTTGCAGATTTTTCAGCAGCTTTTGCAGCATCTAAATTGTGCTGTGCTTGTACAACTTTTTTATTATTTTGAATAGCCAAAGTTTTAAAAGCATTTAAACTATAAGTTTGTTCTTGTGCATTTGTAAAATGGATTGCAAATAACATAAAGAATATTGGAGCTAGTTTTGCTAATTTCAATTTTAATTTTTCAATTCTACTTTTAGGTTTGTATAAAATTTCATCATCTTCAGGTCTTGGGTGTTTTTTAGGATATTCTTTATTAGCAAATTTGTAATACAGAATTGGCACTACAAATAAGGTAAGTATCATAGAAATTATTAATCCAACAGCTAATACGCTTCCTAATGGCGCCCAAAGTGGCGATTTACCAACAATCATTGGTACTACTCCAACAGCGGCAGCTGCAGAGGTTAAAAATATTGGTCTCATTCTTCGTTTTCCTGCAGCTTTTGCAGCTCCTTTAATAGAATAATTGTGTTTAATTGCTAGTTCATCGGCATAATCAACAAGTATAATTCCGTTTCTAACTACAATACCAATTAAACTAATAATCCCCATAAAAGCTGTAAATCCAAATGGATTTCCTGTTAATTTTAAACCAAGGAATGCACCTAACAAACTCAAAGGAAATGTTGCTAGGATGATCATTACTTTTGTGAAGTTTTTAAATTGAAATAGTAAAACCATAAAGATTAGAATTAAACTCACTAATAACGACATTCCCATTTGAGGCATAGTCTCAGCAGAACTTTCGTACTCGCCTCCATAATGAATATCGATGCCGTTAGGCAATTCTAAATTTTGAATTTCAGCGTCTATATTATTTAAAATTGTAGCAGCTTTTATTCCTTTTTGAGCTTCAGACTGAACCGTTAAAGTTCGTAACCCATTTCTACGAGCAATTACTCCTGTATGCCATTCAGGTGTAATGTCTGCAATTTCTTTTAAAGGAACTTTTGTTCCGTATAAAGTGGAAATTGATATTTCTCCAATATCCTGAATGTTATTTCGATTTTCAGCATTTAAACGCAATAGAATATCAATTGGTTTATCGCCTTCATATAAAGTTGAAACAGGGTAACCCGTTAATCCAGCACCTAAAGTTTGTGCTACCATTTCATTGGTTACACCAACTCGGTTTGCTTTAGTATCATTTAAATTAATTTTTACACCATAATAATCATCTTGATAAGTTGTACGCACCCAATTTGTTCCTTCTGTATTTTCAAGAATGGTTTTAACTTGTTCGGCAACTTTCTTTTGGTTGTTAATATTATCGCCTACAATTCTAACTTCAACTGGGGCCAAAGCGCTTTTCATGGATAATTGGCGTACTCTAATGTAACCATCAGGAATATAGTCTTCAAATTCTTTAATATATTCTTGTACTATCTCATTAGTTGCTTCATTATCAATAGTTGTGATAAAGATTTGCGCAAAGTTTTTTCGAGGAACTTCAGGTGCATAAGTTACGTGAAAACGAGGTGAACTTGTTCCAACAAAACTCGCAATTTTAGTAATGCGTTCGTCGGTTTTAATTTTTGTTTCTATTTGGTTTACAACTTTTTCAGTTTCCTCTAAACTAGTTCCGTTTGGTAGCCAAACTTCTAAATTAAATTGATTTCTTTCTGAAAAAGGAAATAATTCTTGTTCGGTAGATCTTGCTAAAATTATGGCGATTACTACAGATAAAATACCAATACTTAAGGTTATTTTGGGATATCTAAAGCTGTAATCTAGCCAATTATTATAGAATTTTTGTAAGCGATCTAAAACAGAAAGTTTTGGAGGTCTGTAGGTTACTTTGTGTTTCAATCCTTTTTTAATGGAAACGTAACACATATAAGGTGTTAGTAAAATTGCTACTAAAAATGAAGTAAACAATGCTACAGCAACTGCAATTGGTAATGAAATAATAAAATCAGCAGATAAACCTGTTAAGAAAATTGCTAACGGAACAAAGGCAAAAATAATAGCTGCTGTTGCTGTAAAAATAGGAATCATCAACTGTGTTGCAGCTTGCCATGCAGCTGTCCAGCGTTCGGTTCCTTCATCTAATTTTTCAATATAATTATCAACTACCACAATGGCGTTGTCTACAATCATTCCTAACACGATAATTAAGGCAGCTAATGTTACTTGGTGAATTTGAATTCCAAGAATGTTTAATATTCCGAAGGTGATTAAGATAGAAATAGGACAAGCCAAAGCCGAAACAATTGCCACTCTAAAAGGTAATAGAATAATAACAACAATAATTACAGCCGTTATTGCAATTATAAATTCTAGCATAAAGTGATTGATGCTTTCCTTTACAACTTCAGGTTGATTAACGATAGTTTTTATTTGTACATCACTTGGAAGTTTATTTTCAATTATAGCAATTTTTTCTTCTACTTTTTCACCAAATTTTACAATGTTGTTTCCTGGTTGCATTTCAACCGAAAGCATTGTTACTCGTTGATTGTCAACTTGTATAAAGCTTTCTTCTTCCTGATATCTACGTTCAACCAAAGCAATATCTTTTAAACGAACTACCTTCCCTTCTGGGGTGCTGTAAATAATTTGATTTTCAATATCAGCAATAGTTTTATATTGATTTTTGGCGAAAATCGAAACATCGTTATTTTGAAGTGTAATATTTCCCGAATAGGAAGTTGAATTTTGTGTACTAATTATTTTAGCTATGGTTGTAATATCAAAGCCATATTGTTTTAATTTTTCGTTGTTAAGCGTTACATAAATTTGTTCTTCTTGTTCACCATAACGGTTAATTTTAGACGTTTCAGGAATCAGTTTTATTCCATCTTCTAGCAAATCAAGATACGTTTTCATTTCAGCATAACTTCTTCCAGGAGCAGCAACTGTAATCATTTGAGCTGCAACATCTCCAAAGTTACTGTTTACAATGGGCCCAATGATAGTAGGAGGTAAGTTGTAATTTAACCTGAAGGTTGTATTTAAACCGTGTTGTAAAGTTGACCAAAACAGATCTCTATTTTTTACATTATCATTTAATTCAACGGTAATTACTACTTGTCCGGATTTGGTTCTTGAATATGTTTTAGCTTTTTTTATTTCTTCAAAACTGAATAAAAACTGTTCTATTTTATCGGTAACTTGTTCCTCTACTTGGAGTTCATCAGCTCCTGGATATACAGCTACTACCAATGCTTGATTAAATACAATTTCTGGATCTTCACTTCGTGGCATTGTGAGTACTGCATAAAGCCCGAAGAACATTAATAAAACAGTCAATGTAATAGTAACCTGACGGTTTTTCATTGCTGCCTCTATAAAGTTTATTTTTGGTTTTTTCATTGTTTTGTCTTTTTCGATTTTAATTTCTAACCTTTCTTCAACCTGAAAGTGATTCAGGTTCTCATAATAATTGATAACCAGTTTGATGAGATTCTGATAAAAAAATCAGAATGACAATTGAAACTTTTCAGTAGATTAGTGGTTAAAACGTTACTTTTTGTCCATCCTTAATATTTGTATAACCTTTTGAAACCAATACATCGTTAATTGCTAAACCATTGGTTACAATCACATTATTTCCCATAAAGTTTCCAATAGTTACTCGTTTTTTTGTTGCTATATTGTTTTGAACTACATATACATAGGTAATATCATTGGCGTCTCTTAACACTGTGTTTGCAGGAATAGAGATTACATTTTGTGTATTGTTTGTATTAATTTTTATGTTTGAAATCATTCCTGGAAGCAATTCATTTTCTAAATTATCTAAGCGAACTTTAACAGTGAATGTTCTTGTTAAAGCATCGGCACTATGATTGATAATTGCTACTTTTCCGTTAACTATTTTATTCATTGAAGGAATTTCAACCATTGCCTCAGAACCAATTTTAAGTTTTGAAATTTCTGATTCGCTAATAGCTGCAGTTGCGTATACTTTATCAGTTTTCATTATGGTAAATGCAGGTACACTAGGGGCAGTAATTGCTCCAATTTCGGTTTGTTTTTGAGTAATCATTCCTGAAAAAGGAGCGTAAAGTTTAGTGTCGGTTAAATTTTTAGCCGCTAAATTTTTATTAGCATTGGCTTGTGCAACAGCGACTTTAACAGCTATAAAATCACGTTCTGGTAAACTTCCTTTTATATAAAGCTGTTCTAAACGGGTATAATTGTCGTTTGCTAATTCTAAACCTGCATTTGCAATATCAAATGCATTTTTATAAGATGTAGCATCAATTATTGCTAAAAGTTGCCCTTTTTTAACCTTTTGTCCTTCTTGAACTAATATATTAGAAACTCTTCCTGAAGCCATAAAACCTAAAGAAACTGTGTTGTCAGCTTCAATAGTTCCGCTATAGTTTAAAACTTCTTTTTCTGTATTTGCGGTTATTTTAGCTACTTCAACTTTATAAATTTTCACTTTTTTGGTTTCTTCTTTTTTTTCAGAACAACCAAAAAAAAGTACAAGACTTGTTATAGCTAACAGATTTGTAATTTTCATTTTCCTTTGAGTTTTATCTTAAAATTATGGTACAAAATTCCGTTTATTTTAAGTTTCTCAACAGGTTTGTAAAATGCTAAAATTGGTCAAAATCAGTTATTATTATGATTTAAAGTAATAAAAACAAGTAAAAGTGTGATTTTGTTGGTCTATTTTTGGTGTTAAACCTTGTTGAGATGAGAGGAGTAATAAATTAGTTTGTTAATTAACTAGCAAATTGTTAACTATATTTGCAGTAACGTTTATTTTCTTTTCTCATTTCTATATTGAGATGGAGACAAACCAATGTGCTTTTTAAAATATTTTCCAAAGAAGGATTGGTCACTAAAATTTAGATTTTCCGCAATTTGTGCAATAGAGTATTGAGGATTTTCCAGTAATAAACGCGCTTCCATTATTACGGAGTCATCAATTAATTGAGAAGCAGTTTTGCCAGTTAATTGTTTTAAGGTTTTTGAAAGGTGGCCTGTTGTTACGCATAAAGCATCGGCATAAAATTTAACGGTTCTTTCTGTTGTTGCGTTTTCTTCTAAAATTTTCCAAAACCTAAACGCTAATTCTTCTTGACGCGTAAGTTCAACTTTCATATCTGGATAATGTCTTTTGAATAATTCTGCATAACTATACATTATAGTTCCAAATATGTTTTTTACAATTTCTTTTTTAAAAACAGCTTTTTTTAGCTTATTAAAATGACGAAGTAATTTAGTAAGTGTTAGTAAAGTTTCTCCTTCGTTATCGGTTAGTTTTAGCTTAGGTGTATTACTCACTGTGAAATAATCAAAAGCTTCAACACCTGTTTTAGACAAGAAACTTTCCAAAATAAAATCAGTAGAAAAATTAATATTAATAAATTGTAAATCTGTACTCATTTCCAAAATTTGAATCACATTTTTAGGTGATAATGAGATAGTTTCGTTTTTTGAAAGTGTTTTTGAAATTAGGTTAACTCTTAGTTTTATTGAGCCACTAATTATATGTACTAAACTATAATCAGGTGATTTAAATGGAAATGTAAATGGAATTTCCTCATTTTTTTCAGAAATATAAACGAAAAGTCCTTCAGGTTGTGGTTCTTCACCTAAAATTTCAATAAAATCATTAACCGTAAGTTTTTTTATTTCTGAATTTCTCAAAATTTAAACTTTATAACAAAGTTACAATCTTTCTTCAATCCATTTTTTGAAAGCAAAGAAATTTTGAGGCGCTACTCCGTGCCCTACAGGATATTCTTGATAGCTATGTTTAATATCTATTTTACTTAAGAACTCGTGAGTTTGTCGTGCCCATTCAACTGGTAAAACTTGATCTACGCTTCCGTGAGATAAAAAGAAGTCTAAGTTTTTATATAATGGATTGTTGTAATTAGAAGGTAAAATATCAAAATTAGCATAACCACTCAAACCAATAACTTTTTGAACTTTTTCAGGATAGGTTAGGGCAGTAGCAATACTTAAAATACAACCTTGGCTAAAACCTAATAAAAAAGTTTGCTCAGGAGTTTTACCGTAACGTTCTTGAACTTCAGTAATAAATGTAGAAATTTTATTTAAAGATTCGATAGCTTCTTCATCATCAGAAAATTTGCCGCCGCTTCCATCTATGTTTATGGTGTACCAACTATAACTTCCAAAACCTAATGTTCTTGGAGCTCTAGCACTAACAATTATTAAGTTTTCTGGTAATTCTGTAGCAAAAGAAAATAGATCTTCTTCGTTGCTGCCATAACCGTGTAATAGAATTAGTAATGATGTTTGCTCGTTAATTTCGTTAGGCTCTCTAACTAAATATTTTAATGATAAATTTTCCATATAGATAAACTAAAAAGTCGCCCTTTTAGAGCGACTTCAAAAGTATAATTTTAATTACTATTAGCCAATTGATTTAAACCAATCTTGAAACATATCTCCTAATAAGGGAATTCTTTTTTCTTCTCCTTGAAATGCTCCAATTAAACCAATTACCCATAAAACAAATGTTCCTAAACCTAGAATCATTCCAATAGAAGATCCCAAAAATTTATAAGATAAACTTACAGCAACATTTAATAAAAGTAAACCCAACATTTGGCGAATATGGAACGAGGCAAAAGTATTTTTTTTAGAATTATTCATAATAAAAGCAATTATTAAGCCTATCCACCAGAAATAGGATATTATTGCCATTGTTTTTCCTTCATTAACTGTTTGATTTTCCATTTATTGATTTTTTAATTTTTAATATTTTTTTAAAACTACAAAACTTTTTTATTGTTAGAAATAATTCCGTACACTTTTCCTTTCATTTTTTTATTCAAAAATATAGCGTTTTTTGAAGTAGAAGAAATACAATCTTTTGTAAAAACATATTCGAAATCTGGATTAAACAATGTTAACGAGGCTTTTTCTCCTTCTTTAATAGGTGGACAGTCTATGTTAAATCTACTTTTTGGATTTTCAGATAAACAACTAATTAATTTTTCTAATGAAATAGTTTTATTTAAAGCTCCAAACAGACTTTCTAATCCAATAGTTCCAAATTTAGCGTTATTATATTCAACTTTTTTATGTTCAATATCAATAGGGTTGTGATCGCTTGTAATTATATCAATAACTCCTTTTTCAACACCTTTAATAAGTGCTTTTGTGTCTTTTTTTGTTCTTAAAGGCGGTAAAACTTTAGTGTTCGAATCGAAGTTAACAAGTTCGTCATCGGTTAATATTAAGTGATGTGCAGTAACACTACAGGTTACATTTAAGCCTTTCTTTTTAGCTTCTTCTATTAATTTTACAGAATTTGCAGTTGAAATTGTTGGTATATGTAATTTTCCTCCGGTATATTCTAAAAGAAATAAATCACGAGCAATTTGCATTTCTTCGGCCATTGACGGCATTCCTTTTAAACCTAGTTTTGTGCTATTAACGTTTTCGTTAACCAAACCAATTCCAGCAATAGAATCGTCTTGTGGATAACTAAAAACCAATGCGTCAAAGTTTTGAGCGTATTGCAATGCTATTTTTAAAAGATTAGCATTAGAAACGGGTTTGCAATAATCTCCAAATGCTATTGCTCCTGAGTTTTGCATATCATATAATTCTGCAAGATCTTTGCTTTCAGCATTTTTAGTTAAACTTCCAATTGGAAATAATGAAGTTGCACTGTCGATTCCTTTGTTTTTTATGAATTCAATGGCCGATTTGTTGTCTACCATTGGATAGGTGTTTGGATTAATTGCAACAGCTGTAAAACCACTTTTAGCTGCGGTATTTAAGCCATTTTCAATAGTTTCTCGTTCTTCAAATCCAGGTTCTCCAAAACTTACGCTAGTATCAAACCAACCTGGTGAAATGTGTAAGCTATCTAGTTTAATTTCGTTGTATCCTTCACTATTTTTAATTGAATTGTCAATTTTTTTTATAATGCCATTTTCAATTAATATGTCTTGCGTTTTTTTGTTAAACGGACCAGAAGGATCAATAATTGTTGCAGATTTTATGAGTACATTCATATATTGAAATATTTTAATAACAGTATTTCAATTAACAAAAATAGGACAGAAAAAGCTAAAAACCACTTAAAAAGCCAATTGATTTTTTGTTGATTGTTAATTTCACTAAATAAATCATCAATTGATGATGAAAGTGAAATGTTTTTATTGTTTTTACTAAATTGTTCTATATTGGTATAAAATAAATTACTTTCTTTTCTATTATAATTAAAAGCTAATGTTTTAATGGTTTCATTGTTTTCAATTATGTTGTAAAAACCACTTTTTAAGATATTATTTTGTAAAATTAAGCGAACTTTATTTTGATATACTTCTTGCAAAGGAATAAATTCGTTAGTTCCATTGCTCATTTTTAAAACTTTATCTTTTTTTATAGAAGCGTTTATATCAATTATAATTTCTGGATTAATGGTGTAATATAAATTAGAAAATTGTAGGCTATATTTTGCAAAATTATAGAATACAGGAACAATTAATGGAGATTGTGTAAAGTTAGATATGGTATTGTTTAAAGGTGATGCTATTATATAAATATTACTTTTTTTTATCGGTATTAAAGATATAAATGGCTTGTTATTATCGAGGTTGATAATTGCCGAGGAATTTTTAAAACTTCCATTTAGCTGAAATTTTGTTTTTGGATATTCAAAGTTTTTAACTTGTTTTTCAAAAACTCCTTTCATTAACGGATGGTCGTAATTTATAGCTGTTATCTTATGTTCGGAAGAATTAGATGTGATAAAGCGTCCAATACCCAATTTGGATAACAAGTTATTGTAAGATGACATGTCAAAATTCTGCGATGGAATTATTACTAAATTACCACCGTTAATTGTATACTCATTTAATTCTGATATTAATTCTATTGGAAATTCTTCAATTTCGTTGAGTATAATTAAATGTTGATTTTGGATGTTGTTATAATTTAAATTATTAATGTTTAAACTACTGTAATTAAACTCGTCATTAGTGTATATTTTCGATAGGAATTCCGAATCAATACCTATGTTTAAAATGTTTATTTTTTGAGGTTTTGAAAGTGTAAAAAATAATTCGTTATCAAATTCTAATCCGTCATCTATCAACTGTATTTTACCATTAAATTCTGTTGTATTTGGAATGGAAAAATTCACTTTAGATGCATCATTATTTTTAATACGGGCCGTAGTTTTACCAATTAATTTGTCTTGGTTAAACAAAGAAATTGGAACATTTTGATTGCCTGAATTAGAGTTTTTTATTACTACAATTAAGTTAGATTCAATTGAATTTAGAGGCTCAATGTAAACACTATCAATAAAAATATTATTTGGCTTTACAGGCGAAACTTTAATAAAATCAATAGGAGTGTTTACATTTGTAAATAAATTTTTATTACCGTAATTATATTCTTGAAAATCAGATATTAAAATATTTTTATTTAAAGTTTTAGTTGATGTGATTTTGTTGCTATTTAATTTTAAAATAGCAGTGCTTAAATCCAACTTATTAGGGTAATAATTGATGCTTAATAAGCTGGTTTTTAAATTTTTTGAATCTAAATTTAAATAGTTTTCATTATTAGTAATTATAGAAATAGAATTATTTTTAGTAGTGTTTTTTTCTATAATTTTTTGAATTGTGCTTTTTAATAATTCACCATTTTCCCCTTTGGCTTGCATACTAAATGAATTATCTAAATATATGTTTGTGTTAAAATTATATTCAGTAGAATATTTAGAAAAATAAGGTTGGGCAAAAGCAATAATTAAACAAGCAAATGCGAGTAATCTAGAAAGCAATACCAGCCATTTTTTTAAACGAGCACTTTTGCGAGTTTGTTGTTCAATATTTTTTAAAAATTTCACGTTCGTAAATGGAACTTTAACGAAGCGTTGTAATTGAAATAAATGAACAATAATCGGGATGATTAATGCAAAAAGTGCATATAAAATTTCGGGATATTTAAATTGCATTGTTCAATTTAGTTTTTCAAAGATATTAATTTTTTACTTGAATATTGGTTAATTTAAAAGCTTAAAAATTAAGATTTGAAATAGTGTTTTAAAATTCCAAATGCATAATTACTGGCAATTGTATTTGCAAATTTAGAAAAATCAATTTTTGCATTATCATTGGCTTTATCGGAAATGATTCGAATAATAGAAAATGGAATTTCATATTCATAACAAATTTGAGCAACTGCAGCACCTTCCATTTCAACACAAACAGCACTTGGTAAATCCTTATTTAATTGTTTAATTTTTTTTAAACTTGATATAAACTGATCTCCACTTGCAATATTTCCATAAATAAATTTGGGTTTAGTTATATTAAACAGAGACGCATCGGAACTTTTAATATAACTATTATAATCTTGCAGAAAACTATTAGTTGCTTCTACTAGTTTATCCTTATTTTGCGTTTTTATAGATTTCTTTTTTAAAATTGGGATTTCAAATTTTTTATAAAATGGTTTGGCATTTAAATCATGTTGAAATAGTTTTTTTCCAATAACAACATCTCCAATATTTAAATCGTCTTTAATACCTCCTGCAACTCCAGTAAAAATAATTTCTTTAACTTTAAAATCGTTAATAAGTTGTGTGGTAGTAGCTGATGCGGCAACTTTTCCCCATCTAGAAAAAACTAAAACTACTTTTTTATCTAATAATGTTCCCTCGTAATAGGTTCTCATACCTTTTGTTGATGTCGAAACATTTTTAAGTTCATTTAACAAAGCCTGAATTTCTTCCTGCATTGCACTAATAATTCCAATCATTTACAGTTTTTTAATTGATTATTTTACCATCTTTCATCTCCAATTTTCTGTCGGCCATATTTGCTAATTCTTGATTGTGAGTTACAATTACAAAAGTTTGGTTAAACTTATTTCGAAGTTCGAAAAATAATTGATGTAAATTTTTGGCAGAAGTAGAATCTAAATTTCCACTTGGTTCATCGGCAAAAATAACATCGGGATTATTAACCAAAGCTCTTGCTACAGCAACTCGTTGTTGTTCACCTCCAGATAATTCATTAGGTTTATGATGTAATCTGTGTGATAGTCCTAAAAAATCGAGTAATTCAATAGCTTTGCTTTCCGCACCTTTTTTGGATTTGTTTGCTATATATGCCGGAATACATACGTTTTCAATAGCTGTAAACTCAGGTAATAATTGATGAAATTGAAAAATAAAACCTATATGTTTATTTCTAAATTTTGAGAGCGCTTTATCCTTTAAATCTAATAAGTTAATATTGTTTATAGAAAGCGCAGAATTATTGTTGTTAGAAGGGACATCTAAGGTGCCTAAAATTTGAAGAAGTGTTGTTTTTCCAGCTCCAGATGGGCCAACAATAGCAATCACCTCTCCTTTATTAATTTTTAAATCAACTCCTTTTAAAACTTCTAATTCGCCGTAAAATTTATGAATGTTTTTTGCTTCTATCATTTGTTTAAATACTAGCCGTGAAAATACAATTAAAATTTAATTACAACCAATTTTTAATTTTAATATAATTTAGAAATTATAGAAAATAGGATGTGAAACATTAGTTCTTTTAAAAAATTATTGAATATTAATATTAAACAAACTCAATATTGCTAATTTTTAAATAATTTTACTTTTACGCAAGATTTAAGATTATTAATTAACAAATATCTAATATATTTTTTAACAAAACTAAGGGTTAATAAAAAGGGAATATTAAATTTAAAAAATAGAATTATTTGTAATTCAATGGTTTGCTTATAAAAAAGTAAAAATTTAAATTAATAATAAACCATTTTAAACGTTAAGAATTGCATATTTGGTGGGTAATATAAAGCATAAATTAGAAATTACGAATATTTTCCATATTGCAAAAAAAATTAAAAATTCCACATAAAATTTAAGTTTTGATTTATTACATTTGTTTAAACCTTAATAAAATTTAGATACTAATGAATTTACACGAATACCAAGGAAAAGAATTATTGAATAGTTTTGGTGTAAGAATTCAACGAGGAATTGTTGCCGATAATCATAAAAAAGCTGTTGAAGCAGCAAAACAATTAGCTACTGAAACTGGTACTGGTTGGTGGGTTGTTAAAGCTCAAATTCATGCCGGTGGTAGAGGTAAAGGAGGTGGAGTAAAATTAGCCAAAAGTTTAGCAGAAGTTGAGAGTATTTCTGAAGATATAATAGGAATGATGTTGAAAACTCCACAAACACCGCCGCAGGGAAAAAAAGTTCATCAAGTTTTAATTGCAGAAGATGTATATTATCCAGGAGAAAATGAACCAGAAGAATATTATATGTCAGTTCTTTTAAATAGAAGTACTGGTAGAAATATGATTATGTATTCTACAGAAGGGGGAATGGATATTGAAACAGTTGCTGAAAAAACGCCTCATTTAATTTTCACAGAAGATGTAGATCCTCATCTAGGTTTATTAGCATTTCAAGCTCGTAAAATAGCATTTAATTTAGGGTTGTCGGGTTTGGCGTTAAAAGAAATGATGAAATTTGTAAGTTCATTATATAAGGCCTTTGTAGAATCGGATTCTTCATTATTTGAAATTAATCCAGTGTTAAAAACTTCAGATGATAAAATTTTAGCAGTAGATTCAAAAGTTACTTTAGATGATAATGCTTTATTCCGTCATAAAGATTTAGCTGTTTTAAGAGATTTAAGAGAAGAAAATGATATTGAGGTTGAAGCAAATGCTGCTGGTTTAAATTATGTAGATTTAGACGGTAACGTTGGTTGTATGGTAAATGGCGCTGGTTTGGCTATGAGTACAATGGATTTAATTAAGCAATCGGGAGGTGAGCCTGCAAACTTTTTAGACGTGGGTGGAACAGCTGATGCTAAACGTGTTGAAACTGCTTTTAGAATTATTTTAAAAGATCCAAATGTTAAGGCTATTTTAGTTAATATATTTGGTGGAATAGTACGTTGTGATAGAGTTGCACAAGGTGTTATAGATGCATACAAAAATATGGGAGATGCTATAAAAGTTCCTATAATTGTTCGTTTGCAAGGTACAAATGCAATTGAAGCAAAACAATTAATTGACGATAGTGGATTGGATGTAATATCTGCAACTGAATTTCAAGAAGCTGCTGACAAAGTACAGGAAGTTTTATCTTAAAGTAATTTAATATATTAAAAAAGCTCAATTGATTTTATTCAATTGAGCTTTTTTAGTTATAAGGTTTTTAACTTTTAAGTTTTCTTTTCTTAAATTTTTCAAATTTATTTTCGGTTGGTTTTGGCCAACTATTGTTTAATGGGTTAACATCTGCTGTTTCTTCTTTAGGATCAATAGTGATTTTTTTAATTGCCTTTGTTGAAGAAAAAACTTTTGTAACTTCTTTGTCGTTTTTTCTCCATATTTCTGCCGGATATTGTTTCATTTCTTTTGAGTCATCTTCATATTCAAATTCAACAACGATTGGCATTACCAATTCTCCTAGTTTTTCAAATTTTATTTCGTAAATATACTTAGGAGCTTTTAATGTTAATTGCTCTTCTGAAGAAAAGTTTTGTTTAATGTAGTTGCTCAAAACTTCGAAATCTTGTGGTTTTATATCTTTTATTTTTTCAGAATATTCATCACTATCTTCAGAAATTAGGAATAATGAAGGAGGAATTTGATCTTTTGTAATTCCATAGCGAGCATAAGCTTTTTCAGCTGCTTCCGTTGGTTTGTTTGTTACATGGTACTTTTTAACATCTTTTATTCCAATATCATTATTTCCTGTTGTATAAAACCAACCTCTCCAAAACCAATCTAAATCCATTGCAGAAGCATCTTCCATAGTTCTAAAAAAATCTGCTGGTGTAGGATGTTTAAATTTCCATCTATTTGCATAGGTTTTAAAAGCAAAATCAAATAATTCTGGTCCCATAATAGTATGTCTCAAAATCCATAATGCTGTAGCTGGTTTAGCGTATGCATTATTTCCAAATTCAAACAAATCGTCTCCTTTGGACATAATTGGTGCAATTTTAGATTGATCTCCTTTCATATAAGGGATAATATTTTTTGGCAGTCCTCTTGTTAAAGGATAACCTTTTTCATATTCCATTTGGGCCAACATTTGAACAAAGGAATTTAAGCCTTCATCCATCCAAGTCCATTGACGTTCGTCAGAATTTACAATCATAGGAAAGAAATTATGCCCAACTTCGTGAATAGTTACACCAATCATTCGGTATTTTGTTCTGTTGCTATATGTTCCATCAGGATTTGGTCTTCCCGGATTAAAACAAATTTGTGGATATTCCATTCCCATTTGACCGTCAACCGAAATTGCTTTATGATACGGATAATCAAAAGTATGTTTAGAATAAGTAATTAAGGTTTGTGCAACTGCTCTTGTAGAATGATCTCCATATAATGGGTTTGCTTCCTTTGAATAATAGGAATAAGCCATAACAGTTCTTCCATTTATATCAACTGCCATTGCATCCCAAATAAATTTACGAGAAGTTGCAAAGGCATAGTCTCGTACATTTTTTGCGTAAAATTTCCAAGTCTTTGTTTTTTTAGCTTTATTTTTTTCAGCTTTTATGGCTTCATCTTGGGAAACTATAATAACTGGATTATCGAATGATTTTCTTGCTTTTGCAAGTCTTTTCTGTTGTATGGAAGTTAGTACTTCAGCCTCATTTATTAATACACCTGTGGCACCTAAAATATGATCGTTGGGTGTTGTAATATTTACTTTGTAGTCTCCAAATTCTAGTGCAAATTCACTTCTTCCCCAAAATTGATCGTTTTGCCATCCTTCAACATTATTATAAACACAAAGCCTTGGAAAGAACTGTGCAATTACATAATTGTTATTATTGTCTTCAGAGAAATGTTCAAAACCAGATCGGCCATCTTGTTTAACGTGATCATTAATATTATACCACCATTTTATTTTAAAGGAATAAGATTTTCCAGATTCAAGAGGTTTTTCTAAATTTATTCTCATCATTGTCTGGTTGATAAGATACGAAACATCACTATTGTCAATATTTTTTACATATTGAATTTTAAAACCACCATCAAATTTATTTTTAATAAACTTATTTGAAAATTGAGTAGGAGAGTATAAAGTTTTTATTTCATTTCCTTTAATATCTGGAGTTTTTGAATCTTTAGCTCTAATATTCTGATCTAGTTGTAGCCACAAATATTCTAAATTATTTTTTGAGTTATTGTGGTAGGTAACAATTTCTTCGCCATAAATACGTTGATTTTCATCATCCAAAATAATGTCCATCTCATAATCAACTTTTTGTTGGGTATATTCATGTCCTGGAGCCCCTGATGCTGTATGCTGTGAATTTGGAGTTGGTAATTCTTCTTGTAATTGTTTAAACTTACTGGTATTATAATGTCCCTTTTGATTAGTATTATTTTGAGCAAATAAATTAGAGGAAAAACAAAGAACAAGTATTAATCTAAAAATTATGTTATTCATAAATGGTATTTATAATAGTAAAGCTGCTAGAATTGACTTTTAAAATTAGCTTTTTAGCCGATTATTTTTAAATTGATCAAATTTATTTTCGGTGTTTTTTGGCCAACTATTATTACTTAAATCTACATCTGCGGTTTGTTCATTTGGGTCAATGGTAATTTTTTTAATGGCTTTTGTTGAAGGAAATACTTTTGTAACTTCAGAATCGTTTTTTCTCCAAATTTCAGCGGGATATTGTTTTGTTTCTTTCGTGCCGTCTTCAAATTCAAATTCAACAATAATAGGCATTACCAAATCACCTGGTTTTTCAAATTTTAACTCGTAAAAATATTTTGGTGTTTTAAGAGTAGCCTGTTCTAATTTCGAAAAATTTGATTGAATATAATCATTAAGAATCTTAAAATCTTCTGGTTTTTCACTTTTTAAATCTTTTGAAAAGTCATCACTATCTTCAGAAATTAGGAATAATGAAGGGGGAATTTGATCTTTTGTTATTCCGTAACGAGCATAAGTTTTTTCGGCAGCTTCCGTTGGTTTGTTGGTTACATGGTACTTTTTAACATCTTTTATTCCAATATCATTATTTCCTGTTGTATAAAACCAACCTCTCCAAAACCAATCTAAATCCATTGCAGAAGCATCTTCCATAGTTCTAAAAAAGTCGGCTGGTGTAGGATGTTTAAATTTCCATCTTTTTGCATATGTTTTAAAGGCATAGTCAAATAATTCGGGTCCCATTATAGTTTGGCGTAATATAAATAAGCCAGCAGCAGGTTTGCTATAAGCATTTGCTCCCAAGTTAAAAACATTATCTCCTTGTGACATAATAGGAGCTAATTTACTTTGATCTCCTTTCATATAGCCTATAATGTTTTTTGGATATTTACTCATTGGAAAAAGGCTAGGATTGTACTCAAATTCAGCTAAAATTTCAACAAAAGAATTAAGGCCTTCATCCATCCAAGTCCATTGTCTTTCATCTGAATTAACAATCATAGGAAAGAAATTATGGCCAACTTCATGAGTTATAACTCCAATCATTCCTTTTTTTGTTCGTTCGCTATATCTTCCGTTTTTTTCTACTCGACCAAAGTTAAAGCAAATCATAGGGTATTCCATTCCCATTTGAACGTTTACTGATGTTGCTTGCGGATAAGGATAATCAAAAGTGTGCTTTGAATATACTTTTAAAGTATTTGCGACTACGCGTGTTGAATGCTCTTCCCATAATTCTTTTCCTTCTTTTGGGAATAAAGAATATGCCATTACTGTTTTGTTTTCTAATTTTACAGCCATAGCGTCCCACATATAGTTTCTTGATGTGGCAAATGCAAAGTCTCTAACATTTTTTGCTGATAATTTCCAAGTTTTTGTTGTGGTACTTTTTTTTAATGATGCTTTTAAAGTTTCTTCTGGAGTAACAATATATATTGGTTTATCGAACGATTTTCGAGCTGCTAAATATGCTTTGTATTGATTTTTAGTTAAAACTTCTTTCGGATTTTGGATTACGCCAGTTCCATTTAAAATATAATCGCTGGGTGTAGTAATGGAAACGTTAAAATCACCAAACTCTAAAGCAAATTCACTTGATCCCCAAAACTGTTTATTTTGCCAGCCTTCTACATTGTTATAAACGGCTAAACGAGGATAAAACTGCGCAATGGCATATGCTGGATTACCATCATCAAAAATTTCAAAACCAGAACGCCCACGATCTTCTATGTAATTATTTATGTTGTACCACCATTTAATATTAAAAACAAAGGTTTCTCCTGATGCTAATGGGCTATCCAAATCAATACGCATCATAGTATTATTAATCATATAATTTAATGATTTTCCATTACTATCTTTTATATGTTCAATTTTAAATCCACCATCAAAAGGTTTACCCATAAATTTTTTTGTAAAAGTAGAAGGGGAGTATAAAGCTCTTGGACCACCACCATTTCTATCATCTTTTTTTGAATCTGCAGAACGAACATTTTGATCTAATTGTACCCATAAATAGTCTAAATTATCTTTAGAATTATTATGATATGTTATAGTTTCTTCACCTTTTATTTGGTGTTTGGTTTCATCTAAAACAATGTTTATGTCATAATCAACTTTTTGTTGTGTATATTCAAAACCTGGAGCACCCGATGCTGTGTGTTGTTTATTAGGCGTTGGTAGTTCTTCATTAAGTTGTTTAAACTTACTAATATTGTAATGACCTTTTTGGGGTGTAATTTGTGCGAAAAAACAAGAAGGGAATAGTGTAATTATGATTGCTACAATGCGAATTACTTTCATAAAATTTTAAAAATTGGATTAAGCCTCCAAAATAAATAAAATTAACAAAAAATGTTAATTAGAGTTAAAATTTTAACAAACCTTTATCAGTTTTATTATCCAAATAAAATGTCTTTTGCTTTTTGTTTGCATTTATTTTAATAATATTTTGTTGATCGTTAAAATCTCTAATTAAACAAGTGTTTTTAACTTCTATAGAGTTAAGTTTTGGTACATCTGAAATTTCTAAATAAAAGCGAACCAAATCATCGTCATATTCTTTACCTATAAATTGATAAGGTAATTGTTCATTATTTACAATAATAATAAAATTGTTATTTAAATAGGATTCATAAATTTCGTCAATTGACTCAATTTCTTCATTAGTAGCAAGGTATAGCTCAGTATTGTTATCTTTATTTAAAGTAAATTCAATGTCATCAATAAACAATCCCATAGTAATTTGAATGGTTTGTTTATTTTCAATATAATCTATCTCGCATAAACTAATATAATATTTATGTAAAGTAAATGAAACTAAAGGAATGATGAAAATAAAGAGAAGCAGTTTTTTAAATTTCATTTTTTGTAGTTTGTATTCAAATTAACAAAATTCATTCCAATTATTTATTTTATTGAGTTAAATAAATTTGCTTGTTTAATTAAGAAGTTTTTTATCACAAATTCGTTGGAATCGTAAAGGTTGGCTAAGCCATTTTGTTCACAATAATCAATAAAAATATAAATTTTGTTCGAATTTATATTTAATTCGTTTATAAAAAATGATTGGTTATATGTGTTTACAATAGTGTTTATAAATAGCTGTTGATCTTTCACTTTTTGTTTTAACTCTCGTTTATTAAGTTTTCTTTCAAGTCTCCCTTTTTTAAGAAAAAGTTCATCGGTAACTTTAAAAATTAACCCAATAATACTTATACCGTTGGAACTATTTCCTATTGGGTCTACATATTTTCTAACACTTGGAGGCTCAACTGAATTCCCAATATCTTTATCAATTGTCATATTTTTATGAACGAAAATTTTACTTGTGTCAAATTTTAAATGTTGACCTAAAGTTATTTCATCTAATTCATTAAAACCCTCTTCGAGCCAAACTACAATTTTTTTATTCTTTATATGTGTTTTGGAAATTTTTATTATTCTTTTAGAATATCCAATAGAAGAAAATAAAATTGAATCTCCTTCAGAAGCATTAATTTCAAATTCGCCAAATGTATTGCTTGAAGATCCTGTTTTATTTGTTTTGTTAATAATGTTAACATCCTTTAATAAAATAGAATCACTTTTAACAATTCCTTGTAATTTAATACTGTTTTCTTGACACCTTACTTTTGGTCCAGAATAAATTACTAGCGCTAAAAACAAAACAATTAAGTAGTTATTTTTTTTCATTGTAAGCAATACTTTGTTTTTTTAAGATTTCAATAACTTCTAATACTTTATTGTTATAGTACTTTTCTAATATATTATAAGGTTCACAGTAATCAATAAATATAAATATTTCATCAGGTGGTATTTTTAATAAATTTACAAAATAATCAGTTCCTAATTCCTTTTTTAGTTGAATTGGAAAGGATTTTTTTTGTTTTAATTCTCTTTTTTGTTTTTGTTCAGCAATTAATTGATAATTAGGAATAGAAACACTTGCACCAACTCCATTCATTAATATAGGATTTACTAAAGCTTCGGCATCTGGAGGTTTATTTAATTCAATATTAAAATCATCTCCTAGTTTTCTTACGTCTTCGTAATTATATGAAAACGTATGTTTTGGAATGGTATCCTTTGGAACTTTTTTAAAATCCAAATTTAAACTTCCAGTTAAGCCATGTAAATATACTTCTTCTAATTCATTAACTAAAGGAAGTAGTTCAATATTAAAATGCTTTAATTGTAAAATATTATTTGAAATTATTACTTTTTTATTATGATATTGTATTGATGAAAAAAGTATTACATCATTTTCATTTGCAACAATTTCAAAAGTACCATTTAAGTTACTTATTGTTCCTTGTTTATTGTTTAAATTTATAACATGTATGTCACTTAAAGGTTTGTTAATTATGTTTTGAATTCTACCATGAATTATAGTGGGTTCTTCTTGCGCAAAGGATTTGGAAGAAATAAGGATTAAAAGGGTAAGGTTTAAAAGTTTGGATTTCATTATAAACAAAGTTCGTTTTTGAAATCTTAAAAGAGTATTAATGCTTTTGTAAACTTATGTTAATTAATAAGAAAAATAGTATATTTAATAAAACTGTATAATAATGAAAAAATTAATTATAGCAAGTACATCAACAGTTCATGGAAAAGAATATTTAGAATATATTTTACCGGAATTATCAATTTTTTTTAAAGGGGTTAAAGAAATATTATTTATTCCATACGCTAGACCAAGTGGTATTTCTCATGAAAAGTACACGGAAATAGCAAATACGGCTTTTAATAAAATAGGAATTAAAATTATTGGTATACATGAATATAAGAATCCTATTGAAGCCATAAATAATGCAAAAGGTATATTTACTGGAGGTGGAAATACTTTTTTGTTGGTAAAGCAATTGTATGATACTAAGATTATTGGGGCTCTTAAAAATGTTGTAGAAAACGGAACTCCTTATTTTGGAACAAGTGCAGGTAGTAATATAACTGGTTTAACAGTAAATAATACCAATGACATGCCTATTGTTTATCCGCCAAGTTTTAAAGCTTTAGGTTTTATTAATTTTAATATAAACCCACATTATTTAGATCCAGATCCTAGTTCTACTCATATGGGAGAAACCAGAGAAACTAGAATTAATGAATTTCACACATTAAATGATATTCCTGTTTTAGGATTACGTGAAGGAAGTTGGCTGTTAGTTAATGGTAGTAACGTAGTTTTAAAAGGTTCTTTAGATGCACGGTTATTTCTAAAAGGGAAACAAGCGAAAGAATTACCTAGCGAAACAAACTTAAACTTTTTAATGTAAGTTTAATTGATGTATTATTATTTGTGAATCGGGTGACAATTTAACGGAGTTTGAAAATTTTTCAAAAGTTTTTATTATTTTAATTGTATCAATTGGGGTTGTTTTTAATTGATCTCTTAGTAACATTGGAGCAATATAAGAATCACTATTTTTTAAGATAAAATTGTAACTAAAATTAGTGTGTTCTTGTTCAATATTTTTCATTTTCTCACTAATTTCAGAAAGCTTTTGCGCATCATTTTCTAATCTATATTTTTGAATTTGAGGAAACAAATATTCAATTTTTTTAAAAATATTTTTTGAAGTTAACTTATATTCTTGCAATTTTTTATTTAATTCAGATCCATCTATAATAGGGTCTTGCAGCTTATTACCATCTATTTTTATTGAAAAATTTGTGTTTTCAATAATTAATATAGACTTTGTTGAATAACCCTCAAAACTTATTGCAAATCGTTCGGGATATTCAACAAATCCTTTAAAAATAAATTCGTTGTTTTTTACAATTGAAGAGTCGATAACAAATGTAGAATTTTCAATTATTTTATTTAAATAAACTTTATTGGTATTTAAATTATCAATAAAGCCATTAATAAAAAACTCGCTTTTTAAACTAACAATTGCTTTTTTTTGTTGATGCTTAATTTCTTGTTTACAGTTAACAAAAATTATTGAACAAATGCAAAGTAAAACTATATTTTTCATTGCATTTTATTTATTATTAGTAGTTTACATATTCGATTATTTCAATTCCATAACCTGTCATTCCAACTCTTTTTCTATAGGTATCTGCATTAGATAAAACTTTAAGTTTTTTTATACCCAAATCATGTAATATTTGAGCACCAATACCAAAATCCTTTTCATCCATTTTTAAATTTGGAGTATAAGGCTCTTTTTTTTCTTGAGATTCTTTTAATATTTCTAAACGAGACAATAAGTTAAAAGATTGATTTTCTTGGTTAATAAATACAACAGCACCTTTTCCTTCTTTATTGATTGCGTCAAAAACTCCTTTTAATTTATCGTCTGGATTTTTGGTTAAGGTTCCTAATATATCATTATTTACCAATGTTGAATTTACTTTAACCAATACTTTTTCGTTGGTATTCCAGGTGCCTTTTGTTAATGCTAGGTGAACTTGATTATTTGTAGTTTGTTTATACGCTCTTAATCTATATTCACCAAAACGCGTATCAATGTTAAAATCTTCTGAAAGTTCTATCAATGAATCGTGTTGCATACGATATTCTACCAATTTTTCAATTGAAATAATTTTTAAATTGTGCTCTTTCGCAATTTTAATCAGTTGAGGAAGACGCGCCATTGTTCCATCTTCATTCATTATTTCAACAATAACTCCAGCTGGTTGCAAACCCGCTAATCTAGCCAAATCAATAACTGCTTCAGTATGTCCGGTTCTTCTTAATACACCACCTTCTCGTGCTTTTAATGGAAAAATATGTCCAGGTCTACTTAAATTATGAGGTTTTGTATTGGGATCTGTTAACGATTTCACTGTAATTGCTCTATCGTGTGCAGAAATTCCCGTAGTTACTCCTTTACCATGGTAATCAATTGAAACCGTAAAAGCTGTTCCCAGTGGATCAGTATTAACACCCACCATTAAATCCAAATTAAGTTCTTTACATCTACTTTCTGTAATAGGAGTGCAAATTAGCCCTCTTCCTTTGGTTGCCATAAAGTTGATCATTTCAGGAGTTACCATATCGGCCGCCGCTACAAAATCACCTTCATTTTCTCTATTTTCATCGTCAACAACTATAACAACTTCACCATTTTTAATAGATTCAATAGCTTCTGTAATTGTATTTAGTTTTATGTTGTTTGTCGAATCTTTCATTTTAATTTGATTGTTTTAAATCGATTAAAAAACTTTTTAATATTTTCTAAAAGAGAATCTATGTTAAAAATTCCCATTCCTTTTGTAGCTCTTCTAGTTAATAATATTCCAAAAGGTAATAATATTATAGTTGAAATCCAACTACCTAAGGTACTGGATATTGCGCTTTCTTCTGATAAATTTTTCCCAAACTGAGATATAAAAAAGTAGATTACGAAAATAGTGATTGCCATAATCATTGGCAACCCAAAACCACCTTTTCTTATTATTGAACCTAAAGGAGCACCTATAAAAAATAAAACCAAACAGGCTAATGAAAATGAAATTCGATAATTATATTCATAATCATATAAATTTAGTCGCTTTCTTCGATCCTTAAATTTTTGTTTCTGATTTTTAATTCTATCAATTGACCTGTTAATATTTGTGGTAGCATCTCTAACAATTATACTTTTATTTGAGGTGTTAAAATTATCTAATATTTCAGGTTTTAAATTCTGATCAACAAGAGAATCGGGATATTTATACAACTTTTTTGCTTTAGTCATTAAATATAAATTGTTTGCACGTTCCTCTATATACTTATCAAAATCTTCCTTTTCAACTTTTGAAATTGAATCCAACTGATGAATACTTAACATTCCGTGATGTTGCTTTATATCTTCTTTATCCAAGTCTTTATCGTCATTAAAAGCCGATATGTCTATATTTATTGTATAGGTATCAAATTTTGCTGCAGAAGCAGGCATTTTTTTCCTATCATTTGAAGACATTGATCTATTCACATGCTCTTCATAATAATTTCCGTTTTGAAGTGTAAGTGTCATATATTTACTTCCTTCTTCGGTTGAAATTTCACCTTTTTCTGCTGTAATGATTTTAACTTTACCTTGAGAGGAAGTTAAGTCAGCTATTTGAACTTTTTTTAAAAGATTTTCTTCTTCTCCATATTTTTCATCAAACTTAATGTTAAAACTTGGTATTTCCGTATTAAAGGCACCAGGAACCAGCGCAAGTGCTGGTTTTTTCTTTTTCATATTAAGATATAGGTTCTTTTGCTTTAAAGTTGCCCAAGGATAAATATTATTTAAAAAGATAAAGTTTAGTCCGCTTAATAATATGGTTAAAATTACAAGTGGTCTAATTACCCTGTTTAAAGAAATTCCTGCCGATTTTATAGCTGCAAATTCATAATTTTCAGCTAAATTACCTAAAGCCATAATTGATGATAATAATATTCCAATAGGTAGAGCAGTAGGAGTTAATATTAAAGCTAAGTAACCAAGGAATTTAAGAATAAAAAATATGTCTATTCCTTTCCCTGCAATTTCGTCAAAAGCAAGCCATAATGATTGCATAACCAAAACAAAAAGAACCACAAAAAATGTGGCTAAAAATGGCTGAACAAAGCTTTTTAAAATGTATTTATCAAATATTTTCAATGCTATTAGTTTGGCTCAGAGATCGTATATTTTTTTTGATCTTTGTATTTTGCATCGTCAAAGATAAAGAGCTTTTCCGAGATAGGTTGATTTGTTTTGAAAGATCTTACTTCTAGAGTGGTAACAGTCTTATTTTCACCGGTTTCGATAATGTTAAAAATATGCTTTGTTTTAATATCAATTCCAACCATAACATGTAGTGTTTCTGAATTGCTATCAATAGGAATTAATTTAACATATTGAATTTTTATTCCTTTTATGGTTTTTAAATCACCCATTTCGTATGTAAATCCATTTTTATAAAATGAAAACATTTTTGATGGGGTTATTGTTGCATCTTCTTCATTATTAGCGTTTTGAATAATCACTTCTTCATCCTCATGAATTATTAAATAGGTTTTTTTACCATCAAAAATTTGTTCGGTACCCATATATTTTAAATGGTATAAATCGCCTTTTAAGGTTACTTTACCCATTGTTTCTTGGTGTACATCTGCGTCATCATTATCTAATCGATGATTAAATTCTAAATATATGTTGTCATAACCTTCAACTTTTTGAGCTACTTCATCTAAAAGCTTTTTAGCATCATTTTCATCTTGGCCATAGATTGCAATATTAAAAACTGTAATAACTATAACTATTAATAATTTTTTCATTGTATTTTTATACTTTAATCTTTATTGTTTTTCTCCGTCTAATAATAAATTCAGAGCCATTTCGTCAGGAACCAAAACTTGTCTAGCTTTACTTCCTTCAAAAGGACCAACTATTCCAGCTGCTTCCAATTGATCAATTAACCTACCAGCTCTGTTGTATCCTAATTTCAATTTTCGTTGTAATAAAGAGGCTGATCCTTGTTGTGCATGTACAATTACCAAGGCAGCATCTCTAAACAAAACATCTCTTTCGCTAATATCTATATCAAGACTTGTGCCAACTTCTTCACCATTATATTCGGGTAATAAATATGCATTTGGATAAGCTCTTTGAGAGCCAATAAAATCTGTAATTTTTTCAACTTCAGGAGTGTCAACAAAGGCACATTGTAATCGAATAATATCATTTCCTCCAGAAAATAACATATCACCTTTACCAATTAATTGGTCAGCTCCAGGTCCGTCCAAAATTGTTCTAGAATCTATTTTAGATGTAACTCTAAATGCAGCTCTAGCCGGGAAGTTAGCCTTTATAATACCTGTAATAACATTTACAGAAGGTCTTTGGGTTGCAACTATTAAATGTATTCCAATAGCTCTGGCTAATTGTGCTAAACGAGCAATAGGCGTTTCTACTTCTTTACCTGCCGTCATAATTAAATCGGCAAATTCGTCAATTACTAAAACTATGTAAGGTAAATATTTATGACCATTTTCAGGGTTTAATTTTCGAGCTTTAAACTTTGCATTGTATTCCTTTATGTTACGTACCATTGCAGTTTTTAAAAGATCGTAACGGGCATCCATTTCAATACACAAAGAATTAAGTGTATTAATAACTTTTGTTGTATCAGTTATTATAGCTTCTTCAGTATCGGGTAATTTAGCTAAATAATGACGTTCAATATGATTAAATAATGTTAATTCTACTTTTTTAGGGTCCACTAAAACAAATTTAACTTCAGCTGGGTGTTTTTTATATAGTAAAGATGTTAAAACAGCATTTAATCCTACAGATTTTCCTTGTCCGGTAGCACCTGCCATAAGTAGATGAGGCATTTTTGCTAGATCAACTACAAACGTTTCGTTTGAAATAGTTTTTCCTAATGCAATTGGTAATTCCATTTCTGAATTTTGGAATTTTGCCGATGAAATTACCGATTTCATCGAAACCATTGTTGCTTTTTTATTTGGAACTTCAATACCAATAGTGCCTTTTCCCGGAATTGGAGCTATAATTCTAATTCCCATGGCAGCAAGTGATAGTGCAATATCGTCTTCTAAATTTTTTATTTTAGATATTCTAATACCTGCATCTGGTACAATTTCGTATAAAGTTACGGTTGGTCCAACTGTTGCTTTAATACGAGATATTCCAATATTATAATTGTTTAATGTTTCAACAATTCTATTTTTATGAGCCTCTAACTCTTCTTGATCTATTGAAATACTTTCGTCGTAATCTCTAAGTAAATTTAGAGTTGGAAATTTGTAATTTCCAAGTTCAAGCGTATGATCAAATTCTCCAAAATCTTTAACCAATTTACTTGAAAGGTTTTCTTCTACATGTTTTTCTTCTACCACTTGTTCAACATCAATGGCTACACTAGGTTTAGCTTCTTTTGTTGTGATTTTTGGTTCTTCTATAATTGTTTCCTTTTTTATGGAATCTGTTGGAAGGTCAATTTTAGTTTCAAGCTTTGGTTCTTTTTTTTCGATTACAACTTCAGTTGTAAGATTATTTTTTTCTATGGTTTCAGTTGATGCTACATCTTTTACTATTTGCTTTTCTTTTTTAGCAGGTATAAAACTTTTTATTTTTTCAGGTGTAAATCTAAATCGAATTACTAAATAAGAGATTAATAAAAATAATAATACAAGAAGGAGTCCTGTTTTCCCTAAGAATTGTTGTAAATAATTATTAATTTCATAGCCAATAACACCGGGTAATAGAGAATTTTTATTACTAAAAAATCCTAAAAACACTGCTAGCCAAATCATTGCTAAAATTCCCCAACCCCAATAATTTTTAACTTTTTTTAAATTACCTTTTAAGAAAATTGCTGTTCCAGACAAAAACAATAATATAGGAATGTAAATTGAAGATACTCCAAAGCCATTATAAATAAAAAAGTGACTTATACTAGCTCCAATTTTTCCTAGTAAGTTTTTTACGGAGATGTTTTTATCTGTAAAACTTTGTAATTGACTTTGATCATCTTTCCAATTAAAGAAATAAGATAAAAATGAAATTACCATAAAAATAGAAAACAAAACAATAAAGGAACCTATTATTGTTTGGGTTTGTCTATTTTCAAAGAACAATTTAATACCTTGAAAACGAGGTGTTTTATTAGTTTTAGATACTGTTTTTTGTTTTTTTGCCATTGAATTGATTATGTCACAAAAATAAAAAATAAATGTGATTGCTACTGAAATACTAAATAAATTTAGGTAAGTAAATTATAAAACCTATAATAACGGCAAATATTGCAGCAAAAAAAGCCCCACCTGCAGAAATATCTTTTATAATTCCAATCTTAGTATGGTATTCGGGATGAATAAAATCGGCTAATTTTTCTATAGCCGTATTTAAAGATTCTGCTACCAAAACCAGTCCAATTGCAAAAAATTGAAACATCCATTCGGTAGCAGAAATTTGCATTATAAAACCAATTATGGTCATTATTATTGCAATAATAATTTGTGCTATGATACTTTTTTCAGAAGTAACTAAAATCCAAAAACCTTTTGCTGCATATTTAACAGATTTAATTCGATTTAAAATAAAATTATCTTCTGAGTTCATAAATTAAAGCGCTTTTATAGCTGCATCATAATTTGGTTCGTCAACAATTTCAGGAACTTGTTCTGTATAAGTTACTTTACCGTCTTCATCAATAATAACAATTGCTCTAGAATGTAAATTTGCTAAAGGCCCATTTTCAATAGTTAAACCATAAGCTTTTCCAAATTTACCTTTTGCAAAATCGGATAATGTAATAACATTTTCTAATCCTTCTGCACCACAAAAACGAGCTTGCGCAAATGGTAAATCTCTTGAAATACATAAAACTTTAGTGTTTTCTAATTTTGCCGCTTCTTCATTAAATTTTCGAACTGATGCTGCACAGGTTCCAGTATCAATACTTGGAAATATATTTAAAACTAATTTGGATCCTTTAAAATCTTTTAGTTTTGCTTTAGATAAATCTGCTTTAATCAATGAAAATTTTGGAGCCTTTTTTCCAATTTTTGGTAATTTTCCTGATGTTTTAAAAGGGTTTCCTTTTAGTGTTATTTTAGCCATTTTTATTATTTTTTAGGTTTAAATATCAAAGTTAAATTAAAAACTATACAAACCGAATTAATTTGAAGTTTTTTAATAAAATTATAACGGTTCTTTTGTATTTTTGATTTTTTAAATTAAAATAATTAACCAAATAAAAATAACCATGAAAATACTTGGAATAGGAAAAAATTACGTTAATAATATAGAGGAAAAAGACTTTAATAAAAGTGGTAATCAATTAATTTTCTCAAAACCAGAATCTAGCTTAGTAACAAATAATAAAGACGTTTTATACCCAACTTTTACTAATGAACTTATTTATGAAGTTGAATTGGTTATAAAAATTGGAAAACAAGGAAAGAATATATCTGAAGCAGAAGCAGTTTCCTATATTTCGGAAATTGGAGTGGGTATTGATTATACAGCAAAAGATGTCTTAACCAGTTCTAGAGAAACAAAAGGTCCGTGGGATTTAGCAAAAGGGTTTGATGGTGCTGCGCCGGTTTCTTCTTTTAAACCAATTTCAAATTTTTGTGACGTAACAAATATTAATTTCGATTTAAAAATTAATGGGAAACAATTACAAGTTGGAAATACGGCTTATATGATATATAACTTTGCAGAAATTATTGCTTTTACCTCAAAATATATGACCTTAGAGCCAGGTGATTTAATTTTTACTGGAACTCCTGCAAAAGGCGCGGGCGAAATATTTAAAGGAGATCAATTACAAGCATCTATTGAAGGCGAATTATTATTAGATTTTAAAATGATTTAATAAATAAATCATAAATTTCAAATAGTATTTAAATTAAGAAAATAAGATTAAAATAGAGTACCTTCGCGCACTAGAAAATTACCATTTGAATCTAAAAAATTATACATCCGAGTTTAAAAATAATCTAAAATTAGCAACGCCAATAATGATGGGGTCTTTGGGACACTTATTGGTGGGGTTAATTGATGATATAATGGTTGGGCGCTTAGGAGCCGTTGAATTAGCTGCTACTTCTTTAGGAAATAGTCTGTTTTTTATTACTTTATCTGTAGGCCTAGGTTTTTCCTTTGCTATAACTCCATTAATAGCAGAATCTGATGGGGAAAAGAATAAAGAAAAGGGTAGGAGTATATTTCAGCATGGAATAATTTTAACTTCAATTTTAGGGGTTTCAATGTTTGTTGTATTGATTTTTTTAAAACCCATTTTATATCATTTAGATCAACCAGAAGAAGTTGTTGTTTTGGCAATTCCATATTATGAAATTGTTGCTTTTTCAATGATTCCTTTAATGGTTTTTCAAGGTTTTAAACAATTTACCGATGGTTTGTCTGAAACAAAATATGCAATGTGGGCAACAATTTTAACAAATGTTGTAAACGTAAGTTTAAACTTTATGTTAATTTATGGATTTTGGATATTTCCAAGATTAGAGCTTGTTGGAGCTGCCTTAGGGACACTTATTTCAAGAACAGTTATGGTGTTTTTTATATATATAGTTCTAATTAAAAGAGAAAAATTTGCTATTTATATGAAGCGATTAAAACTTTCAGAAATAAAGAAAGAATATTTCAAAAAAATTATAAAACTTGGTTTGCCCACCGCCTTACAAATGTTATTTGAAGTAGGTTTGTTTACAGCTTCAGTTTTACTTGCTGGAACTTTAGGAGCATTTCCTCAGGCGGCAAATCAAATTGCTTTAAAATTAGCATCAACAACTTTTATGGTAGCCGTAGGAATTGGTGTTGCAGCAACAATTAGAGTTGGAAATCAAAAAGGATTAAGGAATTTTACTGAATTACGTAGAATAGCCTTTTCCAATTTCTTTTTAATTTTAATATTAATGTCGGTATTTACGTTTGGTTTTATGGTTTTTAAAGATGTTTTACCTTATGTGTTTACCGATAATTTGGAGGTAATAAAAATAGCCTCAAGTTTGTTAGTTATTGCAGGATTATTTCAATTGTCGGATGGATTACAAGCTGTGATATTAGGTGGATTAAGAGGGTTGCAAGATGTTAACATTCCTTCTGCTATAACATTTGTTGCGTATTGGATAATAGGATTTCCAGTGTGTTATTATTTGGGTAGAACAGCAGGATATGGTACATTTGGAATATGGATTGGACTTTTAACAGCTTTAACCGTTTCGGCGTTATTGTTGTTTATTAGATTTAATTTTTTAACAAATAAATTAATAAAAGAAAATAATGAAGTTACCTAAATTTTTATTGGGAGATAATACGGAATGTCCAAACGATATTTTTGTGATCCATACAGATTTTCCACGATTTATAATAAACTTAGTTGATGATGAAGTTGAATGGCTAGAAGATTTTGTTGGTGAAGATCAAGATGAATTAGAAATTCAAGTTGCTACTTTAATTGAAGAAGCAAGTGAATTTTATGATAATGAAATGAAAAATTACGAATTGGAATAGATTTTTTTATGTAAAAAAATATCCTCGTAAAAAAAATACGAGGATAACTTATTTTTTTTACTTGTACTACTATTTAATATTAGTCTACTCGTTTATAATAAACATTTGTATTAGTAGTTCTTTTTCCATATCTAGTATAGTAACATGTAATTTGGTTATTATCGGAAGAAATTTTCCAATGGTACACATAACCCTGATCAACTGTTAAGCCTTTTGTTACTGCAGGATATACTTTAAAATTCATTTCTCGGCCTTCAAATTTACCTTCCCCTTTATAACTTTTCCATAAATTTCGTTCTTCATCAATCCAAGAAACTATAACCGTAAATTTATTACCTTCTTGCCATATATTGGCTCTTCCACGATGGTTTCGATTGCCATTTGAACTCCAGCTTCCTATTATATTAATTGGTAAATCAATTTGAATTGGATTTGTTGTTATAGTATTTCCAAAAGATTTAACTTTTTTTCCGTTCCACTTTTTAGTTGGAGTAGCAGTATTATATCCATATTTACCTGTAAATGCTGACAAATCAGAATTAAATATAAATTCAAAACTTCCAGTTCTTGAATTAGAAGAGTTTTTCCAAGTACCAAAAAAACGGTTTCCTTCAATATTTCCTTTTATTGTTCCATTACCACCTTCATAGTTTCCAGAAACTAAATTTCCATTTTGATTTAGTGTCATTTTTCCATAATCCGTAGCATATTCTCCAGAAATATTAATTATTTTCACCGGAGAAGTTTTTATAGTATTGGTTGAAGCAGTTGATTTAACTTTTTTTCCGTTCCACTTTTTAGTTGGAGTAGCAGTATTATAGCCATATTTACCTGTAAATGCTGACAAATCAGAATTAAATATAAATTCAAAACTTCCAGTTCTTGAATTAGAAGAGTTTTTCCAAGTACCAAAAAAACGGTTTCCTTCAATATTTCCTTTTATTGTTCCATTACCACCTTCATAGTTTCCAGAAACTAAATTTCCATTTTGATTTAGTATCATTTTTCCATAATCCGTAGCGTATTCTCCAGCAATATTAATTATTTTCACCGGAGAAGTTTTTATAGTATTGGTTGAAGCAGTTGAATTAACTTTTTTTCCGTTCCACTTTTTAGTTGGAGTAGCAGTATTATAGCCATATTTACCTGTAAATGCCGACAAATCAGAATTAAATATAAATTCAAAATTTCCAGTTCTTGAATTAGAAGAGTTTTTCCAAGTACCAAAAAAACGGTTTCCTTCAATATTTCCTTTTAAAGTTCCATTACCACCTTCATAGTTTCCAGTAACTAAATTTCCATTTTGATTTAGTGTCATTTTTCCATAATCCGTAGCATATTCTCCAGCAATATTAATTATTTTAACCGGAGAAGTTTTTATAGTATTGGTTGAAGCAGTTGAATTAACTTTTTTCCCATTCCACTTTTTGGTAGGTCCATTATTATTGTAACCATATTTGCCTGTAAAAGATGAAAAGCTAGAGTTAAAAATAAATTCAAAATTTCCCGTTTTATTACTAGCACTATTTTTCCAAGTTCCAACAAGTCTATTTCCATTTAAAATTGCTTGTATCTTTCCATTTGCACCTTCGTAAGTTCCTGTAACTTTATTTCCAATTTGGGTTAGTGTCATTTGCTTATAATCTGTATTGTAAACACCAGAAACATTTTGTGAAAAACTAGTAAAGCTTACTAAAATTGCAACTACTATTAATATTAGATTTTTTTTCATTTTCTAAGAAGTAAATAGTTAGTGAAAAATGCTTACTCTTTCGATTTTCGGCTTCTTTTCTCGGCTACTCAATAGATTAATGTCGAATTTCACTTTCACATACACGACTTTGGATGGTAAGCCCATTTTTAACCATATTGGATTTAATAGAAACTAAAGTATTGGGATTATAATATCAAATTAAAAATGGGTTTTAATTTGAATAAATATTAATTAAGATATTTACGTTGATTTCTTTATTAAATTTAAGAATAAATTTAATATGATTATGAAATTTTTTCTACTTTTTCGCAGATTCAACTAATTCTAATTTTGTTAATGTGGTTTTTGTTGTGAAAACACCGTAATTTATAAAAGCGTTATTTTTTTCAATTTTTTCAATTGTTCCACAAGCTTTACTGTCAATTATTCTAACTTTGTCATTTACTTTAAAGGTATAATTGGCTTTTTGTTGTGCAGCTTTTAATGCTTCAGTTTTCTTTTGCTTTCTAACTTTAACAACTTCAACCAACACTTCTTTTTCAGTAGAAATTAGTTTTTGTTCAACCTTTTTCTTTTCAACTTTTACTTGTTTTTTTTGTGCTTTAGTTTTGGGTTTTGGAGGATTTTTTTTCAAATGTTTTGTCTTTTCTGATGCAACCCATTTATTAAATTCGACATTTAATTCTTTTTTATTATTATTTTGAAGGTACTTATTTACTAACTCATTAATTTTTCTTCCGTAAGCCAACATTTTTTGATTGCTATCATATAAGGTTTGAAAATTTTCAAGTTTTTCTTGAATTTTCTCTTGCTTTTCTGTTAACGAATCCGATTTTTCTGCAGCCTTACTTTTTTCTTTTTCTAAACCTTCTGATGTTTTTTGAAGCTTATTTCTCTCTTTTTGAAGTTTAGAAATAGTTTTATCTAATCTAATTTTTTCGCCTTCAACACGTTTTTTAGCTTTATTAATTAAGCTAAATGGAATACCATTTTTTTGAGCAACTTCAAAAGTAAATGAACTTCCTGCCTGACCAATAAATAGCCTAAATAATGGTTCTAGCGTTTTTTCATCAAATTGCATATTTGCATTAGCAACATTTTCTAATTCGTTAGCTAAAACTTTTAAATTAGCATAATGGGTTGTAATAATACCATAAGCGCCTTTTGAATGAAATTCTTCTAAAAATATTTCGGCCAATGCGCCTCCAAGTTCGGGGTCACTACCTGTTCCAAATTCGTCAATTAAAAACAAAGTATTTTCATTACAACGACGTAAAAAATTACGCATATTTTTTAATCGATAACTGTAAGTAGATAGTTGATTTTCAATAGATTGATTATCTCCAATATCTGTTAGAACTTTATCGAAAAAATAGGTGGTTGAGCGCTCATGTACAGGGATTAAAATACCACTTTGTAGCATAACTTGTAATAAGCCAATGGTTTTTAAAGTAATACTTTTTCCTCCTGCGTTTGGCCCTGATATTACAATTATTTGCTGTTTGTTGTTTAATTCTAATGTTTGAGGAACTGTTTTTATCTTCTTTTCATTGTTGTTAAGCAATAAAATAGGGTGGAAGGCATCACGTAAAAATATTTTTTTTTCAGCTGTTATTTTAGGTAAACATGCATTCAATTTTTTTCCATAAATAGCTTTTGCACCAATAACATCAAGCTTAATTAAAAAGTTTTGGTATTCTTTTAAATCAGGAACAAAAACTCTAATTGTATTAGATAATTCTTTTAAAATTCGAACTATTTCTTGATGTTCTTCATAAGATAAATTTTGTAATTCTCGGCTATATTGCAATGTTGCTTGAGGCGCAATATACACGATACTTCCAGTTTTAGAACTTCCCAAAAGACTTCCTTTAACTTTTCGGCGATGCATTGCTTGCACTGCTAATACGCGCTGATTGTCAACCACAGATTCTCTTATTTCATCTAAATAACCCGAGCTTGCATATTGATTTAAAGCCTTTGTAAAACTTGACCCAATTTTTGCTCTTACCAAATTTATTTCCTTTCTTATACTTTTTAATAAAGAAGAAGCATTCTCATCTACTTCAGCAAAAGGGGTAATTATTTTTTTGATACTATCTGAAATAAGTTTTTGAAATTCAATGGTTTCAGAATAATTAAATAACTCGGGATAAATATCTTTAAATTTTTTAAGAAATTTTAAAATTTCAAATACCGTATTCGAATTGTTTAAAATTTTTAGAAATGAAGAAGGCTCTAAATAACTATTTTCAATATTTAATAACTTTATTTCTTTTTGAATATCATCAAAATAATGGTTAGGTAACCTATTGTCATTATCAAAAGAAGATAAATATTCGTTTACAAGTTTTAATTGAGGAATGAGTTTTTCTTTCGATTGAATTGGTCTAATTTTTAAAGCTTCTTCTTTGCCTAAATCAGAGATGCAAAGATTACTTACCGATTTTAAAATGGTAAAAAATTCTAAATCAATTAATGTTTTTTCTGAAATATTACTCATAAAAAATGCTACTTTTGAAAGCTAGACAAAAGTATAAATTTAAGGTGAATACAAATAATGAAAGTTGAAATAGATAAAGATTGGGGTGAATTGTTAAAACTTGAGTTTGAAAAGGGTTATTTTCAGGAACTTACAAAGTTTGTAAAGGAAGAATATTCAACTAACACATGTTTTCCGCCTGGAAATAAAATATTTGAGGCATTTAACTTATGTTCCCTAAATAATTTAAAAGTTGTAATTATTGGTCAGGATCCGTATCACGGTAAAAACCAAGCCCATGGTTTATGTTTTTCTGTAAATGAAGGTATAAAACATCCACCTTCATTAATAAATATTTTTAAAGAAATAGAAACAGATTTAAATATTCCCTATCCAAAAAGTGGAAATTTAGAACGCTGGGCAAAACAAGGTGTACTTCTTTTAAATGCAACCTTAACAGTTAGAGCTCATAATGCAGGTTCCCATCAAAAAAAAGGATGGGAAAAGTTTACAGATGTTGTAATTTCTAAAATTTCAGAAGAAAAGGAAAATGTGGTGTTTTTATTATGGGGCGGATATGCTAAAAAGAAAGGATTAAGGATAGATTCAAATAAACATTGCATTTTAACCGCTGGTCATCCTTCTCCTTTAAGTGCTAATAGAGGTTATTGGTTTGGTAATAAGCACTTTAGTAAAGTAAATGATTATTTAACTGCAAATGGATTATCTAAAATTGAATGGTGATTAATATCATTATTTTAAAAATAATATTTGTTACATTTATCGAAATATTAAAAAGAATGAAAAATAATATAAAATTTTTTGCAATTATTTTTAGTGCAATACTTTTGTTTAGTTGCAAAGAGAAAACTAGTTATTCTAAAATTGAATCGACCAATGAAGTTTTAAAATCTAGTTCCCATAAAATTGTTGTAAATGAATTTGTTGACGGTGGTGGTTATGCCTATGTTAATGTTATGGAAAATGGGGAAAGCTATTGGATGGCTATTCCAAATTCTGAAGTGGAAATAGGAAAAACTTATTACTATGATGGTGGAATGGTAATGAAAGATTTTGAAAGTAAGCATTTAAATAAAACATTTGAAAGTATTGTTTTTGCTGAAGGTTTAAGAGCAACAGAAAAAGCAGTGAAAAAACAAAATCAAAATCCACATTCAAATACTAAACACGAGCATTCTCCAATTTTAGACGTTAAAATTGCGACACCAACAGGTGGAACTTCTTTAAAAGATATCTTTGAGAATAAAGAATCACTTCTAGGAAAAGAGCTACTTGTTAAGGGAAAAGTTGTTAAAGTTAATAATGGAATTCTTGATAAGAATTGGGTACATATTGTTGATGGATCTAAATTTGAAACTAAAAGTAGTTTAACTATAACTACAACAGAAGTTGTAAAAGTAGGAGATACAGTTACTTTTAAGGGTAATATTACCTTGAATAAGGATTTTGGTTATGGATATGTGTATGATATTTTACTAGAAGAAGGTAAATTATTAAAATAAAAAAAAGCGTTAATCAAACGCTTTTTTTTACTAAATCTAAACTTAAACAATATTTAAACAAAACTAACCAAACTTTTGTTCGAATAAGACTATACAATTGTCGTGCCAAAAATTATGTTAACTGTTAATATAAAGTTAAATTAGATTATTTTTATTCTAAATGTTTTTGTGCTTTATAAGATGATCTTACCAAAGCACTACTTTCTACATGTCTAAATCCCATTTCCAGACCCAATTGTTTGTATTTATCGAATTGTTCAGGAGTTATAAATTCTTTTACTGGTAGGTGCTTTTTACTTGGTTGTAAATATTGTCCAATAGTTAAAATATCAACTTTAGCATTTGATAAATCTTTCATTGTTTCAATCACTTCTTGCTCTGTTTCACCTAATCCTAGCATAATACCAGATTTTGTTCTGCGCTGACCTTGGTCTTTCATATACTTTAAAACCTCTAAACTACGGTCGTATTTAGCTTGTATACGAACCTCTCTAGTTAATCGTCTTACAGTTTCTAAATTGTGCGAAATAACCTCTGGAGCTACATCCAATATTCTATCAATATTAGTTTTGTTTCCTTGAAAATCAGGAATTAAAGTTTCTAATGTTGTATTTGGATTTGCTCTACGAATAGCATTAACAGTTTCAGCCCAAATAATAGAGCCACCATCTTTAATATCATCTCTATCGACAGATGTAATAACAGCATGTTTAATATTCATTAGTTTAATTGATCGAGCAACTTTTTCTGGCTCTTCCCAATCTACATTTTCGGGTCTTCCAGTTTTTACACCACAAAAACCACAAGATCTTGTGCAAATATTCCCCAAAATCATAAATGTTGCGGTACCCTCAGTCCAACATTCGCCCATATTTGGACAGCTACCACTTGTGCAAATAGTATTTAATTTATACTTATCAACAACACCTCTAAGTTCTGTATATTTTTTACCAACAGGTAATTTTACTCGTAACCATTTGGGTTTTTGTTGTTTATTTTGAATTGAAGTTGTTTCTTTTGTCATTTCTTTTGAAAATTGACTGCAAAAGTACAAAGATTTTATAAACTTGTAATAAACCAAATACTAAATGCAATTAAAAAAAAGATTCCAATCCAACTTAGAATTTTCATTTTAAGTGAAGGCCGCCACTGTTTAGGCATATGTTTACCCGATACTAAGATGTAATTTATAATTGCAAAGAAAGGTGCTGTTAAAAAAGAAAGTATTGTTGCAATTTTAATTAAGAGTCCCATTTCCGACATAAAAAAAGATAATATTATAATTGTTCCAAGGGCTAAAAAACTAATCCAAAACCAATATAAATTTTTAAAAGGTTTATTTGTTAACAAATCAAAAGTTTTTGCCATTGCTCTTGGCGACGCATCTAAAGTTGTAATGGTAGTACTAAACATTGTAGTAAATGCTGCAGCTGCAATAAAAATATACATTCCTTTTCCAAGGTTTGTGGTATATAAATTTATGAGTTGTTGGGAGAAAGTTACTGCGCTATTGCTAAAAGTATTATTAGTGTTAAACATTACTAGTGCACCCAAAGAAACAAAGCAAATACCAAGAATTAATGTACCAATAAACCCTATATTAAAATCAAATATAGATTGTTTGGTATTAAATTTAATAGCTTTGTTCTTTTGTTTTTCGATTGCCCAAAGCGATTGCCAAATTGAAACATCGAGTGGGGCTGGCATCCAACCTAAAAATGCAATTAGAAAAGTAATTTCAGTGGTGCCTTTGGGTAAAATTTGTACTAAAGTTAAAATAGAATGTTTATTGTTTAAAGCAATTATTAAAGATGCAATGGTACTTATTGTAAGTACTATAATAATTCCTTTCATTAAATTATCTAGAAGCTTATATCTACCAATAACTAGTAATAAAAAGCATAGAATTGTAATTATAATACTCCAAGTAACAGGATTGGTAGTTATTCCAAACAAATTAGCTGCTAAACCAGCAGTTACAATTGTTACTGCTGCTTGTATTGTAAACATTGTTGCTAAATTCAGAATAAAATAGGCAATAAGAACTTCTTTACCTAACCTTTTGTAGCCATCTAACAAACTTTCTCCTGTTGCAGTTGCGTATCGAGGTCCAAATTGAAAAAACGGATATTTTATAATATGAATTAAAACAAGAGCCCAAATTAATCCAAAACCAAAATCGGCACCAGCTCGTGTTGATTGTACTAAATGAGATACACCAATTGCGGCACCAGCAAATAATAAACCAGGACCTAGTTTATGAATCCAATTTAAATATTTAGTATTCAATTTAAGAAGATTTTTCAATAATTGCCGCTAATAATTTTTTAGCTCTAACTAGTTTTACTTTAATATTGCTCATTGGCTCATTAAGGTAATCAGCCATTTCCTTATAACTCATTTCTCTAAAATATCGAAGATTTATAATCTCTTGATAATGAGGTTTTAATTGTTTTATATAGTTTAATAATTGTGCTAGATTTTGTTCAATTATTAATTGATCTTCGGCTGATGGAGTTTCATCAAATATTTTATATGCTTCAGATTCTTTTTTATTTATTGATACCGTATCTGTACGTCGTTTTCTAATATGGTCTAAAAAAATATTTTTAGAAATTGAAATAAGCCAAGTTTTAAAATTATATCTATCGTTATACAAATGGATTTTGTCAAAAGCTTTCGAAAAAGTTTTAATGGTAATATCCTCTGCTTCGTCTTCATTATCGCATTTTGATAATTGAAAGCGAAAAACATCACTCCAATAAGTGTTTAATAGTGTGTTAAAAGCTGTTTCATTTTTTTTGCGAGCTTTTTCAATTAAATCAGCAATATCAATATTTTTATTTACCAATGTTTGGGTTTTGAAATAAGATTTTTTATAAAGATAAACATTTGAATGAGAATTAAAAATAATTCAAAAAATGGAGCAAATAGCACTAAATCTTTTTCGTTTAACTTTTTTGCACTAAAACCAATGGAAAAGTAAATTATGATGAAACGTATTAGAATTAATCCTATAACAAAAGTAAATTTTGGATAAAATAACACAAGAATAATTGACAGAAACCAAAATAATAATTGAGAAAGATAAAATAGTCCTAAAAGAAGTTTGTGCTTTAGTTTGTAAAAATTTGATGTAGAAATATGCCTTCTTTTTTGTTGAATCCAGCTCGAAAAAGTAGTTTTTGGTGCTGATTCAGTAAAACTATTTTCTGAAAAACAAATAGCACAATTATTTTTAGTAGCTACATCATTAATAAATAAATCATCATCACCAGATTTTATATTCATGTGGTTTACAAAACCGTTGTTTTTAAAAAAAAGTGATTTGGTATATGATAAATTTCGTCCAACTCCCATATAAGGTAAACCAATTTTTGCATATGAAAAATACTGTATTGCCGTTAACAATGTTTCAAAGCGTATTAGTTTATTTAATATAGAGCCTTTAACTTTAGAATAACTACCATAACCTAAAACAAGTTGTGTAGGCTTAATATATAAATTAGTCATTTCCTGTATCCATTGCCTAGAAATAGGTTTACAATCCGCGTCAGAAAACAATAAGAACTCGTAACTAGCAGCTTTTATTCCAAGTGTTAAAGCATATTTTTTACTTCCCCAAAATTGTTCATTTGGGGCAACGTTAACAATTTTGATTGGTATTGAAGATGTTAATTTAAATTGCTCCATAACTCTTAATGTGTCATCTGTAGAACAATCATTTATTAGAATAATTTCAAAATTAGAATATTCTTGATTTAAAAAATAAGGTAGGTTTTTTTTTAAGTTTTTAGCTTCGTTTTTTGCGCAAATAACCACAGAAACATCTTTATTGAAGTTTATTTCTGTTTTTTTACTTTTAGAAAATGAAAAACTCCCAAAAATTAATAAGTAATAAACACTTTGAATACAGACAATTACTAAAAAAGTAATAAACAAATATTCGAGCATTAATTATCTGTTTTCACATTCATCAGCGGTTTTACCACAAAAACCACAAGGTTCTCCTTCTTTATTTAAATGTGGATTTTGACTAGCACAAGTACCTGCAAATTTGCCATCTTTTTTAGCCCATAATTTTATAGCAATTCCTGCTACACCTAATCCTAATAACGCTAAAGTTAAAAATAATATTTTCATTTGTTGTAGTTGTAATTTGGCTGCAAAGATAGTGAAATATCAATAAATTTCTTTATTAATATATGTAATTGTTACGGTTACTAATAATACAATAAATTTCATAAAAAATTAAATTTAATATAAAGATAATGCTTAAATAATTTGTGTATGTTGAAAATAATGTTACATTTGTTACAAAGATTGATATTCCAGTACACTATTTAATTACGTTGGATAATAAACCATGTAAACGATTAGACTATTAAAATTGATTGAATTAATAAAATATATTAATCTTTTAACTACTAACTATTAAGACTCGTCATGTTAAATGACGAGTCTTTTTTGTTTAAATAATAAAAATAAAATTGGTTTTATTCTGTTTTAACTAAAGATTCTTGAACATTATTTGGAACTAATTCAAAATTTGAAAATTTTGTACTAAAACTTCCTCTACCTTGGGTAATAGATCTTAAGGTTGTAGAATATTTATACATTTCGGCTAATGGAGTTTTCGCTTTTATAGATTGGTATTTTCCATCGCTATCCATTCCTAAAATAATAGACCTTCTAGATTGTAAATCGGTCATAACATTACCCATTAATTCTTCAGGAACTTTTACAGTTAATTCCTGAATTGGTTCTAATAATTTTGGTTTTGCGTTTAAAAATGCAGCTTTAAAAGCGTGAGAAGCAGCAATTTTAAAGGAAATATCATTTGAATCTACTGGATGCATTTTTCCGTCAAACAACATTACTCTAATATCTCGGGCATAGGATCCAGTTAATGGTCCTTCTTCCATAACTTCTAAACAACCTTTTAATACAGAAGGTAAATAACGAGTATCAATTACTCCACCAACAATGCAATTATAAAATACGAGTTTTCCTCCCCAATCTAACTCAATCTCATCTTTTCCTCTAATATTGAATCCTTCTGGTTCTGGCATTCCCTCATACCAAGGTTCTATTTTCATATGGACTTCACCAAATTGTCCCGAACCTCCAGATTGTTTTTTATGTTTGTAGCTAGTTGTGGCAGATCTTTGAATGGTTTCTCGATAAGCAATTTTAGGTTGTTCAAATACGGCTGTTATTCCATATATTTTTTTCAATGTCCAATCAATAGTAGCTAAATGAAGTTCTCCTTGACAAGAAAGAATTTGTTGTTTTAATTCCTTAGAATATTTAATTGTTACTGTTGGATCTTGACTATGAATTTTCTTTAAAGCGTCATTTAATTTTTCCTCATCATTTTTATCTGCTGCAGTTACAGCTTTACTAATTCTCGGTGCCGGAAATTGGATTGGTTTTATGGTAATATCCGAACCTTTTGTTCTTAAGGTGTCATTGGTTTCGGTATATTTTAATTTTAATGTTGCGCCAATATCACCAGCGCTTAATTTTTCAACCGGTTCGCGGTTTTTACCATCCATTATATAAAGTTGGTTAATAATTTCAATTTCTTCGTTTCTAGAATTTTCTAATTTATCGTTTTGCTTTATTTCTCCTGATTTTACTTTAAAAAAACTAATTTGACCTAAATTAGGTTCGTATAAGGTTTTAAATATAAAAAGTGAAGTTGGAGCGTCTGGTTTACATTCTATAGTGTTACCTTCTACACTTTGTTCAGGTTTTAAATCAGCAGCAGAAGGTGCTACATTATCAATAAATCCCATTAATCTACCAGTTCCCATATCGTTTAAAGCAGATACACAGAAAACAGGAAATAATTCATGGTTAAGCATTCCTTTTTTAATTCCTTCTCTCATTTCATCTTCATTTAACGTTCCTTTATCAAAATAAAGTTCCATTAAGGCTTCATCATTTTCAGCGGCTTTTTCAACTAATTCATTATGTAGTTCATTTGCAATATCTTTTTGATCTTCGGGTATTTCAAACTTTTCTGGTTTACCACCTTCTGGACCAAATTTGTACATTTTCATTTTTAATACATCAATAATACATTGCGCTCCATCAACTACAAGTGGATATTGAATTTTAACGGCATTTGTACCTATTAAATTTACGATGCTATTGAAGCTTTCATCAAAATCGGCATTTGGATTGTCAATTTGATTTATAACAAATAAGGTTGGTTTAGAAAAACGATCTACATAGTTCCAAATAATTTCGGTCCCTACTTCAACGCCATGTTGTGAATTTACCACAGTTACAATTGAATCTGCAACACGCATTGTAGATGCAATTTCACCTATAAAATCGTCTAAACCTGGAGTGTCTAATATGTTTATTTTGTAGTTGCGCCATTCTGTATGAAGGGGAGTGGCAAAAATGGAAGTTTCTCTTTCATGTTCAATTTCGTGGTAATCGGAAACAGTATTTTTGTTTTCTACGGTACCACGGCGGTTGACTAATCCAGCTTCAAAAAGCATTGTTTCTGCTAGTGTAGTTTTACCACTTTTATTAGCGCCTACAAAAGCAACATTTTTAATGTGTTTATCATCGTATATTTTCATAATGTAACTGTTTTTTTGTAAAAGTCTTATAAAATTACAATTTTTTTCTGTTAAAAATATGACGAATGTTAGGGTTTTTAAAAAGTGCTTTTTTTGTAGATAATTATTAATTGAAAACGTTTGAAATAAGGAAATTTTTAATTTTTAAAATTTGATAACTTATATTTTTTTAGATAGCAATTTTACAAGTTTTAAAAATTGAAATTATTGTATTTACAGTATGTGAAATAATGATTAAAAATTAAAAATTACAATTCGTCGTACAAAAAATACAATTCGGTAAGTTAAAATTTATAGAACCATATAAAATCCACAATTTTGAAGTGTAAATAAAATATTAATCTAAAAACAATTTATTATGCAACATGTAATTTTAACAATGGCTTTATTATTTTCTACTATAATTTTAGGTCAAAATTCAACCAATTTAAATATTGAAAAAACTAATTCAATTACAGTGTCTATTGTAAATGCATTAAACGATGATGGAACTGCTAATTTTGCTCTTTTTGATAAAGAAAATTTTAGAAAACAGCCATTACAAGCAAAAACTTCAAAAATTGAAAATGGAAAAAGCACCGTAATTTTTGAAAATGTGCGAAATGGTCAATATGCAATTATTTGTTTTCACGATGAAAATGAAAATAAAAAAATGGATTTTGAATTAAATGGTATGCCTAAAGAAAATTATGGAACATCTAACAATTCATTAAGTTTTGGTCCTCCACAATTTGAAAATTCTAAATTTGAATTATTAAATGAGGATGTTGTTTTGGAAATTAAATTTTAAATTGCACTTACCATTAAATATACCTTCCATAAGATGAAAACAGATTTAAAATCCTTATTAAAAATTTCGTTTATAATTGCCATAATCATATTTATTATTGAGCGAGTGGTTTTTAACGGAGGTTTTAATATACCGCTTAATGACTTAATATTAGTTTTTGGAATTCATTTTATGTATGCTTTTGTTCTTAGTGCTATTAATGGATATTTTTTTAAATTTCTTGAGACTAAATTTACTTGGAAAGATCATTCAAAATATAGGTTAATTATTGGGGCATTTGTCTCGGTAACTCTTACTATGATTGGTTTGGTGCTGCTAAGATTTGTTACTATGGTTTTAATTTTAGGTAAGCCAGTTGAAAATTTTTTTAATGATAGTAATGCAAAAACGTATTACCTGTTTGGTTTAATTGTAACCTTATTTGCAAGTCTTGTTTTTCACGCAATATTCTTTTATAAGGCATTAACCGAAAAGAAAGTTAAAGAACAACAAATTGTAGCAAAAACCGAAACAGCCAAATTTGAATCGTTAAAAAGTCAGATAGATCCACATTTTTTATTCAATAGTTTAAATGTTTTAACCTCATTAATTGGAGAAAATCCAAAGCAAGCAGAAAAATTTACAACGAAACTATCAAAAGTTTATAGGTATGTTTTGGAACAAAAAAGTAAAGATTTAATTGATTTGGATGAAGAGCTAAAGTTTGCAAAAACATATATGGAATTATTAAAAATGCGTTTTGAAAATGCAGTAACCTTTGAAATTCCAGAAAAAGCAAGTAACCCTAATTTAAAAATTATACCATTATCGCTTCAACTTTTGTTAGAAAATACAATAAAACATAATGTAGTTTCAGAAGAAAACCCTTTAAAAGTTTCCATTGTTGAAGAAGAAGGTTATTTAATAATTACAAATAATTACAGTCCTAAAACTGTGCTTGAAAGAGGAACAAAAGTAGGGTTAAAAAACATAGTTGATAGGTATAGTTTAATTACACTTAAAAAAGTGTTTATAGAAAAAAACTCAGAAAAATTTACGGTAAAATTGCCGTTATTAACTCAAAAAACAAAAATTATGAAATCATCAAATAATATAGAAAGTTCCAAATATATGAGAGCTGTTGAACAAGTAGAGGAAATCAAAGGTTTTTACAGTGGAATTATTGCTTATTGCCTTGTTATTCCAATGTTAATTTATATAAATTTAAAATTTGTTCCTCAGTTTCATTGGTTTTGGTTTCCAATGCTAGGATGGGGAATAGGAATGGTTTTTCAAGGATTTAAAGCTTTTAGTTATAACTCTGTTTTAGGAAGGAATTGGGAAGAAAAAAAGATTAAAGAATTTATGGAAAATGACAAAAAACAATATTGGGAGTAATTCTATTTAATTATTAAATTAATTAAAACAGCATTTATTCTAATAGAAATCATAAAAAAACAAAAAAATGAAAACGGATTTTACTGAAGAGCAAAAGTATATAAGAGCTAAAAAAAGAGTTGAAGAGATTAAAGGATTTTATTGGAATTTATTGTCCTACTGTTTGGTAATCCCTTTTTTAGTATTTATTAACTTAAAAACATCACCAAGTTATCAATGGTTTTGGTGGCCAATGTTAGGTTGGGGAATTGGAATTATATCACACGCATTTGGTGTATTTGGGCATAATCTAATCTTTGGAAAAGATTGGGAAAATAGAAAAATAAAAGAACTAATGGATAAAGATAGATTCAATAACTAATTAGCTATTTATAATAAAAAATAGGTTTAAATTTTAGCCAACAATAAAAACAATAATACAATGGAAAATAATAATTTAGAAAATCAAAAATATATTAGAGCACAAAAACGAGTTAAGGCAATTAAGGGGTTTTATGTTCATTTAATGGTTTATTTAGCAGTAAATGCCTTTATAATATTAGCAAGAATTATTTCAGGTGAAGGAGTAGGTCTTTTATTAGATTGGAGTTCATACGGAACACTGTTTTTCTGGGGAATAGGAATTGTATTTCACGCATTTGGAGTGTTTGGAATGAATTTTATTTTAGGTAAAAACTGGGAAGATAAAAAGATTAAGGAATTAATGGATAAAGATAAAAAGGATATGTGGGAGTAGCGAAGTGATTGAGATACGAAGGCAAACCTAATTTGTTAAAATGTTAAATTCAAAATAAAATAATTGTAAACAATGAAAGTAATTATTATTGAAGATGAAAAACCAGCTGCAAGACGCTTAAATAGAATGCTCAACGAATATAATATAGAGCCTATTGCAATGCTTCATTCGGTTGAAGAGGCCATAAATTGGTTTCATAATAATGAACATCCCGATTTATTGTTTTTAGATATTCAATTATCCGATGGATTGTCTTTTGAAATTTTTGAAGAAGTTGAAGTTAAAAGCGCAATAATATTTACCACTGCATACGACGAATATGCTTTAAAGGCTTTTAAACTTAATAGCGTCGATTATTTGTTAAAACCAATAGACTCTGACGAATTGGAAAATGCTATAGATCAATACAAAAAATTGATTTCCACCAATCAAAATTCTGGAATAAACTTACAAGAAATTAAAAATTTAATTGCTCCAACTCAAAAAAGTTATAAAAAAAGATTTACAGTTAAAATAGGACAGCATTTAAAAATGATTTCAATAGAATCTATTGAATGTGTTTTTAGTGAAAATAAAGCAACGCATATTCATACAACAAACAATAGAAGTTATGTTTTAGAGGAAACACTAGAGCAATTAGAAGAAAAATTGGATCCAGATCATTTTTATAGAGTTAGTAGAAAATACTTTGTTAATGTAAATGCAATTAAAGATATTATTTCCTATACAAATAGCCGCTTAAAAATTATTCTAAGAAATTTTAATGAAGCTGAAATTATAGTGAGTAGAGAACGTGTAAAAGATTTTAAAGAGTGGATTGGGTAATTTATTTTAAAAAAAACTGTCTAAAAAGTATGACTTTAGTTTATATAATTCAAATTGAGAATGACGTTATTCAAAAACTTTTTAGACAGCCTTTTAAACTTTTATTGTTTTACTGGAATTTCAGATTTCTTTAAATAAGTATCTAAAAACTTAAGTATATTTCCATAAGCTGTTATCTGATTTTCTTTCTTTACAAAACCATGTCCTTCATCTTCAAACAGCACATATTCCACGGGAACATCGTTTTTCTTTGCTGCAGCAACAATTTCATCAGATTCTATTTTTAAAACTCTTGGATCCATTGTTCCTTGCAATACAATTAAAGGTTTTGTAATATTTTCGGCATGAAATAACGGAGAAATTTTACGTAATCTAACCGAATCTGCAGAATACGGATCTCCTAATTCTTTATACAGTGCATCTCTAAAAGCTTCCCAATAAGGCGGAATACTTTTTAAAGTTCTAAGCCAATTTGTTACACCAAATAAATTAACACCAACGTCAAACTCTTCAGGAGTAAACGTTAATGCTGCCATAGTCATATAACCACCATAAGAACCTCCCATAATACCTATAGATTCTGCATCTATAATTTCTTGTGCAGCTAGCCAGTTTTTTCCTTCAATACAATCTTTTAAATCTTTATCACCGTGATTTAAGTCATCCATTTGAAAAAATGTTTTTCCGTAACCACTACTTCCTCTATTATTCACGGCTAAAATTGCATAACCATGATTTACTAAATATTGAACTAAGGGATTGTAATACTGACCCGATTGTCCTCCAGGACCTCCATGAACCATTACCAAAGCAGGAACTTTATTGTTTTTATTTGCTTGATGAGGTTTGTAATAAATTGCAGGAATCTCAACACCATCAAACGATTTAAATCGAATCACTTCAGAATTAACCATGTGAGTTGGCTCAATTTCTTTATTTAAAACATCAGTTAATTTTTGAACTTCTTTACTAGCGATGTCATAAATATATAAATTGTAAGGTGAGTTAGAACCACCCACATAAAAGCGTATTTTGGTTTCATCTCTTGAAAAACCAACACCAATAACACTTCCATTATCAAAAGTTGGTAACTCAATATCATTTCCTGTTTCTATATCATTAATAAAAACCTTTGTTTTAGCATCTTCGTTTATTGAAGTTATTTGATATTTTCCATTTTCGCTAAAATAACTTGAGGTAATATCCCAAGATTTTTCCATAACTTTTTCTTTAGTTTTTGTTTCAATATCGTATTTCATAAGGTATGCAAACTCAGAATCTACATCTGTTGTATAATATAGATCTTTACTATCAAGGCTAAAATCTGCAGCTGAATTTGAACTTAAAATGTCATTTATTTTTGTATAAGATTTATCATTTAAGTTATAAATAAACAAATCACTATCATTTGTATTCACAGTTTTACTAAGTGCTAAATACTGTTTGTCGTTAGAAATTCCATTAAAATTATAACCTTCTAAGTTTTCATAAAACAATACTGGTTTAAAAGTTGAGATATTCATCTCATAAACATCAAAATAGCGTTCATCTCTCTTATTCGATCCAAAAAAGAAACTTTCTTTATTTTTTGCCCAGCTGTAAAATCTAGAATTAGACCCTTCAAAAGGGGTTAAATCAGTTATTCCAGTTGAATCTTTCATATAGATATGATTTAATTCATTTCCATTGTCATCCATTCTAAAAAGAATTCTATCATCATTTGGAAAATATGAAATTGAAAAAACAGAAGAGCTATCTGATTTAGATTCTGGAATAAATTCGCCTGTTTTTGTTGAAACAGTGAACATATTGTAAACTCCTGTTCTATTGCTGGTTACAAGTAATTTAGACTTGTCTGTGGAGAAGCTTCCGCCATAAACCGATTCATTGTCCATAAATTGATTAATAGAATATTCTTTTAAATTTTGAACTGAATTATCAGCTTCTTTTGGCTCGTTATTGCAAGCTATTAGTAGCATTGACAATAAATAATAAATAATTTTTTTCATAATTGTTAGTTTTTTTAGATTAACACAAGGTAGTGATTTTTAGTGAATTAAATTTTTAATAACTCAAATACATGTTGTTATTTCAAATACTTTTTACTAAATTTGCACTCCTTTTTACGAGAACAGATTTAAAAAGGAATTTTATTTAAATTTATATAAATAATCTCTTTGCGTTTTTATCGTTTAAAAATCTGTAAAACAATAAGATACAAAATTTAATCATCAGCAATATGTCTGAAGAAACAAAAAAAACTGAAGAGCAAGTAAATGCTCCAAAAGTTGAAAAAACAGAAGCTGCTGCACCTGCAGAAGCAAAAAAAGAAGCTACACCTGTAGTTGAAGAAGAAAAAGTGGAAGAAGTGAAGGTTAGTCCTGAAGAATTCTTAGAAAGCTTTGACTGGCACAAATACGAAGAAGGAATTGAAGCTGTAGACGAAGAAAACATTAAAGCATTTGAAGCGGCCTTAGAAGGTACTTTAGGTTTAGTTAATGAAAGAGAAGTAATTGATGGAACAGTTGTAAGAAAAACTGACCGTGAAGCAATTATTGACATTAATTCAAAATCAGAAGGTGTTATTTCGTTAAACGAATTTCGTTACAATCCTAACTTAGCTGTTGGAGATATTGTAGAAGTTTTAGTAGATAAAAGAGAAGATAGTACTGGACAATTAGTATTATCACACAAAAAAGCAAGAGTTATCAAAGCTTGGGATCGTGTAAATAATGCACACGAAACAGGTGAAGTAGTTAACGGTTTTGTAAAATGTAGAACTCGTGGAGGTATGATTGTAGATGTTTTCGGAATTGAAGCATTCTTACCAGGTTCTCAAATTGATGTAAAACCAATTAGAGACTACGATCAGTATGTAGAGAAAACAATGGAGTTCAAAGTTGTGAAAATCAACCAAGAATTTAAAAACGTTGTTGTATCTCATAAAGCACTTATTGAAGCTGATATTGAAGTTCAGAAAAAAGAAATTATTGGTAAATTAGAAAAAGGACAAGTATTAGAAGGTGTTGTTAAAAATATTACTTCTTACGGTGTATTTGTTGATTTAGGTGGTGTTGATGGTTTAATTCACATTACTGATTTATCATGGTCTAGAATTAACCACCCAAGTGAGGTTGTTGAATTAGATCAAGCATTAAATGTTGTAATTCTTGATTTTGATGATGAGAAAACAAGAATTCAATTAGGATTGAAACAATTAAATGCGCACCCTTGGGAAGCATTAGACGAGTCTATTAAAGTAGGTGATAACGTAAAAGGTAAAGTAGTTGTACTTGCTGATTATGGTGCATTTATTGAAGTTGCTCAAGGAGTTGAAGGATTAATTCACGTTTCTGAAATGTCATGGTCTACACATTTACGTTCTGCACAAGATTTTGTATCTGTTGGAGACGAAGTTGAAGCTCAAGTTTTAACTTTAGATAGAGAAGAAAGAAAAATGTCATTAGGTATTAAGCAATTACACCCAGATCCTTGGAATAATATTGCTGAAAAATATCCAGTTGGTTCTACACATACAGGTACTGTACGTAACTACACTAACTTTGGTGTTTTTGTTGAATTAGAAGAAGGAATTGACGGATTAGTTTATATTTCTGACCTTTCTTGGACTAAGAAAATTAAACACCCATCTGATTTCACTTCAGTTGGAGATAAATTAGAAGTTCAAGTATTAGAATTAGATGTTGAAGGACGTAAATTAAATTTAGGTCACAAACAAACTACTGAAAACCCTTGGGATGCTCACGAGGCAACATTCTCAATTGATTCAATTCACGAAGGAGTTGTAAAAGATAAAAGCGATAAAGGTTTAATAGTTACTTTACAAGATGGTGTTGAAGCATTTGTTCCTAGCCGTTTTACCACTAAAGAAGATGGAACTAAATTGGCAAAAGGAGATACAGCTGAATTTAAAGTTATTGAATTTAACAAAGAATTTAGACGTGTTGTAGCTTCTCATACTTCAATATTTAAAGCTCAAGAAGAGAAAAATATCAAATCAGTTCAGAAAAAAGCTGAATCTGCAGATAAAACTACTCTTGGAGATTTAGGTGGTGATTTAGCTGCATTAAAGAAAAAAATGGAAGGGAAATAAAAGCCCAAAACATTTATAAATTTAAAACTGCATCAGAAATGATGCAGTTTTTTTGTTTTAAATAAACACATTAAAAAAGTTAATTAACCTAATAAATATCATTATATCTAGTTTGCCAAATTTTTACTTTAGTAGGAAAATTAAGTTTATGAAAATATTTATTATAGTTTTATCAATTATAACATTTTTGGGATGTAATTCACAAGATGAAGATGGGGAACGTGCTATACCGTATTATAGAGCATCACATATATTGTTTTCTGTTTATAATTCTGAAAACAAGGATTTATTAAATCCAGGAAATTCCAATTATTTAAGTGGGATTGGGGTATTTTATCTTTCTGATAATGAAGAGGTTAAAAGACAACCAGATAGTTTTCGTTTTAAAAAGTATGAGAATAATTATAGAATTGATATTGAATTAAACAAATCTCAAAATCAAGAAAGACCTGTTACTTATGTTAGATGGAACAGCAATAGTACTGACACCATTGAAATAAACCATAGTAGTAAAAATTATTTATCAAATTATGATACAATTTGGTTTAATGGAAAAGTTTTATGGAAAATATCAGATAATATAGATGAAAATGGATTTTATGATGAAACAACTCCTTATTTTAATTTAATAAAATAATATAGGTAGTGTATTAAATATACTTTTGAGCCAAATTTAATATCTTATAAAATACTTTTTTTTGCATAACAAATAGGTGATAAAAAAACCTTTAATAGTTTTTAAGCTATTAAAGGTTTTTTTATTAAATAGTAAATTTTGTGAAAACTCAGAAAAATTACTTAATAGAACGCATATAAGCTGCTAAAGCTGCAAGTTCATCGCCTGAAAGATCTTTTACAAAACCATCCAAGTTTGCTTTCATAATTGCAACCTGACCTGGATCAGTATCAACAATTGCCTCAGCTTCTCCTTTTAAGAACTTTACAATGTTTCCATTCTTTTCTGCATATATTTTATTTATATCTTTAATTGAAGGCCCAATAACTTTTGTATCTGCTTGATGACAAGTAGAACAAGTTTTAGAAGTAAATAATTCTTTTCCTAATTCAAGATTATCAACTACAACTTCTTTAACTTCTTTTTTTACCTCTTCAACTTTTGTTTCAACTTCTTTTTTTACTTCTTCTTTCTTTTTCTCACCGCAACTAGTAAAAATTACAGCAGCCAAACCTAACACTAAAACTGATTTTTTCATTTTTTTAAATTTAATTAATTTTGATTGTAACAAATTTATCGATTTAATTTTAACAAAGTGTGATTTTAATGACAAAAAAACGTGAAAAAAATTGAATTATTAATTTATGTTAATAATTGTTAAGATTGTATTGTGATAGGATAGTTATATTTATTTTCTAAATAGTTAATTTTCTAAATAATTTGTATTTTGCACGCTTATATATCGGATGATTTCTCTCCTAAAAGAAGGAATTGATAAAATCAATTTTTAAACTTTTTATTAAGATGGTTTCAGAAACACTATCATCAAAACAAGCAATCGAATTAGAAAATAAGTATGGAGCTCATAATTACCATCCTTTACCTGTGGTTTTAAGCAAAGGAGAAGGAGTATTTGTATGGGATGTAGAAGGAAAAAAATATTATGATTTTCTTTCGGCGTATTCAGCTGTAAATCAAGGACATTGCCACCCTAAAATTATTAAAGCACTTAAAGATCAGGCAAGTACATTAACATTAACGTCGCGAGCATTTTACAATGATGTTTTGGGAGCATACGAAAAATACGTTACAGAGTATTTCGGATTTGATAAGGTTTTGCCAATGAATACTGGTGCAGAAGCAGTTGAAACGGCAATAAAATTATGTAGAAAATATGCGTACGAAGTTAATGGAATTGCAGAAAATGAAGCAGAAATAATAGTATGCGAAAATAACTTCCACGGAAGAACCACTACAATTATTTCTTTTTCAAACGATGAAGATGCAAGAAGAAATTTTGGTCCTTATACAAAAGGATTTATAAAAATAGCATATAATAATTTAGATGCCTTAGAAGAAACTTTAAAATCGAGCAAAAACATTGCTGGTTTTTTAGTGGAGCCAATTCAAGGTGAAGCCGGAGTATATGTACCTTCTGAAGGATATTTATCAAAGGCAAAGGCATTGTGTGAAAAATATGGAGTATTGTTTATTGCGGACGAGGTTCAAACCGGGATTGCACGAACTGGAGAATTATTAGCGGTTAAACATGAAAATGTAAAACCTGATATTTTAATTTTAGGAAAAGCATTAAGCGGTGGAGTATATCCTGTTTCGGCTGTATTTTCGAACAATAAAATTATGGATGTAATTAAACCTGGCCAACATGGCTCAACTTTTGGTGGTAATCCATTAGCTTGTGCAGTTGCAATTGCAGCTTTAGAAGTAGTAAAAGATGAAGAATTAGCTAAAAATTCAGAGGAATTAGGGCAGTTATTTAGATCAGAACTTGGAAAATTTATAGAAACAAATGATTTAATAAAACTGGTAAGAGGTAAAGGTTTATTAAATGCCATAGTAATTAATGACAGTGAAGATAGTTCAACAGCATGGGATATTTGTATAAAGTTAAGAGATAATGGTCTATTAGCTAAACCTACCCATGGTAACATTATTCGATTTGCCCCACCATTAGTTATGAATAAAGAGCAATTATTAGATTGTGTAGAAATAATTAAAAAAACTATTTCTGAGTTTTAAAAACTTGAAAATTAGTATAAAAAAAAGCGGCATTTTGTCGCTTTTTTTATTGCTTTAAATACAATTAAGAACATTATTTTTTAAAAAAATGAGTCGGATTTTTTTATAATTACAATGTGCTATTAATAGTAATCAATTGGTTAAATATTTAGAAAACTTAAATAATACCAAGTAAGATATTGACATTCAAAATATTAAGTTTTTGTAGGTGTTTTTTTATTTAAAGTATCATTATTGATATTTTATTACAATAAACCAAATAAAACAAGTACTTTTGCAGCGCTTTAAAAATCAGAACATGAAAAGTATAAGAAATATAGCAATTATAGCTCACGTTGACCACGGTAAAACTACATTGGTTGATAAAATTATTGACCAAGCTCATATATTAGATGAGCGCAAAGTACGTACAGATTTATTATTAGATAATAATGATTTGGAACGAGAACGTGGAATAACAATCTTATCTAAGAATGTTTCAATTACATATAAAGATGTAAAGATTAATATTATAGATACACCTGGTCACGCGGATTTTGGAGGAGAAGTTGAGCGTGTATTAAAAATGGCTGATGGTGTTTTATTGTTAGTAGATGCTTTTGAAGGACCAATGCCACAAACTCGTTTTGTATTAGGAAAAGCTTTGGAACTTGGATTAACACCAATTGTGGTTATAAATAAGGTTGATAAAGAAAATTGTACTCCTGACATTGTTCACGATAAAGTTTTTGATTTAATGTTTGCTTTAGATGCTACTGAAGAACAATTAGATTTTGCTTCTGTTTATGGTTCAGCTAAAAATGGTTGGATGAACTATGATTGGAAAGAAGAAACAGATAATATTATTCCTTTATTAGATTCAATCTTAGAAAATATTCCTGAAGCACCTTATCATGAAGGTACTCCTCAAATGCAAATTACATCGTTAGATTTTACTTCTTTTGTTGGACGTATTGCTATTGGACGTGTATTTAGAGGTGATTTAGTAGAAGGAAAAGATTATATGCTTTGCAAAGCAGATGGATCAACTAAAAAAGTACGTATTAAAGAATTACATACTTTTGAAGGAATGGGAAAAGATAGAACAGATAAAGTAAGAAGTGGAGATATTTGTGCTATTACCGGAATTGAAGGATTTGACATTGGAGATACAATTGCCGATTTAGAAAATCCAGAACCATTACCAAGATTAAAAGTTGATGAACCTACAATGAGTATGTTGTTTACAATTAACAACTCTCCATTTTATGGTAAAGAAGGTAAATATGTAACTTCTCGTCACTTACGTGATCGTTTATTTAAAGAAACAGAAAAAAACCTAGCTTTAAGAGTTGAGGAAACTGATACTGAAGATAAATTCAACGTTTTTGGTCGTGGAATTTTGCATTTATCGGTTTTAATTGAGACAATGAGAAGAGAAGGTTACGAATTACAGGTTGGAAGGCCACAAGTAATTATCAAAGAAATTGATGGCATTAAATGTGAACCTTACGAAACCTTAGTAATCAATGTTCCTGAAGAATCTTCAAGTAAAGCTATAAATTTAGTTTCGCTAAGAAAAGGAGATTTATTGGTAATGGAGCCAAAAGGAGATTTATTACATTTAGAATTTGATATTCCTTCTAGAGGTTTAATTGGATTAAGAAATAAAATTTTAACGGCAACAGCTGGTGAAGCAATAATAAACCATAGATTACGTGGTTTTGATGCTTATAAAGGTGAATTAGGAACATCGAATAATGGAGCTATAATTTCTGCAGAAACAGGTAAAGCTACAGCGTATTCAATTGATAAATTACAAGATAGAGGTAAGTTCTTTATAGATCCAAATCAAGATATTTACAAAGGTCAGATTGTTGGTGAAAATAACAAACAAGAAGATATGGCTGTTAACTTAATAAAAGGTAAAAAGTTAACAAACGTTCGTAAATCAGGTACTGATGATAGTGTAAAAATTGCTCCAAAAATCGATTATTCTCTTGAAGAATGTATGGAGTATATTAAAGATGATGAATATTTAGAGGTAACCCCTGAAAGTTTAAGAATGAGAAAAATATCTTTTAGATAAAAAGAGATTTATAATGCATAAAAAAAACCGACTAAAATTAATTTTAGTCGGTTTTTTTATATAATAATTTTTCTACTTATAACTTTTACTAATAAAAGGTGTTTCTTTAAAACCAGTAATTTTGTTTATTAATATAGTTGCAGTAAAAAAGTAATTGCAAAGTACATTTGCAAATTTTGGTAAAATTTCAGGAACTTCTTTTTGTTCTTCATTATGTATTTTAACCATTAACCTAATTGCTTTCTTGCTAATTGAAGAGCATTTATTTAAAATACCTACCGGACTTTCTCCACCTGGCAACACAAATCCAGAGATTGAACTTTCAGTTAGAACTTTTAAATTTCTATAATTTTCTAATAATTGTAGATGATCCTTTTCCGAAATAGCAAGTTTTCCTCTAATAGATCCATTTAAATGAAAACAAAGAGGCAATATCCAATTTAATTGATTTTCTAAATTTTTAAGTTCTTCATTTTCTAAATAATTTTCCCTTAAAATAGCTAAATCATTAATAGCCCAACCAACCATACGCGTTAAATCATCGGTTAAAATTTCATAATCGCATAATAAAGAGTCTTCATAAATATATGGGTAACACAAATCATCAATATTAGATTTTGGTCGAAGTTTTTTCATTAATTGTAATTATTTTAATTTTTGATAAAAAGTAAATTCATAATCAGGTAATAAATTGGGGTGTGCAATTTTTATAATATCTTTTAGCACTAAATCTGGTCGGGTAGGAGCTAATTCAAAATACCAAACACCTCCAGTTTCACCAGTTGTATTATTATATGAGTATATGTTTTTAGAATTATATGATTTTAATTTTGTATAAATAAAATGTTCTTCTCCAAGGTCATTTAGTGTTTTGTAAAAGCCTGGAGATAACCAAATATCGGCATCTTTTCCTTTTTCAAATACATTTTCAACGTTTAGAGATAAACTTCCTTTACCCGTAGAATTGTTCCATAAATAATTTGTATTAGCGTCTCTTAAAAAAGCCGCTTCAAAACTATTTCCAGCTGGTAAATACCAAACATCTTTATATAACCCACCACACATAACAGAAGGTTTAATTGTTGATTTTTTAGCAATTTCTTTTGCTTCTAAATAATTTTTTTCAATAACCTTAAAAATACTATCGGCTTCTTTTTCTTTATTAAAAAGTACTCCATATAATTTAATCCATTCTGCTCTACCCAGTGGTGTTTCTTCTAGCCAATCTCCATTAAATAAAACAGGAATTCCTAATTTTTCAATAGTTTCGAACATTTTATTATTACTGTTAATGGCAAACCCCATAACAATATCAGGATTTAAGTCTAGTAAAGTTTCTGTGTTAATATGATCTGGATGACCTAATTCAACTACTTTATTTTGTTTTACTAATTCTCTGGTTTTTTTTGATGAAATAAAATCAGTGTTTGGAAATCCCACTAATTTATTTTCAATATTTAACATTTCTAATGCAGGAATATGAGTGGTGCTAGTTACAACTATTGAATTAACTGGAGTTTGTAATTCATTTTTATTCGAAGGCTTTTTAGAAACTAGATTATATCTAAATTCTTCTATAGCTCCTGGATAGGGCATTTTAATAATTAAGGTTTTTTTAGTACCATTTTTTAAAATTTCAAAACCGTGAGCATATTTAATATTAGAATTACTTGTTTCTTGTATTTTATTTGAAACTTTTGAATTGCACGAAATTACTAAAGTGGCTATTAAAAAAATTGAAAATGTAAGTTTGTAAATTTTCATAATTGTTGTCTATATAAGGGTAATTAAATTTTGTTGCTTATAAAGTTTAAATACTTGTCCATATTGAATGTTAATGTCAAATGAATCTTTTAAATTTATATTGTTAATTCTAGAAAGAATACTTCTAATTACACCTGAATGCGTTATTATAATAAGTTGCTTTTCTGGACTTGAAATAATTTCAGTAAATGCTTCATTTGCTCTTTTAGCTAAATCTTTATACGATTCGCCATTTGTAACAGTTACATTTACAAAATCATTCATCCAAATATCGGAATCAGGTTGTGGTAATTCGTCCCATTTAAGTAATTCCCAATCACCAAAATTTAACTCTAATAATCGTTTATCGATATTAATATTATTAGAAAATTTTTGAGCTAATTTAGTACATCTTTTCAAAGGACTAGAGAACACTTTAGCTTCTTCCAAAATATTTATAGAACTTAAAATGCTTGAAGCTTCTTTCTCAAAGGTAGCGGCTACATCCAAGTCTGCTTGTCCATAACAAATTCCTTTTGCTATTCTAGGTGTTGTATGCCTAATTAAATAAATTTCCATAAAACTAATAAGCTTAAATAAAAAACTACTTCTGCAACTTGCTGTGTTGCTCCGGCACAATCTCCTGTTTGTCCTCCAATCCATTTTTTAAAAAATCTTCCTAATAATAACATAGAAATAAAAGGTGGAATAATAGTTAAAAATACCCAATAAGAACTATAAAAAAACAAAGGAATTATACCAATAAATCCATTCCAAATAACAATAGAGATTTTTTGTGCATGTCCCATTGGTTTTGCTTTACTAGTAATATCATCTCTAACATATGGATATAAATACAATAAGATTGAAGCTATAAAACGACTCACACTGTGACCAGCAATTAGCGTAATTATTAATTGACTTGGTAAATATAATAATCCTGTAAATTTAATAACAAGCATTCCAACTAGGCCTATTGTTCCGTAAGTTCCTAAACGAGAATCTTTCATTATGGTTAATATTTTGTCTTTTGTCCAACCACCACCAAAACCATCACAAACATCAGCAAAACCATCTTCATGAAAAGCACCTGTTAACCAAATTGTAGCAATCATACTAAAAAGAATGGCAATAGTTTGAGGTAGTATTATTGAAATCCCCCAATATACTAAAGCTCCAAAACCACCTACAATAATACCAACCAAAGAAAAATATTAAGTACTTTTATTTAGAATTTTTGATGAATGATCAATCCATTTTGGACACGGAATTCGTGTAAAAAACATTATTGCCGTGAATAGGATATTCAGTTCTTTTTTTAGCATAATTTAAACCATTCGTTATTTGTTACTTACACCCGCACTTTCAAAACTAGCCATTTCATTCATAAAATTAGTTGCGGATTCAATTATTGGATAAGCAATTGCAGCACCTGTTCCTTCTCCTAAGCGAAGTCCTAAATGAAGAATTGGTTCAACGTTTAAAAATTCAAGCATTTTTTTATGTCCTTGTTCGTTTGAAACATGTGAAAACAAGCAATAATCTAAAATACTAGGATTTATTGAATTCGCAGCTAACAATGCTGAAGTAACAATAAAACCATCAACAATAATAGTCATTTTTAATTCAGCAGCTTTTAACATTGCACCACATATCATTGCAATTTCAAAACCACCAAAGTTTTGTAAGTTTTCAAATGCATTATCACAGTCTCCATGTAATTCTTGAACTGATTTTAGAATTTTAGCTTTTTTGGTAACACCTTCAATATTTAATCCTGTTCCTTTTCCAACACAATCTTCAATAGGAATGTTTGTAAAAGTACTCATTAATAACGCAGCAGACGAAGTATTTCCAATTCCCATTTCTCCAAAGGCAATACAATTAGATTTATTATTATAACTATTTTCAACTAATTCCGCACCCTTTTCAATTGCTAAAGAGCATTGTTCTTTACTCATTGCAGGTTCTTTAGAATAATCCTTTGTTCCGTTAGCAATTTTTGCATTAATTAGTGCTGGATTTTCTTCGAAATTAAAATTGACACCAGCATCAATAATTTTTAAGTTAAAATTATGTTGCTTACAAAAAACATTGATTGCAGCCCCTCCATTTAAAAAGTTTAAAACCATTTGAGCGGTTACTTCTTGTGGATAAGGACTAACACCTTTATTTGCCGTAATACCGTGATCTGCAGCAAATACCAGCATTGTAGGGTTTGTTAACTTAGGGTTTAAAGTATCTTGAATTAAGCAAAGTTTTTTTGCAATAGTTTCTAGTGAACCAAGAGAGCCTACTGGTTTTGTTTTAAAATCTATTTTATGTTTAATTTGTTCTAATAAATCTGTATTGTTTGAGGTAATTTTAAATGTATTCATTGTTAAGTTTTATTTTAGAGTAAGTGGCAATCCAGAAACCATAAATATGGCTTTATCGGCTTTATTTGCAATACGTTGATTAACCCAACCTTGTAATTCAGTAAATTTTCTTGCAACATGTGTTTGGGCGTGAACACCCATTCCAATTTCATTTGAAATAATGATAATTTGACTGTTTAATTTTGCTAAATTTTCAATTTCAATTGTTGCCAATTCTAATGATTTTTCAACATTGTTTTCAGAGTCGAAATACAAGTTTGTTAACCACAGGGTAACACAATCTATAACAACAACAGAATTTTTTGGAATTACTTTTGAAATTTCTTTTTCTTCTTCAATGGTTGTCCAACGCTCATCACGATCATTTTTATGTCGTTTAACTCTTTTTTCAAAATCTTTATCCCATATTCTTGATGTTGCTAAATAGTAGGGATTATCACTTAAACCTTCAGCTAGTTTCTGGGCGTGGCTGCTTTTTCCAGAACGTTCTCCACCGGTTATATAATATATCATAGGGTTTAAAATTTCAGCAAATGTAATATTTTAATGAAATAATGATACTAATTAATCTTATTTAATTATTTTTGCAGCCGATTATGGTTCTCGAATTTTATTTCGCATAAAACGAGTTAAAAGGGAAGTTGGTTAAAATCCAACGCTGTTCCCGCAACTGTAAGCTTAGTCGGTAAAATCGACGGTTGTTATTAAAACTTAAACCACTGTTTATAACGGGAAGGTAAATAACAATACGCAAGCCAGGAGACCTGCCAAAATCTAATTAATTAAAACTTTCGGGAGAAAGGTTATTATGATGAAATATATACTATTAGTTTTTATTTTTTTGGTTGGAAGCAAATCTTTTGCTCAGTTAGATAGTATTCAAGAATTAAAAGTTGTAAACTTAAGTTCGGTAAAACTACAAAAGCATTCCAAAGGGTATAAAGTTTTAAATTTATCAGATTCTGTAATTGTAAAAAATACGGAATCATTCACAACCTTATTGAGATATAATACGCCAATTTATATTAAAGAATACGGTTCGGGAGGAACCAGTTCACCAAGTTTTAGAGGTACAAGTTCTTCAAATACTGTGGTTGTTTGGAACGGAATTAATATAAATTCTATTAACAATGGACAAACAGGTTTTAATGCTTTAACTGTAAATTTAATTGATAATATTAATGTTAGAAGTGGTGGTGGAAGTATTGAATTTGGATCAGGAGCTATTGGAGGTACGGTACATTTAAATGATCAATTACGTTTTGGAAAACATTTTAATAATCAACTAGTTTCTTCAGTAGGAAGTTTTAATACTTATAGTAATTTATACAAATTTTCATACGGTAATGAGAAAATAGCCACAAAAATTGGAGTTTCTTACAATCAATCTGAGAATGATTATAAGTGGTTAGGAACTAACGGGTTAAAAAATGAAAATGGTTCTTATGAAAATCTAAGTTTTACGTTAGGTTTTGCTTATAAACTTAATAATTTTAGTAAAATTAGTGCTATTTCATCAAAATTTAATGGAAATCGAGAATTTTCAGGAACACTTCCAAATCCTTCTGCAGCAAAAGAAAAATATAAGGATTTTAATTTTAGAAATTTACTGGGATATCGTTACCATAAAAATGAATTTACCCACGAAGTTAAATTTGCTTATTTAACTCAAGAATACAGGTATTTTGCAGACAAGAATCTTAACGATTATAGCTTTGGAAAATCAAAAAGATATTTACTAAATTACAATTTCAACTATAAAATATCTCCAAACTCAAGTATTGAAACATTTACTGAATTGGAATCTATTCTGGGTAAAACAGATCAAATTGAAGAAAAAAACAGAAAGCAATTTTCACAATCGCTTATTTATACTCAAAACATTGAAAATATAGGTTCTTTGAACGCGAAGGTGAGGAAAGACTTTAATTCGGATTATAATGTGCCTTTTGTATTTGCGTTAGGTGCTGAGATAAAACCTGTAAGAAATACTTTTGTAAGATTCAACGGGTCTAAAAATTATAGAGTGCCAACATATAACGATTTGTATTGGCCAGCGTTGGGCAATTTAGATTTAATTCCAGAATCTTCTTTGCAAGGTGAATTTGGCTTAGGTTATAAAACCAATGAAATTAAGTTAGACCTAGGTGTATACTTCATAAATTCTAAAGATAAAATTGTTTGGACTCCAGGAGTAGATCCAGAAAAACCAAACGATTGGACTCCAATTAATGTAGCAGAAGCAGTTAATAAAGGTATAGAATTTACTGCAGCTGTTAACAAGTATATTAATCAACACCTTTTTAATTTTACAATCAATTACAGTTATACCATTGCTAAAGATAAAAGCACAGATAAATTTTTGACATATGTACCTAAGCATTTGGCAAATGGTAGTTTAAGCTATTCTTATAAAAGAATAAACGCTTTTTATCAACATTTATTTACCGGTGATATCTATACAACAACAGATAATTTAGACAATTACACTGTACCTTATTACAATGTTGGAAATGTAGGTATTGGTTATAAATTAATTCAAAAAGAAAATAAGAACTTAATCTTAGGAGTAAAAGTAAACAATGTGTTCAATAAAGAATACCAAGTTTTACCAAGTAGACCAATGCCTAATAGAAATTTTAATATTAACATAAACTATAAATTTTAAATTATGAAAATCAGTAAATTCTTACTTAGCTTATTTTTACTAAGTATAATATGTGTATCGTGTGATGATGACGATGAACCTCAATTACCAAAAGGTGATTATGAAAATGGAATTATTGTAAGTGGTGAAGGTACTTTTAGCGGTATTTCTGGTTCTACCTATTATGTTTCAAATGATTACTCAACTACAGAGAGTCTTATTTATAAAAAAGTAAATAATGAAGATTTAGGTATTTTTGTTCAATCAATAGCTTTTGATGATTCTAGAGCATTTATTGTTGTAGATAACGCAAATACAATTTCAGTAGTTGATAGATATACTTTTGAAAAACTTGGAGAAATTACAACTGGTTTAAAAAAACCAAGATATATGACAATTGTTGGAGATAAAGGTTATGTAACAAACTGGGCTGAAGGTGTATATGGAGCGGACGTTGATGATGATTATATTGCTGTTGTAGATTTAAACACTTATGAAGTAACAAGTACAATTTCGGTTTCAATTGGAGTTGAAAGAATTATTGAAGCTAATGGAAAGTTATTTGTTTCTCATAAAGGAGGAAATGGAACAAATAATATTGTAACTGTTATAAACATTGCAACAGAAGCAACTACTGAAATTACTGTAAATGATTTACCAGATGATTTATTAATTGATAATTCAGGAAATTTAGTTGTTTTATGTGAAGGTAAAGCAGCATGGACAGGAAATGAAACTTTAGCTTCAATTGTAAAAATAAATACAACATCAAATGCAATTTCTTCCAAACTTGAATTTGACACAGGAATTCATCCAAGTGCACTAGTAGGTAACTCAGCTAATTTATATTATAATATAGGCAGTAAAGTTTATGAGGTTTCTCAATCGGCAACAACATTACCTGCAAGTGAATTATTAGAGTCATCTGTAACTACTTTTTACGGAATGGCTGTAAATAATAGTGAATTATTTGTATTAGATGCTAAAGATTATGCAAGTGAAGCAGATATGAAAGTATTTGATATAAGTACAAAAACAAATACTCAAACATTAAAAGCGCCTATTAACGCTTCAAAAATATACTTTAACTAATCAGTTAAATAAAAAGTATGAAAAAGGTCGCCCAAGGGCGGCTTTTTTTATATCATATTTTTTACTTCATCTTTTATAAATGCCAGTGCTGTTTTACTCGGAGGAGCAACTTCTAACATTTTTTTTAAGATAGCTTCTCTCAATTCTTGAGCGTTTTTTAATGAAATATCTTCTGAAGTTTTTTTTATAATTTGAGCAGTCGCATTTTTTGAAGCAACAATAACACTCCAACATTTATCTGATATATATATTTGCTGTGATAAATTGTGTTCAAACTCTTGTTCAATTGTATTAATTAAGCTTATAACATAAGCATCTTTATCATTATTTATAGATGTTACTCTTAATAGTAAATTAGACGGGTTTAAACGTTCTAAAAATAAGGTCATACGCTCATAAGCTTGCAGTTTTATTGGTAAAGCTTGTTTTTGATTTTCTTTAAGCATGGAAAGTTTTAATTTTCGTTCTTCATTTCGAGTATGATTTAAAAAAAAATAATAAGCTATTATACCAGTTACAATTGTTGGTATAGTATAACTTAATAAATCAATAATTCTATCTAGGTCCATTTGTTATAAATTTCTATTCAAAAATATGCTTTGTATTATTAATCCACAATATAAATATCATTATTGTTGATATAATAATTTTAATTATTTATTTTTAATTAAAATAAAATTAGGCCTTGAGTTATGTAACAATTGTAACCCTATATAAAAAATATAATGACAATTGTCAGCAATAATCCATATGAATCTTTTTAGATTTGATTATCGGATAACTAAAATAAGCTACAAGGCTTATGTTTTTTCGAAAACTAAACTAAGTTAAACAAATATTATATTTATGAAAAATTTATTAAGATTAATAGTTTTATTATTTACAACTGCAACTTTTGCGCAAGCTGGACACATAATGCAAGGTGTTGGTGCAGTTAATATGTCAATGGGAGGTGCTGCTACCGCTCAGCCAATAGATATAAGTGGGGCCTTACAATGGAACCCCGCAGCAATTTCTACATTTGATAACAAAATATTAAATTTTGATTTAGGTTTATTCTTTTCATCACCAGAGTTAAGTTCTTCTTATGGACCATTATCTGGAGTTACTGAGGATGATAGAGGTGTGTCTCCAATGCCAGCTTTAGCAATGGTTTGGGGTAAAGAAGATAGTAAACATACTTTTGGTGTTTCTGCATTTGGAATTAGCGGTTTTGGGGTAACATTTCCTCAAAATAATAATTATCCACAAGATAGAATGGGAAATGGCAATCCAAATTTTGATCCATCAGCGCCTGTTAATCCAATCAACTTTCCACAAATGGCAGGAGGTTTTGGACATTTAGAATCAGATTATATGTTGTTGCAAATTGGTTTAACTTGGGCTTATGAAATTTCAGATAATTTTTCTGTTGGGATACAACCAACTATTAATTATGGAGCATTAGAATTAGCACCAAACCCAATTGCATCACCTAGTCAAACTTTAGGTTATCCAGTAAGTGATAAAGCATCAGCAATTGGAATTGGAGCACAGATAGGTGTATTTTATGAGTCTGATGGAGGTTTTAAGTTAGGAGCTTCATATAAAACAACACAATCGTTTGGTGACTTGGAATTTAATAATACTTATTTAGATGGTTCATCTGCACCAGATGCTTCATTTAATATGGATTATCCTGCAATCTTATCTTTTGGTACAGGATACTCAAATGAAATGATTGATATTGCATTGGATTATAGAATGGTAGATTACGAAAATACCGATGGATTTTCTGAAAAAGGTTGGGTGATTGCAGATAATGGATTTCCTACCGGAGCAGTTAAAGGTTTTGGTTGGAAAAACATAGATATAATTTCTGTTGGTTTACAATACAAAGGAATAGAAAAAATGCCTTTAAGAGTTGGATATACATATAGTAGTAATCCAATAGACGAAGAATTAGCGTTTTTCTCAACACCAGCAACTGCAATTATTGCAAATGCCTTTCAATTAGGGTTTGGATATGAAATAAATAATAACTTTGAACTTAATGGAGTTTTTCATTATGGTAAAAGTGATGGGAAAACTTCAGGTAGCTTGTTAAATCCAACACCAGCAATTGATTTTAATGGAGATGGTATGCCTGATGGACCTTGGGATGCAACAAGCAATCCACTTGGAGTTGTTCCAAATAGTGAAGTTGGTTATGAAATGTCAACAAGCATGATAATGTTTGGTTTTTCATATACCTTTAATAAATAAAATTATTTTAATTACCTCAATTTTAAAAAACGGCTTCATTTGAAGTCGTTTTTTTTTATTCAAAATTTAAGAGAATAATTTTTTTTCTTGTTTATTTGTAATATGCTTCAAAAATATTCAAGAGGACTTTTTTTGTTTTCATTTTTGTTATTCATATTTTCTGCAATCTATGGATTGGTTTTACGTTGGAATTTTGCATTTCCTTCTAACATTATTTCCTACAAAAATTTAGTGCAGGGTCATTCTCATGTAGCTTTTTTAGGTTGGGGATATTTAGCCACAATTGGTGCAATTTTTAACTATTTTATTCCAAAAGAGAATTTAATCAGAAGAGTTTATAGCATTACGCTAGCAATTAGTGTTATTTCCATTACACTAATGTTATTTAGTTTTTTATTAAGTGGTTACAAGGCTTTTTCTATAGCATTACTTTCAGTATTTGGTATAACAACATATGTTTTATCATTTCAATTATTGAAAGATATTAAAGGCGAAGATGTTTCTACAAAATTTATAAGATTTGGAATTTATTATTATTTAATATCAAGTTTAGCAACATGGTTTTTAGCATTTGTAATTGTTACCCAAGGTAAAACAGAGTTGTATTATAATACAGTTTATTTTTATTTGCATTTTTTATACAATGGTTTTTTTGTTTTTTGCCTATTTGGAATACTATTTAAAATACTTAAAAAACAAAGCATCGAATTATCAATTAAAAATCAAAAATATTTTTTTATTTTTTTAAATATTGCTTGTATTCCAGCTTATTTTTTATCTGTTTTGTGGAGCACAGATCAAGTAATATTTAATGTTATTGGACTTTTGTCGGCAATTTTACAATTAATAGCCATGTGGTATTTAATTAAAATTCTTATTAGTACATTTAGATTAATAACATGGGATTTGGTGGCGAAATACTTATTAAGTTATGCAATGATTGCATTTAGTTTTAAAATTATAGCGCAATTATTATCATCCTTTCCTTATTTTGTAAAAAAATCTATAGCGTTGAAACCTTATTTTATAATTGGCTATTTACATTTGTTTACATTAGCATTTATGAGTGTTACTTTATTATTGATTTTAAAACAGGCCAATGTCTTTAATTTTAAATCATTATTCGCTAAAATAGGATTGAATTTGTTTTTAGTTGGTATTTTATTATCCGAAATTCTTCTTTTTTCGCAAGGTGGAACATTTTTAATAGGAATTTCAGCAATAACTTATTTCCATATTTTTATGTTAATTTTTAGTTTTTTTATAGTTCTTGGGCTTATCCTAATTTTTGTAAATCAGTTAAAATTATTATATAATAATGTTAAATAATTATTTGTCAATAACTTTTATTGCCCAACTTAATTTGTAATAGTATTTTTGAATTTTAAAGAATTCCTGTGATAAACTACTTAGAAAACCTTAACGAATCTCAAAAAGCTGCTGTAATCCATAAAAATGGACCAATGATTATTATCGCTGGGGCAGGTTCTGGTAAAACTCGTGTTTTAACTTTTAGAATAGCTCATTTAATGAATGAAGGTGTCGACGCGTTTAATATTTTGGCATTAACATTTACCAATAAAGCGGCTAGAGAAATGAAAGAACGTATTGGAAATGTTGTTGGAGCCTCTGAAGCCAAAAATTTATGGATGGGTACATTTCACTCAGTTTTTGCAAGAATCTTAAGATCGGAAGGGCATCATTTAGGTTATCCGTCAAATTTCACCATATACGATACACAAGACTCGGTTCGATTGCTATCTTCTATTATTAAAGAAATGCAATTAGATAAAGACCTTTACAAAGCAAAACAGGTGCTTGGTAGAATTTCATCTTTTAAAAATAGTTTAATTACAGTTAAAGCTTATTTTGGAAATCCAGAGCTTATTGAAGCTGATAAAATGACACAACGTCCAAAAATGGGAGAAATATACCATCATTATGTGGAACGTTGTTTTAAAGCAGGAGCTATGGATTTTGATGATTTATTGTTAAGAACTAATGAATTATTAACTAGATTTCCAGAGGTACTTTACAAATATCAAGAACGATTTAAGTATATTTTAGTAGATGAGTATCAGGATACAAACCATTCGCAATATTTAATTGTACGAGCTTTGGCAGATAGATTTCAAAATATTTGTGTTGTAGGTGATGATTCTCAAAGTATATATGCATTTAGGGGAGCTAATATTCAAAATATTTTAAATTTTCAGAAAAACTATGACGATGTTAAAATATTTAAATTAGAACAAAATTATAGATCATCTAATACAATTGTCGAAGCTGCTAATAGTGTAATTGCAAAAAACAAAACAAAATTAGACAAACAAGTTTGGACGGCAAATAGTGACGGAGAACCAATAAAAGTTATGCGTACTGTTACAGAAGTAAAAGAGGGGAAATTTGTTGCAAGTTCAATTTTTGATAATAAAATGAATTTACAACTCAAAAACTCCGATTTTGCAGTTTTGTATAGAACCAACGCGCAATCCAGAGCAATTGAAGATGCGCTTCGTGAAAAAGATATTGATTATGTAATTTACGGTGGACTTTCATTTTATCAAAGAAAAGAAATTAAAGATACATTATCATATCTTCGCTTATTGATTAATCCAAATGATGAAGAAGCATTAAAGCGTGTTATTAATTATCCGGCACGTGGAATAGGGGCAACTACAATTGATAAATTGTCTGTTGCAGCTAATCATTATAAAAAGTCCATTTTTGAATTACTATGTAATTTAAATCAAATAGACATAAATTTAAATGCTGGTACAAAAACAAAGTTAACCAACTTTGTTACAATGATTAAACATTTTCAAATTGAAGCACAAACTAAAAATGCATTTGAAGTAGCAGATTTTGTTGTAAAACAAACACGGTTAGTTAAAGATTTAGAACAAGATGGAACTCCTGAAGGTGTTAGTAAAGTTGAAAATATTCAAGAATTATTAAATGCCATTAAAGGATTTACCGATGAGCAAAAAGAAAAAAAAGAAGATGACTCCTTAGCTTTTTTCTTAGAAGATGCGGCCTTAGCTTCAGATTTAGATAAAAAATCAACAGATGACTCTCCAAAGGTTTCGTTAATGACAATTCACTTAGCAAAAGGATTAGAATTTCCTTATGTTTATATAGTTGGCTTAGAGGAAAATTTATTTCCCTCAGCAATGAGTATGAACACCAGAAGCGAATTAGAAGAAGAAAGAAGATTATTTTATGTGGCACTTACTAGAGCCGAAAAACAAGCATATTTGTGTTATTCTCAAAATAGATATCGCTGGGGTAAATTAGTTGATTGTGAACCAAGTAGATTTTTAGAGGAAATAGACGATAAATTTCTAGACTATTTAACTGTAAAAAATATTGTACCAACACAAAATAAATTTATAAATGACGATATATTTGGAAGCGTACCACAAAATAAAATAAGATTTAAAAAACCAGTTCAACGAACTCCAATTAAAAAAAATACACCACCAAAAATTGAGTTTCAGGCTCCAAAGAACTTGAAAAAAGTAATTAAAAAAAACAATCCAAATACTAATTTGTTCGATAGTAAAATTGTTGTTGGTAATATAGTAAATCACACTAAATTTGGAAAAGGAGAGGTTCTTAGTTTGGAAGGTTCGGGAGCAAATCAAAAAGCTGAAATAAGATTTGCAACAGTAGGAGTTAAAAAGTTATTGCTTCAATTTGCCAAACTAACAATTTTAAGCTGAAAATAACGTTGTGAAACCAATATTTATATTGTAATTTGCATAAAATAAAAAGAAGAAAAGATACATGGAATTTGATTTAGAATACAACGGGGAACGTCCTCATTTAATTATACCTGAATATGGAAGACATATTCAAAAATTGGTAGACCATTGTATTGCGCTAGAAGATATTGATGAAAGAAATAAAATGGCGCAAGCAATTGTTGATGTAATGGGTAATTTACAACCTCATTTACGCGATGTTCCTGATTTTAAACATAAATTATGGGATCAAATATTTATAATGTCCGATTTTAAATTGGATGTAGATTCTCCGTATGAAAAACCATTAAAAGAAGAACTTCAGGCTAAACCCGAGCCGTTAGCATACCCAAAATCTGCATCAAAATATAGATTTTATGGAAATAATATTCAAATTATGATTGATGTTGCCTTAACTTGGGAAGAGGGAGAGGCAAGAGAAGCATTGTATTATACAATTGCTAATCATATGAAAAAATGCTATTTAAATTGGAATAAAGATACTGTTGAAGATAAAGTAATTTTTAAACATTTAAAAGAATTATCTAAAGGTAAAATTGATTTAACAGATAGTTCTGAAACACTTTCTGAAGTTAAAAATTTAATGAAAAAACGTAAACAATCTAATAAAAATAAGCAACAAGATTCTCGAAAAAGAAATTATAAATATAAATAATTTTATAAAAGCATGGCAAAATTTGTTATTGAAGGAGGTCACAAACTTAGTGGAAGTATAACTCCTCAAGGAGCTAAAAATGAAGCCTTGCAAGTAATTTGTGCGGTTTTATTAACTTCAGAAAAAGTTACAATTAGTAATATTCCAGACATTAGAGATGTAAATAAATTAATTTATATTCTGGGTGAGTTAGGCGTTAAAACTAAACGAATTAATGAGGACACTTATACTTTTCAGGCTGATGAATTAGATTTAAGTTATTTAGAATCTGAAAAGTTTAAAAAAGATGGTAGCTCATTAAGAGGTTCAATTATGATAGTTGGTCCTCTGTTAGCTCGTTTTGGTAAAGGATATATTCCACGTCCAGGTGGTGATAAAATTGGGCGCAGAAGGTTAGATACTCATTTTGAAGGCTTTATAAAGCTAGGGGCAAATTTCAGGTATAATAAAGATGAAAAATTTTACGGTGTAGAAGCAGAATTTCTAACAGGAACAAATATGCTTTTAGATGAAGCTTCTGTAACGGGAACTGCAAATATTGTAATGGCCGCCGTAAAAGCACGTGGAATTACAACTATTTACAATGCTGCATGTGAACCTTATTTACAGCAACTGTGTAAAATGCTAAATAGTATGGGAGCCAAAATTTCAGGTGTTGGCTCAAATTTATTAGTTATTGAAGGTGTGCAGGAATTAAGCGGTTGTAGTCATAGGATTTTACCAGATATGATTGAAATTGGTAGTTGGATTGGTATGGCAGCAATGACCAAATCATCAATTACAATTAAAAATGTTAGTTGGGATGATTTAGGGTTAATTCCTCGTGTGTTTCAAAAAATTGGAATTAATTTAGAACGAAAAGGTGATGATATATTTATACCTGAACAAGATAGTTATGAAATTCAAAATTTTATTGATGGTTCCATTTTAACAATATCAGATGCACCTTGGCCTGGTTTTACACCCGATTTATTAAGTATTATTTTAGTAGTTGCAACACAAGCAAAAGGAAGTGTGCTAATTCATCAAAAAATGTTTGAAAGTCGATTATTCTTTGTAGATAAATTGATAGATATGGGAGCAAAAGTAATCCTTTGTGATCCTCATAGAGCAACCGTTATTGGAATGAATCATGAATCTAGTTTAAAAGCAACAGTAATGACATCTCCAGATATAAGAGCGGGAATTTCATTGTTAATTGCGGCGCTTTCAGCAAAAGGTACTAGTACTATTCATAATATTGAGCAAATTGATAGAGGTTATCAAAATATAGATAAACGTTTGCAAGCAATTGGTGCAAAAATTAAACGTATTGAATAGTTTTACCATATTAATATAAAAAAATGGATAATGAATAATTATCCATTTTTTTATGAAATAAAATAACTTTTATAAAATGGTTTGGAATAATAAATGTCATATTGGCATAATTAAAAAAATGGCAATACTTTTGCTAACTAAATAAGTGAAAAATTTTTTAAATAAAATTATGAGTAAAAAGAAGGATTCCAAAGAAGAAAAGGAAGTAAAGGATAACGAAGTAAAACAAGAAGAAACACAAGAAATTAGTGTTGAAGAACAATTAAAAATTGAAGTTTCTCAGGAAAAAGAAAAATTTTTAAGATTGTTTGCCGAGTTTGAAAACTTCAAGAAAAGAACAGCAAGAGAACGTATAGAATTATTTAAAACTGCCAATGAGGAATTAATGACAGTTTTACTTCCAATTTTAGATGATTTTGACAGAGGTTTAAATGAAATAAGAAAAGAAGAAGAAGGAAGTGAATTGTTAAAAGGAATGGAGCTAATTAATAATAAATTGGTGAATTCTTTAACTCAAAAGGGTTTGAGTTATATTAATGTTGAAAACGGTTCTGTTTTCGATGTTGAATTACATGAAGCCATTACTCAAATACCTGCACCTACTGAAGATCTAAAAGGAAAAATAATTGATGTAGTAGAAAAAGGTTATAAATTAGGAGATAAAATAATTAGATACCCTAAAGTTGTTGTAGGACAATAATATTTGAAAACATGAAACAAGATTACTACGAAGTATTAGGTATTTCAAAGAATGCTACACAAGCTGAGATAAAAAAAGGCTATAGAAAAATGGCCATTAAATACCATCCCGATAAAAACCCAGGAAATAAAGAAGCCGAAGAAAATTTTAAAAAAGCAGCCGAAGCATATGAGGTGCTGAGTGATGAAAACAAAAAAGCTCGATATGATCAATATGGTCATGCTGCATTTGAAAACGGTGGCGGAGCCGGTGGTTTTGGCGGTGGAGGAATGAATATGGATGACATATTTAGCCAGTTTGGAGATATATTTGGTGGTGCTTTTGGCGGTGGAGGATTTGGCGGCGGATTTGGCGGTCAATCTAGAGGTAGAGCGCGTGTAAAAGGAAGTAATTTACGAATTAGAGTAAAATTAACCTTAGAAGAAATTGCCAATGGAGTTGAGAAAAAAGTAAAAGTTAAAAGAAAAGTTGGTGCTGAAGGAGCAACCTACAAAACGTGTTCAACTTGTAACGGTCAAGGACAAGTAATGAGAGTTACTAACACCATTTTAGGACGTATGCAATCTGCTTCAACGTGTCCAACTTGTCAAGGTTCTGGAGAGGTTATTGATAAAAAGCCTAAAAATGCAGATGCGCAAGGTCTTGTAATAAAGGAAGAAACAGTTTCAATTAAAATTCCACCAGGAGTAACTGATGGTGTACAATTAAAAGTTAATGGTAAAGGTAATGCTGCTCCAGGAAACAATTCTATTGACGGTGATTTAATTGTGGTTATTGAGGAAATTAAACATGATACTTTAAAAAGAGAAGGTACCAATTTACATTATGATTTATATATTAATTTTTCAGAAGCAGTTCTTGGAATAGATAAGAATATTGATACTGTTTCAGGAAAAGTTAAAATTAAAATTGAGCCAGGTACTCAATCTGGTAAAATATTAAGATTAAGAGGTAAAGGATTACCAAGTATTGATCACTATGGAAATGGAGATTTATTGGTGCATGTTAATGTTTGGACACCCCAAAGTTTATCGAAAGAACAAAAAAAGTTTTTTGAAAACATGAAGACCGATGATAACTTTACTCCAAACCCTTCTAGATTAGATAAATCTTTCTTTGAAAAAGTAAAAGACATGTTTTCTTAAATAAAATGCACGTTTTTATGTAAATTTTGTGTTAAATATTTTATTATTTAGAAATTACAATTATATTTGAAGTGTTATTAGATGAAACAATCTAATAACACTTTTTCTTTTTCATAGCAATTTTCCCACTCAAACTTTGAGTGGGTTTTTTTATGTTAAATATTAGCTTACTTTTGCAGAAATAAGTAGGTTGTCTTATCGCTTTATTTTTAATAAAGAGGAAAGTCCGGACACCAAAGAGTAGCATAGCGGATAACATCCGTCCAACGTAAGTTGAGGACAAGTGCAACAGAAAGCAAGTACAGTTAGGCTGTAGTGAAACCAGGTAAACTCTATGCGGTGAAATGTCATGTATATTGAAATTTTAAAGTTACTCGCTTTATTTCAAGGGGTAGACAGCTTGAGCCATAAAGCAATTTATGGTCTAGATAAATGATAAGAACTTTTAAAGAACAGAATCCGGCTTATAGACCTACTTATTTTTATACATTTTACTTAAAAACTAAATTGTTTCACATTTTCCATTTTTTTCAAAGGTTAAATATTGTTATAATTGATGATTTGACAATTTATAGAATAGATAATATGTAGAATATTAGAAATTTTAAAACTAGTTTTTTTTGCCATATTGTTAATATTTACAACGTTTTCGTAATATGATTTTATATTATTAAAAAAAATAGGTGTTTTTGAAAATTAAATTGGTAAAAATAGGTTTGAATATAGAAATAAGTGAAATTAAAGTTTTCCTTTTTTGTAACTTCGCCAAAATAATTATAAAATAGATTTGGTATTTTATACAGTTGTTATTTAATGCCAACACTCTAAATTCCTAGAAATATTATGAACACCTATAAAGAATACATCAAGCAGATCGAAGAGCGTAAAGATCAGGGATTAAACCCACAGCCAATTGATGGAGCTGAATTACTTAGCGAAATTATTCAGCAAATTAAAGATAAAAATAATAAGTATAGAGAGGATTCTCTTAACTTTTTTATTTACAATGTTTTACCTGGAACAACTAGTGCTGCAAATGTAAAAGCAAAGTTTTTAAAAGAGATTATTCTTGGTGAATCAGTTATTGAAGAGATTTCAGTTGCATTTGCATTTGAGCAATTATCACATATGAAGGGAGGACCTTCAATAGGAGTGTTATTAGATTTAGCTTTAGGAAGCGACAAAGAAATTGCTAAAGAAGCGGCAAAAGTGCTTAAAACACAGGTTTTTCTATATGAAGCTGACACAGATCGTTTAGAAGATGCTTATAATAATGGTAGTGAAATTGCTAAAGATATTATAGAGAGTTATGCACAAGCAGAATTCTTTACAAAACTACCGGAGATTGAAGAAGAAATTGAAGTAGTAACTTATATTGCAGGTGTTGGAGATATTTCTACAGATTTACTTTCTCCTGGAGGTGATGCACACTCAAGATCGGACAGAGAATTGCACGGTCAGTGCTTATTTGAGCACAATAAAGAAATGCAAAATGAACTTAAAGCATTACAAGAAAAACATCCAAATAAACGTGTGATGTTAATTGCCGAAAAAGGTACAATGGGAGTAGGTTCATCAAGAATGTCGGGAGTAAACAATGTGGCTTTATGGACAGGAATTAAATCTAGTCCCTATGTTCCATTTATAAATATTGCACCAGTAATTGCAGGAACAAATGGAATTTCTCCAATTTTCTTAACAACAGTTGGAGTTACGGGAGGAATTGGGATTGATCTTAAAAACTGGGTTAAGCAAAAAGATGCTAATGGCAATACAATAGTGGATGAAGATGGAGAACCAGTTTTAAAACAAGAGTATTCTGTAGAAACAGGAACTGTTCTTACAATTAATACGAAGACCAAAAAATTATATAATGGTGAAAAGGAATTAAAAGATATTTCTACTGCATTAACTCCGCAAAAAAAGGAATTTATAAAAGCAGGTGGATCTTATGCTGTTGTTTTTGGTAAAAAATTACAAACCTTTGCGGCTAAAGTTTTAGGAATTGAAGTGCCAACTGTATATGCGACATCTAAAGAAGTTTCTAATGAAGGACAAGGTCTTACGGCAGTTGAAAAAATATTTAATAAAAATGCAGTAGGAACAACACCAGGTAAAGTTTTACACGCAGGTTCAGATGTTCGTGTTGAAGTAAATATAATTGGGTCTCAGGACACTACTGGTTTAATGACTTCTCAAGAACTAGAAATGATGGCGGCTACTACAATTTCACCTATTGTTGATGGTGCATATCAATCAGGTTGTCATACTGCTTCAGTTTGGGATAATAAATCCAAAGCAAACATTCCTAGACTAATGAAGTTTATGAATGATTTTGGTTTGATTACGGCTCGTGATCCAAAAGGAGTTTATCCTCCAATGACTGATGTAATTCATAAAGTATTAAATGATATTACTGTAGATGATTGGTCCATTATAATTGGTGGAGATTCACATACAAGAATGTCTAAAGGTGTTGCTTTTGGAGCCGATTCAGGTACAGTTGCTTTGGCATTAGCTACAGGAGAAGCTACTATGCCAATTCCACAGTCGGTTAAAGTAACGTTTAAAGGTGAAATGAAAGACTACATGGATTTTCGTGATGTTGTACATGCTACACAACAACAAATGCTTTCACAATTTGGCGGAGATAACGTATTCCAAGGTAGAATAATTGAAGTACATATTGGAACACTAACTGCTGATCAAGCGTTTACTTTTACGGATTGGACTGCTGAAATGAAAGCAAAAGCTTCAATTTGTATTTCGGAAGATGAAACTTTGATAGAATCTTTAGAGATTTCAAAAAGTAGAATCCAGATTATGATTGATAAAGGAATGGATAACGACAAGCGAGTGCTAAAAGGCTTAATAAATATAGCGAATAAAAGAATTTCGGAAATTAAATCTGGTGAAAAGCCAGCCTTAAGACCCGATTCTAATGCTAAGTATTTTGCAGAAGTTGTAGTTGATCTAGATGCTATTGCAGAGCCAATGATAGCAGATCCAGATGTATATAATGAAGATGTTTCTAAACGATATACTCATGACACTATAAGACCTCTTTCATTTTACGGAGGAAACAAGAAAGTAGATCTTGGTTTTGTAGGGTCGTGTATGGTTCACAAAGGAGATATGAAAATTCTTGCTCAAATGCTAAAAAATATTGAGTCTCAACAAGGTAAAGTTGAGTTTAATGCGCCACTTGTTGTTGCGCCACCTACATATAATATTGTAGACGAATTGAAAGCTGAAGGAGACTGGGAAGTATTGCGAAAGTATTCAGGTTTTGAATTTGATGATAATGCTCCTAAAGGATTGGCTCGTACTAAATATGAAAATATGTTGTATTTAGAACGTCCAGGTTGTAACTTATGTATGGGAAATCAAGAAAAAGCAGAACCAGGTGATACTGTTATGGCAACCTCAACTCGTTTATTTCAAGGAAGAGTTGTTAAAGATTCAGGTGAAAAGAAAGGTGAGTCCTTACTTTCTTCAACTCCAGTTGTGGTTCTTTCAACAATACTTGGTAGAACTCCAACAATAGAAGAATATGTAACTGCAGTAGATGGTATTAACCTAACAAAATTTAAACCATCTCATAAATTATTGGTTAATTAGTAAATAAAAATATATTATAATAAAAAAGCCCAAGTTTTAAACTTGGGCTTTTTTATTAGCTAAATTAATGATTGTAAGATATGATAAATAAATTTATAATTATAGTTTGTTTGGCTTTTAAACAAAAACTATAAAGATGTTTTCAAAGAGACACATATTTTGTATATTGATGTTTCAAAAAATTGAAAATAAATAGAATCTAAAATTAATCTTATGGCTTTTGATATTGAAATAATTAAAGAAGTATATTCAAGAATGGCAAAAAGGGTTGATGCCGCTAAAGAAATAGTAGGAAGACCATTAACCTTAGCAGAAAAAATATTGTACAATCATTTATGGGAAGGAAAAGCTACTAAAGCTTTTAAAAGAGGAAAGGATTATGTGGATTTTGCACCAGATCGTATTGCTTGTCAGGATGCAACTGCTCAAATGGCATTATTACAATTTATGCAAGCAGGAAAAAATAAAGTTGCTGTTCCAACTACTGTTCATTGTGATCATTTAATCCAAGCAAAACAAGGCGCTAATTTAGATTTAAAAAGAGCGAATAATACAAGTAAAGAAGTATTTGATTTTTTAGCGTCAGTTTCTAATAAATACGGAATTGGTTTTTGGAAACCTGGAGCAGGGATTATTCATCAAGTAGTTTTAGAAAATTATGCATTTCCAGGAGGTATGATGATTGGAACAGATTCTCATACTGTAAATGCCGGTGGATTGGGAATGGTAGCTATTGGGGTAGGAGGAGCAGATGCCGTAGATGTTATGGCTGGTATGGCTTGGGAACTTAAATTTCCAAAGTTAATTGGTGTTAAGTTAACCGGGAAATTAAACGGCTGGACTTCTGCTAAAGATGTTATTCTTAAAGTAGCTGGAATTCTTACTGTAAAAGGAGGAACTGGAGCTATTGTAGAATATTTTGGTGAAGGAGCAAAAAACTTATCTTGTACAGGAAAAGGTACAATTTGCAATATGGGCGCAGAAATTGGAGCAACAACTTCTACTTTTGGTTACGATGCATCTATGGAGCGTTATTTAAGAGCTACAGATAGAAATGATGTTGCGGACGAAGCAAACAAAATAAAAGAATATTTAACAGGAGATATTGAAGTTTATACCAATCCGGAAAAATATTTTGATCAAGTAATAGAAATTAATTTAGATACTTTACGTCCACATTTAAATGGCCCTTTTACACCAGATTTAGCTACGCCAGTAGGAGAATTGGGAGCTAAAGCTAAAGAATTTGGATGGCCCTTAAAAGTAGATTGGGGATTAATAGGTTCTTGTACAAATTCTTCTTACGAAGATTTAACTAGGGCAGCCTCAATTGCAAAACAAGCAGTTGATAAAAAAATTAAGGCAAAATCAGATTTTGGAATAAATCCAGGTTCAGAACAAATACGTTATACTGCGGAAAGAGATGGAATTCTTAAAGTTTTTGAAGATTTAGACGCAACTATTTTTACTAATGCTTGTGGCCCTTGCATTGGACAATGGGATAGAAGTGATTTAAAAGGTGAAGAGAAGAATACTATTGTACATTCATTTAACAGAAACTTTTCAAAACGTGCTGATGGAAATCCAAATACACATGCATTTGTTGGTTCACCAGAAATGGTTGCTGCGATTGCAATATCGGGTCGTTTGGATTTTGATCCAATTAATGATACACTAATTAATGAAGATGGAGAAGCAGTTAAATTGGATGAACCAAAAGGTTTAGAACTTCCACCATTAGGTTTTGATGTGAAGGATGCGGGTTATGTAGAACCTGTTGAAGATGGTAGTAAGGTTGAAGTTTCTGTGAGTCCAACTTCAGAAAGATTGCAATTATTAACACCTTTTAAACCAATTGGAAATAAAATTATTGGAGCTAAATTATTGATAAAGGCTTTTGGAAAATGTACAACAGACCATATTTCAATGGCAGGTCCTTGGCTACGCTACAGAGGACATTTAGATAATATTTCTAATAACTGTTTAATTGGAGCTGTAAACGATTTTGGAAAAAAAACAAACTTTGTTAAAAATCAATTAACGGGTAAGTATGGTGCTGTTCCTGCAACGGCAAGAGCATATAAAGCAGCGGGAGTAAAATCAATTGTTGTTGGAGATCATAATTATGGGGAAGGTTCATCTCGAGAGCATGCAGCAATGGAACCGAGGCATTTAGGTGTTGCGGCGGTTATTGTGAAATCCTTTGCACGTATTCATGAAACAAATCTGAAAAAACAAGGGATGTTAGGTTTAACATTTGCAAATGAAACCGATTACGATTTAATTAAAGAAGATGATACATTTAACTTTGTGGATTTAGATAAATTTGCACCTGAAAAACAATTAACATTAGAAATTGTGCATAAAGATAAGACCAAAGATACTATTCTATTAAATCATACTTATAACCAAAGTCAAATAGATTGGTTTAATGAAGGTTCAGCTTTAAATCTTATTAAAAAAGAAAATTCATAATTAAAAAAGGAATAAATAACCTAATTTTTATAAATAAAAGGAGTGTTTTTCAACATTCCTTTTTTTATTTTTTTTAATTAATTAAAGTTTTTTTAATTTTTTAACGTGTAAATTGTTGACTAACAAGATAAAACAAATTTCATTCCAACGTTTTCGTAAATAAATAGTGTCTTAAATAAATTTTTCGTAACTTTTTATCATAAATTTGAATGTTAAATGAAGAACAATTTAAACAGGAAAACTTTAAATTTAGTTATAATAACATTTGTTATTTTAATAAGTTTCTTTCCGTTCTTAAAATCAAAAAATATTTATTTTTAATAGATTAAAATTTACAAAAATAATTGTGAGTTGCTGGAAAGATTATATAATTAATTAAGTGAGAAAAAATTAAAATCAATAGAAAGTAGTTTTATGAAAGCATTGTTTTATACAAAAGAATTTCCTCCATATGTTTATGGTGGTGCAGGAGTTGTTGTTGAATATTTAGCGACAGAATTGGAGAAATTAATGGAAATTGATATTAAGTGTTTTGGAGATCAAAATTCGAGTTCAGGAAATATGACAGTAAAAGGTTTTCCTTATGATAATCCAATTTTTGAACATTCAGATAATAAATTAAAAGCCGTATTTAATAGTTTAAGTACTTGTCTTCATATGAATGCTGAAGTTCTCGATGCAGATATAGTTCATTGTCATACTTGGTATGCTCATTTTGCAGGAATTGTTGCCAAACTTTGTTATGGCGTTCCTTTGGTAATAACAACACATTCATTAGAACCTTTACGTCCTTGGAAAAGAGAGCAATTAGGATTGGGATATGATGCTTCATCTTGGATTGAAAAAACGGCTATTGAAATGGCTGATGCCCTTATTGCAGTTTCAGAAGAAACAAAAATAGATGTTTTAAATAATTTTAATGTTGATGAAAATAAAGTTAAAGTTATTTATAATGGTATCAATCTTCAAGAGTATGTAGTAACCGATGAAACTTCAACTTTAGAAAAGTTTGGTATCGACAAAACAAAACCGTTTGTACTATTTGTTGGTAGAATTACCCGACAAAAAGGAATTATACATTTGGTCAATGCAATTAAATATATTGAACCTGATACTCAAGTGGTATTATGTGCTGGAGCTCCTGACACTCCTGAAATTGCCAAGGAAATGGAAGACAGTGTTAATAAAGTAAAAAAGAATAGAAAGAATGTAATTTGGATTGATGAAATGTTAGATAAGAAAAGTGTTATTCAATTATATTCTCATGCTGATGTATTTTGTTGTCCTTCAATTTATGAACCTTTTGGAATAATTAATGTGGAAGCAATGGCTTGTAATACAGCAGTTGTTGCAAGTGCTGTTGGAGGAATAAAAGAAGTTGTAGTAGATGGTGAGACAGGTATTTTAGTTGATGTGGAGCAACAATCGGAAGCTCCTTTTGAGCCAATTAACCCTGATAAATTTGCAAGAGATTTAGCCGATGGAGTTAATAAATTAATAAATAATAAAAATTTAAGAGACTCAATGGGACAAAAAGGAAGAGCAAGAGTAGAAGAATACTTTGATTGGGTAGCAATAGCCAATCAAACTAAAGATTTATACAAATCTTTAATTTAAGCACAACAAAAATTCAATAAAATAATATAACCAAATATTAAAATATTAAAAATTGTAAATTATGCAAGGAACTAAAGTTTTAGCAATTATCTTAGGAGGAGGACAAGGATCTAGATTGCATCCTTTAACGGAAACACGTTCAAAACCGGCAGTACCAATTGCTGGAAAATATAGGTTAGTTGATATCCCAATTTCAAACTGTATAAATTCAGGAATAAAAAGGATGTTTGTATTAACACAATTTAATTCAGCTTCCTTAAACAGACATATTAAAAATACCTATCATTTTAGTTTTTTTAGTTCAGCTTTTGTTGATGTTTTAGCTGCAGAACAAACTCCTAATAATAAAGGATGGTTTCAGGGAACAGCCGATGCTGTAAGGCAAAGTATGCACCATTGTAAAAGATTGGAGTATGATTATATGTTAATATTATCTGGTGATCAATTGTACCAAATGGATTTTAATGATATGTTAAATGCTCATAAAAAAGCAAAAGCATCTTTATCAATTGCAACAATTCCAGTAAATGCCAAAGATGCTACAGAATTTGGTATTTTAAAAACAAATAATAAAAATGAAATAACATCATTTATTGAAAAACCTGCAGCAGAACTTTTACCTGACTGGACTTCTAAAGTTAGCTCTGAAATGGAAGGAGAAGGAAGAAATTATTTGGCATCAATGGGAATTTATATTTTTAATAGAGAACTTTTAGAAAATTTAATGGAAGATACTACTACCATTGATTTTGGAAAAGAAATAATTCCTCAAAGCATTGGAAAAGAAAAGGTTATAAGTCATCAATATGAAGGGTACTGGACTGATATTGGAAACATAGATTCCTTTTTTGAAGCTAATTTAGGATTAGCTGATGATTTTCCTAAATTTGATCTATATAGCAGAGAAAAACGTATTTATACGAGAGCACGTATGCTGCCAACAACAAAAGTTTCGGGAACCAGTTTAAATAAAACGGTTATTGCTGAAGGATGTATTATTAATGCCAGTAAAATTGAAAACTCTGTAATAGGTATTAGATCTAAAATTGATACAGAATCTACTGTAATAAATACCTATATGATGGGTAGTGATTTTTATCAACCAATAGAAGAAATATTTGATAGTAATGTGGCTTCCATGGGAATAGGTAAGCGTTGTTTTATAAAAAATGCAATTTTAGATAAAAACTGTTGTATTGGAGACGATGTTAGAATTAATGGAGGTAAACATTTAGCAAATGACGAAAATGAGTCTTATGCCATAAAAGAAGGAATTGTAGTTATTAAAAAAGGAGCGATTATTCCAAATGGATTTACCATCCAATAGTATATATTTATTAAATGATGAATCAAAAAAGAGTTGTAATAGAAAATATTTCTCCGCAAATAAATAGCGGAGAATTTTCTATTAAAAGAGTAGTAGGAGAAGTAGTTGAAGTAAGTGCAACTGTACTTGGTGATGGGCATGATGTTATAGCAGCTTCTATTTTATATAAGCATGAAAGAGAAAAAAAATGGAGAGAATCTAGATTAGTGGACGCCGGAAATGATGAGTGGAATGGATCCTTTTATGTTGAAAAACAAGGTGTTTATGAGTATAAAATTGAAGGTTGGGTTGATTATGCCTTAAATTGGAGGCATGGAACTATTCGAAAAATTGATGATAATCAACATGTTGCATCAGAACTTCTCGAAGGTGTTGAATATTTGGATAATTTATTAAATGTTGTATCAATAGAATCCGAAAAACAGTACATCTTAAAATTGCAATATATTTTTAAAAACACAGATTGTTACAACGAGGCTATTGAAGAAGTTAAGAGTGAGCATTTATATAATTTGTTATTTAAAAATCCTGAGAAGAAATTAGCAAACAATTCGAAAATTTTAACTATTTATGTAGATCGTTTAAAAGCAAGATTTAGTACTTGGTACGAGTTTTTTCCAAGATCTTCTTCATTAAAAGAAGGTGTTCATGGAACATTTAAGGATTGTGAAAAATTACTTCCTCGTGTTTCTCAAATGGGATTTGATACTTTATATTTTCCTCCAATTCATCCAATTGGCGAAGTAAATAGAAAAGGAAAAAACAATACAACAACTGCTTATGAAGGTGATGTTGGATCTTGTTGGGGAATTGGATCTAAAGATGGAGGACATACTTCTATTCACCCTCAATTAGGGTCAATTGATGATTTTAAATCGCTAGTTTGGAAAGCCAAAGAAATGGGTATTGAAGTTGCAATGGACTATGCTTTACAAGCAGCTCCAGATCACCCATGGGTTACGGAACATCCAAAATGGTTTAAATGGAGACCAGACGGCACAGTACAATATGCCGAAAATCCTCCAAAAAAATATCAAGATATACTTCCAATATATTTTGAAACAGTAGAATATGAAGCTTTATGGAATCAATGCTTAGAAGATTTGTATTATTGGATAGAATGTGGAATAAATATTTTTAGAGTTGATAATCCACATACCAAACCATATTATTTTTGGAACTGGATAATTACCAATATTAAAAAGAAATATCCAGATGTATTATTTTTAGCAGAAGCTTTTACCAAGCCTAAAGTTATGCATCAATTAGGAAAACAAGGGTTTACACAATCATATACATATTTTACTTGGAGAAATACAAAACATGAACTTATTGAATATGTTGAAGATTTAACTAAAACAGATCAAAAAGAGTTTATGAGACCAAATTTTTGGCCAAATACTCCAGATATTAATCCATTTCACTTGCAAGGAGCAAATGAAGCCAAGCATATACAGAGATATGTTTTAGCAGCTACATTGAGTTCAAATATTGGAATATATGGACCTGTTTTTGAACAAATGATAAGCGAACCAATTCCAGGTAAAGAAGAATATTTAAATTCTGAAAAATTCCAAATTTGTAATTATAATTGGTTTAAAGAGAATAAGCTAATTCATTTAATATCTCAAATTAACAATATTAGAAATAAACATGAAGCCTTGCAGCAAACTAACAATATAAAGTTTGTAGACATTAATAATGATAATTTACTTGCATTTTATAAATGGAATGATGATAAAACAAGCGAAATGCTTATTGTTATTAGTTTAGACGAATATTATATGCAGCAAGGTTGGCTTAAACTTCCCTTATATGAATTAGGTGTTTGGCAAGGTCATCAAATTAAAGTAACAGATTTAATTACGCATTCAACATACGATTGGTATGATGAATATAATTTTATTGAATTGCATCCAGCAATGCCATTTCATATCTTTATAATTAATAAATAATTAAAATTAAAATTTTGCCCAATAAGGGCCAATATTCCTTTGAGTTAGGAATTCAAATCTTATAAATAAATAATTATATGACAAAAGTTAAACCTTATAGTCTTTTTACCGAATTTGATATTTTTCTATTTAAAGGTGGAAATCATTTCAGACTTTATGAAAAATTTGGAGCACATATTACTACAGTAGATGGTGTTGAGGGAACTTATTTTTCGGTTTGGGCACCTACGGCAAACCAAGTTTCAGTAATTGGTGATTTTAATCATTGGAATGATGGCGAACATAAATTAAACGTTCGTTGGGATTCATCCGGAATATGGGAAGGTTTTATTCCTAATGTTGGAAAGGGAAATTTATATAAGTATAAAATTCATTCTAATAATAGTGGAATTGTTACGGAAAAAGCCGATCCTTATGCAAGAAGAAATGAACATCCACCAAAAACGGCTTCTGTTGTTTGGAGCGATGATTATAAATGGAAAGATAAAAAATGGATGAAAACCAGAAAAGAGCATAACTCTCTAGATGCTCCTTATTCCGTTTACGAAGTTCATTTAGGGTCATGGAAACGTCAAATGGAAGAAGATAGATTTTTATCATATACTGAATTGGCGGATGAATTGGTAGCTTATGTTAAAGAAATGAATTTTACCCATGTAGAGTTAATGCCAATAATGGAATATCCATATGATCCTTCTTGGGGATATCAATTAACTGGATATTTTGCACCAACATCACGTTTTGGTTATCCAGATGAGTTTAAATTATTGGTTGATAAATTACATCAGAATGGAATTGGTTTAATTTTAGATTGGGTACCCTCTCATTTTCCAAGTGATGATCACGGTTTAGGGTTTTTTGATGGATCTCATTTGTACGAACATCCAGATCGTAAAAAAGGTTATCATCCAGATTGGAAAAGTTTAATTTTCAACTATGAAAGAAATGAAGTTCGTTCATTTTTAATTAGTAATGCAATATTTTGGCTAGATCAATATCATGCAGATGGGTTAAGAGTAGATGCAGTGGCCTCCATTTTATTTTTAGATTATTCTAGAGAAGATGGAGAATGGGAACCTAATGAGTTTGGAGGTAAAGAAAATTTAGCCGCTATTTCATTCTTAAAACAAATGAATGAAGAAGTTTATAGAAGTTTTCCTGATGTACAAACAATCGCAGAAGAATCAACTGCATTTCCAATGGTTTCTAAACCAACATCAATGGGAGGTCTAGGGTTTGGAATGAAATGGATGATGGGTTGGATGCATGATACATTAGAATTTTTTGGAAAAGATTCCATATATAGAAAATACCATCAAAATGAAATTACATTTAGTTTAGCCTATGCTTTTACTGAAAATTTTATGCTTCCATTGTCTCACGATGAAGTAGTTTATGGTAAAAATTCAATATTAGGACGTATGCCAGGTGATGAATGGCAACGATTTTCTAATTTAAGGTTACTTTATGGTTATATGTTTACACATCCAGGAACAAAATTATTGTTTATGGGAAGTGAATTTGGTCAATATGATGAATGGGATTTTCAATCTAGTTTAGATTGGAATTTGTTGGAATTTGAACCTCATAAAAACATGAAAAATTACTTTTCAGAATTAAATGCATTTTATAGAAATACACCAGCTCTTTTTGAAAATGGTTTTAGTTCAGAAGGTTTTGAATGGATTAGTTTTGATGATCACGAAAACTCTGTCATATCTTATATTAGAAAAGGTAATAAACCATCTGAAAATGTAATAGTTGTATGTAATTTTACACCAAGAACAATTGATAGTTACAAAATAGGATTACCAGTAAATGGAAAATTAAAAGAAATTTTTAATTCTGATGCTGAAAAATTTGGAGGAAGTGGAAATGTAAATTCAAGACAAATTACAATTAAAAAGAAAACTTGGAATGGAAAAAGTTATTCAGCTGATATTAAGTTATCTCCATTAGGAATGGCTGTTTTTCAAATTAAGTAGAACTAATTATTATAACCAAAATATAAGGCTACCATATTTAAATTATATTTAAATATGGTAGCCTTTTTTTAAATTTTTACTGCGTAGTTTTAATGATTAATTTTAGTAAATTTGGATCTCGTTATTATAAAATATATATATGATATTAAATACAGAATTAGAATATAAAGGAAATCAAAGCCCTTCAAAAATAGTTTTTTACAAAAAGAACGTTAATACCTTATATTTTAAAAGTGAGAATAATGTTGTTTTAGAATTAACCGTGGAACGAGATAGTGTTTTACGTTTTAGATATAGTACAACAGGACTTTTTGATAAAGATTTTTCTTATGGAATTACAATGTATGCTAGTAAAGGATATAACCATTTGGAAATTGAGGAAGATGACGACAATTACATTATAACCACTTCAAAGCTTATTTGTAATATTTCAAAGTTAGATATGAGAAGAACTATCCATGATGTGAAGGATAACTCATTAATTTTAGAAGACGAAATAGGATTTCACTGGGAAGAAAGTTATGAAATTGGTGGTGATATAGTAAAAATGTCTTTTAGGTCTCAACAAGCCGAAAATTATTATGGATTAGGAGATAAACCTGTAGATAACAATTTAAAAGGAAGACGTTTTCAAAACTGGGTAACAGATTCTTTTGCTTATGGTAGAAATACAGATCCTATTTATAAAGCAATTCCATTTTATACAGCAATACATCATGAGAAGTCCTATGGAATTTTCTTTGATAATACCTTTAAAACATTTTTCGATTTTTGTCAGGAAAGAAGAAATATAACAAGTTTTTGGGCAGAAGGTGGTGAAATGAATTTTTATTTCATTTATGGTCCTGATATGAAAGAAGTTGTTTCTAATTATACAGATTTAACTGGTCGTCCACAACATATTCCACCTTTATGGGCATTAGGATTTCATCAATGTAAATGGAGCTATTATCCAGAATCAAATGTTAAAGAAATTACGGCCAAATTTAGGGAATTAAAGATTCCATGTGATGCTATTTATTTGGATATTGATTATATGGAAGGGTTTAGATGTTTTACCTGGAGTAAAGAATACTTTCCAAATCCAAAGAAAATGGTTAAAGAATTAGCGGATGATGGGTTTAAAACAATTGTAATTATAGATCCAGGGATTAAAATTGACAATGAGTATGATGTTTTTAAAGAAGGATTAGAGAAAGATTATTTTTGTAAAAGAGCGGATGGACCTTATATGAAAGGAAAAGTATGGCCTGGAGAATGTTATTTTCCAGACTATACAAACCCAGAAGTTAGAGAATGGTGGTCTAATTTATTTAAAGAATTAATAGAAGAAGTTGGTGTAAATGGGGTTTGGAATGATATGAATGAACCTGCTGTTATGGATGTTCCTGGAAAAACTTTTCCAAATGATGTACGCCATGACTATGACGGAAACCCTTGTAGTCATAGAAAAGCGCATAATGTTTATGGAATGCAAATGGCTCGTGCAACTTATCATGGTTTAAAAAAGTTTTCTTATCCAAAACGTCCTTTTGTAATTACTAGAGCTGCATATTCGGGAACACAACGCTATACATCAACGTGGACAGGTGATAATGTTGCTACTTGGGATCATTTAGCAATTGCAAATCAACAAGCACAACGTATGTGTATGTCAGGTTTTTCTTTTGCAGGCTCGGATATTGGAGGATTTGCAGAACAGCCAACAGGTGAATTATTTGCACGTTGGATACAGTTAGGTGTTTTTCATCCATTTTGTAGAGTGCACTCTTCAGGAGACCATGGAGATCAAGAACCTTGGGTATTTGGTAAAACAATTACTGATATAGTAAGAAAATTCATTGAAATTAGATATCAATTATTACCATATTTATATACTACTTTTTGGAGATATACTAGTGAAGGAATTCCAATTCTTAAGTCATTAGTACTATTTGATCAAAAAGATCCCAATACACATCATAGAAATGATGAATTTATTTTTGGTGAAAAAATATTAGTTTGTCCAATAATTGAGGCAAATTCAAAAGGTAGAAGAATGTACATACCAAAAGGAAGATGGTATAGCTTTTGGGATAATTCTATTATAGAAGAAGGTGGAGAAGAAATTTGGGTTGATGCCGATTTGGATAGTATGCCAATTTTTATAAAAGAAGGTGCAATTATTCCAAAGTATCCTGTTCAGCAATATGTTGGGGAAAAAGAAATTGATCAATTGGTTTTAGACGTTTATTTTAAAATGGGTAAGGAATCTTCAGAAGTTTATGAAGATGCTCACGATGGATATGATTATAAAAAAGGACGTTATAGCTTAAGAAATTTTAATCAAGTTGGTAAAGAAAATTCTTTAACAATTCAACAGTTTAAATCTGGTAAATATGTAACCAGCTATGAAACATTTAAGATAAACATTCATGGCTTGCCATTTAAAATTAAAAAAGTTGAAGTTGATAATGAAGAAATTGATATTTCAAAATTAAATGGAAATGTTACCTTGGAGGTAACAAAAGAATTTAGAGAACTTTATATAGTATCAGAATAGTAAATTATTTTTATAAAAAACAAAAAAACCTCTTATTAAAGAGGTTTTTTTATGTTTTTGTGTAAGTTTTATTGTTTTTTGCGACAAAGGATACAAATTTATACAATGAGCAAACTTTGGTATTTCGAAAACGTAAATCTTTTTAAAATTTTATGCCCTCATAAATTTGCGGCCTACAAAGACTGCCATAATTTTAGTGAATATTCTAAAAGTGACTATATATATTTTGAAGAAGATGTTTCGAATAAAGTTTTTTTAATTGAAAAAGGTAAAGTAAAATTAGGTTATTATACAGAAAACGGAGGAGAAGTAGTAAAAGCCATTTTATGTAAAGGTGAACTGTTTGGTGAAAAAGCAATTCTTGGTGAAGAAAAAAGAAATGAATTTGCACAATCTATAGATAATAATACCACTATATGTCCAATAGGAGTTAATACTTTACATGACCTAATGAGAGACAATCAAACTTTTACTTTAAAAATTTATAAATTTATTAGTTTTCGTATTAGAAAATTAGAACGCCGATTACAAATTTTATTATTTAAAGATGCTAAAACCAGATTATTAGATTTTTTAGACGAATTATGCGAAGATTATGGAGTTTGTTGTGAAAAAACAGGAAAATTAAAAGCGGCTCATCCATACACCCAAAAAGATATTGCAAACCTAATTGGAACATCAAGACCAACTTTAAACCTAGTAATGAATGAATTAAAGGAAGAAGGAATAATAGATTTTAAAGGAAAAGAAATACTTTTTTTGAAAAAAACCGCATAGTGTTAGATAGCTAACATTTTAATTTACTTTACTCAAATATATTTGTCATATAACATTAAAACAAATTATTATGACAAGAATTTTTAAATTTATAGCATTGTTCTGTTTTGCTTTAACAGTATCATTTTGTTCAGATGATGATGAACCAACAACAAAGAATTTAGTATTAAATATTTCTGGTTTGGAAAACCTTGGATCAGATTATGTTTATGAAGGATGGATTATGGTTAGTGGTTCTCCTGTTACAACAGGAAGATTTACAGTAAATGATAATGGAATATTATCTCAAACAAGTTTTAACTTAGATTTAGATGATTTAGATGCTGCAACAGCATTTATTTTAACAATTGAAAAAGCCGTAGGTGATGTACCGGAACCTAGTGATGTACATATTTTAGCGGGTGATTTTTCTGGAAATTCAGGAACTTTATCAATAGATCACGGAGCGGCATTAGGTAATAACTTTTCAACTGCCATTGGAAAATATATTTTAGCAACACCTACAAATGGGGCAAATAATGACGAAAATAGCGGGGTTTGGTTTTTAGATTTATCATCAGGTTCCCCAGCTGTTGGATTAAGTTTGCCAACATTACCAGCTGGTTGGAAATATGAAGGTTGGGTTGTAACAAACGGTCAGCCAGTTACTTCAGGTAAGTTTACTAGTGTTACAGGAGCAGATGAGTTTGATGGTTTTAGTGATAATATGGCAGGTCCGCCATTTCCAGGTGAAGATTATTTATTAAACGCACCATCTGGATTAACTTTTCCAGTAGATTTATCGGGTGGTAAGGCTGTAATTTCAATAGAACCAGATCCGGATAATAGCCCTAATCCATTTTTGTTAAAGCCTTTAGTGGGAGACATTCCAGCAAATGCAATAGATCATACCACATATAATTTGGGACAAAATTTAAATTTTCCAACAGGTTCATTTTCAAGATAAATAGCATAAATCAACCCTTTTTTATATTAATTAAATTTACAAAAGCTTCCTTATTGGAGGCTTTTTTAGTTCAAATGTGTATATTTGATTTATTAAAAATTTAAATTTTAAATTATATTAAAAAGTATGAAACTTTTAGAAAATAAAACAGCTTTAATTACTGGAGCAACTAGAGGAATAGGAAAAGGAATTGCTCAGGTTTTTGCAAAACATGGAGCAAATGTTGCATTTACATACAGCTCATCAGTTGAAGCAGCCAACGAATTAGAAAAAGAATTGAAATCATATGGTGTAAAAGCAAAAGGATATCAATCAAATGCTGCAATATTTGATGCAGCTCAAGAATTGGCAGCTAATGTTTTGAAAGAATTTGGTACAATTGACGTTTTAATTAACAATGCTGGAATTACTAAAGATAATTTGTTAATGAGAATTTCAGAAGATGATTTTGATACCGTTATGGATGTTAATTTAAAATCTGTTTTTAATTTAACAAAAGCGGTAATAAGACCAATGATGAAACAGCGTTCGGGTTCTATTATAAATATGAGCTCTGTTGTAGGTTTAAAGGGAAATGCAGGACAATCAAATTATGCCGCCTCTAAAGCAGGTATATTAGGGTTTTCAAAATCTGTTGCATTAGAATTAGGCTCTAGAAATATAAGGTGTAATGTTATTGCACCTGGTTTTATTGAAACTGAAATGACTGCAAAGCTACCTGAAGACACAGTAAAAGAATGGAGAAGTTCTATTCCTTTAAAACGAGGAGGAACACCTGAAGATGTTGCAAATGCCTGTGTATTTTTAGCTTCAGAAATGAGTGCTTATGTTACAGGACAAACAATTAGTGTTGATGGAGGTATGTTAACATAAAAGTAAAACTAAAAAAAGTAATTAAGCCTAATGGTAATTTAAATGATTAAAACTATGTTTATTGTTTTAGCTGTTCTGTTGGCTTTAATCGTTGCTTTTTTTCAATATTTATATAAAAACAAAGAGAAAAGCCAATTGAAATATTGGCTTTCTTTTTTACGTTTTTTAAGTGTTTTTACAATTCTTTTACTTTTAATAAATCCTTCAATTAATAAAACTGAAATTGAAAATGTAAAACCTAATTTAATTGTAGCTGTTGATAATTCGAAATCAATTAAATATAGTTCAGGAGATAAAAGTGTTTTAAATTTTGTTGAAAAACTTAAGAATGATAAACTTTTAAATGATAAATATAAAGTTGAATATTTTTCTTTTGGAAATAATGTATCTCCGTTAGATTCATTAAAATTTAATGAAAATCAAACAAATATTTCGGCCCCCATTCAAGAGTTTTCAAAGCTTTATAAGAAATCTAACAATCCTATTATTATTGTAACAGATGGAAATCAAACCATTGGTAATAATGTGGAATTTAATACCTCCAAAAGCCCAGTTTTTCCTTTAATTATTGGTGATACAACTCAGTTTGAGGATGTTTTTATAGGGCAACTTAATGTAAATAAATACACGTACATAAATAATAAATTACCTGTTGAAGTTTTTATAAATTATACGGGAAATAAGCGGATAACTAAACAATTTAGTGTTTATAATAAAAACAATAAAGTTTTTTCAAAAAACCTTATTTTTTCTAAGGATGACAATGTAAAAATTGAATCCTTTTTCTTGTCTCCAAAGGAAAAAGGAATACAGTATTTTACAGCAAGTATTGAAAATTTAGAGGATGAATTAAATACCTTAAATAACAAAAAGAATTTTAGTGTAAATGTTATAGAAGAAACATCAAAAATATTAGTGTTAACCTCAATAATTCATCCCGATTTAGGAATGTTAAAAAAAGCAATTGAAAGCAACAAACAGCGTTCAGTATTTATTGAGAATATAAACAACTTTAAAGGTAATGTATCTGATTATCAATTGGTAATACTTTATCAGCCTACTAGTTTATTTAAAAGCGTAATGCGCAATATTTCGGATAAAAACTTGAACTATTTTGTTATAACAGGTTTAAGTACTGATTGGAATTTTTTAAATAGCATTCAACAAAATTTTAAGAAAAGTAATACTTCACAATTTGAAAATTATCGTCCTGTTTATAATTCAAATTTCCCTTCATTTTTAGTTGAAGATATTGATTTTTTAAATTTTCCTCCAATAGAAGATGTTTTTGGAACAGTAAATTTTTCAATACCAATTAATACATTATTATTTCAAAAAATAGGACCAATTACTACTGAGGAAACTATGTTGGGAACTTTTCAAAATGATAATCAACGTGGTGCTTTTTTATTTGGAGAGAATATTTGGAGATGGAGAATGCGTAGTTTTGTAAAAAATAATTCGTTTGAAGTATTTGATGGATTTATTTCTAATGTAATACAATATTTATCATCTAATTTAAGAAATGAGCGTTTAAGTGTAACGGTAAATAATCTATTTTACGCAAATGAAATGGTGAATTTTTCGGCTAGTTATTTAGATGAAAACTATCAGTTTAATACAAAATCTAAATTGTGGGTTTCCATTTCCAGTAAGGAGAATAATTATATTAAAAAAATACCTTTTTCTTTAAGTAACAATCAATACAAAGCTGAGTTTTCAAATATCCCGGCAGGTGAATATTATTATACTGTTACAGTTGATAACCAAGCATCAAAATCTTCTGGTAGTTTTAAAGTTCTTCAATTTGAAATAGAACAACAGTTTAAAAACGCGAACGATTTATCATTAAAAAAGTTAGCAACAAAAACTAATGGAGAAGTTTTTTATGAACAAAACTCAGAAAATTTAATTACATTATTACAAAGCGACCCTCGTTTTAAAAGTGTTCAAAGTTCAAAAGTTATTGAATCTCCATTAATAGATTGGAAATGGCTTTTAGGTATTGTTGTTTTAATACTTAGTATTGAGTGGTTTATTAGAAAATATTTTGGTAAAATTTAATAATTGTAAAATTATTTGTTTTAATAATTATTAATAATATTGATAACATACATTTGTTATTTGAATAAATTATTATTTTTTGTTTTTCAAAGCCACCAACTAATTTATTAATAAAAAACCTTTTTCTACCTCTACAAAAGTTACATAGTTAAATTATTATATAGGTAATTTTGAAAATCAAGTTTTTGGTTTTTAACAATATACAATTTTAAATAATTAATTTATGTTGCAACAAATTATTAAGCTAAGTATTAATAATAAACTAATAGTACTTTTAATTACTGCTACTATAGTAGGATTTGGATTGTTTTCACTTACACAAATTCCTATTGGGGCAGTACCAGATATTACAAATAACCAAGTACAAGTAATTACAACATCACGCAATTTATCGACACAAGATATTGAACAATTTATAACTTATCCTGTAGAATTGGAAATGTCTAATTTACCCGGAGTTGAAGAAATTCGATCGGTTTCAAAATTTGGTCTTTCTGTTGTTACCATTGTTTTTGAAGATAGAATGGGAACCTATTTACCCAGACAATTAATTGCTGAAAAAATTAAGACAGCCGCAGAAAAAATACCAGAAGGATTTGGAACACCAGAAATGGGGCCAATAACAACAGGGTTAGGAGAAATTTATCAATATATTATTGATACAAAACCAGGCTATAAAGATAGATATTCGTCAATGGAACTGCGAACAATTCAAGATTGGGTTGTTAAACGTCAGTTGTCTGGTATACCAGGAGTGGTGGAAGTTAATACTTGGGGAGGATTTTTAAAACAATATGAAATTGCCATAAATCCCGAAAAAATAAAGTCGATGAATATAACGGCATCAGAAATTTTAGATGCCGTAGAATTTAACAATAGTGTTGCTGGAGGTGGATATATTGAAAAAAATAATGAAAGTTATTTTGTTAGAGGAGAAGGCTTAATTAAATCTTTAGAAGATATTGAAAACATAGTAATTAAAAATGTAGAAGGAGTTCCAATATTAATTAAAAATGTTGCTGAAGTAAACTTTGGTTTTGCTACTCGTTTTGGTGCAATTACGGGAAATGGTGAAGGAGAAAAAGTACTTGGCCAAATTATGATGTTAAAAGATGGCGACTCTAATAAAGTAATTAAAGCTGTAAAAGAGCGAGTTTCTGAAATTCAAAAAACTTTACCAGAAGGAGTATATATAAATGGATTTTTAGAACGAAGTGAATTAATTGGAAAAACAACCTTTACAATTGCCGAAAACTTAATTTTAGGGATTATTATTGTCATTTTTGTTGTAATTCTACTATTAGGAAGTTTTAGATCTGGTTTAGTAGTTGCATCTGTAATTCCATTATCATTATTATTTACGTTATCGCTAATGTATATTTTTGGAATCGACGCAAACCTAATGAGTTTAGGAGCAATTGATTTTGGTATAATTATAGACGGAGCAGTTATAATTGTTGAATTTATAGCCTTTAAAATCACATCAAAAAGAACGGAATTAATAACACTATCTAAAAGAGATAGACAAAATTCTATTGATGAAATTACTTACAAAAGTAGTTCTAAAATGATGACATCGGCAATTTTTGGACAATTGATTATTTTAATTGTATTTATTCCTATTTTATCTTTAAGTGGTGTTGAAGGAAAAATGTTTAAACCAATGGCAATGGCATTTAGTTTTGCACTAATTGGTGCTATGTTTTTTTGTTTTACCTATGTACCAGTAATTTCATCTATGTTTCTAAAGCCAGAAAAGGTTTCAGAAAATAATGTTTCAAAAAAAATAATAAGTTTCTTTTATACTTTATACGAACCCGTAATAAAATTTGCATTAAAAAGTAAAAAACTTGTTGTAATCGCATCAGTGGTTTTATTAATAATTACGGGATTAATATTTGGAAATATGGGAGGCGAGTTTATTCCAACATTAGATGAAGGAGATTTTGTTATTCAGCCTGTTTTAAAAACTGGAACATCGCTTTCAAAAACAACCCAAATAACCACTAAAATTGAACAAATACTATTAGATAATTTTCCTGAAGTAGATCAAGTTGTATCAAGAATAGGAGCCGCAGAAGTTCCTACAGATCCTATGTCTATGGAAGAAAGTGATGTTATTATTAAACTGAAACCAAAGGGTGAATGGGTTTCTGCAAGTTCAAAAGACGAGTTAGCTGATAAGTTTAAAGATAAATTGTCCATTATACCTGGAATTGATTTTGAATTTACACAACCCATAGAAATGCGCTTTAACGAACTAATTACAGGGGTAAGGGCAGATGTAGCCATAAAAATATTTGGAGATGATTTAAACATTTTAGCCAGCAAGGCAGATGAAATAAAAAGAAAAATTTTAAATGTTGAAGGAGCATCTGATATAATTGTTGAAAAAATTGAAGGCTTACCTCAAATGTCGGTAATCTATAACAGAAGCAAAGTGGCAAGGTATGGCTTAAATATCAAAGAATTAAATCATATGGTATCAATGGCTTTTGCAGGAAATACTTTAGGAAGTGTTTTTGAAGGGGAACGAAAATTTGATTTAGTTGTAAGATTACACTCAGATTTTAGAAAAAATATTGATAATCTTCGAAACTTATATATTGATACTCCAATGGGAATAAAAATACCATTAAACGAGGTAGCGGAAATAAATTATACAAAAGGTCCTGCAAAAATTTCAAGAGATGATACAAAAAGGCGTATTGTAATTGGTGTAAATGTTAGAAATAGAGACATGGAAACTGTAGTAAAAGATATAAAAAGTATTATTGATGCTAATGTTAAATTACCAATAGGTTATTTTATCTCTTATGGAGGACAATTCAAAAACTTAAATAGTGCAAAAAATCGTTTAAAAATAGTTGTTCCAATAGCCCTAATTTTAATATTTATTTTACTTCATTTTGCATTTAATTCTATTAAAGATGCTTTAATGATTTTTTCAGCAATTCCATTATCTGCAGTAGGTGGGGTTTTATTTTTATGGTTAAGAGGTTTGCCATTTAGCATTTCTGCAGGTGTTGGATTTATTGCGCTTTTTGGTATTGCTGTTTTAAATGGAATAGTTTTAATTGAACATTTAAAATCTTTAAAAGAACAAGGTATATATAATGTAAATGAAAGAATATTAAAAGGAACAAAAGAACGTTTACGTCCAGTAGTTTTAACTGCTGCGGCGGCGGCATTAGGTTTTTTACCAATGGCAGTTTCAACAAATGCAGGAGCAGAAGTTCAAAGACCTTTAGCCACCGTAGTTATTGGAGGATTAGTAACAGCAACGTTATTAACACTGGTTGTTTTACCTGTGTTATATGCTATTTTTGAGAATAAAGATTTTAAAATAAATCGAATAATAAATAAAAAAACATTACCATTTTTGGTGTTTCTTATTGTTCCATTTTTGAGTTTTTCTCAAAGTAAGTTTTTTTCTTTAAATGATTTGCAAAACCTAGCAATTAAAAATAACAAACATTTGAACATTCAAAAACAAAAAGTTTTACAGAGTAAAAAGAATTTGAAAGGAGCCTTTGATTTAGAAAAAACAACACTCTATTATTTAAAAGATCGTACTAATTTAAATGAAAATGGAATTCCGTTTGAAACCTTTGGAGTGGAACAAACAATTGAATTTCCAACGGTTTATTTTAGTAAAAAAAATATAGCTAAAATTAATTTAGAACTTCAAGAAATAAAAAGTAAAACTACTGAAAATGAGTTAATAAAGAAAGTTTCTCAAGCATACTATAAACTTGTGTATATAGATGAAAAATTAGAAGAATTGATGTATATAGATAGCTTGTATAGTAATTTTTCAAATGCTGCAAATCGAAAATTTGAATTAGGTGAGTCTAATTACTTAGAAAAAATAACATCTCAATCTAAATATAAATTGTATTCTGTTGAATTGGAATCGTTAAAAAAAGATAGGTTAATTGCCTTTGAAGAATTAAAATTATTAGTTCAAATAAAGGATAATTTTGAAATTAATCCAATTGATTTAAAAAAAATAAATCTTCAAAAAATTGATATATTAAATCATACAATTACTCAGTATTTTCAAAGAAATAAAGAAAAAGTTACGTTTCAAAAAAAAATGCTAACACAACAATTATTACCCGATTTACAATTTAACTATTTTTCTAGTAAAATTAAAGATGCAAATAACACAGTTAATAGTTTCCAAGCTGGAATAGCATTGCCCATTTTTTTGGCAAACAAAACTTCAAAAATATCGGTAGCTAAAATTGAACAAGATATTGCTGATGATTTAATTTTTGAAAATAATCTTAAACTTAAATCAAAATATAAGGTTCTAAATCAGGAATTGGAAAAAATTGAACTTCAATTAACATATTTTGAAAAGAGTGGGGAAAGTTTAGCAAAAGAAATATTAAAAACAGCAAATGGTAGCTATAAAAATGGTGAAATTGATTTCTTTCAATACATACAAAGTCTTGAAATGGTTTATCAATTAAAAATTGAATATTTAGACAATTTAAATAAATACAATCAACTTGTTTTAGAAATTAATTATTTAAACTTATAAAAATGAAAAAACACCTGATAAAAATTATATATATAATTTTATTAACACTAATTGCTTGCGATAATTCTTCAGAAAAGAACAATTCAGAAAACAATATAGTTGAAAATGATAATCTAGTTGAAATTACTAAATCGCAATTTATAAATTCCAATATGTCAACAGGAATTATAGAACCAAAACTATTTAAAGCATCTATAAAAACCAATGGTTATATTAATGTTCCTCCAGCAAATAAAGCAAGCGTAAGCACCATAATGGGTGGTTTTGTTAAAAAAGCAAATTTATTAGTAGGTGATAAGGTAAAAAAAGGACAATTGCTGTTAACTATTCAAAACCCAGAATTTATTGAGATTCAGCAACAATATCTAGAAATTGTTGAAGAATTAAACTATTTAGAAAGTGAATTTGAACGACAAAAAACGTTATTTAAAGAAAAAATTACATCTCATAAAAATTATTTAAAAGCAGAAGTTAATTTAAAAAAATCTAAAGCAATATGTAATGGTTTAGAAGAAAAATTAGGTTTAATGAACATCAATACTTCAAATGTTAAATTAGGTAAAATCACATCAATTATACCTGTTTACGCACCAATTTCAGGAATTGTATCTATGGTTAATACAAGTGTAGGTAAATATATGAATACTTCTGAAGTGCTTTTAGAAATTATTGATGACCAGAAAAAACATCTAGAATTAATTGTATTTGAAAAAGATGTAATGAGTTTAAAAAAAGGACAACAAGTTAATTTTAAATCACCCGAAAATTCTTCGAAAATATATAATGGAGAAGTTGATTTAATAGCTAATACTATTTCTAAAGAAAGTAGATCTGTTAAAGTTCACGTTCATTTAAAAGAAAGTAAGTCTTTTATTGTTGGAATGTATATGGAAGGAGAAATAGTGACAGGATTACTTAAAAAAATGGCATTACCGGCTTCTGCAGTTATTGAAGATAATGGAAAAGCCTATATTATGGTTTTAAATAAAGAAAATCCGGATACCTATTTATTCGAAAAAACGGTTGTTTCTATTGGTGTAAAAAATGAAGATTTTGTTGAAATACTAGAAAATAATTTACAGTTAAGAGATAAGCAAATATTATTAAATGGTGTTTTTATACCTTAAAAGAAAGTAAAATTATACTTAAAAGTAATAAATAAGTCAAAAAAGATTTTTAATGAAAACTGTTTTGTATTTTTGAATAAATTAAAACTAAATTAAATTATGGCCAGTAACGGACAATTACAATTACCAAAAACATTAATGCCTCTAATTTTTATTGGGATTATTGCAATTATATTTATATCAAAGTCAGCGGTTAATATTGATGCTGGTGAAGCAGGAGTATTATGGAAACGATTTGATGGAGGGGTAGTGACCGACAAACCACCTTTAGGAGAAGGGTTTCATATTGTTGCTCCTTGGAATGATGTTGTGGTTTATGAAGTACGTCAACAAGAATTATTTGAGAAAATGAAAGTACTTTCATCTAATGGTTTGGATATTATATTGGAAACATCGTCATGGTATATGCCTAGACCAGAAGATTTGGGTAGATTGCATCAAGAAAAAGGTGAAAATTACTTAGAAAGAGTAATTAAACCTACACTTCGTTCTGCTGCTCGTAGTGTTGTTGGTCGTTATACACCAGAACAATTATATGCAAGTAAAAGAGATGTAATTCAAAGTGAAATTTTTGATGAAGCTAAAAAGATATTAGACGGTCAATATATTGAGCTAAATGAAGTATTGGTAAGAGATGTAACCTTACCTGCAACAATTAAAGACGCTATTGAACGTAAATTAAAACAAGAGCAAGAATCATTAGAATATGAATTTAGATTAGTTACAGCGGCTAAAGAAGCTGAAAAGCAAATTATTGAAGCAAAGGGTAAAGCTGATGCCAATAAAATATTAAGTGCTTCATTAACTGATAAAATTTTACAAGATAAAGGAATTGAAGCAACAATGCAGTTGTCTAATTCACCAAATAGTAAAATAATAGTTATTGGAAGTGGTAAAGATGGTTTACCAATAATATTAGGAAATCAATAAAAAATAGAATTTTATATAAAAAAAGGCAACCAATTTGGTTGCCTTTTTTGTTTTATGCTTTTGGAAATTTTTCTATCTCAGCAATTACATCATCTTCGGTATCATAAATAGAGAGAATCATATTTTTATATTTTTCTTCTTCAGTAAGACTTAAAAGAAGTGGATATATAGGTCTATTTACAGTCCAATAATCTTTATTTAAAAATACCATTGGGCTTGCAAAACCGTAGCTTAAATAATGGTTTTGTGTAGCATCTTGAAATATTTCTTGAATTGTACCTGCGCTTCCAGGAGAAAAGATAACACCTCCTTTAGCTATAGCTAATAAGCCTTCTTCACGTACACTATTGGCAAAATACTTAGCAATATTTGTAGCAAATGGAGTAGGAGGTTCGTGGCCGTATAACCAAGTTGGAATACCTAAACTTTTATAATTAGTACTAGGATATTTTTCTAATACTTTAAATGCCTGATCTAACCAAAGCTCATGATTATATAAAGGTGCTTTTGCTAATATTTCAATTGCATCAACTAATACCGAATCATTTTTTCCTCCAAACCAAGCTCCAACATGGGTTGCTTCCATAGCTCCAGGACCACCACCAGAAATCATTAAATAACCTAACTCTGTAAGTTTTTTACTAATCCGGGCAACAGATAAATAATTTTTATCGTTTCTAGAAAGACTGTGGCCACCCATAATTGCAACTATTTTACGTTTTTCATAGTTTGAAATAAAATCGTTTAATGCGTTTGTTATAGAATGATCGTGCAAACGTCTAGTTAAAGTTTCTTTAATATCCTTAGCTTCTTTTCCGTGTTTAATAAAATGATTATAAACTACTTTGTCAAGGGTAAGTTCGTAACTTTTTGGAACTCCAACTTTATAATTATTATAAAGTATTTCTTTAGTATATAATGAGTTTATAAAAGGATTAAAAGGAGCTTTAATTTGTGGAAAAATAAGACAATCTTTAGAAACTTTAGTGTTTATATGATCTGGAATGGTACAACCTAAAAATATGCAATTGTAAAATGATATGTTTGTGGATACATTTAAAATATTACTAAAATCTATATTTTGAAAGGCATAATAGGTTAATTCATTTTCAAATTCAAGAACTTTTAATAAATCAATGTTCGAATCTATTTCTTTATATTCCATAATAGTAGTTAAAAAAAGCCAACAATAGTTGGCTTTAAATTATATTGTAATATAATATGTTTAATTTTTGTCTTTAATAGTGCTTCCTTTTTTAATTGCCTTATAATTTTCATAGCAAAGCAAAACAGCTTCAATTAATTGAAGATCACTGGCTTGTTTAATAAAGTAATCAGAATAATTACATTCATTTAATAATTCATTTAATTCATTAGCGTCCATTTCCAAGTATTCCATCATTAACTCTCGGTTAAATTTTGCCTCCAAAAGCTGACGTAATTCATCATTATCACGCATTTTTTTTAGCTTTTTTAATTGTTTCGGATTTTTACCAAACATATTATAAACAAAATCAATAGGTCTAAATAGAGCATCTACGGGCGAATTAAATTCACGACGTTGCCTAACACCAACTTCATAAGTTTGAGGCAGTCCATTAATATGAATACGTGAAAACTTATCTTTAGGTACATTTTTTGAATCAATTTCTAAAACTCCAATTAATTTATGAGATTTTAAAACAACTTCTTCAATTTGTTCTGTTTTTTCATATAACTCTATAACAAGTTCATTTCCTTTTAGTAAATCATTGGTAATTTTTAACTTTATGGATTGATATCCTAAATAAGATATATAAATGGTGTCATTAACAGCTGTGGCAATATCGAACTTACCAGTTTCATCTGTAATTGTTCCAAATACGGAGTTTAAATTAAATAAATGAGCACCTTTTAAGGGAGTTTTATCAAGTTGGTTTACTACTTGTCCTTTTAATGATGTAGTTAAAGCATTATTTATTATTGAATCTTTTTCAATTGGTTCTTGTGAAAAAACAAGTGTTGTAATAAATAATATTATAGGTAGAAATAACTTTTTTTTCATTTACAATTATAGTTATTAATGATGAATATTTTTGTTAAATTATTACAAAAAAATAAAGCTGTCTTTTAGTTAAAATGACAGCTCTACTTTTTTCATAAAATATGATATTTTTTAATCTGTCTTAAAATTCCATACTTGACCAATGGCTTCTCCACCATTGCCATCTTTTACAACTACTTTCCAATAATAGTCGGTAGAACTATTTAAACTAGCAGTAGTATAAGTTTTTCCAGATTGATCTGTAGCTTTTTTAGAAGTTGGAGGGTTATCAGTGCCAAAATACACATCATAGGTTAATGGATCATCATCTACATCAGAAGCATCCCATTCTAAAGTGGCAGTAGATTCTGTAACTACAGCATTTAAACTTGGGGATACAATAGAAGGAGAAAAAGGAACGTAATTTGAAACTCCAATACCTTCTGTATAAAATGAATTTGCCGAAGTATATGCACTATAATTATTTTTACTATCTTTTGCATTAACTCTCCAATAATATGCAACACCTTTTTCTAAAGAAATAGTTCTTGTAGTTGAAGAATTTGTAACGGTTTCAACAATGTTTGTAAAAGCATTATCTTTTGCAATTTGAATTACATAAGAAATATTGTCTCCATCTGGATCTGTTGAAGCATTCCATTTAAATTCAATAGAATTATCTATACAAAGTAAATTTGCAGATGGGTATACCAAACTAGGTGTTGAGGGAGCTTTGTTTATTGGGTCTGGATCTGGATCTGGGGTATCTCCACCTGATCCTCCGCAAGACCATAACAAAGTACTTAAAACCACCATAGAAACTAATATTTTTTTCATGTTCTTTTATAGATTTGGGTATTACATAAGCGGTAAAAATACGATAATTTTAAAATACAAACAAAAGAAAGGTTTATTAATTTTAGTGAAATACTGTTTTTATGTTCTTAGTTAATTTGATCTCTATTATTAGAACATACATTTCCTATTTTTATTAAATTATCAAATAAGTTTTTATTATATGTTATTAATAAACTTAACAATATAAATATCTAAATTTTAAAGGAATTTTATATACTAAATACTTGTTTGAAATGTAAAGTGTGCACATAATAGGATTCGAACCTACACGAACTATTGTTCACCAGCCCCTCAAGCTGACGCGTCTACCAATTCCGCCATATGTGCATTTGAGTTTAGGGTATAAAAAAAGTTAAGTTTTCACTTAACTTTTTGTGACCTGGCTGGGGCTCGAACCCAGGACCACCTCCTTAAAAGGGAGGTGCTCTACCAACTGAGCTACCAGGTCGTATTTGTCATTCGCAAATGCGAGTGCAAATATACTATCAATTGTTTATTATGCAAGTTTTTTTTTGTACTTTTTTAGTTGATATTTGTATTCTTAAAATTTAATAAAGAATTTTTATGAAAATTGTACTTTTAGGATATATGGCATCAGGAAAATCTGCGGTAGGCAAAATACTGGCTCAGAGGTTAAAAATGCAATTTTTTGACTTAGATGAATACATTGAAGAATCTGAAAAATTAACAATTAGCCAAATATTTTCAGATAAAGGAGAAATTTATTTTAGAAAAAAAGAAAGCGAATATTTAAAAGAGTTATTAAATTTAGAAGAAAACTGTATTATTTCGCTAGGTGGTGGAACTCCATGTTATGGAAATAATATGGATATAGTTTTAGAAAAATCCAAATCGTTTTATTTAAATGCATCTGTTCAAACTATTTTTAATCGAATAAAAAGTGAAACATCAAAGCGACCGCTTGTTGCTACAATTGGTATTGAAAATTTGCTCGAATATATTGGTAAGCACTTATTTGAGCGTTCTGCTTTTTATAATAAAGCACATAAAAGTATTTCTGTAAATGATAAATCTATTTTAGAGATTGTAAAAGAATTACAAAGTTTACTCTAATAAAGCATAGGAGTTTTCTTTTTCAAAAATTACATTGATATGCTCTCGCATTGATGTAGATAGAGAAATTCCTTTAAAATCTGCTTTTACCGGATATTTTTTATGATTTCTATTTATAAGTACTGCAGTTTTAAATCGTTTTAATGGAACCTCAAGAAAATGTTTAATCCCGTACATTAATGTAGTTCCTGAGCTTAAAACATCATCTACCAATACTAAAGATTTATTTGTATAAGTACTTTTATCAATATCTGTAGTTATTTTACTTAATGGGTTTTTCTTATCAATCTTAACTTCACATAAAGTTACTTTTAAGTCCGAAATATCATTTAAAAGTTTTACAATTTTTTCAGCAAAAACATAACCATTACCATTAATACCTGCAATTACTATTTCTTTTTCACTAGAATTGGTTTCATAAATTTGATAAGCAATTCTTCGAGTTTTATTTTCTATTTGCTCGTTTGTTAAAATAATTGAACTATCCATTAAATTTATTTTTTTGTAAATATAAAAAACAATTCTCTTCCATCTCTAGGTTTTATAGAATTATAGCACCTTTCTAATACTTTAATTTCAAACTTAGCATAAAACAATTGAATATATTCAATGATGTTTCCACCAAAAGGAGGTCCTTCTTTGGTTAGTTTAAAATCAAAAAACAAGCCAACTAATTTTCCACCTTCATTTAATAAATTATACATTTTATTTACATAATCTTCTCTTTGAGAAGGGTGTAATGCACAAAAAAAAGTTTGTTCAATAATTAAATCATACTTGTTTTGGTGATTAAAAAAGTTTGAATGAATTAAATTTTCTTCTGGAAAATCAGGAAATCTTGTGTGTAAATTTAATAAAGGTTGTTTGGCAATATCTATAACTGAAGTTTTGCTAAAACCATTTAAATGTAAATATTCGGCTTCGTAACTATTACCTGCACCAGGAATTAAAATAGAAACATTTTTATTTTTAAGTTGATCTATATATGTTTTAATAGGAGTGGAGATATAGCCAATATCCCAGCCAGTTTTGTTTTTTTTGTATTTTTCTTCCCAATAAGATTTATCAAATTTATTCATTAATTAAAGAGATTTAATTAATCCACCATCGATAACAATATTTGTACCTGTAATATATGAAGCATATTCCGAAGCTAAAAATGTTACCAAATAGGCAAATTCTTTAGGTTTGCCAATTCTTTTCATTGGAATAGAGTTTTCTAATTCTTCGAGTACTTGTTCAATAGCAATACTTCTAGTCTTTGCCTGTAATTTATTTAATTGTGTAATTCTTTCAGTATCAAATATTCCAGTTAAAATATTATTTACAGTAATTCCTTTATTAGCAATAGTGGTAGCTAATGTTTTAGCCCAGGTTGTTACTGCTGCTCTTATTGAATTGGATAAAACTAAGTTGTTTATGGGTTCTTTAACACTTATTGATGTTGCGTTTATAATTCTTCCAAAACCTTTTGACTCCATTGCTTTTAAGGCTAAAGAAGTTGTTAATTGAGTTGTTTTAAATAATAAGTCAAATGCTTTTTGAAAATCTTCGGTGTTTTTTTGTAACGCTGTTCCGCTTTCTGGTCCATTTGTGTTATTTACTAAAATGTCAACACTATTGTTATTAAAAAAACTAGTTAAAATTGCTTTGTAAGATTCGAAATTATAAAAATCAACGACCAAATATTGATGATTTTGATTGTAAGTAGTATCTAATTCCTTTAAAACATTTATTAATTTTTCTTCATTACGAGCCATTAAAGTAATGTTAGCACCGCATTTGGCCAGTTGAACTGCTATTGCTTTTCCCAAGCCTTGGGTACTTCCTCCAACAAGTGCTTTTTTATTTAATAAATCAATTTTCATCATCTTGATAATCTTCTATGTCTCTTCGGTCTTTTTTAGTAGGTCTTCCTGTTCCTTTTTTTCTATAATAATCTTTCGAATATTTTAACAAATCAAGTTTTTCAAATTCTTCAGAAGGTGTTATATCTTTTCTATATAAATCAACCAATTTTGCACCTACACGATTTGCGGGAATATCCAAAACTTTAATTTTATAATTAATTTGATTTTTTCGAATTGAAATTATTTCACCGCTAAATACTAATTTTGAAGGTTTCGTATTGGAATCATTAATTTTTACATGTCCTTTTTTACAAGCTTCAGTTGCAATACTTCTTGTTTTGTAAAATCGAATACACCATAAAAATTTATCAATTCTCATATAAATACTATAATAAAGTTAAATTTTAAATTTTCTCTTTCGCCAAAGATATGAAAATAGTATCTTGCGTGCTTAAAATTAATATAAATGAAGATTAAATATTTTATAGTTTTATTTGTAATTGGATTAGCTATTTTTTCTTGTAATAAAGATGATGATGAAAATGATAATTTTGATGCAGAAGCACAAGCAGTTATAGATAATGATGCTTTAATAAGCTATTTGCAAACACATTATTTAAATGAAGAGGATGGAGGTTTATGGACTATAGAAAATGGTGAATCTTCATTAATGGATGATGTTAGATTAAAATCTCAAACTATTGAAAAAAACGATATTAATTATACCTTATATTATTTAAAACAATTTGAAGGAAGCGGTGATATTTTTCCAACAAGAGCAGATTCAGTACTTGTAACTTATACTGGTATGAAATTAGATAGTGTGGTATTTGATTCTGCATCTAATATTGTATGGTTGCCTCTTACAAGTGTAATTGATGGTTGGTCTTATGGATTTGAGCATTTTAAAGGTGGTGAATTAAAACTGAATGATGACGAATCCTTTTATTATGAAAATTCGGGAAAAGGAATTTTGTTTATACCTTCAGGTCTGGCTTATGGGAATATTACACAAACTTTAATTCCAGAGAATTCTCCTTTAATTTTTGAAATTGATTTAAAGGCAGTTAAACAAACTGATCACGATACCGATGGAATTTTATCAATTGATGAAGATATTGATAATGATGGAGATGTTAGAAACGATGATACTGACGGTGATTTAATTCCAAATTATTTGGATGCTGATGATGATGGAGATGGAATTTTGACTAAAGACGAATTAGAGGATGGAAAATATTTAGATCCTAATAATTAAAATACATAGAAAATAGTTTTAAAAAATCTCCGCTTTTTTGAGTGGAGATTTTTTTTATATAAACTAATTGTTAGGATTATTTTTTAAGCTTTTAGTTTTGTTTAAAATATCTTTTATACATATAATTAAGTCTGTTTATTGCTTTAAATATAAAAACCTCTCAATTATTGAGAGGTTTTTATATTTAAAACGTATTGTAGCTTTTATTCTTTCTTTTTAGTTAAACTATATGATAAACTAAAAATAATTTGTTCAGGTCTTGAATCTAAAGTAAATTCCTCACCCGCTTTAGACCAAGAGGCTTCATTTTCACTTAAACCTCTTTCGTATCTAACATCAATTCCGATTCTTCCAAACTCAACAGAAGCGCCAATATTTATACCTAAAGAAAATTCATTTTCTACTTTTTCAAAATCCAATCCATTTAAATCATTATCTAAAATATATTGAAAAGCAGGACCGGCAAATACATTAATAGGTCCTATTAATTTTAAACCAACTAATACAGGAACATCTATTTTCGACATTTCAAAATCCTCAGCCTGAGAATTAATTTCATACTCGCTTGTTGTTTTTGTGTAAACCAATTCTGGACGTATATAAATAGCACCAAGGTTTATTTTTCCAAATAACCCAACATTAAATCCTGATTTTGATTGACCTTTGTAAATATTGTCTACATCTGTGGTAAATTCTTTTAAATCTCCATTTGAATTATAACTTAAACCAGCCTTTATACCAAAACCATTTTGGGCATTCATCACCAAAAATGAAGCTATAAAAGCAATTGAAAATAATACTATTCTTTTTTTCATAAAATATTAATTTAGTAGTTAGATTTAATAATAACGAAAAAAGAATTTAATTATTTTCTTGCTATAACTTTTTCCACAGCATTTATAATTGCTTTGTCATTCAATTTGTATTTTTCCATTAGTTGAGCCGGAGTACCAGATTCTCCAAAGCTATCGTTTACAGCTACAAACTCTTGAGGAACTAAATTATTTTGAACTAAAACTCGCGATACACTTTCTCCTAAGCCACCAATTACATTATGTTCTTCAGCTGTAACAATACAACCGGTTTTTGCAACAGATTTTAAAATTGCTTCTTCATCCAAAGGTTTAATAGTATGAATATTAATAACTTCAGCACTAATACCTTTAGCTTCTAATTGCTCGGCAGCTTGTAATGCCTCCCAAACTAAGTGTCCAGTTGCAACTATAGTTACGTCATTTCCTTCTGTAAGGTTTATTGCTTTTCCAACAATAAATTCTTCATTCTCTGGTGTAAAAACAGGAACTACAGGACGACCAAAACGTAAATAAACCGGACCATCGTAATCTGCAATTGCAATGGTAGCAGCTTTGGTTTGGTTGTAATCACAAGTGTTAATTACGGTCATTCCTGGAAGCATTTTCATTAAACCAATATCTTCTAATATTTGGTGAGTTGCTCCATCTTCACCTAAAGTTAAACCAGCGTGTGAAGCACAAATTTTTACATTTTTATCTGAATATGCTACAGATTGACGAATTTGGTCATAAACTCTACCCGTAGAAAAGTTTGCAAATGTTCCAGTAAAAGGTATTTTACCTCCAATTGTTAATCCAGCTGCAATACCAATCATATTAGCCTCTGCAATACCAATTTGAAAAAAACGATCTGGGTTTTCTTCTATAAATTTCTCCATTTTTAAAGAACCAATCAAATCGGCACATAATGCAACCACATTTGGATTCTTTCTTCCTAATTCTGCTAATCCAGCTCCAAATCCCGATCTTGTATCTTTCTTTTCGGTAAAAGTGTATTTCTTCATGTTATAATTATTAATAAAAATCTGTCAAAAATAATGATATTATGTGTAATGAAACTAAAATTTCAATAATTCTTCGTAAACTTTATGAACAGGAAATCCCATTACGTTAAAATAGCTTCCAATAAGCTTTGTAACCCCTATAAAACCTATCCATTCTTGAATTCCATATGCTCCAGCTTTATCAAAAGGTTTGTATTTTTTAACATAATATGTTATTTCATTATGGGTTAATTTTTTAAAAAAGACTTGAGTACTGTCGTAAAAAACTTTTTGCTTTTTTTTCGATTTAAAGCATACCGAAGTAATTACAGTATGCGATGTGCCAGATAAACTTTGAAGCATTATAATGGCTTCTTGTTCGTTTTTTGGTTTCTCTAAAGGTTTACTGTTATGCCAAACAATGGTGTCGGAGGTAATTACCAAATCGTTTTCAAGTAATTCACTTTCAAATGCTTCTGCCTTTTTTAATGCTAAATAATTAGTGATTTGTTCTGCTTTTAAAGTAGAATCATAAACTTCATCAATTTGTTTTACTTTTATAGAGAATTTTATATCTAACTCTTTAAAAAGTTCTTGTCTTCTTGGTGATCCAGAAGCTAGAATAATATTTTTATCTTTTAATTTTTGAGATAACATTTATTGAAATTTTGTGAATATGAATATTGAGGTAATTCCCAAAAACATTATTATTTTTAGAATAGAACTTATATTATGAAATGCTTTTTTAGTGGAAATTGATCTTAATTTAATAGATACATATACTAATGGTATTAAAACAAACAGTAGCAAATACAAACTAGTTATTTGGTAAATATCAGCGAATTTCCAAATAACAATAAATAATAGAAGTAAAGGTAATAAGCATAAATATGATGCTGCTTTTTTAATTCTATTTCTTCCAAATAATATAGGTAATGTTTTAAGGTTAACATTATAATCACCGTCTACATCTTCAATATCTTTAACTAATTCTCGTATTAAATTTAGAAAAAAAGAAAATAATGCAAGTAAGGTAAATACAATAATAACAAGTTCATTTGATTCGTTTTTAATATTTAAATTAATTTCAAAAAAGAATAAAAGAATAAAACTTAGTGTAACTAATAATGACACTATTAAATTGCCTAATAAAGCAACTGATTTTAATTTTTTACTATAATAATAGAGTAGAAGAGATGTTGTTATAAAAAGTAAAGAAAGTGATGGATTGGAGGTGTTTAAACAAAGAGAAATTCCCAAAATTAGTCCAATAGTGTTTGTAAATAAATACCATCGTTTTGCTGTTTCTTTAGATATTTTTTTTGAAACTAATAGTTTATTTGGTTTATTAATTTTATCTGTTTCAATATCATAAATGTCATTAATAATATAACCTGCAGCGGTTATAAAAATAACTGAAAGTAGTAATTGAAAAAATTGAGGTAAGGTTAAATTCAGCTCAATTTTTAAATAATTAAAAAAATGGAAACGCAAAATATAAAAAGTGAAAGCAATAATTAATAGATTTTTCCAACGAATTAATTTAAAATATACCGCACTTTTCATTAATCTTTAATTGAAAGCTTTCTTAAGTCTATCTAAATCACGTTTGGTGTCTCTTTCTTTCATTACCTCACGTTTGTCATAATTTTTCTTACCCCTACAAAGTGCAATTTCTAATTTAGCCCAGCCTTTTTCTGTTAAAAATAATCTAAGAGGTACAATTGTTAACCCAACATTTTGAACTTCTTTTTGTAATTTTTTTAATTCACCTTTATTTAATAAAAGTTTACGTTCACTTTTGGGTTTATGATTAAAAGAATGTCCATATAAATATTCTTCAATAAACATATTAATTGCAAAAAGTTCACCTTTTTCGTTAAACTCACAAAAACTTTCAGTTATTCGAGCTTTACTTTCTCGAATAGATTTAATTTCTGTTCCAGTTAACTGTATTCCAGCAATATATTTATCTAAAATCTCGTATTCAAAACGAGCTTTTTTATTTTTTATGTTAATTTTTTTCTGCATACAAGTACAAATGTAAATATAAATTTAATGATAAATAAATAGCGCAGTTGAAAATCAGCTGCGCTATATTTTTTGAAGTTAATATTTCTTTAAAGAACTTCTATTAATTTAACTGGTTTTGGTTTTGCAGTTTCCAATTTTGGAATTATAATTTCCAATTCACCATTTTTATATGTTGCCATAATTTTATCGTTATCTACCACATTTTTAGGTAAAGTAAATGTTCTTTTAAATGAAGAATAGCTATATTCTTTATGGCTATAATTTAATTCATTTTCTTCATTTTCCGTTTCTTTTTCAGATTGGATTGTTAAAATGTTATTATCTAAATTAATATTAAAATCTTTTTTATCCATACCTGGAACGGCAACTTTAACTTTAAATTCGTCATCATTTTCTGAAATATTAACAGCTGGTAATGTAGTGTTATTTTGTGATAAATTAGGCAACGATAAATCTCTAAAAAAATCATTAAACGACGTTGGTATTACAGGAATACCATTTGTTTTTACTAACATATTTTTAAATTTTAAGGTTAAACAAATATTTTTACTCACCTAGTAATAAGCAATTTAAGTGCCGTTTTTAAAAATATGACAATGTTTCATATTGTTATGAAAAAAAGTCGTTTTAAATTTTTAAAAGTATGTCAATTTTATCAGTTTTGGTAAGAGTTACTATGTATAAATTACCATAAACATTCTCTTTTATAGTACTATACTTATTATTATTTAGAATCTTATTTACAATAGCGGGAGTTGTATTGCTATGTCCAACAACTAAAATGGTTTTTCCTTTAGTTTTAACTTGAAAATCTGGACTTACTAATTCTCTTGGATTGTAAAATTGAATTTCTAAATTGTTTTTACGTGCGGTTGGTTGGGCTGTTTGTAAGGTTCTAAAATAGTTTGTTGAATAAATAGCATCAAATTTTATATTTTCAAATATTTCACTCCATTCTTTAGCTCTTTTATTACCTTTTTTAGATAATTCGGGATTATTATTAGTTTTATCTTTTGTTACTTTTTCAGCATGTCGAATAAAATAATAAGTTGTTATGTCGGAATTTTGAGACTGAATATTTAAAGAATACAAGGCTATAAACAAAAAGAAAGCTATATTTTTCATAAAAAAATTTTAAAAATCTAAGATATACAAAAAAGGCCGTTTAATATTAAATAAACGGCCTCAGTAATTTTATGTTAATTATTATTTGTTTCTAAAAACAATTTTGTCATCAAACGCATCTAGTAGAATATAGCTACTTGCTGTAACTTTACCGGATAAAATTTCTTTTGAAAGTTCATTCAACACTTCTTTTTGAATAACACGTTTTACGGGTCTAGCTCCAAATTGAGGGTCAAATCCTTTTTCGGCTAATGTTTCAACTAAATCTTCGGTATATTCAATTTTAATATCTTTTGATTTCAACATTTTAATTAAACCATTTAATTGTAAGCGAACAATTTGTTCAATTTCAATTTTATTTAATGGTGTAAACATTATAATCTCGTCAATACGATTTAAAAATTCGGGTCTAATAGTTTGTCTTAGTAAATCAACCACTTCAAGTTTTGTAGATTCTGTTACTTGGTCGCGTTTAGCCATATCCATTTTTTCAAACCTTTCTTGTATTATATGAGCTCCCATATTAGAAGTCATGATAATTATAGTATTTCTAAAATCGGCTACTCGACCTTTATTATCGGTCAATCTACCTTCATCTAATACTTGTAGCAAAATGTTAAAAGTATCTGGATGCGCTTTCTCTATTTCATCTAAAAGAATTACAGAATAAGGTTTACGTCTAACCGCTTCAGTTAATTGTCCACCTTCTTCATAACCAACATAACCTGGAGGCGCACCAACTAAACGACTAACAGCGTGGCGTTCTTGATATTCACTCATATCAATTCTAGTCATTGAGTTTTCATCATCAAATAAATACTCTGCCAATGCTTTGGCAAGTTCAGTTTTACCTACACCTGTTGTTCCAAGGAATAAAAAGGAACCCAAAGGTTTTTTATCATCTTGTAATCCTGCTCGTGAACGACGAACAGCGTCTGCAACAGCAACAATAGCTTCTTCTTGTCCAACAACTCTATTATGAAGCTCAACTTCTAAATGCAACAGTTTTTCACGATCACTTTGTAGCATTTTGGTAACAGGAATTCCAGTCCATTTAGCCACAACTTCAGCAATATCATCTCGTGTTACTTCTTCTTTAATTAAAGCGCCATCCTGATCTATTGCAATTTCTTTTTGAAGTTCTTCTAAGTGTTCTTGCTCTTCTTTTATTTTTCCATAGCGTAATTCTGCAACCTTTCCATAATCACCTTCTCGTTCAGCTCTATCAGCTTCTAACTTATAGTTTTCAATGGCTTCTTTGCTTTCCTGAACAGCTTCAACCAATTCTTTTTCACTAACCCATTTTGCATTTATTTCATTTCTATCTTCTTTTAAATTAGCGACTTCTTTTTTAAGAGATGCTAATTTTTTTTCGTCTTTTTCACGTTTAATTGCTTCAATTTCAATTTCTAACTGCATTATTTTTCTGTCCAAAACATCTAACTCTTCAGGTTTAGAATTAATTTCCATACGTAATTTTGCAGCAGCTTCATCCATTAAATCTATAGCTTTATCTGGTAAAAAACGATTAGAAATATAGCGTTGAGATAATTCTACAGCAGCTATAATGGCATCATCTTTAATTTGAACTTTATGATGATTTTCATATTTCTCTTTAATACCACGTAAAATTGAAATAGCGCTTTCAGTATCTGGTTCGTCTACAATTACTTTTTGAAATCTTCGCTCAAGTGCTTTATCTTTTTCGAAATATTTTTGATACTCATCTAAAGTAGTTGCGCCAATTGCTCTAAGTTCTCCTCGAGCCAATGCAGGTTTTAAAATATTTGCAGCATCCATAGCTCCTTGTCCACCACCAGCACCAACTAAGGTATGTATTTCGTCAATAAATAAAACTATTTCCCCATTAGCAGAAGTTACTTCTTTTACAACAGATTTTAAACGCTCTTCAAATTCACCTTTGTATTTTGCTCCAGCAATTAAGGCACCCATATCTAAAGAGTAAATTTGTTTGTCCTTTAAATTTTCGGGAATATCACCTTTTATAATTCTATGTGCCAAACCTTCAGCAATAGCTGTTTTACCCGTTCCAGGTTCACCAACTAACATTGGGTTGTTTTTTGTTCTACGTGATAAAATTTGAAGAATTCTTCTAATTTCTTCATCTCTACCAATTACAGGATCTAGTTTTCCTTCTTTTGCCAATTGATTTAAATTGCGCGCATATTTATTTAGCGAATTATATGTTTCTTCGGCACTTTGAGATGTTACTTTGCTTCCTTTTCTTAATTCAGAAATGGCTGCTTGTAAATCTTTTTCAGTAATTCCTTGATCTTTTAGTATTTGAGAGGTAGTATCTTTTGTTTTTAGTAAAGCCAATAATAAGTGCTCAATTGAAACAAATTCATCGTTCATTTTTTTTGCTTCAGAATTTGCCGTATTTAACATTTTTGATGCATTTCTTGAAAGCATACTATCTCCTCCAGACACTTTTGCATAACTTTGTAAAGTTTTATCTATCAGAGTTTTTACTAAATCTAAATTAACTCCTAATTTTTTAAATATAAAAGGAGTTACATTTTCATCAACTTCAAAAATTCCTTTTAAAATATGAGAATTTTCAATTTGTTGATGTTCTAAACTTTGTGCAATTTGCTGCCCTTGTTGAATAGCTTCTTGCGATTTTATTGTTAAATTATTAAAGTTCATAACGTTTTTATTTTTTCATTTATATCTTTGAGCAGTCAAAAGGTATTCCATTTGATAAATAACAGTTAAAACAGTCAATATGTCTTGTTTTATAAGGGTTTAACGGACATTTTGTCTAAATTTTAAAGTATGAATTGGAATTTATTAGAAGATGTAAATAAGCTAGAAAAACTAGTTAATGTTTCAGAAAGTAAAGCAGTGCTTATTTTTAAGCACAGTACACGATGCGGAATTAGCAGATTTGCATTGAATAATTTTGAACGAAGTTTTGATATTTCAGAAGACAAATTGACACCATTTTATTTAGATTTGTTGAAATTTAGAGAAATTTCAAATGAAATAGCTAATACTTTTGATGTTCAACATCAGTCACCTCAAGTAATTGTATTAAAAAATAAGGAAGTGGTATACAGTGAGTCACATAGTTATATTTCAATAGAAGATATAAAAAAAGCAATTAGTTAAAATTGCTTTTGTTTTTTATTGAAATTTATATTTCGAAATTATTGTCTTTATTTTGGACTTTAAATTTTCACCACTATCATAAATCATTTGTTCATTTGTTGGAAACTTAATAAATGTATTTCCAACGTATGCTTTTTGTTGTTTTGATAAAGCTCTTTTATCGCCAATATATGTTGCGTAAATATTTTCAAAAACAAATTCACTAGTTAAAGGAAATGATTTTAACAATTGATTTGTATTTAGATTGTAATATTTTACTTGTCCAATAACCTGAGTTGACTTTGTTTGGTAAACCTCATTAATTTTACATTTTACACGCTTGTAAATATCAATTTTTATTTTTTTCCCAATACTGTCTTTTAATATTTCACCATCAGAATTTTTTTTGTATTCCCAGCCATCTTTTACTTTTTTTTCCAAAAGAGATTCTTTTTCTTTTATACTTTCAGGTGAAATATTTAATTCTCTTAACAAAATTTCTAACTGGTAGTTATAATTTATATTTCCTTGACGATTATTATGATAAACTGTCCAGAAATTATTTAATTTATAAGTGTCAAAATCTAATAAATCTTTTTCTAATCTCATCGGAATAACTTTTCGAGATTTATTTAACATAGTTACATAAACAAAATCAGTTCCTTTAAAATGCGCTTCGTCCATTAGTTTTGCAACATCCATATATTCAGGATTTAGATCATTTAAATAATTTAAATCTTCAAAAGCATTTCTAAAATCGAATTTATTTTTTGAGTTTTCTAGAACACTTTTAGCTTTTGTATATAGGTAATTAGCTAAGTCATTTTTAGCGTTTAAAATATCATTATTATAGTTGCGAATTCTAAATTGAGCTTCTTTTCCAGTACTAATATTATATAAAGGAAGTAAAGGAATAATTTGTTGTTGTCTATTTTCTAAATTAACAAACATATTATATACACCTTCTAAGTTGGCTGGGTTTCCATCCTTTTTTAGAAAATCAATTTTATTCAAATCCCTTTCAGTAACCTTTTTAAAAGCTGTTTCTAGCATTTTAATGTATGGTTGGTTACTTTTTTTTGTCTTATTAGTTCTTAAATTTTTAAGTGCAATATTAATGGCCTCATCATAATTTCCAAAGTTAATTGCTTCTTGTGTTTTTTTTACGCTGCTACAACTAAAAATTATAGCTATAGCAAATAAAAATAAAGGTAATTTTAGTTTCATAATACAAGAATTTTTGGGTTGTTTAATGTGGTTTTCAATTTTGATGCCAAAACTATATAAAAAAAGCTCTAAAATTTAATTTAGAGCTTTTTTAATTATTTTATTAAAGGTTATTTTTTCTTTTTTGAAGGAACTATTTTACCGGTACATTTACCAAAACCTATTCTGGTTGTATCGTTTTTACAATAGCCTCTTAAAATAATATTATCGCCATTATTTAAATAGGTGCGTTCTGAGTTATCTTTTAACTTTATAGGTTGCTCACCGTTCCAAGTTAATTCAAATAAAGAACCAACACTTTTATTACTTTCTCCAGATATTGTTCCACTACCAAACAAGTCTGCTGCACGTACATTACAACCATTTATTGTTTGATGTGCAAGTTGCTGTGTCATAGTCCAATAAATATTTTTGAAGTTAGATTCACTAATTAAATTTAAATCGCCATTTTCGGTTTCTAAATACGTGTTTAAATTAATATCAAAACTATTTGCAGTGTTTTTTGGTTTAAGATATGGAAGTAATTTTTCCTGTTTAGGACTTTCACATCTCCAAGGTTCTAAGGCATCTAAAGTTACTATCCATGGTGAAATAGTTGAAGCAAAACTTTTACTTAAAAAAGGTCCTAAAGGCTTAGACTCCCATTGTTGAACATCTCTAGAACTCCAATCGTTTAATAATACCATTCCAAAAATATACTCTTCAGCTTCATCAACTGGAATTGGTTCTCCAAAATGATTAGCTGCTGTTGTTACAAAAGCTGTTTCAACCTCCATATCTAATTTTTCAGAAGGTCCAAAGACAGGTGTAGTTCCGTCTTTAGAAAGAGTTTGTCCATAAGGTCTTTTAATTGGCGTTCCTGAAACCACAACAGAAGAAGCTCTTTGATTTAAACCAAGTGGCATATGTAACCAGTTATTTTGTAAGGGACCATTTTTTAAATTGTAAATTTCTGCAACGTTTTGAGCATGATATTTACTCGAATAAAAATCGGTAAAATCTCCAACATCAATTGGTAATAACATTTCAACTTCATTTACATCAAAAATAATTGCTTCTCTATGTTTTGGGTTATCTCTTAATGTTTTGTTCTCAGCATCAAATACATCCGCAATTCTATTTCTTACCAATCTCCAAGTTTTTCTACCATCTGCAATAAAATCATTTAAAGAATCTTGCATAAAAATATCATCGGTTAATGGAATACCATTAAAATAACCTAATTGATGAAATGCACCTAAGTCAATTGCATATTCACCAATTCGAGTTCCTATTGTAATAATATCATCTTTAGTAATAAAAACCCCAAATGGTATATTTTGAATTGGAAAATCACAACCATTAACTACATTTAGCCACGATTTTCTGTCCGGATTATTAGCTGTTATTTTCATATTTCAAACTTATTAAGTATTGTTAACATTTTTCTAATCAAATATAGAAGTTATTTACTAAATCCAAAATGAAATTACTATTTTTGCACATAATTTAACTTTTAAAATAGGTAACTACTAATGCAACGTGATCAAATTATCTTTGATTTAATTCAAGACGAGAAAAAAAGACAAACAAGTGGATTAGAACTTATAGCTTCTGAAAACTTTGTAAGTGAACAAGTTATGGAAGCTCAAGGTTCAATATTAACAAATAAATATGCTGAAGGATATCCAAATAAACGTTATTATGGGGGTTGTGAAGTTGTTGATATTATAGAGCAAATTGCTATTGATAGAGCTAAAGAATTATTTGGAGCTGAATATGTAAATGTACAACCTCATTCTGGTTCACAAGCAAATACAGCTGTCTACGCGGCTTGTTTAAAACCTGGAGATACAATTTTAGGGTTTGATTTATCTCATGGAGGACATTTAACACATGGTTCTCCTGTAAATTTTTCGGGAAAATTATATAATCCTGTTTTTTACGGAGTAGATAAAGCAACGGGTAGAATTGACTATTCTCACTTAGAAAAACAAGCTAAAGAGCATAAGCCAAAGTTAATTATAGCTGGTGCCTCTGCTTATTCTAGAGATATGGATTTTGCTAAATTTAGAGAAATTGCAGACGAAGTAGGAGCAATTCTAATGGCCGATATTTCTCATCCTGCAGGTTTGATTGCTAAAGGTATTTTAAACGATCCTATTCCTCATTGCCATATTGTAACTACTACAACTCATAAAACATTACGTGGACCACGTGGTGGAATGATTATGATTGGTAAAGATTTTGAAAATCCATTTGGTTTAAAGTTAAAAAGCGGAAAGTTGAAAATGATGTCAACATTAATTAATTCGGCAGTATTTCCTGGAAATCAAGGTGGACCATTAGAGCATGTTATTGCTGCTAAAGCTGTTGCCTTTGGTGAAGCTTTAACTGATAATTTTTTACATTATCAAATTCAAGTTAAAAAGAATGCCTCTGCTATGGCTGAAGCATTTGTAAGTAAAGGATATGAAATTATTTCGGGAGGAACAGATAATCATTGTATGTTAATTGATTTACGAAATAAAGATATTAGTGGTAAAGATGCTGAAAATGCATTGGTGAAAGCTGATATTACTGTAAACAAAAATATGGTTCCATTTGATGACAAATCTCCATTTGTAACATCTGGGATTAGAATTGGTTCTGCAGCTGTTACAACTCGTGGTTTAAAAGAAAACGATATGGCTACTATTGTTAATTTAATTGATGAAGTAATTATGAATAGTGAAAATGAAGAAATTATAGAAACTGTAGCAGAAAAAGTAAATGAGTTAATGTCTGATAGAGCATTATTTAATTGGTAAAATCAATTTTAAATAAAATTTAAAAGTCTCGCTAATTAGCGAGACTTTTTTTTAACCTAATTTTAACTTCACTAAGTAAGTTTAGTTACAATTTTATGGCTGTTGATGTTATAACTTTAGGTGTTAAATATTAATATAAAAAAAAGAGATAATGGAAACAGAACAAGAAATTATTGCAATGCCAAGAATAGGAGATAAGGCTCCTGAATTCAAGGCTGTTACTACACAAGGAAATATACATTTTCCTAATGATTATAAAGGGGATTGGGTAATATTATTTAGCCATCCTGCAGATTTTACACCAGTTTGTACTTCTGAATTTATAACTTTTGCTTCTTTAGAAGAAAAATTTTTAAAAGCAAACTGTAAGTTAGTTGGTTTATCAATAGACGGCTTGTATAGTCATATTGCCTGGTTACGTTCAATTAAAGAAAAAATTGAATATAAAGGAATGAAAAATGTAGAAGTAAAATTTCCTTTAATTGAAGATATTACTATGAGTGTTGCCAAAAAATATGGTATGCTTCAACCTAATGAAAGTTCAACAAAAGCTGTAAGAGCAGTATTTTTTGTTGATCCAAAAGGAATTATTAGAGCTATTATTTATTACCCACTTAGTTTAGGACGTAATTTTGATGAATTGTATAGAGTTGTAGTTGCATTACAAGCTGCAGATAAATTTGAAGTAGCAACACCAGCTGATTGGAATCCTGGTGACGATGTAATTATTGGACCTGCAGGTTCTTGCGGTACTGCAGAAAACAGAATGCAAGGTAAAGAAGATATGGAGTGTAAAGATTGGTATTTTTGTACTAGAAAATTAGATAAAGATACTGTATTAAAAAAAGTACTTAAAAAGTAATTAATGAAAATAAAAAAAGCCTGCAATTTAGCAGGCTTTTTTTATTAATTTTCATCTTCCAATGCTCTTTCAAGTAGTTTATCATTAAAATTTTTGATTCCTTTAGCTCCTAATTTTTTAATAGTTTCAACTTTTTTAATCAAATTACCTGTACCAGTTAATTTTTTCATTGAAACATCATATGATCCTTGCACTGTTTTTAATTGGTTTCCAACCTTAATTAAATCGTTAGTTAAATTTACAAACTGATCATATAAACGCCCTGCTTGTAAAGCAATTTCAATGGCGTTTTTTTGTTGTTTTTCATTATTCCACATACTATCAATAGTACGTAAAGTTGCAAGTAAGGTAGTTGGTGTTACAATAACAATATTTTTTTCGAAAGCCTTGTTATACAGTTGATTATCCGAATTAAGTGCTATTGCAAAAGCAGGTTCAATAGGAATAAATAACAATACAAAATCAGGGGATTCAATTTGATATAATTCTTGATAATTTTTTTCGCTCAATTGTTCAATATGACGCTTTAGTGATGCTACATGCTCTTTTAAATAAACATCTTTATCATTGTCTTCTTCGGCATTCACATAACGTTCGTAAGCTGTTAAGGTAACTTTAGAGTCGATAATCATTTTTTTATTATCTGGTAAATGAATTACAACATCGGGTAAAACACGTTTTCCAGCTGCGGTTGTAAAACTTTGTTGTACAAAATACTCTCTGTCCTTCTCTAAGCCCGATTTTTCTAATACACGTTCTAATACTAATTCTCCCCAATTTCCTTGAATTTTACTATCACCTTTTAATGCTTTGGTTAAATTCACTGTTTCTTTACTCATTTGTAAATTTAAATCTTTAAGTCCGCTTAACTGTTCCTTAAGGGCTGAGTGCATTCCAATACTTTCCTTCTGTGTTTCTTCAACTTTTTTCTCAAAAGTTTGAATTTTTTCTTGAAGAGGATTTAAAATTGTTTTTAAATTTTCTTTGTTTTGTTCGGTAAACTTCGAAGATTTTTCTTCTAATATTTTGTTGGCTAAAATTTCAAAATCTTTTGTGAATTTTTCTTGAAGTTTTTCAACTTCTGCTTTATTTTCTTCTAGCTTTTCTTTTAAATTATTAAACTCAGAGTTTTTTTGAGCAAGTGCAATATCTAAGTCATGCTTTTCATTTGCTAATAAAGACATTCTATTGTTTAACTCTTTAATATCATTTGCTTTAGCATCTTTATTCTGAAGTAAAAGTTTATTAGTTGTATCTAATTCAGAGACCCTTTTTTCATAGGTGTTTTTAGTTATAAGTTTACCAATTATAAAGCCAATTACCATAAAAATAATGGCAATAACTACAAAGATTATTATGTTGTTCATGTTAATTAAATTAGCATATAAAATTAATGTTTTTATATTTGCCTCCCCAATACTTCTAACAATTTCAGTATTGAGTTATCAACAATGAAACAAATTACCCTTTTTATTTTTAATAAAATATTTGGCTGGAAAATAGTTGGTGAGTGCCCTAAGGACATAAAAAAATATGTTATTATAGGTGCGCCCCATACTCATTGGCAAGATTTTTTATTGGGTTTGGCTGTAAAATTAATTCAAGAAGTTCCTGCTAATTATATTGGAAAAGCATCACTTTTTAAGCCTCCATTTGGTTTTATTTTTAGAAAATTAGGTGGGGCACCAATTGATAGAAGTAAAAGCCAAAACAAAGTGGAAGCTATTGTGAATATTTTTAATAGCAAACAAAATTTTATTTTAGCTTTGTCTCCAGAGGGAACAAGAAAACGAGTTGATACTTGGAAAACAGGGTTTTACCATATTGCAAAAGGGGCTAACGTACCTATTGTAATGATGACATTTGATTTTGGAAACAAACAAGTTAAAATCTCAGAACCGTATTATTTAACCGAAGATATGGAAAAAGACAAGAATTATATTTTTGATTTTTACAGAGGCGTAAAAGGGAAAATACCTGAATTTTTTAATTTGTAAAAAAAAGGCACTAAATTATTTAGCACCTTTAAATAAGTATATTTTTGATTTTACCCTTTATAAAAAGGCAATCTAACTACCTTTGCTTTAATAGTTTTTTTACGTATTTGAATATAAATTTCTGAATCTTTTTTAGAAAATTCTGTTGATACATATCCCAAACCAATAGCTTTTTTAAGTGAAGGACTCATAGTTCCTGAAGTTACTTCTCCAATTTTAATACCATTAGCATCAACAATTGTATAATGCTGACGAGGAATTCCTTTATCTATCATTTCAAAAGCAATTAATTTTTTCGAAACACCTTTTTCTTTTTGCTTTTTTAAGGCTTCAGAATTTGTGAAATTCTTTGTGAATTTAGTAATCCAACCCAATCCTGCTTCAATAGGCGATGTACTGTCGTTTATATCATTTCCGTATAAGCAATATCCCATTTCTAAACGTAAAGTATCGCGTGCAGCTAAACCAATTGGTTTAATTCCAAAGTCTTTACCTGCTTCAAAAACTTTATTCCAAATTTGTTCAACTTCACTGTTTTTACAGTAAATTTCAAATCCGCCAGAACCAGTATAACCAGTTGCTGAAATTATTACGTGTTCAACTCCTGCAAAATCGTTCACTTTAAAAGTGTAAAATTTAATAGCAGATAAATCTTCAGAAGTTAAGCTTTGCATAGCTTCAACAGCTTTTGGCCCTTGAATTGCTAATAGAGAATATCCTTCTGAAAGATTCTTCATTTCGGCTTTCATACTATTGTTTTCCGAAATCCAATTCCAGTCTTTTTCAATATTAGAAGCATTTACCACCAACAAATAGGTGTTTTCTTTAATTCGATAAACAATTAAATCATCAACAATTCCACCAATTTTGTTAGGCAGACAGCTATATTGTGCATCTCCAATTTCAAGTTTACTTGCATCATTAGAAGTTACTTTTTGAATCAATTCTAAAGCGTTCTCTCCTTCAATTAAAAATTCGCCCATATGAGATACATCAAAAACACCAACTCCGTTTCTTACGGTTTCGTGTTCTGCGTTTACACCTTCGTATTGTACAGGCATATTATAACCCGCAAAAGGCACCATTTTTGCTCCTAAATTTTCATGAATATGTGATAATGCTGTATTTTTCATTGTAATTGTATTTTTCGACTGCTAAAATAGTAATATTTAAAAGATATAAATTATATTAAGTTATATTTCCTTATCTATTACATACTATTATAGAATTAAAAAGACATGTAAAAGCAATGTTTAAAATATACAAAGGAACTTTTTTTAATTTTTCTATATTTGAATAAAATAGTTTTAATTATTATTAATGAACAAATTTCAATTTATTGTTTTCGTTTTTCTAGGTGTTTTAATGAAATTAAATGCTCAAAACCCATATTTACCAGAAGATTATTTAAGTAATAATTTTCATAAAGAAAGGAGAGAAGCTTTACGTAAATTAATGCCTAAAAATAGTGTTGCTATTATTTTTGCAAACCCTATTCGAAATAGGTCAAATGATGTTGATTATTTATATCATCAAGATCCTAATTTTTATTATTTAACAGGCTTTAAAGAACCACATTCTTTGGTTTTAATTTTTAAGGAAGAACAAAAACTTAATAATAAATCATTTAATGAATTATTGTTTGTTCAAGAAAAGAATGAATACTTAGAAATGTGGTATGGTAAACGCCTAGGAATTAATGGAGCTAAAGATAAATTAGGTTATAAAGATGTTTTTAATGGAACAACCTTTTTAAATATAGCAATAGATTTTTCGAAATACAGTACAATTTTATTTCAAAACCTGCACAATGATGTTAGAAATACAAGGGAAGAAGCCGATTTATATAATTTAATTGCATCATTTGAAAAAAAGTTAAAAAATGTTGACGAGCGAAAAATCAATAAAAAATCCTTACCATATTTTATGGCTTCACTTAGAGAAATTAAAACAAAAGATGAACTTGTTTTACTAAAAAAGGCTATTGAAATTTCGGCAATTGGACAAATTGAAATTATGAAAGCAATGCACCCAAAAATGTCAGAATTAGAAGTACAAGGTGTTCATGAGTTTGTCTACAAAAAATATGGAGCTGAATATGAGGGTTATCCATCAATAGTTGGTGCAGGAGGAAATGGCTGTATTTTACATTATATTGAAAATAACAAAGTTGAAGTTGAAGATGGGAAATTAGTTTTAATGGATTTAGGAGCCGAATATCACGGTTATACGGGAGATGTAACAAGAACAATACCAGCAAATGGTATTTTTTCAACAGAGCAAAAACAAATTTACGATTTAGTATATAAGGCGCAAGAAGCAGCTATTAAAGCTGCTAAAGTTGGATCATCATTTACAAAACCAAATAAAGTTTCAAAAGATATTATAAATAAGGGCTTAGTTGAATTGGGAATTATTGATAGTGAAAATGATTACCATAATTATTATCCTCATATGGCATCGCATCACTTAGGATTAGATGTGCATGATGCTTCAAATTTTGGAAAATTAAAAGAAAATATGGTTATTACGGTTGAGCCAGGAATATATATTCCAAAAGGAAGTAATTGTGATGAAAAATGGTGGGATATTGCGGTAAGAATTGAAGATGATATATTAATAACAGACAAAGGACCTATAAATTTATCATCCAAAGCTCCAAGAACTTCAGAAGCGATTGAACTTTTAATGAAAGAGGCTAGCGTTTTAGACAGTTTTGTTTTACCAAAATTAGAATAATCATCTTATTTTTTTAATTTGTATTGAAATTTCATTTCAACAGGTTCTTTACCATTATTTTTAAAAACAACATACATTGTTAATTTGTCTTTACTAACTTTCTCAAAAGTGAGTCCGTCAAAATAAGCTTTATTTGTTTCTAATTTCACTAATGGAAATTCAACTGAATTTTCTTTTTCTTCCCATCCTTTTAAATCGTTGTTAAAATGTTTAATTCTTAAAATTAGGCTTTTATTTTCTTGTGATATTGTACAAAATTCATAAAATTTCACTTTTTCATCAATTACTAATTTAAATGAACCCATCATGGAATCTCCAAGAGGAGTGGTCCATACTTCTTCAACATGGCCTCCTAAAGCATCGCCAACCCAATAACCAGCTATCCAAGAGACATCGTTAATTGAGGCATTTGGTGAGTTTTTATCATTTAATTGTAAGGTGTTTTGAGAGATCATATTGGAAGAAACTACCAGAAACAAAATAGCTAGATAAATTTTCATAATTTTAAATTTATCTAGCTAAACTACTAATTTTTTTATAAAAATATTAAAGAATAGCTTCTTTACCTCTTGTTTTAGTTCTAATTCTAATGGCTTCAGCAACATCATAAATAAAGATTTTACCATCACCTGTTTCTCCATCTGATGCATTGTCTAAAATAACATCGATACATTTTTCCATGTTATTATCACTAACAACGCACATAATTAATACCCTAGATTGAAGAATCATAGATTGTTCTGTTCCTCTATAATGTTCCGAATATGTTTTTTGTAAGCCTGTACCTTTTACGGGAGCCACTGTTATACATGGAATTCCTGCCTCTTTTAACCCTTTTTGTACATCCTTTAATTTTGAGGGTCTTATTATTGCTTCAATTTTTTTCATTTTTAATGTCTATTTAATTAATAGTTATTCGAAAGTTGTGTAAGCTTCAACTCCAAATGATACAGCATCAATACCTGCTTTTTCTTCTGCTTTAGTGATTCTAATACCTATAGTTTTCTTCATAATAAACATAAGTAAATAAGTTGTTGTGAAAGAAAAAATAGCAATTACACTTACTCCAATAAATTGAGTGATAAAAAGACTTGAACCTCCACCAAAAAATAAGCCGTTTTCAGTTGCAAATAAACCTACAGCAATGGTGCCAAAAAAACCATTAACTCCGTGCACAGCAATTGCTCCAACAGGATCATCAATCCTAATTCTATCAATTACTTCAACAGCAATGTCTACTAAAACTCCTGCTATAGCACCAATAATTATAGCAGAATTAGAGTCTATTACATTACAACCTGCAGTAACAGCTACTAAACCAGCAAGTACACCATTTATTGCCATTGTTACATCAATTTGACCATATCGAAAATAAGTGTAAATCATTGTTGAAATTCCTCCAGCGGCAGATGCTAAAAAAGTATTTGTAGCAATGGTTCCAATAAGTTCCCAATTGCCAACTGCACCTAATGTAGAACCTGGATTAAATCCAAACCATCCAAACCATAAAATAAATCCTCCAACAGCGGCTAAAGGTAAATTATGTCCAGGAATTGAGTTTATTTCGCCCGATTTTCCATATTTTCCCAAACGTGGCCCTAATACAATTGCACTTGCCAAAGCAGCAAAACCACCCATAGCATGTACTGCCCCTGAACCAGCAAAATCATTAAAACCTTTAACTGCTAACCATCCGTTTGGATTCCAAACCCAATTTGCTGCTAATGGATATAAAATAGCACAGAATACAAAAACATAAATAGCATAAGACCATACTTTCATACGCTCAGCTAATGCTCCTGAAACAATGGAAATCGCAGCTATTGCAAACCCAAGTTGAATAAACCAAAACAGTTTATTAGAGACTGTTAATCCTAATCCTAAGTCACTTTCGGTAATCCCTATATCAAAAGCAATCCATCCGTTTGAGTTTCCGTATGCAATTCCAAAACCCACTAAATAAAAAGCAATACCTCCAAAAGCAATATCCATCATTACTTTTGCAATTATACTCATTGCGTTTTTTGCTCGTACAAATCCTGCCTCAAGAAGTGCAAAACCACCCTCCATTAAAAAAATAATTGCTGCGCAAATCGATACCCAAACGGTATCAATAGCACAAATAAGCTCTGTTTGTTCCAGAGCCGTAGTGGTCACTTCAGTCATAATTGTTAGTTTAGTTTAGTTGATTTTTGATTTAAGAATTTAAAAGATATTCTTTTAATTGTTTATATGTTGAAATTTCTTTTGCAACCTTTTCTTTATTTATTACATCTAATATTTGTTGAGGATATTCTATAGTTTCGCGTAAAACTGGTTCAACAACATCTAAAAATTTTACAGGATGTGCGGTTTCTAAAAATATTCCTTGAGCGTTATTGTTTTCGAAATATTTTTTTAATCCCAAATAACCTACCGCTCCATGAGGATCAGCTACGTAACCAGAAATAGATTTAATTTCTTTCATAGCAGATTTAGTTTCAGCATCTGTAAATGAATAGGAAGAAAGGTTTTCTTTTAACTTATCATCATTTTTATATATTTCTTGAATTCTAATAAAGTTACTTGGATCACCAACATCCATTGCGTTTGAAATGGTTTGCTTAGATGGTTTTGGTATATAAACTCCAGTTTCTAAATAATTAGGAACAATATCGTTGATATTTGTTGAAGCAATAAATTGCTTAATTGGTAAGCCTAATTGTTGTGCCATAATTCCGGCGCAAATATTCCCAAAGTTTCCACTAGGAACTGAAAAAACTAAGTCTTTCTTTTTGTTTTTCAATTGTTTATAAGCAAAAAAGAAATAAAACATTTGTGGTAACCAGCGGGCAACATTAATAGAATTTGCCGAAGTTAGATTTCTCTTCGAAGTAATTTCTTCATCCAAAAATGCTTTCTTAACCATTGCTTGGCAATCATCAAATGTTCCGTGAACTTCTAATGCTTTTATATTTTGGCCTAATGTAGTTAATTGTTTTTCTTGAACATCACTAACCTTACCACTTGGATATAGTATAACAACATCTACACCATCTACACCTAAAAAACCACTAGCAACTGCACCACCGGTATCTCCCGAGGTAGCAACCAAAACAGTTACTTTTGAAGCTGTTTTATCTCTATTAAAATAACCGAAGCAGCGTGCCATAAAGCGAGCTCCAACATCTTTAAAAGCCATTGTAGGTCCATGAAATAATTCTAAAGTTGAAATATCTTCAGTAATTGAAACAACAGGGAAATCAAAACAAAGAGTTTCTTCTATAATTTGCTTTAATTCTTTTTCAGGAATTTCATCAGCAACAAATTGTTTTATAACTTCATAAGCAATTTCTACATTTGAAAAATATTCTATATGATCAAAAAAATCCTTTTCTAAAGGTTTAATACTTTCAGGAAAATACAATCCTTTATCTGGTGCTAATCCTTTAACCACAGCATCTTGAAATGATACAATTGGGGCTTTTTTATTTAAACTATAAAAGTTCATAATTTTTTATTCTAATATTTTTATTCCTTGTTTGTTTACTTTTGAGACGTGAACGTCATAATCAATACCAACTTTAGTGTATACAGCTTTCATAGCTTCACCAACTTTTAAAGCAGTTTCTTTTCCTTTACTTAATGCAAAAATAGATGGGCCCGAACCTGAAATACCACAACCTAAAGCTCCAGCTTTTAAAGAATTTTTTTTAACAGAATCAAATGCTGGAATTAGTATTGAACGAATTGGTTCTATAATATAATCTTGAAGCGATCTTCCAATTAAATCGTAATCTTCAGTATATAAACCACTAATTAATCCTCCTACATTTCCCCATTGCTTTATAGCATCTTTTAGTTGAACTGTAGTTTTTAAAATTTCACGAGCGTCAGAGGTTTTTACTTCTATTTGTGGGTGTATAACGGTTGCGTATAATTCATTTGGTGTGTTAACACTTATAATATCTAAAGGCTCATAACTTCTAACCAATGTAAATCCACCTAAAAGGGCTGGAGCTACATTATCGGCATGAGCAACACCCGTTGCTAAACGTTCACCTTCCATAGCAAAACGAACTAAATCTAAAGGTTTAAATGGTTTACCTAGCAACTCATTAATGGCCCAAACTGCACCCGCAGAACTCGCAGCACTGCTTCCAATTCCACTTCCGGGTTTAATTTGTTTATTAATTTCTATTTCAAAACCAAAATCACTGTTAGTTTCAGCTAATAATGCTAATGCAGCAACTCCAGCAACATTTTTATGTGTTTCAAGTGGTAAATCTTGACCAATAATTTTTGTTATTGTAACTCCTTTTTTTGCTACTTTTTTAATAGTCATTTCATCACCAACATTATCCAATGCCAAACCTAGTACGTCAAAACCACAAGAAACATTAGCAATTGTTGCAGGAACAAATATTTTTAACTGATCCATAGTTTAGTTGTTTCCTATTCTTATAATATCTGCAAATAGGCCAGAGGCTGTTACATCAGCACCAGCACCAGCACCTTTAATAATTAATGGTTGCACAGGATATCTTTCCGTAAAGAACAATACAATATTATCACTTCCATCTAAATTATAGAATGGGTGATCTGAAGGAATTTCTTGTAAGCCTACATTTGCAGCTCCATTATCAAATTCTGCAACAAATTTTAATCTACAGTTATTTGATTCTGCGCTTTGTTGTATTTTATTAAAATGCTCAGCCTCTGTTTTTAAAGTTTCTAAAAAGTCAGGAACAGAATCCGCATCTAACGAGGCTTGTGGTAAAAATGAATTATTTTTAATGTCGTCTAATTCTAATCTTGTTCCACTTTCACGAGCCAATATTAAGATTTTTCTCATTACATCAACACCACTTAAATCAATACGAGGATCTGGCTCAGTATAGCCCTGAACACCCGCTTCATCAACAACATCGGCAAAAGAAGTTTCGCTGTTAAAATTGTTAAAAACAAAATTTAAACTTCCGGACAAAACAGCTTGTATTTTAGTTACTTTATCACCTGAAGCAATTAAGTTTTTTAAAGTGTCTATTATTGGTAATCCAGCACCTACATTAGTTTCAAATAAGAAAGGAGCATTATATTCTCTTGCTAACTGTTTTAAATTTAAATAGTTAGTGTAATTAGATGAACAAGCAATTTTATTACAAGTAACAACAGCAACACTTTCTTTTAAATAACTGGCGTATAATTTAGAAACACTTTCATTAGCAGTATTGTCTACAAAAATGCTATTTCTATAATTTAAATCTGTTACTTTTTTATGAAACAAATTCATATCCAAATCTTGTCCTTTTGGTAATTGAGTGCTCCAGCTTTCTAAATCAATTCCATCTTCATTAAACAACATTTTTTTAGAGTTTGTTAATGCGATAACTCTAACTTGTAATTTTAGGTTGTCTAATAAATATTGTTGTTGTTGTTTAATTTGTTGTAATAATTTTCCTCCAACATTTCCAACACCAACAACAAATAAATTTAATTGTTTGGTTTGATTTTCAAAGAATTCAGAATGGAGTGTGTTTAATGCTTTTTTAATGTCTTTATGCGAAATTACCGCAGAAATATTTTTTTCTGAAGCTCCTTGAGCTATAGCTCTAATGTTTACATTGTTTTTACCTAATGTACTAAACATTTTACCGCTAATACCTTGGTGACTTTTCATATTATCACCAACTAATGCAATAATAGCATTATCTTTTTCAACAATTAACGGGTCTATTTTATTTTGTTCAATTTCATAACTGAATTCTTGGTTTACTGCATATTCGGCTTTTTCACCATCGTTATTGCTAATAGCAAAACATATAGAATGCTCTGATGAAGCTTGTGTTATTAATGATACATTTATTTTATTTGAAGCCAAACAACCAAATAAACGTTTAGAAATACCAGGTATACCAACCATTCCGCTTCCTTCTAATGTAACTAATGCCATATTTTCAATATGACTTATTCCTTTAATAGGATTTGTATTTGATGAAACTTTTGTAATTAAAGTTCCTTCAGCCTTAGCGTCGAAAGTATTTTTAATACAAATTGGAATTTCTTTTTTTAACACCGGTTGAATTGTTGGAGGATATAAAACCTTAGCCCCAAAGTGCGATAATTCCATTGCTTCTTGATATGAAATGCTTTTGATAGGGAAGGCCTGACGTACAAATTTTGGGTTTGCAGTGTACATTCCACTTACATCTGTCCAGATTTCTAATATAGATGCGTCAACAGCTGAAGCTATAATTGCGGCAGTATAATCTGATCCGCCTCGACCTAAAGTTGAAACTTCTCCATTTTCAGTTTTTGAAACAAAACCTGGTAACATTACAATTTTAGACTTATTATGTTTAAAATAACTAGTAATGTTATTGTTTGTTTTATTAAAAATTACAGCAGCGTTTGAAAAATTTCCATCGGTAACAATTAATTCTTGCGAATTTTTTAAAACTGCATCTAAGCCATTACTTTTCATAGCTTCAGCAATAATATATGATGAAAATAATTCACCAAAACTAACAATTTTATCAGAAGTTTTTGATGAAAGTTCATTAATTAAGAAAACACCTTCCAATGTGTTTTCTAATTTATTCAACATCAATTTAATTTGACCTAAAACACTACTTTGGTTGTTTACTGGAATTAATTCTCTAACTACTTCAATATGTCTAGATTCAATAGTTTTAAAACTATTTTTATAATCTTCATTTCCTTCACATGCAAGTTTACCCGATTCTAACAACAAATCCGTTACACCTCCAAGTGCAGATACAACAACTGCTACATTGTTTTTAAAAGAACTTTCTTTAACTATACTTATTACTTTATTTATGTTTTCCGAAGATGCTACTGATGAACCTCCAAATTTTAATACTTTCATTTGTATTAATTTATATGTTTAATTTATTTTATTTTTGTTTTCAATATTCAAAGTTTCATTTCTTAATGAAAATGAATATATATACGGCTTATATGAATAGAATAGAACCCCTAAAGGGTAATTGTAGTAGTTGTTGCAATAGTAAAGTTGCGCATAGTAATTGCGTTTGTATTTAACTTATATCTTTTTTCTATTTGCATAGTTCAAAAGTAGGTAATTTTTTAAAACTACAATAATTTGAAATTAATTTTACAAAAAAAATAATTTACAACTACTTTATCTACATTTTAACCGTTATTTTAAAGAACTTATTATGAATAATAAAAAACTCCGTGCAATGCAACGGAGTTTTTTATAGTATTATAAATCTAAGATTACCTGATTTCTCATTAAATCTTCAAAATTTTCTCGCTTACGGATTAAATAATCTTCACCATTATACAACATAACTTCAGCTGGACGAAAACGTGAATTATAATTTGAAGCCATTGAAAAACTATAAGCACCTGCATTATGTATTCTTAGGATATCATTTTCAGAAATTTCACTAATGCTTCTATTTGAACCAAACGTGTCATTTTCGCAAATATAACCTACAATATCATATATTTTCTCCTCTCCATCTGGATTAGAAATATTTGTTATATGATGATACGAATCATACATCATTGGTCTAATTAAATGGTTTAATCCACTATCTACTCCAATAAATAATATATTTGGTGTTGGTTTAACAACATTTACTTTTACTAATAAACTTCCAGCTTCACTAACTAAAAATTTACCTGGTTCAAAAATCATAGTTAAATCTCTACCATACTCCTTACAAAAATTGTTAAAACGGTTGCTTAAAGTAACTCCCATTTCTTCGATGTTAGTTTCAATATCACCATCTTTATATGGAACTTTAAATCCACTTCCAAAATCTACAAATTCAATGGTATCAAATTCTTTAACCGTATTTAGTAATATTTCTGTAGCATTTAAAAAGGCTTCAATATTATAAATATCTGAACCTGTGTGCATGTGAATACCGTTAATTACTAAGCCCGTTTTTTTAAGAATTGATTTAATTCCATCTATTTGATGAATAGAGATTCCAAACTTTGAATCGATATGACCCACAGAAATTTTATGATTTCCACCCGCCATTACGTGAGGGTTAATTCTTAAGCAAACAGGTATATGTGCATATTTATTTCCAAATTTTTCTAAAATAGATAAACTATCTAAAGTGATTTGAACACCTAAAATAGTAGCTTCTTCCATTTCTTCAAATGAAATTCCACTGGGAGTAAAGAAAATATCTTTAACATTAAAACCGGCTTCAATCGCTAGTTTTACTTCTTGAATAGAAACACAATCAACGCCCGAATTTAATTTATTTAAAACCTTTAAAATATTAATATTCGAATTTGCCTTAACAGCATAGTTTATTTTTAAATTTTCTACACTAGAAAATGCATTTGCCATTCGGTGATATTGCGACACAATTCTGTCGGCATCGTAAACATATAACGGATTTCCATATTTCTCCGCAAGTGCTATTAATTGTTGATTGTTCATTCACTGATTTTTTTGTTGCGCCAAAAGTAAAATGTTTTAAATATTTTCAAAACTTATTTTATAATAATAACAATATTTAACATTCTGTTAAAAAAGAAAAACTCTCACCATTTGTATATTGGAGAGAGTTTTAAAATGGATATTCAAAAACAATTATTTTGTTCTTTCAGCAGTAATTGCAGCAATTTTAACTATAACGTCAGTTGCTAATTGAATTGATTCGGCAGGAACATATTCGTAACGACCGTGAAAGTTGTGCCCACCTGCAAAAATATTTGGACATGGCAACCCTTTATAAGATAATTGAGATCCGTCAGTTCCACCGCGAATTGCTTTAATTAATGGCTTTATATTTAATTGCTTCATAGCTTCTTCGGCAATATCAACAATATGCATTACAGGCTCAATTTTTTCGCGCATATTAAAATACTGATCTTTAATTTCAACTTCAATAAGGTTACTACCTAAATTTTTATTTAAATCATCCGCTACTTTTTGAAATTGAACTTTTCGTTTTTCGAACAAGCTTAAATCGTGATCTCTTATAATATATTCTAAGGTTGTTTTTTCAACTTCACCATTCATAGTGTGTAAATGGAAAAAACCTTCATAGCCTTCTGTATGCTCTGGAACTTCATTTGCAGGTAAACCTTTTATAAAATCCGAAGCAATTGTCATTGAATTAATCATTTTTCCTTTGGCGTAACCTGGATGTACAATTTTCCCGTTAATGGTTACTTTTGCTCCAGCAGCATTAAAGTTTTCGTATTCTAATTCTCCAACCTGACTTCCATCCATTGTATAAGCCCATTCTGCACCAAATTTTTCAACATCAAACATATGAGCTCCTTTACCAACTTCCTCATCAGGAGTAAAACCAACTCGTATTTTACCATGTTTAATTTCAGGATTGTTAATTAAATACTCCATTGCAGAAACAATTTCTGTAATTCCTGCTTTATCATCAGCACCTAAAAGTGTTGTACCGTCAGTGGTAATTAAGGTTTGCCCTTTATAAAGCAATAAATCTTCGAAATAACTTGGAGATAGTACTATGTTTTCTTCTTTGTTTAATAAAATATCTTCTCCATTATAATTTGGATGAAATTGTGGTTTTACATTAGTACCAGTATAATCGGGACTTGTATCCATATGTGCAATAAAACCAATTGTTGGTACTTCATAATCAACATTTGAAGGTAAAGTTGCCATTATATAACAATTGTCATCTAATGTTACATCTTCCATTCCAATATCTTCTAATTCTTTAACTAATATTTTAGCTAAATTCCATTGTTTTTCAGTACTAGGAAAATCTGGATTATTTGGGTCAGATTGTGTATCTACGGTAATATACTTTACAAAGCGATCTATAATTTTTTGCATTATGTTAAATTTTTTATCAAAAGTACGTTTTCAATTAAGGATTTGCAATGTGATTTTCTTAAATTATTGTAAAAAATCAATATTATCAAATAAACTAATGGATTCACAAATTCGTTCATCAATGTTTTTTTCTCCATAAATTTGAGAATAACAGGTAATGTATGCTGTATTTGAAACCTTAATTATTAAATTAAGTTGATGATAGGTAAACCCTTTTTTTGTGCCGTTACTTAAATACCAAAATGAAGGTTTATTTTTAAAAGTGGTTTTTCCAGATTTTAATTTTGTTAATTTCGAACTTGTAATTGTAGAATCAATACTTTTTATAAAAGGTTCATTTAAGTTTATAGAACCATAATTGTAAGCTACATCTATTATATAACTTTTACTTAATTGCTTGGTAGTGTCTGCGGCAAATAATTCGGATTGATTTTGGTCGTAGTAAAGGTTTGTTTTCCAATTAGAAGGGATTTTAATTGTGAAGTTTTTATTAAAATCGGAATTGGTAGTTAATTCATTAAAATTAGCCGAACCACAATTAAATGTTTTGTTTAACTGCGACTTATTATTGCAGCCAATAAGCATAACAACAGTAATAAGTATAATTAGGTGTTTCTTCATAAAACAAATGTAATTATTTCACATTTATAAATAGAACATAATTTCTATGGTGTTGATATAAAGTTTAATAATTGTTTTATGTAATATTTAAGACATGTAACGGTAACTATTGTTACCACTTTTGTTGAATTAAGGAATGAAATTTGAGCATATTTTGAAAAAAAATATTAATCATGAAAATTTTTAAAATTAGTTTAATCCTAGTTACAATAGTATTAATTAGTTGTTCAAATAATTCGAATGACAATGGGATAAATGAGTTTGAATTAGATTCTAAAATTGAATTAACTGAAAACGAAATTTCGGACTTGTTATTTTTACGGGAAGAAGAAAAATTAGCAAGAGATGTTTATTTGCATGCATATGATGTATATAAACAAATAATATTTAAAAATATAGCCAATAGTGAACAGTCGCATATGGATAATGTTTTGGTTTTGTTAGATTTATATGGTATTAATGATCCGGTTATACAAGAAACTGGGAAATTTACAAATAAACAACTTCAAAAAGTATATAACGATTTAATTAAACAATCTAATATTTCTTTAGTTGAGGCTTTAAAAGTTGGAAGTACAATTGAAGATATGGATATTTATGATATTTCTCAAAATGAAGAACGAACTTTAAAATCAGAAATTTTAGCAGTATACAGTTTATTAAAATGTGGATCTAGAAACCATTTAAGAAACTTTTACAAACAAGTGGTTCAACAATCGGGCTACTATACGGCTAATTATATCTCAAATCAAGAATTTGAGGAAATAATCTCAACTTCGAATGAATTTTGTGGCACCAATTAAAATAAAATTATGAAACTATTTAAATTATTAAGTCTACTTGTTATTTTATCTATTGTTAGTTGTAATACTAATAAAAAGAATAAACAACTCACTCAATTGTCTAATGAAGAGCATTTAGAAAATGAAGGACTAAAGTTATTAAAACAACATTGCTATGCTTGTCATTCCGTTATTTCACCATCGCATGATGCAATAATTGCACCGCCTATGGTTGCTGTTAAAAGACGTTATAAAATGTCCTATAAAAACGAGTCGGATTTTGTAAACGCTTTTACAAATTGGATACTAGACCCTAAAGAAGAAAAGGCATTAATGAGAGGAGCTGTAATGAATTTTAACGTAATGCCAAAACAACCTTTTGAAAAAAATGATATTGTTAAAATTGCAACTTATGTTTATAATAATGAATTAGAAAAGCCACAATGGTTTGATAAACATTTTACAGAAGAACATCCTAACGGAATGGGAAATGGTTTGGGTAAGGGTAGAGGTAGAATAAGAAATTCGAATTAAATACATAAAAGAAGGATAAATTTCTTCTTTTAATATTGTAATTTTAATCAATTAATAATCACTAATAATAAGGTTAATAATCAAAATATCATTAAAACTGGAGTAAGGTTTTAAACAATTATGTTGAGTTATTAACAATTTTAAAAATGTTATATTAAAAATTTTTCTTTTTTTTCTTCTTGTAATTATACCATCGGATAAAGAGTAAATGTAGTTTTGAAAGCAATTAAAAACGTATCTAAAAAGCTGTATATCATAATATTAGAGTAATTATATCTTCTATGTATTTGAACTAAGAACTTATAGAATTTTATTGTTGTAATTTTAATAAGAACCATCGTATGTGGTTTTTTATATGAGTTTTCAACAATTTTATTTGCATAATTTAATAATTGTATATACATTTGTTGTCTATACAATAGTAGTATAGAAATTAGTTGTCCCCCCGAAGTTGAATAAAGATGATAAAAAGGAAGCGTTAAACGTACCTGATTATACAATTGCAAATATATTGCATGCAGGTAACTGGATGAATGAAAAGTTCTCTGATCATTTAAAACAGTTCGCTATATCTATTCAACAATTTCAAGTGTTACGTTCTTTAAAAAAAATGAATGGATTACCAGCTGACCTCCAAAGCTTACAGGCTGAAATGGTTAGTAAAAATAGTAATACCACAAGATTAGTTGAAAAGCTTAGATTGAAAGGATTAATTACCCGATTTCAAAATGAAGAGAATAGGAGGAAGGTTGAAATTAGAATAACAGAGGAAGGTTTAAATCTGTTAGATGAAATTGAAGTAATTCATACTGATTTTGAAAATGATATTGTAAGTAATTTAACATTAACTGAATTAGAAACATTAAATAAATTATTAATAAAAATTAGAAATAAATAATCAACCCCAAGTAATTGCCAATAACTAATTGGTGTTTTTCACCCCTTAAACATCAATTAGTTAGGTAATAAATTAAAAATAATATTATGAAAAATTAACAAACATTTAGAGGTGGATTCACTGTAGTCACATACTTCAAAAAGCAACCCGAAAATGCTTTTATAAGTTAGATGGTTAGTAAGAACTTTGTTTCTGCCTCTTTTTTAAGAAAAAAACATAAATCAACCCCATAACAATTTAAACCCCAAACCCCAAAACAATGATTATAGAATTATTAATACTATTCGTAATTATTATTCTCTCTGCTATTTTCTATAGCAATTCACTTAATAATAATAAAACTAAACAAGTTTTATTTAAGTGTATGGATGCCACATTTTATACTAGTTTATCTATTTTTTTAATGGCTAAACAAGTGCAAAATTATGGTATTTCAAAAGCAGCCGCATCAAATTTATCTCCATTATTTTGTTCCCACAACGGTAGTTTGGTACGATAAATTTGCGGCTGTATTTTTTTGAAAGTAATAAGTTAATTCGTTTTGTAAAAACCCCGCAATTATGAAAACTACATTGATTAAATTAACCCTATGTCTTTTTATAACAACAGTTTTAATATCTTGTTCTAAGGATGATGTTGAAATTTACGAAGAATCATTTATAGAAACAAAAGTGTCCTATTCTCCAATTGAAAATGAGATTCTTAATATTATTAACGAATTTAGAAGGACTAACGGTATAAAAACGTTGGAAAAATTAAATATAATTTCAAGTGTAGCTGAAACACACTCGAGTTATATGGTAAAGGTCGGAGAGGCAAATCATGATAATTTTCCAGAAAGGCATGAAAAACTTGTACATAATGCAAATGCTAAAACTGTAGGTGAAAATGTTGCCTATGGTTTCAATTCTGCGGAAAGTGTTGTTAACGCTTGGCTCAATAGTGAGCATCATAAAAAAATAATTGTTAATCCTGATTATACACATTTTGGAATTTCTACAAAAACGGATAATGAAGGAAGAAATTATTTTACCCATATTTATATAAAACAATAATATAAAACCCTTAGTTATGTTAGTTAAAGAGAAAATTGTAGAAAAAACAAGAAGCAATAATTCAGAAACTATGTATATAAATACATTAGTGCCAAATTTTACATTTTTAAATAATCAAAAAGAAAAAATAACAAGTTTTAGAACTTGTATAGCCATATAAATTTGAGATTTTGTCGTCCCTAAAATTAAAACAGTTGTAATATTCAAGTGTCGTCCCCACAACGGTAGTATCGTAAGATATCAATATTTACAACTGTTTTATTATAATTAATAAGTTCAAATTAAAACAGTCGCAAAAATCTTGTAAAAACTGTCGTCCCCACGAAAATTTCTTTGTAACAAGTATTACGACTGTAAATTTTTAAATATTATTGTAAGAAATAAAATTTAAAAATTTTCATATTCTTGAACTAAATAGGTGAAGTAAAATTATAATTTAACATTAATAATTCCAACTAATTTTACACTTTATTTAAAAATAGCTTATTTTATATGCTTATTCCTTACTAAAGAGCCAAAAATCCGTAGAAACTTAAGTATATTATGTCAAAAGTATATTTACATAACCTTATTGTTGAAGAAAAGTCAATAGATTATTTAAATCATGTAAATAATGTTGCATATTTAGAATGGGCGCAGCTTATTGCTGAAAAACATTGGACAAAAATTTCCACAAAAGATTTTAAAGATAACTTTGTTTGGGTTGTTGTTAGGCATGAGGTGGATTATTATTCTTCAGCATTACTTGGTGATAAACTAACAATTAAAACTTGGATTGGAGAGTTAAATGGTTTAAAATCTGTAAGATATGTTACAATAAATAGAGCTGATAAATTATTATGTTCTGTTAAAACGTATTGGTGTTTATTAAATAAAAAAACAATGAAACCTACAAAAATTCCGAAAGATATTCTCGAAATTTTAAATAAATATAAACCTAATTGATTTTATTTTTTTCCTCAATCCATTTAGACATATATTTTGTACTTTTTAAAGTATGATGCGATAACATACAGCCAATAAAATTCATTTTTCTATGAAGTTTTAAATTATTTTCAATTACTTTAATTTTTGTTAAAAGTTTTGTTTCAAACTTTTTCTTTGAATAACATTTATTAATAATTTTAACACCATTATTTTGAAATTCCTCCCAAATTTTAGAAGAAGAATATAATTCCACAGCTTTTAAAGAAAATGTTTCATTATCGTTACAAATAAAACCATTCCAATTTAAATTTCCATGCATACTTTCTGCACCAATACTTGTGGTTACATTTGGTGTGCCAAATTCCATAGAATTAATTAATTTACCTTTTAATCCTGCGCCAAATTCAAGTGGAGCAAGACAAACACGTGAATGTTTAAAAACATTTTCAATATCTTTAGCCCATCCTTTTACTATAAATCCTTCAGAATTATTATTTAATTGAAAAACTTTTTCTGTACAATAAGCTCCATAAATATGCAATTCGCTATTTGGTAATTTTTCTTTAATAATAGGCCAAATATGGTGTTTTAAATTTAACACTGCATTCCAATTTGGCTTATGTTTAAAGTTGCCAATTGAAACGAAATTTTTCCTATCAGTAAATGTAGGATAGGATCTTAATTTTTCTAATTTCAATGATTCCAACAAAAAAGGAATATAAATTAATAAAGACTTATTTATATTAAAAAATTTGGTTAATAAGGTTTTCTCGTATTTAGAAATAATTAAGGTTAAATCACACCTATAAATACTGGCAATTTCCCTTATTGTAATGTCATTATGTAAATATTCTAAAAAATCTGTTTTGTTATCTTTTAAGGCTAGTTCTCTAGATTTTCTTAAAAAATGGAGATCTTCAGTATCTAATATTCTAATGGTTTCTGGACAAACTTCAGAAACTCTCCAGCCAAATTGTTCTTCGGTTAAAAACCGATCAAATAACACATAATTTGGTTGTAGGTTTTTAATAAATTTATCAAAAGAACTACAGTTTAGTGCAATTTCTTTGCATTCAATATTTAAACTTTCTAAATTAAAAGAGTTTGTTGTTTTAGCTGCTGAACATGCAAAGGTAATATTGAAATTATTTTTTTGAAATAATTCAATTAATTGTAACATTCTTGTTCCTGCAGCAGTTGAACTTGGCTCGGGCCAAACAAAACCTATTATTAATAATTTTTTCATTTGAAAATTAAAAGTAGAAGTTCTAAATTGAAAATGCATACTAAGATTGCGTAAAAAATTATATAAATCTTAGATTATTTAAATAGCCATCCCTTTTTAATACATTCTTTAGAATACCAAACTAAAAAAAATGCGATTAACATTACAATAATTGGCATAATTATTTTAGAAAAGCCAGAGACATCCATAAACTCTTGAATAAAAAAGTTGTAAATAAACTGAATAATTACAGTTATTAAAGAGATAATGAATAGTAAATAAGCTATTTTTCTTTTTAATAGAAGCGCAATACATCCCAACAAACCAGAAAATACAGCTATAGCAAACGCAGCAGTTACCCAAACAGGAATTCCATTATAATAAGCTTGTTCCGGTTCTGGTAGTAAGGCCTTTGCCTCATCAGTAATAAATGCTTGCATTAGATATGCCATAACACCCATAATATTCCAAAATAATGCTATAATACCAATTAACCAAAAAGCTTTGGTAGGTTTGTTTGCAGATAAATTCATAATTGATTTTTTTAAAAATATTAAATTGTAAATTATGAAAATTAACAATGTAAAACAAGTAATAAAAAAATGCATGTTTACAGTTCTTTTTATATGAAAAAGAGATAATTATTAAAGTTTAATAATAAATTAAATTGTAAACCTTATATTTGCACTGGTTAAGCGCTTTAATATTGCTGAATTTGTTGCAATTTATTAATAAAAACTTCATTTATAATTAATAAATTTTAATCTTAAATTTAAACTTTACTAACGTATGGTTGTTGGTATAAAAGTTTTAACCAATTAATATTTAATCATTTAAAAAACTTAATAATAATTTTTAATGGCAGGATCACAAGAAACATTTGGTAAAAAAGAGAGAGAAAAGAAAAGATTAAAGAAAAAGAAAGACAAACTTCTTAGAAAAGAAGAACGTAAAGCAAGCGGGCAGGATAGCATGTTTGTATATGTAGATGAATATGGTCAATTGACTAGTACTCCTCCAGATCCTACCAAAAAAATTAAGGTTGATGCAGAAAGCATTGAAATTGGAATTCCTAAAAAAGAGGATAGAGAAGAGGAAGTAGCTGCAGATAGACAAGGAAAGGTTTCATTTTTTGATAGTTCAAAAGGTTTTGGTTTTATAATAGACACCAATTCTCAAGAAAAGTTTTTTGTTCACGTTAGTGGTTTATTAGAAGAAATTAAAGAAAATGATAAAGTTACTTTCGAGCTAGAAAAAGGATTAAAAGGTATGAACGCAGTAAGAGTTAAGAAAATTTAAGTTTTAACAATATAATTTTTAAAAAAAGCTACAATTTGTAGCTTTTTTTCGTTTAAAACAGTTAGTTTTTAAAATTTATAATAAATTATTTAACTATATTTTTAATATTAGTTATTTGCAACCATTATTAGAACATTTTTAAGTATTTTTGAGTAAATCAATTTACTTTTAAATGATTAAATGGTTTAAAAATATAGGGCCTGGAGCATTAGTTACAGCAGCATTTATTGGTCCAGGAACAGTTACAATTTGTTCTATTTCAGGAGTTAATTTTGGTTTTAAACTTTTATGGGCTTTAACCTTATCGGTAATTGCAACAATTGTTTTACAAGGGATGTCGGCAAAAGTTGGAATTATTACTCAAAAAGGATTAGCTTTAGTAATTAAAGAACAAATTTCATCTCCAATTCTAAGAAAAATTGCATTAATATTAATCTTTTCGGCCATTGTAATTGGTAATACAGCTTATGAAGCCGGAAATATTACAGGAGCTTCTATTGGTATTAATGAAGTTTTTAAGTTTACAACAATAAATATATATCCATTTTTAATTGGCATTATAGCTTTTATTATATTGTGGATAGGGAATTACAAAATATTAGAAAAAATATTAATAGGACTTGTTCTTCTAATGAGTTTTTCTTTTTTAATTACGGCAATTATTACAAAACCATCAATTTCTGCCATTTTACAAGGAATGTTTATTCCTTCAATTCCTCAAAATAGTATTTTAATAATAATAGGTTTGATTGGAACAACAGTTGTTCCATATAATTTATTTTTACACGCATCACTAGTTTCTGAAAAATGGAAGAATTCTTCAGACTTAAAATATGCTCAAAAGGACACTTTAATTTCTATTATTTTAGGAGGTATTGTTTCAATGTCAATAATTATTACCGCAGCATCTATAAATAGCACTAATATTCAGAGTGTTAAAGATTTAACAGCAGGTTTGTTGCCGTTGTATGGTGTATATGCAAAATATTTTTTAGGTATTGGGATGTTTGCTGCTGGTATTACATCTGCTATTACGGCGCCTTTAGCTGCTTCATTTGTTGCAAATAATTGCTTCGGTTGGAATGGCGGACTAAAATCTTTTAAATTTAGAAGTGTTTGGTTTGTGATATTGATTACTGGAGTTTTATTTTCATCTTTAGAATTAAACCCCATTGAGGTAATTAAGTTCGCCCAAATAGCAAATGGAATTTTATTACCTGTTGTGGCCTTGTTTTTATTGTGGATTGTAAACAAATCATCGGTTTTAGGTGTATATAGAAATACTAAATTTCAAAATGTAGTATCAACAATAGTAATTTTTATAACATTGGTATTAGGTTTTAAAAGTGTTCTAAAAGTGTTAGAATTATTATGAAAAAGTTAGATGTAAATTGTGATGTAGGAGAAGGTATTAATAATGAACAACATTTAATGCCTTTTATTCAGTCTTGTAATATTGCTTGTGGAGGACACGCCGGAAATGCTCAAACTATAAAAACCGTTGTTAATTTAGCCATTAAATATGGTGTTAAAATTGGGGCACATCCTTCGTATCCAGATAAGGATAATTTTGGACGTATAACTCTAAAAATGGATTCATTAGAATTTATAAATTCTATTCGAGGGCAAATAAAATTAGTAGAGTCTATCGTTTTGGAAAAAGGAGGAATGTTAAACCATATAAAACCTCACGGAGCCTTGTATAATGATATTGCTAAAAATAACGAATTATCAAAACTTTTTTTAGACGCAATTTTCGAGTATAAAAAAAATGTAAAACTATATGTTCCTTATAATTCGGTAATATCTAATATTGCAGAAAAAATGGGCTTTTCAGTTATTTTTGAAGCTTTTGGAGATAGAAGTTATAATAACGATCTTAGTTTAGTTTCTAGAAACAAAGAATATGCTGTTTTAAACTCACCCAAGGATGTGATAAATCAAATTTCTAATATTTTTCTAAATAATTTTGTAAAAACAATTTCTGGTAAAAAAGTGTTTATAAAAGCAGATACATTTTGCATTCATTCAGACACTGAAAATGCTAACAAAATTATTAATGAAATTGCTATTAATTTTAATAAATAAGTAAAAAAATGCCATTCAATATTATTTTTAAACAGTATGGAGAAAATGCTATTTTAATTGAATGGCCAAAAGTAATTTCAAAAGAAATACTTAATGATATTTGTGATTTTTCAGAAAGAATAAAACAAAAAAACATTAAACAAATTATTGATATAAATTTCGTATATAGCTCTATGTTAGTTTTGTACGATAATTTGAATATAGAGTTTAAGCAACTCAAAGAAGAACTTTTAAAAATATACGAAACAGTTTCAATAGAAACAAAAACATCCAAAATATTATGGAAAATCCCTGTTTGTTACGATGAAATATTTGGAATGGATCTCCATTTTATTTCATTCGAAATGCAATTAGATGAAGAGGAAATTATAGCATTACATTCTAATGCAATATATACAGTTTATGGGATTGGTTTTTTACCAGGGTTTTTATATTTAGGCGGTTTAAATGATAAGTTAAATTTCCCGAGAAGAGTTCAACCTCGGTTAGTGGTTCCAAAAGGATCTATTGGAATTGGAGGTAGCCAAACAGGTATTTATCCTCAAAACTCTCCAGGAGGATGGCAAATAATTGGTAAAACACCCATTTATATTTTTAATATAAATAGAAAAAAGCCAATTGAAATTTCTACTGGTGACTGCATTCAATTTTACCCAGTTTCATTTAATGAATTTGAAATAATTGAAGAGAAATGTAAAATGGGTACATTTAATTTACAAAAGCATTTTATAAATGATTAAAGTTTTAAAACCGGGAATATATTCAAGTATACAAGATAGAGGAAGGTTTGGATTTCGTCAACTTGGAATACCATTGGCTGGAACAATGGACTCATTTTCGGCTAATATTGCAAATTCACTTCTGAATAATAATTTAACTAATTCGGTAATGGAGATTACGATGCAAGGTCCAACCTTAGAATTTTTTGTATCAACAAAAATTGCAATTTCTGGTGCTAATATTTCTCCTAAAATAAATAACGTTTCAATTTTAAATAATAAGGTATACACTATAAATAAAGGGGACGTACTATCATTTGGTATTTTAATAACTGGGTTTAGATGTTATTTGGCCGTTTTAGGAGGTTTTTTGGAAGAAAATATTTTAAATAGTAAATCCTATTACGCGGGGATTACTAGTAGAATGAAATTAAATAAAAATGACAGAATTGCTATTTCTATTCAAAATTTTAAAAGCTTTGATTCTAAAGGAATTTTAACCAATCAAACACCTTTTTTTGAAACTGATATTCTAGAAGTTTTCCCTGGGCCTGAATATGATATGTTTTCCAAGCAACAACAAAATAAATTACTTTCAACCAAATTTAATGTTTCGAGTAAAAATAATAGAATGGGTTATAGGCTTCGTGAAACAGTTTTAAAACATTCAATTTCTATGATAACAAGTCCGGTTATTCCCGGAACTATTCAATTAACTCCAGAAGGAAAGTTAATAATTTTAATGAAAGATTCTCAAACTACAGGGGGATATCCAAGGGTATTGCAGTTATCGGAAAAATCAATTGCTATTTTGGCTCAAAAAACTACAAATGACAGTGTTAAATTTAAATTAAATAGCTACAAATAAACGAATTAATATAGATGAAAGCAGCAACGGTAAAAGAATTAAAAAATGAATTAAGCTATTTATCAAACACAGATTTAATGGAATTAGTTTTAAGACTTTCAAAATTTAAAAAAGAAAATAAAGAACTTTTAACCTACTTGTTGTATGAAGCCTCAAATGAAGAACTATATATTTCGAATATAAAAGAAGAAGTAAAAAACATGTTTAGTGAAATTAATACTTCGAGTTATTATTTTATAAAAAAAAGCGTTCGGAAAATTTTAAGAATTATAAAAACATATATTCGTTATTCAAAAAAGAAAGAGACCGAGGTAGAATTATTACTGTTTTTTTGTAACCAATTAAAAAATTTAAAACCTTCAATTTATAAAAATGTACAACTACTAAATATTTTTAAGCGTCAAATTGCATTAATTGAAAAAATAATTGGAACACTTCACGAGGATTTACAGTACGATTATAGCCTTGAAATACAAGGTTTAAAAAAATAATTTTAAAAATAAATAGTAAAATACTTTAAAAGACCTTTTAAAGACCCTATTTTTGTATGTTTTTTAAAATTAAGCTGTGACGTTAACTACAATAGAACTAGAAGAAAAGAAAACTGGTAAACAACTTTATAATTATCAGAGAGAAGCTATTAATAAAATTTTCAAAAGATTTGAAGAAGCTCCAAACGACTACCATTTATTATTTCAATTGCCTACAGGTGGTGGTAAAACTGTTATTTTTTCAGAACTGGTTCGTCAATATTTAAAACACCATAAAAGTAAAGTTTTAATATTAACGCATAGAATTGAGTTGTGTAAACAAACTTGTTCTATGTTATCTGATTTTGGTGTTGTTAATAAAGTTATTGATAGTAAAGCTAATTTGGACGATCATCAAGATTATTCTTGCTACGTTGCAATGGTTGAAACTTTAAACAATAGATTGAATGATAATAAATTAGATATTTCAGATATTGGTTTAGTAATTATTGATGAGGCACATTATAACTCTTTTACTAAATTATTAAAATTTTTCCATAATTCATTTATTTTAGGAGTAACAGCTACACCTTTAAGTTCTAATATTCAGTTACCTATGACTGATAATTACGAAGAATTAATTATTGGTGAGTCTATTGAAACGTTAATAAAAAACAAATTTTTAGCACGTGCCAAAACCTATTCATATAATGTTGGATTAACATCATTGGTAGTTGGAGTAAATGGAGATTATACAGTAAAATCTTCAGACGATTTATATTCAAATAGCGATATGTTAAATAAGTTAGTACAAGCTTATGAAGAGCGGTCAAAAGGCAAAAAAACATTGATTTTTAACAATGGTATTAATACATCTATAAATGTATTTGAAGCTTTTAAAATGGCTGGTTATTCCATAATGCATTTAGATAATACCGCTACAAAAAGAGAAAGAGAATTTATTTTAAGATGGTTTAAGAAAACACCAAATGCAATTTTAACTTCAGTTAGTATCTTAACAACCGGATTTGATGAACCTACAGTTGACACCATAATTTTAAATAGAGCAACACGATCTTTGACATTATATTATCAAATGATTGGTAGAGGATCTCGAATTTTAAAGGATAAAACTTCATTTAATGTAATTGATTTAGGTAATAATTTTCACAGATTTGGAATGTGGGGTGCAAATTTAAATTGGCAAAAAATATTTAAGTCACCAAATTATTATTTAGATAATTTAATTAATGATGAAGAATTAGAAAGCAATTTCAGGTATGAAATGCCTAAAGAGTTAAGAGAAAAATTTTCAAAAACAGACGATGTAAGTTTTAACATTAAAAAGGCATATACCGATGCTATTCAAAGTGGAGAATCTTCAAAAGTTGTATTGTCTAGATCTATTGAACAACATGCTCGAATTTGTACAGAAAATAGTGAAGATGTATATGATGCTTTAATATTAGCCAAAGAAATAGGTGACGATATTGACCATAGAATTCAGCAATACCTTAAATGTATTTGTAAAAGTACCAATAGTTTTACAGATTGGTTAAAAGAAGATTACAGACAAAAACTTAGAGCTTATTTATTGGCAAATTTTGATGCAATTTTCGAGGAAATTAACGGTTATCCTCCCGAAGATTAAATAGTTAGTTCAATAAGTGTTCCTTTCAATTGATGAAATGGAATGAAGTAAATTTATCAATTGTTAAAGATTTATTGAATGAAGTCAAATAACAAAGTACTAGTAATTTTAGCTTTCTTTTCAATTTATGTTATTTGGGGGTCAACATATTTATTAAATAAGATTGCTGTTGCAGAAATTGAGCCGTTTTTACTAGCTGCTATTCGGTTTTTATCGGCTTCAATTTTAATTTTCATCATTGCAAAAGTAATAGGATTAAAATTGACGATTACACGTCAGCAACTTATAAATTGTACCATTGCAGGATTTTTATTTTTAACCTATGGAAATGGAGTAGTGGTTTGGGCTTTGAAATTTGTTGATAGTGGTTTTACCGCCTTAGAAATATCTGCACAACCATTAGTAGTTTTGCTTTTAATGTTAATTTTTGAAGGTAAAAAAATACAACCAATGTCAATTATTGGAGTTTTATTGGGGATTATTGGAATCTATTTATTAGTTAGCCAAAAGGAAATAGTAACTCAAGAAGGAACCGTTACAGGAATGTTAATGATTTTTTCGTGTATGTTAAGTTGGGGTTACGGTAGTCTTTTTGTTGCAAAAGCAGACTTACCTTCTAATTTTTTTATTAATACAGGTTATCAAATGTTTACAGGAGGAATAATGCTGTTAATTGCCAGTTTTTTATTTGGAGAACACTGGGTACCAATATCTAATTGGAGCCAACCAGTACTTTATTCTATAATAGGTCTAATTGTTTTTGGAGGAATAGTTGCATTTACAGCATTTAATTTTTTATTAAGAGTTGTTTCGCCAGAAAAAGTAGCAACATCCACCTATGTAAATCCCATAATTGCTTTATTTTTAGGTTGGTATTTTTTAAATGAACAAATATCTACCCAATCTGTTATTGCAGCAATTGTTTTATTAACAGGTGTATTTTTTATAAACACAAAGAAAAAACTTACGTTATATTCTAGATTTAAAAAATAACTAATAATGCAAGATTTAAATAGGTATACTTTTGTAAACCCAACAAAATTCCCCTTCTATTACGGCTATATTGTTTTGTTAATAGGAACTATTGGTATTTGGGCAAGTATTCCAGGTCAAACAGTTGGTGTATCTGTTTTTACAGATCCTGTTAAAGATGCTCTTGGACTTTCTAGAAACCAGTTTAGCAATGCATATATGATAGGAACTTTTTTAAGCTCTTTTTTAGTAGCAAAAGCAGGATTTTGGTTCGATAAATTTGGTGCACGTTATATTGCCTTTTTAGCAACATTATTTTTAGCTTTTTCCCTTTTATTATGTTCGGTTTCAGTAGAAATAAGTGATTTTTTAAAAAAATTATTCAGTATTAATTCTTGGGTAATTTCCTTTAGTGTTATAACAGTTTTCTTTTTCTTTATTCGGTTAAGTGGACAAGGAATACTAACTATGGCTTCTCGTAATATGATTATGATTTGGTTTAGTAAAAATAGAGGGAAAGTTAACTCTATAAGTAGTATTGCTATTTCTTTAGGTTTTTCAATTTCACCAATTATAATTAGTAAACTTATTGATGCCAATGGTTGGCAATTAACCTGGCAAATAATGTCGCTATGTTTATTTATTTTTAGTTTTTTTGTATTCCAATTTTACAAAAACAATCCCGAAGATTTTAATCTGAAAATAGATGGAATTAAGAATGTAGAAAGTGAAATTAGTAATAAACAAGAAATAAATTTCACTTTAAAAGAAGCAAAAAAAACTAGGATTTTTTGGATGTTTGGTTTAATCTTAGCTTTTAACAGCTTTTTTATTACAGGTTTTACTTTTCATGTAATATCTATTTTTGAAAGTCAAAAATACACTAAAGATCAGGCAATTGCAATATTTTTACCAATTTCTATAATTGCAGTTTCAGTTTCTATTTTATGCAACATATTAAGTGATTATATAGACCATAAAATTTATTTATATGCAATGCTTCTAAGTGGAATTATAGCCTCAATAGGTTTAATATTTTTAGACTATCTATTTGGTGTATATATGATTATTGGTGGTTTAGGAGTTTTAGGAGGGCTTTTCTCGGTAGTAAACGCTGTATCTTGGCCAAAGTACTTTGGAAGAAAATATTTAGGTTCAATAACTGGTAAAATTATGAGCTTTTTAGTAATTGCTAGTGCAATTGCTCCAAGTATGTTTAGTGCAAGTTTTACAAATTTTGGTTCATATAGCTATATTGGATATATTGGATTTGCATTTGTTTTATTTTTACTAATAGCTTCTTTAAAAATAAAACGCCCAAAATTAAAAGAATAACTAAATAATCTAATTCTAAAGAATTTATTTTTATGAAATTCTTAAGTGTTTCGAATTTTACTTATTTATTTAGAATTATTAGGTAATTGGTAAGTTTTATAAATTTTTTAAAACCGTAATAATTAAAAGTATCTATTATTCTAATGAAAAAATTTGTAGTAATATGATTAATTACTAGATAACTATGAGTTAATTGTATATAAAAGTTGCTTATTTAAGCAATCTAAATTTGCAACATATGTTATAAACATATTTATTTGATTACCAATTTACTTTCTTATATTTGATAGCAAAACTTAAATAATTAAACATTTTATAAAGTAATAAATATATGAGAAAGTCTATTCTTATTTACATCTCAGTACTATTTTTTGGTTTATTTTCAATAAACGCTCAAAAGAAAAATAAAAAAGAGGTTAAGCAACTTACAGAAACTATTAAAATTGACGGATTAAAATGGCGTAGTATTGGTCCATCTTTAACCTCTGGAAGAATTTCAGATATTGCAGTGAATCCTAACAATCCTTTTGAATATTATGTTGCAACAGCTTCAGGAGGAGTTTGGAAAACTATAAATTCTGGAGTGGACTATCAACCTATATTTGATAAGCAAGGGTCTTATTCTATTGGATGTATAACAATGGATCCAAATAATTCAAATGTTATTTGGGTTGGAACAGGGGAAAACAATAATCAACGATCAGTTTCATATGGTGATGGCGTATATAAATCATTAGATGGTGGAAATACTTGGGAGCATATGGGCTTAAAAACATCGGAACATATTGGAAAAGTTATAGTTCACCCTAAAAATTCTGATATTGTATATGTTGCAGCAATTGGTCCTTTATGGAGTAAAGGAGGTGAAAGAGGTTTATATAAAACTATAAATGGAGGAAAAACTTGGGAATCAATTATAGATGTTGATGAGCATACAGGTGTAAATGATGTTGTAATGGATCCAAGAAATCCAGATATTCTTTATGCATCAACATTTCAGCGCAGAAGACACGTGTTTACGTATGTTGGAGGAGGACCAGGTTCTGGATTACAAAAAAGTATTGATGGTGGAGTTACTTGGAATAAAATAGAGAAAGGTTTACCAACAACTGAACTTGGTAGAATTGGTTTAGCTATTTCACCTGTAAATCCAGAAATTATTTATGCTATTGTTGAGGCAGCAGACAATAAAGGTGGATTTTTTGCATCTACAAATAGAGGCGCAAGTTGGAAAAAACGTGGAAATCATGTAACAAGTGGTAATTATTATCAAGAAATTATTGCCGATCCTGTTGACGAAAACACAATTTATTCAATGGACACTTGGATGTCTGTTTCACATAACGGAGGTAAAACTTTCGAAAAAGTAGGAGAAGTTTATAAGCACGTAGACAACCATTGTATGTGGATAAATCCAAATAATAATAAACATTGGTTAGTGGGTTGCGATGGAGGAATGTATGAAACCTTTGATGCCGCAAAAAATTGGGATTTTAAAGAAAATTTACCAGTAACACAATTTTATAAAGTAGCCGTAGATAATGATTTTCCGTTTTATAATGTTTATGGTGGAACTCAAGATAATTTTAGTTTAGGTGGTCCTTCAAGAGTAATTACTAATCATGGTATTACAAATTCCGATTGGTTTATAACAAATGGAGGTGATGGGTTTGAATCTCAAATAGACCCATATAATCCGGATATTGTTTATGCACAATCGCAATATGGAGTTTTGGTTCGTTTTGATAGAAAAAGTGGAGAAAAGGTTGGAATTCAACCAAAAGAGAGAAAAAATGAAGATGCTTACCGTTTTAATTGGGACGCTCCATTAGCAGTTAGTAAACATGCAAAAGGAAGATTATACTTTGCAGCTAATAAAGTGTTTCGTTCTAATGATTATGGAAATAGTTGGGATGTTTTAAGTAATGATTTATCGCGACAAATTGATAGAAATACGCTTAAGGTATATGACAGAGTTTTAAGTATTGATGCTGTTGCAAAAAATGGTTCAACATCATTATACGGGAGTATTGTTGCGCTTTCTGAATCTCCAATTGATGAGAATTTATTAGCTATTGGAACAGATGATGGGTTAATTCATATTTCTGAAAACGGCGGTGCTACTTGGAATAAAGTTGATTTAATTCCGGGAGCTCCAAAACAGTCTTATGTAAATGCAGTTTATTTGTCTAAACATAATAAAAACGTAATTTATGTAGCTTTCAACCATCATAAATATGGCGATTTTAAACCTTATATATTTAAATCGGAAGACAAAGGTAAAAACTGGAAAAATATAAGTTCTAATTTACCCGAACGTGGAAGTGTTTATTCAATAGAAGAGGATCATTTAAATGAAAATCTAATTTTTTGTGGAACTGAATTTGGGGCTTTCTTTTCATCTGATAAAGGTTTATCTTGGAGTCAATTATCAAATGGTTTACCTACTATAGCTGTTAGAGATATTACTATTCAAGAACGTGAGAGTGATTTAGTACTTGGTACATTTGGTAGAGGGTTTTATGTGTTAGATGATTATTCTGCGTTAAGAACAATAAAAAATGATCAACAAAATAATGCAAAAATATATCCAATAAGAGATGCTTTAATTTGGGAAAAAAGTGAACCTTTAGGATTGCCAGGTAAAGCATTTCAGGGAGATAATTTTTATACTGCAGAAAATTTAGGGCCAGAGGCTTTGTTTACGTTTTATTACAACCACACTTTTGAAACACTAAAAGAAATAAGAGTTAAAAAAGAAAAAGAATTAATAGCGAATAAGAGTGATGTAGCCTATCCTAATTATAATGAACTAAAAGAAGAGTTAAATGAACCTGAAACAAAATTATTGTTTACTATAAAAAATAATAAAGGAGTTGTTGTTAAAAAAGAATTTATAAAACCAACAGAAGGTTTGCAAAGGTTTAAATGGAATTTAAGATACACACTTCAAAATCCTATTAATTTTAGGAAATCATCGTTTTACAATCCTTGGGAACCAATTGATGAAGGGAATTTGGTTACTCCAGGAACCTATTCTATTGAGATGCAATTATACAAAAATGGAACATTAATATCTTTAGTTAAACCAGTTTCATTTAATGTAATTGCACTTAACAACACTGTATTACCAGCAGAAGATAGAGAAGCTAAAACAGCCTTTCAAAAGCAAGTTGTTAAGTTACAAGCAGATTATGGAAGTACTACAACTATGATTTCGGAAATTCAAAAGAAATTAAAATACATTAAAGAAGCCATAATAAGAGCAGAAAATCCGATTGATTTATTTTCAAAAGATGTTATACAAATAGAACAAACTTTAAAAATAGTTAATACTGAATTACATGGGGATCCAATAAAAACTAAATTAGATATTGATCAGCCACAAAATCCAGCAAACAGACTAGGAAGTATTAGTTATGAGCAAAAGTATTCAACTTCGGCACCAACAAAAACACATTTAGACAGCTATTTAATTGCAAAAGCAGAGATTGATGTTATTAAAAAGATAGTGGAAACTTTGTTTAATGTTAATATTAAAGAATTAGAAAATAAATTAGTGAAATCTGGCGCTCCATATACTCCTGGAAGAGGATATGATTTTAAAGAATAAGTTTAATTAAACTAAATAGTTTTAAAAGAGTCTAAGAGTTAAAATACAAATGTTAATTTTAAATACATACAAGATGAAATTTAAACATATTATTTTAATTTTTGGACTTTTTACAATTTCACAAGTAATTGCACAAGGTGGAAGAGAAAATTTTGACAAAATGGATAGAAATGGAGATTCATTTGTTGAAATTGAAGAATTTAAAAGATTTTATTTAGGTAAATTTAATAGAACAGGGGGAGAAATAAATGCTGAAGTTTTGTTTAATTCTAAAGATTTAAATGGTGATAAAATTTTAACTTTTAGTGAATATAGTCAACAAGGCTCAAGGGCTTTTTACAATACAAAAAAAGGAAATAAAAAGAGGGTAAATAATTGGGCAAACGATAAAAGTAAGACCTTTAAAAAAATAGATGTAAATAAGGATGAAATAATTGATATTTCAGAATTTCAATCTTTTTTTGAGAATAAGAATAATAAAAAAGGTGAGCCAATTAATTACAAACGATTTTTTAAACATATTGATATTAATAAAAACAAGGAAATAACACTTGAAGAATTTCTTAAACCATTGCGTAAAAAACAAGAATAAAAGTTCAGTATTTATTGTCAACAACATTTAAATTATTAGCAAATACATAAAAATAATATCTCACTAGTACATTTGAGTTATTAATTATATATACAATAGATTTATGAAAATTATAAGAGTTACAGTATTAGTTTTAGGTTTATTTACGTTTGTAGGTGTTAATGCTCAGGACACAAAAGAGAAAGCAGAGAAAAAACTTGGTTGGATGGATAAGGATAAAAATAATTCAATAAGTAAAGAAGAAATGAAAGCTTTTTATGAAGGTAAAAAAAACAAAAAAGGGCAGGCTATTAATGGCGAAGAAATATTTATTGGCTCGGATCACAACAATGATGGTAGCGTAACAGTTGATGAATTACAACAAAAAGTTAACTGGAAAAAGGTAAACCAAGGAAAGGTAGTTGCTAAGACAAAAGTAGTTACTAAGGCTAAAGAGAAAATGAGTAAAGAACTTCCTGAAGATAAAAGCGAAAGAAAATTAAATTGGATGGATTCAGATAAAAATGGATCAATTTCTTTAGAAGAAATGAAAGCCTTTTATAAGGACAAAAAAGATAAAAAAGGAAACCCAAGAAACGGTGAAGATATATTTATTGGAAGTGATGCCAATGATGATGGTAAAGTAACTTTAGAAGAGCTTAAAAAAGGTGTTGACTGGAAAAAAGCAAATGCCAAAAAGAAATAATTATTATTAAGTTTAACCAAATTAATAATTAAAAAAAGCCGAATTAGATTTTTTCTAATTCGGCTTGTATTTTATAAGTATAAAGTTCGTCTAATGTTGGTGACTTAATTTGGCTTTTGTAGCAACGTTTTCTTGATTTTCTTTTAAGCTCACCCAAGGTTTACCAACCGGTAATAATGCTCTACCCGCAACATCATTAATAATTACAGCAGCCATCATATACCATGCAGCTAAAGCACATACAATTAGCACATATGCAGCTAAAGTTGTCATTTGAGGAAATCCAAAATGAGCTAAATCAAGTAATACAAATCCAATTACTAAAGTTGTAAATGTAAAGGCCATTGCAGAATGGATAAATAAAGATCCAACCCAAAATATTAATGTTAGTAACGTCCAACCAATTAAGTAGTAACCAACATCAGTATGTGATGAAACATAAATTCCAGAATTGTTTAACATCCAAATAATTCCTAATCCAATCCAAAAAGATCCATAACTTACAAATGCAGCAAAACCAAAGTTATTACCCATTTTTTGTTCTAAAAAACCAGCTATCATTTGCGCTAAGCCTCCAAATATAAATCCCATTGCAACCACCGGACCAAGTCCAATTAAGCCCAAATTGTGAAATTGTAATAATAATGTTGTTAAACCAAATCCTGCCAATCCCACAACTGCCGGATTTCCTAATTTTGTAGTACTCATAATTTTAAATATTCAATTTTAAACAAGTCGCTAAAATACCAACTTTAATAGGTATAAGTTGATGATTTTTGTCAGTTAAAATAAATAGTTACTATTACGATTTCGTATAAAACAAATTCTATTTTATAATTCGTTATTTATAAAATCTAAATCAAGAACATTAAAATTGTTAGATGCTTTAACTAATAGAGTAGAGCCTATAGTTTCAAATAAATGATTTGTTTTTAAAACAAATTGGGCTTGTTTTTCTGTTTTATAATTTGGAATTCCAACAACGGTTAAATCAGTTTTTTCTGAATATTCTTCAATAATATCGTAAAATGGTTTTTGTTCTACAGCATTATTTATTATTGTAATTTCAACAATAACTCTTAAATCTTCAACTAGTTTATGAATTTTTGAGTGAATAAGTTCTCTGTCTACGTTGTTATTATTTACAAATAACACCCTCATATTTGTATTATTCCATCTTGGAGAAGCAATTATAAAACGAGCAATATTAAGCATCATTTCGGCATTTTTACTATCCGTTTCTCTCCACCAAAAATCCACAGTTTTGTATTTTCCAAACTTTTGTTTTCTGTCGAAATCTAAATACAAAAGATTATAATCTAAGTATAGTAATGTTTGGGTCATTTTAGAATATTCAATAGAGTTTTCTAAACCTTTTGGCCATCCCATCATAATAGTATTTGGCTCAACACCCGAAAATCCATATGTCATGGCAATATTTGTTATTCCTTCATAAATATTACTAACTCTAATTTGCCTTCCAAAAATTCCTAAATCTTCAAATAATTCATCTCTAACAACTTGTTCTGTCTTCTTTAAAGGTTTATTGTTCTTTTTATCTAAAATTAGTTTAAAATTTGTAACTATCCCTGTTCTACCTGCTACGGTTTTTCCTAGCTGTAATAAATATTTTTGATGTTTACTTTCACCACTAAATAAAATTATATTTGGATTCCAATTAGATTTTTCGTCAATTTCTGCATCAATTTTTTTAAGACCCTTATTAACAACATTTTCCCAAACACTTCTCCAAACATCGTTAGATTGTAGTTTTACCTCTTTTCGTTGAAGCCAAAAATATAATCCAGCTATAATAGCAAAGGCTCCAACCATAGCAATGGTATCTAATTTAAACATAACAGCAAAACAAGCCATAAATCCAAGTAAACCTATCCAACTTTTTATTTTAAATGTTGGTTGAAAATCTGGATTTGCCCAACTTTCTAAAAAATATGAGATATTTATAAATCCATAAGCCGTTAAATAAAACATAGAAACTATCCTGGCAATAACATCTAACTCGCCAATTAATATTCCGGCTTCAGCAATTAAAAAAACTAAAAATAAAGCGTTAACAGGTTCATTATTTACACCTTTCCCTTTTCTAAATATTTTAGGCGTAACCTTATCTACAGACATTGCTTGTAAAATTCTTGGACCTCCTAAAATTCCTCCTAGGGCAGAAGATAAGGTTGCTCCCCAAATACCGGCAATAACTGCAGGAGCAAAAAGAGCGACTTTCATTAAAACATTATAATCGGTTTTTAATACTTCAGAATCAATATTATATGCAAGAAAAATGGCTAAAAATAGATATATAATAAGACCAACGCCAATGGCTAATAGGGTACCTTTAGGAATAGAACTTTTAGGATCTTTTAAATCTCCACTCATTGCGATTCCGGCAGTAAAACCAGTAACTGCTGGAAAAAAAACAGCAAAGACAACCTCTAACGGAACAGCTCCTTCTGTTGAAAACATTTCAACAGTTTCAGGTTGAAATGAAGAATTTCCAAAAAAAACAGATACCAATGAAAACAAAATAGCCGCCAAAATAAAAAATTGAGCTTTAATTGCAACAGAAGTACTTATTAACGCCAATGACGTAAGTGTAATAAGCGCAATAGAACCGGTTAATCTTATATCATTAATTGAAGTTCCAAAACCAAGATAGTTATTAAAACTTTCTGCAAAACCAATTAAATAAAGAGCAATTGAAAATGCTGTACCAATATAAAGTGTAATTCCAATGGAACCACCAATTGGAATTCCCATGCTTCTTGAGAGCACATAATATACACCACCGGCACCAATTTTTTTATCTGTAGCAACAGAAGAAACACTTAGCCCAGTTGAAACAGCAATTACATGTGCTAATATAATAATCATTATAGCTCCAATTAGACCAGCATTTCCAACAACCCAGCCTAAACGCATATACATTATTACTCCTAAAATGGTTAAAATAGAAGGTGTAAATACACCTGCAAAAGTTCCAAATTTTTTCCCAACAGCCATATATTTATAACTTTTGTTTTAATTTTTTAAATAAAAATAAATATAAGTATTCCATGTAATATAAGTTCTATTTAATTAGAAGTATTCATTGTAATTTATTTACTTTCTAAATACCGTATTTAAATTTATATAAGTTTTTGTGGATTAGATATATAGAAAATACAGCTTTCATTCTTAAAATTAGAATTAAAAACGGTGTTAAATAGTTAATAGTTTTAGTGCTATAAATAAAATTATAAAATGATAATATAATGTATTTAAATATTAATTTAGTTGTTTTCATTTAATACTAAAAAGTCCTAAATTCGCGGCTCAAAATAAAAATAAATGAAAAATTCAATAAAAATCTTAGTAAGTTTATTAATTTTAGTAAACTTTACTTTAACAGCTCAAAATCATCACGAAACCGCTCATATCGAAACAACACATCACGGAAAACACAAAATAGCGCTTTTTACAGGGTTTACTCATGTTTCTTCTGCATTTTATGAACATGAAACTCATGAAGAAAGTATAGGTAAATGGGTCCCTACAATTGGTGTTGATTATTTCTATAGTTTAAATGATAAATGGAGTATAGGTACAATTATAGATATTGAGTTTGATAATTATTTAATTAAATTGGAAAATGAAAGTGAAGAAGAAAGAACAAATGTACTTGTAAGTTCAATTGTTGGGAAATACAATTTAAACAATAAATTGGGAGTATTTATAGGACCTGGTGTAGAAACAGAATTTAGTGAAAGTACTAAGAATTTCTTTGTTGTAAAATTAGGTGTAGAATATGAAATTGAAATAGCAAATAATTGGGAAATTTCACCTTCATTAATGTATGATTGGAAAGAAGAATACAAAACATTTTCTTATGGATTTAGTATTGGCAAAAGGTTTTAGTTTCTAATAATTAAGCTTTTTTAAATAGCATTTCTTAGTTTTGTTTCATCTTAAAAATGACAATAAATTAGAATGCAACTATATAACCATTATGCAATATATGATTCAGGACTTTCAATTAAGTCTCTTTTTATAAATAACCTATTAAAAGGTTTAGCACCTAAACCTTTCGACCACTTTAAGGGTAAAAAAGGATTATATTTTTCAAATTTCACCTTAAAAAGTTTTTTGAAAGAGGAGGTATTGCATAATGATTATTCACTTTCTAAAAACGAAAAACGAAGTATCAGAACTTTTTCAAGCGGAGAACAGAAAAAAGCTTTATTAAAGTATCTACTATCTAAAAATCCGGATTTTCTTATTTTAGAAAATGTATTTGATATGTTAGATAAAGAATCAAGAGCATCTTTATTAATTGAATTGGGAGAAATATCGAAGAAAACACCAATTATTCAACTGTTTAAAAGGAAAAGTGAGTTACTTCCATTTATTTCAACCATTCTACACATAGAAAATGAAGAAATATTATTTATTGGAAGTGCTAATGAATTTGAATTTAAATTTAAAAAAGAACAACTAAAAGAGGTAAACGCTCGCATTCCAAAACCTTTAAATAAATTTGAAGTAGTTGAAAATCCATTAATTCAATTTAAAAATGTATCTGTAAAATATAATGGTCGTACTATTTTAAATGATGTTAATTGGAAAATAAAAAAGGGAGAATTTTGGCAATTAATGGGGCCCAATGGTTCGGGTAAAACAACTTTGCTAACAATGCTTATTGGAGATAACCCAAAAGCTTATGGAGAAGATATTACTATTTTTGGTGTTAAAAAGGGAAGTGGCGAAAGTGTTTGGGAAATAAAAAAGAAGATTGGATATGTAACTCCAGCGATGACTGAATTATTTAAAGGTAGACATTCGGTTGAAAACATGATTATTTCTGGACTTTATGATTCCATTGGTTTGTATCAACCGCCAACTACTACAGAAAAAAAATTAGCTTCAGAATGGATTGAACTAATTGGACTTAATGGCTTTAAACAAACTTGGTTCCGAAGATTAACTGAAGAACAACAATGTTTAGTTTTAATTGCAAGGTCAATGATTAAACATCCTCCATTATTAATACTTGATGAACCTTCAAGCGGTTTAAACGATTATAACATTGCTTTTTTAACCAATTTAATTAATAAAATGGCTAAAGAAACTAGTACTGCCATTATTTATGTTTCACATAAAAAGGAAAAAGGTTTAAATCCAAGTCATATTTTTGAATTGGTTCCATCTAAAAACGGATCAATTGGATTGGTAAAATAATAGTGTAGTTAGATGTAAAATTGAATGAAATTTCCCTATTATAATAATTTATTGAAAATAAATGAATTAAATAGCCATTATTAAAATTATTGGCACCATCTTTGCAAAAGTAAAAATATAATAATTAAATTACATTACAATGAGTAAAGGAACAGTAAAATTCTTCAATGAGACAAAAGGTTTTGGTTTTATAACTGAAGAAGGAGTAGACAAAGATCATTTTGTACACATTTCTGGATTAATTGACGAAGTTCGCGAAGGTGACGAAGTTTCATTTGATTTAGAAAATGGAAAAAAAGGATTAAACGCAGTGAACGTAAAAGTTATCTAATACATATACTTCAAAGTTTTATCGAGCCCATCAATTTTATTGATGGGCTTTTTTTTTGCTTTAATTTAAAAAATGAATTAACAAATTTTTTTGATTATATAATATTACAAATTCCCTAAAGTTTTTAATAAAGTTGATTTGCTTCTGAATAACTTAAATTCTGTATCTATTTCCTTTAATTGGCTTTCAATTAATTTAACTTCCCTATAATTAACTAAAAATAAGGATCCTTCACCAAGGCTAAACTTACGGTCTTCACTATTTACAATTTTTTTATAATCATTTACTAAATCGAGCAAAATATTATGTTGTACATAATATGAACCTATTTCTTGTAAAATACTCTCAATTTTATTCTTTAAGCCTACCTCGGTAGCTAAAATATCAAAATCAATATCCTGTAATTTTAATTTAGCTAGCTTTAAATCTGCTCGTTCTTTTCTTAAAAATAAAGGAAAATTAATGTTTATTCCACTTTTATAGTTGGTTGTATTTAATGAATTTATAGCATTGTAATCTGTTGTTAAAAAATTATACTCTAAATCTACAGTAGGAAGTAAGTTATTAGTTTTTAAGTTCTTATTTACCTTTAAAATTTCTTTTTTTATATTGAGCTCTTGAATTTTAGGATGATTTTCTATAACATCGTTAGTAATATTTAAGGTTGAACTATTTAATACAGCATCAATATTGCTAATTGTGTTAACATCTGGTATTATTTGAGATTCTATTTCAAGAGGAATGTTATTTTCAAACCACAAATAGTTTGAAAGTTCTAATGAAGACTTTACATATCCAATTTTAGCTTTCTCGAAATCCAAAATTCGATTTTTTAAATTAATATTAGCTTCAAGGGTATCTATTGCAGGTTTATCTCCTGCGTAAAAACTACTTTTCACATTTAATAATCTTGTGTTGGCATTAATTAGGTAATCTTGATAAACTAATTTTGCTTTATAGTTTTTCAACCAATTAAAATAAGAAATAACAGAGTTGAACAAAATATCGTTAATTAATAATTGTTGTTTAGCCTCAACTTGTGTTGTATATAATTTAGCTTGTTTTAATGTGGCCATTCGCTTATTTGTAAGCAAATTTTTTGCGAGTGGAATAGATATACCTGCACTATACAAACCGTTATCAGGAGTCTTATTTTCCAGGTTTAAATAGGTTCCATCATTATTTTCGTAATTGGCTTTTAGTTGTATACCGTACCAAATAGGAATTTTAAAGGTAGAATTCAATTTATTATAATATTCTGTTCCTTTGAATTTTTTACGATTATAATCTATTTCTAATTTAGGATCAAATGCACCTCTTGCTTTAAGTAATTTAGCTTCGCTTTCGGTAGTTAAAAGTTTAGCTTGCCTAATAATTGGATGGTATTTTTTTACATATCCTAAATATTCTTCCAAAGTTAAAATGGTATCGTTTACTTGAGAATAACCTATAGAACAGTTTAAAAACATTAATATAAAAATAATTTTTCGCATTATGCCTTCTTTTTATTTTTTGAACTATCTAATTTTTTATTTGGCTGATAAAAGTTAGGAGGGAAGCTATTTATTTGTCTCCACAACTCAAACCATATAGGTACATCTTCTAATAACGCAATAGCTTTTGCTCCTGATCCAACACGAATTGCTTTTGGCCAATCAACATCATTCAAATCAGGCGCTAATAGTACACGAAACATACCATTATCACTAATAAAATTCTCAACAGCTACAACTTTTGCTCCATAAGTCCCGTAAGATACATTTGGCCAACCACTAAAAACAATTGCAGGCCAACCATCGAATTGTACACGTACACTCTCACCAATATGCATTAATGGTAAATCAATAGGTCGTATATACATTTCAACTGCTAAATCATAATTTGCAGGCATTATATTTACAAGCTGTTCTCCTTCTTTAAATGTTTCACCAACACCAGATTTAATAGCTTTATTTATAAATCCATCTTGTGGAGCTGTTACAAATAACAAACTATTACGTTTTTTATAGTTAGCAAGACTTGTTTCCAATTTAGATGCTTGAACTTCTGTCTCAAATCCACTAGATTGTGCCGCGTATAAGCCACTTTGTGCTTTTGCTATTTTATCTCCATAAGTGGCATTAATTGTAGAAATGGAAATTTCAGAATTAATAAATTCATTTTTCGTACTTAAATATTTATTCTCTTGCGAAATTAATTTAGCATCAGTTTCTTGAAGTTTTGCACGTTTTTCCTCAACATCTTTAACAGCTTTTAAACCTTCTTTTTGAAGTAAAACCGTACGGTTGTATTGAGATTTTGCTATTTCTGCACTTACTTTAACAGCTTCTAAATTCATACTATCTGTTTTAACTTTTAAACGTGCCTGTATTAATTTATTTTTTGCTTGTTCTAGTTTTAAAGTACGTTCATTTTGTAATGCCGAAATTTGATTTCTTAATGCAAGCACTTTGTTTTTATATGCTTCTACAGAAGATGTTTTAGCTGAGAGTTGGTTATCGGTTCTTTCTGCTAATCTTTCGTCAAAATAATCACTTTTAACCTCGGAAATTCGGAGTATAGTATCTCCTTTTTTTACAAAATCACCTTCTTGAACAAACCATTCTTCTATTCGTCCGGGAATTTGTGATTGCAGGGTTTGTGGACGTTGTCCGGGCTTTAATGTAGTTACATTACCACTACTTGAAATATTTTGTGTCCAAGGTAAAAATAAAACTAGTAAAAGAATAATACTAAATACAGACAGAAACCTTTTAAATCGTTTATGATATTCTTTTGTGAAAATGTCCTTTCCAGATTTAAAGTTTTTAATATCAATATATTGAGAAACTTTATTGTGAGATATATTTAACATAGTTTACAGTTTGTTTATAATATTTCCGTTTTTAAGAATAATTTTTTTATTACATTTTTTATTCCAACTTTCGTTATTACTCACAACAATTAAGCTCCAAGGATTCAACTTGTTTGTGATAAAATTGATAATCTGATCTGCCTCATTTTTATTGAACTGGTCTAAAGGGTCCTCTAAAATCAATAATTTAGGTTTTTTAACAATTGCCCTTGCTAGTATTATCTTTTTAGCTACAGTATACGCAATTTGTTTTCCCTCAGGTTTTAAAAACGTATTTAATCCTTGTGGTTGTTGTTTTAAAAAATTGGTTAAACCTAAATTATCAAAAGTGTTATAAATTTCTTCATCAGTAATTTCTGTATTACCAAAAGTAATGTTCTCTCTTATGGTACCTTCAAAAGGTGTTTCCTCAGAAAGAGATAACCCTAATTGAGCCCTATATTTATTAATATTTAAACTTTCTATTGATAGGTTGTTTATAAAAATATATCCAGCGGAAGGAGCAATTACTCCAGAAATAAGTTGAAATAAACTTGATTTTCCCGAACCATTTTCTCCGTGTACCAAAATCCTATCATCTGGGTTTATGGTAAACGAAATATTATTTAAAATAGGGTTGCTTTTTCCATTAACTACATATGTTACATCTTGAAATTCAATAGTTAAATCTTTATCTTTACTAATTAATTCTCCCTCTTGAGATTCAATAGGTTTGTCAACAACTTGTCCTAGTTTTTCTATAGAAGTTAATACATCATAAAAAGACTCTAATCCTAATATTAATTTTTCTACAGAATTTATTACTAAAAGTATTATTATTTCTGCAGCAACAAATTGACCAATATTCATACGTTGATCTAATACTAGAAATCCTCCAATTAATAAAAGCCCTGCGGTAACAAGTACTTTAAAACCAATCATTTGCGCAAATTGAATTATTAATATTTTAAAATGATTTTCTCTGGATATTAAATAACTAGCAACCAATTCATCGTTTTTAGACATCGCCAAATTAGTTTTACCAGAAAGTTTAAAACTTATTACAGATCTTGAAATTTCTTGTAACCAATGTGCTACTTTGTATTTTATTTTTGATTCTTTTAAACTAGTTTCTAATCCAGGTTTTGCTGTATATTTAAAAACTATATAAACTAAAAGTAACAGCAGAAATCCGAAAACAATAAAGAAAGGGTGGTAAAAAGAAAGCAGAATTAACGCAAATATAATTTGTAAAAAAGCAGATGGAACATCTATTAAAATTTTTGATAAACCTTTTTGAATTGTTAAGGTATCAAAAAACCTGTTAGCCAATTCTGGAAGATAATAATTACGTAATTCACTCATTTTTATTTTTGGAAAGCGATAACTTAATTCTAACGATGCTCTTGTAAAAATTCGTTGTTGTATAGTTTCAATAATACGCATTTGCATTAATTTTAGAATTCCAGAAAGCGCAACTCCACCAGTTACTAAAACTATAAGAACAATCCACGAAGTTGATACTTGAGCCCCTTGTAATAAATTAATTATAGCTTGAATACCTAATGGTAAAGACAATGCAACTAAACCTTCAAATATTGCGTAATACGCTACCTGAAAAATATCTTTCCGTTCTAATTTTAATAACCCTACAAAACGTTGCCATGGAGATAAATTGTTACTGTTCATTTTTTGATAATGTTTTTAGTGCTAAATCTGTAAAAAAAGTAGTTGGTGTATTTATTACATTGCAATTTGTAATTGATTTAAAATGTGCTTTTAAAAAGTGTTGATGCAATGCGCCTTCAATTATAGTGCTGGCTAAACTTAAATTGTATTTATAAGTTTTATTATATTCATAAATTATTTCTGATAAACGTTGTACAACTCTTTTAAACGACGTAAAAGAGCCTTCTTTGTTTTCTAAATCTACATTTTTAGTTAAATATGATTTCGAATTTTCATTAATAACAATATGGTTTAAAAGTACTTCATTTATATGATTATAATTGCTATCTTTTTTTGTAGTTTTTGTTACAATTTCAATTGCTTTTTTTAGTTTGTCTTCTTTAATGTTTAAATTATAAGTTTCAAAAACTAGTTGATATTCAATCCAACTCCAATACCAGGAGGTTAAATAAACTAACAGTTTATGTTTGCTTTCGAAATATCTATATATTGAACTTTCATTAGATTCTATAATTTTTCCTAGTTTTTTAAAATTGAAATTTTCAAAACCATTTTTTTCAATAAAAATAATACTGTGTTCTATAATATTTTTTCCTAATAAAGACGATTCTGGGTCTTTTAAATAAAGCCCTTTTGGAACTTCTATTTTAATATTAGATAGTAATGATTTCATAATTAAATATTTTAAATGCAAATATAATAGTAATACTATTAATTAAGCTTATTTGAGCACAAATTTTATATGAAAAAGTGTTAATTTTTTGTGAAGACTTAAGTAAAACAAAACTATTAAAAATAAAACTATTCAATTTAATATACCCAACCATAACAATTTTTTTGTGCCTTAAATAAATTTTAAAAACTAGTTTTTTTAGTGTTAACTAATAGAAGTAATACTATATTTGTTTTTTATTTTGTTATGCTAAAAAAAACTTTTTTAAGAGCTCTTTTCTTTATAATAGTGTTAAGTAGCTGCACATTTGATTTTTCTGAAGATTATTACAAGGAGATTGAAATTACACAACCAACTGCTTCATTAACACTTAGTTTCTTTGAAAATAATATGACATTAACTCAGCCTGTTAATGTTAACTATTTATATAATGGAGCAAATAAACATCGTTTATATAAAATTGATATAAGCATTGATAATAAATTGATTCTGAGCGATTCTTATGAAAATGGAACATTTTACATAGATGTGAATAATTTAGAAGAAAGTACACATAAGCTTAAGGTTGAATATTATTTCTCATCAGGAACGGGGAGTTTAGCTGATGTTGCTAATTTGGAGGCTTATGTAATTACACAAGAATATACTTTTTTGGTAGATAAATCTATTGGTGATGCTCCAAATATGTTAGATGTGGAAATTTTAAATGGAACACTTTTTATTAGTTGGGATATTTTGAAGCATTCAGATTTTAATGAAGCCTATTTAATTATTGAGAACGAGAATAATCAACATATTGATCAAATACTGTTAACAAATGATGAGTTGTATTCAGGAATTTATAACGATAAATTAAGTGTTACAAATTCTTTAAAGTATTCTATAATGTTAAAGAATTACTATACATCATCAATTAGTAATAAAGTGGCTATTGAAATACCTAAAGTTTCTATAGAAACAGAAATACTCAATGAAAATCAACATGTAATGAGATGGAGTTCACATGCATTGTATGGGAATTTTGATTATTACAAGTATAGCAATTATGGATACTCTGATGAAATATTAGATTCCAAAGGAGGTGAATTAATTTTTGATAAATCTCCTATATTTGGCGAGAATATACATCATTATTTATATATGTATAGAGGCGAACAGCAGGTTGGTTCTATTACGGCAACAAAAGAGTTTGGAAAGTCTTTTAGTACCATTTTAGCAAATGAATATGTTTATAGTTCTAAAACAAATTCATATTTCGCATTAAAAACAGTAGGCGAGGACTATTATGAAGCTATTCAGGAATTATACCTATATCAATTAGACCCAATCAATTTATCAGTGCTTTCAAAAATGCGGTTAGATAATGTGGTAGCATCAACTTATCGAAATTTAATAATTGATCCTGTTTCAAATAGTTTAATTGTGGATACTGAAGAAAAATCTTATAAAATTAATGCTTCAGATTTATCTATTTTAAAAACTTGGAATATTGAAGATTATAATTTTAATGGATACTCAACAAGACCACATTATAGAAATGGTTTTATGTATATAGCCGATTTTAGTGGTTCGGGATATTTTAATATTTATAACGCAGAAAACAAAACATTGATTTACAGTGGTAATATTAATTATTATTTTAAAGTTTCTGATGATGGAAAGTACTTTTATAACCAAGATGCTATTTATAAAATAGAAAACAATAATGTAGTTTTAGTTACTTCAACAGATACTGGAAGTTCAATTCATACAATTGGTTTTCTTTTAGATCAAAACAAATGCATTTATAGCAACGTTAATTCAAATCCTGTTATTTATAATTTTAATACTCAAAATAAAACAGTTTTAAACGAAATTTTTGATGTAAACGACATACAATACGACCAAACTTCGGGAAAAGTATTTTTTGGTCAATTACACACAGATTCATTTGGAGGACATAAATCTTTTGCAAATATTTATAATTTAAATACAGGAGCATTAAAGAGACTTCAAATTTACGATAGTCACTATGTAGGAGTTTACTTTAGATATTTAAACAATAAACTAATCTATTCTTGGGGCTTATACCTTGATACTTACATTAACCAATAATGAAAAAACTAATTATACTTTTTTTAGTAACGCTTTTATCAAGTATTTGCATAAAAGCACAAGAAAACGGTTTTTATATTGATGCCAATTATAATACTTTTTCACATAAAAAATTAAAATCGTTTCAAGAAGAATTTAGAGCGGATATTGTTGATGTTCAGTTAATTAAAAATGATGAATTCCCTAGTAATATAGGTTTTACCATTGGTTATAAAGTTAGCGAACTAAATGCATCATTTTTTGCGAGTTATACTTCAACTGGAGGGAAAGTTTCTTATTCAGATTATTCTGGAGTAATTAGGATTACAGAAGCGATTGAAGGCATTACTTTTGGTGGTGAATACTTGTTAAATTTAATTCCTATTTCTCAAAATAAAGGTGAATTTAATGTTGGTTTTCGTAGTTTTTTTATTCTTTCTAAATTAGATATTGAAAGCTACACAAGTATTGCTGATCAAAGTGAAACAGATTCAATTGGATTTAATTCAGTTGATTTAGGTGGAGGAGTAAGAGTAATTTATGAATATCCAGTTGGTTTTTTTAAACTTAGAGCTTCTTTAGGTTTTGATATAGTTTTAGGAGGAAAATATTTATTAAAAGAAGATCAAGAGTTTTATTTACAAGACAATTCTGGAGACGCAGTTAAAAACGGATGGACAGGTTTAAGAGCTGGATTAGGAATATTTATTCCATTGCAATTTTAATGCTTTAATGTTATTGTTTTATTATATTAACTATATAAGTGAAAATCAGGACAAATAGTTGGTAAGAATAAAAACACAAACAGGAAGAATAAAATAGTCCAAATTACGCCCATTATTATAGGATAAGCAATAAGTGTTCCTTTATATTTTGGTTTTATTGAATGCGCTATAAGACCGTGAATTCCTGTATTAAATAATAAAAAAATTAAACTAGCAAAAACAATTAAAAATACTTTTGAATGTGATTCCTTAACCATAAAAAGTACAATTCCCATTATTACTGAGAGCCCTAATAACAGTTGATATATTCTTCTAGCCATTTTAATTATTTTTTAACTAATTTTTAAAAAATGGAATAAACCAAAATTATTTTCATTAAAACTAATCATAGGAATATTGCCATAAATTTCCATTTTTTTTACTAAATCTTTATGGAATAAACTTTTAAAAAGTCCTTTATCTTCTCTTTCAAGCATCACAACAACATCTGCATTAACATCACCTAAATATACCCTAAGTGTTTCAAATATATTTTTAGAATGGAGTATATTAAAACCTATGTTTTTATAGTTAATCTTTTCCTTTAGCTTATTTTTAAACAATTCCATTTTTATTTCAGAATCAAATTCTTTTTTGTCGGCTATATTTACTACTTCTATTTTAGCATCAAAAGCGTTTGCAAAACCAGTTATTTTTTTAATAACTTCTATGTCTTTATCCGCTTCAAAATCAGATGCATAAACAATGGTTTTAATTTCATTAAAGTAAGCGCGTTCTGGAATTGCTAAAACCAAACAATTAGCTTTATCAATTAAATTTCTTGTTGTATTTCCTATTAGTAAATCTTTTATTGCGCTTTGACCTTTCATTCCTAATACAATCATAAAAGCTTTCATTTGATCAGCTTTATTTACAATTCCATTAACTACTGATAAATTTTCAATAACATCTAAACTTATATTCATTTTATTTAAATCTTCTCCTAATTGATTATAGCAAAAAGCTTTAAGTTTTGAATATTGTTGTTTAAATGTGTCTTTGTCAAGGTTAGGAAAATGGTCGTGACTATCGGTACCTAATGCTGTTGGATAGCCAAAAACATGAACAACAACAAGATGGGTATTCATTTTTTTATTTATTGAATATGCGTATTTGAGTGCGGTAGTAGAATTTTTAGAATAATCGATGGCAAATAGCATTTTTTTCATAGTACTATATTTATTTGAATTCTACTTCAAAGTTATAAATACAACTAAAGCATTTAAATGATTATGGTCATATATGTTGTTATTTATAGGTTCGAATAATTGATTAAAGTCATTAAATAAACTAATCAATACTGCTAAATTTCAATAATACTTTTTAAAAATTAATAAAAATGAAAGCTAGAAATATTTTATATATATTAATGTTGAAACCGAATTAAAAAACTTAAAGTTTATATATTTGATACTAATTAAAAAAGAAGAAAACTGGCTAATAAAAAAGCTAATTTTTATAATTAAAATAATGAAGAAATATTGCACACTAGCGTTTTTACTATTATTACTTATTCAGAACTTTTCTGTTAATGCTCAAGATTTAAATAAAACAGCTAAGAAAAAAATTACAGAGTTAGAAAATTTAATGTCTAAAGCTCAAAAAAAAGGTTTTGATGTAACTAGAGAAATAACAGTTGTATGGTTTTCAAAAGAGTTTTTAAAAATTGCTAAATGGGATGAAAATAACATTCCTTTTATTCAAAATTCGTTAGAAAAATTTAAACCTTTAAAAGGTGATAAGGCAGCAATGGCTAAGAACCTTCCTATTTTTGAGCGACAAAAAGTTATTGAAATTTTAGATAAAGGAATAAATGATTTGACTTTAGTTATGAATGGTACCATAGTAAGGAGACCTGTATCAAAAGTAGATTGGGAAAATATAAAACTTGAAAATGATCAGTTTACAAGTAATGGAAAACCTGTGTTTTTATATGATTACTTTTCAAAATCAATGGGAAACCCAACTTCAGATAGTAGAATTTATAACGATCATTTAGGAAATATTGATCATATTGGTGGATTTACGCCTCAATTGTTAAATGAAGATCGCACATTTGTACCCTGGACATTAGATAAAATTAAGAATCATCCAGACAAAAAGGTTGGTTATAGCTTACTTTGGAATACAAATGTCCCTAAATGGGTTAAAAAACAAGAGCCTGAGGTTACTAAAGGAATATGTACTTTTATTGGTTTTGATATTGATAATCCCTTAATGCGTGATGTTTGGAGCGACATTTTACAGAAAACAGGATCTATAACAAAAGGAAGGAAATCTGTACAATTAGGTTACATTTTAGCAAATGAACCACATTGGTTTTCCGAAAAAGGTAATTGGGCATTTAAACGTGGAGAAATGAATGATCTCTCGTCATATACCTTAAACAAATTTAACAATTGGCTAAGAAAAAAATATAAAAATAACATTACTGAATTAAATAAAAACTGGAATACAAACTTTAGCACTTTTAACGATGTTACTTTCACTTTTCCTCTTGAAAAACATACAAAAGGAACACCTTTAAGATACGATTGGGACCGATTTAATATGGATAGAGTAGTAGAGTGGTTTACTTTTTTGCAAACAGAGTTGCATAAAACAAATCCTGAAGGTGACACACATATTAAATTGCAACCACACTTTTTTTCTGATGATGAACGCTCTCACGGAATTGATATTGAAGCATTGACTGAGCTAACAACTATGATAGGTGATGATGCAAAAACAAGAGAAAGAGATATTCGATATGATAAGTTTGAATTTTGGGAAAAATATTACTCATATCACTGGCAAGAACTTTGTGTTTCATATGATTTTATGGAATCAATTGCACCTGAAAAAATACACGTTAATTCCGAAACTCATTTCCTTTCAAGTGTTGCTTGGCGAAAGCTAGATACTTCTCCAGAATATGTTAGAAACAACTTTTGGTTAGCAACATTACACGGTATGGATGCTGGTTTATCTTGGTTTTGGGCAAGAGATCCAGATGGTTCTCCTGAAGCTAGATTTGAAAATAGTGTTTATTCTAAAGATGTGGCGCTTGCAAAATCATTTGCTGCATCGGTTAATATGCAGCCTCAAGTAGCCAACGAGTTAACTCAGGTAATGATGGATTTAAATAGCTTTTCAGAAGAAATTATGGCGTTACGTCGTCAAAGAAAACCGTTAAGATTATTTCATTCTGAAACATCTGCAATTAACAAAGAGCATCATATGACGCAACAATATGATTTGTATGAATCCTTATTTTTTGAAGGCTTTCCGGTTGGTTATGCTACAGAAAGAATTATTAAAAAGCAGGATGCTAAAAATTGGGAGGCCGTACTTGTTTACAAAACAGAATACGTAACCGATTCGGAATTTGAAACATTACAAAACTATTTAAATAACGGAGGAACTGTAATAGTTGATAATAATAACAGTCTTTCAATGAACGAATATGGGCAAAAACGTTCTAAAAAACTTGTAAAAAGTAAAGGGCATTTACATACTTTAAACACTACAAATTATAACGATTTAAAAATGTTTGCTTTAGATTTAATAAAAGATAATTTACCGGAAGTTGTTTTATCAGAGTCAAATGGTTTAAAAAATAAAGGGTGTAATTGGAGAATTGCATCAAACAACAAAGGTGGTTATATTATGACAATTATTAATTTAGGTAAAAATAAAGCTCAACTAAAGGTTGCTATGAGAAATGGTGATAGCGTTAAATGCACAAATATGCTTACTGAACAACCATTAGATTCAGAATTTGAACTTGATGTTCATGGAGTTTTATTACTTGAAATAACAAAATAACTTTTTTTAATTAATTTGAAATTTGATTGCAAACAACCTTTAATTTTAAAATTTATAAAAAGTAATAACTGAACATTTTTGCTATAACATTGTTGCCATAACCATAAGTGGAAGTTCCCCTTTTTAAAATGCGATTAAAATAATAGTAGAACATATGTACAAATTTTTAAGTTTTCTTAACTTATTAATTTGTACACTATATAGTTAAAAACAGTTTAGAAACAAACTGTTTTTTATAAGTAATTAAAGTTTAAAAATAATTATTTTTCCTTTGGTTTAATAACTTTACCCGTCTTAGGTTCAATTGTAATGCCGGTTTTGGGTTCTATAGTTATTCCTGTCTTAGGTTCAATTGTAATACCGGTTTTGGGTTCTATAGTTATTCCAGTCTTAGGTTCAATTGCAATTCCCGTTTTTGGCTCTATAGTAATTCCAGTTTTGGGTTCAATTGCAATTCCAGTCTTAGGCTCAATAATTATTCCTGTTTTTGGCTTAATTTCTATGCCAGTTTTAGGGGCGGTTTTTCGTTTATCCTTGTTAGACATATCATAATTTTTTTAATTAATATTATACTATATTAATAAAAATTAATTACTTTTCCTAAGAATAAGACATTGATATTAAGTGTTTAATGTATATATATGATTAAAATATATGAATTTTAAAAAATTTATAAGGGAATGTCACGATAAAGAAGTTTTTAAAAAACTATCTATTTATATAGTATCTTGTTGGGTGCTTCTTCAAGTTATAGCGGTAATTTGGGAGCCATTAGGATTGCCTCATAAATCCGTATCTTTTTTTCTTATCCTTGCTTTAATTGGATTTCCTATTAGTGGTTTTTTGGTGTGGAAATTTCATTTGAGACATTTAGATTATAAAGAAATGACTTTGAATGAAGATGGTAATTTGGTTAAAAAAGCATTGAGAAATAGTCCTTTTCAAAAAATGTATTTTTTAATATTGTTAATAGTTTCCATTATCTCTCTTTTAATAGCTTCTCTAATTATAAATAATAATTTTAATGATAAAAAAGTAGTTCAAAACATTGAAACTAATGATAAAATTGCTGTTTTAAAATTTGGAAATAATACTGGCGATAAAAAATATGATATTGTTAGTAAAATGACCGCAGATTGGGTAATTCATAGAATTACGGAAAACAATGTTGGTCAAGTAATTTCACCTGAAATTGTTGATGATTATGTAGGTTTAATAAACACTTCTACAAATCTAAAACCGCTTGATAATGAACGAATAATTAAGGAATATTTTAGTGCTGGTAAATTAATTTCGGGTAATTTTTATTTAAAAAATGAAAAGTTATTATTTCAAGGATCCATAACTGACGGAGCTAAAAATATCCAACTAATTTCGTTTAAACTAGTTGAATGTGATTCAGAATCCCCACTTGAATGTATAGAGAAATTAACGCAACTTATATTAGGCTTTCTAATTTCTGAAAACAGTGAAAATTCGAATTTACAAGTAGAATCACCACCTAAATATGAAGCTTTTAAATATTTAATAGATGCAAAAGAAAATATTTCTAATTCTAATTTGTATATAGAACTTCTAAACAAATCGATAGAGGCCGATGAAGATTATTTTGAACCAAAAGTATTAAAAGTAGCTTATTATTATAATGTTGGAGATTTTAAAAAATCCGATTCTTTAAGGAAATTAATTACACCAACATCATATACAAATAATAGGCAACTGAATTTACTTAATATGTATGAGGCACTGTTAAAAGGAAATAACAATAAAGTTTATAGCTGCTCCAAAAAAGAATATGATATAACTCCTTTTGACTTGTTATCAAACTCCAGTTTTATGACAATAGCTCTTCAATTTGTTAATAAACCAGAAGATATCAATCCTATTTTTGAAGAAATTTCTATGAAAGGAATGGATGTTGAAAATTGTACATATTGCGAATACAGAATTTATGTAAAAGCTTTATCCGAAATTGAATTGGGTAATTATAATACTGCCATAGAATTGTTGATTGATATTAATGATAAAATTGATAAAGTGAAGTTAAAAAGAACTTTGTTAACGGCATATATTCGTTCTAGAAACGATAAAAAAGTTGAAGAATTTATTTCAAACATTGAGTTTTCAATTTCCACAAAAGATATTCAAAATTTATATTTACACATTGGAAAAGAATATTTATTACTAAATTTAAAAGAAAAAGCGAACAACTATTTTAATAAGCTTATTGAAAGTTGCAAAGAAAATAATGAAGATGGAAACTTGGCATTAGCTTACTTTTTTACTGAAGATTATAGCAACGCTGCTAATATGTTTCAACAAGAACTTATTAAAAAACCTGACAATGTAAATATTTTATCGAAACTAGCAAGTTGTAATTTTAAACTAGGTAAAGTAACTGAATCTGAGCTAATAATAGAGAAGCTTAAACAATTACCTTCAGCTTATAATTACGGTAATATAGAATATGCGATAGCCCAGTATTTTGCAGTTACGGGCGAAAAAGATGAAGTAGTAAAACATTTATTAAAAGCAGTTTCTCAAGGAAATTTGTATACCCCAACTACATATTTAAACGATCCATTATTCATTTCATATTTTGAAGATGAAAAATTTGAAGAGATACTAACTTTTTGGCATTAACAAACTAACTAACTAAATTATAAAAAATGGCTATTCAAGATTCTTCGCAAGAAATAAGCAAGGTTTTAACCAATTTAGATTTTATAAGTAAAGTAATTGAACATCTAATTTGGCCCATTACCATACTAATTATATTTATTGTTTTTAGAAAGCATTTTTCAAATATAATGGAAAAATTAAGTGGAATTGATGCAACTTCAACAGGTATTTCATTAAAATTTGATCAACAAATAGACAATGCAATTGAAGATTTTTTACCAGCTTCAGAAGATCCTTTAATTGCAAAATCAGGTATTCAAATTGATGAAAAAATAGAACCTGAAATTCCTAAAACTCCATACCAGCAAATACTTAATATTAGAGATTCTATAAACCATCTAATTTTTATAAAATCACAAGAAAATAATATTACTACAATCAATAAATCAGGTAGTAATCTTATAAATGAATTGTTAATGGTAAATGCTATTACTGTACAAAAAGCAAAATTATTTAAAACTTTAATTGATTTAACCGCGGCAAGCGATAAATCAATTAGCCAAGCACAAGTAAATAAAGTACTTCTTTTATTTAATAACCTTAAAAAGTAATAGTTATGACAAAATTAAGCAATGCATATGCACTTATAATAGGTGTAGAGGATGTTAAATTAGATACTTTAATAGATGCCAAGGCTGTTTATGACTTATTAATTGATGAAAATTTGGCGTGTTACAATCCCGACAATATTATTTTTGTAAAAGGAAAAGAGTCTACCAGAAAGGGAATTTTAGATGCATTTGATAAACTACAAGAAATGACCAATGAAGATTCTTCTGTGTTTTTATATTACACAGGTCACGGAGGTTACGGCCTAGGTCAATACCATATTCAACCTTATGGTATGATAGGTACAGCAGATATGGCGCCTAAAACTTGGGTAAGTGCTAAGGAGTTAAAGGATAAATTAAATGGATTAAAATCTAAACGACTTATTTTCTTTTTAGATTGTTGTCATGCTGCGGGTATGACAAAAAATGTTTTTTTTAATGATGATAATAAAGTTGAAAGCAAATCAGGGATAACTATAGATAACGATGATGTAGCAGATGGTTTAGGGCAAAGAATAGATAATGAAAGAGGAGTTTCTATAATATCATCTTGTAGAGAAGATCAATTATCATATCAACCAAAAGGAGAAAATAGTATTTTTACTAAGTGTTTGGTTAATGCAATTAAAGGTAAATATAAATCTCATTTTGAAGAACCTTTTATTAGAATTTATGATGTTTCAGGCTATGTTCAAACGGAAGTTCCTCGAATAGCAAAACAATTGGGCATTCAGCAAAATCCTTATGTAAACCTTCAATTGTACGATAATTTTACACTTAGTTATGTTCCTAAAGAAATTAGAGATAAGTTTTCTTTCGATACAATTAATAAACCAGAAAAAGTTGATAGTAAAGAATTAAAAGAAGTTGTTACATCTTATAGAGAAACAGAAGGATCTAATAATTTATTACTTTTTGTTCATGGTTTTTCAGGTGAAGCAGCCGAAACTTTTGGTATTATACCTGAATTATTGATGAAGGATGAAAGAATGAATGGTTGGGATATGAAACCATTAGGTTATTCACCTTATGTAAATCCAGAATTTGGTAAAGATATTTGGGGAGCAATAACAGATATTGATAAAATTTCAAATTATTTAGTTACTTCTTTTAAACATAAATTTGAGAAATACGACCGAATTGCAATTGTTTCACATAGCTTAGGTGGTTTAATTGCTCAAAAAGTTATTATTAATTTAAGTGAAGATTTTAGAAGCAAAATTTCACATTTAATTTTATTGGGAACGCCTAACTTTGGTATAGAAGCTTCACAATTAACCAAATTATGGAATAATAAATACCAAGAATTAAGTAGTACTGGAAATTTTATAGTTTCATTAAGAAATGAATGGGATACTCTGTTTAAAAATAAGTATCCATTTAAATTAAAAGTTGCAGCAGCAACAGATGATGAATATGTAAATATTGCTTCAAGTTTTGGATCATTTTCACAAGATTATTGCGAAACCATATCTGGAAATCATTTATCTATGGTTAAACCAACAGATGAAAATAACGATTGTTATGCGTTAATTATAAACACTTTAACAAATAATGATTTTTATAATAAATATACAAATAAGGAAGAAATAAATATAGCACTGGGTAAATATGATGTAGTTGTTAAAAAATTATTACCAATTTCTAATTCATTAGATATAAATGGTTTAAGACAACTTATATTTAGTTTAGAAGGAATGGATAGAAAGGAAGAGGCCCTAGAAATATTAACAAATCACCCATTAGCAAAGGAAAATGGAGATCTGTTGGGGATTATTGGGGGAAGATATAAGCGTTCATATCTATTAAATTATTTAAAGGAAGATGGTGATCGAGCTTTTAATTATTACAATAAAGGCTTGGAAATTGGTATTAAAACAAACAATTTAAATCAAGTTTATTACCAAGCCATAAATCTCGCTTTTTTAAGTATTGTTGTAAATGGAAATGAAACAGAAATGCTAAAATATGCAAATCAGGCTTTAGAAGCAGCAAATGCTTGTAGAAATAATTTATGGAAGTACGCAACAATTGCTGAAGCCAATTTGTATTTAGATAACCTAGATGTTTCAAAAGAGTATTATACTAAAGCAGCTGAAATGTCAGGAATAAGAGAGAAAATATCGATGCATACAAATGCTTATAAAGCATATACATGTTTAATGAATACTGACAATCCTAATGATGATTTTATCAAGTTTTTACATGAAAGTTTTTTAGTGTAATCCAGGAAAAAAAACATTTAAAATAGTCTGGATAAATTTTACTATATTGGTTGTTAGATAATTAACTACTATTGCTAACTAAAATTATTTAATATGTCTACGAATACTATTTTTATTAGTTATTCTCGGAAAGACTCAGCTTTTGTAACAAAATTTATTAAGAGTTTACGGGATGCCGGAGCCAATTTATGGCTTGATAAGCAAATAAAACCTGGTGGTCTTTGGGATGATTCTATAGAATCCGCTTTACAAACTTGTCAGGATGTTTTACTTATTTTATCTAAAAACTCTGTTGAATCTAACAACGTAATGGATGAAATTTCTTACGCTTTAGAAGAAAATAAGCGTGTTATTCCAATTAAAATTGAAGAATGCAATGTACCATTTAGACTAAGACGAATTCAGCATTTAGATTTTCACTTAGAAGAAGAAAGGAGTATGGCGTTACTTCTGAGAGCTTTAAGTTTAAATTCGGATAATGATATTGTAGAAAAAAAACCAATTTTAAAAAAAGAGGCTCCAGAATTGAATGATAAAATTTCTGAAAAAATTGAAAGGCCAGGTGTTGCAAAAGAATTTGGTAATAAGTCAAAAAGATTGCGCCTACTAAAATATATTTCGGGAGTAATACTTGCTGCTGTTGTTGCGTATTTTATTATTGAAAATAATTCAGAAGAAATTGTAAAAGATACACCAATAGAAACTGCTAATTCAATTGAAGAACCTACTATTATTATTGAAGAGACCGCTATTACACCAGAAGAAACTGCTATAACAGAAGAAGAAGTTGTTTCTGATGTTGAAGATTGGGATAAAATTAAAGAAGGAATTAGTATTGAAGATTTTCAAAATCATTTAGCAAACTATTCTGAATGTGAACATGTGGATGAAATAAATGGTTTAATAAGCGTTTTACAAAATGTTGCAGATGAAGAAAAAGAATGGGAAAGAGTTGTAAAAAGAAATACAGTAACCGATTATTTAAATTACATCAAGGATTATAAAAAAGAAGGAATTTTTTATAAAGAAGCTCTTGGAAATTTAGATAATTTTTTTGTTTCTAATGGGTTTGTGCAATTTTCTTCTTCAAATGGCGAACTATATTTCACCATTTTCGAGAATGAAAGTGTTGTAATTCCAAAAGTAGGGGATTTAATAGTTGCCAAAACAGCTCGAAATATTCATAAAGGACCATATGGTACACCAAAATTTGGTATTAATGTTCATACATCTAAAAAAGATGAATTTTTTAAAGTGAAACAAGTTTTACAAAGTGGAACTTCATATTGGATTCAGGTTTCATTTTAACACTCAATTTTTAAAATAAGTTTTTCTATTTAAAACATTGATTATATAACAATTAACTATCACTAACTAAAATCATTTGCTATGTTTACTTCAAATTTAATTAAGATTTTCCTGTTTTATAAAAACATAATCTTAACAATAGTACAAAATGATCCTATGTCCAATTTAACAAATCGGTTAGGTATTATTATTGTTGCAACCATTATTGCTTATTTTTCTCGATTTATTCTTGTTCGGTTTATGAATAGATGGATGATGACAAAATCATCTAAGGTGGACAAAAGTTCTAATATTGAAAACTCAGCTAATGAAATTAAAAACAACCAAAAACTATCTTTTGAACATTTTAATTCCGAATCAGATATTACAGAAATTGCAACTCATCGTAAAACGTTGGTAGAACGTGCTAAAAAAATGATGATATTTCAATATACTACAGATCTTTTAATTATAGCAGTATATGCTATTGCTGGCGCAATTGCATTTTCGGACAGTTTTATTTTAACAGATTCTATTGCTATGTCATTTTGGTTATTTGTTCTTTTATTTTTAATATGGGCAAGCTTAGGGCAAATAGGTTACAGACATCAATTTACAGCCTATAAAAATGGGGTATTTGATGTAATTGCTCCTTTATGGAAATTTATTTTTGCTGTTTTTCAATCTAAATGGAAGTTTTTAATTTCTTTATCATTGTTTCTAATTGCCTTATTTGAATGTTTATTAGATTTAAGTATTGGTTTGTTTTCCGAAGGATTGCCAATGTTATTTGCAATTATCTTTCATATATTTATGGTTTATCGTTTAAATAAAAAAGCTAGAAAGCAACCGAATATAATGCTATTAATACTTCGAGTATTTTTAATTAAAAAAACTTCGTTATTTACTTTTTCTCAATTAGCCAAATTTTGGAAACATTTTGGTTCCTACTTTACAGTTGCAGATCCATCATTTTATAAAGTTTACTGGAAACGAAATTTTAAGCGAACCTTTCCTGTGTTTATAATAATTGTATTTTTATTTTACACGCAGTTAGAAAATAATATGGACGGAAATGAACTATTTGGAGGTTTTATTGCGCTAATGTTAATTGGAGCCATTATATTTATAATAGCAAGTGTAAGAGGAATGAAACGTAATTTTGTAAAAAACTCAGATGCGTTGCAAAAAGAATTAGACAGATTAAACAAAAAGCCGGTTAAATTAGATGGAACTTTTAAAGAAACACCAATTTCTTGTTACGATAATACTTGGCAATTAACTGTAGATACTTTGGTTAAAACAGCAAGTGTTGTTTTAATGGATTTGCGTGGGTTTTCAGAAAAGAATAAAGGCTGTGAATTTGAGGTTAATCTATTGCTAAATAAAACAGCTTTAAATCGAATTCTTTTTATAGGATATGAAAATACTATTCCATTAATAAAAAGCACTATTGAACGTAAATATGAAACTTTAGAAACGAGTTCTCCAAACATAGGAATAGAAAATCCAATTGCTACTATTTTTGAAGTAAAAAAAGAAAACAATAAAGAAACTCAATATATTATGGATATTTTATTGAATAAAGCGTTAAGTTGATTTTTAAAAAGAGATAACTATTAGTAAACTTAATTTTTGCAAAATTCTTTGGAAATTTTTTATTGAGAGGATAACTATGCAGTATTGCTCTGTCTTTAGAGATACTATTCGGCATTTTTCCAAGCTTCTTTTATAAACATTAAGTCTTTTTTAATGCTTTTGAAAACCTTTTTCTCATTAATAGTTATTTTCTTATTTCCTTTTTCAGCACCACCTAAATCATACTCAACGTGAAGAGAAACAGGAACGTTAATTTTGTATTTTTTTAGTAAAGAAAAATAGCGATTAAAATCTACCATACCTTCACCTAAAGGAACATTTATTGGCTGCCATTTTCCATTTATAATTCCCCATTTAACATCTTTTATTACAATAGAATTAATAAACGGTTTAATGCGTCTTAATCCAAGTTCCCAACATTCACCACCTTCAATTACAGCATGTCTAATATCATATTGACTTCCCATATATTTTCCTTCTGTTGCTTCTAAAATAGGAAGAAGATCCCAAACAGGAGCGCCTACATTTTTACCTGAATTATTTTGATACCCACCAATAAGTTTTAGTTTTTCATTTAGAATTTCTAAATCTCGTGATTGCTTTCCATATAAAGCTTGACTTTCAGTAATTGGTGTATCTTCAGGGTACTTTAACCAATCTGTACGGTAATTGGTAAAACCTAATTTGCTTGCCGTTTCTAAAACCGTCTTTTGTACTATATTTTTAGCATCCCAAACATTGGTTGACATCATTTTTGGGGCAAGACCATTTTTTTTCATAGCTTCTACGGCTTTTGGTAAATCATCCTTTACATTTTCAGGCAATACATGTCCTTTTGGTCGTACTGTTAAATCTAAACCATTAAAACCCATTTCAGCTGCAGCAGCAGACATATCGTTATAATCTAAAAACTGTAGATGTTTTGAGAATAAATGAACATTTAGTTGATCTTGTGATGACGATTCTGTTGTATTTAATACATTTTTAAAAGACATTAAGGGAATAGCTGCAAGTCCCATTGCAGAAAGTTTAGAAAACTCTCTTCTAGAAAAAATAGTTGAATGCTTACTCATTTTGTAGAATATTTTTATATGATTTTAGAGAGTATGAAAGATAGTTGATTTTGATTGGATTTGGAAATTAAGAATTGATATAGTAATATTCTGGAGGGTATTAAGTTTGAGAATTAATGGTAATAAATTATTAAGTATAACAGGAAATTTTGATAATAATTCTACTCAAGCCAAAAATTTTCATCTATTAAAAAGGACTTTTTATATAGTAAATATCCCAAAACGTCTATTACCTTTTATTATAAATGCAGATAGTTTCACCTTTGAAGTGTTAAATTAAAAACACTCAAAAAAAATGAAATATTATCTTATTATAGTAAATTTATTAATTATTCAAATTTCCTTTGCACAAGGATCTTTAAGTAATTCATATCCAGAAGTTTGGTCTTTAGAAGATTGTATTAATTATGCTTTAGAAAATAATATTACAATAAAAGATGCGGCATTAAATAAAAGCATTTTAGAAGTAGATTATAATAAAGCTAAATCGTCCAGGTTGCCAAATTTATTTGGTAGCGCTTCTCAAAGTTTTTCAAGCGGAAACACTATCGATCCAATTACTAGTGATTATGTAACGGACCAAATTAATAGTACAAATGTTGGATTTAAACGCGATGTTAAAACTAGAATGATTTATGATTCCAAGTTTGGATTTTTAAATAGTAACGAGATGCTTATACATATTAAAAACTATATGTATCAAATTCTCCAGCGCGCCATCATTCTTAATTATTGCTTCAGCCACTGGCTAAACCAACAATATAAAATGTATTATAATGTTCTGCGTTATGTAACTTGAGCTTTGCTTAAAAGCGAAAGTTGTTACTTCAGTTTCTTAAAAAAATTTATTCTCAAAAGTTTCTTCTTCAATGTTAATGGAACACTTTTTATGCGACGACGTAGGAGGGAAGCATAATGTGTGTGAAATGGAATGTTTTAATAATTTATCTAGCTAGCACAAACACTACGTTTTAAAAGCATGTACTCACCATTATTTTTAAACTCACGAATAGAAACACCAACATACTTTTTAAATGTTCTTGAAAGGTGGCTAACATCTGTAAAGCCCAAATCATCAGCTATTTCACTTAAATTATAATCAGAATTTAATAAACGAATTTCAACAAGTTTCAACTTTGCCTTTATAATATATTCTCTTAATGGCATTCTAACTTGTTTCTTAAAAAACTCACTAACATAAGTTGGAGACATTAAAAATACTTCAGCTAAATTTTCGACCTTAAGCAAGTTTGTTTGATCAATATGCTCATTAATATAGGTTAGCATTTTAGTTATCCTATCATCAGTATTATTTTCTGCGACTTCATAAATATCTCCTTTTTTAATATTTCTAATCAATATTTCTAAAATACTGGTCATTAAACTTCTTATTAGAGAAATGGACTCTTTACTATAGTTTCTAGATTCTTGTAAAATCATGTTAATCAGACTTTCCAAGTATTGTCTATCGACTTCACTTTTAATAATATCTCCTGGTAACTGATTGTAATTAGAAAGAATATAAGCAGCTTCTTTAAACCACTCGTCTCTATCAATTGATACTCTGTTGTTCCCCTTAAAAAATGAATCGGTAAATTTTAAAAACACAAATTTTGAAGGCGTTTCAATATCAAACTTATGACATTTTAAAGGTGGAAGTAAAAACATACTACCCGAACTATATTTATAATCATTGTAATTAATACATTGAGTTCCGCTGCCTTGTTTTACTAAAACCAATTCAAAAAAATTGTTTTTAACAGCTCTGGGTATCCATTTTGATAATTCCAATTCTTGTATTTCAAAAGGTTTATATGCTTCTAAAACTTCCATATCTATCTGTTTTTTATACAAATTTATGTAAAATATTATTATTTAAATCAATGGACCTGCTAAAAACCTTTAAAAATACATAAATACCCATTTTTTGTACAAACAAATTACTTGATGTTTCCTGTAAATTTGCAGTGTAATTAAAAACGAAAAAAATATTAAACTTTAAAAATAGAAACAATGAAAAAATTAATAGTATTAACATTTTTATCTTCTGTATTGATAATGTGTAAATCTCCAAACGATAAAAAGAATGTTCAATCTGAAGAATCAGCAACCCAAACAGAAAAAACTAATTATGAAATAAAAACTGCCGAAACAGTATTTTCTAGTCATGACATTAGACCTGGAAATTTAGCTGTTACAACAAACGGAAGAATATTTGTTACCATGAATCCATTGGTTTCACCAACAACTAAAGTTTTTGAAATAAATAAAGATGGGAAAAATGTTGCCTATCCTAATGCTGAATATTCAACTGGAGAGAACTCAAATCTAAAAGCAGTTATAGGAATTAGAGCAGATAGCAAAGACAATCTTTGGTTGTTAGATATGGGAACTAAACAATTTGTGGTTTGGGATACTAAAAATGAAAAATTAGTAAAAACCATTGCCATTCCAGAAGCTGTGGTAAAGCCAGCTAGTTTTTTACAAGATTTTATTATTGATGAAAAACACAATCGAGTTATCATTGCTGATATGACTCAAGGCGATTTAAAAAGCGCACCAGAACCTGCTTTTATTGTTATAAACACTGAAAATGGCGAAGCTAAAAGAATGGCACAAAACCATCCATCAATGATGCCAGAAACTGAAGGTGGATTTGCTTTAAACCCGATTGCGGTAGACCCTAATTTTAATTATGTGTATTTCGGAGCTTTAAATGGAAGAACTATTTATAGAGTTGCTGCAAGTAGTTTTGTTGATGAGGAAACATTAACAAACGGAATAGAAAAATTTGGAGACAAGTCTTTTAGCGATGGTATTGAAGTAGATGCAAACGAAAACGTATATGTAACAACCATCGAAAAAACTGAAATAGGTGTTTACAATAAAAATGATGGTTTTAAAACCTTAGCAACCTTACCAGAAGGTCAATCATGGCCAGATGGATTATACGTTGCAAACGATGGGTATGTTTACGGAACAATAGATCAGTTAAATAGAACAGCAGCTTTAAATAATGGCGAAGACGTGAGTACTGGACCTTATTTAGTTGTAAAAACAAAACTTTTAAAACAAAGATAATGAGCAAGTTAACAATTGTAGCAAGAATAATAGCTAAAGAAGAAAAAAGAGAATTTGTAAAAGCAGAATTATTAAAATTAATTCCAATTACAAGAGCGGAAAAAGGATGTGTCAACTATGATTTACATCAAGATAACGAAAATCCAAATTTGTTTTTATTCCATGAAAATTGGGTAAGCAAGGAACTCTGGCAAGAACACATGAATAATCAACATTTAGCCGATTACATAAAAGCGACTGAAGGTGCTGTTGAAGAATTCGTAGTAAACCAAATGACCGTAATTGGTTAATAGCTGTATGAGCGTATTCATTATAGAATACGCTTTTACTTTCATCACTAAATATCATGATATCAAATAAAAAAATAACTATTGGCGTAACTAATTTATCTTTTCATAGAATAGCGGCTTCATTAGTAGCAAACGTGCTTATTGATATGGGTTTTGAAGTAAATCGTATTTATGAGCACCACGAAAAAAACTTCCAAAACTTAAAGGAAGGAAAGACAGACCTTTTAACATCTGCTTGGTTGCCTTCCAGTCATGGTGGATACAGAGCAGAAGTTCAAAAAACGGTTCCACTTACAAATTTAGGACTTCATTACAAGCCTTATGCCTTATGGGGAGTTCCAGAATTTGTTTCTGAAGAAGATGTAAGTGAAGTTTCAGATTTATTAAAACCAGAAGTATTAGCAAAAATGAATCGTAGAATTCAAGGTATTAATCCTGGAGCTGGTATAAGTCGTTTTTCAGCTCAAATGATTACCGATTACAATTTAGGTGAAGCTGGATACTCTTTTCATAAGGGAACAGAAGAAGATTGTTTCAGTGCTTTTGAAAACGCCGTTGCTAATAAAGAGTGGATTGTTGTGCCTTTATGGAATCCACAATTTTTACATTATAAACACAAAATCAGAGAACTTAAAGACCCAAAAGGTTTATTAGGAGTTGTGGACGAAGCTGTTTTATTAATTAGAGATGATAAAAAAGATTTATTCTCTTCAGAGCAATTAAAAGTTTTAGACAGCCTTCGTTTTGGCAATGATGTTATCGCTGAATTGGATTATAAAGTAAGCGTTGAAGGTATGGACATAGATAAAGTAACCAAAACTTGGTTAGAACAAAATAGATAATTTAAAAAAAAACATATAATGAAAGCAATAGGATTTAAACAATCATTACCAATACAAGAAGAAAATAGTTTCATTTTATTTGAAACAGAAAAACCAAGTCCAACAGGATTTGACATTTTAGTTAAAGTTCAAGCAAACTCTGTAAATCCAGTAGATTTTAAAATTAGAGAATCTGCTGCAAAAGATGCAGTTTTAGAAACACCAAAAGTTATTGGGTGGGATGCTGTAGGAATAGTGGAAGCTGTTGGAGACCAAACATCCAAATTTAAAGTGGGTGACGAAGTATTTTATGCTGGAGATATTACCAGAAGCGGTAGTAATGCTGAATTTCAATTAGTCGACGAGCGTATTGTAGGTCGTAAACCAAAAAACCTAACAATTGCCGAAGCTGCAGCAATGCCTTTAACAAGTTTAACTGCTTATGAAGCAATATTTGATAGAATTAAAATTAATCCAAAAAAAGACCAAGGCAAAACTGTTTTAGTTTTAGCAGGTGCTGGCGGAGTTGGTTCTATTGCTATTCAATTGGCTAAAAAACTAGGAAATTTAACCGTAATTGCCACAGCTTCAAGACCAGATTCAATTGCTTGGTGTAAAGATTTAGGCGCTGATTTTGTGGTAAATCATCACAACTTAAAAGAAGAATTAGAAAAAATCGGGCATTCTCAAGTGAACTATATTTTGGATTTTGTGGACTTAGAAGGCTATTGGGAAACAGCTGCAGAAATTATAAAACCACAAGGACATATTGTTTCAATTACAGAAAGTAGTAAGCCGTTAAATTTAAACATTATGAAATCTAAGAGTGTTACTTTTTCTTGGGAATTAATGTACACACGCTCTATGTTTAACACAGAAGATATGGATAGACAACACGAAATTTTAAATCATGTTGCAGACTTATTAGACAATGGCACTTTAAAATCAACTTTAACAACCACACTTGAAGGGTTTACAGTAGCGAATTTAAAGAAGGCACATGAAGTACAAGAATCAAGTAAATCTATTGGAAAAACAGTTATTTTATTTTAATCAAAATAAGTATATAAAATGAGTATTCAAAGACTAGTCCTAGCGTTAAGCTTTGTGTTATTTTTTATAAATAACACAAAAGCACAGGTAACAACTATAGATTCTGTAGCAACATCAAAAATCCAACATTTCAATTTTGACGATATGCAATCTGAAACTATTGGTAAAGGAATTAAACGTAAATGGTTTCATGGAAAAAAAGGACAAATGACCATTTTTAATTTAGAGAAAGGATCCCATATTCCGTGGCATAAACACCCAAATGAACAAATTACCTACATCATGTCTGGCAAGGTTAAAATCAAGACTATTATCGATGGTAAAGAACAATTTGTAGAAGTTGGGGCAGGAGAAGTTATCGTGTTCCCTGAGAATGTACCACATGAATTTTGGGCTTTAGAAAAAACGGTTGATTTAGATGTACATGTTCCTGTTCGTCAAGATTGGTTAACTAAAGAATTACCAGATTATTTAAAAAAAAGCAAGTAAAATGAAAAAACATATAATCACTTTAAGTCTAATAATAACAGTTATGGTAACACATGGACAAACAGCAATAACAGATTCTGAAGTTTTTGCAACTACAGATCAGGCAGTTGGTAATATTACATTTACAAACTCCGGAGATTTAGTGTATAGTCATCATCCTTTTTTTGCGCCAGATAACAGAGTAATGATTATGGATGCTAAAACCAAGGAAAGCAACCCGTTTCCTAATAAAGCATGGAATACACCAAGAGACACAGACGATAATTTTTTAAGTAATGTCCTCGGAATAAGAAATGATAAAAATGGCATTGTATGGATGTTAGATATGGCACAACGTGATAATGTAACACCAAAAATTGTGGGTTGGAACACTAAAACTAACCAATTAGAGCGTATATATTACTTGCCAAAATCTTCAGTTCCAAAAGAATCACAGCCAAATGATATGGTTGTTGATACTAAACATGGGTTTTTCATTATTGCAGATGAAGGCATTGGAAATGGAGGAGATGGCAGTAAAGGGGCTTTCATTATTGTGGATATGAAAACAGGTAAAACACGTCGTATATTAGAAGGAACTCGAACAACAATTCCAGAAAACACACCAACTGTTATAAATGGAAAACATTTAGCTGTTAACGGAAATGATCTGTTAGTTGGAAACGACGGAATTACAACAGATAAAGATTTTGAATACATTTATTATGGACCATTGAATGGAACAAAAATCTACAGAATTAAGACTTTAGATTTAGTAAATGAAAGTTTTACTGAAACAGAATTAGATGGCAAAATTGAAACCTATTCAGAAAAACCAAACAATGGCGGAATGAGCATTGATACAGCAGGAAACCTTTATCTCACTGCTTTAGAGACTAAAAGCGTAGCTGTAGTTTTGGCAAAAGATAGAAGTGTAAAAACCATGACTAAAGATAAAAACATGGTATGGCCAGATGGTGTAAGTTACAACCATGTAGATGGTTATATGTATGTTTCTGCAGCACAAGTAAACAAAGGTGCAGTTTTTAATAATGGTAAAGATCAGTCAACAAAACCGTTTTACACTTTCAGATTTAAGCCATTGGTAAAAGGAGTTTCTTTTAGATAATTATGTAAAATAGAAACTCGATTTTAACTCGGCCTCATAAAATTTTGGTAAAACAATAAGGTGAAGTGAGCGTGCATATATTAGGTGTTTAGTAATACGGTTTCTTAACAGTTTCAATTATACAAGGTATTTCTAAGCGCTGTTAACTAGTTACAATGTTTCCTAAAATATAGCGAATAAGCCGTAAATTGTTTCCAAAAGTTTATGCAGCCTTGAATTTTTGTTTCTTTTGTTTCAAGACAAAAGATAATGAAAGAATTAAAAAAAAGATTAATTGAAGTTCTACATATAACAAGTGCATAGAATTTTATTTTTACTCACATATTTAATTATTTGCAGAAACTTCAAATGTGTTCGTGAATCTCCTAAAAAGTCGATTTCTTAAAATTTATGCTCTTGTGGCAATCCACGAGAATCGTCTAAAATTTTTTATTACGTACATTTTATCGAATACGCGATTTTTAATAAGAGCAAAAAGGTTAGCTTTTATTTTGGCGTTGGCAAGCGGTGGATAATTGTGTGTAAAATAAATTGCAGAGCAATTTGATTTTATAAAACAATCGAACGCTTGGTAGCGGCTATTTTACATAACGGCTAATTATAGATACAAATGTTTTATAAACGCTGCGAAGCAAACCGCTTAATAGTTTAATGACCCAAGTTCCAATTATTCTTATGTAAACGAATGCTTCTGGGATATTTTACATAATACTACATTATAGCTATCAAATGGATAAACCACTCTTATTAACTAAACAATACATTTGTACTATAATTTATATTATGTTAAATAGAGTATTTTAAAACCACTTCTACACTTTATTTTTTCTGCAACACTATTGTAGTCATACTTCTCTTGTTTTCAACAATTGTTGTTTTAACATCTTCCAAAAATATAATATTATTGTTGTTCTTTAATTCTGTCAATAATTCTGAGGTTAATAAAAATCGTGTTGAATTATCTGGTAGCAAATAATTTCCATCTCCTAAATGTTTAATCATATGTTCAATTCCAAATTCCGAAGCCATTCTAATAAATAAACTACCACCAGGTTCTAATATTCGAAGCATTTCATAAAACATTTTCAAATACTCTGTTAAATCTTTAGCAAAATGCAAAACTGCATTGCATACAATATGTTTAAAACTATTATCCAAATATGGAATTGAATTTACTAATGCTTGTTTAAAATAATCCTTGCGTTTGGGATACCTATTTTTACAAAATTCAATATATTCACTATTTAAATCTATTCCATAAATTTTATAGTTATTAAGGTAAAACCATTTTAAATTTCTCCCTGTTCCGCATCCAACATCTAAAATTTTTTCATTTGTTTGGTACCTTGATTTTAAAATTTGATCCAATAAATAGATATCAATACCTTCAATTGATTCTTTAAGTAATGGTAAATTCATAATTACAATATTACAAAGCCAAATTACAAAAACTTATGATGGTATATTCAATTTCAATAATAAAAAATATAGCATTAATGTCTATTAACTTACATTTGCACAATGCAAAATAAATCAATATCACAATTAGAATTCGTAGCTTTAATGGCCTCATTAATGTCGGTAGTTGCATTGGCCATTGATGCTTTATTACCTGCATTAAATATTATAAGTTCGTCGTTAAATGTGATTGATTCTAGAGATAATCAATTGCTTATTATATTTATTTTTATTGGTTTAGGAATTGGACCTCTGTTATTTGGACCCTTGTCTGATAGTTTAGGAAGGAAACCTCTTGTTTATGCTGGATTTGCTATATTTATTTTTGCGAGTTTTATTTGTGTTTCTTCAGAATCGTTAGAAATAATGTTACTCGGTCGTTTATTACAAGGTGTTGGACTTTCAGGTCCTAGAACCATTAGTATTTCAATAATACGAGATACTTATAGTGGTAATTATATGGCTAGAATTATGTCTTTTGTTACCGTTATTTTTATACTTGTTCCAATAGTTGCACCTGCAATTGGAAAACTAATTTTAGATAGTTATGGCTGGGAATATATATTTTATATACAACTGATATTCACTGTTTTAATTGCTATTTGGTTTTATATTAGGCAACCAGAAACTTTGTTGTTAAAAAACAAAATTAAGTTTACTTCAACGCAATTTATAAGTAGTTCTAAAGAGTTGTTAAAATATAAAGACACCATTGGATTTACAATTATTTCAGGTTTTATAACAGGTTCTTTTATGGTGTATTTAAGTACTGCACAACAAATTTTTGAAAATCAATACCAAATGGTTAACGAATTTCCATATATTTTTGCAGGTTTGGCAGTTTCTGTTGGTTCTGCAACTTTTTTAAATGGAACATTGGTTGTTAAATTAGGAATGGAGCGTATTGTTACCATCGCATTAAGTTTATTTTCACTAAATTCTTTTATTTATGTAGTTCTTTTTTCAATGGGTATAAATCCAAGTATTTATGTTTTATTAATTTTCTTTTTTATACAGTTTTTTTCTATTGGATTTTTATTTGGAAATATTCGCGCTCTTGCTATGCAACCAGTTGGACATATTGCAGGAATGGGAGCGGCAATTACTGGATTTATATCAACACTTATGGCTGTTCCAATAAGCATTTATATTGGTAGAAATATTACCACTTCTGCCCTTCCCTTGTTTGTAGGTTTTTTAATTTGTGGAAGTATTTCTATTGTAGTGCTGCTTTTTATAAAGAAAACGAGATTAAAGTTAAAATTCTCGGAATAAACTCGACTTTAACACTTAAAAAACAACCTTATTTTAACAAAAAATACTATGCTATTTTGTAACTTTAAGAGTGTTTTAAAAATTTTGAAAAATGAAAAAGTCATTTAACGATATTATCAATCAAAATGTTCCTGTTTTGGTGGATTTTACAGCAGATTGGTGCGGACCATGTAAATCAATGGCGCCAGTACTAAAACAATTAAAAACTGAATTAAAAGATACAGTTAGCATCATAAAAATTAATGTAGATAAAAATAAATCGTTATCAGCAAAGTATCAAGTTCAGGGGGTACCAACATTTATTATTTTTAAACAAGGAAAACAAGTTTGGAGACAATCGGGTATGCAAACAATTACCCAATTAAAACAAGCCCTAAATTCTTAATTAAGTGGTTTTTGCACCCGCTTTTTAGTCTTTTTTTTAAATGTTAATTTTATTATCTATACTTGTAAAAAAAAATAGATGAAAAATTTAACATTTTTAATTGCTCTTTTAGCTTTTGTATGTTTCATTTCTTGCAATGACGAAAAGAAAAAACAAGTTTCTGGTTTTACCTTAAATGTTTCACTAAATAATATAAATTCCACAAAAGCATATTTATATAATAGTAAAAATATAAAAGTTGATTCGGCTTTAATAGCTGGTAATATTGCTTCTTTTTCAGGAACAGTTGATAGCGTTCAGTTTTATACAATTCATTTTAAAAATAGTGAAATATTAGTTCCTATTTTATTAGAAAACACACAATTATTTGTGTACGCCTCGCCTCTATCTCAATTTGCATATGGCGGCTCCATTCAAAACAAATTAAATAGTTACAATGAAGAACTTTCCTTATTAAATAATAAGTTAAGCTCTGTAAATGCAATAGACAACATTAAAGCTTTTGATTCTATAAACAACTTAATTTTTAGTTTTAAAATTAAACATATAAAAAGTACCAACCACGCTCCTATTGCAAATTATATTATAAAAGATGCATTAAATAACAATAATTTAAAGAAGAAAAATTTAATTGAATTAAAATCTATTTCTGAAACGTTAAATCACCAACAATGGTTACCCAAAATTAATTCTGAAATTGAGAAACTTGAAGCATTGGAACTGATAGCAAAAAAAGAAAGTGAAAAAAAACCAATTGTTGTTAAAAGACGTATGGCTCCGTTATTTTCTGGAGAATCATTAAACGGAGGAAATCTTAGTCTACAAAATGCATTAAGTGGAAAAAAAGCTGTTTTAATTGATTTTTGGGCAAGTTGGTGTGGACCGTGTCGAGCAGTAACACCACAGGTTAAAAATATTTATAATCGTTACAAAAGTAAGGGGTTTGATATTATAACAATATCCGAAGACAAAACCAAAGATGCTTGGACAACTGGTATTACAGAAGATAATATGTTAGCCTGGAATCATATTTACGATGATAATATGAGAATTGCCTATATGTTTAATGTAGAATCTATTCCACATATGATTTTACTTGATGGAAATGGAGGCATTATTGAAAATAAAATTTCAATTTCTAGATTAGAGAATGAATTAAAAAAAATATTTAAATAATTATTAAAATAAATTAAATCATTTCAGAATCGTAAATAAGTACTTTTTCCCATAGTTTTGATGCTTCAGAAATAAATAATTTATGAGCTGGTTCTACTTGATATTTATCGTGTTCTTCAATGTTTAGGAAAGTGGTTTTTAGGCAATACGTATAACTACTGTCAACTACTGGTCTATTTGTTTTAGCAGGAACTCCAAAATGTTTAGTTTTTGCATATTTAGAGGTTTCTAAAAAGGTATTCATCGCTTTTTCAAATTCAGCACGATCATTTTTATCTGTTGGATTTTTTAACCAAAATAAAACTACGTGAATAAAGCTTTCTTTTGTTGTATCAATAGCACTCATAGTAAGGTTCTTGTGTTTTTTATTGTTCTATGTTATTTATACCTAAATCAATTAATTCATTGTTTTTAAATATAGGATTAATTTCAATTGGATTGCAACAAACTTCGCAATCTTCAATATAAGTTTGCGAATTTACAGAACTATCTAATAACATAGAAATCTCTTCCCAACAATATGGACATTGAAAAAAATATTCCTCCATTTGTATTCAATTATTTAAATAGAATTATTAATGCACCAACAGCTGTTACAATTAAAATAAACTTTCTATAGGCAGCGTTATTAATAAGTTTTACCAAGTAAACACCTGCTATAAAACCAACAAGTATTGCTGGTATTAACACTAAATTTAGCAGTATGCTTTCTTTACCAACTGTTTTCCAAACAAAAATATGAAAAGGTAATTTAAATACATTTATTATAAAAAATAACCAGGCAGCTGTACCAATAAATTCATTTTTTGGTAATCGCATAGCTAAAAAGTAAATATTTGAGAATGAACCTGCTAAATTACCAATCATTGATGTGAATCCGGCTAAAAGGCCAGTTCCAATTGAGAAAAATCTATTTTTAGGAATATCATTTGATTTTTTTCTTTCCATAAAAATCATAAAAACAACAATCCCTAAAATTAAAAATGCCATTAATTGTTTAAAAACAACATCTGAAATGTCATTTCCTAGTAAAACACCCAATAAAACTCCAACAGCCATTGCAGGTAATAATTTCACTAAGTATTTCCATTGTGTATGTCTATGGTAATAAATAACTGCAAAAATATCGGCGAAAATCATCATAGGAATAAGCACTCCTGTAGATGCTTTTCCACCAAATACAATGGCCATTATTGTTACAATTATAACACCAATTCCTTTTATTCCAGCTTTACTTAAACCTAAAAAGAAGGCTCCTAGCAATGCTAAGAGCCAATCTATTGTTGTTAATTGAAAATTAAGGATTTCATCATTTATATAATTCTCAATCATACAAATATTTTAAATTTATAGTTTAGTATTAATTAGAACCTGCCTCTTTTTTAGCGTCTTCTTTCATTTTTTCATTAGGAACAATTCCTATATTAACTCTTCTATTTTTTGAACGACCTTCGGCTGTGTTATTATCAGCAACTGGTTGCTCTTCTCCAAACCATCTTGTTGTTAATCTGTCTGCACTTAAACCTTTAGTTTTAGTAAAGTAATCTGTAACTGCCTGAGCTCTATTTTGTGAAAGAGTCATATTATAAGTATCAGATCCAGTACTGTCTGTATGTCCAACAACAAGTACATTTGTATCAGGATATTCTTGTAAAATTAAAGCAAGTTTATTTAATAACACTTCAGAATCGTTTGTAATATTGTATTTATTTGTATCGAAATGTACACCACTATTTTCATCGAAAGTAACTACAATTCCGTCATCAATACGTTCTACAACAGCACCAGGAATTTCTTCTTCAATTTGTTGTGCTTGTTTATCCATTTTTTTACCTATTAAAACACCGGCAGTTCCACCAACAACACCACCAATTACAGCGCCTAATTCTCCACCGCTGCCTTTTTTTCCAGTGTTATTTCCAATTATTGCACCAAGAATAGCACCTCCGGCAGCTCCTATTACTGCTCCTTTTTGAGAACTATTTGCATTTTTTGTTGCTTGACAGCTACTTAGATTAAAAACCAATCCAAGAGCTAATATTCCTATCGATAATTTTTTTAAAGTTGTTTTCATTTTTTAGTTATTTTTTTTTGAAAAATTAAGAGTCATTGTTATTGTTTTACCATCTAAAGATGCTTCTTGTTCCCAAACCATGTTTGTGTCTGATAATTGAACAAGTTTTAATCTAAAACCTCTGTTTGAAGCAGATTTTCCTTTTTTATCTACTGGTTTAAGTAGAAAGTCGTACAATCCGTTTTCTTCGTTAATTTCTTGAATGGTAAAAATAAAGTCTCGATCTCCAGTAATACAATTTACATTTTGTATGGTATAAATTCCAGAATTATTGTTTGGAACAAACTTCCAATCACTTCCAATCATACAATCCTTTGTTGCATCATTAAAAAATGTAATTCTAAAGGTTCCATATTTATCATATGAGATATCGTTTAGAGTCCATTCCCCTTTCATGACCTTTTTAGATGTTCTTACTGTTTTTGAAGATCCGCAAGAAACTAGTAACAAGGCCACAGTTAATGTAAGAAAAATAATTTTTTTCATTTTTTTTTAATTTAATTAAAATAATATTTTGGAGGTTAGCTTTAAGCGATAAAGATAAAAATTCTGAACAATTATTCTAATTTACTTTAACAAAAAAAAATGTTAAATGATTACTCATTTTTTGAATGTTTATATTTGCCGCATGTTAGTAGAAATTTTATATGAGGATCCCTATTTAATAATAGCCAATAAACCTAATAATGTATTAGTGCATAACTCGTATTATGCGAGAAACATTAAAGAAAATACCCTTTTGCAACTGCTTAAAGCTCAATTAAATTTAGAACTTTATCCAGTTCATAGGTTAGATAGAAAAACTTCTGGTGTAATTGTTCTTTCCAAAAAAAAAGAATTGGTCTCTAGTTTTCAAGAATTATTTAATTCTAGTAAAATTAAAAAAAGCTATTGTGGAATTGTCCGTGGCTTTGTAAAGGAAAACTTAATTGTAAATACACCTGTAAAAAATCCAGATACAAAGGTGTATAAAGAAGCTGAAACGCATTGTGATGTTTTAAATAATATTGAGTTGAAAATACCTGTTCATCCTTACGATTTTTCTAGATATAGCTTGGTAAAATTAAAACCAATTACAGGAAGAATGCACCAATTAAGAATTCACATGAATAAAATAAGTCATCCAATTGTTGGAGATACTAAATATGGTGACAGATTTCATAATAGAATGTTCGAAAATGAATTTAATTGCTCAAATTTATTTTTGCATGCGTACTCAATTGAGTTTAAACACCCAATAAGCAATGTTGCAATTTCGTTAAAAGCAAAATTTCCAGAAAATTGGAATGTAATATTTAAAATATTTAATTGGGAAAGTGTAGAAATGTAAAAACCGCACTCAACTTAAAATTTTTAAAATACTGTATAAAATATATTAAGTTACTCATTTGCACCCCAATTCAAATAAATAAAATAATAATTCCTAATCAAATAATTAAATTGAAAATATCACGTAAATATCTTAAAAAAACGTTTTAATTACTTGCCATACAATATTTCAAAGAACCAAAATCTGAATGCGGTTAGTGATTTTATTATTATACTATTATAATAATAATTTTTTCTTTTTCTCGGATTTCATTATTTGTAAAACCAACTCAAAAACTTTCTCTTTTATATATTTAAAGTTTTGAATGTAATTTTTTACCTCAGATAATAAAACCTTGTGCTTATCTCTAAAACTATCTTCTTTTTTAAGGTAAATATTTTCTATTAAAAGAGCTAAGTTTACATTATGGTTTCTAATTTCTTCTTCTAAAAGTTTACCTAATTTTCTTTCATGTGTAATACCTTTTAAAAACAATTTTGCTTGACTATAATTATTTGTTTTACAAAGCCCCATTACATGTTCCGCCAATAATTCTTCTAAAAAATCTTGTTCAATATAAATGAATTTAATTTCCGAAATCCATTCAGAAGTTTCATTTTTTAATTCAATAATACTACTCTTAATTTGCGAGTTTTTAGTTATAGGCACATTCTTCTTCATAATGTCTAATTTAGAAAGTTCAACTTAAAAGAATCCGAAGTATTGTTTTAAGAATCCTTCGGATTCAATTGAGAAAATTAATTCTTATATTACTTTGTGTTATTAATCTTAAAACATCCAATATATAGAAACACAAAACTTAATCTCACTTAACAAATTTTAATCAACATAAACTATTTACATAAATTAACTAATAATAAAATTTAATAAGCATACTAGAATTAATTTTCTACTTTCCCTTTTTCTTATTTTTTAATATTCTAGTCTATTTTTATAAAAGCTAATTTAGTATAGGAAATATTAATTAGCAATGACCGTAATCAATGTAAAAAATGATTATGATCATTATATAGTTTTATTGAATTCTTTTTAGTTTATCAATGTTTAATATTTTTATTGATTTAGGAGTTAAATCAATAAGATTTTCTTTTTTAAAATCGTGAAGTGTTCTTATAAGGGTTTCTTTTGCAATACCCACTGAATTAGCCAAATCTGTACGATTAATTGTAATTTCATTTTTAGATTTTAGCGGATATTTTTTTAGTAAATCTAAAATTAAAAATGCTGTTTTTTTTCGTACTGAAGAATATGCAAATAATAATGATTTATCATTTGCCTCAATTAATTTATTGGTCAAAAAATCTATAAAATTGTATATTACATTGTGGTTATTATTTATAATTGATGTAACTTCATTCTTCGTAATTTTATACAATTTTGTATTCGTAATTGCGGTAGCATTTTCTAAATGCGGTAAATTTTTTAAAAATGACGCATACCCAAAGTACTCATTATCAAAATAATAACCTGTTATTAATTCCTTACCAATTTCATTATTTTTAAATGTTTTAACAAGTCCCTTTTTTATCAAAAAAATAAAGTTACTTCTATTTCCTTCACAATATATAGATTCATTTTTTTTATACGTAAAAACCTCTTTTTTATCTAAAAAATTATTAAAATCTTTAATGTTTTCAAATATTGAATTGGATTTTAATTTAGGTGTTTCAGTTTTATTCTTACTTTCTATATTTTTAACCCGTTTTAATCTACTTTCAATTGCTCTTAAAAGTTCCGATTCTTCAAAAGGCTTACATATATAATCATCAGCACCAAACTCCATTCCTTTTCTTAAATCATTATGATGTGTTTTTGCAGTTAGAAAAATAAAAGGAATATGTTTTAATTTATTACTTCTAGATAAAATTTGAAGAACACCATAACCATCCAAAACAGGCATTTTTATATCACAAACAATTATATCAGGCAAAAAAGAATTTGCCACGGAAATACCATTTTTACCATTATCTGCAGTTTTTACATCATAATTTGCTAGTTCTAGTATTTCTGATGTATTTTCTCTTACAATTTTATCATCTTCTATTAATAAAACTTTTCTATTCATTTTTTAACACTTTTGGAATTCTTACGCAAAACACCGTTCCAATATTTTCTGTACTTTTAAACGAAATGTTTCCTTTTAATAAATTAATGTATCCTTTAACAATATTTAAGCCAACACCTGTTCCAGGCAAATAGCTTGCATTATTTGCTCTAAAAAAGCGTTCAAAAATTAAAGGTTGATCTTGTTCAGGTATTCCAATTCCTCTATCCCTAATACTTAATTCTATAAAATCATTTGTGTTTTTACAAAAAATATTAATATCACTATCTTCTTTTGAATATTTAATAGCGTTATATAATATATTTGATATAATTATTTTTAATATTTTTCTGTCTTGATAAACGGTTTCGTTACAAGTTTTATCGAAAATTACTTTTTGTTTAAAAAATAGTAAGGACTTTGAGTTTTCAATAATTTCTAAAATTAGATCATTTAAATTCACATTAGAATAAATGGGCGTTATTTCTCCACTTTCAATATTTTCGAGAGTTAACAAGCTATCAATCATCTTGTTTAAATGATGAATAAGCGTTTTAATTTTGTGTAAATGTTGATTTATTTTTTCTGTATTATTGAGATCCGAATATTTAACAATAAGTTCAGAAGAGGATAAAATAGCACTTAAAGGTGTTTTAAACTCATGAGATGCAAGTGTAATAAAATTTGTTTTTAAACGGTTTAACTCTTTCTCCTTATTTAATGAAATTTTTAATTTTTCAATAACTTTTTCCAACTCTTTATTTCTAAGTTCAACTTCTTTTTCTAGTTGAACATTTATATTATTTAACTCATTCTCCTTCTTTTTTCTTTCTGTAATATCTGCAATAAGCGCCTTGTAATAAAACTTATTTTCATATATCATTTCACCAAAACTTAATTCTAAAATTATTTTTTGTCCATTTTTATTAATACCTATACATTCTAAACTATTTTTATATTTTTTATTTGTTGGGTTTTTAATAAAATCATCGAATAAATTCTTTTTTAAAAATAATTCATCGGCATATTTATCATGTATTTCATCTATCGAATAATTAAAAATAGTAGCTAAAGGATTATTGGCAAGTACAATTTTTTTGTTTTTATTACAAACCAAAATTCCTACCTGCATAGAATTAAAGCAGACTCTATAAAAAGCTGTTTTTTCTTTTAAAAGCATAACAATTAATTGAGATTAACAATAAAGTTAATTGTTATTGATATTAAATTGTATGACTTAAATCATTATAGTTTAAATTATTTCTTTAATAATTTAATAAATATTGAATTTCCACCAAAATAGAATCAATTGGTAAGTAGTTGTTTTCTAAGTTTTTAGCAAATGGTATAGGAGTTTCAATACTTCCCAATCGCTTTATTGGAGCATCTAAATATTTAAAACAATTTTCTGTAATAATCGCAGAAATATCGGAAGCAATTCCTCCAAATAACGAGTCTTCTTGAAGAATCAAAACTTTACCTGTTTTTTTTACCGAAGCAAAAATGGTTTCTGTGTCTAATGGTTGAAGTGTGCGTAAATCAATAAGATCTGCAGATATGAAATTTTTTTCAATAACTTCTAATGCCCAATGCACTGCTGCACCATAAGCAATTATAGATAAACTAATTCCCTCGTTTAAAATGGCCGCTTTACCAAAAGGTATTTTATAATAGTTTAAAGGAACTTCCTGAGAAATACTTCTATATAATTTTTTATGTTCAAAAAACAAAACTGGATTTTCATCTTCAATAGCGGTAGCTAATAATCCCTTAGCATCTTTTGGAAATGCTGGGTAAACTATTTTTAAACCTGGTGTTTTTGTAAACCAAGCTTCGTTGGTTTGACTGTGAAATGGACCTGCTCCAACACCGGCACCACAAGGCATTCTAAGTACAATGTCTGCTGGTTGATTCCATCTATAATATGATTTGGCTAGTAAATTTATTACAGGATTAAACCCTGAGGTAATAAAATCGGAAAATTGAAGTTCCACAACAGATTTTACTCCATTTATTGAAAGTCCGTATGCTGCTTCAATTATCCCCGATTCGCAAATTGGTGTATTTCTTACTCTTTTAAGTCCAAACTCTTCTAAAAATCCTTCAGTAATTTTAAAAACACCGCCATATTCCGCAATATCTTGCCCCATAATTACAAGGTTTTTATTTTGCTGCATAGATTGTTTTAAGCCTAATGAAATAGCGTCTACAAAACGAATAGTCTTGGTGTTCTCTGTAGGTTTTTCTTCTATAAAATTAAAGTTTTTATATACATCATTTAATTCGTTTTCAATGGTTGAAGAAATTTCAGGTTCATCAAATGCTATTTTTAAATGTTCATTAATTTCTTGAATTATTTCTTCCTTTAATAAAACATCAACTTCTTCAGAAAGTATTTTTTCTTTTTTTAAAAAATTATGAAAGTTTTCAATAGGATCTTTTCTGCCCCAACTGGTCAATAGATCTTGAGGAACATATTTAGTTCCGCTAGCTTCTTCGTGACCTCGCATTCTAAATGTTTTAAACTCAACTAAAACAGGTTTAGGATTTGATCTCATTTTTTTTGCCAACTTATTTACTTTATAAGCTACATCTAAAATATTATTGCCTTCAATTATATGGCTTTCCATTCCATAGCCTATTCCTTTATCAGCAATATTTTTACAATTAAATTGTTGACTGGAAGGTGTAGATAATCCATATCCATTGTTTTCAATGCAAAACATTACAGGTAATTTCCAAACAGATGCAATATTTAATGCTTCATGAAAATCTCCTTCACTAGTTCCTCCTTCGCCACAAAATACTACAGTAACTTTTTGTTCATTTTTTAGTAAATGCGCCAAGGCAATCCCGTTTGCAACACCTAATTGAGGACCTAAATGAGAAATCATTCCAATTATTTTGAATTCTTGTGTACCAAAATGAAACGAACGATCTCTACCGTTGGTAAATCCACCTTTTTTACCCTGCCATTGAGAAAATAATTTGTGTAAAGGTATATTTCTAGAAGTAAAAACACCTAAATTTCTATGCATTGGCAAAATATACTCATCACTATTAAGTGCAGATGCCACTCCTATAGCAATTGCTTCTTGGCCAATTCCTGAAAACCATTTTGAGATTTTTCCTTGTCGAAGTAGAATCAACATTTTTTCCTCAATCATTCGAGGTTTTAACATTGACTTATAAAAATCAATTAATTGTAAACTGGTAAAATTTCTTTTATCAAATACAATTGGCTTAATTGATTTATTTTTTGATCTCATTAGAGTAATTAGATATACTCAAATGTACTAAAAATCATATAAAAAAAACACCTTATTAGATTTCTAATAAGGTGTTTTTTTATTAAATAGAGAAATTTATATTTCTCTAAATATAGAATGCATTAATCTTGTTTTATCATTTATGCTTTCTTCTAAAGAAATCATTGTTTCTGTTCTTGATACACCATCAATATCATCAATTTCAAAAATAATTTCCTTAGCATGTGTTGTGTCTTTTGCTCTAATTTTACAAAATATATTATATTTTCCTGCAGTTATATAGGCAATAGTAATATTTGGAATTTTCTTTAACTCGTTAACAACTTGTTTTGTTTTTGAAGTTTTTGCCAAATAAATACCAACATGTGAAATAAATGAATAACCCATTTTTTCATAATCCAAGGTTAGCGTAGATCCTTTAATGATTCCTTCATCTTCCATTTTTTTCACTCTTACGTGAATTGTACCAGCGGAAACAACTAATTTTTTTGCAATATCTGTAAAAGGAGTTCTCGCATTTTCGATAAGAATATCTAAAATTTGATGATCAATTTCGTCTAAAATGAATTTTTTCATATTTATTTAAAGATAGTTTATTAATTAAAAGACAAATTTATTAAAAAAAACTGATTCTAACACAAATTATTTACGAATTTGATAATTTTAATTCATTAAAATTCAATTTTTCGCCATTTATTATATTGTAAGAATAATAATTAGATAAATTTCCTGTTTTTTCAATACACTTATATTTTACAAGCTCCCCATTTTCTACCTTAAATTTATATTGAATGCCAACATCTTTAATTTCTTCATTACCATTTTCTTCAACTCGTAAATTTTTATAAATTATATCTAAAAACAATTTGTCATTGTTTGGTATATCAAAATAACTCTGGTAATTAGTATAATCATTTGAGCTAGCAATAAAACTTAAGCCTTTAACCAAAGCGTAAAAATTAAATTCTCTAGTTTTTTCTCTATCATAATCATTTTCAAAATGTCCTGCTTCAATTAATATGGTGTTATGTCCTAATTTTTGAAAATTATCACCTGTTGCTGTTGGGTAAAACTCATCTGTATATCTACCAATATGATTTGGAATAATTTCTTGAAGTAAAGAATTCATAGCTACAATTACACTCATTGTTTCTTTTCTTTCGGTTGTTAAAGTCCTTGCTTTATCAATTGAAGGAGCTAAAAACGAAATAGTTGCCGGATTTGGAGTGCCTTCTACATTAAATATAGATCGTTGATCGTGAAGGTTAAAACAAAATTTAGGGTTAAAATTATCTAAAATATTGCGTAATAATTTACTCTCGGTTGCAGAAATAGAAACCGCATCTCTATTTAAATCTACGTTATTCAAATTTTCTCTAGTAAATTTTATAGCTCCATCAGGATTTAAAAGTGGAATAAACTGCAATGTGCAATTATTTAAAATGTTATATGACAAGTCATCATTCTCCAAGAAATTAAATAAATCGAACAAAGCTTTTGTTCCTGTACTTTCGTTACCGTGCATTTGAGACCAAAGTAAAATTTTCTTCTTACCTGTACCTATAGAAATACTATAAATTGGAATTCCGCTTTCAGAATTTCCTATAATTTTTTTATTAAATTTTGAAGATAAATTTTTAATTAAAGGTTCAATATCATTAAATAAAACTCTTCTTCCTTTTAATTGTTTTTCTAAGTTATTACAATACCAATTTTGGATTTTTTCAGCATTCATTTTTTTCATAACACAAATGTATACTTAATTAGTTTTTTACAAAATGGATTTTTAAATATTAACAAATTCTAAAGTTTTGTTACAATTGTAAATTAGTTAAAGTTACAAATGTAAACAGTTTTATTTTGGAAGTTTTATACATTTGTAAACATATGTAGTCAGTATAAAATTATAACTCAAGTTTAGTTTTATTGATTATAATTAAAACTTATATGTTAATTTCATTATACTGGCATACAACTTTTTATGTGTTTTCAAATAAACCTATAATTTAACTTATTTACGTGTTTTAAATTAATTATCGTTAAATGCTTTTTTATATTAGATTACTTGTTTAAATTTGTAAACACCAAATATTGTTACAATGGTAAACATTGAAGAGTTCTCTGCTAGATTAAAAAAAGTGATGGAATACTACAATTTTTCAGCATCTTCTTTTGCTGAAAAATTAGATATTCAACGCTCAAGTATTTCTCATTTACTTTCTGGAAGAAATAAACCAAGCTTAGATTTTGTACTTAAAGTATTAAAAGCTTTTCCAGAAATAGAACTGTATTGGTTGTTGAATGGTAGTGGTACTTTTCCAAAGAAAGAAATTACTAATTCGTCTACTACTCCATTAACCAACAGCGAAATTCATAAATCAATTAAAGAAACAAATAACGAAAGTAATTTAAAGATTAAAACAACGGATAAAATAGTTTCTAAGGACAATTTTAAAGAAATTGAACGAATTGTAATCTTTTATTCTGATGGTAGCTTTAAAAACTACACTCCATAAAAAAAGGCTTCTATTTAAATAGAAACCTTTTTATTAAGCTTTTTATTAATAATTACTCAATAAGCCTTGCCATACCGGTTTTTAGAATTACAATTAATTCTTCCTTATTGCTATTTATTGTTGCTTTTTGCATAAAAACAAGTTGATTAAGCATATTAATGGCTAATTCATCAAATTTATACTTTTTGTATTGCTTTCCTAGTTTTACAAAATCATTTGTTAAATTAATAATAGCTTCTTTATTATCACTTTCAGCAATCCATTTAAAAGCATTACCATAAATTTGTTGAGTTCTTTTATTTTGCGTTAAAAACATTCCTTTTAAAATGTGATTAGCAATAAATGGTAATTGAGTTTTATCTTTTTCTTGAATATAAATAGAAGTAATAGCATCTGCTAAATTATCTTTCACATCATCACTTAAAGAGTTTATTTTGTTTAATGTAGCCTGTTTGTCTATTTGATATAATGAAGTTAATGAGCTGCTAACAATTGCATAAGACTCACTATTCATACCTCTTTCAAATAAAGGTTTATATATTGGTTCAATTAATTTACCTAAAACTCCTAACGCGGCCGCTCTTACCAATGTTTTCGGATCGTTTTGCGCAATTTTCTCCACTTTAGAAATAATATCTCTCTTGTTGTATTTTTGAAATAAATCTAAATTATCTAAAGCTATTATACGTATTTCATAATACGGATCATCAAAAGCTTTTACTATTGCGTTTTGTGCCGATTTATTATCTTTTTGATGCTTAACAATTTCTTCTAATGCCAATCTTCTATCTAAATAATGAGGCGCATTATTAAATTGAAAAATATAATTATCTATAGATTTATTATCTGTAAATTCAGCTAACAACACATGTTTAGCATCTATATTAATTAGTTTTGGTAATTTATTGTAAGGAAACGTAAATGAACTTTGTTTATCATTAACCCAAACATTGTGAGATGTTTTTAGTTTATCTTCATAAATATCGATTGACAAGGGGAATTTAAATACTTTTTCCTGCTGATTTATATTAACAGTTACAGTTTTGTTAATTGTATTGAAATCGTAAGTTACAGTAGCTTTAATGTGGCCATTACCAAAATACCACTGATTAAAAAACCAATTTAAATCTTTTCCGCTAATTTTTTCTAAAGCTAACCTTAATTCGTGCGCTTCAGCTGTTCCAAATTTATAATCATTCAAATATTTAGATAACCCTTGAAAAAATGCTTCATCACCAAGAAAATCGCGAAGCATATGCAGAATTGCATTTCCTTTATGATAACTAACGGTATCAAACATATCTTCTTTATCATGGTAGTTAAATCTAACTAAATATTTTTCATCGCTTTCACTTTGTAAATATGTTTGAACATCCTCATACATATGGGCTGCAGCTTTGTCTTTTCCATATTTATATTCGTACCATAAATACACGCTATAAGTTGCAAAAGATTCATTAACAGTTAAATTCGCCCAACTTTCTGTAGTTACTAAATCGCCAAACCAATGGTGAAAAACTTCGTGAGCTATAGTTCCTTCCCATTCATTATTATCTATTAGCTGACCTTTTTTTTGCTGAGCTGTTTCTCCGTGAACTACTGCGGTTGTGTTTTCCATAGCTCCACTTACGTAATCTCGAACAACCATTTGACTATATTTATCCCAAGGATACTGAATCCCAGTTAAATCAGAGAAAAAAGTTAACATTTCTGGTGTCATACCAAAAATATCTTTAGCAACAGATTCGTATTCTGGCTCTACATAATAATCAACTTTTTTACCATTCCAAGTGTCATTTACTATACTAAATTCTCCAACCCCCATAAAAAATAAATATGGAGCATGTTTTTGATCCATTTTCCAATAATCCGTTCTACTACCATCATTATTTTTGTTTTGAGAAATTAATGATCCGTTAGATAGTGTCACAAATTTATTTGGCACAGTCATATAAATTTCTTGTGTTGTTTTTTGGTTAGGAGCATCAATTGTAGGAAACCAACAACTACTTGCTTCTGTTTCTCCTTGGGTCCAAATTTGAGTAGGTTTATCAGGGTCTTCATCTAAAGGATCTATAAAATACAAGCCTTTAGCATCAGTAATGTTTTTACTTCCCTTTTGTTCAACCTTTTCGGGGCGTGCAATATAATTTACATATACTGTATATTCCTCTCCTTTACTGTAGGTTTTGTCTAACTCTATTGTAAGCTGATTATCAGAATAGTTATATGCAGCCTTTGCATTATTCACTTTTACTTCATTTATTTTAAAAGCTTTGGCGTCCAATACAACTTTATTTGTTTTATAAAAATGAGGTGTTAATGTTACCCAAGCTTCTCCATTCATTTCTTTTTTAGAAAAGTTAAAATTCACCTTTAATTTAGTGTGAATAAGATTATTAACTTTCTCTCTTTCAGGGTTATAAACATTTTCTTGAGCATTTACAATAAATGTAAAAAGCATAAAAAATGCAATAGCTAATTTCTTCATATTTATATTATAAGTTTTAAAGCGTCAAAAATACTATTTTAATTAGTTTAAGTAGTTAATAGATAGTTAAAAAGCCATACTTATGGGAAGTATGGCTTTTAAAAATTAACTATTTTGTATTCTTATTTTATGCTACTAAATAATCCTGAAAGTTGTTGCAACTGAGCAGAATCTCCATCTAGTTTTAATTCTTGGGAAATTTTCATAATATCATTTGGATTCATATTTTCACCAATAATACGTACTACTGCAAACCCTTTATTATTGTCAGATCCAAAAAGAATTACTTCATCTATTGCATCTTCTTCTCCTAAGTAATTAACGCTAACATTTCCTTTTCCCATATTCATTCGCATTAATTGCTTGTATTTAGAATTTTTAAGAATGTTTTTTACTTTTAGTTTTTCTGAATTATACAATGCTTCATTATCATCAGTTAATTGTAGCGCTAAAAAGTTTACTTTTTTAATCGTTTCCAAGGTGTTTTTAACTTCTTCTGAAACCTCTGTATTTTTTAATTGTAAAATACTTGCAGGAATATCAACAGAAATAAATTCGTTATTCTCTTTACTGTCTACATAATACTTTTGTAAAGATTGATTACTATCACAGCTTACTGCAGAAATTACTGCAATTAGCACTACTCCAATTATTTTTATAACTGATTTCATGTTATTGCTTTTTTAAATGTTTACCACTATTAGGTATATGTGTATCTGTAAGTTCCGAGATTTTATTTAAGTCTATTTCACCTGTTAATGATAAAATCACAGATTCAGCTTTCACGGGGCTATCAGATTTATTTGTATATTTTCCTGCTCCACTAACAAACATTAGTAATTCGCTTACGTGATCTTCATCTTTACCTTGACGAACATAAATTTTAACATTTGTATCTTCATCTTTAACTCTCATTAATTCAACAAGTTTAGAAGATTTTAAATATTTAGAAACAATTGAATTCATTTCTGCAGCAATTTCTAAATTTTCAGTTGTAAAAACTCTAAATGACTCTAAGTTTTGTACCATTTTAAGGTATTCTTGTCCTTCTTCTCCTCCACCTTTAAATTTTGCAAGCATTCTAAAGGCTTCTTTATTTACAATAACCGATGAAACATCGTCCATATCTTCAAATTTGTCGAAAATTGAATTTTGAGCATAATTTGATAAAGGCAAAATTGCAATTACTAGTATAATTATTAATTTTTTCATTTTTTACTTTTTAGGTTGTTTAAAAATTTTGTTTTTTGTGTCTTCGAAGTGTTGCAACTTTGCAATGGCAACATTTCCTTTGTTTAAATTTGCTGCTAACATACCGAAAGCCATTTGGGTTTCATTGTATATTTTTTCAGCCTTTTTTTGTTGGTTATTTTGATAACCGGTATAAACACTTACTAATAAAATTACTGAAGCGGCTATAGTTAACCATTTCCAACTCTTCTTTTGACTTTTTAATTGGATTGATTTTGTATATCGTTCATTTTTACTAGTTGAAAAATATCCGAATAAAGCTTTATATTCTTGTAAATGTGGTGCTACGTTATCACTTAAAAAATAACTTTTTAAAGTTTTCTCTTCTGCAATTGTAGATTCTGCATTTAGATATTTTTCCAACAACTTTTCTATGTTAGCTAATTCCATAATTATGTTGTTTTGTTAATTGTTCTCTAATTGTTTTTCTCGCTCTTGATAAAGTAACTCGCACTGCTGTTGGTTGTAAGTTTAACATTTTTGCAATTTCATCGAATTCATATTCTTCTATATCTCTAAGCTGTATTATTAATTTTTGTTGCTCTGGTAAGTTCTCTATCAATTTATGAACCAAACTTACACTGTCATTAAGTTCCACTCTTCTTTGTAACGGCGTATCTTTTTCTTGATAATTGCTATGAACCAACTTTAAATTACTTGCTTGCTTCGATTTTAATCGGTCAAAACAATAATTTTTTGTCATTGTCATTGCAAAAGCCTCTACACTATTATATTCTTTTAATTTCGATTTATTTTTCCATAACTTAAATAACAATTCTTGTGTTGCATCCTCAGCCTCTTCAGTAGATACAAGCAACCTTTTTGCTACTCGAAATACTTTATCCTTAAAGGGCATTACAGTTTTTAAAAACTCCGATTGCTTCATTTTAAGTTTGGTTTAACTTTTTTTAGTTGTTTACATAATTATGACGAGCAACTTTCTTTTTTGTAACACTTTGGTTTAATTTTTGTAATAAAAAGTAATATCTTGCGTCAAATAATTATGAAATATAAGACTTTAAAATTATGATGAAATTAAAAACCCTTATTACTTTGGTTGTTTTTGTTGGACTTTTTATGACGTCCTGTAAAAAAAATGACGATGATATTCCAGTTGTTGCCACCGTAGAATTAAACAACCCAATTAATGATTTTGTTTGGAAAGGAATGAATTCATGGTATAATTGGCAACCATATATTGCAAACTTAGATAATGCTAAAGAAGATAATATTGATGATTATTATACATATTTAAATTCATATTCAACTCCTGAAAGTCTTTTTGAATCTTTATTGCATAATGATGATGCAAATAGAAATACAGGTACACCATTCTCTTGGTTTATTGAAGATTATAACGAACAAGGAGCTTCATTTAGAGGAGTAAACGACGCTTATGGTTTTGAATTTGGACTAGCTAGACTTTGTAGTGATTGTAATGAGATAATTGGATATGTTACCTATGTAGTACCAAATTCACCGGCTTCGGATGCAGGTTTAAACAGAGGAGACATGTTTTATAAATTTGATGGAGTTGAGTTAAATGTTAACAATTATAGAATTGTTAATAATTATTACGATGCTGATATAACAAGTATTGCTTTAAGTTTTAACACTATAAATAATGATGAAATTATACCAACAAATGTTGAGAAGTCTCTTGCAATTAGGGAAGTTGTTGAAAATCCGGTTTTATATTCCAATATTATTACAACCGAAGGAGGAAAAAAAGTTGGTTACTTAGTCTATAATGGATTTAAATATACATTTCACAGTGAGTTAAATGATGCTTTTGGAGATTTTAAAACTAATGGCATTGATGAACTTGTTTTGGATTTAAGATATAATGGTGGTGGATCTGTATTAACATCAGCTTATTTAGCAAGTATGATTTATGGAGCAGCTCCTGAAGATGAAGTATTTGCGAAATTAATTTACAATGACAATCATTCTGACGAAAGTGGATATTATCCATTCTTCGACACTGCATATATTTATAATAAAGAAGGAGAATATACTGATACAGAAGTAACTCTAAATAGATTGAATAATTTAACAAGAGTATATATTATAACTTCAGATGACACGGCCTCAGCCAGTGAAATGGTAATAAATGGTTTATCTCCATTTATGTCGGTTATTAAAATTGGAACAACAACTTATGGTAAAAATGTAGGTTCAATCACATTGTATGACTCACCTGATTTCACATCAGAAAATGTAAATTCTAGCCATACGAATGCTATGCAACCTATAGTTTTTCAAATATATAATAAACTAGATGAAAGTGATTATACTCTTGGTTTTGAACCTGATCACGAGGTTTTTGAAAGAGCTTCGGAAATTAAGCCTTTTGGTGATATTGAAGAACCATTATTAAAAACAGCTTTAGATTTAATTTCTGGACTGGCAACAAAACAGTCTTTAGCTAACAAAAGAGAATTAAGAAATGAAAAAGTATTTAGCTCCCTAAAGAATAAAAAATTCTCAAAAGAAATGTATGTTTTACCTGAAATAGAATAATGTAAAAGATTAAAAAGTAAAAAAAAGGCTGATATAAAAGTAAAAAAATCGTCGTTCTAAATTATTTTAGAATCTCATCATAATGATATTTAATCTCTATGAGAACCTGAAATAAATTCAGGTTGACGAAAATTACATTTTTATGTCAGCCTTTTTTGGTTTTAATTTGCTTATCTATTAAAATAAGGTTATTTGCCCTTCATCATCTTTATTATCTGATTCTTTTGAATCATCTGAATCATTAACAATTTCTTCATCTTTCACTTCAATTTCATTGGTAATTGGCGCTTCAAATGGTAAAGATTCTAAAATATTAACCGTTTTTATTTTATCTGTAGTTAATTGATTTCCTAATGCTTTAATACCTTTTACTGCAATAAATTCTTCAAGGTTTACTTCCATATTATCTAAAGAACGTTTTGAAAATACAACCTCAATCATAGGTCTATAATCTGTAGAAACTATTTCTAATTGCGATTTTGGATGATCAGAAATAAAAGTCTCTTCTTTATTTGGATTGTCAATCATAAAACGTTTAATATAGTAACGTTCTTTTTCACCATCAAAATAAAGCGCTGAAATTGGTTTATCTGGAATCCATTTTTCTAGAACAATCATATCATTATCAAAATGAGTAGTTAATTCTGGTTTAATAGTTTTAACAATACCTTTTTGATTAATTATTAACAATCTGTCTTCCCCTCTAAATTCACCTAATAAATCACCTCTATCATCTACATTTAAACGTTGAACGGTTTCATCAAACCATATTTTTCTTGGTTTTAAAGTAGAAACACCTTCCGATTTTAAATCTATTTTTTTAATAGGGTATTTAGTAACTGTATTTCCTCTTACGCCTCGACCTTTTATTAATAGCTCCGAGAAATCTAAATCCCATTTTAATTTTTTAATACTACCAACAGATCGTAAATTAATAGTTACCACTTCTGCTTCTCCATTTGGATTTGCTGTAAAATACAATACTACAGAAGCTTTAGAGCCATTAGTTAAATCGTATTCTTTATCTCTAGTTATACTGGTAACATTAAAACGTTTAACATAACTTGGCCCACTTCTACCATCCCGGTAAATCATATTGTAAACCGTACGTTTGTCGCTCTTTTTAAAAATTGCAATATGAATAATGTTTTTGCCAACAAAAGTTTTAGCATCCACTTTTGTAACCATCATTACACCGTCTTTTCTAAAAATAATAACATCATCAATATCCGCACAATCCGCAACATATTCATCACGTTTAAGCGAGGTTCCCACAAAGCCTTCTTCTCTATTTACATACAATTTTGTGTTTCGCATTACAACTTTTGTTGCAACAATGTCATCAAATAATCGCAATTCGGTTTTTCGTTCTTTTCCCGAACCGTATTTTGTTTTTAAATCTTTAAAATAATCAACAGCGTAATCAATTAAATTAGCCAGATAATTTTTTACAACAGCAATTTTATCTTCTAAGCTTTCAATAAATTGTTTAGCCTTATCTATATCAAATTTTGAAATCTTTTTAATTCTAATTTCGGTTAACCTAACAATATCTTCTTCAGTTACTGCCCGTTTTAGATGTTTAATATATGGTTTAAGGCCTTCATCTATCGCTTTTATTACACCTTCCCAAGTCTCTTCTTCTTCAATATCTCTATAAATTCTATTTTCAATAAAAATACGTTCTAAAGAAGCAAAATGCCATTGTTCTTCTAATTCATTTAATTGAATTTCAAGTTCCTGTTTTAATAATTCTACTGTATGATCTGTTGATATTTTTAAAATTTCCGAAACACCTATAAAAACCGGTTTATTATTTTCAATTACACAACCTAAAGGAGAAATTGAATTTTCGCAGGTTGTAAATGCATATAAAGCGTCAATTGTTTTATCTGGCGAAATTCCATTAGGTAAATGCACCAATATTTCAACGTTTGCTGCTGTATTATCCTCAATTTTTCGGATTTTTATTTTTCCTTTTTCATTAGCTTTAATTATAGATTCAATTAAAGATGATGTTGTTGTTCCAAAAGGTATTTCATTTATAACAAGTGTTTTTTTATCTTGTTGAGTAATTCTAGCTCGTACTCTAATTTTTCCTCCTCTTAAACCATCGTTGTAATTAGATACATCTGCAATTCCGCCAGTTAAAAAGTCCGGAACTAATTTAAAACTTCTACCTTTTAAATGTTTAATAGAAGCATCTATTAATTCGTTAAAATTATGTGGTAATATTTTAGTTGAAAGTCCAACAGCAATTCCTTCTGCTCCTTGTGCTAATAACATTGGGAACTTTACTGGTAAATCTACTGGTTCTTTTTTTCTTCCATCATATGAAGCTTGCCATTCTGTTGTTTTTGGATTAAATACAACATCTAATGCAAATTTTGATAAACGTGCCTCAATATAACGAGATGCAGCTGCACGGTCACCAGTTAAAATATTTCCCCAGTTACCTTGCATATCAATTAGCAATTCCTTTTGCCCAATTTGCACCATAGCATCTGCAATTGAAGCATCTCCATGTGGGTGGTATTGCATTGTATGACCTACTATATTGGCAACTTTATTGTAACGACCATCATCCAAATCTTTCATTGAATGTAAAATTCTGCGTTGAACTGGTTTAAAACCATCTCTTATTCCTGGAACTGCTCGTTCTAAAATTACATACGATGCATAATCCAAAAACCAATCTTTATACATTCCCGTTACCTTGGTAATGGTTTCTTGACTCCCAAATTCTTCGTTTAATCCTTCGCCTAGTTCTTCGTTGTTTTCTTCTTGCATTTTAAACTTCTTCTACTATATCAAGTTCAACTTTTAAATTTTCTATAATAAATTTTTGTCTATCAGGAGTATTTTTCCCCATGTAAAATTCTAACATTTTTTCAATAGGCATTTCTTTATCTAACATAACTGGATCTAGGCGAATATCACCACCTATAAAGTGTACAAATTCGTCGGGTGAAATTTCACCTAAACCTTTAAATCGGGTTATTTCCGGTTTCCCTCTTAATGAATTAATTGCATTTTGTTTTTCTTCATCAGAATAACAATAAAACGTTTGCTTTTTATCACGCACTCTAAATAACGGTGTATCTAAAATAAACAAATGTCCTTCTTTAATTAATTCAGGGAAAAATTGTAAAAAGAATGTAATTAACAATAACCTTATGTGCATACCATCTACATCCGCATCGGTTGCAATAATAATATTGTTGTAACGTAAGTTTTCTAAACCATCTTCAATATTTAAAGCAGCTTGTAACAAGTTAAACTCTTCATTTTCATACACAATTTTTTTACTCATGTTAAAAGAATTCAGCGGTTTACCACGTAAACTAAAAACAGCTTGAGTATTAACATCTCTCGATTTTGTTATTGACCCACTTGCTGAATCTCCCTCTGTTATGAATAGTGAACTTTCTAAGCGATTATCTTTTTTTAAATCATTTAAATGAACACGACAATCACGTAATTTTTTATTGTGCAGATTGGCTTTTTTTGCACGTTCTCGTGCTAATTTCCTAATTCCAGATAAATCTTTACGTTCCTTTTCAGCTTGTAATATTTTCTTCTGAATTTTTTCTGCAGTGTCTGGATTTTTATGTAAATAATTATCTAGCTTAGTTTTAACAAAGTCGGATATAAATGTTCTAACGGTTGGTAATTCTCCTCCCATTTCTGTAGAACCCAGTTTTGTTTTTGTTTGACTTTCAAAAACAGGCTCCATTACTTTAACGCTAATTGCCGAAACTATTGATTTTCTAATATCTGAAGCTTCATAATTTTTACCAAAGTATTCTCTAATTGTTTTTACAATTGCCTCTCTAAATGCATTTTGATGTGTACCTCCTTGAGTTGTATGTTGTCCGTTAACAAACGAGTGATATTCTTCGCTATATTGTGCTTTACTATAAGTTAAAGCAACTTCAATATCTTCTCCTTTTAAATGAATTATTGGAAAAAGCATAAACTCATCAGCAATGTTTTCTTCTAATAAATCTTTTAAACCATTTTCCGAAAAATATTTTTCACCATTAAAAATTATGGTTAAACCTGGGTTTAGGTACACATAATTTTTAATCATTTTTACAATATATTCACTTCTATATTTGAATTTTGTAAATATGCTTGAATCTGGAACAAAAACTACTTTGGTTCCTTTTCGTAAAGAAGAAGGTTGTGCTTTTTCTTCAAGAGTAATATTTCCTGCCGAAAACTCGGCAAATGCGGTTTCCCCTTCTCTTACGGATTGAACTCTAAAATAAGACGATAAAGCATTAACTGCCTTTGTACCAACACCATTTAAACCTACAGATTTTTTAAAAGCACGTGAGTCGTACTTTCCTCCCGTATTCATTTTAGAAACAACATCAACTACTTTACCTAGTGGAATACCACGCCCATAATCTCTAACAGTTACAGTTTCGCCTTTTACAGAGACTTCAATAGTTTTACCAGCTCCCATAACGTATTCGTCAATAGAATTGTCTAAAACCTCTTTAATTAAAATGTAAATTCCATCATCTGGTGATGATCCATCACCTAATTTCCCAATGTACATTCCTGGACGCATTCTAATATGCTCTTTCCAATCTAAAGAGCGTATATTATCCTCCGTGTATTTAGTTTGTTCTGCCATTAATATTTTAAAAATTCTTGAAGAATTGCTAATGTACCATTTTGATATAAAAAAGGCAAAAAAGTCTGATAAAATCTTTCAACTGATTTGAATGATTATTTTTTAAAAAACAACTTTCTTTTTTTAATTGATACTACGCTTACTCCAATAATAACAATAGCACTTCCTAAAAGCTGTAAATAAGACAATCTTTCATTCAAAATAAAATAAGCTAATAGTATTGTTGAAATTGGCCCTAGACTTCCTAATATTGAAAAATTTGAAGCTCCTAATTTTTTAATAGCTAACGACACTAAAAATGATGGTATTAAGGTTGAAAAAATAGCCATTAAAAACCCTAAAAAATAAACTTCAAATGAGTAGTTATATATATTTCCCCTATCCACAATTACATAATGAATAATTACACAAATTGTTGAAACTATCATGGCATAAGAAGTAAAAGGCATTACTCCAAACTTTGGAATTAACCAACCACTACCAACCAAATATGAAGCATAGGTTAACGCACTTAAAAATATAAAAAAGCCACCTAAAATTACGCCATTATTATTAAATTGAATTTCGCCCCAAAAAGTAATAACAACTCCTAAATATGTTACTAAAATAGCGAATATTTGTTTCCCTGAAATTTTTGTTTTTAAAAATAATTTGGAAATAACAAGTACCAATGTTGGATACACAAATAAAATTACACGTTCCAAACCAGCTTTTATATAAATTAAACCAACAAAATCGAAATAGCTTGCTAAATAATAGCCAATAAACCCAAACAAAATTATCCATAAATAATCTGTTCTTTTAATATTTTCTGGATTTTGAGGTTTTACATAAAACGCAATAGCTAAATAAAACGGGAAAGAAAACAGCATTCTAAATAATAGTAAATGTACAGCACTTACATTATATTGATAAGCTAATTTTACCATAATTGCTTTTGCCGAAAATAATACAATCCCAACAATACCAATTAAAACCCCAGAATTAATAGATTTTGAAAAATTCATCTGTCAAACTTAAGCAGATGATTTTATTGATTACTTAAATAATTAAAAAAAATACGATGTTCAGTAGTAGTTAAACGTTAAATCTAAAATGCATAACATCACCGTCTTTTACAATATATTCTTTTCCTTCTACTCTCATTTTACCAGCTTCTTTAACTTTGGCTTCACTTCCATATGAAACAAAATCATTGTAAGCAATTACTTCAGCACGAATAAACCCTTTTTCAAAATCTGTATGAATTACTCCTGCCGCTTGTGGAGCCGTATCACCAATATTAATAGTCCAAGCGCGAACTTCTTTAACTCCAGCAGTAAAATATGTTTGTTGGTTTAATAGTTTATAAGCTGCTCTAATCAATACAGATGAGCCAGGTTCTGTTAACCCTAAATCTTCTAAAAACATTTGACGTTCTTCAAAAGATTCCAACTCTGTAATATCAGCTTCTACTCCAACTGCTAAAACTATAACTTCTGCATTTTCATCCTTTACAGCATTTTTTAAAGCATCAACATAGCTATTTCCATCTACTGCTGAATTTTCATCAACATTACATACATACAACACCGGTTTATCAGTAATAAATTGCATTGGTTTAATATATTCTTCACGCTCTTTTTCGGTAAATTCGATAGCTCTTACTGAAATTGCCGCCTCTAAACCTTCTTTTACTTTTAATAATACGTCTAATTCTTTTTGCGCGTCTTTATTCCCTGTACGAGCCGTTTTTTTAACACGCTCTAATTTCTTTTCTAAGGTTTCAAAGTCTTTTAGTTGTAACTCTATGTCAATTGTTTCTTTATCTCTAACAGGATCTACAGTTGCGTCTACGTGAACTATATTATCGTTGTCAAAACAACGAACTACATGTATAATTGCATCCGTTTCTCGTATATTTGCTAAAAATTGATTTCCTAACCCTTCTCCTTTACTTGCTCCACGCACTAAACCTGCAATATCAACAATATCAACTGTTGCCATTTGAACTCTCTCTGGTTTTACAAGTTCTTCTAGCTTTGCAATTCTACTATCCGGAACATTTACAACACCTACGTTTGGTTCTATTGTACAAAATGGAAAATTTGCACTTTGTGCTTTTGCGTTTGATAAACAATTAAATAATGTTGATTTTCCTACATTTGGTAATCCTACAATTCCAGCCTTCATATTTTTATTTTTTAGCGCTGCAAATATAGTATTTAGTTTTCTTAAATTTAAATGGATTTTTAAAATATAAATATTAAAAGAAATCTCTTTTTAAAATTATTTTTTTTAAACTTTCAAAAATATTGGTTTTCCCTCGTTAAATATTCCCTATTTAATTGTAAATAACATGATTTTTTAATATTAATTAATTGAATTATTACAACCTAGATTGAGCCTCTTCAATTACATTTTTATATTTCTTCAAAATTCTGCTCCACTCTTCAAATTCTTGATCATCTTTAACACTTACCGAACCTTCAGCTCTTTCACTACTTATTTTCATCACGTATTTTAAAGGATTAGAATCTCCCAATTTAACTATTATCCTAGTTCGTATTGTGCTTCCATCAAAACCTTGAACTTGCCATGCAGTTCTCATATAACCAGTTTCTTTATCTATCACTTCTAAAACATCAAATTCTGTAGTAACAATTGAACCTAATAACTTCCAGGCATCAATCTCTTGAATTTCAGGATTTACAACTATTGTAAAATTTACATTTGCTAAATCTGTTGAAATAGATTGGCGATGAGCTTCGTCAATTTTTAATTCTATATGATCTCTCAATGGTGGCTCTTGATAATCTTTTGAGTTACAATAATTCTTTTTAACACTTAAATAACCTTCCTTAGCAGAAATTACTTCAACACAATTATCGCTAGAAACCTTTAAATCATAAGATCCAACTCCTACCACCTTTCCATCCACAAAAATCTCTGAATCATCAGGTGAACTTTCAATTTTTACCAACCTATCAGTTAATTTGAATTGATAATTTAATGGAGGATCTACATCCATTTCTTTATTACAAAATACCTTTTCGTCACCAATATAACCGTCTTTTTTTACTTGAACAAATACACATTCGTCTTGCGGAATTACAACTTCTGCTGATCCAATTCCTTGCGATATTTTATTTACAAATATTTCAGAATTAACAGGTGAAGCCTTAATTTGCACAATTTTATCTTTTAAAACAATACTTGAAGTTAAAGGTGTCTCTTTTCCAATTTTATTGGAAAATATTTTTGATTCAGTTTTATAACCTTTCTTTTTAACTTCTACTGTTAAACTAGCATCTTTTTTAATAATTAATTTATGTGTTTTATTACCTGCTAATTGCCCATCAACATAAATTCCAGCATCATAAGGTTCAACACTTACATCAACAACCCTATTTTCAATATTAACCTGAACTTCTTTAGGCCATTTATTTGTTCTAGGAAACTGCTTTATAACACTTTGAAAGCCTTCTTTAACTAATATGATTTTATTTAATTCCTTTTTTTCGAGCTTTAGAACAATAACTCCTGCCCCTAAAGCAGGCCTAATAATTTCATTTCCAACAACTTTATAAAAAGTCGCATCGGGATAATTTGCAGTAAGAGTAATTTTACTTTGCGAGTAAATTGACGTTAAACAAAAAAATAATGCAATAAAAGTGAAAATCTTTTTCATATTTTACTTAGTTTTAGTTAGTTCATTGCGAATATAAGAAATTACTCAAAATTTGCATCATGTAATTTATATTTAAACTTAAACCTTTCCAAAAACCTCAAATTTTACATTCATTACCTATTCTTATTGCTATCCTATTTTTTAAGTTATTTTTGCATTAATAAAAGAAATAATAAAATGAATTTAGAGCAACGCATTGAATCATTTGTAAAACTTGGTCAATTTTTTAATCAGTTTACAACTAAAGGAATTATTAAAAAAGATAATTCTGAGTTTAATTCTCTTTTTTTTGATGCATTTAAAATGCAAATTGATAGAGCAGCTGAATTTAATGGCTGGTTTACAAAGAACAATGTTTTAAAAGCTTTTGAAAGTTGGAGCGAAGCCCTAACTAGTGATAATTTAAATAAATGGATTTCTAAATACTCAATTTTGGAAACTAATAATTTTAAAATAATTGCTATAATAATGGCAGGAAACATTCCTTTAGTGGGTTTTCACGATTTTTTATGTGTGCTAATAAGTGGTAATAAAGCTATTGTTAAACAAAGCTCAAACGATAAGCATTTTTTACCATTAATTGCAAAGTTTTTAGAACACCAAAATATTGCATTTAAAAATAGAATAATATTTACTGAAAGTAAATTAGAAGACTTTGATGCTGTTATTGCCACAGGAAGTAATAATACAGCTCGTTATTTTGAGCATTATTTTGGAAAATACCCTTCTATAATAAGAAAAAACAGAAATTCTGTTGCTATTTTAACAGGTAAAGAATCTAAAGAAGAGCTGGAAAGCCTGGGTGAAGATATTTTTCAATATTTTGGATTAGGATGCAGAAGTGTTTCAAAAATATTTGTTCCTGAAAATTATAATTTTGATTTGCTATTTAATGCTTTATATAAATACAATGATATAATTAATTACAAAAAATACGAAAACAATTACGACTATAACAAAGCAGTATATATAATGAGTTTATTTAAAGTGCTGGAGAATGGATTTATAATGTTAAAAGAAGATAAAAATTATGCTTCACCTATTGCAACGCTCTTTTATGAATATTACAACTCATTTGATAGTTTAATGTTAAAGCTAAAATCCGAAAGAGAACAAATTCAATGTATTGCGTGTAACGAAAACGTTGTAGATTTCGTAAAACTAGGTAAAACTCAACAGCCCAAATTATGGGATTATCCCGATAATGTAGATACATTTGAATTTTTACTAAAATTATAATACTTTTTTTGTAAATATTATTGCCATAAATAATCTTTTTTTACCGAAATTTGTGCGAACTAAACTCATATTATAATATAAAATGAAAAAACATAATTTTAGTGCAGGTCCTTGTATTTTACCACAAGAAGTTTTAAAAAAAGCTGCTGAAGCTATTGAAAATTTTAATGGTATTAACTTATCGTTAATTGAAATATCTCACCGAAGTAAAGAATTTATTGAAGTGATGGAAACTGCAAGAGGTTTAGTAAAAGAATTACTTAATTTACCTGAAGGATATTCAGTACTTTTTTTACAAGGTGGTGCTAGTTTAGAATTTCTAATGACAGCATATAACTTAATGAAAGTTAACGGAAAAGCAGGTTATATGGATACTGGCGCTTGGAGTGCCAAGGCAATTAAAGAAGCTAAAGGATTTGGTGATGTTGATATTTTTGCTTCATCAAAAGAATCAGTTTACAACCATATTCCAAAAAAATATACTGTTCCTACGGATGTTGATTATATTCATATAACTTCTAACAATACTATATATGGAACTCAATTTAAAGAATTTCCAAAAACCAATAGTTTATTAGTTTGCGATATGAGTTCTGATATTTTTTCTCGACAATTAGATTTCTCTAAATTTGATTTAGTTTATGCCGGTGCTCAAAAAAATATGGGACCAGCAGGAACAACTTTAGTTATTGTAAAAGATGAAATTTTAGGTAAAACAGGACGAAATATTCCTGCAATGTTAGATTACCAAACGCATATAAAAGCAGAAAGTATGTTTAATACTCCTCCTGTTTTTCCAGTTTATGTTTCTATGTTAACATTACAATGGCTTAAAGATTTAGGTGGAGTTGCTGCAATTGAAAAATTAAACGAAGAAAAAGCGGCTATCTTATACAAAGAAATAGATAAAAATCCATTATTTAATGGGTTTGCAAAAAAAGAAGATCGTTCTACAATGAACGTTACTTTTACTTTGGCAAATGACGACCATAAAGAAGCCTTTGATAAAATTTGGAATGCTGCAGGTGTAAGTGGAATAAAGGGTCATAGATCTGTAGGTGGTTATAGAGCAAGTATTTACAATGCAATGCCTAAAGAAAGTATTCAAGTTTTAGTTAATGCAATGCAACAACTTGAAAAAGAGATTTAAACTAAAATAAATTAAAAAATATAACATGAAAGTATTAGCGAATGATGGATTGGCCGCAAGTGGTGTAAAGGCACTTGAAGCAGCTGGTTTTGAAGTAGATTTAACAACTGTTCCTCAGGATCAATTAGTAAATCACATTAATGCAAATGAAATTTCAGTTTTACTTGTTAGAAGTGCAACAAAAGTAAGAACAGATATTATTGATGGCTGTCCTTCAATTAAAATTATAGGACGTGGTGGTGTAGGAATGGATAATATTGATGTAGAATATGCAAGAGGAAAAGGAATTAGTGTAATAAACACACCTGCTGCATCTTCTCACTCTGTTGCCGAATTGGTTTTTGCTCATTTATTTGGAATGGTTCGTTTTTTACACGAATCTAATAGAAATATGCCTTTAGAAGGAGATTCGAAATTTAAAGATTTAAAAAAGGCATATGCTAAAGGTGTTGAATTAAAAGGAAAAACTTTAGGAGTAATTGGATTTGGAAGAATTGGTCAAGCTACAGCTAAAATAGGTTTAGGACTTGGAATGAATGTAATTGCATTTGATCCTTTTATTGATAATGTAAATTTAGAACTAGAATTTTTTGATGGACAATCATTGTTCTTCGAAATAAACACTATTTCAAAAGAAGAAGTTTTAAAACAAGCAGATTTTATTAGTTTACACGTGCCTGCACAGGACGAATATGTAATTTCAAAAAAAGAATTTGAAATGATGAAGAACAGTGCTTGTTTAGTTAATGCTGCACGTGGTGGAGTAATTGATGAAGTTGCATTAGTTGCTGCTTTAGCCAATGGACAAATAGCAAAAGCAGCTTTAGATGTTTTTGAAAATGAACCAACACCAGAAATTCAATTATTGATGAATCCTGATTTATCACTAACTCCACATATTGGAGCTGCAACAGGTGAAGCTCAAGATAGAATTGGTACCGAACTTGCTTCTCAAATTATTGAGATTCTAAGCTAATTTAAATTAATTACAAAATTGAAAGGGTGTTAAAATAACACCCTTTTTTTTGCTTTAAATTTAGTTTATAAGTATATTTGAGTAGTTTTATTATTAAATATATAAAATAAATTAATTTGTAATGGCAATTGTAAAACCCTTTAAAGCAATAAGACCAACAAGAGATAAGGCTGCTTTGGCAACTTCAAGATCGTATGATAGTTACTCCAAAAAAGAATTAAAATCGGTTTTATCATATAATCCTTTTTCTTTTTTACATATTATTAAGCCAAGTTATTCTCAAAATATTGAAGATACTGGTGTAAATTTATTTAAACAAGTTAGGGATAAATATCTCGATTTTAAAAATGACAAAATCTACAAAAAAGATAAAAAGCCATCGTTTTATTTACATGAAAAATCATTTAAAGGAGATGTATTTTGGGGAATTATTGGTTGTACACATGTTAAAGACTATCAAAATAATATAATTAAAAAGCATGAAGATACTTTAAAATGGAGAGAAGAACTTTTTGGTGATTATTTAGATACGGCAGGTTTTAATGCAGAACCAGTACTACTCACCTATCCAGAGAATAATTATTTGAATAGAATTTACAGGAGATATTCTGAAAAAAGAGCCGAATATGAATTTAATACGCACACAAAAAGATTACACAAATTTTGGGTTATTGATGATGAGTTTGATATAAAAAATATAGAAAAAGAATTTTCGAGAATTAATGCATTATATATAGCCGATGGTCATCATAGAACTGCTTCTTCAAATTATTTAGCTGAAAAAAGAAAAAAAAGTAATCCAAATCATACAGGAACTGAACACTATAATTATTTTATGAGTTACTTAATTTCAGATAGCAACCTTAAAATATCCTCTTTTGATAGATTGATTACAGATTTAAACGGATATTCAGAAGAAGAATTTCTAAAAAAATTGGAAGAATTATACATTATTGAAAATAGAACCCCTAATAAATACCAACCCTCCAAGAAACATCATTTTTCTATGTTTTTAGACGGTGATTATTATTCTCTTTATCTTAAAAAAACAGATTACCCTATAAATAATGCATTGTCAGATTTAGATACTCATATTATTCATAAAACAATTTTAAAACCAATATTGGGTATTGAAGATTTAAAAACCGATTCTAGAATTAAATGTTTGCCCGCTGTACATAGTAAAACTCAATTAAAAAAAGAAGTATTATCTGGTAAATACAAAGTAGGTTTTGGTTTATTCCCAACGTCTATTAATCAATTAAAGGCTGTTGTAAATGAAAATTTAAAAATGCCACCAAAAAGTACTTATATAGAACCTAAATTAAGAAGTGGTTTGACTATCTTTGAATTAAATGATTAAGATATTTTCAACTACCTTTGTTTTTTTATTTTTAAATAATTTATGAGTATAAAAGAAAACCTAATAGAAATAAGAAATAACATACCAAAAAACGTTTCTTTAATTGCAGTTTCAAAAACTAAGCCAATTTCTGATATTTTAGAAGCCTATAATGCAGGTCAAAAAGCATTTGGAGAAAATAAAATACAGGAAATGACTCAAAAATATGAGGAACTACCAAAAGATATTGAATGGCATATGATTGGACATTTACAAAGCAATAAAGTTAAATATATGGCTAGTTTTGTTCATTTAATTCATGGAGTTGATAGTTTTAAAACTTTAAAAGAAATTAATAAACAAGCACTTAAACATAACAGAATAATAAATTGTTTGTTACAATTAAAAATTGCCAAAGAAGAAACCAAATTTGGATTATCAATTAATAATACCGAAGAAATACTGAACAGCGAAGAATTTAAAAATCTTTTAAATATTAACATTATTGGTGTAATGGGAATGGCTAGTTTTGTAGATGATGAAAATATTATTAGAAATGAGTTTAAAACTCTAAAAAAACACTTTAATAAATTAGAAAAGTATAGTACTACTAATTTTAATCCTTCTACCATATCAATGGGTATGAGCGGAGATTATAAAATTGCCATTGAAGAAGGCAGTACAATGGTTAGAGTTGGAAGTGCTATATTTGGATCAAGAAATTATAAATAGTTTGTACGCAATACTTGATATAGAAACAACCGGAGGTAAATTTAATGAAGAAGGAATAACTGAAATTGCCATTTATAAATTTGATGGAAATCAAATTGTAGATCAATTTATAAGTTTAGTAAATCCTGAAAAGGATATCCAGCCATTTGTTGTTCAATTAACAGGAATAAATAATGGCATGTTAAAAAATGCTCCAAAGTTTTACGAAATAGCAAAACGAATAATTGAAATAACTAGAGATTGCGTACTTGTAGCTCACAATGCAAACTTTGACAATAGAATACTTACAACAGAATTCAGGCGATTAGGATACGTTTATGAACGAAATACTCTTTGTACTGTAGAGTTAAGTCAAAAATTAATTCCAGATCAACCTTCATACAAGCTTGGAAAATTATGTCGTGCACTTGGTATACCCGTTTCTAGCAGGCATAGAGCAGATGGTGATGCTATAGCAACAGTACAACTTTTTAAGTTATTAATTAGTAAAGATTTTGAAAAAGAAATAATTAAAAAAGCAATAAAAACCGATAACACTAAAAAACTTGCTCCAAAACTTTTAAATATTTTAGATAGCTTATCCTCAAAACCTGGAATTTTTTATGTGCATAATTCAAATAGAGAAATTCTATATATTGGAAAGGGTATAAATATTAGAAAAACGGTTAATCAATTATTTTTAAGAACTTCTAAAAAAGCAAAATACTTACAAAGCTCAGTAGTTTCAGTAACTTTTGAAGAGACTGGAAATGAATTGATTGCACAATTAAAATTTACAAAAGAAATTAATATTAATAAACCAAAATATAATTTTAATATTAAAAATAATTTATCAGAAGTTAATTTTAATAATGAAAACTTAATTGTTGTAGATAAAGGAAGAAATATTGGTGAAAAAGCAATATTGCTAATTGAAAATAATGTTTTTAAAGGATATTGTTATACAGAATTAAGTTATCAGGTAAATAATTTAAAAATTTTAAAAAATCTTATTTCTCCAATGGAAAACTCCGTTCAAAACAGAAATATTATAAAAAAGTACCTTCAAAAAAACAAGGTTGAAAAACTAATTAGGTTTTAATTAAAATAAATAATTTAATTTAGTAGTTAAATTCACCAAACACCAAAATTGAGCGATTATCTAAATAAAAAAAATTGGAAAAGTAGACTTCATGAAATTATTTATGAAGCCGATACTAAAAATGGAAAACTTTTTGATGTTATATTAATTATTACAATTATTATAAGTATAATTTTGGTAATGCTAGAAAGTGTTGAAAGTATAGACACAAAATATCACAACTTTCTAAACATTTCAGAGTGGATTATAACAATTCTTTTTACTATTGAATATATTTTAAGAATTGTTACTATAAAAAAACCTTCAACTTATATTTTTAGTTTTTACGGAGTAATTGATTTATTAGCTACAATACCTAAATATCTTTCATTCTTTTTTATAGGATCACATGCTTTAATTGCTTTAAGAGCACTAAGATTGTTAAGGGTTTTTAGAATACTAAAATTAGCACGTTATTTAGGAGCTTCTGTAACTTTAGTTTCTGCACTAAAAGCTAGTAGAATTAAAATTTCTGTATTTTTATTTAGTGTAATTGTACTTACAATTATTTTAGGAACAATTATGTACATTGTTGAAGGTCCTCAAAATGGATTTACAAGCATTCCTCGAAGCATGTATTGGGCAATTGTTACACTTACAACAGTTGGATATGGAGATATTGCGCCACACACTCCATTTGGTCAGTTTATAGCTAGTTTAATTATGATTTTAGGTTATGGAATTATAGCTGTTCCAACAGGAATTGTAACTTCAGAAATTACGCGTGCCGAACAGCCAATAGAAAAAAACACACAACATTGTAAGCATTGTGGTGCAGATGTGCATACCGACAATGCCGTTTATTGCAATAAATGTGGAGAAAAATTACGAAATGACTAACTATTTAATTACAATAGTTGGGGCAACAGCAATTGGAAAAACTGCTCTAAGTATAAAATTGGCGCAACATTTTAAAGCCGATATAATCTCTTGCGATTCACGCCAATTTTACAAAGAAATGAAAATTGGTACAGCTGTACCAACCAAAGAAGAATTAGATGCTGCACAACATCATTTTATTCAAAATAGATCAATTTTTGAGAATTATAGTGTAGGCCAATTCGAAAAAGACGCTATAGAGAAGCTAAACGCTATTTTTATAAAAAACAATATGGCTATAATGGTTGGTGGTAGCGGTTTATATACAAATGCTGTAATAGATGGTTTAGATTATTTTCCTGATGTAAAACCGAAAATTAGAACTAAACTTAATAAAGAGTTGAACTCTGAGGGAATTGAATTTCTTCAAAAAAAATTAAAAGAATTAGATCTTGAGTCATATAACACTATTGAAATTGAAAATCCACATAGATTAATTAGAGCTTTAGAAATTTGTATTGGAACCGGTAAAACTTATTCCCAATTTAAAAATAAACCAAAAGAAATACGTAATTTTATTCCTATTAAAATAGGATTATATGCTGATAGAGAACTTATGTACAGCCGAATTAATAAACGTGTTGATCTTATGATAAAAGAAGGATTATTAGAAGAAGCTAAAAAATTATATAAACATAGAGATTTAAATGCGCTTCAAACAGTTGGATACAAAGAATTATTTGAATATTTTGATGGAAAGTGCGAATTAGATTTTGCAATTTCTGAAATAAAGAAAAACACCAGAAGGTTTGCAAAAAGACAAGTAACCTGGAATAAAAAAGATTCAAACATTCATTGGTTTCATTTTGAAGAAGATATTACCAAAATTATTAATAAAATTGAAAATTTAATTTCTTTTGAATAAATCTGAACTGAAAGAATTTTTAGATGAAAAAGTATTGGAATACAACAATCCTAAGTTTATTGAAAGTGATCCAATTCAAATACCTCATTTATTTTCACAAAAAGAAGATATTGAAATTGCTGGTTTCTTAACAGCTACAATTGCTTGGGGAAATCGAAAAATGATTATTAAAAATGCTCATAATATGATGGAGCTTATGGGTAATTCTCCCTTCGATTTTATTATGAATCATAAAAAACAAGATTTAGAGCAAATTAAAGGATTTGTACATAGAACATTTAATAGCACCGATTTTATTTATTTTATAAAAGCATTAAATCATATTTACACAAACCATCAGGGTTTGGAATATTTATTTAAATTAAATGCCACTAACCAATCTCTGCAACCGGCAATACATAATTTAAAAAAGGTTTTTTTCGAAATTAACCACCCAATTAGAACTTTAAAACACATTTCAGACCCAGTAAAAGGTTCTGCAGCAAAAAGAATAAATATGTTTTTACGTTGGATGGTTAGAAATGACAATAATGGTGTTGATTTTGGAATTTGGGAAAGCCTCTCTCCTGCTCTACTTTCTTGTCCTTTAGATGTTCATTCTGGAAATGTTGCGCGTAAATTAGGTTTATTAACTCGCAAACAAAATGATGCTAAAGCACTAGCCCAATTGGACGCTTCTTTAAAAAAAATGGATAAAAAGGATCCTGTAAAATACGATTTCGCTTTATTTGGACTTGGTGTTTTTGAAAAATTTTAAATAGTTTATTCGGTTAACAACAATCCGCTTTTTGCTTCAGCATTACCCGGCTTGTTTAATAATGCTTTTTGAAACAGTAATTTAGCTTCTTTCTTTTTGCCTAATTGTAAATTACTCCAAGCATACATATACAAGGCATCAAAATCGAAAGGATATAAATCTGTCATTCTTTTAAAATAAGTTAAGGCTTTATCGTATTGTTTTCTATTGTAATAAATAGTTCCTAAATAATACAAAGCTTTGGTATTATTGCTCGAGTTTTCTAAAATTTGACTGTAAACAGTAATTACTTCATCCCAACGTCCCAAGGCCGAAAGTGGAAAAACATAGCCAAATTTTGGTTCTTCAGCAAAAGGCATTAGAGCTATCGATTTTTGATAAAAAGCAATAGACTCATTAAAATTTCCGGCCATATAATTCAACCAGCCAAGTCGCAAATTAGATTCGTAAAAATCTTCTTTGTAAACCTCCTTAATTTTATTAGCAGCATCTTTAAAATCACCACTAGCCTCTAATTTGTAACTTTCATTAAAAGCATCTTGAATTAACGAAAAATTGTGTTGACCATAGCTAGCATTGCTAATTAATAATACTAAATAACCTAAAAAAATATTTCTTTTTACTGCGTCCATGTTACTCCTAATATTAAGTTTTGTTGTTTGTATTTAAATGAATTTTGTATTTCTATATCAGATATACTATAATCTTTCATATTCATTAATGAATATCCTAATTTTAGTTGAAATTTGTTTAAATAAACTTGTAATATAGCTCCAAATTCACTTTCTGTTTCTGCCAATTGATTGTATACCACCAATCCATTACTAGAAATATAATTTTTAATTTCTCCAATCGTTGCAAAACCCGTTAAAGACATTTTATTTTTATTAACAGCTACTCCACCTGAATATATAAATCTGTTTTCGGAATTTGAATCGAGACTTTCGCTTAAGTACTGAAATGATCCAAATGGCACAACTAAGTTATTACCAAGTGGATACATTGAAATTGAATAACCGGTTTGTAATTGGTTTGCTCCATTTAAATTAGAATACGATATATTAAAACTATTTCTAAAATAAATACTAGATTTTGATATTGCTCCACCAAAAACAACATCTGAATAGTTTATTTTATTATTTGAATTAATCGAATTTTCAGTGGACAGACTAGATAAATCATCATATTCTCCAAATAAAAGAACTGCATAAGCATCTAAATACCAGCGTTTTCCTAAAGAAAAAGTAGCATCGGCGTAATATCTAATTTCGGTTCCTTCGTAAAATATATTAGTAGTTGCTCCCGAATTATTTTCTTGATAAACTAATTTACGTGGCATAACTGTAAGTCTATGATAAAAATTAGAGTTATTAGAAAACCTGTGATTTAAACCTACTGTTATAATTTGATGATTATCTATAAAATTACGTGTATTTATTGTTTCACTTGCAGTGTTTCCTAACAATAGATTATCGTAATCGGGATTGGAAGTTGCAACTACACCAACATCAACAGCAGAGATAAATTTTAAATCCAAGCCTATTTGTTTTTGAAGCGTAGCGTCCATTTTTTTATAAAACATATCAGATTCTAAATATAAACCGGAATACCTATAAGCCCAGTATAAATAATCTTGAACAACAACATTAAAGTTATTTAAATTGTATGCTTCTTCCAGCAATTTTACCGCTAATAAATATTTGCCTAATTTAAAATTGGCAATTCCCATTCTTATTTTTAAATAATAAAAATCTGTTTCGTTTTTTTTAAAATCATTTCCAACTTTTAATAAATTTTTCCATTCTTGCTTTAAAAACAAGTCATAAGTTAAACTATCAATTGTTTTATATGAATTTTTATTTTGTTGAGAATGCAAACTGTTAATCATCAGCAACAAAACCATCACAATTGCTATTTTTTTGCCCATTTTAAATAAATTTTATCTTTGTTTGGTTGCTTACATATACAACTTATTTCTTTGTTTTTACCAATAGTAATGTCCGCAGAAAATAATTGTTTATTATTATTCCCTAAAATTTGAGAGTTAAGTTTTATTTCTTGTTGATTAAATAAAACCTCACTTTTATTATAATGTAATTGATAATTTCCTTTAAGAAAAATACCAAAAGGAACTAAAAAATCTTGAATTACTCTTGTTGGAAAACCATATAAATGATGTATTGGAAAGCGTGAAAATATTGTTAATTCAGACTTTTCAGTAAATACAACTTTATATAAGGATTTATTAAAAATTGCCAAAGGACTTTTTAATGAACCTATATAATTTATAATATCGAACGTTTTATTATTATTTCTGTAATATAATTTTGCTCCTGTTTTTTTACAAACTAAAAATGATTGATTATAAATATTTATCTGATTTTCTATTTCATATAATTTTAATTCGGAATTTTCATGTTGTAACTCAATAATAAACGAATCTCCAGGATTCCATTTAAAAGCCTCTAAAAGTAAAGCTGAACTATTAATATTCGAAACTGTACTATTTTCTAAAGGAATTCCTTTTTGAATGTATTCTTGTTTTTCTGTTTGATTTTCAACAATATAGTCTTCCAAAGGGTAAAACATAGCAGGACTACCAATTTTTGATGATGCTTGTAATTGAAAATGAAGATGCGGATAAGGTGAACGCCCAGAATTTCCACACTTACCAAGCTCCTGTCCTTCATAAACACTTTCTCCAACAACTACTTTTATTGAACCTTTTTGTAAATGACTTATTTTTGAAAATAAAAATGTATCGTGTTTTATTACTACAGTATTCCCCCAGTTTTGTCTTGTATTTGCAATACCTATGTCATTATCTTCTACAGTATTAACAACCGCAACAACAACTCCTTCAGCAGGAGAAATTACTGGCTTTCCAAAACAATAATAATCTTCTACAGTATAACCGTCATTTAAAAATTCTAAATTCGTATGCTCATCTTTAATTACAAAATCCCATGCAAATTTATAAAATCCTTGATGTGTATAATTCCCGTTATGTCCTTGGTTAATAGTCCATTCCCCCAAAAAAGGCAAACGAACTGAATTGATAAACGAGGCATATTCTTTATTCGATTGACTATCGAACAAGTAAGCATTTGTTTCTGGATTTCTTTGTTGAAAGTAGGTTAAAACTGGTTGTTTTGTTTGGTCGAACCTAATTTTTAAAGCATATAAAACACTTATAAGAACTAAGTTAAAGGGTAATGAAAAAACTGACAACTCAAAAACTGCAAATAGTCTATCGCTTCCTATAGTTACAACAACCAACGCTGGAATTAAAAAAATACTCCACAATAAAGACTGTTTTGAAGGAATTAAAAAATAACCACCAATTGCAATTGCTGAAAGTACAAAGTTAAATCCATAATAGGTGTAATTTAATGATCCTGTATACAATCCTAAAAATGAATAGAACCAATAAGCAACAAAAAAACCAATTAAAGAGAATAAAAAATGAACTCTAGAATGAATAAGTAAACCAATTGCTATAAAAATTCCGGCAAGAATATTAAATTGAAAAAAAATGGCTCCTAACGATAAAAAGTAGGTTCCAAATGAAGTGTCTATAAAAACAGAATCCAACAAATTAATGAAGCTTACTAAAGAATTTCCTCCTATTTTATGAAACATATTTGAAGGAAATAATGCATCTGAGTTTAAAGCTACATTTGTAAAAGTTGGAAAAGATAACATGAGAATCCAAATTGCAACTAAAAACGGTAAGCTTAAAAAAGGTAATCCATATTTAGCGAAAACACCCATTAAAATTACAGTTACAAAAAATGCAATTGCACTACCTATTAATAGTAAAAATAAAACTTCGATGCTTGGAGAAAAGTAAGTTCCAATTCCTAAACCAACAAGAAGTGAGTTAAAACTAAACAATCCTTTTTGAATAGTTGTTTCATCGTATTCAAGAATTTTAGCTATTCCAATGGCAATTATAATAGCTAATAATCCACAAACCCCAGTCCACCAATCAATAAAACTCACCAATAAAAGTATCGCTGCAAATAATTTGCTTTCAGAAAAAAAGACCTGAGAATAGCTTTTTAATATTGCTTTCCAAATTGAAATATCTTTATTAGGTAATCTTAAGTTCATATTTAATTTCTACAGTAAATGTTTTGGAATTTCTTCTTGCTGCCTAAACACCTCTTTATCTTCTTTTTTACGAATTACATGAACTTCTTTATTGGCATCAATCATTACAATGTTTGGACGATATGTAATAAACTGCATCCATTGAGTCATTGTATATGCTCCAACTCGTTTAATTACAAAACGATCATCTTTATTTAACAATGGAAAGTTTATATTTTTTCTAATTACATCAATATTCATGCACAACGGACCGTAAATTGTAGTTGGCTCGGACTGAAAACTAGTTTCGTGCAATGGGTAAATTTCATAATCGTACCAAAAGGCAGTAAACATTAAATTAATTCCAGCGTCAATTACCATAGCTCTTCTTCCGTCAGCTAACCTTTTGTTTGCCAAAACAGTACCTGCTAACCAACCCGCTTCATCAATCATAGCACGACCTGTTTCCAAAATAAGTGTTGGAAATTCATTATTTGGAAAGGAAGCTTCATTCATTGCTGAAGTAATGGCATGTGCATAATCATCAAAACTTGGACAGGTATCGGTTGCAGGCATATAGGCACCTTGTAAAGTGTTTTGGGAAGCAAAACCACCACCAACATCAATATAGCTAATTAATGTATTAAATCGATTGTAAGTTTTATTTGCTAATTCGGCTAATTTTTGAATTGCAATTGTATATGCTTTAGATGTACTTATATAAGTTCCAACGTGAACATGTAAACCAATTAAATCCATTAAACCACTACTTAAAATTCTATTAATTGCGTTCCAAGCTTCGCCATTCTCATAATTAAATCCAAAACGATCCCATTGTGGAATTATTCCAGTATCCATATTTACCCTAATTGCAACTTGCGGTTGTTTATCTAGCTCTTTTCGTAATTCTAAAATTGTATTTAATTCATCAAAATGATCAATATGAATTAGTGAATTATTATTGATTGCTATTTTTAAATCTTCCTTGCTTTTATCTGGACCATTAAAAATAATTTTATTTCCAGAAATATTATTATCAATAGCTTTTTCATATTCAAACCCTGACACAACTTCTGCCCAAGCCCCTTCTTGATGAAATATTCTACAAACTGCATCTAAATAATTAGTTTTATAAGACCACGCAAATTGAACTTTTGGATAACGTGTAGCGAAAGCTCTATAAGCACTTCTATAAGTATTTCTAATGGTATTTTCTGAAATTATAAAAACTGGAGAACCATAGGTATCCATTATTGAATCTATTTCTACATCATCAATTTTACTTATTGGTCTTAACCGCTTTAAACTCCCAAATTTATTAGGTATACCTTCTACTACTTTTCGAAGAATTGGGCGTTCGTATATTTTTTTGCTCATCTTGTTAATTTTATAATTCACCAAATACTATAATTTTTTCAAAATCGGAAATATCTCCAATTAAATCCCAAGAATACCGAATAAACATTTTTCCTGTTTTGTACTCTTTTATCGGGTCAACTTTTTCACCTAGAGCTAATTTGCACAACAGTTCTGGTAAATTTTGCCCAGCGCCTACGGCCAAATATACCCAAGCAGGTATTCGCGGATTAATTTCTATTAAATAATATTCACCATCATCGGTTTTAATCATTTCAAGTTCTAATGCTCCACGCCATTTTGTTTTTTTTATTATATCGTGAGTAATTTTGAGTAAACGTTCATCGCTTATGGTAATTCCGCCCCAAGCTTTTCCTTTATCTGTTATATATTGCTTGCGCATAGGCACAGCCGAAACCGTATTTCCTTCACCATCGCCTAAAGCTATTACATTTACTTCTGTACCTTGAATAGCTTGTTGCACAACAACAGGTAACCCCCATTTTGCAGATAATTTATTAAAATAATATTGTGATTGTGCTAGGTTAGAAACTTTAAAAGCTTCGTAAAATTTACCTTTTATAAAATAAGGGTAACTTAAAGGTTTTGGTAAATTTTCTAATTCTTTAATATTTACCAAAGGTTTACTTTCTGGAACGGTTATGTTATATTTACGGGCATATTCAGGTAAATTATCTTTATGTCGTTCTTCAAATTGTTCTAACGTAGGTAGAAATGTAGAAATACCCATTTGCTTTAATCTCTCATTAAATTTAATAAATAAAAATAATTCAGAATCGAAATTTGGTATAACAATATCCAAGTTTTCTTTTTTATGTATATAAGCTAATCGCTCTAAAAAGGCTTCACTTCCGGTAGAAGGAAATGGCATTAAATAAGACTTATCTACCAAGCCAGGCATATAAATTCCAGGTTCTAGATTTTCATAAGCCAACCCAATAATTTTAACATCCATTCCCGATTTTTTTAGTGCTCTTATAACCGGAACACCTGGGCCAGGACTATCAATATTATTTAGGCCTGTTACGGCAATATTTAGTTTCTTTTTTTCCATAACTAATCGGTCATGTTTTCTTTTTTTAAGAAATCTAAAAATTCATACAAATCTTTTCCTGCTGTTAAATTATCAACCTCAAAATCTTTAATTATTTCTTGAATAATTTCATCAGCTTTTTTTCCAGATTTTAGTAACTGTATTATAAATAAACCAATTTCATTGGTTACAAAAGATTCTCCTGTTGAAGGCTTAAATATAAAACCGTTTTCACTTATGGCTAAGGAGTTTAATTTACTCATAATTTTATTAATTTATACAATTTTTATAAAGTTTAAGCTTTACATCAAATTTCGACTATTATTATGTTTTTAAATACTACATAAGTTACACAACCTTTTATAATATTTCTTAGTTGGTTAATTGTTTAAAGTTATAAAATATTGTTCACTTCAGTTAATTAAATAAAAAACTAAAATAACTTTTATGTAGAAATTAACACTTTCCAATTTAGTTAAAATAGTGACTTTAAAAAGAGTTTAGTGTCTTAATATACAAACACTTATATCGTAAAAATGATTTCAGATTTTCAAAAAGATAAAAAAACTAAAAATAAAACACTAGAACCTGTGGTAAAACACTATAAGATATATGTTGAATATTGCAATTCTAAAAAAATAACGCCTATGTCTTTAAAAGAGTTTTCGAAAAACTACAAAAGGTAATTAAATTAAATAAAACTCTCTAAGGCTAAATCATAACTTTGCAAACCAAAACCAGCTATAACTCCTTTAACAACTGGCGTTATATAAGAAATATGTCTAAAATCTTCACGAGAATGAACATTCGAAATGTGTACTTCAATAACTGGGGTTTCAATTCCTTTTATAGCATCTCCTATTGCAACAGAAGTATGTGTATACGCACCTGCATTTAGAATAACGCCATCAAAATTAAAACCTACTTCGTGTAATTTGTCTATAATTTCTCCTTCTATATTACTTTGATAATAATACAATTCTATGTTTGCATATTTTTTTTGTAAGGTCTTAAAATATTCTTCGAAAGTTAAACTTCCATATATTTCAGGTTCTCTTTTTCCTAATAAGTTAAGATTTGGACCATTTAAGATTAAAATTTTCATAGATATTTTAGACTAATATTTTTGGTGAAATTATTTCGAATTCAAATTTAAAAATTAATCTTGGAAATTAGCTTTTAACAACAACTAATTATCAAATTTATAAGCCAAACCAATTTGAATAAAATTTAATTTTTTGTTTCGATGTGGACCAAAATCCATATAATTAGAAACTGCTAAATTATAACGAGCATCTAATGTTAATTCTTCAGTAATTAAAAAACCAACGCCCAAATCTGCGGCTAAAATAAACTTTTTATACTGCTTATTTTTTATATCTGTTCTACTAACTGACAATAAAAATTGAGATTCTGGGCCTCCATAAATTTCAACTTTATTAGCAACTTTATATTTAAATAAAACAGGAATATGAAGTAATCCTATTTGGTCATTTGTTTTATTATTTGTTCCCGAATAATTTATTTCTGCTTGAATTGAAAAATTAACACTTTTTCTAAATTCCATAAAAGCTCCTAAATAAAATCCTGTTTTGTTTTCTTTTGCAACAGAATCGTCGTTTAGTTTATCCCTAATTTCCATTAAATTAACTCCTCCTTTTACTCCAAAAAGATTAATACTTTGAGCAAATATTAAATTTTTATTTAAAAATAAAACAGTAAAAATTAATAAGGATATATATTTTTTCATTTCATTAAAATTTAGAGACACTAAGATATTAAATTTATTTAAAGTTGTTTTTAATATTTAATTAAGTCAGATTTATTATTTCTTATATTTACAAATATGAAATGGAATAACGCTTTAACAGATTATGTTACCTACCTAAAAATTGAAAAAGGTTTGGCAAAAAACTCTATTGAAAGTTATTCTAGAGATGTTAAAAAATTAATTCAATATCTCGAAACCAATAAAATTAACACCACGCCTATTGTTATTAATGATGTAATTATACAAGAATTTATTTATACTGCTTCAAAAACAATCAATGCCCGTTCACAAGCAAGATTAATATCTGGAATTCGCAATTTCTTCGACTATTTAATTTTTGAAAACTATAGAGAATCTAACCCTACTGATTTAATTGAAACACCAAAAATTGGGATGAAACTTCCAGATACTCTTTCGATTAAAGATATTGACTTATTAATTAATTCAATTGACTTAAGTGAGCCACAAGGCGAACGTAATAGAACCATTTTAGAAACATTATATAGTTGTGGTTTAAGGGTTTCTGAATTAGTAGATTTAAAACTTTCTGATTTATTTTTTGAAGAAGGGTTTATTAGGGTTATTGGAAAAGGTAATAAGCAAAGATTTGTACCTATTAATGAGCAAACTCAAAAATATATCAATTTTTATGTTCTTGATATTCGTTCACATATTGATGTAAAAAAAGGCTTTGAGGATACTGTTTTTTTAAACAGAAGAGGGAAAAAACTAACACGTGTAATGATTTTTACCATTGTTAAAAACCTTGCTATAAAAACTGGATTAAAAAAGAAAATTAGTCCGCATACGTTTAGACACTCATTTGCTACTCATTTACTAGAACGAGGTGCAGATTTAAGAGCAATTCAACAAATGTTAGGTCATGAAAGTATTACAACAACCGAAATATATATGCATTTGGATAAGAGTTTCTTAAAAGAAGTTGTTAATACATTTCACCCAAGGAGTAAATAAAAACTGTAGTAACATTTTTCAACATTAACTACAGTTTTTAATAATAATTTAAATAGAATTATTTTCTAAACAATGGATCAGTTCCAATAGTTCCTTCTAACGATTTTAAATACTCGTTAGAATTGGCTTTACTATACATGTTTTTAACATTTTCTAATTTTTCAACTAAATTTAATTCTTCAACAATTAAATCGTTTTTCGGGTTCGAAATAAACGTTTCTAAATAATTAATTTGTTTTATATAAAAATTTACATCTTTTTGTTGCTTTAATTTTAAACGCTCTTTATACCAATCGCTTTTTAAAACATAATCTCTATCAAAATAAGCTCTTAAAGTTGGATCGCTAATTTCTTTACCTTCATACTGTCCATAAGCCATAACATGAAGAATTATTTTTAATGGAGGAATAGCTGCTTCAACACTTCCATCAGCAAAATATCTTAACGCTACTTTTTGTTGTGCCTCAACAATATTTGCAATACCGTCTACATAATCTTCTAGACCTTGTAATTCTGGTTTCAACATTTTTTCACTAAAAACAGCATTTGGCTCGTCAAATAAACGATTTAAACATCTTAAAGAAAACGTACTAGTAATTCTATATCCTAAGCGGCTTGCTAAAACTTTATTACCATTATATTCAAAATCTTCAATTTTTTCTAAAGAACCATTTTCAATTAACGCTTTTGGATCTCTATCCTCTGCTTCCAAACGAGCCCAAATTTCGGGTATTAATAAACTAATGTCATGGTCTACTTTATTTTCAGCTCCAACATAACCTGCGGCAGTACTAAACGCATTAGATTCTGTTAAAATATGCGATAATAATGCATTGTTTAAATCTGTAGTTGGAGTTAACATATTAAAAGGTCCTTTTGTTAATGCTCCCTCAGATCCGGCACCAGTAGTTGAAGGAGATTTCCCCGTTAAACTACAAATAAAGTCCATAAATAACTCTGGAGTTTCTTGATAATGAATTGGGTTGTAAACTGCCAATGGTCTAATACCAGCTTCTTTATCTACTGGATTATTTCTTCTCCCTGGCAAAACAGCATTTACAACATTAATAACTGGGTCTTCAGATTTTATTTTCCTAAACAACCTTACACCTACTTCGCCTAAATAACTATCTTCAGTTTCATTAATAAAAATGTTTTTTTCTAAATAACGAGGATTTTTTGTTGGTTCTCCATCAACAATTCTAGTGTGCGATGGTAAAGAAAAATATTCTTCATCATTTGGACTATTAACAACACTTAAAATTAAATCTTTTACAGGCTGTGTATATTTATCATAGTTAATAGTGTCTTCAAATATTTCAATAGCGTCTTTTTTAGTTAATAGCTCGTAATTAGTTAAAAATACGTTGCCCGATACTAAATCACGCTCTGCTCCTTCATCATAACCTCTAACAATTGCTTCATCGGGTCTTTGGAATAAATGCGACTCACAATTTGCTACAACCTTTAAACTTTTATTTGTGTATTGGTTGTTTAAATTTTTAAACTTATTTCTAGGTAAAGTTATTGAAGCTGAAATATCATCTTCTAACTGAATTTTTGTACTCGCAGAAAAATCTGAACGTAATTTATTTAACATCCATCTTCCTTCTGGATTAAATCCAATTCTAACATAACTACCAACCACAGGATTGTTAAAATACCAAAGCCCTGTTCCTTTTTGTCCATTTATAATTTGAACAGACATACAATCTTTCCAATTTAAATCTCCGTGATCTTGTCTGTATAATCGTTTTACAAATAAAACCAGCGATCTAATATGAACAGGAATATTTTTAACAAACTCATTAAACTCATCACTATTATCACTTGATGGAGTTAATAACATTACTGCCGAACCAAGAGTACGTTCTTTGCTTAAAAATGGTTTTGATGGTGGTAACGATGAATCGAAATTTTTCCATCTTTTTGAGTAATCATATTCAATAATTTCATCAGCCTTTTTAAAATCTTCATCAATATCTAAAATATTAAATGTATTATATGTAATAGCATTTAGCATAGATTTTGAAATTTCCGATTTCCCTCCACCTGATACAGTACAAGGTTTATGGCAAAAAATACCTTCTGGAGAAGTATTTACAATTCTCCACAAAGAAATTGCCTTGTGTTTTTCTAATCTAAACTTATTTCCTGTTGGATGTATATATGTTTTAAGAGGAGATAATGTTAGTTCTTGTTCTACATTTTTATATGTCCAAGTTATATTATTGGTATTGGTATTTATATAGGCGTTTTCAGGAATATAAACTAAATTCGGGTACTTTTTATCTATTGCATAATTTGAATCTTTTACTTCAATTCTATCACCTAATAAATTTTTAACATTTTCAAAACTAAATCTATTCCCAAATTTAGCTGAAAATGCACTACCATCAACAATATCCCCCATTACACCTCTTGGATAAGCTATTGCACCGCCAGAATGCTCTTCTTCAACCAATCCAAATAAATTTGCCGAATAACTAATTTGGGTTTTAATTTCCTTTTTTGAATATCCAAAATAATTATCAGCAATAATAGTTACAACAACACCTCTATCGTCTCTACAAGTTACTTTAAAAGCGCTACCGTCATTATATAATTCATTATCATCTTTCCAGCACATACCATCATTTTTTTGACGATCTGTAGCATCATTATAATGAGGCAATCCAACTTGTTTTTTAGTTAAGGTTTTAAGTTGAGGTGCCAAAATTATACATCCTGTATGTCCGGTCCAATGTTCGGTATCCAGAGCTGCATCATTATGTGCTAAATTAGGATCGCCGGCGTTCCCGAAAATGGATTCAACAAAATCTAAATTGCTTACCAAACTACCAGGAGCAAAAAAGCGAACCTCCATACTTTTTTTAGAAATTACTCCTTTTACCTCAGGACAAACCATTGGTCTCATTAGAAATGAAACTATTACTTTTGCTTTGTTCTCTTGGTTTGAAGTAAATGGTAATGTTTTTAATTCATCTGAAGGAGTAAAAGCAGCATTTAAAAAATGTGCAAAAGCTATTTTTGGCACTTCTTTTTTATCTAAAGGTACCGGTAAGTCTCCTTCTACAATATGAAATGTTCCTTTAGTTGTTCTTTTATCATGAATTGGATTATTTAAAATCCCTTGTTTTATTCTGTGTGAAGTAATATTCTCGCTTACAAACGTTTTACCATTTGGTGGTAAACTTGCCTCACGTGCATGTCCTTTCTGATTTAAAATTAAAGTGTTATTTGGTAATACATAGGGCTTATCAAAAGGAACATTTTTAAGGTAATCATTTAAAAAATTCTGTATCCTTGTATCTACAGGAGATAAATGATTTGACAATAATCTCGACTTTTCTTTAAAATTTTTAATTAACGAATTTGTTAATTTTTGAAATTTTAGATTGCAAAATTTTTCATCTGAGTTCTCATCATCTGTAAAAATTGGTTGACCTAAAGATTCTAATTGTAAGTTTATGTACTGTACAATATCTTTTCTTGTTTGAATAATTTCCTCCTGGTTTGTGCCCATAGTATTATATTTAAAATTAAATTTTGTTTTATACCAATAAAATTTAAGGTAATAAACAATTATAAAAATTGGTTAACCAATTTTCATTTTCACAAAAATATCTAAAAAAAATGTTATAATTCAATAATTTTAAAAGAAAAATATAAATTAAATTAAAAATATAAACATTTCGCAACGTATTTAAATAAATGTTGTATTAACAATAATTTAAAGTTGAAATTTATATTAAAATCGTATTAAACTTTTAAGAATAAACACTTTATACTAATATGTACGATTATAAACATTGAATAACATGGTTGGGTGCAAAAAAAAATCCCGCAAAAGCGAGATTTTTTTTATTTAATTTATTTTAACAAAACATGCTATTTAGCAATATTTACAGCTCTAGTTTCTCTAATAACTGTTATTCTTACTTGTCCAGGATAGGTCATATCATTTTGAATTTTTTGTGATATATTAAAAGAAAGTTCAGACGCTTTTGCATCATTTACCTTTTCACTTTCAACAATAACACGTAATTCTCTACCTGCCTGTATAGCATAAGCCTTTTGCACTCCACTAAATCCGAATGCAATATCTTCTAAATCTTTTAAACGCTGTATATATGAATCTAAAACTTGTCTACGAGCTCCTGGTCTTGCACCTGAAATAGCATCACATACTTGCACAATTGGTGCAATTAACGTTTTCATTTCAATTTCATCATGATGCGCTCCAATGGCGTTACATATTTCTGGGTTTTCGTTATATTTTTCTGCCCATTGCATTCCAAGTAAAGCATGCGGTAATTCACTTTCAGTTTCAGGTACTTTACCAATATCATGTAATAAACCAGCACGTTTCGCTAATTTAGCATTAAGTCCTAATTCTGCCGCCATTAATCCACAAAGGTTAGCAACTTCACGAGAGTGTTGTAATAAATTTTGTCCATAAGAAGAACGATATTTCATTCTACCAATGGTTTTTATTAACTCAGGATGCAACCCATGAATACCCAAATCTATTACTGTACGTTTACCAACTTCAATAATTTCTTGTTGTAATTGTTTTTCTGTTTTTTTAACAATTTCTTCAATTCTGGCTGGGTGAATTCTTCCGTCAGTTACTAATTTATGTAATGATAAGCGCGCAATTTCTCTACGAACCGGATCAAAACAAGATAATATGATAGCCTCAGGAGTGTCATCTACAATAATTTCCACGCCAGTTGCAGCCTCAATTGCTCTAATATTTCTACCTTCTCTACCAATAATACGTCCTTTAACATCATCAGATTCAATATTAAAAACAGAAACACAATTTTCAACAGTTTGTTCAACACCTACTCGTTGAATTGTATTTAATATAACTTTACGTGCTTCCTGTTGTGCTGTTAATTTTGCTTCTTCAATGGTGTCTTGTATATGAGCCATTGCATCTGATTTAGCCTCATCTTTCAATGATTCAACTAATTCTTTTTTAGCATCCTCAGCTGATAAACCAGAAATTACCTCAAGGTTTTCTACTTGTTTTCTGTGCAGTTTATCAACTTCTTCTGTTCTGCGTTCTAGGTATTCAATTTTTTTATTGAACTCATTAATTTTAGAGTTTGCTTCTTGGTTTAATTTTTTGTTTTTGTCTAATTCTTGAGAAATTTGTGATTCTCTATCTCTTGCACGTTTTTCTGAATCGGCTATTTTTTTATCTCGTGCAATTATGACTTTTTCGTGTTCAGATTTTAATTCAATAAACTTCTCTTTAGCTTGTAAAATTTTATCTTTTTTAATTGCATCGGCCTCAATTTGAGCTTCTCTTATAATTGAACTCGCTTCTTTTTTAGTGTTTCTTAATATTTTAGTTGCCTTCTTTTTTTCTAAAGATTTAGCAACAACATATCCTATTGCTAATCCTATTACTATGCCAATTACAATTAGCATTATAGATTCTACCATATTTCAAATTTAGATATAAAAAAACCTACAATAGTATGGTTTTTGTAAACTCCTTATAAACAAGTTTAGGACTAACGAAATGGTCAAGGATCCGTTTAAAACGGCCTGCTTTTACAAATACGACTCATCCTTTATAAAGATATAGTGTTGAGTTTAACAAACAATTACTAATGTAGGCAGTATTATTAATTAATATTTTTAAAGAACTTATTTGTTTAAATGCTCATCAATTAAAACATTTAATTTATTCATTTTTTCTATTGCTTTATTTAAATCTTCTTCTTTATTAATTGCGTTAATTTCAATTAATGAAGCAAATTGCAATGCACACATAGCTAAAACATCTTGTTTATCACTAACCGCATAGTTTTGCTCAAATTTAGTAACTAAATCATTAATTTTATTTGCAGCTTTTCGCATTCCCTCTTCTTCATTTTCATTTTTTACTCTTAGAGGGTAAACTCTTCCTGCAATTGTAACTTTTATTTTTAATGATTCCGCCATTTAAAAGATCTTATTCACTTAATTGAATTATACAATTATCAATTTCACGAATTAAAGCATTTATTTTGAGTTTTGTATTTCTACTATCTTCCTTACTGCCTTCTATAGTTTTTGCAATTTTTAATGCTTGATATTTATTTTCAATTTCATTAATTAACTGCTTATCTTTAGTTATTTCATTTTCTAAAACTGCTATTTTATTGTATAAAATCTCATTTTCTTCTTTCAAAAAAATATAATTTTCTAAAAGCGAATTGAGTTTATTTTCAATTAAATCAACAACTCCTAAAATTTCACTCATAAAAAAACTAAAATATATACTATTTATACAAAGTTACCATTACTATATCAATATTACAACTGTTTTGATGTCATTTTAAAAAAAACTTAACTAAACAATGTGAAATGCCTGATTTTTAATCTTTACTAAAAAATATTATTTTATTTTAGCAAAAACAATTATTGTGAAAAATATACTTTTTATTTTAATACTCTTAATTTATCAAAATTCTATATCTCAAGGAGCTCTAAGTTCTAATACAACTTTTCCTATAGATTATTTTGAAAGTCCATTAGACATTCCTTTAATTTTGTCTGGTACATTTGGAGAATTACGCACTAATCATTTTCATTCTGGTCTTGATATTAAAACTTTAGGAAAGGAAGGTTTAAATGTAACAACGGCTGCAGAAGGTTATGTTTCTAGAATTAAAGTTTCGGCTTGGGGTTATGGAAAGGCTCTTTATATTACACATCCAAATGGTTATACTTCAGTTTATGCGCACTTAAAAAAGTTTAATAATAAAATTGAGGCTTTTGTAAAAAAACATCAATACTCAAAAAAAAGTTTTGAAATACAATTATTTCCTCAGGCATCTGCTTTACCTATTTCAAAAGGAGAAGTTATAGCTTTGTCTGGAAATTCAGGTAGTTCTGGTGGTCCCCATTTGCATTTTGAAATACGAAATTCGAAAACAGAGAAGCCTATTAACCCAATGTTATTTGGAATACAAATAAACGACGCTATAAAGCCTAGAATCAACACCTTGATAGGTTATTCTCTTTCAGATGAATCTCATATAAATAGAATATCAAAACCTTCCCAAATTTCTTTGATAAAACTAAAAGATGGAAATTTAACTACACCTATAATTAATGCATACGGAAAAATTGGCTTTGGTATTAATGCGTATGATCAATTAGATGGAGCATATAATAAAAATGGACTATACAGTTTAACAATGTTAGTAAATGGAACAAAAGTCCACGAGTTTAATGCCACTTCCTTTTCTTTTTCGGAAAGTAAATACATTAATTTGTTAATTGATTACGAACGTTTAGCCAATTTAAACCAGCGAATTCAAAAATGTTTTATTGAACCTTCAAATAAGTTAAGTTTATACAAAAAATCGGATACCAAAGGTTATTTAACTGTTAAAGATGGATTGAATTACAATGTCGAAGTTATTGCAAAAGACTTTAAAGGTAATACACAAAGTATAAAAATTCCAATAGTAGGTAAAAAAGACTCTTTAATTGTTGCCAACAATTTAAAAGAAACACCTTATAAAATTAATTTTAAAGAATTCAACAAATTTAGTTTAAATGGAGTAAGTATTGCCTTTCCTAAAAATACTTTTTATAATAATGAATTCTTAGATTTTAAGGTTGAAAATAATATAGTAAAAGTACATACACCAACTATTCCTTTAGACAAAAATTATACACTTACTTTTGATGTATCTAAATACTCTCCTGAAGAAAAAAAACATCTATATATTGCTTCTGTTAATAAATATGGCACAACAAGTTATCAAAAAACCATAAAAAAGAATACAACTTTTTACACTTCAACCAAAAAACTAGGTAATTACACATTAGCATCTGATAATGAGAAACCTATAATAAAATTATTAAATATTAGAAACGAACAGTGGCTTACCAAGTATAACTCTATTAAGGTTCATATTAGTGATTCTGGATCGGGAATAAAATCATATAAAGGTGAAATTGATGGAGAGTGGATTTTAATGGAATACGATGCTAAAACTGATAAATTAACTTATGACTTAAATGATAAATCCTTTACCAATGCTAAACATAATTTAAAGGTTACTGTAACGGATAATGTTGGAAACACTAGAGTACTTAATGCAACTTTTTATCGTAAAAAATAAGCTCTAAACTTTGAAAAAATTCACTTCTTTAATACTACTATTTTCGTCAATTATTATTTCAGCACAAACCGCTAAGATAAAGGGAATCATAAAAAATGAAAGTAAAATTCCTATTGAAGGAGTTTCAATTTTCACTAAAAATCGGGGTACTACATCAAATGCAAAAGGAGAATATGAGTTAAAAATTAATGCTAATAATAAGGTAATCGTAAATTTTAAACATTTAGGATTTAGAACAATTCAAAAAGTAATTAATATTCCGGCAAATAAAACATTTCGATATTCTCCTACCTTAATAATAAGTATAGAAGAAATTAATGAGGTAGTTATTGAAGATCATAAAAAAGATGCACAAGGATTAATTAAAGTAAACCCAGAAAATATTTCTAAAATACCCGGTGCAAACCAAGGTGTAGAGAATATTTTAATGACACTTCCTGGTGTTAATAACACTAACGAATTAAGTACTCAATATAATGTTAGAGGTGGTAATTTTGATGAAAATTTAGTTTATGTTAATGGTATTGAAGTTTATCGACCTTTTTTAGTAAGATCGGGACAGCAAGAGGGTTTAAGTTTTGTAAATGGAGCAATGGTACAAAATGTTAGTTTCTCCGCTGGTGGTTTTCAGGCGAAATTTGGAGATAAATTATCATCGGTTCTAGATATTACTTATAAAAAACCAAGCGAATTTGCAGCAAGTGTTAATGCAAGTCTTCTAGGTGGGAGTTTTACTCTTGAAGGTATTTCTCCAAATAAAAAATTTAGTTCTTTGCTTGGAATTAGATATAGAGATAACAGTTTATTTATAAATAGTAAGGATATTGAAACTAATGCAAACCCTAATTTCACAGATGTTCAATCCTTTTTAACATATACCCTAAACCCCAAATTGAAGTTTGAGTTTTTAGGTAATTTTACACTTAATAATTATAATTACATCCCAAAAACTAGAAGGACTAAATTTGGAACCTTGGATGATCCTTTAGAGTTAATTGTATATTATAACGGAAAAGAAAAAGACAAATTTAAAACACTTTTTGGAGCTTTAAAAGGCTCATACTCTGTTAATAAAAATTTAGATTTAAGTTTTTCAACTTCTACATATCATACCATTGAAGAGGAATATTATGATATTTTAGCTAGTTACAATGTTGGAGAAGTTAATAACGATTTTGCTTCAGAAAATTTTGGAGATGTTGAATTTTCAGAAGGAATTGGTTCTCAATTAAATCATGCTCGTAATGATATTGATGCTTTAATAGCTAATTCGGAAGTTAAAGGAACTTACAAAAAAAAGAATCATAGAATAGATTTTGGTGTTAAATATCAAATTGAAGATATTAAAGATCGAATAAAAGAATGGGAAATAATTGATTCTGTAGGGTTTAGTGTTAGACCACCAAATCAGTTTCAAAATAATCAACCATACGAGCCATTTTCGGGTGAATTAGCTCCCTTTCAAAGTGTTAGTGCCAATAACAAATTAAAAATTGATAGACTTGTTTGGTTTACGCAATACAGTAATATTTCTCAATGGAACAATCATAAAATATGGTATAATTTAGGTATTCGCTCTCATAATTGGAATGTTAATGGAGAAAACTTAGAAACTAGCAATAAAATAATTTATAGTTTACGTGGGCAATTTGCAATTAAACCAGATTGGAACAAAGATATGTTGTTTAGAATATCTGGTGGAATGTATAATCAACCGCCTTTTTATAAAGAACTTAGAGATTTTGACGGAAAAATTAATACAACTGTTGAAACTCAAAAATCAATTCAATTTGTAGTTGGAAATGATTTTAGTTTTAATTTATGGAACAGACCTTTTAAATTAGTTTCCGAAATATATTATAAAAACCTATCAAATGTTAACACCTATACACTTGATAATGTTAAGATTAGGTACATAGCAGATAACAATGCTACGGCTTACGCTACTGGTGTGGATTTAAGGTTAAATGGTGAATTTGTTCCCGGAACAGAAAGTTGGGTAAGCATTGGTTTTCTAAAAACTGAAGAAAACTATAATAACCAAGGTTTTATATCTAGACCAACAGATCAACGATTTAAATTCGCAATGCTTTTTCAAGATTATGTTCCCAATATTCCTAAAATTAAAATGTATTTAAATTTGGTTTTTAACTCGGGTTTACCGGGAGGAGCTCCCTCCTATTCAAACCCTTACGAATATCAGGGTAGATTAAATGCTTATAAACGAGCTGATATTGGAATTTCTTATATTTTTAAAGATTATAATAACAAATCGAATAGTAAATGGTTGAATGATATTAAGGAATTAAGTGTTGGTTTTGAAATTTTTAATATGTTTGATGTGCAAAATTCAATTACAAACACCTGGGTTAGAGATTCTTATTCCAAAAGGTATTATGGAATACCAAATTATATGACTCCGAGATTATTAAATTTAAAAATGGATATAAAGTTTTAAAAAAGGAAACCACTAATGTACTGTATTCATTAATTCTAATTTATTCAATCAATCGGTTAGAATTCAAAATCAATACCCTTATTAAATAAAATTCTTCACCTCTAATAAATAGTCAATAATACTTTGCCCAAAGTTTAATTTAAACAAACACAATATCTTTTAGCAGTTTTCCTCTTTGTAAATTTAGAAATAATTAAACATTATTAAAATACTCAAATTGAGTATTTATCATAATCTTCTAAATTTATAGTACTATTTTATTCATTTTTAGCATACCAATAAGTTCTCCTGTTGTAGAAATTTTCATTTTTTTTAAAATATTTCTTCTATGAGTGTCTACTGTATTAGAGGAAATACAAAGTTTTTTTGCAATTTCTTTACTAGAATTGTTTAAAACTAACAATCTAACAATATCACGTTCTCTATTCGAAATTCCATCAGTAAGTAATTTTTGAGAGAAATTATTAAAATACATTGTTTCATACTCATCATTTAGATTCAATAATTTGGCTGAGGCACAAATATCCATTTTAATATTAGAATTTAATACTGAATAATGCGCTAAACCAATAATAGGTTTTTTTTGAGTATCAAATTCAAGGGGAGTTGTATTTTGAATAATATTTACATATTCTTCATTGGAGTTTTTAAATCTAAAATTCCAAGTATAATTCATTCTGCTTCTATCCTCCAATGAAATTTCGTTAACCGTATAATTCATTAGTTCATTTAAGCCTGTCAACCATAAATCAATATCATCTGGATGAATTCTACTCCAAAAGTACCTCATACCTTCTTCCCTAAATAATGATGGAGAAAGCCCAACACATGACTTTAGGTTTTTACTAATATATTCGAATGATAAGGTTTGTGTATTTGTTACACAAAAAAAGGTTGAGCTATAAGGCAAAAACTCATCTAATTCAATTATTTTTGAAATATGCTTTTCTACTAAATTACAACCATAAGAATCAAAAATTTTAGAGTAAATCTTTTTTATTTTAGTTAAAGCCATTTTTTTTAAATAATTTTTTAATGAAATTAAAAAGTTTAATCAATGCATAAAATAGCAGAAGTTATTTATGTATCTGATTAAGAATTATTTAAAAATAGTTTTTTTTTATTAAACCAAAAAATTATTCAATAATTTGGCTTGTATGTTGTTTTGTTTTTACTTTAATGATAATATCTTCAATAACACCTTTTTCATCAATAATAAAAGTTGTTCTATGAATTCCGTCGTATTCACGGCCCATAAATTTTTTAGGTCCCCAAACCCCAAAAGCATTAATAACATCTTTATTTTCATCTGCCAACAATGGAAATGGTAAGTTATTTTTATTAATAAAATTTTGTTGCCTTTTCTGGGAATCTGCACTTACACCTAAAACATCATAACCTTTGGCAATAAACATCTGATAATTATCTCGTAAGTTACAAGCTTGCATTGTACAACCAGGAGTACTTGCCTTTGGGTAAAAAAATAAAACAAGTTTTTTACCTATATAATTAGACAACTTAATAATATTTCCTTCCTGATCAAATGCTTCGAAATTTGGTGCTTTATCTCCTACTTTTAATGTTGTCATAATCATTTTAATTTTAAATTGAAGATCAAATTTAACCACTTTAAAAGATATAAACTAATTCCTTTTTCTTTTAATTAAACTATTTTTATCTTTCAACATTAAATTTTTACAAAACCTAAATGACTAAGAAAGAAAAAGTACAATTTATTATTGAAACACTTGAAAAATTATATCCAGAAGTTCCAATACCTTTAGATCATAAAGATCCGTATACGTTATTAATTGCCGTTTTAATGTCTGCCCAAAGTACTGATGTAGGCGTAAATAAAATTACTCCTATTTTGTTTGCAAAAGCAGATAACCCATATGATATGGTAAAATTAAGTGTTGAAGAAATAAGAGAAATTATAAAACCTGTGGGATTATCCCCAATGAAATCAAAAGGAATTTTTGGGCTTTCAAAAATACTTATTGAAAAGCATCATGGAAAGGTTCCTCGAAATTTTGAAGATTTAGAAGCTTTGCCAGCTGTTGGTCATAAAACAGCGAGTGTTGTTATGAGTCAAGCCTTTGGAATTCCTGCATTTCCAGTAGATACTCATATTCACCGTTTAATGTATAGATGGGGATTAACAAATGGAAAAAATGTTGTGCAAACAGAAAAAGACGCTAAACGATTATTTCCAAAAGAATTATGGAACAAATTACATTTGCAAATTATTTTTTATGGAAGAGAGTATTCTCCTGCCAGAAATTGGGATATTGAAAAAGATATTATTTTTAAAGCAATAGGAAGAAAATCTTTAATAAAATAAAAAACCCATTTTGGTTAAAAATGGGTTTTAAGAACATTAATTCAAATGTAATTCAATATAATCGTTTTTGTTGGTTTTTACAACTCTCAATTGCTTGGAGTAATTAATCAAATATTGAATTATTTCTTTTCTAGGATGCTCCATATTTGGAGACTTTTTAGTGTAAAGTTTCATCATATATACGTGGTTTATACAGTATTAACGAAGAACTTTTAATTTTATTTTAATTTACTAAAATTATTTTATGTTTTTCTATTAATTTTCTCAAATTTATAAGGGCATATCGCATACGACCTAACGCTGTATTAATGCTTACACCCGTGTTTTCTGCAATTTCTTTAAAGCTCATATCTTTATACATGCGCATAAGTAAAACTTCTTTCTGATCTTCTGGTAATTCTACAATTAATCCTCTTATATCTTCTAATATTTGATCTTTTATTAATTGTTTTTCAATATTTAATACTTCATCACTAATGATGCTAAAAATATCGAATTCATCTGTGTTTTTAAATGTTGGTATACGTTTGTTTCTTCTGAAATAATCAATTACCAAATTATGTGCTATTCTCATAACCCAAGGTAAAAACTTCCCTTCTTCGTTGTACGCTCCTCTTTTTAAGGTGTTTATAACTTTAATAAATGTGTCTTGAAAAATATCTTCGGCAACTTCTCTGTCTAAAACTTTAGATAATATAAAACTAAATATTCGCTGCTTATGACGAATAATTAAAATTTCAAGTGATCTTTCACTTCCATTAATATAGTTGCTTACTAGAACACTATCGGCAATAACTTTACTTTCCATAATTTAAATACATTATAGGGGTTAAATTGTATTTTATAATTTTTATAAAAAAGTAATTTTAATATATAGGCATTCTTTTTTTTGATGAATATTCAAATATGGGATATTTTTATTTAAAATACAAATAATTAATTTGATATTAGTAAAATTTTAGACATTTCATTAATTTTTAATATATATACACCCGTTGAAATTGACGATGAAATTTTTAATGTATATTTCAAGCTTCCTTCATTAAATACTTCTTTTAAAATTGGTATTTGAACACCTTTTAAATCAAATAAACTAAACTTATCCGACTCAATACAATTATAAACTGCTATTTCATCTGAAATTATTGGATTTGGATAAACTTCTCTTTGTTCATTCTGTATTGGTTCAATAACTTTCTGATTGAAATATGGAACGGCAAAATTATATGCCTCATGACCTATTTCGTAACCAATTAATCTTCCAGGTATGTCATCTGCTGGAGGGTGAATACCTCCCCAAATTCTAGACAAACTGCATTGATCTGACGCATCTTTATATGTTGCCCATTGTAAATAAACATCTACACTTGGCCCCTTTTCAAAAACTAAGAATTCGTTTTTTCTTGCAACAAATTCTCCAATACCTCCAGGGAAAAATTCATCCCCAGTAATTAAGGTCATAACTTCGGCTGCTGCTCTTGAATAAGTTGAATGTCCCGAAACATAACCAGCAAAAGGAGGAGTAACAAATGTAGGCCTTTGATAAGGCCACCAATTTTCAGCCAATATCCATCCAACTCCTGCGCTATTAACACTTGCATCTTCGATGTAATTTGGACCTCTCCAAGTATATAATTTAATTTTACCAATATTTTCCTCAAGTTGTCCTTCTAGTTCATCTCCTGGTTCAACTAATTCTATATAACCATTAATTAATGGTAATCCTTCAGAATTATAATTATCTAAATTAGGATTTGTACTTTGTCCTTTGTCTGCTAAATGTCTAATAGCTGAAATAGGCCTAATATAATCATACCATCCCTTAATACTCCAAGCAGCAATTGCCGCATCATGCATTGTACCTCCCAAAATAAAATAGGATTTAACGTCCCATTCCAAATTATTAAGCACCTCACCCTCTCCATTTAATTTCTTTATTAATTGAGGATTATCATTAACATAATTTAAAATAGTAAACCAATGGCCTGGTGGAGTTTCTGAATCAGGTCCATCAGCCCAAAATTCAGCTAACACTCTAGTGTAATCACCCCTTGGTACCAACTGTTCATTATATTTTGCTTTAGTAATTGGGTTTATAGAATGGCCTTCACTTATATCACCTCCTATAAATGTATTATAAAAATTAGAGTAGTTTGTATAATCATTTGGTAATTGATTAAATGAAATGTTACCTATACTATTAGGTGAAATATCCCAGATTACACCATCATTTGGGTCGTGATGAGCTCCCCAAACTGAAACAAGAGAAAATCCCCACTTATAAGCATCACTTGAGACAGTTGATTCATTGTCATTCAATAAAGGAGGTTTACCAGGATCCTTGTAAACAGCGTAATTATTTCCATTTCTATTATAAAAATTGACATCTTCATTTTGCATTGCAAATGGTGTAACATTTCCCCATTCAGGACTTAAAAAATCTGGTGTACTACCTTCTATCAAATTACCACTTTGATCAATATAAACATCTAAATTTAACGGTTGCCATCTATTAGGATCTGTTAAATTACTATTTCCTGAAATAATTGGTGACAAAGGTTCGTTTACCGGAGAATAAAATTCATTACTATAATCAAAAAACTCTCTTGACCCATCGGTATACCCAAAATTTATTATGCATTGAGCTATATAATTTCCCAATGCTGCCGCATCACCATCCATATAATTGGCACTATCATTATTTATATCATAACCCAATTGTTCCATTAACAAATTATAAATTTTTTGTGACTTTGTAAAATCTGGTGAATTTTTAAAGCGATGAGAAAGAACACGATACGAAGCAAAACTTATAGCCTTATTTCTAGATGCTTCAATCGATTCTTGCGGAGTAAATTCTTCCAAACTACTTTCATAATTATCAAATTTATTACCCGTGAGATATGGTACCGCCTTATTATCATAAATAGCCCAGGCATCGTACATTGCTATACTTGTATGAAAAAGATTTCTTGCGTGAACTGTAGGTCGTGCAAAATCGTTGCGTATGGACTCCAATAATGCTTCATTCCATAATCTAGCAACAGATTTATTTTCCAAAGTTTGAGATACCCCTAAATTAACTGAAAGTTCTACAGGTAAACTAGAACACTCTTTAGATTCAACAACAGATACAGTTCCAATGGATTCTAATCCCCATTTTATAGTAATTGAACTTGTTCCAAAACCTGATATAATTTCTCCCCCGTGAACTTCCCAAATACCTGTAGCTCCATCAGACAATGGATAGGTATATACTTCATTTTTTAAAAATCCAGAATTGGTATTTCCTGAAATTTGTTTAGATTCTAAATAACTGCAAGAGCCATCATCCAATGACGCTTCAGGATTATAATTACAAGAATTGGGATCGGTACACCCTTCAATTTTTAAACTTGGCTGAATATCAAGAATTTCAAACCCTAATCCTTCAGTTGCAAGTATGGTTTTATTTAACGGAAGGTTTTCATAAGTTTCCTCTATACCAGAAGGCCATTTAATTTTAATATTTTCAATTTGATTTGCTGCCTCTAAGCCAAAATGCACAGGTTGTATGCTTTGAGATAAAAAACCTACTCCTGAATAATAACGATGATATGAACCTAAATTGGTTGTAATTGATATTGTAGTACCAATGGCATTTCTATTTGAAGTTGTACCTATTAATGATACTTTAAACCACTTCAATTCATTAGAATCTGTTTCATTTATAATCTGATTTTTATAAAAATAAGAATCTCTATCACTGTTTGTTACAAACAAATCCAAATCACCATCATTGTCATAATCAAATGGAGTTGCACCAACACTAGTTGTTAGACCTTTAAGGTTCATTTCTTCTGTACTATCTATAAAATTATGTTGCCCATCAGTTTTTACATTTTTGAAATAAAAATTATGTTCAGCTGGATCATTTGTAATCTTAAATCCGTTAACAACAAATAAATCTTCGTATCCGTCAAGATCAAAATCTGCAAATACAGCATCCCACGCCCAACCGGTATCTACTAGGTTTTTTTCAACTGCTATATCTTCAAAAGTATTGTCCCCTTTATTTTTTAGAAAAACATTAGCATTTATATTGGTAATATAAATATCAAAGTTTCCATCGTTATCATAATCTCCCATTGCTAATCCCATATCATCTCTGGAATTATCTAATCCATAGCTTTGGGCTTCACTTGTAATACTAGTACCGTTATGATTTATATATAGTTCGTTTTGAAATGTTTTATCATTGGTAATGTATAAATCCATCCATCCATCTTTATTAAAATCAAACGGAAGACTCATATAAGATTTTCTTCTAGGATTTGTGTTTCCATATTGCTCTGATACATTTTCAAATGTTCCATTTCCATTGTTTAAATAAAAACTATTGTAGCTACAAGCACCCCATTCAGATATATATAAATCTAAAAAACCATCATTATTAAAATCGAACCAAGTAGCACCAGCATTTCTACAACCATTTTCACTATCAATTCCTGCCTCATTTGTTTTTTCAATAAAGGTTCCATTACCTTCATTATGAAATAATTTCACAGAATTTAAAAAAGTAAAAAAGATATCGGGATATCCGTCATTGTCATAATCTCCCCAAGACACTCCATATTTAAACCCATCTAAACCTGCAAACTCTTCACTGTTATTCTCTGGTAATAAATTAATTAAGCCTGATTCTATGGTAACATCCTGAAAGGATCCATCGTTATTATTTCTAAAAAGCTTGCTATGACTAAATTCATTTCCGTTTTGATCTTTTCCCTTAGCAACAACAAATATGTCAAGGTCATTATCTAGATCGTAATCCGCAACAGCAACTCCATTATTTTGTTTTAAGCTACCTAAATTGGATTGCTCCTCAACACGTTGAAAATTTTGAGCAAATACAAGTAAATTACAACTCAAAAAAATGACTAAAACTGTACTGGTTATTTTTTTTATTATTTGCCTTATGATCATTTATTTATAAAACTTTAAAATATTTCTAATCCTAGAATGCTAAAAATGTTTTTTAGTTAGTTTTTTTTTAACGTTTAATGGACAATTATTAAATAATTGTACTTACGGCATAGTTTTCTAGTTTTCAGATTAAAAACAATCTATTCAACACTAAATATAAGGCGATTTTAGTAATAAATAAAACTTTAAAAAATAATTCAAAACTATTTATTAAAAATTTTTAATTTATGACTATTTCTATCAATAATTTTCCAAATATTGTCATTACATTTGCCTTTATTCACTTTTTTAGCAAAAAATGACAAAAAATATTGCATCCTTAAATCCAAAGGAAAACATACTTATTAAAGGAGCAAAACTTCATAATTTAAAAAATATTGATGTTGCTATACCACGTAATAAATTAGTTGTAATAACAGGTTTATCAGGTTCAGGAAAATCAAGTTTGGCTTTTGACACGCTTTTTGCTGAAGGTCAAAGAAGATATGTTGAGAGTCTGTCTTCATATGCAAGACAATTTTTAGGTCGTTTAAATAAACCAAAAGTAGACTATATAAAGGGAATTGCTCCAGCAATTGCTATTGAGCAAAAAGTAAACTCTACAAATCCACGTTCTACCGTTGGGACTTCTACAGAAATTTACGACTATTTAAAACTATTATTTGCTAGAATAGGCAAAACATATTCACCTATTTCGGGTAATGAAGTAAAAAAACACACAGTTAGCGATGTTTTAAATTATATAAAAAAATTAGAACTCAATACTAAATTATTATTGTTAGCTCCAGTGCATATTCCAGAAGAAAGAAGTGTTTTGCAAACTTTAAAAATTCTTGCACAACAAGGATATTCTAGAATTAAATATAAGAATGAAATTTTAAGAATTGAAGAAGTTACAACCGAAATTGAACACGATTTTTTATTGGTTATAGATAGAATTGTGACTAAGGATGATGAAGATTTTTATAATAGACTTGGAGATGCTACACAAACTGCTTTTTTTGAAGGGAAAGGAGAATGTATTTTAGAAAACTTAAACTCTAAAACAATAGTTTCATTTAATAATAAATTTGAACTAGACGGAAAAACTTTTTTAGAGCCAAACACGCATTTGTTTAGTTTTAATAACCCATATGGAGCCTGTCCAAAATGTGAAGGTTATGGAAGTGTTATTGGAATAGATGAGGATTTAGTAATTCCAAACACCGCATTATCAATTTATGAAAATGCTATTTTACCTTGGAAATCTGATTCTTTTAGTAATTTTAAAAATCAATTAGTAAATCACGCCTATAAATTTGATATTCCAATCCATAAACCGTGGTTTGAATTAACCTTAGAACAAAAAAACCTTATTTGGAATGGAAATTCTTCTTTTGAAGGAATTAATCAGTTTTTCTCCTTTCTTGAGGAACAAAGCTATAAAATTCAATATAGAGTAATGCTCTCTCGCTACAGAGGAAAAACCAAATGTAGTGTTTGTGATGGCAAAAGATTACGTGAGGAAACCAATTTTGTTAAAATTAACAACAAAAACATTAGTGATTTGGTGGATTTACCGTTAAAAGAATTAATTGTTTTTTTTAAGAAATTAAAACTCGATAAATATGACGAGAAAATAGCAAAACGTTTATTAGTGGAAATAAACAATCGACTACAGTTTTTAAATAATGTTGGTTTAAGTTATTTAACATTAAACAGAACATCAAATACGCTATCTGGTGGAGAAAGCCAACGCATTAATTTAGCCACATCTTTAGGTAGTAGCTTAGTTGGCTCCATGTATATTTTGGATGAGCCAAGCATTGGTTTACACCCCAAAGATACCGAACGATTAATTAATGTGCTTAAAGATCTTCGAAACTTAGGAAATACTGTTATTGTTGTAGAACATGATGAAGATATTATGAAAGCAGCCGATATGATTATTGATATAGGCCCTGAAGCAGGAACTTTAGGAGGTGAAATTGTTGCGGAAGGTTCATTTAATGATATTCTAAATTCCAACTCTTTAACCGCAAACTACTTAAATGGTAGTAAACAAATTGAAATACCTATAAATAGAAGGAAATCTAAAAATTTTATTGAAATAATTGGAGCTCGCGAAAACAATTTAAAAAATATTGATGTTAAATTCCCCCTAAATGGCTTAACAGTTGTCACGGGTGTATCAGGAAGTGGAAAAAGTACACTGGTTAGTAAAATTTTGTTTCCTGCTATTCAAAAGAAAATTGGTGGATATGGAGAAAAAGTTGGACAGTTTACTGAAATAAGAGGAAACTTTAATTCAATTGAGCATATCGAATTTATTGATCAAAACCCAATTGGTCGTTCAAGCAGATCTAATCCCGTAACATATATAAAAGCATACGACGACATAAGAGCTTTATTTGCTTCTGAAAAATTAGCGAAAATTAGAAATTATCAACCTAAACATTTCTCTTTCAATGTAGAAGGTGGCCGATGTGAAGTTTGCAAAGGTGAAGGTGAAGTTACTATTGAAATGCAATTTATGGCTGATGTTCATTTAGAATGTGAGACTTGTAAAGGGAAACGATTTAAAAAAGAAGTTTTAGAAGTTAAATTTCAACAAAAATCAATTAATGATATTTTAAATAGTACAATTAATGATGCTATTGAATTTTTTAATAAAAATGGAGAAACTAAAATAGTTCGAAAATTACAGCCTTTACAAGATGTTGGACTTGGCTACGTAACTCTTGGTCAATCATCATCAACACTTTCTGGTGGAGAAGCACAACGTATAAAACTTGCATCGTTTTTAGTAAAAGGTACACGTCAAGAAAAATCTTTGTTTATTTTTGATGAACCTACAACTGGTTTACATTTTCACGATATTAAAAAATTATTAAAATCGTTTAACGCACTTATAAACAATGGTCATTCTATTGTTGTAATTGAACATAACATTGATTTAATAAAATGCGCAGATTACATAATTGATTTAGGGAAAGAAGGTGGTAAAAAAGGAGGTTCACTCCTATTTCAAGGAACTCCTGAAGATTTAGCAAAATGTAAAGATTCCTACACAGCCTCTTATTTAGCTGAAAAATTAAGTTAACTAATTTTCTTTTTGGTTTTCAGAACTTTCAATAATTGTTAATTTACTTTTTGCAAGTGCAAAATCTGGGAATAAATTTATAGCTCTCATTAAACTTAACTTGGCTTCACCTGTTTTGTTTAATTGTAAAGCTATTATTCCTTCTAAATAAGCTATCGCTGCATTTAAATCAACATTTTGATTGTAATTTTTATTTACCTGAAAAGTAATTTTAACTTTACCCGTATCCTTAAGTTCTTTTGCTTTTTTAATTGTAACATAAGCTTCCTCAAGTTTTTTTAACGAAACTTGTAAACCAGCTAACTTATATGCGTGGTAATTATTATTTGTTTTTGTAAGTAAATTAGCATACACTTCAGCAGCCTTACTTATAGCGCCCATAGATTCTAATGAAACAGCATTCATTTCTAATAAAGCTACATCATTTGGTTTTCTTTTTAAAATATCATCAGTTACTAAAAAACAAGAAACATACTTAGCATTATTAAAATATAAATAAGCTAAACTATCTTTATAGGTACTTTGTGGGCCTTCAATAGCAATAATATTATACATAGCTGAAGATGCTACTTCTTCATCACTATAACTTAAAGCTAGTTTTAATTTTTCCTTTTCTAAAGATAAATTATCAGAATTTTGAGCTATTGCCGTTGTTGCTAATACAAAAGAAAGTATGTAAATAAGATGTTTCATTTTGTTAATTTGTTTTATGATTGGTAAAACTATTAAATTAATTGTTTTTTTAAGCAAAACTTATCTTAAAAAAACTTTTTTACACAAAAAAAGGTCTGTAAAACAGACCTTTAATTTTGGGTGGAAGACCGGGTTCGAACCGGCGACCTCCGGAACCACAATCCGGCGCTCTAACCAGCTGAGCTACAACCACCATTTAATCGCGGATGCAAATGTATAACTTTTATGTTTTTCTACAAACATTTTTTTAAATTAATTTACTTAAAGAATCAATTGCCACGTAACGTTCTGTATTAAAACCTTCTGCATAATCTTTTCCTATTAATCGTCCTAAATCTTTTGCTCTATAAGTTATACTATCCAAAAAATTCTTACTTGTAATTGGCGAATTTGGTTCATTACTATTTGGATCGTAAAATTGAGATTTATAAGCAAGTACTGCTTCTACTTTTTTATCTATAAATCCGGTTACATCAACTACAAAATCTGGTTCAATATTTTTCCATTGTATATAATGGTATACAAACTTTGGTCTCCAAGCTTTTTGCTCCTCTCCGTTTAAAGTTGTTTCAATTTTTCTTAAACCAGATAAAAAACAAGCATCTGAAACTAATTTACTACCTTTGGGGTGATCAATATGTCTATCATCAATTGCATTACATAAAACTATTTCTGGCTGATACTTTCTAATTATTTCAATTATTTTAATCTGATTTTCTTTATTGTTTTCAAAAAAACCATCCTCTATCTTTATATTCTCTCTAATTTTAACTCCTAAAATTTTAGCTGCCAAGGACGATTCTTTATTTCTAATTTCAGCCGATCCCCTTGTTCCTAATTCTCCTTGAGTTAAATCTAATATTCCAACATTCTTTCCTAAATTTATTTCTTTTGCAATAGTAGCCCCACACCCTAATTCAACGTCGTCGGGATGAGCCCCAATAGCCAATATGTCTAACTTCATAATTTTTTTTCTTTTGAACAAATATAAATAATTTGGTTTCACTATGAAGAGAAAAGAATAAGATTGTGGAATAAATAAAAAAGTAATGAAAAACCCTTAAAAGGTGTTTTTTTTCAATAAATGGTAGTTTTTTACAAATAAACGGTAAGTTTTTATTGTTTGTTTAAATAAAAATAGCTACATTGGTCCTATATTTGAGAAGTACAAATAATTAAAACCCCAAGATTATGAAAATATTTACCCCAATCCTATTGTTATTTTTAACATTTTCTACGGTTGCTTTTTCACAAATTTCGGATATTGAAAAAAACGCATTAATTGATTTATATAATTCAACTAATGGAGAAAATTGGAACAACTCCTGGGACCTTACCAAAGATATAAGCACTTGGCACGGTGTAACAGTTAAAAATAATGTTGTTGTTGAATTAAATTTAAGTATGAATAATTTAGAAGGTACTTTACCTTCTACTATTGGAAATTTAAATTCATTAACAAATTTAAACCTTGGGTTTAATCAGTTACACGGAACTATTCCTACTGAAATATGTAAAAACAAATCCTTAGAAACAATTGAATTATTTATGAATAAACTTGAAGGTGAATTACCTGCAAATATTGGTGAAATTAATAACTTAAAAGAATTAGTTTTATTTAATAATTTATTAACGGGTGAATTACCAAGTTCTATTTATAATTTAGAAAAATTAGAAATTCTACAATTGAGTAGTAACAAATTTACTGGAGCTATTTCTAAAAGAATTGGGAATTTTAAAAATATTGAAGTAATAAGTTTTTTCGATAATGAAATGTATGGAGAACTTCCAATTGAAATAGGTAAATTAGAAAATTTAAAAGAGTTGGCACTGTCTAACAATTTATTTGAAGGGACGTTACCTTCAGAATTAAGTAATCTTTTAAAACTTGAAACCTTATTACTTAATGAAAATAAACTTATTGGAGATATTAATTTTATAATTAAAGATTTATCTTCTCTTAGAAATGTTGAATATAACAATTTAATGAAAACCCCAACCCCTATTTATTCGAATCCTGTATCTCAGGCTAGAATTTCATTAAAATAATCGTTAGAATTAGTTTGGAAAAAAAAATCACTCTATTGAGTGATTTTTTTTGTTAAAAAGTTAACACTATTTAACATAGTTGTATATGCAACTAATTATTATTTACTTTAATTTTGCCAAAAACCATAGAGATGTTTTTGGACAATGAGTTAATTCCACATATAGGCAAAACCGGTAAAATGCTTGGAACTGTTATTACCAAAATTTTTAAGGATAAAAATATAAATTTATCACGCGAGCAATTTGTGGTATTAAAAATTTTATCGGAAAAAGATGGTCAACAGCAACAAAATTTAGCCTTTATTACTGAATGTGATAAAACTTCACTATCTCGTCTTATCTCTAATATGGAAAAGAAAAAACTCATTTCTAGAAAATCGAGTAGCATAGATAAAAGAATTAAAAACGTTTATTTAACCACCTATGGAAAAAATATTTTTAAAACTACATTTCCAATTGTAAAACAAACTATAGGTTATTTACAAAAAGGCATATCTAACGAAGATTTAAAAACTTGTATTGCAACAATTGAAAAAATACAACTAAACATAAACAAAGAACATCTATTCAAATTATGAGAAAAACAGTAATAATAATAGTAAGCATTATTGCGCTAATTGGAGCTATTTTTGCAGGTAACAAAATTGCAAATTTGAGCAAAAAAAAGAAACCTACTTTTAACAAAATTGTAAAAACGGTATATACTAAAAAAGTTGAAAATAAAAGTTTACCAGTAACAATTACAACAAGTGGAAATTTAGTTGCAAAAAATAAAATTGATTTGTTTGCAGAAGTTCAAGGTGTTTTAAAACCTATTGGTAAAGACTTTAAAGCGGGTACTGAATTTTATAAAGGTCAAACAATTTTAGCTTTAAATAGTGATGAGTTTTATGCCAATCTGCAATCTGTAAAAAGTGCTTTTTTCAATAGTTTAACTGCAATTATGCCCGATATTCAATTAGATTATCCTAATGAATATAGTAAATGGCAGGACTATTTAAGTAATTTCGATATTAATAAATCAACGCCTATTTTACCTAAAACTAATTCTGAAAAAGAAAAATTCTTTATTTCAGGTAGAGGAATTTTAACTAATTACTATAATGTTAAAAATTTAGAAGCAAAACTCTATAAATATACTTTAAAAGCACCTTTTTCAGGCATTTTAACGGAGGCCTTGGTATCCCAAGGAACCTTGGTAAGAGCTGGGCAAAAATTAGGTGAATTTATTGATACCTCAGTGTTCGAACTAGAAGTAAATGTTAATGAAGCTTATGCTCATTTATTAAAAAAAGGAAATAAAGTTAAGGTTAGTAATTTAAATAATACAAAAAAATGGAATGCAACTATTGTTCGAGTAAATGCTAAAGTTGATCAATCAACACAATCCATTAAAGCTTATTTACAATTAAAAGGAAAAGATTTACGAGATGGAATGTACCTAAATGCTGAATTAGATACTAAAGAAATTGAAAATGCTATTGAAATTTCCAGAAAATTATTGGTAGATGACAGTAAAGTTTTTATTGTAAATGATACCGTTTTAAAATTGGTTAAAATTGATCCTATTTACTTTGGAAATGAATCTGTAATTATAAAAGGTTTGGAAAATGGAACTTCTATTTTATCCAAAAGTTTACCAGGAGCATATGATGGTATGTTAGTAAAAACTATTAACGAAAAAGAATAATGAAAAAAATAATTACTTATTTTATAAAGTATCCCGTTGCAGTAAATATCTTCATTGTTTCTTTTTTAGTTTTTGGGGTAATTGGAGTACTTTCAATGAAATCTTCATTTTTTCCTTTATCCGATTCGGATGAGATTAAGGTAAACGTAACCTATCCTGGAGCATCTCCAGAAGAAATGGAAGAAGGAATTGTTTTAAAAATTGAAGACAATTTAAAAGGTATTGTTGGTGTTGATAGGGTAACATCAGTTTCACAAGAAAATTCTGCAACAATTAATATTGAGGTTGAAAAAGGCAAAAATATTGATGTTGTTTTGGCAGATGTTAAAAATGCCGTAGATAGGGTTCCTTCATTTCCTTCGGGAATGGAACCTCCAATTATTGCAAAAATTGAAAGTGTAAATCAAACAATTACATTTACCGTAAGCGGTGATGATTTACCGTTAGCAACAATAAAACAGTATGGTAGAAATATTGAAAATGATATAAGAGGAATTGATGGAATTTCTCAGGTGTCTTTAACAGGTTTTCCAGACGAAGAAATTGATATTTCATTAAACGAAAGTGAGTTACGCGCATATGATATAACTTTTCAACAAGTAGCAACAGCTGTTTCTGATGCCAATTTATTAATTTCTGGTGGAAATATTAAAACTTCAGAAGAAGATTATTTAATTAGAGCTAGAAACAAAAAATATCAAGGAATAGAACTATTAAACATAGTTGTTAAAACTGATGCTTCTGGAAATATTATTCGTTTAAGTGATATTGCAACAGTAAAAGACACTTGGTCTGAAGAGCCTGATAGAATTTATTTTAATGGAGAAATGGCTCTAAACATTTCCATTACAAATACTAATAGTGAAGATTTAATTAAATCGGCAAACCTTATTAATGAGTATATCGATAAATTTAATCAAGAACATGATAATGTAAGGATTGATATAGCAAGTGATAATTCTATTGTTTTAATGCAAAGAACTCAATTATTAGCTGAAAATGGTACAATTGGTATTTTACTAGTGTTGTTATTTTTATCTTTATTTCTTAATCCTAAATTAGCATTTTGGGTTGCTGTAGGACTACCAATATCTTTCTTCGGTATGTTTATTTTTGCACCAATGTTAAATATTACCATTAATGTTCTTTCATTATTTGGGATGATTATTGTTATTGGTATTTTAGTTGATGATGGTATTGTAATTGGAGAAAATATTTATAACCATTATGAAAAAGGTAAAAAGCCAATTAGAGCAGCCATTGATGGAACTTTAGAGGTGGTTCCTCCTATTGTTTCTGCAATACTTACAACTTTATTAGCATTTTCTACATTTTACTTTTTAGATGGTAGAATTGGTAAATTTTTTGGTGAAGTTGCCTCAGTTGTTATACTTACGCTTACAATTTCACTAATTGAAGCATTAATAATTTTACCTGCACATATTGCACATTCTAGTGCGTTGGTTAAACGTAAGGATGAATTTGGCAATTTAATTGTACGAAAAAAATCAAAAATTAATCAGTTTTTTTCTGCTGTAAATAAAAAATCGGAACTGTTTTTATTTTTTATTAGAGATAATATATATGCTCCATTTTTAAAATTCTTTTTACGAAATAAACTTGCTGGATTTGTAATTCCATTAATCTTATTAATTTTAACAATAGCAAGTATAAAAGGAGGAATTATAAAAACAGATTTTTTTCCAAAAATAGCGAGTGATAGGATTGCTATTACTTTAAAAATGCCTCAAGGAACAAATGAAAAAATAACAGATTCTATTATTTCAAAAATTGAACAAAGTGTTTGGCTAGTTAGTGAGGAATATACTAAAAAGCAAACAGGAAACCTTCCAGTTGTTCAAAATATAATTAAACGAATTGGACCCGGAACATCAAATGCAACTTTAACTATTAACTTACTTCCAGGAGAATCTCGGGATTTTTCATCTCCAGATATAACAACTTCAATAAGAGAAAAAGCAGGTAAATTTTATGGTGTAGAAAGTCTAAGCTTTGGTTCTGGAGGTAGATTAGGTGGAAGTCCAATTGCAATTTCTCTTTTGGGTAACAACATTAACGAATTAAAGGCTGCTAAAGAAGAATTAAAAGCAGAAATGAATAGAAATCCTGAATTAAAGGATATAACAGATAATGATCCTCTTGGAATTAAAGAAGTTCAAATAAGTTTAAAAGATAACGCGTATTTATTAGGACTAAATTTACGTACCGTTATGACTCAAGTTCGTTCTGGTTTCTTCGGATATCAAGCACAACGTTTTCAACGTGGACAAGATGAAATTAAGGTTTGGGTTCGATATAAAAAAGAAGATCGTTCATCTATTAAAAATTTAGATGATATGTGGATTAATACACCTAGCGGTGGTAAAGTTCCTTTTTCTGAAATTGCCACTTATACTATACAAAGAGGTGAAGTTGCAATAAACCATTTAGAAGGTAAACGAGAAATTCAAGTTTCGTCAGAATTAACAGATCCAACGGCAAGTGCAACGGAAGCGTTAGATGATATTAAAATTAATGTATTACCCAATATTTTATCTAAATATCCAACTGTATCAGCTATTTATGAAGGTCAAAATAGAGAAGCAGCAAAAACAGTAGGTTCGGCAAAAGTTGTATTTCCAATAATTTTACTGCTAATTTATATTACAATAGCGTTTACATTTAGAAGTTACGATCAACCTTTATTATTAATGATAATGATACCATTTAGCTTAATTGGTGTTGCTTGGGGACATTATATACATGGCTTTCCAATAAATATACTTTCAGCTTTAGGAATTATTGCCTTGATTGGGATTTTAGTAAACGATGGATTGGTGTTGATTGGTAAATTCAACTCTTATTTAAAAGAAGGCTTAAAATACGATCAAGCACTTTATAAGGCAGGTTTATCCAGGTTTAGAGCTATTTTTTTAACATCATTAACAACTATTGCAGGTTTAGCTCCTCTTCTACTTGAAAAAAGTAGACAAGCTCAGTTTCTAAAACCAATGGCAGTTGCAATTTCTTATGGGATTGGAATTGCTACTGTGTTAACACTTGTTATGTTACCTCTATTACTTTCTTTAGGAAATACAATAAAGGTTAATTTAAAATGGTTACGTACCGGTAAAAAAGTTACTAAAGAAGAAGTTGAAAGAGCAATTATTGAACAAAAATCAGAATATGATGCAGAACATTAAATTAATAATATTAGTATTTTTCTTAGGTATAGTTTCGAACTACGCTCAAGATTCAAAATTATTAACAAAAAAACAAGCTGTAAGTTTAGCATTAGAACATAATTATGGAATAAAAATGGCCAATAATAATGTTAAAATTGCTAAAAATAATGCTAGCATATATAATAGTGGTTATTTACCTAAATTGTCTGCAAATGCAGGTATAACTTATAGCAATAAAGATACCGAGAACACATTACAAGATAATACTCTTATAAAAATTGACGGAGCAGAATCTACAATTTATAATGCTTCAATAGGTGTAAACTATACTCTCTTTGATGGTTTTGGAAGAAAATATACCTATCAAAAATTAAAAGAAAGTTATAATTTATCAGAACTAGAAGCACAAACAATAATTGAAAACTCACTTTTACAATTGTTTACTTTGTATTACGAAGTCTCTGAATTATCCGAAAACAATGAAAATCTTTCTCAATCATTATTAATCTCTAAAAATAGATTAAAAAGAGCTCAATATGGATATGAGTACGGTCAAAACACCAAGCTAGAAGTACTAAATGCAGAAGTAGATGTTAATAGAGACAGCATTACTTATATAAATACGGCACGTTTATTAGCAAATTCAAAACGAAATCTAAATCTAGTTTTAGGTAGAGATGTAAATACAGATTTTGAAGTTAACACTAATTTAAAATTTGAATTGGCCTTTGACCTTGAAACCTTAATGTCTAAAGCAAAAAAGTACAATGTTGAAATGCAAAAAGTAAATAAAAATATAGAACTAAGCGATTTTGACATAAATATAAATAAATCCAGTTTATTACCTAGCCTAAGTCTAAACAGTTCATATAGTTATAACGATACCGAAAATGATGCTGCATTTGCCTTTACACAACAAATTTCAAGTGGTTTAAGTGCGGGATTAAGTTTAAACTGGAATATTTTTGACGGAGGTTCTGCCAAAACTCGTATACAAAATGCGAAAATAAGCGCAGATAATTTAAAAGTTCAAAAAGAACAAATTACAAATGAACTGGAAAGAACAGTTTCAAATGCTTTAGAAATATATAACAACTCTTTATTTATTTTAACTTCAGAAGAAAAAAATGTTGAAACAAGTTTAAGAAATTTTCAAAGAACAGAAGAGCAGTTTAAACTTGGACAAATAACTTCAATTGAATTTAGACAAGCTCAAGTTAATTTATTAAACTCAAGATCTAGTTTTAATAGTGCAAAATACGATGCTAAAAATGCAGAGTTATTATTGCTACAACTTACCGGAGATTTATTAAATCAGGAATTCTAATAGTTATATTAATAACTTAAAAAAACCGAATGATAAAAATCATTCGGTTTTTTTTTGTCTTAATTATAATAAACTAAATTTTATTTCAATTCACTTTCGTTTGTATTTCAATATTTTAAAAGAATTCTAATTGTTTTTACTAATTTTTAAATAGTCTATAAAAAGTTTGTAACAATGATTACTTATAGACAAAAATACCGCCTTAGAATGATAAAAGTCATATTAAACATAAATAAATGAAACTAAATTTGTTTGAATAAGTATAAAGAATAACCAATAATAATTAAATAGATGGAGACGGTACAAGAAATTAAAACTAGAGTATACAAGTTCGGAAATAAGGAAGCCGATGGTAATAGTACTATGAAAAACCTATTAGGAGGTAAAGGAGCAAATTTAGCCGAAATGAGTAAAATTGGAATTCCAGTTCCTCCTGGATTTACCATTACTACAGAAGTTTGCACAGAATACAATTTACTAGGGCAAGAAGCTGTTGTTGATATGATAAAAGCTGAAGTTGAAGCTTCTATAGAAAATATAGAACATATAATGGGTGCCAAATTTGGTGACAAAGAAAACCCATTATTAGTTTCGGTTCGTTCTGGAGCGAGAGTTTCAATGCCTGGTATGATGGATACAGTATTAAACTTAGGATTAAATGATGAGGCAGTTATAGGATTAGCTAAAAAATCGGGGAATGAACGTTTTGCTTGGGATTCTTATAGACGCTTTATTCAAATGTATGGTGATGTTGTTTTAGGAATGAAACCTGAATCTAAAGAAGATATTGATCCTTTTGAAGAAATTATGGAACACCTAAAAGATAAAAGAGATATTGAATTAGACACCCAATTTACTATTCAAGATTTAAAGGATTTAGTATATGATTTTAAAGATGCCGTAAAAAAACGTACAGGACACGATTTTCCAACTGACCCTTGGGATCAATTATGGGGAGCAGTTGTAGCAGTATTTAATAGTTGGAATGGAGATAGAGCCGTTTATTACAGAAATATGCACGGTTACCCATCAGATTGGGGAACAGCTGTAAACGTTCAAGCAATGGTTTACGGTAATATGGGCGAAAATTCTGGAACCGGTGTTTGCTTTACTCGTGACGCTGGAACTGGAGAAAATGTTTTTAATGGAGAATATTTAATTGATGCTCAAGGTGAAGATGTAGTTGCCGGAACAAGAACTCCGCAACAAATTACAAAAGAAGGTTCTTTGCGCTGGGCTCAATTAGCAAAAGTTGATGAAGAAGACAGAGTTGCAAATTACCCTTCACTAGAAGAATTAATGCCTGCTATTTACAATGAATTAAATGAGTATCAAAAAAAGCTTGAACTACACTATCGTGATATGCAAGACATGGAGTTTACAATGCAAGATGGTAAACTTTGGATACTTCAAACCCGAAATGGTAAACGTACTGGTGCTGCAATGGTTAAAATTGCAATGGACTCAATGAAAGAAGGTTTAATTTCTGAAAAAGAAGCTTTATTAAGTATAGAACCAAATAAATTAGACGAATTATTACACCCTATATTTGATCCAAAAGCATTAAAAAAAGCACACGTAATTGCACAAGGACTACCTGCATCTCCTGGAGCTGCAACTGGTAAAATTGTATTTTTTGCAGATGAAGCAGCAAAATACAAGCACAGTATATTAGTTCGTATTGAAACCTCTCCAGAAGATTTGGAAGGAATGAACATCGCAAAAGGTATTTTAACTGCACGTGGAGGTATGACATCTCACGCAGCTGTTGTTGCACGTGGTATGGGTAAATGTTGTGTTTCTGGTGCTGGAGCTCTAAAAATTAATTATAAGGATAGAACCTTAACTGTAGACGGACATGAATATCATGAAGGTGATTGGATTTCTTTAAATGGTTCTACCGGAAATATAATTGAAGGAAAAGTAGCAACTAGTGAACCGGAATTAAGTGGCGAATTTGCTGAAATAATGGAGCTTTCTAATAAATATGCTACTATGCAAGTTAGAACAAATGCAGATTCTCCTAAAGATGCCAAAGTAGCTGTAAAATTTGGAGCTCAAGGTATTGGTTTAACACGAACCGAGCATATGTTCTTTGAAGTAGACAGAATTAAAGCTATGCGCGAAATGATTTTAGCCGATACTGTAAAAGGTAGAAAAGAAGCTCTAAATGAATTATTACCAATGCAACGTAGTGATTTTGAAGGAATTTTTGAAGCAATGGCTGGATTACCAGTTACAGTTCGATTATTAGACCCACCTTTACATGAATTTGTTCCTCACCAATTAGAAACTCAAAGAAGTTTAGCCGAAGACATGCATATTTCTTTAGCAGAGGTAAAAAGTAAGGTAGCCGAGCTAGAAGAATTTAACCCAATGTTAGGTCATAGAGGATGTAGATTAGGAATTACATATCCTGAAATTACCGAAATGCAAGCTAGAGCTATTATTGAAGCTGCCTTAAATTTGAAAGAAAAAGGAATTGAAGCTAAACCTGAAATAATGGTTCCGTTAATTGGTACTATTGCTGAATTTGAAAGTCAAGAAGCGATTATTAGAACAACCGCAAATAAAGTTTTTGAAGAAAGAAATGACTCCATTGAATATTTAGTTGGAACAATGATAGAAATTCCTCGCGCTGCTTTAACAGCCGATTTAATTGCTAAAAAAGCCGATTTCTTCTCATTTGGAACTAATGATTTAACTCAAATGGCGTTTGGTTATTCTCGTGATGATGCTGGTAAATTTTTACCTATTTATATAGAAAAAGGTATTTTAAAAAATGATCCATTTGAAGTATTAGATCAAGAAGGTGTTGGACAATTAGTTCAAATGGGAACACTAAAAGGTAGGAGTTCTAAACCTAATTTAAAAGTAGGTATTTGTGGTGAACATGGTGGTGAACCAAGTTCTGTAGAATTTTGCTATAGAACCGGAATGAATTATGTTAGTTGCTCTCCTTATAGAGTGCCAATTGCTCGTATTGCTTCTGCACAAGCGGCAATAAAAGAAAATGCATAATTTAATTTTTTTAGTTAATAATAAAAACTCCATCTTTAATTAGATGGGGTTTTTTTGATTAATGTCAAGATCAATTATCATCGAAAAGTTAGTGTTCAACTTTAATTTTACCAACTAAATCTACTATATTCGCAACATGATAAAAGTTGTTATACTTGGTGGAGGAAACTTAGCATTTCATTTAACAAATACTATGTTAAAAACATCCTCAATTAATTTAGTTCAGGTATATAATAGGAGTTTAAGTAAAATCAAATATTTAAAAGGTAAAACTTTAATTACTAACAACATAGACGAATTAAAAGACGCAGATATCTATATTGTTTCAGTTTCAGACAATGCAATTTCAGAATTAACGTCAAAACTAGTATTGAAAAACAAACTAGTTGTTCATACATCTGGAGCAGCAAATATCACAGAACTTCAATCTAATTCAAGAAAAGGTGTTTTTTATCCGCTCCAATCTTTTTCAAAAGAAAAAGAAATTAATTTTAAAGAAGTTCCTTTTTGCTTAGAAACAGAGAATAAATTAGATTTTAAATTGCTTAAAAAAATTTCAACTTTACTTGGAAGTAATTCTTATAATATTAATTCGGAACAACGAAAAAAGTTACACGTAGCAGCTGTATTTGTTAACAACTTTGTAAATCATTTATATTATTTAGGAAATGAAATTTGTGATGAAAATAACATTCCATTTGAAATTTTAAAACCATTAATAAAAGAAACTTCAAACAAAATAATTGATTTACAACCTTTCGATGCACAAACTGGACCGGCAATTAGAAAAGATTCAAAAACAATTAACAAACATTTAGAATTGTTGAATGAAAATCAACAAAAAATATATTCAATACTTACAAAATCGATAATAGAAACTTATGGAAAAAAGTTATAAAGAAATAATGCCTCAAATTACAACATTTATGTTTGATGTAGATGGAGTTTTAACAAACGGAATGGTTCATATTTCATCATCGGGTGAATTAACACGTTTAATGAACACAAAAGATGGTTACGCCATGAAAACTGCTGTTATGGCTGGCTATAATGTTTGTATTATTTCTGGTGGAAACAATGAAGGAGTTCGAAAAAGATTGGAAGCATTAGGTATAAAAGATATTTATTTGGGTGCCCATGCTAAAATGGAATTATATGAAGACTATATAGCTAAAAACAATATTAAACCTGAAGAAATATTATATATGGGTGATGATATTCCTGATTTTCCTGTAATGAAATTGGTTGGATTGGCAACTTGTCCAAAAGACGCTGTGGCTGAAATTCAAGGAATTTCTGATTATATTTCACAAAAAAAAGGAGGCTTAGGTTGTGTAAGAGATGTTATTGAACAAGTTTTAAAAGTTCAAGGTAAGTGGGAAGGACAGTATAATGCTTAAATTAATTTATTATGTTTAAACAGTTATTATTTAGAATTGCTTTTTTATTGTTATTTACATTAACGTGCAATTCACAATCAATTTTTGGAGAATGGAAAACAATTGATGATGAAACTGGAAACACCAAATCCATTGTAGAAATTTACGAACAAGATGGAAAAGCTTATGCAAAAGTTAAAGCTTTACTCGAAAAAGGAAAAAAAGATAAACTTTGTGAAAACTGTAAAGGTTTAAACAAAAATAAACCTATTAAAGGTATGGTTATCATTAATGGATTAACAAAAGATGGAAACGAATGGAATGGAGCAAAAATACTTGATCCTAAAACTGGTAAAGAATATAAATGTTATATTACTCTTGAAAGTGATAATAAATTAAAAGTAAGAGGTTATCTTGGTTTTGCTTTAATTGGTAGAACTCAGTATTGGATTAAAAACTAAAAAGCCTGCAAATGCAGGCTTTTTAGTTTTTAATATATGTTTTTTTAAATATTACTTAGCACACCTAAAACCCATATTAAATAAAGACGTATCCATAGAATTTTGAGCTCTAAATGTTGTAGTATAACTATTTTCTAAAGCTTCGTCAAACATAAATGATCCACCTCTAGTAGATCTAACATTTGGATCTTGAGGTGCTGTTGTATCGTTAAAAGGATATGGTTTATGATAATTTTCACACCATTGCCAAACATTTCCACCCATATCAAACAATCCAGCCTCTGAAGGAGAAAAAGTCCCAATTGGAGAAGTTAATAAATAACCATCGAGTGGTTCGTTTTCTTGAATGTTTTTTCCATTCCAAACATTTGCCATATACTTTCCATCAATAACAATATTATTTCCCCAAGCATATTTACTTTTACTGTTTTTACCATTTTTAGCTGCATATTCCCATTCAAATTCTGTTGGTAATCGCTTTCCAATCCAACTTGCATAAGCCTTTGCATCGTTCCAACTAACATGAGTAACTGGATGATTATCTTCTGCTTTTGGTTTATCTTTTCCTAATGGAAATTCCCAATTGGCACCAGGTAATAAACTCCAACTTCCTTTATCGAAAGAATAAACTCCAGAATCTCCAAATTTATCCGCTTCTGTTATATAATTCGCTTTTTCTATAAAATCTCTAAATTCTGCAACCGTAACAAGGTTTTTATCCAAATAAAATGGTTTAATTTCCATTTCAAATACGGGTTTTTCGTTTACCGGACCATTTTCAGAACCAATTGATATTATTCCTCCTTCAAAATACACCATATTATCAGTGTTTAAATCTTTTGAAGGTTCATTTAATGTTTCATTTTTTACTTCTTCTTTTGCTGTTTTCAATGCTTCCTTTTTTTTTGCTTCTTTACACGAAACAAAAGCCACAAGAACAAATAAGGTTAATTTTATTAATTTCATAAAAGTATTTTTAGTCTTATTAAAGTACAAATATCAAAAAATAGAATATAATAATCTAATGAATATGAATATCATTTTTTTTGTATTCGATGAGTAATTCCAATACTAAGTTCAGTAAAATCAGCTTGACTTAAATTTGAATTAATATGTGCACCTATATAAACGTTGTTTATTGGTTTTTTTGAAGTGTTTTTTGCGTAAATTTTTAATCCTAATCTACCTAAAAAAAGCTTTTTAAGCTCATATTTAAAATCGTGTTTAGGTTCAATTAACAAATAATGATGTTTATAAAAAGGTTTATATAAATTTAATCCACCTTCCCAATCAACTCCAATATTCCCTAATAAAGCTTCTACACCAATTGATACATAAATGTTTGAAGCATTAGTAATTGGATTTTTTATATAAGGATTAATTTTATTTTCTTTGATATAATCGTAATAATGCTCATAAAAATTATAGGTTAACCCCAAACTAATTTTAAAAATATTTTTATAATAAACGCCCCCGTAAATTTCTAGTGCTCTAACCGATTTTCTCTTACTTTTATAATCTATAAATTCATTAATACCTTCACCATATCTTATGGTATAAAATGTATCACCAATATTTTTAATTTTTAAAATATCAAAACTTTGTTCCGATATTTCTTTATGTTTTACAATGTTAATTGGCGTTGAAACACTGAATAAAACAGAATTAAGCCCTAAATTTGGTAGTTTAGTGTGACCATTTGAATGATGAAAATATCCTGCTCCAATTCTAAATTCTCTAAAATTAGAAACCGAAATATTATAATAAATAAAAGCCTGTAAAGCCCAAGTTAATTTTGAACTTATTGCAGAATTTGTTGAATTATTTATGCTATGGTATTGTTTGTTAAAATAAGAAGCTCCTAAACCAAATTTAACTGATAATGTTTCCTTTGAATTTAGATTAAATAAGATAAACGGTAAAAGACTTACAGCATTTCCTAAAACTTCGTTGTTTCCAAAATTTGAGTAGTATAATGAAATACCGGTATTTGGATAGTTTAAAATTTTTTCCCATTCCCTATCTTCAGAAAGTTGTCTCTTTTCAAAATTTAAACCAATATTGAACTGTGGATTTGTTTTAGGAAATATTTTATTAGAAGGAAGTGTTTTACCAATTAAAATTTCAGGCCTAATTGTAATATTTTGAGCTTTTAAAACGCTATTCTGCATCCAACTAGTTCCACATAAAAACAGTAAAATACAGATTCTCTTCATTTTTAAATAGTGAAAAACTTAATTTTTTTCTTTCAACATAGGCACAAACCTAAAATCACCCAATTCTAATTTTTCAAAATCTTTTTCTCCGGTTCTAACAAATAGCGTCATTGTTTGTACTTCGTCGCCAACCGGAATAACCAACCTACCTCCTATTTTTAATTGACTTAATAAAGGTTTTGGAACAAAAGGAGCTCCTGCTGTAACAATAATTCCATCAAAAGGAGCTTCTTCGGGTAACCCTTTATAACCATCACCAAAAATTATCTTTTTTGGGTTGTAATTTAATTTAGGTAAAAACAATTTTGTTTTTTTAAACAATTCCTTTTGTCTTTCTATAGTATATACTTTTGCTCCCATTTCTAACAAAACAGCAGTTTGATATCCCGATCCTGTTCCTATTTCTAAAACCTTAGCTCCTTTTTCTATTTGTAATAATTCTGTTTGAAAGGCTACCGTGTAAGGTTGCGAGATTGTTTGGTCTGCTGCAATTGGAAATGCTTTGTCTTGATATGCAAAATCTACAAATCCCGAATCCATAAACAAATGACGAGGAATATTAGAGATTGCTTTTAAAACATTTTTATCTTTAATTCCTTTATCAATCATTACTTTTACTAATTGATTTCTAAGCCCCTTGTGTTTATGTGTATCCTTCACTAATAAATAAAATTTGAGTTGCTAAAAATAGGGATTATCTTCAAAAGATTGCTATTTTTGTTGATACAATTTTAAACAAATAACTATGCTTAAAGCAGGAGTATTAGGTGCTGGTCACCTTGGTAAAATACATTTGAAATTATTAAATCAATCTGAAAAATACGAATTAGTTGGTTTTTACGATCCAATTAAAGAAAATGCACAAAAAGTTGAAGAGGAATTTGGTTACAAATCATTCAACTCAATTCAAGAGTTAATTGACGCTGTTGATGTTGTAGATATTGTTACACCTACATTATCGCATTACGACTGTGCTAAAGAAGCAATTGAAAAAGGAAAACATATTTTTATTGAAAAACCAATAACTAAAACAATTGAAGAAGCTGAGGCTATTTTAGAACTAACTAAAAAACACAATGTAAAAGGGCAAGTGGGCCATGTAGAGCGTTTTAACCCTGCTTTTACAGCTGTTAAAGACTCTATCCAAAACCCAATGTTTATTGAAACACATAGGCTGGCAGAGTTTAATCCACGCGGAACAGATGTTCCTGTTGTACTAGATTTAATGATTCATGACATTGATATTATTTTAAGTGTTGTAAAATCAAAAGTGAAAAGCGTACATGCAAGCGGTGTTTCTGTTATTAGTGAAACTCCCGATATTGCCAATGCACGAATTGAATTTGAAAGTGGATGTGTTGCAAATTTAACAGCAAGTAGAATTTCACTTAAAAACATGCGTAAATCGAGATTTTTTCAGAAAGATGCTTATATAGCTGTAGATTTTTTCGAAAAATCAACTGAGGTTGTAAAAATGAAAGATGCTCCCGAAGTTGCAGGAGATTTCGATATGATTCTTCAAAATGCAGAAGGTGTAAAAAAACAGATTTATTTTGAAAACCCAACGGTTGAAGCAAATAATGCAATTTTAGACGAGCTAGAAACTTTTGCTGATGCTATAGTTAATAACACTACTCCAGTTGTTACATTAGAGCAAGGAACAGAAGCATTAAAAGTTGCTCATATGATTATAAACGATTTTTAATATGAAACTTTTTCAAGTTGATGCTTTTACAAACAAAATATTTAAAGGAAATCCCGCTGCGGTTTGCCCCTTAAATGAATGGATTTCGAATGAATTAATGCAATCTATTGCAGAAGAAAACAACTTATCTGAAACTGTTTTTTTTGTTAAAAACCAGCAACAATTTGATATTAAATGGTTTACCCCTTCTTGTGAAATTGATTTATGTGGTCACGCTACTTTAGCTGCGGCTCATATTATTTTTACGGAATTAAATTTTCAAGAAGAAATTATTGAGTTTAATTCTAAAAGTGGAATTTTAACGGTCAAAAAAAATAATAATTGGTATACACTTAATTTCCCTTCAGAAAGTATTGCTAAAATTAATACTCCTCAAATTTTAAAAGAAGCACTCCAAGTTCCAATTGAAAATACATATTTAGGTAAATGGAAATTATTGGTTGAATTAAAAGATGAGGCATTAGTTAAAAATTTAAAACCAAATTTTTCAAAATTAGCCCAGTTGGATTCTTCGGGAATTATTGTAACTTCGAAAGGGAAAAATATAGATTTTGTTTCTCGCTTTTTTGCTCCAAAAATTGGAATTAATGAGGATCCAGTTACAGGTTCTGCTCATACCTTATTAATTCCATTTTGGTCTAAAAAACTAAATAAAACAAAATTAGAAGCTATTCAACTTTCAAAAAGAACAGGATTTTTAAAATGCGAATTTTTAGATAACAGAGTTGAAATTAGCGGAGAAGCGATTACATATTTAAAAGGGGAATTAACTATTTAAAAATTTTTTTATGAAAAACATTGCTGTAATAGGTGCTGGAACCATGGGAAACGGAATTGCTCATGTTTTTGCTCAAAATAATTATAAAGTAAATCTAATTGATGTTTCTAAAGAGGCGTTGCAAAATGGTATTAAAACTATTTCAAAAAATTTAGATAGGCTTATTTCAAAAGAAAAAATAACTCCTAAAATTAAGACACAAACATTAGATAATATAAAAACATACACTTCCATAAAAGAAGGTATCAACATTTGCGATTTAGTAATTGAAGCTGCAACTGAAAATGAAGCTATTAAATTAAAAATTTTTAAACAATTAGACCAAGATGCTCCAATAGACACAATTTTGGCTACAAATACATCTTCTATTTCTATTACTAAAATAGCTTCTGCTACCAATAGACCAGATAAAGTTATAGGAATGCACTTTATGAATCCTGTACCAATGATGAAATTGGTTGAAATTATAAATGGTTTTAATACTTCTAGCGAAGTAACAAAAACTATAATGAATCTTTCAAAAAAAATAAATAAAGTACCTGTTGAAGTTAACGATTATCCCGGTTTTGTGGCTAATAGAATACTAATGCCAATGCTTAATGAAGCTATTGAAACTTTATATAACGGGGTTGCTGGTGTATCTGAAATTGATACTGTTATGAAACTTGGAATGGCACATCCAATGGGGCCATTACAATTAGCAGATTTTATTGGTTTGGATATATGTTTATCAATATTAAATGTACTTTATGATGGTTTTAAAAATCCAAAATATGCTCCTTGCCCATTACTAGTTAATATGGTGCAAGCAGGAAAACTAGGTATTAAATCGGGTGAGGGATTTTACGATTATTCTGAAACTCGAAAAGCAGAAACTGTTTCTCAAAGATTCCAATAAAAAAAAGCCGCTAATCGCGGCTTTTTTTATTATAAATTTTTTAAAAAGAAATCCATCATATCCTCTTTTAAATCGTAATGCATTTTAACAAAAATTTTCATTTCATCCTTTAATAACACCTGTTTATCGTGAAACTTAACTTCAGTATTATTTTCATATTTCGCCTGTGCTATCTCTCTTTTCTTCATTCTAATTCTGTGCCTTAAATGATGCATAACCTCACGTTCACGAATTATTTTGTTTTGAAAACCTTCTAGTTGCACCATAACCTCTTTACCTAAATTTCGCATTGCAACATGTTCTAATTTTTCTTCGAAATAATCCATTTCACTTTCTTGAAATTTCAACTCTCTTTTCCATACTTCAAGATTGAAGTTTAGATCACTTAAGAATAATAACTGACTCTCCATATTCTATTTGGCTTTTAAATTATATATTAAATTTCGAAAAATTTATTTAGACTTTATCTGATAAAAATCATACTACTAAATAAATTGTAAAATTTTATTTTCATTTTGGTGGTTGTTCTATAAAGATATAAAAAAAGCGTTTTAATTGAAATTAAAACGCTTTTTTTATAATACAATATTTATATTCTAGTTATCATCTTCCTCTTCATCATCTTTCTTTTTTGATGTTTTATTCCATATTTTTATTTCATCGTTTATAGATACTCCAGAAAGAATTTCAACATTTATACCATCAGAAATTCCAAGATCTACCATTTTCTTTTCAAATGTTTGGTCGCCTGTACGAACTTCTACATAAGCGCTATCTGTTTTTTTATCGAATTGCAACAAGGCTTCTTTAATAGATAAAACGCTATCTTTTTTCTCTAAAACAATATCTGCATTTGCACTATATCCTGCTCTTACAAAAAATTCATCATCTAAAGTAACATCTCCTTTAATTTTAAATTGAACTGCCCCATTTTCTTCTGTTCCCTTTGGAGCAATAAAATTTAGTTTTGCTGGGTATTTTTTCTTTTCAATAGCTCCCAAAGAAACTTCTAGAACTGTACCATTTTTTATTTTCCCAACTTCAGCTTCATCAACTTTCCCCTCAAATATCATTTTAGTCATATCAGCAATTACTGCAATAGTTGTACCTGCATTAAATGTATTACTTTCAATTACCTGATTTCCTTTACGAACTGGTATTTCTAAAATTGTTCCAGAAATTTCGGCAACTACAGATGTGTTTGCTGTTTTCCCCATTCCTGATGTAGAACCTTTTCTTATAATTTGTAAATTGTTTTGAGAGTTTCTTAAATCTTGATTTGCACTATCAAAACTTAATTCTGCAGCCTCAAATTCGGATCTTGATTTTACTCCCTTTTCATATAAACCTTTAATTCTTTCATAATTTGTTTTAGCATTATCAAAACGTAATTGGGCATTTTTAACGCTACCTTGAGCGCTATTTAAACTTTGCACATTTGGTACTACTCGTATTGTAGCTAATAAATCTCCTACCTCTACCATAGCTCCTTCTTCAACAAATATTTTTTCAATAATTCCTGAAACTTTTGGTTTTATTTCCGCTTCTTCTAGCGGAACAACTTTTCCAGTAGCTACTGTTTTTTTAACAATATTCGTTTTAAATGGTGTTTCGGTTTCAAATTCAATAGAATTTTTTTTGTTTTTCATACCAAACCATACCAAAACCGCAATTAATGCTATTGCTATTGATCCAAAAATTAATGTTTTCTTCATCAGTTTATTATTTAATGTTCTTTTTATTTAAATGTGAAATTTTAAATTTCATATTATTCTTCTCTTAAAGCCTCTATTGGCCTTATACTTACCGCTGTTTGCGCCGGTATCATTCCTATTAGAGTACCCAATATAACTAAGGTAACGGCTGCTATTAAAACCACAGGTATATCAACTGTTGGGTTTGTTAATGCTGCATCTGGTCCTTTACCTATTGTAGCATCAATTAGCATTAAAACTAGTCCGCCAAAAATAATTCCAAGAGCTCCTGCAATACTTGTTAAAAAAACGGATTCTAGTATAATTTGTCTTTTAATTTCCCAAGGTTTTGCTCCTAAAGCTCGTCTTATACCTATTTCCTTTGTACGTTCTTTTACTGTAATTAACAATATGTTTCCAATAGCAAATACTCCAGCTATTAAAGTTGCAATCCCAACAAACCAAGTTAAAAACTGCATTCCTGTTAAAAAACCTGTGACCTGAGCAATTCTTTCTCCTAAATTAAAACTACCAAACGCTCTTTCATCTTTTGGATGTACTTTATGTAGATTTTTTAGAAGTAATTTTACGTCAGCTTCCATTTGTTTAATATCAAATTCTGGTTTTCCCGTTATCATCATCCAACCAATGGTGTTTCCTGTATTATAAACTTGTTGAAAAGTTGTAAATGGTATATGAATGTTACCTTGAGGTCCACCACTTCCTACCTGACCATCTTTATACATTCCTACAACATTATAATTTATGTCATTTATTTTTATATAAGTTCCTATTGGATATACATCTTTATCAAATAATTGTTTATATATTTCTTCTTCAATAACACAAACTTTTTTCTTTTCTTTTATATCATTATCATTAATAAATCTGCCATAAACTAAATCTTTCTTTTGTACATTATCCAGTTCAGGATAATCACCAAAAACACCAAAGGTTCCAGATTTAAAATTATTTATAGCCATAGATTGTCTTTGATGGCGTGGAACAACAAATTCTAGTCCTTTAATTTCACTTTTTATATTGTCTAAATCGGACATTTTTAGGATTAACCTTTTACCTTCCTGAAATCCTTTAAAAGGTTTACTTGTTTGCTGTGCCCAAACAAATACACTATTGGTTGCAAAGTTTCCAAATAACTTATTAAAGTTATTTTCTACCCCTTTTGCAGCTCCTAAAAGAACAACTAATAAAAATATTCCCCACATTACTCCAATAATAGTAATTCCTGTACGTGTTTTATTCTTACGAATACTACTGTATATTTCTTGCCAAGTATCTTTATCAAATAAAAAATTACTCATAATTATTCGTCGTTTAATGCAACAATTGGTTTAATTCCTGCTGCTCTTTTTGCTGGAATATATCCAGCAATTGTTCCCGCTATAACTAATACTATAGTTGCGCCAACAACTACGTATGTTTCTACACTAGGATTTAAAATGAAATATTTCTCTAAACTATCACCAATCCATTTTAAGGTAAAAACTCCAAGAAGTAATCCTGAATAACCTGCTATTGCAGTTACAAAAATAGATTCTAACATTATCATACCTACTATTGATTTTGGTGTGGCTCCTAATGCTTTTCTTATTCCAAGTTCTTTAGTACGTTCTTTAACTATATATACCATAATATTACTAATACCTATAATTCCTGCAACCAAAGTTCCTATACCAATAAATAATATTATAATATTTAAAACACTCATAAATTGTTCAACATTCTTTGTACCTTCTGCGTAATTTCTAACTCTAATTGCTCCTTGATCTCGTGGATCTACACTATGTTTTTCTTTTAATTGCTTAGTTAAATTATTAGTAAAAGATAGAGCTTGGTCCACGGTTAAATTTGGATTAAAAGTAAATCCGATATAATCTAATTCATCATTAGGTTTATACATTCCTTGTATTGTAGTAAAAGGAGTATATATAAAACGCTCTTCATTATCACCACCTGGATCACTAAATACACCTACAATTTTATAAGAAATCCCTTCAATATTCAAATTCTTACCTAATCCATTTCTATTTCCAAATAAATCTTTCTCAACCAGTTTACCAATGGCAACCACCTTTGATCTTCTTTCTAAATCTAAATAAGTTAAAAATCTTCCCTCTTCAATTACCGCTGATTCAAGTGGTTGATAATCCGGATAAACACCTCTTACGGTGTATCTATTTTGTTCTCCTTTATAAATAACCTGCATATTACGTTGAATATTTGGGCTGAAAAATTGAATTTTATCTTCATATTTTCCATTTATAAACTTCATATCATCATTTCTAAACTGTATTCTTCTACCGCTTTGAAGTCCTTTAAAAGGTTTTGTAGTTCTTCCAGAATATACATATACAGAATTTTGTGCATCACCTGCAAACTGTTTCTCAAAAGTATGTTTCAATCCATTACCAACACCAAATAATAAAGTAAATAACAATATTGCAAAGGAAATAGTAAATCCAGACAAAGCAGTTCTAAGCTTGTTTTTGCTTAATGTTTGAAAAATTTCTTGCCACCGATCTAAATCGAACATAACTTAAATGTTTATTTTTTGAGCTGTTTTTTCGTCACTTATAATAATTCCATCCTTTAAACGAACAATTCTATTTGTTTGTTCGGCAATATCTTCTTCATGGGTAATAACAAAAACCGTCATTCCTTCTCTATTTATTTCTTTTAGTAATTCCATTACCGATTCAGAAGTTGTAGAATCTAATGCTCCCGTTGGTTCATCTGCTAAAACAACTTTTGGTTTAGTTACCAATGCTCTAGCAATTGCAACACGTTGTTTTTGACCACCCGACAATTCACTTGGTAAATGATTTGCCCAATCAGTTAAACCAACTTTCTCTAAATACTGCATAGCAACTATTTGTCTCTCTTTTCTTCCCATTCCTTGATAATAAAGAGGTAACGCAACATTTTCAACTGCCGTTTTATAAGCAATTAAATTAAATGATTGAAATACAAAACCTAAAAATTTATTTCTTAAAATTGCAGCTTTTTTTTCATCAAGATTTTCAATTAATTGTCCATTCAAATAATACTTTCCAGAATCGTGATTATCTAATAAACCAACAATATTTAATAAAGTAGATTTTCCAGAACCTGACGAACCCATTATTGAAACAAATTCGCCTTCTTTAATATGAAGATCTAAACCTTTTAAAACATGTAATGAGTCTTTTCCTATTGGGTAGGATTTATGCAGTTTCTCAATCTTAATCATTTGGTAGTTGTTTTAAACGAAAATAGGCAAAGGCCGTGATTATTGCTATTAATATTTTGTTAAAGAATTATTTTTATTCTCTATTTTTGTTTTTATGAAGCAACTAAAAAATGATAATATTGTTATTTTTGATGGAATTTGTAATTTGTGTAATTCATCTGTTCAATTTATAATTAAAAATGACACAAAAGAACGTTTTTTATTTGCTTCTCTTCAATCAGACGTCGCAAAAGATATATTGTTACAGTTCCCTTCAAAAAAAAATAAAATAAATAGTATTTTACTTATTGAAAATGGAAATATTTACGAGAAATCTACAGCTGTTTTAAAAATTGCAAAGCATTTAAAACAGCCAATTAATATATTGTACTATTTTATTATAATTCCAAAATCAATAAGAAATATTGTGTATAACTATATAGCAAATAATCGCTACAAATGGTATGGAAAAAGTGAAAATTGTATTATTCCTACTCCTGAATTAAAAAATAGATTTTTGTGATTTTTTTTAAGTTGATTATTAATAGTACAATTTATTTTTTTGGATAATTATCGTCCCAATCTTTAACTTTTGGTTTACCTAGTTTTCCTAAAGATTTTGCTACAATCATTGATACCGACGCGTCACCAGTAATATTTACCGTAGTTCTGCACATATCTAATGGTCTATCAATAGCAAAAATTAGCGCTAAACCAGCTTCAGGAATACCTGCTTGGCCTAAAACAATAACCAACATTACCATACCTGCGCCTGGGACAGCTGCAGAACCTATACTAGCTAAAGTAGCCGTTACAATAATACCTAATTGAGCTCCTAAACTTAAATCCATTCCAAATGCTTGTGCAATAAAAACTGCAGCCACGGCTTGATATAAACTAGTTCCGTCCATATTAATGGTTGCTCCAATTGGTAATACAAAGCTACTAACCTCTTCATCTACACCTAAATGTTCGGTCACTCTTTCCATTGTTACTGGTAAAGTTGCTGCACTACTACTAGTTGAAAATGCTAATAATTGTGCAGGTGATATTCCCTTCAAAAAACTTGCAGGATTTTTTTTAGTTATTATCCAAACAATTAAATTATAAAATGCAATCATTATTAACAAGCCCAAAACAACTGTAAAAGCATACCAAATAAGAGCTTTAAATAAATCTACACTAGGAGATTCAACCACTAAAGCCGCCAGCAATGCGAAAACACCATAAGGTGCCGCAAGCATTATTAAATCAATAAGTTTTAATATAACCTCATTAAAACCGTCAAAAAATGATTTTACTGGCTTTGCTTTTTCCTGCGGAATTAAAATTAAGCCTACTCCAAAGAAAATAGCAAAAAATATAATTTGTAACATGTTTTTATTTTGTGTGGCAGCTCCAAATATATTATCGGGAACTATATCTACCAATGCCTGTAAAGGCCCGCTACTTTTTTGCTTAACAGCCTGATCCTTATATTTTTGTGCGTCACCACTATAATTTTCAACCAATTCTTGTCTTGTTTTTTCTGAAATAGAGTTACCTGGCTGAATTAAGTTTACTAGTAACAAACCTATGGATACTGCGACCACTGTAGTTACTAAATAAATAGCTATTGTTCTACCTCCCATTTTTGAGAGTTTTGAAATATCTTTTAAATCTGAAACTCCTTTAATTAATGAAGCTAAAATTAATGGAACCGCTATAAGCTTTAAAGAATTAATAAATATTTTCCCAAAAGGTTTTACCCAATCTTCAACAATTTCTTTTCCCCCTTCTAAATAAGTCATTCCCAAACCAAATAACACACCTAAAACCATTCCAATTAATATTTGCCAATGCAACGCCAAATTTTTCATTCACTCGTTTTTAATTTATTTGGAAAGATATAAAATAGGTTAAAACTTTTGTATTTAAAAGACATAAAAAAAGCGCAAAACTGCGCTTTTTATTCAAAAAATTATTTAAATCCTTAAAATTGATATCTAATTGACAGTGCTAAATCTAAATCTGTATCTTTTCCATAATCACCCAAGATACCAATTTCAGGTCTAAAATCTATAGAAATTAATATTGGCCCTCTAAAATCATACTCAATTCCAACATTTCCATCTGCATTTAAAAACAAGCCTTCATCTCCATCATTATTATTAGAATTACTGTAGCTCCAAGATCCAATACCCCCACCAAAACCTGCATACCAATTTAAACGATCTTCAATACTCCAAACCCATTGATAAATTCCAGATAGCTTAAAAGCATCGTAGTTTTTATGATTCCTATATCCCAAGTCAATTTCGAACCTATTAATATCTCCCATTTTTTTTTGATAAGATATTTCTCCACCAAAACCATCGTTATCACCAAATCTAATCCCTAATGCATTGTCACTAATTTCTTGCGAACTTACTAGTTGAATGGTACCTAAAAATACAATTAAAATAATTACTAATTTCTTCATAATTTAACGTTTTGATTTTTTTTAATTAAAATAAAATTCTGTTTTATTAAAAACGTAAAACTAATTATTTTGTTACAATTGTGACTTAATTTTTTTATAGGTGTCATATTTATAGAAATTTAAGTATTTTAGAAAAAAAATTAACAAATAATATAAAAAAGAATGGCAGGTTTATTAGATTTATTGAATAGTGATTTAGGTAAAACATTAGTTAATGGTGCAAGTCAAAAATTAGGACAAAACGAGGCTCAAACATCTTCGGCTTTAAGCGCCGCGCTTCCTTTAATTTTAGGTGCAATGAAAAACAATGCATCAACTCCACAAGGAGCTGAAGGTTTATTAGGTGCTTTGTCTGGAAAACATGATGGAAGTATTTTAGATAATTTAGGTGATTTATTAGGAAACGAAAGTACATTGCAAGATGGCGCTGGAATATTAGGACATGTTTTTGGAGGTAAAGAACAAAATGTTGCAAAGGCAGTTAGTGCAAAAAGTGGAATTGATATGGGTTCTGCAATGAATTTGTTAAAAATGGCTGCTCCTGTAATAATGGGATATTTAGGAAAACAATCTCGTCAAAATAATGTAAGTGATGCTAATGGTGTTGGAGATTTATTAGGAGGTTTACTAGGCGGAGGTGCTCAAAAAGAACAAAGTTTAATAACTCAAATTTTAGATGCTGATGGTGATGGAAGCGTTATTGACGATTTAATTGGAATGGCTGCTGGAGGTAAGAAAAAAGGTGGACTTGGTGGTTTACTAGGTGGTTTATTTGGAAAATAAATTAATGCTTTTATTATAAAATTAAGGGTCAGTTTTTAACTGGCCTTTTTCTTTTTAAAAATAAATGTATTTTTGCTGCACTAAACTAAAAAAATGAATAAGCTTAAGCAACGTTGGGGTATTACTTCGAACTTTCAATTAATTCTAATATTTATTGTATTTTCAATTAATGGTTCGTTTGCAACTTGGATTGCGAAACCAGTTACTGAATTTGTTGGTTTAAATAGCGAAACTACTAATCCATGGATTTTTTGGCCCTTAAGAATTCTATTAATTTTTCCTATTTATCAAATTACTTTACCTATTGTTGGTTTTTTATTTGGCCAACATAAATTCTTCTGGAATTTCACAAAAAAAATGCTTTATAGAATTGGTTTCAAAAATATTTATAAAGAAAACTAATCTTCATCTTTTTTAATAAGATATTTGTAAATCCACGTTAATGTAAAGGTTGGTAAAAAGTCTGTACCAAAAAAACCAGCTTCTTCAACAAAGGTGACCAACCCTCCTATTTTCCCTTCAGTTCCTTTGTACATTTTATAAATTAAAAAGGCTGAAGCTGGCGCCCAAATTATATCTGAAAATTCTCCAAAATAAGGAACAATAAACGATAACATTCCTATTCCATCAAATAATAACCCGGCAAGTAGCAATTTGTATTTTTTTTTCATAAATGATATTTTACAATATATAGCAAATTAAATGCCAAAATAATTTTAATTAATTTACCTAGAAAAACTATTTAATTATATATGTTTAATTTACTGTATTCTAGTGACATTAAGTCGTTATACTTAAATTTATAATTTAATTTTAATTTAAGTTTTTCATTAGAAACTATTTTAAAATTAAAATTGTTTAATTCATCAAAAATAGGAATTTCTTTACCTAAATCATTCTTTACTTTACAGTAAAACTTTTTACGATTTGGATGTGAATCATTACAAGCATTAAACACTTCATTCCAAAAATCATTTTTAATAATTCTAATTAAAATTTGAACGCAATCATCTTGATGTATAAAATTTACAAATCCTTTTGGATTAGGAATTATTTTACCATTGTTAAAAAAATTTCCAGGATTTCTATTATAACCAAATAAACCTGCAAAACGCACTACGGTTGTCTTAAAATTTTTATTTGAAATAAAAAGCTGTTCAATTTCAACTAAAGGAGAAGATTGTAATGGTGAATTTTCCGTAACAATTTTATTCTCGGCTTTATAAACTGAAGTTGAACTAATAAAAATTATTTTTCTAATTGGTGACTTTTCAATTTCAGAAATAAGCTGTTTAAATCCTTCAATATTTTTTGATGGTAAGGCAATTATTAAAATTTCCGCGTTTAAAAAACCTGTTAAATTAGAATCTAAATTTTCTAAACTAATAATATGGGGTTCTATACCAATATCTATTAATTCTTTTTGTCTTTCGGTTGATCTTGTTGATCCTTTTACCAAATAACCAAATTTAATTAATTCTTTAGCTAAAGGTTTTCCTAACCAACCACAACCTAAAACACTTATAATTTCTTTCAAATTAATGTTTTAATTTCGATTTATTTTCTTTTATAAACTTTTCCAATTTAGGATTAATTACTGCTCTACAATAACCTTGAGATTTGTTATTGTTATAATAATTTTGATGATATTCTTCGGCTTTATAAAATACATCTAACTTTGTTACTTCTGTAACAATTGGTTTATCAAAAACCTGCGCTTTTGTTAAAGATTTTATAAATTCTTCTGCTTGTTTTTTTTGATTTAAATCGTGATAAAATATTGCAGATCTATATTGAGTTCCTGTGTCATAACCTTGTCTATTTAACGTAGTTGGGTCATGTGTGCTAAAAAAAACTTCAAGTAATTCTTTAAAACTAATTATACTAGAATTGTATTTTATTCTAATTCCTTCTGCATGTCCCGTTTGTCCCGTACAAATTTCTTTATATGTTGGGTTTATTACTGTTCCACCTGTATAGCCAGACGAAACACTTTCAACTCCATTTAACAATTGAAATATTGCTTCGGTACACCAAAAACAACCATTTGCAAATGTTGCCGTTTCCATTTTTTTTTGAATCATTCTATTTTTTTTTGAAATGTTAGATTGTGAATTACCAATTGAAGTAATAAATACAAATACAAGCAGTATTATTTTTTTCATTCTAATAAATTGTTTAATGCATAGTCGAAAAAATATAATGATAATTACAGAAAAAAAAACGAGCTTTAAATATTCTCTAATGTAAGAACAACACTTTCTAACATTTCTTCGGTAAAATCTAAATGGGTAACCATTCTTAATTTACCTTGCCCCATGGATATTAATCCAATTCCCGCATCATTTAACCTGCTAATAAAATCTTCTTCATTTATTGAGTCAACAACATTAAAAATTACAATATTGGTTTCTATAGGTTCAACGTTTTTTATTAAATCACATTTTTGAAGTGCTTTTCCTATTATTTGTGCTCTGGTATGATCGACAGCCAACCTTTCTATATGATTGTCAAGAGCATAAATTCCTGCTGCAGCTAAATAACCCGATTGCCTCATTGCTCCTCCAAATAATTTACGAACTCTTAAAGCTTTTTCAATATGTTCTTTTGTACCTAGTAAAACAGACCCTATTGGAGCTCCTAAACCTTTGGATAAACATATAGAAATAGTGTCAAATATTTCGCCATATTGTTCAGGGCTTTCATTTTTAGCAATTAAAGCGTTAAATAAACGAGCTCCATCTAAATGAAATGAAAGATCTTTATTATTACATATTTTTCTAATTTTTACAAGCTCTTCATAATCCCAACAAGCACCGCCACCTTTATTTGTAGTATTTTCAATAGCAACAAGCCTTGAATAGGGAACATGAATATCCGATCTTCCACTTGAAACGGCCTCATTTAATTGATTAGCTGTAAAAACACCTCTGTTTCCATCAATTAAATGTGATGTAACTCCAGAATTAAAAGCTGCTCCACCACCTTCATAATTATAAACATGTGCCCACTTATCACAAAACATTTTATCTCCTGGCTGGGTAAGTATTTTTATTGCAGTTTGATTTGCCATAGTTCCCGATGGAAAAAATAAAGCATCTTCCATATTAAACATTTTGGCAATTTTTTCTTGAAGTTTATTAACAGTTGGATCACCTTTAAAAACATCATCTCCTACTTCGGCATTCATCATAGCTTTTAACATACCTTTTGTTGGCTTGGTAACTGTATCACTTATTAAATTTATGTGCATTTTATATTTTTAATTTTAATTTTTAATCTTTTTGCTAACTACAACAACTATTAAACAAGTATATTGTTTATTATTATAAATGTAGTTACTTATTTTAAGGATTAAAAATGAAAGTTTATTTTTGTAACTCTTAATCATAAAAATGATATCAAACGACCAATTAAACAAATTACAAGAACGCATAAGCAAGCTCAAAAACTATCTAGATATTGATAGAAAAATAATTGAAGTTGCAAATGAAGAAGAAAAAACTGCAAATCCAGATTTTTGGAATAATCCAAAAGAAGCTGAATTAGTGATGAAAGAGTTACGGTCCAAGAAAAAATGGGTTGATGATTATAATCTATTAAATACTCTTTTTGAAGATACTACAGTTTTGCTCGATTTTTATTCCGAAGGTGAAGCAACTGAAGAAGAATTAGACAATTCATACTCAAAAGCAATTAATTTAATTGAAGAATTAGAGTTTAAAAATATGCTTTCAGAAGAAGGTGATAATTTAAGTGCTGTAATTCAAATTACTGCAGGTGCCGGAGGTACAGAAAGTTGTGATTGGGCAATGATGCTAATGCGTATGTATTTAATGTGGGCAGAAAAGCAAAAATTTAAAATTAGAGAACTTAATTACCAAGATGGAGATGTTGCTGGTATTAAAACAGTTACGTTAGAAATTGATGGAGAATTTGCATTTGGTTATTTAAAAGGGGAAAATGGAGTTCATCGTTTAGTTAGAATTTCACCATTTGATAGTAATGCAAAAAGACATACTAGTTTTGCATCCGTATATGTATATCCGTTAGTTGATGATTCTATTGAAATAGTTATTAATCCTGCCGAAATAGATATTACAACTGCTCGATCTAGTGGTGCAGGTGGTCAAAATGTAAATAAAGTTGAAACAAAAGTTCAATTAACACATAAACCAACAGGTATACAAATATCCTGCTCCGAAACAAGATCGCAGCACGAAAATAGAGATAGAGCAATGCAAATGTTAAAGTCTCAATTATATGAAATTGAATTAAGAAAGCAACAAGAAGCTAGAAGCGATATTGAAGCTGGAAAAATGAAAATTGATTTTGGCTCTCAAATTAGAAATTATGTTATGCATCCTTATAAATTGGTAAAAGATGTAAGAACTGCATTTGAAACCGGTAATGTTGATGCGGTTATGAATGGAGAAATTGATGGTTTTATAAAAGCCTACTTAATGCAGCAAGGACAAAAAGAATCGACTAATGAGTTGTAAAATTGATACAATAATTTTTGATTTAGGCGGAGTTTTGGTTGATTGGAATCCAAAATATGTTTATCTCAAAGCTTTTAATAATGATGAAACAAAAGTTAATTGGTTTTTAAATACTGTTTGCTCTTCTGAATGGAATTTACAACAAGATGCTGGCAGAACAATTGCTGAAGCAAATGCTATTAAAATTGAACAGTTTCCAGAATATAAGGATTTTATTAAACTTTTTTATGATAAATGGCCCGATATGTTTAAAGGTCCAATAAATGAAAATGTGGCTATTTTTAATAAATTTATTTCTTCTAAAAATTATAAGGTTTACGCTTTAACAAATTGGAGTGCCGAAAAATGGGAAAAAGCATTGGAATTGTTTCCTTTTTTTAAAAAATTTGATGGTGTTGTAGTATCTGGAAAAGAAAAAGTAATTAAGCCTAATCCTGAAATTTATAAAACGCTCTTTACAAGATTTAAGATAAATCCCGAAAAAGCTGTCTTTATTGATGATAATTTAGAAAATATAATTGCTGCAAAAAAATTAAAATTAACAGGAATTTGCTATTCGAGAAGTGTAAATTTAATGACTGAACTAAATAAATTAAATATTTACATTTAGAATAACCAACAACAAAATACACGATTTAAAACATAAATAGTTATTTTTTAACAATAAAATGCAATTAATTAACATATTTTAGTATTTTTACATTAACATAAATTATTCGATTAATAAAATTGTTATGATAATTTAAATGTTAGTAAATGAGAAATATTATTTTATTTATACTAATATTAACCCCACTTTTTAATTTTAGTCAAAAAAAAGAAATTAATAGTTTTACTATCAATGGTAAAATTGTTGATTCTGAAACAAAAAAACCTATAGAGGATGCTGCAATTGTATTTAAGCACATAGATTCTAGCACCATAACATATGGCGGAATAACAAATTCAAGAGGGTATTTTAGTGTTGATATCACCGAAGGTAAATATATTGCAACGGTTAATTATATATGTTATAAGCCTAAAGAAATAAATATTTCAGAAATTAATAGAGATTTAAATATTGGAACAGTAGAATTAGATATTGATACCAACTATTTGAATGAAATAGAAATTGTTGGCTCTAAAAAAACAGTTCAAATTAAGCCAAATAAAATTGTTTTTAATGTTAAAAATGACATTGCTTCATCAGGAGGAGTTGCCACAGACATACTAAATAATATTCCTTCTGTTTCAGTTGATCCTAGTGGAAATATAACAGTTCAAGGTCAAGGGCATGTTCAAGTAATGATTAATGGAAAAACTTCATCATTGTCAAAAACAAATGCCTTAAAGTCTTTACCAGCCGGATCTATTGAAAATATAGAAGTAATTACAAACCCCGGCGCAAGATATAAAGCTGATGCATTAAGTATTATTAATATAATTCTAAAAAAAGGAAAAGATATTGGTTTAAACGCATCTATAACCTCTACTGCAGGTTATAAAGATTATTATGGTGGTTTGGTCTCTTTAAACAATAAAACAAAAAACATAAACTTTTTTACAAATTTATCTTATAATCATAGTAATCCTATAACAATATCTAATTCCCAAACTGAATATTTTAGTAATGGCGCTACAACTTCATTTTTAAATGAAGAAACTGATTTTGATAGTAAAAATGATGCTTTCTATGGCTCTATTGGAAGTGATTTTTATATTTCTAAAAAAACCTCTTTAACAGCATCAATTAATTTTCAAAACCTACATAATAATAGAGATTCATATACTTTTACCGAAATATTTGATGAAAATAAAAACCTAAACTCTTCTAACCAAAGAAATTTAGATAGTGAGTTTAATAATGAATTAATTGAATTTTCATTTGATTTCGAGCATAATTTTAATGACAGTGGTAAACAACTAACTTCTTCTTTTGTTTTTACAAACGATTTGGATGATTTTGATAATTCATTTAATAATTCAAACTCAAATTTTAACTTCGATAATTTTATTGAAAAAAATAAATTAACAAATCGAATTATTGATGTAAAGTTTTTAAATTCAATCGGCAATAAAAGTAACTATGTAGTTGGTTATTATGGTGAATTTGGAGAAATTGACTATAAACGAGATAATTTAACAAGTGAAAATAATATTGAATATTCCGAAAAAATTAATGCCGCGTTTGCTGAATACGAATATGAAAATGACAAGTTTTATTTAGGTTTATCAATGAGAGGAGAATTTTCAAAAATAAATGTTAATTACAAAAGTTTAAACAGTTTTCAAAAAAACACTTTTAACAATTTAGTACCATCCACTTATTTACAATACAGTTTAAGCGATGTAAAAAGTTTAAGTTTAAGTTATAACAGTGCAATTCTAAGGCCAGGAGCTAATGATTTACAACCCTTTGAAGAAAAATACAGTGAAACCTCCTCATACCAAGGAAATCCAAATCTAACACCAATTAATGTTGATAATTTTAATTTCAACTATACTTACTATGGTAATAAAATAACCTTTAGTCCATCAATAAGGTATCAAATTTTCGATAATTATATGCAAAATATCACCTATGAAACAGGTGAACAAGTAAATGGAGTAAACAAAATTTTAACTACGCCCATAAATCTTGGAAATGTAAAAATTTATGGTATCAATATAAGCACCATATATAAAGTTAATAATCAGCTTAGTTTTACTAGCAACATAGATGTTTATAATTTTGACCAAGTTGGAAATTTTGAAATTTTAAACAAGGCTAACAATAGAATTGAATTCGATTATAACCAAGCTAATATAAATGGAAGCTTTAGCTTATTAACGCAACTTAATTTGCCTAAACTATTCGATTTTCAAATAAATGCTAAACATTTTCTAGATTCCGAAGGTCCATATTCAATTAGAAAAAATTATACATATGCAAGTGCAGCTATTAATAAAGAGTTATTTAATAATAATGCCTCAATTAGTTTAACTTTAAATGATATTTTTAATTCAAATCAAACAAATAGAAACCGTTTTTATGAACAGTATGCATCCAAAAGTTTAATTAAAAATAAATATAGAAATATCTTATTGTCTTTTACTTACAGATTCAATCAAAGTAAGAAAAGTAGATTAATAGATTTTGAACGAAAACAAAACAAACCTAATTACTAATTTATTATTTTTGTTTAAAACTTATTTATGAAAATATATCACAATCCACGTTGTAGTAAAAGTAGACAGGGTTTAAATATTTTAGAAGAATCGAAATTTGATTTTGAAATTATTAAATATTTAGATAATCCTATCTCTGCAGAAGAATTAAAAGAAATTGTTAAGCTTTTAAACATCTCTCCTATTCAATTGGTTAGAAAAAACGAAACTGTTTGGAAAGAAAATTATAAAGGAAAAGAATTATCTGACGAACAAATAATAAATGCAATGGTTGAAAATCCAAAATTGATTGAACGCCCCATAGTAATAAACAATGGAAAAGCCGTTATTGGCCGACCTCCAGAGATTATAAAAACAATTTTATAACAAATTTAAACCATCAATTTATGATGGTTTTTTTTATGATTTTTTTTTAAATATATATGTTAACATTCATTAACATATTTAAAAGTGAATTCTAACTATTTTTACAAATAAAATAAATGTACTTATGAAATATGTTGCTTCGTTGTTGTTAATAATTGCATCTATTAATGGATTTTCTCAATACAAAGGAAATGAAAAACTGACTAAGGTTGAAATTTCAGGAACCGTTATTGATTTTGATACTAAGGAACCTTTAGAATATGCTACAATAGTTTTAAAACCCTTAAATGGCAAGTCAATTACCGGAGGAATTACTAATGAAAATGGGAAATTTAGCATAGAAGTTTCAAAAGGTCCATATGATATTTCCGTTGAGTTTATTTCATTCAAAACAAAAACTATAAAAAATAAGATTCTAAAAGAAAACACAAACTTGGGAACTATTTTATTACAAATTAATGTTGAAAGTTTAAATGAAGTAGAAATTATTGCAGAAAAAAGTACCGTAGAAATTAGGCTAGATAAAAAAATATACAACGTTGGTAAAGATATGACTGTTAAAGGAGGAACGGCCTCAGATGTTTTAGATAATGTTCCTTCCGTTTCAGTTGATGTAGAAGGAAATGTTAGTTTACGTGGAAATGAGAATGTTCGAATTTTGGTAAATGGAAAACCATCTGGACTTGTTGGATTAGGTGGTACTGATGCTTTAAGACAATTGCCTGCTGATGCTATTGAAAAAGTTGAAGTAATTACAAGTCCTTCTGCTCGCTATGATGCCGAAGGAACCGCTGGTATTTTAAATATAATTTTACGTAAAGGAAAAGCTCAGGGCTTTAATGCATCTATTTCCTCAACTTTAGGAATTCCAAAAAACATTGGCCTTTCTACCAATATTAATTACCGTACGAAAAAAGCTAACTTTTTTACAAATACAGGATATAGTATAAGAAAATCACCAGGAAATTCATTATCAAACGTAACCTATTATGATAATGATGCAACCATTACTAATTATAGAAACGAAGTTATTGATTACGATAGAGAACAAAATGGTTTTAATACTCGTTTTGGGATGGAATATTTTTTAACTGATAAAAGTTCGTTAACTGGAGCTATTTTATATAGAAAATCGGACGGAGATGATTTGTCTACAAACCTAATTAGCAACTTTAATAATTTATACAATTTAACTTCTTCAAGCACTAGACTTGAAGAAGAAACCGAAAAAGATGAAACAATTGAGTACAGTTTTAATTATACCAAAGATTTTGAAAAGTCTGGTCATAAATTAACATTCGATTTTCAATACGGTACAAGCGAGGAGCAAAATTTCACAAATATCTCAGATACAAATAACAATCCAGAAAGAAATTCGACCAATGAAAAGGATTCTGAAATTGAATTTAAAGGAGATTATACCTTACCAATTGGAGAAAACTCACAATTTGAATTTGGTTTTAGAGTTAATTTAGATAAGTTAGATTCTGATTATTTAGTAGAAAAATTTGAAAACAACCAGTTTGTAAATAATGCTAATTTTTCTAATAATTTAGATTTTGAACAAAATGTAACCGCTCTATATTCTCAATATGGTAAAAAAATTAACAAATTTTCTTATTTGTTGGGATTAAGAGTTGAAAATACAGATCGTAAAATTAATTTGGAACAAAACAACGAGGTTTACAATAAAAATTGGACCGAATTATTTCCTACCATAAACTTAGGTTTAGAATTTACCGACACTGAAAGTTTAACCTTAGGTTACAGCCGAAGATTAAGAAGACCAAGACACTATTTTTTAAATCCATTTGAATCTCGTACCAGTGAAACTTATATAAGAAAAGGAAATGTTAATCTAGATCCTACATATACCAATTCATTTGATTTAGGTTATTTAAAAAAATGGGATAAATTTACTTTAAACTCATCATTATATTACCAACATTCACTAAACAGTTTTGAAATGGTACAAATTGATGAATGGAGAGATAGTGATGGTAATACTGTTATTTATAACGAACAAAACCCAAACCCAGATCATATAAAAGTTGTTATTAGAACACCAATAAACTTAAGTAACCAAGATAGGTATGGTTTTGAATTTACAGCAAATTACAATCCGTATAAATGGTGGCGACTATCAAATAGTTTTAATTTTTTTAAATCTGTTATTAAAGGTGATTTCGATAATATTAGCTACGATGCTGAAAATATTTCTTGGTTTACAAATTTAACTTCAAGGATAACGTTGCCTGGTAAAATTGATTGGCAAACTAGAGGAATGTATATGGCTCCATTTGAAGGAGCACAATCAACTAGAGAAGGTTTTGTTAGTATTAATTTAGCTTTTAGTAAAGATCTCTTTAAAGAAAAAGCAACAATCTCATTTAATGTTAGCGACTTATTAAATTCGCGCAAAAGAAAATCAGAAACTTTATCTCCAACCACCTATACTTATGGCGAGTTTCAATACAGAGAAAGACAATTTTTATTAAATTTTACTTATAGATTTAATCAGAAAAAGCAAAGAGAACGACAAAGTGGATATAATGGTAATGGAGATGATGAAATGTTTTAAAGTATAAAAAAAAAGAGTACATTTAATATAATTAATTTTAATAATTTTATATGAAAACAATCAAAACAATTTTATGCGTTACTATTTTATTTTTAACGGTGCAGAGTAGTTTTGCTCAAAAAGCAAAAAAAGCATCTTACATTGATAAAGTAGTAACTTATGTTTCAAATGAAGTTTCTTTATCTGCAGATGAAACGGCAGGTGTTAAAGACATTATGACAAAACTTGCCACAGAAAAAAAAGCTATTAAAGCTTTAACCGGCGAAGATAAAAAGGCGAAGATGAAAGAATTGAATCAAAACAGAAACAAAAGCTTTAACAAATTATTAGGTAAAGAAAAAGGTAAAGCTGTAATCCAAGCAATTTCAGCATTTCAAAAGAGCCAAAAGAAAAAATAGTAATCACAAATTGTAAACAAAAAAAAGCGACTGAATAGTCGCTTTTTTTGTTTTATATAAAAGAAATTAATCTTTTTTTACTGGTTCACCTTTTCTATATTTCCAAGCTTCTCTAAAATAACCAACTAACCAATAAGGAATAACAAAAGTTAATAAGAAAATCATTAACCAAAATCCCATTGTAAATATTGTTAAGAAAACTAAAAAACCTGAAAATTGAGATAAATCCATAGTACCTTTATTTATTTTTTATAATATATCGCAAAATTAAAATTTATTTTGAATTAATAACACTCTTTTCTAATTTTTTAATGATAATTCTCATATTTTTAAACAAAAAAAAGACACTAAAGAATTTTACCACTTTAATGTCTAATTTTTTAATAATTTAAATTTGCTAATTATTTAAATTCAGCAAAGAAATCATTTCCTTTATCATCTACTAATAAGAATGCCGGAAAATCTTCAATTCTAATTTTACGTACCGCTTCCATTCCTAATTCAGGAAAGTCAATTACTTCAACAGATTTAATACTGTTTTTAGCTAAAATTGCAGCAGGTCCACCAATAGAACCAAGATAAAAACCTCCATTAGCTTTACAAGCGTCTGTAACTTGTTGTGAGCGGTTACCTTTTGCCACCATTACCATACTTCCTCCAGCTTTTTGGAAAGGATCTACATAAGGATCCATTCTACCTGCTGTTGTTGGCCCAAAACTTCCTGAAGGCATTCCTTTAGGAGTTTTTGCTGGTCCTGCATAATATACCGGATGATCTTTAAAGTATTGAGGCATTTCTTCGCCATTAGCAAGCATTTCACTAATTCTTGCGTGTGCCATATCACGAGCAACAATTAAGGTACCTCTTAAACTGAAACGTGTTTTTACAGGATGTTTTGAAAGCTCTTCACGAATTTTTTCCATTGGTTGATCTAAGTCTAACTCAATAGCATCTTTTAGGTGCGGTGCTTCTTTTGGTAAAAATTGTGCTGGATTTTTTTCTAATTGTTCTAAGAAAATTCCTTCCGAAGTAATTTTACCTTTAACATTACGGTCTGCACTGCAACTAACACCCAATCCAACTGGACAAGATGCAGCATGACGAGGTAAACGAATTACACGTACATCGTGTACAAAATATTTACCTCCAAATTGAGCTCCTACTCCACTTTCTTGACAAATTTTTGTAATTTTTTCTTCCCACTCAAGATCACGAAAAGCTTGTCCGCCATCGTTTCCTTCAGTTGGTAAATGATCTAAATAACCTGCAGATGCTTTTTTTACTGTTGCTAAGTTTGCTTCAGCAGAAGTTCCACCAACTACAAATGCTAAATGGTAAGGAGGACATGCAGATGTTCCTAAATCCATAATATGCTTCTTAATAAAGTTTGTTAAGTTTTCTTCAGTTAATAAAGACTTAGTCATTTGGTACAAATATGTTTTATTTGCTGAACCACCACCTTTAGTTATAAATAAAAATTCATATTTATCTCCAGTTTCAGAATAAATATCAATTTGAGCTGGAAGATTATTTCCAGAATTTTTCTCTTTTAACATTGTTTGTGGAACAATTTGAGAAAAACGTAAATTATCTTCTTGGTATGTATTGTAAACACCTTTTGAAATATATTCAGCATCATTTACTCCTGTGTAAACATCTTCACCTTTTTTAGCCACACAAATAGCAGTTCCGGTATCTTGACAAGTTGGTAATTCGCCAGCTGCTGTAACCATTTGATTTAACAACATTGTATAAGCTACAAAACGATCGTTATCAGTTGCTTCTGGATCTTTAAGAATAGTCTCTAATTTTTCTAAGTGAGTAGCACGTAGGTAAAAAGATACATCGTGATATGCAGCTTGGGAAAGTAACTCAATTCCTTCTGGTGATACTTTTAAAATTTTACGTCCATCAAACTCAACTACAGAAACGTGGTCTTTAGTTAACAAACGATACTTTGTCGTGTCCTTTGTAATAGGAAACGGTTTTTGGTATTTAAATTCAGACATCTTATATATTTTTATTGAAATTCATTTTTTACTCTTGCAAATATACAATTGAAGAAGAAAAAAGTTAGTAAAAAAAAGGTTTATTTATCTTTTATAGTTAGAAAAACAGCAAGAAAATGACATTTATCAGAAGTAAACAAAAATAAGTTTAATTTCAACAAAAACTTGTACATAACTTTTTCCTTTTTAACTACTGCCATTTTATGCTTATCAATAATTTAAAAAATTAATGCTTATATTTAATTTAGAAGTAAGCTAATTTATAAAGTAATTATTTTTTATGAAATATAGAATTGAAAAAGATACTATGGGATCTATAAGAGTTCCCTTAGACAAATATTGGGGAGCTCAAACGGAACGTTCAAGAAATAATTTTAAAATTGGACCTTCTTCTTCTATGCCTTTAGAAATTATTTATGGATTTGCTTATTTAAAAAAAGCAGCTTCACGTACAAACTGTGAGTTAGGTGTTTTATCTAAAGAAAAAACAAGTTTAATTTCAAAAGTTTGTGACGAAATTTTAGCAGGAAAATTAGATAATCAATTTCCATTAGTAATATGGCAAACAGGTTCTGGTACTCAAACCAATATGAATATTAACGAGGTAATTGCCAATCGTGCTCAAGAATTAATGGGAAAAGTTGTTGGTGAAAATGACAAATTTATTTATCCAAACGACGATGTTAACAAATCGCAATCGAGTAACGATACTTTTCCTACAGCAATGCATATAGCTTGTTATAAAATGATAATTAACACAACCATTCCTGGAATTGAACAATTACGCGATACACTTAAATCAAAATCTGAAGAATTTGCAACTATTATTAAAATTGGAAGAACCCATTTAATGGATGCAACTCCGTTAACCTTAGGTCAAGAATTTTCGGGTTATGTTTCTCAATTAAATCATGGATTAAAAGCTCTAAAAAACACTTTACCACATTTAGCGGAATTAGCTTTGGGAGGAACCGCTGTTGGAACTGGTTTAAATTCTCCCAAAGGATATGATGTTTTAGTTGCAAAAAAAATAGCTGAATATACGGGATTACCTTTTATCACCGCCAAAAATAAATTTGAAGCATTAGCCTCTCACGATGCAATAATTGAAACTCACGGTGCTTTAAAACAATTAGCAGTTAGTTTAAATAAAATAGCAAACGATATTAGAATGATGGCTTCTGGCCCACGATCTGGAATTGGAGAATTAATTATTCCTGCAAATGAACCCGGAAGTTCAATTATGCCAGGTAAAGTAAATCCCACACAATGTGAAGCTTTAACAATGGTTTGCGCACAAGTAATGGGAAATGATGTAACAATTACAATAGCTGGTGCACAAGGACATTTTGAATTAAATGTTTTTAAGCCAGTTATAACCTCTAACTTTTTACAATCCGCTCAATTAATTGGAGATGCTTGTGCTAGTTTTGAAAAACATTGTGTTAAAGGAATAAAACCAAACCATTCTAGAATAGCCGAATTAGTTAATAATTCATTAATGTTGGTAACTGCATTAAATTCTAAAATAGGTTATTATAAAGCCGCTGAAATTGCAAATAATGCGCATAAAAATGGAACTACTTTAAAAGAAGAAGCTGTAAAATTGGGGTATGTTACCCCTGAAGAATATGATGCTTGGGTAAAACCAGAAAATATGATTTAAAAACAATTATTTTAACAAATATTAAAGTCGGTAAATTAGGTTTTACCGACTTTTTTAATAAACCTAATAATTTAGAATATAAACTATTTTAAAAGTTGAAATTGATTGTTTTTCGATTTTTTTAAGATATAATTGGTTTAATTATTAAATTAATAATACTATTTAGTCTTTTTTTGTTCAAAATATTTTTTCTTGTCCATTTTTTCCCTACTTTTATAATGATTAACCCTACATAGTTAAATTATGTACAATCGAAAGCCCCAATTTCTAATCTTATTTTCTATAATGTTAATGGTGTTTGGAAAAATAAATTCCCACTCTTATATTGATTTGCAAACCGTTTTTAAAGAAGATTTAGCTACAAATTATAATTCATTATTAAAAACTTCTTTTAGCAAGACTATTATAGAAATTGATACAAGTATAATTTCTATTTTAGGTCTAAATAACTTTAATTCTTCAAAAAAAATAGAAACTCAGGTTAAAGCACAAGAATTAAATTGCGGTTTATTAGAATACAGTGCTTCTAAAGCCTACAATATTGATGGAACAAGAGTACTATATGATTGTAAAATATGGGAAAGTAAATATTGGACTCAAGGTGAAACTCCAGGAGAACTTTATGGGGCTTGGCGTTTTATTGATTATTGTAGTGATAGTAGTTCTGGAGGTGAGTGTTCTAAACCTAATTTTTATTGTAATGCATATGAATATGATAGTACAATTCCTTATTCAACAGGAACAATTGTATATTCAGAATGTGCCATTTGGATTGCAAGCCGAAATGTAAAAAATGACAAACCAGGAACTATGTATGGCCCATGGGAATATGTTTCTTATTGCGAAGAAGGAGCTGAATGCCCTCCTCCTACTTTTTGCGGAGCTCAAGAATATGATCCATTAATGGGATATATTGCTAACAGTAAAGTATATTATGATTGCTTAATCTGGCAAAACCTATGGGATATTGGAGGTAAAACACCTGGAGAAGATGCTGTATGGATTTCATTAGGGTTTTGTGAAGAAATTCCATATTGTAATATTGATTTAAGCCTTAATTGTCGGGTTCCTGACTATAATTCAAATATAACTTATCCAACAAATGGAACACAAGTGTATTATGATTGTAAAACTTGGGAAAATAGAAATTATGCAAATCCTGGGGAAAAACCAGGTGACAACAGTACTTGGCAATATTCTGGAGATTGTAATGAAGGTGTTAAAAGTGATGGAAGTGCTTGCCCTACTATAAATTATGGATACTGCGGAGTACAAAATTACTATCCAATGAATTTTTATGAAACTGGAGATTTAGTATATTCTAATGGTAACATATATGAATGTATTCATGATAGTACCGTTAATAAAACTCCTGAATCCAATAGTGGTAATTGGACCTACATAGAACCATGTACTGATATTGAATCCACTGAACGTACTACATTAAGTAATAATAATGAAATACTAAAAACTAAAATTCAGTTATTTTATTATAATAACAATTTATATTATGATTTAACAAAATTAAATGGTAATTCAAAAGTATATTGTTATGATACAAAAGGAAGCTTAATTTTTTCTAAAGTTCTTCTTAATTCAAAAAACCAAATAAACCTCTCTAATCTAAAACAAGGATTATATTTTATTAGAATTATAAATAACTCTAATATGGTGCATTTAAGAATAATAGTAGTATAATTTAAAAAATTATACTACTATTATTTATAATTATTAATTTAACAGTTCAAAAGATTGTTTAGCAATTTCTAACTCTTCATTAGTTGGGATAACCAAAAGTTTAACTTTTGATTTTGAAGTATGAATTTCTTCAATTTTTCTAGCTTTCATATTGTTTTTTTCAAGATCAATATCTATTCCAAAGAAATCTAAGTTTTCACAAACCATTTTACGCATAGGAACAGAATTCTCTCCAACTCCTGCAGTAAATACAATTGCATCTACTCCATTTAATACAGCAATATAACTACCTAAATATTGTCTAATTCTATAGGCTGCCATTTCTAAAGCCAATTGACATTTTTCATCACCAGCTTCTGCTTCCGCTTCAATATCTCTATAATCGGATAAACCATCTGTTAATCCAACCATACCACTTTCTTTTTGAAGTATATTATTTACTTCATTTAATTCATAACCTAAATTATTTACTAAATGAAAAATAATTGAAGAATCAATATCTCCACTTCTTCCTCCCATAATTAATCCTGCAACAGGTCCAAAACCTAAAGAAGTATCGATACTTTTACCATCTTTTACTGCGGTAATACTACAGCCACCACCTAAATGAATAGTAATAATTTTAGAACAGTTTTTTCCTTCTAAATACTCTATGGCCTTTTCGGCTACATATTTATGACTTGTTCCATGAAAACCATATCTACGAATACTAAATTCATCTAAAAATTTATTTGGTATTGCATACTTATAAGCCTCAATTGGCATAGTTTGATGAAAAGCTGTGTCAAAAACAGCAATTTGTTTTGCTTCTGGAAAAATTTCTTCGGCAACTACAATACCTTCATAATTTGCCGGGTTATGCAGTGGAGCTAATGAAAACAAATCTTTAATTTTTGTTTTTACTTCTTCGTTTATTACAACAGTTTTAGAAAAAGTACTACCACCATGAACAACTCTATGGCCAACTGCTGAAATTTCGGACGTAGATTTAATAACACCAACTTCAGCATCTAACAAAAATTTAACTACTTTTTCTAAACCAACTTTATGATTTGCTATTCTACATACTCTTTCAATCTCATCTGAATTAGATTTGTATTTTATTTTTGGATTTTCCAAACCAATACGCTCTACAATTCCAGAGCAAATAACCTCTTCAGAAGGCATATTAAACAATTGATATTTAATTGAAGAACTACCCGAATTTATTATTAAAATTTTCATTTTATTCTTGTGCTTGTATTGCTGTTAATATTACTGTGTTAAAAATATCGTCTATTGTACATCCTCTACTTAAATCGTTAACAGGTTTATTTAAACCTTGTAACATTGGTCCAATTGCCAATGCTCCGGTTTCACGCTGTACTGCTTTGTAAGTATTGTTTCCTGTATTTAAATCGGGGAAAATTAAAACATTTGCTTGTCCTGCAACTTCAGAATTTGGCATTTTACTTTTACCAACCTTAGGGTCTACTGCTGCATCATATTGTATTGGCCCTTCAACTTTTAAATCTGGTCGTTTTTGTTTAACAATTTCAGTTGCCGCTCTTACAATATCAACATCGGCTCCTTTTCCTGAAGCTCCAGAAGAATAAGATAACATTGCTATTTTAGGATCAATACCAAAATTTAAACTACTTTCGGCTGAAGAGATTGCTATTTCCGCTAATTGTTCTGCATTTGGATTTGGGTTTATAGCACAATCTCCAAATACTGATACTCTATCCTCCAAACACATAAAAAATACTGAAGACACAACAGATACTCCTGGTTTTGTTTTTACAAATTGTAAAGCCGGTAATATAGTATGGCCAGTAGTATGGGCAGCACCAGAAACCATTCCGTCTGCTAATCCTTTATGAACCATCATTGTTCCAAAATAGGAAACATCTCCCATTAAATCCTCAGCCATATCAATTGTTAAACCTTTGTTTTTTCTTAATTCGAACAAAGTTTCAGTAAAATCTTTATAAAACTCAGATTGAACAGGATTAATGATATTCATTTTATCAATATCTACGGTTAAACCTAATCGTATTATTGAATCTGAAATCTGATCGTAATCGCCCAAAACTGTAATATCAACAATATCTGTTTCAATTAAACGAGCTGCAGCGGTTAATATTCTATCATCTGTTCCTTCTGGTAAAACAATATGCTTACGAGATTTTTTGGCACGTTTAACTAAGTTATATTGGAACATTCTAGGAGTAATTCCTTCATTTTTAAAGGTAACTAGTCTTTCGGTTAGTTTATCAACATCTATATGTTTTTCAAAAATATTCAACGATGTTAATATTTTTTGAGTATTTCCAGCATACATATGAGATCTTACTGCTCCAATTTTATTTGCAGTACCAAAAGTACCCTCTTTAACTGATAAAATTGGCATAATTTGCGCTAATCCATCAATTAGTTTTATTATGGATTCTTCTGGTTTTAATCCTCCCGTTAACACAATTCCAGATACAGTTGGGTAATTAGTTGAAATATTTGCTTGTAAGGCTCCTAATATAATATCAGCTCTATCTCCTGGTGTAATTATTAAATTATTATCTTTTAAGTGAGTTAAATAGTTTCTCAATTGCATTGCTCCTACACTAAAACTTGCCGTCTGGTTGTTAATATTTTCCTCTCCAAACAGTATAGTGGCATCAATGGCATCTGCAATTTCTTTTACTGTAGGATTTTTTAAGGATGCAATTAAAGGTATTACACCAACATAAATATTACTTGGTAAATTATCTTTTAAGCCGTTTTTTGCAATTTCAATATTAACATCTTGAACTTTATTTGCAATAACCGCCAATACTTCTACTTCTTTTTCTTTAAAAGAATCATATGCTAAATGTAAACCTTCTACAAACTCGTCCAAAGTTTTGCCTACACCCGGAGAAACAATTACTGCTGGAATTCCTAAATTTTTTGCAATTTCAATATTTGCATCTAACTCAATAGCCGATCCTTCTCCTGAAAAATCACTTCCTTCAACCAATACAAAATCGTTTTGATCTTCTAAATTTTTATATTTTTCAATAATTGTGTCGAATATTTCCCCTTCCTTTCCTTTATTACGCTTACTAATAAATTCCTTACGCGTAAAAGCATACGCATCTTCTGGATTAATATCTAATTCAAAGTGGGATATAATGGTATTTATATGATTGTCTTTTTCACCTTTTTTAACATCATCAATAATGGGCCTAAAATACCCTACTTTTGCAGTTTTCCCTAACAAAACACTCATTAAACCTAACGCAACAAGAGATTTACCACTGTTGGCTTCACTTGTGGCAATATAAATGGCTTTACTCATTCTTTATTTTTTTGTGCAAATATAATTCAAACATTCACAATTCAATACTAATTAGTCTTGTTTTTTCAAATTGGTTAACCAATTTACAATAAATTTAACAAAATAGTTCACTTTGTAAAATATATTTATCTTTGATTAACAATATTTAATTTATATGACGACTTTATTTGTTAATATTAGAGAACTAATTCAAGTTGAAGATTTTCCAAAAAAAATGGTTTCTGGAGCAGAGATGAAAACACTTCCAACTATTAAAAATGCGTATTTGGTTATAAAAGATTCATTTATTTTAGATTTTGGGAGAATGGAAGATTTACAACCTAATAAGTTTGATAAAACCATTAATTTAAAAAATAAAACAGTGCTACCTACTTGGTGTGATAGCCATACACATATTGTATATGCTAATAATAGAGAGCAAGAATTTGTTGATAGGATTAATGGACTTTCGTACGAGGAAATTGCAAATAATGGTGGTGGTATTTTAAATTCGGCTAAACAGCTTCAACATACAACAGAACAAGAGCTTTATGAACAATCGGCAAAAAGAGTTGAAGAAATAATAAAATTGGGTACAGGTGCGGTAGAAATAAAATCGGGTTATGGTTTAACTAAGGATGCCGAGTTAAAAATGCTAAGAGTAATTAAAAAACTAAATGCCAACTACCCCATTACAATAAAGTCTACTTTTTTAGCAGCACATGCAATACCTTTAGAATTTAAAAATAATAAAAAGGAATATTTAGATATTGTTATTAAGGATATACTTCCGTCGGTAGCACATGAAAAACTAGCCAATTATATAGATGTATTTTGTGAATTAGGATATTTTAGTATAGAAGATACAAAACGTATTTTAAAGGCCGGAAAACAGTATGGATTGGAACCTAAAATTCATGTAAATCAGTTTAATGCTTTTGGAGGTGTTCAGGCTGGAGTAGAATTTAACGCTCTTTCGGTTGATCATTTGGAAGAAATGCGTGATGAAGATATTGAAAGTCTTAAAAACAGCAAAACAATGCCCGTTGCATTACCCTCGTGTTCATATTTTTTAAGTATTCCATATACTCCCGCACGCAAAATGATTGATGCGGGTTTACCATTGGCCTTAGCAACAGATTACAATCCTGGTTCAACTCCTTCAGGTAATATGAATTTTGTTATATCAACTGCGTGTATAAAAATGAAAATGAATCCAGAGGAAGCCATTAATGCGGCAACTATAAACGGTGCATATGCCATGGGAATTGAAAATACACATGGTTCTATTTGTAAAGGAAAAAAAGCCAACTTAATAATTACAAAAAATATTCCTAGCTATGCTTTTATTCCTTATTCATTTGGAAATCATCAAATTGAAAAGGTTTATCTCGAAGGAAAAGAGATGATTTTTTAACTACTTGCGTTTAAATAATTTTTTAAAAAATGAAGTTTTTTCAGCACTTACATAACCATTAGAATATTTTCCATAACCACCATAGCCATACCCATATCCGTAACCATAACCGTAGCCATATCCATATTTCGATTTAATTTTAAAATCGTTTAACACAATACTTATTTTTTTAACTTCCTCTTTTTTGTATTTCTCGTTAATCATTTTTAACATTCCTTTTTGAGAATAGCCTTGTCTTAATACATAAATTGTGGAGTTTGCAAACCTCAATAATTCTAAGGCATCACTAACTAAACCAATTGGAGGTGTATCTAAAATAATGTAATCGTATTCCTTTTTTAAAGTATTAATTAAATCTTCAGTTGCTTGATTAATTAATAATTCTGAAGGATTTGGTGGAACTGGTCCAGAAGTTATAACATCTAAATTTGGAACTTTTGTATTCTGAATTATATCCGATATTGCAGCTTCTCCAATTAAGTAATTAACAACACCTGTATCATTTAAAATCTCAAAATCACCAAATATTTTTGGTTTTCTTAAATCCAAACCAACCAAAATAGTTTTTTTACCTCCCAAAGCAAATACCGTAGCTACATTAATAGAAATAAATGTTTTTCCTTCCCCACTTACAGAAGAAGTTACAACAATAGTTTTAGATTTATCTTTTAAACTTCTGTCAAATAAGAACTGAATATTTGAACGTACTGCTCTAAAAGATTCTGCAACAGTAGACTTTGGTTTTAAAAACACAGCCAAATTATTAATTGCTAAACTTTTTCCAATAACTCCTAATACTGGAATAGGCGTTAAGCGCTCAATATCTTCAGCAGTATAAATTTTATTGTCAAAAATCTCTTTTGCAATTATTATAAATAAAGGAACAATAACACCTAATAATATAGCTATCATATAGTTAAAAGAAATTCGAGGTAAAATAAAACTTTGTCCTGTATCTTTGGCTGAATCTAAAATTGATATATCCGAAACACTTGCGGCAATTGCAATATCTGCTTCATATCTCTTTTGCATAAGAAAAACATAATTAGACTCTGTTAAACTATATTTTCTTTGATAGTTTAACAATTTTTGCTCTTTATTAGGAAGTTTATTTAATTGATAATTATATGTGCTAAGTCTTTTTCTACTATTTTCTAAATTAACTAAAGTTGCTTCTTTTAATGATGTTAAATTTTCAAGAAGCACTGTTCTAGCAGTTTCAATTTCCTGCTTTTTTAATTTTATTGAAGGGTGATTTGCAGTAACTTCTTTAGATAGTTGTTCATTTTCAATTGACAATTTGGTTAATTCTCCAACCATTGCAGATATAGAAGCATCTTCAATATTTATTATTGCAGGAGCAGGAATAGTGGTGTAATTGGTATTTGATTTAATATAACTCTCTAAATTATTAAAATAGGCAACTCTATCCATCAACTGGGTTTGCATTTTATCTAACCCTGTTGTTTGCGTAAAAATTTCACCTCCTTGAGCAGATAAATTATATATGGAATGTTGTTGTTTAAATTTTTCTATATTCTTTTCAATTAATTTTAAGGTATCAGAAGTGTTTTTAAACTGATCATCAATAAATTGTTTAGTGCTACGCGCATAATTAGTTTTTTGTTCTAATTCAAGTTGGGCCAATACCTTTACGGTTTCATTTAGGTAATCTACAATTCTATTTTTATTTGTCCCAGTTAAAGAAAGTTCAATTAAGGAAGTACCAGATAAACCTTTCGCCCTAACATTTTTATACCTACCTGTTACATTATTAATTGAATTTAATTTTAAAAAGTAAACATTATTTATATTTGAATTTAATCCCTTTAATTTTTCTATTTGACCTTTTAAAAATGGCGTATTTATATATTCATTAAATGAAAAATTTTGAGAAAAACTTGTTAATTCAGGATTAAAATCTTTTAAAGTTTCGTCTTTATAATTAATCAGTTTATAATTTAATTCAGAATCAAATTCAACAGATAAATTAAAATTCTCATCATCAATTAATTGAATCTTTATAAACGAATTTAAAAGTTGATATTGGTTGGGTTGTAAAACTAATTTAAATGGAGTTTTTCCATAAACGTCCTCTTTTCTAAATCTTCCTTCCTGAAAATAATCAATAAAAAAATCTAATTTTCTAATAACCTTTTCGTTATGCGACCTAGATGTTAATGCTTTTCTAATAGATTCAACTTTATCACTTACCCCACCCCAATTAAAAGCTATATTTGTACCTGTTGAAAATAGTGGGTTTTGTTTTTCCTTTACTTCAATTGTGGTTGTTAATCCATAAATTTTTTCTGCAGAAATATTTACATAATATGCAATTGACAAAGCAATTATAATGGCTAAAACAAACCATTTCCAATTTGCAACAATTCTAATAAGATAATCTTTTATATCAGATATATGCTCGCTTGTATTTTCTCTTAAATTAAACTTATTATCCATTTTTATTATAAATTTTTAACAAGTAAAACCGAACTTACAAGAAACGATAATATTGTAACTGCCGTTGAAAAAGTTTGTAATCCTGTGGTACCTGTTCCCCAAGATTTTTGTTTTAATGGAGCAACATAAACAATATCATTAGGTTGTAAATAAAAATTTTCCGATTCAAATATTTCTATCTTCGTATAATCTAATTTATATCTTTTTACACCATCAATTGTTTTTCTAATTATTGTTATTTCTTGCCTATTCCCAAAAGGTGAAATTTCACCTGCGCTAGAAATGGCATCAATTATTGAAACTTGATTTTGAGCTAAATTTATGGATCCTGGAGATCCTACTTCACCGGTAACAACAAAATTTATACCTGCTAATTTAACCGTAACAAAAATAAGCTCAGGGTTTTTGAAAAACTTACCTAGTTCGTCTTCAATTTTTATTCTAATTTCTTTTTCTGTATAGCCTAAAACATTTAAATCTCCTAAATATGGAATTCTTATATTTCCATGTCTATCTACCGAATATCCTGTAAAGTATAAATTTTGCCCGTTCATAGAGTTATTAGAACCCGAATTAGTTTGCCCACTTTTAAACATTGAAACAATTTCCGAATTATTTGCCTTTATATCAATATATAAAACATCATTTATCTGAAGTCTGTAAGGTTCATTATTTAATTTATAAAGTTCTGTTTTGCTTATTGGTTCGCCTTGAAAATAGGTCATTTGTTTTGTAGATATACAAGACGAAAAACAAATAATTAAAGTTATGGCCAGTAAAAATTTCTTCATAAAGTACAATATAGCTAGGTTAGACAAATATAATTTTTAATAGTGGTTTAAAATAATTTTTCTACTAATTTCGCAATATAGTATATAACATATGTGGTTTAAAATAAAATCCTACCTTTTATTTCTTTTAAAGTCTACAAATAAACATGGGGTTCACTCTCCATTTGTTTATGGCTTGGTAACTAAATGCTTTAATTTAAAATCAAATTTAAATCATAAAAAATCCTTCCAATCTTTATTAAATTACTATAAAAACAATGATAACGTTATTAATGTAAAAGATTTTGGAAAAGGATCAAAGGTATTTAAATCTAATAATAGAAAAGTTTCTAAGATTGCAAAAATTGCAGGAATTAATAAAAAGAAAGCTATGTTATTAAATAGATTAATAAAATATCTTGAAATAAATACAATTTTAGAAATTGGAACTTCATTAGGATTAAGTTCTGTCGCAATGAGCATTGCAAACCCTAACATCAAAATAATATCTTTAGAAGGTTGTAAAAATACTGCTACTGAAGCACAAAAAATGTTTGAAACATTTAATTTTTCAAATATAAATTTGGTAGTAGGTGAATTTGAAAACACCTTAAAAACTGTAGTTAAACAAACTAAATTCGATTTAGTATATTTTGATGGCAATCACCAAAAAGTAGCTACGTTAAAATACTTTAAAACATGTTTAAAAAATATTCATAACAACTCGGTTTTTATTTTTGATGATATTAATTGGTCCTTGGAAATGCAAGAAGCTTGGAATGAAATTAAAACACACCCAAAAGTAACAGTGACAATTAATACACACTTTTGGGGAATTGTTTTTTTTAGAAAAGAACAAGCTAAAGAGCATTTTACAATTAGAGTTTAAAGTTGGTTTACTTTCTTTATAATAATTAAATTTGCATTATGAAAATATACACAAAAACTGGTGATAAGGGAAAAACATCCTTATTTGGAGGAACTCGAGTTCCTAAATATAATTTAAGAATTGAAGCATACGGAACGGTTGATGAACTAAATTCATATATTGGATTAATTAGAGATCAAGAAATTGATGAAAATTCTTTTAAAATTTTACTTAAAATACAACATGAATTATTCACTTTAGGTGCAATGCTTGCCACTTCACCTGAAAAAGAATTTTTAAAAAGTGGAAAAGAACGATTAAATATTAATAAAATTAATGAATCTTCAATAACACTTTTAGAAAATGAAATTGATATAATGAACGAAAGTTTACCTCTAATGACGAATTTTGTTTTGCCAGGAGGACATACAACAGTGTCATATTGTCACATTTCACGCTGCATTTGCAGAAGAGCTGAACGTATTAGCACTCAATTAGCCGATGAATCAACAATTGATACACAAATATTGGTTTATTTAAATAGACTTTCTGACTATTTATTTGTACTGGCACGAAAATTGACTATTGATAATAACGCTCAAGAAATCCCTTGGATTCCAGAGAAAAAATAATAAGTTCTTTGAATTGTAAAAAAAAGTAAGAATTAGCTTGGATTTTTGAGTAAAAAAATTATTTTTGCACCAAATTTAATACGAGAAACAATATGTATTGGACATTAGAATTAGCATCATATTTATCAGATGCACCTTGGCCGGCAACAAAAGATGAGTTGATTGATTATGCAATTAGAACAGGAGCACCTTTAGAGGTTGTTGAAAATCTTCAGGAAATTGAAGATGCTGATGAAGATTTTGAGTCTATCCTTGAAATATGGCCAGATTATCCTTCCGAAGATGATTATCTCTGGAATGAAGATGAATATTAATATTAAAATTCAAAAAAGTCTCTGTCGAGGCTTTTTTTTTGCTTTTAAACTATAATTTAAACATTTTTTTAAGCTTTTTAAAATTTAAATATTTTAAATTCGCTTACAAATTAAAATTGAAAAAAAACAACACCACAAAAGGTGAAAACATAAAATAACACATTAGATATGAGCATATTAAATTCAGTTCTAAAAGTATTTGTTGGAGACAAAAAAAAGAGCGATTTAAAATTATTGCAACCTATTGTAAAAAAGGTTGCAAATTTTGAAAAAGAAATAGCAACTTTAACAAATGACGAACTTAGGGCTAAAACTATTTATTTTAAAGAAAAAATAGCCGAAGGCACCAGTGATTTCACCCTGAAAATTAATCAATTAAAGGAAGAAGCTCACGATGCAAATGTAGATAGAAAAGAAGAAATTTATACAGAAATTGACGAATTAGAAGATGCTTCATATAAAGCATTAGAAGTAGTTTTAGAAGAAATAATGCCCGAGGCTTTTGCAGTAGTTAAAGAAACGGCAAAACGTTTTACCGAAAACGAAAGTATTACTGTTACTGCTACTCCATTTGACAGAGAACTTTCAGCAACAAGAGAAAATATTACATTAGATGACGATAAAGCCTTTTGGTCAAATACTTGGGACGCTCAAGGGAAATTAGTTACTTGGGATATGATTCACTATGATGTTCAGTTAATTGGTGGTTCAGTTTTACATCAAGGTAAAATTGCCGAAATGATGACTGGTGAAGGAAAAACATTGGTATCTACACTTCCTGTTTATTTAAACGCATTGTCTGGAAAAGGTGTTCATGTTGTTACAGTAAACGATTACTTAGCAAAACGTGATGCTGCTTGGATGGCTCCTATTTTTGAATTTCACGGCTTAAGTGTTGATTGTATAGATCATCACCAACCAAATTCAGATGCTCGTAGAAAAGCTTATAACTCAGATATTACATATGGTACTAATAACGAATTTGGTTTTGACTACTTACGTGATAACATGGCACACTCTCCAAGTGAATTAGTACAACGACCACATAATTATGCCATTGTTGATGAGGTGGATTCAGTATTAGTTGATGATGCTCGTACACCTTTAATTATCTCTGGAGCAACTGCCAACGCCGATCGTCATGAATTTAATGAATTAAAACCAAGCGTAGACAAAATTGTTTCAATTCAAAGAAATTACTTAACAGGTGTTTTAGCTGAAGTTAAAAAATTAATTAGCGAAGGCGATACCAAAGAAGGTGGTTTCTTATTATTAAGAGTATTTAGAGGATTACCTAAAAGTAAGGCTTTGATAAAGTTTTTAAGTCAAGAAGGAATAAAACAACTCCTTCAAAAAACAGAAAACTTTTACATGCAGGACAACAATCGCGAAATGCCTAAAATTGACGAGGAGTTATATTTTGTAATTGATGAAAAAAATAACTCTATTGAATTAACAGACAAAGGGATTGCATTCTTATCTGGTGACGATGGTGATGAAAACTTTTTTGTATTACCTGATTTAAGTACAAAAATTGGTCAAATTGATAACAGCAATTTAACTCCTGAAGAAAGACTCGCTAAAAAAGAAGATTTATATAGAGATTTCAGTATTAAAAGTGAGCGTATACATACAATGAATCAGCTGTTAAAAGCATATACTCTTTTCGAAAAAGATGTAGAATATGTTATAATGGATGACAAAATTAAAATTGTTGATGAGCAAACTGGACGTATAATGGATGGGCGTCGTTACTCTGACGGTTTACACCAAGCAATTGAGGCTAAAGAAAATGTTAAAATTGAGGCTGCAACTCAAACATATGCCACGGTAACATTACAAAACTATTTTAGAATGTACCGTAAACTTTCGGGTATGACAGGTACAGCAATAACAGAGGCTGGAGAATTTTGGGACATTTACAAATTAGATGTTGTTGAAATTCCAACCAATGTTCCTCTAATTCGAGATGATAGAGAGGATATGGTTTTTAAAACCAAGCGTGAAAAATACAATGCTGTAATTAATGAAATTGAAAAATTAGTTAAAAATGGACAGCCGGTATTAGTTGGTACAACATCAGTTGAAATTTCTGAATTATTAGGAAGAATGCTTTCTATTAGAAAAATCAATCATAATGTATTGAATGCTAAATTACATAAAAAAGAAGCCGATATTGTTGCACAAGCCGGACAACCAGGTATTGTTACAATTGCAACAAATATGGCAGGTCGTGGTACCGATATTAAATTATCAGATGAAGTAAAAGCAGCAGGCGGTTTAGCTATTATTGGTACTGAACGTCACGATTCTCGTCGAGTTGACCGTCAGTTACGTGGACGTGCGGGTCGACAAGGTGATCCAGGGTCTTCACAGTTCTATGTCTCATTAGAAGATAATTTAATGCGTTTATTTGGATCAGAGCGTATTGCTAAAATGATGGATAGAATGGGCCTAAAAGATGGTGAAGTTATCCAACATTCAATGATTACAAAATCTATTGAAAGAGCTCAGCGTAAAGTAGAAGAAAACAACTTTGGTGTTCGTAAAAGATTGTTAGAATATGATGATGTAATGAATTCTCAACGTGAGGTAGTATATAAAAGAAGACGTCACGCACTTTATGGAGAACGTTTACAAGTTGATATTGTAAATATGGTATATGATACGTGTAGTTTGTTGATACGAGAAAATAAACCAACAAATGATTATCAAAATTTCGAGTTTGAATTAATTCGTTTTTCATCAACATCATCTCCATTTTCAGAAGAAGATTTTAAAACTTTAAATGAGCAAGAATTAACAGATCAACTTTTTGATGTTGTTTATAAACATTATAAGGAAAAATTAGAAAGAAGTGCCCGCGCAGCTTATCCAGTAATAAAAGATGTTTACGAAAATCAAGGTGATAAATATGAGCGAATTGTGGTACCATTTACAGATGGAACCAAAGAACTTAAGGTTGTAACTAACTTAAAAGAAGCCTACGAAAGTGAAGGTAAAGGTTTGGTTACAGATTTTGAAAAAAATATTACATTAGCTATTATTGATGATACTTGGAAAGATCATTTACGTCAGATGGATGAATTGAAACAATCTGTACAAAATGCAACTTACGAGCAAAAAGATCCTTTGTTAATTTACAAATTCGAATCTTTTGAATTGTTTAATGGAATGCTTGATAAAGTAAATAAAGATGTACTTTCATTCTTATTTAAAGGTGAATTGCCATCACAAGATACCAATCAAGTTTCGCAAGCTAGAGAACAAAAACGTGAAAAAGTACAGTTAAGTAAAGAAGATTATAAAAGTCCAACTGAAGGAACGCAAACAAATCAAACACAGCAACCTCAAGTTGTGGAAACAATTGTACGTACCGAGCGTAAAATTGGTAGAAACGAAAAAGTAACAGTTAAAAATGTTATGACTGGTGAAAATAAATCAATGAAATTTAAACAAGCAATTCCTTTAATTAACAAAGGTGATTGGGTTATTGTAGAAGAATAAACTTTTTGTTAACATAAAAAAAGCCTCCAAATGGAGGCTTTTTTTATGCTAAATTATATTTCTAAATTTTTATCGTATGGTATACTTTTTAATATATGAGTAATTGCATTTACCCTAGCAATTGTTTTTTTGTTTGCTCTAATTATTTTCCAAGGTACGCTTCCTTCTTTAGTTTTCTCAAACATTTTACCCTTATAATGAGTATAAACATCCCATAATTCTTGAGCTCTTCTATCTACCGCAGTCATTTTCCATTGTTTTAAAGGATTATTTTTAATGTCTTCAAAACGTTTTGCTTGTTCTTTTTTAGAAATAGACATGTAAATTTTCACTAATCTAATTCCAGATTCAACAATCATTCTTTCAAAATCATTTACCTGACTCATAAATATTTCATATTCCTCTTGAGTACAAAATCCATTTACGGGTTCAACCACTGCCCTATTATACCAACTTCTATCGAAAAAAATTATCTCACCAGCTTTTGGAAACTGACTAACATATCGTTGAAAATACCATTGAGTTTTTTCATCTTCAGAAGGTCTTGGTAATGCCACTTTTCTTAAATGTCGAGGATTCATACGTTCTGTTGCACGTCTTATAGCTCCACCTTTACCAGCGGCATCTCTTCCTTCAAAAATAATGATAATGCGTTCATTTTCTTTAATTGCCCATGACTGCATTCTAATTAATTCAACTTGTAATTTTTTTAATCGTTTTTCGTATTTTACATATCTTACGGCTTTTTCTAAGTTATATGGCTCACGAGAAAGTAAAGAAGTTAAGCCTTTATTTGTATTTAAAATTTCTACATTTTCTTCGTTTAAGGTAAATTCTATCATAACTAATCTATTTGTTTAGATGAGCGATAATATCGCATAATAATATTTGGATCTGGAAGTAATGTTGTTAGTGCCTTATCTTTTCCTTCATATTCAAACTGAGATAAAACATAACGAATACATTCTAAGCGAGCTACTTTTTTATCATTTGCTCTTACAATAATCCAAGGACTATAACTTGTATGAGTTTTACTAAACATTTGCTCTTTATAATGTGTGTATTTGTCCCATAGTTCTTGACCTTTTTTATCTACTGGGCTAAATTTCCATCGTTTTAGAGGAGTTTCTAATCTGGCATTAAACCTGGATAATTGTTCATCTTTTGAAATTGAAAACCAAAATTTAATTAAAACAAGGTTATCTTCATAAAGCATATGTTCAAATTCGGGTACTTGAACCATAAAATTTTGATATTGAGATTCGTTACAAAATCCCATTACAGGTTCTACAACGGCTCTATTATACCAACTTCTATCAAAAAAAACTATTTCTCCTGCATTTGGTAGTTCTTTAATATAACGTCTAAAATACCATTGGCCGCGTTCAATTTCTGTTGGTTTAGTTAACGCAACTAATCTAGTAGATCTTGGATTTAAATGTTCAGAGAAACGTCTAATATTACCTCCTTTACCAGCCGCATCTCTTCCTTCAAAAATAATTCCAACTCTTTTTTTGTTTTTTGAAATCCACTGTTGTAATTTAACTAGCTCAATTTGAAGTTTTTTAAGTTCTTCTTCATAAAATATTTTTTTTTCGACTTTGGTAATATCAATATTTTTATTTTTGATAATCTCACGCAATTCTTTACTAGAAGATGCTTTTTCAAAATCTTCTTTAGTTAAACTTGGAGTTTGACTCATAATTATTCTACCTTTTCAATAGTTACACAATCGGCAGGATTATTTGAAATTTGTAATTTAGCATCTGACGGAGAGATGTAAGGTATTCCTAATCCTAATCCACGCAATATAAATAATAATCCAATAATAATTACAAATACAGGAATTGCTTTTTGAATTTTATTTCTTAATGATAAATTTACAAAATTTCCTAAAATAACAGCTGAGGTCATTAATGGAATTGTGCCTAACCCAAAAATGGTCATATAAAGTAACCCATTTACTACATTACCTGTTGATATTGAGCCTAATAAAGCCATATATACCAACCCACAAGGTAAAAATCCATTGAAAAAACCAATTAAAAAAATTGACTTACTTGATTTTTTGTTTAAGTATAAACCAAGTTGTTGCTTTACTTTTCCAATAATATTATAAAGTGGTTTGGTAATATTAAATTTATTAAATAATGATGCAGGAACAATTACAATTGCAATCATAATTACTCCCATTAGAATGGACAATCGTTGCTGAAAACCCGCCAAATATAATCCTTTCCCTATAAATCCAAATAAAACTCCTATTATTGAATAGCTTATTAGGCGACCGAAATGGTATAAAAATATTTGAAAGCTAATTTTTGTTTTTGAAGACCTATCAACAGGTAATACAAACGCAATTGGACCACACATTCCAATACAGTGAAAACTACCTGCTAATCCTAAAATTAAAGCTGTCCACAACATGTTAATACATCAATTTCTCTTTATATAAATAAGTGTTTTTATTAACTTCCCATTCAATATAAACATCCCAACGACCGTCAACTAAAACATCGTCCTTAATTAATAGCTCGTGAGTTTTCAAATTAATAATTTGTTCAAAATCAATTTTGCTATTAGATAACCTTTTAAAAACAATATTACCGGTGATATCACTTGGTTTAAATTCTTTTGGAAAACTTACTAATAATCCTTCATTTACTTTTTTTATAGAAACATTTTCTTTTAAATCCAATCCTTTTATTTCATTATCAATTTCAATTTGATAATTTAACTCATCTTTATAATATTGTTCCGAAACCAAATGATGGTCATATTCTGGTAAAAAGGTTACTTTATAAACAAACGATAATATAAATACAATAAATGCCGTAATTGCAATTATAATTCCTGTAGGCCAACTTATTTTTAATTTCATTTACTTAATTATTAAAGGTCCCGAAAAATTGGTTGAAGTAGTTTCAATCAACTTTCCTTTGGAATAAATACCAATTTTTAATTTTTCTTTTGACGAATTTAAGTCTTTTTTATTTATTTCAATAAATAATGTACCTTCCCTCAAGGCTTGCTTTGAAATATTAAGGTTACCGCCTACTAAATTAACCTTTCCTTTATGAGAAATTAGTTTTATACTAACATCCTCAATATCCTCAGTTGTTTTATTAATTAATTTTACTGTAAACACATTTTTAATTGTAGTTTCAGTACTTTGAAAGGTTTGACCAGGCAATCTTAAAATAGTTGCCTCGACATCATTACGCAAAAACAACATTGTTATTAAAACTCCTATTAAAACTGTTAAAATTACAGAATATGCAATTAGACGTGCGTTAAATTTGAATTTTTCCTTTTTTTCTATGTTATCTTCAGAAGCATACCTTATTAAACCTTTATCAAAACCAGATCTATCCATAATCTCATCACAAGCATCAATACAAGCTGTACAATTTATACACTCTAACTGGGTTCCATTTCTAATGTCAATTCCTGTAGGACAAACCTGAACGCATTGTTTACAGTCTATACAATCCCCATGTCCTAATTGATCTCTATTTTCATCTTTTCGTAATTTTTTTCTACCATTTTCACCTTCCCCTCTAACATAATCATAAGCAACGTTAATTGATTTATTATCGAGTAAAACTCCTTGTAATCTTCCATAAGGACAAACAATAATACAAACTTGTTCTCTAAACCAAGCGAAAACAAAATAGAAAACACCTGTAAATGCTAATAAATAAAATAAAGTATTTAAATGCTCTAAAGGCCCATCATTAATATAACCCAATACTTTATCTGAGCCTATAATATAGGCTAAAAAAACATTTGATATTATAAATGAAATAATAAAAAATACAAACCATTTTAAAACTCTTTTTCTAATTTTCTCTGCATTCCAAGCTTGTTTTTCAAGCTTAATTTGTTTTGATCTATCTCCTTCAATTAGATATTCTACTTTTCTAAATACCATTTCCATAAAAATAGTTTGTGGGCACATCCACCCACAAAATATTCTACCGAATACAACTGTAAATAAAATTACAAATACTACACTTACAAGCAGTGAAATAACTAATAAATGAAAATCTTGAGGCCAAAATGGAAAACCAAAAATATGAAACTTTCTTTCTAAAATATTAAATAATAAAAACTGATTCCCTTTTATTTTAATAAATGGAGAAACCAATAATATTACTAAAAGTACCCAACTAACAATAGTTCGATACTTATAAAACATTCCTTTAGGTTTTTTGGGATAAATGAAATTTCTTTTACCACTTTGATCAATTGTAGCAATAGAATCTCTAAATTTTTCTTGACTTTCTTTTTCCATATTAATTCTGAATACTTATAAAAATTTGTGTTGCAAATTTATGTCTATTTCGTGGAGTACAACGAAACCATTGTAACAAAAAAATGGGGAAAAAAGAAATTGATTTAATCTTTTAAAAACCAACTTCTTTACTCCCCAAATTTACTACTAGCTAAAAATAGTGAACATCATTATATATAAATGATGTTTATAATATTATTCTTCTGGCCAAACAATGTCTCCTTCGGCAGCTTTTGGAGTAGCCGGTGTTGACCCTTGCATTGAAATAATATAGCTGGCAAGTAAAATTCTTTCATCTCTACTAATTGTGCTTTCCCAGGCAATCATTCCCTTTCCAGGTCTTCCTCCTTTAGATATAGTGTTATAAATATTTTTCACTCCTCCACCTAAAACCCATTTATTATCAGTAAGATTTGGACCAATACTTCCTCCTAAATCTACTAAATGACATGCCGTACATGTTTTTGAAGCAAATAACTCCTTACCTTTGGCAATACTAGCATCATCTGTTAATGCTACAATATTACTATCATCAAATAATTGAGGGTTTGCCTCTTTATAAGCTTCAACTGCCGCTTTACCTTCTGCAACTTCAATTGCAAACTCTTCTGCCTGATTGTACTTTTCTGGATTAGTAAATACATTATAATAGTAAATACCACTAATTACTATTGTAATATAGAACCCATATAACCACCAAGGTGGCAATACATTATCTAATTCTTTTATACCATCATAATCATGGTCTAACATTATATCTTCCTCCGTCCCTAACTCGTGGGCTTTGGTCAAAGATTTCATAAACTTTTTCCAACCCGATATGTTTTCTGAATTTTTATTCATGGTCAATTTCTTTGTTATTAATGTCGTTATCTAAAGGCAAATTACTTAAGCTATCTATTCTTTTTTTCGGAAGTTTAAAAACAAATAATATCATTGCTGAAAAAACTAAAAAGAATAAGACTAATGAAATTATAGGATATATTTCAACCCCATCAATACCTTCTAAATTATGTTTGATAAATTTTAACATACACTATTTATTTTAAAGCCGTTTTACCTGCTTTTATATCCGTACCTAATCTCTGTAAATATGCAATTAGAGCTACAATTTCTTTGTTTTGAATATTGCTTGAACCATAATTTTTAACAAATTCTGGATCCTGTCTTAAATTACCTTCAATTTCTTTAGCTTGCGCTAATAATGCCTGTTTTGCACCACTTATATCTTCAACTGAATAAGGAACACCTAATGAAACTAAACCTTCCATTTTATTCTCTAAATTCGATGCATTCATATCATTTTTAATTAACCATGCATAACGTGGCATAATTGATCCTGGTGAAGTAGAACGAGGATCTAACATATGATTAAAATGCCAGTTGTCATTATACTTTCCTCCAACTCTATGTACATCTGGTCCTGTTCTACGAGAACCCCATAAAAATGGAAAATCATATACAAATTCACCAGCTTTTGAATACTCTCCATAACGTTCTACTTCCGAACGGAAAGGTCTAATCATTTGAGAGTGACAGTTATTACAACCTTCTCTAATATAAATATCTCTACCTTCTAATTCTAAAGGAGTATACGGTTTTACACTATCAATAGTTGGTATATTTGATTTTACTAACATTAACGGTACAATTTCTACCAAACCACCTATTAAAATAGCAATTGTAGTTAAAATTGTAAACAATACTGTTTTTCTTTCTAACCAAGTATGAAAACCTTCTCCAGCAATTCGCTGACCACTAATTTTTTTCAAAGGAGCAGCTTCTGCCAACTCATCTTCAACAACAGATCCTGCTTTAGCTGTTTTAATAACATTAATTGCTAATAAAATAAAACCTGTTAAATATAAGGTTCCTCCAATTGCACGCATTGCATACATTGGAATTACTTGTGTAACTGTTTCAAGAAAGTTACCATAAACTAATGTTCCATCTGGATTGAATTGTTTCCACATAAATGCCTGTGTAAACCCGGCAACATATAACGGAATTGCATAAAATAGAATTCCTAATGTACCTAACCAAAAATGTGTGTTTGCTAATTTTCTAGAATATAATGGAGTTTTCCATAATTTTTCTGCTAACCAATAAACAATACCAGCAATCATAAAACCATTCCAAGCTAATGCTCCAATATGTACGTGACCAACAATCCAATCTGTATAATGACCTATTGCATTTAAGTTTTTAAACGATAACATTGGCCCTTCAAATGTTGCCATACCATAACCAGTAATAGCAACTACAAAGAATTTTAATACTGGATTTTCACGAACTTTGTCCCAAGCACCACGAAGTGTTAATAAACCATTAATCATACCTCCCCATGAAGGGAAAATTAACATTACAGAAAAAACTGTTCCCAAGTTTTGAGCCCATTCTGGTAGTGCTGTATATAATAAATGGTGAGGTCCAGCCCATATATATAGGAAAATTAAAGTCCAAAAGTGAATAATAGAAAGTCTATAAGAATATACAGGTCTATTTGCTACTTTAGGAACAAAATAATACATTAAACCAAGTACTGGAGTTGTTAAAAAGAATGCCACAGCATTATGTCCATACCACCATTGCACTAAAGCATCTTGTACTCCTGAATAAACTGAGTAACTTTTAAATGCACTTACTGGCATTTCTAAGTTATTAAAAATATAAAGAACAGCAATTGTTATAAGAGTTGCAATATAAAACCAAATTGCAACATAAATATGCCTTTGTCTACGTTTTAAAATAGTACCAATAAGATTAATTCCAAAAATTACCCATATTAAAACAACCGCTATATCAATTGGCCATTCTAATTCTGCATATTCTTTAGATGAAGTTAAACCTAATGGTAATGTAATGGCTGCAGCTACAATAATTGCTTGCCATCCCCAAAAATGAATTCTACTTAAAACATCGTTAAACATTCGCGCTTTAAGTAATCTTTGAGTTGAATAATACACACCTAGGAAAATACCATTACCAACAAAAGCAAATATAACTGCATTTGTGTGTAAAGGTCGTAATCTACCAAAACTTAGCCACGAAATTGCATTATCTGCTCCGGCAAATTCTAATAATCCTGGGAATACAAAAAGTAGCGCTACTAAAAGCCCTACTAACATACCTACAACTCCCCAAAGAATTGTAGCCCAAAGAAACATTTTAACGATCTTGTTATCGTAATAAAACTGTTCTTTTTCCATACTTATTTGATTAATTTAAATGATTATTTATTAAACTTGTTGATTTTCCTCTTTAGACTTATCTACCTTATCTACCACAACTAATTCGTCATCAAAAAGCATTCTAACAGACGGAGTATAAGTATCATCATACTGTCCTGATTTAACCGTTTTAATAAATACTATGAAAAAAAATATGGCAACAATTATACTTACACCAATTGTTATGTAAACTACTTCCATTATTTTTAGTTAATTAGTTGTTTTTGATTTTTAGACACAAAAATAAAAATTTTTAACATAAATAATATGATAATTATCATATTATGAAATTCGTTGAATGTATTTTTAAATTCTTCTTGAAACAAAGTTAGTAAGAATTGTAACAAATACAACTATGGTTATAGAACTTAAAGGCATAAGAATTGCTGCAACTACCGGCGTAAGCAAACCATTTAAAGCAAAGTACATTCCAATAAGATTATAGCCTAAAGACAGTACAAAACTTGCTTTTATAATTTTAATAGTTTTAATAGAAAGTGATACAAAAACTGGGAGCTTATCAAAAAGTTGTGCATCTAAAATTGCATCGCAAGCTGGGGTAAACACATTTACATCTTCCGAAATTGCTATCCCTACATTACTTTGCGCCAAAGCACCAGCATCATTTAATCCATCTCCTATCATCATTACTTGTTTTCCCGATTTTTGAATATTTTTAATAAAATTTAATTTATCTTCTGGCTTTTGGTTAAAATATAACTTTGTATTTTTTGGCAATAACTTATCTAAATTCTCCCTTTCTCCTTCATTATCCCCAGACAATATAACCAGATTATACTTTTTTGATAATTTATTAAACACCTCTTTAGTTCCTTTTCTGTATGAATTCTTAAAAAGAAATACCCCTTTAAAATGATTATTGATTTTAATATAAATAGCCGTTTCTTCTAACTTTTTCACCTCAACCTGAAGAAAACTTGCAGAACCTATTTTAAAATCAATATTATTAATAGTAGCTTCAATACCTTTCCCTAAAATTTCATTAAAACTAGAAGGCTCTGTGCTACTTGGAGATACCTGCAAATACTCGTAAAGAGATCTACTTAATGGATGATTTGAGGCTCTTAAAATATTTTTCAAGCTTTTTAATTCTTTTCCAGAAAGGTTTTCTCCTTCATATAATAATTGTGTTTTATCATTAGTTGTTATTGTTCCTGTTTTATCAAATATAATGGTGTCAATTTTCGATATACTTTCAATAGTCTCAGTATTTTTTAAGTAGAATTTTTTATAACCAAATATTCTTAACATATTTCCAAAGGCAAATGGAGCAGATAACGCTAAAGCACAAGGACAAGCAATAATTAATACAGCGGTAACTACATTAAAAGCCATTGATGCATTATAATTATACCAAAATATTCCGGCCACAAGTGCAATTGATAAAATTGCAATAGTAAAATATTTACTTATGCTATCTGTAATGTTTTTTATTGTAACGGCTGTTTTTTTATTAAATACATCATTACTCCATAATTGAGTTAAATAACTTTGGGAAATGCTACTAATAACTTCCATTTCAATTGCGCCAGAAGTTTGCTTTCCTCCTGCAAATAATTTATCGCCAGATTGTTTCGATACTGGCACGGATTCACCAGTTACAAAACTATAATCAATAGCTGCATTACCGTTAATTAAAATCCCATCAACTGGAATTAATTCTTCATTTCTAATTAAAAGTCGATCACCTTTTTTTATGTTTTTTACAGGTACATTTGTTTCAATATCATTTTTTATTAAGGTAACCGCAATTGGAAAATAGGATTTATAATCTCTTTCGAAGGATAAAAAACTATATGTTTTTTGTTGAAAATACTTTCCTAATAATAAAAAGAAAACCAACCCTGAAAGGCTATCGAAAAAACCAGAACCTAAATCAAATAAAATTTCATAGGAACTTCTAAAAAACAAAACTGAAATTCCTAATGCTATTGGAACATCAATATTTAAAATCCAATGCTTTAACCCTTTATAAGCCGAAATAAAATAATCCTTTGCAGAATAAAATACCACAGGAACTGCCATTGTAAACATTAACCATCTAAACAAATGTTTATATTTTTCAAGCCAAAACTCATCAACCTCAAAATATTCGGGAAAAGATAGCAACATTATATTTCCAAAAGCAAAAGCTGCTATTGAAACTTGATAAATTAATGTTTTATCTACCTTGTTATCTTTATTATCTGCATCTTCTAAACTAATATAGGGCTCGTAACCTATTGAAGTTATCAACTCTACCAATTCTTTTAAATTGGTTCTTTCATTTTTAAAAGTTATACGAAGTATTTTTTTTGGGAAATTTACCATTGAGGTTGTTACACCACTATTTAACTTACTTAAATTTTCCAACACCCAAATACATGAACTACAATGAATACTTGGAATAAATAATTCAAGCACCGATGTTTCACCATCAGAAAACTCCAAAAGTTTTTCAATTATTTCTTCATTTTCTAAATAATTGTACTTCCCTTTTATATCTTTAGGTATTGTTCCTGGAGCCGATTCTAAATCATAATAACAATTTAATTCATTGGTATTTAAAATCTCGTAAACAGTTTTGCAACCATTACAACAAAAATACTTTTCATTAAATATTATTGGATTTTTACCACAATCTGTACCACAGTGATAACAATTATTTAAACTCATCTTAAACTAATTTCGACACAAAACTATTGATTTATTCCTTTTAAAATATGATAAAAATCATTTTATTTCGTACATTAGCGCAATTAACACAATAGCATAAATATGTCGAACTGCAGGCAATGTATTATAAAAAGATTTAATGCTCTTAAAACTTTAACTAATGAAGAATTAGAATGTATTTCGGAGCATAAAACATCTCTTATTATAAAAAAAGGAGAGAATTTAATGACAGAAGGAAATGCAATAAACGGTTTGTACTGCATTAAAGATGGTAAAGGTAAATTAACAAAATTAAATACCAACGGGAAAGAGCAAATTATAAAATTTATAAAAGGTGGTGATATTTTAGGGCATCGTTCCATTTTAAGTGAAGAATTAGTTGGTTTAAATGCCATAGCTCTTGAAGATATGCATGTGTGTTTTATACCTAAAGGAGATATTATGGATACCATTAAAGAAAACAACTTGTTTTCTTTAAGTTTAATGAAAAATATTTCTCACCAATTAAACGAAGCAAACACTTCAATATCTCAAATGGCTCAAAAACCGGTAAAAGATAGATTAGCGGAGACTTTACTTCACCTTGAAGATATTTTTGGTGTTGATAATGAAGGTTGTATTGATGTGTTATTAACTAGGGAGGAAATTGCGAATACTATTGGAACTGCAACAGAGTCTGCTATTAGGTTATTATCAAACCTTAAAAAAGATGGAGTAATAGATTTGATTGGTAAAAGAATAAAAATTTCGAATAAAAACGCCTTAAAAAACATTTCTGAAGGCTATTAAATTAAATCGTCTATTTTAAAATAAAAAAAAACCTTTTAGAAATTCTAAAAGGTTTTTTTATAATTTATAATAAATTAAGCCATTGAAGCTGCAATTCGTTTATAAATTCCTTTTTCAAGTTTTTCTCTAATTGCAGAAAAAGACTCAATTGTAACTTTTACATCCTCTAATGTATGTGTTGCTGTTGGTATTAATCTTAAAATAATTAATCCTTTAGGAATTACTGGGTAAACAACTATTGAACAAAATATTCCATAATTTTCTCTTAAATCGTTAACCATTGCCATTGCTTCTGGAATATCTCCCTCTAAAAATACTGGAGTAACACAAGTATTTGTATTTCCTATATTAAATCCATTCTCTTTTAAACCGTTTTGCAATGCATTTACATTTTCCCAAAGCTTATCCTTAAGTTCGGGCATTGTACGAATCATATCCAAACGTTTTAAAGCTCCTTTAACCATTGCCATAGGCAACGATTTTGCGAACATTTGAGAACGCATATTGTATTGCAAATACTGAATAATATCTTTATCAGCAGCAAAAAACGCTCCAATACCTGCCATGGATTTCGCAAAAGTTGCAAAATATACATCTATATCATCTTGAACACCTTGTTCGAAACCAGCTCCTTTACCGTTCTCACCTAAAGTTCCAAAACCATGAGCATCGTCTACTAATAATCTAAAGTTATACTTTTTCTTTAAAGCAACAATTTCTTTTAACTTTCCTTGTTCTCCGCGCATTCCAAAAACACCTTCAGAAATAACTAAGATTCCTCCATTAGATTCGTTTGCAATTTTAGTAGCACGCTTTAACATTACTTCTAAACTTTCTACGTCATTATGTTGAAAGGTAAATCGTTTGCCTGGGTGTAAACGAACACCGTCAATTATACATGCATGTGCATCTATATCATAAACAATTACATCGTTTTTACTAACTAAAGCGTCAATTGCAGACACCATACCTTGATACCCGAAATTTACTAAATATGCCGATTCTTTATTGACAAATTCAGCACATTCTTTCTCTAATTGCTCGTGATATACCGTATGACCAGACATCATTCTTGCTCCCATTGGATATGCCATTCCATATTCTGCAGCTGCTTCAGCATCTGCTTTTCTAACCTCAGGATGATTAGATAAGCCTAAATAATCGTTTATACTCCAAGTAATTACCTTTTTTCCGTTAAACGTCATTCTATTAGAAATTTCTCCTTCTAACTTTGGAAAAACATAATAACCTTCTGCTTGTTTTGCCCATTTTCCTAATGGTCCCTTATCTTTAACTATTCTTTCAAATAAATCTTTCATATATATAAATTTGACAAAGAAATAATATTTTATACTATTTCTTTAATGCTGCAAAGTACGGTATTTTTTTTGTGCTATTCAAATCTAAATAATACAAAAAAAAGAGGTCTAAAAAATTAATTTAGACCTCTTTTTTTATTTTTTTCTAAAATATTTTATTTAATAAATTCTACTTTACCTTTAGCTTGTTTTTCTGTATCAAAAAAGCCTTGCTCATCCATCCAATCATCACTATATATTTTTTCCATATATCTAGATCCGTGATCTGGAAGTACTAAAACTACTTTTGAATTTTCATCGAACATTCCTTTTTCAGCGTATTGCATAGTAGCTTGTATAATGGCGCCACTTGTATAACCTGTAAATAAACCTTCTGTAACGGCTAATTCTCGAGCTCTATGGGCTGCAGCTTCATCTGTAACTTTCTCAAATATATCTATTACATCAAAATCTGTAGCCGTTGGAATCAGGTTTTTTCCTAATCCTTCAATTCTGTAAGGATAAATTTCATTTTTATCAAATTCCTTAGTTTCATGAAATTTCTTTAAAATTGATCCAAATGCATCAACACCTAACGTTTTTATTTTTGGATTTTGTTCTTTTAAAAACTTAGAAACCCCAGAAATTGTTCCTCCAGTTCCACTTGCAGCTACTAAATGTGTTATTTCTCCGTTTGTTTGCTTCCAAATTTCTGGACCTGTAGAATTATAATGAGCTTCGGTATTTAATTTATTAAAATATTGATTAATGTATAATGAATTTGCTGTTTCGGAATGCAATCTCTTTGCTACTTCATAGTAAGATCTTGGATCGTCTGCTTTAACATGTGCTGGACAAACATAAACTTGTGCTCCCATTGCTTTTAACATGTTAATTTTACCTATTGAAGCTTTAGATGTAACTGCTAAAATACATTTGTATCCTTTTATTATACTTACCATTGCCATACTGAAGCCAGTATTACCAGAGGTAGTTTCTATTATTGTACTTCCTTCTTTTAGCAATCCTTGTCTTTCAGCTTCTTCAATTATATGCAGTGCAATTCTATCTTTCATAGAATGTCCAGGGTTAAACCCTTCATACTTTGCATAAAATTTACCGGGAAGATTATTTGTAATTTTGTTTAATTTTATAAGAGGTGTATCACCAATTAGATCTAAAATATTGTTACTTATTCCAGTATTTTGCTTCATTTTTTAGAGTTTAATTCAAATATTAAATTATGTAACTATTTGAACTATTATTAATTTTCTAACATGCAAATTTAATATTTTTTTTTAAATAGCATTTATTCCTTCCAAATCTAGTATAAAACTATAATCTCGAGCTACTTCTTTTAGGGCGTCAAATCTTCCCGATGCACCCCCGTGACCTGCTTCCATATTAGTATGCATTATTAAAATATTTGTATCTGTTTTTAACTCTCTAAGTTTCGCTACCCATTTTGCAGGTTCAAAATATTGTACTTGAGAATCGTGTAAACCAGTTGTAACCAACATATTTGGATACTTTTGTGGTTTAACATTATCATATGGAGAATAAGATTTCATGCAATTATAGTATTTTTCTTCATTTGGATTTCCCCACTCATCATATTCTCCTGTAGTTAATGGAATACTATCATCTAACATTGTTGTAACAACATCTACAAATGGAACCGAAGCCAATACGCCATTGTACAATTCTGGATTCATATTAATTATTGCTCCCATTAATAATCCACCTGCTGATCCTCCACTAGCATATAAATGTTCTTTTGAAGTATACTTATGCTCAATTAAATATTTTGAGCAATCGATAAAATCATAGAAAGTATTGTGTTTGTTTAATAATTTTCCATTTTCGTACCAATTACGACCTAAATATTCACTTCCTCTAACATGTGCAATTGCAAATATAAATCCTCTATCCAATAAACTTAATCGTGTTGTACTAAAACCAGCATCTATTGTATGTCCATAAGATCCATAACCGTATAATAATAATGGTGTGTCTTTTGAAATTTTAGTATTCTTATTATATACTAAAGAAATTGGTATTTTTACTCCATCTCTTCCATTTGCCCATAATCGTTCACTTTTGTAATTACTCTTTTCGAATTTTCCACCTAAAACTTGTTGCTCCTTTTTAACTTCCTTATCTTTTGTGTCTACATTAAAATCTATTACCGAACTAGGTGTAGTCATTGAATTATAGCCATAACGTATTATGTTAGTATCAAATTCGGGATTAAAGTAAACTCCAGCTGAATATGTTTCCTCTTCAAATGGTAAATAAAAATCTTCTGTTTTATCCCAGCGGATTATTCTTATTTTATTTAATCCATTACTTCGTTCTTCAACTACTAAAAAGTTTTTAAAAATAGAAATATCCTCCAATAAAACATCTTCTCTATGAGGAATAACTTCTTCCCAACTTTCTTTTAATGTTTTACTATTTGAAGCCCTCATTAATTTAAAATTAGTTGCATTATCCTTATTCGTTAATACGTAAAAATAACCATTATAATGAGCTATACTATATTCCAAATCTCTTTCTCTAGGTTGAAATATTTTAAAATCCCCATTTGGATTGTTAGCTTCTAAATATCGATATTCTGTAGATACTGTGCTATGTGATCCTATAATTATATATTCATCAGATTTTGATCGATAAACATAAGTGCTAAATGCTTCTTGGTCTTCGTAAAAAATTTCAACATCAAGTGAAGGGTCAGTACCTAACACATGTCTAAATATTTTTTCACCTCTTAATGTGGTTGGATTTTTTTGAGTATAAAATACTGTTTTGTTATCAGCGGCCCAAGTTGCTCCTCCAGTGGTGTTTTCTATTTTTTCTGGAAATAACTCACCTGTTTCCAAATTTTTAAACTGTAAGGTATATTGTCTTCTACTTACTGTGTCTACTCCAAAGGCAGCATATTTATTATTTAAACTAATAGAGAGCCCTGCTAAATTATAATACTTAAATCCTTCAGCTAATATATTTACATCAAAAAGTAATTCTTCTTTTGCCTCTAATGATTGCTTTTTTCTAGTATAAATTGGATATTGTTTTCCTTTTTCAAATCGGGTTATATAAAAATATTTATTCTTTTTATATGGAACCGACTCATCATCTTCTTTAATTCTAGATTTCATCTCATCAAATAAATCTTCTTGAAATTTATTTGTATGTTCGGTTTTTAGGTTATAAAAATCATTTTCAGCATTTAAATATGCTATAACTTTTGGATTTTCCTTCTCATTTAACCAATAATAATTATCAATTCTAACATCACCATGAATTTCTAATTTCTTTTCAATTTTCTCAACACTAGGTGGTGAAAGTACTTTATTTATCATTATTAAACATTTTTGCTAAGCGGCAAAAGTACTATATTTGCATGTTAAACAAGTTAAAAAATACACAAAAATGTTTGGAGATTTATCTGGAATGATGGGCAAATTGCAAGAAGCTCAACAACGAATAGAAGACACTAAAAAAAGATTGGATACAGTTTTAATTGATGAAAGTTCTGCTAATGGTAGTGTAAAGGTTACCGTTACAGCTAATAAACATGTAAAATCTATTTCAATTGCAGAAGAGCTTACCGACAAGGAAGAAATTGAAGATTATTTAATTATTGCCTTAAATAAAGCACTTTCAAAAGCAAACGATATTAGTGAACATGAATTGGCAATAGCTGCTAAAGATGGAATGCCAAACATTCCGGGAATGGATATGTTTAAATAAAAAACCTAATGTGATTATTAATATTTAACTAATTATTTTATTGAAATTAGATTGTTGTTACACAAAAAGTTATAATAAGCCCACTATTATACTATTTTAAAAGTTTTTAAATTTTATGAATGAGATATATTTACCCCCTCAAAATATTACATCATTAAAAAGTCATTTATTTAATTATGAAAATGATAAAAATGTAAAGTCTGTTTTATTTTTTATGGCAGATGAACAACATTACAATGAAAGTGAGCTTAATCCAATTCTTAACAAAATTAGCAAACCTATAATTGGTGGTATATTTCCTGAAATAATTTTTAAAGGTAATAGGCAGTTTACTGGTGTTTTATTAATTCCTTTACAATTTGAATTAAACACTCAACTAATAAAACTATCCAATTCTGCAGAATCTATTTTAAAACAATTAAAAACCACTCAACAAAACTCCATAGATTCTTCAAGTTCATTATTTGTATTTTATGATGCATTAAGCGATAACAAAAGTCGTTTTATTGAAAATTTATTTAATTTTTTTGGTGTAAATCCAACCTATATTGGTGGTGGAGCAGGTTCCTTAAGTTTTAATTCATTCCCTTGCATTATAAATAATTATGGTTTACACAAAAACGCTGCTGTAATTGGATGGACAAGCAACAAAATTGCGATTGGTGCAGCACATGGTTGGGAGTCAATATCAACTCCACTAAAAGTTACTAAAACATTTAAAAATGAAATAATTGATATAAATTGGAAACCTGCCTTTGAAACTTATAAAGAAATTGTTGAATTACACTCCAATAAGAAATTTAATAATACTAATTTTTTTAAAATTGCTAAATCATACCCTTTAGGAATTTCAAAAATAGATGCAGAAAAAGTGGTTAGGGACCCCTATAAAACTTTTAAAAATAAACTATATTTAATTGATATAATACACGAAGGGGAATATATTGAAATAATGAATGGGAATACAAAATCACTACTTCAAAGTGCACTAACTGCAACTGAGAAAGCTTTTTCAAATAGCGATAAAAGTCAAATAAAAACTTCTTTTTGTTTAGATTGTATTTCAAGAGCGCTATACATGCAAGATAGTTTTGATATGGAACTTAATGTTGTTGAAAAAAAAGCACCAACTTCTGGAATATTAAGTATTGGGGAAATTGCAAATTCAGGAGAATCTGTTTTAGAAATTTTTAATAAAACAATTGTAATTGCTATATGGTAAAACACAACCTACAAACAGAAATGTTGTTAGAACTTGTTTTTAGTGCTTCTAGCGATACTAATGAACTAACAATTTTAAAAAAAAGTATTCCTCTTTACCTTAGAAAACTAAATTGTTTTTCGGCAGGAGTTTTTAAAAAAAACTCCCTTGGATTTGAGGAAACTATGCTAATACCTTATGTGAATAAAAATTCTAAAGATTGGCAGCAAGTTAAATCCTATTTTTTGAGTAAATCGCAATTAGATTTTGAGCCCTGTTCACAATTAATACATGAAAACGCAATATATTATGCATACAATTTAAATAATTATGGAATTTTAATACTAGGTAGAAAAAAACCATTCAGTATTAATCTAACAAATGAATTAAAACAAATTATTAATTATTTAGGCATAAAATTATCACAAGCGCAGGAAAAAACACAACGTGAAATAGCTGAAAAATCTTTAATAGAAAGTGAACAATGTTTACGTACTCTTTTAAACTCAACCGCTGCAAGCATTTTAATATATTATAATAATAGTATTATATATGCTAATAATTCTGCGGAGAACATTACTGGCTACAATTTTAAGGAATTGGTTAACTTAAAAATTTCTGACTTGTTACATCCAGATTTTAAATCATTTTATAAAACATTAATAATAACTAATTTAAAAGAGCAAAAAACACTCAATTCTGAAATTAAAATTATAAAAAAAGATAAAACTGAAAGCTGGTTAAATGTAAATACAGGTCTTATAAAATGGATTGGATTAGATGCTATATTAATTTCAGCATTCGATATAACTCAGTTAAAACTAACTGAACAAGATTTAATAAATGCTAAAGAAGAAGCCGAAAAAAGTGAGCTTTTAAAAACAGCTTTCCTAGCAAATATTAGTCACGAAATTAGAACACCCATGAGTGGGATTCTTGGTTTCACCGAGCTACTAAAAACACCCCATTTATCAAGCGAAAAAAGAGAAAAATATATAAGTATTATTGAAAAAAGTGGCGACCGAATGCTTAATTTAATTAATAATATTATAGATCTTTCAAAAATTGAAGCAAGTTTAATGTCTATTAAATATTCTGAAGTAAATATTAATGAACAATTAAATAACCTCTTTAATTTTTTTAATGTTGAAGCTACAAATAAAGGCCTTGAGTTAATCATAAACAAAACACTTACCGATACGCTTGCAATATTTAATACAGATTATGAAAAATTTTATGCCATTTTTACAAACCTTATAAAAAACTCGATTAAATATACCAATAAAGGATCTATTGAAATTGGTTATAACTTAAAAAAAGAAACAAATACAATAGAATTTTATGTTCGCGATACTGGTATTGGAGTTGATCCTAATAGACAAAAAGCTATTTTTGAGCGCTTTATACAAGCAGATATTGAAGATACAAATACAACACAAGGTGCAGGTTTAGGACTCTCAATTAGCAAAGCTTTGGTAGAAATGTTAGGAGGCAAAATATGGGTTAAAAGCATTAAAAATGAAGGTTCTACATTTTATTTTACTCATCCATTTAAAAACTAAATTTACTCAATAAAAAATTCATCTTTAAAACCAATTAAATATACTTTTTCTTGGGCACGGGTTACTGCTGTATATAACCATCTTAAATATTCGATACTTTGGCCATCAGGTAAGTATGGTTGTTCAATAAAAACAGTTTTCCATTGCCCACCTTGCGATTTATGGCAGGTAACAGCATATGAAAACTTAACTTGTAATGCATTAAAATATTTACTGTTTTTTATACCTAGCAATTGTTTATACTTAGATTTTTCATGTGCAAAATCTTTTCCTACTTCTTTGTAAAGCTTATTAGATTCTTCATAAGACAAAGAAGGTGTTTCTGAGGTTAAAGTATCTAAAAGTAAAACTGTTTCAAATGGCTTTTCGTTTGGGTAATCAATCATTCTCACCTTTACTTCGGCAAATTTAAATCCGTATAACTCTTTAATATTAAATATTTGAAGTATTTCACAAATATCGCCATTAGCAATAAAACCAGCTTCGCTAGATTCTTTTAACCAATAATAATTGTTTTTTACAACCATTACAAAATCTCCCGTAGAAATTTCATTCTCTTGTCCACGAATTTTACTTCTAATTTGTTGATTATATTGATTTGCTCGTTTATTTGAACGAACAATAAATGCCGTATCTTCTACTCCAATATTATCATAAGCAGTATTTATTGCATCTTCTATATCATATCCATCTGTTAATCTAATTAAATCTGGATACCCTAATTTAAATTGAAACGTTTCATATCCGTTATTGGCAATAATAAGCCGTAATTCAGTAGCATTAATTAATATTCCCGAATTTGCATGTTGTCGCATTACTTCGTCCAATTCTATTTCAGTTACATCCTTATTATAATTTAGAGTTAATTTATCTCCATCTAATGCCGGACTTATATTTAATTTAACTGGTGGTAATTGTGCCGTATCTCCAATAAAAATAATTTTACAATTAACACCAGAATATACATAAGAAATTAAATCATCTAGTAGCGAGCCATTTTCAAATAACTTAGCATTACTTGGACTATCAGGAATCATTGAAGCTTCATCAACAATAAAAAATGTATTTGTATGCTTATTAGGTTGCAAAGTAAAATCTACTCCACCTCCTTTATTTTTTTTTGGAAAATATATTTTTTTATGAATTGTAAATGCTTGCCTGTTTGCATAACCAGAAATAACTTTTGCTGCTCTACCCGTTGGAGCTAGTAACACAGCTTTTTTTCCCATTCTCCATAAATTATTAACAACTGTACTAATTGTTGTCGTTTTTCCAGTACCTGCGTAACCTTTTAATAAAAATAAATCTTGTTTGTTTTTACTAAAAACAAAATTGGACAAACTTTCTAATAAAAATTCCTGTGAATTTGTGGGTTCAAAAGGAAATTTTTGCAATAATTCTTTATAAAATTCTGGTGCTGATTTTGTCATAAGAAAATAAAATTCAAATATACAAATTGATTTTGCCCGAAAAGTTTTTCGCATTAAAAAAAATTTGTAGATTTGCGTACATACATTAAAAAATAAAATTCAAATGACAACAATTTTGATTATCCTAGCGGGTATCCTAGTTACAGGCTTATTAGCTTTTGCAATAGTTAACTATATTCCAAGAAAATTACATTGGATAGTTTCAATAATATTAATTGGTCTTGCAGCATTGCTAGTATACAAAATCAATTTTGAGATTAGAAAGCCAATAAAATTCAATAAAGAGAAAAAAGTACGTTATGCTAAAGTAATTGAAAATTTAAAAATTATTCGTGATGCAGAAGTTGCTCATAAAAAAGTAACTGGTAAATACACAGATAATGGAGAAAATTTAATTAAATTTATTGATACTGCTAAATTTGCTTTAACACAAACACGTAACGTTCCTAAAACTATTAATGTTGGTGGTGGTATTACAAAAGAAATTGAAGAAAGAGTTGTAGACACAATTGGATACGAAGATGTTAAAACATCTTTTGCCGGAAGAAACTACAAAAATATGATGCAGATTCCAGGAACGGATCAAAAATTTAAAATTGAAGTTGGATTCGTTGAAAAAATTCAAGGTTTAAAAGCTCCTGTTTTCCAAGTTGAAGTTGATAAAGCTTTAATTTTAAAAGGAATGGATTATAACTTAATTAAACAAGAAAAAGAAGCAATTGGTGGTGAAGAAGTAAGAGGTGAAGCTATTAGAATTGGTTCTTTAGGTGAAGTTAGTGAAGACGGTAACTGGCCTCCATTTTATGATAAAGGAGATAAAAAAGATAACTAAACAAAATTTAGATTTAAAAAATCTAGAAGAAAATCAACTATCCATCCAACTTAGTTTGGATGGATTTTCTTTTTGTATATACAATTCAAATTATAAAATAATAAATGCTTTTGCACATTTCGAATTTGAAAATGTTAATACACCTTATAAACATTTAGAATTAGTTGAAAATTTATTTAAACAAGAACCTTTACTGCAGGCTAAATTTAAAAATGTTAATGTAACTCATTTTAATAATTTAGTTACTCAAGTACCACTACCCTTCTTTAATAAAGATAATTTAGGTGACTATTTAAAATACTCTGTAAAAGTACTTGAAAACGATTATTTAGTCTACGATCAAATTTCAAATTCTGAAATTGTAAATGTTTATATTCCTTTTGTAAACATAAATAACTTTTTAATAGATAAATTTGGCGCTTTTAATTATAAGCACTCATCTACAGTTTTAATTGAAACGCTTTTAAATAAATATAAAAATTTTGAAAAAGAAATAATGTTTGTAAACGTTACAAACCTCAATTTTGAAATTGTAGTATTAAAAAAGAATAAATTAGAACTTTATAATTCTTTTTCATTTAAAACAAAAGAGGATTTTATTTACTACATTTTGTTTGTTGCAGAGCAATTAAATTTAAACCCTGAAGAATTTCAATTACTCTTACTAGGTGATATTGAAAAAGAATCAGAATTATACGCTATTGCATTTCAATATGTTAGAAACATCGATTTTTACAAAGAGCATTCAACAATTAAAATTATTGAAAATGTATCGCCTCACTCCTATTTTACACTTTTAAATCAATTTTAATGAGAATTATATCTGGTAAACATAAAAGTAAACGAATTCAAGCTCCAAATAAACTACCTGTTCGTCCAACAACAGATATGGCGAAAGAAGCACTTTTTAATATTTTAAACAACCATTATTATTTAAATGAATTAAGTGTTTTAGATTTGTTTTCGGGTACCGGAAATATCAGTTATGAATTTGGATCTAGAGGAACCACAAAAATTGTTGCGGTTGATGCACATTATGGCTGCATTCGATTTATAAATGAAACCTCCAAAACATTAGAATTAGATATAAATACTATAAAAAGTGATGTGTACAAGTACCTCGAAAACTGTAAAACAACTTTCGATGTAATTTTTGCAGATCCACCATATGGTTTTGAAACTGATCAATTTATAAAAATAATAGAACTCGTATTTAAAAACAAGCTATTAAATGAAGGTGGATTATTGGTTATTGAGCATTCTAAGCATACAACATTAGAATCTGAAGCAAAACTAAGCTACCAAAAAAAATATGGAGGAAATATGTTTAGTTTTTTCGAAAATTCAGAAGAAGAATTAGAATAAAGATTCTATAATTTCTTTTTCAGAAATTCCTTCTGCCTCAGCTTTATAATTTCTTACAATTCTATGTTTTAAAATAGAATATGCAACGGCTTGTACATCTTCAATATCCGGTGAATATTTTCCTTTTACTGCTGCATTTGCTTTTGCTCCTAAAATTAAATTTTGTGAAGCTCTTGGTCCAGCACCCCAATCGATATAATTATTAACTATATTGGTAGAATATTGCGATTTAGGTCGTGTTTTTGAAACCAACTTTACTGCATATTCAATTACATTATCAGCAACAGGAATTCTTCTAATTAAGTGTTGAAACGCATTTATTTCATCAGCTGATACAATGGGCTTTAAAACTGGATTTTCATCGTTAGTTGTGCTTTTAACTACAGCAACTTCTTCATCAAAACTTGGATAATCCAATTGAATTGAAAACATAAACCTATCCAATTGAGCTTCTGGAAGCGGGTAAGTTCCTTCCTGTTCTATAGGATTTTGCGTTGCTAAAACAAAAAATGGTTTTGCTAATTTGTGATGGTGCCCTGCAACTGTAACAGTTCTCTCTTGCATTGCCTCTAATAAGGCTGCTTGTGTTTTTGGAGGTGTTCTGTTAATTTCGTCCGCTAAAATTATATTACTGAATATAGGCCCTTTAATAAATTTAAAATGGTTGGTTTCGTCTAATATTTCGCTTCCTAAAATATCAGAGGGCATTAAATCTGGAGTAAATTGTATTCTCTTAAAATCCAAGCCAAGTGTTTTAGAAATTGTTTGAACAATTAACGTTTTAGCTAAACCTGGAACTCCAATTAACAATGAATGTCCTCCGCTTAAAATAGAAAGTAAAATATGATCAATTGCTTCATCTTGACCTATTATTACTTTTCCTATTTCCTTCTTAAGCAACCCGTGCTTTTCGACCAATACCTTTAAGACAGCAACATCAGACATATTTATTTCTTTTTCCAATTATTTTTAAATTCGCAATTCTTAAAATCTTTATTAATTTTAATATATGTGTCTTCAATTTTATCTTTTGCCCACTTGTCAATAGTTTCTTCTTGTTTTTTCTGAAGTGTTAACTGTTGAATTTTTTCGTAATCTTGGGTGAAATTTGCTGTATGAGTTTCTGTTTTACTTTTAAGTAAAATAATTTTATGCATTTTAGACTCTCCTCTAATTTCATCAAAAAATGGCTCTGTAATTTCACCTGCTTTTAAACTACTAACCCTTTTATATAAATTAGGATCCATACGAGTTAAATCAAAACGAGTATCATTTGTTTGTGGATTTAATATTAAACCCTGACTGTTTTTTGTTTCAATATCATCAGAATATTTTACAACAGCTTCTTCAAAAGTTATATCACCATCTAATATTTCTTTTTTTATTCTTGCCAATTCATCTTTTGAAGCTTTTAATTCTTCTTCAGAAACTTTTGGTTGTATTAAAATATGTCGAACATCTCTTTCTTGTCCTTTAATTTTTTCAACCTGAATTATGTGAATACCAAAACCAGACTCAAATGGTTCAGAAATTTCACCTTCATCTAAACTAAACCCAACCTCTTTAAACTCTTTAATAAAATTTGATTGTCGTGTAATGGTATATTTCCCTCCAGAACCAGGACCATTTCCAGATACAGCAGGATCATCTGAATTGATAAGTGCTTTTAACCTAAAACTATAACCGTCTTCAATATCTTTTTTAATACTGTTTAACTTTTCATAAACTCTATTAGTTTCTTCTTCTGTTGGTTTTATAGTTTTTACAATTTGAGCCAATTCAATTTCAGCACTAAATTCTGGTAAATTATCATCTTTTTCAAGATTTTTAAAATACGTTCTAACTTCTTCTGGAGTAACATCAATATCCTCTGTAATACTTGCACGCTCTCTTTGTATAAGAAGTTGCTCATTTTGAATACCATATAACTCTTTTCTTAAATCTTCTTCATCTGTAAATCCATAGTATTCAACAACCTTATCCATAGAACCTAATTGTTGAGAAAAATAAGCTATATTTCGTTCCACTTCCGAATTAACTTCAGCTTCAGAGACCAAAACACTATCAACTACTGCGTGATGAGCAATTAATTTTTGAAGCATAATTTCTTCAAGAATTTCACAATCGGTAATATCTAACTTACCCTCCATACGTTGCTTTAACTCTTTTTTAAATTTATCAATATCAGAATCTAAAACAATGTTTTTACCTACTACAACTGCCACTCCGTCAACTTTTAATCTTTCTTGTGATTTTCCTACTGCAAAAGTTAAAAGTAAAGCAATTAGTATACTTATTTTCTTCATTTTAATATGTTTCAATTTGTTGTTTTTTTCTTGCGTCATCAATTATTGTTTCTTCAATACTTCGTAATAATAATAATTTCCTTTGATGTAAAATCATTTGCTTAATAGTTGGTGTAATATAGCTTTTTGGAGCTAAACTATTTCTTTTTAAGATATCTTTTACGGCGACCAAATATAAGCTTAATGAATCTTCTTTTTCAAAAAAATAGTCTTTTTTTAGAATTCGATTTTTATCCTCTGACTTTAGAAGCGGAATTTCATTCAAAACATCGGTATATTTGATCCAAATAGAATCATTTAAATGATACGATTTTAAAGAAAGAAGTTTTGCTTTTAAACTATCGATATCTTGCTTTTTGGTAGATTTAAATAATTTTTTTAATTCTTTTTTATCCAAAACTCCGTGTCCTATTTTTATATATTTCAGCTTTAATAAGTCTTCATTTAGTTTAAAATTTTGAGTGTTATTTGTATAAAACTCATCAATATCTTCAAATGTTATTAAGGTATCTAAATATTGTTTAACAACAGCTTCTTTATATGAATTTATAAATAAATCTTCTCTATATTTTTTAACTAAGTCTTCGTATTCTTGTGTTTTATCACCTAAATTTAGTTGTGCTTTTGATAGCAATAATTGCTGTTTAATCCAATTATTAATATAATTATTAGTAACCAATATACTATCGTTTTTAGCAATATCACCACTAATAATATTCTTTAACTCATCCTTATATAAGTACTTATCAAAAACACGAGCAACCGGTTCTCGATCGTCATTTTTTATAGTTAAATACTCGCACGATTGAAGGGCAAATACAATTAATATAATATAACTAATTAAATGTTTCAATTTTTACTTTTGTGTTTCTTTAATATTTTCTTTTTTGTGGAATTATTAATTACAACTTTATAATTTTTATGTAATTCTTTAATCCATAAATTTTCCAAGTAATTCTGATAATCGTTTATTACAATTCCTTTAATTTCGTTTAGTTCTTTTCCTTTATATTTCTTTTCTTTAAATAAATTAAAATAATTTGAAAGTCCTGTACTATCTTTAGATTTATCCCAAACCTTTTTTTCTAATAAATCGAAAAGTAATAATCCTTCTTTAAAATCTTTAAATGTTGCTGTAAATTCTGGGTTTGTTGCCTCTATGTTTTCTTTATAATAATTAATTAAACATTGATCTTTAAAACTATTAAAAGCATCGTTAACCGTATTGTATTTACTTGATTTCAAGTAATTTACAAAATCATTTTGAGTAATTTTTTTAGATTCAATTGTTAATAATAATTTATTGAAATTATCTGAATTTATTTTCCATTTATCACTCTTAAATTCATCTAAAGCTTGCTTTTCAACTTTTATAGAATAAGTTGTATTTAATTTATTAATTACGGATTTCCCAATAAGCTCAGAACGACTATCTTTTTCAACTTTCTGAATTAAACTTGGCTCCATTTTTTTAAAAGATTCGATTGGATACTTATTCAATAATTTTACAATATGCCAACCATATTGCGTTTCAAATGGCTTTGAAATTTCATTCAACTTTTCCAAGTTAAAAGCCACTTCAGAAAAACTTTCAAGCATTTGTCCGTACGCAAATTTATTAAGTTTACCACCGTTAGATGCACTCGCTTTATCATCTGAAAATTTCTTAGCCATTTCTTCAAACGAGAAATTTTTATTTTTAATCAAATTAAAAATAGAATCTATTTTTTGTTTGGCATTTGCATTATTATTTTTAATCATAACATGCGCCACTTCTACTTCACCTCTCGCTTTTTTAATATCATGAACTTGTAAAATATGATAACCAAATTTTGTCCTAAATGGTTTAGAAACACTATTTAACTCAGTTAAAAATGCAGCATTTTCAAAAGGATATACCATTTGAAAGGCTGTAAAATATCCTAAATTACCTCCGTTTTTATTGACAGATGGATCTTCAGAATACTTCTTGGCTACCTCAGAAAAAGGTTTTCCATTTAAAATTAAGTTTCTTGCTTCAATTAATTTATTAAAAGCTAACAAGGTATCTTTTGGGCTTGCATTTGGCTTTAAAAAGATTAAGATATGACTAGCATTTACCTCGTTTTGAAGCCGTTTATATGCTTCCTTAACCAAATTGTCCGTTACCTCTTTATCCCTTAAATAGGGTGCTAATAATCGTTCTCTATAATCTTTCAATTCAGCTTTATACTTTTTAACCGTATCTAATTTTAAATCTAAAGCTTGTTTTACTTTTAATTTATAATTAATGTATAAATTTAAATAATCTCCTATATTGCTCAATGAATCAACTAGTTGAGAGTTATTTTTTTCAAAGCTTTTTAAAAATTCATTAGCATAAGTAGGAACTTTTTCTATGGTGAATAATAATTGGTTTTGTTTTTTTTGAGAAAAACCTGCTATGGTTATTAAACAGAAAAAAAGGTACAAATATTTAAACTTCATAAAACAACTATTTTCGCTTGTCAACTTATTTTATTATTAACTAAAAGCAACGCAATTTATTTCATATTTTTCACATTACTTGTTAAAGGAATCACAAAGAAATAATTCCTTCAATTTTTTCGGCTTGCTGATATTTTAAAATAATATCATCGGCCTTTTTCATTATAATATGAATTGACACACTTGTGTATTTTCCTGTTTTAGATGTATTTTTTGTAATTACCGCACCAGCAAAATTAAAGAGATCTTCTACTTGAGAAATTTTAACTTCATCTGAAGGTACAATAAACTTAAAAAGATATTTTGTAGGAAAAGAAGTATCTTTTTTTAATTTTTTCTTTAATTTTTTATAAAATTGAGTTCTATTATCCATTTATTATTTTTTAAAATCAAGTACAACTATAATACCAAACCAAAAATGTTAATATTTAGCTGACAAAATTACATTAATATTTTTAGTATAAATTACTGAAAAACCTATTTTTGCTATATGCAGCAAAAAATTGTTATAACTGGAGGACCTGGCACCGGAAAATCAACCGTAATTAGCAATCTTTGTGAAAACGGGTTTGAATGTATGCCAGAAGTTTCAAGAGAAATTACTTTAAATGCAAGAGAAAATGGAACAGAACAATTATTTTTAACGAAACCGTTATTATTTAGCGAACTACTTTTAGAAGGACGTATAAATCAATATTTAGAAGCCGAAAAAAAGAATGAAAATTTCGTTTTCTTTGATAGAGGAATTCCAGATGTTCATGCCTATATGAATTATATAAGCATTAAATATCCTAAAAGTTACATTTTTAAAAGTAACTTATATCGTTATGATTATATATTTTTAATGCCGCCTTGGGAAGAAATTTATATAACAGACAATGAGCGTTATGAAAATTTTGAACAAGCATTAGCAATTCATAATCATTTAGAACGCACCTACAAAGAACTTAATTACCCTATAATTGAAGTTCCAATAGGAACTGTTGCTTTTAGAACAAATTTTATTTTAGACCATATAAACTCTTGAAAACTCCACAAGATATATTAAAAACCTACTGGGGTTTTAACAACTTTAGAGATTCTCAAGAAGAAATTATTAATTCTGTTTTAAATGGAACAGATAATGTTGTGCTACTTCCTACTGGAGGAGGAAAATCAATATGCTATCAAGTACCTGCTTTAATATTGAAAGGTGTTTGCATTGTTATTTCTCCTTTAATTGCTTTAATAAAAGACCAAGTTGAAAGCTTAAACAATAAAAATATAAGAGCAATTGCACTAACATCTCAATTATCTCAAGAAGAAATTATTATTGCTTTTGATAACTTGCAATTTGGAGGATTTAAATTTCTATATCTTTCACCTGAAAAATTACAATCTAAATTTATTCAAGATAAAATAAAGCAATTAAACGTTTCATTTATTGCTATTGATGAAGCACATTGTATTTCGGAATGGGGACATGATTTTAGACCTTCTTATTTAAAGTTAATTATATTAAAAGAGCTTCAACCAAATGTTAAATTTATTGCTTTAACTGCAACAGCAACCGAAAAAGTACTTGATGACATAAAGATAAATTTGGATATAAAAAATGCTAATGTATTCAAAAAATCATTTAAACGAGAAAATTTAATTTATCAAGTTTATTTTACCGAAAACTATTACGAAAAATTACTCTATTTTTTAAGTAAGTTAAATGAATCTGTAATTATTTACACTGGTAATAGAAAACAAACAAAGGAAGTTGCCAAATTTTTAATTCAGAATAATTATAAAAGTGCATTTTATCATGGTGGTTTATCATTTCAAGAAAAAAACAATGCCTACAATTCTTGGATCTCAGGAGAAACTCCAGTAATGGTTGCAACAAATGCTTTTGGAATGGGGATTGACAAATCTAATGTTAGAGCTGTAATTCATTTAAACATTCCCAATAGTTTAGAAAATTATATACAAGAAGCCGGTAGAGCTGGTAGAGATGGAAAGCCGTCTTATTCAATAATTTTAACTAACCAAGCTGAATTACATAATACAAAAACAAGATTTATAACAAATACACCAACTTTAAAATTTATAAAGTCAGTTTATTTTAGTTTAAATCAGTTTTATAATATTCCTATTGGAGAGCTGCCATTAGAATCATTTAATTTTTCGCTTCAAGAATTTTGTTCTAAATACAAACTTAATTTATTACAAACCTTCAATGCTTTAAAAATATTAGAAAGAGAAAATATTTTAGTTCTTGACGATAACTTTAGTAAAAAATCGACAGTAAAATTTATTGTAAGTAATACTCAATTATTTAATTATTTAGATAGACACCCTTCTAAAAATGATCTTATAAAATTAATTTTAAGAAGTTATGGAGGTATTTTTGATCATTATACAACTATTAACGAATATAACCTTGCCAAAAAGCTTGGAGTGTCTAAAAATGATTTTATAAAAGCATTAAAAGCTTTAATGAAAGACGAAATTCTAATCTATTCTTCTGAGAATTCCAATTCAAGATTAACCTTTCTAGTTTTAAGAGAAGACAATTATACCATAAATAGTATTTCTAAAAATATTGAAAAGCATTCGAAACTCAAATTTGAAAAATTAAAAGCGGTAATATCTTTTATTGAAAACAATGATGTTTGCAGAAACACAGAGCTATTATCCTACTTTAATGAACATTATACAACACCTTGTGGTAAATGTGATGTATGTAAGAAAAATACAATAAAACCTAAATCAAATAAAAATATTGAAACTACTATTTTAAAACTACTTTATAAACAAAATTTATCATCAAATGAATTAGCTGGATTGTTAAACTGTAACGATAAAGAATTGTTATTTTCTCTTAAATTACTATTAGAAAAAAATAAAATAGCAATAACTTCGCAAAATAAATTTAAACTAAACAATTAATGAGAGATTTAAGAATTGTTTTTATGGGAACGCCAGAATTTGCTGTTGCCACCTTAGACGAACTAATAAAAGCTAAATTTAATATAGTGGGAGTAATTACAGCTCCTGATAAACCGGCAGGAAGAGGGAGAAAATTAAATGAATCACCTGTTAAACAATATGCGGTTAAACATAACCTTAACATTTTACAACCTACAAATTTAAAAAACGAAGATTTTCTATCTGAGTTAAAAAGTTTAAACGCCAATTTACAAATTGTTGTTGCCTTTAGAATGCTACCTAAAATTGTTTGGCAAATGCCAAAATTTGGCACATTTAATTTACACGCCTCCCTACTACCTAATTATAGAGGTGCAGCTCCAATTAATTGGGCTATTATTAATGGCGAGAAAAAAACAGGAGTTTCAACTTTTTTTATTGATGAAAAAATTGATACTGGAAATATTATTTTACAAGAAGAAATTGAAATTGGCACACATGAAATTCTTGGAGAACTATATGAAAAATTAATGACTATTGGCAGTCACCTTGTAGTAAAAACCGTAAAGCTAATTGAAAAAGGTAATGTTAAAACAATAAAGCAACCTGAAATTGAAGAAAAACCCGCTCCAAAAATATTTACCGAAACTTGTAAAATTAATTGGAATAAAAAAACAACATCCATTTATAATTTAATAAGAGGATTAAACCCATACCCTGCTGCCTGGTCTACACTTATTAATAATGAAGATAAAATTAAAGTTAAATTATTTGATTGTAAACCAATAATTGAAAAACATACTTTAAAACCAGGAACAGTTGTAACTTCAAAAAATGAAATTAAAGTAGCAACAATTGACGGATATATTTTTATTGAAAGTTTACAACTATCAGGTAAACGAAAAATGAACACTAAAGATTTATTAAATGGTTTTAAATTTGATGCCTTAGCAGCTATGAATTAGCCCTTATTTTAAAGGGCTTAACGCATTTTTCATTAAAAAACACCTTAGGTTATTAACATTTAGTATCTTTTATTAACAAAAAAGCTACTTTTTAGGGTTAAAACTTGCATAAACCCTTATTCCATATAACTTTGTTAAGCTTATTATAAGTAAAAAAAATGTTTAACCAATTAATTTAAAATTAAAACTATGAACAAATCAGATTTAATTGATGCAATGGCAGCTGATGCTGGCATCTCAAAAGCAGCAGCAAAAGCAGCATTGGAATCATTAACAGATAATGTTACAGCTACACTTAAAAAAGGTGGTAAAGTTGCATTAGTAGGATGGGGAACTTGGTCTATTTCTAAAAGAGCAGCAAGAACCGGAAGAAATCCTCAAACTGGAAAATCTATTCAAATTGCAGCTAAAAATGTTGTAAAATTTAAAGCCGGAGCTGGATTTAGTGATGCTGTAAACTAGTATTCTAATACAACTTATTATTATAAATTAAACTCTTCATTATTTGAAGAGTTTTTTTTATTACCATTTTTTACTATATTTATTTAAACTAATTTAAGTTTATGATAAAAAAAACTCCCTCAAAAGGTAATTTATTGATTGCAGAACCATCTATTTTAAACGATAAAGAATTTAATAGATCTGTAATTTATTTAACTGAGCACAATAACGAAGGGTGTATAGGGTTTATATTAAATAAACCTACTGAATTTGTTCTCAAAGACTTAATTCCTGAAATAGATTGTGATTTTGTAGTGTACAACGGAGGTCCTGTTGAGCAGGAAAATTTATATTTTATTCATAAAGTTCCCGAATTAATACCCGATAGTATTCAAATTAAAGATGATTTTTATTGGGGAGGAGATTTTAACATTTTAACAAAACTATTAAATGAAGGCTTAATAGATTTTAATGATATCCGATTTTTTCTTGGCTATTCTGGTTGGTCTGTAAACCAATTAAATGAAGAACTCAATGAATCTACTTGGATAATTACTAAAAACAAATATCCTAACTTGTTAAATATAAATAGTGATGATATTTGGAAAAACCAATTAATGTCGTTTGGTGGTGAATATCAAATTTGGGCAAACGCCCCTGAAAATCCTACTTTAAACTAAATTTTCCAGTTTTTCTGCTATCTCATTAGATATAATTGATTTAAAATTAGTTTTTCTATATTTTGTAACCGCTTGAATTCCCACAATAGCATTTGTTATAAAAACTTCATCAGCTTTTTGAAGTTCAAAAGGTGAAATTGGCGATTCTTCAAAGGTATATTTATCGTCTTTTGAAACTAGTTCAATAATTTTTTTTCTAAGAATCCCCTTAACACAACCTTCAGATAATGGAGGCGTTTTTATTATATTATCTTTTACCAAAAAAATATTTCCGTTAATTGCTTCAACAACATATTTTTTTTCGTTTAATAAAATACAATTGTCTAGTTTGTTCTCTTTAGCAAAAATACTTGCTAACACATTAGTTAGCTTATTTGTAGTTTTCAAAGTTGAAAGCAATCCAGAAAAAAGAAAATAATCCTTAAAAATATCTAATATATAAGATTCTTTTTTTATTCCTTTTAATTCACTAACTTCAACAATAAAATCAATTTCATTAGTTAATGGTGTGTATAAACCTCCATCCTTTCTAAAAACTGTAAATCGCACTCTCGAATCTACTAAATTATTTGAGCTAACTGTTTTTAAAATTTCACTTTCAAAATATTCCAATGTAAAATCCATAGGAATATCCATCCTTAACATTCTCATTGAGGCCATTAATCTAAAATAATGATCTTCTAAAAAAACTACTTTTAAACGCTTTATTTTTATTGTTTCAAATAATGCATCTCCATATTTAAATGCTCTATTATTGGCATTTAAAATAGCTTTTTCATTATTAATTAATTCACTGTTATAATTTATCATAGTTTAAATCATCTTTCGTTAAACTTCACAAAAAAAACCCTTAAAAAAAGGGTTTTAAAAGTTTATATAAAATATTCTTAGGCGCCTATTGTATGCTTTAATTCATCTATTTGATTTTCCCAAAACATTTTAGATTCTTCAATTTCATCTTCTTCAGCAAAATCTGTTACAATTAATGAAACATCTTTGGTTATTTCGTCCACCTCAATTCTAAATTCGAAAAAGCTTTTATCATCTTCTCCGTCTAACCATTTAAACTTAATTTTCTCATCAGGCCTTTCTTGAAGCACTTTTGCTTTTTCCTCAGAACCATCCCAAATAAACGTAAATATTTCACCTCTAGAATTAACGTTATCTGCGAACCATTCCGATAACCCCGAAGGGGTTCCAAAATATTGATATAACATATGAGGTGAAGCGTGTATAGGGAACTCTATTTCAAATTTTAATTTTGCTGACATATATATTATTTAAAAGCACAATATATATAATTTATCCTTTTTAAAAAAATTTAAATTATTAAAAAAAAATTGCAAAATAAATTTGCTCAAACAAGTAATTTATATTTATATTTGCACCCTCGTTAAAAGGCGTGGTAGCTCAGTTGGTTAGAGCGTCGGATTCATAACCCGGAGGTCTGCAGTTCAATTCTGCATCACGCTACAAAATTTAAATCAAACAAAACGAACGGTTTAGCTTTCTAAACCGTTTTTTTTATGTCTAATTTTAACAAAAGCCTTATCTTTGATAATCAAAATGCATACGATTTTGCATACGATTTGTCCATGAAAAAGAATTATTCGAACCCCAAAATTTATGATGCCAATGGTGATTTATCTAAACGTTGGTATGTGTATTTTTCTTATCGAAATCCTAAAACTGGGAAGCTAAAAAGAATTACTCCCTTCTATGGAGATGCAAATAAATACAAAACAAAGTCAGATCGGATGTTTGTACTGGCAGTTTACAAGCATAAAATTCAAGAGTTATTAAAAAGAGGATACAATCCTTTTGAAGATAATACCGCGCTGTTTCAAAAGGAAAAAGAAAGTGCAACCCAGGAAACAACTGTTGCAACTCCAGCAACAACTGTTGCAACTCAGGCAACAAACGTTGCAACCCAAGCAACAAACGTTGCAACTCAAGCAACAACTGTTGCAACTCCAGCAACAACTGTTGCAACTCCGGCAACAAACGTTGCTAAAACAACAGAAAATGTGGAAACAATTTCAAAAACGATCTCCCAAGCCTTTGAATTTGCACTCAACCTTAAAAAGAAACTAGTAAATGAAACTACTTTAAAAGCATACAAAAGCAGATCTAATTTGTTGCAACAGTTTGTTGCAACAAAATACCCAGATGTAAAGCATATTGATCAACTTACTAAAAGCATGGTTGTACAATTCTTAAACAGTGTGTTAATGAAAAATACCCCTAGAACACGAAATAATGTTAGAATTGAGATAAGTTCACTAATGCAGGTATTGGAAGAAAATGAAATTATTGTATCAAATTTTGTTAAAAATATTCCAGTTTTAAAGGCTACTCCGGAACGTCATAAGACATATTCAAAACAGTTAGATTCTGATATTTTCAACTATTTAGAAGAAAAGGATCCTATTTTACTATTGTATATTAAATTTATCTCGTATAACTTTATGCGACCTATTGAGGTAAATCGAATAAAAGTTGGAGATATTAAATTGCAAGAACGAACAATTTCATTTAAAGCAAAAAATAAGTTTTTAAAAACTAAAATTATACCAGACATTTTATTAAAAGACCTTCCTGATATATCAAATTTAGATCCGGAAGCATTATTATTTACACCAGAGAAGATTGGTGATAAGTGGGAAACATCGGAAGTTAATAGGAGAGATTATTTTTCAAAACGATTTAAAAAAGTTGTAAAAGATCATTTTAATCTAGATAAAAATTACGGTTTGTATAGCTTTAGACATACTTATATTACAAAATTATATAGAGAATTGAGAAAGATTTCATCTCCCAATGAAGCTAAGAGTAGATTGATGTTGATTACAGGACATTCTACAATGACAGCATTAGAAAAATACTTAAGAGATATAGATGCAGAGCTTCCAGAGGATTATTCAGAACTTTTAAAATCAATTTAATATGTCTTCAGAAATCATTAAAACAACATTATTTTTAGATGAACTTTTAGAAGTGTTTTTTCATAAAGTTATTTATTACGTACCTAGTGATATTGTTGGAGATGTAAAAGAGCAATTGAAAGATCAGATAGATGATGATTTCTACGATGCGTTTTATTTTATGGATAATAAATTGGGTAGTGGAATATTTACAAATGAAAATGCATATGAAGTAAATTCGTATTTAATTGGAAAAAGAACATTTTTAGAACAGAATACTTTCAAACTAGTTGAAAAATCAAAGGAATTAACAGAGTTTGAGTTTCTGGTAATAATAGAAAAGTATTACGAATATTTAATGTTATTTATTGACATCACACAATGGTTAAGTGAAAATGTAAAAAAGTATAATGGCGATGATGTTCATATTAGTATTATAGGAGCATTTCATATGCAATGTCAATTTTATGTAACACATTTAAAAGATATCTGTAATTACTTTGGATTGTGTTTAGATCTTGAAAAGGATTTTAATTTTACAGTGGGTCAGTTTGTTTTGCAATACCTCCCAGATTTAATTTCTAGATACGCTAAAATTGAAGAAGCTCAAGAAGAAGTTGAAATAGAAGTTAAAAGAGATAGCGAAGATATAGATACTGTAAAGGAAAAATCCAATCAAATTACAAAAATACCTAAGCCTAAAAAGAAAAAACAACGTCCAAAGTTGGATGATAAAAAAGTTGAATTGATGATACTTAAAAAAGTATTTAATTTGCAATAATTGCAGTTGCAATTAAAAAATGCAATTGCAATTGTATTTTTTTTAAAGTTAAAAACCCTTGTTTTATTAGGGTTTTAGTGTGTTTAAGTTTGTATTTTCTAATTGCAATTAGATTTTAGATATGATAATTCTACTTTTATTATTGTAAAGCCAACACTTATGGATCACAGCATTTCCATAAAAATGTTAGAATAATTAGTTTGTATGTCTTGTATTTCTTTATCGGTTAATTCAGAAAATTCTTTTTCTAATGCACGTTTTGATAAAACCCCTTTGTTTTGTTCTAAAAAGCGAACCAATAAAGCAACCAGTTTATCTGGCATTTCATAATTGTTATCTAAATATCGTTTAAACACATCATATTTTTGAAGATAACCAACTTCCTCGGGTATCACTCTATCTAGAGTATCATTTACACAGTCGTATAAAAACTCCGCTTGTTTGGTAGCATCAAAATAACGATAAAAATCAATGGTTTCATTAGTAACCTCAACATTATGATCTGCTGTTTCTCTCCACTTAATAAAATCTAATAAAGAATGTGAATAGGTTTCTAGTACTTTTCTATAATCATTTATATGATCTAAAATTGAAGCCGAAACAGGAAATATAACCCCTTGCTTTGTAAATTCTTTTGTTGCTAATAAATGATGAATTAAATAGCGATGTATACGTCCATTTCCATCTGAAAACGGATGTATAAACACAAACCCAAATGCAATACTTGCAGCTGCTAAAACAGCATCGTATGTTTCTTCTTGTATTATACTATTTGTTGCTATTAAACCATTTAATAATTTCCCAACATCTTGTTGTTTAGCTGAAATATGCTCTGGTAACGGCTCCCCTGTTCCTCTATCGTATTCACCTACAAAACCTCCTTCGGTTCGTAAGCCCATATTTGTAAACCTTGTGTTTTCAATTACTATTTGTTGCAATCGTATTAATTCAGCAACACTTAAAGGTTTTTGCCCAGCTTGCCCAATTGCTTTTCCCCAACGTGTAGCTCTATTATTACCTGGACTTTCACCTTCTATGGTAAATGATGCTTTTGAATCTTTTAATAGTAAAAAAGAAGATGCTCTTTGCAATATATCTTTATGAACACTATTTAAAAAAACATCTTTTTTGTTTGATAAGTTTGCAGCTATATAGCTTTCTAATTTTTCGGTTTTAAATACAAGCGGACAAAAATCTACGGTTCCGGGAAGATTATTTAAAATTCGATGTCTTGTTGATCGAGTACCTTTTACAGCATACTGAATTTTTTTATCTAATAACGGTACCGTATTTCCTCTATCTAAATCTGGTATTTGCAATTTTATTTGCATAAGCCATTCATACAAAAACCAAATTCTACGACTGTATTGTCCAAACATTTCCGATTGAATAATCTCTTCTATTTCCTGTTGAGATACAATTGAAAATAACTTTTTAAATAACAATAAATTTACGCCTTCATACTTTAAAGCAAATATAAGTTGCTTGTATAAATTATCTTCTGGTTGATGTCTAGAGGTAAATACCTTCCAATTAGTTGTATTATATTTTCGTTTTTTTAAACTAATTAAAGTCAATTGATTGGGCATTGGAACTTGTAGCTTATAAGCTTCTATAATTGCTCCATAACCAGCCAAAACACCTTCCTCTGGAGTAGATCTGCCGTGAAAAACAGTTATTTTTAGTGAAAAACGTTTATTATTCATTAGTTTAAGTGAAAAATAGTTATTTTTATTGTGAAAAACACCTGCAAATGGTGAATATTACTTACTAAAAACTACTTTAGGTGAAAAACACTTACTCAAATATAGTGTAAAAACGGGTATGGTTTTGGAAAAACAGGTTTAATTTTACCTTTTTTTGGAAAAAAGGTATTTCATCAATGGCAAAACAGGTTTAAAATTGGTTTTTTAGGTAATTTTTAATATTGATTTGAATATATTGGTTTAAAATTGGTTCCCAAACTAAAAAACATATCAAGTGTTTTTAATCTGATAGATGATGATTTCTATGATGTATTTTATTTATAATATTTAAATTGCAATAATTGTAGTTGCAATTTAAAAATGCAATTGCAATTGGATTTTATTTAACTTAAAAAAATGCAAAATTTAAGAAAGAAAAAAACACTTCGTAAAGAGACTAACATCCTAAAGTTATGACTTTTCTTTTTTTAGGTTTCTGTAATTTCTATTCAATAAGACAGTTAAGAATGGAAATACTAATTATTTTTAATCATTCTCACATATTGTCTTAATGCGGATTTATAATTGGAAATAGATTTATCACTTCTCAATCCTTTTAACCTTTCCGAAATAATTTCAACGCAATTTTCATTGAATAAATTTTTTTCAGAAATATCCTCTCCAATTAATTTGGAGACTGTATTTAAATATGAAATATATGATTTTGTTGAAGAAGCTATTCGGTCATTTGAACCAACTCCATCTTTTCTAATCCATTCTAAGTACTTTCGATCATTTTTAATCATATTATAATTTTCCTTTTATCTCAATTTTAATTTTTCACAAATGTTATTTCATGTGCTTTATATAACCGTTGCTCCTGAACATATTCATTTATATCATACCAACCTCCTGTCTTTTGCCAAATATCGAGACCTCTACCAAGAACCAGCTTCCAACCATTATCCATCACAATAGAACGGTCATGAATGTAATCATCGAACTCATATGTGAAAATGATACCAAGGGATTCTAACGAATAAGACATTTGTTCAAACGCTTCTTTTGCATTTTCAATATAATCTTCATTGTTTGCTGTTACTAAATGAAGTTTCACTTCAACATCAGGGTCTTTCTTCTCTGATATTAATTTTGCAAACTCCATAAAATTTCTTAACTGATAGGGTAACCTAACATATGGGTCAGTCACTTTTATGTCCGTAGCTCCCAACAAATATGCTCCGAATAACAAATCATATGATATTCCCATTTGGTTGTCTCTAATAATTTTTTGCCCACCTTGGAGCTCAATTTGACTCTCTTCAGTAAAAGTTGAGTTAGTTTCTTGATGCGGTTCGGATTTAATTTCAACACCTGGGCTTTTTTTAGGACCATATTGAATAACTTCTAAGGTGTCAACATTGATAATTTCACCAGAACTTTTAACAGTATAGCTAAAATCTACTTCTTCAAAGGTTTCATCCATTTTTTGAAGTTGTAGCTTTACTCTTTTTCTGTTTTCTATAGCAAAATCTAACAGCTCTTTGGCATCTTTTTCTATTATCTCATTATGAGGATAGATTACTTTTACCAAACCAGCATAGGTCTTTGCTATGGATGTCTTATCTCTGGTGGTAATGGAATTTGAAAGCTCAAAAAACTTAGAATATTCGTGAGTTCTATCTTCTTTTCTTAAATCCTTTAGAATTTCAGCCAAATAATCTACTATGAATCCATAGTTTGAAGTGAACATTTCATTTCTTAACTTTTGGACTTCCCACCCTGGTATATAGGCATGTAATCTGTCTAAAAAGGCCGTGTCATAATAATCTTTTGGTAGCGCATCAAACAAATCACTATGCTTAATCATATAAGGAACGGTGTGGTCTGTATTTCCAACAAACACCATAGAAGCGGATGCTCCGTACACTTGTGTTCCTCTGGAGAATGATTTGTTGGCCATATAGTTTTTCATAATATCAACCAACCCTCTGTCAACTCTCTTGGTTTTACCAGCAAATTCATCATAAGCTACAACATCCCAATAACCAACAAGACCGATATCACCAGTGCTGTTATTTACAAAGAGTTTTGCTTTAGAAACTTCTCCACCCGAAATCAACATCCCGTGAGGTGATAACTCTGAAAATATATGTGACTTCCCAGTACCTTTTGGTCCGAGCTCAATAAGATTGTAATTATTTTCAACAAATGGCACTAGTCTAGTAAGCTGAATCAACTTAGACCTGAAAGTAAATTCTTCAGGGTTTAAACCAATAGTTTGCAGTAACACGTCAATCCATTCTTCCTTTGTAAATGCTTTTCGTGCTTCTTTATACTCATCCACATCAGCATTGGAAACTTGAATAGGCTTTATATTTTCAATTATCCAAGGTGTTGAATCTCTTTCGTCAGTATGGAAATATGCCAGCGTTAAAATACACCATACACCGCTAGAAAGCAGCTTCTGATGTTCTTTAACTACTGAATCCGCAATTGGGATTCTATTCAGACCTAGGTTTGCAAAAGATGCTTCATACTGGTCCTTTTTATCGTTCAAGCTTACGGATACCTTATCAATAATACGATGAGAACCCTTATCACGAACCGTTGCTTTTATGAGCTGAGCTTCATCTCTATGTACAAAATGTTTAGCAATAATACTCTTAACTGTTTCTACCCCTCCAATAATGGTTTCCTCATCGTCCGTTGCACAATATTGTCCTAATAAATATTCCAATACATAGGTTGGTACAATGGCATTTCCTTTCACCAATTTGGTTAAATCTTTACGAACTACTTTTCCTCCAAAATGTTCATTCAATTTTATATCTAATTGTTCCATAGCCTAGAAATCATCAAAATCGTTAGTAAATGATATGTTTAATGTATAATAGTATTCTTTGTATTGCTTCCATTTGGTAGTTCCTTCAACTGGTTCTTCCAAAATAAGTTGTACCCGTTGGTTCTTATATTTACCACTTGCTTTTGCCATTAATTGAAACCTATGTTTCACTTCTCGTTGGCGTTCACTTCCTTGTTCAATATCAAAGTTGTATTTGAATTGGTCACTTAGTAATTCTCCATCTTCGGCATAAATACCAGCACGAATTATTCTTGCAAGTACTTTCTCTGTTACCAAGTCAGATTGAATAAAGGATACTGGTAAAATATTCGTGGTAATTCTATCCGTAGATTTAATAATATCAATATCAACTTGAGACGTTGTGTCCTGACGCTTTTTAGTAACTTTTATGACAGGAATCACAATTTCTTGCAACGATGCTCCCCCATGAACAAATCTTGAACCAGAGGCGCTAACTCGAAGTCTGTTAATAGATTTAGAAATCAAAACATCAGCATCCGATTTTAAACCTAATTGACTTCCTGTAAATGCTGTTGTACTATTATCTCCTTTTAAATCTTCTCCTATTACAAATCTTCTATTCTTTTTCCAGATGGTACCATTATGATTGGATTCAATAAAATCACTTTCATCCAATTGATTGTTCTGATAAATAAAACCGTGGTCTGATGTAATTATCATGTTATTTCCATTCATATTGGCTATTTTCTTTAGCATATCCATCAAGAAATCCATTTCATCTTCAACAGCATCAAAAGCTTTTTCTTCAGTTTCTAGCGTATCCCCCGTGTTATCAATTCTGTTGTGATAAATATAGATGAGGTCATGTTTTTTTACAAATTCTCTTCCTTGAGTTGCAGAATTAAAATTCATAAAGTCTTTAGCTTTTATTGCAGTGGCTCTTACTCCTGAATTGGTGGCTAATATCTTTGCTCTTCCTTGTGTACCAGAACTAGACATTCCATCCACCTCAACGGAATCTGAACCTTCTTTAAACGTAATTTCTTTGTGAGGCAATAGCGAAGCCATTCCTAATTGTGTATAGGAAGGAAGTGATGCTACCATTGATTCTAAAGATGATTCATATCTGTTTTCAGCTTGAAGTCTCGCACTCAATTCAGCTCCACACTCATATCTCAATGCATCGGAAATAATGACAAACAATCGTTGCTTCTTTTCAATGAATGGCACAACGTGTTTCTTAAAGAATGCTCTCTGGCTGTTGCCTTTATTAACTGGCCATACCTCAACATTGTCAATTACTTTTTGCCAGTTATTATTGTTGTTCAACAACCAATCGTTGGAATATATTTTTTCTACTGTTTCAACTAAATTTGCTAATATTCTATTTTGTTTTGTTTGTCTGTAATTCCAAATGAATTTTCTGTAAATAAAGTCTACTTCATACAAATTCTCTGAATAGCTTTTTATACCTTCATCAAATGATTTATATTTAGTAGATGAGGTTTCTTTTGCTTTATCAATGAATTGAGCTCCAAAAGTGATACAGCTATAGAAAGGTTGAAATTCATTGTTCCAAAACTTATTTTCCCGCTGTTTTATGAACTTTAAAACTTTTTCAGTTGTAATATTTCCTTCAGCTAATTGATTAACTAATTCATGGATTACTTTGAAATCTGCTAACCTAAATAAATCATCATCAATAATAGTTTCTATAGTCGTTTCATTCAATTTGGATTTAACATCCAAATCCAATGCAATTTTCTCAGAAACTTGGTCAAAGCTATCTCTAAATTGGATGGTGTCCTTCCATTGCAACAGCAATATTCTTGATTCTTTATTTAACTTGCTTTTAGAATCCAATACAAAATTGGTGCTAAATACTTCTAAAAGAAAATCATATATGGATGGAGCTTCATTGAGATAATTAAATTGGTGTTTAATTTTCCCCCAATAATAGTTAGTAAGATTATATCGGTCCAAGTTTTTATCAAACTTATCATTCCCATCAATAAATTCTGAGCTATGCGCTTGAATAAAAGTGCTTAAATTCACATAGTCCGTGTTGAACAACACAGCTAACATTTTACCTCTAATATCTTCGTGCTGGTCACCTTCTCCCAACAGCTCTTTTAATTTAGTTCTTCGTTCTTTAGATTTAAAGAATTCAATATGTTCAGTAACCAATTCTTTGAAATGATACCCCATTCCAATTTCTTGCATAAACATTGCTTCTTGGTCCGTATGAAAAACGTGGTGTGCCAATTCTAAATCCAACAACCAATTTTCTTCATTTAGTGGTTTCTCATCTGTAAAGTAGAGCAAGAACTTATTGTTTGGCTCTTGTTTGGAGATGCGATATTTTACTTCGAACTCATTTCCTTGAACATGAATTTTATCCACCCCATTAATATCCAATTCTTCATATTGTTCAGCGAATTCTTTCTTTTCATCATACCAAAAAGTAATGCGTGAAGTATTGAATATTTTTATTAATGAATTCTCTAAATTAATAATACTCATTCTTGTAATTTTAGCTGTGGTCCTTTATCAGTAACCTTAATAATTTTAACTTTTATTTTTTGCCCAGATGTAAATGCCTCATTAAATGAACTTTTTAAATGATTAGGTAAGCCATTTTTATGTAGCAGCCCCGTTTTTGGTCCAGTTAATCTCACGAAGATTCCAAAATCAGCAATATTTTTAACAGTCCCAGTAATAATCGTTCCTACTTTAAATTTTTCTGAAATAGAACTTTTTACCATTTTTAATACTTTGATATTTTCTGCAATTAATTTCCCATCAAAAGAATTCATTTTTATAAACGAAACTTCAGCCTCTTTTAATTCTTCCAGATTTCGTTGCCTTTTTTGAAAATCTCGTTTGTGAAAATTATAAGTATTATTGTTTTCTGTTTTTATTTTACCCATTTTCCCTCTCGGATGAATAAATACAATTTTCCCTTTTTCCTCAATAAGTCCTTTATAACGTTCAGAAACCCAAAACTCTCTGGCCTGTCTAAATAATGATATTGCACTTTCCAAATTGGCTATATCTACTTTATGATATTCTAATAGTCTATTGTATTCTTGCTTGTTATTCCATCCTTTTTCTTTTATAATAGCTCCAATTAATTTCGCTAAAATTTTACTTTCATTAACTCTATTTAATTTAACTAACACTCTAGCTTGTAACAAAAATAAGCCAATCATATATTCTGGCTCATTCCCATAAAAAGCACTATCTACTGAATAGGACCAAGCATTATCATAATCTCCTTTTTCAAAATATAAAAGTGCGATTTCTTTATATATGAACCATTTGTCGCTTCCAGCTTTGGTGTTAAGAATATCTTGAAACATATGCTCACTTTTATCAATATTTCCCAAGTGTTCTTCACAAATTGCTATCCGCATATGCAACCATAAAGAATTATCATAGTGGAAATTTTTCAATTCTTCTAGCGCCTTTTTACATTTCTCCTCGCATTCTATATAACGTTCTTGCTTTATTAAAGCCTTAGTTATCCAAGAGTAATATTTTTCTAAATCTGAGGCATCGTTTATATCTCCTCTTTCTGTATTTGGAATAATATTCTCTTTTTTAGACAAAAATTCTGGATTCAATTTTCCCAACCATTCTAATATTTTAGAGGCATTAAATAAACCTTTTGAATAAGCTTTTACTAAATTTAATACAGCAATTGTAACTGGACATGGAAACGAGTCATCAGTTCTTAAATTTTTTTGAGAGGCTATTTCTATTAATTTAAAAATTACATTTTCATATTGAATTATGTCATTATTAGAACATCCTTTGATGTATTTATGAAAAACGAACCAACTAAAGGAGTTTTTGATTTGGAAGTCGCTTGAAAACATTTTTGAAACCTCATACACAAAATTAAAATCTGCTTTATAATTGTTTTTAACTGCTTTTAAGGTAAGACGAGCATCGTACAAATTAAAAGAGTCAGTTTCGTTTTGAGGAAAGTCATCCCATAGTTTTCTGCATATTACTAAAGCTTCCTCTTGGGAATTGTTGTTCAGTAAATTTTCGGCTTGTATTTGTAATTCTCTCTTACTCATCATTTAATAGCAATTCATGAAGTTCAATACTAATATTTGAATTAGTTTTCTCTAAAACAGTTATTGAAGAAAACATTCCTTTTCCATTATAATACATTCTAAAACGAATTTTTTCTTTTCCTTTTTCAAATTGTAAAATATCTTGATAAGGTTTGCTTTCTAATAATTTGAATTCACATCCTTTCTTTGAGCAAACGTCCATTAATTCAGCATATACTGGCTTTCTGAAATCAGTAGGTATTGCTTCTGATTCAATTTCTTCTTTAGGTATATGTTCTTCAATAAATTCAATTGCTTTTGAAATGAACCTCTCATAAGGGCCTCCATTCATCTCAGCTCTTATAGAAGTTACGAGGCCTTCCTTATTGTTATTAAAGGCCATCGTGATTTCACCTAAATTATTCGGTGTTGAAAAAAAAGCTTTGCACAAATAATCTCCTTGCTTTCTAGTTCTCTTAAACAAAATACCATCCTTATCAATGGATTTTGAAAACAAATAAATTGCTACTTTAGAATTTCCATTTAAATCACTATTCAGTTTGATATCATATTTTTTAGGAATAGAAAAGTTAGGAAAATCATATCCTTTTTTCTTCTTGCTTTTTTCTTCCCAACCATCATCTACTGAATCTTCAAATTGGCAATTCATAAATGGATTAAATTCTATTGGGTTTGCCAAATAAACCTTAGATTTTGAGGTAGTTATTCCAGAATACAACCAACGAAAATAATTTGCATTATTAACCCCTCCATTTTCACTTTGAGTAGCATTAATAATTATATTGTTGAATTGTGTTCCTATAGATTTATGCACCGTTATACACCAACCATAACTAGCATTTACAGCATTTAAAATTGGGTCATTTGATGATACTTGAATTAGCATCATATGGTTATATCTTTTCTGATACTTCCTTTCCAATCTTTTCAAATTAGACTTAGCTTCAGTTAACAAAGTTTTCACTCTACCACCAGATTTCAACTCAAGTTCAAGCTCTTTAATTTTTTTATTCAGGCTGACATGAAAATTATCTTGTTTGAATTCTCGATATTCGAAAGACTCACTAAAAGGAAATTTTTCTTTATGATTCTTTAACTTCAAGGAAATTAAAATCTTAGATGCTATTTGCTCTTCTTTTGTAAAACTTCCATTCCCTTCAAAATAAGTTTTATTTAACCAAATTTCGGCTTCTTGTTTATTTTCTAAGCTTAAACAAAGTACTTTTAACTTTACATAGCGTAAATTAATAGGTGGCTTAGATTTTTTTATGATAACTGATTCTGTTTTTTCATCAAGAAGAGAAAGAACCCTTAAATACATGCCATTATAAAGTCTTGATGGATTTCCAAACCCAGTTTCATCAGGGATGCTTACATTATTATTTAATAATAATAAATCATCTTTCGCCAAATTCGAAGAGTTTTTAAGGCAATTATTTTTTATCCAAAGGTTGGATTTCTTAGCGAGTTCATTAGAAAATAATAAAACAGCATTAGTAGGTTGAGAACCTAAAGGTTCTGAAAACCATGTTTTTAATAATGCTAATACTTCTGTATGTTCAGGTTTAAATAAATCATTCTCATTCCAATTATATTTGAGACTATTAAATAATTCTGAATTAATGGAAGATGCTAAATTTGACCTTAGTTTATTTATTTCATTTCCATCTTTAAAAGCTGGTTCATCTCTATAATGTTGAATTTTACCATTAAAAAGTTCCTTTAAAGTTTCAATTGAAATTGCTGACTCCGATTCTTTTCCATAAGACAATGAATACGGATCTCCAATGCATATTAATTTCCTATTTGTATTTTCTAATGAAAGAAATGTCATTAAATCTTCAAGCAATCTCCCAGTACCAAATCTTAATAATTCAGATTGATGTAAACTTCTTGAAATTAAGTGGGCATCTTGTAGAATTACTACAGCTCTTTCATCCAATATTTCATCAGACCTCAATGGTATGATATCTTTTAAATCCTCATTTTCATCTTCTGGCTCAATTAAAGCATCAACAATTTTCCCATCTTCTAATCTAGATTTCCCCCCATATATTGTATTAAATAAACTAGCTGGATTAATCCCGCTACGAACTTTAATTTTTCTTTGAATTCTAGTAGAATGAGTCCAAGGTTCAATTTGAGGGATATTATAACTTATTCCTTCTGACAGAATGTAATGCGCCCATTCATCTCTTTTTAAAGATTCCATAGATTCTAATACTAAAATTCCAGATTCTTCACTCTTTAGAAATGAAGTAATTTCACCTTTTACATTATTATCAATTTCAATAATTCGTCCTTTATAAACCTCATCTTTAAATTCAAAAGGTAAACATTCGTCCCATTCTTCAGTTGGAAAAATTGTTTTTAAACTATTAGCGGTTTCTTCTGAATATTCATTTTTACTATTAAAATCATATAAAAATTTGAAAAGGTCACTCTCCTGAACTATTTTATAGTAAGGTAGTGCTCCAGGTACTTTTCTGTTCAATTTAATTGGACCTGAAAATAGATTTATTGCACACGTTCTGCTAGGGTTGAGGTTAGCTTTTAATATTGGATTCGCTCTAATTACTTCGTACATTACATCTCTATAAGAGACCAGTTGCTTAAAAGGATTGGCGAATCTAGCTCCCCCTTTAATTTCTATTCTTGCTTTATCAGATTTCGTATCAATATACCAAGTATTCCTTTTAAAATCTGTATCATCAATAGGTAATACTATTTCACCTTCATAATTTTTTAAATCTATTACCAATAACCCATAATTATATAACAATATAGCATCGGCTCTAAATCTTGGAAAGACTTCAGATTCGGGGTTGCCTATTAATAAGCCATCCCATCCTTTTTCCTCAAACACCAATTTTAATGTTTTGACAATTCGTCTAAATTGAAAGTTTTCGTGAGCGTGTTCAGCTCTATTGTGTCTAATTTCAAGTGGCATAGCAATTTTTATTCTTTTATCATTATTAATTTAAACTCACAACTCAATCTATATCCAATATCAGCTCTAATTATCGAAAATTTTGGTATTTCATATTTATAACCTTGAGTCAAATATTCGGTAATGATTTTTGATTTTTCCATTGGAATATATCCAATTTGAAAGTTGTTTCCATAGACTACTTTAATGGCATATTGGTCAAAAGGATTGTCTGGTTCTCGTATTAATTTCAGCTTATCGCTATTTGTCAACCCTAACAAATATTTAATTCTTGATGACCCATCACTATTTTCATAACGAGACCCAGCCACATAAATCAAGAAAACTTTTCTTTCATTTTCCATTTCAAAGTTTTATATTGTCATATTAAACTTATATCAATCAATTTTCTAACCTTGTCTTTGACTTTTTTATTAACTAAGCCAACTATTTTTAAATATGAATATTCATATACTCTCCTTTTTTATTAATGGCACAAATGCTTTCAGGTTTTACACCTTCTCTAACACATTTAAGAACATATGCACTTGGATTATCAGTAGCATAAAATAAGTTTTTAGTCTCCATATAAACAAGGTGCTTACCATTTTTATTGTGTTCTTTTTGAAAACTAGGATGAACTTGAAGTGAACTAAATCCTGCTTCTTGTGTTCTTTTTAAAAGTCTATCATAACATTGTTTATGCTCATCACTATTTGGAAAGAATGCTGACATAACATCTTTACTTATTTTTATTACATCGCTCATTTTTATTCTTTTAAATTATTATTTATGTTTACTTTATCTTATCTCTTTTACATCTATCCAATCAAACTTTTTCACCTTGGCTTTAGCTTTAGCATCATTTAAACCAGCTACTTTTTTAATGGCTTCCCCAAACTTATTATAGTTTACCAATACACCATCATCTAGGTCTATAGCAATACGTTCTGTAGCTAGTGGATACAATACATCTCTTTCATATTCTAGGAGCTCATTAATCACTAATTTAAGCTTGTCTTTTTCTTTGGATGCTTTGGTTTGCTCTGAAGAGGAACCAGTTTCAATTAAATGGTCTAAAGACTCAATGTGTGTATTTAGTTTTTCTCGGTATTCTTTTAGATAGCCATTTAATATTTGGTTCAACGTGTCTGGTGTGTAACGGTGCATATAAATTAACACATTAAAAGCTCCTTTTGGTGAAGAAAACATCCAATAAATTGGTCTTTTCTTGTAACGCTTAATGTGGTCTGCATAAAAGTCTTTTACAAAATATTTACGGACATCTTTACCTAAGCATTCTTCTACAAATGCCAAGTTTTTCTCAAAGTTAGCTTTACCAAATGTTACTTTTAAAAACTCATTGAATCTGTTTACAATATCATCTTCAAACCATTCATCATCTAATATTGGAATAATGTTATCATCATCTGGAAGGAAAGTAACCTCTTCTTTTAACTTTCCAACATTGGTTAAATAATCTTCTAAGGTATCACCTTGGTTGGCTAGTATTAAACCTTCTTTATTTAAACTATAACGGCCAAACATACAACCCACTGCATAGCTCATAAATTGCTGGAACACCTCATCTGCTTGAAATACCAATTGGTTATTTACAATCTTGGTTTCTTCTTTTAAAATGGTAATATCTTTTAAAGCTACATCTGGTGTTAATTCGGCTTGTAACCCATAAATATCTATAAACTGCTTATTGAGTTCTTCTTCATTTTGGTGCAGTTGGAAGAATTTTTTTTCCCAGTATTGCTGATATAAATCGTAGGATTCTTCAAGGTCTTGCCCTTTGATGCGGATTAGTTCGTTTTGATTAAAATCCCAGGATGTTTCAATTTGATTCCAATCTTCTTTTGCTATATTAACTACATTTCCAATGTCAATTTTTTCGTTAACCAAAAATGGTAACTGTTGAATAGTACCAAATCTAAAATCTAAAGTCGGGCAAACAACTTTGAGCATTTTCGAACAAACATTTGAATTTAAAAACGCAATTACATTTTCTAGGTTTTTGTCTGAAAAGAACATTGTTCCTTTACTATCAAAAGCGAATCCAGGCTCACTATATCTTGCAGAAAGAGACGCACTACTTAATGCTGAAAAGGTTCCGCCTTCCTTAAGCTGGAAACTAGCATTTCTAAAAGAGGAACCTTTATAATTTTTTATTTCCATTCCAGATTGAGACCAATTCACAACAAAAAATCTATTGCCATACCACTTTCGAAAAGCTCCACCCTTATTATAAGGAATCCACTTTTTATCATCTCCTGTTTTATTAGGGTTAAGAGCAAAATCTAATTTAAAAAGTGGTACCTCATACCACAGGCGAAGAAAATAGTCATTGTTAGCTGTCGTTAAACCTTCTTTGAAGGAAGTCGTTTTCTCAAGACTAACGTTGTCCATAATTTCAATCATGGATTCATTAGCCCAATAACCAATAACTGAATTAGGTAATTTCAAAAAGTCATTTTGGTTTGCTTTGAATAACCATCCACAATCTGCATTTTGAATAGCTTCCAGTGTTCTTGGCTTTTGATTTTCTACACCTTTAAAATCAGACAATTTGATATATAACCCTTCATAATCAGGTATGAATTTGTTTCTTAAAACAAAAGTTCCAATAGGAACTACTGCTGGTCCAAAGGCATTATATTCCAATTGAATTAAAGAAGCTATTGTTGTTTTATCTATTGTATTTTCTCGTAGCCATTCGTAAGATTTTATAAACATCCATACATATGGACATATAAACCCAATGAGACCATCTTCATTTGTGAAATTTGAAACTTGAACCAAAAAGCAAGCAAACAAATCAGACTTTGTTTCTTTATATTCTTTTTCTACAAATTGCTTTAAAGAACCTTCCATGTAGGAAGAATTTAAGTATGGTGGGTTGGTGACAACAATGTCATATTTATCAGCGAGTAAAGAAGCCTGTTTTTTTAATTGCAAATCTCTATCAACAAACAATGTTGTTTCATCAACTTCTATTTCATCAACTTCTTCTTTTGTAATTTTAATTAGAGACCCTAACACTTTAGCATTTTCAAATTTCGGGTGTGATTCAATATTTTGAAAAGCTGTTATATTTGGTACAATATTCTTTCTAAAAAAACGTCTTTGGTTCTTTCTGCCTTTCATCATCAAAGCGAAGCTTGCCAATTGAGCAGCTCTATCATCAATGTCTATTCCGAATAAGTTTTTAGTGATAATCAGTTCTGGAATATCGGAAGGATTATAGCCTTCTTCCTCATACATCTTATAGAAAATATCATAAGCATAACACAATACGTGAGCAGAACCTACACAGGGGTCAAAAAACGTAATATCCTCCATAGATTTTAAATCTCGTGAAGGAATGAGTTCTGAATTATTTGGTTTGATATAAAATTCTAATGCGCTGGTAATCCTTGTATTTGGTCTGGCTTCTTTCCATAATTGCCCCAAGGTATTATCAACCATGTATTGTACAATCCACTTGGGTGTAAATAATTGGGTTACAGGTGCAATCTCATCAGCCCTGTATCGCTTTTTGGCATTGATTAATTCATCTTTTCTTTCAGAAATATAAAACTGATATAGCCAACCAATAATTTCTACATCTTGGCAATCTTCAGTGGTCATCCCTTCTCTTACATCTTGTATAATTGAGAATTCAGATATTAAATCGTCTGGTAATAACAACTCTGTATAATCACTTAACTTTTCAAATAAGAACGGGAAAACGTGATTTAAATGATTGCAAGCTCCAATTAACAATTCCTTATAGGCTTCGTTTTGTGCGTTGTTACTTGGTGTTTTTCCATCCAAGACATCATAAATATGTTGTATATTTACGTGTAACTCATCAGAAATATTTCCTTGTTTGGCTTCATCTAAAATTTCTGGTAAGGTATATCCAGCTTTTGGAGTTACTACTCGTATGCCAATAGGTTGGTACTCATTGGCATCCATAAAACGCAATGCCATAAAACGATTGAACCACGTATAGGCAACTGTGTCAATTACGTGTTCTTTACTAGAAGTATTGATAGCTTCTTGTAGCTTTTTAACTTGCGATGCTTTTTCACGTAACTCAGCAGAATCGGTTGTTAAAACCAGTTCTAATTTAGCTCCAATTTGTGATATTAATTTTAGTCGAGCTTCTTGAGCGAATTTTTTTAGGGTGTTGGTGTTCATAGCAATTAATTTCTATAAGCTTGTTTAGCGTCATTTACTAGTTTCTTTATTACTTCTATATTTGCTGGTATATCTTTTTTATTTAACCTCATTCTATACTGTTTCCAATTTTTATCATAAGGAAGAGTATCTATGTCCGAGTGCTCTAATAACTCATCGTGTTCTTCAGATTTTACCAGTTTAACATTCATAATAACAACAGATTTTCTTGGTACAAATTCTATAAAATTATTAGCCATATTATTTTTCTCTAAACCTATATAATGCTTGTTGTATTTAGGTTTATATTCAATAACTAATTCACCTAGTTCCTTAAAAATATTATCCATCAATTTTAAAGATTGAATAGTTGCTCTTTTTTCCCAATAATTTCTATCAGAAGGTTCAGAAACAATATCTTCATCAAGCAATTCAAATTTTAATTCATCTAATACTTTTGTGAAAAATAATGAAATATTATCTTCGACTTTAATTGCTTTAACTTGGATTGCAATTAAGGGAATAAAGCCATTGAATAATGAAATTACATTTAAAAAACGACTTGTAATATCTTCAGCAATTATAACTGCACAGTGTTCATATTGTGGATTTTTTTTACGCTCTAAATCCCAGTATTCTATAGTTCTAATAATATGGGTTTCATCTGTTTTCCCTAGTTGAATTTCCACTTCATATCTCCTATTATCTTCAGGGTCATATAATATTGTATCCAAACGACCTCCTCCTAATAGTATTTTTTCAGTATCTCTAAATTCTAGCTCTCCTAAACCAATTACACTAGGGTCCTCTTCAATTCTTGCTTGCAACCATTTTTCGTTATACTCATTACTATTTTTAAGACTAATAATTTCTGGCTTTGTATATTTCATAACAATTATTTTAATTACAATGTGATTTTAAGATTTTGGTGTATGCGTTCTAAATAGGCTTCTTTTAAAGCTTCCATATATGCTTCCACATCTTCTTCAGTAGTTAATTCGTGCTTTGCAAATTCAATGTGAATGCTACTCTTTTTAATGTATTTTGGTGTTGTTTTTTTATACTCTTTACTTCCATCACCTTCAGCTGATTTTGGAGTTAACCATTCCGTCATTAAATTCATTTGGCTACTATACAAATGGTCATCCATTGTATGAGTAATATCTCTAATATTACCAATAAAGCGTTCTTCAGCTATTTTCTTTTTTAAATCGAGTATCGTTTTTTCAATTTGTCGTTGTTTTGCCTCCTCAATTTTGCTGTATTCTTCCGAATCTTTAATTGCTTTCTCAATCGCATTCAACTTCGTATTGAATATCTCCTTTTCGGAATTGATAGCTTCCAATACTTTTTTAGTTAAGCTATCTTTTGATGCTTTTGCCAATTGAATGCCATTTCCTTTGTAAGGAGTTTCACTATCAAGAATGGTCTCTAAGGTTTTAACCTCATCTCCTTCAATAAAATTTAGATTGGCATTGTTACTATTCAATAATTTTTTAACCTCATCGTAAATTTTTACTTGGTCACCATTCATAAACCGTTTAATCGGGTCTAATAAATCCTCTTTAGCATCTAATAAGTTATCCTCAAAATTGGCCAAATTGGTAATATAATAACTGTACTCTTTTTTAGATAGCGTATCCAATTTTTCACTAAAATCTTCTAAAGTTTTTAGGAAATGGTATTCATTTTTACGAGCCAGCAATTGATTTACACCAACAGCCATTTCTTTTATTTGATTCTTAAAAGCATTGGCCACATCCTTAGGTTCTTTTAATGGGCACGATTCATCAAAAGCATCTTTATAAGTTTGCTTTAATTTTTTTACAGCACCCACATCAAAACTTGCTTGTGGTTCTAATAATGTAGTTCCGTGTTTAGAACTGTTCAATAATGCGTTCAATACATCTTGGTCCTCCAATAGGTTCGGACCTTGCATTACTTCAATTTTACCTCGCTTGTATAGCCTTGCGGTAACGGTCCAAATAGCATTTGAATACCAACCATATGGTTTACGTGAAAAGTGTATTTTAAGGTCGTTTAAGGATGTTCTGTCTGCTTGTTTCTTTCGTCTATTTATGATATTTAATATTTCTGATTCTGCTTCTGAAATAGTAGCATCATCTGCTCCAAATAAATCATCTTGTCTTGAGACAATAGTTGCTTTAACAGTATCTTCACTGTATTGTGTGCTACCTAACATTCTAAGACTTGAATACACTGTTTTTATCAGGTCTTGAAATGCATTTACCACACGAGTCTTACCATCAGCTGTTTGCCCCAATTCGTGTTTAGAACCATTCATATAAACAGTAGACTTTGCCAACGAAATATTAGCAATGAGCATTAAATTTCTTCGTCTTTCAGCATTTAATTGTGCTTTATCCTGAAGTATTCGTTTGCGCTCTGTTGCATTGGATGTAGATTGATTTTGTTTTACGTATTTATGAGTTTTTAAATACATTTTAACATCTTTCATAAATACAGCATCAGAACTCAACACCATTTTCATACTGGTGCTACCCATTGTTTGTGATTGTATAAAAACTACGTTCTCGTAATCACTATAATTTTCTGTAATGATTTCAATTTCTAACTCTTTTTCTCGTCCAAACATAGAGCCATCAATCTTGGTGGTAAAATCGTAATCTTGCTTGTTATCCAAGTATTTTATTTTGTTATCACGTATGATTTCATCAAATAAAATTTCTTTTAATAATTGGGTAACAGCTGTTTCATCTATTTCGGTCTCTTTGATTTCTTCTTCTATATCTCTTTCATCATCCGTTAAAAACTCATACAAATCACCATTTCGTTGTACGTAATTTTGGTTCTCCAAAATATTCAGCGCTTCATCAATATTTTTTTCGTGCTTTTTAATATCGATATTGATATCATCAATCATCAATACGGAGATGTTTCTTTTGGTTGTTTTAAAATTCACAAAGTACTTCACTAGGAATAGTGCTTTTAATACTTGCTTAGCGAAATTGTTATCCAGATTTCGTTCCGCTAAAATCACTGAACTTTGGATTTCACCACGTAATTCATTACGAATACCTTCAAACATTAAGTCGAAACTAACCAGGGCTTTGTCATCTCTATTTTCAATTTTTTGAATCACTTGCTGAAATACTCCCAACATAGAACGTTCTCCAACGGAAGCGTGTTTTCCTTGGAATGCATTGTGTGTTGATAATGCTCTTCTACATTGTTGAAATAAATCGAATTGATATGGAACCAATGGGAATTTATTCCCAAAATCAGCTCCATCACGATATCCCTTAAATTGAACTCCTGCTTCTGAAAATGAAATTAATGATTCTAAATGGGCACTTTCTGTTTGATAAGAAGCTACCAGCTGTTTTTGAGCATCACAATCTTTCTTTAATAAACGCTTTTCAATTACCTCATCCACATTTGCAGAGGTCAATGGAACTTTTATTTTAAAACGAGCTTGAATACGTGAAAAGTCATTCTGTTGTTGCTTGTTCATATCTCCAACAACCTTTTCCATATCTTCCTGAGATGTTACCAATATCCAAGATTTTCCGTGAGTTCTTGTAGCTAAGGTTTCAGCGATGGTTTGTAAATTTAGCATCAGTTTAGTGTTGTCACTAATGTACTGCCCAACTTCATCCACAAAGAAATTTAGTCTAAAATTTGATGGTTTTGTTTTTAGATAGTTATGAACTCTTTCAGCAAAATCTTCAATGGATTGTTTTTGTTTATCTTCTAAATCATCTAAAATATCTTCATATTTTGATGCATCTGTATTATTTAATTTACCCAATACTTCAGCAATATCGTCAGTTACCATCGGGTCGAAATAATCAATTCTAGCTTCTTCCCAAGATTTTCCGTGCTTGGTATTAAAGTTGGTTTTGAACGTATCGTACTGGCCTTGTTTATCCAGCCACATTTCAAATTCCGCAACGTGAGGTTGAAAACCATAATACCCTAAATGGTCAAAAAACACTTTATAAAATACAGATAAAATGGCATTCTCATCAGATTTGCTTGTAATCTGAGCTTGCTGGTCTATGTTGAATAAAACAGATTCTGAAGGTATTTTGGAGGCTCTAAGAACATCGGCTTTTAACATTTCGTCATTTTCAATCTTTTCAGCAAATAACTCTCCACTTTTATAACCATCATATGCTTCTTTATTCTCTAACACATATGATAAAATCTTTAACAAGTGAGATTTACCAGAACCAAAAAAACCTGATATCCAAACACCATTGGCTCCAGCATAATCAATGTATTCAGAGAAGAGGTCTCTAATTTTTTTTCCAATTTCATTGGTGATTACATATTCAACTACCTCATCTGAGATATGCTCACGGTCATCCGCTTTAATAACCGTTTCAATGTTTCTGTTGATGTCTTTTTCAAAAAACTTCTTTATCATAATAATCTATTTTGCTTCAATTTTATCAATATTAAATGCTCGGTAATAATTGTCATCTTTCAACAGTCCAAAAAGATTTAAAGAATGCCCATCATAATCCCCAGGGAAAAACATCACCGTTGGAGCCTCTTTTGCAATATTTTGAAGATTGTTCAATACATTGTGAGACCTTATGAATGGGTATACTAAACCAACACCCGTTAGGAAATAAATCTTGGCTTCACTTTCCAATATCTTCTTTTCAATCCTAGGCATCAACACTTGATGTATATTTAATGACGATTGTAATGCTCTTAAAAATTTCTCTTTGGATTTCTTTTTTTCTACTCGAAACATTCGCTCCACACCACCTTTTTCGTCTAGTATTTCACAAACTAAATCATATAAATTTATTTCTAAAATAGGCACCCCAGCGGTGTCTAATTTCTTTTTCAATAGTTGAATTGACTCCGCTACTTTTAGCTCTTGTTCGGCTTTATATGGTGATATAAAGAAGGGTATTTCACCACCCAATCCATCTTTTCTTAAAAACCGACTAGATGATAGTTTCTTGTATAAATCGTCAAACTTTTTTACAATCTCTACCATATTAACTTCTATTTTCTATATCCATATCACTCATAAAAAAGACTTTTAACCATTGCTCATTATCAGATGCTATTGTATTGATAACGTTAGCGTCTAAAAGTTGAGGTTGAATCATTTTGCTTTTTATGTCATCTATGATTCCAGCTTGTTCTAATATTTTAAACGTGACTTGTTTTATCTTGTTTTCGGTAATTTCTGTTAATTTTTCCATTTCTGGATGTAGTTCAGATTTTCGTCTATAAAATGAAATGTAATCTCCTTCGGTAATTTGATAATCAAACACCAGTAATTTTTCACGTAATACCTCCACCACAAAATCTCTAATAAAACTATGTGATTTGCATACCGATAAAAATGCGAGTTGTTTTTGAGAGGTGAAATCTCCAGCAATGAAAAGTTGTAATTCTTTATCTGTTAATTTGCTTAACCTTTTTTTAATTTCGTTTAATCTACGTTGGCCAGTATTTCTATTGCCATCACCAAAATCAACCATTTCAACTGGTTGACCTAGCTGAATAGCCTCTGCGACCTTTATCATTTCATTCACCCTAAGTGAAAACCCCGTAAACGAAAAATTATATTTATTTAACTCAATCATTAATGTACCAAATCATTTAGATGAACATTCAGTACTTCACTCAGCTTCATTAAGTTTTTCTTTGAAGGATGGCTTTTTTCTTTTACCCAGTTACTCATAGTGACAGTGCTCACCCCAATTCGCTGGGCTAACCAGTTTTGTTTAACACCTTTAGATTTTAGTAATTCTTTTAACAGCATCTATTTAATAAAAATTAAAGTTTCTCTTCAGTAAAGGTAACGAAAGAGTTTAAAAGAATGGTTCTAAATTTATTCAAATTTTCATTCATTATTCAAATTTTTTATAAATGTTTCTTTGGTTATAAATAGGACATGTCAATAAAAGGAGATGACGTTATTTAATTAATAATATTTTTTATAACGATAATTTTAAAACAAGAAAAGTCTTAATTATCAACTCAGTTCTTTTTATCATTATAATTCGTTGATGAGTTGTTGAATTCTTGGTTTTGAATTGCCGTAGCTAACTATTCTAACATCCAATGGGGTATTTTTAAATTTTACTATTGATTTTGATATTGATTCCATTATCCAATTAGGTTCATTGCCAAAAGCACCGCCTCCTAAAAGCGTTAAATAAACCTTGTTCGAACCTGTTTTACCCAAATTAATCAAACCAGCATATAGAGTTGCTTCATAAGCGGCTTCTAATATTATTCTTGCAAAATGCTCCCAATAAAACGATTGAATATCCGAATAGGCCACAGGAAGCGCTGAACAATATGCTTGTGATACAATTTGTTTTTGATTGGTAAGAGTTACCTCAGTATCCCACTGAATTCCTATTTTAAGCCTACCTTTTAAATGCTCACTTTGAGAATTATTAAAGTTGCTTAGCTGAGTGTTAATTTCTAATAGTCTTTCTTTACTTGGTAAGAAGTATCCATTACTCATATTCCAAAGAAGTAACTCGCTATTATTTAATTTTTCTCCAATCAAATCTAAACAATCAATTTGATTCGTTGAAGTCTGTCCTATTTGTCCATTAAGAGGAACAAAGTAGTTTCTGTAAATAGTTCCAGCTCCACAAGCTATGGCACATGCCGGACCTTGAGTATGGTCATGCTCATAAATATCAATTCCATGTTCAGGGGTTATATGAGGACCTACCATTTCAAGTAAATTGAATTGAGATGCAGCCTGAAATAGTGCATTTTTATTATCTGGAATGCAATGTAATTTTTGAACATCACCAACAACTTCAGTTACCATAATTTTTTCTTTATATATTGCTAAAGGAGGTGACTGTTCTTTTAATTCATTAAGTGTTGGTATTTGCAAAGTTCCAAATTGAAAGGACTTACTATTCTCTTTTGAAGTTAGGTTTACTCCATCAATTAAAATATTCTTTCTTACGTTCTCTGGAGAAACTTCATCAAATCCAGTTAGTTTTTTAAACCACATATAAATTAGTTTTTAAAATTATCTAAACTCTATAATTTTTCAGCATATTCTTTTACCCAAGGCTAAATTAGTACATCATTTATAGTGTTGAATTTTTCAGTAATTAACTCTATAAAAGTTTTATCTAAATTAGCGAGAGTTAAATTATCAAAAATATAAATTCCAATAACATAAGGGTAGACAAATTTTGAAGGAGCTTTTAAATGTATTTAAATTTTTATTACTTTAAATACATCAAAATCTCTAATAGATCAACATCTACAAATTTTAATCTCTATTTTTCTTAGATAATTGTTCTATAGCTTTTATTCTTACATCTCTTTGATGTAAAATTGTTATATCATAATCAGTTTCATTATTAGAACCCAATTTACCTGTAACTACAAACAACTCGATGAACATAAAAAAGAAAAACCAAAGTAACCAAACAAATAGAGATACCTTGTTACTACTCAATAAAACATACATCGTATCTAATTCATCTAAAAAACCTATTTTTCCCTTTTCTTCTTTTTCAACAATTTTCCTCACTTGTAATTTTTGAGCAATAAAATCACTTCTCATTGTTGCAAATTCATTTAGATCATTTTCAATAATTGGAATTAAATCCCCTTTAGGGTTAGGTACCGATGAACTCGTATATTCAGTTTCTATATACATGGTGTCCTTTTGAACTATAGAAATCTCACCAGTGACTTTATCAACTACGCTTTTATTAAATTTTCCCGGAATTCGTTTAACTTTATTAGAAGGCATTTTAATTGTAGGTCTTGTAGTAATTTCTTTAAGTAATAAATTTCTCTCTACGTTCTTCTCCACAATCAATGTATCTAGCCTAGATATTTCATCATTTATCATAGAAATTTTAGCTTCTAAATTTTGTTCTATTCTTGCATTAATTTTCTCAGATTGTGCTATTTCAATATCCTCTTTGAAAATTATTTGATCAATAATTAGAGAACCAAGAATAGCCATAATTAGTGCTATTCCAAATCTAAAAGTCAATGAAAATTTGTTTTTCCCAACATTAAGAATAATTTGTCGTTCAATCTGGATAATTATAAAAACCATAATTACAGCCCCTATTATAGATCCAAATTGATTAAGGTGAATATATCTATTACAAAATGAATATCCTATAAACCCCCATATCAGTGAAACAATTAATATTGCCGAAGTAAATTTTTTCACTGCTTTAGAACTCGCTTCACTACTATTCCTCATTATTTCATAATTGTAACCTGTAAGAAAACAACCGAATTTAATCCACCAATTTTTCATGTTCAATTAAATTGAATTAAGTAAATTAGTTGACATTGATGCCAACCCTCTATTAAAACCTCTTTTATAAGAAAATCTAATTCTTTTGCTCAACCCTTCATTATTTTCAAAATCATCTTTAATCATTTTTACTTGTGATGAACTCTTTAATGTTTTTTCTTTTTGACTTTCTAGCTGATTAACTGTATCAATAAGCCCAGCATCTTTTCTAGATTTTATATGAAACTCAAGGTCTTGTAATAAATTTGAATAATGGAATATTGCTCTTTCTATTTTTATCCCTAAATCCATCAATAATAAATCAATATTTTCTTCTTTATATGAAGTATCTGGGTTGGTCAATGCATCTTGGTATCCTCTTTGCTCAAAATCAACACTAGCATAATCATAAATTTCATCTAAATTATAAATAATTATAGATTCATTTTCAGGTTGAGGTTCGGTATCATCTACAAATTGAGCTTCGCTTGGCTCTATATTTTCAATTAAATTTTCTGATTTATTTTTTTTGTTAAAAAATTCAAATAATCCCATTTTATAATTTATTTAATATATTTCGTTGGTATTTTATATTTACTATGCCCTTTTTGATGACACTTTTTACAAACTGTCACTAAATATTTAATATCGTATTCCCAAGGCTCTTTAAAAGTTCTTTTAAGCTCAGAAAAATGATATTGCTTATGATGAACTTGAAGGTTTTCGACAGAGCTGCAAACTACACATTTATTAAAATCTCGTTTCAACACGGATTTACGTAATTTTTTCCAACGTTCATCAAACAATTTCGCTCCATATGAACCATGATTAAATTTTCCAAATTGATAATTTTGCTTTTTAGAATTTTTCAACTATTCCCTTGTTTAATATTTTTACCTCAAATTTACCTTCATTAAAAAAGAAAACCTTACGGGTTTCCGTAAGGTTTTAATTACTATTGACTTGTATTTATAATTATTGCTTTATTCAGAAGTTGGTCTTAACTCATACAAATGAGCCTTTTTATATTTTATTATCCATATATATTTTAAGTCCATGAGTTTTGTTTTAAATGTAATTCTAAAAAGAAATTAGATATACTTATTGATTTGCTTTTTTATAAATATCTTTCCAATATTTAGTTACAATATTTTTAAAAGGTTCTTTTTCAATTCTAGGAATAAAATCTCCTGCATTCTGATTGTAAGCTTTAAAATTACCACAGTATTTGCAAAATTCCTCAAGTTGATTTTTTAAATCTTCTTTTGACACTTCTGATAAGCTCGATATTGCATTCTTTCCTTCTTTTAATCTATCGATACCACCAATAATACTACATGCATAATAACCTCTTTTATTCAAACCAATGCCACAATAACTGGTTACCCAACAACCTTTGTCATAATCCGAATTATCATAGTCTTCATCATCAAATGGGGCATCATTAAAAGGTGAAAAATATTCTACATTTTTACTTTCCTTAAATGATCCATAATCAATTCTGACATTCTTAAAAGATTTTACCTTTTCACATAAATCCCTAGACTTCGCTTCAACACCATTAGAAACAACTTGTAAAATAGTATTAGGTGAAAACTTTTCAATATAATTTTCATGTATTAATTCTATTATTTTTTCAAAATTTGGATGTAAGGTTGGCTCTCCTCCTAACACATTTATTAGTTCCCATTTTTTATTCAAACTTATCGAATCATTAATAAATTTTTCAATATCTAATACACTAACAGACTCTGTAGTTGGCGCTTGCGTACAAGAACGATTACATCCAATACATTTTAAATTACAATCATATGTAATATCAATTTCAATTTTGTTCTGATTTGGTTCAAATGTTTTTCTTCCTTTAAACGCAATAACTGGAGAAAGACTAGGTTTATTTAAAATTTCTGCAATACAGCTTTCTTTTAAATCTCTATCTTCATCTTTTTTATCATAATCACGCTCATAGAAATAATTAACCTCATTTAACTGTAATGGTTGCTTGCTCATTTCAACTATAGGCACCATTAAAGCAAAATCATCACAAGTTTCAAACCAATTGTTTTGATATAACTTCTTTTCTTTATCTTCATATTTGAAATGTGTTAGAGGAATTGAATCAAACAAGTATTTTTTAAAAGTTTTTAAATGCTGCCATACATTTCCTCCTTTTTTTCTTGGGTTATTAAAATCAACAGGATATCTATAATGTGGTTGTAATCTATAAGTTTGGTGAAATCTTCCAACAACAACATCAGCATTATAATTATCGTACTTGTAAATCAAGTTTTGTAATGTTTCATTACCAATTAACGCATCATCCCCATCTAACATTACGATAATAGATTCAGGATTATCCATATAGTAATGAATTGATCTATATACATTTTCTAGTCTTGTAGATTTTGTTCTTTTCTTTATAAAAGTAATTCTTTCTTTATAAGGCTTAATTAGTGAATCAATAAGGTAAGGTAATCCATTATCTGAATTATCATCTAGTAGAATCAAACCAAAATCATTATAACTTTGACTCATCAAAGAATACCACATTCTTAAAAAACGATTGTAAGAAACATTTCTAAAACATGAAACTACTACTAACTTCTCATTTCGTTTTGGAATTGACCAATCATATAATGAACCTTCACAATCAAAAGCTCCATATTGGATTTCTGGAACTTTATTCTGCTCAACTCTATCTAGTATGAACATCCATGCATATGGCTTATTTTTTCTATAATTTTGTGGGTGAATATAAAATGACTCATGGTTACCTCCTCTAATAGAGCATTTTTTTGATTCTTTTTGTTTTTTTAAAAGTGACCTATGCCAAGTAAATTCTAAATTTCCATTATCATCAATAGAATTAGGTAGAGGCAATAAGGAGTTTATTCTTTTTTTATGTAACAATCCCATTCTAACTTCAGGGACAAAACCTCCATTTTTAAACCCGAAATAATCATTTGATTCTTTATTCAATATATTAAATCCAACAGAAAGAACTTCTTTATTCTTATAAAACTCATTAAGCATATCTTTTAAAAAAGAATGCTTATAATTTTTACGTCCAATCATTACATCAACATCCATTTGTAAAATAAAATCACCTTTACACTGATTAAAAGCCCATAATTGAGGAGAAACAGGGGCATTTTTTGAAGTGTGTGATCTTTTACAAGAAAGATCAAACCATTGTTTGTTAATACTTAAACTTTGTTCATTATCAAAAACTATATATCTATCAATTACATTATTTAAATGTAATTTTTGAATTTTATCAATTAATAATTGAACAGAGCCCTTTGAGTAATATTCTCTTAAAAAATTATTTTCTCTAGGATCAATTAAAACAACTATTTCATAAAACGGATTAGGTGAAATTAATTGTTTTACTATGTGTTTTATATTCTCCTCCACAGTTTGAACATCTTGAGGACAAGTTTTTATGAGTAAACTTACTTTTTCTTGTAATGGCTTAATCTTTTCATAATTTACAAAAAAAGAACTAGGCTCAAAATAATTATGTTCATTTAGATTAACATCTTCAAATGAAACATTTGTCAAATATTTTCCTTTTTTTAATCCCAAATAAAACGATTTTTCAAAATTTAACTTCTCTGAATACTTAATTGATTCCTTTGAAGATGTAGTTAAATTAAATGAAACCTTATCCTTTGATTGTTCTAAAATAATATTTGCAAAAACTTTATTTACAAATTCTCGCAACCCTTTTAATTCAGATAATGTGAAATTATTGATTGCTGATCTTTTTACCTTTTGAAAATGTGAATACTCATATTTGGCATAATAATTAATGTATAAATACATTCTCGCACACATATTGAGAAATAGATTATCAGTATAGTCTTTACCATCTAAATCAATTATTTTAATAGTATTACCAACCCGAATGCAATTCTCAGGTTTACAATCCATAATAATAATTTTAAGGATCCATAATTCGGTTAAAATACTAATTGCTTCATCTTCGTGATAATTTGAGCAAATTTCTCCTTCTTCATAATTATACTTGACTATAAAAGTCTCTTTTGCTCTGATTAAATCAATATTATATAAATGTTTGGTATTAGTTGGTAGGTTCAAAAAATAAGATTTTCTTCTGTAGGCTTTTTCAAAATTAAAGCTCTCAAATTGCAATGGAATAATAACTTTATAAACATAGTTATTATCTCTAAAAACAACTCCTTCATGACCACTCCCCAAATAAATTGTTTTGGATATATGTTGAGACTCCAATATACTTTTTGCTGTATCAATTCTTTTACTCATTCAATAATAGCATATTATACATTTCTTCTCTACAAGAAATATAAGTGTTCTTTTTTTTGTTACTCAAGGTTGTAGAACCATTTAGATTATAGTTCACTGCTAAAATCTCTTCAGCAAAATGCCATTTATAAGTATTGCTTAATAAATATTTTATCAATAATAAATGATCTTCACCACTTTCAATATTTGGATATGGAATTAATACAGAAGGTTTAATAAATAAATTACAAGAGGGTAATTCAGCATTCGAATCACCTTGTGACATATTAAATACTCTATCTTTCAAATATTTTTTATCTAACAATTTTCTAGAGCTTTTATTAACTCTACTAATTATAGTATTATTTAATCTCAAATAATTTCCTGCAAGAATTAAATCAGGACTATTTGAATTAAATATTTGTTCAATTTTTGATAATACATCGGCATTTGAATACTCATCATCGGCATCTAACCTTGCAATTAAATCTACTTCCGTTAGATTCTTTAATATATATGTGTTTATTTCATTTCTGGTTTTAACAACATTAGAGTTATTTAAATTTAATATTGAAATTACCTTATGATTAATATGCAAAATATCTTCTATTTGCGATTTCCAATCATCAAATGAATTATCATTTCCAATAACAATATGAATTTGTCTTTCTATATTTACTTGCCTTAATATTGAAATTAAACATCTCCGTATTTCATTTGAATTATTATGCATTGCAACAGCAACAACTATTTTTCTTTTAACCATTAAATTTCAACTCTTTAAAAAGTTTAATAATCTCGTCACTTTTTGAATAATTAAACAGTTTTTTTGATCTTTCTAAAGACGATATTAAAGTTTCTTTATTATATTTTTTTAAATGTTTCTTATAAAAAACATCTAAACCTCTTTTTTTTGCTTCAATATTTGAAGTAACTGTTTTATGTCCAACACAATGATGTACTAGGACATTAGGATTAATTTCTATTTCTTTTATTCCATATTCATTTAAAAATCTTATCATTAAATCCCTATCTGTACAACTTCTTAAATTTTCATCAAAACCATTAATTTCTTCTAATGCAGAAAGCTTGAAAATCATATTACTTCCCTGGATTCCAGGATTCCCAACTAAAAAGTTTTTTACATTTAAATCTTCATATTCAAATTTATGCGGGTGTTTACAATCTTCTCTTTTCAAATAAGAAAAAATTGCTTTTGGCTCTGATTTTTTTATAATACTGTTTGTTGCTTTTAAATAAGAACTATCCCAATAGTCATCATCATCTAAAATAGCTACATAATCACTTACTCCTATTTTCTTAGATAAATAGTCAATACCAGTATTCCAAGCACCAGTACCAGACATTCCTCTTTTCCTAGTGTTTTTAATATAAAAAACATTTGGCAAGTTCATTCTTTCAATTATACACTTATTTGAAAAATAAATTTCTTCTTCATTATCATCTACAATAACTAATAGATGAGGAAGAATTGATTGATTTAATACAGAATTTAGAGATCTATTCAATAATAAATCTATTCTATCCATTGATGTTGCAATTAAAACTCCAATTTCAATCTTTTTCATTATGCTAACGCCTCTTCCTTTATTCTACAACTCAAACATTCTCCACATTCTTGATTATTAACTGGTTGATAACATGAAATTGTATTATCTAAATTTACACATAACTGATTAGCTATTTCTATAATTTCTCTTTTTGAATAATTAATGAAAGGTGTCTTAATTTTAATATTTGAGCTTGATTCTGTTAATAAATTTAATTGTTTAAAGAATGAGGGTCTACAATCCCAATAATCTTCAGAATCATCTTTATTGACAGCAATAAAAACTTTTTTTACCCCTAATGATTCTGCTTTACTTAATGCTAAACTTGAAAATACTAAATTTCTAAAAGGCACATATGAATTAATTCTTTTATTTCCATAAGAGTCAACATTAAATCCATTTATATCAAGTTTGTTATTGACCAGAGCTGATGATTCAAATAAGTTTTTAGGAACATCTATTATTATATGTTTTTTTACATTAAAATAAGATGTATTGTTACACGCTAACTCCAATTCTAACTTATTTCTTTGATTATAGTTAAAACTTAAACAAATAATTTCATAATTTTCTTTAACTAATTTAGCAAGTAACGTTGTAGAGTCAATTCCTCCACTTAACAGAAGAATTACTGTTTCTTTTTTCATAACAATATTTAGGGGTTCTTTAATCATTTTCAACATCAAAAATAATAAAACCTCTCTATTATTTAGCTAAAATAAGATGGTTTTCAATAAATTATTCTCCATACAACTAATTGATTTAATATATTAGATACAATTAATATAATCAATAATCAAAGTTTGAATTGTAAAGGGTTTATCTTCTATTAAAAAACAGCACTTTTTATTTTTAACAAGGTTTCATCATAATTTCGGACCTAATCAACCTTTTAAAAATTTAATATCTCCAAATCAAATTTTGCTCAAAAAATAATAAAGTCCATATCCACTAATGTTAATACTTTCCTTAACATAAATTTTACATTTTAAATTTAATAAATGCTTTAAATTCATTATTAATGATTGATTCAAAAGTAATAATACCTCTAACAGTTAATATACGGGTTTCCACATTTTACAGCTCACTTCTTTGTTTCAAGATTATTCTAACTAGCATTTATACTATTGTTTAAGTTTTAATGCAAAAAATATATTAATGACTCTACATAATTTACTCTAGCTACAATACCTTATCATTTATAAATACTTCTATTTATTAAAAATTCAATATTTAACATTAAAAAATGAATCTTTTTTTACTAAATTGCATTAAGAAAATTAATAATAATCAAAAGCTAAAACTGCATACGTTTTTGCATACGATTTAAAAATACAATAGCTCGGGAGCCCCAGTAAAATGGCTTTAAATTCAATTTAACTTGGATTCATAACCAGGAGGTCTGCAGTTCAATTCAGCATCACGCTACAAAATAAGAATGTGAAAACAAGCGATTTAGTGCTCCTAAATCGCTTTTTTCATGTTTAATTTAAATGAATTTCTATCAAACGAGTAAGGTAATCATTTGAGAATAATCTCGAATTGTATTTTAATTAACAAAAGTATTCCAAAACAAAATTGGACGAAAGACTCTTCTACATTTGAATTTAGTTAAAAAAAAACAATTATACAAACCTCATATTATGGTTTAAAGAACATCATAAATAATTCTACGCAAAAGTTTAACGAAAATAAAAGAGATATTAAAAACACAATTTATTAAGCAAAAAATATTTGAAATTTTCAAATGTTTCATTTAAAGTTCTAAATTGAATGTAAAAAATAAACTAAAAATCTTTCTGAAAAAAAATTTTGTGATAATTATTATAAAAAATAATAGACTTCCTTCATAAAAAAACATTCCTCCTACTTACTTAAAAAAGTAATCATATTTTAGTAAAGAGAAAATTGCAGTTTTTTTTTGTAAAACTAGGTTATTCAAGAGGTAAGTAATATAAAAATATATTTATATTAAAATACTAGTAAAAATAAGCAGCCGCATATAATTTCTTGAGAAATTTGTCGTCCCCACAACGGTAGTATAATCAAGTAAATTTATATTACGACTGCTCTTTATTATTATTTCATTTTTAGAATTATAAATTCTGTTCTTCTATTTAGTTGATGTTCTTCTTCTGTACATTTTACATTATTTGAACATTTATTCACTAATTGAGTTTCTCCAAACCCTTCATATTTCGTAATTCGATCTGGGCTAATTCCTTTTGAAATGATGTAATCATAGGTAGATTTAGCTCTATTTTCAGAAAGTACAATGTTGTATTGATCGTTGGCTCTACTATCTGTATGTGATTCTAATCTAATTACCATACCTGGATACTTGTTCATTAACTCAACAACTTTATCTAATTCAAC
>NZ_CANLZZ010000002.1 GCF_947495725.1 uncultured Lutibacter sp. | reverse complement strand
ATTTACGGACCTCAGTTTGTAAAAGGAATAAAAGGACCTCAACCTTGGACAAGTGTTATGCCAACCGGAGGAGTTTCACCAACAAAAGAAAACTTAACAGGTTGGTTTAATGCAGGTGTAACTTGTGTTGGAATGGGATCTCAATTAATTTCAAAAGAGATTTTAGCTAATAAAGATTATGCTAAACTAGAACAAGATGTTAAAAATGCAATAGCTTTAGTAAAAGAAGTAAGAGCATAATTATAATTATAATAAATAACTAACTAATATATGTCTGCAAATTACGCTCAAATAGACCCAATAGACAATTTAATTGTTGCTATTGATAATCTCCCAAAAGGTTTAAAAACGGTTATAAATGGTGAAGAAATCATTTTAAAAGAAAACATTAAAAGCAAACATAAATTTGCCGTAAAAGATTTCGCTGTTGGTGATGAAATTTTCATGTATGGTGTGTTGGTTGGTAAAGCTGTGCTTCCAATTCAACAAGGTGAAGCTATTACAACCGAAAACATTAAACATGCTTCTGCTGATTTTAATGATTCAAATGAAAAATTTGTTTGGACTGCTCCAGACACTTCTAATTTTGAAGGACGAACTTTTAACGGTTATCACCGTGAAGATGATAGCGTAGGAACTGGAAATTATTGGTTAGTTATTCCTTTAACTTTTTGTGAAAACAGAAATATTGATGTTTTAGAAGGTGCACTTTCTGAAAAATTAGGATACGAAACTAAAAAAGACTTTGCTGTGGATACTGATGCTTTAATCGCACAGTACAAAGCAGGTGCTTCAACTGAAGAAATATACGATACTCCAATTATTGCTACAAAAGAGGAAATAGCTAAAAACAGATTATTTCCAAATGTAGATGGTATTAAGTTTTTAAAACATGATGGTGGTTGCGGAGGAATTCGTCAAGATTCTGAAGTTCTATGTAACTTATTAGCTGGCTATATCTCAAACCCAAATGTTGCAGGTGCTACTATTTTTAGTTTAGGTTGCCAAAATGCACAAATTGAAATGCTTCAAAAAGCATTAAAAATCAAAGATCCAAACGGTTACAAAACAGTTCATTATTTAGAACAACAAAAAAGCGCAAGCGAAAGAGCTTTAATTGAAGAAGCAGTAAAACACACTTTCGTTGGTTTAGTTGAAGCAAATAAAGTAGAACGCAAACCTGCTCCATTAAGCAAACTAGTTTTAGGGTTAGAATGTGGTGGCTCTGATGGTTTTTCAGGTATTTCTGCAAATCCTTCATTAGGTTATGCAGCAGATTTATTAGCTGCACTTGGAGGTTCACCTGTTTTATCTGAATTTCCAGAATTAAACGGAGTTGAACAAAATATTATTAACAGATGTGTAAATGAAGAAGATGCTAAAAAATTCTCTTCATTGATGCGTTCTTACTCTGCAGCTGCAGTTGCTGTAGGTTCTGGATTTGAAGCTAATCCTTCTCCGGGAAACATTAAAGATGGTTTAATTACCGATGCAATGAAATCGGCAGGTGCCGCTAAAAAAGGTGGTACATCTCCAGTTGTTGAAGTATTAGACTATGCAGAAAAAATTACAAAACCAGGTTTAAACTTATTATGTACGCCTGGTAATGATGTTGAGAGTACTACCGGTTTAGCTGGTTCAGGTTGTAACGTTATTGTATTTACAACAGGTTTAGGTACACCAACAGGAAACCCTATTACACCTGTTTTAAAAATGTCTAGTAATACAGAATTGTATGAAAAAATGAATGACATTATTGATATTAATGCAGGAACGGTAATTACTGGTGAAGACACTATCCAAACAATGGGAGAAAAAATATTAGACCACGTTATTAGAGTGGCAAGTGGTGAAACTCCATCAAAAGCAGTAGTAAAAGGACACAACGATTTTATTCCTTGGAAAAGAGGAATTTCATTATAATAAATTTAAAAATGAAAAATTTAAATAGAACAACAGTAGAGGCAAACACTTATACTGAAAGAATTTTACAATTTGGCGAAGGAAACTTTTTAAGAGCCTTTGCAAACTGGATGATTCACGAAATGAACAAAAAAGCAGACTTTGATGCTGGAGTTGTAGTAGTACAACCAATTGATCAAGGTTTAGTTAAAATGTTAAACGATCAAGATGGTTTATACACTTTATACTTAAACGGAATTAAAAACGGCGAAGTTTTAAGTGAAAAAGAAGTTATTGATTGTATTACAAGAGGAATTAACCCTTACGAAAACAATGCTGATTATTTAGCAAATGCTGAAAACCCTGATTTACGTTTTATTATTTCTAATACAACTGAAGCTGGTATTTCTTACAATGCTAACGATAAATTAGATGATGCTCCTCAAAGTAGTTTCCCTGGGAAATTAACTGCTTTAATGTATAAAAGATTCCAAACTTTTGGAGGTGCTTCAGATAAAGGATTAATTGTAATTCCTTGTGAATTAATTGACCGTAACGGAGATAACTTAAAGAAAATTATCCTTCAATATGCTGCTGACTGGAATTTAGGTGACGAGTTTGTTGAATGGATTAATGAAGATAATATTTTCTGTAACACTTTAGTTGATAGAATTGTACCAGGTTACCCAAGAGATAAAATGGATGCTATTACAAAAGAGCTAGGTTATAAAGATAATTTAGTTGTTGAAGGTGAACAATTCCATTTATGGGTTATTGAAGGACCTGAATCTGTAAAAGATGAATTTCCTTCTGAAGCTTGTGGATTAAATGTTGTATTTACAGACAATATGGAACCTTACAGAACTCGTAAAGTGCGTATTTTAAATGGTGCTCACACTACCCTAGTTCCTGTTGGTTATTTATATGGAATTGATAGAGTTCGTGAATCTTTAGAAGATGAAGTTGTAGGTAAATTCTTAAAGAATGCTTTATTTAATGACATCTCTCCTACTCTAGATTTACCTGCTGAAGAATTAAGTCAGTTTTCTGCAGATGTTTTAGATCGTTTCAGAAACCCTTATTTAGCGCACGAATTAATGAGTATTTCATTAAATTCAGTTTCAAAATATAAAACAAGAGTTTTACCTTCAGTTTTAGAATTTGTAAAACGTAAAAATGAGTTACCTAAAAACTTATTATTCTCTTTAGCTGCTTTAATTGCTTTTTATAAAGGCGACAGAAACGGAACTGCAATTGCATTAAAAGATGATGCTGCTGTTTTAGATTTCTTTAAAGAAGCTTGGGCTAGTAATAATTTTGTTGAAGTTGCTGAAAAAACGTTATCAAATAAAGATTTCTGGGGAACAGATTTAACTGAAATTGATGGTCTTCAAGAAGAAGTTACAACACATTTAGAAGCAATTTTAAATAATGGAATGAAAGCGACTTTAGACGCTTTTGTAAAATAATTTCTACTATGATTATTGATTCACATCAACACTTTTGGAAATACGAACCTGTAAAACACGAATGGATTGACGATGATATGTCGGTAATTCGTAAAGATTTTATGCCTTCGGATTTACAAAAGGTATATGCTGAAAATGGAATTGATGGTTGTGTTGCTGTGCAAGCAGATCAAACATTAGAAGAAACAGATTTCCTTCTAGATTTAGCCGATAAAAACGATTTTATAAAAGGAATTGTTGGTTGGGTAGATTTAAGAGCTGAAAATATTGAAGAAGTGTTAGAAACATACAGCAAGTATCCAAAACTGAAAGGTTTTAGACACGTTGTACAAGGTGAACCTGATCATAACTTTTTATTACGTCCAGATTTTTTAAGAGGAATTGCCGCTTTAGAAAAGTATAATTTCACCTACGATATTTTAGTATTTCCACATCAATTGGGAGCTGTTTTGGAGTTAGTAAAAAGATTTCCAAATCAAAAATTTGTGATAGACCATATTGCTAAACCATATATTAAAGATGGTTTTTATGATGGTTGGGCAGCTTTAATGTTTGAAATTGGTAAATGCGATAATGTATATTGCAAACTTTCAGGTATGGTTACCGAAGCTGATTATACAACTTGGACGCCAGAACAAATTCTACCATATATGAAATTGGTTTACGCTTCTTTCGGTTGGAAAAGAATTATGTTCGGTTCAGATTGGCCAGTTTGTTTGGTTGCAGGAAATTATAAAAAAATAAAAGAATTAGTAACAGAATTTATAGCACAATTTAGTTCTACAGAACAAGCCTCAATTATGGGTGAAAATGCTACAATATTCTACAATATAAAATAAACAATGGACTTAAATTTAAAAGGAAAAGTAGTTGTTATTTCAGGTGCCGCAGGTATCAAAGGAAGTATCGGAGAAACAATTCTTCAACATTTAGCTGAAGAAGGTGCAGTTCCTGCAATTATTGACAGAAACGCAAGAGGTTTTGAATATGTAAAAGAACTTCAAGATAAAGGAATTGATGCAACCTTCTGCCAAACAGACGTTACAAATCCTGTTGAAATTGAAAACGCAGTTAAAACCATTACTGATAAGTACGGAAAAATTGATGCCGTAATTAACAATGTTGGTGTAAACGATGGCGTTGGATTAGATGCTTCTTATGATGAATTTATGAATTCATTAAAATTAAATATGGTAAGCTACTTTTTAGTTGTAAAACACTGTTTACCGTTTTTAAAAGCATCAAAAGGAAACATTTTAAACATTGGTTCTAAAGTTGGCTTAACTGGTCAAGGAGGAACTTCTGGATACGCTGCTTCAAAAGGTGGAGTTTTAGGTTTAACTAGAGAATGGGCTGTAGATTTAATTAAGTACGGTATTCGTTCTAACGCAATTATTATTGCTGAAAGTTGGACACCTGCATACGATGCTTGGATTAAAACTTTAGAAAATGGTGAAGAAAAATTAAAATCTATTGTAAAGAAAATTCCTTTAGAAAATAGAATGACAACACCCGATGAAATTGCTGATACTTGTTTATTCACAATTTCAGAAAAATCATCACATACAACAGGACAATTTATTACTGTTGACGGTGGTTACGTTCATTTAGACAGATCATTATTATCAGAATAAATCATTTGTTCTATTATTAAAGACAAAACATACTATAAATATGTTTTGTCTTTTCTATTTTGCACCTATAAAATAAGACAACCAAATTATAAATTAAACTTCATGAATAAACTAAAAAATATCCCAGTTGTTAGAAAGGAATTATTATTTCCTTTTATAATTATAACATCATTATTCGCTTTATGGGGAATAGCAAATGATTTAACAAATCCAATGGTATCTGCATTTAAAAAAGTAATGCCCGAACTTTCAAATGTTCAAGCATCTTTAGTACAATTTGCATTTTATTTTGGTTACTTTTTTATGGCCTTACCAGCTGCTTTATTCATTAGAAAATACAGCTATAAATCAGGAATTATACTTGGATTAGTCCTTTATGCTACTGGTGCTTTTTTATTCTACCCTGCAGCTGCGAACGAAGAGTTTAACTATTTCTTAATTTCATTATGGGTAATTACTTGCGGTTTAGCTTTCTTAGAAACAACATCAAACCCATTAATATTAATGATGGGTGATAAAGAAACTGCAACACAGCGTTTAAATTTAGCTCAAGCCTTCAACCCTATTGGATCATTATCTGGTATGATAATAGCTCAAGTATTTGTAATTGGAGCTTTACGTTCTGATGATTACACAACTGAAGCCTATAACGCACTTACTTCTGAAGAATTAGCTGCAATTAGAGAAAATGACCTTAGTGTTATTAGTGTTCCCTATATTGCATTAGGAGTATTGGTTTTGGCCATTATGGCAATTATAATAGTAACTAAAATGCCTAAAACTGCAGAGGAAGATAAAATGTCTTTATCTGAATCATTTAAAAAATTATTTGCTAATAAAAATTATATTTATGGTGTAATTGCTCAGGCATTTTATGTTGGCGCTCAAATTATGTGCTGGACATATATTTTTCAATATGTAGATAATATTAATGAAACCTATGGAATGGAATTAACCGCAACATATTTTAATGTAGCAGCAATGGTTTCCTTCTTAGTTGGAAGATGGATAGGTACCGCTTTAATGAAAACTATAAACCCTTCAAAACTACTTATGTTATTTGGAATAGGAGGCGTTATTTGTGCTGCCGGTGCAGTTGTTTTATCAGGAATGGCTGGTTTAATTTCATTAGTTGCTATTTCAGTATTTATGTCTATTATGTTCCCTACTATTTATGGTATCGCATTAAAAAATATGGGCGATGAAGCTAAAATTGGTTCTGCCGGATTGGTTATGGCAATTGTTGGTGGTGCTTTAATGCCAGTTTTACAAGGAAGTATTTTAGATTGGGGTGGATCAGGATTTTCAGATGTAAAGGTTTTAGGTTTTATTCCTGAAGTTAACTTCTCATTTATCTTACCTCTTATCTGTTTAGCTGTGGTTTCACTTTATGGATATACAACATTTAAATTATCTAAAAAATAAAAAATGAGTACAAAAAGATATTGTTATTCTTGTGATTTAAAAGACGACTCTAAATTAATTGCAGAATATAAAGAATACCACGCTGCTGGAAATGCGTGGCCAGAAATTACAAAAAGTATTAAAGATGCTGGAATTGTAGATATGGAAATTTACTTAACGGGAAACAGAATGTTTATGATAATGGAAGTTGATGAAACTTTTGACCCTGTTAAAAAAGCCGAAATGGATGCTAATAATCCAAAAGTTCAAGAATGGGAAAACCTAATGTGGGACTACCAACAAGAATTACCTTGGGCTAAAGATGGCGAAAAATGGATAGCCTTAGAACAAGTATTCAAACTAGGCTAATATTACTATAAAGCATAAAAAAGCCGATCTAAAATTTTAGATCGGCTTTTTTTATGTAAAAATAATTAATTGGCAATTAATTTCCTTTCGCGTAATCAGCTAAAAACTGCGCTAAACCACTATCAGTTAATGGGTGTTTTAACAATCCTGTGATTGAACTTAAAGGACCTGTCATAACATCTGAACCAATTTTTGCACAGTCAATTACGTGCATTGTATGACGAATTGAAGCTGCTAATATTTGGGTTTCAAATTCGTAGTTATCATAAATTTGTCTGATTTCAGAAATAAGGTGTAATCCATCTGTTGAAATATCATCTAAACGACCTAAAAATGGAGAAACGTAAGTTGCTCCAGCTTTTGCAGCTAACAATGCTTGTCCTGCCGAAAAAACTAAAGTTACGTTAGTTCTAATTCCTTTATCTGAAAAATATTTACACGCTTTTACACCATCTGCAATCATAGGTAATTTTACCACAATTTGTGGATGTAAAGCTGCTAAAGCTTCACCTTCTTTTACCATTCCATCAAAATCTGTAGCAATAACCTCCGCTGAAACATCACCTTCAACAATATTACAAATATCTACATAATGTTTTAAAATGTTTTCAGCTCCTGTAATTCCTTCTTTTGCCATTAATGATGGATTTGTTGTAACTCCATCTAAGATTCCTAAAGCCTGCGCTTCCTTAATCTGTTCTAAATTTGCGGTATCTATAAAAAATTTCATTGTTTCTATTTTTATTTTAATAATTCTATAACTTGATTAAACACATTTTCGCCTGTAAATCCGAATTTCTCATCCAACACTGTTGCCGGTGCTGAATATCCAAAATGATCCAATCCAAATACTTTTCCGTTGTTTCCAACCAAACCTTCTAAATTAACCGGTAAACCGGCTGTTAATCCAAATGCGGGTTTATTTGATGGAATAATACTTTCTTGATATGCTTTTGTTTGTAATCTAAAAATTCCTTCTGAAGGAACAGAAACTATTTTTGCTTTTATGTTTTCTCTTTCTGCTAATAATTTAGCTCCTTCAATTAAAGTTGCAACTTCCGACCCGTTTGCTATTAAAACAACATCCGGATTTTCAGTTCCTAAAACAGTATAACCTCCTTTTTCAGCCTCCAATGCTTCTTGATATCTTGATTCAGCAATTGCCGGTAAGTCTTTAATACCTTGACGAGATAAAATCAACCCTGTTGGTACTTTATTATTTTCCATTGCCATTTTCCAAGCTACATTTGTTTCTGCAGAATCCGCAGGACGTAATGCTGTAAAACAAGGATTTCCACTATGATTTTTTAATTTTTCTAACAATCTAATTTGGGCTTCTTGTTCTACTGGTTGATGCGTTGGTCCATCTTCTCCTACTCTAAATGCATCGTGCGTCCAAACATATTTCACCGGTAATTCTTGAATAGCACTCATTCTTATCGCTGGTTTCATATAATCTGAAAACACAAAGAATGTTGCTACTACTGGAATAACTCCACCGTGTAATGCAATACCATTTGCTATTGCTGCCATTGTTAATTCAGCAACACCTGCTTGTAAAAAGGCTCCGGAAAAATCGTTCTTTTTAATGGCTTGTGTTTGCTTTAAAAATCCATCTGTTTTATCACTGTTAGATAAATCGGCTGAAGAAACAATCATATTCTCTACATTTTGAGCTAAATAACCCAATACGTTTGCTGAAGCTGCTCTTGTTGCCAAACCTGGCTTATTAACTACAGATTCAAAATTTAAATCTGGTAATTTACCTGCTAAAAAGCCGTCAAGTTTAGCTGACAACTCCGGGTTTGAAGCTTTCCAAGCAGAAATTTCCGCTTTTTTTGTTGTTGCGGCTGCTTTTTTATTTTCTAAAAGTGATGCGTAAAATGCTTGAACATCTGCATATTTTGCAAATGGATCATTAACATCTGCACCTAAGTTTTTTAAGGTTTCATTAAAATCGGCTCCTGTATGTCCAATAGGTTGACCGTGAAGTTCACAATGTCCTTCCCAATTTGCGCCAGTTTCTGTAACACAACCTTTACCCATAATTGTTTTACCAATTATTAAGGTTGGTTTTTCTTGCTCATTATTGGCATCAGTTAATGCTTTTCTAATTTCATCATGATTATGACCATCAATAGTTACTACTTTCCAACCCCAAGCTTCGTATTTCTTTGCCGTGTCTTCAGAAGTTACTTCATCCGTCATTGTTGATAATTGTACATCATTTGCATCATAGAACATAATAAAATTGTTTAATCCCAAATGTCCTGCAATTCTTCCTGCGCCTTGTGAAATCTCTTCTTGAACTCCTCCATCCGAAATAAATCCATAAACTTTATGGTTCATCCAATCTCCAAAACGTGATGCTAAAAATTTAGCTGCAATAGCTGCTCCAACACCCATTGTATGACCTTGACCTAGTGGCCCTGAAGTATTTTCAATACCTCTTTCCACATCAACCTCTGGATGACCTGGAGTTACAGAACCCCATTGTCTAAAGTTTTTTATATCTTCTTTTTTATAATTACCCAATAAATAATACTGTGCGTATAATAAGGTTGATAAATGCCCTGCATCCATAAAGAATCGATCTCTAAATGGCCAAGACATATCACTTGGATCAAAATTTAAAAATTCTGAATATAAAATATGCATAAAGTCAGCTCCTCCCATTGGTCCACCAGGGTGTCCAGAATTTGCTTGCTCAACCATAGAAATGGCTAAAGCTCTAATATTATCTGCTGCTCTTAAATTAATGTTACTCATTTTTTTGTTATTTAATATATCTTGCTAAAATAGCGAATTAAGGTGGAATTCTATTTTTCCCAAATTTTTTCCATTTCCTCTAACGTTTTTCCCTTTGTTTCTGGAACAAATTTCCAAACTAGTATTGTTGCTAACACACCCATTACTCCATAAATCCAATATGCGAAACCGTGATTAAACGTTTCTAATAAATAAGTGTTTTTGTCCATCATTGGGAATGTCCAGGAGACTAGATAATTTGAAATCCATTGTGCTGCAACAGCAACCGCTAAAGCTCTCCCTCTAATTTTATTTGGAAAAATCTCTGACAACAACACCCAGCAAACCGGTCCCCAACTCATTGCAAAACTCGCTACGTAGATTAGCATAAAAATTAGCGCTCCCATTCCTACAGATTCCATAAAGAAAGTTGTACCCAAGGCAAACATTGCAAACGCCATTCCCAATGCTCCAATTATCATTAGCGGTTTTCTTCCAAATTTATCAACCGTCATAATAGCCAAAACGGTAAACAATAAATTTACGGCACCAACTATAATAGTCTGTAGCAATGCAGCATCTGTTCCTGACCCCATACTTTTAAAAATCTCAGGAGCGTAATACAACACTACATTAATTCCTACAAACTGTTGAAAGACCGAAAGTAATACTCCAATAACTATTACTGTAATCCCAAAAGAAAATAATTTTCCTGAATGACTTACTACTGTATTTTGAATTTCCGCTAAGATTTTTTTACCTTCTTCTAATCCATTTACTTTGATAAGAACATCTAAAGCCTTTTCAGGTTGCGATTTTAACACTAAAGATCTTGGTGTATCGGGAACAAAGAACAACATAATTAAAAATAATCCGGCAGGTATTGTTTCAGAAGCAAACATCCAACGCCAACCTACGGTATTCAACCAAGAATCATCCCCTTGTCTTGCTATATAATAGTTAACAAAATAAACTACAAGCATACCAAAAATAATGGCAAATTGATTCATTGAAACCAATTTACCTCTTATTTTTGCAGGTGCTATTTCTGCTATATAAAGTGGCGAAAGCATTGACGCTAATCCAACCCCAATACCACCAATAATTCTATATACAATAAAAATGTATATAAAAGTATGGTCCGCTTCTCCAACTGGCTTTAAAAGCATTTCAGGCATTGCTGATCCTAATGCAGAGAACAAAAATAATAATGCTGCAAGTATTAATCCATTTTTACGCCCTAACTTTTTGCTAATTAGCCCACCAGAAATACCCCCTATAATACAACCAATTAATGCACTGGAAACAACAAATCCCAGTCGGGCATTTGCTCCTAATTCATCCAATCCAAAAGGAAGAACAAAAAAACTTTCAAGTGAACTAACTGTACCGGAAATTACCGCTGTATCATACCCAAAGAGAAGCCCTCCTAGAGTTGCCACTATTGTTAGTTTTAATAAATAACTAGAATTTGTTGTTGCCGCCATAATTTTAAATATTATATATATTGGTTAATAATGTTTTCGAATAGTTCTTGCTTTCCACTAGTTGGAGTTAGTTCGCCATTTTCTTGAGCTATTTTGTACAAGTCTTCCATTGACAATTTTCCGTTCTCAAAGTCTTTACCTTTTCCAGCATCAAATGAAGCATAACGATTAGTTCTTAATTTTTCATAAGGAGATGAAGTGATAATTTTATCTGCAATTAATAATGCTCTAGCAAATGTATCAGCTCCTCCAATATGTGCATGGAATACATCCTCTAAATCTGTTGAATTTCTTCTGATTTTTGCATCAAAATTAATTCCTCCTCCTTGTAATCCTCCTGCTTTTAAGAAAACTAACATTGCTTCTGTAGTTTCTTGAATATTATTTGGGAACTGATCTGTATCCCATCCGTTTTGGTAATCTCCTCGGTTTGCATCTAAACTTCCTAACATTCCTGCTTTTGCAGCAACTTCTAATTCGTGTTGGAATGTATGTTGTGCTAATGTTGCGTGGTTTACTTCAATATTCATTTTGAAATCTTTGTCTAAACCATATTCTTTTAAAAATCCAATTGCTGTAGCTGAATCGAAATCATATTGGTGCTTCATTGGCTCCATTGGTTTTGGCTCAATAAAGAAGTTTCCTTTAAATCCTTGCGCTCTTGCGTAATCTCTTGCCATTCCTAAAAAGCGTCCCATATGGTCTAACTCACGTCCCATATCTGTGTTTAGTAAAGACATATAACCTTCTCTACCTCCCCAGAATACGTAGTTTTCACCACCCATTGCTATGGTTGCATCTAAAGCTAATTTTATTTGCCCTCCTGCACGCGCTACAACATCAAAATCTGGATTGGTTGAAGCTCCATTCATATAACGTGGGTTTGAAAAACAGTTAGCTGTTCCCCATAATAATTTAACTCCACTTTCAGCTTGTTTACCTTTAATATACTCTGTAATAGTAGCTAATCTTGCTTCTGATTCTGCAAATGTTGCTCCTTCTTGAATTAAATCATAATCGTGGAAACAGAAATAATCGAATCCCATTTTTGTAATAAATTCAAATGCTGCATCGGCTTTGTCTTTAGCCGCTTGAATTGGATCTGATGATTTATCCCACTCAAAACTTTGTGTTCCTGGTCCAAAAGGATCTCCTCCTTGTCCGCAGAATGTATGCCAGTATGCTACCGCAAATTTAAAATGCTCACGCATTGTTTTTCCTGCTACAACTTGTTCTGGATTGTAATATTTAAATGCTAATGGATTGTCTGATTCTTTTCCTTCAAACTTAATTTCTCCAATTCCTTTGTAGTACTCTTTACTTCCTATAAGTGCCATTTTATTCTAATTTTTTATGTGTTATTTTTTATTTATAAAGTTTTTCTAAATCTTGTTTCCAATCTTGGTAAGCATCCTCATACATTTTTTTGTCTTTTAATGGATGATACGTCATTACGTGTTCATTGTCTGAAAAAGCATCGTTTAATGTTTTAAAATCTCCTGTGCTAACTCCTGCGGCTCTTGCTGCCCCCACAGCTCCTGTTGTATCAATAATATTAATATCGGTTCCCACTAATGTTGCAATGGTGTTTGAAAATATTTCTGAACGGAATAAATTATCGTTTCCTGCTCTTATGGCCGATAAATCAACGCCATCGTTTTTTAAAATTTCTATTCCATACACAAAACTAAAAGCAATGCCTTCTAAAGATGCTCTTAATAAATGTGCTTTGTTATGTTTATTGAAATTTAAATTAAAAGTGCTTGCTCCTGTGTTTTGACTATTTAGCATACGTTCTGCTCCGTTTCCAAATGGCAATATTCTTAAACCATCGGATCCTACAGGAATAGATGCCGCCAAATTATTCATATCATTATATGAATCTTCAGTAGCAACTACATTTTGTTTCATCCAGCTATATTGGATTCCTGCTCCATTGATACATAGTAATTTACCTATTCTTGGTGCTTCAGTTGTATAATTTACGTGTGCAAAATTGTTGATTCTAGAACTTTCTTTTGTGTTTGTACTATCGGTAATTGCATATACAACTCCTGAAGTTCCTCCTGTTGCAGCAATTTCACCTGGGTGAAAAGCGTTTAATGACAATGCATTGTTTGGTTGATCTCCTGCTCTATACAAAACTGGGATTCCTTCTGGTAAACCTATTTCTTCTGCAACTTTTTTACTAACCGTTCCTTGATTTGAAAATGTTGGAACAATGGTTGGAATTACATCGGTTGAAATTCCCATATAATCAAACAACCAATCTGCTAGTTTATTTTGTTTGAAATCCCACATAATTCCTTCTGAAAGTCCAGAAATTGTAGTGGTAGCTTCACCTGTTAATTTCATTGCTATAAAATCTCCTGGCAATAATAACTTATCTACTTTTTCAAATATTTCAGGTTCGTTTTCCTTTACCCATTTTAATTTTGAAAGTGTAAAGTTTCCTGGTGAATTTAAAAGATTAGATACACATTTATCTTCTCCTACTCCAATAAAAGCTTCGTTTCCAATTGCTACTGCTCTGCTATCACACCAAATAATGGATGGACGTAAAACTTCTTGGTTTTTATCAACCACAACCATTCCGTGCATTTGATAAGCTATTCCAATTCCCTTTACTTGTTTCGACAAAATTCCAGTTTGAGCTAATAACTTTTTAGTTACTTCACCAATGTTTTTCCACCATAAATTTGGATCTTGTTCTGCCCAACCTATTTGCTCGGCTACTATCGCCATTTCAGCTTCTGGGTATTGTGTAACTCCTACCGATTTTCCTGTACTCGACTCAATCAAAGCTGCTTTGACTGATGAACTTCCTAAATCAAATCCTATATAATAATACATAATTTTATAATGATTCTCTAACTATTAATTTTGTTGGTATATAATGTTGCATTGGCTCATCTTTTGTAATAAATTCAGCGGCCTTTGTTCCTAATTCTTTAAAATCTGTTGAAACCACAGAAATTCCTTTGTATATAAATTTTTTCATTGGAGTTTCGTTATAGGATAAAAAACCAACATCAACCCCTGGTTCAAAATTCTTTTCGCGACATTGCTCTAGAAATACCCCTAAAACTCGATCACTTACACTTATATAAGCAATCTCTTTTTCTATATTGAATTCTTTAGAATTTTTTAGAATTTTATATTTAAACTTATATTTTCTACAAAATTTCTTAAAAAACTTAATTGTTTCAATAGGATGATTTGTATATTCTGGATATAAAAAATTGATTTCTTTATATTTTTTAAACGATGTTACAGCAACTTTCAATGATTCGTAAAAAGCATTCCCAAAATCCTGAAACAAATAATTATTATCTGGTGTACAATGAATATTCCAGTCGATTAATAATAATTTTTCATTTGAAATTTTCGAAATAATGAATGGAACTTCTGCATGATCAAAATTCATCACAATATACTTGTAATACTGGCCTTGACTATTATTTAGTATTGTTTTAAAATTATCAATATTATAATGATGAAATTGAACATCAGTTACAACGTTATCGGGTAAATTATTTATAAATGAATGATACAAAACCTCTTTATAAGCCTTGAAAGTATCCAATACTAAAAGTACTTTTCTAGTATCATCAGCTACATAATATCCTTTATTTGGAACCGCATCAATAATACCTTGGTCTTTTAAAATTGAATATGCTTTAAAAACCGTATCTCTAGATACTTTATTGGATTTACAAATTTTATTTACCGAAGGCAGAGCATCACCAACTAATAGATGTTTTTTAGAAATACCATTGGTTATACTATTAACTATTTGTTGATATTTTGGAATATCACTTTTGTGGTTAATAGTTAATGTGAAAATTGTCGAACCCATATCGTACTGTTCTGTTCCGGTAGGTAAAAATATATAACATTTCTTATATTACCAAATTTCACATCTATTTTAATTATAAACACCTGTTAATAATTAAACTTTCATCATAAAAAATGAACTAATTCTTAATAATTTTAAGGTTTTTGACTGTGTTTGAAGTTTTTACAGACAAAATATACACACCAAACCTAAAAACGAAGAATTTTAATTCATCAACATCATCTCTAGTTATAACAAGGTTATAATCTTCAGATTTCAAGTTTTTAATTTTTCAATTCAGAAGAAAAATCATAGGTTCAATTGATTCCATTCCCAGTAATAGCAAGCTTAAAATCTTTGGTTTCTTAAGGAGAAATTTTAATAATTCCATTTTTTGCTCCTAGACAAGAATTTGATTTTGCACTTATAGTTTTTTTTTAACAAAATCCTCAACTTCAGACTCCTCTTTAATTATAAAAAGCCCGGAATAAGAATACCTTCCCTTTTCAACAGTAGCCCATATTTAACCATTCGCTTTTTCTTTGCCCAATCTTCATCACCAATATTTCTAATAGTACAACCTGTTAAAAACCTACATATTAAATTTCCATTGGAATTTTCACCTTTAACTCCACTTAGTAACAATAACATAAACCCTCTATCAATTATAGATTCATTTGGTTTAAAATTTATGACGAACAAAAAAAAAGAGAATCTAAATTATAGATTCTCTTTTAAGAAATTTTGTGACCCCGGCAGGATTCAAACCTGCAACCGCTGGAGCCGAAATCCAGTGCGCTATTCAGTTGCGCCACGAGGCCTATTTTATTAAGACAACAATTGTTTTACTACCACTGAAATTGCTTTACCATCTGCTTTACCCGCCAGTTGTTTAGAAGCCATTCCCATTACTTTACCCATATCTTTCATTGATGAAGCTCCAACTTTTTTTATTATTTCTGCAATAAAATTTTTCAATTCTTCTTCACCTAATTGTTTTGGTAAAAACTGCGCAATAATTTCAACTTGTGCCAATTCTGGATCTGCCAAATCCTCCCTGCCTTGCTCTTTATACAACGCTGCACTATCTTTTCTTTGCTTAACTAATTTTTGCACAATTTTTATCTCTTCTTCAGCTGTTAATTCTTCCGAAGCTCCACTTTTTGTTTTAGCTAACAATAGTTCCGATTTTATTGCTCTTAATGATTCTAAAGCAACAGCATCTTTCGATTTCATTGCTTCTTTTAATTTTACCATTATTTTTTGCTGTAAACTCATAATTATATTATTTGACTGCGAAGATAAAAAAAAAGAACCCGAAAATCTCTAAATATTATAAAGATTTCCAGGTCCAAAACTTAGAATATAAATCTAAGGGTTCCAGTCTTTGGGCAATATTTTTAATCTACATTATCATGTAAAAATGAATTATTTGATCTAAATTTTATATCATCATTATCATCTATATCTAAAGTTGTTCTAGATTGACTATTTTCTGATGAATGAGCAGTCTCATCTAATTGAACTCCCATACGCTTGTAAGCAGGTTCTTTTTCAATTTCATCAATATTTTGATTTACTTTGTTTACAAACTTGTAATTAAAGTTTTTCATTTTCTCTCTTCTTTCGGCTGCTCTTGCTTGTAACTCTGCAATAGTTAAATCGAGAGGAGAAACTTCTTTATGATCAATTACTATTTGTTCATTAATATCAATCTCGTTTTTACTTTCCTCAACCTCTGCACGCAATGTAATTTGCAACTCTTCTTGAACCTTTTTTTCAGGTTTTTCAACATCTTTTTTAGTTGCCTGTGTTAAGTTCTGTTCAAGTTCTGTATAATCTTCAAGAGTGAAATAAACGTCCTCTTCTTTCTTAATAGGCTGATCAACCTCTACAACTTTATGATCTACAACCTCAATTTCTTCTACCTTAATCTTAGGTTCTTCAACTTTAGGTTTATTTTTTAATTGAGAAATTGGAATATCAAATGTAAATTCAATTTGCTTCTCTTCAACTTCCATTGGTTTTTCTTCAACCACCTCATTCATTGGAGTTATAACAAAATCGTCTTCATTTATTTTTTCTTCAGAAATCTCTTCATAAACAACGTCTATATTTTTAATAAATTCGGTAGTTGGAATAATTTTAAAATCATCCTCTTCTTCCTCTCCTAAATCAAATACAATTTTCTCTTCTTCTTCTGGAATACTTTCTATTTCCGAAGCAACTTCTGGCTTTTGAATTGTTTTTGTTAATTTTTTATCTGCAAAATCAAATGAAGCTTCTTGCTCTTCTCCTAAAGTGTGAATAATTTTCTTTGCCTCAGTATTCGAAATTTCATGTTGTTGATCTTTATTAAAACCCGTTGCTACAATTGTAACAGCAATAGCATCTCCTAATTTTTCATCTTCTCCAACACCCATTATAATATTAACGTCAGACTTAGCTTCGGCCTGAATAAAATCGTTAATTTCTCCAATTTCATCAATTGTAATTTCTTCGGTTCCAGAAACAATTAGAAGTAACACATTTTTAGCTCCCATTATTTTATTATCATTTAATAAGGGAGAATCTAAGGCTTTTGAAATTGCTTCTTCAGACCTGTTTTGTCCAGATGCCGTAGCCGAGCCCATAATTGCGGTACCACTATTCGAAAGTACTGTTTTAGCATCTTTTAAATCAATATTTTGAGTGTAATGATGTGTAATTACCTCTGCAATTCCTCTAGATGCAGTTGATAATACTTCATCTGCTTTTGAGAAACCAGCTTTAAATCCTAAATTCCCATAAACTTCACGTAATTTATTATTGTTAATTACAACTAAAGAATCTACATACTGACGCAAACGCTCTATTCCTTTTTGAGCTTGATCATTTCTCATTTTTCCTTCAAAAGAAAAAGGAATTGTAACAATACCAATTGTTAATAAATCTAATTCTCGTGCAACCTTTGCAATTATTGGAGCTGCACCAGTTCCTGTTCCTCCACCCATTCCAACATTTATAAACACCATTTTTGAGTTAGAAGATAACATATCCTTAATTTCCTGAATACTTTCCATTGCAGCCTGTTCACCAACTTCTGGGTTGGCACCCGCTCCCAAACCTTCGGTTAAGGAAACTCCCAATTGAATTTTGGTTGGAATAGGGCTATTTTGCAATGCCTGAGCATCGGTATTACAAATAACAAAATCAACTCCGTTAATTCCCTGAGAGTACATATGGTTTACGGCATTACTACCTCCGCCACCTACTCCAATGACTTTTATTACGTTTGATTGATTCTTTGGTAAATCGAATGAAATGTTGCTAAAATCTGAACTGCTCATAATATGACTTTTTGGTGTTATTGGTCTTTTTCTTTTTAATTTATTCTGCGTTGTCTAAAAAATCTCTAAACTTATCTCCCCATTTCTCAAAAATGGATTTTTTAGGCTCTTTGAATTCCTCTGGTTTTTCTTCTACTTCATTTTCTACTTCATTCTTATTTTCAACTTGCTCTTCTGTAATTTGTTGTTGAGCAATTTTTTCTTTTTGTTTATCTAGCCTATTTAATCCATTCATTAATAACCCAACAGCCGTTGCATATTGCGGACTTGAAAGGCTTTCGTCTGAATCTCCTGCTAAATTTTCATTTGGATATCCTATTCTTGTATCCATTCCTGTAATATACTCTACAAGCTGTTTTAAATGCTTTAGTTGTGCTCCTCCTCCCGTTAAAACTATTCCGGCTATTAATTTTTTCTTTGGTTCCTCGTGTCCATAGTTTTTTATTTCTAAAAAAACTTGTTCTATAATTTCGACTACACGAGCATGGATAATTCTTGAAAGATTTTTAAGGGTAATTTCCTTTGGATCTCTTCCTCGCAATCCAGGAATTGATACAATTTCATTGTCCTTATTTTCTCCTGGCCAAGCAGATCCAAATTTTGTTTTAAGCAATTCTGCTTGTTTTTCAATTATTGAACATCCTTCCTTAATGTCTTCAGTTATAACATTCCCTCCAAAAGGGATAACTGCTGTATGACGAATAATTCCATTTTTAAAAATTGCTAAATCCGTTGTTCCTCCACCAATATCAATTAAAGCTACACCTGCTTCTTTTTCTTCATTACTTAATACTGCTTCTGCAGACGCCAAAGGTTCTAGAGTTATTCCTGCTAAATTTAAACCAGCGCTTTTAATACAACGCCCTATATTTCTTATTGATGAAACCTGGCCAACAACTACATGAAAATTGGCTTCCAATCTACCTCCATACATTCCAACTGGCTCAGTAATTTCTGCTTGTCCATCAACCTTAAACTCTTGCGGTAATACGTGAATAATTTCTTCACCTGGAAGCATAACTAATTTATGCACTTGCTTTTCAAGTTTATCTAGATCGTCATCGCTAATTACTTCTTCAGAATTAGCTCTAGTAATGTAATCACTATGTTGTAAACTTCTAATGTGTTGACCTGCAATACCAACAACAGCCTCCTTTATTGCGATACCAGAAACCGCTATAGCTTCATCAACTGCCATTTGTATGGACTGTATGGTTTGAGTTATATTATTTACAACTCCTCTATGCACTCCCAAACTTTTGGCTTTTCCTGTACCGAGTAATTCAATCTTCCCATATTCATTTCTACGACCTATCATAGCAACAATTTTTGTTGTTCCTATATCTAATCCAACTGAAATATCATTATGTTCCATACCTTACTTTTTTGTGCAAACAACCTGGTTGTTGTATTTTAAATTTATTGATGTATAACTATCTATAGTTTTATCTGTCATGGTTTTATTAAAAAAGGCTTTTAAGTTTTTAAATTTTGAATCTAAATTCTCAATTTCGCCTATTTCAATTTCCTGTTCTCCAACTCGCATACTTAAAACATACTCGTTGTTAGCTGTTTTTCGACCTCCAATTATTTGTTTTTTCAAAAAATCATCGCTTAAAATTTTTGAAACCAACACATAAATTTGAGCAATATCATTATCATTAATATCTCCAGAAATTAACATAACTCTGGCCGAGTGATTATTTGATAATGGCATTTTTTTTGCCTGTTTATCAATATAATAACTTCTATTATTAGATATGACTCTTGCTATTGGAGTTCGTTGTTTTATTACAGTTTTCAACAAACCATCAACCGTTAAAAAAACCGATGCGTTTTCCACCATTGAATGTGATCGCACATTATTTTCCAGTTTTTGTAAATCTATAACAGTTTTTGCTTCATTTTTAACCGACTTTCCATTTTGTATTAACAATTTATTAACCATTTCATAATTCATAAAAAGGTTATCTCCTTGCTTAAATTCCACGTTAATATCCGTTACTTTTTTACCACTATGTTTATGATGAGCAAACCCATATAAAAACACTACTAAACCCAGTAGAAATAAGCCCTTTATGTAATTCCAATTAATTTTCAATTGTTAAACTATTTTTAATTGATTCTACCATTTCTCCAATGTCACCTGCTCCTATTACAACGACAATTTCCGATTTCGATTTTAATATATTTTCTACTAAATTTTCTTTAGAAGATATTTGTTTATTTTTAATAGATATTTTCTCTAGTAACCAATTAGAATTAACATCTTTTATTGGCAATTCTCTTGCAGGGTAAATATCGAGTAATATTAATTCATTAAACCTAGATAAACTCTTAGCAAAGTCATTAATAAAATCTCTTGTTCTGCTATATAAATGTGGTTGAAACACACCTAAAACCTTTTTATTTGGGTACATTTCTTTTACAGAATCAACTACTGCATTTATTTCTGTTGGATGATGCGCATAATCATCAATTAAAACTAAATTTGGAGTGTTAATTTTATATGAAAAACGTCTTTTTATTCCCTTAAATGAAAGTAAAGCTTTAGCAATGACAGGTAATGTTATACCGTAACTATTTGCCATTGCCAAAGCTGCCACCGCATTTAGCACATTATGTTTTCCTGGTAAATATATCTTCGCATTTTTAAAATCTTCAATAGGTGTTTTAACATCAAAAATATACGCTCCATTTTCTATTCTAATATTGTAAGCGTCAAAATCGGCTCCTTCTTCCAAACCAAAAGTTTGCCCTTTAATTGGAAGTCCTTTTTTTACTATTAATTTGTCTGAAACTTTATTTGCAAATTCTTTAAATGATTTTTCTAATTCAGAATGCTCACCGTAAATATCCAAATGATCTGCATCCATTGAGGTAATGCAAGCAATATTTGGAGAGAGCTTTAAAAACGATCGATCAAATTCATCGGCTTCAACAACGGAAACCTCATCACCTCCAAGAATTAAATTTGAATTATAATTTTCAGAAATACCTCCTAAAAAAGAAGTTGATTTCACATTGGCTTCTTTTAAAATATGCCCTAAAATTGTTGATGTAGTTGTTTTACCATGAGTTCCTGCAACGGCTAAACAAATTGTATTTTTAGTTATTTCGCCTAAAATTTCTGAACGCTTTAGAACTTTAAAATTATTATCTATAAAATAATTTAACTCTTTATGGTTGTTTGGAATTGCTGGAGTATAAACAACAATTGTTTGTTCTTTATTTTTAAATGATTCGGGAATAAAATCTATTGAATCTTCAAAATGAATTACAATCCCTTTGTTTTGTAAATTAGTAGTGATTTCGCTAGGTGTTTTGTCGTATCCAGCGACATTTTTCCCACAACTATTAAAATAAATGGCAATAGCACTCATTCCGATTCCTCCGACTCCAACAAAATAAACGTTATGTATATTATTTAAATTCAACTAACTAATAATTAATTTTTCAATTTCTTTTACAATATCCTTTGTTGCATTTGGCAACGCCAATTTCTTTATGTTTTTACTTAATTTTTCGCTCAAAATTTCGTCATTAATCAATTCAGAAAACATAGTTTTAAACATTTCTAATTCCGACTCCCTTAATAATAATGCCGCATTTTTATTTACCACAGATAAGGCATTTTTTGTTTGGTGATCTTCGGCAACATTTGGCGACGGAATAAAAATTACTGGTTTACCAACAATGCATAATTCGGAAATTGAACTAGCTCCTGCTCTACTTATTAAAATATCCGCAGCTGCATAAGTTAAGTCCATTCTATTTAAAAAAGCATATGTTTTCACACCTTCTAAATCATCATATTTTTTAAACTCTTCATAATATAATTTCCCCGTTTGCCAAATAACCTGAATTTCATTTTCAACTAACCATTTAATATGCTTTTCAATTAAATTATTAACGGCACGTGCTCCTAAACTCCCTCCAATTATAACTAAGGTTTTTTTAGCTGAATTCAATCCAAAAAATGAAATAGCTTCGTCTCTTAAATTATCGACTTTTAACAAATCTTGACGAACTGGATTACCTGTTTTAATAATCTTATCCGATGGGAAAAAGCGTTCAAGACCTTCATAAGCAACACATATTTTATTGGCTTTTTTACTAAGTAATTTATTTGTAATTCCTGGATATGAATTTTGCTCCTGAATTAATGTTTTTACGCCCTTTATACTTGCTGCATAAAGTGTTGGTCCACTTGCAAATCCACCAGTTCCAATTACCACAGTTGGTTTAAACTTTTTTATAATTTTAAAAGCATTCCACAAACTACTCAATAATTTAAATGGAAAGGCCAAGTTTTTTAATGTTAATTTTCTTTGTAGTCCAGAAATCCATAAACCTTCTATTTCATAACCAGCTTGCGGTACTTTCTCCATTTCCATTCTATCCTTAGCTCCAACAAATAAAAATTTTGCATTAGGGTATTTTTCCTTTAGCTCATTAGCTATTGAAACAGCCGGATAAATGTGACCTCCGGTACCACCACCACTCAATATTATGTTAATCGATTGCTTCATGTAAAATATCTAAAGGATTTTCTTCAGTTTCTGAATTTATAATTTTCTCTTTATCGGCTGTTACACTTAAAATAATTCCTATTGCAAAACATGTCATCCAAATGGATGTTCCTCCACTACTTATTAATGGCAATGTTTGGCCAGTTACTGGAAATAAATTTACCGCTACAGCCATATTAATAATTGCTTGAAAAATAATAGGTAAGCCAACTCCAATTATTAGTAAAGTTGCAAATATTGTTGTTGCTTTTTTTGCAGCTACTAAAATTCTAAATAGCAATAAAAAATACATTAAAATTACTGTTAGTGCTCCAAATATTAATCCATACTCTTCTACTATAATTGCAAAAATAAAATCGGATGATGATTGCGGTAAAAAGTTTTTTTGAACACTTTTTCCTGGGCCACGTCCTTGCAAACCTCCACTTGCTATTGCTATTTTGGCTTTTTCTACCTGATAGCCCTCTTCAGCATTTTTATCTGAAAAGTTTTCTATTCTACTAATCCAAGTATCAACACGGTTTGGCATTACGTTAGGAAATGCTTTTGCTGTTAGAATAAACAAAGCCAAGGCAACAATTCCTAAACCTAAAATTGAAGCCAAGTATTTAAATGGGTACCCACCAATAAATGTTAACAACAAAATCATAGTAAATATTATGGCTGTTGTTGAAAAGTTTGCTGGTAAAATAAATGCTAAAGTAACCGCAACGGGCAACCACAATTGCCACAAACTTTCTTTAAAAATTATTATTTTATCTTTATTTCTAGCTAAATATCTTGAAACATAAACCATTAGCACTAAGCCTGCCAATGTAGATGTTTGAAATCCGATTCCAATAATTGGAATCTGAATCCATCTACTTGCGTTGGCACCTCCAATTGTTGTTCCTTTAGCCAATGTAACAATTAATAAAACAATTACTATTGGTAACATTAAAACCGATCCTCCACTAAAAAAACGATATGGTATTTTATGAACTCCGTATATAATTAAAAAACCAAAAAAAAGTAGCACTACATGTTTAATTAGGTGATATGTTGTTGTTCCTGAATTTGCAACATACACTAAATTTGTACTTGCACTATATACAGGCATAAATGACAAAATAGCCATAAATCCTACAATAGCCCAAATAGTGCGATCTCCTTCAATATTTTTTAATATACTTTTCATTTATAGCTCTCTTACAGCCTTTTTAAATTGATTACCTCTATCTTCGTAATTTTCAAATAAATCAAAACTTGCACAAGCTGGAGATAATAAAACAGTATCTCCTTTTTCAGCAATTTTATACGCAACCTTAACAGCTTCTTCGGCTCCTGCTGTTTCAACAATTAGATCAACTACATTATTAAATGTTTGAATTATTTTCTTATTTTCAACACCCAAACAAATAATTGCTTTCACTTTCTCTCTAACCATTGGCATTAAATCCAAATAATCATTTCCTTTATCCACACCACCTACAATCCAAACTGTAGGAGTTTTTACACTATCAAGTGCATAATATGTTGCATTAACATTTGTCGCTTTCGAATCATTAATGTAATGCACACCATTTATTTTCAAAACAGGTTCAAGTCTATGTTCTGCACCTTCAAAATCTTCCAAACTTTCTCTAATTAAGTCTTTTCTAACCTTTAATAACGAGGCAGTCATGGCTGCTGCCATTGCATTTTTTGTATTATGTTTACCCTTTAATGCTAAAGTTGATATACCCATTATTGTTTCTTCGTTTTTATATTTTATTATTATGTTTTTATCTTTTATATAGGCTCCTTGCTTTACTTTTTTTGTTAATGAAAAAGGCAGCAAAGTCGCTTTCACTTTATTTTTACTCAAATATTTTATAATCTCTTCATCATCAGCATCATAAATCAAAAAATCATTTTCTGTCTGATTTTCGGTTATTCTAAATTTAGAATTGATGTAATTTTCATACTTATACTCATATCTATCCAAATGATCTGGAGAAATGTTTGTGATTATCGCTATATGTGGCGCAAACTTTTCGATGCCATCTAATTGAAAACTACTCAGTTCCAATACATGAATATCAAAATGATGTTCCGCAACTTGTTCTGCAAAACTTTCTCCAATATTTCCTCCCATTCCAACGTTTAAATTGGCTTGAGTTAGAATATGATTCACCAACATTGTTGTGGTTGTTTTACCATTTGAACCCGTTATACCTACTATTATTCCGTTCGTATATTTAGATGCAAACTCAATCTCTGAAATTACTCGAATACCTTTTTGTTTTAACTCAACTATTAAAGGAGCTTTGTCTGGTATTCCTGGACTTTTCATAACCACATCCGAATCAAATATTTTGGCTTCAGTATGTATTCCTTCTTCAAAAGAAATATTATTATTTAAAAGAACTTTTTTATATTTTTCAGCAATTGTACCTTTATCCGAAACAAAAACTTTATATCCTTTTTGTTTACCCAAAATAGCAGTTCCTACACCGCTTTCTCCCGCTCCAAGCACAACTAGCTTCATTTATCTCAACTTTAATGTTACTATTGTAAACACAGCCAACATAATACCAACAATCCAAAATCGAGTTACAATTTTACTCTCATGATAGCCCGATTTTTGATAATGATGATGTAACGGTGACATTTTAAAAATTCGCCTTCCTTCACCAAATCTTTTTTTTGTATATTTAAAATAACTTACTTGCATAATCACAGATAAATTTTCAATTAAAAATATTCCTGCCAAAATTGGAATTAACAACTCTTTTCTAACCGATATGGCCAATACTGCAATTATTCCTCCTATTGTTAAACTTCCGGTATCACCCATAAACACTTGTGCCGGATACGTATTATACCATAAAAACCCAACTAAAGCACCTACAAAACCCGCAATAAAAATGGTCATTTCTCCAGAGTTTGGTATATACATAACATCTAAATAATCTGCAAAAATGATATTTCCAGACACCCAAGCAAAAATCCCCAAAGTGAGCACAATTATTGCTGAAGTCCCAGCCGCCAAACCATCTATTCCATCAGTTAAATTTGCTCCATTTGAAACCGCTGTTATAATAAATATTACAATTGGTATAAATAACAACCAAGCATAATCTCTTAAACCATCTCCAATCCAATCAAAAGCTGCTGCATAATCGAGTTCGTTATTTTTTAAAAACGGAATGGTTGTTTTAGTCGATTTCTCAGCCTCTCCAAATAAAACTGGAACACCTTCTTCTGTAACATATTGCAATTTTTCTGGTAGTTTTTCCTTCATTGTTACATCTGGATGAAAAAATAACATAGCTCCTACAAACAATCCAAGAGTTACTTGACCCAACACTTTAAACCTTCCTTTTAAACCATCTTTATTTTTCTTGAATATTTTTATATAATCATCTACAAATCCAATAGCCCCCATCCAAACTGTTGTAACTAATAAAATTATGATATAAACATTATCTAATTTAGATAATAATAATACCGGAATTAAAGTTGCCAGAATAATGATAACTCCACCCATTGTAGGAGTTCCTGCTTTTTCAACTTGACCATCTAACCCTAAATCTCTTACAGACTCACCAACTTGCTTACGCTGTAAAAAACTAATTATCTGTTTTCCATATATAGTAGAAATTAACAAAGATCCAATAAAAGCCAACGCTGAACGAAAAGAGATATACTGAAACAATCCTGCTCCTGCTAAATCGTACTGTCTTTCTAAAAAATCAAATAAATAATATAACATCTCTTTATTTTTCTATAGCATTTAAAAATTGTGATACCTTTTCAAAATCGTCAAAATTTGAACGAATTCCTTTTACTTCTTGATATGTTTCGTGCCCTTTACCAGCAATTAAAATAATATCACCTCTTTTAGCTAGTTTAGCAGCAGTTTTTATAGCTTGCTCTCTATCTAATACTGTTAGGGTTTTCTTATAATTTTCAGCATCAACTCCCACTTCTATTTCATTTAATATCACTTGAGGATCTTCAGACCTAGGATTATCTGAAGTAAATACAACTTGAGAACTTAATTGAGATGCTATACGTCCCATAATAGGACGTTTAGCTTTATCTCGATCTCCACCGCATCCCACAACGGTAATAACTTGTTCGTTTCCGGTTCTAATATCATTTATTGTTTCTAACACATTTTTTAAAGCGTCTGGTGTATGTGCATAATCAATTATTGCTGTTACACCTTCTTCTGAAATAAAATGTTGAAACCTACCACTTACATTCTCTAACTCACTTATAATTCTTAATGCTTCTACTTCCTCCAATCCTAAAATTTGAGAAACCCCAAAAACTGCCACCAAGTTATATGCGTTAAAACTCCCTATAAGCTTTGTCCAAACTTCATTATTATTTATACTTAATAGCAATCCAGAAAATTGATTTTCAAGAATCCTAACTTTAAAATCGGCCATTGTTTTTTGAGCATATGTATACTTTTTGGCTGATGAGTTTTGGACCATAACCGAACCATTTTTATCATCAACATTTACAAGCGCAAATGCATCTTTAGATAAATTATCAAAAAATGATTTTTTTACGTCTCTATACTCCTTAAAAGAATTATGATAATCTAAATGGTCATGTGTTAAATTTGTAAAGACACCTCCGTTAAATTTTAATCCTTCAGTTCTTTTTTGATGAATACCATGTGAACTAACCTCCATAAAACAGTAATCCACACCAGTTTCTACCATCTGTTTTAAATACCTATTAATAACCAACGAATTTGGTGTAGTATGTGTGGCCTCAAATTGTAATTTATCTACTAAAACTTTTACTGTAGACAAAAGACCAACTTTATATCCTGCTTTTTGAAATAAATTATATAATAAAGTAGCAATTGTAGTTTTTCCATTTGTACCAGTAACCCCAACCAATGTTAAATTAGCAGAAGGATTATCATAAAAATTAGAAGCCATAATAGCTAGTGCTTCATCAGAATCTTTAACTTGAATATAAACTATGTTTTTATTAATATTCTCAGGTAAAACTTCACAAACAATAGTATTTGCACCTAACTCTATTGCCTTTTCAATAAATTTATGCCCATCAAAAACAACACCTTTTTGAGCAAGAAACAAATCATTGTTACCCACCTTTCGAGAGTCGAATTGGATTTCATTAAAAGCTCTATCCGTGCTGCCGTGCACCGCTTTAATTGAAACCTTATATAATATGTCTTTAACTATTTTCAATTAAGATAACTTTATTACTATTGTTGATCCTTTTACTAATTTTTCACCCTCTTTTTGAGATTGTTCTACCACTTTTCCAACTCCTGAAAAATTGACTTTTAAACCCATATTTTCAAGTAAAGAAATGGCGTCCATAGCCGCCATTCCTTTTACATTTGGGATTGAATTAAATTCTTTATTAGATTTTGCATAATATGCCTCAAAGTTTGATTTTACACTTTCAAAATTAGGCGCAACGTTATCAATCTTATTAATTATATGATTGTTTGAATATATTTTCTGAGCTATATCTTTAAAAACAGGTCCAGAAACATCTGCACCATAAAATCCAGTTTTGGTATCTGGTTTATGAATCACCACAATGCAAGAATACTTAGGGCTTTCAGCAGGAAAATATCCAGTAAACGATGAAATGTATTTTTTATCTTTAAGCCATTCGGAATAATTTCCATACTCAACACGTGCTGTCCCTGTTTTACCTGCCATTGAAAAATCTTCTGAATACAACTTTCTACCAGTACCCCTATAAACAACATTTTTTAAAATCTCTTGTATCTTACTAACAGTCTCTTTTGAGCAAATAGACTTATTGATAACTTCTTTATCAAAAGATTTAACATGTTTATTCCACGATCTAATTTCTTTAACAAATCTTGGCTTAACCATTTCACCATTATTTGCAATAGCGTTATAAAAAGTTAAGGTTTGCAACGGAGTTAATTTTAAATTATATCCATACGCAATAGAAGGCAATGCATTTTTACTCCATAAACTATGATTAGGGCCTGGAATCAATGGCTCTCCCTCTCCTTTTATTGGCAAACCTAATTTCTCATTTAAATTCATTGCATACAATGAATTAATAAATCTCTCTGGTTTTTCGCCAAAATTTTCTTCTATTAACCGCGCAAAAGCAATATTTGAAGACACCTCCAAAGCTCTTGCAGCTGAAATTTTACCATAACCACCTCTCTTAGAATCATTAATATACCTTCCATACAACCTATACCTTCCATTACCTGTATCTACAATAGTACTTGTATCAATTACTTTAGCCTCCAAAGCTGCAACCATAGACATTAATTTAAATGCTGAACCCGGTTCGTGAGATTCATATACAGCATAATTTCGTTTTTCGTAATACTTTCCCTCGCTGCTTCTTCCTAAGTTTGAAATAGCCTTAATCTCACCCGTTTTAGTTTCCATAACAACAACGCAACCGTGCTCGGCGTTGTAATATTCTAACTGTCTCAATAACGAATGATGAGCTATATCTTGTATATTAACATCAATTGTAGTAACAATATCTTTACCATTGATTGGCTCTTTTTCATTTCTATCATTAATAGGTTTCCATTGTCCTTTTGCAATTTTTTGCTTCATTCTTAACCCATTCTTCCCTATCAAAAATTTTCTATAAGCACCTTCAATTCCAGGAGCACCTCTATAATCATCATAGCCAATAGTTCTTTCTGCAACCTTTCCTAATGGATGCGCTCTAACTGTAGACTGCTCCGCAATAAAACCACCTTTATACATTCCCAAATTAAAAATTGGAAAACTTTTTATTTTTATATACTCAGAATACCCCAATTTCCTGGCAATAAACAAATACCTATTTTTTGAATTTCTTGCTTTTCTAATTTTGCGCTCCCAAGCTGCACTAGAATTACCTAGCATTTTTGCTAACTCATTGGATAAACTTCTTATATTCTTCTCAAAAACTTCACCATCAACAGTATAAGCATCCATTCGAATTTCATATTGAGACATTGAAGTAGCCAATAAACTACCGTCCGCCGCAAAAACACTACCTCTATTTGCATATATGGTGTCATTCCTTAAAGTTAATTTTTCAGAAAGATTTCTATATTTATCTCCTTCAGAAAATTGAATATTAGTAAGTCTTAAAATTATTGCAACTAAAAAAAGCGCAATGCAAAAACACACCACGTACAATTTATTTAAAATACCTTTTTTAGTTACTCCCAACTTTCTATTTTTTACTTGTAATTACTTTTATTACTTGTGGAGGTTTTTCACTAGGTTTAATACCTGATTCTAAAACCTTACCCCTAACCGTTGATTCTAATCTCATTTTCATTGAAATTGACCTAGTATCAAGAAACTCTGCTCTTAACTCTTTCAACTCATTTTTAAGCTTCGCAATTTGCATCACTTTTTTATCCGAACTATGAGAACTCGCAATCATCATTAACATTAAGCCAACTACGAATAAGATAAATCTCCAATTCTTAAATGAATCTTTACTTATTAAAAATTCACCTTTCAATAAATTATATATGCTCGTTTTAATTATTGACATTATACAACAGTTGCTATTCTAAGTTTTGCACTTCTAGCTCTATTATTTAACTTTACCTCTGCTGCTTTTGGAATAATCAATTTACCCACCTTTTTCATAGGCACATCCACATTCCCAAACATATCCTTCTCTGGATCACCTTCAAACAAACCACTTCTAATAAAACGCTTTACAAGCCTATCTTCAAGGGAGTGATATGAAATTACACTCAACCTTCCTTGCTCATTTAATAATTCAGGCACCTGAAGTAAAAACTCTTTTAAGACTTCTATTTCTTGATTTACCTCTATTCTAATTCCTTGGAATATTTGAGCTAAAATTTTATGCTCAACAGCTTTCGGAACAAATTGGCTTAACACCTCTTTTAACTCAAAACTTGTTTTTATTTCTTTTTCATCTCTCGCTTCAACAATTTTTTTAGCAATAGCACGGGCATTTCTCATTTCACTGTATTGAAACAGAATTGCACTAATTTGCTCTTCCGTGTAATTGTTAATAACTTCAAAAGCCGATAACTTACCAGATTGATTCATTCTCATATCCAAATCTGCATCAAACCTTGTTGAAAAACCTCTTTCAGCCTCATCAAATTGATGAGAGGAAACACCTAAATCAGCTAATATTCCATCAACCTTTTTAACTCCATAAAACCTTAAATACCTTTTTATAAATCTGAAATTTTGAGGAATTAAGGTAAATCTTGAATCTTCAATTTTATTTCTTTGCGCATCTTCGTCCTGATCAAAAGCAAACAATCTACCTTCTTCACCAAGCCTACTCAAAATCTCTCTAGAGTGACCACCACCACCAAATGTAACATCTACATACACTCCGTTTGGTTTAATATTTAAACCATCAACACTTTCTTTCAATAATACTGGATTATGATATTCCATTTACATCAATTTCAGATTCATTACCCATTACTTCTTCCGCCAAATCGGCAAAATCATCAGTTGAGTTATCTATAACATTTTCATAATTATCCTTATCCCAAATCTCAACAATGTTTACCGCTGTTGATAAAACTACATTTTTAGAAATACCAGCAAATGCTTGTAAATCTTTCGGAATTAATAACCTTCCAGAAGCATCCAATTCTACAACTTTAACACCTGCAGTAAACCTTCTAATAAAGTCATTATTTTTTTTCACAAACCTATTTAACTTGTTTACCTTTGCCATTAAAATATTCCACTCAGACATTGGATACAATTCCAAACAAGGCTGAAACACAGAACGTTTGATCACAAAACCATCTTGCAAAACCGGAGCCAACTGCTTTTTTAAAGCAGCCGATAAAAGCATTCTGCCCTTAGCATCTGCTTTACCTTCGTATGTTCCAATTAGATTTACCATAATAGTTTCAGTATGAATTCAAAAATATAAATTTTTTCCCACATTTAACCACTTTTACCCACTTTGTTAATAACTTTTACCACACAATACCATTTCATAGTTATTTTTTTGACTTCCAGGTTTTTAAATAATTAATTTCAGACATTGATAAAAAAGTCGTATTTTGGAAAAAAAAGTTACCTTTGCACTAAGCTTAAAATTTAAAATTTAATGAGCAGTAATCTTAAAAAAGAAGGGAAATTCAGTTACATTGAAGCCGGTGAAGGACAGCCAATAATATTGCTGCATGGCTTAATGGGTACCTTAAGTAATTTTGATAGTGTATTAGATCATTTTTCAAAAAATGGTTACAAAGTAATTATACCTGAACTTCCAATTTATACGCTTCCTCTTTTAAAAACAAATGTTAGAAACTTATCTAAGTTTTTAAAAGAATTTATGGAGTTCAAGAAAATTGAAAAAGCAATTCTTCTAGGAAACTCATTAGGTGGCCATATTGCTCTGTACTTTACAAAACTAAATTTGAAAAATGTTGCGGGATTAGTCCTTGCAGGTAGCTCTGGCTTATATGAAAAATCTATGGGAGATACGTTTCCTAAGCGAAGTAACTTTGAATATATTGAAACCAAAACTCAAGAAGTATTTTACGATCCACAAGTTGCATCAAAAGAAATGGTTGACGAAGTATTTAGCACTGTAAATGACAGGCATAAAGTTATTAGAACACTTGCCATTGCAAAAAGTGCCATAAGACATAATATGGCTAATGATTTAGCTGATATGAATGTTCCAACTTGCATTATTTGGGGTAAAAATGATTCGGTAACACCTCCTGAAGTTGCAATTGACTTTGAAAAACTTTTACCAGATGCAAATTTATTTTGGATTGATAAATGTGGACATGTTCCAATGATGGAACATCCAGAAGAGTTTAATAAAATTCTTCAGAACTGGTTAAAAGAGCGAAATCTTTAAACAATGAAAATAAATACCGCTAGTTTTGTAATTAGCAATTCCGACGTGGCAAAATGCCCAAAAGAAAGAATACCTGAGTATGCTTTTATTGGACGTTCAAATGTTGGGAAGTCTTCTTTAATAAATATGCTAACAGGACAAAATAAGTTAGCAAAAACATCTGGAAGACCCGGTAAAACACAACTTATAAACCATTTTAAAATTAATAATAATTGGTTTTTAGTAGATTTACCAGGTTACGGTTATGCTAAAGTTTCTAAAAGCGTAAAAAAAACATTTCAAAGTTTTATAAAGAATTATTTTTTACAAAGGGAACAATTAATTTGCTCTTTTATACTTGTCGATTGCAGACATGAACCACAAAAAATAGATTTGGAATTTATGGAGTTTTTAGGCGAAAATGAAATTCCTTTTTGTATTATTTTTACAAAATCTGATAAGTTGAAAATTTCTGAACTAAATAGAAACATAAAAAACTATGTAAAAATAATGACCAGTACAGTTTGGGAGGAAATGCCTAAATATTTTATTACCTCTGCAACTTCATCGAATGGAAAAGAAGATTTACTTAATTATATTGATGAAATAAACGCTGGTTTAGATTTAAATTCTTAAAATGGCTTCAACTGCAACTAACTTAAACATCTTATTTGAAGATAATCATCTTATAGTTGTAAATAAACAATCTGGAGATATTGTTCAAGGCGATAAAACTGGAGACAAACCTTTAAGTGAAATTGTTAAAGAATACATAAAAAACAAATACAACAAACCTGGAAATGTTTTTTTAGGTGTTGTACATCGATTGGACCGACCAACAACGGGAATTATAGTTTTTGCTCGCACTTCAAAATCGCTTGAACGATTTAATAAAATGCTGCGCGATAAAACTGTTAACAAAACATATTGGGCCATTGTAAAACAGAAACCAAAAAAGAAACAAGACACTTTAATTGGATATTTAAGAAAGAACCCAAAGAACAATAAGTCAACTTCATATTCTTCTGAAATTGAAGGAAGTAAAAAAGCAATTCTTCATTATAAAATACTAAAATCCTTAGACAATTATCACTTATTAGAAGTTGATTTAGAAACTGGAAGACATCATCAAATTCGTTGTCAATTAGCTTCCATTGGTTGTCCAATTAAAGGTGATTTAAAATACGGTTTTAATAGAAGCAATAAAGATGCAAGTATACATTTACATGCACGTAAAATTAAATTTACACACCCCGTTAGTAAAGAAGAAATTGAAATTACAGCACCAACTCCAAATGAAGTTATATGGAATTTATGTAATTAATAATATACTTTTCCCATCTTTTTTTCGTTAAATAACACTACTTAAACATAAAAGCGGGGTAAAATAGCATTTAACTATCTCAGCAACAAATACATTTATATGAAAAAAATATTTTTAAGCTACGCTTTAGTCTTAATTACTTTTTCTGGGTTTTCCCAAAATTGGCTAACAAATTTGGAGGAAGCCAAAGAAATTTCTGCAAATGAAAATAAAAATATAGTCTTAGTTTTTCAGGGTTCAGATTGGTGCGCTCCCTGTATTAAATTAGATAGAGAAATATGGAGTACACAAGAATTTAAAAAATATGCCGATAAGAATTTTGTAATGCTTAGGGCCGATTTTCCAAGAAAAAAGAAAAACAAACTCACAGAAACTCAAATTAAAAGCAACAAAGAATTAATGGAAAAATATAATCTAAATGGTTATTTTCCGTTTGTTGTTGTACTTGATAAAAATGGAAAGGTTTTAGGAAATACAGGTTACAAAAAAACGACTCCAAAAGAATATATAAACACTCTTTCTTCGTTCTAAAGAAATGAAAAAATGTTTTCTATTAAATATTGCTTTATTAGTTTCAACCGTTATTTTAGGACAGCACACTCAAAAACGCACCTTAAAATTGATGGGAAGCAGATTTGATATTACAGTAGTAGCAAGTGATTCTGCCAAAGCTGCAATGCATATTAACACTGCTATTTCTGAAATAACACGAATTGAAAAAAAAATCTCCTCTTGGGATTCTAATTCTGAAACTTCAGCAATAAATAAAAATGCAGGCATTAAACCAATTAAAGTTAGTAACGAATTATTTTATTTAATTGAACGTGCCATAGCTATTTCAAAATTAACTGACGGAGCTTTTGATATTAGTTACGCTTCTATGGATAAAATATGGAAGTTTGATGGCAGTATGAAAACAATGCCTTCAGAAAATAAAATTAAAAACTCTATTGCTAAAGTTGGTTTTCAGAATATAATTCTCAATAAAGAAAATAAAACTGTTTTTCTAAAACAAAAAGGAATGAAAATCGGTTTTGGTGGAATTGGAAAGGGTTACGCAGCTGATAAAGCCAAACAACTACTAATTTCAAAAGGTGTAAAAGCAGGAATTATAAATGCTTCTGGCGATATGAATACTTGGGGAAAGCAGCCGAATGGAAAAGAATGGATGGTTGCAATTACCAACCCTATGAATAAAAACATTGCATTTGCTACTTTACCAATTAGCAATAAAGCGGTTGTTACATCTGGTAATTATGAGAAATATGTAACGTTTAACAATATTAGATACACACATATTATTGATCCAAGAACCGGTTATCCAGCTATAAATATTATAAGCGCATCCGTTTTTGCTCCTAAAGCTGAACTTGCAGACGCACTAGCAACTTCAATTTTTGTTATGGGAACAGAAGTTGGATTAAACAGAATAAATCAACTAAAAGGAGTTGAATGTATTATTATAGACGGTACAGGAAACATTCACTACTCTAACAATATTAATATAAATAAAATATGATAAAAAAAATGGGATTAATGGCATTAGCTATTACTTCTTTAACATCGTGTGTTGCTGTTAAAGAATATGAAAAAGTATATATTAACGATCCTGATATGGTGCTTTCATCTAGAAAAATTGAGAAGTTTGAAACAAGTGCACAAGTATATCGTGAAGCTGCTTCTGGTGCGAACGGAGGAAAATCTGGTGGAGGCTGCGGCTGTAATTAAAAAATATTTATAATGAAAAAAATAACACTAATTTTAATTACACTTTTCTCAATTGCATCTTACTCACAAGAAAAAACTGCAGAGAAAACTTATAAAAAAAGGGTTTTAGAAAACACCGAAGTTGATTTTATTTCTAGTTACTATTCTCAAGACGGAGACAATGCCGCTGTAACAGGTGGAATTGGGACTGAAGAATTAACAGACATTGCAAGTACTTTAACAGTTTCTATTCCTTTAAATGATGACGATGTTTTAACTATTGATGCAACAATTTCAGCATATAGTTCAGCGTCTTCAAGTAATTTAGATCCGTTTGATGCTTCTGGAGCTTCAAATAATAACGGACATGATGACGATGATCACGATGATGATAATAATAGTTCAGGAAGTGGAGGAAGCCCTTGGGTAGAATCTTCTGGAGCATCACAATCTGATGCTTGGGTTAATTTAACTGCAAATTACAGTCATTCTTCTGATGACAGAAATACAATTTTAGACGGAAATATAAGCGTTTCTAAAGAATATGATTATACATCTTTTGGATTTGGAGGTAGTTTAACAAAGCTATTTAACGAAAAAAACACCGAAATTGGAGTGAAAGCAAATGTCTATTTCGATTCTTGGCAACCAGTTTTTCCAACCGAAATAGATTCATATTTAGAAGCTAACCAAAACTTAAATAACGGCTTTTTTAGTGGTATTGAAATATTAGACCAAGATGGAGATATAGTTAATAAAAACGGCTCAAATGTATGGAGTCCTTTAAACAATACACTTATTGAAGATGAATCTAGAAACACGTATTCTTTATCATTAAGTTTTTCTCAAATTATTAGTGAAAAAGCTCAATTTTCAATTTTTGCAGATATTATTCAACAAGATGGTTGGTTAGCAAACCCTATGCAACGTGTTTATTTTTCAGACAGAGATAATTATTATATAGGCAATGCTTCAAGTATTTCTAACTACACTTCAAAGGAGAATACAGATGTTTTTCAATTAGCTGATGATATTGAACGTTTGCCAGATACTCGTTTTAAAATACCTGTTGGAGCACGTTTTAATTATTATATAAATGAAGTAGTTTCTTTAAGAACATATTACCGTTATTATTATGATGATTGGGGAATTTCATCTCATACAGCTAGTCTTGAAGTGCCTATAAAACTAAGTGATAAGTTTACTATTTATCCTTCATATAGATATTACAATCAAACTGCTGCAGATTATTTTGCACCTTATGAAGAATTAGTTTCTACGAATGAATTTTATACTTCAGATTACGATTTATCCGAATTTAATTCAAACCAATATAGTTTAGGAATTTCTTATACTGATATTTTTACAAAACGTAGAATTTGGAAACTTGGTTTAAAAAGTGTTGACTTGAAATATAGTAATTACGAAAGAAATACAGGATTAAGCTCTAGTATTGTTTCTTTAGGATTTAAGTTTATCGCAGATTAAAGCTATTCAAAATGGACTAACACTGAATAAAGAATATTTATGTTTAACTAACTTGAGATTCTTCATTATCATTCAGAATGACAATAAAATTAATAATTACGTCAACTTAAATTTATTCAAAGTTGATTAATAAACAAAAAAGAGCCTAATTAAATTAGGCTCTTTTTTGTTTATGCTTTATTTTTCTTGGCAACAATTTCATCCAAACATAAGTTCCCTACACTTCCTTTATGCGTATGTTTTACTTTTTTATCTGGATTAAATTTACCATCGTTAATATCTTTACCAACAATTTTATAAGCATCTCTAAACGGTGTTCCGTTTTGCACTAGTTCATTTACTACCTCAACGCTAAACAAATACAAGTATTTATCTTCTTCAACAATATCTTCCCTAACTTTAATATTTTTTAACGAATAGGTTAACATTTCTAAACAAGCTTTTAATGTTGAAAATGAAGGAATTAAACCCTCTTTTAACAATTGTAAATCTCTGTGATAACCACTAGGTAAATTATTGGTAATCATTGTAAATTCCATCGGTAAGGCTTGAAGTTTATTACACTTTCCTCGAATCAATTCAAAAACATCTGGATTCTTTTTATGTGGCATAATACTAGAACCAGTTGTTAATTCATCTGGAAAAGAAATGAAATTAAAATTCTGACTCATATACAAACAAATATCCATACTCATTTTTGCTAACGTAGCAGCAACAGAACTCAAACCAAATGAAACTGATTTTTCTAATTTCCCACGTCCCATTTGAGCCGCAACCGAGTTAAATTTCAATGTTTCAAAATTTAATAATTTAGTAGTTTCATCTCTATCAATAGGAAAAGAACTTCCATAACCTGCAGCTGAACCTAACGGATTTTGATCTGCTACTTTGTAAGCCGCTTTTAAAAAGTAAATATCATCAATCAACGTTTCTGCATAAGCTGAAAACCACATTCCAAAAGATGATGGCATTGCTACTTGTAAATGCGTATAACCCGGTAATAGCACATTTTTATATTGTTCTGCTAACTTAATTAACAAATCAAATAATTCATCAACACCATCATTAATTTCAGTTAAAGCATCTTTTAAATACAAATGAACATCAACTAAAACTTGGTCGTTTCTAGAACGTGCTGTATGAATTTTTTTACCGGTATCACCTAACTTTTCAGTTAGCATAAACTCAACTTTTGAGTGCACGTCTTCAAACGAATCTTCAATAGTAAACTCTCCAGCTTCAATAGTTTTTAAAATTGCATTCAATTCAACTTCCAAAGCATTAATTTCTTCCTTTGAAAGCAATCCTATTTTATGGAGCATTTTAGCATGAGCCAAATTTCCAATTACATCATACTTTGCCAAAATTAAATCTAACTCCCTATCATTACCAACTGTAAAAATATCTATTTTTTTATCGGTTGAAAATCCCTTATCCCAAAGTTTCATAATTATTATTGTATTAAGTTGTTGTGTTTAGTTTTTATTGATTGTCATATTGAGCAATTGTGAAATATCTCACTCAAACCGAGGAGATTATTCATTTCATTCAGAATAACAATTATTATACTATTTCTTCTAATATTTTAATATATAAATCCACACCTTCTTCAATTTCTCTAACATAGATAAACTCATCTGCCGTATGCGAACGTAAACTTTCTCCTGGCCCCAATTTTAATGAAGGACACGTTAATATTGCTTGATCTGAAATGGTTGGCGATCCATATGTTTCTCTACCTAATTTAACGCCTGCCAACACAATTGGATGGTCTTTTGGAATTGACGAAGAGTTTAAGCGTTGTGATCTTGGGCAAACTTCTGATTTAACCTTAGATTCAACAATTTCAAACACCTCTTGGTTGCTATATGCATCAGTAACTCTTACATCTACCACAAATTTACAGCTCGATGGTATTACGTTGTGTTGACTTCCTGCTTCTATTTGAGTAACTGTCATTCTTACTTTACCAAGTGTTTCAGATACTTTAGGAAATTCATAGGTTTTAAACCAATTAATATCTTCTATAGCGTTATAAATGGCGTTATCTGCATTACCGTGAGCTGCGTGCCCCGAAGTTCCTTTTGCTTCGCAATTTAGTACCATTAAACCTTTTTCGGCGATAGCCAAATTCATTAAAGTAGGTTCGCCCACAATAGCAAAATCAATTTCTGGCAATATGGGTATAATACTATGTAATCCATTTGGTCCCGTATTTTCTTCTTCAGCTGAAGCAACCATTAAAAAATTGTATTTTAAATCTTCTCTATTATAAAAATAGGTAAAGGTTGCTAGCAACGAAACCAAACATCCTCCGGCATCATTACTTCCTAATCCATATAACTTACCATCTAAAACTTCCGCTTTTAAAGGATCACGCGTATACCCTTTATTTGGTTTTACCGTATCGTGATGTGAATTTAGTAATATTGTTTTTTTAGAAGGGTCGAAGTATTTATTAATTGCCCAAACATTGTGTTTTTCACTTTCAAACTTAATGTCATGATGCGAAAACCATTGCATAATCAATAATGCAGTTTCATTTTCTTCTCCAGAAAAAGATTGCTTTGAAATCAACTTTTTAAGTAATTCAATAGCCTGTTTTGTTAATTGATCAATCATTTTTAATTGTTAATTACTTTAAATTTTCGTCTATATTAACTTAACGAAGTTTTATATTGTTAATGTTGTATATAATTTTGTTGAATTTTTTATTAAAGAAGCATCTCCAATTTTCACTTTACTTACTCCTTTTTTTAATGAATTAAAACAATTATGCATTTTTGGAAGCATTCCGTCTGCAATAATTCCACGAGCTACTAACTCTTCATATTTTTCAGAATTAATTTCTTTAATAACAGAATCTTTATCTTCAATGTTTTCTAAAACACCCTTTAATTCAAACACAAAATTTAATTCTGTATTATACATTGAACTCATACCTATTGATACTTCAGAAGCTATTGTATCTGCATTTGTATTTAATAATTGCCCCTTTTTATCATGAGTAATTGCACAAAAAACTGGTGTTACATTATTTTGTAATAGCACATTTATAATTTCCGAATTAACGGCATCAACATCACCCGCAAAACCATAATCGATATCTTTTACAATACGTTTATGTGCCAAAATACAGTTGGCATCGGTGCCTGAAAGTCCCATTGCATTGCACCCAAAACCTTGCAACTTTGCTGTTATTTTCTTATTTAATAAACCAGCATATACCATTGTTACTACTTCAACTGTTGCTTCATCTGTTACTCTCCTACCGTTTATCATTTTAGGTTGTAAACCCATTGCAGAGGAAACTTCAGTGGCCTTTTTACCTCCACCATGAACTAAAATTTTAGGTCCCTTCAATTCTGAAAAATCCTTTAAAAAAGAAAATAATGCTTCTTCATTGTTAATTACATTACCTCCTATTTTTATAATTTGTAGTGTTTGTTTAGTCATTGTTTAAATTTGTTCTTTATGTCATATTGAGCTAAGGTGAAATATCTCAAATAATGATATGAGATTCTTCATTTGGCGATCTCTTCATTCAGAATGACAATTACTATAATTACATATTCTCCAATATTTTTTTCAAAACTATTTGAGCAGAATATGTTCTATTATTTGCTTGTTCAATTACAATTGAATTTTCAGAATCGATAACTTCATCCGCAACTACAACATTTCGTCTTACTGGTAAACAATGCATAAATTTACCATTGTTTGTTGCCCTCATTTTATCACCGGTTATCATCCAATTAGAGTCGGTATTTACAACTTTACCATATTCTTTAAAACTGCTCCAATTTTTTACATATACGAAATCTGCATTTTCAAAAGCTTTCTTCTGGTCATATTCAATAGTTGAATCTTTTGTTATTTCTGGATCTAACTCATAGCCTTCAGGATGTGTAATAACAAAATCAGCATCTTGTAATTGCATCATTTCAACAAAAGAATTTGCAACCGCATGTGGTAATGCTTTTGGATGCGGTGCCCAACTTAATACTACTTTTGGCTTATGATTAACTTTGTTTTCCTCTAACGTAATAGCATCTGCTAAAGCTTGTAAAGGGTGACCAACAGCACTTTCCATATTCACCACAGGAATGCCTGCGTATTTTTCAAAGTTGTTTAATACAACCTCTGCTAAATCTTTTTCTTTATCTGTTAAACTTGCAAAAGCTCTTATTGCAACAATATCGCAATACTGTGCAATTACCTCAGCGGCTTCTTTTACGTGTTCCGATTTATTTTCATTCATTATAACACCATCTTCATATTCCAACTGCCACCCTTCTGCTCCGAAATTCATAACAATCGGATTCATACCTAAATTTTGAGCTGCCTTTTGAGTGCTCAAACGGGTACGTAAACTGTTGTTAAAGAACAATAAACATATTGTTTTATCTTTCCCTAAACTTTCAAACTTTAATGGTTGTTTTTTTAACTCAATAGCCTCTTGCACTGTGTTTTGCAAATTATCTAAATCGTTAATACTTAAATAATGATTCATTTTATTTTGTAATTATTTTAGTAAACTCCGAAGTATTATTAATTGCATCAATAATAAAATTATCTTTTAACCCATTAACAATCCAAGTTTCTATTTTTGCATTTTGAGCAATTTCGGCAGCAGCAATTTTTGTAGCCATACCACCTGTACCATGCTTAGATATTGAATTACTATTTATTTGATTTTTTAATGGTTCAATTTCCGAAGTTTCTTTTATAGTTTTTAATTTGTCAGCCTCTATTGAAGCTTTGGTATAAATACCGTTTGTATTTGTTGCAATAATTAACAAATCGACATTTAATAATGAAGCTGTTAATGCCGATAATTTATCATTATCTCCAAACTTAATTTCATCTGTTGCAACAGTATCATTTTCATTAATAATGGGTATGTAATTATTTTCAACCAACACATTTATAGTGTTTTTAATATTGGTTCTAGATTTTTCTTTTTTGAAATCGGAATACGACAATAAACATTGAGAAGTAAACAAGCCAAGCTCCCAAAAATTCTCATGAAAAATTCGCATTAAATGCGGTTGACCTATTGATGCCAAAGCTTGTTTAACATTAATTAGTTTACCATTGCTTTCTAGCTCAACAAATTGTTTAGCTACAGCTATTGCACCCGAACTTACGATAACAAATTCGTATTTATCTTTTAATTGAGCTATTTGACGTGCAATATCCTCAAGTTTACCTCTAGAAATTTGATTGGTTTCTTTTGTTAAAACATTAGAACCAATTTTTAATAAAATTCTTTTTTTATCTAATTTGCCCATTTCCTTTTACGTACCATTTATTAGTAACCAAATGATGTAAGCCCATTGGACCTCTATGATGTAATTTATCTGTACTAATTGCCAACTCTCCTCCTAATCCAAACTGACCACCATCGGTGAATCTAGAAGATGCGTTTTGATATACTGCAGCACAATCCGTATTTTCCATAAAGGTTTCTGCTGTTTCATCATTTTTTGTAATAATAACTGCAGAATGTCCTCCACTATACTTGTTTGATTTAGAAATTGCCTCTTCAGTGGAATCCACACTACCAATAACAATCTTATAATCTAAAAACTCTTGATACCAAATTGATTCATTTTCATAAGCTGAAATATTATCAAATTTCGATAAAACAGCATCACCAAAAATCTCAACATTAGACTTTAACAATTTATCAACCAATGCTTTTATAAATTGATCTTTGTTTTCCAAATTTGAATTAATTAACACTTTATCTACTGCATTACAAACAGATATATTTGATGTTTTCCCGTTATTGATAATATTCAACGCCATATCAATATCTGCTTCAGAATCTACATACACAAAGTTGTTTCCTCTCCCACTTACAATTACAGGACATTTAGCATTTTTCTTAACAAATTCAATCAATTTTTCTCCACCACGTGGAACAATTAAATCTAATTGTTGCGTAGGATTTTCAAGAAATTCTTGTGTTTTAACCCTATCGTAATTTAGATACTCTACCCAATCTGTAGAAATATTGTGTTGCTTTAAAGCTTTGTGCCATAATTCCACAATTTTTAAGTTCGAATTTAACGACTCCTTCCCTCCTTTTAATAAAATTTTATTACCAGATTTAAAAGCAATACCTGCAGCTTCAACAGTAACATCTGGCCTAGATTCGTATATAATTAAAACGGTTCCAAAAGGAGCTGTTTTATTAACTATTTTAATACCGTTTTCGTGAATAAAGTTAAATAACTCTTTACCAATTGGCTCAGAATCTGCTACTAATTGTTTTAATGATAAAATCATCCCTGCAATTTTAGCATCATCAACTTTTAGCCTTTTTTCCATTGCCAAATCATCTCCATTGTAACCTTCTACATCTAGAGTATTGGCTGAAACTATTGACGCTTGTTCTGAATTGATTAATTGAGCCATTGTGCTCAAAACATCATTTTTTTGTTGAGTTGTTAATAGTGCATTCATTATAAAACTTCTTGTAATGCATTTATAAAAACATCTACTTGATCTGTATTCATTGTTAAAGGAGGTAATATTCTTAGCAGATTCTTATTCATTGATCCACCTGTAAAAATCTGTTTTTCAAAAATTAGTTTTTTACGTAACTCTCCAACTTCAAAATCGAATTCAACACCTAACATTAAACCTTTTCCTTTCACTTTTTTTACTTGCGAAATGGTTTTAATTTGCTCTAAAAGGTATGCTGAAGTTTTATTAACATTCTCTATTAATTCTTCCTCTTTGATAATATCTAATACTGAAATTGCTGCTGCACAAGCCAAATGATTCCCTCCAAATGTAGTACCTAACATTCCATATTTAGCCTCATGTTTATCCAAAATTAAAACACCTCCAATTGGAAATCCATTTCCCATTCCTTTTGCCGTTGTAATAATATCTGGTTTAATAATATGATGTTGAAACGCAAAAAACTTTCCGCTTCTTCCATAACCAGACTGAATTTCATCTAAAATTAGAAATACTCCATGTTTTTTGCAAAATTTTTCAACTTCTTGAAAAAACTCGGTAGTACCTTCATCCAACCCTCCAACACCTTGAATTCCTTCAATAATAACTGCAGCAACATCTCCCTTTCCAATTTCGTGAATTACCAATTTAATATTATTTAAAGGTAAAAATGTAACTTCTTGCTGTAAATTAATTGGTGCATTTATATTTTTATTATCAGTTGCCGCAACTGCAGCCGAAGTTCTTCCGTGAAAAGAATTATTAAAAGAAATAATTCTACTTTTACCTGTTTTAAAAGAAGCTAATTTTAAGGCATTTTCATTTGCCTCTGCTCCAGAATTACATAAAAACAAATTATAATTTTCACAATTAGATAACTTCCCTAATTTATTAGCCAACTCTTTTTGTAATGGGTTTTGAATTGAATTAGAATAAAATCCTAAATTATTTAATTGGCTAGTAATATCATTTACATACTTTGGGTGTGTATGGCCAACTGAAATTACTCCATGACCACCATATAAATCCAAATATTTTCTGTTATTTTCATCCCATACATAAGCACCTTCTGCTTTTACAGGTGTTACATTATACAACGGGTAAACATCAAATAATTCCATAACAATAATTTTAAATTTGATTAATTTTTTCGAAAGATGTTACAAGACCTTTTATTAAAGACGAACTTAGTCCTTGATGTTCCATTTCATTTAAACCTTCAATTGTGCAACCACTTGGAGTTGTAACTTTATCAATTTCTTCTTCTGGGTGATTACCCGATTTTATTAATAAACTTGCAGCACCCAATGCAGTTTGCATCGATAATTCTTGTGCCTCTTCTGCATCAAAACCTAATTGAACTGCACCTTGTGTTGTTGCACGAATTAAACGCATCCAAAAAGCAATTCCACTTGCGCAAATAACTGTGGCAGCTTGCATTAACTTTTCTTCAATACACATTGTTTTCCCTAAAGAATTGAATATCATTTTAGCCAATTCAACATTCTCACTTCCTTTCTTATTTGCACTTAAACAAGTCATAGATTGCCCAACCGAAATAGCTGTATTTGGCATGCTTCTAACAATAGCAATATCTTTTTCTAAAATATTTTCTATTTCATTTATTTTTCTACCTGTAACAACTGAAATAACGGTATGTCTTTTAGGATTAACCACATCTTTAATTTCTTCCAAAACATCACGAAGTTGATTTGGCTGTACAGCAATAATAATAACATCCGAAAAACGAACAGCTTTTTTATTATCTGTTGAAATTTTAACATTGGGTAGTTTTGACCAAGAATCTAAAGATGATGTATTTCGTTTTGTTAAATACAAATTTTTAAACTTAAAATTGTCTTGAGTTAAAATACCAATTGCTATTGAATATCCTAAATTTCCTGTTCCTAAAATCGCTATTTTCATTTGTTCGGTTTTATTTTTTCAATTTGGTCAAACGAGCTCGCAAAATTCAAATTCAATATAAATTATTATTTGCTTAGTTCATTTGTTTACTTTTTTTTGTGAATTCTAAAATGAATTCGCTTTTAATTTTAATCCTTCTGATTCATTAAAGCCAAACATTAAATTCATATTTTGAATAGCCTGACCAGAAGCTCCTTTTAATAAATTATCAATTGCCGAGGTAATTAACAATTGATTTCCGTGTTTTTGAAGATGTAAAAAACAATTGTTAGTATTTACAACTTGTTTTAAATGAATTGGTGATTTTGAAACATGCGTAAACGCAGCATCTTTGTAAAAATCTTCAAATAACTCAAAAGCTTTTTCAAGGCTCTCATCAAATTTCAAGTATATACTTGCAAAAATTCCTCTACTAAAGTTACCTCTATTTGGTATAAACAATAATTCTTGATTAAAACCATTTTGAAGTTCCGTTATGCTCTCTCCTATTTCTCCTAAATGTTGATGTGTAAATGCCTTATAAACTGAAAAATTATTATCTCTCCAGCTAAAATGTGTTGTTGCCATAGGTGAAACTCCGGCTCCTGTAGAACCTGTAGTAGCATTTATGTGCACAGTATCGTTAATTTTTGAAGCATTTGCTAATGGCAATAAAGCCAATTGAATTGCAGTTGCAAAACATCCTGGATTGGCAATATTTGCAGCCCCTTTAATTTCACTTTTTTGAGATTCTGGAATTCCATAAACAAATTTTCTCCCTTTAAAATTGGCATCAGCATTTAATCTAAAATCGTTACTTAGATCAATTACTTTTGTTGATTTAGAAAATTCATTATTTTCTAAAAAGGCTGTAGAATTTCCGTGTCCTAAACACAAAAATAACACATCAACATTTTTATTAATTGTATCAGTAAACTTTAAATCTATAGAACCTAATAAATCTTGATGTACTTGATAAATATAGTTTCCTGCATTTGATGTACTATATACAAAATCTAAATCTGCTTTTGGGTGATTTACCAATAATCTAATTAATTCCCCTGCAGTATATCCTGCTCCACCAACTATTCCTACTTTAATCATAATTATGAATTTACGCTGTGATAAATTTTATTTGCTGTTCCCAATATTTTAATAAATCCTTTTGCATCTTCTGCACTCCAAGCCTTATTTGTTTCTCCATATTCACCAAATTTAGATTTCATTAAATCGTGTCTAGATTCAATTCCATTTAAACTAAAGTGATAAGGTTTTAAGGTTACAAAAACTTCTCCTGTAACTGTTTTTTGAGAATTAGTTAAGTAAGCTTCAATGTCTCTCATTGCAGGTTCGAAGTACTGACCATCGTGCAATAACATTCCGTAGGTACTACCTAATCCTTCTTTCATATTTTGTTGCCATTTAGAAAGTACATGCTTTTCTAACAAATGATGCGCTTTAATAATTACGGTTGCAGCCGCAGCTTCAAAACCAACTCTTCCTTTAATCCCAACAATTGTATCTCCAACATGAATATCTCTACCAATTGCGTATTTAGAGGCTATTTCTTCAAGTTTTAAAATTGTATTTACAGGAGTATCTATTTCATCATTCAATCCAACCAATTCACCTTTTTCAAAGTGTAATTTAATATCGGTAGGTTCGGTTTTTTCTAATTGACTTGGGTAAGCTTCTTCTGGCAAGGCTTGGTGAGATGTTAAGGTTTCAACACCACCAACACTTGTTCCCCAAATTCCTTTATTAATGGAATACTTTGCTTTAGACCAAGGATAATCTACTCCGTGTTTCTTTAAATATTCAATTTCTTCTTGTCTGGAAAGTTTTAAATCTCGAATTGGTGTTATAATTTCAATTTCTGGAGCTAGGGTTTGAAATATCATATCAAATCTAACCTGATCGTTACCTGCACCAGTACTTCCGTGGGCAATGTATTTTGCGTTTATTGTTTTGGCATATTCTACAACTTCAATTGCCTGAAACACTCTCTCTGCACTTACAGATAATGGATATGTATTATTTTTTAACACATTACCATACACCATAAATTTTATGGCTTTTTCGTAATATATATCTAAAATATTTTGATTTGTATGAGATTTTACCCCCATATCATATGCTTTTGCTTCAACTACTTTTAATTCTTCTTCAGAAAATCCACCTGTATTAACAAGTACGCTGTGAACTTCTAAATTTAATTCGTTTTGTAAATATTTAACACAATATGATGTGTCTAAACCTCCGCTATATGCAACTACAACTTTTTCCATGATATTTATTTTTTCTTCTTTAGAAATAATGCTTGTTTAATCTTTTTTAATCTACTTAATACTTTAGAATCGTATTTATGCTCTTTTATAATTTTTTTGTGCTTAGGATCGTATAACATTCCTGTGCATAAACACATTTTACGTTCGGTTCTCGTTAAAACATCGAAATTTTTACAAGTTCTACAACCATTCCAAAAAGCTTCGTCGGTAGTTAATTCCGAAAATGTTACAGGTTGATATCCTAATTCGTAATTAATTTTTAAAACTGCCAAGCCTGTAGTTATTCCAAAAATTTTAGCGTCAGGATATTTCTCTTGAGAATATTCTAAAATTTTCTTTTTTATTTTTTTAGCTAAACCCTGATTTCTAAAATTTGGATGTACAATTAAACCCGAGTTTACTACAAACGATTTATTATCCCAGGTTTCTATATAACAGAATCCTGCAAACTCATCATTTTCTATAGCAATAATAGCATCACCCGTACTTATTTTTTTTGAAATATATTCTGGAGTTCTTTCTGCAATTCCAGTTCCTCTAACTTTTGCAGACTCTTTAATAGTTTCACAAATTATCTCAGCATATTTAATATGCGATATATTAGCAATAACAACTTTCATTGTTTACCTTTTGAATTATAAAATTAACTTAATTATGTTTTTTTATGAGAAGCGAAAACGAACGCATCGTTTTCAATAGAAAATTACGCCCATAAGGGGCGGCGCAAAAAGCGGCGTACAATTGAAGTATTTAAATTGCTTATTTTCATTGGTACAATATTACGCATTTTTTTAATATAATTTTAGTTTTGTTTAATAATTAACAACATTCCTATTTACGCTCCTTATAATTAACAATTATTAATAGAAATAAGCAAAAATATGCTAAATCAAAAATTGAAATAATTCCTGATTTTCATTTAAGTACTCTCTCAAAAATCCTTTTTGTTTCATTCTAGTTAATAAAGGTTCAAAATCCTCTTTCGACTCAAGCTGAATTCCTACAACAGCAGGTCCTTTATCTCTATTATTTTTCTTGGTGTACTCAAAATAAGTTATATCGTCATTTTCTCCCAACACTTCAACAACAAATTCTTTTAGGGCTCCAGCTCTTTGTGGAAATTTAATAATAAAATAATGCTTTAGACCTTGAAATAAAAGAGCTCTTTCCTTCATTTCTTCCATACGGGTAATATCATTATTACCTCCACTAACTATGCAAACAACTGTTTTTCCCTTAATCTGTTCTTTATGTTGTTCAAGTGCAGCAATAGATAATGCTCCGGCTGGTTCAACAACTAGGGCATTTTCGTTATATACTTTTAATATGGTTGAACAAATTAACCCTTCACAAATAACATCTGTTTTATGAAGTAATTCTTTACACATTTCAAAAGTAATTTCCCCCATACGTTTTACTGCAGCACCATCAACAAATTTTTCAATTTCATCTAAAGTAGTATTCACTCCATTTTTTAATGAAGTTGTTAAAGATGGCGCTCCCTTTGGTTCTACACCAACTAAAATTGTTTCTGGACTTAATGATTTAAATACACTTCCCACTCCAGAAGCTAAACCACCACCTCCAACAGGCAAAAATAAATAATCAATAGGTATGTCGGTAGCGTTTAATAATTCTAAACCAATAGTTCCTTGACCTGCAATTACATCTAAATCATCAAAAGGGTGTACAAAAGTACTTTGATTTTTATCACAAAATTCTTTTGCGGCTAATTGACTATCATCATAGCTATCACCAAAAAGTCTAACTTCTACAAATTCACCTCCAAACATTTTAACTTGGTCAATTTTTTGGTGTGGCGTTGTAACTGGCATAAAAATAGTCCCGCTAACTTCTAGTTTTTTACAAGCAAAAGCAACACCTTGTGCATGATTTCCTGCACTTGCACAAACAATACCATTTTTTAATTCCTTGGCAGATAATCCTTGAATTTTATTATAAGCTCCACGAATTTTATACGAGCGTACAGCTTGAACATCCTCTCTTTTAAAATAAATGTTAGCCTCGTACTGGTCGGAAAAATTCTTCATAAACATTAAAGGAGTTGCTTGTACAACTCCTTTAATGCTCTGTTGAGCTTTATAAATATTTTCTAATGAAATCCTATTTTTAATAGATTCACTCAAAATTTAAACTTTTTAAACAATTTTTTTCATTGCAGTCATTGATTCTCTTAAATATTCACCAATTTCTTCTACTGGGTGATTTCTAATAACTGCATTTACTTCAATTAACTCCTTGTTATCAACTCCGTTTGAACCGTCGTTAAATGGGCGACCAACGAAATTACTTGGTGTTTTCTTAACATAATCGGCAATTAAAGGCTTACAAGCGTGATCAAATAAATAACAACCGTATTCAGCTGTATCAGAAATTACACTATTCATTTCGTATAATTTTCTACGCGCAATAGTATTTGCAATTAATGGCGTTTCGTGTAACGATTCATAATATGCAGATTCATCAATTATTCCAGAATCTGTCATAGCTTCAAAAGCCAATTCAACACCTGCTTTTACCATTGCAACCATTAAAACTCCGTTATCGAAATATTCTTGTTCCGAAATTTCAACATCTCCAGCTGGAGTTTTTTCGAAATTAGTTTCTCCCGTTGCTGCTCTCCAAGTTAAAAGGTTTACATCATCATTTGCCCAATCCTCCATCATTGTTTTAGAAAATTCACCTTCCATAATGTCATCCATATGTTTTTGGAATAACGGACGCATAATATCTTTTAATTCTTCAGATGCATTAAACGCGGCAATTTTTGCTGGGTTGGATAAACGATCCATCATATTTGTAATACCTCCGTGTTTTAAGGCTTCGGTTATAGTTTCCCAACCATATTGAATAAGTTTTGACGCATAACCTGCATCCACACCTTCTTCAATCATTTTGTCAAAACATAAAATAGATCCCGTTTGTAACAATCCACATAGAATTGTTTGCTCACCCATTAAATCTGATTTTACCTCTGCTACAAATGATGACTCTAAAACACCTGCTGTGTGGCCTCCTGTGGCAACTGCATATGCTTTTGCTTGATCCCATCCTTTTCCTTCTGGATCATTCTCAGGATGTACAGCAATTAAAGTTGGAACTCCAAATCCTCTTTTATATTCTTCTCGAACTTCAGAACCTGGTGATTTTGGAGCCACCATAATAACCGTAATATCTTTACGAATTTGCATTCCTTCTTCAACAATATTGAAACCGTGAGAATACGATAATGTTGCTCCTTTTTTCATTAGAGGCATAACTGCCGAAACAACTGCCGTATGTTGTTTGTCTGGTGTTAGGTTAATCAATAAATCAGCTGTAGGAATCATTTCTTCATACGTTCCAACAGCAAAATTATTCTCTGTTGCATTTTTAAAAGATTGTCTTTTTTCTGAAATAGCTGCAGCTCTTAAAGTATAAGATACATCTAAACCTGAATCTCTCATGTTTAAACCTTGATTTAAACCTTGAGCTCCACACCCAACAATTACTATTTTTTTTCCTTTTAAAGCCTCTACACCTTCCCCAAATTCGGAAGCATCCATAAATCTACATCTTCCTAATTGATCTAATTTATCTCTTAATGAAAGTGTGTTAAAATAATTTGCCATTTTTTAATTTATTTATTTCTTTTTAGTTAAATTCTTGTAATAATTCTGATATTGCCATTTTAGGTCGTGTAATTGCTATTCGACCCGAGCGTACAAATTGAAGCAACCCAAAAGGCTTTAATTTTTTATACATTTTATCAATATTCTCTTTAGATCCAGAAGCCTCAATTACAAAATAACGTTCGGTTATTGTTAATACATGAGCTCTTCTAAACTTCATTCTTTTTTGAATTTCTTCATTATACAAATGTTCTGTTGAAATTTTAAATAAAGCTGTTTCATTATAAATAATTTCATCTTCTGTATGAAAGAAGGCTCTAATTACCTCAATTTGTTTTTCTAATTGACCAACAACTTTATGTGCCTGAACTTGACTAATATTTACAACAAAGGTAAACCTATGAACGTTTTCAATTTCTGATTTTGAAACAGTCATACTTTCAATATTTATATGACGCTTTAAAAATATTGCCGAAAGGCGATTTAGTATCCCTACATTGTTTTCAGTATAAACTGAAATTGTAAAATTTTTAATTTCTTCCATCTTAACTTAATCTTATATCTGAAACACTTGCTCCTGTTGGTATCATTGGAAATACATTATCTTCTTGTTCTATAACAACTTCTAAGAAAAATGCTTCTTTTGAAGCCATCATTGTTTTGATAGCCCCTTCTAAATCTTCTCTTTTAGAAACTCTAGTAGCTTCAATGTCATAAGCTTCTGCAAGCTTTACAAAGTCTGGACTTATCATTTCTGTGGAAGCATAACGCTTGTCAAAAAACAGTTCTTGCCATTGGCGTACCATTCCTAAATAACTATTGTTTAAAACAACAATTTTTACAGCTGCTTTTGTTTGAAGTATGGTACCTAACTCATTACAAGTCATTTGGTATCCTCCATCACCAATAATTGCAACCACTTCTCTATTAGGAACGCCCATTTTTGCTCCTATTGCTGCTGGTAACGCAAATCCCATGGTTCCTAATCCACCGGAAGTTACACTACTTCTTGTTTTTACAAAATCGGCATATCTACAGGCAAACATTTGGTGTTGACCAACGTCTGAAACTACTACAGCTTCACCTTTAGAAACTTTATTAATTCCACCCAAAACTTCACCCATTGTTAATCCTTCCTTGGTTGGGTTTAATTGATCTACTATTACTTCATTCTTTTCTATTGCGTATAGCTTGTCAAACTCACTCATCCATTCTTTATGCTCTGCTTTGTTAACATAAGACATAATTTCTGTTAGAGTTTCTTTTACATCACCTAAAACTGCAACGTCTGTTTTTACATTCTTATCAATTTCAGCTGGGTCAATATCAAAATGAATAACTTTTGCTTGCTTTGCATAGGTATTTAAATTACCTGTAACACGATCATCAAATCGCATTCCGATAGCAATTAAAACATCACATTCATTTGTTAATTTATTTGGTGCATAATTACCGTGCATTCCTACCATACCTACATGTAAAGGATGTTTGGTTTCTAAAGCAGAAAGACCTAATGCCGTTGAAGCTGAAGGTATATCAGTTTTTTCTATGAAATTTTTAAATTCTTGTTCAGCACTTCCAATAATAACACCTTGCCCCCATACAATAAATGGTTTTTTTGCATTGTTAATTATTTTTGCAGCTTCTTTAATTTTATCAACTTCAATTTTAGGAGTAGCCCTATAGCTTCTTATTTTTTCACATTTTTTATATGAATAATCTAACTCTCCAAATTGAGCATCTTTTGTGATATCAATAAGTACTGGACCCGGTCTACCAGATTTTGCAATATAAAATGCTTTTGCTATTACTTCAGGAATTTCAGAAGCTTTTGTAATTTGGTAATTCCATTTTGTAACTGGTGTTGAAATACCAATAATATCTGTTTCTTGAAAAGCATCAGAACCTAATAAATGAGATGCTACTTGCCCAGTAATGCATACTAAAGGTGTAGAATCTATTTGGGCATCTGCAATACCTGTTACTAAATTTGTTGCTCCAGGGCCTGAAGTTGCAAAAACAATTCCAGGTTTTCCGGTAACACGAGCAAAACCTTGGGCAGCATGTGCTGCTCCTTGTTCGTGACGCGTTAATACGTGGTGAAACTTATCTTGATATTTATAGATTTCATCATAAACAGGCATTATTGCTCCACCTGGATATCCATAGGCTAAATCAGCACCTTCTTCCAACAAACACTTTATAACCGCTTCGGCACCTGAAATTTTAACAGATGTAGTCGCTTGATTTTGTTTTGCTTCGTTGTTTAATGTTTTCATACTCTTAAAATTTATCCGTAACACATCCTTCTGAGGCTGAAGAAACTGTTTTAGCATATTTATACAATATTCCTTTTTTATGTTTAGGCGCAGGCTCAACCCATTTTGCTTTTCTTTCTGCCAATTCTTCTTCTGAAATTAAAACATCTATAGAGTTATTTGTTGCATCAATTTTAATGATATCCCCATCTTCTACTAAACCAATAGCTCCACCCGATTGTGCTTCTGGAGTAATGTGCCCTACAACAAAACCATGCGTTCCTCCTGAAAAACGTCCGTCTGTAATTAAAGCCACTGATTTTCCTAATCCAGCTCCCATTATCATTGAAGTAGGTTTTAACATTTCTGGCATTCCAGGACCTCCTTTTGGCCCTACATAACGTATAACAACAACATCTCCTCTTGAAACCTTTCCTGCTCCTATTCCATCATTTGCTTCTTGTTCGCTATTAAATACAACCGCTTTACCTTCAAACAAACTTCCTTCATTCCCACTTATTTTTGCAACCGCACCTTTTGAGGCCAAATTACCATACAATATTTGAAGGTTTCCTGAAGATTTTAATGCCTTATCTGTTGAATGTATTACTTTTTGATCTTCTTCAAAAGAAATAGCTTTAACATCTGCTAAATTTTCAGCAAGAGTTTTTCCTGTTATCGTCATACAATCTCCGTGTAAAAACCCTTTTTCTAACAAATACTTCATAACAGCTGGAGTTCCTCCAACACCATGAACATCTTCCATTAAATATTCTCCACTTGGTTTTAAATCTCCAATTAATGGTGTTCTATCGCTAACTCTTTGAAAATCTTCTAATGTAAAATCAATACCAGCTGCATGTGCAATGGCCAAATAATGCAATACTGCATTTGTAGAACCTCCTAATGCATTCACCACGGTAATTGCGTTTTCTAATGATTTTTTGGTAATTATATCTAGTGGTTTTAAATCTAATTCTAATAAATTATTAATTGCAGCTGCAATACGTTCGCTTTCACTTTCTTTATGTGGATTTTCGGCTGGGATTGAAGAATTATATGGTAATGCAAACCCCATAGCCTCTATAGAAGATGCCATTGTATTTGCGGTATACATTCCTCCACAGGCTCCTGCTCCAGGAATCGATTTTTTTATAATTTCCTTATATTCTTCTTCAGTAATTTCTCCTGAAATTTTTTGTCCCAATGCTTCAAAAGCAGAAACAATATTTAATTTTCTTCCTTTATAATTTCCAGATTTTATGGTACCTCCATAAACCATTAACGAGGGACGATTTAAACGTAACATCGCCATTATTGCTCCTGGCATATTCTTATCGCAACCAACAACAGTTACTAAACCGTCATAACTTTGAGCGTTCATTACAATTTCAATAGAATCTGCAATAATATCACGAGAAGGCAGTGAATAATTCATTCCCGAAGTTCCCATAGAAATACCATCACTAACACCAATTGTATTAAATTTTAATCCAACAAGTGGCAGTTTATTAACTTCTTCTTGAATAAAACCAGCTAACCCATTTAGGTGCATATTACAAGGATTACCGTCGTATCCTGTACTTGCAATTCCTATTTGAGGTTTTTTCATATCCTCTTCAGTTAAACCAACTCCATACATCATAGCTTGGGCAGCAGGTTGTGTTGGATCTTGTGTTACTCTTTTACTGTATTTATTTAATTGCATTTATCTCAAATATTTTTGAAATATTTTAAAATATATTTAAAATATTTATTTTATTTCTAAATTTTATATAACTAACAACAAAAGTAAATTTCACATTTGTTATTTTCTTTATTCTTTTATTTTTTTTACAATACTCATTTACCTTTTATTACCCATACCTCGCTGATTTTATGACAGTTAAACCTCTTTTTTTTACAATGATTATAAATTAAAAAAACCTCCCTAAATTTAATTAGGAAGGTTTACTATAATATTATGATATTACTCAACTATTCCTAATCGGTTTGCGAAATTATCACAACGACAACGACAGAAATAATATTGATAATAGTTTGTTTCATTTTGTTCAACAAATATTGCAAAATAATTGGTACAAAAAAACTATTTAATCATTTTTTTTGCTTTTTCTTGAATTATACTCTCAACTGATACGTTTTGAATATTGCTTTCTAACCAAGATATTATATCTAAGTACAAGAAAGCGCGTTTTTCATAAGGATGATTTTCAAACTTTATTAATTCTTTGTGGAGTTTTATAAATTCCTTTTTAATATCTTGAGGATAAATATTACTTAGATTTTTTAAAAACGTAATCATTTTTGCCTGCACCTGATTTAGATCGTTCATTTTTCTTAAAAATTTATAAGTTGAGACTATCAATTTCTCAATATTATAATCTAATCCGGCTTCATAATGGGCCACTAGGTTTAATACACGCGAAAAACATAATAAATCTTCTCGCATTTTTAACTCCTTATTATTTATAATCTTTTCTAAATAATGAATACACATTTCATTATCTCCAGCTCCAAAGTACATACATCCTATTTTATAGTAAAAAACCATTATATGATGCTTGTCAATTTTTGTGGTATATAACTCTAACTCATCCAATAAATCGTTTACATAAACCAAACCTTCACTAAAACGTCCTTCTAAAAAAAATAAATTTAATTTATTCTGATTTAAGTATAAAAAATTTAATATTTGAGTGTTCGCATTTAATGCTATATTTCCTTCATCTATATCTTTTTCGAGTAAACTTAACACCGTGTTAAACTTTGTTTTTTGTCTGGTTAAGTACAAAGACTCCAATAAATAATTAACTCCTTTTAAATAAAAAACTGGATTTTGTAATTTCATTTCAGGTTTTTCCTGAAACAAATCAACCCATTTTTTTGAATATTTAAAACTGGAAATAAAATCTTGCATTATTAAGCTCCTCCATAAATATGCCTTATACAAAAACAACTTTTCTCCAAAACCCAAATCTGATAATTCAAATTTAGGTAACCTTTTTTCAAAATAATTTACAACCTCTTTAGAAGTGCTATCATTCTTAACATATCCTTCCTTCAACATTAAGCTATACAATTGTAACGACAAATTTGAAAGCTTACTAATTCTAACATTTTTAACACTTAATTCTTTTGCTTGTATGGCCAACTCATCAGCTCTATTACTTAAACTCCTAGTTATATATTGAGACTCTATAACTTTTTCAAACTGAACAATTTCATAAGCTAAATTACTCTCTTCATTTTTTAAGGCTAATTCTTTCGCTTTTTCTAAAATTTTTAAACTTTGCTTATACAAACCTTTACCATATAATATTGCTGCAAAATCAAACTGTTCTCTAATTTGAGATCTTATATTCTGATGTACCGGATTAAACCTTAAACTCACCAAAATTTGCTTATACAAATGCGCCTTAGTATTAGATATTTGCTGCTTTTTTATGTTTGTTTTTTTTAAAATAAGCTCGTCATTATAAGAACTTACTTTATCTAATAAATTAAACAACACCATAAAATTAGCTTCAATATTTCCTCCTAATCTCCCTACATACAGCTTAAATTGTCGTTTTTCGGATTTGGTTAATGATTTAATTAAAGAAAAAAGTGCATCTTTTTGTTCAATAGCCATTGTAACTAAAATATTTTTATTATGTTGCTTATCAGTATATTAACAATCTATACCACTACTTGAATATAGTAAACAAAGATAATCATTAATTATATTAATTAACCTAAAGTATATTTTTGACTTTCAAATGTGATAAAAAAAATTCAATAATGAGTAAAAATAAAGTCCATATTTTTGACACAACATTAAGAGATGGTGAACAAGTCCCAGGCTGCAAACTAAATACTGAACAAAAATTAGTTATTGCTAAGCGCCTGGATTTATTGGGTGTTGATGTGATTGAAGCAGGATTTCCAATTTCGAGTCCAGGTGATTTTATATCTGTAGTTGAAATTTCTAAATTAGTACAAAACGCAACCGTTTGTGGTCTTACACGAGCGAATAAAAAAGATATTGAAGTAGCAGCTGATGCTCTAAAACTTGCAAAAAGACCAAGAATTCATACTGGAATTGGAACTTCTGAATCGCACATTACTTATAAGTTTAAATCTACTCAAGATGAAATTAAAAAACGTGCTTATGAAGCTGTAGCTTATGCAAAGAAATTTGTTGAGGATGTAGAGTTTTATGCCGAAGATGCTGGTAGAACAGACAATGAGTACTTAGCCCGAGTTTTAGAAGAAGTAATTAAAGCAGGTGCAACTGTTTTAAACATACCAGACACCACAGGTTATTGCCTACCAGATGAGTACGGTGCTAAAATTAAATACCTAAAAGAAAACGTAAAAGGAATTGACAACGTAATTATTTCGTGTCACTGTCATAACGATTTAGGTTTAGCCACTGCAAATGCAATTGCAGGTGTTCAAAATGGTGCACGTCAAATTGAATGTACTATTAATGGAATTGGTGAACGAGCTGGAAATACTTCATTAGAAGAAGTTGTTATGATCCTAAAACAACACCCTTATTTAGGATTAGATACCGGAATTAACACCAAATTATTATATGACACTAGTAAATTAGTACAAGATAGTATGGGAATGATGGTTCAACCAAACAAAGCTGTTGTTGGTGAAAATGCGTTTGCACATAGTTCTGGAATTCACCAAGATGGTGTAATTAAAAATCGTGAAACTTATGAAATTATGGACCCTGCTGATGTTGGAGTTACAGAATCTTCAATTGTTTTAACAGCACGAAGCGGAAGAGCCGCACTTGCATATAGAGCTAAAAATGTTGGATACGATTTAACAAAAATTCAATTAGACGATTTATATCCACAATTTTTAAAATTCGCAGATTTCCATAAAGAAGTAAACGATGAGGATATTCATCACTTAATGGAACTAAACCATATTCGTGCTACGAATCCTTAGAAATAAAGATATCCATTTTTTAGAATAAAATTTAGATGCTGAAATTAAAATCTACAGTTTTATTAAAAAATTGATATTTATTTAAAAAAACCAAACTAAAATCATTATTTTTATTTGATTATTAATCAAGCCTTTTCTTTTGAAGAGGCTTGATTTGTATAAAAACAAGAAAATAAATAGTTGATTTTACAACATAAAAAGCTTGGTGAAATCATACAACAAATAGAATATGAATTTAAATATCGCTTTACTTCCCGGAGATGGTATAGGACCAGAAGTAACTCAACAGGCAGTTAAAATATTGGATGCTATTGCCGAAAAACATGGGCATACATTTAAATACACAGAAGCTCTTGTAGGAGCTATTGCCATTGACAAAACAGGAAATCCGCTTCCAGATGAAACATTAAAAATTTGCTCTGAAGCCGATGCTATTTTATTTGGAGCCATTGGAGATTCTAAATATGACAACAACCCAAATATAAAAATAAGACCAGAACAAGGGTTACTTCAATTAAGAAAAAAACTAGGGCTTTATGCAAATATAAGACCTGTAATAACTTACGAATCTTTAATTCATAAATCTAATTTAAAAGAACATGTTATAAATGGCGTAGACATTGTAATTTACCGTGAATTAACAGGTGGTATTTACTTTGGAGAAAAAAACATAAGTTCAGATGGTTTAAGTGCTTCGGATACATGTAATTATTCGGCTGAAGAAATTGACAGAATTAGCCATTTAGCATTTAAAGCTGCAAAAGCAAGAAGAAAAAAATTAACCTTGGTTGATAAATCAAATGTTTTAGCAACATCAAAACTTTGGAGAAATCGTGTAATTGAAATAAGCAATCATTATCCTAATGTTGATTTAAGCTTTTTATACGCAGACAATGCAGCTATGCAATTAATCTTAAAGCCTACCCAATTTGATGTTATTTTAACTGAAAATATGATTGGTGATATTTTATCTGATGAGGCCAGTGTAATTTCTGGCTCTATTGGATTGCTAGCTTCCGCATCTGTTGGAACAAAAACCGCTTTATTTGAACCTGTACACGGATCCTTCCCAAAGGCCAAAGGTAAAAATATGGCAAACCCATTAGCTGCAATATTATCTGCGGCATTATTATTAGAACATTTTGAATTATTTGAGGAAGCTGAATCAATTAGAATAGCTGTTGAAAAATCTATAGAACTTAATATAACAACCCCCGATTTAAATTCTACAAATCATTTTTCAACCACCAATGTTGGAACCTTTATAAGCGACTTTATTTTGGATGATGAAAATACCTTTTATAATAAAAATAATATAGATTTAGGGCAATCAACAATTATATAACTAAAAGTATAAATATCTATATTTAACTCAAACATACATTAAATAACCTTTGGAAGAATTAATATTTAACTTTTAAAAGTAAAATAATTATGGTTATTTCGTATGATATTTACGAAATCAAGGATTTTTTTAGGAAGTTTATAAAAATGGTAAAACAATGACCGCAAAACAAAGCATTATAAATAAAATAATTTCAAGCAAAAATAAACCTCAGTTAAATTTTAGCTTAAAAAGAAAAACTGAAGCTTTTACAACAAATTTGTTTTATACATTATTCGATTCAAATGCTTGCATAGAACAAAACATAGAACAATTGGAGGCTGATTTCAAAGAAATTTATAAACTCGCTTGCAACATTCAATCTTCTTGTGATGAAATTTGGGATAAATTTTTAAACACATTACCTGAAATTTTTGAAAACTTAAACTTAGATGCACAAGAGTTGGTAAACGGAGATCCCGCATCAAACAATATAGAAGAAGTTTATTTGGCCTATCCTGGATTTTATGCTATTGCCATTTACCGTTTTAGCCATGAGTTATTTAAATTAAAGGCGCCTTTAATTCCAAGGTTAATGAGTGAATACGCACATAGCAAAACAGGAACCGATATTCATCCAGGAGCTACTATAGGAAAATCATTTTTTATTGATCACGCCACCGGAACGGTAATTGGTGAAACATGCATTATTAAAGACCACGTAAAAATTTATCAAGGAGTAACTTTAGGAGCCTTACAAGTATCAAAAGAATTAAAAAATACAAAACGTCATCCAACGGTTGAAAATAACGTAACTATATATGCAAATGCAACTATTTTAGGTGGAGAAACTGTAATTGGAGAAAATACTATTATTGGTGGTAACGTTTGGATTACAGAGTCGGTTCCTCCAAACTCTTTAGTGTATCACAAACCTGAAACCATATTAAAACAAAAAAGATAATGGCGCAACGTATAGCTAATTTAATAGGAAAAACTCCATTAGTAAAAACGTCTTCGATTATAAAAAAAGAAGGAATTACGTTATTATTAAAACTCGAAGGAAACAATCCAGCTGGAAGTGTAAAAGACAAACCCGCCTATAATATGATTGCGTCGGCAATTGAACGTGGCGACATAAAAAAAGGAGATTATTTAATTGAAGCAACTAGTGGAAATACAGGAATTGCTTTAGCAATGATTGCACAACAATTTGGACTTCAAATGGAATTGGTAATGCCCGAAAACTCTACTGTTGAACGTGTTCAAACAATGCGAGCTTATGGAGCAAAGGTTACCTTAACGCCTAGTGATGTTGGTATTGAAGGCTCACGTACCTATGCCAACAAAATGGTCAAAGAAAAAGGATATACAATGCTCGATCAATTTGCAAATGATGACAATTGGAAAGCACACTATAAAACTACAGGGCCTGAAATTTGGAATGATACCAGCGGAAAAATTACCCATTTTGTTTCGGCTATGGGAACTACAGGAACCATAATGGGAACCTCAACGTATTTAAAAGAACAAAATTCTGAAATTCAAATCATAGGTGCACAACCAATGGATGGCTCTAAAATACCAGGAATTAGAAAATGGTCACCAGAGTTTGTACCAAAAATATTTAATCCCAAAAAAGTAGATTTAGTTATTGAGGTAAGTGAAGATGAAGCCAGAGCAATGACAAAAAAATTAGCACGAGAAGAAGGGATTTTTGCCGGAATGAGTGCTGGAGGCGCTGTAACTGCTGCTGTTAAACTTTCAAAAAATATTGAAAATGGACTTATAGTTGCCATTATACCAGATCGTGGAGATCGTTATTTGTCTTCTGACTTATTCGAATAAAACGTTGTAGCATATAATTGTATTAATAATTGTATTAAATACGCTTTTATTGTAATTTTACATCTCATTAATTGTACATACAATGAGAAAAATACAAATGGTTGATCTTAAAGGTCAATACAGCAAAATCGAAAAACAAATCGATCAAAAAGTATTAGAAGTATTAAAATCTACTGCTTATATAAACGGACCAGAAGTCCATTCGTTTCAAAAAGAATTAGAAGAATATTTAGGAGTAAAAAATGTGATTCCTTGCGCAAATGGAACTGATGCTTTACAAATTGCAATGATGGGATTAGGTTTAAAACCTGGCGATGAAGTTATTACTGCCGATTTTACCTTTGCAGCAACAGTAGAAGTTATTGCCTTACTAAATTTAACTCCTGTTTTAGTTGATGTTGAAAAGGATACTTTTAACATAGATATTGAAGCAATTAAAAAAGCTATTACACCTAAAACCAAAGCAATTGTACCTGTTCATTTATATGGGCAATGTGCAAATATGGAAGCTGTTTTAGAAATTGCTAAAGAACATAATTTATTTGTAATTGAGGATACGGCACAAGCAATTGGAGCCAATTACACTTTTAAAGATGGCTCTAAAAAGAAAGCTGGTACGATAGGAAATATTGGAACAACTTCATTTTTCCCTTCCAAAAATTTAGGATGTTATGGTGATGGTGGAGCTATTTTTACCGATGATGATGATCTTGCACATATTATTAGAGGTATGGTAAACCATGGAATGTACGAACGCTATTACCACGATGTAGTTGGGGTAAATTCGAGATTAGACAGCGTTCAAGCAGCAATCCTCCGCATTAAATTACCGCATTTAAATGAATATTGTGACGCTAGAAGAACGGCAGCACGTTATTATAATAATGCATTTAAAAACGAACAAAATATTATTACACCTAAATTGGGTAATGGTTGCGAATTTGTTTGTGATAATTGTGATTGCCACGTATTTCATCAATACACATTACAAATTTTAAATGGAAAACGTAACGAGTTACACCAACATTTATTAGATAATGGAATTCCAAATGCAATCTATTATCCTGTTCCATTACATAGTCAAAAAGCGTATGCCGATGAACGCTATAACGAAGCCGATTTTGAAGTAACTAACGAGTTAAAAAACACGGTTATTTCATTACCAATGCATACCGAATTGGATGAGGAGCAACTAGAATTTATTACAAAAACAGTAAAAGAATTCATAAATAAATAGTCATGAAAAAAGTATTAGTAACAGGAGGTTTAGGATTTATTGGATCTCATACCGTAGTTGAATTGCAAAACGAAGGTTTTGAGGTTATTATTATTGATAATTTATCTAACTCAAGTATTGAAGTTTTAGATAAAATTACATCAATTACAGGCATTAAACCTGAATACCATAATATTGATTTAAAAGATAAACTAGCTGTAAAAATATTTTTTGAACACCACCCAGTTGATGGAATTATTCACTTTGCAGCCTCTAAAGCTGTTGGAGAAAGTGTTCAAATGCCACTAGAATATTACGAAAACAACATTGGAAGTTTAGTGTATATATTACAAGAATTAAAAGCTAACAACCTAAATAATTTTATATTTAGTTCTTCCTGTACAGTTTATGGACAAGCTGACGAATTGCCAATTACCGAAAATGCTCCTATTAAACCTGCAGAATCTCCATACGGAAACACAAAGCAAATAGGAGAAGAAATTATAAAAGATGCTACAAAAGTATCTAATTTAAAGGCAATTGCTTTACGTTATTTCAATCCAATTGGGGCACATGAATCTGCTAAAATTGGTGAATTACCAATTGGAGTTCCTCAAAATTTAATTCCATTTGTGGTTCAAACCGCTGCAGGAATTCGTGAAGAATTATCTGTTTTTGGTAGTGATTATGACACTCCTGATGGAACTGCTGTTCGCGATTACATTCACGTTGTAGATTTGGCAAAAGCTCATATTGTTGCTTTAAGACGCTTAATTGAAAATAATAATAAAGCCCAATTCGAAATTTTTAATTTAGGAACTGGAAAAGGAAATTCTGTATTAGAAGTTATTCAATCTTTTGAAAAAGTTACTGGTAAAAAAGTAAATTACAAATTGGTAGATAGAAGAGCAGGTGATATTACTGCTGCCTATGCGGATACCAATTATGCAAATGATGAATTAGGTTGGAAAACTGAATTATCTTTAGATGACGCTTTACTTTCTGCTTGGAAATGGCAAGAAACACTAAAGTAATTTCGATATAAATTAAATTAAAAGGCTTTCAAAAATTTGAAAGCCTTTTTTGTTTAATTCGGTGGATAACACAGTAATATTTTTGATTTTATTTGTGTTTTAAATGTTATAGTGTCAATTGCAGCCGAAAGGAATATTTCATCTCCTTGAACAAAACTATATTCTTTATTTCCACATATTATCACTCCTTCTCCAGAATATATTACGGCAACAAAAAAACAGCCGTTACCTTTAAGAGTGTAACTTCCATTTAAATCGAGTTCACCCAATCCAAAACAATTGGTATGCTTTTCATTAAAGATTGTTTTTAAGGTAAATTCTTTTCCAGAATCTAATATTTCTGGTTTAACTTTCCACTTTTCTAATGCCTCATTATAAGAATAGGTATCGTAATGAAAACATTCAAGCATATTTTCTTCCCCAACACCTTGATGAATTAGTTCGTCTCCAATAGTTAGTCCTCCAGGGGTTATTTTCTCTACACGCATTGTATAATCTGTTGGTTCTTGAACTTCCATCAAAAAACAACCGCTTCCTATTGCATGTGGCACTCCACCATAAATCATAAAAGCATCTCCCGGTTTAACTTCTATTTTGTGAAGACAATTAAGCATACCTTGTATATCTTGGCTTTCAAAATATTTTTTCCACAGTTTCTTGGTAACACCTTCTTTAAAACCCATATAAATGGCACTTTTTTCTCCATTTATTTCTCTATTGTTTAATACATACCAAGACTCCGTTTTTCCAAATTCTGAATTAAGCATTTTACGCGCATATTCTTTATCGGGATGAACCTGAATGGTTAATCGTTCTAAAGAATCGAGCATTTTTATCAATACTCCAGTAGTTCCGTATTTTTTCGCAAGTTTTTCACCTAAATATAATTCTAGATTAGAGTTTACTAATTCTTTAAGTGATATGTTACCTAAAGGTGTATTTATTATAGAAAGACCTTCGTCTAATGGTCTATTATTACCTCTGGCCGTAATAGTTGACATAATCCATTCTTCTGGAAAACTACTATCGGTTTCTGGAATATCTTTCTTCCATTTATCAATTAATGCACCGCCTTCATAAGTTCTCCAAACACGATTTGAAAACTGTTTTAGTGGTAAATAAGCAAATTGTTCCAAATTTTTATTCATCATTAGTTCTAAATTGTAGTAATTTAATATTAAATAAATTCTAAGAATCCGTTTATTGCCACATACAACATATAACAATTAAAAATAAAAGTTGCCCACAAAGCTATATTTAAGCCAACACCTATTTTAAACTGTTTCATTATCTCCTTTTTATTCAAAAGTAAAATCAAAAATAAGGTTATCAATGGCATAATAAAAGGACTTAAAGCTTGAGAAGCAATTAATATCCAAACAGGTTTTCCTCCAAGAAATGGAACTACCAAACCAGATAAGGCAACCAATACAACAATAGTTTTGTACAGTGGTTTTTTCATATCACGTTCTGTCCCAGTATAATCTGAAATTATCCAAGGAAATAGAAGTAAATTTGGAAAAATAGAAGAAAGTCCTGCTCCTATTATTCCCAGAGTAAATAAAGTAAGCGCAAAATCCCCCGCCCAAGGTCCTAAGGCATGCATCATATCCGTAGCATCTTCAACAGGAACTCCCTGAAAATACAGGGTACCTGTTGCACTTATCATAATAGCTAAACTTATAAAAAATGTCATAGCCATAGATGACATTGCATCGTTGTTTTCGGTTTTAAGGTCATCTATTCCCCAATTTTGTTCTTGTACCAATATACTTCGCGAAGCCAAACAAACACCTGCCATTGTTGTACCTACCATTCCTGCGATAATTATTCCTGTGTTATCGCCTATTGGTAATTTTGGAAAAAATCCTGTAATTGAAGTGCCCGATTCTGAAACTACCATTACACTTGTAATTATAAAAGCTAATGCCATAAATGCCACCATTATACTCATAGCTTTAATAAAATTTGCATGTTTACCTGTCCAAAAAAGACTGATTAATAAAACAATAAAGAATATGGCGATAATTGGAACATTAAGAAAAGAGATGGAAGTTTTTACTGAAATCCATTCCATTGTAACCTCAGCTACAACACCCATAACACCAATAACTGAAGAAACTATTGAAACTAATAGTGCTGTAATAATAAATATTGTTAACGGTTTTCCAAAATTCTTTTTGAAATTATACATTAAAGTATTACCTGAAACTATAGTAAGTTTACTTATGGATATTATTAAAAAATAAGTAAAAAAACAAGACAAGAATAGAGCCCAAGAAAGACTTAGTCCAAATTTAGCTCCAGAAACTACCATCGAAGTTACACTACCTGTCCCAACAACATAACCGATGATAAAAAATGCTGGTCCAAAGTTTTTAAGGATCTTTTTTAACTTTTCTGAAAGTGAAGCATTTTCTTTTTTCGTGCTCATTTTTTATATTGTTTTATTGTAGAATTATTACCTAAAGTAACTACTCTTCGTTTTAAAATGTAACCTTGCTATTGTCCTTATTTATTCTTTGTTTATTGCTAGCATTAAAAACCACACCTTCTAAATTGGTTATTTTGGTTAAATTTAAATGTGTTGAATTAAATCTAATAATGTGCATATAGGAAAATTTCCAACAAGCTTATAATTTAAAACTATTTATAGTTTTTTAACGATTTTAAAATGAATCTTCATTTTATTTACAGCAAGTTGAGGGTTTCCATCCTTTATGGCGCAGAATATTTCTTCGTGTATTTTAATCTCCTCTAAATCAACATTTTTTTTCACATCCGAAACAAATTTGCTCTTATCACAACTATTATTTTCGTATACACTAATAAGTTTGGGAGTAATTTGTAACATTAACGTATTCATGGTGCTGTTACCACTGGCTTTTGCAATTGCTAAATGAAACAATAAATCCTCTTGAAAAGCATTTTCACCATTCAATGATTTTAATTTATAATTAGTAAGTTTTTCTTCAATTTGCTTAACATCGAATTCCGTTCTTCTTTCAGCGGCTAATCCTGCAATTTTTAATTCCAAATGAACTCTAGTTTCCACTAAAGATTTAAAATCTTGTTCTTTTAGACTTAATACATCTCCAATAATTCCATTTAAGGCTATTTGACCAATGTCTGCAATAAAAGTACCGGTTTGAGGAATTGATTTTACCAGTTGATAAAACTCTAATTTTCGAATGGCTTCTCTAACATTTCTTCGACTTACATCTAATTTTTCAGACAGCACTCTTTCTGAAGGTAGTTTATCTCCAGGCTCTAGATTTTTGTATAGTATTAAATCCTTAATTTTATTAATAATATCATTTTGGATAATAATATTCTCTTTTCTATTTAGTGCTTCCGACTTCATTTAATATTTTTATGAATTTTATGCCTGAAATTAGAGATACGCTTAGTATCAATATATTAATAATTGTATTTAATATGTGAAAATTTGTTTTAGTAGATTAGTATGAAATATTGGTGTTATAAATTTTACCAACCTGATATTCAGGTCGGCAAAACTTTAACCAAACATAAATAATAATTTGGAATTCTGATTTAGTTTATAAATTAATCAGAAGTATAAAGTGTGTTAGAACAGTATCGTTTATTAAAAATAAACGACAAGAGAACTTTAAATAACCTCGGGTTTAAAATTGAAATACATCAATATAAACCCAAGGATAAAACTTAACCATGCTCTAATCAAAAAACATTTTTATTAGTAACCTGGATTATTTGGTTGTAAGTTTGGATTTCTCTCTAACTCGTCTCCAGGCAATGGCATTAAATAATCGTCAGCTGTAAAGTTTGGCTTAGCACCTTCATAACCAGCAGGACCAAATACTTCATCTCCCATTTTTCTTCTTACAATATCATACCATCTTTTACATTCAAAAGCTAGTTCAACTCTACGCTCTTCTAAAACATCTTCAACAGTAATTGAAGTAAGATCTGCCGGAACAGCACTTGGAGCAAATACCATTTCTCTATCCGCACCAGTTTTATAAGCCCCACCTTGTCTCGCTCTAGCTCTAACTCTATTTAGATAAGTAAGTGCAGGACCGGTTTGACCAACTTCTACACCTGCCTCTGCAGCAATTAACAATACCTCTGCAAAACGAATCATTGAATAATTATGACTTGTTGCTCTACCACTTCCACGAGCAAATTCTCCTGGGTAACGACTATATTTAGCAATGTATGGTGTATTTCTTGCATCTTGATGCTCACTATATGTAAAATTATCATAAGTTTGAAAAGCAACTACTCCAGCCTTATTTGCTATATATGCTTCTTCATCAAAACTTACTTTAGTTCTATAATCGTTTTGATCAAATGATGCATATACTGCTTCAGTTGGAACTGCAACAGACCATCCGCCACCTTCATTTCGTTGGTCATTTCTAATACCTGTCATTGGAGCAATTTGATCGTAGGCATTATTAGAAGCCTCCACGTTATTATAATCTAATGCAAATATTGGCTCCGGAGAACCATCTATTACCTCTGCATTAAATAAGTTTTGAAAATTTGAATCCAGATCTAATTGATAAGCAGGTGTAGTAATCACTTCTACCGCTTCATCATATGCTTTTTGAAACATTGCTTTATCATCTGTACCGGCCATTGTTAAATAAACTAATGCCAAATAAGAACTAGCAGCCGCTTTTGATGGTATTCCTGCAGATGGTTGAGTATTTGGTAACCATTGCTTGGCAAATGTTAAATCTGAAATAATATTTGCATAAACCTCTGCTGCTGGTGTTCTACTAATTGCGCTAGAAGCCTCTGCATCAGTTACTGAAGCCCCTAGATATGGAACAGCACCAAACTGTCTAACTAAATGAAAATAATAAAAAGCTCTAATAAAATAAGCCTGTGCAACAACTGGATTTTTAACATCCTCATCCACAGCCACCTTTGCAGCACCCTCAATTGCTAAATTAGCAGCAGCAATTCCTTGGTAAGTTTTTAACCAAAATTCACTAATCATTCCATTATCAGTTAAAGTAGTTAACATATCATGTTCTACTCTTCTTGTTTGTGAAGATTGAAGATTTACCATATCTGAACGCAACATTAATGCTATAGAAAGTTTTCTTCCCCAGAACTTCTCGTTGATTGCGTGCGTTTTTGCACCTTCAACAGCAGTTTGTATATCATTAGTTGTTTGGAAAAAACCATCCGGAGCTAACAAACCTATCGGCTCTTCTTCCAAATCTGAACATCCTATTATTGATAATCCTATCAATAAGAATATATATTTAAATGCTTTCATATTTTTTTATTTTTAAAATTTTAAATTAACACTAAAACTCACAGACCTTACGGTTGGATAATTCCCAAAATCGTATCCACTAAGTGTATTGCTCGATATATTACTATCAGGATTTGTACCTTCATAGTTCACCTCAGGGTCTAAACCTGAGTAATCTGTAATAGTAAATAAGTTTTGCGCACTTAGAGAGAATCTTACATTTTGTAAATTCCACTTTTCAGCAATTTCTGAAGGTAAATTATATCCTAATGCTATATTTTTTAATCTAATATAACTTCCATCTTCAACAAAACGAGAAGATATTTCTCTATTGCTATTATTTCCAACACGTGGCATATTTGTATCTGTATTACCCGATCTCCACGCATTATTAAAATAGTCATATGTTGTATTGGAATCTCCATTCATCAACTGAACATTTGTCATATTGAATATTTCTCCACCAGATGAACCTTGAAAAAAGATGTTCATATCAAAGTTTTTGTATGAAAAATCATTATTAAGTCCCCAGTTAAAATCTGCATTAGGATTCCCAATTATAGTTCTATCTGAAGCTGTTATATCACCACTACCATCTACATCCACAAATAATGGATCTCCGGCAACAGCATCTGGTAAAGTTGCTGTCCCTGATGGAGCAGTTCCTCCTTGAAATACTCCTGCATAATCATATCCCCAAAAAAGACCAACTTCTTCTCCTACTCTTAAAATTGTACTATCATCTAAACTAAAGTAACTTGGAGTACCATCAAAAAACAAATCTTTATCATTTACTAAACTAACAACTTTGTTTTTGTTTGCTGCAATGTTAAAATCTGTGGTCCATCTAAAATTATCGTTAGAAATATTTCTTGTACTTACAGAAAATTCAAAACCTTTATTATTTATTTCTCCTAGATTTGTTAAAATTTCATCATTTAAAAAACCAAAATATTCAGGAGTACCATTGTTACCTAAAATTAAATCTTTGGTATCAATATTATAATAATCTAATGAAAGAGAAATTTTATTATTTAATAAACCTAAATCAACACCAATATTTGATTGATAAGAAGACTCCCATTTTAAATCTGGGTTAGCAGGTTGATCTGGCGTAATAGCTGATACCGTTTCGCCATTGCTTGATGCATAAAGACTTTCAAATCTAGCCAAAGATTGGTAAGAAGCAATAGATGGGTTACCTGTAACACCATAACTTACTCTTAATTTTAAATTAGAAATGTTGTCGCTATCCTTTAAAAAGTCTTCGTTAGATATTTTCCAACCGAAAGCAGCTGAAGGAAAAACTGCATATTTTTCATTGGCAGCAAAGTTAGAAGCACCATCTCGTCTTACTGTAGCAGTAATTAAATATTTATCATTAAAATCATAATTTACCCTACCAAATACCGATTGAACTTCTTTTGTTGTAATAGAAGAATCCGGTTGTAAAAATCCGGTTGAAGTACCTAAACCATAGTAAATAAAACTATCTGAAATTAAACCTGTACCAGCTACAAATGACATTTCACTAACATCTCTTTGGTAAGAATACCCTCCTAATAATGTTAAATTACCATTACCCAACTCTTTTTTATATGTTAAGTAATTTTCACTCAATAACGTAGTGTTTTTTCTATTCTCAATACTTGCTCTACCTCCAACAGCACTTGCTGAAACTGAAAGTGATGATGGCACATAAAGTCCTTGGGTACTATTTCTTGTACTATACCCAAAAGTTGTCTTAAAAGTAAGATCTTCTAAAATATCATAGCTTAAATAAGTGTTTGCTCTAAAGTTATCTATTTTAGTTTCATCAGTTCTTAAAGTGGCAACTGCATAAGGGTTGTCAATTGGATCACCAATACCCGTTTGAGAAGTATAGCTACCATCAGCATATTGAACTGGTAAATCTGGAGAAAATCTCATCGCTAACGAAATTACATCATCTCCACCTGCACCAATACCATTCCTACCTGTAGATTGGGTTGCAACACCGGTTTTATTACCTCTACTACCAGTTAGGTTCATACCTAATTTTAATTTATCCGTAACCTGGGCATCAATATTAGATAAGAAGTTTGCTCTTTCAAAACCAGAGTTAACAATAACCCCATCTTGTTTAAAAAAGTTACCAGATGCATAAAAATTCATATTTTCTGAACCTCCAGAAAATGAAACTTGATGATTTTGCGTACTTCCTTGCTGATAAATTAAGTCTTGCCAATCTGTATCAAAACCTGAACCAGTAAAAGTATTAGATCCGCCTCGGTTTGCTATTATCTCATTTTGATAAGCTACAAAATCACTTGCATTTAGTAAATCTAAACTATTTGCAGTATTTTGAACAGAATAAGTAGTATTAAGTTCAATAGAAATTTTACCTTTTCTACCCTTTTTTGTTGTTACCATTATAACCCCATTAGATCCTCTAGACCCATAAATTGCAGTAGCCGACGCATCTTTTAATACTTCCATAGCTTTAATGTCATTTGCTTGAGGCATTGTTGCTCCAACAAAACCATCAACAACAATTAAAGGAGAACTACTTGCACCGATAGAAGTGTTACCTCTAATTTTTATGCTAATAGGAGCACCTGGCTCACCACCATTATTAGATTGCACAACAACACCTGCTGCACGACCTTGTAAGGCCTGAGATGCATCTAATACAGGGTACGCTGTTAATTCTTCTTCTTTAACAGAAGATACAGAACCTGTAACATCACTTTTCTTTACCGAACCATATCCAACAACAACAACTTCTTCAAGTTGACTTGCATCTTCAATCATCTGAACATTTAATACTTTTTGATTGGTTATTGTGATGGATTGTGTGACAAACCCCAAAAATGAGAATTGAACAACATCACCTTTTTTCACATTTAATTCGTACTTTCCATCAAAATCGGTAGCAGCACCTCTTGATGTATTAGCAATAATTACGTTAATCCCAGGAATAGGGGCGTTGTCAGCTCCAGTTACTGTTCCTGTAAGTAAATACCCGTCTTGAGCTAATATTGTGAGATTAACCATCAATATTAGAATTAGTGTTAACTTTAATTTTAAATTCATTTTGTTTAAATTATTTTATTAGTGTTTTCTTTAATGTGACCTCACATTAATACTGCGATATCAATCGCTATAGCTCCGACTTTAAGAAATATAATCCTCTTTAAAAACGTCAATTATAATTTACAATTTATTAGAAGGATGTTTTCACTAAAGTGATTACTCGTTTTTTTTTAACTTCTTCACTGAAGTAAATTTTAATAAGAATAAGGATTCCTAACCTTGTTTAATTTTAAAAATTACGCTTCATAAAATATTTGATTTTAATTAGATTTAGATTTGATTATTGGTTTTCCAATTTGGTTAACTACTCTGGTTTACCAGTTTGGTTTTCCAAAAGTATGTTATTTTTTTGTTAAAAAAAAGTTTTTATATGTTTTATTACCCTAAAACTATTTTTTATTACCAGTCGTTATTTTAATGGTGAATAAAACTTCTATTTATAAAATAGGTTCTATAGTGTGAATAATTAAAAAACTTGAGGTATAATTTTATTTATTGGGTAAACTCAATATTAAAAATTGTGCATAAAAAAAAGGCTTTCAAAATATGAAAGCCTTCTTTAATATAATTCTAGTAAACAATAATTCTGTTTACTATTTCTAAAAACTAATTACTAAACTGCTGCACCACTAGCTGAAACAGTTCTGTCTATTTTACGCATCAATCCTTGCAAAACTTTTCCTGGACCTACCTCAATAAATTCAGTTCCTCCATCTGCAACCATTGCCTGTACACATTGAGTCCAACGAACTGGAGCAGTTAATTGAGCTATTAAATTTTCTTTAATTTCTTCTGGTTTTGTTACGGCTTTAGCTACTACATTTTGATAAACTGGACACGTAGGCTTGCTAAAAGTTGTATTTTTTATGGCCTCTGCTAATTCTTCTCTTGCAGGAGCCATTAATGGAGAATGAAATGCCCCACCAACAGGTAATTTTAATGCTCTTCGAGCTCCTTTCTCTAATAATAATTCACAAGCTTTATCTATTGCCGCTATTTCCCCAGAAATTACCAATTGCCCAGGGCAATTGTAATTTGCTGCTACCACTACCCCATCAATACTTTCACAAATTTCTTCAACTACATTGTCATCCAATCCTAAAACTGCGGCCATTGTAGATTCTTGCGCTTCACAAGCTTTTTGCATAGCCAAAGCTCTTTTTGAAACTAGTTTTAAACCATCTTCAAAAGTTAATACGCCATTTGCAACTAATGCAGAAAGTTCTCCTAATGAATGACCCGCAACCATTTCTGGTTTAAAATCATCGCCTAAAACTTTTGCTAATATTACCGAGTGTAAAAATATAGCTGGTTGGGTTACTTTTGTTTGTTTTAATTCATCCGCAGTTCCTTCAAACATAATATCAGTAATTGCGAAACCTAAAATTTCATTTGCTTTTTCGAAAAGCTCTTGTGCTAAAGGATAGTTTTCGTATAAATCTAATCCCATCCCTGAAAATTGTGCTCCCTGACCTGGGAAAATATATGCCTTCATAATATAATTTTTCGGTTTAAATTTGAAAATGCAAAAATACGAAATATTTGCTATATTCGTATCAACTTACTTCTAATGAATCATAAACTTAAATCTGAAGCTTTTACAATTTACCTTATTTTAGGATCCATGTTTATTGCTGCGTTGGTCGCCTCAAATTTAATTTTTCAAAAATTCTTTTATTGGAATCCTTTTGGAATTTTTCGTTTTGAACTTTCAGTAGGAATTTTACCTTATCCTATTACTTTTTTAATAACCGATATTATTTCCGAAATATATGGTAGAAAAAAAGCAAATCAGGTTGTAATAGCTGGAATTTTCGCTTCATTTTTTTCAATGGGTATAGTTTTAATTGCAAATTATGTTCCTGCAATTGATAATTCTCCTATTAACAATGAAATTTTTACAAAAGTGTTTGGATTATCTCCTATTGCGGTTTTGGCTTCAATGCTTGCTTATTTATTTGCACAGTTTATTGATATTCGCATTTTTCATTTTTGGAAACGCATTACAAAAGGAAAGCATTTATGGTTGCGTAACAACTTCTCTACATTTGCATCGCAGTTTATTGATACTTTAACAGTGGTTTCTTTACTGTGCTTTTTTAAAGTACTTCCTTGGAGTTTATTTTCAACTTTATTAATTAGCGGCTTTCTTTTTAAAATATTGATTGCTTTGTTAGATACACCAATTTTGTATTTAATCGTTTATTTATTTAAACGCAGATTTAACCTAAAAGCTGGTGAAGAAATTGAGCTCATTCACTAATTAAATTTTGGCATATTTTTTGAATTAACATTAATACTAGGTAACAAAATAATAATTAGATTGATATACTAGTATAAATGAAACATAAAGTAAATGGCTAAAGCCATCAATAAAAAGAAACATTTATTTTTTATGAAAAAAGCACACGTTTTTTTGATGCTTACAATTGCACTGACCTTATTTAACACAAGCTGTAACAAGTCTGATTTAGATATCGATGTTCCAGCTTGTATTGAAAGTAAAATTATTGCAATTCAAAATAATAGTGTTACCAATCCGCCAACAGAAGTTTGGAGGTGGGTAGATAATAATAAGGTATATTATTATATAACCTCAGATTGTTGCGACCAATTTAATCTATTATATGACACCCAATGTAACCTAATATGTGCACCAGATGGTGGTTTTTCGGGGCAAGGCGATGGAAATTGCCCAACATTTTCAAATAATATTACAAAAACTTTAGTTTGGATAGATGAAAGAAATTAAACTACAATTATTTAATTTCCAGTAAAAAAGGCAGTTTTTATTTTAAAGGTCTCTTTTTTATCATTCCACCTTTGGTATCTTTTATACTATTCATTATTATAAATGCATTTTCATCAATTTTATCTATTTCTGTTTTAATCCGAGCAATTTCGAGTCGAGTAACAACAGTATATAAAATATCTATATTTTTTAAATCCACACCAGTTCTACCAAATCCTCCTTTTCCACCATAAATAGTTACACCTCTTCTTAACTCCTCGGTTATCATTAAACGAATTTTTTCACTTTTATCAGAAATTATTGTAATACCTGTATATTCTTCAACACCTTCAATAATAAAATCTACTGTTTTGGCAGCAGCCATATAAGTTAGCATTGCATACAATGCAACTTCTATAGACATTATATACGCTCCAAATGAAAATATGATAACATTAAAAATTAAAATAATATCCCCTATACTTAATCCTGATTTTTTACTTAAATAAATTGCTAACACTTCAGTTCCATCAATAACTGCACCACCTCTAATAGCTAATCCAATTCCTCCTCCCAAGAAAAAACCACCAAAAACAGCAATTAATAACTTATCAGAAGTTATTAAAGGATATGGTATAAAATGAACTGATAATGCCAATGCAATTATTGCTAAAACACTCTTTAAAGCAAACCCCTTTCCTAAACTTGAATAACCTAAAATTATAAAGGGTAAATTAACAATTATTATAAGTAAAGAAAGGGAAAAACCGGAGATTTCCGAAATTAACAAGGAAATTCCCATTGCACCACCATCAATAAATGAATTTGGTAATAAAAATCCTTTAAGCCCAAAACCTGCTGAAACAACTCCAATAAAAATAAAAAATAATTCACTTAAGGTATGTGATATTCCAACTTCTAAAATTTTAACCTCTTCAGCTAATTCTTTTTGATGTTTAGACTCCTCATTCCTCAGTCTTTTTTTAACCGTATTAACAATAATGTTATGGATAAATGTTATCATTTATATTTTTATTTTATTAAAATTAATTAGTTAATAGTAATTATCACTTTATAACCTTCATTATTACGCACATTAAAAACCGTGTTATCTTCAAATAATAAATATTGCCCTTTTACTCCAACTAATTTTCCAGAGTAAACATGAGACTTTTCTAAATTTAAGGTTTTAATTTTAGAAGGGTATTTTAAAACCGGATAATTAATTTCTACAACCTTTCCATTATTTTCTAAAAAATATTCTTTAGCTTCATTTGGTATAAATTGTTTGAGTTTTTCTTTTTCTTCAAATAAATCATCTTCAGAAATTTGATTTTTTAACATTTTTTGCCAGCTTGTTTTATCGGCAACATGGTTTTTTAGTGCTACCTCTGTAATTCCGGCTAAATACCTATTAGGAACCTCAACAATTTCAACTGCTTTTGTAGCACCTTGATCAATCCAACGAGTTGGGACTTGTGTTTTTCTAGTTACCCCAACTTTTACATTACTGGATAATGCTAAATAAACAACATGTGGTTGTAGCTGCACCTTTTTTTCGTATTCTAAATCTCTATCTTCAATACCTTTATGTGCGGTACTTAATTCTGGTCGCATTATCCAATCTCCAACCGAAGCACTCTCATAAAAGCATTCATAACAAAACCCTTGTCTAAATATTTTTTTTTCTTTTCCACAACATAAACATTGATAACCTTCAAAACTAATTTCTATTTCGCGGTTTAAAAGCTGATTTAAATTTAGAAAATCTCCTTTCACATCTAAATAGTATTGAACCTCGTCATTTAATTCGGTCATCATTTTTTTTAAAACTGTTTGATATTGCATAAAGAATTTTTATTAAATTTAACTCGCTAAATATACTTAATATAATATGCCCTTTCAAATAGTTAATTCAATAATTTCTTGGTTCTTAAAAAAAAGAAAACATCAAATGGAATTGTTCCTAAAATACCCAATTGATGTTCAAAAAGAACTGTTATTCAAATTATTAGTTAAGGCACAACATACTGAAGTTGGCAAAAAATACGATTTTAAAAACATAAAATCGTACAAAGAATTTGCTTCAAAAATTCCAATTCAACAATATGAATCTATTGAACCACTTATTGAACGCACCCGAAAAGGCGAGCAAAATGTTTTTTGGCCAACTCCAATAAAATGGTTTGCAAAATCTAGCGGAACCACTAATTCAAAAAGCAAATTCATTCCTGTTAGTGATGAAGCCTTAGAAGATTGCCATTTTAAAGCTGGAAAAGATATGTTGTGTTTATATTTTAATAATAACGAGGAGGCTCAACTTTTTACAGGAAAAGGTTTACGCTTGGGTGGAAGTAGCGCTGTTTATGAAGACAACGACACCTATTTTGGAGATTTATCGGCTATTATAATTGAAAACATGCCATTTTGGGCGGATTTTAGCAGTGCGCCAAAGCAAGAGACAGCTCTTATGGGCGAATGGGAAACCAAAATGCATGCTATTGTTGAAGAAACAATAAAAGAGGATATTACTAGTTTGGTTGGCGTTCCATCTTGGATGTTAGTTTTACTTCACAAAGTTTTAGAACGTACTGGCAAGAAGCATATTTTAGAAGTTTGGCCAAACCTTGAAGTTTATTTTCACGGCGGAGTTAATTTTAACCCATACAGAGAACAATTCAAGAAATTAATTCCAAAAAAGGATTTTAAATACTACGAAACTTATAATGCTTCCGAAGGTTTTTTTGCAATTCAGGATGTAAATAATTCTACAGAAATGCTCCTTATGCTAGACTATGGAATTTTTTATGAATTTATTCCAATGGATACTTTTGATGGAGAACATTCTATTGCCATTTCTCTTGAAGATGTAAAACTTCATACAAATTACGCTTTGGTAATTACAACCAACGGCGGGCTGTGGCGTTATTTAATTGGCGACACAATAAAATTTACTTCATTAAACCCTCACCGAATTAAAATTACCGGTAGAACTAAACATTTTATAAATGTTTTTGGAGAAGAACTAATTATTGAAAATGCAGAAGAAGCTTTAAAACAGGCTTGTTTAAAAACAAATGCTGAAATTATTGAATATTCAGCAGCTCCTATTTTTATGAACAAAAATAAAAGCGGTGGACATGAATGGATGATTGAATTTAAAAAACAACCCGAAAATATTAATTACTTTTCTGAATTATTAGACAATGCTCTAAAATCTATAAACTCTGATTATGAAGCCAAACGTTATAATAACATGACTTTAGCAATGCCAATAATTCATATAGCTCCAAAAGGTTTATTTTATGAATGGTTAAAAAAGAACGGTAAATTAGGAGGGCAACATAAAGTACCTCGACTTTCCAATGGAAGAAACATAATGGACGAATTATTAATTTTAAGCAAAAAAGAAACTGTAGTTTAACCAACCAGACAAAATTATTATATTTAAAAAAAAATATTTTTCTGAATGAATCTTACGTTTATAAGCCGCAAAAAGTACATTTTAATTTCCTTATTAGGAATATTTATTTCCTTATTTCAATTAACCGCACAAACTAAAAAAATAGAACTGAAAGGAGTTATTATCGATGAAGGTGGAATTACAATTCCTTATGCATCAGTTAGTATTGTTTCTAAAAGTAGAGGAACTTCTAGTACAGAAGAAGGTGAGTTTTCACTCCACGTTTCAAATGATGAATTAAAAGACACTTTAACTATTTCATCATTAGGATTTAATTCGGCAAAAATTCAAATAGAAAAATTTCTAAATCTAAAAGAGAAGAAAATTATTCTAAAAGAAAGTGCTATAATGATGGATGAAGTTCAATTATTAAGCGCTAAAACCTATGTTATAAACGCACTAAAACTGCTAAAAGACAACACCTTAAGTAGTCCTCATGTTTTGGAAATGCTTTACAGAAGAGCAACAACTGAAGGTGGAACTTCGAAATTTTTTGTAGAAAATTATTTAAAATATTTAGATAAAGGCCCTGCTTATGGTTTGGGCAGATTACAAGTTACTGAAGCCAGAAAATCAGCCGATTATAGAGTTTGGAAATCAAAGGATTGGGTTCACTGGGTAAATTATATGGCACAATTAAACCCGCTAAGACCAGTTGATTCTCAACATAGAAGAAATTTAAAAAAGTTTAGTTGGAAAAGAACTGGAAACTCTTCGTATGAAGGTGAAGACGTTTTAATTGTAACAGGTCAAAATCCTAAAATTGATTGGGAAAGAATTACTTTTTATATTGGAATAGATACACATAAAATATACAAAATAGAAAGAGGAAGAACTTTATATTTATATAAGAATCATAAAAGTGGAAAATTAGTATTGAATTACTTTAAACATGAATGGGTGTTACAAGATGAAAGAATCCCTAAAGAGTATAGAAATACAATTGCCAAAAGAACTTCATACAAAGTAGAAGGTTCGGTATATAATGTACACACTGAAAAAGATAAAAGAAGAATTAAGGATTACGGTTTAGATTTAGATATGGGACTTTTAGATTTACCATACAATGCCGAGTTTTGGAATAATTTAAGTTTGCCACCCGACACAAAATTTTATAAGAAAATTAAGTCTGAAATTGAAGGGCTTTATGGAGTTCCACTAGAAACTCAGTTTAAATTGGTTAATTAAAAAACGGTAGATAGTTTTTTATATTTTACGATCAACAACATAGTTAACCATAGTCACTAAGGATTCTTTGTATTTAGAATCTGGGTAACTATTTAATATCTCAAATGCTTGTGATTGATAGTTTTTCATTTGTTCTGTGGTATATTCAATTCCTCCACTTGCTTTAACAAATTCAATAACTTCTTTTACCCTTTGTTTATTTTTATTATGATTCTTAACCGAGTTAATCAACCATTTTTTTTCTTTATCCGAGCAATTATTTAGAGCGTAAATTAAAGGTAACGTCATTTTTTGCTCTTTAATATCTATACCTGTAGGTTTTCCTATGTGCGCATCTGTATAATCAAACAAATCATCTTTTATTTGAAAAGCCAAACCTATCAACTCTCCAAATTTACGCATCTTTTCAATTTCTTCGGCAGAGCTCTCCACTGATGCAGCACCAATTCCACAACAAGCAGCAATGAGCGTAGCTGTTTTTTGACGTATAATTTCAAAATAAATATCCTCAGTAATATCTAAACGCCTGGCTTTTTCAATTTGTAACAATTCGCCTTCGCTCATCTCGCGTACCGCAACCGAAATCAATTTTAAAATATCAAAATCATTATTATCAATAGATAATAATAAGCCTTTCGAAAGTAAAAAATCACCAACAAGCACTGCAATTTTATTTTTCCATAAAGCATTAACCGAGAAAAAACCTCTTCTTCTGTTGCTATCATCCACTACATCATCATGAACTAAAGTTGCAGTATGAATTAATTCTATTATTGAAGCCCCTCTATAAGTGCGTTCCTCAAACCTTCCGCCAGAAACCATTTTTGCAACCAAAAACACAAACATTGGTCGCATTTGTTTTCCTTTTCTTCTAACAATATAATGTGTAATCCTATTTAATAAAGGAACCTTAGTTATCATGGATTCTTTGAATTTACTTTCAAAGAGTTCCATTTCTTTAAGTATCGGTTGTTTAATTAATTCTACAGGTTTCATTCAATAACAAAAATAGCAGATTATTTTAAATGACATTACTTTTATTATAGATTTCTTAATCTAAAAAACCTCGAAATTAACTTTGATTTTAGATATAAGAAAACTGTCTAAAAAGTTTGAAAGTTGTCATTCTAAATTTATTCCAAAATCTCAACGAATTATTACTAATAACAATGAGAGCCTTAAAATAGGTTTAGGTTGCTGTAAACTTTACTTTTTAGACAGTTTCTTTTCTTTAAGTGCTAAATTTATTTAGCTCTGTGTTGAATATTTATTGATTCTACATGAATTGCTTTAAATACTTCTTCCACAAATTCTTTACTTAAACCTCTTTCTATTCCTAATTCTATCATATGCGATAAAATATCAGACCAACGTCCACTTTGTAAAATAGCTACGTTTTCTTGGTGTTTTAGTTTTCCAATATTCTCTGCAATGGTCATTCTATCGCTTAAAATATCAATAATATTATTGTCAATTAAATCTAATTCTTTACGGTATAAATTTAATTTACTTTGGAAGCTTTCCTTTGAACTACTTTTTTGACGAATTTTTAAATCCTGAGTAATTTGATCTAATTGAGCTGGTGTAATTTGCTGAGCAGCATCACTCCACGCATTATCTGGATCAATATGAGTTTCAATCATAAATCCATCAAAGTTTAAATCCAAAGCTGTTTGAGAAACATCTAAAATTGTATCTCTACGACCACAAATATGTGATGGATCTAAAATTAATGGTAAATCTGGAAATTCTTTCTTTAATTCAATAGCAATATGCCATTTTGGTTTATTTCTGTAATGACCTGTATTGTATGCAGAAAATCCACGGTGAATAACACCTAATTGAGAAATTCCGTTCGCTTGAAAACGCTCAACACCACCTAACCATAAAGGTAAATCTGGATTTACTGGGTTTTTAACTAACACCGGTTTATCAACACCTTTTAATGCATCTGCAATTTCTTGAACTGCAAATGGATTTACTGTTGTACGAGCACCAATCCATAAAATATCTACATCAGCTTTTAATGCTAACTCAACGTGATTTGCATTACCTACTTCTGTAGTAATTTTCATTCCAGTTTCTTCACGTACTCTTTGTAACCAAGGTAAACCAACAGCTCCAACACCTTCAAAACCACCTGGTCTTGTTCTTGGTTTCCAAATCCCTGCTCTAAATACATTCGTATCTGTATCTTTTAATAAATGTGCTGTCTTTAATACTTGCTCTTCAGTTTCCGCACTACATGGTCCTGCAATTACAATTGGGTGAGATAAACCCATATTGTCTAACCATTTTCTGTTTTCTTTAGTAATTTCCATCTTCGTTTAATTCTTATTTAGTTGCTTTCTTTAATTCCGTTTAATATACTTTTAATATAATTTGTACCATTCATTGATTCGTTCAATGCTTCGGCATTATTGTTTTTTATCAATTCTTTAAATTCGTTCAAGTTTTTGATATACTCGTCTAACGACTTTATAATGTTTTCTTTATTTTCTAAAAAAATAGGTGTCCAAGTATTTGCTGAACTTTTAGCCAAACGAACTGTTGAAGCAAAACCAGTGCTTGCCATATCAAAAATAGCTTGTTCATTTTTTTCAATTTCCAACACCGTTTTTCCTAACATAAAAGAACTTACGTGCGATAAATGTGAAACATATGCAATGTGCCTATCGTGCTCCACAGGATTCATCATTTTTATACGCATATTCAATAGTTTAAATAAACTAATAGCATTATCTAAAATCCTCCAATCCGTTTTATCTGCTTCACAAATGATGTTTACTTTTTCATCAAATAAATCATAAATAGCCGCTTCGGGTCCCGAAAATTCAGTTCCAGCTAAAGGATGTGCAGCCACAAAATTCTTTCTTTTTGAATGACTTGAAATTTCTTTACATATTTCATTTTTTACTGAACCAACATCAAAAACCAACGTTGTATCTGAAATAATATCCAGTACTTTCAAGGTTAAACCTGCTACTACATTAACCGGCACAGCAATTATAATTACATCTGCATTTGTTATATCGGCAAATGAAATTTCTTCATCAATTACACCAAGTTCAATAGATTTTTTAATATGAGCTGGATTTTGATCCATACCATACACTTTAAAATTGCCTCGTTTTTTCAAGTCCAACGCCAACGATCCACCAATTAATCCTAAACCTATTACAACTAATTTTTTCATAACCTTAATTTTCAGTTGTTAATCTGTCTAAAACTTCGTTCAAAACCGTTTCTTCAACACATAATGAAGCCCTTATATATCCTGCTCCATTTGAGCCAAATATGGTTCCAGGTGTAATAAATACATTTTTAGTGTACAATAATTCGTCTGTAATTTCTTCAGAAGTTATTCCTTCAGGTAACTTAGCCCAAACAAATAATCCTCCAATAGTTTTATCATAGGTGCAATTTAACGCATCAAATATTTTCCAAACTATTGCTCTTCTATTTCTGTATATCTCATTCTGACTTTCAAACCAATCATTATTCAATTTAAAAGCTTCCACTGCTCCTTTTTGAATTCCTAAAAACATTCCAGAATCCATATTGCTTTTTACTTGTAATATGGTTTTAATTATTGAAGCATCTCCAACTACCATTCCAACACGCCAACCAGCCATATTAAAGGTTTTGCTTAAAGAATTTAATTCAATAGCCACTTCTTTACCTCCTTCAACTTCTAAAATACTAATTGGATTTTTATGCAATATAAAACTGTAAGGGTTGTCGTTTACAATTAAAATATCGTGTTTTTTTGCAAATGCAATTAATTGTTTAAAATTTTCTTTGCTTGCAACGGCTCCTGTAGGCATATGAGGGTAATTAACCCACATAATTTTAACATTGGTTAAATCTTCTTTTTCTAACTCCTCAAAATTTGGTAACCAATTAGAAGCTTCATTTAAATCATAATTGATTGCTTCAGCTTGCACTAAATTTGTTACTGAAGCATAGGTAGGATAACCCGGATTTGGAATTAAAACCTTATCTCCTTTATTTAAAAATGCCATTGAAATATGCATAATACCTTCCTTGGACCCCATTAGTGGAAGCACCTCGGTATTCATATTTAATGAAACATTGTATTTTTCTTTGTAAAAATTGCAAATTCCTTCGCGCAATTCAGGTATTCCCTGGTAACTTTGATATTGGTGCGCGTTTGGTAGTTCAACCGCATTTTGGAGCGCTTGAATTACACTTGCAGGTGGTTGTAAATCTGGACTTCCAATAGCTATATTAATTATTGGTTTCCCTTCATTTCTTAAAGCTGCCACTTCTCTTAATTTTTTAGAAAAGTAGTATTCTTTAACATCACTTAGTCTGTCAGCTTTTTGTATCATTATCTTTTTCCTTTGTTGTATTCTCCTAAAATTTCCAATGCTTCAACTTTATCTTTTACTTCTTCAATTGCATTAAAATAATCGGCATAACTTTTAAATATAAAATCCGCAAAAAATGCATATTTCCAAGGAGTTTCAATAACTGGCATCGATTGTATTTTAGATAAATTTAAATCGTGTTTTGCTAAAATAGTTAATACTTCTGCCAAACTTCCCGAACTATGACTTGTAGTAAACTTAATTGAAGCCTTATTAGCCGAAACACTACTTTTATCTTTATTATTAGTAATAATAAAAAATCGAGTTTGATTCTCTTTTATTGTTTGAATTTCTGCAGCCAAAATAGTTAAATCATAGGTCTCGGCCGCCAAAACACTTGCAATTGCTCCAACACCTTTTAAGTTATTATCGCGAATTCTTTTAGCTACCGATGCAGTATCTTTGTCTTCAATTAATTTAATATGCGGATAGTCTTTAAAAAATTTATGGCACTGTAATAGTGCCATAGGATGTGAATATACTTCTTTAATATCTTCTATCGATTGCCCATTTAAAGCCATTAAATTATGCTGAATAGGTAAATGAAATTCACCACAAATTGTTAATTGATGATCATCAATAAGTGCATAATTAGGTAAAATTGCACCAGCAATAGAGTTTTCTATTGCCATAATAAGTACATCTGCCTCTTTATTTTTTAACAGATCGGGCATTTCAGAAAAAGACAAACACTCTAACAAGTCTATATTTTTTCCAAAATATTTCTCCGCCACAATATGGTGAAAAGATCCTTTTATTCCTTGAATTGCTACTTTCATTAGTTGGTATATTGTCAAAAAAAAATCCCGAAATAATTTCGAGACTTTATAATTTATATTTTGTAACTAACACATACAAAGCCTCATCTCTTATTGTTAAAATAAAAGTAAAAATAGAAGCTATTCCAAGTGTTGTTTGTTAACATAATTCCTTAAATATGAGCACAAATCTATACATAAAAATTAAAACACCAATCATTTTTATAAAAAATATTCACCCCACATATAAAATTTAGAAAAAAAACACTTAAATCGGTTTTTCATAATGAAAACTATAAATTTAAACCATAAATTTTAAACAATATACATTTATAAATGTCGTTTGAAACAATAAAAAGCCCCAAAAATCATTGATTTAAATTAATTAACTTTGTTTTTATTTGGTAATTTATATTTATGAAAATATCACTGTTTAAAAGGCTATTTAATCTAAGTATTATTTTATGCGTTATATCTCAATTACAAGCACAAAATTATTCGATTGAACTAAATTCGAACGTCTCAGCTAAAGAGTCTTTACCTTTTTTTTTAAGAGCCAATAAATTTGGAGCTATTCCTAATAGCAATAACATTTTATTAAATACCGCTATTTTCTCAGATTTTAAAAACTCGGGACAATTGATTGATTTCTCCTATAAAGCTTCTATTACTGGTTATGTTGCCGACAAAAATGATGTATTTATTAATGAATTATATGGTAGTTTCTTAATCAACAACATTCAAGTAGATTTGGGAAGCAAAAACGACAACATTCAATTTGAAGGTTTATCAGTTTCCAACGGAAACATTATTAAATCTATAAATGCCAGAACTTACCCAGGAATAAACATCAAAACTAAGAATTATATAACACTCCCATTCGCAAAAAAATGGCTGAGTGCCAAAGTAAATTATGCTGAATATTTTTTAAACGACAAACGGGTTGTTGATAATGCTGGGCTACATCATAAAAGTTTGTATTTAAAATCCGTCTTAAATTCTAAATTAGAGTTGATTATAGGTTTAGATCATTATGTGCAATGGCGAGGAACTTCGGAAGAATTTGGCAAACAACCTTCTAGCTTTAAAGATTATCTAAAAATTATTTCGGGAAGTGAGGGAGGCGAATCTTCAAATTCTGGAGAGCAAGTGAATGCTTTAGGAAATCATGTGGGTAATTATTTGGTGCAATTAAATCATATGGGAAAACAACTAAATTGGAACTTTTACTTGTCGCATCCTTTTGAAGACGCAAGCGGTAGAGAATTATCTAATTATCCGGATGCCTTGTATGGTTTGTTTTTTGATTTAAAAAAACCAAATAGTATTATTTCCCATGTACTTTTTGAATATCAACATACGAAGCATCAAGGAAGAGCGACTTCACCCAATAAGCTCTCTGATAATTATTTTAACAATACTATTTATCAAAGTGGTTGGACTTATTTTGGAAATACAATAGGCTCACCTTTTTTTGTTCCTAAAGATCCCGTTAATGGAATTACAAATGGAATTGCCCAAAGTAGATTTAGTTCATTTAATTTGGGATTAAAGGGAGTTCTTACTACAAACATACAGTACAAAACATCTATTACTTTTACGAATTACGTAGGTTGGTTTAATGAAGATTTTAGTGAAAATCAGTTTTCGCCATATCTCGAACTGTTTTACAAAAACAATAAAATTCCTTTCGATATTTCAGTTGGTACTGCTGCAGACTTTGGCGACTTTCTACCTACTAACGTTGGTGGATTTATTAAATTAACTAAAACAGGCGCTTTTTAAAACTATGCTTTCTCTTTTCAAAAAAAATAAAACACCTTTAATTGCATTGTTTAACAATTCATTTATTGATATACATTCCCATTTACTGCCTGCTATTGATGATGGATCAAAAAGCTTTGAACAATCTCTTGCTCTTATAAAAAGAATGCAGCAATTTGGAATCAATAATTTTGTAGCAACACCACATATTATGGATGGTGTTTGGAATAACACTTCAGCCAGTATCAACCAAAAATTATATGAATTAAAAGATTACTTAAGTAAACACAGTGCTCATCCCCTACAATTGAGAGCCGCTGCCGAATATTTACTAGATTCTAATTTTGAAAAATTACTAGAAACCGAAAAGTTACTTTGCATAAAAGATGATTATATTTTAGTGGAATTGTCTTATTTAAATCCACCTATTAACCTTAAAGAGATATTATTTAAAATTCAAATTGCGGGATACAAACCCATATTAGCACATCCTGAACGGTATTTGTTTTATCACACAAATTTTTCCGAATATTTAAAATTAAAAGAAGCTGGGTGCTCGTTTCAACTAAACTTATTATCCTTATCGACCTATTATGGAAAAGGTGTTCAAAATATTGCTAAAAAATTATTGAAAGATGGACTAGTAGATTTCGTTGGCACTGACACCCATAGCAACAGGCATTTGGACTTTTTAGAGTCAATAAATGATCAAAAATTAGTAAAACTTGTACAGCCGGTTATTGAGAATAATTCATTGTTATTGTAAATTGAAAAATAAACAATCTATCATTAAATGGTTATGAAAGTATTTTATACTGAACCTTGTTTCAGTAGCTACTAATTAGGAGTTACAAATAAAATGGGTAGTTACAAGCATGAGATCCTGAACCAAGTTCAGGATGACGGTTTTTTTAGGATGACGATGATATACTTGTTCTATACGTCCTGCTGAACTATATTACTCAATGCACGTCATGCTGAATTTAGTTCAGCATCTTTTGATTAAAAGTTAGCAACAAAATACATAGTACCAAACATGAGATCACGAACCAAGTTCAGGATAACGAACCAACAAGAAATAATTCCTTTTAACACAAAGCTAATCCTTCGTATCTCCTAAGTCTCACCTTAACCCTATAAATTAAAAAGGCATAAGTTTACGCCACCATTTCTTTGGTTTTAGCTCTTGAGTATAACCGTAACCATAACCGTAGCCATATCCATAACCACGTTCTACATCGGTATCATTTATTAAAATGGCCATATTTGGAAGGCGTTTTTCTTTATATAATTTACTTGGAACATCTAACAAACGCTTATCTAAATAATTAGCTCGTATTACATAAATTAATAAATCTGCCTGATGTCCGTATAACAACGTATCCGTAACTACACTTACTGGGGCCGTATCAACAATCACATAATCATATTGTTCCTGCCCATATTTTAAAACTTCTTCGAACCTACCATTCATTAATAATTCAGAAGGATTTGGCGCAACAATTCCTGACTCTAGAAGATCAAACTGTGTTCCTTCTACTCGCTGTATTACATCTGAAGGTTGCAATGAGGTATCCATAAGGTAATGTGAAAGTCCTTTCTTAGTAGATTTAAAATTTAAATAAGTAGCCAACTTTGGCTTTCGAATATCCCCTCCAATTAGCAATACTTTTTTATTGGTAAGCGCTAAAACAGATGCTAAATTAATAGCGATAAAGGTTTTTCCTTCTCCTCCAATGGTAGACGTTATAAAAATGGTTTTTGCATTTTTTTGTACACCCGAAAGCATAAAATTAACATTGGTTCTAAGCAATCGGAAAGACTCTGCCTTCCCATCACGATCACTATCTGATATGACCACTTTCTCTTGTGACATTGTTTTTGGTACATCCCCTAAAATAGGAACATTTAAAACTTCTTCCACATCTTTTCGTGTATGTACTTTATTATCTAATAAAAACACAACATACAATATCAAAAAAGGCAACAATGAACCTACCAATAAAGCAGCTAAGTAATAAACTTTCCTGTTTGGAGACACGGGAAAATCATTTCCAAATGCCTTATCAACAATTTTAGCGTTTGGTAAAGTTACCGCTAATGAAATGGCATTTTCTTCTCTTTTTTGCAATAAATACAAATATAATGCTTCAATAATTTCTTGCTGTCTCTTAATATCTCTAAACTCTCGTTCTTGTTTAGGAACTCTTGAAATTTTCGCATTAAACCTACCTTCCTGAGTTTTTGCATCCTTCAACCCAATGGCTAATGACGATTTTAAATTACCTAAACTAAGCGCTATATTTCTTTTAAATTGGTCTATTTGCGCATTTAAATTTACAATAGTAGGGTTTAATTCACTAGAACTATTCAATATTCTATTTCGTTCTAAAATTAATTCATTGTACTTCGCTGTACTCGTATTTATGGTAGGATCATCAACTCCAATATTGGCAGGTATAAGCTCCTCTCCATTCGATTTTATATAAGTATCCACATACTCTACAAGTTTCATCTGAGTGCTTAGATTAATAATTTTCTTGTCCAATTCCGTTCTCGACTGCAATACAATTCCAGCTTCTGATGAAATATCGGTAACTCTATTATTGGTTTTAAAATTTTCTACACCCGCCTCTACCAACGACAAATCTTTATTTATAATTTCTATACGCTCATTTATGAATTCATTGGTTCTTTTAGCTATTAAACTTTTATCATTTACAGCATCTTCATTATACTGTTTTATTAAATTGTCTATTACTTCCTGTGCTTTTTCCTTAACTCTATCTTTTAAACTTATTCTAATAACACTTGAAGAATTCACTACATTCACTTGTATTCTGTTTCTGTAACTTTCTACAACCCACTTTAAAGGACTTATTTTAACTGTTAACTCTTCTCCAATTATAATTGATTTACGTTCTTTGGGTGTAATTATAAACTCCCCAAACGACATTGCTACTTTTTCTCCAAAAGCATATGTGGTTTCTTCTAATGCTGTTTTTAAAATAAACTCCTCTTCTGAAATAATTTCAATTGTAAAACTCGCCGTTGTATTTTCCAACAACGCATCATCCATTAAAAAATTAACATTTATCGGTGACTTCGTATGAAAAAACTCCGCTTCTATAACTCTACCTTGTCTAAAATAAGTAACATTTAAGTTTAATTCTTCAGCAACTCTTTTTACTAAACTTCGAGATTTTAGCAATTCTATTTCATTTTCTAAAGGAGCTTTTGTTGTTCCAATAATCCCTAAATCTTTAAATGCCGATAATTCACTATTTTCAGCATCCTCGATTAAAATGGTGGCAGCCGCTTCATATTCATTGGGTACATAACGTAAATAAATAAATACTACCGCTAGCGTTAAAACTATGCTTAAAACAAACCATTTCCAATGATATGCATATTTCTCTATTTCTTCGCGAATATTAATTGTTCCTTCATTAAAATTGATAGGACTTAATTGCTGATTGTCTTGCATTTTTTTAACGTGTTAATATAAGTACTAACGAAAGTACTGCAGTTGCAATTGAAATTAATGATGAAGTTGTTCCAATTGCCGATGAATTTACTTTAGCTCTATTCGGCTCAACATATAAAATATCATTTTGAGCTAAATAATAGTAAGGAGATTTAAATATAGATTTATCTGTTAAATCCAAACGAATACTTTCCATTTGATCTCCATTCTTTCGCAGTAATAAAATATTTTTTCTTTTTCCTTGGATTGTTAAATCTCCTGCCAATGCCAATGCTTCTGGAATCGACACTTGTTCATTTAAAATACTAAATGCCCCAGGCGATTTTACTTCTCCTAAAACCGAAATTCTAAAATTTTCTAAACGTATGGTAACAATAGGTTTTTTAATATATAAAGTCAGTTTTGATATTAACAAGGCTTTCAATTCATTTGTTGTAAATCCAGCTACTTTAATTTCACCTAAAACCGGAAATGTAATCATCCCATTTGGAGTAACCAAATAATTGATTGGCCTTTGTGCAGCACCTTGCCCACCTTCATACAAATTAAATGGGTTGGAAGATTCAACATCTTCTGCACTTACAAAAATACTTAACAAGTCATCTGTTTGAATTTTTGGAGCATATTCATTTAATAAGGCGTTTTTAACAGCTTCTTCATTTTGAAAATAAATCATATCCTTTTTAGAAACACAGGCTGACGTTACCATCAACACCATTATAAGCATATAAGTTACTTTAATATAATTATTTTTCATCTACTCTTTTTTGCAAATATATTTATTCTAATTTTGTTACCGTATCCATTACCTCATATTTTGAGTTATTTGAAATAAACTCAGGTACAATCTGTTTCATTTTTAGAACGGTTTTCTCTAAACTACATGGTGTATTCAATATACATAACTCTTCTATTTCGTTCAATGTTTTTTTAACATTAAGCGGTGCTACCTCAGCTATCATAATTTTTTTATGATGTGTTTCTTTTGTATTTTCTGAAGTTGCTAACAACTCTTCATATATTTTTTCTCCTGGACGCAGGCCCGTAATTTTAATGGCTATATCATCTGGGTATTTCAAACCAGAAAGGCGAATCATATTTAAGGCTAAATCAAATATCTTTATAGATTTCCCCATATCAAACACAAATATTTCTCCTCCTTTACCCATACAACCTGCTTCAAGAACCAATTGACAAGCTTCTGGTATGGTCATAAAATAACGTGTAATCTCTTTGTGCGTAACAGTTACGGGGCCTCCATTTTTTATTTGCTGCGTAAATAGTGGAATTACCGATCCGTTAGATCCCAACACATTCCCAAAACGCGTTGTAATAAACTTGGTATTACTGTTCGCATTTAAACAATTGATATATTTCTCTGCAATGCGTTTTGAAGCTCCCATAATATTAGTAGGGTTTACTGCCTTATCCGTAGATACCATCACAAATTTTTCCACATTATTAAGTGCTGCAATAGAGGCAATATTTTTACTTCCCATTACATTTGTTCTAACTGCCTCGTATGGATTTTCCTCCATAAACGGCACATGCTTATATGCAGCGGCATGAAAAACAATGTGTGGCTGATGCTTTTTAAACAGCAACTCCATTCGGTCTTTATTTTGAATATCGGCTACAACGCATACCACATTATTCACTTGCTGATTTACAAAATACTGTTGTAAATTGTACAACTCAGATTCAGCCTGATCAATTAACACAATTTTTTTATAATTAAAATTAATAAGTTGCCGTGCAATTTCACTACCGATAGATCCGGCTGCACCCGTTACTAAAATAACTTTATTAAAAAACTCTTCTTTTAAAATGGGATTGTCTATTTCAATGGGAGTTCTCCCCAATAAATCCTCAATGTTAACCGATTTTATTTGTCTAAGTTTTAAACCGCCATCAATCCATGATTTTATTGGAGGTACAATTTTAACCTCAACTGGAAGTTTCGAAATTTCGTCCACAATTTCTAGCAAACGTGAAGGTTTTATATTTTGAATTGAAATAATTATTTCATCTATTTTCTTTCTAACAATATAATCTTCACTAATATTAGACGAACCTAGCACAGTTACCCCATTTAATTTACTCTTCCATTTTCTCTTATCATCATCAATAAAAGCAATTGTTTGAATATTATTTGCCTTGTCTTCATGTAACATAGAGTACACCAATAGGCCTGCCTCACCAGCACCATAAATTAATACTCGCTTATCAATTTCATTCCCCACCATAAACACTCTATACAATTCTTTGTAAAAGTATCTGCTAAAAATTAAGAATACCACATTCAATAAAAAATGGATGGCAATAATAGATCGTGGTATCGTAAATTTTGAAACAACTTGATAATGTAAATTCAACATTACAACACCAATTAACAATGCAGAAATCAATATACTCGCATTAATTACATTTAGCGAGTCTTTTAAACCTGTATGTCTAATAATTCCTTTATAGGAACCTACCAATAAAAATGAGACAAGCGATGCCGCAATTACCACAGGTAATTGTAACATAAGTTTTGAAGTATCAAAACTTAAACTAAAATTAAAACGTATTAAATAAGAAAAAACAAACGTATTTACAACAATGTATAAATCGATTAACAGTACCAGCCATCTTGGTGTATTTCTTTTTAATAGCTCTTTAAAAACACTACTTAACATATTAAAAACTGTTTAGAACCCCAACAATTCTTTCCAATTCATTTTCAGTTAGATTAGATCCACTAGGCAAACACAATCCAATATTAAACAAGTTTTCAGAATTTCCGTTCTTAAAACTATCACAACCTTTAAATATTGGTTGCATATGCATTGGCTTCCACAGTGGTCTCGATTCAATATTTTTCTTTTCTAAAGATAGCCTAATTTTTTCTCTTATTTCAAATGAAGGCGTTAAAATACAAGTTAACCATCTATTTGAAAAATAATTATCAGGTTCACTTAAAAATAAAAAATCGTTATTTTCAACCTGATCTTTGTAATAATTGTAGTTGTTACGTCTTGCCAAAACCCTATCTTCTAACACCTCTAATTGCCCTCTTCCAACCCCTGCAACAATATTAGACATCCTATAATTGTAACCAATGGCTGAGTGTTCATAATGTGGTGCATTATCCCTTGCTTGTGTTGCTAAAAAAATTGCTTTTTCTTTTTCCACTGAACCGTTTGTTACCAAAGCTCCTCCTCCAGAAGAAGTAATAATTTTATTCCCATTAAAAGAAAGAATTGAATAATCACCAAATGCTCCGCATTTTTTAGTTCCAACCTTACTTCCTAAAGCCTCTGCGCTATCCTCAATAATGGGGATTTCATATTTTAGACCCAATTCATGAATTTTTGTCACATTATACGGCATTCCATACAAATGCACTGCAATAATAGCTTTTGGTTTTTTACCTTTTTTTAGCCTATCTAAAATAGCTATTTCTAATTGCTCAGGACATAAATTCCAAGTTTCGAGCTCGCTATCGATAAAAACAGGTGTTGCCCCTTGGTATACTATTGGGTTTGCAGAAGCTGAAAATGTAAAGCTTTGACACAATACTTCATCTCCCTGTGAAACACCTAATAAAACCAACGCTAAATGTATGGCTGCTGTTCCTGAACTGAGTGCAGCAACATAAGTATCCTCTCCTAAATAATTTTCGAGTCCCTGTTCAAATGCATTTACATTAGGGCCTAAAGGAGCAACCCAATTAGTGTCAAATGCTTCTTGTACATATTTCTGCTCAGTACCACCCATATGGGGAGAGGAAAGCCATATTTTTTTACTCATGAGGTTGCAATTTTATTTAAAACGCAAAATTAAGGTAATTTATTTTGATTGCGAAAAGATTGTATTTTTTGTTAAATAATAAGGTTAATATAGCATCATTAAATGAATTAGGTAAAGTTTATGCAAATGTCATACTGAGCTTGTCGAAGTATGTTTTAGTATCTATTAAATTACTGTTGCTGTCATGAGATCCTGAAATCGAAGATTCAGGATGACGTTGGGGTTTAGGATGACGTTGCTTCTTGTTAGTTATGCAAATGTCATACTGAGCTTGTCGAAGTATAGTCAGCAGCTACTAATACACGTCATGCCGGACTTGATTACTCACTATTATTTTTTATTTAATGTTTTTGAGTTCGTGAATCTGCGATTTCGGTATCTGTCGATTAAATGAAACAAACAAAATGCGTAGTTCAAATAATGAGATCCTGAAATCGAAGATTCAGCGGAGCTAAACAAGTTCAGGATGACGGATTGTTCAGGATGACGGTGGGGTTCAGGATGACGGTGGGTTCAGGATGTTGTAAGTATTAAAATATCGAATATGCCAATTACTTTTTAACCTCTCGTGCTGGGTTCCCTACAAACAACGTGCTATCAGGTACATCTCTAATTACAACAGTTCCTGCTCCAATGGTTACCCACTTACCAATTTTTATTCCTTGTATTACCTGCGCTCCAATACCTATATGGGTACCTTCTCCAATTTTCACATTTCCAGCCAATGAGGCATTTGGAGATATATGAACATAATCTTCCAACTGAACATCGTGCTCTACAATTGCTCCTGAGTTTATTATGCAATGCTTCCCTATTTTTGCCCCTGCATTTACAACTGCATTTGGCAATACACAAGTACCTTCGTCTATGGTGGCATATTTGGAAATAACAGCACTTTTATGAAACACCGATTTATATGTTGCTGGTATGGCTTCAACAATAGATTTTCTAATTTTATTATTTCCAACACTTACAAATAATTCCCGAACCTTACTTTTATCAAAAGTATCAAATCTATAGACCGGAATATCTAAAATTTCCTTTAGCGTTTCATTATCATCAAAAACACCTTCAATTTCAACATTCGAAGATGATTGAATGCTATCAATAATCACTTTACAATGTCCGCTTGCTCCGTATAAATACATTTCCTAATTATTTCCTTTAAATCGATTCATAGTAATAGTAGCTCCCGCATACACGCCTTCCGACTTTATTACTTTTTTAATTGTTTTAATGATAATTTGAACATCTAATTTAAAACTTAAATGCTTTACATACCATACATCATACTCAAATTTTTGCTGCCAACTAATGGCGTTTCTACCATTTACTTGTGCCCATCCTGTTATACCTGGCCTAACCAAGTGTCGTTTTTTTTGTTCAGCATTGTACAACGGTAAATATTGAGGTAACAAAGGTCTAGGCCCTATCAAACTCATATCTCCTTTTAACACGTTTAACAACTGTGGAATTTCATCTAAGGATGTTTTCCTAACAAAATGACCAATTTTGGTTAGTCTAATAGTATCATCTAATAAGTTTCCTTCGGCATCCTTTTTATCATTCATCGTTTTAAATTTAATTATTTTAAACAATTGTTCATTTTTACCAGGACGCACTTGAAAAAAGAAGGGTTTTCCTTGATTAGCAATTGCTAACAATAGGGTAATTATCAATAATACTGGCGATAAAAACAGTAACCCTAATAGAGACAATACAAAATCTAAACAACGCTTAACAATGGCTTTATACACTTTTTTTAGGGTAAATTTAAACTTTATTTCACTAGGTTGCAATTATGTTTAAAAAGTACAACTCCAAATGGCTTTAAATCCGTTAATATTCGTCATGCCTGACTTGATCCGGTATCTTTTTGTTTTGAGTTTCAATCATGAGATACTGAAATCGAAGATTCAGCGGAGCTAAACAAGTTCAGGATGACGGTGGGATTTAGGATGAGGTTGCTTCTTGTTAGTTATGCTAATGTCATACTGAGCTTGTCGAAGTATAGCCAACAGTTACTAATATGCGTCATGCCGGACTCGATTCGATATCTGCAGATTAAATGAAATAAACAAAATGCGCAGTTCAAATCATGAGATCCTGAAACAAGTTCAGGATGACGGTGGAGTTTAGGATGACGGTAGGTTCGGGATGCGGGCATTCTTTAACTCGTCATGCCTGACTTGATCCGGTATCTTTTTGTTTTGAGTTCAAATCATGAGATCCTGAAATCGAAGATTCAGCGGAGCTAAACAAGTTCAGGATGACGGTGGGGTTCAGGATGACGTTGCTTCTTGTTAGTTATGCTAATGTCATACTGAGCTTGTCGAAGTATCATTCAGCAGCTACTAATATGCGTCATGCCGGACTCGATCCGGTATCTTTTTGTTTTGAGTTTCAATCATGAGATCCTGAATCAAGTTCAGGATGACGGGATGGTTCAGGATGACGGTAGGTTCGGGATGACGGTGGAGTTTAGGATGACGTTCTATTTCATTTCTCAAAGTGCCAATTCTCCAACCTCTGATATTCTTCCAACAACGCCTCCCAAACAACCTTTTGCTCGAAACGATCTTGAATCATTTTTCTACAATGCATTTTTACCTCATTAAAACTAGCTACATCTGACACACTTTTTTCCATAGCATTTGCAATGGCCTCTGTATCTTTTACAGGAATAATCCATCCATTTTTACCTTGCTCAATAATTTCATTACAACCATTAATATTACTTACAATACTTGGCAAACCCATTGCTCCAGCTTGTAGCACTACATTGGGAAAACCTTCTCGGTAACTTGGAAAAACTAAACAATTACTAACAGCAAAATATGGGCGAACATCTGCTTGCCATCCTACAGATATAATATTCGAATTCTCTTCAATTTCTTTTATTGTTTCAGATTTCAAGGGATCTAACTCTGTTTCTAAAGGACCTACTAATAGTAGTTTGAAGTTTAGAGATTTAGTTGTTGCCTGCTGCCTGTCCATTGACGACTCATCACTCTTAACTGACAACTTATCACTCCTGTCTGACAACTCCTTAAACCCTGCTACCAATTCATTAATCCCTTTATCGCCCACCAATCTACCAACAAAAATAAAAACAAAATCATTTGCCGAAATCCCTAGTTGATTTTTTAAATTATCATTTTGTGTACTTGTAAATAATTGTGGATCGAAATGTGAGGTGTTAATACCATTGGAACTACCATTTGCCAACACTTTTAATTTATCTGTTTTAGTAAACTTATGTTTTTTAATAATGCTTTCTAAACCTTTTGAATTTGGATATACCCTAGTCGCGCAACCATAGGTTAGCTTCTCTACTGCATTTAATATGGTTCTTTTTATTCCTGTTGTTTCTAATAATGGCATTCCAGCTACGGTATGTAATCTTATAGGAACCTGCGCTAATTTCGCTGCCAACATACCAGCAATACCTGCTTTTGGGGTATGCGTATGCACTATTAAAGGTTGTTCTTTTTTAAATAATTTGTACAATTGCCAAACGGCCTTAACATCTTTAAACGGAGTAATGGCACGCGACATTTCAATTGGTACAACTCGAACACCCTCTTTTTTGCCAACCTGCATTAATATTTCACCACTAGAACTAACCGCTAACACCTCATAATTACTTTTCATAAAAGACAGTTGGCCTTCAATAAGCTTATCTAAAGAGATGGGAACTGTAGTTATTCTAATTAGGATAGGCTTTATCACTTTAAATTAAATGTTTAATATTATTTTTTACCATCCTATATTTACCACTTTTCTCTATATCAATTACTTTTACATAATTTAGGTTAATGTTCATTTTTATACCAACACGATCTCTCCAATTTTTAATAAAAATCTTTTCAATTTCTTTGGTAAATAATTGTTCATCTATAATAATTTCAATATCTAAAGTATCCAATGCATTTTGATGTACTTGAAATATTACAATGCCTTTTGTATCCTTCAGGGTATTAGAAATATTGCCTAAATTAATTTTACCAGCTTCTGGGGAATACACATAATCATCAATTCTTCCTAAAATTTTCTTTACTAATGGGTTGTTATTACCACAGGTACAATTTGCATCGCTCAGTTCAATAGAATCACCTATATCATATCTAATTAAAGGAGTACCATAGGTTGTAAAAGAAGTAACAACGAGCCTACCTTTTTTACAAGGGGCATTATTATCGTCTAAAACTTCAAAAACACCACTTTGTAATTCTAAATGAAGATTACCCTTAGTACATTCCAAAATAAATGGAGCTCCTTCAGAAGATGCGTATTGGTCATACATTTTTGATTTAAAAAACAACTCAATACAATTTCTCATTTCACTTGTAACGGTTTCTGCTGTTGGAAAAATAGCCTTCACAGTATTTTCTGGAAACGCATACTTATTTTTTAAACCAAACTTAGCTATTTCTAATATTGACGATGGAAAACCAACTAAATACTCAGGCTCAAATTTTATTAAATTTTCAATATAATAGTGTAAATATGCTTCTTTAATATGAAATGTCGAATAGTACCTTACATTATACCAATGATCTATTTTCCAGAATCTATTTTTCTTAACATCTTTTATTGTTAATAAATTCTTACCTGAAAACCAAGCTGTTTTTCTCCCTAATTTATAACCAAAACGTAATCGAAAATCATCTAACATTGCAAATCTTTCCTGCATATTTTCAAATGTGAAAAGTACTTCTAAGGATTTACCTGTTGTTCCTCCTGTTTTTGATAAAATACCATTCTTTTTTCCAACTGTATAAACTTGGTTAATATTTTTCCTAAACATTTCCTTATTAACAATAGGTAATGATTGAATATTATTTAAATCAGTAACATTTTGAATATTTGCATATAATTTTCTATAAAATAGAGATTTATCAATGGCATGTTGAACAAGTTTCCTAAATTCTTTTTGTTGAATTATCTTCAAATCAACAAATAAAAGGTTTCTATTCTGTTTAAATAATTCTAAATAATTTTTATAACATCCACCATAACGTTTTCTATAAGCCAACATATTAAAGATACTTATTAAAATATTCTGAAAAATATTAGGTAAAAAGATGTAAAATTTTTCTTTCATAAAAAGTTAAGAATTTCGCAAATAAAATTTTTGCAACTTAATTACATTTGATTTTATATCATACCCTTCATTGGCAACTATTTTATATTGGTCTTCTCTTTCAAGTTTATTTTGGTTATTGTAAATTATATTAGCCCATTGTTTGGCTGTTTTATTTAAAGAAATTTTAAAAATATTATTTGTGATAAATATTTCCTTAGGTAGGGAGTCTGACACAAATGTTTTTAAACCCGATGCCTGAGCTTCAATAGCTACAATACCAAAACCCTCAAAAAAAGAAGGGAAAATAAAAATATCTACCATCTGCAAAATATCTGATATGTCTTCGCGAGACCCCATTAATTCAACACAATCATCTAATTTTAATTTTATTATTTTACTATAAATCTCTTCACGTAACTTACCATCTCCAATTAACAACAATTTTGAGTTTGAATCAATTTTCATTATTTCACTAAAAATTTCTAATAAGAAAAAATGATTTTTCTCTAAATTAAAATTACCAATGTGACCATATACTGTTTTACTATTAATATTATAAAGACTTCTTAAATCATCTCTTCTTTTTTTATCAAATTTAAAATTATCTGTAACAATTGCATTTTTAAATAACTTAACTTTAGGTAATTGTTTTTCACTAAAAAGCCATTTAGCAGCATCTTCACTACACGCAAAAAAATGAGTTGGTTGCCTAATCAGTAATATTTTAAGCAATATTTTTAATATTCTTTTTGGACCTATAGCTGCATTACTATGACTATGGGCAATCCTACATTTTATTTTAAACCTCTTAGCTGTGTTTAAAACAAAAAAGCTATTGGAACTTATATGCGAATGAATAATACTATATTCAGTATGATTTTTAAAGAATTTATTTAATTTTATATTATATGTAATAATGTTATTTAAACTGATACTATTAAATCTATAAATTACCCCACCTAGTTTTTCAATTTCATCATCAAAATGCCCCCTAATTTTTCTATGTACAATGAAATCAAACTGGATTTTACTCCTATCTATATTCCTATAAAAATTCATTATAAAGGCCTCAATACCTCCTAAATTCATAATTGTAACTACATGTAAAACTCTAATTGGTTTAGACATAATACTATTTACTTTTAAAATTTAGCAATTTAACTTTAATCATTATATACATATAAAGTAGTAATCCAAAAGGAATAACTAACACGGTTATTAATTTACTTTCTGATTTTTTAATAAAATTACTTTTACCAATAATCAAATTACTTGAAACATAATGTATTGCATTTTTAATTAAATCTTTCAAATTATATGCATATTTCATACGTATATTTCTTGAAAAAGCAAACCCTTTTGGATTATTTATATATTGTTTTAACATATTCAAACTTGAACCATCCTCTAAATATTCTACCACACACAAGGGTTCTGGAATACATACTAATTCATATTTTTGATCGATCATTAAATATAAAATCCCCAGTGGCACAAAACGCTCTCCTTTGAAAATGGGATATTTAGGAAATTTATTTACAACTTCTGTTCTAAATACCAATTTTTTATCTCCAGGTATTTGGTGCTTTTTGTACAAATCTGTTAAAGTGGTTTGTTTTATTGTTTTCGGGATTGCTTTACCAATTGGTGTAGCATCTTTAAAAATATCATAACCAATTAAACCTGCAATTGCCTCTTTATTTTGGATACTTTCCCATGTATTTTCTATCAATTCAATGGCATTATCTGGCATAAAATCGTCGGAATCGATACACACATTTAATTCGGTTTTTATTAAACTGTAAGCTGTATTATGCGCTCCATGCATCCCTTGATTTTCTTGGAAGATATACTGAATTTCTACTTTATCTTCTTTTATCCAAGATGCTACCAATTCTTCGGTGTTATCTATAGATCCATCATCAATTATTAACCAATAAAAATTTGTTGATGTTTGTTGTACCAAACTATCGTACAATTGATGTAAACAATATGCTCTATTATAGGTAGGTGTAAAAACAGTTACTAATTTCATAAACTAGGTAATTAAAAACATAAAATAGGTAAATCCAAAATAAACTAACAGTGTATATGCCAACACTTTTTGTTGCTTCTTAAAAAATTGTTCTTTAAAAAAAGGATAAAATATAATAACCGCCATTAAAAACCAAGACAAATAAGCAAACCTGTTTGAAAAAGTAGCTCTAATCATTAAAATCCAAAAAGCATTGGTAGTAACATAAATATTAAATAATTGAATATATATAGCGTCTTTAAATTTTCTTTTAATAATAAAATAGTATCCCGAAAATACAGCTGCCATACTATACAAAAGAAAATCCCATCGGAAACCCGTAGAAGAGAATTGTTCTTCAAATCCTTCCATATTTATATAGCCTATTCTATCCCCTCCTATTCCAAGTGATAAAAACAGCGTTTCAAAAACTCCCCCAAAAGCTAAGGATACAGGAATGCACAATCCCCAACCCAATAAATAATATTTAGGATTTTTATAAAAAATTGATAAAACAAAAGCAGATATTGGTATTAACATGCTACCATGTACTCCATAAGCTATTATCATTAATCCGTATTTTAAAAAGTTATTTTTATTATATGAGAGTGCTAAAATAAAAAGTGAAGATGCAACACCGTTTCTAATTCCATTGGTACCATATGCCCAAAAAGAAAAAGAGGCTATTAACATTAAAAATAAAAAGTAGCGATCTTTAGCTAACCATTTTTTCGCAGCCATATACAACGGTAAAATGTACAATGTAGCACAAACCAAAAAGAACATTTTAGCTGACATAATACCACTGGAAAATTTCATGAATACTTGCCATAAAATATCATTTAAACGTCTAATTTCTAAACCTGAAGCATATTGTTTAAAATAATTATTATATGTACCCATATCACCAAAGTAACGACCACTAATAGGTCTCAAGCCTATATATAAAGTAACCACTATCAATAAAAATAAAGATGCAAATTCCTTTTTGCTAGGATAATAAATCACATATCCTTTGGTAAATAGCTGTAATGCTGCTAAAACAACCACCACCAATACTGTATTATAAAACATTGGAGTGTAATAAGGTAAGGGCAAGATTGCATTAATTATCACTTGTAATATGACTTTAAATTTGATTTAATCAAAAGATCCCATTGTTTCATTATTTTTTCGGCATTAAATCTTTTTACATTAATTAGGGCTCTTTCTGACATTTTATCTCTTAATTCTTTATCATTCATTAAGCAAATGATTTTACTTGCAAGTTGGTTTATGTTATATGGATCTATTAAAAAACCATCCTCCATATCAGTTATAATATTTCTTGCACCTGTAGGACTATCAAAAGAAATAACAGGTAACTTATTTGAAAATGCTTCTAGAAGCACCATAGGGAAAGTTTCGAATCTTGAACTCATTACATAAAAAGATGATTCCATTAGCTTCTCATTTACGTTATTAATTGCTAACCTTAAGTTAATAGGGTTATTAAATTCTATCTTTTTAATTTTTTTATTTAAAATTTCAAAATCATCACCATCCCCATATATATTTAACTCCCAATCTATAACTTCTTTATCAACAATCTCCCATGCATCTATCAACATATCAAATCCTTTCTGATTACATAATCTCCCTAAAGATATAACACTCTTCTTTTTTTTAATAGATTTATTCGACAAGTTGGCATCAAAAAAATTTGGAATTACTACAGCATTTTTTAGATTATAATAGTTATACTCCTCTTCATTTAGAAATATAATTTTAGTATATAAAGTTTCAATTAATGAATTAATATAACCAATTGCTTTTGTTTTTGTTTTTTGAAAAAACGAACATGTTTCTAACTTTAGTTTTGTTGCATAATATGATGTATGATATTCGTTAAAAATTGCAATATCTTTAGATAAAAATGGAGTAATTATTCTTACGAATGATTTAGAAATCACAAATATTGCATCTGGTTTTAAACTTGTTAATTCTCTTTTGAGTTTTAATATATGAATAGGTAATTTTAAAAAATTAGTAGGACCAAAAAAACTTAAACCTTCAACGTAATTAATCTCTAGATCAATAAGTTTTGCAGCCTTGTTTAATTTATAAAAAGGTGAATGTCCCTTTTGATTTGTTGTTATTAAAGTAACGTCATAATTAAAAACTTCAATCCAATAATTCATTTTTTGAATTAATATTTTCTCAGCACCTCCAGCTAAATAAATTTGATCAGTTAAATAAAGTATCTTCATAATTTATTTTTTAATAAAATCAATTATTTTTTGAACCCTTTTATATCCAAAAATATTCATAGCTTTCATCTTAATAATATTTTTCCATTTCTTTCTAAATGGAATCCATGATTTTGCAAAATGATGAATACAATAAGAATTCTCTGTCAGTTCAATATTTCCTGTCTTGTAACTCTTTGGGCAAAAATAATCATTAGGATAAAAAGTTACATAGTTTTCAATTTCTTGAAAGGTATTGTTCATTTTAAAGCCTTTCTTTTTCATTAACTGTGTAATTATATACGTATTTGAAGTAGTATCCAACTCTCCATTTTCCCTTATAAATGAACGATTATTATAATAAGCTAACATTTCAGTTGCCCAGGCGCTTCCTTTTTCACTTGCCATGATACCAGTAGGTACAAAATCATCATTTTCAAAACCCGAAAAAGCAGTTTTATTTAAAAAATCATCTAACGAACGTAGTACTTCAACATCCGTATCCATGTATATACCTCCTTCTTCTTTTAATGCATGTAATCTACAAACATCTGAAATAAATGCGAATTTTTTATGTTCCAATGCTTCCATTGCAAATGGATATTGTTCTACGTTGAAATTATCTTCATTCCATTCTTTTATTTCGTATTCTGGCAAGTATTTTTTCCAAGAAGCAATGCATTTTAAAGCCAAAGGAGGTAACGGGTTACCACCAAACCAACAATAGTGAATTATTTTAGGGATCATCCTAGTTTTTGTTTTATAAATTCAACAATTTTTTTAGTTGCTTGTCCATCTCCATAAGGATTGTGTGCTTTTGTCATTTTTTCATACAAGGCGGTTTTTTCTAATAACTCTTTTGTATTTTGAGTAATAGCTTGAAAATTCGTCCCTACTAATTTAACGGTACCCGTAGTTACAGCTTCGGGGCGTTCTGTAGTATCTCTCATAACCAACACAGGCTTCCCTAATGATGGTGCTTCTTCTTGTACCCCACCTGAATCGGTTATAATTAAATACGCTTGCATCATCATCCAAACAAATGATGGGTAATCTAAGGGCGTTATTAAATGAATATTTGAATATCCCGACAATAACTCAATTACAGGTTTCTGTACATTTGGATTTAAATGAACAGGATACACAATTTCTACGGATGTGTCTTTTGCAATTTGTTTTAATGCTTTACAAATATTTAAAAACCCTTCTCCAAAGTTTTCTCGTCTATGACCAGTTACTAAAATTATTTTTTTAGTAAAATCTAAAGTTGCTTCTAAATCAACAATTGTTTCATTTTTATAATTGTTTTTCAATTTATCTACTGCCCAATATAATGAATCTATTACAGTATTTCCAGTAACCTTAATATCAGATTCCAACACGTTTTCTCCAATCAAATTATTTCTTGAAATTATAGTTGGCGCAAAATGATAATCGGAAATACGACCTGTTATTTGCCTATTTAATTCTTCAGGAAAAGGAGAAGTTTTGTCAAAAGTTCTTAAACCAGCCTCTACATGTCCAACTTTAACACCTTTATTAAAGGCAGCCCAAGCGCATACGCTAGAAGTAGTTGTATCGCCATGTACTAGCACCAAATCCGGATGAAAATCGCTTAATACTGCATCCATCTTTATAAAAATCCTACCACTTAGCTCATTTAGAGATTGATTTGCTTTCATAATATCTAAATCAAAATCAGGAGTTATTTCAAAAAATTCTAACACTTGATCTAACATTTCTCTATGTTGCGCCGTAACACATACTTTTATTAAATAAGTAGCATCCTTCTTCAATTCATGTATTAAGGAACACATTTTTATGGCTTCTGGTCTTGTACCAAAACAAATCAGTATTTTTTTTGACATAATTATTTTAATTTTTGAGTTGTAGAGTATGAATATAAATAAGTCAAATAGCAAGTCTTAAATGAAAATAAACACCCAAAACCATTTATTATTTTATAATATTTAATAGTTTTATTAAGTTTCTAAAACAAAATTATTACACTTGTTTTTTAATAATTCTGCTAATAAATGATGTTTTTCTAAATTTTTAACAATCGTATTCTCATCAATTTTTCCTTTCAATTTAAAATTAGCTTTCCATTCTCCCGTTTTACCATAAATATCTATTCTATTAAACAAATCTAAAATACCTTCAAATCTACACGAATCCACAAAATTATCAAATCCGTTAATAAAAATTACAGGAGTTCCCAGTGCTAAACAAGGTAAAGCACAATGAATTCTGGATGTAATTACTAATTTAGCCCTGGCATATTTATTTAGTAATTCTTCTGCCATTTCAAATTTTTCTTCAGTTGTATATTGACCAGAAGATGGCTCTTGCTCAATGTAAATTGCTTGTTTAATTAGATTCGCATCAAGAATTTTTTTTAAATGTTTCTTTCTCTTGCCAATATCAAATATAGTTCTTCTTTGAATACTCCTTAAAAATCTTTTATAATCATATGTGACTTTTTTATAAGTTGTATATCCATACAATGGGTCAACAATATAAATATCATCCGTCCTTTCAATGTCTTCTACCTTATATGAATTTAAAGTTAAGGTTAAACAACCAGTAAAATAAGCTTCAATACCTTTTTCTTGTAGTATTTCAACAGTGAATTGATCTCTACACCCAATAGGTTCATGTTTTTTCAAATAGTTAACACCTTCTTTCGTTAACATATGTGGTGCTGCAGTATTGTTCATGTGAAAAGAAACAAACAAAGGGATGATGTCATCTGAAGGTATCCAATCATGAATATTATGTGTAAACCAACCATTCATAATTAGCTTAATTTTATCGCCCTTATAATTTGCTAATTTTTCTCTACTTAGATATTTATCAACTTTTGGTATAAATTGCTTAGCTGCCAAACTTTGAATATTATCCCCTACATTAAAGAATTTTTTATTTTCTTCGTATTTTAATAATCCATAAATCATAAATTTCTTTGTCTTATTTTTAAATATAATTTAAATAAATTAGGAAATGTATTTTGAATTTTAAACTTTAACATCCTAATTTTTGATTTCTTCTTTAATCCATTTTTAAGATTCTTATTAATTAAATATTGGAGTTCTAATATTTTATTATATTCAACTTCTTCATCTTTAAACACAAAAAACTTCTTTACTTGTATTATTTTCTCATGTATTTCCCACCAAAAATATTGAACTCCTTTAGATGAAAAACCTGCACTAAACCCTAATAAAATATCATCATAAACATTTTGATTAATATCAAAACCATACTTATTTGGATCATCATTATTCAAAATGATTGCAATTATAGTTCTATAACATTTTTCACATTTTGAACAATTTACACTTCTATTTAATATTGAATAACAAACTCTAAGATTAATATACTTATCTAGTTCTCGAGTAGATTTTACAATTAAGTCAATTTTAGACTGCCGTTTTAAATCATATCCATCATGATTAATATTGGTACACCCCCACTTAATACTATTATCTAAAGATGGCGTAGACCCCCAAGAAATATCAATATTATCAGTATAAGAAGAGGCAATATAATTTATTTTATAATTGTTTACCACAGAAATTGGTGCTATTAACCCATTTAATGCTAACCCATGTTGTACTTTCCCCCACCATCCTAAATCTGGCAATAATAAATCCACTTTATGTGAATAAAAATCTCTTAAATTGGATTTAATATAATGCTTTATATTTTTCTTTAAAAGCTCCTCATTTTCATTAAGCTGAACTACTCTATTCCATTGTTTTACATCTTCTATCTCTACATCTGCACCGTGAACAGTAATTAAATCTGGATTTTCTTTATAATGCCTAAAATAAGTCGCGTACGCATCTACCCCTCCACTAAATAGCATGGCTGATTCTGTTGCAACATAATTGTTTTTAACCAACTTTTTAGCTTGTATTTTACTACAACTAAAATCTATGTTAGGGTAATCATTACTAAATTCATTTTTAATAATTTCTAATGCTTCAATAAAATCTTTATCCACCTCATTTAATTCAATAGAAAAACCCGCAAACCAAGCTATTGGAGCTATATTTGCTAAAAAAGGAATTATAGCTATACTCTCAGAAATTTCAGAAACATCAATATCATAATGACAATAAAATGATTCTTTTGAATTAAAATATTTTGAAATCCCTTTACTATATCTATACAAATAGTTGATTTTCTTTCCTGAATCACTATATTTTACTTTATCAATCTTTAACATTATTATTATTTAAAACTGGAATAATATTTCTAATCATTTCTTTCTCACTATTATTCACTCCAAAGAAATAAATAACTAACCCATAAGCTATCATAAAAAAAATTATTTTAACCCCTAGATTTAACCAATTTGACCCTGGAAGCATGTTTATAAAATATCCCAAAATCAAAACTACTAAAAATGAAGGTAATATTCTTGCTGCTACATTTTTAAAGAAAACCAACATTTCTAATTTAAGAATTTTCCAATAATAAAAATTCATAATAACAATACTAATCATCCAACCAGTAGCCGTTCCAACAACCATTCCCTTTATACCTTTACTCGATATTAAAAATGCGCCAAACAAAGTCCCTAAACTTATAAAAACTATATAAATTATCGCTTTAAATCTAAATAAAGATTTTGCCTCCAAAATTAAATTTGCAAAAGCTTGAAGAAGTGGAATTGTATAAGCGATCATAATAGTCAAAGCAACAAACCAAGCTTCTATATAATTAACACCTACCCATAAAAGTATAAATTGTTTTCCAAATAAAATAAAACCTCCCAATATCATCAATAACACCATTAACGAAATTCTCCCAATTTTAACCATCACTAATGTCAATTCAATTCCTGTTGCCTTTTCAACTGTCATTTTTGTGGCCCGTGGTAGAAACACTCCAGATATAGCCGTTGAAAAAGCGCCATAATAGGTTCCTAACATTATTCCTACAGTATATATTGCAACTATGGTAGTATTGGTTAAAGTACCTAGTATAATTTGACCGGCCTTCCATTGAAATTGACCAACTAAAGCAAAAACAAAAACCCAAACTGAATATGAAAATATTTCTTTTACCAACGGTGTTTTAAACTCATATAATTTAAACGTTACATTTAATTTTTTTAAAACATAATAGCCATTAAATGCAATAACTAATAAATTCATAATTGTATCTAACAAAACTAAACCAATAGCATCACCTCCAGCCAATAACAAACCTACTACCATAAAAGAACGAACAATGTAACGCACAATATTAATAGTTCTTGGGAAAACAAAATGTTCGTAACCAGAACAAATAGCCGTAAAAGCACCTCCAGGTAAGGTTATTGCTAAGTTAAATATTAGAATCATAAACATCACCTTTGCCTTGGCTAGTTCACCTGTGGTTAAAGAGGTAGAAAAAACGGTATCTAAATTAAAATAAAGTACAATTCCTATAATTGCTATTACAATTGATATTGCAGCATATATTAACATAGTAATTGCCAAAAAATTTTCTTCTCCCTTTTTATCTTTTTCAGCACGATATTTTGCTACAAATCGAACAATGGTATTGTTTAGTCCAAAATCTAACACACTGATATACCCTACAAATGCACCAATTAATGTATATAGCCCATATTCAGCATCTCCCAAACTCTTTATTATAAAAGGTGTTAAAACCAAGCCAACAATATTGGTTAGAAAAATAGTTATATATGAAAGTATTGCTCCTTTTTTAAGCTGACTCAAAATAAATGGTTTTTTGATTATTAAATTAGCATATTTTTTATCTAAAAACTACTCAAACTAAATTTCTATTATTGATTAGCTTTGATTACTCTCAAATGTTCCCAATACCAAGCAACCGCTTCTTCCAACCCTTTTTCGATGCAATAATGGGGAGTATACCCTAACAAGCTTTTTGCTTTTTCTATAGAAGCCAATGAATGTGGTATATCTCCTACTCTATTAGGTCCATATTCAATTGCAACATCAGCAATCTTGGAATCAAATTTAGCCAACTCATTTTGTAAAGCTAACACCAATTGATTTAAGGTGGTTCTTTCCCCAAAAGCAACATTATACACTTGGTTTAATGCATTGGAATTCTCTGTACTTATAGCTAACAAATTCATTTGAACCACATTATCTATATAGGTGAAATCTCTTGAATATTCACCATCACCATTTATTTTGGGAGATTCGTGATTCATAAATTGCATTACAAACTTCGGAATTACAGCTGCATAGGCTCCATTGGGATCCTGTTTTCTTCCAAACACATTAAAATAACGCAATCCTATTGTATCTAATCCGTAAGTGGTATGAAAAATATCTGCATATAATTCATTTACATACTTGGTAATTGCATAAGGAGATAATGGTTTTCCTATAATTTCTTCTTTTTTAGGCAGTCCTTTGGAATCGCCATAGGTAGAAGAACTCGCCGCATACACAAAGCGTTTAACTTTTGCATCACGGGCAGCTGTTAACATATTTAAAAACCCTGAAACATTTACATCGTTGGTGGTTATAGGATCTTCAATTGAGCGAGGTACCGAACCTAAAGCCGCTTCGTGCAACACAAAATCAACACCATTACAAGCTTTATGGCAATCATCAATATTTCTAATATCACCAACTACCAATTTAAAATTTGAATTACTAAGTAGATGTTGAATATTTTCAGATTTACCAGTTGCAAAATTATCTAAACAAACTACTGTATTGTCTAATGCCAACAATGCTTCACACAAGTTAGAACCTATAAAACCTGCTCCACCTGTTACAAGGATTTTATGATTTTTAATATAATTGTTTTTCATTCTTTAAATTAAGTGAGACAGAACGTCTATTCGTTTGCAATTTTTTTTACGCAAATATAAGTCTTCTTTTCATTTAAGTCTTTTAATTTGTAAATAATTCAACGTGATTATTTTAGATAATATTTAAACACCAAGAACATAACGATCTGTTTTTCTTAATATTACATGATACAATAAAATGAGTCTATAACCATCACCCAGAATTTTTTTCAAGGTCTCATGATACTAAATACATATTGCCCTTGAAACTCATTTTGATGAGATGCTGAAATAAATTCAGCATGACGAATGTGAACAGCAACGTCATCCCAAATGCTCTGCTGAGCGTAGCCGAAGTATTGATTCGGGATCTCATGATATAGAACTATGCATTAGGTTCCTAACTCTTAATCGAAAGATGCTGAAATAAATTCAGCATGACGAAAAAGAAGAAACATCATCCCGAACTCGTTTAGCTCCGCTGAATCTTCGATTTCGGGATCTCATGACGCAGAACTCCAAAACCTTCCGTCATCCTGAACTTGATTCAGGATCTCATGAAATAAAACTCCAATTCAAAAGATGCTGAACTAAATTCAGCATGACGGTTGGAAGACGCACGTCATCCCGAATGCTCTGCTGAGCGTAGCCGAAGTATTGATTCAGGATCTCATGACATAGAACCATACCTGCTATTTTCCATCCAAAATTTTAATTAAAAAATTGTCCTACTTTGGTGGATTTATTTATGCACTTTTCAACAATAAAATGTAGATAACTAACTTTCATTATAAGTCATATAATTATATAATTCTTCTTAATTTAGCATCGTAGAATTACAGCAATAAGGTTGTAATGAGTTGACCTCGGGAATAGTAGCTAGCCTATTTCCTTAATAGCACAGAATAATAAAACGTGCTATAGAACCAAAAAAGTCCTAAAGCAGCAACTTTAGAACTTTGTGTTTTGGTAATGCTAAAAGAAGCATTATTTGTTTTTTCAATACTACAAATTTAATACACTTCTTTTAGCTTACCTAATTTTTTAACAAAAATCAATAAATGGTATAATATACTGTTTATTAGCAAGTAAGCTTATGTTCTAATATGAAACCACACATTGTATAATACCATACAATTGAATACCATTAAAAACGTAATGAATTCACTTCAAGCAGAAGGTGTGCTTAAGAAAACGTACATAATTAGGAGGTGTCAGTATAACTGCCTCTACAAAAGTTATACAGTATAAATTTATTATATATGATAAATTATAAATTAAAAGAGCAAGTTGATCCAAGAGATGTTACGGCTCCAAAAACTTTTTTACCTGTAAAACAAAAACAAGAAACATTAACATTACGTGATTTTGCTCGTAGAATTAGCAGAGAAAGTACTGTTAGTAGTATGGATGCTATGGCCGTTTTAGAAGGTTTATTGCAAATAATACCTGATGAAATTGCAAATGGTAAAATTATTAAATTAGGTGATTTTGGAACTTTTAGAAGTACTATTTCTAGTGAACCTGCTATTACAAAAGAAGAATTTCATGTTTCTAAAATAAAAGGTTTAAATGTGCGATTTAGACCTGCAAAAGAGTTTACCAAACAAATTTCAAATATTGATTTTCAAATGGTTTCTTAGTAGTAACAATTAATTTTTAATTTTATAAAGAGGTGTCTAAATGGGCGCCTCTTTTTTTGTTTGATTATTAAAAAAAGGTACACAAGAAATATTAAAAGGTGTACAACTAATTTTAAAAGTTGTGCAACTATTGAAATTTGTTGTACAACTATTGAGAAAAAGAGCCTTATCCAGAAAACCACCATCATCCCAAACCCAAAAAGCGCTCGTCATCCCGAACTCAAAAACCTCCCGTCATCCCGAACTTGGTTCGGGATCTCATGATATAGCACTAAGCATATTGTTACTAACTATTAATCGAAAGATGCTGAAATAAATTCAGCATGACGGTTGGAACATATACGTCATCCCGAATTTAGTTCGGGATCTCATGATATAGTACTAAGCATTATGTTCCAGACTCAATTTCAAAAGATGCTGAAATAAATTCAGCATGACGGATTAGGAGTCTAAATATTTAGGTTAAATACTGTATCTTCGAGAAGTTATGAAAGAAAGCTTCATTTATATCACTTCAAATAAAAACCGAACTGTTTTATATATAGGTATAACCTCAAATCTTAAAAGGAGAATTGAAGAACATAAAAATGGAAACGGCTCTTATTTCTCTAAAAAATATAATTGCAATGAATTGATTTATTTTGAAAAGTTCACTGATATCAGCTTGGCAATTAAAAGAGAGAAACAGTTGAAAAATTGGCATTCAGATTGGAAATGGAATCTTATTAAAGAATTTAACCCTCAGCTAATAGATTTATATTTTAAAATTTGACTCCTTAATATAACATGATATGCTGAACCATACTTCGACAAGCTCAGTATGACGGTTGGAACAATTAAGTCACTCTGAACCTGTTTCAGAGTCTCACTTAACAGTACTCCAAATATCATAAACATAAGATTATAGTTGCTGGTCCACCATGTCGTGAAAAATGAAACTCTAAAACTACTAGTTATTTCTCAAAAGGATGCTTTGCCAATGGCTTTTTAACAAAAGGGTGAAATTCTCCTTTAGCGCCTATGGGTGCTGCGTGACGAATATTATGTACAATCTCAATTGCTTGTCGTGGTGCTTCCAATCCGTAACCGTTGCCTTTGATAATTTCTTCATAAGAAACCGTGTGTAAATCGGTAAAACCACCACTAAATTCTAATTCTTCTCCTTCAATAGTTATGGATCTATAAGTTCTTTGTCCCTTGGCTTTTATTTCCTCTGGGAGCACATCATAATTGATAGATAAAAACCAACGGACTCTAGCTTTCTCAAATTCCAAATATCCAGCCGAGCGATCGTGTGTATTTACATGTACCACGTTTTGTTTTAAATCTCCAAAAATCCAAGAAAGCATATCGAAAAAATGAACGCCTATATTACTTGCTATTCCGCCTGATTTAGAAACATCTCCTTTCCAGGAAGTATAGTACCAATGTCCTCTAGATGTTAAGTAAGTAAGGTCAACATCGTATATTTTATCTTTTGGGCCGTTTGCAATTTTTTCCTTTAAAGCTATAATACTTGGATGCACTCTTAATTGCAAAATATTATAAATCTTTTTTCCTGACTCCTTTTCAATTTGAGCCAAAGCATCAATATTCCAAGGATTTAACACCAATGGTTTTTCGCAAATAGCATCCGCTCCTTGACGTAAAGCAAATCGGATATGTGCATCGTGTAAATAATTAGGGGTGCAAATACTCACGTAGTCTAATGTTGTATTTTTATCGTGCACCAATTTTGAAATATGACGATCAAAACGCTCAAACTCCGTAAAAAAATCGGCATTTGGAAAATAACTATCTATAATACCAACACTATCAAATTTATCTAATGCTGCCAGTAAATTATTCCCAGTTTCTTTAATAGCTTTCATATGACGTGGCGCTATATAACCACTTGCTCCTATTAATGCGAAGTTTTTCATTCTTTTCAGTTATCAGTTATCAGGTTTGAGTTAAAAGTTACCATATTCTAGAATCCCATATTGAGTTAAATAAATTCCCTTAGTTTTTTTATTAACGAAAGTAACATTTTTCTTATTTCAACAATAATTTCATCATTAAAATTATTCAAATACCCTAATCTGGTTGAGATTAATATTTGAGTTTCTAATTCAGATAGGGAACCAAGGGCAATGTACAAAAAACGTATATATTCTTTTGTCGAATTTCTTGCTGCACCTTCAGCAATATTTGAAGGTACCGATACGGCAGCTCTTCTCATTTGAGAAATCAATCCAAACTTTTCACTATCAGGATAATTAGTACTAAATTCATAAGTTATTTGAACCAAATCCATGGACTTCTTCCAAACGATTAAATCTTTATGACTTTTCATTTTTAAACAATTTTTTCTTTTTCACAACTTTAAAACAACTCAAACTCATCCCTCATAACTCATCCCTCAAAACTCAAACTCATCCCTCAAACCTCAAACCTCATAACTCAAACCTCATCCCTCATAACTCATCCCTCAAACCTCAAACCTCAAACTCATCCCTCAAAACTCATAACTCAAAACTCATAACTCATAACTCACAACTCAGGACTTACTTCTTCCCTATCTGAAAATACTCAAATCCTTTTTCTTCTAAATTAAAAATATTGTATTGGTTTCTACCATCAAAAATCACGGGCGCTTTTAATTGTTTCTTTATTTCATCAAAATCTGGTGAACGAAACTCTTTCCACTCTGTTAATAACAACAAGGCATCGGCATTATTTAAGGCTTCGTATTTAAAATTCACATACTCAATAGCTGTAACATCTTTTAAATAGCACTCTTTTGCTTCTACCATTGCTTTTGGATCATATGCCTGAATTTTAGCTCCTCGTTTAACCAACTCATTAACAATATAAATAGCTGGTGCTTCACGCATATCATCGGTTCCTGGCTTAAAAGCCAATCCCCAAATAGCAAACATTTTACCAGTTAAATCCGCGCCATATTTAGCAACTATTTTGGTGGCAATTACTAATTTTTGTGCATCGTTTACCTCTTCTACAGAAGTTATTAATTTAGCATTGTAATTATGATCTTCGGCAATGCGTTTCAATGCTTTTACATCTTTTGGAAAACAAGAACCACCATAACCACAACCCGGATAAATAAATCCGTATCCAATTCTATTATCTGAACCAATTCCTATACGAACCTGATTGGCATCTGCTCCAACTTTTTCACAAATATTTGCAATTTCATTCATGAACGAAATTTTTGTTGCCAACATAGCATTTGCCGCGTACTTTGTCATTTCAGCAGAACGAATATCCATTGAAATAAAACGTTCGCGAGACATACAAAACGGTGCATATAGTTGTTTCATCTTCTCTAAGGCTGAATCATTTTCAACACCTATAACAACTCTATCTGGCTTCATAAAATCGTTTATTGCAGCACCTTCTTTTAAAAACTCTGGATTTGAAACAATATCAAACTCTAATTTCGAATTTCTTTTATCAAGCTCTTTTTGGATTGTAGCTTTTACTTTATCTGCAGTTCCAACAGGTACGGTAGATTTATCAACTACAATAAGTTTATTCTGCATTAAAGAACCAATGCTTTTAGCTACGCTTAACACATACTGTAAATCGGCCGAACCATCATCTCCCATTGGAGTTCCAACAGCTATAAAAACAATTTCTGCACCAATTAAAGCCTCTTCTAAATTGGTAGTAAATTGCAAAGTGTTACGTTCCATATTTTTTAAAACCATGGTTTCTAATCCTGGTTCAAATATTGGAAGTACTCCTTTTTTTAAATTTTCAATTTTATCCAAATTAGTATCAACGCACGTTACTTTGTTTCCCATTTCAGAAAAACAAGTTCCTGAAACCAATCCTACGTATCCACTTCCAATAACTACTATATTCATATGTTTAAATCTTTATCATAAACCTAACAATACAATTAGGTATTTATTATATTTTGTAATCAGCACTCAAAATTAGTAAAGTTAATTTGAATAGGTAATTTTTAGGGAGAGTTTTTAGTAAATCAAAATATAATTAATGATGGCGTATTAAATTCAAGTTATGCTGATGTCATACTGAGCTTGTCGAAGTATCGTTCTAAAGTTATTCTAATTCGTCATGCTGAATTTATTTCAGCATCTGTCTAATAAGAGTTAGTAATATAATGCTTAGTGCTACATCATGAGATCCCGAACTAAATTCGGGATGACGAGCGATTTTTGAGTTCGTGATGACGTTCGTCTTCCAACCGTCATACTGAGCTTGTCGAAGTATCGTTTTGCAGCTATTCTAATTCGTCATGCTGAAGTTGATCCAATCTAATACGTCTTGCTGAATTTATTTCAGCATCTTTTGATTTTGAGTCCAGAACATAATGCTTAGTGCTATATCATGAGATCCTGAACCAAGTTCAGGATGACGTGCGGTTTTTGAGTTCGTGATGACGTTCGTCTTCCAACCGTCATACTGAGCTTGTCGAAGTATCGTTTTGCAGCTATTCTAATTCGTCATGCTGAAGTTGATCCAATCTAATTCGTCATGGGGAACTTGGTTCCGAATCAATTCTAATTCGTCATGCTGAATTTATTTCAGCATCTTTTATTAAATAGTTGCGAGCAAAATGCTTTGTTCTATATCATAAGATCCCGAACTAAATTCGGGATGACGAGCGATTTTTGAGTTCGTGATGACGTTCGTCTTCCAACCGTCATACTGAGCTTGTCGAAGTATCGTTTTGTCGTTATTCTAATTCGTCATGCTGAAGTTGATCCAATCTAATACGTCATGCTGAATTTATTTCAGCATCTTTCGATTAATAGTTAGTAGCATAATGCTTAGTGCTATATCATGAGATCCTGAACCAAGTTCAGGATGACGTACAGTTTTTGAGTTCGCGATGACGTACAGTTTTTAAATTTGGGATGACGTGCGGTTTTTAAGTTCGGGATAACATAGGCTCTTTAAAGCTTCCCTTGAACCTCACATTTTAAGAAACCTTTTACATCATAAATAATTCCTTTCGGATTTACATGTTTGCTAAAATCAATTTCTAAAAATTCTTTATGAGACACCGCCAGTACAATTCCATCGTATTTATTTTGAGGCATATTTCTAACCGTTTCAATTCCATACTCTTCTTTCACTTCAGCAATAGTAGCCCAAGGATCAAAAACAGTAACCTCTGTTCCAAACTCTTTTAAATTTTGAATGACATCTACAACTTTTGTATTTCTAACATCGGGACAATTCTCTTTAAATGTAATTCCTAACACCAAAATACGAGCGCCTTTTACTTTTACATCCTGTTGCACCAATAGCTTCACTACTTCAGCAGCTACATAATTACCCATACTATCATTCATTCTTCTACCAGCTAAAATTATCTCGGGATGATAACCAACTTCTTGCGCTTTTTGAGCTAAATAATAAGGATCAACACCAATACAATGACCTCCTACAAGTCCTGGTTTAAATGGTAAAAAATTCCATTTTGTTCCTGCTGCTTCCAATACCGCATTGGTATCGATATTTAATAAATTGAAAATTTTTGCCAATTCATTAACAAACGCAATATTGATATCTCGTTGCGAATTTTCAATTACTTTCGCAGCTTCAGCAACTTTAATTGAAGGTGCTAAATGCGTTCCTGCTATAATTACAGATTGATATAAGTTGTTTACTTTTTGACCTACTTCGGGAGTAGAACCTGCAGTTACTTTTAATATTTTTTCAACTGTATGCTCTTTGTCTCCTGGATTTATTCTTTCTGGAGAATAACCTGCAAAAAAATCTTTGTTGTAAACTAATCCGGAAACTTTTTCTAAAATGGGTATGCACACCTCTTCGGTTGCGCCTGGATAAACTGTTGACTCATAAATTACAATATCACCTTTTTTTAAAACACTTCCAACAGTTTCACTCGACTTTATTAAAGGTGTTAAATCGGGCTTATTATTTTTATCTACCGGAGTAGGAACCGTAACTATATAATAATTGCAATCATTAATTGACTCTAATGATGCAGTACAATACAAGCCAACCTTTTTATCTGAACTTTCTTTTAATACAACTTGTAATACATCACTTTCAACTTCAAGGGTAGAATCAATTCCTTTTTGAAGTTGAGCAACACGTTCTTGATTTATATCAAATCCAACCACATTATATTTAGTTGCAAATAACCGTGCTAATGGCAATCCAACATACCCTAAACCAATTATTGCTATTTTTGTTTCTTCTGTCATTCTGTTTATTCCTTGAATTGATTTTCTATTTTAATCTTGGTTCTTAGTCCTAGTTCCTAGTTCTTAGTTTTTAGTTCTTAGTTTTAACCTTTATACTTTTCTATATACCACTTAACAGTTTTTAAAATTCCAGTCTCAAAATTTTCAGCTGCCTTCCAACCTAAATCATTTTCAATTTTACTGGCATCAATAGCGTATCTGTAATCGTGTCCTGCACGGTCTTCAACAAATGTAATTTGCTCTTTATAACTTGTTTCTTTTGGCACTAACTCATCTAAAAGTTCGCATATTTTTGCTGCTATATAATTATTGGTACGCTCATTTTTTCCTCCAATATTATAAACGCCTCCTTTTTCACCATTGTCATAAACCAAATCAATTCCCTTGCAATGATCTAATACATATAACCAATCTCTTATATTTTTACCATCTCCATAAATTGGAATTTGGGCTCCGGAAAGCGCTTTTCTTATAACTGTTGGAATCAACTTTTCATCGTGCTGCTTTGGTCCATAATTGTTAGAACAATTGGTTATCACAGTATTTAATCCATATGTATGAAAATAACTTCGTACAATTAAATCACTACTTGCTTTTGAAGCACTGTAAGGCGAATTTGGCGCGTACGGCGTACTTTCAGTAAACAAACCTGTTTCTCCTAAAGTACCATAAACCTCATCGGTTGAAACATGTAAAAATCGTGCGTCCTCAAATCCGTTTTTATATACAAATGGTTTTTCCATCCAATATTTATAAGCTACATCCAATAGTGTAAATGTTCCTTTTACATTGGTTTTTATAAAAATATCTGGTTCGCTAATAGAATTATCCACATGCGATTCGGCGGCTAAATGAATAACACCATGAATGATGTAATGTTGAAAAACACGCTCCATTAAATCACGATCACAAATATTTCCATTTACAAAAGTGAAATTCTTGGCATCTTTTACGGCATCTAAATTTTCAATATTCCCTGCGTATGTTAAAGAATCAACTACTACAATTTTAAATTTCGGATATTTATTTACTAAATACTCAACTAAGTTCGATCCTATAAAACCTGCTCCTCCTGTTACTAATATTGAATTCATTTTGTATTGATTTTAATTAAACAATTATGTAAAGATTCTTCCCAACTTGGAATTTGAATGTTAAACACTTTTTGAATTTTATGCGTATCTAAAATACTAAATTTAGGTCGTTTTGCCTTCGTTTTAAATTCTTTTGATGAAACCGGTTTAATATCGCAAGTTTCGTTTGAAAATGCTAAAATTTCTTTGGCAAATTGAAACCAACTGCAAGTTCCTATATTAGAATAATGAAAAATTTCTACTCTGTCATTATTTAAATTTGGAATTATATTAAAAATAGCACTTGCCAAATCTTTTGCATTTGTTGGCGACCCTACTTGATCTGAAACCACATTTAATAGATCTTTCTCTTTAAATAACCTCAACATCGTTTTTACAAAATTTGATCCAAAGACAGAATACAACCAAGATGTTCTAATGATTATTGAATTTTTTGGATTGATTTTTAACAATGCCTCTTCTCCTTTTAATTTACTCAATCCATAATTATTTATAGGATTGGTAGTCGCTGTTTCTAAATAAGGAGTTTTAGACTCGCCATCAAAAACATAATCGGTAGAAATGTGAATTAATTTAATGGATTTCTCTTTTGAAATTGTTGCTAAATTTTCTACCGCCTTATGATTGATACTGTTCGACAATTCCCATTCATCTTCTGCTTTATCCACATTTGTATAAGCGGCACAATTGATTATTATATGAATAGCATGTTTGTTTACAAAATTTTCAACTGCTGTTTTGTTGGTAATATCCAACTCATTATAATCTGTAAAATAAAACTTATAAATAGATGTTTCCTCTGATATAAGCTTAATTTCTGAGCCTAATTGCCCGTTTGCACCAGTTACTAAAACCTGTATCATTTGTTAAAATTTGGTTCAAACAAATCGGCCTCCTTAAATGTTGGTTGCAGCTTATCTTTTTCTGAAATTATTAAGGAATCGGTTGGCAATTTCCAATCAATACATAAATCTGTATCATTAAATAAAATTCCTCGTTCAGATTCTTTATTGTAGTAATTATCAACTTTATAGCAGAATATGGTATCATCGGCTAAAGTTATATAACCATGAGCAAATCCCTTTGGTATAAATAACTGGTATTTATTTTCTTCATTCAGTTCAACTACAACTTTTTTACCAAAAGTTTTTGAACCTTTTCTAATATCAACAATCACATCTAACACGGCTCCTTTTATTACTCTAACCAACTTTGATTGTGCAAATGGAGGTAATTGATAATGAAGACCTCTTAACACATTTGCCGATGACTTGGCTTCATTATCTTGACAAAAATCGATTGATTTTCCAATAAACTTTTCAAAATTTTCTTTTTTGAAGGCCTCGTAAAAATAACCACGATCATCTTCAAATACTCTTGGTTTACATAGAATTACTTCTGGTATTGCTGTTTTAATATATTCCAACCTATTTCGAATTAGCGATTCTTAATAAATAGTTTCCGTAGCTATTGTTTTTATACTCATCGGCCAAAACCAAAAGTTGCTGCTTATTAATATAGCCCATTTCATAGGCAATTTCTTCAATACAAGCAATTTTAAGTCCTTGACGTTTTTCTATTGTTTGAATAAAATTTGAAGCCTCTAATAAGGAGTCTTCAGTTCCAGTATCTAACCAAGCATAACCCCTTCCTAACAATTCCATTTTTAATTTATTTTGCTCCAAATACGTTTGATTTACAGTAGTAATTTCGAGCTCTCCACGCTTACTTGGTTTAATATTTTTGGCAATTTTAATCACACTATTTGGGTAAAAATACAATCCAACAACGGCATAATTACTTTTAGGAATTTCGGGTTTTTCTTCTATACTTAGAACATTTTTATCTTTATCGAATTCGGCAACTCCATAACGTGCAGGATCCTGAACATAATATCCAAAAATTGCCGCCTTTTTCTCATTTGCAACCACCGAAAGTGCATCTTTCAATCGTTTCTCAATACCAGCTCCATAAAAAATATTATCTCCTAAAATTAAACTAACATCGTCATCACCAATAAAATCTTCACCTAAAATAAAAGCTTGCGCCAAACCATCTGGCGAAGGCTGTTCTATATAGGAAAACTTCATTCCAATGGATGCTCCATCTCCTAATAATTTTTTAAAATTTGGTAAATCTTGTGGTGTAGAAATAATCAACACTTCTCGTATACCCGAAAGCATTAATATTGATAGCGGGTAATAAATCATGGGCTTATCGTAAATTGCCAATAATTGTTTGGATGTTCCTTTTGTAATTGGATATAAACGAGTGCCTGATCCGCCAGCTAAAATAATTCCTTTCATAGTAAGGTTTGAGTTCTAGATTTAAGCAAAAATAACTATTTAATATTGAATAACAATTGAATTGACATAAGTATCATTTTATACAAAACTCGCGATTGATAGCATTGTATAAAAAATAAGGAATTCACCTACAAATTTATTGAATACACACACTAAATGGATGGTTTTAACATATAAAATACACGATTTATCTAATAAATGGTAATTTTCTTGTTTTACTAAAACATTTTTTATAGTTTTAGATTATAATATGAACCCCAAATTCTTTTATTATGAATTCGATATCAAAAATTATTTCATTTTCAACTGAAGGAGTAAACCAAACTGCTTTAAGAGATTACAAAACTTATTTAGATCATTATTCATTAAAAAATTTAGACCCCATGTCTTTTGATGAGTTTTTAGAAAATTATATAGGCTAACAATTTACCCAATTATAAAAGTGGAAAAAATATTTGATTCAAAAAAAAAGCATCTTTTCAGATGCTTTTTTTAATTACAATTAACTTAACTAACTCTATAAAAAAACTTCTAGCACATGGGCCTCTTCACCTGCGCTAATTTTTACTTGTTCTGTTACCGCAGGAAACAACAAACATTGCCCTTTTTGTAACGTTTCTTTATTGCTATTACTACTAATTTCCATAGATCCTTTTACGCATATATAAATTACAAAAGAATCAACCGAAGCATAATCGAGCTCGGTATTTCCATTGAATTTTATAAAATTGGTTTTAAAGTATGGACTATGCACCAATTTATTTGAAACATTTTCTTTCTTAGTATAAAGACTTTTATATTCTTCTTGTACACTAAAATCAATTACATCCAATGCCATATCAACATGTAAATCTCTCTTTTTACCTGTTTTAGAATCCACACGATTGTAATCGTATATTCTATAAGTAATATCTGATGTTTGCTGTATTTCGGCTAACAAAACTCCTGCTCCAATTGCGTGTACTCTTCCAGTTGGAATGTAATATGTATCTCCTTCAGCAACCTTTTCATGATGTAATACATCTAACAAAGTATTATTTTCAATGTGTGTTTGATAGGCGCTTTTTTCAATTTCTTTTTCAAAACCAACAATTAACTCAGCATCTTTATCGGCATCCATTACATACCACATTTCATTTTTACCAAATGAATTATGACGTTGTTTTGAAGTTTCATTATCTGGATGTACTTGAATGGATAATGGCGTTTTAGCATCTATAAACTTAATTAATAAGGGAAAATCATTCCCAAAAGATGCATATACTTTTTTACCAACAAATTCACCCTTAAACTTCTCAATTAATTGTTTTAAACTCAACCCTTTCAGCGCTCCATTTTGCACTAAAGTTTCATTATTTTCCACATCAGAAATCTCCCAAGATTCGCCAATTGAATCGTCATTATAATCTTTATTTAAAACAGTTTTTAATTTATCACCACCCCAAATACGATAGTTAAACTGTGGCGAAAATTTTAAAGGATATAGTTCCATAAATTATTTAATTTTTAAATGGTTCTGAAAATTTGTAACAACCTCGGTAGCAATATTCTTAACAAATGTTGCTGCATTTTTAATTGCATCTTCAAAAGTAACATTTAAATCCATAATTGAATTAATTGAAACTGGATTTATAGATTTTTCAATAACATTTTTATCTTTTACAATACCCGCAATTATAGCAAATGGAATATTTTTTTCTTTTGCAACATCACTTACACCTTTAATTACTTTTCCTTCTAAAGTTTGTTTGTCTGCACTTCCCTCTCCTGTAATAATTAAATCTGCATTTTTTAAAACATCTCTAAATTTTGTTTGCTCCAACACAAAATCAATTCCCGATTGCATTTTTGCATTTAAAAAACAAACTGCTCCAGCACCTAAACCACCAGCTGCACCACCTCCTTCAATACTTTCTACAGATCTAAACAAATGTTCATGAACCTTAGAACCAAAATTCATTAATCCTAAATCTAAATTGTAAATTTCATCATCCGATGCTCCTTTTTGCTTTCCATATACATAGGCAGCTCCATTTGGTCCAAATAATAAGTTTTTAACATCACAAACTACCGTAAATTTAACTTTCTTAAAGTTTATCTTAACTTCACTATCATCAATTTTTGCAATTCGTATCAATTCACTTCCAATAGGATTTATAGGTTCGTTATCTACATCTAAAAACTGATATCCTAAAGCAGATGCCATTCCAATTCCTGCATCATTTGTTGCGCTTCCTCCAATAAATAAAATAATTTCATTTGCTCCTTTGTCTATAGCGTCTGCTATCAGCTCGCCAGTTCCAAAGGTGCTTGTATGATAACAATTCTGGTCTTCTTTTTTTAATAACTGCAATCCAGAAGCATTTGCCATTTCAATAAAAGCTGTGTTGCCTGAAATCATATAAGCAGCATCAATACTTCTAAATAAAGGGTCTTTTACTTTTATTGTAATTATTTCTAAAGGAAAATAATTTTGAAGAATATCGAGCGTACCTTCACCTCCATCTGCCAAAGGGTGTTTAACAGTTTCAATAGTTGAATCGAATTGTTTTATTCCTTTTTCAATAGCATCACATACTTGAGAAGCCGACAAGGATCCTTTAAATTTATCTGGTGCAATTACTACTTTCATATTCTAAACTTTTTAAAATTATGCCATTTGTAAAATAGATGGTAAGAAATAACTAAAAACCAAAATTGCTATAAAAAACAGACTTAAAATTAATACTTCTTTAGATAAAAAATCTTCTTTTTTAAGTGAAAACTCTATAATTAATCGATCTTTCGTTTTGGCTTTATAAATTTCACTAACTACTAAGGCAATTACTGTTGTAATTAAAAAACCAGTTAGGTTAAACCAAATCCAAAAAATATTATCAAAATTTATTTTTATCAGCACATTTATTAATACACCTCCAATAATACCAGCATTCATTCCAATATGGTTTACTCTTTTAACTAGAATTGCCAAAACAAACGTGGCTAAAATAGGCCCGTAAAATTGTGATGATATTATATTAATCAATTCAATTACAGTTCCTTTACTCCCACCAAATAAATATGCTGCGGCAATACAAACTACACCCCAAAAAATTACTGAAATTTTTGAATACTGCATGTATTTAGCAATAGTTAATTTTTTTGTTCCTCTGTTAAAAATATCTTCAACACTTACCGCACCTAACGAATTTATAGTAGAACTTAATGAAGACATTGCTGCAGATAAAATACCCACAATTAATATTCCTATTAAGCCATGTGGTAAGTATTTGGTAATAAATACAGGAATCATTAAATCTGGTTTAATTCCGTTAGTTAAATATTGTTCTGGGTAATGCACTTTGGTCATTTCTGTAATATCGGCTAAAAAATCGGGTGTTAAAGTTACCAAGGCACCAATAATTAAGCCCATTACCGAATACACCAACACTACAGGAAAACGCAACAATCCATTTGCTAATAATAATTTTTTAATAGTTCCTTCATTCTTGGCAGACATTAATCGTTGTGCTTGTGTTTGATCGGTTCCATAATATGAAAGGTATAAAAACAACCCTCCTAAAACCATAGGCCAAAAACCAAATTCACCACCATCCAAACCATAATTTGAAAATTCTATTACGTTTAACCTTTCAGGTGCAAAACCTGTAAATTCAGGATTATCTTGCAACATATTCCAGCCGTAAACCATACAAATAATTAAACCAAAAAACAGAATAATCATTTGAATAGCATCACCCCAAACAACTGCCTTCATTCCGCCTTGGTAGGAATAAATTAATGTAATAACACTTATTATTAAGATAGTCCAATGAAAACTAATATTTAAAACAGCTTGTAAAATCATAGCAATGGTATACACCATTACACCAGTTGCCAGCGACCTGCTTATTTGAAAAACAATACTTAAAATAATTCTTGTTGAAGTTGAAAAACGTTTTTCAACGTATTCATAAATACTTACAATATTTGCTCTATATAATGGAGGAATAATAATTAGCATGATTCCAATCATTGCCAAAGGAACGGCAAATTCGAAAGTAAGCCATTTCATTCCTCCATTTTGCGCTAAACCAACAAATGCCGGAGCAGAAATAAAACTAATAGCAGATAATTGAGTTGCCATAGTTGAAAGACTTAAAGGGAACCAACCCATATCTTGTCCACCTAAAAAATAATCTTTGGCATTTTTATTTTCTTTAAAAAAATATCCCAATCCCAAAAAACCAATTGAATATGCAATAACTATTAAATAATCTAACCAATTCATACTAGTAGTTTTTTTGTTAAAATTAATTATTTATTAAATCAATAAGTAAGGCAGCACTCCAAGAAAAATTTCCACCACCATAACCTCCTTTTTCAGTTTCATAAACCGATTTTCGAGCGTCGAAATATTCATAAAAACCTGCTTTTTCAATTAATTCAATGCTATCTGATTTTACTCTTTCGGCAATTTCTAAATAGCCATAATCTAATAATCCAAAATACAACATCCAGTTTAAATTAATCCAAACAGGACCTCTCCAATATTTTTTTGGATTAAACCTTTCACTCTCTGGATCGAAAGATGCGCATAAATACATATCATCTGCCCCAAATTTATTCATCATGGTATCCACCAAAGTTTTAGCCTGTTCCTTAGTTGGAATACCCGCAAACAACGGAGAAAAAGAAGAAGAACTTACAAAACGAAGTGGTTTTTCATTTCTTAAATCATAATGCACATAAGCGCCCAATTCTTTATCATATAATTTTGAATTAAATGAGGAAATACTTTTTGTTTGCCATTGCTGAAGTTGCTCAATTTTATCTTCATTATTTCCAATAATCTTATACAATGCAATTAACGATTCATTCGATTTAATTAACATTGAATTAAATAAAGGATCTTGAACTAAAAAAGGTGACAATTCAGCGATCTTCTCATCTGAATAATTATGTTGTTTTGCAATTTCAATAATATGTAAATAGTGATCGTATTCTCTTTTTGATGGTCTTTGAGAAGGATCCACTAAATTAGTATCGCGTCGCGTAAACTCATATTCAGGAGGATTCATTGTTGCCCAAATATCATCCCAAATTGGAGAGTTATCTGTTCCAGATTCCCAGTTATGATAAATATATACCAACCCTTCATTTTGGGGGTCTCTATTTTCGTAAAAATATTTATGATTTAAATATACTTTATCAATATTATTCTCTATAAATGCTTTAACATCTTTTTTATTTTCAGCTATATCGTAAATCATCTCCATTGCAAATCCGGTAACAGGCGGCTGTGTCATTCCTGTTGAAGGATAGTCTTTATTTGATAATGGATGTAATTTCGAAAGGTGAAAATCTTTACCAGGAAAATAGGTATCACTCTCCACATGGAATACAATATGTGGAATAAAACCATTACCCCATTGAGCGTTTAAAAGAGTTTCTATTTCTTGTTTTGCTTTGTCTAAATCATAATGAGCAAAACCTATTGCTATAAATCCTGAATCCCATTTCCACTGAAAGGGATACAGTCCTTTACACGGAATTGAATATCCTTTCTCTTGAAAATTATTATTTAAAACAATTTTAGCGTCATTTATTAAGTCCTTATTCATAATTGAAAGGTTTTGATATTTAAAAGAATGCATTAACATTAAACTATTAATGCATTCTTATTTATAAATTAGGGTTGAATTTTAAAAATTAAATGTAGCATTTAAAAATACTCTTGTAGGCAACACTGGTCTTCCAACAAAAAAGTCTTCTTCTGTTTGACTATTGTTAAGTCTTGGAGAACCTTCTGTAATTCCCTCATCGTTAAATAAGTTAAAAACTTGCATTCCTAAACGTACTGTTTCATCACCTTCTCCAACAGCAAATGTATATCCAACATTTAAATTTGCGATACCAATTGCATCCAATTCTATGGAGTTAGAATCGTTAGAGAATTTTTTACCAGTATAATTATAAACTAAACTACCATCGAAAACTTGATTATCATAATCTAAACCAAAAGACGATACAACATTAGGTTGTCTTCTTAATTCATTACCTTCAAATTCTGGATTGCTTTCCGATTTGCTAATTTCATGGTCTTGGAACGTAAAAGATCCATTAAAGTTAAATTCATCAGAAATTCTATATTTCCAAGTTGTTTCAAGTCCAATAGTTTTGGTGTCTTGTGTATCAACTTCTTCGGTAACTCCTCCAGACCCATTATTAACAAAACTTACAGATCTTCGATCTTTTAAACTTACTGCATAAAGTGCTGCTGTACCAGAAAACTTATCTTTACCGTACTTAACACCTAATTCTCCTTGAATTATTTTTTCAGTATCGTAACTATTTGGGTTTCCAAAAGAATCAAATTTAGTACCTCTAAGTTCTGGGAAGAAATACCCTCTTGAAAAGTTTCCATATGCACTTAAATTATCGTTTACTTTATAAAGACCAGCCAATGCTACTGCAAAATCATCGGCAGAAACGTGTCCACGAGTCCAAGTTCCATTTCCCCATTTTACATTATCTAAATTTGCAATACCAGTATTGTCAACAGTATAGGTATCTGAACCTTCATTTTCAATATCTCCAGATGCTCTTTCGTAACGAATACCAAAGTCTAAATTCCATCTATCAAGTTTTATTTCATCAGCAATAAAAACAGCTATTTTGTTACTATTTATATTTCTGTTTGTATAAGAAGTTCCTCTGTTAGTAACACCATTTACAGTATATCCCGAAAGATTTACCAACTCTGGTCTGTCATTATATTCTCCTAAATAATTAGTAATAACATTAAAATCTCCTGCTTTAGATCTAGAAATAAAAGAACCTAAAGTAATATTATGTTCACCTGCAGTTTTAGTTATTTTAAAATCTGCCATTAATTCTGTTAAAGGTCTGTTTCTATCTAAAATTCTATTTTCAAATAACAATGCATTTGCTGGCAAAGCTTGTCCGTTTAACAAAGTAAAACTTCCACTAGTTAAACCTCTTGCTGCTAAATACTCTGCTTGTGTTTCAACTGCTTTCGCTCCTCCAACTCCACTTCCATCTAAAAATAGATTGAATTGATGCTTATATCTTGAATATCTTAATTTAGCATCTAATTTTAAATCATCAGAAAAATTATGTTTAAAGTTGGTTAAAAAATAACCACCTTTTGTAACAACACCATCTTCTATTGGAGAATTATAAATTCCGTCTGGTGTTGCATATGATATATCTGAAGCTGCCGCAGTTTGTAATGTAAATATTTCTTCCCCATCATTTCCTATAGGACGGTTACGAGTTCCACCTTCTAAAGGATAAGGTAAAAAGAATTGTACATTGTCATCTATAAATTGACCAGAGAATGTAACAGAACCTTTATCCGTAACATGCTTAATATTACCTCTTAATTGAAAACCTTCTGTTGCCAATCCAGTTTTTAAAGGACCTTCATCATATCTGTAAAAACCAGAAAGTGCATAATAAGTATTCGAATCTTCTCCTCCTAAAGGACCGCTTGTAAGAAAATCGGCTTTGTATCTCGAATTGGAAGCAATTTCTGTTCTTATAACATTTTTAGGAGTATCGCTACCTGTAACACTTGTATAGTTAATAATACCTGCAACCGATCCAACACCATATAAAATTGAAGAACCTCCACGAACAAATTCTAAACTTTTTACTCCAATGTCATTTCTAAAATAAACATCATGCGCCGAAGAGTTTAAACCAAAGGTACTTAAAACAGGCATTCCATCTATTTGCAAAGGGTTAAATTGATATTGTCCTCCAGAAGGTAAACCTCTTACAAAAATGTTAGATGCTACTTCACCTCCACCACCTTCAGCGGTAATTCCCGGTACGCTTCTTAAAACATCGGCCTGACTACTTGTATTGGTTTTGGATAATTCTTTAGCTCCAAATGAAGTAATAGATAAAGGTGTTTCTTTTTGAGAACGTTTTGTAGATGTTCCTGTTAAAACAACGGCATCTAAACTTTGAACACTTTCAACTAAGGTAAAGTTTACTATTACATTTTTTGATAAATCTACTTTTTTAGCTTGCGTAGTAAAACCAATAAATAGTACTTTTAATTCATGCATACCCGATAATTGCGTATTAATTTCAAAATTTCCATCGAAATCAGTTGTTGCTCCTACCTCTGTTCCAGTTACTATAATATTAGCGCCAGGTATTGGGTTATTAAATTGATCAACTACTTTACCAGAAATGGTAGATTGTGAAAATGCATATGCTCCAATTAAACATAAACAAATGGTTAAAATATTTTTCATAAGATTAAAATTAGGTTAATAGTTTTTAATTCTGACGTGAAATTAGAACACAAATGAGGTAATATAGATTAAAAAAGAACCAAAAACTTCCGCAAACGTTTCCGCAAACGTTTGCAATTGAGTTTTTTTTATTATAAATTCCCAAAATATTGTTAATAATTTGGAAATGACGAAAAAAAACGTAATTACATTAAAAGAAATAGCTAAAGAATTAGGTGTTTCAATTTCAACTGTTTCTAGAGCACTAAATGATCATCCCGATATAAGTGTGGAAACAAAAGAAAAAGTTGCTTCGTTAGCTAAAAACTTAAATTATATTCCCAATTTATTTGCAAAAGGATTTAGAGCCCATAAAACCAATATAATTGGAGTAATTGTTCCGGATATTGGACATTATTTTACTTCTACAGTATTAAAAGGAATTATGCGAGAAGCAGAAATACACGGCTATAAAGTTATTGTATCGGAATCTATAAACAACGAAAAAAGACAAGCAGAAATGCTCCAAACAATGATTCAGTTTGGTGTTGATGGCATTTTACTTTCGCTATCCAGAACTACTATAAGTGTAGATAGCGTTTTAAAAACCTTAGAAAATGTACCATTATTATTATTTGATAAAGTATCATTAAAAGTTCCTTGTACTCAAGTAATTATTGATGATGAAGAAGCCGCTTTTAGCGCAGTTGAACATTTAATACAAACCGGAAAAAAAAGAATCGCCATAATAAAAGAAACCGAAGATTCATACAATTCTAAAATGAGGTATTTAGGTTACCTACGAGCTTTGAGAACCTATAATATTGAAATTGACGAAAGCATTATTTTAAGTTCTGAAAACATTTCTATGCAAAATGGAAAAAGACTTACCAATCAATTATTAAGTATGAAAGTTAAACCCGATGCTATTTTCGCTATAACCGATAGTGCCGCCATTGGAGCCATTAAATCTTTAAAAAGAAGTAAGATTAAAATTCCACAACAAATTGCAGTGGTTGGCTTTAGCAATTCGAACAGCTCTATAGTTATAGAACCTAAATTAACAACCATTGATCAACCGGGTAACAAAATTGGTGTAGTTGCTGCTCAATATTTAATAAAGGAAATGAATGCAACTACACAACTGGAGCCCAAAACAATTGTTATTAAAACCAATTTAATAGTTAGAGACTCTTCATTTAATCCAAATTAATAGAGAAATTCAACAATATATTCTATAAAAAAATTTAAACAACTTTTTATGCGTTGCACATAAACAATTAATTAGTAAATTAATACTCAAAATAAACAGTTGTTAATACATGGACAATTCTTCTGAAAAAATAAAAAAATTCGGAACATTCGGAGGTGTTTTTACTCCAACTCTACTTACCATATTAGGTGTTATAATGTATTTACGTTTAGGATGGGTTGTTGGTAATGCCGGACTTTTAGGCGCTTGGTTAATTATTATCATTTCTTTTTTAATAACACTTTGTACCGCTCTTTCAATGTCAGCAATTACAACCAACATTAGAATTGGAGCGGGTGGTGCTTATGCTATTGTTTCTCAAGCTTTAGGATTAGAAGTGGGTGGTAGCTTAGGTATTCCTAGATATATTTCCCAAGGCTTAGCAGTTACCATGTATATTTTTGGTTTTAGAGAAGGTTGGTTGGGTGTTTTTCCCGAACACAACGCTTTTTTGGTAGATATTGTAGTTTTTTTAGTGCTTTTTTCAATAGCTTATATAAGTGCTAATTTGGCTATAAAAACTCAATTTATTATTATGGGAATTATTGCGCTTTCTCTTGTTTCCATTGTAATTGCGGCATATAATGGCTCTATGACCATTCCTTCAAGCGAAGCCTTAAGTTGGGGTTCTTTTAAGGGTTCTTCAGAAAATGGGTTTAAAGGAAGTAATTTTTGGATTGTATTTGCTGTTTTCTTTCCTGCAGCTACCGGAATTATGGCCGGAGCAAATATGTCTGGTGAGCTAAAAAACCCCAAACTTAGTATCCCAACAGGAACATTATGGGCAATTGGTGTTAGTTTTATAATTTATATGCTACTTGCTTTTTGGATCGCCAGAAGTGCTACTGAAGAAGAATTAATAAGTAATTACTATATAATGGTAGAGAAGGCTTATTTTGGTCCATTAATAATTGCGGGTATTCTTGGAGCAACTTTTTCTTCTGCTTTAGCTTCAATAGTAGGTTCATCCAGAATTTTATTTGCTATGGGACAACACAAAGTACTGCCTTACTCAAACTTCTTGCAAGGTCAAAGCAAAAATGGTCAACCAAGAAATGCAATGTTAATAACTGGAATTTTAATTTTTGCTACACTATTATTAAGAAATATAAATGCCATTGCACCATTGGTTACTCTATTTTTCTTAATTACTTACGCTATGATAAACATTGTAGTTATAATAGAACAAAACCTTGGTTTAATTAGTTACCGTCCAGTATTTAAAATACACAAATGGGTGCCATGGGCAGGTTTAATTTCATCAATTTTTGCAATGTTTATTATCAATCCAAGTGTTAGTTTAATTTCATTAATAATTGTTTTAATGGTGTATTGGTATTTATCTCGCCAAAATTTGGAAACACCTTTTGAAGATGTTCGTTCTGGTTTGTTTGTTTCATTTGCAGAATGGGCTGCCAAACATACTTGGGGAATGAAAAAAATGCAGCAACGTGCTTGGAAAGCAAATCTAATGGTTCCTGTAAGAGATGTTAACGGATTAAAAGGAACATTTGAATTTTTAAGAAATATTGCTAAGCCAAAAGGTTCCATAAAATTATTGGGGATTGAACCTTTTACAGAAACTAGTAAACTTGCAGAAGAATTAGAATCCATTTCTTCAGCATTTAGGCAAAAGGAAGTATTTTCATCTTCTACAGTTATTCATACGCAGGAATTTGCAAAAGGAATTAATTATGGAAGTCAGGCTTTAAAAGGAGCATTTTTTAGACCAAATATTTTATTCTTAAATCTTCAAGATCATGACAATTACGAAACCGAATTGAGACCGGTAATGAAAGAAGCCATACGATTAGAAACAGGAATTCTACTTTACTTAGCGCACCCAGCCGCGTTATTAGGGCAACGAAATACCATAAATGTTTGGGTTAGCGATCGAAAAGGAAATTGGAATTTAGGTTGGGATATAGGTAATTTAGACCTTTCCATATTGGTTGCTTACAAGCTAAAAATGAATTGGAATGCACGAATTAGACTAATTACAGTAATTTCAGATCCAAATGAAAAAGAAAATGCTACTGAATTTTTAGCCACTTTAATAAGTCTAGCTCGTTTACCCCAAACTTTAACAGAAGTGCATATTGGAGATTTTAACTCTGTTGTAGAAAAAGCACCGTCTGCCGATCTTAATATTTTTGGAATGGATGAAGATCTTAAATTTGAATTTGTAAAAGAAATGTCCAACAAAACACATAGCACCTGCTTATTTGTAAAAGATTCGGGGCACGAAAGTATATTAGCTTAATATCTTTTTTTAAACTTATCTATTGTTAAAAATAAATAGCAACCATTTTTCTCCAATCTTTTGCTTTATGTGCTAATAAATCCCATTCATATAATTTATGAGGAATTCCTTTTTCATTAAATATGTTAGATAATTTATAATTACTTTCTAAAAATGAATCTTCTTTACCAATTGCCAATACAATATCCATGGTTTTCAATTGCTGAATTATGTTTTCATCTTCAATATTTTTTAGATACTGATTTGGCATATTAAAATAAACAAAATCATTATGAAAACCACTTAATAAATCTTTAAAATAGCCACTAGATTGGGTAAGATCGTATCGACCGCTCATTCCAACCACTTTACAAAACAATTGTGGATGTCTCATAGCAACATTCACCGCATGGTACGCTCCCAAACTACAACCCGCTGAGATAATATTTGGATTTACATTAATGGAATTTGCGAATGGTAACACTTCTTCAAGTACATAGTGTTCGTATTGAATATGTCTATAAATTCTATATCCAGGATCTTTAAAACTATTATAAAATGATTCTAAATCTACACTATCTACACAAAACACTTGTAAATCACCATTTGTAATTTTATGCTCTAATGATGCTATAACACCCCAATCTTCGTAATCAAAAAACCGCCCCATTCTTGGAGGAAAAAACAGTACTTTTGCACCAGAAAATCCGAATACAAGAAGTTCCATATCTCTTTCAAGATGCTTACTATACCATTTGTGATATTCTCTTTTCATAACATCACCTTTAATATTGACTTTCTTTTAATTTACAAGTTTCGGCTGCGGAAAAAACTCGGTATGCTTTTTTAACTCTGTCAACAATATTTGATAACCTTTTTTATTTAGATGTAATCCATCTTCGATAAAATATTTAGCATTTGGATTACCGGTTTTATCTAACATGAAATCATAAATATTCAGAAAATGAAAATTTAAATCCTTTAAGGTTAATTCTTTAATTTTACTATTTGTGTATCTAATACTTCCTGACAAATGCCAACGGTTAATACTTGGTTTTATAGAAACAAAAGTACACGGTATAGCTCCGTATTTACACCTAATTTTAGCTAATAAATTCTCTAGAAACAATACAACTTCTTCTGGATGTCTTCCTCCTCCTAAATCATTCTCTCCTGCGTAAATTATAATAGCATCAACTTTTTTAATATTTTTAAATACGCGATCAAAAAACCAAGTACAAGCAGCTAATGTGGATCCCCCGAAAGCTAAATTCAATGGGTCATACTTTTTAAATAATGTGGTTATTTCACTCCAAAGAGTAAATGTTGAACTCCCATAAAAAATTAATCTAGGATTATATTCTAATTCATTTATTTCTTCTTCTAAGCGCTCTATATCTTCATGGTACCAAAACATTCAAACTTTTATTAAATATTAAAGTTTAAATATAAAGTTAATAAATAATAAAAGAATCAAAAACTTATTAAAACAAAAAAATAAAATTTAATTTTTAAAGTCACCTTATTAGGTATATAAAAATAAAAAAGCCTTAAAAACTAAAGTTTTTAAGGCTTTTTGCGGTCTGGACGGGACTCGAACCCGCGACCCCCTGCGTGACAGGCAGGTATTCTAACCAGCTGAACTACCAGACCGTTGCTAATAGCGGATGCAAAGATACGTAAATTTTTAATTTATAACATCAAAAAGTTTAAATCTTCAATATTTTTATCAATTTTATTCCCTATGAATACTAGCCTTTGAAACTAATTTAAAATAAGTTTAACACTTTGTGTAACAAAATCAACTTTTTAAACTCTTATATTTGATAATCAACTTATTAATTTTCAAATAGATATATCATGAAAAACCAAACTATTAAAGTATTGGCTTCAATAATATTCTTTATTGGATCCGTTATTCAAATTAATGCACAAGAAATTGTTGGTTCCTGGCAAGGAAAAGTTTCCGTCCAAGGAGCAGAAATTCCATTAGTATTCAATATTTCCTCTGAAAACGGAACCTATTCCTCCACAATGGATAGTCCGTCACAAGGTTCAACAGACATTCCAATGGATGTAACCACTTTTATTGAAAATACACTAACAATTAAATTTAATCAAGCAGGAATTAAGTATGTAGGAACATTAAACGGTTCAAATATGTCCGGTACTTTTTATCAAGGAGGAATGGAGTTGCCATTAAACCTAGTTAAAACAGTAAAAACACTTCCGGGAAATACTGCGCTTCCTTCTTCGGATGAAGAACTTGAAAAATTGGCTAATTATGAAACTTCAGAATACAAATATTCCGTAGAAGACTATTTTGCAAGACCAAAAGCTAGAAGTTTTAGCTTTTCACCAAATGGGGCATACCTTTCATATAGAGAAAAAGATGAGAATAAAAAAAACCATGTATATGTAAAAAATCTAGAAACGGAAGAAGTTGTTCGAGTAATTGAAGAAAAAGAAGAATTAATTCGAGGATTTGGTTGGGCAAACAACAACCGAATGATTTACACTATGGATAAAGGTGGAAATGAAAATTATCATCTTTTTGCAGTAAACATTGACGGTACTAATCAAAAAGAACTAACCCCTTTCGATGGTGTTCGTGTAAATATTTTAGAAATATTACGCGAAGATAAAGACCATATGATTATAAGTATGAATAAGAATAATGCTCAAATTTTTGAACCATACAAAATCAATATAATTACTGGAGAACTTAAACAATTGTACAGTAACGAAGATTTGGCTAATCCTATAGATGGTTACGAATTTGATAAAGATGGAAATTTAAGAGGATTTGCTAAACTTAGAGATGGTGTGAATTTTGATCTTTATTATACTACAGATGGAACCGAATATTCAATCAAAAAGCAATTGAGTTGGAAAGATAATTTTACAATTTTAAGTTTCAACTACGCATCAGAAAATCCGCATGAGGCATACGTCCTTTCTAATTTAGATAGCGACAAAACAGAAATTTACTTGTACGACTTAGAAAAGGATGTGGTTATTAAAAAATTATTTTCAAATGAAAATTACGATGTATCTGGAATTTCGTTATCTCGAAAAAGAAACTACGAATTGGATTTCTTCTCTTATGAAGGAGAAAAAAACATTATAGTTCCAGTTAGTGATTACTATAAAAATATTCATGACAAAATAGTTACCAAATTTCCAAATTATAATTACGGAATTTCGGATGTAACTGACGATGAAAGTAAATACCTGATTTTTATTCAAAGCGACAAATTATATGGCGTTTATTATTCATACGACTCTAAAACTGAAGAGTTTAAGCTCCTTTATAACTTAATGCCACAACTTTTAGAAGAAGACATGGCAGATATGAGACCAATAACTTTTACCAGCAGAGATGGTGTTACTTTACACGGTTATATTACTTTACCTAAAAATGCTATAAAGGGAGAAAGAGTTCCCGTAATCGTAAATCCACATGGAGGACCGCAAGGAATTAGAGATTCTTGGGGGTTTAATCCTGAATCGCAATTATTTGCTAGTCGCGGCTACGCAACACTTCAAGTTAATTTTAGAATTTCTGGTGGATACGGTAGAGAATTTTTAGAATCTGGATTCAAACAAATTGGTAGAAAAGCAATGGATGATGTTGAAGATGGGTTAGCATACGTAGTAGAAAAAGGATGGGTAGATAAAGACAATGCAGCTATATACGGTGGAAGTCACGGTGGTTATGCAGTGCTAAGAGGACTTACAAAAACTCCTGATTTATATGCAGCAGGTGTAGATTATGTTGGAGTATCAAATCTTTTTACTTTTATGAAAAGTATCCCTCCATATTGGAAACCATATTTAAAAATTATAAAAGAAATTTGGTACGATGAAGATGTTGCTGAAGAAAAAGCAATTATGGACGAAGTTTCTCCGGTTTTTCATATAGATAAAATTAAAAAACCTCTATTTGTTGTTCAAGGAGCAAATGACCCTAGAGTAAATATTAATGAATCTGATCAAATTGTAGAAGCTTTACGTGCCCGAGGTGTTGATGTTCCATATATGGTAAAATATGATGAAGGACATGGCTTTAGAAAAGAAGGTAATTCTATTGCATTGTACAAAGCAATGATGGGGTTCTACGCAAAACATTTAAAAAAGAAACCGCAAGAACCTATTAAGCATTAACAATAAATAACAAATAATAACGCATAAAAAAAGCATCTCAAATGAGATGCTTTTTGCGGTCTGGACGGGACTCGAACCCGCGACCCCCTGCGTGACAGGCAGGTATTCTAACCAGCTGAACTACCAGACCGTTGCTCTTAGCGGATGCAAATATAAGTGTGTTTTTTATATTAGCAAAGATTTTTAAATAAAATTTATAAAAATTTATTTCTTCTAATTAAATAAGCTATTAAAATTTGATCGAAGCCTTTGTTAATATCTACTGGAACATACTCAATTTTATACTGCATACACTTCAATTTCAACTCATTAAAATATTTTAACACCTCAGATGCATATTGTTTTTTCACTGAAGAAGCATATAAATTAATTTCTTCTCCAGTTTCAACATCTACAAATTTTTTAGGAGAATTTTCAAAATCAAAGTTTAATTCGTGTTTTCCATCAAAAGTATGAAACAAAACAACCTCGTGTTTATTATATTTCAAATGTCGAAGCGCTTCAAACAACTCTTGTTCATTTTTATTGGTTTGAAACATATCAGTAAACAAAAATATAAGTGATCGTTTATGAATTTTTTCTGAGATTTCATGCAATGCCTTATAAGTATCTGTTTTCTCTTTTGACTTTTTATCAAGCAACCCTTCTAACTGAGCCAATAACATTCTTCTATGTCTATCACTCCCCTTAGCTGGAGCATAATACTCGCTTTTGTTACTATAAACACTTAATCCAACAGCGTCTCGTTGCCTTTTTAATATTTCCATTAAAGCTGCCGATGCAATTGCTGAGAATGAGATTTTAGATAAACTATCAATTGTTGGATTACTAATAACCGGATAATGCATTGAAGCAGAATTATCAATTATTAAATGACATCGTAAATTTGTCTCTTCTTCATATCGCTTCACAAACAGCTTTTTTGTTTTTGCAAACAATTTCCAATCAATATGCCTTGTACTTTCTCCCGTATTATACAATCTATGTTCAGCAAATTCAACCGAAAACCCATGAAATGGACTTTTATGCATACCCGTAATAAACCCTTCAACTACTTGCTTTGCTAGTAGCTCAAGATTATTTAATTCAGAAATACTTTTTACTTCAATACTTCCCATTTCTTACTTTTGATAATTGTAAATATAATATATAAAAAGAAAAAGCCCGACAAATTTGCCAGGCTTTCCTATTATATTCAGTTTTATATATTATAAGTGCGCATCTATTTTTTGAGCATATGTTGCTTTTGGCGCAACACCAACTTGTTTTTCAACAACTTCACCACCTTTAAAAAGTAATACTGTTGGTATATTTCTTACTCCATACTTGGCTGCAAATTCTTGATTAGAATCCACGTCTACTTTTGTAATAACTGCTTTACCTTCGTATTCAGCCGTTAACTCTTCCATTATTGGAGCAACCATTCTACAAGGACCACACCATGCTGCCCAAAAATCAACCATTACAGGTTTATCTGACTTTAATACAACTTCATCAAAGGTTGCATCTGTTACTTCTAATGCCATATTATATTTTTTTAATTAATAATTTCAACTTTACTTGTACAAAAGTAATGAAAAAAACATCCTAAACAATTCAACATTTATTACTTTTCTCTATTAAACTATCAACAATCGCAATAACAATTGTTAATACTAAAAAACTTCTTTTGCGATTGCCTTAATATTATCCGATTTCCCCATTGAATAGAAATGAACTACAGGCACACCGTTCGCCATTAAATCTTTTGATTGATTTATAGCCCATTCTATTCCAACCTGACGAACTTGTTTATTATCTTTACAGCCTTCAATTGCCGAAATTAAATCTTCTGGCATATCCAATCTAAATATTTGCGGTAAAATTTGTTGATGTCTTTTTACTGCAACGGGTTTTATCCCAGGAATAATTGGAACTGTAATTCCAATACTTCTAGCTTTTTTAACAAAATCGAAATATTTTTTATTGTCAAAAAACATTTGTGTAACCACATAATCCGCACCTGCATCCACTTTTTCTTTTAACCTTTTTAAATCTGTTTCCATACTTGGAGCTTCCAAATGTTTTTCAGGATATCCCGCTACTCCAATACAAAAATCTGGTTTATTATTTGTTTCAATAATATTGTGTAAATATTTACCCTCATTCAAATTTTTAATTTGAGTTACTAAGTCCGAAGCAAAAATATTACCATCTTTAGTAGGTACAAAATACGGTTCATGCTTCATCGCATCACCTCTCAATGCCATAATATTATCCAATCCTAAGTAGTGACAATCAACCAATACATATTCAGTTTCTTCTTTTGTAAATCCACCACACAACACATGAGGAATAGCATCTACATCGTATTTATACTTTAATGCCGCACAAATTCCTACAGTCCCAGGTCGCATACGTGTCATTTTCTGCTCTAACAAACCGTTTTCTTTTGGAATATATACATATTCTTCACGTGAGGTTGTTACATCTATAAATGGTGGGTTAAACTCCATTAACGGATCCACATTATTGTATAAATCTTGAATATTTTGCCCTTTTTGTGGTGGCACTATTTCAAACGAAAACAATGTTTTTCCACCAGCATTTTTTATATGTTCTGTTACTTTCATTCTTTTTAGCTTTTTGCAATTAGCTATTCGTCTTTAGCTTTATCAGCGAAAACTTTACAACTTTTAACTATCTCTTTTGGGCGTTTCCTTTCAGGTCGCGCTATTCGTTTTATCTTTTTTACGTTACTCTTAAAAAAAGGATGTCTCTCCTATCGCTAACGCATTAAAGCCCTTACAGGTTTTTAAAACCTTTTAGGACTTATAAATTTTAATTACTCCGCTAAATTAGGATTCAACCATTTTTTAGCAGTTTCTAAGTCCATGTTTTTTCGTTCGGCAAAATCTTTCAATTGATCTTCTTTAATTTTTCCCAACGCAAAATATTTCGATTTTTCATTCCCAAAGTAATACCCCGAAACTGATGCCGCAGGCCACATGGCCAAACTATCCGTTAATTCAACACCTATGGTTTCTTTTACACTTAACAAATCCCAAATAGTCCATTTCTCGGTATGATCTGGACAGGCAGGATACCCTGGCGCAGGTCGAATCCCGTTGTAAGATTCTTTAATTAATTCCTCATTAGTTAAACCTTCACTAGATGCATATCCCCAATATTCAGTTCTTACTTTTTTATGCAAATATTCTGCGAATGCTTCTGCTAGCCTATCTGCCAATGCTTTAATCATAATTGAATTATAATCATCGTGGTCTTTTTCAAATTCTGCAGCTAATTCTGCAGTTCCAAAACCAGTAGAAACACAAAATGCTCCAATATAATCTTCAATTCCAGTTTCTTTTGGGGCAACAAAATCGGCTAAAGCAATATTCGCAATACCTTCTTTCTTTTTAGCTTGTTGTCGTAACGTCACAAACTTCACATTAATATCTTTTCTTTCAGCATCTCCATAAACTTCAATATCATCTTTTATTGCATTTGCAGGGAAAATTCCAAAAACAGCTTTTGCAGTTAACCACTTTTCATCTAAAATTTGAGCCAACATTATTTTTGCATCTTTAAATAAATTAGATGCCGTTTCACCAACAACTTTATCTGTTAAAATTGCTGGATACCTACCTGCAAGTTCCCAAGTTCTAAAAAATGGTGTCCAATCTATAAAATCAACTAATTTGGTTAAATCAAAATCTTCAAAAACTTGAATTCCTTCAAAATTTGGCTTCTTTATTTCCGCAGTATTCCAATCAATGTTAAATTTATTTTTTCTAGCATTTTCTAGCGAAACAAATTCTTTTTTACTTGATCTATCAGAAAATCCTTCTCGAACTTTTACATAATCGGCCTTTATATCTCCAACATACTTTTGGTTTTTTCTTTTATCTAACAAATCACCAACTACGGTAACAGCTCTTGACGCATCATGTACGTGGACAACAGCGTTTTTATAATGAGGATCAATTTTAACAGCTGTATGTGCTTTTGAAGTTGTTGCTCCACCTATTAGCAAAGGAACTTTAAAATTGTGACGTTCCATTTCTTTTGCGAGGTATACCATTTCATCTAAACTTGGAGTAATTAAACCACTTAAGCCAATAGCATCTACATTCTCATCTTTTGCTGCTTGAATAATTTTTTCAGGCGCAACCATTACTCCTAAATCTACAATATCATAATTGTTACAACCTAATACAACACCCACAATATTTTTACCAATATCGTGTACATCGCCTTTTACAGTTGCCAACAAAATCTTTCCATTCGATTCACTGGCACCACCTTTATCAAGCTCAATAAATGGTAATAAATAGGCTACTGCTCTTTTCATTACTCGAGCAGATTTTACTACCTGTGGTAAAAACATTTTCCCCGAACCAAATAAATCACCAACCACATTCATACCAATCATTAAGTTACCTTCAATAACCTCAATTGGTTTTTCGGCCTGTAACCTTGCTTCTTCAACATCTTCTACAATAAACTCATCTAATCCTTTAACTAAAGAATAGGTAATTCTATCTTGTAACGATTTTTCCCTCCAACTTAAATCAACTTTACGCTCTTTCGCTGTGCTTACAACACTTTCTGCAAAATCTAATAAACGCTCTGTTGCATCCTCTCTTCTATCTAAAATAACATCTTCAACATGTTCTAATAAATCCTTCGGAATTTCATCATATACTTCCAACATTGTTGGATTTACAATTCCAATATTCATACCCGCCTTAATTGCGTAATATAAAAATACAGAGTGCATTGCCTCCCGAACTGCATTATTCCCTCTAAATGAAAATGACACATTACTTACCCCTCCACTTACACTGGCATTCGGTAAATTTTCACGCACCCAGCGAGTTGCTTCAATAAAATCGATAGCATTTCTTTTGTGTTCATCCATTCCAGTTGCTACTGGAAAAATATTTAAATCGAAAATAATATCTTCTGATGGGAAGTTTACTTCATTTACTAAAATAGAATATGAGCGTTGCGCAATTTCTATTCGTCTATTATAATTATCTGCTTGTCCAACTTCATCAAAAGCCATTACAATAACAGCTGCCCCATACATTTTTATTTTCTTTGCATGTTCAATAAATTGAGCCTCTCCTTCTTTTAAACTAATTGAATTTACTACACATTTTCCTTGCGCTACTTGTAAACCAGCTTCAATTATTTCCCATTTAGAGCTATCAATCATAATTGGAACACGTGCAATATCTGGTTCGGCAGCAATTAAATTCATAAAACGAACCATTGCCTCTTTTCCATCTAACAAACCATCGTCCATATTAATGTCGATAATTTGCGCCCCACCATCAACTTGATGACGTGCAATTGCTAATGCTTCATCAAATTTTTCTTCTTTTATCAATCGTAAAAACTTACGAGAACCTGCTACATTGGTACGTTCACCAACATTTATAAAATTACTTTCTGGAGTAATTATTAATGGTTCTAATCCTGATAGTTTTAGGTATTTTTTTTCTGTATTCATTTTATAAGAATGAGATTCTGAAACAAGTTCAGAATGACGTAAAATTAAATCTTTTAACTAACCAACCTTGGCTTATAGCCATTAGCAATATCAGCTATAGCTTTTATATGTGCCGGAGTTGTACCACAACATCCACCAATAATATTTATCAATCCTTTTTCTAAATATTCTTTGATTTGTTCAGCCATTTGACTTGGAGTTTCATCGTATTCTCCAAAAGCATTTGGTAAACCTGCATTTGGATGTGCGGACACTCCAAAACTTGCTTTTTGCGATAATACTTCTAAATGTGGTGTTAATTGCTTTGCTCCTAAAGCACAATTAAAACCAACTGTTAATAAAGGAATATGTGAAACAGAAATTAAAAAAGCCTCTGCAGTTTGTCCAGATAAAGTTCTTCCACTTGCATCAGTAATGGTTCCACTTAGCATAATTGGAATATCTATATTTCTTTCTGCCTTTAATTCTTCAATAGCAAACAAGGCTGCTTTTGCATTTAAAGTATCAAATACTGTTTCTACTAACAATAAATCTACTCCTCCATCAATTAAAGCTTCTGCTTGTTGCCTGTATGCAACTCTTAAATCGTCAAAAGTTACAGCTCTAAAACCGGGATCGTTTACATCGGGAGACATACTTGCCGTACGATTTGTTGGCCCAATTGAACCCGCTACAAAACGAGGTTTATTTGGGTTTTTATCTGTAAATTCTTTTGCAACTTCTTTAGCTATTTTAGCAGATTCAAAGTTTAACTCATATACAAAATCTTCCATCTCATAATCAGCCATAGCAATTGTAGTAGATGAGAACGTATTGGTTTCAATAATATCAGCACCTGCTTCTAAATATTTTGCATGAATTTCTTTAATAGCTTCAGGTTGTGTAATTGAAAGCATATCATTATTTCCTTTTACAGAAATATGAAAATCTTTAAATTTTTGACCTCTATAATCCTCTTCAGTAAAGTTATACTGTTGAATCATAGTTCCCATAGCACCATCGAGCACTAGGATTTTATCTTTTAATATGTTTCGGATGTCTTCCATTTTATAATTTTTACATAAACAGTCGGAAGTTATTAAGTAGCATTACTTTGAAGTGAATGTTATCTGTCCAAAATTAATGGTAGAACGTAGCACCTTCTTTAGCTTTAAAGGGTTGCTAAGGCTTCAACAGGTCTATTCCCTCTGCCTTTCTTAATAACTAATTAACTATGTTTATGAACTTTGTGCAAATAAACGGCATATTCTTATGAATTACAAACAACTGTTTATATATTTATGAATTCTCTAAGTTTATATTAATTGTAATGCGAGTTCCATTATTTTTTGAAGAATTAATAAAAATTCGGCCATTTATATAACTAATTCTTTCTTTCATAAAAAACAGCCCCATTCCGGCATCCTTTTTTTCAGTCAATAGTTTTTCTGAATCAAATCCTTTACCATCATCGTCAATTACAATACTCAAAACCTGCTCTGAATGACTAATTGAAATTAAAATATAATTAGCATCGGCATATTTTAGTGAATTATTTACAGCCTCTTGTACTACTCTATATAGATTTGTTTCTACTAAAGAATCGAATCTTCCTTTAAAATCGGTTTTATTTTCAAAAAAGATTTGCTTCCCTGTAAAACTCGACAATCTTTCAGCTAATTTTTGAATAGTTGGTACTATACCATAATCTATTAATTCTGGTGGTGTTAAATTAAAAGTTACCGTTCTTACCTCTTTAATTAAACTTCCTAAAAGGTCTTTTAACCTAACAATTTTAGTTGAAGTTGCCTCCGTATTTTCTGGATTAACAGATTCAATAGTAAATTTTAAGGCTGTCAACATTTGCCCAATTCCATCGTGAATATCTTTAGCAATCCTTTTCCTCTCTTCCTCCTGAGCTTCAACAATTTGACTTGCCTGCATTTTTTGTTGATTTACTTCTTCTAAAAATCGCTCCTCATTTAAAATATCGATCTCTTGTTGAGATTCTTTTCGTTTTGTGATATCAGTACACAGAATTAATACACGTTGATTATTCTTTAATTGATTCATTGGAATTATAGACATTTCTAACCAAATTCTCCGCTCTTTCTTTGTGTAAATTTCCAATTCTCCAACCCAAATAGATCTTCTTTTCCCTTTTAAAAGTTCTCTTATCGTTTGATGTTCTCCTCCTTCTATTTGTAACAACTCTTCTAAGTAAGTCTTTTCATTTACAGAAGCATCTATCTCCAACAAACTTTTAAATTTCTTGCTCATATGCACAATAGATCCATCTTGAGCAACACTAACAAATAAAGCTGCATTATCTAAAGCATAATTCAAGCCTTTTAATTCTTGTAAAGATGCTTCTTTTGCAAGATATAACTCCTCTATTTTTTGAGCTTTATCTTGAGCCTCTTTTTTTGTAACAATTAAATCGCGGATTACTTTTTTAATATGAATTGAAATTGGCTTGAACAAAAACAACATTTCAAACAATAAAATCAATAATGAAATTACCAATAAAATGTATTCTTTTTGTTTTAACTCCTTTACTTTTTGCTGACTTATTTCGTCAAACTTAAATACAATTTCATTCATTTTATTTAAAAATGGCTGCTCTTCCTTTTTTAAAATTGAAATATAATGTTGTATTGAATCTATAGAAATCTCTATGTTCTCATTAACTAATTTCACCAAAGAATTACAAGAATTAACCAAATTAATATGTGAAGCATCTATTTCTTTAAATAGTATTTTTAATTCAGGATTGTTTTTGGTTAACATCCCTAAATCATTAACTTCACTTTGTAAATCTTGGTGAGATTTTAAAAAACTGGCATTACTCTCTTTTATTATTGAGGCCCTTTTTAGCTGTTCATTTTTGTCTGCATATAACAAAAAAAGTGATTCTTTAACCAATTTCTGGCTCAACATTCGTTGCCTACCTGCAATGTTAATAATTCGCGAATCGTTAATTTGAGAATCTAAATGTTTTTGAATAAGAATTTGAGCAATAACTATTGTTGCTGCAATAAATAAAAACGCGAGTAAATACAACCTTCTAAATTTAAAAAAGGTAGAATTATCTATCGATATACCATTGTTTTTATCACTCATAAAAGTAAAACTTTTAACTAAGTGCTTTTGTAATAAGTTCTAATGCCGATTTTGGCAATTCTAATTTCAACGCAGCTTCGTGCCCTTTCTCAGACATTTTTTTCCACGTTTTCTGAACAATATCAATCAGTTTTTCTTCAGCATATTTTTTAGAAAATTTTAAAAAATAAAATTCTAAAAACACCAAGCAAACAACATCTTCTAGAGTTTGGGTATCCGCATTTTTTTTCAATTGTTTTTTCAATAGTAAAAATTCAACTTCATTAATAACTTCTTTACTATACCCAACTTCTTGTAAAATTTCAGTAGCTTTTTTTGCGTGAAAATCTTTTAAATCTTTTCGCCAAGTTAAATACCCAACTCTATTCATTTCATAAGAATCTCTTGGAATTTCCCATCTACAAATATGCTGGCAACGTACTGTTAGTTGCAATGCTTCAGACGAATTTGGAGCGAATTTATCTAATTGCGCCGTCATACGTTCCGCATAAATTAATTCTTTTGGAAACTCTTTCCCTTCAAAAACCTCAATATTAGGATCTTGTGCGTTTGCTTTATCAAATAACTCTATTGCTTTTTTAAATTTTTCTGATTGCATAAATGATAAGATTTAAAGCCAAATCTATTCAGAAAATCCGATATACACAAAGTTGCCTTCTATTTTCACAGGATAAGTTGCAATTGGAGCTAAATCTCCATTTAAATTTTCGCCAGTTTCTAGTGAAAATGTTTTTTTATGTAACGGACAAGCTACTTTAGGAATTCCTTTATCATCACCAATCATACCTCTTGACAATACATTTTCTTTTTTCTCCGGAGATAAATTTTGACAAGCGTACCATTTATTTCTTCTTTCAAAATTAAAAACTGCAATCTGCAAATCTTTATATTTTACACAAACACCGCCATTTTTTGCGAATTTATTAACCTCAGCAGTCTTAAACCAAACCTTTACGTCACTTTCTTTAACTGTACTGTATTTATTTAAAATTGTATCCATTTTTCTTTAGTTTAAAAAATTTTTAATTCCAAGCCGCAGGTTGTTTTTGCTCTCTCATTGGAACAAACACAATATTATCGTCTGTTGCTTCAGAATTTACAAAATGTTGAAATCTTGAAACCATATCATCATTTTCAATAGCTTGTTTCCATTCACATTGGTATGCATCCACCAAACTTTGCATTTCAGTTTCTAATTCTTTTACAATATTTAAGCTATCATCAATAACAATTTTTTTCAACTGTTCAATTCCTCCTTCTAATTTATCTAACCAAGTTGAAGTTCTCATTAATGGCGCAGCAGTTCTTATGTAATACATAAAAAATCTGTCTAAATATTTTATTACAGTTTCATTATCTATTTGCTCGGCTAATAATTGTGCGTGGCGTGGAGTTGCTCCACCATTTCCACCTACATACAAATTCCATCCACCTTCAACAGCAATAATTCCAAAATCTTTTCCTCTTGCCTCGGCACACTCTCTAATACAAGCAGAAACACCACCTTTAAATTTATGCGGAGAACGCAAACCTTTATACCTATTTTCTAATTCAATGGCAAAACCTACACTATCGTCCATTCCATATCTACACCAAGAAGATCCAACGCAACTTTTTACAGTTCTTAAAGATTTTCCATACGCGTGACCACTTTCAAAACCAGCATCAATTAATTCTTTCCAAATAGCAGGTAAATCGTTTAGCTGCGCACCAAATAAATCGATACGCTGACCACCCGTAATTTTTGTATATAAATTGTATTTTTTTCCTACTTGACCAATTACAATTAGTTTGTCTGGTGTAATTTCTCCTCCAGGAATTCTTGGCACTACGGAATAGGTTCCGTTTCGTTGAATATTTGCTAAAAACTTATCGTTTGAATCTTGAATTACTTCTTCTTTATTTGCAGTATCATTGTATAAACTTGCAAAAATTGAAGCAACTAAAGGCTTACAAATTTCACAGCCATCACCTTTTCCACACGTATCAATAGCTTCGTCAAAGGTTTTTAGTTGTTTTACTTTAATAATTCCGAATAATTCTTGACGTGTATATGCAAAATGCTCACAAATAGTTTCTTTCACTTCTTTACCAAGTGATTTTAAGGTTTCATTTACCAAATCAACTACCATTGGCTTACAACCTCCACAACCTGTTGTTACTTTGGTTTTAGAAATTACATCCGCTAAACTATTACAACCGCCTTCAGTTATTGAAGAACAAATTGCTCCTTTTGTAACACTTTCACAAGAACAAACCTGCGCAGCATCAGGAATATCCATAGCACTTCCAAAAGATGAACCTCCTTCTCCTCTAGCGCCTAAAATTAATTCTTCAGCATCTTCAGGAATTGGCAATCCGTTTAAATATATTTGATGAAACATATTATAATCCGATGCATCACCAATTAAAATTCCTCCTAATAGTTTTTTCCCATCGTGACTTACATTGATTCTTTTATATAAATCTTTAGTTTTATTTTCAAAAATTATTGAATACCCTTTTTCAACTGGCATAAACGGTTCTCCAAAACTAGCCACATCAACACCAATTAATTTTAATTTGGTTGACATGTCAATATCTTCAGTCATTAAAGTTTCTGAAGTTCCCAAAATTTGATCTACAGCAACATCAGCCATTTCGTAACCTGGAGCAACCAAACCATAAATCATATTATTATATAGAGCTACTTCACCAATTGCAAAAATTTCAGGATCTGAAGTTTGCATTTTTTTGTTCACCACAATTCCGCCACGTGTTCCCATTTCTAAACCACAAGTTTTCCCCAACTCATCACGCGGACGAATACCAGCAGAAACCACCAACATATCAACATTAATCTTGTCGTATTCACCAAACTCCATTCCAGTGATTGCGTTTTCACCTAAAATTTTATTAGTTGCTTTAGACAAATGAATATGGATTCCCATACTCTCCAGCTTATTTTTTAAAACACTACTTCCTCTAGTATCTAACTGACGCGGCATTAATTTGGAAGCAAATTCAACAACGTGAGGTTCTAAACCCATATCCATTACTGCTTTTGCAGCTTCTAAACCTAAAAGTCCACCACCTAAAACCGCAGCTTTTGCTTCTGGATTGGTCTTTTTAAGTTGATCAGCATACGCCATCATTCCTTCCAAATCTTCAATGGTTCTATATACAAAAACACCTTCTTTTTCTACACCTTTTATTGAAGGCACAAAAGCAGAGGAACCTGTAGCCAATACTAAATAATCATAACTAAATGTTTTCTCATTTATAGTAGTAATTGTTTTTGAAGCTCTATGAATATCTGTAACTCTTTCATTTGTAATTAGCTCAATATTATTCTCTTCATACCAAGAACGCGGAGCCATTTCTAATGCTTTTGCATCACCATTTTCGAAAAATTCACTTAAATGAACCCTATCATAAGCAGGCCTTGGCTCTTCACCAAAAACCGTAATTTTAAAATTTTCAGATGTTTTTTTTGCTACAAATTTCTCACAAAACTTATAACCAACCATTCCATTTCCTATTACTAATATTGACTTCATACTACTATTTTTTAAGTATTACATTACAAAACTACGTATTTTTACTTAATTAAACTACGTATTGTGGTTTTTTTTACGTATTTTCGCAAAGAATATTAATTAACATACTTATATTTACCTTATTATGTTTATAAAAAACAACAACTCAAAAGTAACATTAGTAGGCGCTGGCCCCGGCGACAAAAATTTAATTACATTAAAAGGTTTAAAAGCTATTGAGCAAGCAGATTGTATTTTATATGATGCTTTAGTAAATCCAGAAATTTTAGAGTATGCAAAAAAAGGGACACCTTGTATATATGTAGGAAAAAGATTTAACAATCATAGATTAACTCAAGATGAAATTAATCAATTATTAGTTCTAAAAGCTCAGGAATTAGGACATGTTGTAAGACTAAAAGGAGGCGATCCATTTGTATTTGGTAGAGGCTCTGAAGAAATTAACTACATAGAATCTTGCAATATTTCAACAGAAATAATACCCGGAATAAGCAGCTCTTTAGCGGTACCTTCAATGCAAGGAATCCCACTTACTAAAAGAACTATAAATGAAAGTTTTTGGGTAATTACCGGCACAACTTCCAACGGAAATATTTCAAAAGACATTGAGCTTGGCGCTCAATCTTCCGCAACCTTGGTTATATTAATGGGACTACGTAATTTTTCACTAATCATGGAAAACATCAAAACCCATAGACATAAATTTACACCTTTTGCAATTATACAAAATGGTTCTCTTCCAAATGAAACAATTGTTATAGACACTATAAATAACTACAAAAATATCATTGAAACAATAGATTACTCATCACCAGGAATAATTGTAATTGGAGATGTGGTAGCCGAACACCCTTCATACTTAGATGAAGAAATTCAACGTGTACTTAATTCCTATATTTAAATTAAAAACACGCCAACCTTAAATTACAACTACTAAAATATTTTTGTATGAGAACAAAAGTTGAATGCAACACCTGTTTAAACACAAACTGTTTAATAAAAAAAAATATTTCTTCCGAATTAATGCAAGAACTTGCTCTTTTGAAGAATACTATTTCTTGTAAAAAAAATCAGCAATTTATATTAGAAGGCACCCCAACTAATGGATTATTTTTTGTTTATAAAGGGAAAGCCAAGGTATTAAAAACAGGAATTTACGGAAGGGAACAAATACTCCGATTTGTTAATGACGGTGAAATCATTGGACATAGAGGATTTGGCATTCAAAAAAATTACTCCATTGGAGCCTCCACTCTAGAAGACACTATTTTATGTAATTTTTCAAATGACACACTAAATGAAATGCTCCAAAAAATACCGAGCTTAACTTTAGATTTTATGAAATTTTACGCTGAAGAACTAAATAGATCTGAAACAAAAGTTAAAACAATTGCGCAAATGACAGTTCGAGAAAAAGTTGTAGACACCTTATTATATATACATCGTAAGTTCGGAACAAATCACAAAGAATTTTTAAACATTCAATTAAAAAGAAAAGAAATTGCAGATTTCGCCGGAACAACAGACGAACAAGTTATTAGAACTATATCTGCCCTTAAAAAAGAAGGACTTTTAACTATTCAAGGAAAAAAGATTGGCATACCAAACCTACACCTTTTACGGAAAGAAATATCCGAGCACAATTATTTTTTAGATAGCTAAACTCCACTTTTTAGAGTTGATTTCGAAAATACGTAGTTACATTTTTGTTCTGCGTATTTTTTATTTATCTCATTATCCGTTCTTTATTCATATTTTATGTCTTTTTACAGTTTTTTATATGTGTATTAATTTATTTTTAAAAACCTTTTACCACATTCTATAATGCCCCATACTTATATATTTGCACAAACTACGTATTTTTACGTATATTAAAATTTTAAATTATGAGCACTACAGAACTTAAAAAATCGTCAAAACTAGAATTATTAAAATTAAGCAATCCAGCAACAAGAACTTTTTGGATTACGTCAATAGCATTTTTCTTATGCTTTTTCGCTTGGTTTGGAATTGTACCATTTATGCCAGATGTTGTTAGAGATTTAGGATTAACTCCAGATCAAAAATGGAATTCAATTATTCTGGCGGTATCTGGAACCGTTTTTGCCCGCTTACTTATTGGAAAATTAACTGACAAATACGGACCACGTTTATGCTATACCTGGTTATTAATCTTGGGTGCAATACCCGTAATTGCTATAGGATTTGTTCAAACACCACTGCAATTTTTAATTTGTAGATTATTTATTGGTTTCATCGGAGCGTCTTTCGTAATTACACAAGTACACACATCTATTATGTTTTCACCTAGTATTGTTGGGACAGCAAATGCCACTTCTGCAGGATGGGGAAATTTAGGTGGTGGCGCCAACAGATTAGGTATGCCCATTATTGCTGCAGCCGTTGTAAGCTTTGGAATTGCCGACCAAGCAGACGCATGGAGATATTCCATGATAATTGCAGGAATTATTTGTTTTGCAATGGGACTTATATACTTCTTCTTTACCCAGGATACACTTAATGGTAACTTTAAAGAACTAAGAGAAAAAGGTCAACTACCTAACTCTAAAAAAGACCAAGTAGGATTTTTAGAAGTACTTAAAGATTATAGAGTTTGGATTCTTTTTATAGTATATGCTGCTTGTTTTGGAATTGAGCTAACAGTATATGGCACTATGGATGATTACCTTCAAAACACATTCCAATTAGAACGAGCAACCGCAGGAAACATTGTATTATCTTTTGCTTTAATGAATATATTTGCAAGAACATTAGGGGGATTCTTTGGAGATAGATTTGGAAAAAAATTCGGATTAAGAGGACGAGTATTATTTTTAGCCGCTATTCTGGCCGTTGAAGGAATTATGTTAGCTTCATTTTCTAGCATATCAGCATTATATGTAGCCATAGCATTTCTTGTAGCCTTTAGTTTATCAGTTCAAATGGCAGAAGGAGCAACATTCTCGGTAGTTCCATTTATCAATAAAAAAGCAATAGGATCAATTTCAGGAATTGTTGGAGCCGGAGGAAACGTTGGTGCATTTTTTGCTGCGATTTTATTAAAATCTAAATCTGCCTTTGCAGAAAAAGCCGCAATATCAGCAAATGAAGGCATGAGCACACAAGCAATAGAAGCAGCACAATCTGCCGCATCTTCAGCAGCCGTCTCTAGCGGATATTTTATTATTGGAGGATTAATTGTTGTAACCTCCTTAATTTCACTTGCAATTAAATTTAATACTGAACAGGAAACAGAAGAAAATGAAATTAGAGAACTAAAACTAGCTTTAGCCGACAAATAAAAACCAAAACATATCTTTTTAAAAATACGTAGCACTCACATAGTGCTACGTATTTTTTTATTCACTCTTTTTCTTTCTCTTACTTTATTTCTATGTTTTACCGCAGGTTTTACACTGCTTAAAAAGTGAACTAAACAAGCTTTTTTACATAGCTTGGCTCACAACATACGTATATATTTGCAATGTAATTACGTATTTATACGTATTTAAAAAGAATAACTATTTAAATCTATACATTATGAAAACAACTACACTCAAAACATTAGTGCTTTTTGCTTTAGTAATTTTCGCTTCATGCGGAACCGAAACTAAAAAGACTTCTGAAGCAAAATCTGAAGAAACTACGACAGAAAGTAAAACAAAAAAGTTAGAAATAGAAAAACCTCAGCTTACTTTCGGCTTTATTAAACTAACAGATATGGCGCCTTTGGCAATCGCCAAAGAAAAAGGTTTTTTTGAAGATGAAGGATTATTTGTTTCTGTAGAAGCGCAATCAAACTGGAAAAATATTTTAGACCGTGTAATTGACGGACAATTAGACGGATCGCATATGTTAGCTGGTCAACCAATTGCAGCTGGAGCAGGATTTGGTAGACAAGCGGAATTGGTTACCCCATTTTCTATGGATTTAAATGGAAATGGAATCACAGTATCAAATGATGTTTGGAGTAAAATGAAACCGAACATTCCAGTTGATGGAGACGGAAAACCAGTTCACCCAATAAAAGCAGACGCTTTAAAACCTGTAATTGACGCATACAAATCTGAAGGAAAAGCATTTAAAATGGGAATGGTATTCCCCGTATCAACACACAATTACGAAATTAGATATTGGTTAGCAGCAGCAGGAATTCACCCTGGACTATATACTAAAGAAAACATTCAGGGACAAATTGATGCAGAAGTATTATTATCTGTAACTCCGCCACCACAAATGCCTGCTACATTAGAAGCTGGAACAATTTATGGCTACTGTGTAGGTGAACCTTGGAACCAACAAGCTGTTTTTAAAGGAATTGGAGTACCAGTAGTCACTAACTACGACATTTGGAAAAACAATCCAGAAAAAGTATTTGTTATGACAAAGAAATTTGTTGAAGAAAATCCCAACACTGCTATTGCAGTTACAAAAGCTCTCATTAGAGCAGGAAAATGGTTAGACGAACCTGGCAACAGAAAAGAGGCAGTTAAAATTTTATCTATGTCGCAATATGTTGGTGCGGATGAAGTAGTACTTGCAAATTCAATGACTGGAACTTTTGAATTTGAAAAAGGTGATAAAAGAGAAATGCCAGACTTTAATGTATTTTACAGATACAACGCAACATACCCTTTCTATTCAGACGGTGTTTGGTTTTTAACTCAAATGAGACGTTGGGGACAAATTCCTGAAGAAAAACCAGCAGATTGGTACGATTCTAAAATCAAAGAAATTTATAGACCTGATATTTGGAAAAAAGCTGCAGACTTATTAGTTACTGAAGGTTTAATCCCTTCAACTGACATTCCAACAACAGATGGATACAAACCAGCAACTACAGATTTTATAGACGGAAACAAGTTTGACGGTAAAGACCCTATCGGATACATAAACAGTTTTAAACTAGGAAACAAAAACTAAATAATACTTCTTCTCCTCTTGAATTAATACGAAAAAGAGGAATTGCAAAAAAATGAAACATTATTTGTTTAAAAACTTTAAAAATGAGTGATAAATTAATAAAAATAGTACGGTTTATTGGATTAGGTTTTTTAGAACCAGTAATCAGACTTTCAAGAGGAGAGGAAACCAAAAAGAATTTAACTGATATTCTTAAAAAAATAGTTGCTCCGTTAGCTTCAATTCTACTTTTCATTTTACTATGGCAAAGTGGAGCTACCGCCTTATTCAATACAGAAGCGGAATATAGAATTGAAAAAGCATTTAATGAGCAAGGGCAAAAAGCAGCAGATGAAATGGCCGTCTGTATTGAATCTGGTGAAATCAGCTGCCAACCAAACACGCTACCTTCCCCATCACAAGTAAATGCTTCATTTAATTCACTATTAAAAGATCATAAAGTAATTAGCGCCGATAAAAAAGCATTTAAAGAAAAAACGGCAGCATTAAATAAACAACGAATTGCTGAAGGAAAAGACCCAATTGTTTACACAGGAAGACCTTCATTTGTAGACCAGATAATTACAAGTATTAAAACAGTATTTGCGGGGTTTCTATTAGCAATTTTTATTGCAGTTCCCATAGGAGTTGTAATTGGTTTAAGCGAAACTTTACGAAGTTCTATTAACTGGTTAATTCAAATTTTTAAGCCCGTATCTCCAGTAGTTTGGTTATTATTAGTTTTTATGATTGTAAAAACTTTAACCAAAGATTCTGACACTGACAGCTCGTTTATTATTTCGTTTATCAGTGTTGGATTATGCTCTATGTGGGCTACATTGGTAAACACTGTAATGGGAGTTTCAACAGTAGATAAAGACATCTTAAATGTTGCCAAAGTGTTAAAACTTGGACCAATACAAAAAGTATTTAAAGTGATTTTACCATCATCATTACCCTTAATTTTTACAGGATTAAGAATTACACTTTCTGTTGCTTGGATGGTATTAATTGCTATTGAATTACTAGCTCAAAGTCCAGGTTTAGGCTCATTTGTTTGGGAAGAGTTTCAAAATGGAGCAAACGATTCAAACTCGAAAATTATTGTAGCAATGTTTGTAATTGGAATCATCGGTTTCTTACTAGATAGAATTATGTTAACTATTCAAAAATTTGTGTCTTTCAACAAAGATTAATAAGTAAAACAACTATTTATGGCATATTTAGAATTAAACAATGTAAATAAAACTTATGGTAAAGGCGCGAACGCTACCGAAGTATTATCGAATATAAACCTCCACATTGAAGAAGGTGAATTTGTTGCTATTGTTGGCTTCTCTGGAAGCGGTAAAACAACTTTAGTAAACCTAATTAATGGACTGCTTCAACCTACAAGCGGAGAAGTTTTGTTTAAAGGAAACCCAATTATAGATACAAGTCACGAAAGAGGTGTAATTTTTCAAAATTACTCACTACTTCCTTGGTTAACTGTTTATCAAAATATAAGTGTCGCGGTTAAAGAAACGTTCCCAAAAGAAAGCAAGCAATTTAGAGACGAAAGAGTTAAAGAATATATAGAAATGGTGAATCTAACTCCTGCAATTCACAAAAGACCAAAAGAACTTTCTGGTGGAATGCGACAACGTGTTTCTATTGCTAGAGCTTTAGCTATGGATCCGGAAATGATTATTATGGACGAACCTTTAGGAGCACTTGATGCGCTAACAAGAGGAAATTTACAAGATGAAATATTAAATATCTGGAACAAAGACAAACGCACAGCATTACTAATTACCAATGATGTTGACGAAGGAATTTATATGGCAGATAGAATAATCCCTTTACGTCCAGGCCCAAACGCAACTTTAGGTCCTGAATTTAAAATAAACATAGAAAGACCAAGAGACAAGACATCTTTAAATGACGATCCTGAATTTAAAAAAACAAGAAATGGAATAATTGAGTATTTAATGGAAATTGGAGAAGAAAGATCAACTTCAACAGACGAAACCGAATACGAATTACCAGATCTTGAACCTAAATACTTTGACTAACAGAAGAAATTCACAGGTAAAAACAAAAAACTATGGCCCTACTATCAAAAAATAAAAGACCTGATATCATTACAGAAAATGGTATTGAATATACTTCAAAAGTAATGCTAGATTTACAAGATTTAAAAAAAGTATATCCAACACCAAAAGGTGATTATGTAGTACTTGAACATTTAAATCTTCAAATAATGAAAGAAGAATTTGTTACCATAATTGGTCATTCAGGTTGCGGAAAGACAACAATGCTTTCAATGATTGCGGGTTTAAACCCAATTTCGGATGGAAGAATATCAGTTTTAAGCACCCCAATAAAAGGTCCCGGACCAGACAGAGGTGTAATTTTTCAATCTCCTAGTTTAATGCCTTGGTTAACAACTTTAGAAAACGTAATGCTAGGAGTACGACAAGTTTTCCCACAAGCAAAAAAGAAACAGCGAGAGGATATTTGCAAATACTATTTAAGTAAAGTTGGTCTTGAAGGTTCATTTTACAAAAAAGCAAGTGAACTTTCTCAAGGAATGCAACAGAGAGTTGGAATTGCAAGAGCATTCGCTATAAAACCAAAAGTACTGCTACTAGACGAACCATTTGGAATGTTAGATTCACTAACAAGAGGTGAACTACAAGATGTATTAATTGAAATTTGGAATAAAGAAAAAATTACAGCTGTAATGATTACACATGATGTGGATGAAGCAATATTTTTAGCCGACAGAGTGGTAATGATGACAAGCGGACCTAGAGCCAAAATTGGAGACATTCTAGACATTGATTTTAAAAGACCAAGATCTAGAAAAGCCATTATAGAACACAATGATTACTACAAATATAGAAAGCATTTAATTGACTTTTTAGAACATTAAATACAACTATTAACTATTTAAAATAAATACAATGAAAATCAAATTTACACTTTTAACCGCACTGTTATTAATAACAATAACCGCCACTGGGCAATTCTCATTAAGTGGAGAACTAAGACCTCGAACAGAATATAGAAGCGGGTTTGGAAATTTAATTGCCGATGATGCAGAACCAGGTTTTGGAATATCAACACGAGCACGTTTAAATTTCGGATATAAATCTGAAGGGTATAATTTATTTGTAAGCTTGCAAGATGTTATGGTTTGGGGAGAAAACAGACAAATACTTCCATTTGATCAAAATAATTCATTTGCCGTTTTTGAGGCTTGGGCCGACATTAAATTAGGCGAAAGAACTTCAGCCAAATTAGGACGTCAATCTATAGTTTATGACGATCAAAGAATTTTTGGAGGACTTGATTGGGCACAACAAGGCCGTAATCATGATGCTGCAATATTAAAACACAAAAAAGGCAGCTTTTTATTTGATCTAGGTTTAGCATTTAACCAAGATTATAGTCATCCTACAGGATTTATTTCAGCAGGAAACAATTACAACACAACTGGTTTCTTCTCTTACAAAACTATGCAATATGCATACTTAAAAAACAATTGGGATTCTTTTTCAGGAAGCTTATTATTATTAAATAACGGTTTTCAAGAAGTGGAAGATGTGAGTTATTTACAAACTATTGGAACTCATTTAAATTATAAAAAAGACGCATTTGGAGCAGCGGCAAATTTGTTTTTACAAACTGGAAAAAGACAAGGAGAAGTTGATATTAAAGGTGCTTATTTAGCAAGTTTAGATTTCACTTATAAAGCTACAGATAAAACAACCTTTGGAATTGGAGCCGAAATTATTAGCGGTAATGATGCTGATGCAGGTGAAACAGGAGCATTTTTCCCTCTTTATGGGACCAACCACAAGTTCAATGGTTTTATGGATTATTTCTATGTTGGAAATCATGCAAATTCAATTGGATTATTTGACATTCATGCAAGTGCCAATTTTAATCTTGGAAAAGGATCTAGCCTACTTGTAAAAGCATTAAACTTTTCTGGTGAACAAGAATTACCTAGCGGTGAAAAATCTTTAGGAACAGAAATAGATTTAGTTTACGCAAAAACTTTTAAAGGATACACATTAAAACTTGGTTACTCTCAAATGTTTGCAAGTGATGGAATGTACGAACTAAAAGGACTAGACAAATCATTAGCCGCTAACGGTCAAAATTGGGCGTGGGCAATGCTTGTATTCAAACCAAAATTCCTATAATAAATATCTTTATCAACTGGTTACTTAAAAGACACCCCAACTTTTAAGTAACCTTTTTTCTCTAAAAAAACTATCTCTAAGTATTAATTACGTACATTTTAAAATTACGTATTTATAATGTATCTTCGTAACTATAAAAAACCAAACCATTGAAAGATAACATTAGTATTGTTTTAGTTGACGACCACTCAATTGTGCGAGATGGAATAAAATACCTTTTAGAGGAAGATGAAAATTTAAAAGTAATTGGAGAAGGTTCAAATGGCTTAGAAGCCATAGAACTAGTTAAACAATTACAACCAGACATACTAATTATTGATGTTAGAATGCCTGAAATGAATGGAATTGAAGCCGTTAAAACAATCAATTCTAAAGCAACTAACACAAAATCAATTGTGTTATCAATGCACGACTCAGAAGAATACATATTAGAATCTATTGAAGCCAACGCTATGGGCTACTTATTAAAAGACGCGAGTAAATCTGAAGTTTTAAAGGCAATCCATACCGTTTATAATGGAGAAAAATATTTTAGCGGAGATATTAGCAACATCATCGTAAACAATCTTCTTAAAAAAACTACAACGGCATCTTTATCAAATACAACTACTCAAGAATTACCAAAAGAAACTTCTACTAAAAAGCATAATCTTACAAAAAAAGAAATTGAAATTCTTGAGCTAGTGTTACTAGGAAAAACCAATAAGGAAATCTCAGAAGTATTAAATAAAAGTAAAAGAACCATAGAAACACACCGTTTTAACTTAATGAAAAAAATGGATGTTAAAAATCTTATAGAATTATCAAGCAAAGCCAAAGAACTAGGTTTTATATAAATCTAAACCAAAAAACATATTCACTTAAGTAATATCCAAAATAAATTACGTATTTTATTACGTATTTATACGTATTTTTATTATATTTGCCATGTTCATATTAAGAATCTTAATACACTTTATACATGTCAAAAACAAAACCACAAAAAACAATTTGCTCTTATTGTGGAGTTGGATGCGGAATTTTAGTCAACCAAGATTCTAACGGAAAAATTACAGTAGAAGGCGATCCAGATTATCCCGTAAACAAAGGTATGCTTTGTTCAAAAGGTATGAATTTGAATTACGTTGCTCAAGAAACTTCCGATAGAATCCTATATCCTGAAATGAGATGGAGTAAAAACCACCCAATGCAAAAAGTTTCATGGGACGATGGTTTAGACAGAGCTGCTGCAGTTTTTAAAAGTATTATTGACAAACATGGACCTGATAGTGTAGCTTTTTATGTTTCAGGACAGTGCTTAACAGAAGAATATTATTTAGTTAACAAACTTACTAAGGGATTTTTAGGAACAAATAATATCGATACAAATTCTAGGCTTTGCATGAGTTCGGCAGTTGTAGGCTACAAGAAATCCATAGGAGATGATAATGTACCCATTTCATATGAAGATATTGAGCTCGCCGATACTTTTTTAATAGCCGGAGCAAATCCTGCTTGGTGCCATCCTATTCTTTTTAGAAGATTGGAAAAACACAAATTAAAAAATCCAACTACAAAGATTGTGGTTGTAGACCCAAGAAAAACACAAACCGCTTCTATTGCAGATTTACATTTACAAATAAACCCAGGTACAGATGTTGTTTTATACAATGCCATTGCACGGCGCTTATTTGAAAAAAATAGAATTGATAAGAAATATATTGAAGAAAACACAACAGGAGCTCAAGCACTTAAGGAATTAGTATACAAAACCTCTTATAGAGATGCCGCTAAAATATGTGGTATAGAGGTAAACGATATTAAAAAAGCAGCTCAGTATATAGGAAAAGCCACAGGTTTTATAAATATGTGGACAATGGGCTTAAATCAAAGTGTTATTGGAGTAGATAAAAACATTTCACTTATTAATCTTTCATTAATAACTGGTCAAATTGGAAAACCTGGAGCTGGACCATTTTCTCTTACAGGGCAACCAAACGCAATGGGAGGTAGAGAAGTTGGCGGAATGGCAAATTTATTAGCCGCCCATAAAAACTTATTAAATGAACAAGACCGCAATGATGTGGCAAATTTCTGGGGAAGTAATCCAATTTCTCCAAATCCAGGATTAACAGCTACTGAAATGTTCGATGCTTTAGATGAAGGTAAGCTAAAAGCAATTTGGATAATTTGTACCAATCCTGTTGTAAGTTTACCCAATTCCAAAAAAGTTGAACGAGCTCTTAAAAAAGCAAAGTTTGTAGTAGTACAAGATATTTCACACAATTCCGAAACAACTAAATATGCCGATTTACTTCTTCCTGCTGCTGGTTGGATAGAAAAAGAAGGAACTATGACCAATTCTGAAAGAAGAATTAGTTATTTACCAAAAGTAATTGACGCACCCGGAGAAGCCCTACATGATGCAGAAATATTATGGAGGTTTGCTCAAAAAATGGACTTTCAAGGGTTTGAGTACAGCAATATTAGTGATGTTTATGATGAACATTGTGCACTTACAAAGGGAACTAATATTGACATATCTGGGTTATCGCATAAAAGATTAATTGAAGAAGGTAGTTTTCAATGGCCAGTTCCTCATGAAACTCACCCTGGAACTGCAAGGCTATTCGAAGATCATAAATACGAAACTTTGGATAAGAAAGCACATATTAATATACCTCAAAATATTTTAAATAAATCAGAATCAACTTCAAAAGAGTTCCCCTTTATTCTTACCACAGGAAGAGTTAGAGATCAATGGCATACAAGAACAAAAACTGGTAAAGTTAATAGATTAACCTCTCACATTCCTTCTCCATATCTTGAAATGAATAAGATAGATGCAATGGAACTCAATATTAATGAAGGAGATATTGTTGAAATTCACAACCACAGAGGAAGTGTTAAAGTTAAAGCCCAATTAAACTTCGATATTAAAGAAGGTGTTGTTTTTTTACCAATGCATTGGGGTAAAATTGAAGGAAATGATTTTGGTAGAGCAAATAACCTAACTAACACCTTAATTGATCCAATATCTAAAGAACCTGATTTTAAGTTCTCAGCAGTTAAAGTAACTAAACACAAAAAAGAGAAAGAGAAAATATGTGTTATTGGCGCGGGAGCTGCTGCATATAGGTTTGTACAAACCTATAGAAATTTTAATATTGAAGATGAAATTTCTATCTTCTCAAAAGAAGAAGACCCCTTCTATAATCGAGTTCTACTTCCAGAATATGTAAATGAAGATTTAACTTGGGAACAACTTCAAAAGTTAAAAAAAGGCGAGGTTGAAAAATTGAAACTTGACCTCCATACCGGAATTCATATTTCAAAAGTAAATTCAGAAGAAAAATTTATTATAGACAGCAACAATAACAAACATTATTACGATACATTAATAATGGCAACAGGCAGTAGAGCATTTGTACCTAAAGATGCCCAGCTTCAATTACCTGGAAGATTTACAATGCGTAATAAAACGGATGCCGATAGCCTAAGAGAATATCTAAAAAATACTGGGTTACCAGAAAACGAACAGCATGTTGTTATTGTTGGAGGCGGGTTATTAGGATTGGAATTGGCTGCTTCTTTGAAAAAGAAAAATATAAATATAACTATTGTACAAAGAGCTCCAAGATTAATGGAACGCCAACTGGACAGAATAGCAAGTACATTATTAGCCGAAAACGTTCAAGAGCGCGGAATTCAAATATATTTTGACAATGAAGTGAGTACTGTTTTTGAGGATGAAGACATCCCAAACCGACTTTCAATTTCCTTAAAAACAGGTAAATTAATCAATGCAAATGCAATTGTTTACGCTATTGGAACATTACCAAATATTGAATTAGCTAAAGGCTGCAACATTGATTATCGCAGAGGAGTTGTTGTTAACCAATATTTACAAACAAGCAATCCAAGTATTTTTGCTTTAGGTGAAATTGCAGAGTTTGAGAACTCCCTTTTTGGAATTACATCGGCAGCAGAACAACAAGCAGACATTGCAGCAAAATTTATATTAGGTGATTTAAACAGTATTTATAAAGGATCTGTTTTAATGAATATTTTAAAATTTGAAGATCTTGATTTATGCAGTATAGGAATGGTAAATGCCCCAAAAAACGACAACTCTTATGAAGAAGTAGTTCTAAAAGATTTAAATCAACATTTTTATAAAAAATGCATTATTAAAAACGATCTTTTAGTTGGTGCAATTTTAATGGGAGATAAAAATGAATTTGCTGAATTTAAACGATTTATTGAAGGAAAAATTGAACTTTCTGAAAAAAGAACAGAGTTACTTCGAGGTAAAAACGAAGCGAAACCTGTCATAGGAAAGCTTATTTGCTCTTGTAGTCAGGTTGGCGAAGGAAATCTATTAGATGCCATTAATAATGGATGTAAAGATTTTAACGAACTATGCTCAAAAACAGGAGCCGGTCTTGGCTGTGGAAGTTGCAAACCGGAAGTAAGTGACATTTTATTAAGCGCTAAATAAAAAAACTATGAAACGTAAATTACAACGTATTTTTATAAAAGGTGGCGTTTTATCGCCGGGAGAATTGAAGCAAATTATTAAAATGGCTGAAGACCTTGGAAATTCAACAATAAAATTTGGATCGAGACAAGATATTTTAATTCCATTTAAAGAATCTAATAAAAAAACAATCGATTTATTTCCAAACATCAATATAGAGGAAAATCAGATTCACGATAGACAAAATATTGTATCGTCATATGTTTCTGCAGATATTTTCCCTGCAACTTCTTGGCTAAAAGGCTCTACTTTTTTATACATTTTAGAACAGTTTAGATTCAAACCATCACTAAAAATAAACATAGTTGATCCAAAACAGCAATTAGTCCCAATATACAATGGACAGGTTAACTTTATTGCTTCAGAAAATGAGGATTATTGGTATTTAAATTTAAAACTTCCTAATTGGGACAGTGAAGTGGACTTCCCTGTTTTAGTCTACAGTTGGGATATTCCAAAAATTGCCGAAGCCATTGAAGAATTTTATGAAGAAACAACCGACATTTCTTTATTATTTGATTTAATAAATGAAAAAATTGAAACTAATCATAGAACTTACGACAAAAAATTAGAAATTCCTTTCCATCCTTTCCCTTATTATGAAGGAATGAATAAAATGGGAGATAGTGAATATTGGCTGGGGTTGTACTGGAGAAACAATGAATACGATATTGATTTTTTAAACGTTTTGTGCGACTTTTGCTTAGATAGTAGAGTTGGTAAAATTTGTATTACACCATGGAAATCGTTTATAATTAAAGGAATTAACAGAAAATACAAACTAAAATTAGAAAAATTATTAGGAAAAAAAGGTATTAATGTAAGGCATTCATCCTTAGAATTAAACTGGCATTTACCTGTTGAAAACAATGAAGCATTAGAATTAAAAAAGTTTATTGTTAGAAATTTTGATCAAAATGATATAAGTACATATGGACTCAATTTTAGCGTTGCTGATATCGCCAAAAATGAAACTTACTTTACTTCTGCAGTAATAGAAAAAAATCAGGTTCCAACAATTGTAAAAGATTTTAATGTTCGTCCAACCTTTAATGTTTTGTATTGCAAAAATTTCAATCCAAATACCAGAGAATATATTACTTACGCACAAGATGTAGACAAAATGGAGCTGCCTGGTTTACTTATGGAATTAAGTAAATTATATTTTGATAAACTTGGAGAAAATGATTTATCTGAAATAGAAAAAAATGAAACTATTAAACTTGAAAAAGAAGTACATCAGTGCTCGGAATGTTTAACAGTTTATGATGCTGATTACGGCGATAAACTAGCAGAAATAGAAGCCGGAACGCCTTTTAATGAATTACCTTTAGATTATGTTTGTTCAGTTTGCGAAGCTTCAAAAGAAACTTATAAACTGGTTAAAATTTAGATTTTCTATTAAACATAAAAAAGCTGTCTGATTATTTTTGAAACCGTCATTCTGAACTTGATTCAGAATCACATCACATTGATGGTTAATTATTATGAGAACCTAAATCAAATTCAAGTTGGCGAAAGTTTCACTTTTTAGAAAGCTTCTTTTTTATATCTTTTAAACGACAATTACTTCTTACCAATAATTCCCTTTGTTAAATCGTTCAAAGTATTTACTTTATCTTCAAAATCACCTTTAATGGTTTTTCTAAACGAATTTAAATTTTGAGCTAATTCATCAATATTCTCTGGAATTACTTCTTCAAAAAACTGACGTAATCGCTTAGCTAAAGTTGGCGATTTACCATTTGTTGAAATAGCAATTTTAATATTTCCTTTGGTTACAATTCCACCCATATAAAAATCGCAATAAGGAGGATTATCAGCCACATTTACTAAAATATGACGATTTTTACAATCCTTATAAACTTCAACATTCACATCAATATTATCAGTTGTAGCAATTACCATATGCTTTCCTTCTATATAAGATACATTGTACACATCGTCAATTAATTCAACAGCATGTTTTTTAGCTAACTCAACCAATTCTGAGTGAAAATCTGGAGCTACAACAGTTACTTTTGCATTTGGACTCGATTTTAATAAAAAAGTAAGTTTTTCCAATCCAACATTTCCACCACCAACAATTAACACATTTAATTGAGTAACTTTTAAAAATATAGGATATAATTCGTTTTGCTCCATAGTAAACAGTTTCAAGTAGAAACAAATATAGTAATGATAATTTATTTATTTCGAATTTAAAACCTCGGTATGAATGTTTTCATAAAAAGAGCTTAATTTTGCACTTTCTTTTACCACCTCGCCTATAACAATTATAGCTGGTGAAGACAATTTATTATTTATAACAACCTCTTCAATGGTACTTACAGTTCCTAATCCCAATTTTTCGTTTTTTGTTGTTCCATTTTGAATTATTGCGGTTGGAACGTCAGATTTTTTAAACTTTTTAAATATTGAAACAATTTCTGAAAGTTTGCTCATCCCCATTAAAATAACTACGGTAGCAGTTGATTGAGCCGCCAAATACACATCGTTTGATAGTTTTCTTTCTGAAGTTGTTCCGGTAATTACCCAAAAACTTTCCGAAACACCACGTTTTGTTAATGAAATACCCTGACTTGCAGGAACCGCCATTGATGATGAAATTCCTGAAACTACTTCTGTTTCTATTCCAAAAGATTCTATATAATCTATTTCTTCCGATCCTCTACCAAAAACAAATGGATCACCACCTTTTAAACGAACAGCGTTACCAAACTCAAATGCATTTTTTACAATAAGTTCATTAATCTCATCTTGCGAATAACTATGTAAACCTTTTCTTTTTCCAACAAAAATCTTTTCGGCATTTGGTGCATACTCCAATAGCTTTCTATTTATAAGCGCATCATACAAAATAACTTTTGCATTCTGTAAGGCTTTTACACCTTTCACAGTAATCAAATCTGGATCTCCAGGACCAGCTCCAACTAACGTTACTTTTGGTTTTAAATTAGTTATCATTTGAAACAACATTAGCTCTATATGCGTCTACCTTTTTATAAAAAGATTGAGCATCAATTAAATAATTTTCAGCAAACTCTTTAGTAGGCTCATTTTTTTGAATTTGATAAATAAATTCAGAAAAAGGAACTTTTAAATCTAATTTACTTCCAAACTCCTCCTCAAATTGAGAAATAATTCCAGCGTGCGTATTTGTCTTTTTTCCTTCTGAAATAAGTAAAGCCTTAGCCGTATTTACTATACTTAAATATGAATAGTAAATACTATCGGCATATTGATCTTTTTTCAATGACTCAACTGCATTTTCTAATTTTTCTTCACTTTCAAAAAGTAAGGTGGCAATTAAATCAATAACAACACCAGCACATTCTCCAACTCCAACAGCTTTTACATAAGCTTCATCACTTCCCCAATCAATAAAATCACTTGGTTCTAAATTAGTGGTATCAGCTAATGGTTTTAGCAACGTATAAAAATAACGTTCACCTTGACGATCATAATAGTTTAAAAATGATTCTCCTACAATTACATTTGCCTGATAATCTTTTAATATTTCGCGTAAAGCTTGCGGCCCTCTTTTACTAGGAATTTTCAATACCTTATCTGCAATTCTTCCTGCTCCATCACCTAAAACACTTCCACCTAACAATACTTGCAAAGCAGGCGCAACTAAATTCCCCGATTTAATAGACATACCTTGAAATCCAATATGAGCCATTGTATGCTGTCCACATGAATTCATACAACCACTAATTTTAATGGTAATATCTTTATTGTTTGCATACTGAGGAAATTCAGCTTTTAAAACTCTTTCTAATTCTGCAGAAACTCCAGTACTACTTGCAATACCTAAATTACACGTATCTGTACCTGGACAAGAAGTAATATCCAATGTACTTTCATATCCTATATCTACAAAACCTAATTTTTCCAATTCGACATAAAAGAATGGTAACAACTCATTTTTTACATGACGAATTAATATATTTTGACGTAATGACAAACGAATTTCATTACCTGCATATTTTTTAATTAAATCGGCTAAAATTCTAGCCTTATCTGTATAAAAATCACCTAAATGAACTTTTATACCAATAGCACTTAAACCTTCTTGTTTTTGTTCAATTACATTAGAAATCTTCCAAGCTTCAAAAGCTTCTTGATTTTTAATTTCTACTGAAGGAACTTCTATATGAGAAACATCTACAGACTTATCAAATTTTGTAGTATCTATAGGAAAAGAGGTTACAGATAATGCTTTTTGCTCATCTTCTACCAACTTTACAAAAGCATCGAAACCAATATCTTTTATTAAGAATTTTAAACGAGCTTTTGCTCTTTTAGAACGCTCACCAAATCGATCAAAAACACGTAAAACAGCTTCTGTTATAGGTATAATTTTATCAGCTTCAATAAATTCGAACAACGTATCTGCCAATCTAGCTTGAGAACCTAAACCACCAGCAACCATTACCTTAAAACCAACTACTCCATCTTTAATTTTGGCTATAAAACCTAAATCGTGCATAAAACTTAACGCTGTATCCTTATCTGTTCCTGAAAAAGAAATTTTAAATTTTCTTCCTAATTCTTGACAAATTGGATTACGTAAAAAGAACTCGAATGTAGCGTGTGCATACGGAGATACATCAAAAGGTTCGTCTTTATCTATCCCTGCAGTTTCACTTGCCGTTACGTTTCTTACTGCGTTACCACAAGCTTCTCTTAATGTAATATCATCTTTTTCTAATTCGGCCCAAAGTTCAGGTGTTCTATCTAAACTTACATGGTGAATTTGAATATCTTGACGGGTAGTAATATGTAATCTTCCTCTTGAATATTCATCAGAAACATTGGCAATTCTATGTAATTGTTCACTTGTTAATTTGCCATAAGGCAATTTAATCCTAATCATTTGAACTCCAAATTGACGTTGACCGTAAACTCCACGTGCTAAACGCAAACTTCTAAAACGTTCCTCATCAATTTCTCCGTTATAAAACTGCTGAATTTTTTTTTCTAAGTCAATTATGTCCTTCTCGACGATCGGATTTTCGATCTCGCTTCTAAAGCTTTGCATTCTATTTGATTTTTTAGTTAGTAGTAATAGATTCCTTTAAAAACAAGGAATTGTTTGCTTTACTTAATTATATGTAATTGATTTTCTTCTTTTTATTTCTCAATAAAACCAACACCTACTGTGTTATTTGATTGAGGATCGATTAATATAAACGATCCATTAGTTCTATGCTCTTTAAAAGCATCAAAAAATATTGGCTTGTTTAATTGAAATGAGATTGATGCAATATCATTCATTTTTAAACTATCAACACCTTCTTCAATTCCAGAATAGTCTGGATTAATTTTGTTGTGAATAGCACTTACTTTTGCCAATACTTTATTTACTCCATGTTGCAAAACATATTTAGAACCTGGTTGTAAATTTTTATTATCCATCCAAGAAACAGTAGCTGTAAATCGCTTATCAATTGTTGGCACTTCACCAACTCTAACAATCATATCTCCTCTACTTACGTTTACATCATCTTCTAAAGTAACTGTAACTGAAGACCTGCGCGCTGCACTTTGGTATTTTTTATCGTAGAAATAAATATCTTTTATTTTACTTTTTGTTTGTGAAGGTAAAATAACCACATCGTCTCCCACTTTTAAATCGCCTCCATATAATTTACCCGCATAACCTCTAAAATCGTGATACTCTTCAGTTTTAGGACGAATTACATATTGAACTGGAAAGCGAGTTATTCCTTTATTGTAAATATCATCAGTATCTAACTCTTCTAAATGCTCAATTAAACTTTGACCATTATACCAAGTCATACTTTCAGATTTTTTAACAACATTATCACCTTTTAGTGCACTTACAGGAATAAATGTGATGTTTTGGTCTTCGTAATCGCTTTTATCAACTACTTTTTGAAAATCAGCTTTAATTTCGTTATATCTTTCCTCAGAAAAATCAACTAAATCCATTTTATTTACGGCTACAATTACATCTTTTACTCTCAATAAATTATTGATAAAAAAGTGACGGTACGTTTGTTCAATTACTCCGTGACGAGCATCAATTAAAATAATTGCAGCTTGCGAAGTTGACGCTCCAGTAACCATATTTCTGGTATACTCAACGTGACCTGGAGTATCTGCTATAATATAACTTTTTGTAGCTGTTGAAAAATAAATATGAGCTACATCAATTGTAATTCCTTGTTCACGTTCGGCAACCAATCCATCGGTTGCTAACGAGAAATCTAAATAATCATATCCTTTTTGTTTTGAACTACGTTCAATTGCTTCTAATTTATCATCGGTTAATGATTTTGTATCATACAATAATCTTCCAATTAAAGTACTTTTTCCATCATCTACACTTCCTGCTGTTGCTATTTTTAAAACTTTCATTCTTTTTAGCTATACGCCATTCGCTATTTGCTATTGGCTAAATTTTAATATTATTTTTATAAATCTGCTAATGACTAGATGCCAAAAGCTAAATTTTCCGAAGAAAATTTTAAAAGTACCCTTGTTGTTTGCGCTCTTCCATTGCTGCTTCCGATCTTTTATCGTCAATTCTTGCACCTCTTTCTGAAATACTAGAGTCTCTAATTTCAGCTACAACCTGACTAATTGTTTCAGCATAAGAATCTACCGCAGCTGTACAACTCATATCTCCAACAGTTCTAAACCTAACCATACGCTCTTCAACTTTTTCCTCTTCATCTTTATACACATGTTCTGAAGCTGACCAAATAAGTCCGTCTCTTAAAAACACATTTCTTTTGTGTGCAAAATAGATTGATGGGATTTCTAATTCTTCATTTTCTATATAAGTCCAAACATCTAATTCTGTCCAGTTAGAAATTGGAAAAACACGTACATTTTGTCCAAAATCAATTTCACCATTTAACATATCAAATAATTCGGGACGTTGGTTTTTTTCATCCCATTGTCCAAAATCATCACGTACCGAAAATATACGTTCTTTAGCTCTTGCTTTTTCCTCATCTCTACGCGCACCACCTATACAAGCATCAAATTTAAATTCTTCAATGGCATCTAACAATGTTGTTGTTTGCAACATATTTCTACTAGAATAACGACCTGATTCTTCTTTAACTTTTCCTTGATCGATTGAATCTTGCACATTACGTACAATTAACTCTACACCTAATTCCTTTACTAAACGATCTCTAAACTCAATAGTTTCAGGAAAATTATGGCCAGTATCAATATGCATTAATGGAAAAGGAATTTTTGATGGGTAGAATGCTTTTTGGGCCAATCTAACCAAGGTTATTGAATCCTTTCCTCCCGAGAATAAAAGTACAGGTTTTTCAAACTGCGCTGCAACTTCTCTCATAATGTAAATTGCTTCGTTCTCTAATTGATTTATATATAATTTATCTGTCATAATTCTCTTTTTATGAATGTAATCCACATTCTCTATTTTCTAATACTTTTGTTGGATCGAAATATTTAAATTCGTTTGGCAAATTATTTTTTTCTAGATAGCTATCTAATTCCTCATCACTCCAATTATAAAATGGACTTACTTTTAAAACACCATCCTTACTTAATGAAACCACACTAATACTATCTCTAAAAGCTGTTTGACCTCTACGTAAATTTGTAAACCAAACATCTGGCTTATGTTCTTTCATTGCTCTATTAAATGGTTCTAATTTTACTTGCTCGGTAAACACTTTATGTAATGGATCATCAATTTGTGGAATTCCAATAGTTGCATCTCTATGTGCCGAAGTTTGTTTAGGAACATATAAATGAACATTTAAGTTTAAAGTTTCAATTAACTCATTTGCATGTTTATATGTTTGTGGTGTATTATAACCAGTATCGCACCAAATAACTTTTAAATCCTTGTTAACCTTAGTTGTTGCATGTAAAATCGCAACCTCATATGGTCTAAAATTTGTTGTTACAACTGCATTTTTGGCATAAGAAATAGCCCATTCTATTATCTCTTGTGGCGATTTCCCTTCAAGTTCGTTATTTATTTTTTCTATATCTAAATTACTCATTACTTTCTCCATTTAATTAAATTCCAAATTCTTTCATGACCATAATATAAAATCATTTTTGTAACTACCTCTATTGATCCAATTGAAATTGCCATTGCTAATTCCCCAGTAATTACCCAAGAAATTACCATTGTATCAAGTGTACCAATAATTCTCCAACTAATAGCTTTCACTACACTACGTATAGGTTTTTCAGAAGAACGAGCTGCTTCATAGCTATCCTCTTGCTTTTGCTGTTTATTTGAAATAAAAATTTGATCTAACATCATTTTTTAAACTTTTATCTAATTTTAAAATGCAAACATACTATTTTTTTATTACCCTACCAATTCGATAGACTAATAGATCGAACTTTTTTTAAATATTTATGATATTCTTAAAAAACCGTTATAAAATTTAATTATTTAAAGCCTGTGTAATGTCCTGAATTATATCATCTACATTTTCTAATCCAACCGAAATACGCACTAAACCGGCTGTTATTCCAACAGAAAGTCTTTCATCTTCACTTAATTTACTATGTGTTGTAGAAGCTGGGTGTGTAACTATAGTTCGGGTATCACCTAAGTTAGCAGATAATGAACACATTTTAATTGCATCTAAAAATTTTCTACCTGCTTCTATTCCTCCTTTTACCTCCACTGCAATAATATTACCCCCTAATTTCATTTGCTTTTTAGCAATTTCATATTGTGGATGCGATTTTAAAAATGGATATTTTACATTGGAAATATGCTTGTTACCTTGAAGGTTTTCGGCAATTTTTAATGCATTATCGCAATGTCTATCAACTCGCACAGCCAACGTTTCTAAACTTTTACTCAATGTCCAAGCGTTAAAAGGAGATAAAGAAGGACCTGTATTACGTGCAAATAAATAAATTTCACGAATTAACTTGGCCTTTCCAACAGTAACCCCACCCAAAACACGACCTTGTCCATCCATTAATTTAGTAGCTGAATGCACCACTAGATCTGCTCCATATTTTATAGGTTGCTGTATATAAGGTGTTGCAAAACAATTATCAATTATTAATAATAAATTATGTTTTTTAGCAATTTCACCTAGCAATTCCAAATCAATAATATCAACACCTGGATTTGTTGGAGATTCGGCATATAATATTTTTGTAGCTGGAGTTATTAACGCTTCTATTTCAGCTGGGTTATTAATGTCGAAATAGGAAGTTGTAATATTCCATTTAGGAAAATATTTAGTAAACAAAGTATGGGTTGATCCAAAAATTGAACGCGCAGAAACAATATGATCACCGCTACTTAATAGTGCTGCAAAAGTTGAATATATAGCCGCCATTCCTGAGGCAAAAGCATAACCGTCTTCTGCTCCTTCCATCTTCATAACTTTTTCAACGAATTCAGAAGTATTAGGATTGCTATAACGAGAATAAATGTTTTTAATCTTTTCTTCTGTAAACGAAGCTCTCATATCTTCAGCATCATCAAAAACAAAACTTGAAGTTACATACATTGGAGTTGTATGTTCTTGAAATTGCGAACGTTCAATTTGTGTTCTTATGGCTTCTGTCTCAAAATTTTTATCACTCATTACAATAGTAGTTCTTTAGTTGGTAATTGTTAAATCTTAATGCTTTTCCGCTAAGCGTAATATATCTCCAAATACACCTCTTGCAGTTACCGCTGCACCAGCTCCGGCTCCTTGAATTACAATTGGTTTTTCACCATATGATTCGGTAAATACTTCAAATATAGCATCTGCACCTTTTATTTGACCTAAAGCGCTGTTTGCTGGAACTGAAATTAATTTAACTTCCAACACCCCTTTATCTTCTTGTAAATTTCCCGATAAATCGCCAATATACCTTAGTACATGTCCTTCTTCTTGATCTTCTTTTATTTTTTGATAATACGCATCAAACTCCTTCAATCTTCCCAAAAATTCCTCCGAAGAACCTTCTCTTAAATTTTCAGGAATTAAATTTTCAATCACCACATCATCAAATTCATTTTGCAAATCGAGTTCACGAGCCAAAATTAATAATTTTCTTCCAACATCATTTCCACATAAATCTTCACGCGGATCTGGTTCTGTATATCCACTATCTATAGCCTCTTTTAAAACTGCACTAAACGGTCTATCTTCAACTGAAAACGTATTGAACAAATAACTTAAAGATCCAGAAAATACACCTCTAATACCTGTAATATTCTCACCAGAATCATGTAACAATTTAATAGTATCAATTAAAGGAAGTCCAGCTCCAACATTAGTCTCGTATAAATATGTTTTCTTATTATCTTTTAATTTTTGACGTAATTCTTTATAAAAAGTATAATCTAAAGTGTTTGCTATTTTATTAGAAGAAATTAAATCAAATCCATTTTCAACTAATTCAATATAACTCTTTACAAAATCGCTACTAGCAGTATTATCTATTGCAATTAAGTTTTCTAAATGATACTTTTGGGCATATTCAAGAATATTTTCAATACTATTATCTACCGATGCATTACTTAAATCTTGCTCCCAATTTTCTGAAACCCCATTTTTAGATAATAATACTTTTGATGAATTTGCAACTGCAAAAATATTTAAGTTTATATTTTTTCTTTTAACAATATTTTCTTTGCTCTTTAAAATTTGATTTATTAAAGTTCCACCTACTAATCCTTTACCAAAAACTGCAATATTTATATTTTTTGAAACTCCAAAAATCTCTCCATGAATTACATTTACAGCTTTATTTAAATCGGATTTTTTTACCACCAAACAAACATTTTCACCAGTAACAGTATTATTAATAAGTATAGGTGTTATTTGGTTTTTAATTAAAGCTCCGTATGGTTGGTTAAATGAATACAAGCTTTGTCCTATTATTGAAATAACCGATACATTTTCCTTTACGTAAATTTGACTAACATCTTTGCTTTGAAATTCATTTTTAAACTCGTTTTCGAGCACTTTTTTAGCCTTATAACCATCTTTTGCATCTACAATAAAACCTATCCCTCTTTCGGACGAACCTTGAGAAATAATACTAACACTTATACTTTCTTTTCCAAGTGCACTAAATATACGTCCATCAACACCTACCTTACCTAATAAACCTCTTCCAACTAAATTTACTAGCGCAACGTCTTCTTGAACAGATAAGGATTTTATTCCTCCTTGTTCTGTTTCAGGACCTATTAAAGTTCCTTCATTTTCATTATCGAAAGTATTTAAAATTCTTAAGGGAATATTCTTTTGAATAAGTGGAATTATAGTTTTAGCGTGCAAAATATTTGCTCCAAAATTGGCCATTTCATTTGCTTCTTGATAGGACAATTTCTCTATTTTTTTGGAATTTTCAACTAAATCCGGATTAGCTGTATAAATTCCATTTACGTGCGTATAATTTTGAAACTCTTCTGCATTTAAAAAATTAGCAATTAAGGCTGCAGAATAATTACTTCCGTTTCTACCCAATGTTGTTGTATCACCTTTTAAATTTGAACCTATAAATCCAGTAATTATTTGAACTTCATTGGCTTCAACATTTCTAAAATGTTCAATAACATTTTCTTCTGAAACACTCTCAAATACAATTGCCTTTCCAAATTGGTTATCCGTTTTAATCAACTTACGAGAATCTACAAAAGTAGCATTTACGTTATTCGTCTTTAATAATTGCGCAATAACTTTGGACGATAATAGCTCACCCTGAGCCAATACTTGGTCTTTAACTTTTAAGCTATAATCTCCTAATAAATTTACTCCTTTAAATATTTCATTTAACAATTGAAATTCTTCAGATAAATCAACCGTTTTGTCTGGTTGTAACTGATATTCTTTCAGTTTTTCAAACTCTTCTATATAAGGTAAATCATTTTTAGCTTTTTCAAGAATTGATTCCAATTGGTCGGTAGTTTTACCACGTGCCGAAACCACTACCGCAACTTGCTCCTTATTATTCACTTTTTTAGAAATAATACCTAAAGTACTTTCTAAACCTACACCATTTGCTAAGGATTTTCCTCCGAATTTTAATATTTTCATTTTATTCTTTTTAGAATCTTGATTAAATATAGGATCTATTATTTTCTCTAATTGTTTATACTCCATTAAAAAGGCATCGTGTCCGTGTACCGAGTTAATTTCGCTATATGTAACATTTGGATTAATTAATGCCAGTTGTTTATGTGTTTCTTTGTTTTCTTCAGCTGTAAAAAACAAATCAGAATCAACACCAATAATATGAATATTTGCTTTTATTGAATCTAAAATATTCTCTTCTCTATCTTTTGTTGCATCGATAGATCTTAATAATTGATTCATTAATTTATATGCTGAAAGCTGAAATCGTTCTTGTAGTTTCTTACCGTGATGCAACAACCAGCTTTCTACATTAAATATCTCTAGCTCTTCATTCTTAGATCGTTGAAAACGCTCTTTAAAGGATTCTGGCGTCCTATAACAAAGCATTGCATGCATACGTGCATCGTGAACGGGATTGCTAGAATTTGATAAAAATTGTTCTTGAATTTGACAATTAGCAATTAACCAGTCTGTAGATTTCCAATCGGTTGCAATAGTTATTAAATGCTTAGTAATTTTTGGACTTAAAACTGCCATTTCCCAGGCAATTCCCCCTCCAAGAGAACCTCCAACTAGTGCAAATAACTTTTCAATTTTTAAATATTCTAGTCCTGTAAGAAATATTTTGGCAATATCTCTTGCTACAAATTCTTTATAATTTTCAATCACAAAACCATCAAAACCGTTTCCCGGAATATTAAAAGCTAAGATTGTATAATTTTGAGTATCAATTGCCTTGTTCTCACCTATTACATCTTTCCACCAGCCATTTTCACCTGCCACTTCAGAATTCCCGGTTAAAGCATGATTTACAAGTACAATAGGTGCACTATGTAACTCCTTACCAAAAATTTGATAGGAAAGTTCAATATCAACAGATTTTGTTCCTTTTTCAGGAACAAAATCTGTAATTACTATATTTTTCAATTGACTCATTAATAAGTAAATTAATAAAAACGTATTGTTTTAATTTTAAATTGCTTAATGATTAATATTATGAGAAAAGTTTAAAATTACTGGATGTAATTTGCTTGAGTTATCTATCCAAAATGGGTAGAATTTAGCACCTTCTTTATAAAATAAAGGGTTGCTAAGGCTTCAATGGGTCCATTCCCTCTGCCTTTCTTGATAACATTATTCAATAAGATTATGAACTATTTGGCAAATTAACGTAATAAATACGTACCACACAAAACTTTTAATAAAAATTTAAAGTTATTGTCCTCCTTTAATTAATGCCTGCTCTAAATCGTTTTTCAAATCCTCAATATCTTCAAGTCCTACTGATAATCGTATTAAATCTTGAGTAACTCCAGCACTTTCTTGTTGCTCAACTGTTAATTGTTGATGTGTTGTACTAGCGGGATGAATAATTAACGATTTTGTATCTCCAATATTTGCTAATAATGAAAACAATTCGGTAGCATCCGTTAGTTTTTTAGCGGCATCAAAACCTCCTTTTACACCAAAAGTTACTAAACCACTTTGTCCACTTGGCAAGTACTTTTTAGCTAAACTATTGTATTTACTACTCTCTAAACCAGGGTAATTTACCCAAGCAACTTCCTCTCTGCTTTCTAACCATTTAGCTAATTCTAGAGCGTTTGCACTGTGCTGTTTTATACGAACTGGTAAAGTTTCTAATCCTTGAATAATTTGAAACGCATTAAACGGACTTAAAGCGCCTCCAAAATCACGCAATCCTTCTAAAATTAATTTAAATGTAAATGCTGCTGCTCCTAAAGCTTCGCTATAAACCAAGCCGTGGTATCCTTCAGAAGGCTCAGTAAATTCAGGGAATTTCCCGTTTGTCCAATCAAAAGTTCCAGCATCAATAATTGCTCCTCCTAATGAATTTCCTTGACCACCAATGTATTTTGTTAATGAATGGATTACCAAATTAGCTCCGTGCTTAATTGGGTTTAATAAAGCCGGACTTGCTACCGTATTATCAACTATAAATGGTACACCTGCAGTTTTAGAATGTTCCGATATTGCTTCTAAATCTAGCACATCTAATTTTGGATTCCCTAAAGATTCTACAAAGAATGCCCTGGTGTTTTCCTTAACTGCATCTTTAAAATTCTCAGGATTTGAAGCATCTACAAACGTTGTTGTAATTCCCAATCTTGGTAAAGTAACATTTAACAAGGTAAAAGTTCCTCCGTACAAACTACTTGATGCAACAATATGATCACCTGCTTTTAATAATGTAAGTAATCCTGTTGATATTGCCGAAGTTCCAGATGCAAAAACTACCGCTCCAACTCCACCTTCAATGGCAGCCAAACGTTGTTGTAAAATATCGTTTGTTGGATTGTTTAATCGCGTATATATAAAACCTAATTCTTTTAATGAAAATAAATTTGCAGCATGTTCTGTATTATTAAACACATATGACGAAGATTGATAAATAGGAACTGCTCTTGTTCCTGCCGTTTGGGTTGTATCATGTCCTGCGTGTAATGCTTGTGTTGATATTTTTTGAGTACTCATAATAATATTTTTAATGTTTTTTTAGTTTAAATTTTTAATAAAAAAAGTCCCTTTAGATAAGGTATTACCAAAGGGACTTAAATTCTAAAATTTATTTTTTTTAGATAGATTAGTTTAGGCAATACCAACTCATTGAAATACACATTATTTGCATTCGCATTTTTAATTGAGTTGATTTTATATTTTTAATATCCTTATTCATTTTGTAAAAAAAAACCCCTGACAAATCAGAGGCTATTCAATTTATAATTTAATAATGTTTAAACAATAGCTCTCCTTGTGTAATTTTTACACATCATAGTACGCATTTTATTAAACATTGTATTCATTTTTTAATTTTTTATTGCGACAAATGTAAATACTTTTTTTTAACCACCAAACTAAAATTTAATAATTTTAATATCACGTATCCAAAATCCCCTAAAAAAATCTACTAAATTGGTAGGTTTTATAGTTATTGATAATAACTACAAAAAATTATTATTAAAATATTGGCTTCCATCATTGTATTTATTTCATTCTCTTACTTGCTAATTTGTTTGACTTACAGATATTTGATTTTAATGACACGCGCATAACTTAACAATTCTTAAAAACTAAACAAAAATCTCTTTATATCTATTCATCATTAATTTTTTTAAACAGTTCATCAATATATTTCAAGTATCCACTTAAAATATTCTATAAAAGACATTTTAATTAAAATTTAGTTAAAATTATAATTGGTACTCTTAAATTTTATAAATTTGCAGTCTGAAATTCTTGAGGAAGGATTTGAACTGATTGCAACCTCGTTAAAAAATGCTAAAGCAGTAAGTATTTACTTCTTTTAGCGACCATAGCATTCAACTCAATTCATTCTTAATTTAATTAAAATATAAATTAAAATTATGTCATATTTATTTACATCAGAATCTGTTTCTGAAGGACATCCAGACAAAGTTTCTGATCAAATATCAGATGCACTAGTAGACAATTTTTTAGCATTTGATAAAGATTCAAAAGTTGCCTGCGAAACATTAGTAACTACTGGACAAGTTGTATTAGCAGGTGAAGTAAAATCGAAAACATATTTAGATGTTCAAAAAATAGCTAGAGATGTAATCAATAAAATTGGTTACACAAAAAGTGAATATATGTTTGATGGAAACTCTTGTGGAGTTTTTTCAGCAATTCATGAACAATCGCAAGATATTAACCAAGGTGTTGATAGAGAATCTAAAGAAGAACAAGGGGCAGGAGATCAAGGAATGATGTTTGGCTATGCAACTAATGAAACTGAAAATTATATGCCTTTAGCCTTAGACTTAAGCCATAGAATTTTATTAGAACTTGCTGAATTACGACGTGAAAATAATGAAATCACTTATTTACGTCCAGATTCTAAAAGTCAGGTAACTATTGAATATACCGATGATAATGTCCCTTTTAGAATAAAAGATATTGTTGTTTCAACCCAACACGATCAGTTTTTAGAAGATGATGTTGAAATGTTGGTGAAAATTAAAAATGATATTATCAATATTTTAATTCCACGAGTGATTGCCAAATTACCTGAGGCCATTAAAGCACTGTTTAATGATAACATTGTTTACCACGTAAATCCAACGGGGAAATTTGTTATTGGTGGTCCACACGGTGATACCGGCTTAACAGGAAGAAAAATTATTGTGGATACTTACGGAGGAAAAGGAGCTCACGGTGGTGGAGCATTTTCGGGAAAAGATCCAAGTAAAGTAGATAGAAGTGCTGCTTATGCAACAAGACATATTGCTAAAAACTTAGTTGCGGCAGGAGTTGCTGATGAAATCTTAATTCAAGTTTCATATGCCATTGGTGTTGTAGAACCAATGGGAATTTATGTAAACACTTATGGAACATCTAACATTGATAAGGCAGATGGAGAAATTGCTGAAATTGTTGAGAAAATTTTTGATATGAGACCAGCATCAATCGAATCTCGATTAAAGTTACGCAATCCTATTTATGTAGAAACTGCAGCATATGGACATATGGGTCGCGAAAATAAAATAGTTAATAAAACATTTAGAAATGTTGACGGAACTGAAATTTCTTTAGACGTTGAGTTATTTACTTGGGAAAAACTCGATTATGTTGATAAAGTAAAAGAAGCTTTCAACTTATAAAATAAAAAATATACTTAAACGAAAAAAAGGCGATTTCAAATGAAATCGCCTTTTTTTATAACTTTATTATTTAGTTATTCTTATGATCATCAATAATCTCTTCATCTCTATATTTACAGCAACCATGTAAACTATTATATGCTTCGTCCGAAGCTTTTATCTCTTTAGTATCATGACCGGCATTTGCCACTCTATTTTTAATAGTTTTAACATCGGTTTTTCGTTCATCAAAAATAAGATTCAGTTCATGAGTTTTAACATTCCAAACTGCAGATTTTACACCCTTAGTTTTAATACAAGCTTTTTCTATACGCTCTTTACACATTAAACATACTCCATCAACTTCAAATGATGCTCTTGCATTTTTATTTTGACCATACGACATTGCCCCAACAAGAAACAATGTAATTAATAATACTTTTTTCATTTTTTTAGGTTTTAATTTAGTTTATATCTCAATCCTGTATAATACATACTTCCAAATACCGGTCCATACACTAGAGTACTATCAAAATATGGTCCAAAAGGATTTTCGGCACTTATAACAGGATTTTTTTGTTTAACATTTGTTATATTTTCACCTCCAACATATAATTCAAATTTTGGAGAAAATACTTTCGTAACCTGCATATTTAAAGTCGAAAGAGTTGGCGAAAACTTACTTAACTGATATTCAATATCACTATTACTGGTGGAAGGAAATCGCTGTTTACTTAACCAATTATATGTGGCATCAAATTTCCAATTACCTCCATTTTTATTTACATGTGTTTCATAAGAAACATTTGCAAATATTCTATTTTTTGGAATTAATGGTGTTAATTTTTTTCCTGATTTATATTGCGTTTTAACATTATAATACTTGTAAGCTAATTTTAAATTTAAGTGATTTATTGGATTGTACGAAAACTCTGCCTGAAAACTATCGGAATAACTTTCACCTTCTAAATTATAAAAGCTAATTTCTGTAGAATTTTCCCAATCTACAACAACTTGATTTTTAAAATCGGTTCTATAAAAGTCCATATTTATATCTGCCTTTCTTCCAAATAAATTAAAACCTTGCAAATATGAAACCCCATAATTCCATGCAATTTCAGGATCTAAACCGTAGATTTCTCCGCCCGAATTAAAAATATTAATTGTTCTTGATGTTGCAAACATTTTTTGATTTTCGGTAAATATATTGGCACTTCTTTTACCCCTACCAAATGACGCCCTAAAAGCTGATTTTTCCCATCTTGAATATCTAATATGGAATCTTGGTGTTATAAAAGTCCCCAATAAATTATGATGATCTATTCTAATTCCTGCCGACATATTTATGGCTCCTAAATCATCATAATTGTATTCTAAAAAACCACCTACCGAGTTCTCATTTCTATTATAATTTGTATCCAAAACAAGTTCGTGATAGGTATCGTGTGTGTAGCTTAAACCTGTTTTAATTTTATGACGCGAATCAGAAATAATGGAATTATAAATTAAATTTGAATAAACACTTTGATGTTTTACATCGTAAACATTTAACCCAAAATAGGAATCTTGATTATGATTACTGTAGGCTAATTGTAAACCTAAACTTTGATATGGAATATTTGGATTTACATAACCCAATTTTAATGACGCATCCAACCGTTCTGTATTAATTTCACTTCCCCAAAAATTAGTTGTTAGTTTATCAACATCTGGATTAAAATTTAATTGCCCCGCTTGTTTTTCATCGTTTAAATACCTCAAATTCAAAAAACTAACAAAGCCTGTTTCCGTATTTGTATACTGCCAACGGTTCATAACGTTTATTTGCTTTGCTAAGGGAGCATCTAAAAACGAATCATTATTTTTATCAAATTTTTCATTTCTTAAATTACCATGTAAGTACAAACCTGTACTCCATTTTTCACTTAATTTAGTATTTAAATGAGTATTTAATTCCGTTCTCCCGTTTGCCGATGCATATGCATTTACAAATAACTTATCGTCGGTACTTGGTTTCCTTAACTCCGCATTAATTTGCCCTGCAATACTTTCAAAACCATTAACAACACTTCCTGTACCTTTTGTTATTTGAATACTTTCAACCCAAGTACCGGGAATAAAACTTAAACCATAAGCTTGTGCAGCTCCACGAATAGAAGGTACATTTTCTGTTGTTATTAAAATATTTGGACTTGTAAGGCCTAACATTTTTATTTGACGTGTTCCTGAAATAGCATCTGTAAAATTTACATCAATTGATGGGTTTGTTTCAAAGCTTTCAGCTAAATTACAGCAAGCTGCTTTCAACAACTCATCGCTACTAACATTAATTATATTTAGTGCTTTAATATATGATACTGATGTCGACTTTTTTTGTTGAGTTAAAACAACTTCATCCAACATACTTGTTGGTTTTAACCAATGTGAGATATCTTTAGAGTTTTCAACAGAAATTGTATCTGTTTTAAAACCAATATAACTAACTATTAATTTTGTATATTCTTTTTTATATGGAATTTTAAATTTCCCGTTAATGTCAGTTACAACTCCAACAGAATATCCCAACCAATAAACGTTTGCTCCGGCTAATCCTGTTTTCTTTGTATCGGGATTATCCTCATAAATAACTCCTGATAATTTTTCTTGTGAAAATAGAAATACAGGAATTAACATTAAAATATATAGTGTTTTTTTCATTCTTATTTGAATTTAAATTAATTATAATAATAAACTTCAGAAATGCCAATAGCATTCTGAATCAGAATAATTAAGATAAAATCAAATTCTAAAAACTTGTTGAAACACTTGTACATCAACCTCTATATTGGGAGGTTCATAAGTGTTAAAAGGGATAAGATTTTTTTGTAAATCTTTAAATATAGATAGGTAAGACTGGGTAAATGCAGCAACAAATAATTGCTGATCTAACAATGAATAATCAAAAATATCTAAATGTAATTCATCTTGACCATCTACAACTATATTTTCATTACTACAACAGTTCTTTTCGGATGAACCACAGCTCTCAACACCAGACTCTTCTTTTTCACCTTGACAAGGATCTGCCTTAGAAAACAAAGCTACATCTACTAAAAAGTCGCCGCAATAATGTGTATCAATAGTAAAGGACATTGTAGATAAAAAAACTACAAATGCCATTAAAATTGATGTTATTTTTAAAATAAATTGCTTCATTGCAAGTGCAAAATTACAAAATATTCCTATTAATAAGATGTTAAAGTTTTAATCATTATTATAAGTTCTATAATTTAAACACTATAAAACGGAAAATTTTACACAAACAGAATAATAATAGTAAAAACAAAACCTGCTATTGCAAAATATATTCCTTTTTTAAAAATTTTTGATTTAGGTACAAACATTAAAAAAGATGAAACTGCAAAAAACAACAATGAAACACCAAAGAAAATATTTAAGAAAAACAACGGATCACTTGATGTTGCTTTGTGCAAATGAGTAAACTTGTTTAAAACAAATGGAAGTTCTTTGGAAGTATAATTTACCATGCCTGTTTTATTATTATACGTTCCATTTTGAAAATACACAATATCTCCTTCAGTTTTCTCAACTTTAAGGTTTCGAATTCTTAAACTTTTTGCTATAGCCGATATTTCGGTATTTGGCTTAATTTTCCTTTCAATCTGTTTTTCAGTTTTAAACAAATCCGTATCTCTAAATATTAATACAATTCCACTTATGGCATAAACTGTCATAATTCCAGCTAAAAAAAAGCCTAAATATCTATGTATAATTCTCATATACAAACTTGACGATTTTTTCTTTTTCATATTAATTACAAATTATATTTTACTGTAAACATCCAAATTCTGGGTTGTACAAAGTACAATGAAGTAGTATTGCTATCCACAATTTGATTTAAACTATCTCTATTTATTGATTCATTATCGGTTAAATTATCAACTGATAATTTAAATTCCCAAGGACTATCTTTTTGCTGATAGTACAATGCAGCTTCCAGAAAAGAATAATCATTCTTTACCGTACCTTCATCATTTTCGTAATTGTAGTAACTGTAATCTGCTGTAAAAATAAAATTCTTTAAAAAACTTGCTTCAAAATTTGCAAAAGGCCTATCGGTTGTACTTCCTGTATCAGTATAATCGGTAAATGATTTTTGATACCCAATTTCAAAATTTGGCGCATTTTTAAATTTTGTAGCCACACTTCCTTTGTAACTGTGTGTTAACGATTTTGTTTTTGACCAAATATTATTAATTATATTATTGTAAATATTTTGTGAAATTGAGGTGCTAAACCTTGTTTTTAATCTACTATATGTTTTATCATATCTAAAACTTCCTGATAGGCTTTCATCGGAAAAATCCGAATTTAATATTGTTGAAATTCTATTTCCTCCTCCTAATGGACTTGATGATTTTGTTACATTATCTACATTTTTAGTATAGCTAATATTTGCGTTAATATTAGTAAATGAAAACATACTAAAACTAAAAAAGTTTAATGAATAACGATGTCTAAGCGAACTTTCTATATCTCTAAATCCTTGCGTTAACGAATTGTAATTACTTAACAAATAACCTTCGGCTACATTTTCCACATCAGAAAATTGAGAAGTAATCCCATAGTTAAATCTAATATTTGCTGAAGAATTAAAGTCGTATTTTGCGTAAAAATCTGGTAATACTCTTACCAAATCATCTTTATTTTCTGAACCCAATTGTATATCTTTCGTATTATATTGATGTACCGTAACTCCTGGATTTAATGTAAAATCTCCTAATTGCACTTTATAATACAAACCTAAAAACACATCTGAAAAATTATAATTTACATCATTAATTAGTTCTTCATTATTAAAATTTATAACACTTCCATCTGATAATTCTTGACTCATAGAGGTATTAAAATCTTGCCCCGAAAATGTTGCTCCTAAACGAACATTTATATTACTTTTTTTATTCAACAAGTAGTAATAGTCTAATTTGGCATCAAATTTATTAGTATTGGTTTTACTATTTTGAAATAAATTAATTAGATCCCCGTCATTATCTTGAGTAATTGGAATTATATCGAACGGCTGTCTAGTTGTAAGCGCGTTATACAATGGTTCATCATTTTGATATAAATGTTGTAATTCTGCTGCAAAAATATTGTTTTCATCTATATTATAATACAAATTGAAATTTTGATTTAACGAACCTGTTTCTTCTTCTAAATTTGTATCTATATCACCATCAAAAGATGAAGTTACATCATTCAATTCTGTTTGTCTCGAAACCTTCCCAAAAATATCATAATCTATATGCATATTTGTATTTGGATTATAGGTTGAACTAAATTTTAACATTGCTAGCTCACTTCCTTGAAGCGCGTTAACATCTTTAATATCAACATCACCAGATTGATTATAAATAGTTCTAGATTCCGTTAACATTGTGGTTTCAGAATCATTTACAATTGCAAATCCATTTAAATCTAATGTTTTTTTAGGCGAAAAATTAAAGTTAAGTGCTCCAAATTTAGAATCTACTTCTAAAGCTCTATTGTTTTGCATAGTTGCAAAACCCATTCCTCCAGAGGAAACATTAAAACTAGTTCCTCCACCACTCATAGCACCTCGCAAACCACCTGTAAATCGAAAATAATCTCGCATTGTAAACGGAACATCTCCAATATTATTTACATCGGCAAGTACATTAATACTTTTCTTTGGACTGTAATAAAACAATTTTGGTTTTACAATATGCTTTTCATTATCGCCGGCACCAGCGGTTACATCTCCAAACCAAAAACTATCTTTTCCTGTTTTTAATTTAATGTTTAATGCTATATTATCCTCATTATTCGTAACACCTTTCATTCCCGAAACTTCATTATAGTTTCTTAACACCTGAATTTTGTCTACAGCATTAGCAGGGATATTTTGAGTTGCCAATTTTGAATCACCATCAAAAAATTCTTTTCCCTCAACTAATACCTTTTGAACCTTTTTACCTTCTACTTCCACCTCTCCATTTTCATCAATTTCAATTCCTGGTAATTTTTCTAATACATCTTCAAGTTTCTTTTCTGCTCCTGTTGTAAACGAATCTGAATTATAAACAATTGTATCTCCTACAATTTTCACCGGCATTTCGTAGGTTATTTCCACTTCATCTAAACTTTCACTAGCTTGTACTAAGACAAAATCTTTGGATAAATCTTTATCGTTGTTATCAATTTCTATGTCGGTATTTAAATTATCAAACCCTAAATAACTAATTTTTATAGTATATTCTTCAGCATCTTCTAGACTTAATTTATACTTTCCATTTTGATCTGTAATTGAATAGGATTGTAAAAAATTTGTTCCCTTTTTAAAGGCAATAACATTTGCCATTTCTAAAGGATTTCCTTCTGCATCTTTAACAAAACCTTCTAATTTAACATTTTGTGAGCTTGCATAAAAAGATGCGAAAAACATTAAAAACAAAATAAGATAATTTTTCATTTGATAATTTTCTTAGTTAAAAACTAATAATTTTTAAAAATAGATACTTATTAACCTCCTATTCTCATTCTACGACCGTCTGAACCTCCTTTTTGACGTTCATTCTGCATACGTTCGCGCATTTCTAACATCTTTTCTTGAATAATTTTATCGTATTCTACTTGAGAAACTTTTTTACCTTTTTTAGGTTCATTAATCTCAATTTTATCCTTTGGGTTTATGGTAATTTTTGTACACATAATATTGGTGTTAGCATAAGACAACTCTAAAATTAACCCCGGTAATCCATAGTAATCACTGGGACCGTGACCAACCGGAACATCGAGTGTATACCAAGCAGTAACAGCGGTATCAACTAATTCTGGCTCCTTTGGCTCTTCTCTTTTCTCATCATCTTTTGGTTGTGCTCCTGGTCTTCCTCTACCAAATCTCATTTCTCTTGGGGCTGGCATTTTTACAACAGTAGTTGCTTTAAAACATAAATAATTTCCAATAGTTTTGGTTTCTTGCTCCATTTCCCACTGGTAATCGGTTAAATTGTCTTGAATTAAAAATTGTTTACCGCTAAATTCATTTTCCTTTGCGCTTTTTTTTGTTTGAATATTTTTATAATAATCGCCTGAAGCTCCACCACTAAACATCATAAAACGCATTCCTCTTCCACCCATTCCAGAGTTTTCTAATTGTTTTTCTTCGGCATAAACAGATTCAGTTTTATTAAAAGTCAACTTGTAGGTTTTCTCTAACCTACTCTTCATCATTTCTTTAATTTGTTTAATTCTATCCGCTGGAATACCAGATTTTTCAAGATCAACATCTAAGGTTGTTTTTGTTTTATAGGTTGCTACACCCTGAAAACCCTGAGCAGAAATTTGAAATGAAAAAAGCAATAACACTCCATAAACCAGTTTAAAAATACTCGACATCATAAATATTCATTTTAAAATTACAGTACAAATATATAATGTTGAAGTCTTTATTACAGTTAAACAGTGTTAACAACTGTTAACCAAGTGTGATTTTTACATTTCTATCGTTACCTTTGGAATATGAATAATAAACGGCACCAAACAATTATATACATTATTGCCAGTGTAATAGTATTTACTATTGCTGTTCAAGTTTATTGGAATTACCGTGAATACCAAATTAATAAAGAACATTTAACCAGTAGAGTTACACGAAGTTTAGACAACGCTGTTGAAGATTATTTTGCCAACATAACTAAATCTAGTTTTATTACTTTAACTACTCCAGATTCTACAAGCACTAATAATAAAAGTGATACTATCCGGTTACAAACAAAATCGAGAAGATCGATGTTTAAAAAAATAGATAGTACTTTAAAACATATTCAAAAACAAGATAGTAACAAAGTTTTTCTCATTGGAAAAAATGAAAAAAACTTTGGAATTAAAAATGGAAAAAATGTAATTTCTCATTTCGGAAATTCGGATGTTTTTGCAAAAAACATAGACAGTTTAATAACCAAAGTTGTGGTTTCTTTTTCTAAAGACACGTTAGATTTAAACAAATTAAACAGTTATATCTTAGAAGAGTTTACTAGGAATGATATAGACGTAAATTACGCTTTAAATTTTAAATATTATGAATGGAAAGGTTTTGATAATTTTGAAACAAAAACCCAATCATTAAATCTTGAAAATTTTGATAAAAAACACTTAAAAGTTAATTCTAAATCGCACTATTTACCCCATCGCAGCAAACTTGAATTATTATTCACCAATACAACTGCGGAAGTTTTAAAGGAATCCTTAGTAAGTATTTTGCTATCTCTTTTACTTTCAATAAGTATTATAGCTAGTATTTTATATTTACTTAAAACTATTAATACGCAAAAACAATTAGCCGAAGTTAAAAACGATTTAATTAGTAACATTACCCACGAATTTAAAACCCCAATTGCTACTATTTCTACTGTGTTAGAAGCTATGAAAAATTTTAAAGCGTTAGAAGACAAAAATAAATCTGAAAAATATGTAGAAATGGCTTCCTCCCAAACCAAAAAACTACATTTAATGGTAGAAAAATTATTGGAAACCGCTACTTTAAAACAAGAAGAATTGGAACTTTTCAAAGAACCTATTATAATAAACGATTTATTAAAAAACTTAGTTGAAAAATACCAAATTTTAAATCCCGAAAAACAATTTAACTTTTGTAACAAAAATGGCGATATAACCATAAATGTAGATGCTTTTCATTTTGAAAATGCTATAAGTAACATTATTGATAATGCAATAAAATACGGAGGAAATACAATATATGCAGAACAAAACAAATTAAAGAAAGGGGTTGAAATTTTAATTTGGGATAACGGAAAAGGAATTCAAAATAATCAAAAAGATAAAGTTTTCGAACAATTTTATAGAATACCAACTGGAAATACACATAATGTAAAAGGGTTTGGTATTGGACTTTATTACACAAAAAAAATTATTGAAAAACACAATGGAATTATTTCAATTCTATATAATTCTAAAGGTGAAACTGTATTTAAAATTGAATTACTAAATGAATAATGTTGTAAAAATAATATTAGCTGAAGACGAACCTGCACTAGGACAAATAGTTAAAGAAAGTTTAGAAATGCGAAATTTCGAAGTTTTGCTTTGTGTTGATGGTGAAGAGGCATACAAAACATACAAAATTGAAAGCCCAGAATTATTGGTTTTGGATGTTATGATGCCTAAAAAAGACGGTTTTACATTGGCGAAAGAAATAAGGAAAGAAGACCCTAATATTCCAATTATTTTTTTAACAGCAAAATCTCAAACAGAAGATGTAGTTGAAGGTTTTAATCTAGGCGGAAACGATTATTTAAAAAAACCTTTTAGTATGGAAGAATTAATAGTTCGAATAAATGCCTTACTAAAAAGAAAAAAAAATATTGATACATTACAAACAATTGAATTAGGTGAGTTTACTTTCGATTTACAAAAACAAACCCTAACACACAAAAACACCACTACAAGTTTAACACACAGAGAATCTGAATTACTACATCATTTAATTCTACACAAAGATAAAGTATTAGAAAGATCTTTTATTTTAAAAAAACTTTGGGGAAACGATGATTTCTTTAACGCCCGCAGTATGGACGTATTTATTACTAAACTAAGAAAAAAGCTAAAATTAGACCCTTCCATTCAAATAATTAACGTTCGAGGTTTTGGATATAAGCTAATTTACTAAGTGTGTTAATTTAGTACCGTTGAAAAATAAAAAAAATAATTACCTTTATCCACTTATAACTAAGGTATTTATAAATTATGCACGTTGCTATTGCTGGGAATATTGGAGCTGGAAAAACCACTCTAACAAAATTATTAGCCAAACATTTTAGGTGGGAACCTCATTTCGAGTCTGTTGAAGAAAATCCTTACTTAGATGATTTTTATGGAGAAATGGAACGTTGGTCGTTTAACTTACAAGTATACTTTTTAAACAGTCGTTTTAGACAAATACTTGAAATTCGAGAAAGTGGTAAAAACATAATCCAAGATAGAACTATTTATGAAGATGCTCGAATTTTCGCCCCTAATTTACATGCTATGGGATTAATGCCAAATAGAGATTACAAAAATTATGACTCTTTATTTGAATTGATGGAACGATTAGTTTCGCCTCCCGATTTATTAATTTATTTAAGAGCTTCAATTCCAACTTTAGTTGGTCAAATTCATAAAAGAGGAAGAGACTATGAAAATTCTATTAGTATAGATTATTTAAGTAGACTAAACGAACGGTATGAAGCCTGGATAACAAAATACGATAAGGGTAAACTTTTAATAATTGATGTAGATAATTTAAACTTTGTAGATAACCAGGAAGATTTAGGTTTTATAATAGATAAAATAGACGCTCAAATTAATGGTTTATTTTAAAATTAAAAAAATATAATACAAAAAAAAGGCTCGCAAATTGCGAGCCTTTTTCTTAACCTAAATCTATTTTACTATAACTGAGGTCCAGCTGCTACTAAAGCTTTTCCTTCTTCGTTATCTGTATATTTCTCGAAGTTTTCAATGAATAAACCAGCTAATTTATTTGCTTTTTTATCCCATTCTGCAACATCAGCATAAGTATCACGAGGGTCTAAAATCTCTGTGTGAACACCTGGTAATGATGTTGGTACTTCTAAGTTGAAAATTGGAATGTTTTTAGTTTCCGCTTTTTCAATAGAACCATCTAAAATTGCATTAATAATTCCTCTTGTATCTTGAATAGAAATTCTTTTTCCAGAACCATTCCATCCAGTGTTTACTAAGTAAGCTTCTGCTCCGTGAGCTTCCATCTTTTTAACTAATTCTGCTCCATATTGTACTGGGTGTAAAGTTAAGAAAGCTGCACCAAAACAAGCTGAGAATGTTGGAGTTGGCTCAGTAATTCCTCTTTCAGTTCCTGCTAACTTAGCTGTAAATCCAGACAAGAAGTGGTATTGAGTTTGCTCTGGAGTTAATTTAGAAACTGGAGGCAATACACCAAATGCATCTGCAGATAAGAAAATTACTTTTTCAGCGTGACCTGCTTTAGAAGGTACTGCAATGTTTTCAATATGATTGATTGGGTAAGAAACACGAGTGTTTTGACTTACAGAACCATCAGTAAAATCAATTTTACCATTAGCATCAACAGTTACGTTTTCTAATAAAGCATTTCTTTTAATTGCTCCATAAATTTCTGGCTCAGCATCTTTATCTAAATCAATAGTTTTTGCATAACATCCACCTTCAAAGTTAAATACACCTTCATCATCCCATCCATGCTCGTCATCTCCAATAAGTTTACGAGAAGCATCAGTAGATAAAGTAGTTTTACCAGTTCCTGATAAACCAAAGAATATTGCAACATCACCTTCTTCTCCAACGTTTGCTGAACAGTGCATAGAAGCAATACCTCTTAATGGTAAATAGTAGTTCATCATAGCGAACATACCTTTTTTCATTTCACCACCATACCAAGTACCACCAATAATTTGGATTTTCTCAGTTAAGTTAAAAAGAACAAAGTTTTCAGAATTTAATCCGTGTTCTTTCCAGTTAGGGTTTGTTACTTTAGAACCATTCATTACAACGAAATCTGGCTCACCAAAGTTTTCTAATTCCTCTGCAGTTGGTTTAATAAACATATTTGTTACAAAGTGTGCTTGCCAAGCTACCTCAACAACAAAACGTATTTTTAATCTTGTATCTTCATTTGCTCCACAAAAAGCATCTACAACAAATAATCTTTGATTAGATAACTCCTCAGTAACTAAACCTTTAAGCTCATTCCAAACAGCTTGTGTAGTTGGTTTGTTATCATTAGGTGCTTTTTCAGAATTCCACCAAAAGTTTTCTTTAGTTGCATCATCCTTAACAATAAATTTATCTTTAGGAGAACGACCAGTAAATTTACCTGTCATTACATTAACAGCATCTAATTCTGTTAATTGACCTACCTCAAAACCTTCTAATCCTGGTTTCATTTCTTCTTCGAAAAGAACTTCGTAAGAAGGATTGTGAATAACTTCTTTTACATCTTTAATTCCTAAGTCATTTAATGACTTTACTACTGATTGGTTTAAAACTTCCATAAATCTTGTTTTAATCTATTATTTATTCAATTATTTTTTTATTACTTTTTTCTAATAATTTCTTTAACAAATTTACATATAAAGAAAGGTTCCTACTTATGACATATGTCAGTAAAAAACAACTATTTACTAAAACGTTTTCATTACGTATTTACCTCATATACTGAACTTTAACTCACTGTAAATTATTTATAATTTTGCGAATACGATTTCGATTAAACCTAAAAAAACGCATCTTTTTTATGTCTACAACTATAATTCAATAAATTTTATTTGTTTTAGTAAGCTTTTTTCTTAAGAAACTCAATTGCCAAGAAAATCCACCCCACAATAAGTATTAAACCTCCTAAAGGTGTTACAAACCAAATGCTTTTAGCATCTACACCAAAGGTTATTGCATAAATAGACCCTGAAAAAAACAAAATCCCTACAAAAAACAACATGCTTACTACATTTTTACTCTTTTTAGTAAAGTTTTTAAAAGTGTTAACAAACAGTAATACTAACACATGATACATTTGATAACGCACACCTGTTTCAAAACTTTTAAGCTCCTGTAAACTTAAAGTTTCTTGTAAGGCGTGTGCTCCAAAAGCGCCTAATATAATTGTAGTAGCACCTAAAATTGCAGTTACAAACAAATTTTTATTCATTTTATATGGTTTTATGAACCAAATATATAATACATTATTTAATTAATATTCTTATCTTTAAGTAAAAACGAATCTTATGGAAAATCAAAATGGAAAATTATTAACTATCCTAAAAACTAGTTTATTACATCAAGTGCAAATTGCCAAAACTCTTTTAGCTAATAATAATATTATTAGCTTTATATTAGATTCAAATGTTACCTATACTGGGCTACCATCTTCGGAAGGATACCGGTTAAAAGTAAATTCCTCTGATTATGAAAAGGCAAAAGAAATCTTGGATGAAGTAAATTCAGAAAATAATTAATATTATTAAAATCATTTATAACTTTTTAAATTAGTATTTTCGTATTTGTAGCATCTTTGAAAAAAAATAAAATGCAAAATATTTTAATAATTGGAGCTGGAAAATCATCTTCTTCCTTAATTACGTACCTATTAGAAAAATCCGACTCGGAGAATTTGCATATTACAGTTGCAGATTTTTCTCTTGAGCTTGCGAGTAGCAAAATTCAACATCATAAAAACGGCACAGCCATTTCATTTGATATTTTTAATGAAGTTGAAAGATCAAAAGCAATAAAGAACGCTTCTATTGTTGTTTCAATGCTCCCTGCTGCTCTACATATTAAAATTGCAAAAGATTGTTTAAAATACAAGAAAAATTTAGTTACAGCATCTTATGTTTCAAAAGAAATGAAATTACTAAATAATGAAGCTATAAACCAAAATCTTATATTTTTAAATGAAGTTGGACTAGATCCAGGAATTGACCATATGAGTGCTATGCATCTAATTGATGGCATTAGAAATAAAGGTGGTAACATACTTCTTTTCGAATCGTTTACCGGAGGTTTAGTTGCTCCTGAAAGTGATGATAATTTATGGAACTACAAATTTACTTGGAACCCTCGAAACGTAGTTTTAGCAGGACAAGGTGGTGCTTCCAAATTTTTACAAGAAGGAAAATACAAATATATTCCATATCATAAATTATTTAGAAGAACCGAAATTTTAACTATTGATGGTTACGGAAAATTTGAAGGTTACGCCAATAGAGATTCCTTAAAATATAAGACTGCTTATGGATTAAACAATATTCTAACACTTTATAGAGGAACAATTAGAAGAGTTGGCTTCTCGAGAGCATGGAATATTTTTGTGCAGTTAGGAATGACGGATGACAGCTATACAATTGAAGATTCAATTAATATGAGTTATCGCGATTTTACAAATTCATTTTTGGCTTATAGCCCAAATGATTCTGTAGAATTAAAATTACGCCATTACTTAAAAATAGACCAAGATGATGTTATCTGGGATAAACTTTTGGAAATCGATATTTTTAATCCGAATAAAAAAGTAGGTTTAGATAATGCTACTCCGGCACAAATTTTAGAAAAAATATTAAAAGATAGCTGGACACTTAAAGAACACGATATAGATATGATTGTTATGCAACATTTAATAGGATATGAATTAAATGGAAAAAAACATCAAATTGAAAGTAGTATGGTTTGTAAAGGAGACAATCAAATTTATACTGCTATGGCAAAAACTGTTGGTATTCCAGTTGCAATTGCCACTTTAAAAATATTAAATGGAGAAATTAACGCCAAAGGTGTTTTAATACCAGTTTCAAAAGAAATTTACGAACCCATTTTAAATGAACTTAAAGAGTTTGGTATTTCATTTTCAAATAAAAAAGTTCCTTATTTAGGTTATAATCCTGAAACAATTTCTAGTTAAATTTAACCATTACAATGAAAATTAAAGACAAAAAGGATTTAATATTTATCCTTATACTTATATTTATTCACTTAATATATTTCAGTATTTCTTTTTATTACGATAATTATCATCCTTTTTCTGGTACAAATTTCAAAATGTCAGATTCATATCAGTATTTAATTGAAGCTGAAAATATTATTTCTCAAGGAATTTTTTACTCTGGTGATTTAAATTTACCCATAAATCCACAAAACTATACGCTTAGACCTCCAGGATATCCATTATTTTTGTCATTATTTAATTATTTTGATGCTCCATTTTATGTTATTCTCTTTTTTCAAAATATTATTTCTATTATTTCTATTTATTTAATTAGAAAAACTATTCTTCTTTATAATTATGATAAAAAATATGACTATCTATTTATTTTCTTATTATTTATAACACCTTCACAATTTATATACGCGAATGCAATTTTAACCGAAGTACTATTCCAATTTTTTATTGTACTTATGTTTGTAAACGCTGCAAAATATTTAAAATTTAAAAATCCTAGGGCTGTTTTTTGGTATAGCTGCGCATTAATTGGAGCAGCGTATGTTAAACCTGTAATGTATTTATTTGTAATTCCAAGTACAATTTATATGTTGTACTTAGCTTTTAAACATAAAAAATATCACCCCGCAGCCTTCTCTATATTACCAATCTTGGCTGTTCTATTAATTTTTAAGTGGAATTATAATAGAACTCAACGTATTCAATATTCAAGTATTGAAACAATAAACTTACTAGATTACAACGTCAAATTTTTCCTGCTAAGTAAAATTGGAGAAGAAAAAACTGACAAAATAATAGACAGCATACACAAGGAAGCCAATTTATTAGAAACCTATAATGAAAATTTTACTTTTTTAGATACATCGGCAAAAAATATTATAAAAGAGAATTTATTCTCATACACTATTTATCACTTACAAGGAAGTATATATGCTCTGCTAGACCCCGGAAGGTTCGATTTATCATACTTCTTTATGTTTAAAACACCTAACGCAAAAAATAAAGGGATTTTATTTCATATAAATAATGGTGGTATTAAAGGTGTACTAGCATTTTTAACCAACTCCTATTCTCCAATATTACTGCTGTTTTTGGGTATCATAATATTATTTAACATTATAAAACTATTGGGTTATTTATTATTTATATTTAGCCCATCAATAAATTTAAATATTAGAATTATTTCTGGGTGCTTTTTCTTTTATATAGTTTTACTTGTTGGCCCCGTGGGAGCATCCAGATACTTAATGCCTCTAGTACCTATAATTATAGGTTCAATTCTTTTGAATAATTCTATGCTAAAAACTGTTTCAAATACTTTAAAAAAAAGCTTCTCTAAATAAAACAATGAGTTCAAAAGATCATAAAACAGCAATAATTATAGGTGCAGGACCGGCGGGACTTACTGCTGCATATGAGTTTATAAAACATACAAAAATTAAACCTATTATTGTTGAAATGTCTGGCGATATGGGCGGAATTTCAAAAACCGTTAACTATAAAGGCAACAGAATTGATATTGGAGGACATCGGTTTTTTTCCAAATCAGATAAGGTTATGGATTGGTGGCAAAACATTTTACCCATTGAAAACAATAACTCAGACTCCAAATTAAAAATAAAATATCAAGGGAAAGAAAAAGAAATTGAACACAACAACTCAAAAAAAAATGATTTAGATCCGAATAAAGTTATGCTTATTCGAAAAAGAGTTTCACGTATATTTTTTCTTCAGAAATTTTTTAATTATCCTATATCTCTAAGCTTCCATACCTTAAATAATTTAGGGCTGTTAACTAGCTTAAAAATTGCCTTTAGTTATCTATTTATAAAGATTTTTCCCATATCAAACGAAGTTACCTTAGAAGATTTTTTTATAAATAGATTTGGAAAAACCTTATACTATACTTTTTTTAAAGATTATACTGAAAAAGTTTGGGGTAAATCATGTGCGGAAATTCCTTCCGAATGGGGAGCGCAACGTATAAAAGGTGTTTCAATAAGCAAAGCAATTTTACATGCATTTTCAAAAGAATCGGATTTAAATCAAAAAAATGTTGAAACTAGTTTAATTGAAAAGTTTTTATATCCAAAATTAGGACCTGGACAAATGTGGGAGGAAGTTGCAAAAATAATTAAGCAAAAAGGAGGTGAGATTATAACAAATAGTAAAGCCACGGAACTAATTCTTAAAGAAGGCAATATAAAAAGCGTAACTATTGTTGATTCAACAACAAATTCTAAAATAGTTTTACAAGCGGATTATTTTGTCTCAACAATGCCTGTTAAGGAATTAATAAATAATATAAAGCCTACTGCACCGTATAGTGTTATTAATGTTGCTAATAAATTATTATATAGAGATTTTATTACAGTTGGACTTTTACTTAAAGAATTAAAAATAAAAGATAAAAAGTCTAAAACATTAATTAAGGATAATTGGATTTACATTCAAGAGAGTTCTGTAAAAATAGGGCGATTACAAATTTTTAACAACTGGAGTCCGCACCTAGTAAAAGACCCTAACACAGTTTGGGTTGGGTTAGAATATTTTTGTAATGAAGGTGATTCTTTATGGCTAAAACCTGATTCTGAATTTATCGAATTTGCAATTAATGAACTAGTTTCAATTAATATTATTGAAAAACAATCTGTATTAGATTCAACTATTATAAAAATGCCAAAAACCTACCCTGCATACTTTGGCGGATATAAGAATTTTAGTACAATCCAAAAGTTTACTGACTCAATTGAAAACTTATTTTTAATTGGAAGAAATGGAATGCATAAATACAACAATCAAGATCATTCAATGTTAACTGCAATGATGGCTGTTGAAAACATTAAAAATGGAGTAAAAACCAAAGCTAATATTTGGGAAATAAATACCGAACAAGAATATCTCGAAGAAAGTTAGTTTACATTTTCAAATAAAAATCTTTAACCAATTTTATATAATCATTGGTATAAATATGACGGTCTAGCTCAATTATAAGCTCATTTTCTTCCACAAGTACACTAGAAGATGAAAGTTGAATTAAGCTGCGTTTAATTTTAGAATTTTCTGTTCCTTTTACACGGGTTAATCTGTTTGGATATAATTCTAATTCTTTTGCAATAGAAATAAAATTCCCCTCTTCAGAAAAAGGAATAATAAAAGCACAGCTACCATTTTTAGCCAATAAATTAGCAACTCCTAAAAGCAACTCTTTATAAGTCAAACTTTCCGAATGTCTTGCCATTGCTCTACCATTTTCTAACTCCTTATAAGTTGATGTATAAAAAGGAGGATTCGAAATTATTAAATCATATTCCTCATCATCCATTTCATTTACCAATTCTTGAAAAGATGCATGGTAACAAAACAGACGATCTGCCCAATCACTTTGTTCAAAATTCTCTACAGATTGCACATATGCTTCATCATTTAATTCTACAGCATCAATCAATTCGCAAAAGCTGCGCTGAGCCATCATTAAAGCAATTAAACCAGTTCCTGATCCAATGTCTAAAATGCTATTAACAGAATTATCAATTTTAGCCCAAGCCCCAAGTAACACACCATCAGTTCCAACTTTCATTGCTGTTTTATCCTGATGAATTTTAAATTGTTTAAATTGAAACTGATCACTCATTCGAATTTTATTAAACTTTAATTAATAAAAAAACCTGTTTATTCGTTTTAAATGAAAAAACAGATTTTTAAAATTGTATTTTTAATTTGGGGTATTTTTACCCAGTACCTTTTAGCCCTCCAGATAATGCATTTACAAGTAATAATAATTCCATTAAATAACTATCGCTTTCTTTCGGATTTGAGTCTTTAAGGTTTCTCCATTTCGTTAAATAATCTATTTGAATTTCATGCAATGCTTTTAATGAGTTATTCCTTAATTTGTTATCGTTTAACTTAGAAATTCGCCTCACTTCTACTGAGCTTTCCGTAATTTCTTCAATTTCATCTAAACAATTTTTATAATCATTTAAAATTAGTGTCATTAACTCTTCTTTTACCTTTGGATTCTCAACAAAATTGGTAAATGAATTCATTATTTCAATATCAGAATTTAATAAATTAGATTCGATTTGAATGAGGCTATATTTTAAGAAAGGCCAATCTTTTGCTAATGATTTTAAATGTTCAAAATCATTTGGATGCTTTTTCTGAAACTCCACTAAAGCAGTTCCTGTTCCAAACCACCCACTAATATTAAACCTAGATTGATTCCAACTAAAAACCCAAGGAATAGCACGAAGATCTTCTAAGGATCTTTGACCTGTTCTACGAACTGGCCTTGATCCAATCTTACTTTGCTCTAAAACATCTATTGGAGTTACGGCTGTATAAAACTCAATAAAATTTGGATGGTCTAATAATTTTCTATAAGTTGTTCTGGTAAGCTCAACTATTTCATCCATTATTTTATAACGTTGTTCATCTTTAACTTTAGATTCTTCAACCATAGCTTGTCTTGCTGTCCCTGCAACAAACATTTCTAAATTATAAGCTGCAGTAAGACGATTGGCAAATAAATTAGCAATAGATTCTCCTTGCACAGTCATTTTTATTTGCCCACTCATAGAACCTGCCGGCATACTATCTAAAAATCTATGAATTTTTCCTCCTCCTCTACTAATTGTTCCTCCTCGTCCGTGGAAAAAGCAGAGTTTTACATCAAATTCTTTCGCTACTTTAGTTAGGTTTTCTTCTGCTTTGTATATATTCCATCGGCTTGTTAAAATTCCACCATCTTTATTACTATCACTGTAACCTAACATTACTTCTTGAATAAATGACTTAGAATTTAACCGTTGCTTCTCAACAATTGGATGTTTTAAGAAAGCGGTTAAAATTTCCGGACCAGCAATTAAATCATCAACAGTTTCTAACAGTGGAACTACTGGAAGGTTCGTATCTTGTAGTCCAACTTCTCTAAGTAACAAATACACTAATAATAAATCGCTTAAACTACGAGTCATACTAACAATTACAGATCCAATTCCATTTGTACCGTATAAATCTACATATGTTTTAATTTCTCGCAAATACCCAAGAACATTATCAGCCTCTGGCCCACAAGAAACACCAGCTACTAAAAACGGACGCTTATTTTTTAATTCTTTATTTAAAAAGGACAATCTTTTTTCTTCATTCCAACTTCCATAATCAAAATCCGTAAAACCTGAGGCTGCTAATATTTGACTAATTGCTTTTTCGTGGTAAGCGCTATTTTGTCTAATATCTAATTTTGTTAAATGGAACCCGAAGTTTTGCACTAATCTTTCAATAGGAAACAACCACTGCTTAGCAATTTTTACTGCACCTAAATCAATAAGCAACTGCCTTAATTTTTTAAGTTCAACATCTAAAACATCAGCCGATTTAAAATAACTTGCCTCTCCTAAAGTATGATTATCTTTAATTGTATTATTTAATTGAAGCAATAGTAAATTTATAAATTGACGTAATGGTTCTGACGGGTTTCGCTTTAATGCTTTTTCTCCTTTTGCTCCAAATAACGAGGCTTTTTGTTCAAGTTCGTTAAGAAAGTCCGACGCAATTGTATTTTGAAAACTAGAAAAACTAAGTTTAGCCGCCAAATCAACTAATTGTTTTTGAATCATTTTCAACATTAATCTTCTATGCAATCTTAAAGTTGAAGCAGTAAATTTAGGTGTTACAAACGGATGTCCATCACGATCACCACCAACCCAACTTCCAAACTGAATTAAAGGAAAATGTTCTGGCCATTCTAATAATTCCGGAGAAAAATCCATTTCTTCCCAAGCATCTTTCAAACGCTGATCTGTTAATTTAACCGCTTCAGGAAACACATTATTAAAATAATGCATAAGATTATTTCTCTCATCTTCTAACCGTGGCTTTTCAAGATAAATTTCACCTGTTCTCCACCAACGCTCCATTAAACTAATAATTTCTTGTTTTAAAAGCGATTGCTCTGAAGTTGACCAATTTGGATTTTCCTTTTTAACCAATAACAAGTACAATTCTCGGTGAATATCAATTACAGTTAATCTTTTAGCTTCCGTTGGATGGGCTGTTAAAACCGGCACTACTTTAACTTCTCTTAGTTTTTCAGCTATCTTACACTCATTAATTCCTTCTGTTTTCCATTGATTTAGCGTATAACCCCAAGATCCTTTTGTAGATTCAATACCAAATTGTGTTTCTGATTTTCTTCTATATTGTGTTGCGGCATTTTCTTCAACTAAATTCAATAGCTCAAAACACATTCCAATTGCTTGTGTAAATTTTTCATTGGAATAATTAGCTGTTTTTTTTACAGAAAAGTTATCAATTGGCAACCCATCAGCTAAGTTACTCTCTCCAATTGATGTCAACATTTCTTTAAATAAAGTTATTAAATACTGGTAATCTTCTCTTATTTTTCTTAATCCTTCTTTTTGAAGTAATTCATTTGCCATATTTCTTTTTTTAGTTATTGTAGAATACGAGTATTTAAATTGAACTAATTGAAACTCTGTATTTTCTTGTCAAATTTATTGATTGTTAAGTTAATTAACAATTTTTATAAAATGTAGTTACGTAAATGTTTTCGTTACTTTTTTTTTAAGTAAAAACAAAGCAGGTATCTTTTTTAAATATTAATACGATAATTTAGTCTTAAAATACTTTCTTTTGCAAGTTCATTTTCTATAGAAAACACTACATTTGAAAAAAACATGAGAAAGTATTTCTTATTAATTTACACCACATTTATTACTGTATTCTCCTACTCGCAAATTACTTTTGAAAAAGGATATTTTATTAATAATTTGAACAAAAAAATTGAGTGCTTCATAAAAAATGTAGATTCGAGAAACAACCCAACTAGTTTTAAATATAAAATATTTGAATCGGATAATGAAAAATCAATTGGTATTGATTCCGTTAAAGAATTTTATATCTATAAAGCTTCAAAATATATTAGAAAAACTGTTAAAATTGACCGATCAAGTAATAAACTAAATAAGTTAAGTAGAAATAAAAAAGTAATTCTAAAAGAAGAACAAATATTTTTAAAAACGCTTATTGAAGGCGAAGCCAACCTTTATTTATTTGAAGATGGGGTATTGATGAGATTATTCTACAGCTATAAAAATTCAGATATAGAACAATTAATTTTTAAAAATTACTTAACAACAGATAATAAAATAGGAGAAAATAACAGATTTAAACAGCAATTATGGAGTAACTTAAAATGTTCTTCCATAAAATTAACAACCATAAATAAACTACAATACACAAAAAAGAGTTTATTTAACTTTTTTAATCAGTACAATAAATGTACTAATTCAGAATATTCAAATTTTGAATTGAGGCAAAACAGAGATTTATTTAATTTATCAATTAGACCTCAATTTAGAACATCATCCTTATCAAATGAAAACTTTTTTTTAGATTATAAATACACTGATTTTGGCAGTAAAAGTAGTTTTGGTTTAGGAATTGAAGCTGAACTAATATTGCCTTTCAATAAAAACAAATGGGCTTTAATTTTTGAACCTACTTATCAATACTTTAAATCAGATATTTCAAAAGTTGTAGGTGAAGCTTCAGGAAGAATTAATATAACATCCGTAAAATACAATTCTATTGAATTACCTATTGGTATTCGTCATTATTTTTTCCTCAAAAAAGGTTCTAAATTTTTTATAAACACTTCAATTATTATTGACACACCATTAAACTGTTCAATTGATTATAAAGAAGAGGATGGTTATGTTTTTAGTAAGGTTGATATAAAAAGCGGAATTAACCTTGCATTAGGAGCTGGCTACAAAATGAAAGATAGATATAGTATGGAGGCTAGATTTCATTCTGTAAGACAATTAACAAACAGCAACGCTTCCTATGATTCTCCATATAAAACTGTTTCTATAATTTTGGGATATTCATTCTTATAAAAAAGAAGCCTTACATTAATGTAAGGCTTCTTTTGCAGAGAGGAAGGAACTAAGACTATTCCCACAAGCCCTTTTCTTAAAGGGCTTATAGCTCCACTGTTTTTTACTGACCCCGAATTAGCCCCTTTTTATTTGATTTGAAATGTATTCATTTATGATATCTATTTCAATTCCTGAGTATTCTGAAAACTCATTGATTGTAATAAATTGATGAGGTTGTTTACCTAAATGCTCCTTAATTTTATTTAAAAGTTTACGCCCATAGCGTTCACTTCTGCCTGTGATGCATTGAATGTCTTTTGGGTATATGCAAGCTCTTACTATCTTCATTTTAATACTCTATCCATGCTTTATCCTACTAGTATCCTACTAGCATCTATTCTTGAATGAATCCCTCAATTTGGATTAAAAAGGACGTTTTCGGAATGGATGGATTTCAATTTTTGATTTCTTTTATAAAGATAAGTTGCTTTGTTGAGAATTAAAAATTTTATAACATTATGGCCAAACAAACTGGTATTATTAGATTGAAAGGAACTATTGGAGGTATTTCCTTTTACAAAACTGCTGATGGACATCTTGCCCGTGAAAAAGGTGGTGTAGATGCTTCAAGAATTAAAAATGATCCTGCGTTTCAAAGAACACGTGAAAACGGTGCTGAATTTGGTGTTGCTGGAAAAGGTGGTAAAGTATTGCGAAATGCAATTCGGCTTCTTTTACAAAATGCTAAAGACAAAAGAGTGGTGAGTAGATTGACAACTGATTTGTTGAAAATTGTAAAAACCGATGCTGTTAATGAAAGAGGTTCTAGAACTATTGAAGATGGTAACCTGGAACTCTTGGAGGGCTTTGAGTTTAACATCAATGGGAAATTGGGTGCTACTTTGTATACTCCTGCCGTGAATGCGTTTGATCGAGTAGCTGGCGATGCAACTGTTGGCGTTGCTCCTTTTTCTGCAAAAAAACGTATTGCTGCGCCTGCAGGAACCACACATTTTAAAATGGTTATGGGAGCTGCTGAAGTTGACTTTACCAAAGAAACTTTTGTTTTTGAAAGTGATGAGACTGCTGTATTACCTTATGAAAATGCACCAACTGCACAAATCGATTTGACTGCTACTGTTACTGCAAATTCTACTTTACCTGTAGTTCATGTATTGGGAATTGAGTTTTATCAAGAAGTAAATGGTGAAATGTATTCATTGAAAAATGGATCATACAACGCCTTGTCCATTATTGATATTGACACTGTTTAATGTATTTACTATTACACAGAACTTATTTTAAGGAGGGCACGAATAGTGTCCTCTTTTATAAAAGACAATTTTTAGGCTTTGCCATTGAATTACCTTGGTTGGATAACAAGCTAAACATTTCTTGTATTCCTGAAGGTGTTTATACGTTGAAACCTCGTTATTCAGAAAAGTTTAAGCATCATTTATTGGTTGAAAATGTTCCTGGCAGAAGTTTGATCTTGATACATCCTGCCAATGATGCAAAAAAGGAATTGAAAGGTTGTTTGGCTCCTGTTTCAACATTGACTGGTATTGGAAAAGGATTGCAATCTACACCGTTATTTCAAAAAATAATTTCTAGTTGTTACCAAGCATTTGACCGAAAAGAAACCATCACATTAACTATAAAATCTTAATTATGAAATTAACTCAACGATATAAAAAAAAGACTCCTAATTTTTTTAGAAAACTTAGAAACATTGGCATTGCTTTGGCTACTGCTGGAGGTGTTATTATTGCTGCTCCAATTGCAATGCCCGCTATTGTTGTGACTATTGCAACTTATTTAACTGTGGCAGGAACTGTAGCCACTGCTGTAAGTCAAGCTGTAGTATCTGACACTAAAACTGATCCCGAAACTACAACTAATGACAACAAATAATTATCAACTAAAATCTGGTGTGTTTGGGGGCACACTACTATCAACTGTTTTCAATATCAGCTTGCATGATGTAGTTTTTACTGCTGTTATGGCTGTTATTGGAGCAGTGATTAGTTTTTTTGTTTCTTATATACTACGAAAGTTATTTGCCGATAATAGTTAAAGTGTGAATAGTAGTAAGATATTATACAGCAAGGGAAAGAATGATGAGTGTTATACACCTGCATATGGCGTTACTCCTATATTAAAATATATTCCTAAAGAAGCCATTGTTTGGTGTCCGTTTGATACAGCCGAAAGCGAGTTTGTAAAACAAATTAGTAAGCAGAATAAGGTTGTTTTTAGCCATATTAACAATGGGCAAGATTTTTTTTCTTATGAACCTGAACAATGGGATGTATTAATAAGTAATCCACCTTTTTCTAACAAACGTAAATACTTTGAAAGGGCTTTATCATTCAATAAACCTTTTGCACTGATTATGACCAATACCTGGCTTAATGATGCGGCTCCAAAACAACTTTTTAAACACAAAGAATTGCAACTCTTGCTATTTGACAAGCGCATGAAGTTTCTTAATAATGGTATTACTGAACGTAAAATTACGTTTAGCAGTAGTTATTATTGCTGGAACTTTTTACCTCAACAAATTGTAATTGAGGAGTTGAATGTTTAGCTGTTTAATTTAAGAGCATTAAACATTTCTTCCAATTTAAGGCTAATTAAACAGGTTTGTATATTCTCTAAACATATAAATCTTTCCTCTTTTAGCTCCTGTGGTTTCTTTTATTATGTCTAGTTTTTCTAAATCATCGATTAATTTATATACAGAAGGCAATGAGAGGTTTGTTAAATCTTTCACCTTACTAGCGTCTAGAATTGGGCGCTGAAACAAATAATTTACAATTAACTGAGCATTATTAGAACGGCTTCCTAAAGTTTGAATTTTAACTTCTACTTCTTTTTGTAACTTAAGAATACTATCAAAAGTAGTTACACTGTTCTTAGCAGTTTCGATAACTCCAACTAAAAAAAATTTAAACCATTGCGTTAAGTCATTTTTTTCACGTACTCGCGTTAAATTGTCATAATATAAAGACCTGTTTTTCTCAAAAAAATCAGAAAGGTATAAAATTGGTTTTTTCAGAATTCCTTTTTCAACTAAATATAAAGTAATCAATAATCTCCCAACTCTTCCATTTCCATCTAAAAATGGATGTATTGTTTCAAATTGATAATGTATGAGCGCAATTTTTAATAAGTCCGGGAAATATGATTCTATACTATGAGCAAACTTTTCTAAGTCCCCCATATAATCGTTGACACTTGAATGAATTGGAGGTATAAACGTAGCGTCATTAATGCTGGCTCCACCTATCCAATTTTGGCTACTCCTAAATTCTCCAGGCAACTTATGCTTTCCTCGAACTCCCTGTAATAGAATCTTATGAGTTTCTTTTATTAAGCGTGATGAAAATGGTAGTTTTTCAAGATTTGCAATTGCTGAATTTAAAGCTTCTATATAATTTTGAACCTCCTCCCAATCATCTCTTTTTTCATCATTCACATCTTCTATATCCAATAAAGCATCTTCAATATTCGTTTTAGTCCCTTCTATTTTGCTAGATTGAGTTGCCTCTTTTAAAACGTGCATACTTATAAAAAGATCAATATTTGGGATGTATTCTGAATACATATCTAGTCTACCAAGTTGCCTATCAGCCTGACTTAACAGATTTAACAGTTCCATATCATCAATTTTCCATTCTTGATTTATCCTATTAGGCTGAAAACTCTTATAAGTCCCTTGATGTATCTGATTTCCTGCTTTAAAACTTTTCATATTGCTTTTTAATTAAAACTTTATCAAAGGTACTTCTTATTTAAGAAAATCACAAAAAACTTAATTAAGGAATTACTATTTTAATTTTTAATAGAAAAACTTAAATAGCGAAGTGTCTTTATTAAGATTTTTAATTTAGAATAACTATAGAATTAATGATAACAAATCAGAATATCTAAATTACACCTATTTGCTAGTTGAATCATATTGTTGGTTCCTTTGCTTTTCCCATCCCAAAAGGCTATTAATGCATTGGCATAATTTGCCATTTCTTGATTTCTTTTTGGCCCAGCTGACTTTCCATATTTATTCCAGTTTGCAGGGAATTGAGTGATTTCATATCCTCGTTCTTTTGCGTACTGTTCTCCTAGTTTATCTGCTCCTCGGCATGTACCACTTACAATTTCAATATTGTTTTGATCCCGGAGGAATTTGTCACATATTTCTTTTAATTTTTGGTAATCGGTAAAGGATCTGGATCCTGCTATAATTATTTTCATTTTCTTTTAGTTTTAAATGATGAGATCCCCCAGTCGAGCTGAGGGTGACAATTTGAGATTCCTGCCTTCGCAGGAATGACAAGAAAGTTTAAGACCTCAACAAAGCAATTTTCAATTTTGAAATTGCTACTAGTTGTTGCTGTAGATTTTCTTCAAAAGCATTGATTTTTTTAAGCTTTTCAACCTTGGTTTTCCACTGTTGTTGCTCATAGTTATGGAGTGCTACATTAATCACTTTTTTAGCATCTGAAATACAGATAAATGGAATGACACTTCCTTTTAAATAGTATGCGAAATACTTGCCTATTTTAAGAGATAAGCATAAATAATATAGAGATTCCCGGGTTTCCTCTAAAGGTGTTGTAATGACATAACAATTTGGGCAAGGCTTCTCCAGTGGCTTACCACTGTTTAATCCTTTATTTAGAATAAAAAAGTGCGGTGTATTATAGGCTCTTCCGCTTCGGTGGGTTTTGATTTCATAAGTTGGCATAGTTCTCGAATTAAAAATAACATCCTGGCGCCATCTGGCTCTATCGCTAAAAGCGTCCACTGGACACTTTTTACGCTCAGCCCTGCTTCGCGCATATAAATTTTTAAACAAAAAGAAAAAAGAAAGCACCCCTGTTGGTTGTGTGGCAAAGGCTGTCAAGGTTTTTGTAAAAAATACAACCGGTGTTTTTTATAAAAATTTGAAACGAGCTGTAAATGAGGTGGAGATTTTTTTCAAAACCCGAAGGGCTTGACCTTGAAAGTCTAAGTGCGGCTGGAGAAGGGAACAACCGATTTTTGCGACCTTTTTTATTTTTTAAACCTCGATTATTCTTTGAAATGATTATAAGAATGTTCATTTCAGCAGGTAATGGTAAGCCTAATGCGGTAGCATTAACGCGAGCCGCCGCGAGCAGGAACAAGGGTGTTGGGGCAAAAGTACGTTGAGGTTCGAATAAGTACGTGCAACAACTACGTGGTACACGCAAGGGTGGCGGTGTTTTTGATGCTGCTGGAAAAGCAAGGGCACTTTATGGAGTGAATTTTATGTTGTCATTATTCATTTTGCCTTGATGCAAAACGAATCAAAAAATCAAGACTTATTAGAATAGCTTTGCATTCTAAGTCATCTCACTTTCACACCCAGGTCGCTGCGCTTTTTGGGTTGCTCATACGCTTCGACAACTTGAATTGCTATTGCTATTTTAATAGGTCGTTTTTGTGAGTTGAGGTTTTTAGTATATTTCTACATTTTGGAGTACAATGTTAACGGAATACATTGCTCTTGTGCGCGTTTGCAATATGTTTTAATTGCGAGTGTTAAGGAGTAATTAAATTATATGCAAAATGGAGGTCTTCAAAAACTGTGACACCCTTTTTTTAGCCCGAAGTGACCAAGCAGGCGAGCCAAATTGTGTAATAGCGGTTTGCCCCTAATAATTATGAATGGATACTTTATTGGGTTTTAGGGGCAAAAGATAGCTATGCGTGAGGAATATGTGGAATGTGTGCAGTAAAATAAATAAATTGTGCTAAATGAGGACTGTGGACGATTAGTGCAATTTATGGTATATGCAAGGGAATTATTAACCCCTCCGCCGATGGCACCTCCCCTTTAAAAAAGGAGAGGATTTATGTTTTATTTATTGAATGCCCTTGCAGATATATTTTATGAAACAAAATGGAGCGTATTGTGAACACCTTATTACCTGCACGAATATTTCTAGCTTGTAGGAATGTTTCTAATGGAAACGGATTTAAAAAGCGCAAAGGCTAAAAGTAAGTGCCACATTTTTGGTGGCTCTTTCTGCGCGAAATTGGAAGCTTTATGAAATGGAGAGCAAACGGTATGGAATAATGCTGGAGATGGTGCTATTTTCAATTTTGATTCATAGGTGAGAAATAGACCTTCTATTGAATTAATTTGGTTTAATGTTACAATGGATTAAACTGATATAGGTTGCCCTTTGTTTTGTTAATATTCGTTTTTGAATAGTTAAATCCATTATACTAATTTGTTATTGATTTAATAAGAGTGTCAGTTCAACATATACTTTAATAAATAACTATCATTTTAAATTAAATAGTAAAAATTCTATTTACTCTTAAAAACTTGAAAACCACCTAAATCATAAATTTTAGATGGTTTAAGAGCTAATTGTATTTAGCTTAAGTACATTAGTTTTTTAATATCCTGTATAGCCATTTTAAATAACTATTACATTGCAGATTGATAAATTGCAATAGCATCGTCAACATTAACCTCTCTAGGGTTACCTCCGGTGCAAACATCAAGAATTGCGTTTTCTGCCATTTTTTCAAAATCTTCTTCTTTAACACCTAATTCTTTCAGGCCAGAAGGAATTCCAACAGCTGCTGATAGTTTTTCTATTGCTTTTATTGCAGCATTTGCACCTTCAAGATCACTCATGTCAAGCACACCAACACCCATTGCTCGAGCAACTCTTTTAAGTTTATAAGTACAAGAAGGGATATTAAATCGCTCAACGTGTGGTAATAGAATAGCATTTGCTACTCCATGTGGTAAATCATACATACCACCTAATTGATGTGCCATTGAGTGAACAAACCCTAAACCTGCATTTGAAAATGATTGACCCGCAATAAATTGTCCCCAAGCCATTTTACTTCTAGCCTCAAGATCATCTCCATGTTTTACGGCTTGCTCTAAACTTTGAGAAATTAATTTTATAGCCTCCAAAGCCAAGGCATCTGACCAATCAAACGCTCCTTTTGTTAGGTAAGCTTCTATAGCATGTGTAAGAGCATCCATCCCCGTTGCAGCAGTAAGTACAGCTGGTTTCCCCAACATTAGTTCAGGGTCATTTACGGCGATTGAAACTAAACAGTTTTTATCAACCATCACCATTTTCACTTGTCTTTTTACATCTGTAATAACATAGTTTATGGTTACTTCGCTAGCTGTACCAGCTGTTGTATTAATTGCAATAATAGGTAAGGAAGATTTTTTAGATACATGAATACCTTCATAATCCTTAATATTACCTCCATTTGTAGCTAAAATACCAATCGCTTTTCCGCAATCTTGAGGAGACCCTCCGCCTAAAGTTATAAGCATTTTCTTGCAATAATTTTAATCCATTGTTAACATTTTTAACAGTCGGATTTGGCTGAACATTGTCAAAAGTAACAACTTCAATATTTGAAGTTGTTAGAACATCTATTACGTTTTGAGCTACGCCGATTTGAACTAATATTTTATCTGTAACAAAAAGAGCTTTTTTATATGGAAGTGCTTTTAATTCTTCTCCTAAATCTTTTAATGCACCTGGGCCTATTAGACTTAATGGCGGTAAATATATTCTTCTACTTTGTAACATTTCATATTTATTCTTTGTTAAATTAAAACGACTGTCAAACTCATTGCCCCTTGAGCCCCAATCACAAGACATTGTTCTATATCTGCTGTTTTGGAAGGACCTGATATAAACAACCCAAAAGAACGTTCTCTACCTGCTATTTTCTTATACGCATCGTGCAGATGCAAACACAAATTTTCTTTTTCTAGAACAATCACTAAGTCGTTGGTAATAAATGGCAAAACTCTAATTGGGAAATCCTGTTCAGAAATCCATATTGCACCATTTTCTGCAACACCAAATTCACCTTTAATAATAGCTAAATCAATATTTTCTAATTGGTGAGGTTCTGTTTCTTTACTAATTGGAATCGTTCCAATATCTGAAGTTTGCGAATTCCCAACTATCTTTTTAGCCTTAGGATACCGTTTATTAATTTCAGTAGTTAAATTTTCATTCTTTTTCAATTCTTGAATAGTACCACCCACCAATTCAACATTACTTTTAAAAGTATCTAGTAAGTTCACTTCTTCTGAAAAAGCTTCCAAATTAATTTCATGTAAAGGCAACAACGCTGGCTTGTTTTGTTTTATAGACTTTAAAATTGCTTCTCTACCCATTGTTCTTTCTTTTTTCTTTATACCAATCATCGAAATTTTGATTCTTTACTTCAGGCAATTCACGTGCTTTTCCCCAAGCGTTTAATTTAGAATACACCATAAATCGAGGAGCATATTTTAACATGAATCGCGCCGATTTACCTCCAATATTGTAAAGTGTCCTATTTGAGAGCACTACGCCTGCAATTTTCAATATAGTTTTCTTAACTAAAGGTTGTTTTACATCTTTTGTAATGATTTGTCGCCATGAATATAATTGTTCGTGAATGTTAATCTTCACGGGACAAACATTGGAACAAGAACCACACAGGGTAGATGCAAATGGCAATGAACTATGTTTTGTTAAATCTTTACCCGGAGATAAAATTGAACCAATTGGTCCTGGAATGGTAGCATCATAACTATGCCCACCACTTCGCCTGTAAATAGGACAGGTATTCATACAAGCCCCACATCGAATACAATGAAGTGATGCTCTAAAATCTTCACGACTTAATTGTTCTGTTCTTCCATTATCTACAATTACAATATGCATTTCTCTCCCTTCTGTAGGTTTGTTAAAATGCGATGAATAAGTTGTAATGGGCTGGCCTGTAGCACTTCTTGCTAACAAACGTAAAAAAATTCCTAGATGTTCTTCTTTTGGAATTATTTTTTCAATTCCCATACAGGCAATATGAACAGGTGCACTATGAGACCCCATATCTGCATTTCCTTCATTTGTGCAAACTACAATACCACCAGTTTCAGCAATTGCAAAATTAACTCCAGTTATGGCGGCATCGGCTTGTAAAAACTTTTTTCTTAAATGTTTTCTTGCCTCATTTGTTAAATATTCAGGATTTCCATTACTAGGTGTTGTTCCTAAATGTTCTTGAAACAATTCATCAACCTCTTCTTTAGTTTTATGAATTGCTGGCAATACAATATGACTTGGTGATTCTTTTGCAATTTGCACGATATATTCACCCAAATCTGTATCGACTACTTCAATTCCTTTATTTTCAAGGTATGGATTTAAATGGCATTCTTCAGTAAGCATTGACTTACTTTTAACCACTTTTTTTGCTTTTTTATCTTCTAATATTTTTGAAACAATTTGATTATGTTCCTCAGCACTTGATGCCCAATGAACTTTAATTCCATTTGCTAACGCATTCGCCTCAAATTCAATTAAATAATCATCTAAATTTGATAGTACATTTGCTTTAATCCCTGAAGCTAACTCGCGCAAATATTCCCAACCTTTAACTCCGTGAGCTGCATTGTCTCTTTTTTCTCGAACATACCACAAGGCTTTATCGTGCCAATTTACTTTGGCTTCATTTTTATTAAATACTGCTGCTTTTTCTGAATGAGACATACTTATAAAGTTTTATTTAAGATTTCTGCAATATGCATAACTCTTAATGGTTTGTTATCTCTATTTATTAACCCTTCTAAATGCATTAAACAAGAATGATCTGCTCCAGTAATTACTTCAACTCCACTATCTAGGTGATCTTTAATTTTATCTTTACCCATTTTCACAGATACAGCTTCTTCAAAAACAGAAAAAGTTCCTCCAAAACCACAACATTCATCTTCTCTATTTAATTTCACTAGCTCTAGACCTTTCACATTGTTTAATAAGTCTTCTTCAGTAGAATAGTGCGGCTCCATTCTTTCTGAACAAGAACCCAAATTTAAGCCGCGAAGTCCGTGACAACTTTTATGAAGTCCAACTTTATAAGGAAATGAAGCGCCAACTTCCGTTTTACCCAATATTTTAACTATGAATTCACACAATTCATAAGCATTTTCCCTAACTTTAACTACTTCTGGTGTTTGTTCTAAAATATCAAAATGCTTTTTTATATGATAAATACAACTTCCTGAAGGACCAACTATAAAATCGTATTCTTTAAAATTCTCCACAAATAATTGGCATGCTCCTTTTGAGTCTTCTTCATATCCCGAATTTCCTAATGGTTGCCCACAACAAGTTTGGGTTGAAGGATAATAAACATCTACATTTAATTTCTCCAACAATTCTAATGTTGCAATGGCAACTTGTGGATACAACTGATTGATATAACAAGGTATAAAAAGACCTACTTTCATCTAATTTAATTTTGAAATTGTATTGATTAACAAAAAAAAGAATTGAGCCTAATAATAACTCAACCTTCATCGAAATATAGAATTAATTAATCATAATTATTTTTAGTATTAAGAAATTATTAAATACAGAAGGCATTATATAATCCTCATAATCCAGACTATTGGTAGCACTTTTTTTTAAATACTCTACATTTATTTCTCCAAACACCTATTACCAGTATTAAGGTTTTTTTAACCTATTTCATAAATAAATTTATATAATTTTTATTTTATATCCATTTAATTATTAAATCTTGTACTCTAAAATTAACAAATCCTATTAATCTTGGTTCAAATTTATCGTAAGTAAGAGCAAAAACTGTCCTGTACTATCCTATATTCATCATTATAGTTGAATTCAACTCTTCATCGAATTAATCTAATCCGAAGCCTATAATTTTTACCTTTTTTTTATTAATTACAAATTTTAAAATACTCTATAAATTCGAACAAATTAAATACACTTTTGAACTTTTTTTAGCATTAAAAAAAGGAGCTTCTCCAAGCTCCTCTTATTAACCAAACTTTTTAACTTTAATAATTATTATTTTTTAATAATTAATTAAACTTAATTAACTCAACATCTTATACTCCTATAAAATCACTGCTAAATTATTAATTTAAAAATACTCAATCATCCTGTACTGTCCTGACTCTAATTATATTATTGTTAAATTAACTATTGAAATTTCAATAAAAAACTAATCATTTTTAATTCATTATTTAATGATTTGCTTTAATGACTTTTGTAAGCATATAGCACCAAGAAACAGTGTTTATAAACTAATAAAATCCCTTACTAGAAATACCTTATTTAGTTTCTTATTTCGTATTAAATTATAACCGCTGTTGTTTATTTATAACTAGCTGCTTGCTGTTGTTTTATTTTTAGAGCATTTCGCATTTCTTCAATTACCTTTTTGTAGCTAACATCCGTCGCAACATTCTTATTCTCTTCAGGATCTAATTTACGGTTGTACAACATTTCCTCTCCGTTTTCATACAAAGAATAAGTAAATTCTTCCGTAACTATGGCATCAGCTGCTTTAAACCTCGCATATACATTTTCTCTAAACGACTGTTTAGGTTCATCAAGAATAGATTTAAAACTCTCTCCCATAATGTAATCAGGTGTAGGAATATTAGCCAAGTCACAAAGTGTAGGGTAAATATCAACACTCTCAACCAAAGCTTCTGTTAGCATACCTTTTGCTTTTCCTGGCACTTTTACAATTAAAGGAACTTGCAAGGCATTATGCAAGGTATTGTGTTTACCCCAAAACTCATGCTCTCCCAAATGCCAGCCATGGTCTCCCCATAATACAACAATCGTATTTTCTGCTAAGCCAAGGTTTTCAAGCTCACTCATTACCTCGCCAACTAATTGATCTACATAACTTACACAAGCATAATACCCATGGCGCATCATTTTATGAAATTCATTGGTGTTAGGTGTATATTCTCCAAAGCTATAGGTTTTAAATTCTCCACTTCCACGCAATCCACTAGGGGCATTTTCAGGAAGATAACGGTTATCAGCTATTTCAATGGAATCTCTATCATATAAATCCCAATATTTCTTAGGTGCATAAAAAGGCATATGAGGACGAAAAAATCCACAAGCCATAAAGAAAGGTTCTCCAGACACTTTGAAACTGCGCAAATCACTTATGGTTTTTTGTGCAATTTTATAATCTGGGTAAAAACTATCTGCTACCTCTGGAGCTTCGTATACGCGACCATTACCTGATTTCATAAGTAATTGTTCAGTTTCTGGATCATAACATACGGCATGACCTCCTGCCGGCATCCACGGTTTTTGACTCCAACTAGCATCCTGAACATCTTTATTATAATGGAAAATCTTTCCGTTAGATATAGTGGTATAACCAGCTTCTTTAAATATACCTGGTAATGTTTTAGCATTTGGGACATCCTCTTCTGCCTTAGCTCTATAATCTATAAAACGTGTTTTTGTAGGTAGAATACTTGTAAGTAAACTGGCTCTTGAAGCTCCACAAACAGGTACATTGCAATAGGCTCGGTTGAAAACAAACGCATCTTGAGCCAATTGATCTATGTTTGGAGACTTAACTTGTGGTACACCATAACACCCCAATTCAGTTCTTAAATCATCAATGGCAATAAATAAAACATTAGGTTTCTTTTTTAAAGCATCTTCTTTTTCTGATTTTTGCTTCGTTGTACACGAAAAACTAATTAAAATAGTTAATACAATTAAAATGTATTTATTTTTAAAATTCATCATACGCTATTTTATAAATGGTTAATTACCAATGTTCAATTATTAAATAATCTTCACTATTTAAAGTGTTTTTTATTGAATCAGGTATTTTTCTGCTCGGAGTATCTTTATCTAGTTTAAAACCTTTATTCCCTTTAGGAGTTACAAGAGGCATATTCCCTATTTGATCATTTAAAAAATCTCCTTGGTCTTTCATCCAAGTAAACATATCTTTTGTTAATCGCTCTTTAACATCTTTGTAATCTGAATTTTCAGCTAAATTATGTTGTTCAAAAGGATCGTTTTGTAAATCGTATAACTCTTCAAAAGGTTCATTTTTAAAATGCATTGCACCTCTTTTAATAAAGAAATCTATATTTGGTTTTCCTGTTAAATTTTGCTCAACCACTTCTAACGAATTAAAATTTCTAATGTATTTATATTGTTTATCACGAATCATTCGTGAAGGAAAAACTTCAGAGTTTAGAATATTTTGGTTGGTTCTAATCCCATATACATATTTATTAATTTCAATATCTTCACCTTTAAGAATTGACAAAAAACTTTTACCATCCATATCTGTCCCTACTTTACCACCTGCAATATCCATAAAAGTTGGGAGCACGTCAGTATAATGAATTAATTGGTCTGATATTGAACCTGCATTTATTACTCTTGGCCAACGCACAACAAAAGGCACTTTTAAACCAATATCTTTTACGGTGAATTTCCCAGAAACTCCATGGTCTGCACTATAAACAAATAAGGTATTATCATGTAAATAAATATCAATTAAATTTAGCACACTTTCTAATTGCTTATTGTCTTCTTCAATACTTCTATAATAACCTGCTCTACTCTTAATATATGATTTACTACTTTTCTTATGCGCATTGAATGGATAAAATTTAAGGTCTTCAGCATTTGGGTTTTCTACATCAAAATATTTTCCATGAGGGTATTTTGAAGTGATGAACATACAAAATGGCTTTTTTGAAGTTTTAAAGTAATTTTCTATGCTATCTAAAGGAATATAATCTCTAGGAACATTCTTTTTAGGAACTGGCTCCCATTCCCTATCCCACTGATACACATTAGATGGCTTTACATGGCTTTTTCCTGCCAAAACAACTTCATAACCCAAATTTTTCATCTTAATTGTAACACTTTCAATATTTGGTCTTGTAGCTGTATGATTTGCAAAACAACCATTTTTTAATGGGTATTTACCTGTAAAAATTTGTGATCTACTTGGCGCACAAATGGCTTGAGCAGTAAAAGCATTATTAAAAAGCATCCCTTCTTTCGCCAATCTATCTACGGCTGTTGTTTTTACCTTTTTATTCCCATAACAGCCATAATCATAAACATCTTGATCATCTGCCAAATAAAAAATCATATTGGGCTTATTTAATCTCTGTATTTCTTTTTCAGCTTCCTCATTTAAAGCTTTATTCTTATTAGTTAAACAAGCAGTAAAAACAAAGGCTACGGTTCCTAAAAGAAAAAAAACGAAATATTTTTTATTCATTTTAATAGTGTTTATTTTTTATATTTTATATTTTTGAATACCATCTATCTGAGGGTAAGGTACTTTCTCTCCATTTTTCGCCCAAGTTCCTGTAGGAGCATCCCTTTTCATAAGCCATTCTCGAAGTTTATTGTTCATCTTATTCGCTAAATATAGTGTCTTTTGGCTTGGGCTTTCATCTAAAAGATTAACAGTTTCACCTATATCTTTACTAAGATTATAAAGTTCATATGAATCATCTTCGTAGAGATAGAACAATTTATAATGTTGGTTGTCGGTATCTCTATAATGAATAACTGATTGAGGCATATTACGCACATCCATATACCCTGGAAAATGCCAATACAGCTCTGTTTTATCATCAAGTACTTCTGTTTCTTCTCTTAAAACAGGTGCAACCGATTTTCCATCAATTTCATGCTTTTGAGAATCAGGTAGCTCTGCCCCAGCCATTTCGGCCAGTGTAGGATAAAAATCAATGGCATGAACTTCTTGAGCAGTGTTCACTGTATTTGGTGAAATAACACCTGGGTACTTGAAAATCAAAGGTACGCGAACACCTCCTTCATAATACGTTCCTTTTCTTAAACGCAATGGTGTATTATCAGTAGGTCCCATAAAGCCACCATTATCTGAATAGAATACAACTAACGTATTTTCAGCAATACCATCTTGAGTATTGCCATCACCATTTGGATCATCTAGCGCATTTAAAACACGTCCTACAGTTTGATCCAAAAGTTCAACAAAGGCAGCGTAATTAACGCGTTTATGACGAGGATCCTGTGATGTTTTGGCTTCATATTTAGCTTCCAAATCAGGACGCGGAAGAATGCTCACATGTACTGCATGAAAAGGAACATAAGCGAAAAATGGTTCTTTTTCTTGTGATCTATCTTTAATATAATCAACAACAGCATCTCCCAAGGCATCAGTAAGATGTTTAGGTGTGCCTTCCAATAGCCAGGGATCATTTCCATTTTTCATTGGCACTAAAACATTTTTAATATAAGAAGCATCATAAGGTTGTGCATAGTCTTTTAATCCTACGTGATTAAAGATCCAACCTTTAGCATCATCATTTTGCGCAAAGAACTCATTTTTAACTTTTACACCATTTACGGTAGCATTTGTTTCTTTTCGTAGTGCCAGATTATAATCAACACCCAGATAAGTAGCAGCGTGCGCTTCCTTTTTAATAGCATGTAACTTTCCAAACCAAGCCGTGTGATAACCAACCGTTTTTAAGGTTTCAAACATAGATACACATTCTTCTTGTAAATAATTATTTTGAACGGGAGGTTTGATAGATGTAACAATACCTTTCGAAGCTCTTTTAAGGCTTCCCACATTATACACTCCATTTTGCAATCCTGTTGCGTATTGCCCAGTATGAAGTGCTGCGCGAGTGGGTTGGCAGTTTTGCTGTGTATATGCATAAGTAAATGACTTCCCTTCCTTCGCCAATTTATCTATGTTCGGGCTTTCATAATATTTAGAACCATTATCCAAACTTGTGTTAGGTGAACTTAAATCTGTCCAACCTAAATCATCTGCCATAATAAAGATAATATTGGGGTTCTGTTTTTCTTCTGTATTCTTGCTTTTTTCTGATGATAATGATGTCTTACATCCTACAAAAAGAATTGTAGCACAAATGAATATTGATATTTTTGAAAAAATCTTCATTTTAATATTACTTTTTTATTAGACTCTTTTTATACTAAAATAAATTTTAGATGTATTTAATGTTTTGCTCCAATTACTTTTACCTCTTTAACTTCCTCTCCATTTATTCTTGCCTTTTGCTCAACAAAATAAGGTTGAAAAGTATAATTAGATTTTGAATCCCATTTTGAATTCACCGTTGGTAACAAAGCTTTTAATGCTGCTATTTTACTCTTAAATTTAGGATTGGATGCTTCATTGGCCCATTCGTTTGGATCTGTACTATGATCATAAAATTCTTCAGCTCCATCCTCATAACCAATATATCGAAAACCATCAGCTTTTACCGCATGGTTATTCATTCCAAAAGTAGTAATGGCATAAGCACCTTCTTCATTTTTTTCATTTTGCAACATTGGCACTAAACTTTTGCCCTCATTTCTTTCATAAGCTGGTAAACCACTTAATTCCAACAATGTTGGATAAATAGATAACATTTCTACTGGCGCATTAATTTTTTTCCCTTTAGGTACATTTGGCCCAGCAAACATTAACGGTGCTTTAGTGGCAGTTTCCCATAATGCATGTTTTGCAAATGTTCCTTTTTCTCCTAAACGATATCCGTGATCTGACCATAAAACAATAATCGTATTGTCTGCGTAATCACTACTTTCTAGTGCATCTAAAACTCTACCTAACTCATAATCTACATAACTCATACACGCCAAATATGCTTGAACAATTTTCTTCCATTCTCCACTTTCTATTGCCCATTCAGTTGAAGGCATCATAGGTAAATCATTAATTTTCATACCAACAGGAGGAATATCCTTTAAATCATCAGACAAATATGGTGGTGTTTCAATTCCTTCCAAAGGATGCATATCAAACCATTTTTGTGGCACATACAAAGGCACATGTACACGTAAAAAACCTAGTCCCATAAAAAAAGGTTGCTCATATTTTTTATGTAAACGCTCTACCACCCAATTTACAGATTGATGGTCCGGCATTAACGTATCATTTTCAGGAAAAGCACCCCAATCGGTGCTTGTTCTTCCATGTGTACCTTTTATTCCTTTACCAAAACCGTCCCAAACAAATCTCTTTTCAGGATATGGTCCAAAACCTTTCACACGCCCTCCATCCTCATCAAACATACCCTTTGGTGCGTAAATATGAAAAAGTTTACCAATTCCCATAGTATAGTATCCATTATTTTTAAAGTACTCTGGAAGAAAAGTAATATCTTTTGTTGCTGAGTTTTCTTCTCTACGAATTTTATTATCGGGTGTCATACCATAAATACCCGTTGTTGAAGGTCGAAGACCTGTCATTAATGATGCTCTTGATGGCCCACATAATGGTGCTTGACAATGTGCGTTGGTAAACGTAACACCTTTTGCTGCTAGCCTATCAAAATTTGGTGTTTTTGCATTGGAAAAACCATCAATAGGTGTTATCCAATTGTTTAAATCATCAACTGCAATAAACAGTACGTTTGGTTTTGAAGCCTCTTTAACTTCTTCTTTTTTTTCCGTTGAATTGCAAGATGAAACCATTACAAAAACAGTAACTAATAAGATGTATACATTTTTCATAAAAAGTACTATTCAGCTCTAAACACTTTAATTTTTTCTTTTAAATCATCTACAATTTCGGGATGATTCTCAGCTATATTGTTTTTTTCAAATGGGTCTTCATCAATATTATAAAGCTGAATTTTTTCATCCTTTTTTCTAATTGAATCTGGGACAATTAGTTTAAAAGGAGGAAAAATAGCCATATTATAAAACATACTATTTTCTATCGTATCAAAATCATGAGCGTAAATCTCTCCAAATATTCCTTTTCTATTTTTCAGTTGTTCTTCATCCAACACATTAATTCCTTTCATTTCTTTCGAATGTTCAATTCCCAATAAACTTAAAACCGTTGGTACCATATCAATACTACTCACCACATTTTCAGCATCCATTTTAGGGTTTATTTTCCCTTCCCATTTATATATAATTGGAGTTCTCATTCCCAAATCATAAGGTGCACGTTTAGAATTTTTCATATAGCCACTTTTTTCAGGGTCTTGCACCCAACCATTATCACATACGTAAACAAACAAAGTGTTTTCTGTTAGTCCTCTGTCTTCAAAGGCATCAAATAATTCCCCACAAGTTTCATCAAACCACTCACACATTGCCCAATATTTTGCTAGATGTTCAGACGTTGTTTTCTTCATATATTTATCTAACAATCTTTGAGGTGGATTATGTGGTCTATGAGGTAAAAAGGGTGCATACCACATAAAAAATGGTTTCTTTTCTTTTACAGCTATATCAACATAACTACATAAAGTATCTAACCCTTTTCTTCCAATTTCTAAGCCGTAATCACCGTGTCTTCCGCCACGATTTGGGTTTCCATGAGTCATTCCATCATCAAAACCTCCATTTTTATGGTTACCTATCCACCATTTACCCGTTTGAAATGATAAATAGCCTTTCTCTTTTAATAAATCTGGCAGTGTATTTAATTCTTTAAAGTTGTCTATTATAGGTTGATAATTTTTGGCTCGCCATTCTTTTTTGTTTTCTCTTTTATCACCTGGAAGTACTCTGTCGTTCCCTAAAACTCCATGCTGCTTTGGGTATAGACCGGTAATAATGGTTGCTAAAGATGGAGAACATAAAGAAGTTGGCACATAGCCTCTTTCAAATGTTAAGCTTTCATTAGCAAATTGGTCTAATCTTGGGGTTTCAATATTCTTATCGCCCATAAAACCGTAATCTGTCCAGGATTGATCATCAGATAAAATAAAAACAATATTTGGAAGTTCTTCTTCCATTCTCTTTTTAGTTTCAGTTATATTTTTCTTGTTTTTATTTCCGCAAGAAAAAAACAAACTAACTATTATAACTAGTATACTTACACTTTTTAATTCTCTCATTTTTATATTTTTTTTCTACAATCTATTTTAATTCTTTTACGACCGAAACATTGATTTTTACAGGTTCTAAAAGTCCCGACATTTGCAATGGACTATCTTTACTCCAATGCTTCCAAGATGAGAATGTTTGTCTTTTGGAATCACGAGATTCTGGATTTCCTAACCAACTAGGAAGTTCTTTGGTTTTTGTACCCCTTCGTTTGTAATCTAAAGGCTCTTTTTCATCACCAATTATTCGATTTACCCATAAATTTGTGATTTTTATTCTTACTGTATTGTTGCCTTTTTTTAAATATTCATCAATGGATACTTTAAAAGGAGCTTTCCATAAGGCACTTACTTTTTTATCGTTGATATATACTTCTGCAATTATTGAAACACTGCCTAGATCCAATTTGTAAGCATATTCTTTTCCTAATTGTTGTTTAGTTAAAGTAAATTCCTTTTCATAAATCGCAGTTCCAGAAAAATATTGAATTTCTTCTTCAGAAGCTTCTGACCAAGATGTTAATGTTTTATAATTCTTTTTAATTGATGTTCCGTTTTTTAAAGGAAAAGTAACTTGCCAATCCTTTGAAAGCTCAATAGGTTTTGGAACCTTTACTTTTACTTTTTTCGATTTTCCTGAGGATGTCGTATACGACAAACTTCCAGAAAAAGGTGTTTTCCAAATCGTATTGCCTTTTGTTTTATATATTTCTGAGGCAGGAATAGATCTGTTTAAGTTCAAAAATTCACCTTCAGGAATTATAGTGGTTCTTAAAATTCCATCGGTTTCAAATGTAATTTTTAGAAAATTATAAGCATTTTTTAATGTTTTTCCATTTACCAATTCATCTGAAATTTTGATATTAAAATTCCCAGTAGTTACTTGTTTTTGAATGTTTTCAGTAACATCAAAAGCTTCAAAGTTTTTAGGAACTCCTTTGGTTTCTGCTTTAAATTTACCAAACACTGCAGAAATTATTTTGAGTGGTTGATTACCAGCATCAATGCTAACTAGCTCTCTCTCTTCTGCGTGAATATGTTCGACTTTATCTCCAATTTGATACTCCATTCTAAACTCTTTTACATAACCCATTGCTGGATCACAATCACAAAAACCCCTAGACATTTTAAAATTTACTTTTCCGTTTTTTACAACTTTTTCTACTTTATCAGTAATATCTACCAAACCTTCTTGTAAAAAATTACCATATTCTGCTTTGATTATTTTTAAATTTGATAATGGTGTAGGTGTTGGTTTTTCTAATTTTACATCAACTTCAACAATATGATCTTTACCTGCTGAATTTTCTTTAAAAACGATAAAAATGGATTGTTCACTTTCTAAATTTAAAGGAATACTTATGGTTCCATCTTCATTACTTTTCCAAACAGCTACTTTTTTTATTTCGCCAGTTTCTGCATTCCATAGTTCAGCTTGTTTGTCTTCTACTCTAAATCTTCCAACAATTTCTCTGCTTTCTTTTTTTGTATTGGCGATAAAAAAAATGTCTGCTTCTGCTGTTTTTCTGTGAATAAAACTGATGTCGCCTTTACTGCCTTTTTCAACTGAAAAATCTGGTGTAATTTTATTTTCTTCTAAAAATTGATTGATTGAAATATCCTTAATTGAATTAGAATCCCAAAGTTTTTTAGCAGTATTTTTAATAACAACATCGTTCTGTGGATAATTAGTTAAACTTGGAGATTGTTTTGGTCTTTTCCCAATAATTGCAGCTCCATCTTTAACCAAAGCCTCTATTATTTTTAAGGTTTTAGGCGTAATCCAATCGCTTTCTGGTAGAAGTAATACTTCATAAGCTACTCCAAATTTTGTAACGATTTTTCCTTTTTTTACAGACAATTCTGATAGTTTGTTAGCACCAATCAAATCGTAGTCATATCCAGATTTCTTCAACTCTGGTAGTAAAAAAGCGGTGTTTGGAGAAGAATCTCCAGTAAACACCAACACATCAGCAACATTAGTCCCCTGTTGTAATAAAAATTGTGATTTGGCAATATAATCTAGATAGCTTTTGCTTTGCTTCCACCAAGTATTCAAACGATTAAAATCAAAACCGTGATAACTTAACGCCATTCCTGGTCCAATATCCCAAGGTTGATGCACGTACGAATGAAATATAAAACGTGTAATGCCTTCTGCCCAAGCTTTATCGCCAATAGATTTTATAGTTGCTGGGTGTTTGTCCCAACCTCCAATTCCTGTAAAAGATTCTGCACCAACAATGCTACTTCCATTTAAATGCGCTATAGAAGATACAAATTTAGGGGAATCAAAAAAAGGATAACCTCCACTCCAAAACTCACACATTACAATATCACCTGTCGCACCTACTTGCATATTATCAAAAGGGCCCCAATAAGGTTCTACAGAAAATTTTAAATTGTTTTTATGACACAATTCTGCAAAATGCCCATAATAATTTTCAGCAATTAAATCGCCAATAGTTCTTCTAAAATCCCATTGAAAACGTTCTGTAATTTCTCCACTTTCTATATAATAGCCTGCCAAAGTTGGTAAATAGGATGTTAAATTATATCCTCTTAATTTTTGAAATTCATCTTCAAAACCAGAAGTCCAATTTTGAGAACCTACTTCGTAACTATCAATCAAACAATTATTTACAGTTTCCCCTACTAAGCCCCCTAATTTATTTAAAATGGGCTGTACACCTTTGCTCCAATAATCATCTAATGCAACTGTAGACATTTTATCTACTTCTAAACCGTGACCACCATCTACGGCAGGTCTATTTTTTGCACCATTTGGCGTATGTCCTATTCGTAAAATAATCCATTCGCCTTCTGGTACATTCCATTCTAAAACACCTTCACTAGAGAACTTAGAAGTGATATTAATAATGCTTTCTTTTTTTACAATTGCAGCTTCTGGAATTTCTTTAGTATCTGGCAATAAGTGATTTCTAATTCTATTTGATAAAATTTTATAATCTAAACCATCAATTTTTAAAGAATCTTTTGGTTTTGGAAACGCTAAAACTGCAATATCTTTATAAAAATCAAATTTTGTTTTAGGTTTGGGTAATTTGCTATGAAATTTGTTTCCACCTTTTACAATTAGCTCACTAAAAACCACCGTTTGCATCGCATTTCCTGGCGTTACCCAAGGACCTCCAGAAGAAGACCAACCAGGACCATTATGAAATGTCAATTCTAATCCTAATCGTTTAGCTTCAGTAGCTGAAAAATGAAATAGCGATAACCATTCATCAGACAGATATTTTACAGGACCTTCGGGAAAACCTAGGTGTACATTAAACAATTGTGCCTCTTGAATGCCCACTTGTTTCATTGCTTCTAAATCTTTTGTAATTCCAGATTTAGAAACGTTTCCACTAATCCAATGCCACCAAGTTCTTGCTTTTGCTTCGTTGGGTGGATTTTGAAATCCCGAATTTAAATTTTGAGCCTGAATACTAAAACTTAAAAATATAAGTACTGTACTCCAAAGAATGTTTTTCATTTTTAAAAATTTAATCAATAAATAATTCATCTATAAATGGTCCACTTTCTCCGGTTGTCTCTATCCTAATATTATTTGCTCCCGCTTTAAGTCTTAAAATAGCTGGAACAAATTTCCATTCTTTTTCCCAACCTCCAGTTGGTTTAAACTCAAGTGTTCTTATGTACTCATCATTTAGATACAGTTTCATTGTATGTAATTTTCCAACATTATTGTGCATATATCTAAAACGCATACTGTAATCACCTTCTTCGCCATCGTTTTCTTGGTAGAATGTTACAGCACCTTCTTTTCCATCAAACCTAACAAATCCACTACCTTTGTAACGGTGTGCCTCATTACTCACCGTTGCATCTCCTCTAAGAATACCTTCTTCAGCCGAAATGTTAACTCCTCTTCCAATCCACATATCTTTAGAATGTTCATCTCCCCAAAATAGGCCTTCGTTTTTACCAAAGGTTTCGCTTAGTTTTAATACTACTTTTCCGTTTTGCTTTATTACAGCTAATACTGTTGTACCTTCAGAAACTTCAAAAGCTCCTTTGTAAATTGTACCTTTTATTTCTGGGTCTTCTCCATTTATTGAATAAAGAATTTCTAAATCTTCAAAAATTGATTTTCCTATGATATGAATCTGTTCTGCTTCAATTGTAATTTTATTTGAAGTATATAAAGCTTTATCTCCTAAAATAGATGCCGTTATTATCGATGCCTTTTTAGCATTTGGAAGCTCTCTTAAAAACAATCTCGTTTTCCCAAAAAACAATGCTCTAAAGTCTGATTTTGTTCTACTGGTAGGATCTATAGGGTTTCCATTTTCCATAGAAATCCTTTTTACATCACCTTGAATATTGTAATAAACTTTATTTTCTCCATAAGGATATAAATTATTGTTTTCATCTAAACTTTCTGAAGTAATAATATAACTTGTGGTAAAACTGTCTTCTGCTTTTAATTTTTGAATACTCGTCTTTAATTTTGAAGGTTGTTTACTTGTGTTAAATGAAGTTCTTTTTACTTCTTCACCTTTTTTGTAAGCTACTGCTTCTAATTTTCCTTCTTCATAAGGCACCATCCATTCACATTGCATTTCATTCCAAACAGTTCCTGGCTTATCTTTTCCTAACGATTTTCCATTTAAAAATAATTCAACTTCATCGGCATTAGAATACACCCAAACAGGAATTACAGTTCCTTTTTTCATTCTAGGATGCGACCAATGCGGGAGCATGTGCAACATCGTTTCCTTTGTCCACTGACTTTGATAAAAATAAAATAGGTCCTTTTTAAATCCAGCAACATCTAAAGCTCCACCCATAAATAAATTAAAAGGTAAACCTCCATGAACTAAACCTGCTTCACCATAATAGTCGAAACCTGTCCAACGGAAGTGTCCACTATGCCAAGGATTGTCTCGCATAACTTCCCAATATTTTCTAGCGGAAACCCTTACGGTTGCATTGTCATAAGAAGAATTAAAACTTTGTTTTCTGTTTCTCCAGTTTTTAGGATTAATTCCTTCATAAAAGAAAATTTCTTTCTCGGTTAAATTAGGCAACTCATAAGTTCCTGGTAATTCATTATCACGCCACCAAGTTTGTGTTCGATAGTAACCTCGTGTTTGCCAAGTGTGAGGCGCTTCAGTAGAAATAAATGGTTTATCAAACGTTCTACTTTCTATAAATGATTTGGTCTCAGAACCTCCATTTACACCCGTAATATCCATATCTTCAGGATTTCCTGCACCTGAAGTAAACAATCGGGTTGGGTCTAAACTTTTCCCTAATTTCACCAATTCTGGAGCAATATCGCTATGTGTTTCATTACCTAAACTCCAAACAAAAATACTTGGATGATTTCGGTCTCTAGTAATCCATTCCTCAACATCACGCTGCCACCATTCGTTAAAAGCTTGTTTACCGTAATCTTGAGGGGCTTTTTTATGCCAACCATCAAAAATTTCATCCATAACCAATAACCCGATTTCATCACATATATCGTAAAACATTGGTGGTGTTGGGTTATGAGAAGGACGAATAGCATTAATACCCATATCTTTTAAACTCTGTAATTTCCAACGCAACATTGGTTTTGTCCAAGCACCTCCTACAGGACCACCTTCCCAATGTTCACAAACGCCTTTTAATTTTACATTTTCGCCATTTAACCAAAAACCTGTTTTGGCTTCCCATTTTACGGTTTTAAAACCAAAAGTGGTTTCTATTTCATCAATTACTTTTTTGCCTTTTAAAATTTGGGTCATCGCTGTGTATAATACAGGTGTTTCTGGACTCCATAACTTTGGATTCTCAACTTCTAATTGATATTTTGGATTTGAACTTTTTAATTTTTTAGATTTTTGAGTCAATAGTTTTCCTTTAGAAGAAAAAAGTTTAACCACATATTTTAAACCCTTAATATTTCCATAAACCTCAGCATTAATAAAAACTATAGCTTTATTTTTTTGAATAGATGGTGTTTTTATAAAAATACTATTTGGTTTAAAATGAGTTGGATTTACCTCAATTAATGTTACAGTTGCATAAATTCCACAAGGATGATACCAGCGAGCTGAAGGCTCTAAAGAGTTATCAACTCTTACGGCAATGGTGTTTTTTCCTTCTTTTAAATATTTTGAAATATTATAGCGAAAACTAATGTATCCATAAGGTCTTTTCCCTAAATAATTACCATTTACCCAAACTTCACTGTTCATATAAACACCATCAAAATTGATGTAATTTATTTTTGATAAGCTTTTCTTTTGAATGTTAAACGATTTACGATACCAACCTATTCCTCCATCATGATAACCACCACCTTGCCCTTGATCGCCACCTTTTCTCACACCTTTTTCAAAAGACCAATCGTGAGGAATATTCAACAACTCCCATGAAGAAGAGTTAAAATTTTCTTTTGAAAAATTAACATCATCTTCTAATATAAAATGCCATTTGTAGTTAAAATTAGTTTCTATTCTCTGAGAATAACCAAGTGTACAAACAAAAAATAGTACTAATATTGATTTTATTTTCATTTTAATTTTAATTCTATTCATATTTAATAAAACAAACTTAATCCTAAGTAGCATTTTATTTATCCTGTTGTGTCATGTATAATTTTAATTATTTTCACTGCTTATTTCAAACTACTTACTACATGACACTACAGGTCAGTTTTATTATTAATATCTATTAAATTTACAAACAATACTTTTTTAAAATAAATACTTAAAAAAAACAATGATGTATCTAAATCAAAAGAGACGAATATTTTTTCTTTCAATACTATTGGCTTGTATTATTTCATTCTCTTGTTCAAAATCTGATCCTTTCATTGAAGAAATTCCAGATGAAAATACAAATCCGCCAGAAGAAGAGATTATAGATCCCAATAAAATTGTAACTATTAACACAAGTGCTGTTCTTGGAGAAATGTATAATTTTTGGTCAACAAGACCAATGGTAAATCAAACACGTTTTAATGGTGCAAGTTTTAGATCGTCGCTTGAACCAATAAAGGATTATGTGAAAAGTTATAATATGGTGAGGGTTTTAGGTGGTAGAACAGATAATTTAAACACTTTTTTTAATGGTGTAGATGGTTCTGGCAATATTATAACAGATTTTAGTGGCTTGTTAACTAGCATGCGTGGCTTCATGGAAACCGGTTTTAAGCCAAGGATAGTTCTAGATAATGTTCCGTGGAAAATGAATGCTGTTCAGGAAGTAAATAAATATGGTAATACAAACCCACCTGATGATTACACTATTTGGAGAATATATATAAATGCTTTCTTACAAACCCTTGTAGATGAATTTGGATTGAATGAAGTTAAAACTTGGCGTTTTAGGGTTGCCACAGAGCCTAATTATGCTCCAGAACATTGGAATGGAACGAAAGAAGATTTTTTTAAACATTACGACATTACTGTTGATGAAGTTTTAAAAGTAATTCCTGATGCCATCATTGGTCCTGGAAATTTACTTACAGAGGGCGTTGCTACATATACCACAGAACTAATAGATCATTGTGCTACAGGTACAAATTACGCTACTGGAAAAACAGGAACAAAAATGGATTTTTTCTGTATTTCATATTATGAGAAGTTTGATCAAAAGACTATTAAATTACCTGAAACTGTAGAACCTTATAGAGCAAAACTAAATAGCTATTCTCAATTTAGCAACATTCCTTTTGACATCCAAGAATTTGGAGTTTTAAGAGATGAAAACGGAAATAGAGGTCTCAGCCTTAATGATGGTACTGAAATGGGAGCAAGTTGGTATGCTGCGATAGCAGATTTGGCTTATGGATATAATATTACAGAAATATACGACTGGGGTCAAGAAATTGAAGCCAGTAATTTACCTGCGGGAAGAAGAAACGTTACTGAAATGTTTCAAAAAATGGAAAATGGAAATAGATTACAAAGCATTAAAAACAACACTTCTGGTCATAACGGAATTATACCTGTTAGCAAAAATAATAAAATTTATTTGCTTGTTTACAATCACAATTCCAGTAGAAATAGCGGTACAACTAAAACTATTTATCCTCAAATTGAAGGTGGTCTAATTTCAGGCTCAACTAAATGGAAAATGAATGAATGGACTATTGATAAAACACACGGTATTTTTATGCATGAACTTTATAAAGATTGTTCAGATGCAGGTGTTGCAATAAAAACTAATGGACGCAAATACGGTAATAGACCTTCGGATTATTTTGAAGATGGGTGGAAAGATGTGTTAAACTCTAATTTAGCAAAATACGAATCAAAAGCTAAATTACCTCAAACAATCAAAGATTCAATTATTGAAAAAAAGGATAACAAAATTACATTAAAAGTAAATTTAGAACGTCATAGCGTTAAGTTAATTGAACTAATTCCTCAATAATTAAAATATAATGCATCTTATCAATGGTTAAGTTAAAATTCAGTATAATTTTAGTTATAATAACTTTTGTAGCCATAAATTTTTCTTCTTGTAAAAAAGAAAACAACGCTACAGCTAATAACATATCAAAAGGAAATCGAATTAAATATAATTTTAATCCAGATTGGAAATTTATAAAAGAAAACCCTAAAAACGCACAAGAATCAAATTTTAATGATACATCTTGGAGCGCTATAAGTTGCCCACACACATTTAACGATATTGATACATTTGACGATTTAAGCCATGGACACCATAATGGTGAAGATAACCAATGGCGAGGAACAGTATGGTATCGCAAACACTTTCAACTTGACAAATCTGATTCAGAAAAAAAAGTATTTATCGAGTTTGAATCTGTTAGACAAATAGCTGATGTTTCACTTCATATTGGAACGGGAAAAATTGTAAAAAGTCTAAAAGACATCCTGCTTTTGAAATAGATAATTTACAAAGCATAAAGCAACACTTACAAAACAACAACGTTAAAATTACAGAAGACATAAAAATACTAAGAATCTATCGGTTTTCTTTTTATGAGCCTTGGAAAAACAGAATTGAGATAAAAAAGTCTAATTAAAATTCAACTATAAATTTAATCGTATAATTATTAAAGAATCAATAATCAAAAAAAGTGGTTGAAATTTCTTCCAACCATTTTTAAATATTTTAGACCTAATTGTATTTTTTTTGTGAAAAAATTTAATCTTTTTCCACTTTAGTGTGCGTAGTATTTGCCCATCTAATTTGAGCTCTCCCACCTTTTACACGATATGCACCATATCTAATTTTCGATTCTGTTGCACGTTCTGCTTCAGGAATATTCCAATTAAAAGTTTCTCCCCCAATTATTGCATCGCAATAGTGTAATTTTTTTGTAGCATCGTTAGGGTCTTCTCTAAAACCTACTTTTAGCTCAAAATCAGTTGCCTCATTTTTCTTTATGTTCTTTAAGAAAACAATTTCTCTGCCGCTTCCTGATCCTCCACGAACTAAGATACGTTCCGCATAAATATCAAACGACACTTGCTTATTTGCATCAGCACCTGTACCATATACTGGTTTAGCTAAATACAAACAAATGGCTGGATCTGGCGAACCACCACCTCCAGTATGTTTACCTTTAGCCTGTGCTATGTAACTACCATCATTGTTTTCTCCAGTAGTATCTCCTACTTCAAGAACTCTTACAGTCCCTGTAAATTTCACAAAAGTTCCTATACCTGTTTTTGCTACTCTTGGTAATGAACGCTCAATTCTAGGCTGCAAACCATTTGAATCTATATGATTAGAACCATCAGTTATATTATATATACCCCAAACTTTTCCATCAATCGTACTTTCTTTGTAATTTGCATAGCAACTCCTATCATCAATGGTTCCTATATTAACAGGATTTGGTAAATCATCCGATGTCCTAGTAGCATTTTCGCCATCTGAATTACACGTTGTATATGTACCTGTATCTTCATCTGCTATGACTACTTCTGGATCAGGATCAGGGTCTTCTTTAATAATCTCTATGATATCATCATCCTCATCATCAGATTGACATGAAATGAAAATCACAAAAACAAATAAAGTGGTTATTGTGATGAACATGTAATTAAACTTACTTTTTCTCATGATTATAAAAAATTATTTTAAACAAAATTAAATTTTTAAAAAAAATAAACCATCCTGAACTATCCTGATTGAATATTTTTAAAATACAGTTGTTTAGAATTATATCGTATTTTTGTATATTCATAATAAGAACATCTGATACAAAAAAAAATAACGAAAGATGTTTGCAACCTTCGCTATTCTTTTTCAATTATAGTTGTTTTGTATTTATTTCTAAAGACTATTATTCTGTCAATTCAAGTGTAAATTCTTCAAATTTCACATTTCTGTCTCTAATCACTAAAGTGTCTTTAACGGCATGTGTTTCGTTGTTCGCTGTATCTGTATATGTATAATCTAAGTAGATTGCATCACGTTTTTTTCCTCCCCATTCATCTCCATCTTCAACAAACTTTCCTGAGCCTGAAATATTATAGATATCATCATTAAAACTAGAAATTGTACAATCACCATTTTCATTAAATGATAATTCCATATTTACACTTCCAGGACTTGAAAGTCCACCCCTTCGCACAAGATTAGACAATTCAACATTAAATCTTCCGCTTGTAGATAAGGTAACCAATTCATCCCTTACCACAAATTCAGCTTGGTAAACATTACTCACTTTCTCTCCTGAAGCATTAGTCATTACATCTTCACCTCGGCGCAAATATATGCCTTGATATTTATTCATAAATTTAATACCGTAAAGTGTATAATCTTTTGGCTCAGATGCCCAATCACTACCTTTTACCTTAACAGGGTTTATAACATCTTCATTAGGAACCCCAGTTAAAAGTGAATCTAATTGTTCGTAATCTGTAATTTTTAGTGGGAGTACATAATTAACCTCATTTTCACCTGCAAAAGAAAGAGGGTCTTCAAAAAATGCATCATTAAGTTGTACAGGAATACGTCCTTTAGTAGAACCCACTGGAATTGTTACTGGACTCTCTTGTTCAATAGTATAATAAGAAGATGGCAACACCTGTACATTTACTGAGCTAACACCTATCACAGAAGGGTTTATCAATTCAGGCGCTAATTCAAAGTGCACCTTTCTGTTCGTTGTATTTTCATAAACTCCAGACATAATAACCCCTATTTCAAACCTACCATTGTTATCGTTTTCATTAAAACCTAAATCATATTTACCTAAAATTAAAGTTCTAACGGGAGTTTGATATGGGAAATACACTGAAGTTGAGCCAAAGTCGTCAAATTCATTAACCTGATTCTCGCAAGCCATCAAACTAAGGGCAAAAGCGACTAATATTAATTTTATTTTCATGTTTAATATTTTTAAATTCATTTAAAGTATACAATTATACTACCAGCCATTATTTTGTTCAAGTTCAGAAAACTTTAACGTTTCGTCATTTGGAATTGGCATATAGGTAGCAAAAGGTTGATAGTTTCTAGTTTCAACAGTAGGTAATTCTACATAATTATTTCCATTGTAAAAATATCCTTTGGCAGTTTCATTTAATGATACCCCCCATCTTCTAAGATCCCAAAACCTATGACCTTCAAAGCTAAGTTCTAAACGTCGTTCATTTCTAATAAGTTCTCTCATTTCCTCTTTACTTGAAAGAGAAGTTAAATAATTATCTGGCTGTGCAATTCCAGCTCTTTGGCGAATTGCGGCGATAACATTACGTGCACTCATGCCATTAACCTGATAATCTGGACCTCCAATTTCATTTGCTGATTCTGCCAAAATTAAAAACAATTCTGTGTATCTAAAATATACATTAAAGTGTCTCTTTCCTGATGTAGTTCCATCACTATTAATTCTTACGTCTGGACGTAACAATTTTTTAAGATAATACCCTGTAGTAGTAGAAAATTGAGGGATAGAATCTAGTCTATCAATTCCTCCTCCATTACCAGTATTAATAGTACCTCCTCCAATAGAAGCTCCATTTACAACAATGTATTTTGTTAATCTCGGGTCTCTATTTGCATATGGATTCTGAGCATCAAAACCATTAGCTTCAGTTGCAGGAAATCCATTTTTCATAGGAAATGCCATAACTAAATTATGCGTAGGGTTTATCTCTCCTTTTCCATTTACTGAAGGCGGGAACATTCTTTGTTCGTATGTTGAGCTATTACCACCAATTGAACCACGCCACAGCATTTCACCTGTGTTTATATCATCATCTGACGTGTAAAATTCAACACCTCCTGGTGCTAAACCAGAAACTCCTCCAATAGTATTTAACAAGTCACTTGCGTTTTCGGCTGCTTTTTGATAGTAATCTTTTTGGCCATTTAAAAATGATGGACTAGCAGCAAACAATGCCAAACGTGCTTTAAGTGCTTTTACAATTCTACCTGAAATACGTAAATCATAGGCACTTCCATTCACTACTTTATATTTTCCTGGATCATAACCTGAGTACCATGGATCAATATCTGCATCATTATTTGAATAATCTGTTGGTAATAATGTTAGAGCCTCATCAAAATCTGTCATAATTTCTTCAACAGAAGCTTCAAATGACAAACGTGGTATGTTAAAATTTCCTTCAGAGGTAATAAACTCAAGAAAGTATGGAATTCCTAGCAAGTTTCCAGAAGTTCCTTTTCCTGCATGAGCTTGTAGCACATAAAAGTGATGTAAAGCTCTAAGCGCAAGAGCCTCACCCTTCATACGTTTGTTAAATAGTTCATTAGTTTCTACATCTCTGCTCCACTCTATTTCACCAGCATTAATTATTTCTAAAAATCTGTTTAAGTAAAATACTTTTTCAAAATTATTCCAACGTGCGGCTGGATTATATTGAGCTGATAATTCTCCAAGAGCTATTCTTTTGTAACCATTACTCAATTGATTATTAATAGCATCATCAGTTGCTGCTTCAGAAAACGCATACTGACTAACTAGTCCTGTATAACCTTGTAATAATAATCCTTCTGCCGTTGCTGGATCTGAATTCACATAATCAAAGTCTAGCCTGTTTTCATCAATTGGGTCACAGGCAATCATGCCGGCAAAAACCAACATAATTAATATATATTTTATTAAATTTTTCATTTATCTAAATTTTCTATTTATATTAAAATGACATTCTTAAACCAAGAGTATATGCTCTAAATTGAGGTGTTCCACCAATTGACAATTGACGAATATCTCTGTTTTCAGCTACTTCTAAAAGGTTGGTTCCTGAAAGATTCAAACTAAAATCTTCCATCCCAATTTTGTCACATAAGTCATCAGTAAATTCATATGTTAACTGAGCACGGTTAATTTTAAAGAAACTTGTGTCGTACATCCAAAAAGTAGATGTTCTAAAATTGTTTGAATTGTTTCCTGAAGATAACCTTGGAAATGTTGCGGTATTAGCAGTTTCAGGTGTCCAACGTCCTAAAACAACCTCAGAATATTTATCATTTCCGTTTACTTGATAATAGCTATCATTCTTAATTGCATCAGCTCCAAATTGACCTGTACCTAGTATAAATAAGTTAAACGATTTGTACTTAAAGTTTAAATTTAAGCCATAAGTCCAAGGACTACTACCTTGTCCAATAGCAACATTGTCATCGTTATCAATACTATTATCTCCGTTTTGATCTATATATTTTATATCACCTGGTTGAACTTCACCAAAAATTGGCACCGCTAAACCATCCTTTAAAATATAATTACCGTCACCATCAATATTAAAGTCAGCTTCCGAATAAAATCCTTGGTCAACTAATCCAAAAATTGTAGATGTTTCTTTTCCAACTCTATTTTGGTAGTCAAACTCGTTAACTTCAGATCGTTTTGCTGCTATAGACTCGTTATATAAAATATTTGCACCGACACCTACAGTAAAATCATTAATGGTTTTATTGTAATTTAATCCTATTTCAAAACCTTTATATTCATTTTTATTATAATTATCATACGGTCTAAAAGTATTATAATAAGATGGATATTTATCAGTTAAAAAAGTTAATTGCTTATCAAGTTGTGTTTTAAAATAATTAAATTCAAACCAAAGTGAATTCATTAGGTAACTTTCAAAACCAATATTTAGGTCGATACGTTCTTCAAATCCCATATTAGGATTTCCTCCTTGTGAAACATCTTGTCTACGGTTAGAACTTTGACCATCTGCCCAGTTAAACGTTCCGCCATTAGAATATGTTTCATTGTATAAATAATATGCGTCGATTCCGATATCTGATTTTATGATACCTCCTGATGCTTTTAACTTCAAATAGTCAATAACCTCGTTATCTTTCAAGAAAGACTCTTCACTAAGTATATATCCTAATCCAAGTGTTGGTGAAAATCCACCTCTATTACCTTCTGGTAATTTAATTGAACTAACGTAAGCCCCACTAAAATCAACAAACATCTTTTTCTTATAATCATACGCTAATTGAAATCCGAGATGAGTATCTATATCTGTTTGAAGCACATTGTTTCTCTTCATTGAGTTGTAATACCCTAAGAAAGTAGTATTTAAGGAGTGGTTCTCTGCAATAGTTTTTTTATAATTTACAAGACCATAAAAACCCAATCTTGATACAAAACCATTAGTGCTAACATTTTCAGTTAAATCTTTTAAATCAGTACCATATGGTGTCAATGCTGTTATTTTATCATCTGTCCATTCTGCTTCATAAACTTTATACTGGTTTCGAATTGATAATTTATATGAATCATAAAAATCAAAACTTAAATAAGTTCTTGCTGACAACCCTTCAGTTATCATATCTAGATCAAAATCTATTGAGTTATTAAACTGTGTTGAACGAATCACATTATTTTGATAACCTCCAGCAATAGCATTAGCAATAGGGGTATCATTTTGAAACTGTTGGGCTCCTCCTAACAACATTCCATCATATATCCTAGCTGACTCAATTTGAGCAGCAAGTCCTGGATTTCCAATTGTATCTACCATACTTACAGGGATTAAAGGCACATATGAATTAGGTTTAAAATTTGTACCAGCATTCAATAAATTAGATAAAGCGCTTTTACTTGAACTTATAATTGCAATTCCATCAAGACTACTTTTAATCCAATCGTTTACTTTAAAATCGATGTTACCTCTTACATTAAATCTATTATCCCCTGCATTGGCATCTGGGTTAATGTTAACCCATGATTGATTACGGTTCCATCCGGCATTAACGTAATATTGTGACTTGTCATTTCCACCTGAAAACTCGGTAATTACACTTGTTGAAAGTACAAATGGTCGGATATAATCGTCTGAATAAAAGTCAACATCTGGATACCTATAATTATTTGGATTATCTAAATAAGGTGTAATATCTTCAGGCTGAAAAGAAATATCTTGCCCATCGTTTATTCTTGCTTCATTAAATAGTTGCATGTATTGAGCAGAACCAAGATAATTAGGTAAAGCAATAGGCACTCTTATACCAGAACGAACATTAACATTTACTTCTTTTCTATTAATTTTTCCACGTTTGGTATTGATAATGATTACACCATTTCTTCCTTGACTCCCGTATAAGGCAACTGAGTTTGCATCCTTAAGAACTGTAATCTGGTCAACCTCTTCCATATTTAAAATATTTGGGTCACGACCAATTACACCGTCAATAACAAAAATTGCATTTCCTAATCCTCTAATATTTGAGGAACCTTTAACACCTAACATTAAACCATTAATGTAATCTCTAACCCACTGTGTATTGTCATAGGTTAAACGATCTTTTGTGTTAATTGATGACATCGCACCAACAACTTCACGTCGGTTTTTAGTAGCGACTCCCATATTGATTTGATCGTCTTCTGTAGCAAGGAACGGTGATTTCACTAAAGTAATGCTACCTATTAAATCAGACATGCCAACAAGTGCTGATTCAAATCCCTTTTTTTGTATTACAACAGACTCAGAGCTCTGTAATTTAATTTCAAACTGTCCATTATTGTTTGTAATTGTTTGCACGCCATTAGGACCAAAAACATTTACTCCGCTTATTGGACTACCTTGTTCATCAACTATGGTTGCTTTTATCTCTGTGCCTTTTGTTTGTGCTATTGTAAAATTACTAAAGCAAAACAAGGCTAAGCACACAAGAGTAAACAACTTATATAATTTATTTATCTTCATTTTTTTTTCTTTATATTAATTATAACAAATTGTATAAAACTACCATCCTGGATTTTGAGGGAAGCCCTCGTAAATCTGCGTTTGTTTAGCCTCAAAAGGTATCCAATAATGTTTTGGATATTCACAAATTCTCTCAACAAGTAACCTTTCTGTAAAAGACGAATGATCTTTAGGAAATTCAAAAGCTAGTTTTCTTTTATATTTATCTAAATGTGCTATTCCCCAACGACGCAGGTCAACCCATCTATGAGCTTCAAAACTTAATTCAACTGCTCTTTCTCTTCTTAATTCATCCATAAACTTATTGTTATTAGACACAATTGAAGCGTTAACATTAGGAATACCAGCTCTACTACGTAATAAATTAATAGCATTTACTGCAGTTAAGCTATAAGATCCAGGCGCAGTAGTTGCACCTTTTGCAGCATGTAAAGATTCGGCATACATTAAATAAACATCTGTAAGTCTCATATGCAAAAGTGTCCCCTTATAATTTTGAATAATTCTGTTCCATTTGCTATGAAATTCTCCATCAACTACAGGATAAAATTTCTTACGCATATATCCCGTTGTAGATGGTTGGTTATCACTACCTGTACTACGGTGTTCACCCCCTGTAAAAAGCTGCGCTTTTTTATGTTTAGCAGGTATGCTCGCTTTTGTTCCAAAAGAATCGCCATCTACAACAATCCATTGATAAAAACGTGGATCACGATTTGCGAATGGATTATTAGGATCATATAATGTAGGACCATAGTTTCCAGTCATATCGTCTTCAATTGATAAACCATTAGCCATTCCGAAATTATAATGAATAAAATTATGAGTAGGGCTAGAAATTTCAGATCCAGACCTTCCATGAATGTCTCTGTCCATTCCTGATGTCATAAATCTTTCTGCTTGGGCAGCATTACCACTTGTAGGGCCAAAAATAAACTCTGTACTACCCGGCCACATATTGGCCGCTGGTGTTTTCCAAAACACTTCTTCATATTCTTCCAAATCGCTAGCTAATCGATAGCGGCCTTGATCAGTTAATTTAAGAACTCCTGCAAAAGCATCAGCTGCCATATTCGCTAATTCGGTATCATACTCGTAAGTATTCATAGCGCCGTTGTTACCATGCATTAATGGACTTGCAGCAAGAAGCAGATTTTTCCCTTGAAATGCATAAGCAGCTCCTTTAGTAAGTCTACCCATATTATCACCTAAAGTTTTTTGTCCGAATGAAGTATCATCCCAATTTACAGGCAATAACTCAATAGCCTTCTTGTAATCTTCATTGGCTGCTAAAGCACTCTCTTTATAAGTTGCCGGACGTGGTACGTCAAAATCACCTACAAACACTCTATCTATATAAGGAAAGCGTCCCCAGAACTTCATAATTTCATTATGAAAAAATGCTCTAAAAAAGTAAGCTTGTCCAAGTATAATATTTTTTTCATCCTGAGATAAACCTATCATTAAATCTTCACTCTCAAGTACAATATTTGCGTTACGAATACCTTTTAAACTACCATCCCATAATCCTGGTCTTCTACTTTGATTATTTTGAGTAGTACTTGCGTTGTTGGTTCCATACGTAGAATTTTTCCAAGATGTTAAATAACTGTAATTAGCACGATTTAATCCATTTAGGTTACCGTTATCAATCAAATAACTTGCTTTCCAGGTTCTATTACCATGTGCATCATCTCCATATAAATAATCTTGGAAAGTATGAGCTGAAGTTCCATAATCAACGACTAAGCCGTACATTTCTTCAACAAATCCTTGTGCACTATCGAAGTTTGAAAAAACATCGGTTTGACTCAATTCTGATTCCGGAGCAATATCTAAGTAGTCCTCGCAAGAGAACGACAATATAAGCCCCATGAATAATAATATTTTTGCTATATAATTTTTCATTACGTTCTTTTTAAAAATTCATGTTAAAACCAAAGTTAAACCTTTTTAAGGTTGGGTAATCTCCTCTAAAACTAGAATCTGCGGTAACTGTACCATTAAATTCTCTGTCATCAGGTAAGTCCGTCCACAGGATTAAATTATTTCCATTAACAAAAAACTGTAGGGACTTAACCCCAAGCTTTTCACATGTTTTTTCTGGTATATCATATGATATTGAAACAGCTTTTAGTCGCGTTAATGATGCATCATACCAGTTGTCTCTTGGGTTAGTTGCACCTTGCGCCCTCCATGCAGGCTGCGTATCTGTATTATTAGGCGTATCAACAGTCCAATAATTTGTATCTTGTGAAAAAATCAAATGAGTTTGATTTGTAAACGTTCTGTTTCCAAAACTTCTATTAGCATTTTGTGTTCCATACAGCTGAGCCGAAACACTAAAGCCTTTGTAACGTCCTCCTAAAGTAGCACTCCAGTTTCTTTGTGGACGAACTGGGTAACCAAAAGGTGCATTATCAAAAGAACTATTATAAATACCATCTCCATCAAAATCTACTACATCATAATAACCTACACGTGTTAGATTCTGATTTGTGACTTGAGGTGTTGACATATAAACATCATCCCAGCTAGTCATGATTCCTACAGGAATGGCAGTATTTGATTGACCTATTGGGAAACCTGCATCCTTTTGATAAAAAGGTTGAAACACTGGGTCATCTCTAACTATAACTTCATCTTTTGCTTGTGTATAGTTAAAATTACCAAAAAGATTTAATCCATTCTCGAAGGTATGATTTGCACCCAATACAACTTCAAAACCTCTTACTTCTACTTGTCCTTTATTAAAATCTGGAGGAATTGCTCCAAACCAATCAGGTACGGCTCTTGATGAGCCAGTAACAAGAATATTATCACGGTTTTCTGCAAAATAATCAACTTCAGCAGTTACCATATTATTAAACAATCCTATTTCAGCACCAATATTGTACTTAATAGCTGTTTCCCATTGAAGATTTGGATTCCCAACTTGTGCCTCTCTATAGAAAATGTAAGGTGATGTTCCTCCGTAATTACTTGGTACCAAATATGCCGATCCTCCATTTGACCACGTGCTAATATATCTCCATCTACCACTAAAATTATCATCACCAATAAGTCCGTAAGATCCTCTAAATTTAAGTTTATTCAACCAATCTACCTCTTCCATAAAAGATTCGTTTGTTACAGTCCAACCTGCTGCTGCAGAAGGAAAGAGTTCAAAACGAAATCCTGGACCAAATTTTTCTGAACCATTATATGCTCCATTTATATCTAAAAAGTATCTGTTGTCATAATCATAGGTTGCTCTAGCTACCCAATCTTCACGAAACGTAGGAAAAACACTTCCTCTAGCACGTTCTTGTCTTCTAAATAAAAATAGTCCTGTTACATTATGCTTGTCTCCAAATGTTTGGTTATAATTCATAGAAAAGTCATAAACCATACTACGATCTCTACGCTGACTAGCAGTACCGCTATTTCCATCAATTATTTGTGAAGGACCAACAGTCCAAGGTCTAATTACGAAACCAAAATCATTTACACCATTTGGAGATAAAAAAGTCTCTGTATCACCATCATAGACTCTATATATTAAATTTTCTACCCCATCTGCTCCATTATCATTTAAAGATTGTAGACTTGTCATATTATTATCTAGCGAAAATCGAGCTTGAGCTGATAAACCTTTTGCTATAAAATCCAATTTTTGCTTCAGAATAAAATCTGTATTTACCTGAAAATTGGTATACGTATCATATCCTGTATTAGTTAAACTTACAATAGGATTGGTGATACCATACCCGTCGTCTTTATATTGTCCATATAAACCATCAGGATATACGGGCGTATACAAATTAGGAGCAATTTCGTAAAGTCCATTTGCAACGACATTTAAATTACTAGGTGATTCTCGAGTTCCTAAGTAACCAGAAAGGTTTACTGAAAGTTCTGTAGTATTAGTAATATCGAAATCAATGTTACTTCGGTAATTAAACCGCTCGTACTTATATTCACCTAGATACCCTTTTCCGCTATCGTATTTACCACCATCAAAAATATCATTTACTGTTTGAAAAGCTAAACTTCCAAAATACTTGGCAGATTTATTACCACCACGTACAGATAAATTAACTCTATAATCTTGAGCAAAATCTTTCAATAGTTCATCCTCATAATTAATATTAGGATATAAATAGCTTTCTTCTTCAGAAGATGGATTACGGTATTTGTCTACAATAGACATTGGTTGAAAATCACCCCATCCAATAGGTGAAATAGGCAATTCTCTTAAAATAGAACTATTTGCCTGCATTATTGCATCATATGAATCCAACTTTTCCGGCAACTTAGAAACAAATTTAACGGTAGAATTAACAGCTAAAGACAATTGAGCCTTACCCACTTGACCACGCTTAGTAGTAATTAATATTACACCATTTGCCCCCTCTACCCCAAATACAGCTGTGGCTGAAGCATCTTTAAGAACAGATAGCTTTTCAATGTCGTTCATATCGATATCAGTCATGGATCTCTTAACTCCATCAACAAGAATTAGTGGACCTCCCGAACCGTTCCATGAACTTTGACCACGAATAAAAATTTGCATATCTGACTGACCTGGAATCCCACTACCTTGAATAGCAGTTACACCAGGTAAGTTTCCTTGTAGCGCTTCTTCAACATTGGCTATACCAGCGGCTCTTTCCATTAATGCAGCTCCTTTAATCTGAGTAATCGCCCCTACGACACTCTCTTTCTTCTGAGTACCATAACCTACAAGTACTACTTCGTCTAAACTTTCTACATCACCTACTAAAGTTGCATTAACCGTTGTTCTTCCATTAATCGCAATTTCCACTGTTTTAAATCCTAAATAAGAAAACACTAGAATGTTTTCACCTTCAGTTAAATCAATAGAATAATTTCCCTCAAAATCCGTAGATGCTCCTCGAGTGGTTCCTTTTTGAAGAATAGTCACACCCGGCAATGGCATCCCACTTTCATCTGTCACAACACCTGAAATCCTATTTTGAGCTTCTAAATTAATTGCAGTAAAACTGGAAAAAACTATTACCAGCAGTAACGCTAACCCCGAAACAGGAAATTGTTTTTTTAAATTTTGTTTCATATTCAGTTTAAATTTTAACATAAATTAGTTTGATTTCATTATAATTATTACTCTTAATGCAAAAAGGCCAAATCATAATAATATGTTAACAAATCTACAAAGAGTATCAAGTATTGGTATCCTGTACTATACTGTAAAACATAATTTTATTAATTCCAGTAATTTTTATTATGAAGATATTTTTTTTTAGGAGAATTAACTTGTTTCATATAATTAAATGCTAGAATTTGATCAATTATTTTTTTAAATAGTATAAATTATTCTTATTTCCTTGCTTGTGACAAACCATAAAAAATGAAAAAACCTCTACAAAATAATTATTGTAAAGGCTATAGTTTTATTGTTATTCACACTCACTAAACTGGAGCACATGAGACTCTAACTAGCTCATAATAAAATACTTCTTTTTTCAAATTCTTTCTCTAATTTTATCTTGGAATATCATTTTGTAAAAACGCACCATTATTTTTTGGCATTTGTGATTCAAGAAGACTCTTCATTTTGTGTTCTACTTTCTCATATTTTAGATTTCCCGATAAATTAACAAAAGACAACAAACTATTTTTATGTTCATATAATTCGACACTTAAAACCTCCTGTGTTTTAGAATCTCTCCACTCGGTATACCTCCAATTTCCATCTGTGGCTGTACATCCCATAATTTTAGTTCCTCTTGGATACACGCTAGTTGCTACTTCATCCCATTTTAGATTTGGATTATCTACTACCGGTAAAATACTTTTTCCATTAAAATTTAAGCCTTTTAATCCACAAGCATCGACTAACGTAGGAAATAAATCAACATTTTCTATTAATGCATTTGATGTAACACCTACTACTCTATTTTTATAACCTGTTTCTCTACTTACTATAAAAGGTACTCTTACATCAATTTCTTTATTTGAATGTTTACACCAAGCCCCGTATTCTCCAATTTTATATCCATGGTCACTCATAAATACAACCATTGTGTTTTTACGTAAGTCTAACTCTTCTAATGTTTTTATAATTTTTCCTACTTGAGCATCAATATAACTTACAGAAGCATGATAACCATGTATTAACTGTCTTGTTAAATCATCGTCTAAATCACCTTCTTTAGGAATACCATAATAACCTTTCAATTCTCCCCAAGTACTTAAGGCTAACCTATACATTCCTTCTGGTTTTTCCCTAGAAGGCACTTTAAAGTCTTTTTTATTATATAAATCCCAATATTTTTTAGGTGCGTTAAACGGTAAGTGAGGCTTACTTAACCCAACAAACATTAAAAACTTTTCATTTTTTAATTTATGAAGAGTTTCTATTGCTCTTTTTGCTGAACGACCATCCTTATAACCATCATCGGCTACATTGGCATCTTCAAAGGCTGGCCCTTTTAAAGATTTTACACCTTTTGCTTTAAGACACGCCAATAATTTAATATTTTCAGGTTTTAAATAACTATCAGGTTCTTTAGGGAAATAATGTGTCCAAACCTCTTGGTCATCACGACTATGATGATAAACCTTACCAATACTTACTGTTTTGTATCCATTTTTATTAAATAACTGCGGTATTGACACAATATCTTTATGAACTTTACGTAAAGGTGTAAAAATACTGTATATCCCTAAATTTTCAGGGCGCAATCCAGTTAACATACTCATGCGTGAGGGAGCACAAATGGCTTGTTGTGAATAAGCTTTATTAAACATCACTCCTTCACTTGCAAGTTTATCTATACTAGGTGTTTTTGCTGTTTCACTTCCATAACAACCTAATTCTGCTCTTAAATCATCTACTATAAAAACCAATACGTTTGGTTTTTCTTGTGCTGCTAAGCTACTTAACCCTATTAAACAACTTACTACAATAAACACTACAATTCTATTCATATTTTTTTAATTTCACTCTCTATTTAATGATTATATGGCTGATTGAACAATTCCTTTACTCTGTTTGAAACTCGAAAAATCAATGGTATTTTTACTACATTGTTTTCAATCTTAAATTACTTTTCAATATAGTTCAATAATATTTTTTTTACATCGTCAACATTTCCTTGTTTTAATCCTCCATTTGTAGCTCCGGTTATCCAATACAATACCATACCAGCATCTGAACAATCCCACTTACCTTTTTGAAATTTAACAACATCATCAACTTCTGCAATTTTTCCTTGAATCCATATACTTTGAATTATAGGGTCTGAATGATTTTTAGCCCAATCCCAATCTTCAAGATCAACTTTTAATTTAATATTTTGGTCTGGAATTCTAACTTCTTCCACCCCAAAATCTAAAATATCTTGCCATTTATAGAAATCTCCTGCATTATCATTTGCCGGGTGATGCGTTACAACCTTTACAAACTGATGCTTATCTTTAGGTGCTAATTTTAAGGCAAACCCAATGATATCTGGTTCTCCAGCTTCTATAATCCAAAGAGGATCTTCAGCAGAAGATATACTTATAGCATGTGCCAAATCATTAATGGTTTTATCTAACTGCCACTTGGCATCTAAAAAAGTAAGTGATTCAAAACCACCCCAACGTCTTGAAGTAACATCACAACAACTTTGCATTAAAGCATGACGTTCTTTTTCAGCTAAGACTGAAATCTTTTGATTTCTTATCAAATCACAACTATGTGAATAATGAACAAGTTTATTTTCGAGACCTGAAGCTCTTAACAAAGCAATAGAAACTGCTGTTCCTCCAAGATCATCTGGATCTGGAGAATTACCATCTGCAACAATGGCAATTCTTCCTGCTGGTGGATTTATTGTTTGCGATGAAACAGTTGAGTTTATGGCAATCACAAAACATATTATTAGTTTTATTATTTTCATTTTTTAAGCTTTGATTTAAATGTATAATTCCCTGGTTTTACTTCTATGTAGAATACATTTTTTTCGGTTGAAATCAACTTCATATTTTTATTGTTTTCAAAAGCCTTTCCATTAACATCAAGAACTTGGCTTGTATCAGCTGGAATAACAATTAAAGCTGTTGTATTTGGAGGAACAATTACATCTAGATTAAACTGCCCATCCTTAATTTCCCAAGAAGAAGATGTCTTTCCATAAGGTGTGTTTAAGGAGGCAGATGCAGATGTAAGTGGCTGCCTTACTTGTGGTGCAATACATATTTTTTTATATCCTACTTCTAAGGGAGCGATTCCAGCAACACGTTCGTACATCCACTCTCCTATTGCACCATATGCATAATGATTTAAACTATTCATTCTCATCGGATTAAAACCTTCTTCTTTACTATAACTGTTCCATCGCTCCCAGATTGTTGTTGCTCCTTGATTAATAGAGTAAAACCATGATGGGTACGTTTCATTAAACAATATTTTATACATTAAATCAGTTTCACCAGTTTCATCTAATACTTCAGATAATAAAGGTGTTCCTAAAAATCCTGTACGTAAATGATTATCAGCATCTGCTATTTTTTCTAACAAATGTTTTTTAGCATTTGCTTGTTTATCTTCAGATAATAAATCAAATGCTAGTGCTAATAAATAAGAAGTTTGTGTTTCGGAAATTCCTTTTACTTTTCCATTCTCATCAAAAAACTCATTTTCAAAAGCCTTCGCAACCAATTTATATAATTCTTCATATTTAGCCTGTTCTTCAGTTCTTCCTAATACTTCTGCTGTTTGTGCAGTTAATTTGGCTGAATGTGCAAAAAATGCAGTTCCTATCAAACTATGTGAAGTATCTCCTTTGTTATTTCCATTCGCAGGATATGGTTGTAACCAATCCGCAAAAGAATTCATATACGAAATATAATTTTTTGAAGTTTCATTATGATGTTGCACCCATTTTTTCATCATAACATAATTTTCTTCTAAAACACCTATATCTCCAGTTCTAAAATAAATTTTCCAAGGAATAATAGTACAAACATCACCCCAGCCAGAACTTACTTTATTGTTATATAAAACATCTGGTACTACAAACGGAATACCTCCATTATCATACTGAGACTCACGAACACTCTGTAACCAACTTGCCCAAAATTTATGAACATCAGCATTAAAAATCGACGTTGGACCAAAAACCTGAGCATCTCCAGTCCACCCCATACGTTCATCTCTTTGCGGACAATCGGTTGGAATATCAAAGAAATTTCCACGCAATCCCCAAACAATATTACTTTGTAACTGATTTAACTTTTCGTGTGAAGATGTAAATGTTCCATTTTCTTCAAAATTTGAATATTGAACTAATCCTGTTACCCAATCTTTTGATGGTGTTTTAGAGGCATCAAATCCGCTTAGCTCTACATAACGAAATCCGTGAAAAGTAAACTTTGGCATCCATTCTATTACACCTTCTTCTGACGCGGTGTAATAATTGGTAGACTGAGCGCTTCTATAATTTTCTGTATAAAAAGATCCATCTGGTGATAGCATTTCAGCAAATCTAACTTTAAGCATTTCTCCTTTTTTCATTGGTACTTTTAACAAAGGTACACCTACCATATTTTGCTGTAAATCGAAAATAACTGCTCCATCTCTATTAATAATATCTTTTGTTTCCAATTCAATCTTAGATTTTACTGTTGTATGTCGTTTTGGTTCTAACTTTATATCATTACTAACTGGAAAAGCATTTACCGTTTTCCAATCTTTATCATCAAAGTTATTAGTTGTCCAATTAGCCATTTCTAAATTAGCATCATAAGATTCACCATCATAAATTTCAGAAACTCTTATAGGCCCATTTGTTGTTCCTTTCCAACTTTTGTCAGAAACAACAATATCTTTAGAACCGTCTTTCATTGTTACTTCTAACTGACATAAAACCTTTGGTGATTCTGTATTGCTCCAAAAAGACTTCATCCAACCTAATCGTCCAGAGTGCCATCCTGCAGCAACTTCAACTCCAATAGTATTTTGTCCTGATACTACTAATTCACTAACATCATATGTAATGGTTTCAATACGTTTTTTATAAGGTGTATACCCAGGAGGCATAACATCATCACTAACATCTTTTCCATTTATAGCTACATCAAAAACACCTTTTGCAGTTATAAACAATCTTGCCGAGGCTACTTCATTAGATAGCTTAAAATCTTTTCTTAAGTATTGAGGTCTGTGAATTACATTATCTTGACTTCCAAGTACACCTTCTTCTTTGGTTGGTAAACCTATCCATTTTGCATTCCAATCACTATTGTTTAACAATCCTAATTCAAAATGATTGATTTCACTCCACTTTGAAGCTTCTTTATTTTGATTCCAATATTTTACTTGCCAATAAACTTTTTGACGTGAATTCAATACTTTTCCATCATATTGTATAAAGGTTGATTGACTGCTTTCTTGCTTTTCAGAATCCCATAAATCCGCATTATCAGGTAACAAATCTGTGGCACTAGCTACTACTATTTGATATGCTGATTGACTCAATACCTCTTCGGAAACTGGTAATTTCCATGAAAAATCAGGAGTGCTATCATAAAAGCCTAAAGGATTTTCAAACCCTTCTGAAATTGTTAATTCTTGAGCTTCTGCTATTGTTGCTTTCTCTTTGCGTGATGCTAGAGTCAATAAAATAAAAGCGCTTATTGCGTATAAAAAATATTTGAAATTTGATTTTTTAAACATGATTTAAAGTTTAATTTGAAAGTTATATGTTCCTGGTTCTGCTAAAACTTTGACTAAATTTTTAGCAGAACTGATTAATTTTAAATTTGAAGTTTCCATGAAATTATTTCCGTTTACTAATAAATTTTCTTCATCACCATAAGGTATATGCACTTCTGCAGATGTGTTAGGTGGAATTACGATCTCAAGTCTAAAGGAATTATCATTAATTTTCCAAGATGACGATGCTTCTCCATAAGGTGTTTTTACACTTGCAGCAGCCGATGTTAAAAACTCGGTATTTGGCTGTGGTGCGATTCTAATTTTCTTGTATCCTGATTCTAACGACGCTAAACCTGCTATACGCTCGTACATCCATTGACCAATAGCTCCGTATGCATAATGATTTAGACTATTCATACTTTGCGAGTTGTAACCACTTTTTTTACTAAAACTATTCCAACGTTCCCACATTGTGGTTGCTCCTTGATTTATAGAGTAAAACCAAGATGGATATGTTTCTTTAAATAGAATTTTATACATTAAATCTATCTCTCCCATATCATCTAAAACCTTTGGTAAAATTGGCGTTCCTAAAAAACCTGTTCCTAAATGATTGTCTGCTTTTTTAATTTCTTCTAATAAATGCTTTTGTGCTTTTAATTTAGTTGCTGGTTTTAACAAATCAAAATATATGGCCAGTAAATAGCTTGTTTGTGTTTGCTTTTTATTTTTAAATTTTCCGTTTTCATCAAAATACTCATTTTCAAAAGCGTTAGCAACAGCTTTATGTAGCTCTTTATATTTTTTTTTATCATCTTTTTCACCTAAAACACCAGCAATTTTAGAAATTAAATGTGCAGAATGTGCAAAATAAGCAGTATTAATGAACTCTTTTGGAGTATCTCCTCGATTTCCCATTTTACCTGTTTTAGTAGGAAAAGGTTGTAACCAATCAGCAAAAGAATGCGTTTTTGGAATATACGCTTTGCCTTTAACTTTGGATTGATAGTAGCTTACCCATTTTTTTGCAGATTCATAACTATCTTTAAGTACCGTAACATCTCCTGTTAAATTATAAATATCCCAAGGTATAATTACACAAGCGTCTCCCCAACCAGAACTACCGTTTTTGTTTTGAAGGACATCTGGTACAATAAAAGGCACTAAGCCATTTTTATGTTCTGATTGATTTTCTCTTAAGCTCTGTAACCAGGCAGTCCAAAAAGCATGCGTATTATAATTAAAGAGTGCAGTAGGTGCAATTACTTGTGCATCTCCTGTCCACCCTAATCGCTCATCACGTTGCGGGCAGTCTGTAGGAATATCGAAAAAATTATCACGTAAACCCCAAGTAATATTACTTTGTAGTTGGTTTAATTTTTCATGAGAAGACTTAAACGTTCCGTTCGTTTCAAAATTTGAATGCTGTACCACACCTTTTACCCAACTTGAATTAGGTTTAGCTTGTTGATCATAGCCACTTAGTTCTACAAACTGAAATCCGTGGAATGTGAATTTTGGTTTATATTCTATAACACCATCTTTTGCCGCTATAAAGTAATCAGTTGATTTTGCTGAACGATAATTTGTGGTATAAAATGAATCATCAGCTAATAACATTTCAGAAAATCGAATTTTTAAAGTATCTCCTTTTTTCATAGGCACCTTAATTTTTGGAACACCCACCATATTCTGTTTCAAATTAAAAACAGCTGAATTATCGCTTACCGAAACAATCTCAACATCATCAATAATTACTTTATCTTTAACTGTACTATGACGTTTTGGTTCTAATTTTACATCCATTGAAATAGCTTCAACTTCAACAGATTTCCACACATCATTGTTAAAAGTATTTGATGTCCAATTTGGTATTTCAAAATTAGCATCGTAAACTTCTCCATCATAAATACTAGCCAATCGTATTGGACCATTAGAAGTCCCTTTCCAACTTTCATCAGATAGAATTGTTTGGATTGTTCCATCTTTCAATGTTATTTCCAACTGACATAATACTTTTGGTGATGCAAAGTTTTCGTACAATGCTTTTCCTCTACTAATTCTACCTGAATGCCAACCAGATGCCAACTCTATTGCAATTGAATTTTTACCCGAAGCTAAAAGTTGTTTAACATCATAAGTAATGGTTTCAATACGATGGTTATATGGAGTCCAACCCGGAGGCATTACATCATCGCTTACGTTTTTACCATTCATATGTACATCAAAAACACCTTTTGCTGTAATATACATTCGTGCAGATTCTACATTTGAAGATAACACAAACTCTTTTCTTAGATATTGTGGACGATGCATTAAAAATTTACGAACCCCTCTTATACTATCTTTTACCGTATTAAGTCCAACCCATTTTGCTTTCCAGTCTGAATTATTAAGTAAACCTAGTTCAAAACTACTAATATTACTCCAATTTGAATCATTTGCATCCTGATTCCAGTAACGAACTTGCCAATAAACTTTTTGACGAGAGTTTAATTCTTTTCCTTTATATTTAATAAATGTTGATTGGTTACTCTGTTGCTTTTTTGAATCCCATAAATCGGCATTATCTGGTAATAGATCCTGACTTGTTGCCACTACTATTTGATAAGCTGATTGGCTTTTTATGGCATTAGAAACTGGTAATTCCCATGAAAAAGTAGGTTGAGGATTGTAAAAACCAATAGGATTTTTAAATCCTTCGGATATCACTAAATTTTCTGCTTTTAAAACCTTTTGTTCATTACAAGAACTGAAAAGCAAAAAAATGATACTGATGATTATTAAAAAAACATATTTAAGCTTCATTAGTTATTTTTTTTACAATTTTTTAATATTATTCTCTAGTTATATTTGTTACCGTGTTACTTAAATTTTTTGTCATTTTATTGTTTGAGTAAACTCCCCACCTAAAGTGATACAATGCATTTGCATTACCCAATGAACTTTCTTCAGAAATGCCTGTAAATTTCAACTCATTATTAAAATACACCTCCATATCTTTACCGTTACTTCTAATTTTGATTTTGAAACTTTTTTGTCCGTTTGCCCAATCGTCATCTGTAGAAATTCCTATGTTTCCATTATTCCTAGATCCTACATGTATTCTACCATTTGTTTTTACCTCTACTCTAAGTTGTGGACCACAACATCCTGCAAAAAGTTGTGCAATAGTATACGTTTCACTAAGTTTACCGCTTGGCTTCATAGTTGCTTCAAAAGTGTGCCACTCTGTGCCTTCTTTCCATTTTAAACCCTGCCCAGCCTCCGTTCTAGCATGTTTTCTTTCTCCATTAAATTCATCACCTATAAATAGCTTAAATACTTGTTTATTTGGAGCTTCTTCGTACCATTTAGAAACCGTGTTAAAATCCTTTCGTTCTACATCATCATTAATTACAGTAAATAAATTGAACGGACTTGGAATACCTTCATTTGGTATTAAGGGAATCAGGTTTTCTGGCTCTGGCTCTACTTTTACAATTTCCTCATCATTATCGCTTCCACTACAATTTAAATGTATAGCTAGTAAAAAAAGGCCTACAAAATAAATACCTGTTTTTTTTATAAATTTCATAATTATCATTTAAATCACATTAATTGTACATATAACCTCTTTTATTTCCTTTGGAAAAACCACTATTATTGGCAAAACTTCCATCCCTGGAACTTGATTAAAAATGCGCGATTTTTCAGACTCTTTAATAGCTATTGGCACGTTTGCTTCAAGTACAACTATGCCTTCTTTTTTATGAATTTCAATTTTGTTTTCAGCAATTTCAATAACTTTTTCACCTGTTGGAGAAATAATTGGTAATACCAACCTATCATCGTTTTCTTCAATTGATGTTCTTAATGCTTTAATAGTTGTTTTTTCTGTATCGAATACATAATTCAGTTTAAAATCTCCTGAGGCATCTAAGGTTTCTTTTTCTCTGTTTGTTAAGGCTGCAAGTACTTCAAAATTGATAATTCCGTTTTTATCGGTATTAGAAACTTTAGCTTTTAAATCGTGTATATTGGTGTACCAAACCTCATTAACAAAACGCTCAACACGAGGTGTTAAACAAAAGTCTTCACCTGGTTGTGGTTGTTGGTTATAGTCTTCAACTTCAATATATTCAGCCATACTCGCTGTAAATAAAGGCCCCACTTTTTGATGCCATAAAACTGCTAATGAACCTCCTGTGGCTGCAACTGAATATTTTTTCTTCCAAATTTGATCGTAAGATGAAATGGTACTTCTCCAAGGCCCTCTTGCTGCTAACCAAACATCTAATTCTGGAAAATGTTTTACACCGTTATTTGTACTTCTTGGTACTGGTGTTTTTTTATTTACATTTTTTAAATTTTCTGAATTATCTAAAACAAAGGCTAAATTTTTAGCATGTGCAAAAGTGTGATGCATACACGGTTTTACTCCATGAGTTTCATAGTGTATTCCTCCAGCTAAAAGTCCGTTTACAGTACATCGTTCTAACAACTCTGTACTTAAAACTGCTGCTGTTCCAAAAGCAGGGTTTCTATTCGCCATTAAAGCAAAAGCTGGTTGACAACCATCAGTTGTTCTACTTCCCCAATACGTCCATTTGTTTTGTCGAGTACCAAAACTATTATCCCAAGCACCATCTGGCAACATAAATTCTAAATGCCCATTCATAGATTCAGCTAATAACTCTAATAACTCTTCATCTTTTTCAAGAACTGCATATTGCACCACTCCATTTAAGGTTTCTTCAACATTATAACCTAAATCTATTGGATATAATCCTTTTGCACTTTTATCATTATCGGGTTTATCTTCACCAAAAATCAATTTATTTGGCTCTGTTAAATATGCTGGTATTAACGCTGCAAACTCTTTACTTCTAACTATATATTTTTCTTCATTGAAGTAGTTTCCTAAAAAGTATAAAGCATAAATAGCTGTGAATCTATAATTGATATGACTAAAATGCATGTCGAATTTTTGATACACTAATTCAATTGCCTGTTTTAGACGTTTTTCCCATTTTCCTTTAAGTTCTATAGGTAAAATATGACCGTGATGGTGTAAGGCTTCTCCCAAAGCAATGGCTCCAAAAACAGTTGTTCCCCACCAAGATTTTGGATCAATCATATTGGTCCAACTACCATCTGGTTTGTCAACGTTTACTGACCAATCCATTACTTTTATAGCAGCATCTAAATATTTTTGCTCGCCAGTTTTATCAACCATATACAAAAATGGATACACGGACTCTTGACATCTTCCATGAATTAAATCACAAGCTTCACAATACAAAGCACCGTTAGATACAGGATCATTTTCATCGTTAATTTGCTCACGAATCATTGCATCACACCAAGTTTTAAGAAGCTTGAATGAAGAAGATTCAAAATCTGTCATATCCTTAAAATCAAAAGAATTATGCTTATTTTCAATGCAAGCATGATGCAGTGGTAATAACAAACCAAGACTCCCTATTGTAGTTATATTTATAAAAGAGCGTCTTTTCATTATTTAATTATTCTTATACACCATAAAAATAACATTAAGCGAAAGATCTTGTATCCTGTACTATTAGGTTTTTATAAAGACTTAAATTTATATTAGCTATAATATTCATATTAGAGTTTTTATTGTAATCATAATCGGTAATTTTTGGTATATAAAACGGTGCCTTATTTGAGCAATTAAAACTAAAAATAATTTTCCTTTAATTTTTTATAATTTTAACAAATGTAGGTGTCTTTGAATTTACTTTTACAAAGTAGATACCTTTAGACTTATCTTCTAAATTCAATTGAACCTTACCAGCTTGCACTGTGTAAGTTTTAGAAATTAATAATTGGGAATAAATATTGTAAACTTCTATACCTATTGATTTCTCGACATTTGGAATATACAATTCAAAAAGACCATTTGTAGGATTAGGATATGCTTTAATATTGTTATGTAATTTGATGGTTTTTAGTAGTTCTCCTTGACAAGTTTCCTTACTCTTAATTTGAATAGTATCGCCATGATTCACTTCTATAGAAAAATTTGGCTGATTAGTTTCAAATATTTTCTGTCCGTTTTTAATGAGCGTATAAGGCGCCAATCCAGATTGGACAGAGACTTTTGCAGATTGTTTATTTACACTAATTTTCCCAGTTAATTTTGTTGCTTGTTCTATCGTTACTTCATAACAATGACTGAAATTTTCTCCAACTACGTCAATACATAAATCATAAGTTCCTGGACCTAGACCTTCTATGGTTTTATTTTTATCAAAATCATAGTTAACACCATTAATAGTTGCTACATAATTATGTTTTGCAGTTCCTTTAATAATCAGTTTACCATTATCCATATTAGCACACGTTTCTCCAATAGCCTGAATTGCAAAATTATTAGAACCTTTAGGGTTTGTAGGTACAATATCCAAATCTATAATTTGAAGATACAAGGGTTGTGCATTACCAGATTTTTTCTCCATTAAATAATAATACAGCTTCCCATTATTGATATGAACCCGACCATGATCAAATGTTTTACCAGATGTTGCTTCATAAACTCTAGAAAAACTATTTGTTCCTCCTACTGCCTTATCTACAAAAACACGTCGACTAGTTGTTAAACCAATTATGTAAACATCATCTCCATAAGTATAAATAGAAGTTCCTCCTGCAAAATCTTCTGAAGTAATAAAATCTGTAGCACCAACTGGTTTGTAGGTATGTAAATATTTGGTAATATTATATTGATTATCCTTTACTTTGCTAATAATATGTACATCGCCATTATCTGTAACTGTCCAATCAAAGTCGCTAACAATATAAACTTTATCTATTTGAGTTGTCTGCACATAATCGCCAGGCTCCATTACTTTTACAAAATCAGCGTCATAAAGTGGTAAAGAAAAGCTTTCACCTGAATGGTTTTTCCAATCACTTGTACCATCCTGATTATCAGAATAAGCATAATACACACCATTTTGATATTGGTATTTATCTTCTTTGTTTTCTCTACGCTGAAACCCAACTCTTATTTTTCCATTCACATATTTCATATTCCCATAAAGTCCCCAGTTATGATCTATTTCTGGTTGGTTTTTGGCATTTAAAACATTGAAATGAGTAAAGTTAGACCAAGAAGAAGTATTGGCAGAATATTTAGAAAATTTATAAGCACCATTATTATTTCCACCTTCACGCATATACATGAAAAGATCACCAGCATCATTCAAGAAAAATTGAGGATATGTTAACCCTTGAAAATTAGAGTAGTCCTCACCGCCATTCAAACTTAAATGCTTATAACCTCCTGAACTATTCTTTACGAATTTATCTAAGGTAAAATCAGCATCTGAAACAGTTGTAGCATTTTTAACTGAATAAGAATATCTAAAATAATCATTTGCTAAACTTCCATCTGAAGGTCGTGTTTTGTGATATGCATGCATATCATAAAGCAAATGGATAGTGCCATCTAGAGGGCTTATTGCCAACCCAATAGTGTTATGTGATTCACCTATCCACCATTGGTTATTAAACCCTGTATGTCTATGAGGAAACTCTATAGTTGCCATTGAACCTGTAATTGTATTATAACGTGTTAACATTACATGGCGATCATCTTTTCCACCACGATACCACGTCATAAAAACATAAATACCAAATGTCTTAATACAATCTCCATGGGCTGAAATATTACGGCCGTAAAAATAATCGTAGGGAGTATTTACATCTTGACTACCATTCCCACTTTCAACTTTACTTCCATCAAAATGCAAGCCTATGTCAGTAATTTTAACTTCATCCTCAAGAACTACTTGTGCTGAAATAAAATAAGAACAAAATACAAAAAGTAGAAATAAGTATTCAGCTCTCGAACCTTCTTTAAAGTGTTTTATTTTCATTTTATTAATAAATTTCTTCGCTTTTCATAAAACAATCGATCCTTAAAATTACTCTTACAGCCTGTTAAATGCATCCTGCACTGTGCTGAAAACCAACATTAACCATAGCTTTATTTTAAATAAAACACTTCTTCTAAAGGAATTGAAACTGGTGAATTATCTGGATTTACTTCCATTATATCGGCCATAAAATCCCACCATTTTTTAACGATTTCGTTATTTGCTAAATCTTGAGAACCTCCATTACCTGAAACTTTTTGGAATGCAAAAAGCGTATTGGTTTCTTCATCAAAAAAAATGGAATATTCACTTACTCCATTATCTTTTAATAACTTTTTTAATTCTGGCCAAATCTCATTATGCCTTTTTTTATAAGCTTCTTTTTGACCTTTATTTAATTTCATTTTAAAAGCAAGTCTTTTCATTTATTCTAAATTAATTGTAATTAAACGTTATTATTTCACTTGGTATAAAACCTATTCTATGCGCTCGCACTTCAATAGTAGCTCCTTTTGAAATATTAAATGGTCCTTTATATACACTCCAACTTTTAGATTTTTCACCTTGATACTTCACCTTATAACCTATTGAAGCACCTTCTGTTGCACAATCAATGATTATTTCACCTTTTGAACTAGAAATTATAGGTTTAGCTGTTTTTGGCTTACTATCTTTTCCACTCCAAAGTTGTTTTATCAATTCTAATTCAGTCAATTCTGGATTATCTTTAATCTCATTCAACCATCTATTCATTTCATTTCTAAGCTCAATTAATTTTTTTTTATACTCTGGTTTTTGTGCTAAATTTTCTAGTTCGTATGGATCTGCTTTACAATCAAACAATTCTTCCACAGGTTTCTGATTTCTAAACCATTGCATTTGAATTTCATTTAATTTACCTTCACTACGCAACTTTAATAATTCTTGCATTGTGGGTATTTTTTCTCTGTAAGCAAGTGGTAAATAATACCCTTGTTCTGGTTTATAATTCCTAATATATTTAAATTGATTGTCTCTAACTGCTCTAATGGCATCAGTTACTTCATCAAAACGATCAGCGGCTGCATGGATGTATTTACGTTTTTCTTGAGATGCTAAATCTCCTAAAAAGGCCTGACCCTGCATATACTGTTTTGGTTCAACTTGAGCTAAAGAAAGTAGTGTTGGTGCAAAGTCTACAAAACTAATTAGATCATCTACTTTTTTACCAGCTCCCACTTTATTTGGATAACGAACAATTAATGGCGTATTTAAGCCTGAATCATAAATTAAACGTTTTTCTCTTGGTAAAGGGCCCCCATGGTCTCCATAAAAAAAGATTATTGTATTTTCTAACAACCCATCATCTTCTAACTGCTTTAAAACTACTCCAACTTGTTTATCCATTTCGACAATATTGTTATATAATTTCCACATATCACGATTTGTAACATCGTTATTTGGAAGATATGGCGGAATCTTAAATTTTGTGTCTTTTGATAAATGTTTAGGTGTTTCATCTTCCGTCATTCTATTTTTTGCATCAGGAAGCCCATTTTGTTTCCAAACATAAGTAGTGTCTCCAGCATGATAATGTCTTGTTTCTATTTGACGAAATCCATAGGGTTCAAACAATCCCGACTCATGAGTTTCGGTAAAATTAAAAACTGAAAAGAAAGGTTGATTTTTAGCTCTATTTCTCCAATGTGCATATTTACTACTTTCATCCCAAGCTGTTTTTGGAGCTCTAAATTGATAATCTTCTTTATAATTATTTGTACAATAATAACCTTGTTTACGAAGTAATTCACTTATCATTTTTACTTCTGACGGGGGCACAGCTTCATAAGCGGGTAATCCAGTGTGCTTCATATAAGAATTTGTACGCATATGATTTGCTCCAATACTAGATGGATACATACCCGTTGCAATTGCCGCTCGGCTTGGAGCGCATACTCCTGATGTAGAATATAAATTTGGGTAAATCACCCCTTCATTTGCCAACCTAGTTAAATTAGGCGTTTCAACAGTATTATCTCCAAACGGAGGTATGTAAGGTCCCATATCTTCGGTTACTAACCATAAAATATTTGGTTGCTCTGGCAACTGCATTAAAGATGAAACCTCATTCTCTTTTTGGCTATTTTCCTTTTTTGAATTGCAACCAAAAATTGAAAAAATAATAACTCCTGCCACTAACCATTTATTCATAAATATATTTTTAGTAATTACTTTAATTCACTTTTTTACTATTATTTAAAATTCATTAAGCCTGGAACAATTTTTATATTCAAATCTTCATTTCTAATTGGCCATTTTAACACTATTAATTTTTGACTTTGATTGTCCCAAATAAAATTTGATGGATTTACATCATTTGGGCATTTATAAACCTCAAGTCCTACATTTTTTAACGGGTCATAAAACATTACCAAATCTTCATTAATTAGTATTGAAAATCCATCAGGGTAATGCCTATTGGCTCCAATAAATATTTTAGAAGTTCCTTTGTTATTATCAGCTTTTATTTTTAAATCAAGAGTTCTTGTTGCGTGATTAAATAAAAACGATTGAATATTACCGGCAATACATTGAGGAAAAGGACGGGATATAATATCTGTTATGTATTTACGCTCTACTGTACCTGCAGCTTTTTTATCACTAAATATAGCCCAAGTAGAAGGACCTCCAGGAAGAAAATTTTGCATACTTCTATTTCCTAAAAACCAAGCTTTTATAGACCCAACCCCCATACGGTCAAATGTTTCAGCTGTTTTAATATAAAGCTCTTTGTATTTTAGCTGCCCCAATTTACCATCAATTAAGGTATCTGTCGAAGCAAATGTTGGAAAACCCCATTCTCCAATTAGAATTGGTGCATTAAGCATTTTCGATTCCTTATCAAAACGATCCATTACTGGCTTAATTAAATTAATGTTATTTTGATAAATATGAGGTGCGAAAATGATGTTTTTTCTGTTTATTGGAGTTTTAATTTCAGCATATTGATTATTATCTATAGCTTCACCTTTATTCATAAAAATCGATTGAAAAAGAATCTTCTTATCTGCATTTATCTTTTGACTTTCATCAATAATGTTTTGATACAATGGAATTAGATATTTTTTTGTGAGATCTGTATAAGAAATATCCATTGTCAACTTTCTTGGCTCATTAACAACATCGTACCCTAAAACTGATGAATCGCTAGAAAATCTTTTCCAAATAACTTTCCAAGCATCTATATATGTCTGATATTCATTGTTTTTATTTAACCAAAATTCTTCCCAAACAAATTTATCTACACCATAAACAGTCATTTTAAAAACAGTTTTCATTCCTGAATTTTTGCCCAACCCTACTAAAGTATCTAATTTTAAAAGATAATTTTTATCTAATTTTCCACCAGGGAAACTGCTTAACTTTCCAAGTTCTAATCGAATAACCTGCGTATTTGCGCCCATTCTAACCATTCTCATATAATCATCACTGTCAAAAACCACTTCACCTTTATGATCATTAGTATTGATTACAAAACCTCTTGGAATAACATGACGACCTGATTCATCTCTTAATCCGTGGTTAATTTGCGAATATGTAACTAAAGTTGTTAATGTAAACAACAAAAAAACAGCTTGAAACTTCATTAGTAATATTTATTAAATTCATTGCAAATTAAATATTACTTCATCAAAAAGTGTCCTGTACTGCACTGTTCTTAGATTGAATATTTATAGTTATTTTCAAAACAAGTATTGCTTTCTTTTAATAAATATAAAAAAATGGAATTCACCTAAAACTCTTAAGTTCAACAAGTGCTAATACAAATTTATTTTTTACTTAAATTAAAAGATAAATCGACAACTCTCAAAGAGCTTGGTTGTCTATTATTTTTAGGTTTATCTTGAAGCATTATAGATAAAACACCTTCATTTTTCCAACGGTAAACATCACCCAACATATCATTCATAAATGGCCCTTTTACCGAATGTGCAATATGCCAATCTTGCCAATAATTATTTTTGGTAGCCACAGCTACTATTAAATCTTCACCATCAGCTTTGCTACTTTTACCTTTTATTGTTTTATCGGTTGTACCACAATAAATTATAATAAGGTTGTCATTTTTATCCGCAAAAATTTTAGGACGATTACCAACCGCCATAGGTAACTGTAAACTATTCCATTTACCATTCTCTTCTCTCCAATAATGAAAATATCGCTGCGCAGCACTTGGTCCCCACCGGCTTGCTCCCAATGTGCTTCCTGCTGCTTCAATTGTTTCTTTAGTGCCATGATACATAACTACATGTATGCGCCCTTTTGAATCAATAACCTGTCCATGATCATTCATTAAACCTAATACTCTTGGAATGGATTGTACAACAATACCAGATGAATTAACATTTGGGATTTCCTCTAACAATTCCCCTTCATTATTCTTCCATGTAAATCCACGATCATCGCTATAAACATACATTAAATCGTGATTAGCACCCTGGCTATTTTCACGCCAAACAAAAGTTAAATGCAACCTTCCATTAGCATCATAATCGTAGCCATTTGGATAAGAGCAACGCGACTCACTTTTTCCTAACTGATCTTTAAACATCCCTAACGCTGAATCTATTTGCCGTGTATTTTCCCATTTCCCAGTTTTAGAATTGTAGTCTACCAACATACGATCTCCATTACCTGAACCTCCTCTACGGTAATTCATTTGAAGATTACCTTCAGGAGTTTGCCAAAATTTTGGGTAGGTTATTTTAATAGGTTTACTTTCTTCCAATTCATTTTTAATTGAACCAAATGAAGCTGAGCTCCATTCAATAGTTTCTGGATTAGTTGCTAAACCTTTTTTTGAAACTCGATAATGTAAAGGATGCCCATGGTGGTCAAATGCTAGGTGAATAGTTCCGTCATTTGGGCAAATACCAAATGATACTATATTATGTGAATCGTCACTATTAAATTTATAATCTAAAAATTGAATGGTTCTCCAATCTCCTAAAGGAAGTTTTCTTCTTGAAATACATACTCGTCGGTTCTCATTATAATATGCAATATATTGATAACCTTTATGTGATGCCAATGCATCTTTTTGATAAGTTCGTCCATTTATTGCAATTCCAAATTTACCTTTAATAGTTAATGCTTTAAAATCTACGGTTGAAATACTTTCTTGCTTGATTTTAATCTGTGAATTTACACAAGCAGTTAACAGTATAAAAGAGCAACACAAAAAAAGTATCTTTTTCATTATTTAAATGTTTTTATTTTACATATTGAATTTCATATACTCCTGAACCTAATATAACTGTATAGTCATCTTTAATTTTTAATTCAGTACTCTCGTTATCTTCATTAACTGGCTGCCCGTTTATTTTTAAGGATTTAAATTCATCAACATTCAACAATACATGACCTTTAGTATTAAATGGAACTGTTAGTTTCATTGTTAAAACGGCATCTTTAATAGTCCAAGAATTTTTAATTTCACCATAAGGTGTTGGTATTGTTACATCTGTATTAGTTATTTGAGTTGGAAATTCTGGGTTTATTGTAAACTCTTTGTATCCCACTTCTGCCTTTGTTGATTTTATCCCTCCTAAAGATTCATAAAAATACGCAGCAAACCCACTATGCATTGGATGGTTTAGTGAATTTGTTGGCCCTTCCATTTTCTCCCATTCAAATTGACGCTCTGGCCAAGTTGTAAATCCTGAATTCATTACATAGGTTTGACTTGGAAATTCTGGTGTAGTTAATATTTGATACGCTAAATCTGCTTTTCCATATTTACTTAAAACAGTATAAATATATCTATTCCCGTGAATTCCTGTTGAATGATGACCTCCTTTTACTTCTGTAATATCATATACCAAACCATCTACAACGCTAACCAACTCATTTTCAGGAACCATACCAAACTGTAACGCCTGCACTGTTGCTGTTTGACTTGCGTACCATTTATACTTAGTAGTTGGAATTTCAATTAAATATTTTTTATTGAATGCTTCTTTTAATTCTTGTTTCTCCTTTTTCATTTGATCTTCATATGCAGTATCCTTATTCATTTTGGCAAAAGTTTGCATAATACCTAAAACATCATAAAAATAAGCATTTGCAGAAATTATTGGATCGCATTCCATAGCACTAGGGTTTTTTCTTCTGTCCCATTTAGGTGGACACCAATCTCCCATACCATCTTGCATAATACCATTTTCATCTTTAAACGAAAGATAGAAATTTGTTAACTCTTTCATTTCTTTATAATAGTCTTTTACAATGGTATCATCTCCATAATATAGGTAATTGTACCATGGTAAATACATAGTTGCAACACCCCAATCTATTTTGGCATAGGTTGATGTACGCTTTCCTGGAGCAATCATAGTTGGAACTTGAAATTTAACTTCAGGATTATTATGTCCTTTTGTAGGTCGCATTTGTGTACGTATGTCCTCCATATATTTTCTGTAAAAATCGTACATGTCATAATTATACAAAGCATATTCACAAAATGCATGCGCATCGCCTAACCAACCACATTTTTCACGATGTGGACAATCTTCTGGAATTCCGTGAATATTATCTACAATGGTCCATTTGCTAATTGTATGCATTTTATTCAGCAATTCACTAGAAGAATTAAAACTTCCCGTTTCTTGAATATCAGTAGCAACCAATACAGCTTTTATCATATCGCTATCTGGTTTTCTCGAAACCCCTTTTATTTTAGCATACCTAAAACCGTGATAGCTAAATTTTGGTTCCCAAGATTCTTTTTCACTTCCTTTACAGATGTACTTAAAAATTTGTGCCATGCCATTGGCTCCTCCACCTGTAGAACCTTGAAAGACATCTTTTCCATTAGTTAATAATGTCTCTGTCGTTGTAATTTCAATTAGTTGTCCTTCTTTTTCTTGAACATTTATTTTTACCCAGCCTGCAATATTTTGTCCAAAATCCACTATCCAATTTCCATCGGGAGCTTTAAATACATTTTGAGGTTCAAACTCCTTCAATTTTTTAATAGCAGGAATTTGTTGTGCGCTTACTTTTTTCAATTTTGGATTTGTAATTTTAACTTTACCCCATTTTTCATCATTAAAACCTACAGAATTCCACGCTCCTAACTCATATCTTGCATCATAAGTATCACCTCCATAAATATTATTAAACACAATTGGCCCCGTAGCTTCTTTCCAGTTTTCATCTGTATAAAAATCTGATGAAGTACCATCAGTATAATTTAATTTCACCATACAACGTACGGCTGGTGATCCGTAAGACACTCCTTTTTTATTCGATTCTGGATCTCGGCTCCAAGAAATATTTTGCCCATAAAATCCATTTCCTAATATAATTCCAAAGGCATTTTTTCCAGATTTTATTTGTTCAGTAATATTATAATTTACGTAATAAGCTTGTTTATCATAATTTGAAGGAGCTGGATCCAAAACGTGATCTCCTACTTTTTGTCCATTCAAATACAATTCATAATAACCTAAACCACAAATATATACTTGTGCATATTCAACATCTTTATCAAGTTCTACTTCATTTCTAAAATAACTAGCGGCAAAACCATCAACTATCATTGGCTTTTCCATTTTACCCGTTTTATAATCTCTAAAACGATGCTCTGAAGTTCTTGTATCTTTATTTAGCGTAATCCATTTTGAGGCTCCCCAATTAGCCTCACTCATTAATCCCATTTCAAATTGCTGAATATTAGACCAATTTGAAACATTTCCTTGTTCATCCCAAACCTTCACTTTCCAATAATAAGTTTGTAATGCTTGTAATGATGCCCCTTTAAATTTTACAAAAGTAGATTCAGCGCTATTTACTTTCTTTGAATTCCATAAATCAGCATCATTTTCGTTTAATTTATTTTTTGAAGATGCTACTAAAATCTGAAATGCAGATTGTGATTTATTAAAACCCTTAGCTTCTATAACCCAAGAAAAAAAAGGTTGATCACTTTCAATAGATGTTGGATTTTGTTTTGAATTAACAGTTAAAGATCTAAAATTTAATCCTTTTGCTGGTAATTCTTTTTGAGTACAGGATACATTACATATAACTAATAGTAGTATAATTGAAAGCTTGATTTTATTCATATTTAAAAGCTAATTAAATTCTTCTTAACATTTTCAAAGTTAATTTTAAACCCAATAATTACTATCCTGTAGTATTAGGTTTATTTGTTTTAAACCCTTTATTCTTTTTTAAATTTTTAATCTATTATCTCCAAATTATCAAATAAATTAACATTATACGAGCTTCCCAATAAAACATACCCTGATCTACTTTGGTGATTAACCTTTAAAATGAAATTTTCATCTACATAGGCTTGAATTTCTTTACTTCTAAATTGAAGTTTTATATTGTGCCAAATTCCACCATCAAAACCATCAATGTTTCCTTCTGCCAACGTTTTTTTATCAAAGACAAGTTTCCATTCTCCATTTTTTTCGAGTATAAAGCGATACCCTTTCAAATAACTACCTTTAACTCTACCTCCTAATTCCACATTACCGCCTTCAATAAAAACATCAACACTACAGGTAAAATCCTTCCAATTTACATCACCAACCAAAGTATTAGGTTTTATGTTTGAACGTCTGTAAATACGCATCCAGTCGTACCCTTGTTCGGTATTAATTTGTTTTAAACAGTTTGTTCCATCTTCTTTTTTGGCAATTTCAAAACTCCCTGTTTGGTCTGAATGATATTTAGGTAAATCTCCTGCTTTTCTATCTTCATAATCTTCACTATAAGGAAAAGGAAAAGCTGTTTCATTAGGAATTTCATAATGTCCTTTTTGCTGACCTGTAGTTGTGGTCAATGAGTAAATACATTTAGGATCAAGATTTATTACAAACTTTCCTTTTATAGGGAGAATACATTCTTGCTGAACAAACTGATTATTCTCATCAGATTTCCAAACTGAAACCATTTTATCTGACAAGCCTTTTTCAATCTTAATCGCTAGGGTCTCAGCCTCCTCTGTACAAATAATCATACTCCAATTATCGCTGTTTTTTTCTTTTAAAGTAACACAACTTCCTTTGTAAGTTGCAGCATCAAACAAGCCACAAGCTTTATCCAAATAGTTCCATTTATTCGGTTCTGCAAATTGTGTGGTATGCGCCGTTGCCCAAATGGTAGGCCATACTTCATAATAACCACTCCAAGGACTGTTAGCCTTCATAGCACCTGCCTTATCCCAAGTAACCGATTCGTATATTGAGCCAATAGGTGCCCAAATGAGGGTTTTGGTAATTTTATCGCGTATATAAAACTTGTTGTACAAACGTGCTAGATTGAGTGCCCCTGCTCCACCCCAATCTTTGCCAGTCCAGCTCCAATCTTCACTAGCCCAAAGTGGTTTGCCTGATGCTTTAGCCTTGTCAGTTGTTGGGCGTCCTCTGCCATCTACCATATTTTCATTAAATTCTCGACCTGTCACATAATGATAGCCAGCAGCTTCAATTACCTTATCAAATTCTGGGTCTTTTTCGAGTTCTTCAAAAATTTGCCAATCGCCACTGTTATCATCTGGCCCTTGAATTTTCACATTTTTGTACCCACGGGCATCCAATAGTGGGCGCACTTCATTCACCAACCAATCGCGGTCGGTATAGTTTTCGTTTTCGGCTGCAGCTACCCAATCAATATCCAAATTCCAATCGCGTTTTGCCACATCTAAAAATGAAACGAAATATTCAGCTGATTCTTTGGTGTAAATATTCGGTTTCAAATAGCCTGGAAAACTCCATGGCAGGTATTCCAAAATCAAGTCTTTATTTCGGTTTTTAGCTTCTCGCATTAGCCAAAATTCGTACCCTCTAGACACTGGATTTTTTAATTCTTCTCTAGAAATAGCATGCGAGGGTTCAGAGCCACAAGTAGAATTTTCTCCACCACCCATTTCTACTTTTAGATGCTGAAAACCAGCTCCAAACTTGGGTTTAAATAATATATCTAAAATTTGACTTTGGTAAGGATCTTTATAATCGTACAGTAAATCAGTAGAAGCTCCAGCACTAACGCCTCCAATACCTTCAAAAACTCGACCTTTATCTTTTGGATTTAAAAATATTTGCACAACGCCTTCCTTTTGTTCAAAAATACGAGGTTCAAATGTTTTTTTTGAATTGACAATTTCACCCATCTCAAACCAGGCTGGCTCACTGTGTTTAACCCCTCTATTATTACCCCATACACTAACTTGCCAATATACCTTTTGCCCTGACTTTAATGGTTTTCCTAAGTAGAGATAAGGTCCTGTTTCAGAATTACTGGTTGGTCCTGTATCCCAAATGTCAGGATACTTCAATTTTTCAATACTTGTGGCCATCATAATTCGAAAACCTCCTTGTTCAGAACTGGTTTTATCACCAACAAAAGTCCAGCTAAAACTTGGATGCGTTTTGGTAATTCCTGTAGGATTTGTTTTAGACTCACATTTTAAATCTTTTACTTCAATAGCATAAGCTACAGAACAGAAACACAAAAAGAACGTTACAATTAATCTCATATCATTTTTTTAATTCATTGTTTATTAATTAGATTAATGCGTTTTAAATACTTAAACTAGCTCACAGTTACTGTAATTATCAACTCTTTACTTTTATCGAAAAAAATTTCAATAGGCACTGCCTCAACTCCAGGAACCATATTAAATGTTCTGCTTCCGGGTATTTCCTTTATATTTAAAGGGACATTTGCTTTAATTGTTACCAAACCTTCTAGTTTTTGAATAGAAATTTCATTTTCATTTTTAAAAGTTACCACTTCACCTGTTGGCGAAACAATTGGAAGAACAAATGCTGTAGCTTCGTTAATTTGCTGATCCGTTTTTACCGTTATTTTCATTTCTTCAGCAGCACAGTTATAGTCAATTTCAAAATCTGACGCCGTTTCAGTTACAGCTTCACGCGCTTCATTTTTAATAACTGTATTTGTTACTAACTGAATTTTACCATTAGAATCAGAAGATTTTATACTTGCTTCTAAATCAAATAAATTAGTGTACCATACATTATTCTTAAAAGTTTCAATTCTAGGTGTTAACGCAATATCCTTACCTGGTTGTGGTTGTTGATTGTTCTTTTCAACCAATTGATATACGGCCATACTTGCTGCACATAACAATCCTACTTTATTATGATACAACACTCCTAAAGCTCCACCCGTTGCCTGACGGAAATCGTATTCATAATGATACTCTGAATCATAGGCACTAACTGTCCCTCTCCAATCACCCCGCGCAAAAAGTGAAACATCTAAATCTTTAAAATGTTTTACTCCATCTGCTGTTGTTCTTGGCAATGCTGTATTTTTATTAATTTCAGGTAAATGATTCCAGTGATCTAACATTGCTGCTAGTGGTTTTGCATGTGCAAATGTATGATGTACACAAGGTTTAACACCATGAGATTCAAAATGAGGCCCTCCATGTAATAATCCGCTAGCAGTACATTCTTTTAATAATTCGGTATTTTTAACTGCGGCTGTTCCAAAAGCAGGATTGATGTGCGCCATCATACCAAAAGCAGGCTGACTACCATCACAAGTACGGCTTCCCCAATAACTCCATTTATATTGGCGAGTACCCCAACTGTTATCCCAAGCTCCATCTGGTAACATAAACTCTAAATGGCTATTTAACGATTTTGTTACAATTTGTAATAACTCATCATCTTTCTCTTTTAATGCATACATAACCAAACTGTTTAATGTTTCTTCAACATTATAACCAAGATCTACACCGTGTAATCCTTTTTTACTTAATTTACTTGAGCTTTTTTTACATTCACCAAATAATAACCCCTCGTTTTCTGTGAAATAAGATTTCACACCTTCTGCCAACTCTTTACTTTTTTCAACAAGTGCATTGTTTTTCAATACGTTTCCAATTAAATTTAAGCCATAAATTGCCGTTCCTCCGTAATTGATATTGGTAAAATCTATTGTAAACGTATTATAAATATATTGTCCAGCTCTTTCTAAACGCTTTGTCCACGCTTTACGAGTTTCTTTATTTAAAACATGACCGTGATAATGTAAACCTTCTGCCAATGCAATTGCTCCAAATACTGTAATTCCTTTCCAAGATTTTGGGTTTGGTATAACTGTCCAAGTACCATTTTCTTGAGACACATTATTTTCTGCCCATTCCATTACTAATATAGCCCCATCGATATATTTTTGCTCACCAGTAACATCTGCCATATATAAAAAAGGATAAACAGCATCCATACATCTACCATGAATATGCGAACAAGATGGGCAATCTAACGCACCGTGTTCTTCTAAATTAGATGGATTTATTATTTGAACCCTTAACATACCATCGCACCAATCTTTTAAAAGATTATACGTTAAATTTTTAAATTCTACGGAATGTTCTGGATGGTTAGCACATGAATTTAACAAGCCTGAAATAGGAAGCGATAATCCTACTCCTGCTAATGTTGATAATTGTATGAAATTTCTTCTTTTCATAATAAATATTAAGTTTTTATTTAGAAAACTAATTTGTTATTTTTAAAACTACTGGCCCAATTAAACCTGATTGGTCAAGTTGGGTGTCGTCTTTTTCAGGTTTATTTGTGGTCCACGTTTTCTTCTCTTCTTTAGATCGAGTATTGTCGTATATCAATTGGTTTCTCCAAGTATTGGTTACTTTGATTTCTAATGTATTTTCACCTTTTAAAAGGTTTTCACTTAAATCGAACCTATAAGGTGGTGCCCAACGTGTTGCTACTTTTTTACCATTGCACCATACTTCAGCAATATTGGCTACCTCACCCAAATCAATACTCATATATTTACCTACACTTTCTAAGTTAAAGTCTTTGGTGTACGTTGCAGTTCCTGAATAATGTTGAATAGCTTCATTGTCCAAATTAGTAAGCGATTTTAATTGCGGTATCTCTATAGATTCTGGTGTATCCCATCCCGTTTCAAATGAAGCTTTCCAATTATTTTGAAGTGATATTTCTTTTACTTTTATACCTATTGAATTAACTTCTTGTTCTTTATACAATTTAAATGTTCCAGATTTTGAAGCCAGTATTTTGTTTCCTTTTTTTGAAATTCTTGGAAAATCAGTATCAGAATGAATTTTATACCAACCATTTTCTGCACTTAAAATGGTTTCATTTTCAAATTCAACTTTTGAACAATAAGGTTCCTTATTTCCTTTTGGAAAAACAACAATGGCACTACCGCTTGGGTCAAAAGAAATTACAACATTGATTTTTTTGTTTTCTTTAGACCATACCATTGGATCTTGTTGTTCGCCTGTAAACGCATCCCACAATTGAGGATACCTATCAGAAACTCTAAAGCCCAAAGAAACATCTAACGGCTTTTCACTTGTGGTACTTACAAAATAAATATCAGCATCAGCTGTTTTGCGATGAATCCAATTAATTGGCAAGTTTTCAGGCACCAATACATCTGGCTGAATGCTTTCGCTTTTTAAAACTTCATCAATGGTTTGACCCCAATAAACTTTTCCTAAACCTACTTCTTTTACACCATTACTTTCTGTTCCCCATAATTCATCTGAAATAGATTTAAGCATTTTTAAATCATTTTCATTGTCCATTAAACTCGGTGATCCCGTTGGCTTATCTCCAACAATTATAGCACCTTCAAGCACCAATTCTTTTAATTTTTGAATGGTTGAAAGCAACATTTCATCAGAGTCTCTAAGTAAAATAATTCGGTAATCACCTGCTTCTTTCACATTGATTTTACCGTCTTTTACCGATAATTTTGTTTGTAATACTTCTTCATTTAAATAGTCAAAACGATACCCTTTTGGGAAATAATCAAGATCAAAAGGTGGGCGCTCAAAATGATCTCCATAATACCAAAGAACATCTGCTACATATTCGCCCTGTTGCAACATATATTGATTTCGAGAAAGATAATCAATCCAATCTGACATGTATTTCCACCAGGTTTGTTCTCTTACGAAGGGAAAACCAATATGACCTCCAAAACTTGAACCTGGATAAACTTTTGTTTGTGGTGTATGAGAAAACGTGTGAAATACTAAATGATTTACTCCTTTGGTAAAATTATAATCAATCAGATATTTAACAGAAAAGGGATGCTCATTCCATTTCACTCCTATTTGGGTGCAAGCTTCAGCCGCTAACATAGGTTTATTGTATAAATGTGTTGCTGATGCAGCATTTAAAATAGGTTTGGCATATTCGTTTTGATTTGATGGTGCTTTTGGATACCAAAACTCTGTCATTGGAATATCACTTACACCATAATAACGCATTGGATCTATTGGTAATACTTCTCCTCCTGCGCCTTCTGTATAAACTTCTGCGCCCATTTCATGAGCTACTGTTGCAAAATGAGAGAAAAAATTATCGATATATACCTCATCCATTGTTTGACGCAAATCTCGAAGAAACTTTGTGGTTATCTCTTTACTTTCAACAATATACCCTATTGTTGCAGGCAAATACGTTTTCATACTATAACCTCGGCGTTGTTCAAATTCTTTAAACATATCTTCAGAATTCATAGTCCAAGTAGGTATATGACTTTCCCAACTATCAATTAATAAACCGTGCAACTTTCCATCTCCGATTGGACCTCCGTCTTTAATCAAATTACCAATCATCCCATTTCTTAAGTGATTTTCAATAGCAATTTTATCTAATTTACTCGATTCCCACCCTGTAGCTTCAGGAACTGCAGGTTTATTAGTTAAACGCATGTTTATGTGACCAAAACGTACTACTGTCCAATCACCTATTGGAACATTCCAAATTAATTTTCCTTCAGAAGTCATTTTATCAGAAATATTCAAAATTTTATTCGCAGGAATAATCGTGGATTCGGCATAGTTGTAATTCACATCTTTTTCAAGACGACGCATAGCTTTGGCAGCTTTAGCCTCATGATTATGTAATCGTGGTTTTGATGTTAAATGAATAAATTCTGGTTCAATAATATGTTCACCTTCAAAAGTAAATACAAATGTTTTTGAGGTTGTTTCAGGAATTGATAATGTAAGTTTTTTTTGCCTATCGTTCCAATTACCATCAGGAATATTAAGTGTTGTAATCTCTGTAAGTTTATTTCCTACAATTGCCTCAACTTTAACATTTACATCAACTTGCGGGTATTGCGAATCCATAATAATATGACGCAATGGAGGAAAAACAACCGACCTAAGTGTAACTGGGTTTTTAAATGTTGTTTTTACCCAAGTATCTTTTGCACCTACTTTTGCAATTCCTTTTGCTCGATATGTATCAAGTTTTTTATCTAGCCTCGTTGTTTTAGCGGTAACAGTGATTTTTGAATTAGGGTTGAAAATGTCTTTCCAAGGTACAACAGGGTTATTACTTTCGATTTTTGTAGGGTTGAGTATTCCTATATCATCGCCATCTGGAGTTGGAAACGCCACTATTTGTACATCTTTATAATCATAATTTGGTGTTTTATATAAAGAATCTAATTTTATTATTTCACTAAAAGTACTTCCTCCTTTTACTCTGTAAACCGTTTCTACAATTTCTCTTTGTGCTTCTTCAGCGGGCACCCAAGGACCACCAGTCATTGACCAACCAGGGCAATTTTGCATGGTGAATTTTAATCCTAATCTTTTACACTCATCGGCAGCATGGCGAATCATATCTTCCCACTCTGAAGATAAAATTTTAATTGGTTTTACATTTGGATATGGTCGCCCCGATTTATTAAATAAATGAATACCTTGTAAACCAGCTTCTTTAATAGCTTCTAAATCTAGTGTTAAACCTTCTTTACTAATATTATTCCCGTTTAAGTGAAACCAAGTTTCAGGCCTATATTTTATTGAAGGAGATTTAAAGCTTTGAGATAATTCCTTTAATTCAGATTCTCTATTTATCTTAATAGAATTACTACAACTTAGTAGAAGAAAACTTATAAATGCAAAGCCAAATAAATAATATAAAGATTTCATACTGGGAAAGGTTAATTAAATTTAAAATTACACATTGTAATTATATAAACTATCCTGTAACTACCTGCTAATTTAAAAAGCCTTCTAGAATAAAAAACCTCATAAAGAATGTTCTTTATGAGGTTTGTATATTATTTTATTATTTGGATTTTTAGATTACCTTTAAAGTTGTTTTATGCAATTCTTTATCTACAGAAGAAGTCCCTACAGAAATAGTAAACGTTCCAGGTTCAACCACCTTTTTCATTTCTTGATTTAAGATATTTAACTCATCAAAACCTAATTTAAAGGTTACCGTTTTTGTTTCTCCCGGTTTTAAAGTAATTCGCTCAAAGCCTTTAAGCATTTTATTATAACGACCCACAGAAGCAATATCGTCTCTAACATACATTTGTACTACTTCATCTCCAACTCTGTTTCCTGTGTTTGTAACTTCAACTGAAACTGAGGTAGAACCATCAATATTAATAGTTGAACTTTCTAGTTTTGGTGTTCCGTATTTGAATGTTGTATAACTTAAACCATAACCGAATGGAAACAATGGTGTTTTATCACTGTCTTTATACAATCCTTTTCCAGAGCCAATAAAATCCGGTCTTTCTAGATAAGTTACAGGAACTTGCCCCACAGATCTTGGAAAAGAAACAGTTAATTTTCCTCCAGGATTTACATCACCAAAAATAGCATCTGCAATAGCATCTCCAGAATGCATTCCTAAATACCAAGTTTCTAAAATTGATGGAATGTTTTCTGCTACATAATTAATTGACAATGCTCTACCATTAATTAAAACAGCCACAACAGGTTTACCTGTTTTGTGCATTGCTTCTACCAATTCTTTTTGAACTCCGTATAAATCTAAATTGTCTCTATCCGCACCTTCACCTCCAGTTCTTCTAGAGCCACCAATTACTAGAATTACAGCATCCGATTTTTTGGCTGCTGAAATTGCTGCAGGAAAACCAGCTTTAGAATTGCTTAATAAATCGCAACCTTTTGCATAATTGATTTTTACATTGTTACCAACTTTCGCTTTAATACCATCTAAAGCAGAAACATAAAATGGAGGCAAACCAGAATAACCACCTAATAAAGAATAAGTTCCTTTTGCAGGCCTATTTTCGTGTGCATTCGGTCCTATAACTGCTAATGAGTTTATTTTAGACATATCTAAAGGCAATAAATTTCCTTCATTTTTAAGTAAAATAATAGCTTTTTTAGCCATTTCGTAAGCAAATTCTTGGTGTTCTTTTTTACCCGCATTTACAGTTTTCGGGTCAATTTCTTTAGGTTCTGAATCAAATAAACCTAGTTTATATTTTGCGGTTAAAATACGAGATGTTGCTTTATCAATATAGGTCATCAATTTAGGATTCTTCGTTATCGTATCTTTCAACACTTTGGTATGATAAGCTGCTAGGCTCTCATTCTTTCCTATTACTAAATCCATATCAACACCTGCTTTTAAACCTAAAATGGCTGCTTCTGTTCTAGTTTCAGTTATAAAATGCATCGTTTGCAAACGACCAACATCATTGTTATCGGATACAATAAATCCATCAAAACCAAGTTCATCTCTTAAAATATCCTTTAGCAACCACGTATTCATATGATTTGGAACCCCATTATAATCTTGATGCCCTGGCATAATTGAACCTATCTTTGCTTCCTTTACAGCAGCTTCAAAAGGCGGTAAATAAATTTCTCTTAAACGACGTTCAGACATATCACTAAAACCACCGTTAATTCCACGTCTGTTTTCAGGATATCCTATAAAATGCTTAGCTGTAGCCATTACATGGTTCTCATCATATTGTTGGTCACCCATACCTTGTAAACCTTGAATAAATGCAACACCCATTCTAGACACTAAATAAGGGTCTTCTCCATAAGATTCTTCTACACGCCCATATCTTGGATCTCCAGAAATTACATCTAAATTTGGCGAATAACAATGTGTAACTCCTAAAGCACGTGCTTCTATTGCCGTTTGTGAAGCCATTTTTTTAACGAGTTCGGGTTCCCAAGTAGAGGCAGCAGCAATAGCCTGAGGATAAACAGTTGTATTACCATAATAATCAAGAACAAGCCATAACCCATGTAATGCCTCTCCATACTTCATATATGGAATTCCTAAGCGTTCATTAGCAGGAGCATCTTGCATCATTTCAGCAATTTTCTCATCCAAAGTCATTTGACTAATCAACTCTTGGACTTTGTTTTCTATTTTTGACTCTTTTAAACTGATTTCTTTATTTGAGTTTTTTTCAGAATCACAACCTACTAATCCAATTACAAAAAATATTGATACTATTAATTTCTTCATTACTTTATTTCTTTTTTTTGAAAATACCTACTAAATACTAAAAACAAAAAGCCACATAACAACCAAGCTGGAAGGGTTACAAACGATAAGAAAACATCAAATTGCAATGAAATAAAATAAAACAATCCAAAACTAATTGCCCAAGCCCAAAAAACAGATTTATTAAATGATAAGCTTGCTAATTCTGCATAATTCTTTACAATTCCTGCTTTTTTATAAAAGAAATGTTCAAACACTATAATAGCTCCAAAAGGCGCTAGAATAAATCCATAAAGTGCTACGAATCCCAATAGTTTCATAGCGAATGCTGGGAATAAACCTGCAATGGTAGCAACTGTACCTGCTAGTATTGTTACTTTAGCTGTCGACAATTTTGGTAAAATTGCTTGAAACGCTAAACCAGCTCTGTAAATGGTTGGATTTGCAGTTGTCCAACCTGCCAATACCACAGCTATAATTCCTAAAATTCCAATAGCATTGTTTGCTAAAGGTCCCGGTGCAACTGGCGGAGCCTCACCACTGCTTAAAAAAGCTTGTGCTTCAGGTGATTTTAAATAGACTGCATATAACAATGCTGCTGCAATCCATGCCATATAATGACCAACGTACATTCCTGCGGCAGTAGCCCAACCTGCTTTTGGTTCTTTAGCGAATCTAAATACAGATAAATCAGACATTCCGATATGCATTGCTCCGTTCGCAAACCATGACCATAAAACTACATGCCAAAATGTGAATTTTGTTTGACCTGGAAAAGGTTCGAAACCTTCACCCCAAATATTCCAGAAATCTGAAAAGCTACTTACTCCTAATTGGTTAAGTGCTACAACACCACAAGCAAAAAATGCTATTACGATAATTGGTGACATCCAATTTGCCGCTTTTGTTACTGTATCGTAACCGCGAGCCGCAATAATTGATATAACCGCTCCAATTAATATTACTATAATTACCCAAGTTAAACCATTAGGCATTGTATCAGTTAATTTAGGCATAGGCATATCAAAAGGAATTCCTACGGCTGTAGCTGAAACAGTAATCATTGATCCTGCTAAAAAACAAAATAAAATTCCATTTGCTAAATTGTAACCTGTAACTAATTTTTTACCACAAATTTTTTCGAGTTGATAATACAGCGTTAATCTATTTTTAATCGCAATTTCGGCAGTTAAAAATCTCCAACTTAAAACAGCTAATAAATTTCCTATTAACAACCCAATGATTAAATCAAAAGCACTTACACCAGTTGTAAGAAATAATGGACCAATCATAAATTCAGTTCCTGCGGCGTGTTCACCTGCATACATTCCTATAAAACTTTTCCAACCTTTAAGTTTAGATTTTGGTACAGGAACTCTTTCAAATTCACCTCCAGAATCTTGCTCCATTATAGCTTCCTTGTTGTTATCTTGTGTCATAAATTATCTAGGTTTTTATTATTAATTTCATTTTAAATAAAGCTTGGATTTTAATAGATTAAAATATAAATAATTAATTATCTCTTATCACAAATTCAATATTTATTTGTGCTATTTAATGTAAATCAAAAATAAACTTTAGAAAACTCGAATCTATCCTGTACTGTGTGGTAATTAGTTGCTTTTGGAATATTAAAAAAATGTGTTTTTATAATATTTCCAAGAAATAAATATATTGATTACAATACATTTTATTTGTCTAGATTTAAAGCGGGTACATCAATTTTTAATTACTTTAAGTAACAATGGTTTTTCTAAATTCAATTTCACAAAATAAACACCCTTTGGTTTATTTTCTATATTCAAGCTAACTCGACCTTCTTTAAGCGAGTAAACTTGTGATGAAATTAATTGAGATTGTATATTGTAAATTTCAATATTCGCCGTTTTTAAACTTGTAGGAACATAAATTTCGAAGAAACCATTGGTTGGATTAGGATATCCTTTTACACTCTCCATTAAATCTATTTTCTTTGAAAGTACACCTTGACACTCCGATTTAGCCTGAATTTGTAATTGATCTCCGTGGTTTATTTCAACTGAAAAATTAGATTGATAAGTTTCTAAAACAACTTCCCCATTTTTAAACAATGTATATGGTGCAGTGCCTTCTTCAATAGATACTGCTGCTGTTTTTTTATCAATTTGTATTTTTCCACTTAAGCTTGGTCCACTGACAATAGTTACTTGGTAACATTGCTCATAAGTATCACCATCAATGGTAATACATAAATCATAGGTTTTTGAGCCTAAGTTATCTATTGTTACATTAGTATTGAAATTATACTTTTTTTCGTTTATTTTTGCTGTATAATTTCTATTTTCCTTAGCTTCAATTTTAAGACTTCCGTTTTCTTTTCCTATGCAGGTTTCCCCTATTGTTTCAATAAGAAAATTATCTGAAGATAGTTTAAAGCTGTGCTCAAAATCAAGAGTATATTCAAGAAATCCCTTTCCTTCGTTATCTGCATTTAATATTTTATCTTCAAAAACGAACTGCTCACCTTTCCCTACATATAAAGAAACATCTGTTTTTCCAGCTTTTACCTTTGTACGTAAAATTCCAAATCTCCCTGTAAAATCTATATCATAATCTGGTAAATCTAAAACAATGTTATCCTCGTCATTAGCCAAAATAATATCGGTTATTTTTGCTCCATTTACTTCAGAAAGTACTTTAACTCCAACAACCTTATTATTATCATAAATGATTGATGTTGATTTTACTGTACCTTCTTGGTTTTCTGAAGGCTCATAGATAGCAACAAAGGGTTCATTCCAAGCTTCACCATATTTACGCATGGTAGTTACGGGTGTTTTCTTTTTATCGTAGCCGTTTAAAGCCCCTTTTGTATGTGGAGCTAGAGCCGTGGAATATTCACGCTCAATTCCTGCAGGAATTGAAACATTCATAAATTTATTTACTGTATTTAATACAAATGAAGCTTTTACTGCTTGTTGTGTTGACGTTGATGAATTTACATTTTCAAAAAATGTCCAACCTGTAACATTGCCAGATTTCTCAGTTGCATATTTTGTAGAAACATTTAATGGTACACTAGAATCGTCAGCAAATTTCAACGAAACAGCATCTCCTATGTTATGATAAATATAATCATGATAATCATTTGAAGTCTTACCTTTTGATCTCAAAATATCAAAATAATAACCTGTTGTAGCACTTGTACGAATAATACTATTAGTACGTTGTTGAATACAATCATTAAAAGAATCATCGATAGATTGTGTTGAAAAAGAAAAATTAGTTGAAATTGGTGTGTCCAACGATTTTGGTTCACAATCTACCAAATCTACGTTTGCAACTTTAGTAAGCCAATTATTACCTCCTCGCTTTCCAGAACCATTAACAATAACCGTGTTATGCGCAGCATGCCGTACTCTATAATTTTCGTGCTCATCTGAACCATAAGATCCACTTCCGCTTTCTGCACCTGTTACTTGTCCTTTTCCGTATAATTCTAAATCAATTCCCGTTGAATGGGTGTGTACATAGGCCGCTCCACCCGAATAATACATCATACCGTCATTTACTATATCTGGAGTATTGTAATTTCTTTGAACAACTATCCCTGCATGTTTTAAATTATATGTAAATTCTATATTAGGTGGAACCACTGTTTGAGAGTCCCCTATATCCTCTCCCCATAAAAGTTGTAAAGGACTATTATATTCTAATCTATCTGTTACAATTTCTGGGTTATACCCACCTACTTTATCGTAATAATAATTTAAGTTTTGTTTTGCAAATTGTGAATACGTTGGTAAATTTTTTCTGTTTGCAATTCGCAACATCCATTGGTATCCTTCATTCATATTTCCATCTGTACCGGTATCACCAAAACGCATTAACTCATCTGAAGGATAAAACCAATTAGCATACCCTATATATCCATCTAGAATTGCTAAATTATTATTTATTAATTCCATACTTGGTTTGTAACGATCAATAACATTCATTGACTGAATAACAAGTGCATGAGACCCTTTTGAATAACTAAATGTTTCTGGCCACACTCCATTTTCAGTAAAATTGTTAAGGGTCCAAGTATAGGCATCAAATGATTCACTTGTATTATTGTAGAATCGATTAAAATACTGTTCTCTTTTAGTATCATCTGATATCATTAAAAGGTTAAATAAATTTCCGTTTCCTGCTAAAACAGAGTGATTACTTTTTTTCGCTCTGATACTCATAAACACAATGTCAGACAAATTGGTAACAGTAGTTTGAGCGGTTGCGTCATTAAATTGAATTCTTGTTCTAGTTGCTAAATCATAGACCTTATTATTGGTATCATTTACATAATTGTATAAAAAATCATATGTTAATGCAATTCTTGGAAACAAGGTTCTAGATTCTAACCAACCATCATCAAACATAAGTCCATCTGTCCCTTCTTGATACTTTTGCACAGGTTGTACTGCCAAATGTTTCATATAATGATTTAAAATATCGGCCGCATATTGTGCATAACTTTCATCATTTGTAAGGTAATACAAAATGGAAGCTTCATTCATAGAACCTACAATATCGGTATGCACCGTTCTATCTGCAAATACTCCTGGAATTACTGGAATAGTGCCTAAAGTTGCTTGTGGATTTGACACGTGTAAATTTTTCTTTCCATCCACACGAGACTTTAACTGATTATACAGTGAACTTGCCCAAGAATAATTATGAATGTTATCCACTATTTGTTGTCTCTCAGGATATGAAGCCCAAATAAATGGGTGCTTTAACGTTAAATATCCTGAAGGTGTGTCAGGTAGATTAGCTGAAGGGTTTACAACACCACCTTTTAATTCCTTCATTTCTATGTTATCAAAATCAAAAATCCCAGTTCCAGAAGCCGATGTAGCTTGAATTTTAAATCCACTAATATCACCTTTAGCATCCGTATTTTTTAAAGAAAAATCATTAATACCTCTCGATGTTCCTACCCATACATCCATTTTACCATTCACAATACTTTCCACACTCCCATCTGGAGCATTATAGGTTTTATCGCTTCCCGAATTATTTACAACAAAAGCAATTGTTTGCTTACCAGAAAATACTGCTGAACTTGGTGCTCCTCCTATATTATCTATGGAAGCAACTTTAAATTCATTATCATTCTCCTGGGCCACAATACCAAATCTACTTGTAAAAGTTGATGAAGATCCAAATGAAGAACTCGAAAATTCAGAACCAATAAACACACTAAATAATGGGTTTTGAGTACCTTTTTGATAGTTGCTTACTTCAAAATCGAATTTTAACTGTACAAATTTTGGGTTTGTATCAAATGTGAAATTTCGATAGGCATATATTGAAGCTGTGCCTGTTCTATTAATCCTTAATGTCTCGTTATTTATACTCGTTGTAAGGTTTGCTCCATTAGGAGAAATTTCATTAAACTGCCCAACATTGGGTATTGTACTCACGTAATCTGAAATTGTAATTGAACTACAAAAGTCTTGATTAAAAAATTGCGCATTCAATGATTTACATAGTCCAAATGCTAAAAATAAAAGTAAAATTTTCTTCATTTAATATAATTATCTTTTAAAATTAATTCATTACAAATCTTATTCCATCCTGCACTATGTGGTAGATACCTTCCAATAAACAATTCTAATTAGGTCATTTTCAAAAAAAACTCAGAAGCATTCCCTCTGAGTTTTTAAATATTTTAGATTATATAAAACTTATTCTAAGTCTGTTTATTTTAATAGTATTTAGCATATACAACTCTTGTATGTAAATACTCTTCCATACCATGTTTACCATCTGCTCCACCAACTCCTGATTTTTTCCAACCTGCGTGGAAACCTTGAATAGCTTCAAAATGTTCTCTATTCACATATGTTTCTCCAAAATGTAGGCTGTTAGTAGCTTGCATAATTTTATTGTAATTTTCAGAAAATATTGATGATGTTAATCCAAACTGACAATCATTTGACAAAGCAATGGCTTCTTCTAATGTTCCAAATTTCATTACAGGTAACACAGGTCCAAATACTTCTTCTTGAATAATCTCCATTTGTTGATTACAATTGGTTAACAATGTTGGCTCATAGAAGTATCCTCGGTCAAATTTCTCTGGACGTTTTCCTCCTAAAATAACTTCAGCTCCTTCTTTTTTTGCAAACTCAACCATTTCAGTAATTTTATCAACTTGATCTTTTGAAACCAAACTACTCATATCGGCATTGACGCCTGTTAAAGCATCCTCAATAGTAACGTCACTCATCTTTTTAGTAAGCATTTCAACAAATTGGTCGTAAATACTATCTTCAACATAGACTCTTTCGGCACAGTTACATACTTGTCCGCTAAAAATTACTTTTGATGAAACTACTGAATTTACAGCCAACTCTAAATTAGCATCGGCACATACAATAGCAGGAGCTTTTCCTCCTAACTCTAGCGACACTTTAGTAATATTTTCTGCTGCGGCCTCAATAATTTTTTGTCCTGCAGAAACACTTCCTGTTAAACTAATAATTCCTGTAATAGGGCTTTTCGATAACGCATTTCCAACAGTTCTACCTGCTCCACAAACAAAGTTTAAAACACCTGGCTTAAGACCAATATTCTGAATTAATTCAGCAAATTCCATAATGGTATTTGGAGCTTCAGAACTTGGTTTTATAACACAAGTATTACCTGTAATTAACGATGCTGCAACTTTACGAGCCATTACAAAAAATGGAAAATTCCAAGGACAAATACCTACAGCTACTCCAATTGGAACTTTATGTAAATAAATGTGTTCTTTTTCTCTATCACTTTGAATAATTTCACCTTCAATTCTTCTTGCCCATCCTGCATTATAATCAAAATAATCTGCAGTTACATCAATTTCAATCTGAGCCAAACCAATAACTTTTGCTTGTTCTTTTGATAATGTTTCGGCTAAGAACACTCTATTTTCTCTAATAACAGTTGCCATTTTATGTAAAAACGAGGCTCTTTGTATAGCTGGTAATGCCTCCCATTGAGGTTGAGCTTGTTGAGCTGCCTCAAGTGCATTATTAGCATCTTCAACTGTACCTGAAGAAATTGTACTTATAACTTCTTCAGTACAAGGGTTTAATATTTCTATAACTGATGTAGCCTTAGACTCCACAAATTGACCATTAATATATTGCTTATAATTTTTCACTGTTATTAAATTTTAGTTATTTCCTTATTTTACTATGCTAAAAATTTCTTTCTTAAATCTTCAACTTGATCATCATTTATAGGTACCATATCACCTAATGAAGATCCCATTACGATAGATTTTGCACTAAATTCTGCCACTTCTAAATAGTCAAATGTTTGCAACAATTTATCTCCAGTTACAATAACTGAATCATTTTCAACAATTAAAGCAGTAGTACAATTTTCTATAATCTTAGAACTCATATTTTCTTTAAAATGCTCTCCATATTTAACTGCTGGTATATCTTGCAAAAAAATCCAACTTTCTGGGATAGTACGAACATTAATATGTGTATTTGTAACTCCAAAAGCCATTAAATATGGTGATTGAGTCATAATTATAGAATTAATATTCGGATTGTTTTTATAGATTTCTTGATGAATCCAAGTTGATCTACTCGGTATTTTACCTTCTTCTCTTTTACCGTCCTTTATTTGAACAATATCGTCAACATCCAAATCCCATCTATTAACATCGGTTGGTGTTATTAAAAAATCATTGTCTCTCCATCTTACGGATACAGTTCCGTAAGTACTTATCATTAAACCTTGTTCACAAGATCTTTTAACAATCTCACAAATTTCTAATCGCTTTTCAGCCTCATCTGATGAGTTTTCAACGCTTTCCATTTCTGGCATGTTCGAATAAACCTGAGCTTCAAAGGCATCAATCTGGTCGTCAGTTAAATATTTAGGTGTACCTATCTGAGATCCATGAATTATCGTTTTTGCACAAAACTCTAGCGCTTCAAAACGTTCAAAAGCATCTGTCAAATCACTTCCTCCTAAAACAGTACCATGATTCTCCATTATTATAGCTTTATAGCCCTTTTTAAACTCTTCAGCAATTACTTCTCCAAGCATTTCACTTCCTGGGAGCTCATATTCCGCATAACCAATTGGCCCACAAATATGTTTTGCTTGTGATATAATATTCGTGTTAGGAATTTGGCGTACAATACTGAATGAAACCAAAGCGGGAGGATGTGCATGAATCACCGATCTAATATCCGGTCTTTCATCATAAATTGCTTTATGAAACGGAAATTCTGATGATGGTTTATGCTTTCCTATTATGGTTCCATCTTTTTTTACACACACGATGTCCGATGGACTTAAATCTCCTTTATCAACTGCTGAAGGTGTAACCCAAATATCTTCGTTTTCATCAATAATAGATATATTTCCTCCTGAAGTTGTTGTCATCCCTCTTTTATAAATCCTACTAATAATTTCAATTATTTGATTTCTAGGATGGATCAATTTTATGTTTTTAGACATTTTAATTATTATGTTTTAGTCGGGTTGGTTAGTTACCCGTTAATTATAAATGGTACATGCTTTTTTAGAGCATAATTTTCTTTTAAAAATTTTGAATTTAGTTTTGTATCAGAAATGGCAATAGCAGCTCCCAAAGCAGAACCTAATGATGCCTTAGTTGTTCTCAATCTCTTATCTCTAAAATAATGTGTTAAAAGCTTAGTGTATACCTCGTTGTCACTAAAACCACCATCTAAATAGAGTCTATGAACATCATCTTCTCCAATGGCTTTTTTTATACTTTTTACTTGTAACAAAACTAATTCTGTCATCAATTGATGATATGCATATTGGTAAGTATCAAAATTATTATATGATTCTTCTGGCATATTCTCATCAACAATACTTCCCCACTTATAGCAGTATTTAAAATTTTTGTTGATTTCTTTAAAAGTATTGCTATGGAATTTTACAGAACGATGATAATCTTTATCTACACCATACTTCTTTCTAAGTTTTTCAACTTGAATCTTGTATTCGTTACCTAAAAATAAGCGAGATGCTTTTACTGCTTTCCCATTAATTCGCATATAATTAATTGCTTCTTTATCGTTTGCAACAGTTGAAATCGGATTTTCAGTAAATGGATTAAAAACAATACTCCAAGTCCCTGTTGAAATTAAAGCAAACTTTTTCTTTATACTCCTTACATATGGAAGTAAGGCAGCTGAACTATCATGAATACCAACTCCAATTTTAATACGATTACCATTGTAATTCATATTAATACTGGTTTCTGTTGAAACTATTGGAGGTAATTTCTTGTCAATTCCTTCTTTATATACCCAACTATGGTAATCTTTTTTCTTATAATCCCAAAGTGCTGTATGGCAACCAATACTTGTATATTCACTTAAAGGGATACCTGCAAAAATATAACTTAGGTATTGTGGCAGATGTAAAGAATATTTAATCTTTTTATAAATTTCAGGCTTTGAATATTTAATCCAATACAATTGTAACCCTGAATTTAACATACTTAAATCTGAGCAACCAGTTGTTCTAAGAAATTCATCTACAGGTCCATATTTATCAAAAAAATCATCAATTACTTCCTGCTTCAAAGGCTTTAAATAATTATACAAAGGTGTTAAAGGTTCTCCATTTTTATCAATATGAACTAAACTAGCACCATAAGTGGAAAAATTAATTGCTTTAACTCTAAACTTTTTAGCTTTTAATATGCTATTAAAAACCTCTTTCAACCATTTCTTCAATGCAGGAAGATTCTCAGAAGGATATCCATCTTCATCTTTTACTTCATCAAAAGAAATATACTCTTTATGAACTTCTTTAAAATTTTTATCGAATAAGAAAAACTTTTTATTGGTTTTTCCGATATCAAAAACAGCTGTTACTTTTTTTCTCATTTTTTACAGATTAAAGTCCTGTAGCTACAGAGTTTTTACCTCTTTCTCCAACTAGCTGACCTCTTACATCAATAGATCTATATGCTTTTATTGGATTTAAAGCTCCACCGTTATTTAATCTTGCTTTTTCTAACAACGGTCTAACATCTGTTCTAAAAGCACCTTGCAAAATTTCTTGACATTTTACAACATCATTATCTAGTTGTGCTGCTTTCAATGCATTTTGATCAACTAACATTGCTTTTGCATACGATTCTTGAATAGCTTCTAAAGATTGAATTAAATCTTCTAATGGATCTTTTACATTATGACTTGCATCAATCATCCAAGCCAATTCTGGATTTTGAGGGTTGTTTTTCATTCCATAAACCAATTCATTAAAAATTAAGAATAAAGCGTATGGTTTAATACTACCTGCTGTTAAATCGTCATCTCCATATTTACTGTCATTAAAATGGAATCCACCTAATTTACCTTTTAAGCTTAAAATTGAAACAATTTGTTCAATATTACTATTAGGTAAATGATGACCTAAATCAACAAGTGTATATGCTTTATCTCCACATCCATTTGCTAACATTAATGATGCTCCCCAATCTTGAATTACCGTACTATAAAAATTTGGTTCGTATGGCTTATATTCAACGAGCATTTTCCAATCATCTGGAAGCCCTTTATAAATATCGATTAAGCTATTTTGAGTGTTTTGAAATGCCGTTTGAAAGTTATTTTGTCCAGGGAAACAAGATCCATCTGCTAACCATACAGTTAATGCTTTAGACCCTAGCTTATCACCAATTTTTATTACATCTAAATTATGTTGAATAGCTTGTTCTCTAACAGCCTGTTTCACATTGCTTAACGAACCATACTTATAACTTTCTTTTGCATTTGCTTGGTCTTGAAATGTGTTTGAATTTACAGCATCAAACTTAATATTTAAAGCATCTGCTTTTTCTTTAATTGCTTTATAATCTTCTGGAACATCCCAAGGAATATGAAGTGAAACTGCACCAGCTGTTTGTGTTAACGAATGTATTAATCCTACATCTTCAATTTTTTGTTCTAAATTAGAAGGTTCTCCATAAAATCCAAATCTTCCAAAACGAGTTCCTCCTGCTCCTAATGCCCAACTTGGAATTGCCACTTGAAATTCTGCAAGTTTTGATATTATTCCATCAACATCATGATTGTTTTTTGCTAACTTATTTGATAAAAAGTCTAAACTCTCTTTATGTGAAGCTAACTCTTTCTGATTTTCAACCTGAATTTGTTCTTGTTGTATTTTCATTTTAAATTTTAATTTTCTGTTCAAAAATTCAATAATATGTTCTAATTTAATGTATTATCATCACAATTTCTAACAGACACATTTTACTAACGTACAAATGCATTTGCCATTCCTCCATCTACATTTACTATATTTCCTGTAGATTTATCTAAAATTGCAACTAAAGAAAATACGCCATTGGCTATATCTTCTGGGTATATAATTTCATTTAATAAATTTCTTTTTGCATAAAATGCTGGTAATTCTTCTACGGTAATTCCATTAGCTTTTGCTCTACCTTCGGCCCAATCTCCTTCCCAAATTTTACTACCAACAATAACTCCATCTGGATTTACGGTGTTTACTTTTACTTTATCTTTTGCTAATTCAGCAGCTAATAAACGCACCATATGTTGTTGTGCTGCCTTTGCAGTACCATATGCTACATTATTAGGACCAGCTACTAAACCGTTTTTACTTGCAATTGCAATATAATCTCCTCCTAATTTTTGCTGACGAGCAATAGCACTAAATTGCTTTGCTAAATCAAATTGACCTTTCACTAAAATACTTTGTAAAATATTCCAATCTTTGTCTGTTGTTTCTTCTATAGGTTTTGAAATGGCCAATCCTGCACTATGTACAACTATATCTACGCCTCCAAATTCTAAAATGGCTTTTTTATAAGCAGCTGCAATGGAGTCTGTGTTTGTAACATCGCATACTGCATAGGTAGCTACATCACTTTTATATGTTGCATTTGCTTCAATTAATCTATCTTCAGCAATATCCGTTAATACAACATTTGCACCCTCGGCTGCTAATTTATCAGCAATTGCTTTTCCAATTCCTCCTCCTGCACCTGTAACCAAAGCAACTTTACGAGATAATGGTTGCTCTTTAGGCATACGTTGTAATTTGGCCTCTTCTAATAACCAATATTCAATATCAAAAGCTTCTTGTCTTGGCAATGATGTATAAGATGTAATAGCTTCTGCTCCACGCATTACATTAATTGCATTGATATAAAATTCACTTGCAACACGTGTTGTTTGTTTGTTTTTAGCAAAACTAAACATTCCAACTCCAGGATAAATTATTATAACTGGATTAGCATCACGAATTGCAGGGCTATTGTCTTTTTTACAAGAATTGTAATAATTAGCATACTCTTCACGATAAGCGTTAAATGCCGGTTCTAATTTCTTTAAAACAACATCCGAATTGCTTAAATCCTCGTTTTTATCTAAACTTAATACTAATGGTTGAATTTTTGTTCTTAAGAAATGATCTGGACACGAAGTACCCATTGGAGCCAAACGTTCTAAATCATTACTATTAATAAATTGCATTACCACTTCATTATCTGAAAAATGCCCAATCATTCTATTCTCTGAAGAACATAAACCTCTTAATAAAGGCATTATTTGAACAGCTTTTTCTTTTCGTTCATTTTCAGGTAAACTAGTAACCTTTTCACCTCCAAAAACACTTCCTTTTTCGTTTATTTTTTGCTCTATGTATTCAGAAGCCATTTCAATAACTTCCAAACTATTCATATAACATTCGTAAGATGTATCACCCCAAGTAAACAAACCGTGACTTCCTAATACAATTCCTCTGATTCCTGGATTATCTTCCAAACATTTTTCTAATTGCAAACCTAAATCAAAACCAGGACGTTGCCAAGGCACCCAGCCCATGGTATCTCCCCATATTTCTTTGGTTACTTTTTCACTATCTTCAGCAGCAGCTACTGCAATTAAAGCATCGGGATGTAAATGATCGATATGGGCAAATGGAAGTAAACCATGTAAAGGAGTATCTATTGAAGGTGCTTTGCTATCTAGATCGTAAATACAATGATTAAACAATCCCACCATTCTATCCTCCTCATCTAATCCTTTATATACACTTTTCAAGTCTCTTAGCCTCTTTGTATATAAACCTGCAATTCCAGATCGTGTTAAAGTACCGATATCTCCTCCCGAACCTTTTACCCACATTACCTCAACTTCATCATTTGTAAGAGGGTCTAATTCAACTGTTTTACAACTTGTGTTCCCTCCTCCGTAATTGGTAATTCTTAAATCTGCTCCTAAAATATTAGATCTGTATAAAAATAAATCTACTTGATTATCTTCAAAAAGCTTCACCTTTTCTTCATCCCATAAATAATCGACATATTTAAAATCTTTCATGCTCTATATTATATTTTTAGTTAATTAGTTAATAGCTACTTCAAAAGTAAATTACTTTTACTTTTATTCTATCCTGTACTATGCCGTATAGAATTTAATTATTCCTATTTTATGTTGTGAATACTATTTTTAACTTTCTCAAAAAATATAATTAGTTATATATCAATAAATTTAAAACAACTATTTTATGTAGGATTTCTTCATAAAAATTAACGATATAATGATTAATTTACTAAAATGAAATTATTTAAAATTGTTATTATTTTTTTGTTCAAATACTCTTCTGATAAGTGATGATGATTATATGTTTTACAAATGCTCTGCGTTTTTACCTCTTCATATATTCATTTATTCTGTAATAATTTAATAAATTTGTTTAGACTTTCAAATAACAGTATCAAGCTAAAATTATGAATTTAAGAGAATTTATTAAAATAGATGAGAATTCTAGAATTCCAAAATACCAACAAATAATAGATTCTATTATTTTGAATATTTCGGCAGGAAATTTTACAATGGATCAAAAAATCCCTTCAATAAACATGTTTAGTGAAGAGTTTTACCTATCACGTGATACGGTTGAGAAAGCATATAGTATTTTAAAGGAACGAAAAATTATAACTTCTATTAGAGGTAAAGGTTTTTACATTTCAAGAACTAAATTAATTTCAAAATTGAATATATTATTTTTAGTCAATAAACTAAGCTCCTATAAATTAAGAACTTACAATAATTTTATTCAAAGCATTGGTCCCAATTCACACACTGATTTACATATTTATCACTGTGAAGAAAACTTGTTTTTAAATTTGTTAGATAAGTACAAATCTTCGTACGATTATTATATAATAATGCCACATTTTAAAACGGAAGAACGAAAACATATTAGTTCCACTCCCAAAATTATAAATGCTGTTAAAAAAATACCAAGAAACAAATTGGTTATTTTAGATAACGAAAAATTAGGGCAGCTTCTTGATGGCGATTTTATAGAAATTTTACAGGATTTTGAGAATGACATTTATAATTCTCTTAAAGAAGGATTAAGTAAAATAAAAAAATACAAGAAATTAGTGTTGATCTATAAGAGGCAAACTGTATATCCATATCCACAAAGGATTCTAAAAGGTTTTAGAAAATTTTGTATAGAATTTGATCTGGATTTCGAGATACTTGATGAAATTTATAATGACATGGTTTTAAAAAAAGGAGATTTATTTATAACAATTGACGAATCTGATTTGGTAAACCTTGTAAAACAAGTAAGGGAAGATGAGTTTATACTAGGTGAAGAAATTGGCATTATTTCATATAATGATACTCCTCTAAAAGATTTATTAGGAATCACCGTAATTTCAACGGATTTTGAGGTTATGAGTCAAACCGCAGCCAATATGATTTTAAATAAAAAAACAGGAAAAGTAAAAGTTCCTTTTAACTTAATTGAAAGAGATTCTCTTTAAAACTTTAAAACATAAAAAAAACGAGATGGAATTTATTATTTTCATCTCGTTTTTTTATTTAATAAGTCCCTAATGAACTAATACTTAGTTTATTTTTCTTAGTTTAATGCCGCTTAACCGAGTTTTCCCTTTTTTTGCTTTAAAATCAATTGTAATTCCATTATTTTCTTCAATTGTAATTAAAAAACGTTTAGCAACACCTCGATCATCACCATATTGCTCTTTTAGATTTAGATTACTCCATAATATATTTCCATTTACAGAAATATCCATAACATTTTCGTCTTTGGTTTTCAACTCAGCAAGTAACAAAGACAGTTCGTATGTTCCTTTTGGAACATCAAATTTGTATTGATTTATCCCTATTAATTGCGTTTGATAAATTGGGTCGTTCTCAGTTCCTTTAACACTTACTTCTGAGCCAACAGTTTTTCTTCTAGGATGCCTTAATATTTCACCACCTACATATCCAAAACTACCATTTATATATTTTTGATCAGGCATCCATAAATAATCAACATTATCTTCTTCAATAAAGTAACATGTAGAACCAATGTTAATCGCTATTTCTTTAAACGTATTGGTTGTGCTTTTAAAATTATTTGGCTGTAAAGTAAAATTAATAGTTGTAAAATCTTTTAATGTCTCTCCATTTTTAATCGAAACTACTTCTATTAAATTAACTCCTTGTTTTAGAGGAACGTTAAATGTTGCAATAGAAAAATCGAATGCTTTTTTACCCAAAGACTTTCCATTTAAAAACATCTCTACATCTTTTGAGTTTCCTACAACAGTAATTGGTTGTGTAGCGACATTTGCCTCTTCACTATCAGCAACACCCGATCTTTTCGTCCATGCTTTAGAAGTAATTCCAACAAACGGTGTTTTATTAAGTATAGCCTGGTATAAATAATAAGCATCTTTTTTCTTTCTTTTTGATGAAACTAATCCTTTATTATTTATATGAGGTACTGCATCTTTACGATGTTCTACTTGAAAATCTGCATAATTCCAAACATTTGCACCAACAATTTCGGGCATATCTAAAATAGTTTTTAAATACGTTTTATGAAGTAAAAATTGATATTCTACACTAAAATCAAACCTAGTTGGGTTGTATGATCTTATTCTAGGGTCAGCACCACCTCCATATTCACTTAAAATAAATGGTTTATCAGGATCTAAATCTAAAGATCTTTTAACAAGACTTCTTAAATTTTCATCAATATCTTCTAACTCCTCAACATACCAACCGTAATATTTGTTATATCCAACAATTTCTGTAAGTCTAATTCCTAATTTATCTTGATAAGCCGGCTCTCTAAAAAATACAGAATACGAATAACGAGTTTCATCTTCTTCCTTAATAGTAGCTGCTAAAGCTTTATGTGTTTCTTTGAAATGTTTAATATAGAAATCTCCAAGCTTTTCAGGAGTTTTCATAGTCGTTTCATTACCTAAATTCCAAGCCACAATTGCTGGATTGTTATAATTAAAACGAATGGCCTCTTTCAGCATATTAATACTATTTTGCTTCCCTGCTTCATTAGCCGCTGCCTTATCTACAAAAGGAATTTCTAAAGTTGCTACAAAACCATATTTATTACACATTTCTAATATTGCTGGATCTTGAGGATAATGTGCTATTCTTAAAAAATTAACACCCATTTCCTTAAGTAACCTCATGTCATTTCTATGAATTTCATCACTAATCGCATTTGCTTTACCGTAAAAATCTTGATGCCTACAAGTACCTATCAATTTTGTATGTTTACCATTGATAAAAAATCCTTTATTAGCATCAAAACTAAACCATCTGAATCCAACCGGATTTTCGATACGATCTAACACTTCTCCGTTTTTATTTAAAACTTCCGAAACCAATTTGTACAAGTATGGTGATTCCGGAGACCATAAATTTGGATTAGAAACAGACAATTCACTAAATACATCTTTTCCATATGAAGACTTAGTTTTTATTGCTACAACTTCATCATTTTTATCATCAAACAAAGTTTGCTTCACATAAAATCTTCCTCTATCAGGTCTAATTAATTTTGATTGTACTGAAATAGTTGCTGTAGTTTTTGAAACTTCAGGAGTTCTTATAAAAACAGCATTTGCACCAACATTAGCAATATCAAAATGTACAGGTTTTGTAATTATTAACTGAATATCTCTATAAATCCCCCCATAAAAAGAAAAATCAGCAGCCTGAGGCACAATTTCATCATTGTGAGCGTTATTTACTTTAATCATAATCTCATTAACCCCAGATTTTAAGGCTGAAGTAATATCGCGTGTAAAAGCTGTATAACCTCCAATATGATCTTCTCCTACAGGTTTATCATTTACATATAGTGAAGTAACTTGGTTTGCAGCCTCAAACAATAAATAAACTTGTTGGTTTTCATAAATTTTAGGAATAACCAAATTCTTTTTATACCACCCATCACCTCGGTAATAACCATCCTCATCATCTAAAATATCTTCTGCATTCCAAGAATGTGGAATTGTGACTGTTTCCCAATCTATTGCTAACTTTTTAGATAAAGGATTTTCTATACTTCCTTTATGAAAATTCCATAAATCATTTATAGTTTCAGTATGTCGTGCCTGTTGAGCATTTGTAAAATAACATATACTTAAAAAAAGTAAAACTAAGTTCTTTTTTATCATCATTAAAATAATTTTATAATTCATTAATCTACTCGCCTTCTTTTTGGCCATAATGCAAGTGCGTCATTAATAATACGTCTGCTATATTCTTTACCATACTTATCAATTGCATCATCTGTATTAAAAGTTTTATCTTTATAGGTCAGCCAATCTTGTTTTGCTAAAAATTCATCGGTGTGCGAATACTGTAATGCATTTAAGCCATATAAAAACACAAATCCATCACGTGCATTATTAACTTCATTATAGAGATAATCAAAAGCTTTCTTTTTATTTCCTGAAACGGCTAAAGCTTGTGCTGCAATCAATCTGTTTACAGGAATAGTATCATTTTCAATTGAATGGATTAATTTTTCTTGAATTGCTCTATCATCTTGAGCAATTCTAAAAACTCCATACGCTCCCCAATATCTAATAATTGGGTTTGAATTATTTAAAAAAGTTAAGAAATCATTCCTATTTTCTAAAGCTCCTTTAGCCGCTAGTTTGGCAATAGGTAGAATTTTTTCAATTTCATATGCTTCACTTTGAGCATATTCATAAATGGTTGGGTGCTTTTTACCTACACCAACCAAATCATAAAACATAGGTTCTGGGATTAACCCAATATCTCGTATTTCAATCATCCATCTATCCAATTCATTAGATAATTCTGCTAGTTTTTTAGCATTCTTTTTTTCTCTAGCGATGCTTTTAATATGCCAAGGATCATTTTTTGTATTGAATAACTCAATCGTTGATTTTGGTTGATAAAATTGAGATTGTACAGCATTTGAGGTGCCATTAGTAAAACTTTCTTCATTAGCTCTCCAGTTTTGTTGCACGGTATAACCATATCTTGTAGAACAACCTCTTGGTCTGTGAGGAACAAAATTTTGAATAAGATAATATTCACCATCAGTTACAGCTCTATTAAAATCGTAACGTTCAGACATACGGTCTCTATAAAAATGGACATATTCTGAACTTGACTCTTTATCTTTTCCAAAAAATATTTTCCCTTGCATTTTATCTGGAACTGGTAAATCTAATACAGATATGATGGTTTTAGGAAAGTCAACAAAGCTAACTAAATCAACATAAGAAGTTCCGGACTTATAAGCAGGTACCAGATGTTTCCACTTTTTAGGAAAATATGCTATAAAAGGTACTTGTGTACCTACATTATACAGGTAACGTTTAGACCTTGATAACATTCCTCCATGATCTGAATAGAAAAATACAATGGTATTTTCGTCTAGATTTTTATCCTTTAACTCTTGTAACAAATCACCAACCCTGCTATCCATTAATGTGATTAAATCGTGAAACCTTGCCCAATCTTCTCTTACTTCTGGAACATCAGGGTGGTAAGGAGGTAACACAATATCTGAAGGATTAATTCTAGGTGTTTTAGGAATATCTCCATTTGCAACAAACGCTTCAATTCTATCTGCTGCTAACCTACTTTCATGTGTATCCAAAATATTAAACACCGAGAAAAACGGTTGTCCTGGCTTTCGGGTACTATAATGTGCTTTCTTACTAGATTCATCCCACAAACTTCTATCTGTTTCGTAACTAGAATTGTAATCTTTTTTATAGTTATTGGTGCAATAATAGCCTGCCTCTCTTAATACTTTAGGATACGCAGGAATACTTTCTGGCAATTTTGTATTTGTTCTAAAATTATGAGTTCCCGTAGTAGGTGCATACATGCCGGTAAGCAATGTTGAACGAGCTACTCCACATACTGGTGCGTTCGCAAAAGCACTTGTAAACATAACCCCTTGCTTTGCTAACTTATCTAAATTTGGTGTTTGTGCTTGATTAAAACCATAACAACCCAAATACGGGCTAATATCTTCACAAGTAATCCAAAGCACATTTGGTTTATCTTGACTATTTTGAGCCTTCAAGTTGATATTTAAAGAAAACACTAAAACAATAATTAGATGAAATGTTTTGTACATGAAATTAGTCTTCTAATTTTAGAATTTCACTACCTGCCATCAAAAAGGCTCCAGTCCCAAAATTCTGCCAGCTATCAAAGGATGCTGGTTCGGGTGATGCTCCAATATTTTGAACCCAACCTATTCTTCCATCTTCATGTTGACAAGCAGCTAAAGCATTCCAAGCTTTTTTAACCGCTGGTGCATATTTCGATTTTTCTAATAAACCATTGTTTAGCCCCCAAGCTAAAGCAAAAGTATAAAATCCACTTCCACTTACTTCTCCATGGTTAAAAGATTCAGGACTTAATAAACTTGTACGCCATAAACCATCTTCATGTTGTAACTCTAGAATTCTAGCAGACATTTCTTCATATAAATTTTCATAAAAAGAATAATGTTTGTAGTCCTTTGGCATATCATCTAATATTAATGCTAAGCCACCTAGCACCCAACCATTTCCTCTAGACCAAAATATTTTTTTACCGTTGGCCTCTTTTTTATCTTTTTTTGAACCTTTCCATACATAACGCATATCTCTCGCAAACAATTTTTCTTCTTTATCGTAAAGCTGATTATATGTCTGCATATAAAATTTATGCATCTCGTCTAAATACTTAGGTTGTTTTGTATGCTTTGCATATAAATTAAGAACAGGAGGTGCCATAAATAAAGCATCGCACCACCACCACAAAATAGTTTGACCCATTTCGTTCTTTCTAGTTCCTTGTTTCCAAACATCATCTTCATACAAATGAGCATCTAAGAATTTTTTAGTAGGCTCTAAATCTACAAAGCCTTTTCTTTTATCATTCATCCCTATATACAAATAGCTGTATGAAATAGCTACATCATCTGCATGATGTAACCTTGTATATGTTTGCCAATTATTCCAATACGCTTGATTTTTTAAAGCTGCCATATACATCATATCTTTAGTAGTTTTATGTGCTCTGGCCACACCTGTGTAATATGCTCCTGCTGTCCAATCTGTAGGTGCTATGGCAAAAATAGGATGTGCTTCTTGCCATTCTAAAGCTTTTATCATTGCAGCTTTAACATCCGATTTATTTATAGGCTCTTGAAGTGTTGTTTTTTGAGCTACTGAGCAGTTAAAAAGTGTAAAAACTGCAAAAAGTGTTAATATAGACTTGTTCATTTTTTTTAATTTATTTTTTTAGTTTAAATGTTGTTTCCAAATACTCTTGAGATGATGTTCCAATTTTCACTGTATAATCACCTGCTTCTAATACTTTATTCATTTTAACACCAGTAAACTCTAACATTTTTGGTGTAATTTTAAATGAAACAGTTTTACTTTCTCCTGAATCTAATTCAATCTTTTCAAAACCTTTTAATTCTTTATCTGGTCTTGTTACAGAACCAATTTCATCTTTTATATACATTTGAACCACTTCTTTCGCCTTAAATTTTCCTTGGTTAGTTACCGTTACGCTAACTTCTATTTCGGTATCTGGTGTAATTTCGGGGTTTGATATTTTTATATCTGAATATTCAAAATCTCCATAACTCAACCCGTGCCCAAAAGGATAAAGTGGCCCTTTACCTAGAAATAAGTATTCTTTTTTGTAGTTAATTTCTTTCATACTATAATGGTATGGAAGTTGACCAATAGATCTTGGAATGGTTACTGGAGATTTACCTGAAGGTGATACTTCTCCAAAAATAATTCTAGCAGTAGATTCATCACCAAATTCACTTAAATCCCAAGTATCTAAAATAGCATCTGCTTTTTCTGCAATTGTATTTATTGATAGTGTTCGTCTATGTTTTAAAACAACAATTACTTTTTTACCTAAGGCTGTAATTTTTTCAACCAATTCATCTTGTGCACCAACTGGTTCAATAGTTGCTCTATCGCCTAAGGCATGGTTAAAAAAGGCTTCCTTTGATGTATGCTCATCACCTCCCAGAAATAGGATAGACACATCGGCTCTTTTTGCCATATCAACCATTTTTGCAATGGCCTTTGGATCTTTTTCTAACAAATTTGGAGTTCCTTTTTTCTCATCAGTTAATTGAAATCCTTTTTCTGATTCAAACTTTACTTTATTTCCAACAACTGATTCGAACATTTCTCTTGTATTCATTTTAACTAATGGTCCTAAAAGAGCTACTTTAAGTGATTTGTTTTTATTTAACGGAAGTGTTTTATTATCATTTTTTAATAAAATCACAGATTCTAAATCTGATTCTTTTGCTAATGCTAATGAAGATTCTGAACGAACACCTTTTTTAACTTCTTCAATATCTTGATATGGATTATCAAACAACCCTAAAATGAATTTAGTTCTTAAAACTCGCCTTACTGATCTATCAATTAACTTTTCTAATTCCGGGTTTTTCTCAACCATCTTTGGAAGATATGCGTAAGAATCTTCAGCATACAAATCAATATCAATCCCTGCTTCTAATCCCATTTTTGCGGCAGCTTCAGGTGATTCTGCTACATTCATAAAGTAAAATAAACGTGCAATATCATTTGAATCTGAAACCACATAACCTTCAAACCCCCAATCATCACGCAATACTCCTGTAAGTAATTCAGGATTTCCATGACTTGCAATACCATTTAAATCACCATGTGAAGCCATAATTCCTAAAGTTTTCGCCTCTTTTATAGCTGCTTCAAATGGTGGATAAATCTCATCAATTAAAGTTCTTTCAGATATTTCAATAGCTGCAAAGTTAGAGCCACCTAACACTTGTCCATAGCCAGCAAAATGCTTTGCAACTGCACCAATGTGCGTTCCGTTCCCTAACCCTTCATAGTTACCTTGCACACCTATTATTGCATTTTTAACCATTTGAGTAGTTAAATATGTATCTTCTCCAAAAGCTTCACTCATTCGCCCAAAACGTGGATCACGAACAATATCTGCTTCAGGCGAATGACACATGTGCATTCCTCTTAATCTTGCTTCTCTTCCAACAATATCCCATTGTCTTCTCACTAATTCTGGATTAAATGATGCTGCCGACGTCATTGGTCTTCCAAATTTTGTACAACCTTCTGCATCAACTCCGTTATAAGATTCTGTAACAAACAATGCAGGGATTCCCCATCTATTGTTTTCTATAATATATTTTTGAAGTTCGTTATTCAATTTTGCTGCGGTAACTGCATCAATATGTTCCCCAGGATTTTTAATTCCAGCAATACCTAATTTCAATTTTTTTATTACTCTTTCTGATAGCTTTAATTTTCCATTTTCATCAGATTTCACACCAATATTTGCGTGAAAAATTCGCATTTGTGCTACTTTTTCTTCAAGAGATAACTTTGGAAGCAATGCTTCTACACGTTCATCTATTGTAAGAGATGCATCTTTATAATCTTTTGATGTTGATGACGATTCATTACAAGCGCTAAACATAATGCTTAACACCGTGAAAGATAAGATTAGTAATTTCTTCATTGTTTAATTATTTACTTTTGTTTTATTCTATTTTGAAAATACAAATGAATCCATTTGTAGTGATTTATTATTTAGTTGTTCTATTAAAAAATAGAGGTTTTCTTTGTTATCCAATGACGACAAATTGATTTCGATATTTTGAAGGTAAATTGTTGTTTCTTGTAACTTCAATGTTTTTTCACCTATCAACTCTCCTTTTAAGCTATCTTTTCGAATTTCAACAGAAAAATTTCCACCTTTAGGTGCACGAATATTTAGATTTAATTTAGAATATTCTTCTAAACCTTTTATATTAGGATAGTTTAAATAGCTTTTATTTGCTGAAGTTTCTACTACAAAGTCATTCTCAAATTCTTTTTTAATTAGACCATCTGCCTTAAAATAGTTTTCTGTCTGAATACTTTCCGAAGCAACATAATTTCCTACTCCAACACCATCAACTCTAATTGTTGCCATTTCACCATTTTCTTTATAGTGAATATAACTTATAAAGGCATCTCTAAAATAGCGATTACCTGTTTGACTCATATCGCAATAGGTATAATACCATTGATTATGCCATTGAAAAAATGATCCATGACGCCCTTGTAAAAATCCATTTGGCCAAGTTGGCGCATCGTATCCTTCGGCAAAACTTTCCTTTTTTATAACTGAATCTTTATAATCATACGGACCGTATAGATTATCAGACATTGCGTAAAAACAACCCCAAGATAAATAATATTTATCGTTGTATTTATGAACAAAAGGTTTATCATCTGTTGGTTTTTCTAAGTTTTCACCATCAGGATTGTATGGACCTCTTGGATTATTTATAATTAATTTTCTAGGCTCTTCTGCAAGACTTATCATGTCATAATTTAACTTTGCTATATAATAATCCCATACACCAAAAATTATATAATGCTCACCATTTTCTTCAAAAATAGCCATATCATATTCATCAGTCGGTGTTAAATTTGAAGGTAACAATGGCTTACCTAAAGGCTCAGTCCAAGGGCCTATAGGAGAATTTCCAACTACAACACCAGTTTGTTGATTTTTTTCTGAAAAATACCAATAGAATTTACCGTCTTTTTCGCCAACATCGGTTGCCCAACAACCTTGAAAATTACCACCTATATAGGTGTCTTTTGGGTCTAAAACACTACGTTTTGTCCAGTTCACTAAATCTGGAGAAGACCAAATCCACCAATCTTCCATAATAAATGCCTTATCATCAGGTGATCTGTCGTGAGATGCATATACATAGGCTGTATCATTAAAAATATGAATATGAGGATCATTCAACCCTTTATTTGGAACAATAGGGTTTTGAGCAAATACAGCTATCAGTGTATTTAACAAAAACAATGTATTTACAATCCTTTTATTCATAAATTTAGCATAATCATTGATAAAGATATTATTTGCCCAAGTAAAGCTTATCCTGTACTATGTGGTAAAACGCCTTTTATTTAAAAAACACATTATTTTCAGGTTTAAAAAGCATTAAAAACACAGAACAAAAAGTGACATTTTTTTATACTAAAAACCCATTAGTTTTTAATAAAAACTAATGGGTTAATTACACTTATATGTTTTATTTAAAATGAATTAATAACCAGTTTAATTGTATGTTTACCTGGTTCTAATCTAACCATATCAAATGCTGAAGGTACTTTTTTTCCGTTATGAATAAGGTTTTTTCCATCTAAAGAATTTAAAGAAAACTCTGCAACCATATTTGCTGGAATCTCAAATTCATAAGTTTGTAATCTAGCTCCGTTAAATTTATAACTTGCTTTTATAGTTCCTAAAACAGTTGGAACTTCAATTTTACTAGACTTTAATTTACTCATTTGAGGTTTAATAGTTGCTATACTAAATCCAGGTGTTTTTGGTTTTATTCCCCATAAACCTCTAGGTATTGTATTTGCAGGTACGGCACCCCAAGCGTGATTCCAATCTAAATTGTTTTTATATTCTAAATCCCAAGCTTCTAAAGTTATGGTAGAACCTACACGAATCATGTTATACCAACTTCTTTTATCCTTACTTGTCATTAATTTTAAAGCATAATCAGCTTCTCCTGCGTTGTATAAACCATCCATTAAAAATTGAGCTCCATAAACACTACAAGCCATTCCTCTAGATTTTACAAAATCAACAACCGATTGAAAATGTTCTTCAGGAACCAATCCAAAAGCCAATGGCATCATATTAGCGTGCAAAGAGGCGTGGTCTGTGCCAATACCATCAACATAAATACCACGTTCTTCATCAAACATTTGCTCATTTACAGCTTTCTTAGCTTTAGCTGCTCTTAATTCAAAGTCTAATACTTCTTGTGTTTTACCAAGAATCTTAGCGAATTTAGCCATAATTTTCATGTTCTCATAAAAGAACGCATTAATAACCGTACTGTAAGGTTTAAATACAAAACCATCACGCTCTCCTTTTGTTTTACTTCCATTAAAATTAGCTGATGGCCAATCTACAATATCAGTTAATGGTTTTTTATAACCATTAGGAAAACCTAATTTACGCATAAATTCAGCATCAACTTTTGTTGAAGTAATTAAACCATCTTCGTTAGATAATTCGTATAATGATTTATGTTTTAACGCTTCATAATAACGTTCAATAAGCTCAGTATTTCCTGTATACATATAATCTGCATATATTAATAAAGGAACATGTTGTTGCCATTCTGTTGGCCAAGTTGGATGCTGCATAAAATACTCTATAGTTCGTCTTGCCATAGCATATTCTCTATCCGTAGTATAATGACTTAACTGATTTAAATAAGCATCTGCTTCATAGGGAATTCGCTCTCTATCACCATCAACATATAAACCGTTAAAAGTTGTTGCTTTTATTGAGTATTTACATAAATCCCAAACTTGATTTAAAATATCATTGTTACTTTCAAAGCTACTAGCTTTTTCATCCCAATACGTATGATATGCTAATTGTTCAAAGTTTTCAGCAGAAATAGATTCTTGAGCACCTTCAACTTCAGCATATCTAAATGGCATTAACGGAGGAAATCCTTCTGGTAATGGAATTGCTTTATTTGGTCTTGTATTTCTTTCATCAGTTTGAACAGGAATTCTATACGTTGTTTGTCCTGGTTTGACATCAACTTTTAACTCTTGATAACGAATATTGCTTTTTTTAGCAGGTGTTCTATTTATATTTTTACCTTCTAATTGTTCTCCAATACGTATTGTTAAAGTATGTGGTTTTTTTGCATTGTACGTAAAGTCTATAGTCGCAAAAGCAGCTTTTCCAAAGTCCATAAAATAGAAATCTCCTATATTTTCAAACTTCACAGGTTTAATTTTACTGATAACAAATTTATTTTCAGTAGAAATTATATAACTATCACTTTTTCCTGTAGTAAATTTTTGAGCCTCAGAATAATCTACCAACCTATTTTCTTCATCCCAAATTCTAACTTTCCAATAGTAGGTTTTACCAACTTCTAAAGGATTTTTTCCTGCATATTCAACATTTGTAGAAACATTAGAACTTACACGTTTACTATCCCAAACATCACCATTATTTGCGTCAATAATTTCTTTTGAAGAAGCCAGTAATAATTGATATGCTGATTGAAATTTAGCTTCATTTGAAACTGTCCATCCAAACTCAGGATTTAAGTCGAAGATTTCAACATCAGTCTCTGGTTCTCTAATCAATTCAACTGTTAAATCTGTAGGTGCAGCTCTAAATTTATCGCTATTTCTTTTAATTAACTCGTCGCATTTTAATCTTAATTCCTCTGCTATTTTTTGATATTTTTTCTTACCAATAAGATTTTTTGTTTCTAAAGGATCTTTTTTCAAATTATATAACTCTTCAATAGATTTATCGTTTACATATCTAAAGTATTTCCATTCTGAAGTACGAACTCCTTCACTTGGAGGAATTTCACTAAAATCCCAAATATGTTCAATAAGAATTGTATCTCTTTCAATTGAAGTTTTTTCTTTTTTAACTATAGGCATTAAACTTTTTCCTTGCCAAGAGTCTGGTGTTTTTACACCTGCAATATCAGCTATTGTAGAAGGAATATCAATATTTAAAGCCATATCATCAATATCCTGATGCTTATTAACTCTTGGATCAAAAACAATTAATGGTACACGAATAGAATTATCGTACATTAACCATTTACCTGCCAATTGACGCTCTCCTAAAAAGTATCCGTTATCACCCATTACGATAATAACGGTGTTTTTATCTAAACCTTTTTCTTTTAATTTTTCACGTATTTTAGCTATCTCTAAGTCAATACCAGCAATCATACGGTAATATCCTTTTAAACTATGTTGGTATTTTTCAGGTGTATCATAACGCCATGTCCAACGCAACCTGTTAAACCCTCTTTTAACAATTTCAGGCTGAGCTTCAAAATATTTATCATCAGTAAGTTCTGGTCCAGGAATTGTTGTATCTTCTAGTAAATTATTGGTTGTATTTTGCCAAAAATATTGTTCTTCCGCACCATCGTGCGCGTGAGGAGCACTAAAACTTAATGACAACAAGAAAGGTTGATCACTTGAAGTTTTATCGATAAAATCTAATGCTTTTTGTCCAGTATACCTTGTTAAATGTACAGTATCATTATCTATAGTTTTATAATAATATCCTCGCTTGTCTTTATACCTATTATTCCTGTCGTAATCTTCATATTCATCAAACTGACTTTCTAAATCGTCATATTTGACACCAAACTTACCATAAAAACCAGTATAATAACCGTTATTTTTAAGTAAAATTGGATAAGCATTATCCATATACTCATCTCTTATATTTCCCGTTTGAAAATTATAATTATGTGAACGTTCGTGTAAACCGGTCCAAAGGGTTGCTCTACTAGCCGCACAAATAGGTGTAGTAACAATAGCATTGTTAAAATAAGTTCCTGATTTTGCCAAATCATCCATTACTGGTGTCTCAACGTACTCATTACCTGCATAACCAATGGCATCAAATCGCTGATCATCCGTTAAAATAAAAATGATATTTGGTTTTTTCTTTTCTTCATGTTTTTCTTGAGAGCATACATTTTTAAAACAAGCTAATGATAAAAGAACTCCAAACAGTAAATGAGATTTTCGCATAAAATAATTAATTATTATTTATAATAAAGCGATTACATATTTACTAAATAACCGCTATTCAACAATATTCTGAACAATAATTCTAGACCAAAATGAACGCTTCTTTAAAACTAAATGTTTGACAAAGAGTTTTTATATTAATCTATCTTATTAATAGTACAACAAATTACATAATTATATTTCAACAAACTATCTTGTACAATCCTGAAGTTCATTTTTTTTCTTTTGATTCAATTCCTTTTATCTATTGAATTTTCATCAAAACTAATCAGGTTAAACATTGCTCTAATGCGACTACGAACTCTATTTCCATATCTTTTTTCTATTTCTTCAGCGTTGAGGTTTGTCGTAATATGGGTTATGCTTCGACTCATCTCAGCTACCGATTTATTGTTACCTACAAATAAATCATATCGGGAAAGCAAGATTTCCCCAAGAACATTGCATTCTTTTGCATAATGTGATCCTTTTGGTTCTACGCCTAAATCGTCAAAACAAAAGCTCTTTGCTTGGCTGTATTTTTCTAGCACTTCAAATCCAGATGCATTGAAATTAAAAACGATATTTCGTGTTGGAATGATTTCATAATTGACTTTATGTGGTGCTAGGTGTAGTAATAATTTCATTAAAGATGTTTTTCCGCACCCTACTGGACCTGATAATAATATTCCTTTGCTAGTGTCAATTCCCAATTTTGAACAGCTGTAATGGTCTTGAATGAAGTAACAGCATAGTTTAAAAAGCAAGGCCTCATCTTCTTTGTAGATTTTGAAGTTTTTTCCAAATAATAAATGGCCTTTGATATTGAGGTAGGTTTTTATTTTTTCGTAATCGTAGTGGATTGTGTTGTTTTTAATTTCTCCGATTTGGAATTTGGAGGTTCCTTCTGTTTTAATGTGTGGTGTTGGGTTCATAGTTTTTTTATTGCTTGATAGTTGTGAATTTGGCTTAGGGACTGATCTCTAAATTTTAGAATCTTTGATTTTCTTTTCATTTTGCCTTGATGCAAAACGAAACAAAAAATCAAGACTTGGATTTTCAGCGATCAAATTAGTTTTCAAATCCTAAAAGAAATGAACTCGCTGTGCTCAAACAGCATTTCTTTTTACGGATACTTCTAACATTTGACACTCGCTTCCAAATCCTAGATCGGTTTAATTTGTTAGAGTGGCTCATCGTATCTTTTGTTTTGGTTGACGTGGAGGTTGTCTTGAAAATGGTCAAGTGGTAAATCATAGCTTGAATTGTTTGTTCTTTTCGGCTTGCTTCGAGATGAAAATTTCATTTCTTCAGCTTTTAGCATCCAACTTTTGGCTGTTGCTTTCCAATCGACAATTTTTGATTTTCCTCCAACCTTCCATCCAATTCCCTGGTAGTGATTGAAAAATTTTTCAGCTTCCAATTCAGGGTAATTTTCTTTTTTAAAAAAATCTAAAATCAATTTTTCTTTTGCGATTGCCTCTAGTTTAATAAAGTTTATATTATGTTTATTAATGTTTATATTAGATACCGAAGCTTGTCCGTTTTTGGGATAGTCTAAATCCATACCTAGCTTTTCACTTGTTCCAAATTGAAACAACTTTACTCTACTACCTTTAAATGGGTTGTGAGATGGGCTGTAAACAATGTATTTCCAATGGCTTAGCTCTTTAACACAGCGATGGTATGTAGATTTTGAACCTATTTTGGATTGACTCATAACTTCTTCACGATTTATGAAGAAATCTTTTGGAAATCGATTGTAATTCCAAATATAAAATAAGGCAAAATATAAGCTTATATGGGTTGGGTTTAAGCGGCTATCATTTGAAATCTGTTTCATTATAGCGTTGAGGTGTTTGATGTAGTTCATGTCTCTTAAAATTAGGGTGTTGGCATTTACACAGCGTATTTAAAACTTAAATACTGTGTGATTTCAACTTTATGTAAAATTTAAAAGCCCTTGAAGAGTATTTCAAGGGCTGTTGTAGTTAATCGTTGTTATTAACTATGTTTTCTTCTAGAACCTGCATTATTTTTTCATAATCGTAATAAATGATTCCGCCTATTTTGGCATAGGGTAACGTACCATTTATTCTGAGATTTTGAAGTGTTCCTGTAGATAAGCCAAGTAGCTTTCTTACTTCTGGAGATTTTATCCATTTTTTGGTTGTTGCTCTGGGTTTATCTCCAATTAAATTTTTAATGTCGCTCAGTAAATCGTCTTTGAATTCAACTAAGTCTTCAGGTGTAATAATTTTTGCTGCCATTTTTTGCAATTTTGTAATTAATAATTGAGAAAGTATCTTTTTGTATCTCTTTCATTTTACAAATATGTGAAGTATAACTCACTAAAAATCACAAGCTGGGGCGTTTTTTTTGTAACATTTTTCTTGATATTGTTTGAGTTTATTTGGTGTTCTAAAAATGGATAAATCAATTTAAAATCTCAAAACAGGGCAAAATTTATTCTTAATTTTTTTCACCCAACTTGGGTGTTTTATTGATCAAATTTTAGTATACGATTCATTAAACCCCTCTTTAAATTGTCGAGAAACTTCGTGTTATTTTTCTTTCTCATTTTTATTTCTAGGAAAGCTCTATAGTAATCACCAAGATCAATATTAAAAATAGTTTCAAAACCAGAGGCAATTTTCTTGATATCTGCGTTTCCGTTATTGAAAACCTTTAAACTATCTAAGGCATATATAAGTTCGATCAATGCAATTTTACTCAGGGTCCATTTTAAATTTGATTTTACAACAGATGAACCCACTTCTAAATTATTTTGAAATGACAATTTTTCAATTTCATCTTGGCAATATTTAATGAGTAATTCATATCCTATGAATTTTGCAAAAGTGGAGTCAAGATTTGTTGAGAATTGATCATCAAGATATGAGCCAGAACAATCAAATTGAATTAGAATGCTTTTATTTTTTCGAAGGAAATACTGGGTATCGAAATATGTTTTATTTCCTCTGAAATATTTATAAAATAAGTGGTTCTTATTAAAGTATTCCTGATTTTTACAAATTTCAGATTCAAAATATTCCTTTTGAATCTCTACACCGCTTAAAGGTCTTTTACTTTCAATTTGAAAGAGTTTGGCGTAATAAATGAATTTTGAAACAATAGTTGGTTTTACTTTCTTAAAAAAAGTTATCTCATCTTCTTCACAAATAAACTCTTCTGATATAACGCTATTTCTTAATTGATTCAAATAATTCGGGATTAATTTAGTACAGCTTTCAAATTTATCTATGCTATTTGTATTTTTTAACTCAATTTTTTTTAATTCTTTTTCTAAATCACTTATGATTTTAACGTATCCTTTTTTCACAATTATTTTCTAGTGGGGTTATTTTTTTAAATAAATAGCAAAAAACTCCTAAAAGAGCATGTCTTGTAAGAATATAGCAATCAATTGAGAAGTTTAGCAACTTATTATTTAACAAAATAGCATAAAATATATTTAATATGAAAACAATTAAATAAAAAATTATGGTTCAAATTGCATTATGATAAAAGGTTTTAGGTTTTAAACTGATTTTTTATCTTGAGTTGAATTTTTAGTACCCAATGAATTCAATTTTTCTTTTAAAAGAGCCATATCATCGCTGACCTTTCTGTCTAAAATTTTGGCATAATGCTGTGTAGTTTTTAAAGATTTGTGCCCTAACATTTTACTAACAGATTCAATAGGGACTCCATTAGTTAGTGTGACAGTAGTAGCGAACGTATGTCTAGCCAAGTGAAAGGTTAGATTTTTTGAAATTCCACATACATCAGCAATTTCTTTTAAGTAAGCATTCATTTTTTGGTTACTTAATACTGGGAGTAGTTTTGGAAAATCTTTGATCTCTTTATGATTTACGTATTTTTCGATGATAGCTATAGATACAGGAAGTAGTGGAATATTACTTACAGTATTGGTTTTGGTTCTTTTTGTGTTTATCCATTTATTTCCATCAATACCTATTACAATACTATTTTTTGTTAACTTTTTAACATCGGCATACGCTAACCCAGTAAAGCAACTAAATAAAAAAATATCTTTTACCTGGTCTAACCGTGGTAACTTAAATTCTTTTTTAACTAACTCTTGAATTTCATCCTCACTTAAGTATTCTCGTACTACAGTTTTTAACCTTGCTTTCCAATTGAAAAATGGATCTTTGGTTATCCAATCGTTGGCATAGGCAATTCTAATTATTTTCTTGAAATTAGTGATGTATTTAATTGCTGTATTGTGTGCGCAATTTCTTTCTGTTTTCAAATAATATTCAAAACCTGTAATAAATTTATGGTCCACATCATTTACAGGGATATCATTTAAGTTATATTCATATTTGATATATTCCTCTACATGTGATTTGGCCGTTCTATAACGTAAAACAGTCCCTGCTGCAAAATCTTTCCCTACTAATTTCTCAATCTGATTGTTATGATCTTGGAAAATTTTTAATAGCATTTTTAGATTCTGACCTTTCCCTAAGTATATGTCTCTAATTTGTACAGCTGAAAAGATTTTTTCTTTATCAATAAGATGTTGATGAATTTTATTTATTTTATTTGAAATCAAATCGATATACTGATTTATCTCTTGCGCTTCTTTAGAATACCCCTTTACCCTATTCAAGTTGGAGTTCCACTTATCAATATGAATTTTTCTTTGAATACTGAATTCTGCACGGCGGCTGTTTACAGTAATTCTGAGATAAATATTGGCTTTGTTATTAATATCAACTTTAACTCTTTTGATATAAAATAATAGGGAAATTGAATTTTTCATAAATTTTCTTTTTAAATAGCATATAAATATACACAAAATAAATCAAAAAATATTCTGAACATCCAGTTTTTTCAATATCTACAGCGCTATTCGGGGTCATTTACGATTATTATTTTACTGACCCCGAATTAGCCCCTTTAAATCTGGTTTTTATTGGTTTAAAATGAAAATTAGACAAAATAAAAACCCCACAAACATAATGTCTATAGGGCTTTGTTACTTTTTGGTTGTTCTTTTGCAGAGAGGAAGGGATTCGAACCTTTGGAGATTTCTCTTTATTTATAAGGACTTCCCTACTCCATTAAATTTTTGTTGACCGATTTGTTGACCTAACCATTGATATCCATTGATTGGTTTTAACTCTCAATCTCACTAACAAATATACGATTTTAATACTACAAATAGCACCAAACAATGTCAAATACTATGATACTTTTCTCAAATAATCGTTTACAATTTCAAGCTTAATACCACTATATTCTGCAAATTCTTCTGAAGTAATGAATTGATGTTTTTGTTTTCCGAAATGTAATTTGATTGTATTCAATAATTTTCTTCCATAGCGTTCACTACGTCCAGTGATGCATTGAATGTCTTTTGGGTAAATACAAGCTCTTACTATCTTCATTTTAATACTCTATCTATACTTTATCCTACTAGTATTTATACTTTACCTATACACCCTTATTTGTTATAAAAAGGATGTTTTCGGAATGGATGGATTTCGGTTTTTTAATTCCTTTATAAAGATAGCTTCATTTGTTGAGAATTTAAAATTTATAACATTATGGCTAAACAAACCGGTATTATTAAATTAAAAGGAACCATTGGTGGAATTTCCTTTTACAAAACGAGTGATGGACACCTTGCTCGCGAAAAAGGTGGTGTTGACAAATCTAGAATTGCAAATGACCCTGCGTTTCAAAGAACGCGTGAAAATGGTTCTGAATTTGGAAGAGCAGGTAAAGGTGGTAAAGTTCTACGTAATGCAATTCGTATTCTTTTGCAAAATGCAAAAGACAAAAGAGTGGTTAGTAGATTAACTACTGACTTATTAAAAGTAGTTAAAACAGACACAACTAACGCTCGTGGATTGAGAACTATTCAAGATGGGGTTTTGAGTTCTTTGGAAGGATTCGAATTTAATTTGAATGGTAAACTTGGTTCTACGTTGTTTGCTCCATTTTCAACAACTTACGACAGAGCAAGTGGGGATATCTCTGTTGACTTGGCTGCTTTTGCTCCTGCTGTTAGAATTGCTGCTCCATCTGGAACAACACATTTTAAAGTAGTTACAGGAGCTGCTGAATTGGATTTTGAAAATGAAGCTTCTTCTTTTGAAAATGACGAAACTGCTATTTTACCTTATGACAGTGCAAATACAGCCGCTATTGGTTTAACAGTAACTGCACCTGCAAATTCTACTCATCCAGTATTCATTGTATTGGGAATTGAGTTTTATCAAGAGGTAAACGGACAAATGTATTCGTTGAAAAACGGAACCTACAATGCTTTATCAGTTGTAAAAATTGATACGGTATAATGGAATTGGTTTTACATAGAACCTATTTTGAAAAGGGCACGAATAGTGTCCTTTTCTTGAATTCTAAATTTCTAGGGTTTACTATTGAATTGCCCTGGAGAAAAAACCAAAAATCTGTTTCGTGTATTCCAGAAGGAACTTACGTATTAAAACCTCGATTTTCTGAAAAGTTTAAACATCATTTAATCCTTGAAAATGTAATTAATAGAAGCTTAATATTAATTCATCCTGCAAATGATGCTTTAAAAGAATTACGCGGTTGTATTGCTCCTGTAACCAATTTATCTGGTATTGGAAAAGGAACTACTTCAAAACTATTATTTCAAAAAATTGTATCGCTATGCTACCAAGCATTTGACCGAAAAGAAAAAGTAATCTTAACCATTAAATCATAACTTATGAAACTTAAAGAACGATATAAAAAACCGACTCCTCCATTTTTTAGAAAATTAAGAAACATTGGAATTGCATTGGCCACCGCAGGTGGTGTTATAATTGCAGCTCCAATTTCATTACCTGCTGCAGTAATTACAGTTGCCACTTATTTAACAGTTGCCGGAACAGTTGCTACGGCTGTAAGCCAAGCTGTTGTTTCTGATAAAAAGAAAGACAAGGATCTAGATTCTAAAATTGACTAACTCTTAAATTTAGCAATTGAAGTGGCAAACAATATTCAAATAAAGTCTGGGATTATTGGGGGGACTTTGCTATCCACTGTTTTAAATATTAGCTTAAACGATGTTATTTTCACCATTGTTATGGCTGTTATTGGTGCAGTGGTTAGTTTTTTTGTTTCTTATATTTTAAAACGATTATTTTCTAATAAATAAAAAGCCTAGTTAATTTTTTAACCAGGCTTTTTGATGCTTGAACGTTTTTTGGTATCTTTTGTTGAGTTGTTTAAGCTATAAATTTAGTAAATAATTAGCGACCAAGAAAATCCGATAGGATTTGTGTAAGTGTGCTAGAACCAAACAATAAAATATATCAGTTGTTGGCTAATGTTATTTTTCTAATGCAAATTTATCATTGAATCTATACGCAGGTTCTTTTAATACAGATTTTATATATTCCCTTTTTTTCTTAATTCGTGTCTCAATTTTAGATTTTATTGCCTTGTCAACGGATTTTTTTTCTATCATACCTAATTCGATTGCAAAGTCGGCTATTAAAGGTAGTATAGGGTGTGACATAAACTCTTCTCTTTCTATTAATTTTGAGAATTTTTCATCATCGTTTATGTTAGGTGTCATTAATGTAGTTGATATCATTAAACTTTTGAAATTATTTTCAAAATTATTGTCAAGTTTGAATATTTCGTCAAAACTTATATTTAACGTATTTTTTAATGTTATAGATTTAAAATTTTCATTAAACCAATGGTTAAGTGTACCTAATAGTAGAGGTAATGGCATTTTATAAAAAACACTAGCTTCATCTTCAGTCATCTTTTTTATATGATGATAAGATTTCATTATATTTTCTAATGATTTTAAAACAAGTTTCTTTCTTTCAATCGGTTTTGTTTGGTATAGTGCTTGAGACAAATAACCCATTCCACTTGAGTTAATGAACCAATCTCTTAAATCAACATTTGGTGACTGTTCAATTACATCATCTATCATTCCTTCTAACTCTTTTGAATGTCCTGCATAAAATATTGCAGTGTTTTGCCAAGCTACGTCATTAAACTTTGTTACTAACTTACTATAATGTGTCTCTCGTCTATGATGGTATATTTCAATTGATGCAAGAAATTCAATAAATGCTTGTTGTTTAAATCCAATAATATTATTGTCAGTTATATAAAGAAGTCCTGATTTTTCGATTATTTCAATTACGTCATTTTCAGTTTGACTTTCGTACGCTCTTTCAGTTAAAAATGAATTTACAAATACTTTGAAATCTTTTAAGGAAATCTCAAATACCCTATCATCTAACATTTTTAAAGCTAATGAAGTGAAAATTCTACGTTTTAAATTATAAATTAATAATTCTGTTTTATTATAAACTTCTAGTTTGCCTAGTAGAACATTAGTAAAGTCAGTATATATATCACTTAAAGTTGCTGGGATTTCAAAATTATTTTCGTCATATAACAATGAAATTAGAGATATCGTTAGTGGTGTAGTTGGTAACTTTGAGAGAATATCACTTTCTTTTAATATTTGAATAAATTTTTCAGCCCTACTAGTACCTTCAAAGAATTTCTCAATAAAAGATTCAATTTGTTTAATATTGAAATTGTGAATTTTTATTGATTTTATTGAATCGTTATAACTGATTTCACTTTTACTGTAAGTTATTACGAAATGTGTAGAATTTTTATCACAGTATTTTTTCAACTTTTCTTTTAATTCAGTTTTTTCAGAGCTTCTTAATAAATCAAAGTCATCAATAAATGGAATTATTTTGTAATTTTTGATAGTTTCTTCATCAAAAAACTGATTAGAATAATATTTAATAATATCGTGAATAGATTCCTCAAGGTTAAAACTATAATCTCTTAACTCTAAAGCTTTTAATTTTATCGGTATTTGCTGATTGTTGAAAATCGTTTGAGGATGTGACAATCTACAAGCTAAAGTATTTAATATTTTTGTTTTACCAACTCCTTGCTCTCCAGAAAGTAAAATGTTTGTGTCAATTTTTTCAAGTTTATCTATACTGAATTTTTTTGTTTTTAGATTTTTTTCTTTTGTTTTTTTGTCTTCCTCAATTTCATCTGTTGTCAGTTTAGGTTCTATAAAAATATCAAGAAGTTTTTGAAGTTTTTTATCATCGACTTTTTGAATACTTAAATCGCGAATACTAATCTCTTTTTGTAAATCGTTAATAAAATTTTTAGAAAATTCTTTTGCAAATGAATCACCTGGAAGCCAAAAATCTGAATAATTTTTATCGATTAATGGAATTAAATTCTCATTCCACCAAAAACTAAAATTGTTATATAAACTTAATTTAGGGCTTTCAGTAATTTGATATTGAGCTCCGTTAGTGAAATTTTCATTTGTAACAACAACAACTTTGTTAATCTTGATTTTATCACCATTAACTCCTTTGTAAGGATATTCGAAAGATTGGAGAATTTGATTTTTTATCATTTCAATTTCATTTGTTCCTCCTGCAATTCTTCCTTTTTTAACAACAAAAGCAAACCAATCATCACCAGTTATTGGGTGTTCTATTCTTGCTATAATATCTTTTCCTTGTTCTGGAAAACCATATCGATGAGTATGAATAACGTCTTTAAAATTACTTTTTATTAAAAAGTCGATTAAAAACTCCCGAAACTTATTTTCATTTTTAAAATCTTTTAGTTTTTCTTTTTTCGTTTGTGTTGTCATTAATTGAGTTTATGCGTTAGTCTTTTTTATTATTAGCCAACTAGTTATATCAAAACAAAACATCCGATTTAACACTCCATAGAAGTATTAAACAGTGAAATTTGTATTAAATAATGATACTAACAGTATTGCAATTTTTATTAGTATTTCAAATCTATAACAAGTAATTGAGTTATTTGGTGATAATTGTCAGAATTATTTTCAATTAGTATTATTATAAATTGTTCTAACTTTTAAACCTCTTGTTTTTGCTAATTCAATCATATTTTTAGTACCTCTACTTTTTCCATCCCAAAAGGCAATTAACGTATCTGCATATTCTGCCATTTGTTCGTTGCGTTTTGGTCCTGCAGCTCTTCTATATCTTTTCCAATTTGCAGGGAATCTAGTTATTTTATATCCTCGCTCTTTTGCGTATTGTTCTCCAAGTTTGTCGGCTCCTTTGTAATAAGCTCCAGACACAATTTCAATGTTGTTTTGATCTTGGAGAATGTTGTCACATTCGGTGCATAGTTTTTTGTAGTCGTTGAAGGTTCTGGTTCCTGCAATTATTAGTTTCATCATTCTAGTTATTGGTTTTTTGTTGTTGGTTTGAATTCCTGCCTACGCAGGAATGACAAGAAAAAATTCAAGACCTCAACAAGGCAATTTTTAATTTTGAAATCGCTTGCAATTGCAATTCTAGATTTTGCTCAAAGGCTGTAATTTTTTTAAGCTTTTCAACTTTTAGTTCCCATTGCTGCAGCTCGTAATTTTGTAAGGCTGTATTTATTACCGTTTTTGCATCTGAAATACAGATAAACGGAATAACACTACCTTTTAAATAGTAGCCAAAGAATTGACCTGTTTTAAGTGATAAACATAGGTAATACAAAGACTCCCGAGTTTCTTCTGAAGCGGTTGTGATTACAAAACAGTTTGGGCAAGGTTGCTCCATTGGCCTACCACTATTTAAACCTTTGTTTAAAATAAAAAAGTGTGGTTTGTTGTAGGTTCTTCCTTCCTGGTGTGTCTTGATTTCATAAGTTGACATAGTTCTCCATTTAAAATTATGCGCTTCGCGCACATAATTTTTTCAGAAAACAAAAGAAAAAAGATAGCCACAGCTAGGTTGTGTGGATATGACTGTCAAGGTTTTTTGTAAAAAACACTACCTAAATTGATAGTTGAAATCATTACTAAAAATATTGTGAGGTGGAGGTTTTTTTCAAAACCCAACGGGCTTGACCTTGAAAGGCAGAAAGCGGCTGGAGATGGTAACAACCGATATTTGCTATGTTTTTTATTTTTACTTTGAACCTAAATACTTGTTTTATGTAAGAGATATTTTGAAGTTGTTTTTTAAAAAACTAACTGCTATTGATTGGAATCAAAAATATGTTTTTAACTACATTGAATAAATGTTGAAGAATTTAGATAATTTGTAATTATGTTATTTGTAGTATCGTTTTATATAATGTTTTTAAGTTTCTTTTAGCAGGTAATCGCGAAGCATTAAAGCGAGCCGCAGCGAGTTGAACGAGGGTGTTGGAGCAAGAGTACGTTGCCATCGGCATAAGTACGTGCTACGACTACGTGGAACACGCAAGGTTGGCGGAGTTTTTGAAGCGGTTGGAAAAACAAGTGCAATTTATGTAGTGATATTAATTGTTAGTCATATTCATTTTGCCTTGATGCAAAACGAAACAAAAAATCAAGACTTCTTAAAATAGCTTTGAATACTACGCTACCTCACTTTCGACTCCAGGCCGCTTCGCTCTTTGGATTACTCATACGTTTCGATAACTTGTATTTCTACAGCTATTTTAATAGGTCGTTTTTGTGAGTGTATTTTAAATACTAAATAATTATTAATCCTATAAATTTAATGGAATACTTTGCTCTTGTGCGCGTTTGCAATATGTAATAAATCCGCTAAATACCTATCGATGCAGAATCAAATAAAATTGAAGAATACATTTATAAGATACCCACATTCGTGAGGACAGGCGGTTTATTTTATATGCAAAATGGATGCCTTCAAAAACTGTGACAACCTGATTAGCCCGAAGTGAGCAGCAGGCGAGCGAAAATAGTGTAATAGCGGTTTACCCCTAATAAAAATGCATTTATACCTTATTGGGTTTTAGGGGTAAAAGATAGCTATGCGTGAGTGATGCGTGGAATGTGTGAAGTAAAATAAATGAACTAGTGCTAAATGAGGACTGTGGACGAATTAGTGCTATTTATGGTATATGCAAGGTTTTAAAACTATATCTATACTTATAGTGATGAGATTCTGAAACAAGTTCAGAATGACGTACTTTTCTGGATTTACCTTGCAGATATATTTTATGTAACAAAATGGTGCGTATTGCGAACACCTTATTACCTGCACGAATGTTTCTATTTTGTTCTATTGTTACTTATGGAAACGGATTTGAAAAGCGCAAAGGCAAAAAGTAAGTGCTTTTTTCAAGCTCTTACTGTGCGGAATTGGAAGCTGTATTTTTGGTTTGTTGTGAACTTGACTAACTTTTAAAGATGAGATGCAAAACAAGTTCAGAATGACGTAAAGATTAAAAAAATACTGCTGTAGATGGGGTGTTTATTATTTTATGAAAAAGAGCCCCTTTTGAGGACTCTTTTTATAGTTTCTAATGATTATGACCCGAATGATCTTCATCATTATGTTTAGCGTGTTTCTCTACCTTTTTTAAATCCATTTTACAAACTGGACAATTTCCTTTCTCATCGTATGTTTTGCCTTTTTCACAATCCATAGGACATTGGTAAACTTCCATTGCCATTTCTTTTTTGGCTTCTGTTTTTACAGGCTCTTTATCTTTTTTTGTTTCTGTTTTGCAGCTTGTAGCTACGAATAAAGCTACTACAGTTATACTTAAAATTACTTTTTTCATTGTTTTAAAATTTAAAATATTAATAATTGTTTTAATTTATTCTATTACTTGTTTTACTTCACCACATTTAAGCATTGCATCTCCAAAATAAGGGTTAAGAACTTTTTCTTCTTTGCTTAACCAATATGCACCGTTATTGTTATCTGCCATTGGACAAAATTCTACATATACTATTTCGTTGATTCCAAATAGTTGAATTGCCTTGGTTAAATGAGAAGATAAATGCTTAAAATGGTCTCTTTGAACTTTTATATCATCAGTATTTGAAATAGCGATTGTTGAAGATTTAATTTCTTTTTCTACAGTCATCCAATGCTTATGTGCTTCGCCTTTTAGTAATTTCATATTTATTTTATGAATGCTTGAAATTAACTTTTTGGCACTGTTTGTAGCTTCTTTTGAATTGTCTTCTACCAATGCATCTTTAAGAATGATATAGTTCTCATACACTGTTTTTAATTGATTTTGAAATTCTTTTGGAGCTTCTAATCGTTTATTAATTTCATAATGTTCTGTAGCATCTGAAATGTTATTTTCCATACCAAGATGCCCTTCGTGACCTGTCATTGTAGTTCCGCCAGTTTTATTCATCATACTTTTTTTACCTTGTAGTTGGGCAGCAGCATCTATGGTAAACGTACCATTTGATACTATTTCATCACCATTATTTAGACCTTTTAAAACTTGATAATTTGTTCCAATTTGGTTCCCTAAAACAATTTCTTTCATTTCAAAAACAGGTTCGTTAGGATTGGTTTTTACATAAACTATAGACCTTTCACCAGTCCAAAGAACTGCCGATGCAGGTATCATTAGTATATCATTTGTATTTGATGTGGCATTATTTACTTTACCTTCAACAAACATTCCTGGCTTAAATTCATTGTTTTTATTTTTTAATACAACTCTTAAAGTTACCGTACGGGTTTTAGTATTTAAAACGGGGTCAATAAAACTTACTTTTCCTTTAAACTCTTTATTAGGGTATGCGTTAGAAGTTATCGTAATTTCTTCACCTATTTTAAATAAGCCTATCTGGTTTTCATACACATCGAAATTTGCCCAAACTGTACTTAAGTTTGATATTTTCAGCAAAGGTTGTCCTTGTTTTATTGCTGAACCTTGTTCAACCAATTTTTCAGATACGGTACCTGAAACTGTTGCATACACAGGGAAAAATTCTTTTGCTTTTCCAGAGGCTTCAATTTGGTTTATTTGATTATCTGATAGTTTCCAGAATTTTAATTTGTTACGAACGGCATTGTACAATTCTGGTTGAGATTCTTTTAATGAAATTGCAGTTAATAATTCTTGTTGAGCAGCATATAATTCAGGTGAATAGATAGTTGCTAATAATTGTCCTTTACGAATTTCTTCACCAGTAAAATTTACATTTAGTTTTTCAATTCTTCCAGAAAAATAACTGACTTGAATTGAATTAACTTCTTCGTTTACTGCAATTTTACCAGATAATTTAAGCACATTATCTTCAGCTAAATGCTTACCAACTTTTGTTGTTTGAATGTTGGCTAATGCCATTGCATTTTTTGTTAACTTGAATTGATCTGCAGACAAACCATCAGCACCTGCTTCGGCAGGAATTAAATCCATACCACAGATAGGACAGTCACCTGCTTCTGGTTGCATTATTTGTGGATGCATTGAACACGTCCACATTTGATTTGTTTCTGTTGTGCTAGTATGATTATGTTCTGTTTTATTTTTTGAAGAATCATTGAACAGGAACTTTCCCAGAAGAAGTCCAACAGCTAATATGCCTATATAAATTATATATTTTTTCATTTTTTTAAATTTTAATATTTCTTAATCTTAATGCGTTTACAATTACCGAGACCGAGCTAAAACTCATAGCTAAAGCTGCAATCATTGGTGATAGTAATAATCCAAAAAATGGATATAAAATACCTGCTGCAATAGGAACACCTATAACATTATATATAAATGCAAAAAACAGGTTCTGTTTTATATTTTTTACAACAGCGTGACTTAATTTTTTAGCTTTTACAATACCTTGTAAATCGCCTTTTACTAATGTTATTGATGCACTTTCAATAGCAACATCAGTACCTGTACCCATTGCAATTCCAACATCAGATTGTGCTAAAGCAGGTGCATCATTAATACCATCTCCTGCCATTGCAACTATTTTCCCTGTATTTTGAAGCATTTTTATTTCATTTAATTTGTCTTGTGGAAGACATTCTGCTTTAAAGTGTTTTAGGTTTAGTTGTTTAGCTACAAATTTTGCAGTATTCTTATTGTCACCTGTTAGCATTATTACGTCAACGCCATTATTTTGTAATTCTTTAATAGCATTTTGACTTGTAGTTTTAATAGCATCGAAAATTGTGACATATCCTACTGCTTTATTATCTATTGCTATGTATGAAACTGTTTTACCTTGCTCTTGTTCTACTATAACTTTATTCGATAAACTTTCAGAAATAGTAATTGTGTATTGCTTTAATAAATTATCATTACCTAAAGCAATATTTTTATTTTCGACTTTACCTATAACTCCTTTTCCTGCCACAGCTTCAAAATCACTTACTTTAGTAATTGAACTGTTTTTTGATTTACCATAGTTTACGATTGCTGCTGCTAACGGATGCTCGCTATATTGGTTTAAAGATGTTATGTATTGTACTAAAATAGATTCATCTATAGAGTCTGTTGCTATTACCTTTTCAACTGATGGTTTTCCTTCTGTAATCGTGCCTGTCTTGTCAACAATAAGTGTATCTACTTTATTCATTTTCTCTAATGCTTCCGCATTTTTAATCAATACACCAGATTGAGCACCTCTACCAACACCTACCATTACAGACATTGGCGTAGCCAATCCTAATGCACAAGGACACGCAATAATTAATACAGCTATTGCATTTACAAATGCAAAAACATAAGCAGGTTCGGGACCAAATACAGCCCAAATGATAAATGTTATTACTGAAACAATCATTACTATTGGAACAAAGTATTTTGATATTCTATCAGCTAACTTTTGAATAGGTGCTTTAGAACGACTTGCGTTATTTACCATATGAATGATTTGAGAAAGTAAGGTCTCTGAACCGACTTTTTCAGCTTTCATTATAAACGACTTTGTACCGTTGATTGTACCTGAACTTACTTTGTCATCTACATTTTTATCTACAGGAATAGGTTCTCCTGTTATCATAGATTCATCAATACTACTATGGCCTTCAATAATACTACCATCAACAGGGATTTTTTCACCTGGTTTAACTCGTAATAAATTACCCTTTTCAATTTTATCAATAGCTATTACTTTATCAATTCCATCAATTACTAATGTTGCAGTGGAAGGAACTAATTTTAATAATTCCTTTATTGCTCCACTTGTTTGGCTATGCGCTTTTGCTTCTAACAATTGCCCTAGTAATACTAATGTTAAAATAACTGTAGTTGCTTCAAAGTATACAAATACGTTTCCTTCTGAAGTTTTAAAATCTTCAGGGAAAACATTAGGAAATATCATTGCAAAAACACTAAAAATCCACGCTATTCCAGAACCTATTCCAATTAGGGTAAACATATTTAGGTTCAATGTTTTTATTGATGTCCAAGCACGTTTAAAAAACATCCAAGTAGCATAAAAAACTACTGGAATTGATAATATGAATTGAATCCAATTCCATTGTTTTTGTTCTAAAACTGTATACAATGGATTATTTTCTAACATTTCAGACATAGCTATTAAAAAAATTGGAGCTGTAAATAAAACAGCAATCCAAAACTTATTTAGCAGCTTTTTATAAGTCTTATCTTCTTCAGATACATCCGCTTCTAATGGAATCAAATCCATACCGCAAATTGGACAAGATCCAGGTTCATCTTTTATGATTTCTGGATGCATTGGGCAGGTAAACTGAATATTTGAAGAAACCATTTTTTTCTCTTCGATTAAATCCATACCGCATACTGGGCAATCACCAACTTTGTTATAAACTTTATCTCCCTCACAATGCATTGGACAATAGTAAGTACCACTTCCTTCTCCTTTCTGAAGTTCTTTTTCTTTTATTTTTATAGGTATATGAACTCCTAGTTTATGAATACTATACCTGCCACCATCATTTTTTAAGGCTTCTTGAAATGTTTTTAACGGAATATGTGATTCCATTTCAATTGTAGCTTCAGCTTTTTCTAAATCAACTGTTGCTTTTGAAACACCTTTTACTTTAGAAAGTGTTTCTTCTACGTGACTGCGACAACCGTTGCAAGTCATACCGTGTATGTGAAATGTGTGTTTCATAACGATTAATTAATTACAATGATTACATCCTTTTTTTGCATCTGTCAATTCGTATTTACAACAACTAGGTAGTGAATTATAAGCTTTTTTAGAAGCACTTACATATTTTGTGCTGTGTCCAACTTTTGCAACTGCTTGCTCTACTTCGTAGGCACTACTTTCTTTTAGATCAAATGTAATTTTCAACATTTTGCTTTCAACATTCCAATTAGCTGTTTTTATACCTTTAACTGATTTGGCTGCTTTTTCTATTCTGTTTTTGCACATTTCACATTTACCTTCAACCTTAAACTCTTCTGTTTTTAATTGAGCAAATGTTATGTTGATTGTAAATATGAATATGATTATTAGTATTGATTTTATATGTTTCATTTTTTAAGTTTTAATTTGAAATTAAATAATTGATGATTGTACTTTGATTGTAATAATTTTTAACTGATTCTATTTGATTTATTTGAAACTTTAGCTGTAACTCTTGTATGTCTAAAACATCATTAAAATCAATAGTTCCAGTTTCATAACTTCTAATTAGAATATCTTCAGCATTTTTGGCCTGCTTTAAGTTTTTAGCTTGAATATTGTAACTAATTTTTGCTGAAATTCTTTCATTAATAGCAGCATCAAGTAAAGTTTGTAATTTGTTAAAACGCTCTTGTTTTTCGTTTTTTATTGCAAGTTGCTGCAAGTTATTTTGCTTACTTTTTGATTTGTATTTCTTATTAAATATTGGAATAGATACTGAAACCATTGGCATTAAAATATCTTTACCATTATCGCTAATTGTAATATCTGGTCTTTCTTCTACATTGACATAGTCTAATCCAAAACCAATTAAAGGATTGCTTTCTTTTTGATTTAATAATTCTGACTTTTCAACCGCTTTGTACAATTTTTCATACTTTAATAATTCGGGATGTAACTCTAAACTATTTGTATTTAAAAAAGAATCATCAGCAGGTATTTCAAGATTGTTTTCAATACGAACTTCAATAGCTTTATCACGATTCAACAACTTGTTTAATGTTGTTTGCTCTGCAATATATTTCTGATGCAATAATTGTTTTAATTTATCTAGTTCATTTTGTCGCATTTGTAAGCGTAATACATCTACTGCCGAGGCTTTATTCACCTCAACAGAAGCTAAAGCCATTGTTTCATAGTTTTTTAATAGTTCAATATTTTCGACCAAAACCTGTTGCTTTGCTTTATTTTCATACAAATTGTAATATGATTGTGATACAGCAACTATTAATTTTCGTTTGGCAATAACTATATCTTCAAACGAAGCATCAGCTAAAGAATTGGCATAATTTTCACGAGCGGTAATTGAACCAAACCAAGGTAACATTTGTTTTGCTGAAATTTTAAAACGTTGTGCTCCTGTTCTTGTTTCAGGTTCGCTTACAAAGTACCCAACACCAAATTCTGTATTTGGAAGTGTATTTACTTCGTTCGCTTTTTCTGCTTTAATTTTATATTGCAATTCAAACTTCTGAATTGTAGGACTGTTATTAAATGCCTCTTTTAAGAGCGTTTCTAATTGTTGTGCATTTGTGTTAACTGTGATAAGTAATACACTTAAAATAAATGCTATTTTTAGATTTTTCATTATGCTGTTTTTTTAAGTTTTAATTCTTCTCTCCAGCTATACAAAACAGGAACTATAAAGTAAGAAGTAATGTCTATAACCATTCCTCCAAAAATTGGAATTGCCATTGGCATCATAATATCACTACCTTTTCCTGTTGAAGTTAAAATAGGTAACAAGGCTAAAATTGTTGTTACTGTTGTCATTAAACAAGGTCTTATTCGTTTTTCAGCAGCTGCTAAAGCCGAACTTCTAATACTTTGTTTATTCGTAGGTTTGTCTCTGTCAAAAGTTTGTGTTAAATAGGTTGCCATTACCACACCATCATCTGTAGCAATACCAAATAGTGCAATAAAACCTACCCAAACTGCCACACTTAAATTGATGGTTTTCATATTGAATAACTCTCGCATATTTTCACCAAACAAACTGAAATTGAAAAACCAGTCTTGCCCATATAACCAAATCATTATAAAACCACCTGCAAAAGCAACAGTAATACCTGTAAATACCATTAAAGAAGTTGTTACTGATTTGAACTGGAAATACAATATCAAAAAGATAATGGCCAATGCTAATGGTACAACCACGGCGAGTGTTTTTTCAGCTCTAATTTGATTTTCATAAGTTCCGGTAAACTTGTAACTAATTCCTTTAGGGACTATTAATTTACCTGATGCTATTTTTTGTTGAAATAAGGCTTGTGCATTTTCAACAACATCTACTTCAGCAAAACCATCTAACTTATCAAACAGTACATAACCCACTAAAAAAGTATCTTCACTTTTAATAACTTGGGGACCTTGTTCATAACGAATGGTTGCCAATTCGCTTAAAGGAACAGGATTTCCTTTTTCTACAGGAACATAAATTTGTTCTAAATCCGTTGGGTTTGCTCTTAACTCTCTTGGATAGCGTACACGTACTGAATAGCGTTCTCTTCCTTCAACTGTTTGTGTTATTGGCATACCGCCAATTGCAACTTTAAGTATTTCTTGAACATTTTCTATAGAAATACCATAACGTGCAATTTTTTCTCTGTTAATGTCAATTAACAAATATGGCTTTCCAACAATTCTGTCTGCAAAAACGGCTTGTTCTTTTACACCTTCAGTTTGTTTTAAGATAGCTTCTAATTCCAAGCCAAAGGCTTCAATTTGTTTTAAATCTTGTCCTTTTACTTTAATTCCCATTGGTGCGCGCATACCTGTTTGCAGCATTACCAATCGAGTTTCAATAGGTTGTAATTTAGGTGCAGATGTTACTCCAGGCAACTTTGTAACTTTTACAATTTCGTTCCAAATATCATTAGGAGATTTAATTTCAGGTCTCCAATTTCTGTAAAACTCACCATCATTATCTTCAATCAGTTGAGACCTTTCCACTGCGCTCAAGGTGACATTTTCAGAATTGTTTGGATTTGAGATAAAGCGTCCATCTTTCAATTCAAATAAGCCTTTATCATTTACTTTGTATCGTTGTTTTTTACCTTTTTCATTCTTCATATATTCAGATTTGTACTGAATTACATTTTCGTACATAGATAATGGTGCAGGATCTAATGCTGATTCTGTTCTACCTGCTTTACCAACAACTGTTTCAATTTCTGGAATACTAGCAACTGCCATATCTAATTGTTGCAAAACTCTCTTGTTTTCATCAACACCAGAATGTGGCATTGAAGTAGGCATTAGTAAGAATGAACCTTCATTAAGAGAAGGCATAAATTCTTTTCCGGTGTTATTCATTATATAAATACCTGAAATAAGCACTGTAGTTGGAATGATTAAGAATGCCAATTTATTGGCTAAAGCCCATTTTAAAATTTGCGCATAATACTTTCTTAAAACAGAGAATATACCTAATATTCCAAAGCAAATAATGGCTACAAATAAAAGGTTTATAAGAATACTTCTTTCAACACCTAACGGTCTCCAATATTCAGTTAATAAAAGCACTACTGATGCAGCAGCAATTATTATGTTGATTAAATTAACCTTTTCGGGTCCAAGTTTTCCTTTTAAATTTAAGATTCCTGTAACTCCAAAAGCAATTAGAATTATTCCAAGCCAATAACCCATAATTATAGCTGAAATTCCTGCAATAATTAAAGCGATATTTATAACATAACTCACTGTCTTTTTTAACACCGTTTTTCTGAATAAAAAGGCCGCAAAAGGAGGTATTAAAAATAACGCGATTACTAACGATGCTGAAAGTGCCATTGTTTTTGTAAAAGCTAAAGGTCTAAATAATTTACCTTCAGCACCAATCATTGTAAATACTGGAACAAAACTGATAATTGTAGTTAGAACTGCTGTTAAAATTGCTCCTGAAACTTCTGCAGTAGCATTGTATACAATTTCATTTGTTGTTAGTGGTGTGCCATCTTCATTTAATCGTAGTTTTTCTTCATCTAAATGCCTAATCATATTTTCAGCGAGAATTACACCAACATCGACCATAGTTCCAATAGCAATTGCAATTCCAGAAAGCGCAACAATATTTGCATCTACATTAAATAGTTTCATTGTAATAAATACCATTAATACAGCTACTGGTAATAAACCTGAAATTAATATGGATGCTCTTAAATTGAAGACCATTACAATAATTACTAAAATGGTAATCAATATTTCTAGAGTTAATGCTTCGTTTAAAGTGTGTAAGGTTTCTTCAATAAGTTCTGTTCTATCATAAAAGGGAACCAATGTTAATTGAGAAACTGTTCCATCAGCTAATTCTTTAGTTGGTAAACCTCCTTTAAGTTCTTCAATTTTAGCTTTTACATTATTGATAACTTCCATTGGATTTGCACCATAACGAGCTACAACCACACCACCAACTACTTCAGCACCTTCTTTGTCTAACAACCCTCTTCGTGTTGCCGGACCAAGCGATACTTTGCCAATATCTTTTATTTTTATTGAAGTAAAATTTTCTGAATCTACAACGGCATTTTCTATGTCGGCAATAGATTTTATATACCCTAAACCTCTAACTAAATATTCGGCTTGGTTAATTTCTAAAGTTTGCGCTCCAATATCTCTGTTACTTTCTTTTACTGCTTTTACAATTTGATGTAAACCAATATTGTATTGACGCATTAATTCTGGATTTACATCCACTTGATATTCTTGTACATAACCTCCAATTGAAGCTACTTCAGAAACACCGCTAGCAGAAGATAACGCATACTTCACATAGTAATCTTGAATACTACGTAATTCGTGTAAATCCCAACCTCCAGTTACATTTCCGTTTTCATCTCTACCTTCTAATGTATACCAAAAGATTTGACCTAAACCTGTGGCATCTGGACCTAATGAAGGGTTAACACCATCTGGCAATAAATTACTTGGCAAAGAGTTTAGTTTTTCAAGGATTCGACTACGACTCCAATAAAACTCTATATCTTCTTCAAAAATGATATAGATACTTGAAAATCCAAACATAGATGAACTACGAATGGTTTTTACTCCTGGAATACCAAGTAATGATGTTGTTAATGGGTACGTTATTTGGTCTTCAATATCTTGTGGTGAACGACCGTCCCATTTTGTAAATACTATTTGTTGGTTTTCACCAATATCGGGAATTGCATCTACTGCTACAGGATCGCTAGGAAGAAATCCTGTATTCCAATTAAAGGGTGCATTTACGATACCCCAACCTATAAACAGTGCTAGTAATAATACTGCTACCAGTTTATTTTCTATTAAAAATTTGATGCTTTTATTTAGCATAGGTTTGATTTTAAACAATTAGACAATGGTGTTAAAAACACCGAATACAACAAATTATCCTTATAACTTTACAGCCATAGGATAAAACAGTCTATTGTTTTAAAATCAGATTAAATATGTTTCGTCTAGCTTGTAGATTTTCCTGCTGACGAGAGGGGATTGATGTTCATCATATAAAGATACCTCGCTATCTATACTTTCGAAAAGATTTACGTAAGTATAAATAAATGAAGTAATGAATACTTGTTGCTCAAAAGAAATAGTATCTATTGAAGATTGTAATTCATTTTGACCCTCAATTTTTTCAAAGCCTTCACTACAACAATTTTTCTTTGATACAGAACAATTATTAGTTGAAGTTGCTAATTCCATTTCCATTCCGCAAGTTTCTGCTTTTGAAAATATGGCTGAATCAACCAATTCATCTCCACAATAATGCATATTAATAGTAAATGACATTGTAGAGAATAACACTACAAAAGCCATTAATATTGACATTATTTTATGGAAAACTTGTTTCATATTGGTAACAAAGGTAACAAATTATAATGATTCTAAATTAGTTTAACAGGAGTTTAACGCTTAACTCCATTTCATTCGTTGCAATCTAACCGCATTTAAAATAGCTAATAAAGCTACACCTACATCTGCAAATACAGCTTCCCACATTGTTGCTAAACCACCTGCTCCTAGAATTAAAACAATAGCTTTAACACCAAAAGCTAATATGATATTCTGCCATACAATTTTACGAGTAGAATGACTTATTTTAATGGCTTTTACCACTTTTGAAGGTTGGTCGGTTTGAATAATAACATCTGCTGTTTCAATAGCAACATCACTTCCCAAACCACCCATAGCAATACCTACATCACTTGCTGCTAAAACTGGTGCATCGTTAATACCATCACCAATAAAAGCTATTTTATTTTCAGGGTTTCTCTTTAAAGTTTCAACTTCATTTAATTTATCTTCTGGCAATAAACCACCTCTGGCCTTTTCAATATTTAATTCAATTGCTATTTGTTGGGTAATAGAATCTTTATCACCTGAAAGCATCATTATATTTTTAATACCTACTTTATGCAATGCTGTAATTGTTTCTTTAGCATCTTCTTTTAATTCATCTGCAATTACAACATAACCTGCGAATTTATTATCGATAGCTACCAAAACAATGGATTCTACAATAGCTTCTGTTTCAGTTGGAACATCTATGTTATTTGTATGCATTAAGGCTTTATTTCCAACTAAAACTATTTTACCATTCACAATGCCTTTTAATCCTTTTCCTGCAACTTCAGATACTTCTAATGCTTTAAAATCTTTTCCAACTTCTTTATACTCCATTATGGCTTTTGCAATAGGGTGTGTGGATTGTTCTTCCATAGCCATTAGGAATTTCATAAATTCAGATTCTTCCCAGCCAACAGTCTTTATTTCCTTAATTTTGAAAACACCTTTGGTAACAGTTCCTGTTTTATCCATTACCAATGTATTTATTTTGGTCATAGCATCTAAAAATGAAGCACCTTTAAATAATATTCCATTTTTTGAAGCTGCACCTAAACCTCCGAAATAACCCAATGGGATAGATATTACCAAAGCACAAGGGCAAGAAATTACCAAGAAAATTAATGCTCTGTATAACCAATCTCTAAAAATATAATCCTCTACAAAAAAATAAGGTAGAAATGTAACAGCAATTGCTAAATACACTACAATTGGTGTATAGATACGTGCAAATTGTCTAATGAACAATTCTGTTTTCGATTTACGTGCTGTAGCATTTTGAACTAAATCTAATATTCTGGCAATTGAACTATCTTCAAACTTGTTTGTTACCTCAACTTCTATCACACTTTCTAAATTGATACTACCTGCATATACTTTTGCGTTTTTTGTAATCGTATCTGGTTTACTTTCACCTGTTAAAGCTGCGGTATTTAATGAGGCCTTTACTGATAGTAAAATACCATCTAAAGGAATTTTTTCGCCAACACGAATTTGAATTTTTTCGCCAATATTTACGTCTTCTGGTGAAACACTTGTATAATCACCATTCCGAAAAACGTTAGCTTCTTTTGGTCTGACATCTAATAATGCTTTGATATTTCCTTTGGCTCTTTTAACAGCAGCTCCTTGGAATAATTCTCCAACTGCATAAAATAGCATTACTGCTACTCCTTCAGGATATTCACCAATAACAAATGCTCCAATTGTAGCAATAGACATTAAAAAGAACTCTGTAAATACATCTCCTTTTTTAATGCTTTTCCAACCTTCTTTAACCACGGGAAATCCAACAGGCAAGTATGCAATTCCATACCAATTTATACGTAACCAATCTTTGAAAAAAGCTACATTAAAATAATCTAAAGCTATTCCGATCATAAGCATTAAAAAGCTTACGATTGCAGGGAAATAAATTTTGAAAGTAGCACTATTTACAATGCCGTGGTTATGACCATCATTGTGACTATGCTGCTTTGTAGATTTTGGCTTTAAATCTCTTAAATTGACTTTCTTTTTTTTCATTATTATTCTAAATTCTTCAAATTAAATATTTATATCCAACGTCTTACTTTTTTTGCATACTCTAAATAATCATTTCCAAATTCTTGTTTTAAGAATGCTTCTTCTAATCTAATTTGGGTATTTATACTTGTTGTTGATAATGCGATTATTACTAATGTAAAAGCGTTTGGAATCACTAAAAACAATCCAATATTTGCAATCATAATCCCAAGGAAAATGGGGTTTCTTGAAATCGAAAACAATCCTTTGGTAACTAACGATGTCTTGTTTTTTTCATCTATTCCAATTCTCCAAGAATTGGCCATATTAGATTGAGCAATCCATACTACAATTAGCGAAAGAATTAAGAGTCCCCAGCCTGTTTTTAATAAAGTAACACTTTCTAAATACCAAAAAGGGAGTAAATATTTGTACCAATCAAATTTAAAAGCATAAATACTTACAATAATTAGCTCTAAAAAAGAGATCAAAGTAAATACTTTACCATTATAACCGTGTGCATCATCTGTTTTGTTAAAAGTTAAAGGGTTTACTCTAGTTTTTATAAAGAGTGAAACTGACCTTATTACAAAAACTAGCAGAAAATATATTAGTAAGTAAATAAATAAAATCATCAAATTATAATTGCATATTCAAAGCAAATATGCTGAAAAAACAAATGCAATGGAAGTGCATTAATGACCGCTACATTTATCACAAATCCCTTTTACCACCAAGTTTACATTTTCTGCAACAAAACCATCAGGTACTTTAATTTGAGGAATTTTATGAGCTGTAAGGCATACTGTTTCATTGCAATTGTTACAATGGAAATGTAAGTGTAAATCATTTTCAATTTCACAATTACATCCTTTTTCACATAATGCATACTTTGTAATACCTGTACCATCATCTATTTGATGTACGATTCCTTTTTCTTCAAATGTTTTAATAGTTCTGTATAATGTAGTTCTATCTGACTTTTCAAAAGCATTTTCGATATCACTTAATGTTACAGCAACATCCTTTTCTACAAGAAACTTATAGATAAGTAATCGCATTGCTGTAACACGTATATTTTTAGATTCTAATAATTCCTCTATTGTTTTCATTATTTAATGTTCGTGTTCTGCTTCGCCTTTTTTCATTTCAGCAATCAGGTAATAAGCATTATTATAAGCAAATTTTGTGGTTTTATCTAATTCTTCAGTAAATTGAACTGCAATCCAATTGCCATCTTTTGCACCTAAAAGCACTTCAACAGGTTTAAAACTCCAGTGGTCATTTTCTTTTTCTACTGAAAATGCATAAAACCTATCTCCATCTTTTATAATTGCACTTTCAGGTAATGCTTTTGTTTTAGTTTTATTTACCTGAATTTTACCTTGAATGTACATACCAGGAATTAAGTTATCTCTTTTATTTTCAATTTCAGCGTGAACGTGTACCGCTTTTGGGTTGTCTTCAAATGTTTTACTTATAGAAAAGATTTCAGCTGTAAGTTCTGTATCTGGTATAGACTGCACTGTAAATGTTACTTTTTGACCTTTTTTCACTTTATACGCATCTTTTTCAAATACCATCAAATCTGCGTGAACGTGAAGCGTATTAACAATTTCGAATAATTCTGTTTGCGGCTCTACATATTGCCCAATTTTCACCTCAACCTTTTGTACAAACCCTTCTATAGGACTACGTAATGATATACTTTGTGCAATTGTACCATTTCTTACTGATATTGTATTGATATTTAATATTTTTAATTGAGCTTCCAATCCATTTACCATAGCTTTTGATGCTTCATACTCGGCTTCTGCTTTTTGAAAATTTGCACCAGAACCAACACCTGCATCATATAATTTTTGTTGACGCTCATAGTTTTTCTTTAAAAAATTACTATTGCTAAAAGCATTCAAATAATCAGTCTGCAGTTTTATAATATTAGGGTGTGATAGATAGGCCACAACTTGGCCTTTATTAACTTTATTACCTTCAATTACTTTTATAGATACTACATTTGCACCAATAACTGAAGTTATTGCTGCTTCGTTTTGTGGGGGTACTTCTAATGTACCATTAGCCTCTACATTTCCACTCATATTTCGTAATGAAAGTGTGTCAATCTTCATTTTTAATGCATTATACTGCTGCTGCGAAAGCATTACTTCTTCGTTCTCACCGTGTTCTTCTTCATTTTTTGGTTTTTCACTATGTGAATGACCATCATTGTCACTATGACTTTCTTTGTTTCCGCAAGCAAAAACAGTAATGGATAACACTATAACAGTTAGGATTTTATATAATTTATTTTTCATTTTCTTATTGATTAAAATATTGTAGTTGAAATGTGCTTTCTAAATAGTTTATTAAAGCTGTTTGTGCATCTAGCTCGGATTGAATGGCTTCTTTTATTAATTGTGTGAAGCTAGTGTATTCTATTTCGCCTTCTTTGTACGCCAGTAAAGCACCTGTTTTTTGTTCCTTTGTTAATGGCAATACCTGGTTTTTGTAAAATTCCCAAGAGTTTTTCCATTTGATATAATTTTCTTTAGCTTGAACAAATTTTGATTGTACTTCTTGCTTTTTGAATTGGACATTGGCTTCGGCTATCTCTTTATCAATTTTGGTACTTCTAATTTGTGCTTTGTTAGTACCAGACAAAAACGGAATGGAAATACCTGCTTGATAACTGTAAAACCCAGAAGTTCCTTCTACTTTTTGTAAACCACCTTGAAGATTGAATTTTGGTAAATTATCAGCTTTTGCTACTTTATAATTGGCTGCTGCTTCATCTACAATGTTCTGCGACATACTGTACAACGGATGGTTTTCAATATTGAACTTTTCAATGTTTAAATCTATTGCAGAATCAAATTCATCAGAAACAGTAAAAATTTCATCTGAAACCAACCATAAATTTAATTGCTGTAGAGCGATTAGATAATCACTATATGCTTGCATTTTTTTATTTTGAATTTGAAAAGCTTGGTTTTTAGCGGCTGAATATTCTAATCTTGAAATCGCTTCTACTTCATAATTTAACGCAACAGCTTGCTCGAAATTGGAATAAATGGAATCCAATTCCATATAAAGATTATAGTTTCTCTTCATTTGATAACATTTTGACCAGGCCTTTTTAACTTCTAATTCTAATTCTAATACAGAAAGTTGATAAGCTTTTTGTGCTAATTGTACTCGTTGTTTTTGTAACTTCCTCTTTGAACCAATACCAAAAATATTTATATCGGATTGACCAATACCAATGGTTGTGTAGACTCCTTCATCTCCATTAATTTCTTCACCACCTGTAAAGACTTCAGTTGTACCTAAATCATAAGCAGTAGCTTTTAATTGTTCCTGTTTTGTGATTTCTAACTGTTTTTGCTTTAACAATGGGTAATTCCTTTTAGATAGTTTTACCGCATCCATTAAGGTTATTTCTGGAAGTGTATTGTTTATCTGTTGTGCATTACTTTGTTCAGAAACACCAAACATTAAAAGCAAAACTGCTGTTGCTGTAACCAACTTTTTATTCGGAATAAATTTAAACGATTTGTTTTCTACCCAATGGTATAAAATTGGTAAAACGAATAAGGTTAGTAATGTAGAAGTTAATAAACCACCAATAACAACAGTTGCTAGTGGGCGTTGAACTTCTGCTCCGGCAGATGCCGAAATCGCCATAGGTAAAAAGCCTAATACATCTGTAAAAGCTGTTAGCATAATTGGTCTTATTCTTCGTTTTGTACCTTCAATAATTCTATCTTTAAGGTTGGTAACACCCTCTTCTTTTAATTCATTCAAACCACTAACCATTACCAATCCATTTAAAACTGCAACCCCAAATAGTACTATGAAACCAACACCTGCTGAAATACTAAATGGCATATCTCGTAACCATAAAGCTACAACACCACCAATGGTTGCCATAGGAATAGCTATGTAAATCATTAAAGTTTGTGGCAATGATTTCAATGCAAAATAAATTAACACAAATATTAGTAATAGTGCAATAGGTACAACCGTTTGTAATCGGTTACTTGCACGTTCCAAATTCTCAAAAGCACCACCATAACGAATGAAATAACCAGATGGTAATTCTAATTGTGCATCTAATTTTGATTTTATTTCATTTACTAATGATTTTACATCGCGACCTCTCACATTTACACCCACATAAGTTCTTCTGTTTGTGTTATCTCTACTAATTTGCATTGGTCCTGCTTTATAACTTACATCAGCTATTTCACGCAGTGGAATTTGAGTTCCCGAAGGTAGGTTGATGTACAAGTTTTGGACATCTGAAATATCTTTTCGGTTTTGAGAATTTAAACGAACTACTAAATCAAAACGTTTTTCACCTTCAAAAATAACACCTGCTATACCACCTGCAAATGCTGATTGTACTGTTTGATTTAAGGTATTTATATGAAGTCCGTATTGTGCTAATTTATTTCTATTGTAATTAATAGTCATTTGTGGTAAACCTGTTGTGGCTTCCGCTTTCATATCACCAATACCTTCTGTACCTGCAATAATTTTAGATATTTCTTCTGCTTTTTGAGATAGAATGTCAATATCTTCACCATAGAGTTTTATGGCAATATCTTCTCGCACACCTTCAAGTAATTCATTAAAACGCATTTCAATAGGCTGGGTAAACTCATAATTAACACCTGGAACTATTTCAACAGCTTCTTTCATCATCTCTATCAATTCATCTTTTGAAGTTGTTGTGGTCCACTCACTTTTAGGCTTTAGAATTACAAAAACATCTGCTAAATCCATTGGCATTGGGTCTGTTGGAATTTCAGCTACACCAATACGACTGACTATTTTTTCAACTTCCGGAAATTTAGCTTTTACAATTTGCTCTATTTTTGTAGTTGTTTCAATGGTTTCTGTAAGTGAACTTCCTGGTTTTAATATGGCGTGAAATGCAATATCACCTTCATCAAGCTGCGGAATGAACTCACCACCCATTTTTGTAAACATAAAAACTGCAATTGCGAATAGCACAACTGCACTACCTATAATCCACTTTCCTTTTTGTAATGCTCTTTCCAATAAAGGTTGGTATTTGTCTTCTACCCATTGTACAAATTTATCTCCATAAGATTTTTTATTGTTTTTCGGAGCTCTTAACACTAGTGCAGACATCATTGGCACATAGGTAAGACAAAGCACCATCGCTCCAATCATAGCGAAAATGAAAGTCATAGCCATTGGTTTGAACATTTTTCCCTCAATACCTTGTAAAGCCAAAATTGGAAGAAAAACAATAAGAATAATGAGCTGACCAAAAAATGCAGCATTCATCATCTTTTTAGAAGCATTAGAAGCTACTTTGTCACGTTCTTTTGCTGTAAGACTCTTCTTTTTTAATATTTGGGATGTAATTAAGAATACTGTACTCTCCACAATAATTACAGCACCATCTACAATAATCCCGAAATCAATAGCTCCCAAACTCATTAAATTTGCCCAAACATCAAATACATTCATCAATATAAATGCAAATAATAATGATAATGGAATTGTTGAAGCTACTATTAAACCACCTCGCCAATTACCTAATAAGAAAATAAGTACAAATATTACAATTAAAGCTCCTTCAACAAGGTTGTTTGACACTGTAGATGTTGTTTCGCCAATTAATTTACTTCGATCTAATAATGGCTGAATGATGATTCCTTCAGGTAATGACTTTTCTATTTGAGCCATTCGTTCTTTTACATTGTTGATAACATTATTGGAATTAGCGCCTTTAAGCATCATTACTAAACCACCAACAACTTCACCTTCTCCATCTTGTGTTAATGCACCATAGCGAATTGCAGCACCAAATTGAACTGTCGCAATATCACCAATAGTTACTGGAATATTATTAACGTTTTTGACTGTTATTTTTTTAATGTCTTCTAAACTACGCACCAAGCCTTCTCCACGAATAAAATTTGCTTGATGGTTTTTTTCAATGTAAGCACCACCTGTATTTTGATTGTTAGCTTCAAGTGCATTAAATACATCTGTAATAGTTAAACCAATAGCGTTTAAATCGTTTGGATCAACAGCTACTTCGTATTGTTTAATTTTACCACCAATGGCATTTACTTCAACCACACCTTCTACCATAGCCATTTGTCGCTGTACAATCCAATCTTGCATAGAACGTAGGTCTGCAATACTATATTTGTCTTTAAACTCTGGTGCTACTTTTAATGTATACTGGTAAATCTCTCCTAATCCAGTTGAAATAGGTCCCATTGATGGTTCACCAAAACCTGCAGGAATTTGTTCTTTAACTTCGTTTAGTTTTTCTGCTACTAATTGTCGAGGTAAATATGTTCCCATATCATCGTCGAACACAATAGTAACAACCGATAAACCAAAACGAGAAATAGATCTAATTTCCTGTACATTTGGAAGGTTGCTCATTGCTACTTCAATTGGGTAGGTTACAATTTGTTCAATATCTTCTGTACCTAAATTTGGGGCTTGTGTAATAACCTGTACTTGGTTATTGGTAATATCTGGAACAGCATCGATGGGTACTTGGGTCATACTCCATATACCTGCTCCAATAATGGTAAGCGTAAGCAAACCAATTATAAATTTGTTATTGATTGAAAAATCAATGATTTTATTAATCATAGAAAAGGTGTTAATTCAGTTAAACTTTTTGATTCAATTCTTCTAATAAAATTAGAATTACTCGAGTTGAAAAGAACCTTTAAAGGTTCAAAATTGGATATAATTATCCTAGATAAAACTGAATTATGCCCTTGGAGGCTGTAAAATAGAAGTAGAATAATTTGTTTCTAAACCGTTTAGGTAGAAGAAATTTTGAGTATAATAATTATTTACATCAAGTTTTGTATAAGTGAATTGAAACTGTATTACATTAATATGACAACAATGACACATACAAAAAGGGGAGCATAAATCTGAATCTTGATGTTGATGCTCGTCACCATTAGTTTGTGAAATTTCTGTTTTAACATTATCATCAATTTCACTATTATCTACACAAGGTGTAAAATTAAGTGCGAGAATATAAATTGATAATATGAATGCTATAAATTTCATTGTAGCAAATATATAAATTATTTAATGCAATGGCATTGCAAATAAGTTAACGCAATATATAAACTACTTTTTAAGGTAGTTTGATTTTGTTTGATACTACAAAATAGAAAAATGTTTTTTTTGATTTTAGGAAGATAATGCTATATTTGAGTATTAGGTTTTCATAGGCCTAATCTTTTTCATAGCAATTTTTTTTAACCCACTTCTCTTGAAGTGGGTTTTGTTTTTTCATTCCACAACAAACAACCTAATATAATTGGTGGGACCCTGAACCAAGTTCAGGGTGACGAATAAAAAGTTATTTTCTTTTATCAATTGAGTTTTCATCAAAGCTAATTAAATTAAACATTGTTCTCATTCTGCTTCTCACCCTGTTTCCGTAACGTTTTTCAATTTCTTGCGCGTTGAGGTTCGTGGTTATGTGGGTTAACACCTTCTGACTGCGTTCAGGATTACGCATAAATAAATCGTAACGAGAGAGCAAGATTTCACCTAATACATTGCACTCTTTTGCGTAGTGGCTACCTGTTGGTTCTACTCCTAAATCATCGAAACAATAGTTTTGAGTTTGATTGTATTTTTCAAAAACAGCATAACCTTTTGCATTGAAATTGAAAACAATATTCCTGGAGGGAATGAGTTCGTAATTAGTTTTGTGTGGCGCTAGATGTAAAAGTAATTTCATTAGTGATGTTTTTCCACAACCTACTGGGCCAGATAGTAATAATCCTTTATTGGTGTCTATTCCCATTTGTGCACAACTATAATGATCCTGGATAAAGTAATTGCATAGTTTGAAAAGTAGAGGTTCGTCTTCATTGTAGATTTTGAAATTTTTACCGAATAGTATGTGACCTTTGATGTTGAGGTAGGTTTTTATTTTTTCAAAATCGTAATGGACTGTGTTGTTTCTTATTTCTCCTATTTGGAATTTTGATGTTCCTTCGATTTTTATGTGTGGTTGTGGTTTCATAGTTTTTATTTTCCAAATGATGAGATTCCTGCCTACGCAGAAATGACAGAATCTTATAAAGGTTCGTTATAGTTTTTGTTTTGGTTGGTGTGGAGGTTGTCTTGAAAATGGTCAAGTGGTAAATCTGTGTTTTGATTTGTTTTTGATTCTTTTCGTTTTGAAATAGTAAATTCGTCTATTTTTAACATCCAACTCTCTGCTGCAGCTTGCCAATTTTCAATTGGATTGTTTCCTTTTTTCCATCCTACAGATTCGTAGTAATTGAAAAATTTTTCTGCTTCTTTTTCTGACCAATCCTTTTTTTTAAAAAAATTGAAAACCTTTTTTAGAGAGAGAGGTTTATTTATGTTTATAGTATGTTTATTAATGTTTATATTAGATACCAGCGCTTGTTCATTTATGGTAGAGTCTAAATACAAATCTTGCTTATCACTTGTACTGAAATTAAACAACTTCACTTTACTGCCTTTAAACGGATTGTGAGAAGGACTATAAATAATGTATTTCCAATGACTTAACTCTTTAATACAACGATGATATGTTGTGTTAGAACCGATTTTAGAAAACTTCATAACTTCTTCTCGATTTATATAAAATTCATCTGGAAATCGATTGTAATTCCAAATCTGAAATAAAGCAATATATAGGCTAATATGTGTTGGATTTAAACGAGTATCTTTTGAAAATTGATGAAAGATACCGTTGAGATGTTTTATGTAATTCATAGGCTCTAAATAGTAAGATTCTGAACAGGTTCAGAATGACGTTATTCTTAAAATTTGTTATGAATACTGTTTTCTTTCATTACGTTTTCAATTTCTTCTGCATCGTAGAAAATGATCCCTCCAATTTTTGTGTACGGTAGTGTTCCGTTAATTCTTAAAGTTTGAAGTGTTCCCGGACTTACTTTCAATATTTTCATTAATTCTGCTGATTTTAAATATTTTTTTTGAGGTGCAGCAGTTGTTTTTTGAAGTAAACTTTTAATGTCATCTAATAGTTCAATTTTAAACTCTCTTAAATCATCAGTTGTTATAATTTGTGTTGGCATTGATTAAGTATTTTTTAAATTAATAATTGTTTATAGCGATTTGACTTTCGTGCTACAAAGCTTAAAAGTTTTATTGAGAATCTTTAGGTAGTCATTAGGTAGTACCTAAAAAATTTAACATTTTAAAAATTTTAACTTACTGAATGACAAGAGTTTAAAAACTTTGCATTTTAAAAAAAGTTAGAATTTATAATCACACTGGATTCAATTTCAATAAAAAGGTATGTTTATAAATAAAAAGAGATGATTTTTTAATAAAAAATCATCTCTTTTTTTCAATTTTAGGTAGTCGTTAGGTAGTCCTATTTATTATAGAACATATAAAAACCATAACCAACACTAAAACAGTAATTTAACAACAATACTTTAATTAGATTCAATTCTATTAATGAGTCCAATTTTTAAAGAATCTATAAATTTTGTTTGATCTTTCTCTCTAGCTTTAATTTGCTCAAAAACTTTATAAATATTACCTAATTCAATTTCAAAAAGTAGTTCAATTACATTTTTAATTTTTTTTAGTTCTGCTCTTCCATTTCTTAAAACACCTGACTCTTTTAAAGCGAAAATTAATTCAACTAAATCCGTTTTAGTTCCTGTCCAATTTAGATCTCTTAAAATGGCTGGTTTAACCTCTTCGATAACTACATCATTTGATTTCTTGTTTTTAAGTATTTTCAACTCGTTAGAAAAAAATGCAATTAATAAATCGTGTGCAATAATTTTTGATACAAGGTAATCGTGACTGGTTGTAAATTCCGGATCTTTAAAGTGATGCGAGCTATCGATAAATAAATCTAATTGTTCGATATCTCTTAAAAAATAAAGGTGGTCTAGTTTATCTTCTTTTAACCTATAATACTTTACAAATTCCAACTGTTTCCATTTTCTCCTATCTAACCTATCAAGTTCATTGCTAATGTACTTCTGTTGTTTTGAGTTACCAGAAATTGGTTTTTCAAGTAAATAATTATGTAACCATTTAAAGTACTGGAGTCTCCCTTCTACATACGGTTTTTGATATTTAAAAAATGTTATTTCTTCTTTTTTTGAAGGGAATTTTTTAGTCCTTACAAGTGTGCTAAATTCATTTAGACACGTTCTTGAAAGTACAATACCTTGTTTTAAAATTGTTAGATCTTTTAAATTAGATTTTTCAATTAATACAATAGATTTTTTATACCGATTAAAGGCAATAGTAGTTTTTTTCATATAGGTTTTTCAATTTTTTTAAGCATTTAAAAATAAAAAAAAAACCTATAAATTAGTTAGCTGTTAGATTTCTTCTGAACTACTTCTGAACCTTGCTCTGATTTGGTATTTAATAACACTTTTAAAGCATTCATATCATCACTTACTTTTCTTTCAATTACTCTAGCATAAATTTGAGTTGTAGCAATTTTTGTGTGTCCTAAAATTTTAGAAACGGTTTCAATTGGAACGCCATTTGTTAGCGTTACTGTAGTTGCAAATGTATGGCGCGCCATATGAAATGTTAGGTTCTTTTTAATCTTACAAGCATCTGCTATTTCTTTTAAATAACTATTTAATTTTTGATTTGATAACGCAGGAAAAACGGTACCATTTAGAGCTGCTCTTTCATTATTTCTGTATTTATCAATTAAGTATTGAGCTTGGTCTAGTATTGGTATTTTCACTGGTGTATTTGTTTTTTGTCTTTTGGTAATTATCCATTTATTACCATCAATCCCAAAAACCACATTGTCTTTTTTAAGCTTCATAATATCAACATATGCAATACCTGTGTAGCTGCTAAAAATAAAAAGATCCTTTACTAAATCTAAACGTTCAATATCTGTGCTATAGTTTTCAATACTTTCAAGTTCTTTTTTTGATAAAAACTCACGTTCCTTTTTAATAAATGAAGGTTTATATTTAACAAATGGGTCTCTTTCTATCCATTCCATATGAAAGGCCATAGTTACCATTTTTCTTAAGCGTTGAATGTGTTTTATGATGGTATTATTACCTATTCTTTTCTTATTTCTTGAAAGTTTATAGCCTCTTAAGAAATTGTCAAATTGCACAACAAATGAATAATTTAGGTCTCTCAAGTAAATATCTGAAGTTTTGTATTCTTTCAGTACGAACTCCATTAAATAACTCTGGGTAGTTTTATAAAGGCCAAGTGTGGCTTTATTTAACTTGTGAGCAAAATTAGTATTATGATAATCAATAATATTTTGAAGCGAATAATATTGTTGGTCGGTTCCTAAAAATCGAGCTTTAATAGCTTCAGCTGTTATTAATTTTCTTTCATTAACTAATTCCTGGTATGCTTTGAAAATTGAAGCTTGTGTTTGGTCAATATAATTATTGATAACTCTAGCCTCTTGACTGTTTCCTTTAATTTTGGATTTAGATTTATCCCAAGATTCTAAAAGAACTTTTCTTTTTAGGCTAATATTAACTCGTTTCTGATTAACCGTAATTCTTGCGAATAAATCCGCTTCGTTATTTTTGGCACGTGAAGCATTAATCCAAATTAGGATTGAAAAAGTGTTTTGGGTTTTCATAGTTGTCGTCTTTTTAAGTTTAACTTTTTTTAAAGACGAAAGTCAAATCAACTATGGATATTGGCCCTAGTAACAAATGTATAAGATTTGTTGACCAAATCCTACCTTATTCTCATTAAATTATGTACTGTTTCACCGTTTTTAAAAATACATTTTATCAGTATTTACAGTATCTACAGCAATAATTCGGTCAACAAATTTACTTTTTTTATTTGTTGACCGATTTGTTGACTTATTTAATGAATTTAAATCAATATATCTGTTAACTCCTAAAATTCAAAACCCCGTAAAACCTATGGTTTGCTGTGTTTTGATTCAATTTGTGTTCATTTTCGCAGAGAGGAAGGGATTCGAACCCTCGATACGTTGCCGTATACACACTTTCCAGGCGTGCGCCTTCGACCACTCGGCCACCTCTCTAATTTTAGTTGTTTAAATATAAGTCTATTAAACCTTCAGGAGTTTCAACAACAATTTTTTTATTATCTCGATCAACTTTTTTAATAAAATCATCAATCATTGGAATAAAAATTTCTGTTCCGTTAGCATTTATTTCAAATAAGGGTTGTGCAGAAGAATCGTTTACTCCTGTTACAACTCCAACATAACCGTGATTAATATCCTCTATATCAAAACCAATTATCTCGTGAAAATAAAATTTATTTCCTGTTAATTTCGGTAGAAATTCTAAAGGTAAATACAATTCGGAACCTAAAATAGCGTCAGCATCTTCTTCGCTATCTACATCTTCAAACCTTATTCTTAATTGATTTCCTTTTTGAAGTAAGCTTTCATCAATAAAAAATGGAACCAGATCATTGCCTAAAGCAACAAATACTGATTCCAAATTTTTATAAAGTTCGGGTTCATCTGTATCCAATTTGGCTACAATTTCACCTCTAAAACTGTGTTTTCTTACGATTTTGCCTAAATAAAAACAATCTTCTTTACGCATTATCGCAAAAAATTAAGCTTCTTCGCTTGCAGCGTTTTGTGCATCATCAATAGATTCTGGACCTTTTTCTTCTACAGGCTCTGCTTTTGCAGCAGCTTCAGCAGCTTTTGCATCAGCTTCAGCTTTAATTGCAGCTTCTTCTACTTCTTTTGCAGCAGCAGCACGCTCTTCGTTTATTTTTACTTCATTAGCCAAAATTGCAGCTTTTGCATCAGCCTGAGCTTTAGCTAAACCATCAACCTTCGCATTTACTTTTCCTGCCTTTTCTTCTACCCAAGCTTGAAATTTTTCTTCAGCTTGCTCTTCAGTTAAAGCGCCTTTTCTTACACCACCAACTAAGTGATTTTTTAGCATAGCACCTTTATAAGATAAAATTGCTTTTGCAGTATCAGTTGGCACAGCACCATTTTGTAACCATGTTACAGTTCCATCAATATTTAAATCAATTTGTGCTGGATTAGAATTTGGGTTATAAGTTCCCAATTTCTCTAAGTATTTACCATCTCTTTTTGAACGTACATCTGCTGCTACGATCCAATAAAATGGTTTTCCTTTTTTACCGTGTCTTTGTAATCTAATTTTTACTGGCATTCTTTTTTAATTTTTAAGGTACTCGACCTTGGTTATAAATTTTAAGTCTGCAAATATACTTAGTTATTTTTAAATAACGTATGCTATTTTATGATATTTTAATTTTAAAGATAAATTTATAACTATTTGAAAGTCAAAAGATTTAACCTAGATTAAATTCGCATTAACAATCGCACATAATAAACTAACATCTAAACTAAACCTGTAAAGCCTAAAAATGCTAAAGATAAAAGTCCTGCAACCAATAAATTAATTGGCACTCCCTTCATTCCTTTTGGAATATTTGCAAGTTCTAAATGCTCTCTAATACTTGCAAAAACAATTAAGGCCAGCGCAAAACCAATTGAGTTAGACACTGCAAAAAATACGGCTTTTAATAAACTTCCACCATCTAATCCTAACGCTAAAATCGCTACACCTAAAACAGCACAATTTGTTGTTATTAACGGCAAGAAAACTCCTAATGCCTGATATAATGGAGGACTAACTTTTTTTAGAATTATCTCTACCATTTGCACCAATGCTGCAATTACCAAAATAAATGTTATTGTTCTTAGATAGTCTAAACCAGCCGGCACTAATACAAATTCGTGTAATAAATAAGTTACCATTGTAGCCAATGTCATTACAAATAACACAGCACCAGACATTCCAACCGAAGTAGATACCTTACTTGAAACACCTAAAAACGGGCAAATTCCTAAAAACTGAGATAGTACAATGTTGTTTACAAAAACAGCAGCAATAAGTATAATTATATAATCCATTTTTAAGTTGTTTTAGTTGAAATTTTATTGAATAAAACGGTTAAATAGGCCAAAGCTATAAATGCTCCTGGAGGTAAAATAAATAAAATAAACGTGTTGGCATCTTCAGCTACAAATTTCAATTCGAAAATACTTCCACTTCCTAAAATCTCTCTGGCTGCACCTAACACAGTTAAGGCAATTACAAAACCTAACCCCATTCCTAATGCATCAATAATTGATGCCAAAATATTGTTTTTTGAAGCAAAAGCTTCTGCTCTACCTAATATTAAGCAGTTTACTACAATTAACGGAATAAAGATTCCTAATTGTTCATATAAAAAAGGAATAAATGCTTCTAAAACCATTTCTACTATAGTTACAAATGATGCTATAATTATAATAAATGCAGGAATACGAACTTTGCTTGGTATTTGCGATTTTACCAATGAAACTACTATATTAGACATTAACAATACAAATAATGTTGCAACTCCCATGCCCAATCCGTTAAATGCCGAAGATGTTACACCTAACGTAGGACACATACCTAACAGCATAACAAACACCGGATTTTCTTTTACAATTCCTTTTAAGAAATTTTGTTTTTGATTTATAGTTTCTGCCATCACTATTCGTTTTTAGATTGAGTGGTTGAACTTTCTTTCATATAAATATCGTAAGCCATTTGAGCAGCTTCACCAAAAGCCCTAGTTGTAATTGTTGCTCCTGTTAATGCATCAACTTCTCCCTGATCTTTTTTTGGTTTTAAATTAAATGTTGAAGGGTTTTTACCTCTAAATTGTTCAATAAACTTATCATCTTTCATTTTTGTTCCTAGACCTGGAGTTTCTTTTTGATCTAAAACTTCTATATTTTGAATACTTCCATCAGGTTTAAAACCAACCATAATTTTAATTAACCCACTAAATCCTTTTTCTGAAGACCCAATAACAGCTGTCCCAACATTAGTTGAACCCATTTCCGCTGAATAAATTTCAACACTATCTTTGGCTAAATCCGATTTTATAAGTTTTACATTTTCAACTGGATTATTATCAAATTCAGGTAAAACTAATTTTAATGCATTAATCTTTCGTTCTATTTTCCCTTTTTGAATTGGCCCAACGGTTAATTCGTTAACAAAGCCTAATGAAAAACCTGCAACTATAGTAATTGCCAATAAGGAAACCACCATATTTATAAATGTATCTTTCTTCTTACTCATAATTACACAATTTTAGCTTTGATTTTTGAACCAAATCTTCTTGGTTTAAAGTAGGTATTAATTAGAGGCACAAATGCATTCATTATTAAAATAGCAAATGAAACTCCTTCTGGATATGCTCCAAATAATCTAATTACCACTGTAATTACTGCAATACCAATTGCAAAAATCACCATTCCCTTCTTTGTCATTGGGCTTGTAACTAAATCTGTTGCCATATAAAAAGCTCCCAACAAAGCACCTCCAGATAATATATGAATTAAAGGACTTGCATAACTCTCTGGGTTTATTAACCAAAATATTCCAGTCATAACCGCCATTGTAACCAACATTGTTATTGGAATATGCCAGGTAATTACTTTTCTAGCCAAAAGATAAATACCGCCAATTAATAAAGCTAATGCAGACATTTCTCCAATTGACCCTCCAGATAACCCTAAAAACATTTCAAGATTAGAAGGTAAATTTGCACTAATATTTGTCATTGTTTCACCAAACATTAAACCCTCTTTTATTAAACCTAATGGAGTTGCCCCTGTAACGGCGTCTGCCAATACAGTTTGATTTTCTATAGCAGTTGGCCAAGTTGTCATTTGTACTGGAAATGAAATTAATAAAAACACACGTCCAACCAAAGCAGGATTAAATATATTGAATCCCAATCCTCCAAATGATAATTTCCCTACTCCAATGGCAAATAAACTACCTACAATAATCATCCAAATAGGAATACCTGAGGGTAAGTTAAATGCCAATAACATACCTGTTATTAATGCAGAGCCATCTCCAATGGTAACTTCAGATTTTAACAAAAATTTCTGAATTAAATATTCAAAAACTATACATGAAATTACTGCAGCAGCAGTAACTATAAAAGCTCCAATTCCAAACACATAAAGTGAAACTAAAAAAGCAGGAATTAATGCTATCACCACATCGTACATCAACTTTTTTGATGTTCTGTCTGAATGCACATGCGGTGAGGCCGATACTATAATAGGTTGACTCATTTTAATTTTTAGAGGTTTCTAATTTTTTTACAATACTTTTTCCAAAGCGGATATAATCTAATAACGGACGATGAGAAGGACATACATAACTACACGATCCACATTCGATACATGTCATAATATCTTCATTTGAAGCTTTTTCGTATAATCCTTTTTCCGAAAGATTCATTAACAAATGAGGCTCAAGTCCCATAGGACAAACAAAAACACATTCACCACAACGGATACAATTTTTTGCCTCTCCTCTACTCGCTTCATTTTCATCTATTAGCAAAATTCCCGAGGTTCCCTTGGTAACCGGTACATCTGTATTTTTAATAGCTTTTCCCATCATTGGGCCACCATTAACAAGTTTCCTGGTTCCTTCAGGTATTCCTCCAACTTCGGCTATCAAATCTTTTATTGGAGTTCCTATTTTAACCCAAAAGTTTGAAGGATTTTCCATTTTCTTTCCTGTTACGGTAACAACTCGCTCCATCAATGGTTTATTATGTTGAATTGCTTCATATACCGCGAAAACAGTACCTACATTATTTACAACAACTCCAACATCCATTGGCAATCCATTTTTGGGAACTTCACGACCCAAAATAGCTCGTACTAGTTGTTTTTCACCACCTTGAGGGTATTTAACTTGTAAGGCTGCAACCTGTATTCCAGGTTCGTTTTTTGTTAATTCTTTAAACTGATTAATTGCATTTTTCTTATTGTTCTCAATTCCAATTATTGCCTTATCAATGTTTAAAGCTTTCATTAAAATTTTTATTCCAACTATAATTTCTGCAGTTTTCTCTAACATCAATCGGTGATCCGCAGTTAAATACGGTTCACACTCAACACCATTAATAATTAGATAATCTAATTTTACACCTTCTTTTACATTTAATTTAACATGTGAAGGGAATGTTGCTCCTCCCAAACCAACTACACCAAAATCAGCTATTTTTTTAACTATTTCCTTTGACTCTAATTTAATTTCGGTTAAAAGAGGGTATTCTGTTTCAACAAAATTGGCTTCATTTTTAGCATCGGTTCTAATAACAATACATTGTTTTTTATAGCCACTTGTATCAATTATTTGATCAATTTTTGTTACCGTTCCAGCAACAGGAGAATGAATATTTGAAGAAACAAAACCTCCTGATTTTGCTATTACTTGACCAATTTCAACTTTGTCTTTTTTATCTACAACTATTTCAGCGGGAATTCCAATATGCTGAGCAATTGGTACAGTAACTACCTTGGGTACTGCCATTCTTTTAATTCCTTTCTCGGCTGTTAATTTATTTTCGGGAGGATGAATTCCTCCTTTTGGGAATGTTTTAAGCATCCGTTTTTGGGTTTTCTGATTCAACTTTAGCTACAACTTGTTCTTTTACTACAGCTACTTTTTCTACTTCTGTTTTTTCAACAACCTTCTTTACAACTGGTTTTTTCTCCACCACCTTTTTGGGTTTTTTTGGAGGAAAATTAGTTTCTATTATTGAGTGTGTTGGACAAACCTCTACACATTTTCTACATAGAGTACATAAAGCTGCATCTATATAGGCTAAGTTATTTTCCATTGTAACGGCGTCTTTTGGACAAATATCTTCACATTTCGAACAGCCAATACAAGCTACCGCACAAGATTTTTTTGCAATTCCACCTTTATCTTCATTTAAACAACCTACAAATATTTTTAAATCGCGCTTATTACGTGGTCGCATTTCTATAATATCACGAGGGCAAGCTTTTACACAAGCACCACAAGAAGTACATTTATCTGTATCAATTACTGGTAAACCTGTAGCTTCATCCATGTACATAGCATCAAAATCACAAACTGCTACACAATCACCATCGCCTAAACAACCATATTGACAATCGGTTTCACCACTATAAACCATTGCCGAAATAGCACAAGTTCTTGGGCCTTGATATTCTGTTGTTTTTGGACGAACATCACAACCACCTTGGCAACGCAAAACTGCTACTGTTGGATCTTTTTCTGCAACTTCTTTTCCTAATAATGCTGCAACTTGCTTCATTACATCATTTCCTCCTACTGGACAAAACAATTCTGAAATATCTTCTGTATTCACTAATTTCTCTGCAAAAGATTTACACCCTGGAGAACCACAACCCGCACAATTTGCACCCGGTAATATTTCATCAACTTCACCAATTAATGGGTTTTCGTATACATAAAACTTTTTTGACACTATATACAACACCAACGCTGCAACAACTCCCAAAGAAGCTAATAACAACACACTATATAAAACTGAATCTGTCATTCTAATTAAATTTTAATATTGAAATTTGAAATGCCTTTTGAAATTTTTCTTTCAATACAAAAAGCATAAAATAATATGGAACTAAAATTGCTAACGAAATTAATCCGGCAATCCATTCTTTAAGAAATAAAGAAGTAATAATAAGTACAAGAAACATTAAAATAAAAGGAAAAACATAAGCCCAAAATACAGCTTTTAATCCTAATTCTCTTTTTAGAAGTACATCTACAGGTTCATTTATTTTAAATGATTGCGTTGAATTAAAGACCTCTATTTCTTTATCGTTAGAATCAGAAACTCCACAAGCAGATTGTGCTTTACAGCCTTCACAATTTACATTACCTTTTAACGAAATCGTTATAGCATTTTTAGAAATTTTTGAAACTATTCCTTCGTGCTTAACTAAATTAGTTGCTTTGGTTTTATAACTGTCTAAATCCAGTTGAGTCATAATCAATCTTCTACATTATCTTAAAGACGTAAAATTAAATTAACTTTTGAGTATAAAATATGACGTTTGTTAGGGTTTTTTAAAAATTAAATTTTTTGTAATATTTGTTACAGTTATAATTCGCTGTAAATCACCAAATTGGTTAACCAGCTTATAATGTTAGTTATACGAAAATATTTTAATTAACTAGAAAATTTAGAATGATTATAAATTAATCATAAAAAAAGAGCCCTTAAGGCTCTTTTTTTTTTACTTTACAAACTCATCAAACGGTTTGAGTTGAAGATTATTAAGAAATTTTACTTTCTTTTTTATTTTTGAATATTCAGTTTTTGCTGTCTCAAATCGCTCAACTATAATACTTAAACTTTCTAATTCTGAATTCGAAGGCTTATCATAATTGGTTGCTAGCTTACTATACAAATCAGCCATTTTTTCTCGTAATTGAGGTTCAGCGCTTCCAACGTAGTTATCGCCAGTTGTAATAACTAAAGTTTCTTTTAACTCATTTAATTTAGTCAATACCTTTTTCAATTTTAATTCTTTAGCTTTTGCTATAATTTCATCCATTTCATAAACCATATAAGCAAGCTCTTGGGTCATATCATACATTTTCATAATTGTATTGTGTTTTACCTCTCTGTCTTTTTCTGATAAAGTAGATTTAGGATCGTAGATAACATCAAATGTATGTTCGAAGGTTTCTTTTCCTTTTTTAAGTACTGCCTTATAAGTTCCTGCTTGTACTTTTGGCGCAGTAAACCCACCAAAACTAAAGGTTTTTCCTTTTGCTGTTTTTGGTTGTTTCATTCGGTAATTCCAATTAACAATATTTATTCCTTTCGATTTTCCTGGACCTAATTCACTTAAAACATTCCCTTCTAAATCTTGAATCTCAAGTGACATTTTACCAAACGTGTGCCTCTTTTTTAAATAATATTTTAGCTGAACTGCTCTACTTGGATTTTCTCCAACAAACTGTGTCTCGGCGCCAAAAGAACCAGAAAAACTTCCTTCTTCAAATATTACAGTTGGTTCGTTTTTAAAGAAATATAAATTCTTATGTAATAAATCCTGATTAATTTCTCTCAAAGGAGAAATATCATCAATAATAATAACACCTCTACCATGCGTTCCCATTACCAAGTCATTAGTTTGTTTTTGCAAGTCAATAAAATGAACTGCCACAGAAGGCATATTATTTGTAAATTTATTCCAGTTTTTTCCACCATTAACTGTAATGTATAAACCAAATTCTGTTCCTAAAAACAATAAATCTGGATTCACGTAATCCTCTTGAATATTTCTTACAAATCCTACAACATCATCCGAAATAATATTCTTCCAAGTTTTACCAAAATCGGTGGTTTTATAAGCATATGGTTTCATATCATTCATTGTATGTCCATCAAAAACTGCATAAGCGGTGCCTTTATCAAAACTACTAGCTTCTATATGGTATGTCCATGTATTTTTTGGCAATCCATTAATATTATCAACTGTATTAGTCCAAGTTTTCCCACCGTCCTCGGTAACTTGTACATTTCCATCGTCAGTTCCTACCCAAATAACGTTTGCATCTAAAGGAGATTCAGCTATTGTAAAAATAGTAGTATGATTTTCAGCTCCCGAATTATCTTTTGAAAGCCCTCCCGAATTTTCTTGTCCTTGTTTTAAAGGATCGTTAGTTGTTAAATCTGGAGAAATAATTTTCCAAGTATCACCCATATCTTCCGATTTATGCAAAAATTGACTTCCCATATAAAACCGATCTGGCTGATGAGCACTTGTTGCCATTGGAGCATTCCAGTTAAAACGTAATTTTTCGACCCCCTTTTGTGGTAATGGCTGAATGGTTTTCACTCTTTTATGCTCAACATCATATCTCCAAACATTTTCAGCTCCTTGCATTTCAGAATAAATTATATTTTTTGTTGGGTGCTTTAATACTCTAAACCCATCTCCATTTCCTATAGAATTCCAATCTCTTGCTTGTATTCCTCCTGGTGATGATGAGGGACCGTACCAGCTACCATTATCTTGTAAACCTCCATAAACATTATAAGGTTCAGCATTATCAACACTTACATGATAAAATTGTGATAAAGGTAAATTTTCAACAATTTCCATAGTTGTTCCACCATTCCAAGATCGATAAACACCTCCATCGGTACCAGCATACATTCTATCGGAGTCATTAATATCAAAAGTTACATCGTGTATATCACTATGCATTTCACCTAAATTTTTAAATGTCTTTCCTCCATCTCTAGAAATCGAGCCACTTAAACCACCTTTAACAACAACTTCTGGATTTTTTGGATCTACAACAATTCTAGAAAAATAAAATGGTCGTACTGTAATTCCAAAATCGTTATTTAATTGCTTCCAAGATTCTCCGGCATCATCACTTCTATACAAACCTTTCTTTTCATCCTTTTCAGCTTCAATAACTGTGTACAAAATATTAGAATTTGATTTTGCAATTGCTATTCCTAATCGCCCTAATTTCCCTTCAGGAAAACCTTTCTGAATTTTCCTCCAATTTATTCCACCATCTGTTGATTTGTATAAAGCACTGCTTTCTCCTCCCGATTTAAAAGACCAACCGGTTCTACGAAATTCCCACATAGATGCGTAAAGAATATTACTATTATTCGGGTCCATTAATAAATCTGAACAGCCTGTTTTTTGATTTGTGTACAATATTTTATTCCAAGTTACACCTCCATCTGTAGTTTTATAAACTCCACGGTCTTCACTATCGCCCCAAAGTGCGCCTAAAACACCAACATAAATTTCTTTTGAATTCTTTGGGTTAACAACAATACTAGTTATACGCTCCGATTTTTCGAAACCCATTTTTGTCCAATTTGCCCCTCCATCAATAGATTTATACATTCCATCTCCTATGGAAACACTATTTCGTGTCCAAGTTTCTCCCGTTCCAACGTAAATGGTATTATCCGGATCATTTGGATCAATAGTTACAACTCCAATTGATTGGCAATAATCATCAAAAATAGGATTAAACGTTGTGCCTCCATCATTTGATTTCCAAACTCCTCCACCTGCGGTACCTGCGTAAATTATTCTATTATTTGTTGGGTGATTTTCTAAATCATTTATACGACCACTCATTAAAGCAGGTCCAATATGTCTGGCCGAAATATCTCCAAATAGTTCTTTTCCATTTAAAACAATTTCTTCTTGAGCACTTAGTTGAAATGAAAAAGCGACAAATAAAAAACCGCAAACTAAAATTATTTTTTTCATAATAGATTGAATTAGTTAATAAAAAAAATCCTCAAATAAGATTTGAGGACTTTTAAAGTTTAAAATTGTTATTCTGCCGGAAATGTAAAAACACTTGCGTCAACTTCAGGGTTTAATTCTATAGTTGTAATAGTTAAAGGAGCTCCTGGCTGACCTTTTACACCTTGAGTCATTGAAAACGGAAAATAAATACCATCAACCTCTTGATAATCACTCATTGTCACTTCAGAAATCATTCCCTTACCTTGCCCTGCTTTTATCTCTTTTTGAATAGCAATTGGAACAAAATTTTCTTTATCAAAGAAGTAAAAACTTACGTCATCTTCCTTATTTCCATCTATAGTAACCGGCTCTTTTGTTAATTTAATTTTAAAAGTCTCTGCCCCATCAATTGTTTCATTACCTAATAATTCAACAGTATATCCTTTATCTTTATAGTCAATAAAAGAATCTGGAAAATCATTAGAATTTAACTTCATATTTGCCGTTGTCTCAGCATCATTTTTTTCTGCTTTCATGGTCATAAAATTATGTCCCCATAATGTTTCACCATCAAAAACTCCTTGTTTTATTTCTTTCCCTTGAAAATTAATAACTGTCATTTGTTTTCCATCTGAAAATTGAAATATTTCCAATGGAATTTCCATCCCTTGCTGACTAACTTTTGCAGTCATTTTAATACCCTGAATACTTTTAAGGTTTTCTAGACCACCAATATTTTCAAAATAATTTTCTAAAATTTCATCTGCAGTTTGTGCTTTTACTCCCAAACTTGCCATAATAACTAATAATAATAAAGTGATTTTTTTCATTTTCCTCAATTTTATAATTTATAATACAATCCATTAGATGCCTAAAATATAAAAATGTTACAATAATTTTAATAAATTTTTGTTTTAATTAGTGCTGTTAATAAAAAAAGAACCCTAAAGAACACTGCCAACTTTTAAATTCATATTTTTGAAATTGCATTTTCAAACTCTATTTTATTCATGTTTTTAATATTTGATACTGAGACTACTGGTTTACCTAAAAATTGGAACGCACCAATTACAGATACAGACAATTGGCCTAGATGTATTCAAATTGCATGGCAACTACATGATAAATATGGAAAGTTAATTGAACATCAAGATTTTTTGATAAAACCCGATGGATTTAACATTCCATATGATGCTGAGCAAATACATGGAATTTCCACCCAATTAGCTGAAGAACAAGGTGAAGATTTAGAAAAAGTACTTTATTTATTTAATGACGCATTATCAAAATCAACTTATGTTGTTGGTCAAAATGTTGAATTTGATGTAAATATTATGGGCTGTGAATATCACAGAATGGAAATACAGTCTGCAATGACTACTTTACCCGTTTTAGATACTTGTACAGAAAAAACAGCATTACTTTGTCAAATTCCTGGTGGTAGAGGAGGTAAATTTAAATTACCAACTTTAACTGAATTACACCAACACCTATTTAACACTCCATTTTCAGAAGCACACAATGCAACTGCCGATGTTGAAGCAACAACTCGCTGTTTTTTAGAGTTAATTAGACTGGGAAATTACAATTCGGAAGAAATTAAAATTGAAGAAAACTTCTTTCAAAATTACAGAGATTTTAACAAGGAACTTACTAAAGTTATAGGACTAAAACACTTAAACCTTAAAAAAGAAAGTGATAAATTAAAATCAACAGAACAACCCTCAAAAAGTACAACAACCGCTGTTGAAATCTCTGAAGATTTAGCAAAAGCATCATTTGCTCATTTACATTGTCATTCTCAGTTTTCCATTTTACAATCCACTTCAAGTATCGATGATTTGGTTAATTCTGCAATAAATGGAGGAATGAATGCCATTGCTATTACCGACACTGGTAATATGATGAACGCTTTTAATTTTATTCAAGCAGGATTTAAGCATTATTCTGAAGCCGATGCACACAATAAAAAAATAGATTTAACAAAATCAATTAAAAGTAAAATTTTAAACGGTGAATTTGTTGATTTAATTTATAAAGACACAGAAGGAAATGAAGTAACCTTTGATGTTAACAATTCTGAAAAAGAGTTTGAAACCATTAAAGAAAGGTTAAACAAAGGAGATAAAATTGAGTTAGAATATGTAATCTCTAGAGACGAAGATGGTAAAAAAGACGAAACAGAAAGTGTTGATTTAGACTTTGACCAAAATGATTATCGTATTCCTTTTAAACCAATAGCCGGTTGCGAATTTAACGTTTGTGAAGATCATACTAATAAATCGCAAAAAGATAATGGATATCAAATAGTGCTGCTTGCTAAAAACAAAAATGGTTATTTAAATTTAGCAAAAATGTCATCGAAATCACATACCGATGGCTTTTATTATGTTCCACGAATAGACAAAAAAATAATTGAGGAGTACAAAGAAGATGTAATGGTACTTTCAGGAAATTTATATGGAGAAATACCAAATAAAATATTAAACATAGGTGAAGCCCAAGCTGAAGAAGCATTAATTTGGTGGAAAGAGCAATTTGGCGATGATTTCTATTTGGAATTAATGCGACATGGACAAGAAAATGAAGACCATGTTAACGAAGTATTGATTCAGTTTTCAAAAAAACATAACGTAAAATTAATTGCAACAAATAATACCTTCTATACCAGACAAGAAGAGGCAAATGCACATGATATTTTACTGTGCGTAAAAGACGGTGAAAAAACAGCTACACCAAAAGGGCGTGGAAGAGGATTTAGATACGGATTACCAAACGATCAATATTATTTTAAGAGTGAAGACGAAATGAAGGAATTGTTTAAAGACATTCCTGAATCTATTATTAATATTCAAGAAATAATTGATAAAGTAGAAGTTTTTAAACTAAGTAGGGATGTTTTACTTCCTAAATTTGATATTCCCGAACGTTTTGTTGACCCCCAAGATGAAATTGATGGAGGTGTTCGTGGAGAAAATGCTTTTTTGCGTCACCTAACCTATGAAGGTGCAAAAATTAGATATGGTGATGTTTTAAATGAAGACACAATTGAACGACTAGATTTTGAGCTCGAAATTATTAAAAAAACTGGTTATCCAGGTTATTTTTTAATTGTTTGGGATTTTATTTTAGAAGCTCGTAAAATGGGAGTTTCAGTAGGTCCGGGACGTGGTTCTGCAGCAGGATCAGCAGTGGCATACTGTTTATGGATTACAAATATTGACCCTATTAAATACGATTTACTTTTTGAGCGTTTCTTAAATCCCGATCGTGTATCAATGCCCGATATTGATATTGATTTTGATGATGAAGGAAGACAGCGTGTAATTGATTTTGTAATTGAAAAATATGGCGCACCGCAAGTTGCTCAAATTATTACTTATGGTAGTATGGCAGCTAAATCTTCCATTAGAGATACGGCAAGAGCATTGGATTTACCTTTAAATGAAGCCGATAGAATTGCCAAATTAATTCCTGGAGTTAAATTACAACACATTTTTGGTGAAGACCCTAAAAGTAAAGGTAAAATTAAAGGCTTAAAAGCTGAAGATTTAGTTGGCGTTGAAGAATTAAGGAAGCTTTCGGAAGGTAGTAATTTGGAAGCGGAAACCATTAATCAGGCTAGAAATTTAGAGGGTTCCATTAGAAATACTGGTATTCACGCTTGTGGAGTAATTATTACTCCCGAGCCTATTACAAATTTAGTTCCTGTTTCAACGGCCAAAGATTCAGACATGTATGTTACGCAATTCGATAACGGAGTTGTGGAAAGTGCTGGTCTTTTAAAAATGGATTTCTTAGGACTAAAAACCTTAACCTTAATAAAAGATACTGTTAAAATTGTAAAAGCAAAACATGGTATTGATTTAGTTCCCGATGATTTTCCCTTAGATGATGAGGAAACATACAAATTATTCCAACGAGGTGAAACTATTGGTATTTTTCAATACGAATCTCCAGGAATGCAAAAGCATATGAAATCGTTAAAACCAACTGAGTTTGCCGATTTAATTGCAATGAATGCTTTGTATCGTCCTGGACCAATGGAATACATACCTTCTTTTATTGATAGAAAACACGGTAGAGAGGAAATTACCTACGACTTAGATGATATGGAAGAATACCTAAAGGAAACCTATGGTATTACTGTGTATCAAGAGCAAGTAATGTTACTTTCTCAAAAATTAGCTGGATTTTCAAAAGGTGATGCCGATATGCTTCGAAAAGCAATGGGTAAAAAAATATTTGCGCTACTAGAAAAACTGAAACCCAAATTTATTAATGGCGGTAAAGAAAAAGGACATGACGAAAAGATTTTAGAAAAAGTTTGGAAAGATTGGGAAGCTTTTGCTGCATATGCATTTAATAAATCGCATTCAACATGTTATGCCTATATTGCTTATCAAACTGCATATTTAAAAGCACATTATCCTGCGGAATATATGGCTGCTGTGCTTTCAAATAACATGAACGATATTAAACAAGTTACATTTTTTATGGAAGAATGTAAACGCTCAGGAATACCAGTTTTGGGTCCAGATGTTAATGAATCATATTATAAGTTTTCTGTAAATAAAGAAGGTGCTATACGATTTGGAATGGGAGCCATAAAGGGTGTGGGTGGTGCTGCTGTAGATTCTATTATAGAAGAACGTAAAAAAAACGGCAATTTCACATCTATATTTGATATGACCAAAAGAGTTGATTTAAGGGCTTGTAACAAAAGAGCTTTTGATGGTTTAGCTATGGCTGGAGGATTAGATTCTTTTGCAAATGTTCATAGAGCGCAATATTATGCAACCGATGAAAAAGGAGTTACATTTCTTGAGAAAGCAATTCGATTTGGAAACAAATACCAAGAAAATAAAAACTCTTCTCAAATTTCTATGTTTGGAGAAACTTCAGAAGTTCAATTTCCAGAACCAGAAATTCCACAAGCCGAAAAATGGGGAATGATGGAAGAACTTTCTAAAGAAAAAGAACTTGTTGGAATCTATATTTCGGGTCACCCATTAGATGATTTTAAAAATGAAATAAAATATTTTTGCAATGCATCAGTTTCTGTATTTAAAGAAGATTTAAATAAATATGTAGGTGCCAATTTAACTTTTGCAGGAATACTAACCGATGTGCAGCATCGAGTATCTCAAAATGGTAATGAGTGGGCTTCTTTTGTTGTTCAAGATTTTGGCGACAGTCACGAATTTAGAATTTTTAAGGATGCTTACCTAAACTTTAAACCTTACTTATACGAAAATGCATTTAGACAAATTAAGGTAAATATTGCTCCTGGTTGGAGAAATAAAGATGGTAATATTGGAGAACCCCGTATTAATTTTACTGGCATTCAAATTTTACAAGATGTTTTAGAAAAACAAGCAAAGAAAATTACCTTACATATTGATATTGAGAAATTAAATGAGATAAAAATTAATGAATTGAAAAACTTTTTTAAAAAAAATGAAGGGTCAGTACCAATTGATTTTATTGTATACGATTTAAAAGAGCAAACTAAATTAACAATGCCGAGTCGATCAACCAAGGTGCATGTTTCTAATGATTTTTTAAAGGATTTAAAGGAAGTTCATCCAAGTTTTAAAGTGAGTTAATTTTTTATGAAAAAATTTCTATTTTTAATTTTATTTCTTAGTGTTTATTTTGGCCATTGTCAAAGTAATTCTAACTATATTCAAGCAGATTATTTTTACGGCAATATTTTAAAACAAAATCCTGATGCGGCTGTTCTTTTGCAAGGTCACCCAACCGGATTGTTTTTAAGCTATAATAAACGAACTTTTGGAGAAGAAGCTTGGCAAGAACATTACAATTATCCCGATTTTGGTTATTCCATTGGCTACCAAGATTATAAATCAAGTATTTTAGGGAAATTATATTCCGTATATGCACATTATAATTTTTACTTCACCAACAAAACTTCAAAAAATCAATTAATACTTAGAACTGGAATTGGATTAGCGTACAACACAAACCCATATAACAAAGTTACAAACAACAAAAACACAGCTTTTGGTTCAACAATTAATTCTAGTACCTATTTTAAGCTGTATTTTCAGCGAGAAAGAATTTTAAACAACTTAGGGGTAAATGCTGGTTTAACTTTTATACATGCTTCAAATTCAAATATAAAATCTCCAAACTCAGGAATGAACGTTTGGGCAGTTACCTTAGGTGTAAATTACGACTTAGATGCAACTTCACAAAGTAAAACATATATCCCATCCCCATTAGATAAGTATTTTAAGCAACCAATAAAATATAATTTTGCCATCCGAGGAGGTATTAATGAGAGTGAAATAATAGGAACTGGTGTTAAACCCTTTTTTGTATTATCAGTTTATGCGGATAAACGTTTAAACAGAAAATCGGCCATTCAGTTTGGAGCCGATCTATATATTTCGCCTATTTTAAAAGATTATTATGAATTAAACCTTACCATACCTCATACAAATTTGAAAGAAACTTCTGATTTTTCTAGAATTGGGATTTTTGTAGGACACGAACTATTTATTAATAAAATTTCTATTGAAACACAATTAGGTTTTTATGCTAAATATCCTTTTGAATATGGAGGAAGAGTTTATGAAACTCTAGGAATTAAAAGATACATAAACAGTAAATGGTTTGCTTCGCTAAGATTAAAAGCACACGCTGCTGATGCTGAAACTGTTGAACTTGGTGTTGGTATACGATTGTAATTAAACTATGAAAAAAATCTTTTTAGCATCTTTTTTAATGGTATCATTAATTGGTTTATCCCAATCCAATCAAACTTTTTACAATAATTTTCAGGCAGAATTGTTTTTTGGAAGGCCAATTGAGCACGATAAAAAATTAAAAGATGCAATTGACGGAAATTCTTTTGGCGCAATGATAAGTTATAATACTTCAGGCACCAAAAACTCCATATTTAACAAACTTTACAATTACCCCGAAAAAGGCTTTTCATTTTTATATCAAAATTTTAATTCCAATGTTTTAGGTAAAGTTTACGGAGGTTACAGGCATTTTAATTATAATTTAAAAAAAAATGATAAAAGCAATTTAAAGCTAACAACTGGTTTTGGTTTAGGTTATGCAACCAAATCTTATGATAAGATCAATAATAATAAAAACCATGCCATTGGATCTAAATTGTTAGCCTCAGCTTACCTTAAGCTTCAATTTTTTCAATTGTTAAAAAAGGAAAAAATAAGTATAAATACTGGAGTTAGTTTAATTCATTTTTCTAACGTCGCTTTTAAAAACCCTAATTTAGGAATAAATACAGTTAACCTAAATGTTGGATTAAATTATTTGTTAGAAACACAAAACATCATTCAAACGGAAAATGAACCTTTGGAATTGAAAATTGATAAAAAACTCTATTTTAATTTAATTTTAAGAGGAGGCTATAACGAATCATTAATAATTGATAGTGGATTATTTCCTTTCTACACAATTACTTTTTTTGGAAGTAAAACACTAAATAATTATTCTACTTTTACATTTGGAACGGATTATTTTAGATCGAAATTTTTGAAGAATCATATAAAAAAAACAAATATTGAAGAAGGGAAAAATTATAATGAAAATGATTATTCGAGAATTGGAATATTTGTTGGGCACGAATTAACCCAAAATAATTTTTCGTTTATTTCTCAAATTGGTTACAATGTGTATTATCCTTTTCCTTACGTAAGTAGAGTTTATGAACGCTTTGGATTAAAATACAAATTAAGTAAACACTTGTTTTCTGAAATTACAATGAAAATAAATTTATTTAGAGCTGAAGCTCTTGAAGTTGGTTTAGGATACCGATTTTAATAAAAAATAAGCATCATGAAAAAACTAGTTTACATACTCTGTTTAATAGCTTTTATAAGCTGTAATAGTGAAGATTCGGGCGACTGTTTCCAAACAGCAGGCGAAATAATACAACAAGAATTTGAAGTTTCAAACTTTAGTAAAATTTTGATTCAGCAAAAAGTAGCACTTATAATCACAGAAGGTCCCATTCAAAAAGTAGTTGTTGAAACCGGTAAAAATTTACTTCCAGACATTGATGTTAAAGTTGTTGATGAACAAATAATAGTAACCAATTATAATGAATGTAATTTTTTTAGAGATTATGGAATTACAAAAGTTTATATAACCTCCCCTAATATAACTGAAATTAGAAATGCTTCAGAATTAAATGTAATTTCAGAGGGAATACTAACTTACCCATCTCTATATTTAAGATCTACAGGAGAAGGGCATAATTTTCTATCGGTGGGAGATTGGCATCTTAATATCGACAACAACAACACTACCATTTGGAGTAATGGGATATCCAATTACTATCTTAAAGGAAAAACCAATAAATTAAATATCGTTTTTACGGATGGTGATACTCGATTTGAAGGTAAAGATTTTATAGCTAAAAAGGTTTCCGTAAAAAATGTGAGTTCTAATGATATTTTAGTTTATCCAACAGAAAGTTTAACCGGCTCAATCCATTCAACTGGAGATGTTATTTCTTTTAACAAACCCCCAATTATTGAAATAGATGCGCAAAGCGTTGGAAAGTTAATTTTCAAGTAGTTAACTCTCTAAATAAGCTTTCTAAATTTTTATTTTTAGTATTTAGCCGGAGTGTTTTTAATCCGTTTTCATTAGCAAAATCAAAAACTGCGGAACGCATATCCAAATTTGTATCAAAAATTAATTCCCAAGTAGTATCGTATACATTATTTGCAATTCTCAAGTGCGGAATTTTATTTATAAACTGCTTTTCAATTCTAAAATCGAACTCAACTTCAATAACTTGTTCTTGATTCCCTTTTAAACTATCCAAATTTTCATCCGCTATAATTTTACCCTTATTTAATAGAATAACACGATCGCAAATAGCTTCTACTTCTTGCATAATATGAGTTGAAAAAAGTACAGTTTTATCTTTTCCAATTTCTTTTATTAAATTTCTAATTTCTAATAACTGATTAGGATCTAAGCCAGTTGTTGGCTCGTCTAAAACTATAACACTTGGATTATGTAATAATGCAGCAGCCAAACCAACACGTTGTCTGTATCCTTTTGAAAGTTGACTAATTTTTTTATGAGCTTCAGAAACTAAACCAACTTTTTCAATAATTTTTTCAACTTCATTTTTAGAAATTTTAAAAATACCTGCATTAAATCCTAAGTATTCTCTCACAAACATTTCTAAATAAAGTGGATTGTGCTCGGGCAAATAACCTATTTTTTTTTGAGCTTCACTTTTTTCGGTAATAATATTCAAGCCATTTACTAAAACTTCACCTTTAGAAGCGTGTATATATCCTGTTAAAATTTTCATCATTGTTGATTTTCCTGCTCCATTTGGGCCCAAAAAACCAACTATTTCTCCTTTCTTTACAGAAAAGCTAACTTTATCTAGCGCCAATTGCGTATTGTATACCTTACTAATATTTTTAACTTCAATAGACATTTAACAAAAATACATTTTAATTACAATTAGTTGTTACAAATTAACGTTGTATGCGTCATATAATTTTAAGAACTTTGAAAAATAATAATTATGGGTTGTTTTAGAGTATTTCTATGTATAATTTTTCCTCCATTGGCTGTAATTGACAAAGGTTGTGGATCAATTATAATTGTTTTTATTTTAACTTGTTTGGGTTGGATTCCTGGAGTTATTGCTGCTTTAATTATTAATAACAACCCAGAAAACTAAACGAATGCAAAAAGTAAAATTAATTGATTTAGGTTTAAAAGATTATAAAGAAACCTGGGATTATCAAGAATCTGTTTTTCAAAAAACAATTGATATTAAAATTGATAATAGAAGAAATGACTTAGATAACAAAACATCAAATCATTTTATTTTTGTTGAGCATCCACATGTCTATACTTTAGGCAAAAGTGGAGATATGAGTAATTTATTATTAAACGAGCAACAACTTACTGAAAAAGGTGCCACATTTTATAAAATTAATCGTGGTGGTGATATTACATATCACGGTCCTGGTCAAATTGTTGGTTATCCAATATTAGATTTAGATAATTTTTTTACCGACATTCATAAATACCTTCGTTTTTTAGAAGAAGTAATAATAAAAACGCTAGATGAATATGGAATAACCGCTGTTAGAAGTGAAGGTGAAACTGGTGTTTGGCTTGATGTTGGCACTCCATTTGCACGTAAAATTTGTGCTTTGGGTGTTAGAACCAGTCGTTGGGTAACAATGCATGGTTTTGCGCTAAATGTAAATGCTAATTTAGGTTATTTTGACAATATTATTCCGTGTGGAATTAAAGGTAAAGCTGTAACATCTTTAGAAGCCGAATTAAACCGAAAAATTTCAATGGAAGAAGTTAAAGAGAAAATCCTAAAACATTTTGCTGAAATTTTTGATGTTGAGTTTAATTAATCTTCTTCATTGAAATAAACCTTGTAATATTTCATTTTTTTATCTTCGTCGTACCCTTTTTCTAAATACTCACTAGAGGCGTCTGGAGCATCAATATCTAGTTTAATTTGAATATTGGTATCTAACTTAATTTCTGTTTTTATTTTTTGTTTTTGCTTCTTTAAAACAATATCAGAAATCGCAAATTGATTTCGCACCAAAACATCATTCAACTCTTCAAACTGTTTTTTGTAATCATCAAATAACGGTTTAAAATCTTCGTTTTCTTCAAAAACTTCCTCTTTAAAGTCGTGAATATTTACATCTTCATTTTCTTTAAAAAAATCTACTGTTTTAGCTAAAAACTTGGATTTTTCTTGAATTCCATAATCTTCTTTTATAACTTCTTCAGAAAAATCTTTACACATTTCAATGTAATTTTGCGTGTGCTGATTACTATCATCGGCATACTTTACATTTAAAAAGTTTTTAATCCAATATTGAGCATCGTAATTATTATTATCAATACTTAAAATTACACGTCCTTCTGCATCTGAAGAATTTATAATTAAACAACCTTTATCTAATTTTTTGGTACTTATTCCCTGCTGCACAAAAACATCTAAACTATCCTTCTCCATATAAGTTTGAAAAAAATCAATCTTATTTTCAATTTTAAAAATTCCCAAAGCTTGTGTAATTACATCTTTATATTCAATATCTTCAAATAAAGCAATAATAACGTCTCCTGTTTTTATTTGAGCTGAATTTGATTGTTCGTATAAATGATTTACTATATGCTTTGAAATATCTACAAAATTAGCTTCGTCTTCAAAAACTTGACTTGAATAATTATTAATTTCATTCAATTCTATATTAGAATGATGATTAAAACGGAAACTTTCGGCAACATTTCCAAAAGATTTCAACAAAAAAGGCTTCATAAGTTCATAACTTTCCTCATCGAAAGTAACTGCATTTTCAGAAAACACATTTGTTGCGCTGTTAAATTTATTTCCAACTTTATGTATAATAAATTTCGAAATTCCTGCTCTAGTTCTTTTAATCATTGTTTACAATTTTAGCGAAAGCAAATGTAATTTTAAAATATTAAAAAGTAAATGTTTATAATATAAAAAAACCGAACTCAGGAGTTCGATTTTAATTAGCACATTTATTGTTCTAATAATGCTTTTAATTTTTTAAATTAGTAAGTACAGAATAACCTATTAGTTTTCCTTTTTTATTAAAATTTTCGGTTTTAACCATACCAATTCCTGCTGAAAGCCATTGCTTGGAAGTCATACTAGTTTTAATACCCATTTTCATTTCCGTTTTATTTGTAATAACAATACAATCAAAAGTTCCTGCTGGTGTAGTTATAGCTTCTTTTCCTTCTACCATTCTATCTATAATATCAATTGATGATTTCATTTTTATTGGACTAATTATTATTTCCATATTAACTTTAGCGTTAGGTAACTTCTGTCCGGTTGATAGTTTATTGGGTATGCTTAAATTTGTTCCTGTCATATTAATCTCCATATCTTTATATTGTTTTAATATATCCCCTGAAATTAATGATTTAAAATCGACAGAAACCCCATCATTTATACATTCTACATTGTATTCTATTTCAGAAATATGCTTTCCTTTTTCATCTTTCATATTTGTTACAAACACTGCAACATTACCTTTTACATCTTTAACAAGATGACTTACTACACCAGAATTCTTACCTTTTTTATCGTAATTAGTAATTTCAACTTCTACCCCTTTTTTAAAAGGGTAATATGTACTACAATTATTTTGACTTTTAGCCCCAATAAATGTTAACACTAATACTATTGTTAAATAAATTTTTAATTTCATAACATTTTGTTTTAAATGGTTATTAAATAGACGATTAGAACAAATATAACAATATATTTGTTCCTTGTTTTTAATTTCAAACTGATAATAAGTCAATTTACTATATTAAAAGTCTAATTTTAATTGCTCGGGCAATAATTTAAATGATTTTCTGTGATACTTTGTAGCTCCAAATTCTCGTATTGCATCTCTATGTTGCTTGGTTGGATAACCTTTATTCTTGTTCCAAAAATAATTTGGGTATTCAGTATCAATCCTAAGCATAAATTCGTCTCTATACGTTTTTGCTAACACAGATGCAGCCGCAATACTCATAAATTTTGCATCGCCTTTTACAACTGTTGTATAAGGTATTGACTTATATGGTTTAAACTTATTGCCATCAACAATAATATGTTTGGGAATTATAGTAAGTTTTTTTAAAGACTCATGCATCCCTAAAATTGATGCTTGTAAAATATTTATTTCATCTATTTTCTTTTCCGAAATAAATGAAACTCCAAATGCAAGCGCATTTTTTTCGATATATGGTCTTAATAAGTTTCTTTGTGTTTCTGTTAATTGTTTAGAATCATTTAATAAGGGATGCTTAAAATTTTCAGGTAAAATAACTGCTGCCGCCACAACTGGCCCCGCTAAACAACCTCTTCCTGCTTCATCTGTACCAGCTTCAATAGTGTTTTTTAAAAAAAACTTTTTTAGTCCCATTAGTTTAAAATTACAAGGTAAAATTAATAAAAGTTATCATTACAATTTACTATTATTATTTTCGTTCAAATATTTTACCTTTGCCACTTAATATTTTATATGAAAAAAGTAATATTATTAGTATTTTTTAGTTTTTACGTTGCTAATTTAAGCGCTCAGTTCGAAAATAATCGAAATGAACAAAACCAATCGCAAAACGGCGGTATGTTTGGAAATGATAACGAAACAACCCAAGATAAAGGAAATATTGAAGTTAAGCTTAACGGGAAAACAAAATACACCGATTTTAGAATGTTTTCGGTAAATAATGACACTACTTATATTGATACTACACTTACATTAAAAAAAGATTTTAAATTTAACTATATCAGAAAAGATAATTTTGAATTAATGCCATTTCACAATCAAGGGCAAACTTTTAATAAATTAGGCTATAGTTTTCAAAACAATAATATTTTCCCATTAATGGGAATGGATGCTAAACAATATAATTATTATAAAATTGAAGATATTAAATACTATTCGGTTCCAACACCTACTTCTGAAGTGTTTTATAGGACCGGATTAGAGCAAGGGCAAGTATTAAATGCTTTTATAACAATGAATACTTCTAAACAATTTAATTTTTCATTTGCTTATAAAGGGTTGCGATCGTTAGGAAAATACCGGCAAGCATTATCTAGTCACGGAAATTTTAGAACAACATTTAATTATAGTTCAAAAAATGAGCGTTACTATTTAAAAGGTCATTTTTCTTCTTTTGATTTATTAAATTACGAAAATGGAGGATTACCGCAAGAATCTATAGATTATTTTGAAAGTAACGACCCAAATTATATAGATCGTGGCCGTTTAGAAGTTAATTTTTCTGATGCTGAAAATTTACTTGAAGGTAAACGTTACTATATAAATCATTCGTATACTTTATCCTCTAAAAAGAATTCTATAAAAAAAATATTTTCCTTAGAAGATAACATACTTAAAAACCAGTTAGATTCCATTAATAAAACTATATTAAAAATTGAAAAGGACTCTATAACAGCAGACTCCATTAAAAATGTAAATTTATCTATCCAGAAAATTAAGCCCATTAAAAGAGATAGTATATCCAATAATAAAATTGCTTTAGATTCTCTAAGCTTAAATGTTGTAAAAAAGGATTCTACATTAGTAAAAGAAACGTTAGTTTCAATAAAGGACACATTATTTGTTTCGAATAAGTCAAATGACTCTATTGCTATTGACTCCTTAAAAATAGCTCCGAAAAAAATAGATTCAGTGGTTCCTATATTAACGGCCAAGAATAAAATTAAGAATTTAAAAAAGGCTTCAAAAGTAATTAAAGATTCCTTAAAGTTAAGTGCAAAAAAATTAGATTCTATTTTAAAAATTACAATTACAAAAGAATTTAATGTTGGACATTCTTTTATGTATGAAACAAAACATTATAGGTTTGAAAAAACTTCCGCTGGGGAATTTTTTGGAGATTCATTTGAATCAAGTATTTCAGACCACACCTCATATCAAAACATGGAAAATCAGCTCTATTTAGAATATAAATCACCTAAAATTGGGGCTTTAAAAGCTAAAGTAAATCACTACAACTATAATTATCATTATAAGAGCATTCTATACTTTGATGACATTACAATTCCTGATAATTTAAATGGCAATGTTATTGCTGCTGGTGCAGATTGGAATACCACTTTTGGTAAATTAAATTTAAAAGCGGATGCAAACTCTATAGTTTCTGGCGATTTAACTGGAAACTCCATAAAAGCTGCCGTTAAATATAAAAAAGATAGTGTTTACGAATTTAAAGGATTTGCAGAGGTAACATCTAAATCTCCTAGTTTTAATAAATTATTATACCAAAGTGCCTATAAGAATTATAACTGGAAAAATAACTTTAAAAATGAGGAAATAAAAACAGCTGGTGTTGAATTTAAATTAAATAAATGGGGAAGTATAAAAGCTTCTTACAACTCCATTGACAATTACACCTATTTTGATACGCTTTCTAAGCCAACCCAAGCATCAGAGACACTAAATTATGTTAAAGTTAAGGCGCATCAATATTTCACCTATAAAAAATTCACAATTGATAATTCTGTAATGTATCAAACAGTATTGGATGGCGAATCATTTTTTAACGTTCCTCAAATAGTAACAAGAAATACAATTTATTTCTCTGATTATGTATTTAAAGGAGATCCCTTGTATTTGCAAACCGGTATTACTTTTAAATATTTTACTGCATTTAAAGCAAATGCTTATAATCCTTTGTTGAGTGAATTTACTTTACAAAATGATACAGAGATAGGTAACTTTCCTATGTTGGATTTCTTTTTTAATATGCAAGTTCAACGAACTCGCTTATATTTAAAAGTTGAAAATTTTGGGGCTAGCTTTTTAGATCGAAATTATTATTCTGCTCCAAATTACCCATACAGAGATTTAACTGTAAGGTTTGGTTTAGTTTGGAATTTCTTTATATAAATCAATGAAATTATAAAAACCCTTTTCTAATAAATAGTAGCTGATAATTTAAAATAAAGACGACTATTTTTTTAAAAGTTGTTTTATTTTAATATTAAATGCCGCAAACAACAAGGTCATAAATGGACTTAACCAGTTAAATATTGCATATATAAAATAATCTGCTACACTTACCCCTAACACACCCGATTGATAAGCTCCACAAGTATTCCACGGAATTAGTACAGAAGTTACAGTTCCCGAATCCTCTAATGTTCTACTCAAATTTTCAGGTGCTAATCCTTTTTCTTTAAATGCTTTTGCATACATTTTTCCTGGGACAACAATTGCTAAGTATTGATCTGACGCGGTAGCATTTAATGTAACACAACTAAAAACTGTACTTGCAAACAACCCAAAAACAGAATCGAATAAATTTAAAATGGCTCTACTAATTTTTGATAAAGCCCCAATAGCATCCATAACCCCGCCAAAAACCATTGCACAAATTATTAACCAAATGGTGCCTAACATACCTTTCATACCTCCAGAACTAAACAAATCATTTAACTCCACACTACTCGTTTCAACAGCGACATCTGTTGTTATAGCATCCATAACACCTTTGTAACCCGAAACAAAATCCAATTTATCTGAACCTGATATTTTTAAAACCAAATCTGGTTGAAAAATAAGAGCAGCAATACCACCTAACAGAGTTCCAACTAACAAAGCAATTAAGGGAGGTGTTTTTTTAATTATTAAAAATATTACAAATGCCGGTACCACAAACAACCATGGAGTAATATTAAATGCTTGTTCAACAGCTTCAAGTTTATCCGAAATATCAGTGGTACCAGTTGTATCAATATTAAAACCAATTATGATAAAAACAATTAAAGTAATTAAAATTGTAGGCACCGTAGTAAAAGTCATATATTTAATATGATCAAATAATTCACCACCAGCCATAGCTGGCGCTAAATTTGTTGTATCACTAAGTGGTGACATTTTATCTCCAAAATACGCCCCTGAAAGCACTGCACCTGCCGTCATACCTAAAGAAATTCCAAGTGTTTCCCCTATTCCTATTAATGCAATACCAACTGTTGCTGAAGTAGTCCAAGAACTTCCTGTAGCAATTGAAATAACGGCACATATAACCACACTTGCCGCTAAAAATACGGTAGGATTCAAAATTTGAAGGCCGTAATAAATCATTGTTGGAATAATTCCACTTATTAACCAAGTTCCAGCTAAAGAACCAACCATTAATAAAATAAGTATAGCTCCTGATGTAGACTTTACATTTTCACCAACTTCTTCAAGCATTTTGTTATAAGAAACTTTATTTAAAAACCCTATTACTGCTGCTACCGCCGATCCAATTAATAGTATAAATTGATTACTCCCGCTTAAAGCATCATCTCCATAAACATAAAAAACGTTAAAAAACAACATTAAAACTAATGCGAAAACTGGTATTAACGCCTCCCAAATATTCAATTCTTTATTAATAATAATTTTTTGTTCTTCAATATTAGATTTGTTTTTCATTATTTGGGTTTTGAAATGTAATGATACGCAAATTTGAAAATTTACACAAATGAAAAGCCCCGTTCATTGGATTGAATGGGGCTTTTAAATAAAAAAAGAACAATTTTAGCCTAAATTTATACCAACTTTAGTCATGCATTTTCTCATTGCCCGATAAGTTCGCTCAATATCATTATCTAATCCTATTGAAAATCTAATAATACCATCTGAAAGCCCCATTTTTTGTTGCTCTTCAAGTGGTATTTCGGAAGATGTACTAGTACCTGGAGCACTAAATAGAGTTTTATAAAATCCTAAACTTACAGCTAAGTATCCAAGGTTTTCGTTTTGCATTAACTCCATTAATTCGTTAGTTTTATTTAAACTACCCACATTAATAGTTAAAATTCCTCCAAAACCATATTCTTCATTGTACATTTCTTTAAACAAATTATAATCTGGATGACTTTTTAATCCCGGATACACCACTTTTAGTCCATCCTTTTCAAAATTTTCAGCTAAAAACAAGGCGTTTTCGCTGTGTTTTTTCATTCTTATATGCAATGTTCTTAAGTTTTTTAAAATACTCGCTGCTCTAACACTGTCCATAACTGGACCTAACAACATAGCTGCACCATCATTAACATTTCGTAAATTATCTATAAACTCTTGTGAGCCACAAACCACACCTCCAACCGTATCATTTGTTCCGTTAATAAATTTTGTTAAACTATGAATTGTTATATCTGCGCCTAATTTTTTTGGTGAAATTATTAATGGCGTAAACGTATTATCTACTACCAATAAAATATTGTGTTTTTTAGCGATTTTCGATAATTCACTAATATTTGCTACCTCTAATAAAGGATTACTTAAAGCTTCACAATAAATCATTTTTGTTTTTGGAGTAATAGCCTTTTTAATAGCTTCTAAAGATGTAATATCAACAAAGGAAGTTGAAATATTAAACTTTGGAACAAAGTTTTTTAAAAACGCATAACTACCTCCATAGATGGTTCTGCTTGAAATTATATGGTCTCCGGCGGAACAAATTTGCATAATAACCGATGTAATTGCTCCCATTCCTGAAGCTGCTACATTTGCTGTTTCAGTAAATTCCATAGCTGCCAAGGCTTCGCTTAAATACAAATTACTTGGACTTGTATGGCGAGAATATAAATAACAACCTTCTGCATGACCTTCAAAAGTGTCGAGCATTGTTTTTGCATGAAGGAATGTATATGTTGCGGAATCTGATATTGAAGGGTTTACACCTCCAAATTCACCAAAGTATTGTAAATCTTGAATTTTATTTGCTGGTTTATTGCTCATGATAATAGAATTTCTTCTATAAATTTAAGAAACATCTTAATATTAATCTTATTTATGACATCATTTCAGATATTTTTACTTAGTTATTTCATTATAACAGTAATTTTTTCCTTCAAATTTAAAAACAATATGTAATTTTAGAAAAATTTACTTTTATGATAGCTCTTGACGAAACTGATAAAAAAATATTAACCTTACTACAACAAAATTCAAAAGCAAATATTAAAGAAATTGCCTTAAAAATTGGTTTAACTCAAACTCCAACTTATGAACGTATTAAACGATTGGAAAAGGCAAATGTTATAAAAAAGTACATCGCTGTTTTAAATAAAGAAAAAGTAGGTCTTCATATTGAAGTTTTTTGTCAGGTTACATTAATGGTACACTCAAAAGAATTAATTTCTCGATTTGAAAGAGCTATAAACGGAATGCAAGAAGTTGTAGAGTGTTTTCACGTGGCAGGAAATTACGATTACCTATTAAAAGTAATTGTAAAGGATATGAATAGCTATCAATTTTTTTTGAAGAATAAATTATCTGTTTTGGATTCTGTTACTAATGTTCAAAGTACATTTGTAATGAGTGCAACAAAAGATAATTCAATTTTAAATTTGACATAAAAAAAGTCCAAATTTTTCAATTTGGACTTTAATAATTTATTATTAATCTTATTTGGTTACTATACTAACTTGCAAATCGAATTCGTCATTAATAAATTTTTCTTTTAAATCATTAAAAAAGGTTTTCGATTTATACTTTACATTAAATTCGGCTCTGTTTAATTGAATAACATCACTTTTTAGAGTTATAATTCCATTTATGATGGATACTTCAGCTGTAAACGAAATTTCTTTTGTTATGCCTTTTATCACAATATTTCCAGAAATAAAAACTTTGTTTTTTGATTTATTTTCAACTGCTGTAATTTCGAAAACTGCAGTTTCAAATGTTTCAACTTCAAAAAAATCTACCGATTTCAAATGGTTTTCTAATCGAGCACTACCGTCGGCATCTTTAATTGATTTCATATCAGCAGTAAATTTACCACCAACAATATTTTCACCATCTAATTGTAACAATCCTGATTTTAACATAATGGTTCCATTATGTGAACCTGTTGGTTTATAACCCTTCCATGTTACAATTGATTTGGCAACATCAACATTTAAAGTTTTTATTGGGTTAGTAAACGACATTGCTACTAATGCAACTGCCAAAAATAATAATATAGATTTCTTCATTTTTTAATAAGTTTATTAATTTTTAATCATTAGTGTGAGTAAATTGTAATTACTTACAAAAAAGATGTTTTTTACTTAACTCTTTTAAAAAATTTATTTTGAGGCCAGTACTTTAAACGAAATTTCAAATTCATCATCAATAAATTTATCTTTTAAATTATCGAAAAATTTCTTTGATTTATATTGTATGTTAAAATCTGTTCTATCAATTTTAAAAGTATCACTTGATAATTCAATACCATCAGCTAAAACACTTAATTTTGATGTAAATTCAATTGGTTTAGTAATGTCTTTTACAGTTAAGTTACCCTTAACAATATTATTAGAAACACTTGTAATTTCAAAAACAGCCGTTGGGTGGTTTACAACGTCAAAAAAATCTTCATTTTTTAAATGAGCAACCAATTTTCCATTATATTCATCATCTGCAGGAAGGTCTAATACAGTTATTGACTCCATGTCAAAAATAAATTTCCCACCTGTTAATTTCCCGTCTAACACATTTAAATTTCCTTCTTTTATAGCAACAGTTCCATTATGACTTCCAGTTGGTTTATTCCCTTTCCAATTCAAAGTTGAAACATCAACTTTGGCTTGGTAACTGCCATCTTCAATTTTAATTTCGGAAACTTTAGTTGATACATCTTCTGTCTTCTCTGTTTTTTTATCTGATTTACAAGCTATAAACGACGCACTTAAAATAAGTGCAAATAAAATTTTTTTCATTGTTATTTATTTTTAATTAAACTTTTGGTTACATACAATATTAATATAAAATACTAATTCCATATATCAATTGCTCTAATTTATGATTATTTTAACGAATATGCTGCTTATTTGTTAGTATAATCTTTTCCGTACTTTTATCGACAATCATTTTATAAAAACTTTTAATTTCTTGATAAAAATTTGCCGTAACAAGACCTTTATTTATTTTAATCAAAGCTTGAAGTATAATTTTATTTCCATCCGTTTTAATAGAATATATAAACTCACCTAGTTCTTCACGCATACCAACAGCAATATCTTCAGGTAAAGATTCTATTTTATAATCTTTGGGAATTTCAATAATTGAGGTTATTTTTTTTTGCCAAGGAGTTCCAAAATCTATTGGGTATTCTCTCTCTTCCAATTTAAAAGGGTTTTCATTTATGGCTGCAAACAACATTGGCGTAAAATACATTTTATCACCTATAAATTCTACTCCCTCTTCTTTCTCAAACTTATACATCTCAATTATAGGAAGTGAAATTTTATCTAAATTTAATAAACGAAAATCTAATATTTTAATATCATTATAATCTTGTTCAATTGTACTAATTAATTCATTTTCATCTAAATTACTTTTTTCATTTCTATAATTAATAGCTTTTAGATTTTCATATTTCTTACGATTCATTCCTTCAATAAATCCTTTCTCGTCAATTTTATAATTAATATTATATTCTACATTTGATATAATTGGTGAGGTTAAATCTACAAAATCTACATTTGTATTATTACTAACAATTGTACCCTTCCAATTTAAAGCTCGTAATGGTAGTACATTTGGTAAACTATATTTTTCGGAAGCATCCAATAATACTTTTCCTTCAATGGTGTTAACAACTACAACTACGTAATTAAACCCTTTAACCGTTGGCACAAGTGGAATTCCGTTACTTCTAGTACTTGTTAAAACCGGATATGCCGTTAAACCTAACTCTCTTAAAACTGCAACAAGTGTTAAATTTATATCTGCAACATTTCCTGCCCCTTCGGTAAATGCTTTTTTTATTCCTTTCTCACAATATTGACCAAAGTTACCATTCCACTTAATTTTACTCTTCACATATTCTAATGCTGCAATTATCTTGGCTGAAGTAGTTGTTAATTCTAACTTTAATTTTTTTAAGTCATCCTCTAAATGTTCTGTATTATTTAGTTGTTCTCCAAAGGAAGGACTTTTTAAAGCATTCTTGGCTATTTCCTCCCAACTTGTTGCAAAATTTTGAAACATATTAATGTCTGGAGCTTGTATTGATGCTACTTCAAATTGTAGAGCTGCAGCATAATTACTCATGTTGTTAACATAGGGCTCTGATTTTAATGCTGGAATATTCTCTTCTAAAACTTCAATTACTTGATTGGCTATTTGAAAAGAAGGATTGGTTTTTGTTGATTGATGAATTTTAAATGGATAATAACCTTTTTGACGTTTATTAAAATTGAACCAACCTAACAACTCTACTTTTTCTTCTAATTTTTTAACAGGAATTTTGTGTTGTACTAAAATATCATCCATATTGGAAATATATGGCGATTGAATTTCATATGTCCATTCTAATACAGATCCTTCTTTTACATTGGGCATCGTGAATTTTTTCACCTTTAAAAAATCACTTTTCTGTTCTAAAAAAATATCTTTTTTGTCCAATTTAGTTTTTTCAACAACTCCATTAACTAAATTATATGTTGCTGCTTTAAATTTGTATGCATTTTCACTAGTATGAGCTCCTTGCCCCAATAAATTAATATTTATGGTAGACCAATTAAACCCTTCTTTTTTATAAACTTTTAGTCTTACATGAACATTGGTAATGAGTTTTAATTGTCTTGCTTCCAACCGTACATATCTTCTTCTTTTTTTATATAAATATGCGGCATTAGCCAATGAATCTAAAGGGTAAAATTGTTCTTCTAATTCCTTTTTTGAAACTTTCCCAAATTTATAATCTTGACTATAACCTATTTTAATAAATGCCATTGCAAGTATTACTAATAGAATCTTTTTCATATATTTTTTTTAATTAAAACTATTTTTGATTTATCATTTTTCGCTATTTTTCTCCAAAATTCTCGATACTCATCATAATATTCTTTCGGATACAATCCATTTTTAAAAAGAAACTCCCTCTTATATTTTAATTTACTTTCTGATAATTTTTCAATGGATAATTTATAAATTCCAAACTCACATTCAATTTCATAATCATTAGAAATTGTTTCAATCTCATAATTTATAGGAAGTTCAACTTCTACTTCATCAATATTTAAAAAACCTCTAGCTACTTCAATAGGCATTTTTCGGTTATTAATACGTTTAGGAATATTATTTGTTACATTAAAAGCATTGATAGGGAAAATCATTCGTTCTCCGGTAATTACCCCATAATTTTCTGCTCCAAATTTTACCGATTCTTCAAATTCCCCTATTTTTTTATTGTTTCTTATAGCAATATTTTCAATAGTTACATTATTTATATTGCTCCAAAATTCTTTATACAATTTATCAAGTTCCTTTTCTGTTTTTCCTTCGTAACTCAAATGGTTAACAAATTGTGTACCTGAAGAAATCATGTTTATGTCAGCTTTTATTGAACCTTCATTATTTAGAACGTATTTTCCACTTATTTTTTTATAATTTTCGGAGTCTTTATAAATTCTTGTATGTTTTATTTTCCCACCTTCTGGTGTAATAACTAACGCATCTCTATCGTCTGTAAAACCACCTATATCGGCAAAAGGTGTTTTTTGACTGGTGCACTCTAACCATAAATCTCCTTTTTTTGTTGGAATATTTAATATAACATGATTTCCTTGTACCGATAAAAATTCGTTGTCGATATTTCTTTTTTCTGGACCTCCATAAATTACGGTGTAATTTGACTCAACTCCAACAGCGTCTAATAACGTTTTAGTATAATTAGATAATGCTTTACAATCTCCATAACTCAAATCATCTACTTCACTTGCCAACATTGGCTTAAAACCTCCAATACCAACCTGAACACTTATATATCGTACTTTATCTTGAACATAGTTATAAATAATCTTAGCCTTTTCAATTGGACTATTTGTATTTTCAGTTAAATTTTTAACTTCTTGTTTTGTAACTTCAGGCAAATCAAAGGTACTTTGAAGCAAATTTTCATAATACCATTTACCAAATTCTTCCCAATTATTTGCTTCTCCATTAATTCCCTCAAGATTAAACTTATTAACTCCAAATTTAACATTAGGCATGAAATTTTTAAACGGAGGAGCATAGGGCTCTAATTCAACCGCTGCAATATTCTCTAATTTATATGATATTTTGTTAGTTTCTTTTGCAACTTCAATGTTGTAATTGGTAAAGTTTCTCTCCGATTTTCGGATGTTTATATTTGAAGGATATTTTAAACTATAAACAGATTTTTGAACACTTTGTCTATATGATTCAATAGGTAACCAAGGGTTTATAAATGCTGTGTTTGATGTTTTAATTTCGTAGCTATAATGTATTGTAAATGGATATGTTGTTGGTACATAATTATAATACAACACTCTATTATCAGTATAGAGGTTAGTTCCTGAAGCACTGTAATCATTTAAATCGCTTTTCTTTATTTTCTTAATCTCCTTTCCTTCTGAATTATATACATATGCCTTAACACTCTTTATAACTGTTCCTTTATCATGAAAAATTATAATATCTTCATAATTACTTGCTAACTTATTATAAATTGTAATTGCTTTTTCAATTTTAATTATCATCTCTTTTTGAGATTTTATATCAATAGCAACATTTTCAAATCTAATTATAGAATTTGCATTTTTTACTAATTTTTCTGGTATTTTAGAAGTATCAAAATTGTAATCTTGTGTGTACGCAACCGTTGAATACAGCAGCAAAGCTACCATAGCAAATTTAATGGGGAATTTCATAGCGTTAATTTTCTACAAAAATAACAAAATTATAAATTTGTTACTTAATATTTCATTAACAAAGTTTTAAATTCTCTGCTTAGAATCTATAATAATAGTTACTGGTCCATCATTAATTAGTGAAACTTTCATGTCGGCTCCAAATTCACCAGTTCCAACCTTTTTATTAAGTTTATTCTCTAAAATAGTTACAAATTGTTCATACAAAGGAATAGCAACATCTGGTTTTGCCGCTTTTATGTACGAAGGTCTATTTCCTTTTTTTGTGCTTGCTTGTAGCGTAAACTGGCTTACCACAATAGCATCTCCAACAACATCAATTAATGATTTATTCATAATGTCGTTTTCATCATTAAAAATTCGAAGATTTACTATTTTTTTGGTTAACCATTCAATATCTTCTATTGAATCTTCGGCTACAATACCAATTAAAATTAGTATTCCTTCATTTATTTTGCTTACCACTTTCTTATTAATAGTAACAGAAGCTTCCGATACTCTTTGAATTACCGCTTTCATATTTTAGCTATAAATATCTACTCTATAATGTTCTTCATCTCCCTCTACCATTTGTAAATAACTTGTATAACGAGAATAGGCAATATCACCTGCTTCCACAGCCTCTTTTATTGCACATTTTGGCTCGTTAATATGCATACAGTTGTTAAATTTACATTTCGATTTTAATTTGAAAAATTCAGGAAAATAATCTGTAATTTGATTTGGTTCAAAATCAACCACACCAAAACCTTTTATTCCTGGTGTATCAATTATAAAACCTCCAAAACTCAGGGCAAACATTTCGGCGAAGGTTGTGGTATGCATACCCTGCTTATGCTGCTTAGAAACCTCTTTTGTTTTTAAATTTAATGAAGGTTCAATTGCATTTATTAAGGTAGATTTACCAACACCTGAATGACCAGAAAACATGGTAGTCTTATCTTTCATTAATTCTTTAACTTCATCAATTCCAATTCCTTTAGTTGCAGAAATTGGAATACATTTATACCCAATCTCAGAATATATTTCATCTAACATGGCAAGTTTTTCCAACTCATCATCTGTATACATGTCTAGTTTATTAAAAAGTAAAACAGATTTAATATTATAGGCTTCTGCAGTAGCTAAAAATCGATCGATAAAGCCGGTAAAAGTTGGAGGATTATCAATGGTAACCAATAAAAAAGCAATGTCAATATTAGCGGCAATAATATGTGTTTGTTTTGAAAGATTTACAGATTTACGAATGATGTAGTTCTTTCGATCAAATATTTTATTTATTACACCTGTTTCTTTCCCTTCTTCATACTCGAATTTCACAAAATCACCAACTGCAACCGGATTGGTGCTTTTGATTCCTTTAATTCTAAACTTTCCTTTTAATCGGCAATCAATACTATTATTTTCTTCGTCAATAACGGTATACCAACTTCCAGTAGACTTTGTTACTACTCCTTTCATTAACTCTTTATTTTATTTGCTAAAGATATGTTTTACCCTAATTTATTTCAACAAATATAATGTAAAGTATTTAACTTAAAAGTAGTAAAGCTAATGTTGATATTTAAGCAAACATAAAAACTATTCCTTTAAAACTTTTAGTGTTTTTAACGTTTCATTTTCAATCTGAATTTTTACAAAATATAAACCTGTTGGATAATTTGTAAGATCCACATTTATTTTTCCGTTTATTACTTTAAATGGTTTTTTAAAAAACCTTTGAGATTGTGCATTATACAATTCTACCAATATAGTTTCTTTTTCAGTAAGAATTGGTATTTCTATAAAACCACTTGTAGGATTAGGACTAGCCCGAACAATATAATCTCTAAATTCTCCTTCACATACTAAATTAGATTTCACTGAAACTAAATCACCTTTTTTAGCCTCTACATAAAACTTTTTTAAGGAAGTTTTTAAAACCTTCTTATCATTTACGCTAACTTCAAAAGGAGGTGTGCCTTTATGCACTTCAATAAATGCTTGATGCTCCAACATATTAATTTTACCCGAAATTTCAACAGCTTCTTCAATGGTAACCTTATAACATTGTTCAATACTACCTTCTGAATTTATACATAACTCATAAGAGCCGGGCTCTATATTTTCAAAAACCACTTCATTTGAAAATGTTTTTTTTACTCCATTTAAATTAGCTGTAAACTCTCCTGAATCGTTAATTGAAATAGCTACTCTTCCGTTGTTTTTACCTTTACATGTTTCTCCAATTGTTTTTATTTTATAGTTTTTAAAATCTGAATCTGCTTCCGTAACACCAATCAATAACACGTCTTCTGGTTTCATTACAAACGGAGATTTTATTACTTCATTTGTAATTAAATTTGTTAACAACGAATTTGAAACCCCTTTAATTTTTAAATTTATTGTAGCCTCACCTTTTCCAATATTTACTAAAGAAACTACATGGTTTCCATCACCGTTTATATATGTTCTCCAAGTGCAACCTTTTAAATTTAAATCGTTGGTTTCAATTAAGCTAATTTGTGGAATTCTGTTTTTAACCTCCATTAAATCCAAAGTCTTACTCGTAACATCAGCCGAATTCGAAGCTGAAATTATTGTTCCGCCATTGTTGGTATTTAAACTTATATTATGCAATCTTCCATATTCATCCTTCACTAAACTTTGTGAGTCTAAAATAATGGTTCCTCCATCATTTAAATATTGTTGCAGGCTATTAAGTTCGTTTAACGTAACAAATTCTGTATTATTGACTAGAATTACATCCCATAACGAATTATTCTGATTTTTTATAATATTTTCAGTTGCAAACCCCAAAGAAATTCCTTCAAAATATAAAGATTCATACAATTCAAAAACTTCATCCATATGGTGTTGTTTATTTAATGCTGATGCTTCTGAATAAAATATTCTAATTGGTTTTCTTAAATTTTGCAATGCTGTAATATCTTTAGAAAATGCATTTAGATCCATCATTGTTGATGCCACAGATTGCACAACTCTAGGTTGCTGATTGTTAGAACCTGCATATCCTTTGTCCGAACTATTTCTAACCGAACCATCTTCCCTTCTAGACCAATACCAAGTTTGAATTACGTTCATTCCTTGAATATGAGCTAACCAATAGGTCATTCTTGCATAAGATGCTTTTTGATATAAATCTCTTGATTTTGTTGTTGATAAAAAGTGTCCTTCAGAATTATAATTAATTTTATTAGGGCTTATGGATTTAAAAAAATCGTACGCCATTGCAAGCTCTCTCCATTCAAAATTATAACGACTTTCCCATTCTTCAGTTGATCCCCACATATAGTTATTATGTGCTCCTGCATCATTCCCAATAATTTCACTTTGAGACATTAGAGCTTCAAAATCCAATCCATAATCTCTAGAATTTCCGCTCCACATTTTAGGGATAAGCTTAATATGTGTTTTAGCAGTTGGATCGTGCTTTTGAATTTCATTTTTAAGAAATAAAAACCAATCGGTTACTCGATCCATATTAAAACGTTGCCAATCGTACCACATTGGGGTTCCTCTCAACGATATTTCAATGGGAATATCTATTGAAACATTATTAAATGATGTAAAATTTGTTCCCCAAAGTGTATTTAAATCTTCAATAGAATTGTGTTTAGATTGCAACCAAATTTTAAATTTCTCTATAGTAAAATTAGATACTGGTCCGGTTGCCCAAACATTTTTAGTTCCATCTTTAGTTGTTATAAAATGCGGCTCGTTTGCTAACATATATCCAAGTTCCGCATACTTTTTCCCAGCCATTTGTGGAACTGTACCTCCCAACAATAATCCTTGCATTTCTTTTGCTCCAGGATTATCAATGTCATAAGCGGTATACGTATCTTCTCTCATTTTAAACCCCGGTCCATATTTGGTTTCTGCCCAATTCGGAACATTTTTGTGATTTAAAAATATACTTCCAAATGTACCGCCATCCGTCTTTCCTTGAATTTCTGATATTAATGTCGATTTTAAATCACCTTGCTCATTCGTCAAATGAGTTGGAGTCATAAAAACACCATCTTTATCCCCAAAATATTCTGTTAATTCTGGAATACTCGGCTTCCATGTATAGTCTTCTAAAAAAACTGGTTTTCCTTCAAAAAGAACTTTATTTCCCGAAATTTCAACTTTTGCCCAGTCTATATTTGGGCTTGGAGTTCTTGTTACTTCACCATCGATTAACTTATTTATATAAGCAATAGATTCATCTAACATTAAAATAATTTCATTTCTTTCAAAATCTGGCAAATCTGCTGCCATTTGAGCTGCATTATCTTTATAAATATGAACTTCTTTAAAGTAATTTATGTTCTTATCTATATTGGCTTCATCCCAGTTTGCATATTTAAGAAAGACCTCAGCCGTTCGAATAGTCATTCGTTCTTTGGCAGTATCAATGCCTGCTAATTCTGCTTTGGAAATTAAAGATTCCAAGATTGTAATTTTATCTCTTGCTGATTGCTCCAATTGCCCATAAATGGGTTGAAAACCTAAAAAAACAACCGCTAGCGAAATCAAAAAAAACTTCATTTTCATATTATTTAATAAATCATTTAAAAAGGAAATAATTCTGAAGGAATACTTGCTTCAGACATCAATTGTTTTAGTTCTTCTACAATTTCTGGGTGATTATTTGCTATATTATTTTCTTCCGGTAAGTCTGTTTCTAAATTATACAATTCAAACTCGCCTTGTTTTTTTCCATTAATTTTGTACCAAACTCCTTTCCAATTACCTTTTCTAATTGCTTTTCTACCCGATTTAATATTAAATTCCCAATATAGATAGTTATGTTCTTTTTGACTTTTTGTATCTAAAAGTGTTGGTAAAAATGAAATTCCATCAATTTGGTTGTTTATTTTTACATCAACAATATCAGCAATTGTTGGCAACACATCCCAAAATGCTGAAACATGATTTGAAGTAGACGCAGCTTTAATTTTATTTGGCCAAACTGCTATAAACGGAGTTCGAATTCCACCTTCGTATAGATCGCGTTTAATTCCACGTAAATCACCACCACTATTAAAAAATTCTGGATCTGCACCACCTTCAGCATGTGGTCCGTTATCACTAGCAAACATTATAATAGTATTATCTGCAATTCCTAATTCCTCAACTTTATCCATAATTTGTCCTACATACACGTCTAATCTATCAACCATTGAAGCAAATGCCGCATGTGGTGTTTCCTGTGGGCAATATTCTTTATGAATTATATCTGGACCATAATCTGATGTATATCTAGCATCACTTGTAAGTGGTGTTTCTTCAAATTTTCCTTTATATTTATTAAAAATAGAATCATTAGGAGAAATGAGCTCTGCATGTGGTAATACCAGTGGTACATATGCAAAAAATGGTTTCTCTTTATTCTCTTCAATAAATTTAAGGGTTGCTTCTTGAATTTTATCCGGAGCATAAGTTTCCGTTTTCGTCCAATCATTTCCTTTAAGTAATACCTTATTCTTGTTTTCCCATAAGTATGGCGGATAATATCGATGTGCCAAACGTTGACAGTTATATCCATAAAACTCATCAAAACCTTGATTATTTGGGTCGCCTTCCGAATCAATAAAACCTAATCCCCATTTTCCAAATGCACCAGTTTTATAACCTGCTAATTTCATAACTTCAGCTATTGTGAGCGAAGTAGCTGGTAATGGTGTTTGACCTTCATCCTCCAACTCTCTATTTCCTCTAATTGGAGTATGTCCTGTATGCTGCCCGGTCATTAAAGAAGATCGAGAAGGGGCACATACTGAAGCTCCACTATAATGTTGTAAAAACTTCATTCCTTTTGAAGCTAACTTATCAATATTTGGAGTTTCAAAATGTTTTTGACCATAGCTACTTAAATCGCCATAACCTAAATCGTCTGCCAAAATATATATAATATTTGGTTTTTGAGTTTCTTGTTTAATTGAAGCTTCTTGTTTCTTTATTTTTCCACAAGAAACTACTAAAAGCATTCCAAAAATTACAACTGCTAATTTTCTCATTATTTTTTAATTTATTTTCGCTTTTTTTAATTCAAAAAATCTTCTATTGGAAGTTCTTTATCAAATTCTTTAATTTCAATATTTCTGTAAAATATTTCTGCTGTTTCTGATTGAAATCCTATAACACCTTCACTAACTTTCAAGTTTACACCCATATTTACTATTTCGCCGTTTAACTTATGAATACAGTATTTATTACCCATTACAATAACTTCACATTCATTCCATTTATCATTTAAAGCATTAAAGTTAGTTGGTTTTGAAGCTAAATGCTCCCCATTTTTCATAGGTTGGAGAATTCCTCCTTTATTTGGATGCAAAAAAGTGTTTCCGCCTTCGGCAGTATACCATTGCAATAAATTACCAGCCCAAAAATCGCCAGTATGATTTTTATTTGTTACGTGATTATACCTTACTTGATATTCAATCCCTTTTGGCCAAATTTTATCATCAAACACGTGGTAATAACAGCCTGCATCATATTGATATTTATCAAAATTATTAGCAATTTTAGAACCCCATTTATATTCAAATTTCAATATAAACTTGCTATACTTCTTTTTTGTATAAAATAATCCGTGTGTATCGTTTTCTCCTGTATTTAATTTAATAGAATCTGGAAACTGATCATTAAACACATGAACCATTTCATTCTCTATAGAGTAAACTTTTTTTGCCATTTCATCATCACCACTTCTAATTTTAAAATACCAACCATCCCAATTTTTTCCATTATGTAATTTTACAAAACCCTTATTTTTAGTTTCATTAGTACACGAAGTAAAAAGAACTCCTACTATTAAAATGGCTGTTAAATAATTAAGTATTGAAGTTGTTTTCATTTTATAATCTTTTTAAATATTAAAAAGCCTGAAGTTAGAGATTTATTCTTCAAAACTACAGACTTTTAACTTTAACATTTACTATAATAATGAGTTTGATTTATAATCAAACTCATTATTAATTAAATTATGTTCTTGGCACTAAAGGTATCCAACTTATATTATCAAAATAAATAATTTGCTCTCCCGAAACTCCCGGATTATCCCCAACATCAATTTTAATATCAAATCGTTTACCCGATGGCACAGCACCTGTTGTCACCACTTGACTTATTTCTATCCATTCTCCTCTAGGTAAACTCTCAAGATCCCATTCAATTAATTGAAATGGAGATTGAATAGCACTTTTAAACTTTTTCAAGGTATTACCTGGTTCTAAATAAACCATGTAAGAAACTTTATATGTTCCTTCTGCCACTCCATTTGGTTTAGAGAAATTACTTCCTTGCAAGGTCATATTCTTAGATAAATCAAATTTATATCTTGCACTAAAATTACCTTCAAAAGCTTGTTCATCTGATTGCTTAAATATTGGATCTACTGTTGATCCATTATCGTCATTTGAATTTCCAACCCAAAAACCAGTTAAAAATCCAGATTTCCAGTTTGTAGAAGAATCTTCAAAGCTACTCCAACTTGAGCTTAGAATGTTATCTCCTAAACTAAATTTAACAGTTGTTGCATCAAAATCTTGTAATACCCTAGAATCTACAGAAACAATATTACCTCCTGAAAAAGAAATTTTAATTTCATCAGTATTGTATGTTGGTTCGGCTAAGGCAACATTAATAATTGTAGCATCAGAACTGTTAATGGAAACAGATTCAATTGCAATATTTTGATCAAATCCAGCTGCTTCATTTGTTACATGTACTGTAAAGAAATCCTTTTGATTTATTGCCTCAACTGCTTCACCAGTTACTGCAAATGAAATTACTCCATTTTCTAACGTTGCATTTCCTGTTATTTCAAATGGTTTAGTTGAAGGTAATACTTTAATATTTAATGGAATTAATTTAGTACTAGAATAGGAAGGGATTGTGTCACCCCCAGATCTTGAAGATTGCATATATGCCGTAAAATCCCCTAATTTATTATACTTAATAGTTGCCATTTCTTGTCCACTAACATCTGGTTTTCCGCCATCTAAAAACCATTTTCTTGCCGTTGGTCTTCCTTCGGTTGAATGATCTTCATATACCAATTCTTCACCAGCCTCAATAGAAACTGTAGGCCAAGAAGCTTGATCTTCTTCAGATGGCATTTCAGCAGAAGTTAAATTAAGAACCTCTACCATTGTTGGATTATCAGGATCAACACTATAATCAAACTTGTAAACTTTACAAGCTGGATTTGTATTTGCAAATACATCAATAGTAAATATTTTCTCTACTTGCCAATAATCTTGTACTCTAACAGCATCTGTAACAGAATCCTTAAAAGTATCAACTAATTTTACTTCTTTGATTCCTGCCTCTGTAAAAAGCACGTTAATTAAATTGTCATTTGAAATTAATGATTCTGTTGGCAATATAAAATCTGTATAAATAGAATCTGACTCTGTAAATTCTTTACTTAAAAATTTTCCTGAAGCTGGAATTGTCCATTCATGTGCTATTGCATTTTGTGATATATCATAAAACGCAACATATGAATTTAAATTTATATATTTTTCACTTACATTGTAAGTTGTTCTAGATCCACTTGTGTACCATTTAAAACTAGAAAAGTTATCATTTACACCTATATAATCTTCTGACAGAGCTACATCATCTTCTGTACAACCTATTGTAAATACAAAACTGCATAACAATAACATTGTTAGTATTTTTATTTTTGTCTTCATAATTGTCTTTTTTAGTTTACTTCTTGGTTATATAATACTTCGTCTGTTGGAAGCGGTAAATACGCGTGCAACGACTCTATAAAGTTTACAGCTGCATCATCAAACTCTTTATTTAAATCAAGTCTTGTATTTGCAGTTGGACCTTTTTGAATTAAACTTCCGTTACCAGTTGTACCGTCAGCTTTTGTATAACTATAAGTAACTAAATTATACTCGCTCGCCGCTAATTCTTCAAAACGTTGTTTTGTAACTCCCCATCTACGTAAGTCAATAGCTCTCTCCGCAAATCCTTCTAACCCTATTTCTAAAGGTCTTTCAGTATGCATTAGATGAGTCATTAAACTTTCTTGCGTATAAGTTATGTCATCATAAGATCCAGATCCGTCATCAGCTCCTAATAGCAATAATCCCCATCTATCTCTAATTGCATTTATATATTTTAATCCGCCATCAATATCATTCTTCTGAATTAAACATTCGGCTAACATTAAATAAACATCTGCTAATCTGTAAATTATAACATTTTTACCAGAAGCCCAAGAAGTTTCTAATGTTTCATCTTCACTTGCAGCAATATCATGATTTGTTAATTTTTTAAAGTACGAAAAAACTGTACCTGAAAAACTCACCTTTTCATAAGCTGGAGTGCTTAAATAATAACTTGATTCTGTATCATTTACAACTGCTATCATTTGTGCACATCGTAAAGGAACTCCTTTAGTTTCATTACCTCCATTTACATAATTTCTACTATCATTAGGATTAATTGGTTCGTTAGAATATGCATATCCAAGCCACGCTGTTGGAACAAAATAATTGGTTCCTCCACCACCTAAGTTAGTTGGAGCGGTATATCTTGCCCATCTTGTAGTATATGCTTCTTCATCCCATTGATCTTGTGTTAATACTAATCTTTTATGTTGATCGGTATAATTTATTTCTAAAATAGATTCAGCGTTGTAATCTCCTGCATGAGTAAATAATAAATTTACATCATTACCAGTTAACAAACTATAACCGTAAGGTCCTTCTATAACATCTTTTAATAATGGAATTGCTAAATCGTACTCTTCAGTATATAAATAACTTTTTCCTAATACTGTTGCCGCTGTTCCCTTAGTAACTCTAGTTTTTTGTGGTTGCGTATTTGGCAAATTATCATAAGCATATTTTAAATCCTCTCTAAAAAATGTAATTGCTTCTTCTGAAGTAGAAAGAGGTTTTGAATACTCATCTAAACTAGAAGGTACTTTATCTCTAATAATTATTTGCCCTTGATTATAGTTTGAATGTGCATAAAAATGCATTAAACCTCTCATAAATCTAGCTTCTGCCATTTGATGTGTCCAACGTTCTTGACTTTTAAACTGGTCATCCATACCATTTAAACCTTCAATTACCTGGTTTGCTCTCCAAATAACTCTATAAAGTGCATTCCAACTTTTAAAATAATGCGTTGAAATGGTATTATTAAAATTTTGGCTATGCCATTCATATCCATAATTAATAGGATTATTACGATCTCTTGGGAATGCTAAATCACTTCTAAGCGCTTCATTATCAATATTCCAAAGATATTGATTTAATAATCCACCATAAACTGAAGTTAAATTCTCTTCCGATTCGGTTAAATTTTTCCAGTAGTTACTAGAAGAAACCCCTGTTGGGTTTATTTCCTCCAAATAAGCGTCTTGATCACAAGATTGCAAAGTACCAACTAAAGCAATCAAGCCTAAAATATAATTTTTATAATTTTTCATTTTTAGTACTTTTTAAAATTTTAAACTTAAACCTAAAGTATACAATGCAGAAATAGGATATCTAGAAGAATCTATTCCTCTACGTACTACATTCCCTCCAATTTCCGGATCGAATCCTGTATAATTAGAGATTGTAATTGGGTTTTGAGCTGTTAAAAATAATCTCAAATTTGAAACACCTATTTTATTCAAAGTATTTTTTGGCAATGTATAACCTAATGTAACCAATTTTAAACGAACATAATCACCATTTTCAACCCAATAGTTTGTGTTTGTTTCATAATTATTGGTTCCAAAATCTCTAAGAATTGGAATATTAGATGTTGGATTATCTGCTGACCACATATTAATCAAGTCTCTATGTCTTCCTCTTGTATATGCTTCTATTTTGTTTCCGTTTATAATTTCGGCTCCAACTGATGCAAACCAATTCATTCCAAAATCAAAACCTTTATAATACCAAGTCAAATTTAATCCGGCCTCAAAGTCTGGCACACCACTACCTGAATATTTTCTATCGGCAGTATCTATTTTACCATCATCATTTAAGTCTAAATATTCCATGTCTCCCATCTTAGCAGCAGGGTTAATTAATTGATAAGCCGCTAGTCTCTCAGGTGTATTTATTGCTCCATTTGTTTGATATAACCAAAATGCTCCAGCTTCATAACCTTCAGCAAATACAGTTAAATCTTGTGAATTGATTCTAGATCCCGTATTAAAGATTATGGATTGTCCTGCAGTACTAGTTACCTTATTCACGTTTCTTGAAAAAGTAAAGTTTGTATTTAATTTACTCCCACCAATTTGAGCTCTGTATCTTGCTGCAATTTCGAAACCTTTATTTTCCATATTACCAACATTTAAGATAGTATTAACAAAACCGCCATCATAAGCTCCCGCCGACCCAGGAACTCTAACTGGGAATAACATATCTTCGTTAGTTGCGTTATAATAATCAACACTTAACGTTAATTTATTCTTCATGAATCCCATATCAAAACCAACATTGGTTTCTGTTTTAGTTTCCCATTGAACTAAAGGGTTTGCATAACTATAAATAGCTGCACCATATGATAAAGAAGCATCTGTTGGATCGAATATATAATTAGAATTAGCACTAATTGTACTTTGGTATTCGTAATTATTAAATCTATTATTACCTACTGTTCCTCTACCTGCTCTTATTTTAAAATTATTTATTGTCCCTTTTATAGAACTCCAAAAATTCTCGTCAGAAACATTCCATCCTAAAGAAACCGATGGAAAAACTCCCCATTGATTTTCAGGACTAAATTTTGAAGAACCATCTCTACGAATTAAAGCAGATAATAAATACTTCCCTCTAAAATCATAAGTTACCCTTCCAAGCATACCTATTTGAGTACTGTTATAGTTCTCAAAAGAATCGGCAACTGGGTTTATACTTGCTCCATCTAAAACAGAAACCGAATTATTTAATACCCCTTGTTTACTTGCTAAAAAACCTTCTTGAGATTCTTCTTTTATTGCAAAAGTTGCTTGTGCACCAACATTATGATCTCCATACTTTTTCTTAAATCTTAAAGTTCCGTCAAATGATAAATTTGTACTTCTTGAAGATGTTACTGTTGAACTACTTTTTGTTGGGTCAGTTTCTGACGGGTCACCGTTTAAAAATACAATAGTATATTTTGGTGAAAATTGATTTCTATAATCATTTGTAATAGCTGTACCTATTGTACTACTAAAACTAAATGCATCACTAATTTTACGTGTAACACTTAAACTTGCGTTAATTCGATCTCTAGAACTATTATCTTCTCTTTTTAAAGCTCTTGCAAGTATTTCTAATGGAGTTCTTACTCCTCCATCACCAACACTACTTGTAGAATATATAACATCTGAATTTACATCAACAAATGGATATGTTGGGGAGTAACGTTGTGCACTTGTAATTAATCCTGCTCCAACTCTTTGATTTTTTTCCGTTGTAAATGCAAGACTTGTATTAACTTTCCAATTCTTGGAAGAATATGTTGTAGAAGCACGACCATTAATTCTTGTAAACCCTGAATTAATTAAAGCTCCTTCTTGATCAAAATATCCACCAACAGCATTATATGAGAAATTTTTTGTTCCTCCAGCAACATTAATCGTATGTTGATTTGTGGCAGCGTTATTAACTAACACAAAATCATCAAATGTATTATCATTGTTTAACCATTCTGGAAAATTTGTTGGCCCAGGATAAAATGTTGAAGCTCCATTATCTAGCTGTGTAGTAGCAAAAAATAGTTCCTCTCTTGTATTCATTAATTTTAGCCCCTCGCCTAAAGTTTGAATACCATATTTAGAATTAACCGTAATACTCATTTTTCCTTCTTGTCCTCTTTTGGTTGTAATTAAAATTACACCCCCAGCACCTTCAGTACCATAAACTGCAGCAGAAGCCGCATCTTTTAAAACATCAATTGTTTCAATTTCATTTGGACTTAATCCTGGATTTCCTCTTTGGGCAACCCCATCAACAACATATAAAGGCTCATTAGACCCTATTAAAGACGAAATACCTCTAATTTGAATACTTGCCTCTTCACCTGGTGCACCACTTGAAGCTGCAATATTTACACCTGATATTTGCCCTTGTAAAGCTGAAGCTAAATCGGGAGTTACAAACTCCTCAATTTGATCTGATTTTACTTGAGCTACAGCACCGGTAAGTTCTTTTTTCTTAACCGTTCCATAACCTATTACTACTACTTCCTCTAATCCTTCAACATCAGGAGAAAGTTTAACATTAAGTATATTTTTTGTAACCTTTATAGATTGGTCTGCCATTCCTAAAAAACTAAATAAAAGGATATCTCCTGTATTTGCATCAATAGAATACTTACCATCAAAATCGGTTGATACACCTTTTGTTGTTCCTTTTATTAAAACTGTTACACCCGGAATTGGGCCGCCATCATCGGCACCGGTAACGGTTCCCTGAACAGTAATTTTTTGCGCTTGAGCATCAATATTGCAAAATAATACCGCAATTAAAGTAATGAGAAAATAACGACTCATGACTTTATTGTAATTTGTTAATTTGTTAATTTTCATTTGGTTAAATTTAGTTTGTAAATTTGTTTAACTTTTTAAAGTTGAGTGTCCAAAATATTTTTTCTAATTTGAAAAAATATTATTCTTTTTTATTCTAAATCAAGTACTTTTCTTAATGTTAAATATTTTTTACTCATTGTTAAATGTTTAGTTTAGTTTATAATTAATTAAATTTTACTTGTGTTTTTTCGTCATCTGACTTTATAATTGTTGACGCCTTTCCAGAGTAATTATTATTCTCAAAAAGAATATTTTTAGATGATTTAATTGTAATTGCTGGATTTTCAGGATTCAATTGTTTAAATGCTCCTGAAAAGGTAATTGAATTCCCAACAAATTTCATCCCATCAGTATTAGACAACTCTAATATTAAATTGTCAAATTGGTTAAATTTATTGTTGCTTATTGTAATATTATTAAAAGCAATGTTTTCATTATCATCATCTGTAACAAAACGAATTACTCCTCTATTAAACCCACTATGTTGGCAATCTTGAAAAGTGTTATTTTCAATTAAAATATTTGCCCCATTTCCAGATTCGTACCAATGTCCACTTTCAACAGGTATTAATATTGCCTCCATTTCAGTATGGAAATAATTGTTTCTAATTACAGTGTTTTTAGGTGAAGAAAGTAGTAATCCTCTTGCTCTATTTCTGCTTATTGTACAATTTTCAACAAGCAAATCAGGATAACCATCTAAGTTTTCAATTAAATCACCAACTTTTAAATTAGCAGGTATATCCTTATTAAAAGTGATTAACATATATCTGCTATTTATTTTTTGAACTTTATTAATGGTATTTTGCTCATACGGGAAAAACGATTTGCTTAATCGCACAAAACCAATATTATCATTAGGCTGTCCAATAACAAAACCTTGCTGCTGGTAATGTCCCATTCTAACACCTACAGTTTTAGAATTTAAAATCTCTACAACTTCTTGATATGTACCATGAACATTTGTAGCATCATCTAATTGATTATTGAATGTGCAATTCTTTAATTCAACCTTACCTCTACAACCTACAAAGTGAGTAGCATCTGCTGTAGTTGAAACCATCCTTCCATTTGAAGGTGTTATATTAAAATTATCTAAAATTAAATCTGCAGAATTTTCTGCAATAATACCCATACCTCCGGCATGATGTATATTTACATTTGTACCTTTAAAGCCATAAGTATGTGTAACTCTAAATGCCGGCGCTAGCCTGTTTTCGTGTTGACTACCTTTACAAACCAAGATCATTCCAAGAGGTGGTAATTTCTTTTTATGATTATAAATTCTTACCAGCCCAGGCTTTAATTCTTCTACCCTTAAGCTGTTTTCTTTACCTATTTTTGAATTCTCTGGGTCTCTAACATCTATTTTATATTTATATGAAATTTTATCTAAATTTCTGCTTACTTTATTTTTTCCGGTAAGAGATAAACCAGTATAAGATTCTGTATCAAATGCTATTGCTTTTGTTTCAGGGTTAAACAAAATTGCCTGACCTAAAGTATGCTCGTAATATTCTTTTACAAAGATTAATTGTCCGTTTCTTATGTCGTATGGATATTCATCAGAAATTTCCATATCAAAAGTATGATTTGCAACATCATGAGCCACTATTTTTCCTTCACTATGAAACGGCTGAGCCCAATCAATAGAAAGATTTTTTACCGTAATATTTTTAGAATCATTAATAAAAAACGGAATCATTCTACCGTGAAAAATAAATGTTGATCCTTGCCCATCAATAGTTAAATTATCAAAACCATTTATAGGAAAAGATGTTTTTATAACTTCATCATTATGATTAGATATATGAACATAAAATTCAAGTCCTCTATCTGGGTAAAAATGATAGGTTCCTTTTTCAAATTTTATTTCCGAAATAGGTTTTTCAGCTGCCTGCATAACTCTTGCTAGCACAGCTGGAGTAGCGTCTTTTGCAATCTCTAAATTGAAATTTACCAATTTAGGTTTTGAAGTTTGACTTTTGCAACTTGAAAGTGCAACAAGCAATACAAACACAATTGACGAAACAATTTGACTTGAAAATTTAGATTTATAATTGAGCACAGTGATATGTATTTGGTTTTTAATTCGATTATAAAATTCACATATTCAGCACATGAACGTGTACACACAAGTAAATAAAATGTATTTATTAGTAAATACATCTCCGCTATTCTAAGGTTCTAGAACAAAAAAGCCTAATAGCTCTATTAGAAACTATTAGGCTTAATACTTTTATGCAGTATTACCTTGTAACAAGGCATTAATTATCAAATTAATGTTTACTTTACTTCAATTAAATAGGATTTCTGCTTCAATTTTTCCGATTGAACCGATAATTTTAAAGTATTTGTGTTAGAATTAGCTTTTGCAATTACTAAAAGCCTTCCTTTTGAGACTTTTCTTTCAATTTTATTATTAAAACTAGTTAAATCATCCATATTCCCATTAGATAATCCTAATATTTTACCTCCCTCAATTTTGAAATTCAATAATGACGAGTCATAAACTAAATTTCCTTGTCTATCAACTATGTTAACTTCAAATTGAACAACTCCATCTTTAGAAACCTCTTCATTACCCACCTCAATATCAATACGATGAGCTTTCCCACTAGTTTTTAACTTAAACTCACAAACCTCTTTTCCTTCAATAACACCTTTAGCTTTTAAAATGCCTGGTTGGTATTTAATCTTTCTCCATTTCATTATAAAATTTGAAAAATCAGCTAATTTCTTATTACCTATTTTTTTACCGTTTAAATATAAATTTACCGATTCACAATTTGTATACGTTACTAAGTCGTAAGTTTTTCCTTTTTCTAAATTCCAGTTCTCATTCATTGGTGGTGTTCCCCATCTTCCAGAGGTTGAAAAATCATCTGCATCACCTTCATAAACAGCTATTCTAACCATTGGTTTGTCACTCCAAAAAGCTTCATATAAATACGAACGTTCTTTTCTAAAACCAGCCATATCCATTAAAGCACAATCGGTTCCTAATCTAGGAAAGTTTTTAGATTCCCCTAAATAATCAATTCCTGCCCATAAAAACAATCCCATATTATGTTCGCTATCCAAAACATCTAACCAAGGAGACCGCTCAATATTTGGGAATCTTTTTTCAGGTGAACTATTAAAATACACGTAACTTTCTGTGCTTACATATGGTTTACCAGGTTTACGTTTTCCAATTTCTTTACACCATTGCTCTCCATAGTTCAAAGCTATTAAATCCATATACAAACAAGATTCAATAATATCTGAAACTTTTTCATGTGGATTATCATCTTTTCCTCTTTCCATTCCAGAAATTACTGGACGTGTTGGATCTAATGAACGGACAAACGATGTATATTTTTTTAATCCTACATTTTGCTGAATTGAGCCCGGACTATGATTTTCGTTTCCAACGCTCCAAATAATAACACTTGGGTGGTTTCTATCACGTTTAACAGTTTCGCTATAGTTCTTTTCCCATTCCATTTCAAAATAAGGATCTGCAAAGCCTTGTGGGTTAAAGAAATTGTTTGGATCATTCTTTTTCATATAAGAATCACCGTGATTGGTCCATTTATCAACAAACTCATCCATTACTAAAAATCCCATTTCATCACATAAATCCATAAATTCTGGAGCCGTTGGATTGTGTGCCGTTCTTATAGCATTACAACCCATTTCTTTTAACGTTTTTAAACGACGTTGCCATACTTCAATTGGTACAGCAGCGCCTAAAACACCAGCATCGTGATGCAAACAGACACCTTTCATTTTCATATTTTCTCCATTTAAGAAAAATCCTTTTTCAGCATCAAATTGAATAGTTCTTATTCCAAATGTACTTTTGTAATCATCTACAACGTTTCCATCAACAACCACATTTGTAATAGCCGTATACATAGTTGGGCTAGCAACACTCCATAGCTTAGGAGCATTAATTTCTAAATTTTGATTTATTTCATAATCTTTTAATAAATCAGCTTTAATCTCCGTTGAATTCGAAGTGATTTTTTTTCCTTCAGAATTAAATATCTCGGTACTTATTATTGCATTACTTGGCAACTTTCTAAAGTTTTCTAGAGTTGTCTTAATATTTACAACTGCTTTTTCTTTTAATACTTGAGGTGTTGTGATATACGTTCCCCAATTTTTTACGTGAAGAGGATCAGTAACAGTTAACCACACATTTCTGTAAATTCCAGAACCTGAATACCAACGGCAATTTGGTTGTACCGAGTTATCTACTTTCACCACAATTACATTCTCTTTATCAAAATGCACAAACGGTGTAATATCAAAATAAAAACTTGTGTAACCATCATACTGAATTCCAACATGTTTACCATTTACCCATATTTGAGAATGTCTGTAAACACCATCAAACTGAATTTCAATATGCTTATTTTTATCAATTTCTGCTAATGAAAAACTCTTTCTATACCATCCAATTCCTCCAGGAAGCCAAGCATTTCTACCTGAATTATTCTCGCTAAATTCAGCTTCAACACTCCAATCGTGCGGTAAATTTAGTTCTCTCCAATTGGTATCATCAAAATCAGAAGCACTATACGTTGCTTTTTCATCTAATTTAAATTTCCAATTTTTATTGAAATTTTCTTTTTTTCTAGTTTGAACATCAATAGTGTTTTGCCCAATTAAATTGATGCTAAAAAAAGCAATTATTACAAATTGAATTAGTTTTATATTTTTCATTATTTTATCTTTTAATAAGAATATTTTAGTTGGAAATTAAATTATTAAACCACTTTCTCAACTCCAAGGTTGACGGTCTATTATCTAAAAACATATCGCAAGCGTGCGCACCTAAACCTGAATTTACAAACGTAGTTTTTACAGCTGCTTTTGAAAGCATGTTTTTAGGTTCTGTACCACTAATATTATCTGTTTGAAAAAATGATTTTCCTTTAAATCTTTTTAAGCGTTCAATAGCCTCATCCAATTTTGATCCACCCCAACCATCACCATCATAATGTTGACAAGCATGAATTCCTTTCCACAAATTAGCAATGGTATCATTTCTTAACCCAATATATCCACAAGCAATTGCACCTCTAGAAAATCCGGTTAAAACCACATTGTCTTTATCTCCTCCATATTTTTCAATAATTTCGGTTACAACTTTCATCGTATAATCGGCCGTATTATCAGGGTTTCCCCAACCACTTACAGCAATTTTATCTTTTTTATAATCTACAAATGGCACACTCACCCAAATTGCATCTTTACCTTTAGACATTCCATAACCAATTACACATTGCTCTGGTTTCCCTGTAGAATACACTTTATCTGTGTAATAAATATTCCCTGGAAATTCAACAATCACAGGATACTTTTTATTGGATTTGTAGTTTTTAGGTAAATACAAAACCGAATATAAATTTGAATAATTATCCAATTTATATGCAACTCTTTTACCTGCTTTAGGGTTGCAAAATTCCATATTTGGAACTACTAACCTATTTTTGTTTTCTTTAAATTTTGAAGTATTTCCGTTAGCAATCAAATTTTGAAGTTCAAAGGATGAACCTTTCTGACCTTTCATCAACATTAATTGAATTTGTTGAATGTTAGTTGGATTTAATCTTGGCGTACCGTCTGGAAAAGTAGCTCTTACATTACAAGAAACTGTTTTTGTTTCATTTGGTTTAATTTCAACTGAATTACCTACAGCATTCCAACCTTTATCAGCAACAATCCAAAGCATTATTTTTAATACTTCTTTACTTGTATTTTTAACGTTAGCTTCAATATTTTTTGAAGTTTCTAATTGTTTATTTACTGAAGAAACGGGAATTGAAAACCAAGCATATTTTAGTTTTTCTTCATCTTTTTCTTTAGATGCTGTAATAGTATTAACATCTACTTCAACAGCTAAACCTTTAACATTTTCTATGTTTGAAATAGAACGGATTGTTTGTAATAAATTAATCTCATTAGATTGCGAATGAATAGTATTCAAACAAACTAATGAGATTAATATTAAAAAGTATTTTTTCAAAATTTAAACTTTATTCTAACGAACGTTAAAGTTAAAATTTCCATTTAATTCTTTTGATTCTGCAGACACTTTAATTTCACCCGATTTATCTCCAACCCTAATTAATGCTGTAGCTATACCAGCTTCTGCTTTTATTTTTTCAACATTTACAACTTCAATATCTCCTCCAATATTCAACTCAATTTCATCAGAAAAATCTGGAATTATTGTTCCATTATCATCAATTGCTGCAATATATAAGAACATTACATCGTTTACTCCAGCTTCAGCTGGCTTTCCACTTTCATCTAACCAAATTTTTAATTTGGTTGCTTGCTTTGGTGTTTTTACAATATCTTCTACAACTTCTTTACCGTTAATTACTCCAATAGCTTTTAATGTACCTGATTTAAAAGCACCCATATTAAATGTAAATGGTGGATGGTTTAACTTAGTTGTATTTTTATCAGAATCAGGTTTTTGAGTTGCAATAAGTTTATCATTTAAAAATAGTTTTACCTCATCACAATTAGAGTAAACTTTCACATTTGTGGGTGATTTTTTATTCCAATAAGAAGCTATTTTTAATACTACTTCTTCGTTAGAATCACGTTGACTTTGATAAAAATAATAACCAAATTTTGGTAATCTAAAAATATCCATTAATCCCGATCGTTCAATATCATCATGATACCCTCGGTTATAATCATACATAACCCAATAGCTATCAGAATATGCCGGTATACTTAAATTATCATTATGAGATTCTTGTACATTATAAGCTTGCCTTAACATTCTTTCTTCTCCAAATGCCCTTGCCTGTCTACTACTAAGCTCATCTCGTAATTCATTTGGCAATTTATCCTGATTGAGTCCTGCATTTTTAGAGTAATACTCCCAATCTCCATATTCAGAAACCGAATAAGGTTTATTTTTTAATTCGTGAGGATGCATAATTCTGTGTTGGCGTGCTTGTAAATAAATATCATATACATCGTCCATCCAACCACATGAATACACGTTTTTCCCTGGATATTCTTCGTGTACAATTTTGTTTAACTCTTCCATAAAAAAGATTGGCATTTTAGTTTCATTTAACGAAACTTCCCAAGCTAAAACACAAGGATGGTTACGATCTCTTCTTATCAAATCCTTAGCTGAGCGATAACAATAATCTCTAAAAGAATCTGTATCTGCATAAAATTGCCATCCTAAAATGGCATCAATTACAACAATTCCAAGCTCGTCACACGCATCCATAAATGCCGGTGACTGCGGATAGTGAGAAAGTCGAATATAATCAAAACCTCCATCCTTAATTTTTTTTGCATCACGGTATTGTGCATTATCAGAAAGTGCATATCCTATATAAGGATACTCTTGATGCCGATTTACACCTCTTAAAAAAGTTTTTTCATCATTAATATATAAATTATTATTTTTGAAATAAAACTTTCTAATTCCGAAACGATTGATCTCTTTATCTATTTGCTCTCCGTTTAAAAAGACAACAGTTTCTAGCTGGTATAAATTCGGGTTTTTTGGTGACCATAATTCAGCTGAAGGTAACGCAATTTTTTCGTTTACATTAATTCCCTTTCCTGCTTCAACAGTTACTTTAGAAGATTTAATTTCTTTAATTAATTGATCTTTAAAATATACTCTTTGAAGAACTTCAATTTCTCTATCTTCTTTTTCTTCATTTACAATATGAGTTTTAACTTGAACAATTGATTCTTTTTTAGAAACTTTCGGGTAGGTTATAAATATCCCTCCTCCGGCAACTTTATTAGCCAAAACAGGATGCGAAATATAGACCTTGTCTTTTATCGTAATCCAAGCATTTCTATACAATCCTCCAAACATATTAAAATCTAAACGTGCAAGTGGTTTTGGACCTGTTACTAAATTATCGGTATTATCTAATCTAATGGCTATAGTATTATCTGTTCCAACTTTTACATAACTTGTAATATCCACAACAACAGGAAGGTAGCCTCCTTGATGCGAAGTTACTTCCATTCCGTTTATCCACATTTTAGAATAATTCATTGCCGCTTCTAATTCTAAAAAAACTTTTTTGTTAGAATTTGAATTTGGAACATTGAATGATTTACGATACCAACAAATTCCCTGCCATTGATTATTAACAATTAAAGGTTCAATATTTGCTGTATGTGGTAAACTAACCAGTGTCCAAATAGAATCATCAAAGTCTGCTTCATGAAATCTTTCTTCAATATTCGAGTCCCCTTCAATTAACTTAAATTTCCAGTCAGAATTTATTTTTACTTTCCCAATCTTTGCGTCATTACAAGATTGAAAAAATAACATAGTAACAAATAATAAACCTAAAATACCTGCATTTTTAATAGCTGTAAACCTTCGCAAACTCATATCATTATTTTTTTATCTTGGTTTTTTTATGCGCATCTTTATATGCTCTTGTAATTCTTTTGTACCCAATTTCAACACCATTTTGCATTTGCTCATAATCTTCTGGTAATTCTTTCTTTAACCATTCCACAACAGCCGGACCTGTCATCATTATCGGTTCAAAAACAGAGCTAACGGGCTCCATTTCTTTATCAAAACATGTTGTTTCTTTGCGCAGTTTTTTTAATATTTTAGCATACTTTGGATTAAATGCTAAATTATTTAATTGTTGAGGATCTTCTTTTAAGTTATATAGTTCTTCCGTTGGTTTTGAAGATTCGAAAAAAGGTTTTTGGAAATCATTTAATTTTCCTTCTTTATACATTTTTCTCATTATATGAACTGCTGGTCGATAAAACTCTAAATATGCTTGGTGTGCATCGTAAGGAATTTCTGGTTTATCATTTCTAATATAAGCCCATTCAGCTGAAGTTACAGCTCTCGATTTTTCTTGAATTTCATCCCATAAATCACGGGCACCATACACAAATTTTCTGTTAAAATTATTATCAAAAATTGGTTTACCTGTCATGAATTTTGGAACTTTTGCACCTGCAAAGTCTAATATAGTAGCTGTAATATCTGTTGAAGAAACAACCTTATTGTTAACCTGACCTCCATTTAGTTTTTTAGGATAATGAATTATAAAAGGAATTCTTAAACCTGGATCTTGTAAATACCCTTTCCCTCTAATATTACAACGTCCATTATCTCCAATAAAAATAACAATTGTGTTATCGGCCATTCCTTTAGATTCCAATTCTTTAAAAATCATTCCCACCTCATTATCCATATATTCAATTTGGTCTAAATACTTAGCCCAATCCAATCTAATTGCAGGATGGTCGGCCATATATTTTGGAAGTGTTACAGTATCTGGATTCACTGGATGATTAGATTTTTCCCTAATTTCATTCCACCATTCGCCTCTATGAGTAACTACTAATTGTATTTGAGCAAAAAATGGTTGGTCTGCTTTTTCAAAATGATCATATTTATCGAATAAGCCAAACTTTGTCTTACCATCCCATTCACCTATAGATTCATGTTTAAAATTCACATCAATTTTTCTACCTTGTCGCATTACAGAATGGTTTCCTAAAATTGTAGTATAACCAACCTCCCTTAGTAATTGAGTAAAAGGGGTAAATTGAGAATCTAAAGGAACATTTCTGTTACTTCTATGGTTATGCGTATTTGTTTTAACCTGATGTGTACCAAGCATCATTGATGAACGGCTAGGAGAACAAATTGAATTAGTTACAAAGCAATTGTTAAATCGAATACCTTCATTTGCCATTTTGTTTAAATATGGTGTTTTTACGTTTGGCATTCCATAACATTCCAAATCCGTACTCATATCTTCTGCCATAATCCAAATTATATTTGGTTTATCTTGAGCAACTAAGCTGCTAAGTGATAAGAATAGTATGATAAGTAAATTAATTTTTTTCATTGTTTTTTATTTATATTATTTAAATACTCCTCCCGAAAATGGAAAGTGAGGATCTTTTATGCTTTCTTGCTTTAAAATTTCTTCTGCCTTTTTTACTATATCTGGATGAGAAGAGGAGATATCATTTTGTTCATATAAATCATTTTCTAAATCATAAATTTCTGTATGGTAGTTATTTGCATATCTAACTGCTTTCCACTTTCCAAAACGAGTGGCTTGTCGAAAACCTTTAACACTTGCACCTTCTTGAATTTCCCAATATAAATGGTCATGCTTTTTTTGTTCTTTCCCCAAAAGTTCTGGTAAAATTGAAATTCCATCAATATTTTTTGGAGCCTCAATATTAGCAACCTCCGCAAAAGTTGGCATAATATCATAAAAAGTTGCTTGATGATTGGTAGTTTCTCCAGCCCTTATTTTACCTTGCCAATAAGCAATCATAGGCACTCTAATTCCACCTTCATAAACGTCTCTTTTATATCCTTTTAAACTTCCTGAACTATTGAAAAACTTATAACTATGATGATTTTCGTTTGTTGGACCATTGTCACTTGAATAAATAATAAGTGTATTTTCTAACTCACCATTTTCCTTAAGCTTGTTAAATAATCGCTTAATTTGTGCATCTAGCATTGTTATACGAGCAGCATGACGACGCTCAATTTCTGGCCAATCTTCAATTTTATCTTCATACAAATCATTTTTACTTAAAAAGAATTCATGCGCATGTGGAATTCGGTATGACATGTATAAAAAGAAAGGTTTATCTTCAGATTTATCATCTAAATAATCCAATGCAAAATTAGTTCTAAACTCGTCTAAACATTTGTAATTGTTATAATTGTAAAAAACAGAATCTTGATTATTATTTACCCAATGAACTCTTTCATCAATTTCTAAACCTTTTTCTGAAACTCCCCATTGTTCCTGCACTGCGTAATCAAAACCTCTACCTTTTGCCCAAGTACTCATATCTTCCGGAACTCCTAAATGCCATTTCCCAATCATTGCTGTTTGGTAACCAGCCTTTTGAAGCATTTCACCAATAGTTATTTCAGATTTTTTTAATGGAATTCTATCCCATTTATTTGGCAATTTTCCTTTGTTACCACGAATACTCAAATGTCCAGTATGTTTACCTGTCATTAATACCGCTCTTGATGGAGAACAAACAGATGTTCCTGCATAAAAATCGGTAAATCGTAATCCTTGTGAAGCAATTGAATCCAAAAAAGGTGTTTTTATAATTTTTTGTCCGTAAGAACCTAATTCGCCATACCCCATATCATCTGCTAATAAAAAAATGATATTTGGCTTATCTAATTTTTTTGCCTTTTTTGAAATTTTACTTTCAACTGTTTCTTTTTTAACCTCATTGCAAGAGTTTAGGGCAAAAACACCTATTAATGCAATAACTACAATCTTAAATATTTTCATTTTTTAGAATTTAATATGTTGGAACTGCCTCTTTTTCCCAAGCAGCAATTTCATTTTTTAAAACATTTTCTATTTCTAAATTAGTCCCTATTAAATCATTCTGCTCACTAATATCTTCAGTAACATTAAATAACTGAAATTTTCCACTATGATATTTCACCAATTTCCAATCGCCTGAAATAATTGCGGCATATTGATCTTCGTAACTTCTAAAAAAATATAAATTACGTTTTGCAATTGTTTCACCTTTTAAAAGTGGCATTAAGCTAACTCCATTCAATTGTTTTTCTTCACATTTTTTACCTGAAGCAATTTCAATTATGGTTGGATATAAATCAATAGATTGAACAGGTACCGATGTTTCAGTATTAGATTTTGTAACACCCGGATAATTTATTATAAACGGTACTCTAGCTCCTCCTTCACCTAAAGTATTTCCACCTTTTTTACCTCCACTTAGTGGCGCATTTGAATATGCCCCTCCTTGATCTGACAACACAATAACAACAGTGTTATCTGCAATTCCTTTTTCTTCCAAAGCTTTTCTAACACGCCCAATAGATTCATCCATCGCTTCAACCATTGCAGCATGATGTGCATATTTACCCTCCAAACCTGCATCTTGATATTTTTTCAATAAATCCTTTCTTCCAATTGATGGACCATGAACAGAATAGTACCAAAATGAAAGCATAAATGGATCTTTTTTATCATATTTTTCAATAAAATCAACCGCTCCATCGGTTAAAACATCGGTTAAATAATCTCCTTTTTTATAGTTTTTTTGAAATTCTCTCGGATCTCCATCTTTAAAAAATGGAAAGTAGTAGCTTTTTGGGTGTCCGTGATCTGTGGTTCCAAATTCGGCATCAAAACCTTGATCAATTGGATAACGTCCTACATGTCCCAAATGCCATTTTCCAATAAAATAATTGTAATATCCAAGCTCTTTTAATCTTTCTGCATAAGTAATTTCTTCCAATGGCAAATAATTTCGAGAAGGTCTTTGAACTGGATCTGTTGGCCAAAGATTATACTCTGCATCTGGATCATTTTTATCAATTGAAATATGTCTTGGCATACCCAATCTAATTGCCTCTTTTCCTGTTAATAGCGAGAGTCTACTTGGGCTGCAAGTTGGCGTTGGAATGTAAGCTCGTGTAAATTCTAAACTTTCTTGTTTAAACTGATTTAAATTTGGAGTTTGAAAAGTATTATTTCTGTATCCAATATCAGACCATCCCCAATCATCAACAAACAACAATACAATATTTGGTTTTGTTACATTTTTCTCTTGTTTTGCTTCCTCTTTTTGTTGGCTTTTACAACTTATAAAAGGAACGAAAAATAATGAAATTAATAAAATTAGTACCGGGTTTTTTGTTGTCATTAGTTAAATATTATGTTCATATATATTTTTACAATACCATTTCTAAACTTAATGTTCAAATAACTCTATACAGGTGTTATCTAAAACATTTATTACTGTAAAAGTGCCTCTATATTTCAAAACTTTTGTTGTTTTAGGTTTAGAAAATGTATTTTCAAGTAAATTTATTCCATAATACATTCATCTAATAGCAAAAAAATACCTAATTACAAATTGAAATTATCTGTAACTAGGTATTTAAAAGTTGTACTTGATATTTTTATTTATACCAAAAGTTATTTTGAATTTAAAATAATTGTATTTGTTTTTAATCCCTCAGACTCTGCAATTAAAGTTATCTCTCCTGGCTTATTTTTAATTGACCGAACTACAACTAAAGCCAAACCATTAAATACTTTTCTGTTTGTAGCCTGAAATGATTCATGACTTGTAGCATCTCCATTTCCAACAGCTATTATTTCACCCGGCCCTTCAATTGTATATTTCACAGAGTTATGCGTTCGAGGTACTACGGCTCCCTTTCTATCCTGAATACTTACTGTAACAAAAGAAACATCCTGACCATCGGCAGCTATTTCAGCTCTATCCGCTTCTAAACCTATTTTTTTTGAATTACCTGTTGTTTTCACCGTTTTTTGAGCCCACTTTATTCCATTTTTATAGGCCACGACTTTTAAAGTTCCTGGTTTATAAACAACATCATCCCATCGCAATCTATATTCAAATTGTCCTTTTTTCTTTTTACCCAATGATTTTCCATTCAAAAATAATTCTGCTTCATCTCCAGAGGTATACACAAAAACAGGAGTTACTTTTCCAACTCTTTCTGGCCAATTCCAATGTGGTAAAATATGAGCCATTGGTAATTCAGGCATCCACTTAGCTTGATACAAATAATACCTGTCTTTTGGGAAACCACATAAATCTACAATTCCAAAATATGAACTACGAGGAGGAATTTGTCCTCCCATTTTTTTCAATTCAGCTTTCATTCTAGCTTTTTCAGCTGGATCTGTAAAGTTTAATAAATTAGTTTTGTCTTTATTGTATGGTGTAGGTTCACCTAAATAGTCAAATCCGGTCCAAACAAACTCTCCAATAACCCAAGGATATTTATCTTGAGCTTCAAATTCAATATCCGGACGATATGCCCAATTAGGTGCAGAATAATCATAACTGCTTACCTGAAAATTTCCTCCTGAACCTTCTTTTTTATTTTCTGAAAAAGGAAAGAAATACTCTCCTCGGCTACTAACTGTTGATGCAGTTTCACTTCCATACAAAGGCATATCTGGGTTCGCTTTTCTAAATTCTTCATACAAATGTGGTTTATAATTAAAACCAAATACATCAGCAGTTTTTTGGAATCCGTTTGTTGCTCCTTCTGGTCTACTATTTCCAAAAGTTGTAGGACGTGTTGTATCTACAGAACGAATAATATCAGCTAACATTTCTGCAATTGGAGCATCATTACCTTCTCTTAATTCAATCATTTCATTTCCAGTACTCCACATTACAACACTTGGATGATTTCTATCTCTGGTAACCATAGCAATTATATCTTTTTTATGCCAAGCTCCATAAAGTGTTGAATAATCATTGTCAACCTTTTTCTTTCCCCATACATCAAAGGCTTCAACTTGCACTAAAACACCCATTTTATCGCACAATTCTAAAAACTCTGGAGCTGGTGGATTGTGGGCCGTTCTAATAGCATTTACACCAAATGATTTTAAAATTTCTATTTGACGTTCCATTGCTCGAACATTTATTGCCGCACCCATTGGACCCAAATCATGATGCTGACAAACTCCATTCATTCGGACCATTTTTCCATTTAAGAAAAATCCATCTTTAGTATATTTAATAGTTCTAATTCCAAAGGTTGAATTATATACATCTAACACTTTACCTTTTTTAGAAAGTGTAGTTTTAACCGTGTATAAATTTGGCGTATCTAAATTCCATAAATTTGGATTTTCAATTTTAATTGTACTAGGTTTAAAATATGGAACTTTTTGCTCTCCTACTTTTTCAGGGTTAGCGCCAGTTGTAAAAATTTCATGTAAAACTTGAACACCTTTCTTTTCTCCTGATATTTCTGTTGTAATATTTATCGTTGCTTCCGTTTCTGAAACCTTTGGAGTGGTTACAAATGTACCCCACTGTGCAATGTGTGTTGGATTTACCTTTACCAATCGAACATTTCTATAAATTCCACCACCTGGATACCAACGCGAAGATGCTTCTTTATTATTCAATCGAACAGCTATCGTATTTTCACCAGTTTTTAAATATCGAGAAATTTCAAAACTAAAAGACGAATAACCATAAGGCCATTCACCAACAAAACCACCATTTACCCAAAGTTTTGTACCAGACATTGCGCCATCAAACTCAATAAAAACTTTTTTACTTCTATCATTTTCCAAAGATTCGTATGTTTTTCTATACCAACCGATACCCGCCCAAGGCAGCTTTCCTGTTTGGTTTGGCAAATCTGCTCTAAAAGGTCCTTCTATTCCCCAATCATGAGGCACATTTAACACTCTCCAATCGGCATCATTGAAATCCACCTCATCCATATTTTCTGGTTCTTCTAAAGTAGAACCATCTGGCATTGATCCAAAACGTGCAAATTTCCAATTTTCATTAAATGATTCTATGTCTCTTTGAGCAAAAATACTTGCAACACATAAAAAACACATTAATCCTAAAAGTTGTTTTTTTAACATTTTTCTTTTTTTAATATTCATAAATTAGTAGTGATTTTTCGACTTATGGTATAATTTTTCATTTGCAAAAGTAATTACAATAAGAATACTTTTAGGCTCAAATTTTACCCTTCTAAAAGAATTAATTATCCAATTTTGAGGATAATCTTTATCGTTAGATTAACTTTAATGATTCTCATCAAACTCAATTTGTTCTTTTTCTTCTTGTTTTAATTTTAAATCGATTAGTTTTTTTTGAAGTTCTTTATTCTGTTTCATTAAACTTTCAATCGATTGTTCTTTATCAGATTTCGAAATAGTAGATTTAGTTTTTTCTGAACCAACTTCTGTAAATAAGAATTTGTTTTCTGAAGGAACACTTTCTATAATCAACTCACCAGATAACGGCGTACTTTTTCCTTCATTTAATAATGAAGCCTTAATTTTAATTTTTCCCGATTTATTAGTTGACCTCACCAACAATGGAGCAGTTCCCCAATCTAACCTTTTTGGGTTTGCTGAAATTGATGCATCACCAATAATTGCACCTTCTCCTTCTACTTCAAATTTCACGGTATTTTCATTCAAATGTTTTACAACACCATCTTGATCAACCATAGAAACTACAACTAACACAAAATCCGATCCATTCGCAGTTAAAGGTAATCCACTATTTTGAACTTTTAATTGTAATCTTGTTGGTTTTTTAGCAGCAACTTTTCGCTGTGAAACTACTACTTTCCCATCCATTAAACCTTCAACCAGTAAACTAGATTTCTTTTTATTTCCACCTCTATGCAAGTATTTTGTATCCATAAAATCGAACACATTTTTAAATGTCACAATTGGATGCGGAATTTTTTTGATGGGTTTTATAATCCTTAATTTAGGTTGCCCTCTTCTAATCAGTTTTAACTCTGTTTCAGTTTTATGAGCCTTTTTTTGAAACACCGCCAATCCTTCGTGCAAGGTCAATCTTACTTCATCACAATTTGTATACACGTTAACATCTGCTCCAGAAAACGGAGTCATTTCGTGCGCTACAAAAATAAATGGTTCATTGTTTTCTGAAATATCTCGCTGACTTTTAAACAGTTGATACGAATACTTTGGCTGACGAAAAACATCTGCTAAACCACCATAAAACGGATCGCAATGATACCCTCTTTGATGATCAAAACCAGCCCAAAGCGTACCACCAACATGTTGTGGTGGCATTGCATGTAAAGATTCTAATGTTGTATGTACATAATCTACATCGGCATAATATTGTGCTTGTACAATTTGTGGTTGTTCTCCCCAAGCTCTCGCTACTCTACTCGGTGAATTTTGAGAGTTAAAATCATCTACATTATCACCAAATTCACGTGTAAACGTACAACGTTTTTCTGTTAAAAAATCTACATTATAATCGTGAGCATATACTACATCAAAATGTTCTTGTCCGTCTGCTTTTTTATCACAAACTGTATAAGCTCCTTGCATTGGATATTCTTCGTGAACAACTTCGTGCGCTCTTTTTGCAAAATATGAAGGATAACGAGATTCGTTTAAAATTGGCTCCCACATTATTACAGAAGCATAATTTCTATCTCTACGCACCATATTTCGAATATCTTGATACACTCGTTTTTCAAAAATTGGATTTTCCTCGTTCCAAAATTGCCAACCTGGAGTTGCTTCAATATAAAATAACCCTAATTCATCACAAGCATCCATAAAAGCAGGATCTGCAGGATAATGTGCGGCTCTAATTATGTCTGAACCACCTTCTTTAAATATTTTAGCATCGCGCCATTGTCCGTTGTTAGGAATAGCATTTCCAACATATCCGTGATCTTGATGGCGGTTTACTCCAATTAATTTACCAGGATATGGTTTATTATTTAAATAAAAACCTTCTTTACCTTTAAATTCTATTTTTCTAATTCCAATTCTTGAAGCAACTCCATCTAATCTAGTGCTTTTTTCATCTTTTAAAACAACTTCTAATCTATAAAGATCTGGTGACCAAGGCGACCACAGTTTAGGATTTTCAACAGAAAAAGTGTGTTTTATTTTTGTTGATTTATTGGCTTTAATTGTTACTTTTTTATTGAATTTTAAAACTTCTTTTCCATTAGGATTAAGCAACACCAATTCAGCATTTATTCTCTTACTCTTATCAGCATCATTTTGAATATCAACACTTGCAGAAACTACTGCTTCACTTTCTGAAATAGATTCAATATGTGTAAAAATTCCACCTCCTGCAACTTTATCAACTGCATTTGGGTTGGTAACATAAATCTCTCCAGTTTCAACCATCCAAACATCTCGGTAAATTCCGCCGAAATAAGAGAAATCTAATCTTGTTTGTGGTTTTCCTGGTGGATATAATGGATCATCGCTATTATCAGCCATAACAACCACTACATTGTCTTTTTCAAAATTTAGCTTGTTCGTTAAGTCAAATTCAAAAGGTAAATAACCTCCATAATGCTCGCCTAATAATTCGCCATTCAACCAAACTTTGCATTTTCCCATTACAGCTTCAAAATGAAGCTTAACAACTTTATTTTTTGAAGTTGAAGAAGGTGTAAAATGTTTTCTATACCAAGCAACACCTTGGTAATTTGCACTTCCGCTAACTTCACTGGAATTGTATTCCAATCCGTTTGGGCAGTTTACAATATCCCAAGTAGAATCATCAAAATTTTGCTGAAAAGCTTGCTCATTTTCACCTAAAAAAAAGCGCCAACCAATATTAAAATTGTAAACGGTTCTTCCATTATTTTCTACTTCCCAAAAACCAGCTTTTGAGAATTTAGGACTTTCTTGTGAAAAACCTATTTGAAATGAAACTAATACTACTGCTAGACAACAAAAATATTTAAATAAATTAAAGTTCATTTGACTGGGTTTTATCAATGTTTTTTGGATGCTCTTTTTCTTAATTCTTTTTCTGAAGGAATGGTAATAAAAGGTCTTAGCACTTTCTCATCTGCCTTACGCATTACATACGGCTCCCATTTTTTACGCGCAACTTCCCAAGCTTCTAAATTTCTTGTTGGAAACCATTTTGGCCAACCAATTGTATTAAAGTCGTAGTTTTTACCATTATTTTTCACCCATTCATCTACCGTAGTATTTGGACATTCTTCAGGAAAAACAGTTGTTGCTCTAAATTCTTCAGTAACACCTTTATCTTTAATTACATTAGTTCTCCAATTTTCCAATTCAGCCAATAATTCTTTTTTAACTGAAGCGTATTTTGGGTTATCAGCTACATTATTAATTTCAAAAGGATCTTTTTGCAAATCAAACAATTCAATTTCTGGTTTTGTTGAAGCAAATAAAGCTGCTTGTGCAGGCGTTAGTTTTCCTTTCATATTTAAAATATTCATTTCCGCCAACATTGGGTAAGCACCTTCTTTGTAATTATTGTATTGCAAGTATGGACGCTCGGGCATTAAATTTAAAATTAACTTATAATCTTTTGATCTAATTGCACGCATTGCATCGTGGGTTTCATCCATTTTATCACGCGCTGCAAACACATATTTTCTGCTTTTAACAGCATTGCTAAATAAACTTTTACCGTGTAAAGCAACTGGTTCTTTGACTCCTGCAGCTTCTAAAATTGTTGCACAAATATCAATAGACATTACCATATTATCGCTTACAGTATTTGGCTTTACTTTACCTGGCCAACGCATAACCATTGGTATTTGAATTCCACCATCATACAAAAATTGCTTTCCACGTATGTGACAACGTCCGTGATCTCCAATAAAAAACACAATGGTATTTTCGGCTAAACCCTCATCTTCTAAACGTTTTAATAAGGCGCCAATTTCACGATCTACCAATTGCATTTGCTCTAAACCATTTGCCCAATCTCTTCGGTTAAACTCAGTATTGGCATAATATGGCGGTAACTCAATGTCTGAAGTGGCAATAGGGTTTTGAGGATCACGATTCCAAGAACGATGTGTTCCTCCAAAAGTAATTCTTGCAAAAAATGGTTGCCCAGGTTTGCGTTCTTTCCAATCTTCACCTTCAAACAACTCTTGTCTTTTATTTGGAATAAAATTACAGTCTGTTTTCCAACTCATTAAAGCTGTAAAATAACCAGCCTCTTTCATAATATGAGGAATTGGTTTTATTCCATAAGGCAAGGGTTGTTTGTTGTGTTCTCTATGTTGATTTGCACCAATATAGTTTTGATAAAATCCCGTCATCATTGCTGAACGAGATGTTGAACAAACTGGAGAAGTTGTAAATGCTTTTTTGTACAAAATTCCTTCGGAAGCTAATTTATCAACATTTGGAGTTGAAATTCCTTTGGTTCCGTAGCAAGATAAATCTGGTGACCAATCTTCTATTGTTATCCATAAAATATTTGGTCTTTTGTCTTGTGCTTTAGAAGTTACAAAAGCAAATAAACACGCAATTACAATTAGTTTTGAAAACTTATTTTGCATCATATTTTTAACAATTTAAATGAAAAACTATTTTTTAAATTCAATTTTAAAAGCAAAAGCAGCCTCACAAGGTTTTTCTCCTTCAACTTTTATTTGAAGACCTTTATCCGTTTGATTCCAATCTATTTTATTGTTTCCGCTGATCAATTTTATTGAAGCTATTTCTCTAGTTTCATATTCATTTCCTTTTGCTAAAGATTTAACAGTAAACACACCATCTTTTGGCCAACCTAAAGAAGTTGCATATAAAACATCATTTTTAGTAGTAAATCGGATATCTTCAAAACCAGACTCTTTATTGTTTTTTTCTGAATGATGACCTTTACTCACTTTTGTTGGTCCTTCACCAAATATTTTCCAAGGTCGTGTGTTAAAAATAGCTTCATCATTAACAGTTAACCAACTACCCATTTCTTCTAAAATATTTTTAGCTTCATCAGGTATTGTTCCGTCAGCTTTTGGCCCAATATTTAATAATAGACATCCGTTTTTACTAACAATATCAATCAATTCATCTAACAAATAATTAGATGTTTTGTATTCTTCATCTTTAATATATCCCCAAGAAATTTTTCCAATTGAAGTATCTGTTTGCCAAGGATATTTATAAATTCCATCCATTCTACCACGTTCAATATCTAACGTAATTAAATCTTCAGGAAAAGATTTACCCTTCATATTTTTATCTTGAAAAACAACACCTTTATCCCAATCTAACCCTTTGTTATAATAGTATGCAAGTATTTTTTTATGCATTGGTTCAAAACCTGGTTTGTCCAACCCAAAATCAAACCATAATAAATCTGGTTTATAATTATCTATAATATCCGTTGTTCTGTTCCACCATAAATCTAAAAACTCTTTAGATGGCAATGAATTTCTTTCAATTTTTTTCCAATATAAATCTTGATATTGAGGATCATTTACATCCCAACTTGGATCAGCGTGATTGTAATACTGACGGTTTAAAGCAAAATGTGAAGAAACTCCAAATTTCATCCCTTCCGTTTTACAAGCATCAGACAACATTTGCATTACATCTTTTTTAGGCCCCATATTTACAACATTCCAACGTGTTACGTTAGAATTATACATAGCAAACCCATCATGATGTTCAGCAACAGGAACAACATAACGCGCTCCAGATTTTTTAAATAAAGAAGCCCATTCTTTAGCGTTGAAATTTTCTGCTTTAAACTTTGGAATTAAATCTTTATACCCAAATACTGAAGGATCTCCGTGATGTTCTCTGTGATGCGACCAAGGATTCATTCCTCCTTTGTTCCAACTTTTTTGATAAATCCCTTTTGGGTATTTTTCACTACTGTAAGCAGGCACAGCATATGGACCCCAATGTAAAAATATTCCGAATTTAGCATCTTTAAACCATTCAGGAACTTTGTATCCACTTCGTATAGATTCCCAATCTTCTTGATACCTAAATGCTGTTTCTACTTCTTTTTTTTGTTCCTTTTTTTCTGAGCAAGAACTAAATCCTACAACAGCAATAATTGCCAATGCTAAAAACTTTTTCATTTTTTAAATGTGGTTTACTTTTTTGAAAGCCCTTTGTTCTTTTTAACAACAACACTTGTTGAATTCTCTGACTTCTCAACCTTTAAAGGCCATGAAAAATCACTAAACTTATTCTTTTGTATTGAAACGTTTTCACAATAATCTAAAGAAACTGTTGGCAATTTTGAACCTGTTGGGTATTTAGTACTTAGTTCAACTTCATTACCCTCAACCTTAAGCCCTATTACATTAAAGGCGTGCACTAGCAATCCATTATAACTCTTAATTTTATTGTTTGAAAAAGTAATATTATGGTGGTATTTTTCTGCCCCAATATGTTGGTTTGGTAAAAATAATGGCGCCGCATATAATGGGTAATGCTCACCTGAACCATAACCAATATTATCAAACGTATTGTTTATTATTGTAATATCTCTAACTCCACCAGACTCGTACCAAGCTTTGTTATCTCCTTCAATTAAAATACCGTGCATTTGAGATGAAAAGAAATTATTTTCTACCAATACATTTCCTTTAGTTGTAATTAAAGCGCCTCTTGCTCTATTATCTCTTATGGTATTATTTCTTATAATTAAATCTGGATTCCAAGTAATATTTTCAAATGAAAGTGGTCCTTTTGGCATTTTCTCTGGAACTTCATTCACCGTAATTAAAACTCTTTTTTCATTTAAGATTTTTGCCTTTGTTACCGTAGTTTCAAAAATTGGCAATACCGTTTCTCTTGAAGTTAACATTATTTTGTCTCCTGGCTCAGCAAAAACTAAGCCCCATTGTTGGCTATGACTTATTTCACATAAAAACTGATTTTCCCCTAAATATTTTTCTACTTTAATATACGCTCCGTGAACATTAATTCCATCATCCATCATATGTTCTAACAAGCAATTTTCTACTTTAATTAAACCTTTACATCCTAAAAAATGAGTTGCATCTGCTCTTGTTGCAAAGTTTCTATCGCTTCTTGAAGTGACTACAAATTTATTTAAGGTAATGTTTTCACAACGCTCACCAATAACACCCATACCTCCTGCTGCAAATACCGTAACATTTTCGATAAAATTATCTTTAGATTGATCTAAATGAATCGCTTGTGCAAATCTGTTTCCACCTGGACTTGGCCCATAAGTTGCAAACACGGTACCAACTGGTGGAGTAACCTTAGTGATATTTGTAAATTTAGCTCTCGCATCGTCAAGCTTTTCTACCTTTGCTTTTCCTTTTCCGTTTAAACTATAATTTCTTGTATGCCAAATTGGAGCTTTTGTTTTTGGATCAAATGCTATATTTTGTCCTATTACATCTTCCCAATCGTAATGTTGAAATAAAATTTGATTGTCTTCAACTCTAAAATCAAATTTTCCTGAATTAATTTCGGCAACAAAAGAGTTTTCTTCAACATTGTTCTCTATAACCTTCATTTCATTTACAAAAGAATGTTCCCAATCTATAGTAAAGTTTTTCAACACCGTATTTGTAGATCCTTTAACAGTAATAGGACAAATTTTACCGTGAAACATAAACATTGATCCATTTCCATCTAAGGTAAAATTTTCAAAGTTAAAAATTGGAATTGCCAATCGTTTTAAACTGTTATCATGGTTTGTAACTGCACGATACATTTCAACAGCATTTTCAGGATAAAACTCATATTGTCCTTTTGGAAAAAATAAGGTAACATCTTTTTTTCCTTTCAAAGATTCTATTAATTGATTTACTTCTAGGGTTACGTCTTTTCCCGGTTCAATGCCATAATCTGCAACATTAATTTTTTGAGCGTTTGTATTTAAAGCAAATGCCAAAAGCATTAAAAATAAGATTTGTATTCTTTTCATTCGATTGTTTTTATATTTTTTACTAATTGAATAGTTATATTCATTTTTGATTATTTCAAGTGTATAGTTTATTTTTTAATAATTTCTTTAATAATAATATTTCGATATCTAACTTTGGTATGATCTCCTTGCAAATAGATTGGACCTTGTTTTATTACATCTGCATGTAAAGCACCATTTGTACATCCAAGAATAGGCTCATTATCAATTACTTTTTCACCATTTAAAATAACGGTTACATGACGGTCAATTAGTGTGATATTATAATGCTGCCATTCACCTCCAGCTTTACCGAAATTTCCTTTTGGTATAATTCGATTAAAAATAGATCCTACTCCGTGCATACCTTGCATTCTACTATCATGGTCTACAACCTGCACCTCATAAAGTCCTCTTAAATATATTCCGCTATTACCTCCTTTTGGGACATTAAATTCTAGATCTAAATTAAAATCAGTAAATTCTCTTTCAGTTCTTAGATTACCATAATGGGCAAAAGGGTTGAAGGTTTTTTTAGGTGTATCATTAAACAAAACACCATCAACAGCTTTCCATTTATTTATTTGATTTGGGTTTGTTAGCTTCCACCCGTTCAAATCTTTTCCATTAAATAACTCTATTGGCTCTCCATATTCAACTTGACTTAAATCTGGTTTAGGAGGTGTTGGTGCAATACGCACACCGTTAAATTTCACTTTTTTGAAAGTTCCATCATTTTTTGGCACTTCAACTTCTATATTTAATTTATCACCTATAATTGTTGCTGAATGTTTAAGGGCTATTTTTGGACCAGAGGCAGGACCGTCTTTATATTTCCGCTCACCAATTGAACGGTTATGCGTAAAATAGAGTTTATTATTTTCAACTGAAATATCTGACAAAGGTTTAGGCGCTCCTACCATCCATAGCTCTCCTTTTAAATTCTCATCTTTCTCGGTAATAGACAGCCATCCAGCAGAACCATATGGCATAGACAATGCCCAGTTACCGATAAAACGATAAGCTTTATTCTTCGGATTTAGTTTTTTTAATTCAATTTTTCGAAATTGAATTGGGTGACTCTCAGATTGTAATGAAATCGTTCCTTTATCTATTAAAATGTTATTGTTTTCAATAAATGGTAATACTTCAGGTAAACGTTTATCAAACTGTGGTTTAAAATATTCTATAACAGTTTTCCCACCAATTTTATACCGAATAATATCATTACCGTGTACCTCTATTTCTACCTCAACCCATTGATCTCCATGAAAAGTTTCTGAATTACTTTTAGTTATCGGTTTTTTAATTAATTCTCCTCCAATTTCAACATTAGTTCCTGGGGTACATAGATTTAAATTTGAACGATCATCTTTACCATTTCCACCAAGTAATTGAGCTTCTAATGAAATAGGAAATTTTTGCATCTTTTTCATCTGGGATGGATCTTGACCATGAATCATAATACCGCTATTACGAAATGCCCATTCTGGTCCATTTTTTATTTGATCACCTATAAAACGGTATTCCACTCGCAGTATATAATGAGATAAAGGTTCTTTATAGAAAAGGTGTCCAAATTTGTCAAAAGTACTCTTCCCTTTACCATCCAAATTCACTAAATCTGTTTCTTTATATTTATCATAAGACACAGTTAACAAACCATCTTTAACTCTAAAGGTATCAGCATAATTAACCCCGAGCTTATGACCTCTAATTTTTGGAATCCAACCTGTAAGGTCTTTTCCATTAAAAAGTTGAATCCACTCTGATTCATTTTGAATTGTTGCTACTTGATTACTATTTATTAAATTCTTTTCAAAAAAATCCACTACATTCTGATGCAATTTTTTTTCTTTGAAAAACCCATGACCTGCATCTTGAACAAGAATCAACTTTGTATCCACATTTGCCACTTGCAGTCGTTTATGTAAATTTTCACTTTCTGTACAAGGAACATTCGAATCTTGTTCACCATGCATCAATAAAAAAGGCACATCATCTTCACTAACATAATTAATTGAACTAGCCATTTTAGCCTTAGAAATATTTTTTTGAATTACTCCTCCAATAAGCTGTACAACTGGGTCAACCTCAGGTTTCAACTTTTTTATGTTATACGCACCCATTTCAATCATATCTGAAGGCCCAAACCAATTACATGCTGCTTGTACATTACTAGATACATTTGTTATACCAATAGATCCTTCTAATTCTTCAACTCCATTTGTTGTCCCCAAAAGAGCTGCTAAATGTCCACCCGCAGAGGAGCCCCAAACTCCAATTTTATCAGGGTCAATTCCGAAACTTCTTGCATTTTTTCTTAAATAGCGAATTGCAGCTTTACAATCATGAATTTGAGCTGGATATATATGTTCAGGTACGAGACGATAATTTATAGAAGCTAATGCAAAACCATGTTTTAAGACAAATGCATTTCTCTCAATCATATTTTTAGACCCTTTTTTCCAACTTCCACCATGTATCCAAACTATTAACGGTAAAGATTCTTTACTTGAAATTTCAGGTAAATACAAATCAAGTTTTTGAAGAGAATGTCCATCTTTTACATATGGTAGGTTTTTAAAAATTTTAGTTCCTAATGGTATCAAACTCCCATTATCTGCAACATTATTCTTCTGAGCATTGGATGTAAACGCAACACTCAAAAAAATGACCAATACAATTTTCAATAATTTCATTTAGTTTTTTTAAATACCCTTGCAATTTCGCTAACTTATTTCAACTAAATGTATTCCTTAATTCAAAATACGTATGTATGTGTAAACAATAGTGCTACAATCAGTTAAAAATTGGTTACAAATACTCTTTAACTACTTTTACTTGTGGCCATTGAACCGAATGGTCATTTATATCTGTTGGTTGGTTTTTTCCTGAAGAACTTCTTCCTTGTTTTATTACTTGAGCTAATTTCTTTTTTAATTGTTCAACTATTTCAGGATACTTACCTGCTAAATTTACATTCTCAACAGCATCATTCTCCATATTGAATAATAAAATACTTCCATTGTCTTTTATTGGTTCTAGTTCTCTTGGATCTCCTCTTTTTGAACCTCCGTAATTATCAAACATTAACTTCCATTTTCCATAACGAACAGAAAAAATACCAACATCTGAATGATGAACAACAGCTCTAACTTTCAACTCTGGTATATTTTTATTTTTTAGAGCTGGCAAAAAACTAACACTATCTTCACCTTCATTCTCATTTATACTAATATTTAAAACTTCAGCACAAGTAGCCATTAAATCTGTTGTGCAAATAAGTTGGTTAGAAACTTGATTTTTTTCAACCTTATTTGGCCAACGAACTATAAATGGAACTCTATGTCCACCTTCCCAATTTGTTCCTTTCATTCCTCTATAAATCCAACTTGAATGATGTCCTTTTTTTGCCATCACAGGAAAACCTGCTTTAGGCGAAGTTCCATTATCTGCTGTAAAAACAACAATTGTATTATCTGCTATTCCTAATTCATCTAAAGTTTTAAGCACTTCTCCAACTGCCCAATCAGTTTCCATGCAGAAATCTCCGTGATCGTTTAAACCACTTTTTCCAATAAATTTTTCACTTGGCACAATTGGTGAATGCGGCGCGTTTAAAGGCATATATACAAAAAATGGATTATCCGAATTTTTACGAATCCAATCACATGTTTTTTCAGTAAATGTTGATAATACCTCGTCTTGTTCAAATTCTTTAGCTGACCAACCAGGTTTTGCACCAATATATCCTCTCTTTTTTAACGCTTCTTGATCTTTTAAATATTCAAAAGTACCTTGTGCTTTATCATTTTCGATAAACACATGAGGATTCATATTTAATGATGCCGAAATTCCAAAATAATAATCAAATCCATTTACATTAGTCCCATTTTTAATCGGCGAACTTATATCTACATTATTAGCTTTTTTTCTTACCGAAGTTGTTGGTTTAAGCTGTTTCCAATCCATTCCTAAATGCCATTTACCAATACAAGCAGTTTTATAACCTTGCTTTTTTAGCATACTTGCTACTGTTTCTCTTTCAACATCAATTAAATGCTCACTATGACCTCCTAACACACCTTTCTTTAAGGTTGAGGTTCTCCAAGAATACCGCCCAGTTAAAATTCCATAACGAGTAGGAGTGCAAACACCAGAACTTGTGTGTGCATCCATAAACTTAACACCTTCTCTAGCCAACTTATCTATATTTGGAGTAAGTATTTTAGAATCTTTATTATATGCTTTTACATCTCCAGGTCCCATATCGTCTGCTAAAATGTAAATTATATTTGGCTTCTCTGTGTTTTGCTGAGCTTTCATAAAAAATACACAAAACATAAAAACCCCTAATAAAACTATATTATTTTTCATTTGATAAAAATTAAGTTTAATTTATTAAAATCTCATCAATATAAACACCTGAATTATCAACAGAAATTAGCTTTACTGTATTTGCTCCTCTTTTTAATTGAATAGACTGTTTTGCCTTATTCCATCGTCCTCCTTGATTTCTTGTATTTCTTAAAAACAATTTATCATTTACAACTTCGTCGTTAACAATTACTTTAATGTAGGTTCCTCCTTTACCATCAACTTTGCTGCTATAACGAATGTACAAATCCGCCTCACCAGCACCACCATCATTTTCTTGATACCATTCAATAGAAGCTCCTATTTTTTTGTCAAATTTCACAAATCCTTTTCCATTGAATTTTGCTCCTTTTATTGAAATTTGAGCATCCATTAATTTTGCATCTTCGGCTTGTTCTCCTGCAATTATATATTCATCCTGAATTTCATTCCAAACAAAACCTTCGTTTTTAGCAAACTTTTCTTCCAATTGCTGAACTTCTTTTCCGTTTAAAACAATCAACGCTTTTACTGTAGTTCCTAATTCAACTGAAAACGATTGACTATATTTTTTTGAATTTATTGTTGGAATTGAGCCATCAACAGTATAAAAAACTTCAATTTTAGTATTTGGAAGTTCTCCTCTTAAAGCCAGTAATTGTGTATCTATACTTACTTTATTCGATGTTATTTGTTTCTTTTCACCCAAAATACAACTTGCCAATAAAGTTACTGGCTCATTTCCTTCAAAAGATTCTACATAAGCACGAGTTAATCCATAAAAAGCAATTCGATTTTCAGCTTCAAAATGTTTTTCAACATCAATCGGACTTCCATTATCTAAGGCTTTAATTTTACCTGCTCCTAGTACTTTAAAATATGTTCTATTTTCGCCATAAGGATACATTTCTCCATCCTTATCTGTAGTTGTAACTCTAACCTGAACAATATCTTTTCCTTTTGAATTTAAAGGCTCACCATCTACAGTTAATTTTATTTTTGAAGGAGCATTGGCAGTTCTTATAATTTTTTCAGAAACAGCTTTTCCGTTTTTATAACCAACAGCTTTTAATTCTCCTGGTTTCCACGGTACCATCCATTGGCATTGCATTTTATCCCAAGCTAAACCTGGTTTTTGTTTCCCTAACGAAGTTCTATTAAAAAATAATTCAACTTTATCGCAATTTGAATATACCCAAACCGGAATATTGGTTCCCAACTCAACTTTTGGATGTGTCCAATGCGGTAAAATATGCACCATTGGTTTTTTTGTCCACTGACTTTGGTATAAATAGTACAAATCTTTTTCAAAATTTGCCATATCAATTGCTCCACCCATAAACGATTTAAATGGCCAACCACCGTGTACATAACTTGCTTCACCAATATAATCGTAACCAGTCCAACGAAAAGAACCTGCATATTTTGGAATGTCTCTTAACTGCTCAATATTTAATCTTGATGAAACCCTAACCATTGCATTATCATAACTAGAATTAAATATTTGCTTCGGATTTTGTCTATTTAAATTTGAAGTCCAATCGTGTGAAAACACTTCTTTTTCAGTTAAATCTGGCAGTGGGTATGGTCTTTGTTTTTTACTTGGATATCCATCTCTAAACCACGTTTTTGTTCTGTAAAAACCTCGGACTTGCCAAGTATGTGTGTTCTCTGTACCAATAAAAAACTCACCTTTCTCATTTAATTCATCAAAAAAGCCCATTTTTTCACTGTGGCCGTTTACTCCATAAACATCCATATATTCAGAGCTAGAATGTCCAGAAGTTACCAAACGTGTATTGTCTAATTTATGACAAGTTTCAACTAAATCCTTCCCAATTTCTCCGTGTGTTTCGTTACCAACGCTGTAAATTACAATTGAAGGGTGATTTCTATCTCTTTTAATCCAATCGGTAACATCACGTTTCCACCATTCATCAAAGCTATGTGCTCCATAATCGTTGGCTGCTTTTTTTAACCAGCCATCAAAAATTTCGTCCATTACCATCATTCCCAATTCATCACATAAGTCGTAAAAAATTGGTGTTTGTGGATTGTGAGAAGTTCTTATGGCATTCACACCCATATCTTTTAATTGCTGAATTCTAAAACGAAGAATTTTATCTGGAACCGCAGCTCCCAAAGCACCTGCGTCTTGGTGATTACAAACACCTTGTAACTTTACATTTTTACCGTTTAGCCACATTCCTGTTTCAGCTTTCCACTCAATATCTCGAACTCCAAATTTTGTTTTTTCAGTATGAAGAATCGTTTTTCCAACTTTAACTTCACTTAAAACCGTATACAAATTAGGTGTTTCAACAGACCATAACTTTGGATTCTCAATTTCTAATTCTTGCGTTAAAACATCTTTATTTTGAAGTTTTATTTTTTCTGAAGTATTTGCAATTACTTTTCCTTCTTTATCTATAATTGAAGTACTTAATTGCACCTTTTTAGCCTTTGAAAGCTTACTATTTAATTCGGTTTCAATAGTAACTTTATTACCCTTTGTTTTAATAAAAATTCCATCTTTTGGAATGTGGATATTGTTTTTAATTTCAATCCAAGTATGTGCATAAATTCCGCTACCTGTATACCAACGAGCCGCTGGCTGTTTGTTATTATCTACACGAACTGCAATTGTTATTTTGTTTGAATTAGTTACTTCTTCAGTAATATCATAATTAAAAGAAATCCAACCATAAGGTCGCGTTCCTAATTCTCTACCATTTGCCCAAATGGTGCTATTCATAAAAACCCCATCAAACGAAATTTCTACGTGTTTCCCTTTCCACTCTTTAGGCACTTCAATGGTTTTACGGTACCAACCAAATCCGGCAGGTAAATAACCACATTGTCCACCCATTGGGTTTTCTTCACTGTACTCACCTTCAATACTCCAATCGTGAGGTACATCTAAAGTTCTCCAAGAACTATCATTCCAATTTACTTGTTCAGCTCCTTTTACATCTTGTTGAATAAATTTCCAATCTTTATCAAAATTTAACCGCTGTTGTGCAGCCATCGAAATTGAAAACAGCACTAGAAAAACACTTATTTTAATTTTCATACTACTTTTACTTTTGTTTGAAAGGAAACAATTCAGATTCTACGTGAGCTGTTTTCATAATTTGAGCAATTTCAGCTACAATTTCTGGATGTTTATCAGCTATATTATTACTTTCTGAAGGATCTTCAGCTAAATTGTACAATTCAATTCTCGCTTTTTTATCTTTAAGTACGTTATAAATAACTCCTTTCCAATCTCCTTTTCTTACTGCTTGTTTTCCACCTTTATGGTTAAACTCCCAATACAAATAATCGTGTTGTTTCTGATTTGGTTTTTGCAATAAACTTGACAACAATGAAATTCCATCGGTAGTTGAAGGCTTTTCTACACCTACTATTTCAGCAAAAGTTGGCATCATATCCCAAAATGCTGAAACGTGATTTGAAACTGTACCCGCTTTTACTTTATTTGGCCAAGAAACAATAAAAGGAGCTCTAACTCCACCTTCATATAAATCTCTTTTCATTCCTTTTAAACCACCAGCACTATTAAAATATTCCGGATTTGCCCCACCTGCAGCGTGTGGACCATTATCACTTGTAAAAATTATAATTGTATTATCTTCAATACCTAATTCTTTCACTTTATCCATAATTTGACCAACGTATACATCGGTTCTATCAATCATAGAAGCAAAAACTGCTTTTGGTTCTTTTTGTGTACAATACTTATTTTTTTCAATATCTGGACCATAATCTGAAGCATAAGGTTGTGTGTATGGAATCTCTTTAAATTTACCTTGATACTTTTTTAAAATTGAATCTTGTGGAGATATTAATTCTGCGTGTGGTAAAACAATTGGCACATAAGCAAAAAACGGTTTGTCTTTATTTTCTTCAATAAATTCTAACGTTGCATCTTGAATTTTATCTGGAGCATAGGTTACTGTGTTTGTCCAATCGTTTCCTTCTAAAATAACTTTTTCATCATTTTTCCATAAGTAAGGTGGATAATATCTATGTGCCATTCTTTGGCAATTGTAGCCATAAAACTCGTCAAAACCTTGATTTATAGCATCGCCTTCAGAACCTATAAAACCTAATCCCCATTTTCCAAAAGCACCTGTTGTATAACCTGCTTCTTTTAACATTTCAGCAATGGTATAAGAACTAGCAGGCATTGGTGTTTGCCCTTCTCTATTTTTCAACTCTTTATTTCCTCTAATTGGTGTGTGCCCAGTATGTTGCCCTGTCATTAGTGATGAGCGAGATGGTGCACAAACAGTAGAACCACTGTAATGTTGTGTAAATTTCATACCGTTATCAGCCAACTTATCAATATTTGGTGTTTGAAAATTTACTTGTCCATAACAACTTAAATCTCCATAGCCTAAATCATCAGCTAAAATGTAAATGATATTTGGTTTTTGAACTATTTCTTTTTTGCTATTTTTTGTTGAATTACAAGAAGCTAATACAGCTATTAAAACAATTAAAACTATTTGAGCTTGATTTCTGAAATGCATATTATTCAATTTTACTTCTAAATTATTCTTTAACTACTGGACCTTTGTTTACTCTCCAATTTTTTGATTCTTGACTCTTCTTCCACTTTTGAAATTCAACTGGCCATTTTCCTTTTCTAAAATCCTTTTTAGAAACTATCTTTTTACCTCCATAATATTTAAATCCTTCTGAAGTAACATTTTCTATGACTACTGAATACTCTCCATTTAGTTCGTTTACTACTGGAGCAATTGAAGGACCATCAAAAAACTTATTATCATTCCATAATTTTAAATCAGCATAATATGCTTCAGGAACCGCTAATAAAGCATGTTTTTTAACTTGAGCTTTCATACCAAAAATTGCATGAATATTTTTTATTGAAGTCCCTTTAGCAAAACTACCTGGTTTAGCATCTGGATTTCTTTGTAATTCTTTCTTTTTAACGCCACCCATACCTATTTGAACAGCAAACGTACTACCTATAGATTTTACACCATCAATTTTCACCACACCATTTTGAGCACTATGAGGGCCTAACATAACCGCACATCTTCCGTTTTCATTAACTATGTTTTTGGCGGTAATATTAAAAACACCCGTGTGTTCGCCAACTGCACCAGTTTCCAATCTTAAAGTTACTCCTCCATTTGCATATAAATTCTCGAAATACACATTTTGAGCTCCGTGCAATTGCACCAATCCATATCCTGGACTTCCATTAAAAATTCTACAATTTTTAATTGTTCCGTTTGTAGATCTTGAAACTTCCCAATTACCTACGTCTTTAGTTTTTGAACGTGTTGGAGTTAAAGTAATTCCACAATAGGTTGTGAAATTATCTTTTACATCTAAATCTGCAATCAAGAAGTTTTTCACCATTTTAGTTAAAATACCTCTACATCCTTCGCCTTTCATAGGAATTCTATCAGAGTAATCTATAATATAGCTTCCTTCAATTCCTCTTATACTCACGTTTTCTATAAAATCTCTATCATTTGCGTTGCTTTTGTTTTTACCTTTTAGAGGTTCAACATCCATAATAAAAACCACCGCTTTTTCTCCTTTTGGCCAATGAGGTTTTATTACTGTATTTGCTTCTACCAATAAATGTACATTCGATTTAAAATATACGCCTCCAAATTTATAAGTTCCTTTAGGAAGTATAATTTGACCTCCGCCTGCTTCAGAAACTTCATCTATTGCTTTTTGAATCTTTTCACTCTGATTTGTTTTGGCGTTATCATCAACCAAACCATAATCTTTCTTCAGGTTTTTAGTTAACCCTTTTGAATTTATTACTTCGGTATACTGTGCATTTATTGTTGAAAATAAACCAAGTAAACACACTAAACTTAATAGCTGTTTCTTTAAATTTTTCATAATTATTTTTTATAAAATTCTGAAATTATTTTTCGTTCTCCTTTTGAGTAATCCCACAAGTAATCTCCAGTTTCATCAACACATTTTTGACTTATATGATGTGGCAACACAGAAACCAAAGGATAACCTGTTTTACCCTTATACATCTCTAAATGTTTTAAATAATTCTTTTCAGTTAATGCCTTTTCAGAAGTATCATTCCCTCCAATATGATCTAAATTAATTGCTCTACCAGGTGAAGATCTAAAAGCAACTTCATAATGAGTTTTTACACGTGCTGGCCAATCATATTTATCATTTAACCAAACATCATTTGTTCTAGTTACATCGGTATATTTTGTAAAGAAAATATCAGGTACATGAAACTCCATTTCAATTGTTTGATCCATCAATTTAGCTGCTCGGTATAACTCTTTATGAATGTGCAACATATCAGATTTAGTATTGTATGACATGTCTATTTTGAATTTTCTTACACCAATTGAGTAAAATCTATGAATTACTTCTGAAGCATACTCAAAAATATCTGCTTTTGGATTTAACCAACGTTCGTCTTTTTCTTCATCTATCTTTTTATTTACTCTCCAATCACCTAACATATCAGGATATTTTTGAGCAATTGAACTTGCATGGTGAATTTTAGGAAATGCAATCCATAAACCAGGAGTAAATCCTTTATCTTGAATCATATCCATTGTTTTTCTAAAATCCGGAAACTTTTTAGGATCTGCATGCCAAGTTCCAAACCCTGAGTTTAAACTACCATCAGGAAATTGTCCCCATCCGTGATCTAATGTCATTTTCCCTTTCGGATAACCGTAATCAATAATTTTATCTAAATAAGTCTTAACAAAATCATGAGTTAATAAATGAAAATGTCCTCCTCTAACTTTAGATTGTATTTTTTGCTCAACCCAAGTACAATATTCAACATCTCCCCAAAATTTTGGAGTTGAAGTGTACGGTTTAAAATTTAAACGTTGCATCATTATTGAATTGTATTGCATCCAAGCTTCGTCTCCGTTTTCATTTTCATCAATAAATAATTCTTGACCTTGAGGAACAGAAATTGTTAATGTTTCAACACCATCAAAACTAAAGGTTGAATTTTCAAACCCAAAAGAAGTCATAAACCCTACAAACTTACCTTTAGCATCAACAATTACCGGAGAACCCGACATTCCTGAAGCTGGTATTGTAAATGGATTATGCTCAAACGATTCACTTTTATAATAATGTGCTCCGCCACCTTTTTCTGCTGCAGTTGATAAACTGTGATAAGGCAAAAACAATGGAGTTGTTACTTTTAATGTAACCTTTTCAATAGTTCTCCCTCCTTTTACTACAGCACCAGAAGTATAACCATCTTCAGATTTTTCAACATTTATTTGTGGATTTCCACAACCTATTAATCCAACACCCGCAATTCCTAATCCTGCTTTTTTTATAAAACTTCTTCTATTACTCATAATTATGTTGTTAGTTTAATTTATCTAAGTTTCTTGTTTTTTTAATTGAAGGATCTGCATCAACATCAACATAGTTTTTCATTTTATCGAAATGAATTTTACTTGGAGTTTGACGCTTTTTAGGTACTGATTTTTTTAATTCATCTAAAATAGGTCTGTATTTAGAATTTGAAATTAAATTTTCCCACTCCATTGGGTCTTTTTCAATATTGTACAATTGTTCTGTACCATTCAAATCTAACAAATAATGCCATTTTCCTTTTAATACTGAAGTTCCACTAGCTGTGATGGTAACTCCTGGATGCTCCCATTTTGAATTTGATTTTTTCAATATTTTAGAAAAATCGTGTCCGTCTAAGTTATTTTTTTCTGGCAATCCACATAATGAAACCAATGTTGGATATAAATCTATTAAACTAACATTTTGATCAACAACCTCAGCTTTTTTCATACCAGGAAGTCGTACAAACAACGGCGTTTTAACAGCTTCTAACCAAGTTGTATTTTTAAGATATCGTTGTTTTTCACCCAAATGCCAACCGTGATCTCCCCAAATAACAACAATGGTATTGTCTGCATGTCCGCTTTTTTCTAATGCATCCATTACAACACCTAAACAAGCATCTACATATGAAATATTTGCCAAATAGGCTCTTGTTGCTTCTTTTTCTAAACCATGTTTTTTAATCCACTTATATTCACCTGAAGGTTGAAATGCCTTTTGTCCATTTGGTTTTAAAATATCATCCAAATCATTTTCAGGAATAATTGGAGCTTCAATTTTATCAACATCGTACATATCAAAAAATTCTTGAGGAACAACCCAAGGTAAGTGTGGTTTTATAAAACCAACTCCCATAAAAAATGGCTTTTCAAAATCTTTTTGTAATTGTTTTGTTGCCCAATCGGCAACTTTATAATCTACAGTTTCTTCAAAAGAATCGGTAGTTGGCCCCCAACTTAATTTACTTTTCTTCCCTATAAATTCTGATTTTTTAACTCCATTAATAATTCCTGCTTTTGAAGCTGTGTACTTTTTTTTGTTCACAGGATCTTTTTCATATCTACGAGCACGTGCAAATTCATCCCAAGCCCAATGACCAAAATCGGTTCCAAATTCAGCTCCGTGTTTATGAAAAATTTTCCCGTTAGCCATTGTATGGTAACCGTTTTTTGAAAAGTATTCTGGAAGCGTTGCATTCTTTTTAACCAATTCGGAATAAATCATATTTTGAGCATTTCCGTAAACACCGCTTCTATTTGGCATAAAACCAGAAAGAATTGCAGAACGTGATGGTCCACAAATAGGTGCTGCACAAACTGCATTTTTAAACACCATTGCTCCTTCATTGGTAAACTTATCCATATTGGGAGTAATAGCTTGTTTGTTTCCATCTAAAGGTCCAACCCAATCATTTATATCATCAATTGCTATAAAAACTACATTTGGTTGTTTTTGTGCTGAAACTTGAAATATTCCAAGTGTTAGCATTGCTAAAAGAATTAATTTCTTCATTATTTTTTATTTAGTGCTATTAGTTTATTTGCAAAAGCTGTTCCTAATCGTTTTTGTCCTTCTGTGTTGTAATGTAAATTATCGGAATGCTTAGGAAAATCATTCCATTTTTTAGTTAAAGAAAGTTCGGTTTTTACAATTTCAATCTTGTTATCCAACCTTGCTACTTCTTCCATTCCATTTCTTACCAAACCAGGTCCTTTTTTAAACTTTCTTGGTAACGGATTTACTTGACCTATAACAAATGGTAAACTTTCAATTTTTAACTGTTTTCTATACCCATTTATTAATTGCTGAAGATTTTTTTGGTAGCTTGAAGCTGTAATTTCTTTGTTGGTATCGCTTTCGCCTTGCATCCAAGCTAAACCAATTATTTTATAAGTTTTACCTTCCTTTTTTAACCGTGTTAAATTGGCATTAATATTTTGAAGATGCGCTTTATATAATTTTAGTTTTTTACGAACACCTCGTTCTGCTAATTCATTTTTTTCGGCAGACCAATCTGTGCTCCACGCTCCATACAATGAAGTTCCTCCAACTGCCTTTTTTATCAATAAATATTCTTGCTTTGGATTTGCTTCAGCTAATGTTAGACCAATAAATAATTCAGGCCCAAAATGTTTATTGAAATCATATTTTTCAATTTCAGTTGTATAATATGATAATGGTCTAGGTGCTATTTTTGGATTATCGGAAGTGCTTAACAAAACTCTATCAGCAACTTTTTCTAATCGTTTTTTTAAAGATGCATCTAAGATTTCGTAATCTCCGTGACCAGCCATATTACTTTGCCCTGCTAACAAAATAATATGTACGTCCTTTTTTTGAGCGCAACTTGTAATATTGAAAAGAAGCAGAAAAAAAACAAGATTAATTAAATTCTTCATACAATTAATTTTGAATTGATAATTCCTCAGCTAAAAACTTTACAGTTTCATTCGCAATTAAATTATAACCCGTTGAATTAGGATGACGATCGTAGTACCACTGCTTAACAATATTTCCAAAGATAGGGTCTAAGGACATATCATTCACCTTTATTACATTTCCAGATGGTTTGTTTCCCCAACCTTTTCTATAATAAGTATATGGCTTTAACCATTGATGATACTTTTTTGGAATATCATTTAAATAACACTGGCGAACATTTAAACTGTTTCTTCCGTTTTCAATTAAATATTGATTATAAGGTGTAAAAATATCTAATACTTTTAACTGTTCTTTCTTACCAATTTCATTAATTAAATCATTTACTTGTTTACATTCTTCTGGTTTCATAAAACTTGTAATTGTACACAAATAAACAACCGCTTTTGGATGATCTTTTTTTAGTTGAGCAATTAAAGCTTTCATTTGAATGGGAAATTCCTTTTTTAAATCTTTACATTTAAACCAATCATTAATTCCCATTCTTAAAAAAATATAATCTACATTTTCAACAGGCTTTATTTTTTCATTATAATGTTTACTACCTAATAAACGTTTGGCGGTTTCGCCTCCTTTACCTGCATTTACAACTTCCATTGCCGGTAATCCTTCAATAATTGCCAATTGCTCAATCATTTGTTCTAAATGAGGACCTTCGGGATTAACTTCCCTTGGCATACCACCAATTGTAGTGCTATCACCAACTAATAAAATTTTAACTTTTTTTTCATTATCGCTACCTGTTGTAAATGCAACAAGTACTACAATGGATAGAACGAAAACTATTTTTTTAATCATAAAACACTATTCTTTAATCAATATTTTTTCAACTTCAAATTCAACAGGGTCAATTCCTTTTGAAATAATAATTGTCTTAACATTATACTTTGTATTCTGCTTTACACTATCATTTGTTTTAAATTGAACAATTGTTTTTTCAAATGGCTTCAACGGTTTGATTTCTCCCTCTAAATTCAAAACTTCAGTTTTGTTTAAACTAACCACAACCTTTAAAAGTGATTTTTTTGAAGCATATTCTCCAAAGTTTTCAACCTCAACATTAATTATAGCTCCTTCAGAAGTTTTTTCGAATGTTGGCAATAAAGTTGATAAAATAGGCTCTGAATAATTAACCCAAGGCAATCTACTGTATGCTATTAACAATTCTCCTTTTGCTGTTTTACCTAATAATTTCCCTGTGAAATTGTTGTTATCAAATCCATTTCCTTCAACATTAAAAGTTAGCATTAAATTGCTTCCTAACTTTTTAGAACTAATAAACTTACAACCTCTCCCAAAATCAACTTCCTCTGGTGCTCCAAATCTTAATGTAGAAAAATCTATGTCTGTTAACGGATTAAAATCTTCTTCTGATTGAATCACAACTTCAATATTTTTGGTTGATTTAGAGGGTGCTTTATTGTTTAAAACTTTTATCAGTTTGTTTTTCACCAACGGAACTGTAATTAATTTAGAACTATGATTATCATTCGCTAGATCTTCATATTTCAAGGTATCTAACACAGCTAAATTTATTGCAAAAGCTCTTCCATATTTATCTTGAACTACCTTCGGACGTTCATACTTATGCCAATCTTCTTTAACTCCATTTTTATGGTATGTTATGCCAGGAACATATGCTTCTCCAGCATCAACTTTCCATTTCACTCCATTTTTTGAGCGTAAATGCCAAGCAATTCTTCCTAACCAATCGTTTATAAGTAAATGATATTGAACATTGTCTCTCCAAATTACAGGATCTTCGTATTTCCCTTCAACTGGTGGATAAATTTTCCCTTGTGTAATCCTTCCCCATTCACTTTCTCCATTTTCACTAAACCAAACTTGTCCGTGCCTGTTAACCATCATAAAAGAACCATCTTCACGTTGTGCAAACGTATTGTTATGCAAATAATGATGCGCTACTTTTTTTTGAACTCGATCGCGGCTATTATACTTATGTTTAATTTTTTTCCATGGTCCGTTAATATTATCAGCTATGTAATCGCAATTAATTACGTAAATTAAGTATTTCCCTTCTTTAGTAACAAACCATTCCGGATTATGTCCCTCTCCAATTTTTTCACCTTTAACTTTAAAAGGTCCAAATGGATTTTTTGAAACCGCATGAACAACTTCAGATAAAGGCCAAGCCATATGACCACCTTCTGCACTTTCAGGCCAACGAGCAACAAATAAATGGTAGTTCCCGTCTTCTAATAATCTTGTGTTTCCTCCCCAGAAGGACCAATTTGGATCTTCAATTCCATTATTCAAATCTCTTGGAACAACACCTGAAGAACCCCAAGTATTGGAAGTCAAACCTCCTAAATCTGGCATAGGCAAAAACAAATCCATAAAACGTCCTCCAAACACTAAATTATTCCATTCGGCCGGTCGTTCACGATTCACAACCATAGGCTTCTTTTTCTTTTCCCTCTTTTGAACTTCTCCTTTAAAAACATGGATAGAATTAACCTCTTCAGCTTTGTTTTTAACCTCTCCTTTTTCTTGAGCAAAAACTTGTAGAACAACGAAACTAAATAACAATAAAAAACAACTTATTTTTTTCATTTGAATTTAATTAACTAGTTCTTTCAATTCTTTTCTAAACTTTTTTAGAATCTCTTTATTTTTTGGGTCCTTGGCTATATTATTCCATTCCATTGGATCCTTTTTTTCATTGTATAATTCCTCAAAACCATCGGTATAAACAATGTATCTATAGTTTTCGTCTCTTAATGTATGATTTCCTAAGCCTTTTGTTGTTAACGCTGAATGATTCCACTTACCTTTTGGGTTTTCAACTAAATGTTCAAAACTGTTTCCATCTAAATCATTTTTCTTTGGTAAATCGCATAAATCAATTAATGTTGGGTACACATCTATTAATGAAATTGTTCTTAAACTTACTCCACTTTTACCATTTCTTGGATCGAAAATAATTAATGGTGTTTTTGCAGATTCTTCCCATAATGTTTGCTTAGACCAATGTTCTTTTTCGCCCAAATGCCAACCGTGATCTCCCATTAAAACAACAATTGTATTTTCTTTGTAATTGCTTTTTTCTAAATTATCTAATACATGACCAACACAAGCATCTGCAAAAGCCAAACTCGCCAAATAACCTTTTACGGCTGATTTCCATTTATTGTTTCTTAAAATTTCAGCATGTAATCTTTCTCCTGCCCAATTTTTTCCAACTCTTCCAACATCTTTTAAATCGTTTTCCAACACTTTTGGAAGCTGAATTTCTTCCTCATTAAATAAATCGAAATATTTTTTAGGAGCATATAAAGGTAAATGTGGTCTAAAAATTCCGCAGGCTAAAAAGAATGGTTTATCGTGTTCTTTTTCAAGAAATTTCACAGTATAATCTGCCGTTTTCCAATCGTTTGTTTTTTCATCAGCAATATCAACTGCTCCCCAATCAAACGACCTTGTTTTACTCCCTTTTACTCCGGCTCTTTTAAAATCTATTCCGTGCGTAAATCTTTTTTCTGGATATGGAGTTCCTAATCCTACTTTATTTTCTATTTGAAAAGATCCTGGATCACTTCCTTCTTTTGGCTCTTTTGCTGTACCTCTTGGACTATGAAATATTTTTCCCGAAGCAGCTGTTTTATAACCGTTTTGTGCAAAGTACTGAGGTAATGTAACTGTATTTTCAAAGCCTTTCATTTCTCTAAAAACTTCTTTATTACCATAAACTCCTGTTTTAAAAGGCTGATAACCAGTTAGCATACTTGTTCTAGAAGGATTACATAACGCTGCTGAACAATACGCATTTTTAAATACCGTACTTTTTTGAGCCAATTTATCCATGTTTGGAGTAATTGCTTGCGGATGTCCACCAAATGCACCAACCCAATCATTCATATCATCAACCATAATTAACAAAACATTTGGTTGCTCCTGAGCATACATAAATATTCCATTTAACAATACTAATGCTGTTATAATACTTTTAATCATTTTTAACTATTTTTAGTTTACCTAACAAATATCTACAATCAACATAAAAACGTGTATGAATTGGTAAATGAATTGTAGCTATGTGTATATTAAACTGATTTACTCTGAAAGACATAAAAGAGGAGGCCTTATCTATTTACAAACAAGGCCTCTTCACAATCAATCAAAATAAAAACTCAATATTTAATTAATGTTTTCTATTCTTTTTTTCTGGATTATTCACATATATATTAGACTGCACTGTTTTTAAATATTCATGTGATATTTTTATAGCTTTTTGTTTTGCAGCATCATCATAATCCCAATATTCATCAATTACCTTATTAAAGGGAAATTTAGGGTTGTCCTCTCCATACTCTTTTCTAAGTTGTTTCAACTGCTGTTTTAAATCTGAAATTACAGTCTTGTAAGCCGGATTATCATATATATTATTATCTTCAGAAGGGTCATTTTTTAAATCATAAAATTCCCAACCTGGAGGTGTTTGTGGTTTGTCTTCGTTCATTTTAGTACCATAGAACTGAATTAGCTTATATTGTTTAGTTCTAATGGCAATATGCCCTGGATTGTCATGACTGGCCATATGCATCCAATAATGGTAATAAGCTGCTTTTTTTGAATTTTCAGATTCTTTTCCTGTTTCTAAAATTGACTTAAAACTTTTACCATGCATATATTTAGGTGTTGCAACTCCAGCAAAATCTAGCATTGTAGGTGCATAATCTATATTTTCAACTATTGCATCAATTTCACCCGGTTTAATAGTTTTTGGATAACGAACAATAAATGGCATTTTCATAGACTCTTCATAAGCCCACCTTTTATCCATATAATCATGTTCTCCTAAATAAAATCCTTGATCACCAGTATAAATAATTACAGTATTATCATAAAGATCATTTTCTTTTAAATAATCAATTACTCTTTTCAAATTATCATCAACTCCTTTTACACAACGTAAATAAGCTTTCATATAACCTTGGTAAGCATCTCCATGAATTTCGGAATCGCTTTTAGTAAAATCTAACTCTTTAGACCAAGCTCCAGAATTTGTATAGTTTCTTCTAGGGTTTCTTTTTCCTATTGAAGTTCCAATATATTGTTCTAATTCATTATTATAACCTCTTGTTGCAATAGAACCATTCTTTTTTCTATCTCGCATATTTGCAGGTTCTGGAATATCAATATCTGCTAAATAAGTTTCATAACGAGGAGCATAATCAAATAAATCGTGTGGCGCCTTAAAATGAAGCTTCAAAAAGAAAGGCTCGTTTGGATTTCTTTTTTCTTGAAACCATTCAAGTGCAGAATCCGCTATACAATCTGAAGAATGTCCTTTCATTCTAGAACCTTTTTCAATTGTATATTTTCTCCATTTAATACGTTCTTTACCATCAATATCATAAAACACAGGATTAAAATAAGCTCCTTGTCCTGGCAGCACTTTGTAATAATCAAACGATTCAGGAAGTTCATGTAAATGCCATTTCCCAATTACTGCCGTTTGATAGCCTGCTTTTTTCATTTCTAAGGCTAAATATTGTTTATCCTTTGGAAGTTGACCTGCCAACGTTGGACAACCATTTACGGCACTACTTTGCCCTGTCATAATAGAAGCTCTACTTGGCGTACAAATTGCATTTTGGCAAGACGCATTTGTCATAACCACTCCTTCAGCAGCAATAGCATCAATAGTTGGAGTCGGGTTTAATTTTGCCAACCTACTGCCATAAGCTCCAATGGCCTGTGATGTATGATCATCCGACATTACAAATAAAATGTTCGGTTTTTTCTTTTGTGCATGTAAACTAATTACTGTTAAAAGAGCAATGCATATTACTTTACTATATTTCATTTAATTCTATTTATTATTCTCATATTTTATTGTAAACTAAATTTGCATTTAATTTATTTTCAATTCCCCCTAAACTATTCACGCTTCAAATTAAAGCTTAATAACAAACATAAAAGTTGTTTAAATTTTTTATGATGTTTGTCTCAGTCCATAACTTAAAAAACAGTAGTTTTTCTACTAATGCGCACACTAACATACGCTTCATACATTTGCGTTATTCTTTCATCATATTTAGGGTTATTTATTAAATTTCCTTTCTCATCTTCTACTACATTTTCATCTAAATTGAATAATGCTATAGGTTTTAAATTTTCTAATACACCTGGTTTTTCACCTTTAATTATCAGTTTCCATTTTCCATCTCTTATTGCATATGTTGGCCCTCCTTTAGATTGATGCATTAAATATTTATGAACTGGTTTATTTGTTTTACCGGTAAATACTGGCAATAAATTAGCTGAATCAAAAACTTTGGTTTTATCTAATTTCTGATTAGACAAAGCTGCAATTGTAGCAACCATATCTTGCCCAACAATTGGCACATTTGAAACCATATTCTGTTTAATTTTACCCGGCCAAACAGCAAAGAAAGGAACTCGATGTCCACCTTCGTAAATTGAACCTTTACTACCGTTTAATCCATTACTAGTTTCGTGTCCAGCTGCTTTCATATCCTTATCAAAAGAAAGTCCTCCATTATCTGATGTAAATACTAACAACGTATTATCATACAAACCAGCATTCTTTAAAGTTTTTACAATTAAACCAACTTGAATATCGAGTTCATAAATCATATCACCATGTTTACCAGGTGTAGCTCCTTTTATTTTCTTACCGTTGAATTCTGCTGGTGGTTCGTGTGGAATATGTACAGCTTGACTACAGTAATACATATAAAAAGGCTTTTTTGTTTTTGCCTGATTTTTAATATAATCTACAGCCTTACCTACTAAAATTGGACCTGCTTGTTTTGGATCCCAGTTTGAATCTCCAATACCTCCTCTTGTTTTATGTTTTTTTGAAGTTGAATATCCAGTTTGATTTGCATCTAATTCTTTTAAAACCGAATCTTCTTTTAATTTCATCCAAACTTGATTTTCGTAAAAAGCGTAAGGCTTATTCTGAATACCTTCTGGTAATTCAACTGCATAATCAAAACCATATGTTAATGCACCCGCATTTTCCTTCTCCCAATTTACTTTTGTTTTTGGTTTCCAAGAACCTCCCATTCCCCATTTTCCAAAAAAGGCAGTAGTATATCCTCCTTTTTTAGCAATGCGAGCAATTGTTGTAAAGTTATTTGAATCAATTAAAGCATCTGCATTTGGCGACCAAACACCATATGGACGTTGATTTCTGTATGAATAATTACCCGTTAACATTGAAAAACGAGTGGGCGCACATAATGATGCTGGTGAATGCGCATCTGAAAATCGCATTCCAGACTGTGCTAATTCATCTAAATTTGGTGTTGGTACTACTCCATTATTTCCTGTTCTTTGCTTGTGATAAAAATTGATATCTCCCAAACCAATATCATCAGCCATTATAACCACAACATTAGGTAATTTTTGAGCTTGAAATGGAGCAACTAAAACTATTAGCAATAGACTTGTTAAAACTAACTTTATATTTAATTTCATTTTTGACACATTTTAATTCTTAATTTTTTTCTTTTTTTTAGCTCGAAGTATTGGATCTGGCTCGACAAAATCTGGATATCCACCATTTTTAAAATCACCATCACATTCTTTTAAAAGTATTGATTTTAGATTTTCTACTTTCTCTGGGTATTGAGTATTTAATACTTTTTCTTCGCGATAATCGTTTTTTAAATTATATAATTGAAAAATATCTTCTTTCATTTGGTAACGTAATTTCCAACCTTCATTAGTAACTATTGCAGGTCCCAATTTTGATGAAAACACCGTATATTCTTTCTCTTTACCTTTTCCTGTTAATAATGTTTGAGCATAAGAATAACTGTCTTTGTTTAATTGTTGCTCTGTTCCAATTAATTCGGCAATTGTGTTTAAAATATCGTAATTATTTACTAACTGATTTGATTCTTGTCCTGCCTGAATTTTCCCTTTCCAATACCAAAATAAAGGAACTCGTACTCCACCTTCCCAATTATCACGTTTTAATCCTGCCATTCCATCATTTCCGTCAAAAACATCATTTCCTATTTCACTATAAAATTTACTATTTATATTGTCATATTTAGTTCCATCTAACTTTTTCTTACTGTTAGCAGTTCTACCATCTTCAACCGCATAAACTTCGTGACCATTATCTCCAGTAAAAATTATTATAGTATTGTCTAATATATCCAACTCTTCTAATTTATTATAGATTTTTCCAACACTGTTGTCTAAAATCTTCACCATAGTTGCATATTCTTTTTCTAATGAAGTTAAATTAGGATTCGAAATTAATTCAGGGTCAATTTCAGGCACTTGAATTGGACCGTGAGGTAATTGAGATGGAAAATAAATAAAAAATGGTTTCTCCGTTTTATTTGGATTATTCTCATCTAAATATTCAAGCATTTTATCAACAATTACATATTCCGAATATTGTTTTTTTCCTGTAAAATCCCAACGCTCTTTATAATAATCTGGTGTTTCTTTTTCTCCAGTTTTTGCGCAATTTATGTGTGTATTTCCTTCAATTTCAATAATATTTCCGTTTTCGAATAAAAAAGGAGGATAAAAACCGTGACATCGACGGTGATCATAATATCCAAAATGGTAATCCCAACCGTGACTTTTTACGCGCTCTGGAGTTGAAGCAAACCCCCATTCTAATTTCCCAAATTCAGCGGTGTTGTAACCTGCATTTTTTGCTACCGTACCCAAATACACTTCATTTTCTTTTGGAGGTGCAACAGCATGTATTTTATTAGAAATCTCTTTTATATCAATATTTTTAGCACTCTCTAAATACAATCCCGGACGCGTTAACACATAATTTTTGTTTTTTGTATGGCAATCGTGCATTCCTGTAATTAAACTGGCGCGAGCTGGGGCACAAAACTGACTTCCATAGGTATTATGAAAAGTTATCCCTTCATTAGCTAACTTATCAATATGAGGTGTGGTAAAATGTTCTTGACCATAAGTACTTAACATTCCACGTCCCAAATCATCTGCATAAATTAAAATAATGTTTGGTTGTTGAGTTTTTTGAGCATAACCAACTAAATATAATGCAAAAAACAGACTTAAGGTTATTGTTTTTAATACTTTCATTTGTTTTAATTTAATATACAACATCAATAAATCTAATTGAACCTGCAGGTACCACAATTTTAGATGTATTACTTTTAATTTCTACAGCTTCATTACTTAAAATATCTATAGCAGATTTTGGTTTTCTATGTTGAAATTTAACAACTACTTCTCTTTTTTCAGGATTTATATAACCAGGATCAACCAAAATTATTCTTGTATGGTTTTTATCAATTATTATAGCACTCCAAGATGCTCCTTCAACTAAAATTGGCAACTTTTCTGCTCCTTCTTTTACCGTTTTTGTTATTGTTGAACCAAACTGATTTGCTTCAACCTTTTTACCATTAACAAACCCAACTTTTGCATTTGATACAAAATACGGTTTGTTCTGTTTTGTAACAAACTCACTACTCTCAATAGGTGCAACTGGAACCATTCCATAAGGCATCTCTGGCATATAATTTAACCAACGATATTTAACTCCTAAAGCAGCATTTGAAAAATCGTGTTCAGGTACATTTGTTCCCGCCCAATGCATTTGTCCTACCGAAAAAACAGCATTTTCATCATCCTGTTTGTATTGTTTCAAATTATGATGCGTATCTACCGAGTGAATTAAATGCTCATCAACATTTTTAATTAAATGCCACGAACCAATAGATTGAATATCTTCTTTTTCAACCACTGGCAACACACCAGATTTCATAAGTGCAAATAGTACATTTAGCCCTGGATTTTCGGTAAAATTATTATTTGCAACAACTCCATAACGAGCACCATAAGCTGCCATAATTACACCTTGTCTTAAATACGGTGAAATAGAATTTTGCCCTCCTGGAGATAACGGTCTCCAACTTGTAGGATTGTCGTCTATTAAACGCATTGTAAAATCATTTACATAACCACCAGAAAACATTCCTACTCTTCCTGCTAAATTTAAATCTTGAATTCTATTACTGGTATCTTCTGAAGCTGGAGCTAAAATATCGTTATATTTCCCAGAAAAAAACATCTCTTTCCACAATGGTAAATGCGATGTTGCTGCCCAAAACATATTTTTATATCTAAAATATAATTTGGCTCTATTATTTTTACGAATTGCTTTTGCCAAACGAGGCATATATTCTTTTACAAAATGAATAACTCTTGGATCGTCTACTTTATCCATTTCAGCATACACAAAGCCATAACAAGTTTTTGGAGCAACTTCCAATATTTTTTCTAAGGTTTCAATTTGAATATAAAAAGGATCGTTTCCGTGACCTGCCCAAAATGTAAAAGGCTGTCCTTGTGCTTCATAATCTCTTGCCATTTGAACAATTTCCTCTCTAGTACTTTTATATTTTCCTCGTTTATCTTTTTTTAATGCAGATTTTCCAATTTTTGCTACTAAATGCGATCTATCTGTTCCTTCTTTTGGTGCTTTTTGAATAACAAATTTTATATCACCTCCTTTTAACCTTTCAACTTTGCTATCAATTTTTTTTGAAGTGATCATTACCCATTCTTTATCAGATTTTTTCTGATAACTTGGTAATTTAAAATTCAAGGTTTGCTCATATAATTTATCTAAATTTTCAGCAACCTCTTGCATTCTACCTTGTCTTTTTTGTGCTTTTTTCCACCAATCTTTTTTATTTAAATTGTAAAAATAAACACTATTTCCACCGTCAACTTCCCCTGCAGCAATTAATTGATTGGATTTAGGCTCTAACACAAAATCGCTGTAAACCATTTTACCATATCTTTCTCCTGACTTACCTATTAATTCACCTTTAGAATTTAACACAAATAAAATTCCGCCATATTGCAACATTATTTCGTATTTTTTTGCTAAAAATGTTCCTTTAGCATGTGCATAACGTTGCACTTCTTTTCTCGACCCTTTAAACTTTGTAATAACATTAAAATCTCCATCAACAGCTAAAACCAATGGTACCCAAGATATATCCCCAAAAAATAAGACATCATCTTTATTATCTCCATTTATATCTGCAATTGAAACATCAGTAACCATTGCTTTTCTAAGTTCATCTAATCTTTTATCATTAATAGTAACACTTTTAATTACTTCTTTAGTTTCAGCATTTAAAAAGCCCATAAATTCCCAACGAAATTTATCGTGATTATACGTATACAAAAACAATGATTGCTTGTTTGCATCCAGAAAGTTTCCTGCTTCAATTTTTCTAACAACACCATCAATAGGAGTTGTTGAAACAAGTTTTCCTTTACTATCTAATTCATACAATTTATAATTGTTTCCTCCAGCAAAAATTTGAATTTTACCATTATTTACAATTGCAACTTCACTAAAACGTACTTTATGTCCTGGATTAAACTTCCATAGTAGAGTTCCTTTACTGTCCCAGCAATAAATATTTCCATCTCCACTTGCAGCGATTACATCTTCATTACCATCGTTATTAACATCAACAGCATTAATTTCAAACAACACGGCGGGTGATGCTGTTTCCCTAGACCACAACTTTTCACCATTTAAAGTATACGACGAAATTCTCCCGTCTAATTCTGATAAATAAAGTGTGTTTTCTCCTTTTATTTGAGCGATTATACTATTTCTAATTCCATTTCCATCTGTTGAAAAATTTTGAGAATAACAGCTAACTGAAAATAATATTATTGTAATAATTAATAATTTGTTTTTCATTTTATATTTAATTTCATGTTTACACATTTAAAATTCCTGTTTTTACAAATATTAGCTATGCGTGTGCGTACATAAAATGTTGCTACTGGTATATTTATTCCATTTACGGAAAGATACAATTCTTTAAAACGCACGTTTTTAAAGGGATACAGCAATAAAAAAAGGAGAAGCCAAATTGGTTTCTCCTTTTTTTATTAAATATTATTCGTTAAATACTACTTTTTAAACTGGTCGTATTCAGGGTTTATTTTTGCGTTTTTAAAACGTGGTCTGTCTTTCCACATATCGTATGTAGCTTTTAATTGTGCTGAAGCTTCAGGATATTGACCTTTATCATCTGTTTCTTTTATCCAATTTTCTAAAAATTCTCTGTGTTCTTTTAGAACAGTAACATATTTTGGATTATTTGCCAAATTATTCATTTGATGTGGATCAGCTTTTAAATCGTAAAATTCTTCAGTAGGTCTAATTCCAAACCAATGCTTATCCTGATAAGGTGTTAATTTCCCTTCTTTATGCAATTTCTTTAAATCTGTTACTATAGGTTTTAAATCTCTATAACCAGCTTGCATCATTGGTCTTTCTGGGAAAAAATTTCTTATGTATCTGTAATCTTCAGAAACAACTGTTCTAATTCTATCAATAGTATAATCACATCGATCTCTTGCTCCAACTACATACTTTGATTCTTTATAATCTTCAGCAAATAAATCTTGTCCATCTAAATATTCAGGCATTTTTGCTCCACCCATCGCTAAAGTTGTAGCAGAAACATCTAATAAAGAAACTAAATCATTTCTTACGGTTCCTGCTTTCAAAGCTTTACTGTTTCCTTTTATCATTAATGGAACTAACATTCCTCCTTCATAACAAAATTGTTTATGACGCAAAGATGATGGGCTTCCGTGATCTGAAAAGAAAAATATAATGGTGTTTTCTAATTCTCCATCTGCCTTCAATTGGTCTAAAATATGTTCAAAAGTAACATCAGAACCTCTGTTTGCATTGTAATGCTCTGTCCAAGCTTTTCGTTGCGATGGAATATTTGGAAAATACGGTGGTAAAGGAACATCATTAACTGCTAATTTTTCTCCTTCACGCACATATTTAGCATCTTTTTTACCTCCCATAATTTGAACTTGTCCAAACCAAGGTTGATTTTTATCTGGTCTCGAATTCCAAACATAATCTTTAACAGTCATATAATCTATAGCCATATTACCTTGCCAGCCATTCATACCTGCAACATAATCTTCTTTTGCACCTACATCGTACAATGCTTTTCTATCATAATTAAAGTTATAATCATCTTTTCCGCTGTTAAAAGTAAAATAACCCGCATCTTTCATTAACTCTGGAATGGTTTTCATTCCTTTTGGCAAATTAATATGTAATTCTTCAGGAACAACTTCTCCGTCTGTAAACCTGCTTGATCTATGGTTATGTGTTCCCGTAGTAGTTTGCATTTTACCTGTAATAAAAGCTGATCGTGCTGCAGAACAAACAGGTGCTGTTGAATACGCTCTTTTAAAAAGAACACCTTCATTTGCAAATTGATCAAATACAGGAGTGTGACCTATATTTATTGAATCTCCATAACACCCCATAAAAGGTGAAAGATCTTCGGCAATTACCCATAAAATATTTGGTTTTTTTTCAATAGTTTCTTTTTTTGCATTACTACTTCCACACGACAGCAGTAAACAACTTACAATAACAATATAGAATTTTTTATACATCTTGAATTTATTAATATACCAACAAAATTACCACTCCTACAACTCGAAATGTTGTTATAGGTAAAAAACTTGTCTTTTTTGGTTTAAAATTATTTTTTATGGCAATTTACAACCGATTTTATTTATAGAACTAATCATTTTATTCTTTAACTAACACAAAAAATTCATAAAAAATATGTAATAATTTTAATTGAAGATCTGTATATTTTAATTTAGGTTCGGCAATTTTATTCTAAATATATCCAACCAATTTCAACTTGCAAATCTTCTTTTTGGATAGTTTCACCTTTATTTATAGTTAACTGAACCGCTTCTACCTGATTGATATCAAATTTATTTTTAGTTTTAGATTCAATCTCATATACTTGAAATTTTGGATATGGTCTTGGTAATAAAATACTTTTTTCTTTTTTAAAATCAGCTAACAATACTGAAGCAACACTAAGCTCTTTACTCTGTTTAATTTCCTTACCAAAAACATCTCCATTTTTCATTAATAATTGAACTTTTATAATGGATTCTTTAGGGAAGCTTGTTTTTCCAAAAATTGAGAGTTTTGTTTTACTAGAAAAATCTGGTTGTCTGAATTTAATTTTATCATTACAATAAAATCGAAAAGAATACTCATCATTAAATTTATTCGCTTTTAATAATGGAATTCTTAAAACTGTTTTATTTGGAATTGTACTTGGAAAAATATTTAAATCATCTTTTCTATTCATTTTTACAGTTTCTTCCCAATCTAAAGACGCATCAAACAAATAAATTGGATTACTAGCTTCAACTACTCTGGTTCTATATGGTTTAGTTTCACTCAAACTCATATCGTCACTATAAATTCTTCTATCTAACAAATAAGCGTCTTTTTTACCAACCGGATAACTAAAAAAGTCATCGCCAATTCTATAACTAATGTGATATCTCAGCATTGCAGATTTGCTAGTATATTTGTCAGGAATAATAGCTTCATAATTATAAGAATCTATTTTTTTCATAGGAAATACTGTTCCTCCTCCTTTTTTCAACAGAATAACCTCAACTTGTTCTATATTTTTTTCCGAAATTATTTTAGCAGACAGTTTTAATGCTGTTTTTGTTGAAATTTCCTCAATAGGTTTATGTAACAAATAAGCCTGTTTTGGTTTTATAGTTGGCATATAAAATTCATTCAACTTCATATTCTGGAATGAATCTGTTGCTTTCCAAGCTTTATGTTCACCTTGCTTACTTAACATATAAACACCAGGTTTTATACGAAAATAAGTCCCGTCAGCATTTAGTTTTATTGAATTACCCTTATTAATACCTTCAACAGAAAAACCATTTGCTAAATCTGGAAGTTTAATATCAATTTCTTGTTCTTTTGAAAGAACTACGGCAACTTCACCGTGTGTATACGGAACAAAGAATGGATCTTTTACCCAATGTGCATCGGGTAGAATTTCTAATCTCCACAAACCGGTATCTATTTTATCTAAAAAATAAGCGCCCGTTCCTGAATATTGAACAATTGATGAATTTCCTGTTCCTGCAATTTTTTCTAACGCACTAGGGTTTTTAGGTGTTGTTTTTGTTGAATTACTGTATAAAAACTTTTTGTTGGTTAGCATTTCTGCCAAATTATCTTCATAACTTAATTTAAACGACTCGAACTTGTTATTTTTAGGAAATCGCCCATAACTTTTGTTTAATGGCACTGAATGAAAAACCTCAGAAGCAATCATTAACCCAATTGCTTTTTTAGGTGTATAAACCAAATTTAAAAAGTGTGTTTTGTATTCAACATTTGCGTGTGCTTGGTGTAATGGATCATAAGAAAAATGTGCTGCAAATTGAAAGCCTGCTTCTCTAAAACTTCGTGCCATTGCCGGATACATATATGCTCCTTTTGTATCTGACGGACTCCATTCATATACAAATTTTGGTCTTTTAGATTTTGTTAATTCATTCTGAAAAGGAACAACATATTGATCTACGTTTGGTAATAAATTTCCTTTTTGTTCGTGATTTGAGGTTAAACCTGTTGGATACCATTGAAAACTTCCACCATCAACTTTTGTTTCTAAAACATCATCTATAAAATCAACACAAGTTGTCATATTGTACATAAGAGGCTTGTCGCAACCTGTACTTCTAATAGCCCTGTACATTTTATTAATGTACTTTTTAACCAACTTAGCTCCTTTCCAATGCTTAGGCTCATTTACAATTTCAAAAGCAATAATATCTGGATCATCTTTATAAGCAACTCCTGTTAGCGGATTTACATGTGAAACAAATTGTTTTAAATAATTTTCTTGAGCCGAAAATGCTTTTTCATTTGAAAGACAACCAACTCCCATTCCGTATTTTTTAGTAAAACTCCCATCTATGGAAGTGCCTAAATACATTGGAGTAATGTACATTTTAATACCTCTTTCTTTCAATTTAAAAAGTAAATAATCAAACAATTCAAAATGTAGGTTGTATTTTAAATTACCTTGCTCATCAGCAATATAAGATTCCATAATATGAATCCTAAACCCATCAATTCCTAAGCGAGCCATATGATAAACATCTTCATCAATAGCTTTTTTATGATTATTGCCAATTAACGGAGCACGAGCATCCCAGTATGCAAATGGCACAGCATAATTGGTTCCAAAAACACAAACTTCTTCATTTGAATTTTTCCAACGCATTATTCCATCATTATCAACAAAAGTGGAAGATTGTGAAAATAATTCAGTAGTTAAAAATAATACAACTAGAATAAAGATTGTTTTTCTTATAAAAACCAACATAATTTATGTTTAAATTACTTTAAAGTGCTTCTTTTAATTCAATATTTAAAAACACAAACAAACCACAAGGCACGGCAATTGTAGCATTATCCTTATTGAATTTCACCTCTTCATTTGTTAATAGATAAATTTAATTTTTTTCTCCTTCTGGGTTACTTCTTAATTCCATTAATTGTTGATCTTTACCAACCAATTGTAGCTTTAACATTTTAATTTCTTCTTGAAGTTTTTTAATATTTGTAGGTAATTTCTCTTCCTTAACTTGTTCTATTGTTACTTTATCTTTATCAACTTTTTTAGAATTTGCAACATAATTTTCATCAAAAAGCATTTTCTGTTTTGAAGGTTTTGATTCTAAAGTAATTTCATCTGATTTTAATCCTTTTACATAAGCGCGAACCTTAATAACACCTGGTTTATTAGTAGCTCTTATTAAAGCTGTTGCAATACCAAAAGAAGATTTAACAGGATTACTCATATTTTGAATTCCTCCAATAACTTCTGCAGGACCTTTTACTTCAAAATAAACAGACTCTTCAGCAAGTACTTTTTTTGCTCCATTTAAGTCAACAATAGTAGCTCTAACAGGAACAAAATCAGATCCATCTGCCATTAACTTCAACCCTTCATCGGCTATACTTAATTGCAATTTTTCAGATCTCATAGCATAGGTTTTTACATCCTTTACAACTGATTTCCCATCAATAAATCCTTCAGAAATCATATATCTAATTGCACCTCTCTGATCTCCTTTTCTATGGCGAATTTTATCTAAGTAAAAAACATTTTTAAAAACAAATGGAGGATGCGGTAAACCATCATATTTTGAATCTGTTGATGGTTTCTGAATTCCATAATCTTTCCCCATCCAAGTCAGTTTTATTTCATCGCAATTGCTATAAATAATAACATCGCTGCCTGATAATTGGGTTAATTCATTTGTATTATAAATCATAGCACCAGTTTCAATACCATTCAATTTATAATCTGCCGAATTTTGACTTTTATACAAATAGTACGTATAACGAGGCAATCTCAATACATTTAAATGTCCTCCTAAAAATGGATCTGGATGGTAACCTCTTTGATGGTCAATACCAGCCCACATTGCGCCACCAATACGAACTTTATCTGTTTTAAATCTTTGCGATAATTGATGTGCTTGTCTTAAAGATTGATCGAGCATTGCTTTTTCTCCCCATTCACGTTTTACACGTACTATTGAATTTTGCGAATACCAATCGTCCACTTCATTACCATCTCCAAATTCTCTGTTAAACGAATTCACTGTTTTAGAATTCCCATGATAATACACATCCAACCCTCCTTTTTCAGCTTCTTCATAATCAGTAACTGTGTACATTCCTGGAAAAGAATATTCAGAATGTGCAGCCTTGTGCATATTATTCATTGCGTGATCTGGCTGCGAAGGTGTTTCGTTAATAGCGGTTTCCCACAATAAAATTGAAGGTCTGTTTCTATCTTTTCGAACTAAATTATGAGAATCTTCATATAAACGTTCTTCAAATATTTTTTCTTTAAAATTAAAAAAGTGCCAACCCGGATTTGCTGTTGTTGTTAACATTCCTAATTCATCACAAGCATCATAAAAAGCATCGTCTTGAGGGTAATGACCAACTCTAATTATATGACTACCGCCTTCGCGTAATAGTTTTACATCTCTATAATGACTTGAATTTGGAACGGCGTTACCAACATACGCATAATCTTGATGACGATTTACACCAACTAATTTTTTACCTATATATTTATTGTTTACAAACAATCCTTCAGCTCCTTTCATTTCAAACAATCGAATTCCAAAACGAGTTCTTGTTTGGTCTACAATTTTTCCGTTTACAATAACATCTGTTCTAATAAAATGCAAATATGGATCATCTGGATGCCATAAATGAACATTTTCTACTTTTAAATCTTTTGATAATTGTTTAGATTTTCCTGCTTGCAATCTTACCGATTGTTGTGTTGATTTAATTTCTTTAATTTCTGAATTTTCTAAAACAGATTTAACTATTATAGTTTGTGTTTTATTCGAATTATTAGCAATCTCTGTTCTAATTCCTATTTTAGCATTGTTGCCATTTATTTCTTTTGTTCCAACAAAAACACCACCGCCAGCAACGGTTTTACTAAGCTCTGTAAGTGTAATATATATTGGCTTTGTTTGAATTAAATAAGTATCTCTGTAAATTCCGCCTAAATAACTAAAATCTAATCCACCTTGATGTTTACCTGGAGGGTACAATTTACTATCGCTATTATCAGCCATTACAGCTACAACATTCTTTCCTTTTTTCAATACTTTTGAAACGTCTGCAGCAAAAGGTAAATAACCTCCATAATGTTCGGCAACCAATTCTCCATTTACCCAAACTTTCGCAACTCCCATTACAGCTTCAAAATATAAAAATGTTTTTGAAAAAGTTGAATTTTCATTAACGGTAAATTCTTTTCTATACCAAGCCTTACCTTGATAATTTCTACCTCCACTTGCATTTTCTGGCAAAATTTCTAATCCGTGAGGTAAATTTGCTGCTTCCCAATTCGAATCGTTAAAATCTACTGTTTCTGCACCTTTAACATCACCTTTGTAAAAACGCCAACCAATATTAAAATTAAAAACCTTTCGTGGACTGTTTTCTACTTCGTAAAAACCTGCCGTAGAAAATTTTTGTTGTGCATTTGTTCTGTTTGAAATTATTGCAAATAACAATACAAATAATCCGAATTTTAAAAATTTCATATTTTTTTGTTCTCTTTTTTTATTTTAGAAATTGATTTAGAAAATATAAACCACATCGTTAATAATACAGCAACTGTTATTCCTATTGAATAAGAAAGTCCATAATTTAATTGAAATCCTTCTGGAGCAACCAATATATAAGTAGTTACAACTGCGGTCATAAAAGCTGCAGGAATTAAAATAAACCAAGCTTTTTTACCTTGTTTTTTCATATAAACTGCTGCTGCCCAAAGTACAATGGTTGCTAACATTTGGTTAGACCACCCAAAATATCTCCAAATAATAGCAAAGTTGATTTGAGTTAATGCTAAACCTATTAAAAATATAGGAATGGTAACCATTAATCTTTTTACTAAACTACTTTGATTGATATTAAAAGAATCTGCAATAGTTAAACGCGCACTTCTAAAAGCTGTATCTCCTGAAGTAATTGGAGCTGCAACCACACCAAAAATTGCTAAAATCCCACCTATTTTACCAAGCATTGTGTTACAAATAATGTTTACAACCCAAGCCGCATTATGACCTTCTTCTGCCATTGTTGCGCCTAACTCTCTAACGCCTCCAAAAAATGCCATTGCAACAGCTGCCCAAATTAAAGCTACAATACCTTCTGTAATCATTGCTCCAAAGAATATTTTTTTACCGTGAGCCTCGTTTGAAATACAACGCGCCATTAATGGGGATTGTGTTGCGTGAAACCCAGAAATTGCACCACAAGCAATAGTAATAAACAACATTGGAAATATTGGATATTTATCTGGATTGCTATGCATATTAATTAAATTCTCTGGAGTTAATTCTGGAATTGTATAACCTTGAAACATTACAGCAATAAATAACCCAACTGCCATTATTAATAATGATAATCCAAAAATTGGATATATTTTACCTATCAATTTATCAATAGGTATCATAGTAGCTAATAAATAGTAAACAAAAATTATTGCTATTAAAATGGTAACACTTACACCTGTTAATTCTTGTAAAATTGTTGCTGGGCCTTTAACAAAAACTACTCCAACTAAAATTAGTAATACTACTGCGAAAACTCGCATAAAATGCTTTACTCCATTTCCTAAATATGTCCCCACAATTTCTGGAATACTTTCACCATCGTGTCTAATTGACAACATTCCTGAAAAATAATCGTGCACCGAACCTGCAAAAATACATCCAAAAACGATCCAAATAAAAGCAACTGGTCCCCAAAGTGCCCCAGCTATTGCTCCAAATATTGGTCCTAGTCCTGCAATATTTAAAAATTGAATTAAAAATATTTTTCGAAGTTTTAATGGTACATAATCTACACCATCTTCTTTAGTAATTGCCGGAGTTTTTCTGTTTATATCTATTTCAAATTTACGTTCTACATAGGTTCCATATATAAAATAGCCTGCAATTAGCACTCCTATACAAATTAAAAAAGTAATCATAATTCAGTTAGTTTCGTTTATAGTTGATCTTCGTTTTCAGCATAAAACAAGGCTAGTTTTCGCTGCTGTTCGTCAGACAAATTTTTATCTTTTAAAAACCAATAAACACTTCTGGCAATTAATAAATCTTTGCCTAATAATGGAATGGTATGTTTTATTACTTCTTGAGAATTAGAATTTTTAGCTTTCATTAATCTCAAAAAAATAGAAATTTCTTGGTATGTTTTTAATGATAAAACCTCTTTACTTAAACCATCTAAATATTTTGAAGAAACACTTCTTTTGCTATTTAAAAGAGAATTTAAAGCCGTTATTTTTTGTTTTTCATTTCCTTTTAAAAATAGTTTTTCAATAGCTTGAAAGTATTTTTTATCAGAAGCGTTGTTAAAATACTTGAAAGTACTTCTTAATAAATTATCATTTTTTGAAGTTTCGTTAATAACCGCATCAACAAGGATCTTTTTGTAGTTTTTTGTTTCTAACAATTGCTCAATTGCAAACAATTGCTCTTTTTCTTTTGTTGAAGTTATGTAGTTTTTAAAATCCTGTTTTTTTAATGATTTGCCTGTAAAATTTCTAATAATAATTTCAATATCACCGTGTGCCCAATGCCAGAGTGTAAAACAAGTTAAAGCAGCTCCAGGCACTGTATCTTCTTCATCTAACTCCAATGCTGTGGCACCAGAAACAGCATCAACATCGTTATGCGTTTCATCTGCAACAGTTAAAATTTCATCAATTCTTACATTTTTAAATGGCGAATCTAAATCTGAAAGTATGCTTTGTAATTTTACATAATCTTGTTTTTCAAAAAGATCAGCTTCGTACTTTTCAAGGGTTACACCCTTATCTAGCTCATACTTTTGATATTCACCAAGATTATTCCAAAAAATACGAACAGGTACAACTTTACAAACACTTTTTACACAAATAACAGACTCTACATTCATATAGAATTCAACGGCCATTCCTTTTTTATTTCTAACCTCAACAAGTGTAGATTGCTCCAACCCGTTATCCTCATTTCCTGGATGACCAACGGTTATTTCGTGTTCTATTTTTCTAAATTCAGAAGAATAACTATCCTCTCCAATTTGGAAAAACACCCAAACTGGAAAGAATAGCACTATAAGAATTTTATTAAAATTCATATATTAATTAGTAACAACGTATTTCAAACATTTTTATACTTTCTGCTCCGTGAGTTTCTTTTAATTTAACACGCACCGCGGTAGTTTTAACTTCATTGAAATTAACTTTAACCAATCGTGTTTTATTATAATCTACTTTTCCAACTTCAACCCAATCACCTTTAACTCTAGCTTCAACACTTAAATTTTTAATTAATTCAGGAGGAATTCCTATAATTTGCCCTTTGTTTTTTTCAGGGTTTTTATGCATCATCATTTTACGCTGTAAGTTTGTATCAAACTTCATTTCAACGCTTGTTAATTTTTGAGGCTTGTTCCATTCTAACTGTAACTCTTCATTTAAACCTTCAGATTGCCAATGGTGAATTTTCTCAATTTCATCACGCGACACACCGTCTAACAATAATTTAGCATCTCCAGATGCTGTTGATGAGGCAAAAATAGTAGCTGCTTTTTTAGCTTTGTCTTTTGGATCATTTGCTGGTCGGTTTGGGAAATATGAATCATCACGCAGTAGTTGCTCTTGCAATTCATTCATATTATTTTGATATAATCCTCTTGGATTTACCCCTTTTTCAGCACACATTGCCGCGGCTGTTCCTGCTGCTTGTCCCATCATAGAGCAAGTACCAATAATTCTTGTTGAAGACAACGCCATATGCGTAACACTTACATTTCTTCCGGCAAATAATAAGTTTGAAATATTTTTAGAATATAAACATCTAAAAGGTACTTGGTATACTTCTTTAAATCTTGAATGAAAATAACTAGCTGGTTCTTTTAGGTTTTCAATACCTCCTGGGCAATGTTCATCTAAACTCCAACCACCAAAGGCAATTGCATCATCAAATTGAGTGTTCCCCAATAAATCGCCTTCTTTTAAAATATAATCTCCCATAAATCTGCGAGACTCTCTACGTCCTGGAATAGAACCAATCCAATCTAACGCAATATTTTCTGCTTCAGGGAAATTTCCTGAATTTTTAATATGATCCCAAACTCCATAAAAATGAGCCATTAATCTATGACGAATTTCATCTCTCTCACCAATAATATCAACATCGCTACTTAATTCAACCCACCAAAAACCTTCTTTTACTTGCTTCACTTTTCTGTGTTTGTCTTTAAAAGCGGTTTCAGCATCAAACGGAATAGCATATTCTGGAGGATAAAAAGGTACAGGTTTACCCATATCTTTGGTTATCATCATAAAACAATCTCCCATTACCCAACCATCTGGTTCGTCTGGAGCATATTTCTCGTTAAATTCAGCTTTTCCTTCACGCCCCATTCTAAATTCCGCTCCTGCTGAAGCTGCCATAAATCCGTCTCCAGAACAATCGCAAAACATAGCTGCGTTTATGGTAAAATCTGTTTCAGTTGTTAATTGTCTACAAACAACAGACTTTATTTTATCATCATTCATTTCGACACTTATTGCCGACGTATTTAACAATAAGGTTAAATTTTTTTCACGAACCACATAATTATACAAAACGTGATCCCAAACTGGGTAAGATTCTTGTGGGTTATAATGCCAATTTTCAATTAAAAGTTCTTCAACTATACCTGTTTCACGTTCAACTTTGTGTTTATTACTTAAACTTTGAACTCCATTAACCGTAACCCTCATTTCACTAGATGCATTACCTCCTAAAACTGGTCTATCTTGCACTAAAACTACTTTTGCTCCATTTCTAGCTGCAGAAACAGCTGCCGAAATCCCAGACATTCCACCACCAATAACTGCAACATCTACATTTAATATTTTCCTTCTAATTGGATCTCCTTTAATTCCTTCTACACCTTCATTCCAATTAAATAATCTTTTATCTGAACTACTTGAAGTTTGTGCAGTAATATCTCCCATAATTGGAAATAATCCTGCTGCTAATGCTCCTTTTGCTCCTGTTTTAAAAAAGTTTCTACGTTTCATTTTTAGGTTTTAAATTTCGATTTTATAAAAATCATCAATTATTTTATTACAATGTTGTATTTAAGTAAAATAAATGTATTTCTCAGTCCAAATATCGAAGATTTAAAGGGTGAATACCTAAAAACTAGCATTACAAAAACTTAACAATATAGCCTAAACCCTCTGTTTTATGTGTTATTTCAATTGAACACTACTTAAAATAAAATATAATCCATAGACTGGAATTTGCTAAAAACTATTGAAATATTAGCCAGTTAGTTTTTTTTACGCTCTGCATTAACAATTTTTTTCATATGTTTATCGAAAGCTTTCCCATCAAATGGAACAACTACAATTTTACTTGCATGATTATCGCTTCCTCTATCTTTTCCTTTATGTACATCAATTACTGAAAAAATAAAATGTGTAACATGTCCATTTTCTACATATGCAGTTGGTCTTTCTATAAACTGCCAATCGTTAATAATGCCATTGGTATATTTAAATATTTTAGATTCTTCTTTTTTAAAAGCAATTCCTCTATATTTCCAATCAGAGATTCCATCCATTGAAGAAAAATGATGAGACGTTTTGGTTGGCCAATGATTATAAACAATATGATACATTCCTCCACTAAACCATATTGTTGGGTCTTCATTTTTTGTTTGAGGTAATTCGGGGTAATTTTTGTAAATGCGATCTCCCATTATTTTATAGGGGCCTAATATTCCATTTTTGCTTAACATTGGAGCTGTAGACCTACCAATAATCATATAGTCGCCATCTGGTCTTAATAATATTTTTACATTAGACATATGTCCATAGGATTTCTGATCCTTATTTTGATACCTGGCTAACCCTTCATTAAAACCGTTTAAATCAACCTTAATTTTGCCTAATAATTTAAAAGGGCCATCAGGTAAATCCGACACAAAAACCTCTCCTTCTGTTATTTCACTGGTAACAACTGCATATCTTCCATCGTGCATTCTTAGTCCAATAACATTATGCCCCATACCTTCTTTCCAGTTAGGATATATTAAACCTTTATCTACATAAGGTCCCATAATACTATTGCTAACTGCGTGCATTGCTTTTGAGCCTAAATGCCAACCTTCGCTATGCGACATTTTTTGATCCCAACGACTTGCGTACATATGATATTTACCATCATCACTTTTTACAATACGACCATCCCAATAGCAAAATTCTTTAAGTTGTGAGTCTTCTAATCCATTTGCCGTATCTCGTGGAATAACTACTTTATCGCCCCAAATTTCTTTTGAAACCAAATTCGATTGCGGAGTTATAGGCAAAAAAAAGTCTACCAACGATTTTTTAGATTGTGAAAAAATCGTTGGTGAAATAAATAATAAAACAAATAATACTTTTTTATAACCTTTTAATTTTTCTTGTAGCATATTCAAAAAAATTATTCTGTAATATAAGGTCTATTCATTTTTAAACCAGGCTCTTCAAATTTTTTCATTTGAACAAATAGTTCTTTTTGCATTTTTGAAGCAATTTCTTTGTATTGTGGATTATTATAAAAATTAATCAACTCATTTGGGTCTTTTTCTAAGTCAAATAAATAAGGTTTTTCATTTTTATCAAGAACTAATTTATACCTATCACTTACAGCAGAAACCCACCATCCACCATTTTTGGCAAAATAAGTTATTCTATCACTTGTAATATCTTTTTTAGAATTTAAAAAATCTTCTGAAGTGTCTAAACCATGAAATTTCGCCTTATTATCAACACCCATTAAAGATAAAATTGTTGGAGCGAAATCTACATTTGTATATGCTGTATTTATAACTTTTCCTGCTTTAATTTTATTTGGGTAACGAATTACAAATGGAATTTTTGCTGAAGCTTCATAAGGCACTCCTTTGTTTCTGCGATTATGCTCAAAAAACATATCTCCGTGATCTGATGTAAAAATTATAATTGTGTTTTCGACCAAATTGTTTTCTTCTAAAAACGTTAAGATTCTACCAACACTATCATCAATATGTTTTACCATTCCAAAGTATTGACGTAAAGCTCCAACATCAAATCCAGAACCTTCATTTTTATCTTTCTTATTTCCTTTTGCCCAACTTGGCTTAACTGCTGTAAATTTTGGATCCATTGTTATTGGCGCTTTTACATCCATATCCTTATACATTGTATTGTATGGTGGCTTTGCATAATCTGGTGTATGCGGATCTGGAATTGAAAGCATTAGCGCAAATGGTTTGTTTTTATCACGCTCTAAAATTTCTAAAGTTTTATCTGTAAAATAATCTGTTAAATGAATTACTTCTTCTTTTGATAATTTTGAAGCTTCTCTATCTCCAATACCTCTAATTTTTCCGTCTTTAATATGAAAATAAGGAGCGTGTCCACCTCTCATCATATAACGGTTATCTTCAAATCCTGCTTTATACTCAATTCCAAATGTATATTTTTCGTGACCTGCTAAATGCCATTTACCAACATAAGAAGTTGCATATCCCTCATCTCTTAAGATAGTTGCGAATGTTGGAATATCTTCACGAATATGCATTCCATTTTTTGGCGCTCCAGTTACTTGTGGATGCAATCCTGTAACCAATGATGCTCTTGATGGAGTACATACTGGAGACGAAGCATAATAACTTGTACAAATTGCTCCTTCAGTTGCAATCTTATCAATATTTGGTGTGTTTACGTTGTTTCCTTTTCCCCAAACAAAAGCCTGATCTTCAGCCATAATATTTTGATAACAACTTAGTGTTCTAAAGTTATGCTCGTCTGTATGAATGATAACTAGATTTGGTTTATCTGTTCTATTATTAGACTTTTTTTGAGCTATACAACTTGAACTAATTAATAAGGAAGTAATTGCTATTAGATATGATATTTTTGATTTCATTTATTAAATATTAAATTTAGTTTTAAGGTAATTTAGCATAGCCAAACAAGAGATTATTTGCATTTGTTTTGCCTAATAGTTTTATTTTATAGTCTCCATCGGTAATTCCTAAATTTCTTACCTCAAAAACAATTATTAAATCTTTTTCTGATACTTTGGTGTTTATTACTTTTGATCCTCTTCCTCTATTAACTTCAAAAGAAGAACCTAATCGCAAAGAATTTAAATCAATATCTGTAATTGCATTAAATCCGTCTTCGGAAATGACTTTTATTTCTATATTTTTTGAACTTTCTACTTTCTCTTTATTAAGAACGAATATCCTTTTTGGAATTTCTAATGGAAGCACTATGTTTTTTGAGCTATGATTATCATTTGCTAAATCATAATTTTTTAAAGTATCAATAGCAGCAAAATTTATATGAGTAGCTCTACCGTATATGTCCTGCCTAATTTTTGGTCGTTCCAACTTCCACCAGTTGCCAAGATCACTGGCTAGCTCATTAATAATTTTTGGATTATAAGCGAAACCATCTTCATAGATCCAATTATGTATCCCATCTTTTGAAGTTAAGTGATACGCTTTTCTACCAAAAGCATCATTTATTAATAAGTTGTATTGAACCTCATCTTTCCAAATTACAGGATCTTCCTCATGGGTGTCTTTTGTTCTTCTAAAAGCAGGCTTAACATTTAACTCTTTAAAATGCTCATTTGCTTTTTCACTTACAAACAAATAACCTTCCTTATTCATCATCAAAACGCTCCCGTTTTCTCTTACAATATAGGTTCTATTTGTTGGATTTTGTTTTTTATCTAAAAAATTAAAAGTGGTTTCTATTTGAGTCCAAGGTCCTTCTAGATTTGGAGCAGAATAAGCCTTATTTCCCATTACTCCAATAATATAAGAACCATCTTTTAATCTATAAATCTCAGGATTGTGTCCTTTACCTATAACCTCAATTACTTTAAAAGGCCCCATCGGATTATCACTTACGGCATGAGCCACTTCGGAATCCCACCATAAGTTATGTCCGCTTTTTCCATTTGGCCTTGAAATATCTTCTCGCCAACGAGCAACAAAAAGATGCTCCTTATTGTCGTCCCCACGAATTATATTTCCTCCCCAATAGGAATAATCCACATCTTCAATTCCATTTTTAACATCTCTTGGAACAACGTTTTTAGCACCCCATACGTTTGAAACCAAATTATCACCTTTTACAGGTTTTATACGATCCATAAAAGATGCCCCATAAACCAGAGAATCATTTCGAACTTCTTGAGCTGAACCCAAATAAACCATCAAGGAAAATAAAAAAAATAGTTTCGTGAATCTCATTTTTTTTAAAATTTTAATATCGAATTTGGTGGTAATGGCACTTTATTTATCTTTCTCCATTCAACCAATTCGGTTAACATATTTTTTGTTATTTCTACTTCTTTTTCAGCTAAATTATCACTCTCTGCAACATCTGTTTTTAAATTATACAATTCTAGTTTTCCATCGGCTAAAAATTGAATTAACTTAAAATCACCTTTTCTAATTACAGAACATGTACCGTGTTTCCATTGGCTATTTAATTGCCAAAACAATGGTCTTTCTTGAAATAATTTAGAATCTTCTCTAAATAATTCTGTTACCGAATTCCCATCTAAAACACCTTTAAAATCTTCAATCCCAGCAACATCCATTAATGTTGGAAAAATATCTAAGCAGGTAACAGCTGCATCACTGTTTCTTGGAGTTATATTATTAGGCCAGTTAATTAACATTGGCACTTTTATTCCTCCTTCGTAAATATAACCTTTAGAACCTCTTAGCAATTTATTGGCACTAGTATTTCCATTATAACCATTATCTGAAGTAACTATAATTATAGTATTTTCTCTAAGTCCATTTTCTTCTAAATAATCAACTACACGACCAATATTATCATCTACAGATTCTACCATAGAAGCATAACCTGCAACCTTTTCTTTTATGTTCTGATTTGGAGTAATTCCTTGTCCTGTAATTGAATCAACAGGTTTTGTTAAGTACTTTTGAAGTAGCTCTTCACTTCTTGCTCTAATTGGGCGATGTACGGCATAATAATTTAAATTAATCAAAAAGGGTTCGTCTTTATGTTCTCCTATAAATTCAATTGCATCATCCGTTAACCTATCCGTTAACCATTTATCTGTTGATTTTTGTTCTATAAACGGATTGCTAAATGGTGCCCAATAACCACCACCTACGCTTTTATAACCATTAACTTCCAATGCAGGATCTCCTCTATAAGTTCCTCCTACATTTTTTATGAAACCTCTTCCTTCTGGATAATATTGCTGCACTTCAGGTGTTTTATGAATCTTAGCCCACTCATATACGCCTGGATCTGGTTGTGTTAATTTTTGCTTTATTGGAAACTCCATTTTTAATTCCTCTTTTGGATAAGGACCAACAATATGCCATTTACCTAAATGAATAGATTTGTATCCAGCTTCGGCCAATGGCTCGGCATAAATTGGGTGTTCCTTACCAACTGTCCAACGTGAGAAAATATTTTCTTGATCAGTTCCCTTTTCTAAAACAGGAACCGTATAAACTCCAGTTCTAAAAGATTGTTTTCCTGTAAAAATTGCTGTTCGAGAAGGAGAACAAGTTGGATACATATATGCATTATTTAACACTAAACTTTTTTTAGCTAAAGCATCTAAATTTGGTGTTTCAAAATACTTTGACCCATTAAAACCAACATCTGCATAGCCTAAATCATCAACTAAAACAAAAACAATATTTGGTTTTTTAGTTATCTCTTTGGAAGTTATTTCCGAATTTTTACAAGATATTAATTGCATTAAAATAACTACTAACGCAAATAACTTTAATTGATTAATTTTCATAATTATTTAAACTTCGATATTTCAACAAAAAACACTTCATTTGGTTTTAATGTTGGATTATTACTAACTTTTATTCCATTAATTAAATCTTTACAAATTATATCACTTGTATTATTTAATTCAATTTTTAGTGTTGTTTCCTTTTTCCCTAAATTAACTGCAGAAAGCACATAGTTTCCTTTACTATTTTTAACTACTTTCCAAGTGCACACTTTTACTCCTAACTCATTAGTTTCAGATATAGTAATTTCGGGCAATAAATTTTTATCTTTTAAAATTGAAAGGGCATTACTTTTTATTTGAGAAACACTATTTAATTTTATCAATTGACCTTTACTCTCCCTCAATTCTGTCAATGGTTTTCCATATTCATTTTTCTTTAAACTGATTTCATCAACAAGAACAATTCCACCATTATTTAAATAATTTTGAATTGCTTTTAATTCTAAACGAGTAACAAATGGTGTTTTGTAAATTAACACTACATCCCATTTATTATTATCTTGTTTGTTAATAATATCTTTTGAAACAAATCCTAACGGTGTACCTTCAAAATTTAAGGTTTCATACAAATGATAGATATCATCCATATGTTTTTCTTTATTTATTGCGGAAGTTTTTGAATAAAACAAGCGCAATGGTTTTCTTTGGCGTTGCATTGCCATTATTTCCTCAGAATAGGTATTTAAATCTATAATAGTAGTTGCAACTTCATTGGTAATTCTTGGTTGCTGATTGTTTGAACCTGCATAACCTTTCCCTGCTTTATTAGGAACAGAGCCATCATCTTTTCTTGGCCAGTACCAAATTTGACTCGCGGTCATACCATAGGTGTGCGCCAACCAAAATGTTGCTCTAGCATATGCTGGTTCCAAATCTAAATTTCTCGATCTTCCTGTAGATAAGTAATGTAATTCTGAATTAAAATTTATTTTATTTGGACTTACAGATTTCATAAAATCGTATCCCATACATAATTCTCTCCACTCAAAACCATAGTGTTTTTCCCATTCATACTCTGGCCCCCACATTCTAGTGTGTTCTGCTCCAGAATCATTACCAATAATACCACTCATTTCAGTAAGTGTTTCTAAATCTATACCGTGAACACGTTGATTCTCGGTCCAAAGATTAGGCATAATTTTTAAATGAACTTTAGCTTCAGCATCGTGTTTTACAATCTCAGATTTTAAAAATTTATACCACTCCGTAACTCTATACATATTGAATACAGACCAATCGTACCATTTTGGAGTTCCACGTAAACTTGTATCAATTGGGATTTCAATTGTTACATCTTCAAAACTTGTGAAATTCGTTTCCCATAGTGTGTTTAATTCTTCAATAGAATTGTGTTTGTTTTTTAGCCAAACTCTAAATTTCTCAATTGTATATTTGGAAACTGGCCCAGATGCCCAAGCCAATTTTTCTCCAGTTTTTTGGGTATAAAAATGAGGCTCGTTACACAACATATATCCTAACTGAGAATATTTTTTTCCGGCCATATGGGGAACAACTGCGCTCAATAATTTTTGTTGAATAGCTCTCGCTCCAGGATTATCAATATCGTATGCCGTATATGTATCTTCTCGCATACTAAAGTTGGGACCATATTTTTCTTTAGACCAATTTGGAACACCTTTATGATTCATAAAAATAAAACCTAATGAACCAGTTGATTTAGAACTTAACTCATTCATTCTTTTAGAATTGATAGTGCCATTTTCTTTTACTACAAAAGAAGGGGTTAGAAAGAAACCATCCTGATTTCCATGATACTCAGTTAATTTTTCAACTTTTGGCTTCCAAGTATAATCTGCCAAAAAAACTGGTCTATTTTTATAGGTAAGTTGATCTCCTTCAACTTCTACTTTTGTCCAATCTACATGAGGAGCAGATTTTCTAAACACTTTTTTATTTAGCAATAATTGAAGATAATCTATAGCTTCATTAAGCATAAGAATTAAATCCTTTCGTTCAAAATCAGCTAAATTTGAAGCCATATCATTGGCATTCTCTTGGTATCTTTTTACTTTTTTAAAATAGTCTTCATTAATATCAACGTTCTTTTCATCCCATTCTGCAAATTCTAAAAATATTTCAGCAGTTCTTAAAGTTGTTTTTTCTTTTAAAACATCAATCCCTTTTTTCTCTGCTTTTTTAACTAGGTTCTCAAGTTCTGTAATCTTATCTTTTGCTTGCTTATCTAGTGATTGAGCATGTACAACAATGGAGGTTAATAAAAAGGTTAGTACAAATCCTTTTTTTAAAGTATTAAATAATATCATAATTAATTTGAAGATATGTTTCTTAATCTCAAATTAACTTTAAAATTTAAAAAGTTTTGTTTTTAGAGGTTCATAAAATGTATCTTGTAGTTAATTTCAAAAAAAAAAGAAGTATACAAACTGTATACTCCTTTTATTATTCATTTTATAATTCTATTTAAAAACCAGCTATTTTTCTAATTTTATTTGGAAACTTTTTAATTGGTCTAATATAAATATCTCTAGCATAACACTCTGCGCCTTCAGATTGAATTTGAATTTGACCTTTATTTAATTTTTTTCCTTCATGTGTAATAGCATCTTTTAAAGCCAAAACAACTTGTCCGTTTACCATGTGAATGGCCTTATCCTCAATTACAAATAAATCTATTCTAGTCCATTCTCCATATGGACTTTCTGCATCTACAGATCTTTTTGCTGTTTTTGATATTTTTGTTCCGTTAGGATCCCAATGGTTTGTTTCATCTGCTGAAACTTTTGATTTCGTTCCAGCCAAACAATACAAATCTCCCATATCTGTTTCTTGAATTTGTAATTCTAAACATCGTTTCCAAACATTCCAAAAAGCTCCGTGGTCTCCATAACAATGGTACAATAAACCACAATCTCTTTTTGCTTCTAACCGAGGCGCCCATTTTTTTTCTCCCCATTTAAACAACATGGTTAAATGATAGTTTTCAAATTCATTTTTTGAAGTTAAACCTGCATAAACTTCTCCCGAAATATTTAAAATAGGCTTCTCATTTTCGTCAATTGTAACTGTAAAAACTTTCATTTCGTTACTTAAACCAATAGCATCTATGGGCTTTCCATCTTTTGGAATAACATAATCTGACGGAAGGTTTTTAACTGACTTATCGGGAACACCTGTCCATATTTCCCAATTGGATAAATCTTTATCCAAAAGAGCTACCCAATCTTTAGATGGTTTTCTTTTTGTTGGCACCTTGGATTTGTTTTGAGAATAAACAGATAAGCTAGCCGTAACACATAGTATAATTACAAGCAATTGTTGGGTAAAATTCTTCATAATTTCTACTTATTTTTTAAGTTCGAATTTTCTACTAATTGATTTTTCGCTAGTTGGAAAATCACTAGGAATGGGCTGAGTTACTTTACCTGTTGCCACCCATTCAACACCTCTATTAAATGATGTAATAAAACCGACTCCTTCGAAGGAATAATCATCATGTCCAAGAGTGGTGTGAAAAATTCTTCCCTTACCATAATTCAACACCATTAATATTGGTTCGTGTCTATCTGATTTTACTGATGGATCTTTACCTGTAGCTAAAATTGTCATATTTTCTGCAGGACCTCGCAATTTTGCATAGCATTCATCTTTTGATGTTAACCAAACCTTTGGCATTCCTTTAGTTATTGGGTGTGGCTCTCTTAAAGTTAATGGAAATTCAACTTTTTTTCCATGTGATCCACATTTCCCTGGTGAATTATCTCTAACTCTTTTACCTTCTTCCGTATAATAAACATATGGCCCATGTTTTTCACTTCTGTCCCAACCTCCAAGACCTGTCATTTTATTATATTCTTTCCAAGAAGGGAAACAATTATCAGCAGCGTGCACAGAAACAAAACCTCCTCCATTTTCAACATATTTTTCAAATGCTATTTGTGTTTCTTTTGGCCAATCTGCTGCTCGCCATCCAAAATTTGAAACTACAACAGCATATTTTTCAAAATCTGGTTTAAAATTTGGATCTGTTTTTGCCTTACTTACAACTTCCTTTTCTCCAACTCCTGCCAAAGGTAAAAATGCAGCTTCTCTTTTTGATTTCCATAAAAAATTTGAACGTGCAACATCTACAGAAAATATTCCTGTTTCTTCTAAATATTGTTTCATCATAATAGTTGATTTTGGCCAAACATCATGGTTATTTTGTCCATCAACTATTAAAACTTTAATTTTATCTTTTACCGAAGTTGTGCTTTTCGAATTATTACAACCTAAAAAAGCTACTGTTATAATTAATACAACAGCAGCTTTTATTATCTTTTTTAATAATGACATATACTTTTTAAATTTTGATACCGCAAGATAAAACACTTTAGCTTTACTTACTACTTCAAAATACAATTATTGCAACTTTGACAACTATTCTTCCCAATCATCCGATCTAAAAGATGATGCAGGCAAACCAGCCGTATTAAATAACGAGCCATTAACCCAAGCATCCCAACCATAACGCACAGCAATAGGGTTTGGCACATTTTCACTCCAAACTTCCAATTTACCTTTAGTTATTTTAGTCTCAGCTAAATGAAAAATTTTATTTGCTCCTGCAACTTGGAAACCAGACATTTCTTTTCCAAAATTTGTAACACCATTTGGGGCATAATCGAACTCAATAGTGGCTTTGTTTTTATTAACCTTAAATGATTTATAAACTGGACCACTATATTGAATAGCTTCAAAACCATAATCTTTAGCCAATGCCCAAAGCGCTAGTCTCTCACCAACTTTTTGTTTTTCAGCCGGGTGAATACACTCTAACTCCCCAACATCTAAAGTAACTGCCATTCCGGTATTAGTCATTTTATTCATTGATTTAAGTTGAGATTCACGCAAATGCGCCTGACTTTCACCTCCCCATTTTAATGGCGCAATTTGAACAAAATAAAATGGAAAATCACCTTGATTCCATTCTTCTCGCCAACTGTTAACCATAGCAGGAAATAATTGAGCATATTGTTTAGCTCGTACTTTATTGGATTCACCTTGATACCATATTGCTCCTTTAATTGTATAAGGAATCAACGGAGCTATCATCCCGTTGTATAAACCATTTGGAAATTTTTGAGGTTGTGCCTCATTTTTATACCAATTATCAAAATTTGGAAATTCCTTATCTGTAATTTTTTTTGAAGTCCAAGCTTCTGCAGGAGTTCCACCCCAACTGCTGGCAATTAAACCAATTGGGACTTTTAATTTTTCCTGAAGCATTTTCCCAAAAAAATAAGCTGTAGCGCTAAATTCAGAAGCCGTCATTGGGCTGCAAATTTTCCACTCACCTTCTAAATCATTTTGAAGTGTTTTTGAAATTCTACGAGGAACTTCAAACAATCTAATTTGAGAATTCTCACTATTTAAAATTGCTAAATTACTACCGTTAATTGGTTGTCCCATAAAGCCTTTTAAAGGCATTTCCATGTTAGATTGTCCAGAACATAACCAAACTTCACCGACTAAAATATTAGAAAGTACAATTTCATTTCTTCCCTTTATAGTTAATTCAAAAGGTCCTCCAGCGCTCGATTCATCTAAAAAAACTTTCCAATACCCATCAATTACTTCAGCAGAATAAGATTTACTTTTAAAAATAACTTCAACTGATTTTTCTGAAACTGCCTTACCAAAAACTGCAATTGGCTGATTGCGCTGCAATACCATATTGCTTTTAAAAAGTCCATTTGGAGTAACTTGAGCAATGGCTAATTCAACAATAAACATTGCCAATAAAAGATGATAAATTCTCATAATGATAAATATATTCTTATTTGGTATTTAACCAACTTAACACTTCATTAGTAATTTTAGGAGGTGCAATTTTGTGTCCACCTTCGTGTGAAAAATGTTTTACTTCACAATTATTTTTTATCAAGGTTTTAGAATCAATTTCTTTCCATTTGTTTGCTCCTTTATCTTTTTCTCCGTTTACAACTGCAACATACATACCCGATTGATATTCTTTATCCTGAAAATCTTTACCTCCAAGCCATCCTCCATAGGCAATTACACCTGCATAAGTTTCAGGTCTTCTGGTTGTTAAACTGTAAGCTCTCATAGCACCTCCAGAAAACCCAGCTAAATAAATTCTGTTTGAATTATGTGGAATATTTTTTAGAATATCATCCATTACTTCATCTTCCATTTTTTGTTCTAATGCTACATCCTTCATTCCGTTTTTAAGCTTATCACAACCAACTAATATCCAACCAAATTTCTCAGCGCTTTCTCTCATTTGATTTAAAATTCCAGCTCCGTTTCCAGCTGGACTAAATGCAATAATTATAGGTGATAATTTATTTTTTGAATATGAAGTAGGTGTATAAACATTGTAAATCATATTGGTTTTACCTAATGCCTTAATTCGTATTGTTGAGCCTGGCTTTAATGACTTTAAACCTTGAAATGGCCTTACATTTAACTTCTTCTCTATATTAAAAAAGGAAGTTGCAAAAGCAATCCCTAATCGTTTTTGTCCGTCTGTATTATAATGTACATTATCCGTATGTTTTGGAAAATCGCTCCAAATAGTATCTGTTGAAGTTTTTATTATTGCAGAATAATAATCTTGATACACGGCATTTAACATGCCTTTTCTTACCATTCCAGCACCACCTTCAACTCCATATCTCGAATTTATTTGACCTACAACAAATGGCATTTCAGGAGATTTAAACTCAATTCTATATGCTTTAATTAAAGCCTTTAAATTATTTCGATAGCCTTTAGCCGATACTTCTAAAATCGCGTCATTTTCACCTTGCATCCAAGCTAAACCAATTATCTCAAAGCTTTTTCCTTTTGCTTCTAGTTCTTTTAAGTTTTTACGAATATCTGCTATATGCATTTCATATAGCTTTAAGTTTTGCTTAAACTCACCTTTCTCAATTGCTTTTGCTTTCTCGGCTGTCCAATCAGGACTCCAAGCACCATACAAAGCTGTTCCACCTTGTGATCTTTTAATTAGCAAATACTCATTTGTTGGATTTTTTTCAGCTAAGGTTAAGCCTAAAAATAATTCAGGCCCAAAACGCTTGGTGAAATTGTACTTTTCTGAAGGCTTATTGTTGAAATAAGATAATGGTTTAGCTTCTGAACCATTAAAACTTAAAGAAACCCTGCTAGAAATTTTCTCGATTCTTTTTTGAAATTCCTCATCGAGTTCATCATAATTTCCTGCTCCCGCCATATTAGATTGACCTGCCAACAAAACTACTTGTACCTTATTAGAAACATTAATTGATTCTTGACCCTCTACTTTACAGTTAACTATAACTAGTGCACTAAATAGTATTGCAATTTTTAAAAATTTCATTATTTCAAATTTTTAAAACCTTTATTTCTTTTAATTTTTAATTTTCTTGAAGATTTCTTATCAACTTTTAATGAGTATTCCGTTGAACCTTCGTAGGTGTTTTTTGAAATTTCTACATTATTACAATTAATTAAATCGAATATTGGTGCATTTGGATATAACGCAGCTCCTTGACTTTTATCTTGTATGATTTTATTTCCAGTTATTTTCAATCCATCAACTCTATCTGCTATAATAATTCTACTATCAAAAGTTCTAATTGTATTGTTTTCAAAACGGATATTTTTATCATATAACTCCGTAACATCAAATGATTTTGCTAAACGCGGAGTTACATACATTACTGCGTGTTCTGCTCCACTATAAGCCACATAATTGAAATTATTGTTCCTAATTAAAACATCTTGTACCGCACCAGATTCATACCAAAAGTAAGTTTCTCCACGAAATAAAATTGAAGACATCATGGAAGAAAGCTCATTGTTCTCAATCACAATTTTCTTAGGTGTTTTAATAATAATATTTCTGGCTCTATGATTTCTAATTGTATTTCCTCGCATTGTAAATACCGGATTCCAAGTTTTGTTTTCTATAATATCGCCTTCAACCAATTTAGAAGGTATTTTATTTTTGAAGGTTAAATCAGTAAACTTATCATTAACATATTTCACTTTTGAAACTACATTTTTACTTGCTCTTTTTGGGCTTGGATTGTGAATAAACCATACCTCATCTTTTACACCGGCAAACTCAAAACCCATTTGTTCAAAATGACCTAATCCAACCCTAACGGTATAATCATTTATTATTTTATCAACTTTTACGTAGGTTCCATGTACATTTGTACCATCATCTAACATATTTTCGAAACGACAATCTTCAATTAAAATTTCACCTTTACAGTTTGCAAAATGAGTTGCGTCAGCAATAGAAGAAACCACTCTGTTTGTTCCTTTTTTCAAGTAAACTCCACAATTTAGAATATTAATATCTGAAGTTCTTTCAAACAAAAACCCCATTCCAAGTGCATGGTGTACAACCGCATTTTTAAAAAAGACATTGCTAGAGTTTGTTACCTGAAATGCAGGAGCATATCTATTTTGTTCGTGTGGTCCTTTTGAGTGTAATATTGTTCCAATTGCTGGGTAATGTTTTAATGGCTCGTGAAATCTTAAAATTCCGTTTGGTCTTTTTTCTACCCAACGAGGTCGGCTACTTATATCCCAAGCTCCGTGTGCAACAGCCTTTGTTTCTTTATCAAACGCTAGCGTGCTTCCCATTTCTGAAAAGTGAAAGTGATTGATATTAGGAAAAGTGATTCGTCCTTTGTTTAAAGACCAAGAAAAACCTTCAGTAAAAGGCTTAATATCTCTCCATCCTTCCTCTTCATTTATAGCAACAACTTCTCCTTGAAAAGAAAAAGGAATATCCCAATCTATTGATACATTTTTTACCTCAATTTTTTTACATTTATTAAATTGAAAAGGTGCTACTTGTCCGCTAAAAATAAAATCGGAACCATTACCATCAATTGCCACCGAATTAAACCCTTCAAATCTAAAAATTATTTTTTTTAATCCATTACCATGATTTGTAATAAAACAATATTTATCCATGGCGTAATCTGCAAGAAATTGATAAGTTCCTTTCTCAAAAACCAACTTAATATCTTTGCCTTTAAAGCCTTCAATAGCCTCTCTAACCACCGAAGTCATATCACCTTCTTTATGTTTTATTTTTATTATTTCAGAGGCGTATGTTTGAATTGAAATACTTAAAAACAATATTGAAATTAGCGCAATAAATTTATTTTTCATTTTAAATATGTTATAATTAATGTATTATAAGTTTACTCCTGTTCCTTGCATTGAAGAATCATGGCTCCACATAATTTGCCAAGGATCTCTTGTTTTTTGTTGAAAAGTTTTCAATTTATCTTTTAATGAATTTAATATATCTGAAAATTCATTATCTGTAGCTAAATTGTTCATTTCGTCCGGATCTTTATCTAAATCGTATAGTTCAAATTCTGGTCTAAATAAATAGTCATCTACTTTTTTAGGTCCATAATATTCAATATTGTTTCTGTAAATACTTTGCCAAGTTGAAGAAGCCCATAAATCCGATGCAAATGGATATTCTAAACGCCAGGCAATGTTCCAAATTAATTTGTAATTATTACTTCTAACAACACGCATTGGATAATACATTGTAATTTCGTGAAAGGTATGAGATGCATATACCTCATTCCAATCTTTTGGATTTTCTTCAGATAAAATACTTTTGAAAGACTTTCCGTGAAAATCTTTTTCATTGTAACTAACCTTGGCCATATCTAAAATAGTAGGTGTTAAATCTACCCAAGAAATCATAGCATTGTTTGTACTTACCTTATTTGAATTTGTTGGGTCTTTAATAATACAAGGCAACTTAATTCCTGGCTCATGAACAGTTGTTTTTGCTCCTGGAAATGCCATTCCATTATCTGAAATATACATAACAATTGTGTTATCAGCTTTTCCTGTTTCTTGTAACATTTTCATAAGCTTACCAAAACCTTGATCTATACGTGAAACACTTTGATAATACTGTGCAATTTCTTCTCTACTTTCCTTTGTGTCTGGTAAAAAACTAGGCACTAAAACATCTTTTGGATCGTAAACAACTGTTTCAACACCTTTATAACCTTCTACTTTGTTCCCAAAACTATTTGGATCATTCCATTGCTCAGGTTCAAATGGATGTCCTCTATGCGGATCATCAGTACAAAAATATAAAAAGAATGGTTTGTCTGAATTTAAAACATTTCCGCATTTTTCGGCCATTTCAACTGTATTTCTTGGGTCGGCTTCTAAAACTGTATTGAAATGATATACTGTTTCTGGGGCAACATGGTATTTACCAATTCGAGCAGTTTCATAACCATCTTCTTCCAATAATATTGGCAATGATTTTACGTTATCAAATGTACTAAAGTGATGATAATCATGAACGTGACCATAAGAACCTGTTGCATGACCAAATTTACCTGATAAAATTACCGATCTACTAGCTGCGCAACTTGCACTTGTACAATATGCATTTTTAAAAATTGTTCCTTCAGCTGCTAATTGATCTAGATTTGGAGTTTTAATAACCTCATTTCCATAACAACCTAAAGCATCTGTACCGTGATCATCGGCCACAAAAAGAATAATATTTGGTTGGTTTTGTTTTTTAACTACTTGCTCTGGTGCCTTTTTTTCAGCACAACTAGTAAACACTAGTACCGTAACTACTAATAAAGCTTGTATTGTTTTTAACATTTTTATTTTTTTTTATCAATTCTGATTTCATTCAAAAATAATCAAACACTTTTCTATAGTCTAATAATTAATTCAAATAAATATTTCACAAGGTATAAACTCTCCTAATTATTTACTTTCTCAATTTTAGCCTTAGTAAACTATTTTTTACCTTTTATTTTAATTCATTTTTTAATTCAACATCTATAAATCTAAATCCTCCTAAAGGAATATTTATTGTTGTTGAAGCTTTTGTTTGTTGAAATTCTTCGCCACTTAAAATATCTTTAATTTTAACTGGCGTTATTGTGTTGAATTTTACAATAGCCTCGCTTTTTTCAGGGTTTACATAACCATTATCTATTAAGGTTAAGCGTAAATTATTTGGCGATGTTTGAGCAACTACCCAAGCAACATCGCCACTTACAGTAATTGGTAATTTTTTGGCTGATTGTTTAATATCATTTTCAATTACTTTGTAATACTCATCAGCTTTAAAAGTTTGTTTTCCATCAGCTGAATAATAATTACGTCCATCAGTTATGTACTCCTTCATAATGTTTTTATATAAAGGATGTAAATTGTTCGATAACTTTCCTCTAACCGCATCTTTTTGAGCAAAAACACCTTGTTGAGGTGGTGTAATTAACACCAATCCATTTTGGTAAGGTGCTAAAAAGTTCAATCTTCTTTCTTTAACACCTGCAGCGTATTTAGAAAAATCCCAGTCTGTTACTGGTGCTCCTGGCCAAGTACCGTTTAATCTACTTAATACAAAAGGATTATTATTTTCAAACTCTTCATTATAAAAAACGCTCCATTTTACGTTTGAACCATCGTCTATAAAATGTGGATCTGGGTCTTTCATACTTATATGAATAGTGGAAAAACTTAAAATCTCATTTCTTTCTGGAACATACAATGCACCTTTTGCAATCAATTCCCAATAAACACTCATATACTCCTGATCTATAGAAAAATTATTGATGAATTGTGCTCCATAAGAAGTATGAAAAATCAACATTCTTAAAAAATGATTTGGCAATCTTTGGTAACCTAATTGCCTAGATCTATCAAATGCTGTATTATCTGGAACAGCTCTTGTACCCCAATTATTTACAACCCCACTAGACCATAACCCTAAACGACCTGCTAAACTTAATTCCATAGATTTATCGGTAGTTTCTTCCATTGACGGCACAAAAACATCTGCAAATTCTCCTGACATTAATCTTTTCCAAGGCTCTAAATAACAAGTTCCCAACCAAGCATTGTGTTTGTTTCTTAAAAAAATATTTCCGTTTCTAGTTTTTGCATATTCAGCTAATGGGTATGCTAAATCATTTACTAAATACATAGCGTTTTCAGTATGATCTTCCATCTCTGGATAAATTAATACTGTTTTTTTATTTTCGCTATTTGCTTTATCAAGCACTTTTTTTGTAGTATTTATATTGAACATATAAGGATCATTTCCATGACCTGCCCAATAAGCAATTCCAGGAGCATCTTTTAACTTCCCTGTTATTTGATTGTATGCCTCATCACTTGTTAACGTGTACCTTTTTCTTCTATCTCTAGAGTTTTTATATTTTTCATTTGGCACATTAGATCTATCCCAATTCTCAACATTTTTCATATTTAAAGAGTTCAAAAAATATGGATTTTGATATTTATAAAATAAATTATTTTTAAGACTTTCTAAATTACTAGGTATTTTTTCTGTCATCAAATATACTTTTTGAGATTTGTTTTCCGATACAGGTTTTGTATATTTTTTAAGATTGGCTTTAATCTCATTTGTATTTTTAAGAATTGTAGTAATTTTCCCTTTTGGGACTAAATTTTTAAAACTTTTCTTCCATTTTGGATTGTCTAAATCTATAATATGAATAGCACTTCCTCCACTTTGGCTACTTGCAAAAGCAACCTTATTTGTATTTGGTATTTTACAGATGTCATTGTATGCATATTTACCTACAATTCTTTCCAAATCTTTTTCAGATGCACCTGGTTCATACAAATGTATTTTACTTCCGGCTCTTGTAAAATACATGTTTTTCCCATTTTGGCTCACAACTTCAGTTTGACTAATATCATAACCAAATGATATTTTTGTTATTTTATTAAAAGAAAATTGGTCGTTTTTAGTGTTAAACGTTGATACAACCATATCCTGAACGTGCGCAGAAGCCCCTAAAACTACTTCTTGAAAACCATCATTATCATAATCAACAATCTTTAAATCGCCAATTGGCCTTAATTTGAATTTTTCCTTTGTTGATTTATTTCTTTTAATAGCTTTTGTCTTAAAAGGAAGATCATCTAAAGGATTAAAAAAATATAAAGTTCCAACATTTTGCATATGATTATTGGTACCTAAAGCAACTAGTGTTTCTTTACCATCAGGTTTTTTAATAGTTCTGATAAAGTTTGACATACTTTCATTTCCTTCTGGCACTCTTTTACCTTTAAATTTTCGAGTCTTTTCTATAGAAAATGTTCTAAAATCTATTTTTTTCAAGAATTCACCTTTGGCAGTTAAATAGTAAATATTTGTATCAAAACCTCCAGCAACAACATACATTTTATCATCCTTTTTTATTGCAGAAACCGCAAACATAGGAGCAGAGTTTATTGAAAACTTCCATAATAATTTTCCTTTTGAATTTAAACAATAAATAGTTCCGTCTGCATTTGCTGCTAAAATTTCATCATTACCATCATTGTCTAAATCTCTTATATAAATATCATGATTTGTAAAACCTGAGAGTTTATTCTTCCAAAGCACTTTTCCTTTATAATTAACTCCTAAAACAGTTCCCTCATAACTAGAGGCAACTATATAAGATTTCCCTTTATTTTGGGCTGTTCTAACTTTTAAAATTGTAAAGTCAGTTTCAATGCTAACAATTGCTGGATCTGCAATTAATTCACTTTTAAAATTAAAAGTATTTGCATTTAAAATTGATGTAAAAAACATCAAAAACACTAAGTAACTGTATTTTTTCATAAAATATTATTCGAGAGGTTTATCTAATTCTATATCTATAAATCTGAACATTCCACAAGGAATGTTAATGTTTACTTGTTTTGTTTTATTTATTTCAAAATTCTTGCCATTTAAAATATCAACTATTTTTTTAGGCTTAATGTTATTAAAAGTTACGTTTGCTACCCTATTATTTGGATTTAAATAGCCATTATCAATAATGGTTAATCGTAAATGTTTTGGTGAAGTTTGGGCAACTACCCAAGCAACATCACCTTCAACAGTAATTGGCAATAGCTTTGCATTTTCTTTTATACTATTTTCAACTGTTTTATAATAGGTATCTGGAGGAAATTTATCCTTTCCATCTTTTGAGAAATAGTCTTTCCCATCGGTTAAATACTCTTTCATTATATTTTTATACATAGGATGCAAATGATCTGTTAGCTTCCCACGAGGAGCATCAACATCAGCAAAAACACCTTCTTGCGGAGGAGTAATTAACACCATTCCATTTTTATATGGAGCTAAAAAGTTCAATCTTCTATCTTTTACACCTGCAGCATAGTTGGAAAAATCCCATTCTGTTACTGCTGCTCCAGGCCAAGATCCGTTTAATCTACTAAAAACAAAAGGATTGTTTTCTTCAAAGTTTTGATTGTAAAAAGTAGTCCATTTGGTATTGCTACTTTCCTCCAAAAAATGTTCATTTGGTGAAAGCATACTTAAATGTATTGGAGAAAAACTCACAATTTCTGATCTCTTTGGAACGTATAAAGCTCCTTTTGCAATAAGCTCCCAAAGCAAACTCATGTACTCTTGATCTACTGGAAAATTATGTAAATACTGCGCACCATATGAAATTTGATACACCATTGTACGTAAAAAATGGTTTGGTAACATTTGGTGAGAATGCTGTCTTAATCTATCATAACTCGTATTATCTCTTGCGCAACGTGAACCCCAACTGTCTGTTGCTCCACTTGTCCAAATACCTAATCTAGAAGCTAAACTTAACTCCATAGATTTATCAGTAGTTTCTTCCATTGAAGGAACAAAAACATTTGAAAATTCACCTGAAAGCAAACGAGACCACATTGGTAAATACACATTTGCTTGCCAAAATGAATGTTTTGTTCGCACATAAATTTGTCCGTTTTTTTTCTTTGCATGTGCTGCTAATGGGTAAAAATAATCTTCCATTACATAGGCAAAATTATCTGAATGATCTTCTAACTCCGGAAAAATCTGAACCGTTTTTTTTCCGTTAGCACCATCTAATATTTTTTTATTTGTACTTAATTGATACATATACGGATCATTACCATGTCCACCCCAATAAGATATTCCTTGAGCATTTTTATACTTTGGAAGTATTTTAGCCAATATTTCATCCTGACTTAAAATGTATTTCATTCTTCCATCTCGCCTCTTTTTATATCTTTCATTTAAAATCCCAGACCTATCCCATTTTTCTTTATCAGAACCTGCTCCATTTAAAAACACAGGGCTCGAATAATTTGTTTTTATATCTTCAACCAAACTTTTTACTGTACTTGGTATGTTTTCAGACATAAAATAAACAGGTAAAGGCTTTCGCTCATTATTTGAAGCTTTATACTTCTTTAAGTTAGTGCGAAGTGATTTTGAATTCTTTAAAATCTTAGCAATTTTTCCTTTAGGTTCTAGATTACTATAAGCTGTTTTCCAATTTTTATTTTCAGTATTAATTATATGAATACAGCTTCCGCCGCTTTGAGCACTTGCCAATACTATATTTCCAGTTTTTTCATCCTTCCACATATCATTAAACGAGTACTTAGCTGCTAAAACCTCTGTATTATTCAAGTTGAAATCTAAAGGCACCAATAAAACTCTTGCACCAAATAACACAAAATATTTTCGCTCTCCATTGTCTGAAATCACTTCTGGTTGAGCTATTCGATATCCAAATTTATCAATTCCATTTTTTATAGCATTAATATCAAATTGGTGTTGTTTTTCGTTATCCAAATCCACTTTAAGTAAACTTGCAGTATGAACCATTCCTGTGCTTCCTGCAATTAATTCTTCATTCCCATCGTTATTAGAATCTATTACACGTAATTCACCTAAAGGTCTTTTACCTTCTAATTTTAGAATTTTATATGGTTTATTCTCTAAAGGATTAAATAAATACACCGAGCCTCTGGCCTGCAAAGCCATAGTATGAATAACACCGTGTACTGCTAAAATTTCTTTACCATTTGCCTTTTTAACTTTTCTAATAAAATTAGGAATATGACAAGTACTATCTGGAATTGCCTTTGGATATGGTTGCCAAGGACTTTGAACAGAATAATTATAAGACGAAATTTCTTTTATTTGTTTTCCTTTTGAATTTAAATAGTAGATACTTTTATCATATCCGCCACAAACCACATAATTCTCATTTCCTTTTTTAATAGTACATACCGAATACATTGGAGCATCATTTTGTTTAAATTTCCAGAGTAACTCTCCGTTATTATTTAAACAGTAAACAGTTCCGTTTGCGTTTGCAACTAAAATTTCATCAATACCATTACCCGTAATATCTTCGCACCATAAATCGTGGTTCATAAATCCTGAAAGTTTATTCTCCCACAATACTTCACCAATATGTGAGACACCTAATACTGTACCTTCATAGCTGGAACCAATTATATATGATTCGTCGGTGTTTTGAACAGTTCTAACTTTTGAAATTGTATAACCTGTTTCTATGCTAATAATCTCTTTGTTTAAATTAGTTTTTTTCGTTTGCGCAGGCAGATTATACTGAATTGCACTCAATACACCAACAGATATTAAAAGTAGCTGAATTTTTAAAAAAGTTTTTTTTGATTTCATTTGGTAGTTATTGAATAATAATTTTTTTGGTGATTACCTTTTCTCCAAGAGTCATTTTTAAAAAATAAAACCCTTCATTTAAACTAGAAATATCAACATCAACGTTATTTGTATTACTTTTTGAAAATTTTTTAACCAATGTTCCTGAACTGGAAAACAGTTCAATTTTTTTTATAATTTCTGCACTTATAACAGTTATAAAACTTGATGCAGGATTAGGGTAAATACTTACAAAATAATCTCCTTTTATTTTTTCTGAAAATACCCCTTCACATTCTTTGGCCGATTTAACCTCAATTAAATCTCCGTTTTTTGAATTGATTTCTATGTTATTTGAATAAGTCTTAAATTCTTCTTTTCCGTTTACAAAAACACTAAAAGGTTTTGTACCATTAAAAATTTCAATAGCTGTTTTGCTAAATGAAGATGAAGATTTTCCCGAAATTTCTGGTACTTCATCTATTTGTATGTTAAAACATTGTTCAAAATCTTTATTTTTAACTATTATACAAGCTAAATAATTTCCTGGGGTTATATTTTCCAGCTTAAATTCTTTTGTGAAATTATACTCTTTATTGTTAAAATTCAATATGTAATTCTCTTCGGTCTTTGTTTTAATTACTAAAGAACCATTATTTTTATTTACACAAGTTTCTCCTTTAATTTCCATTGAAAAATTATCAATAGACTCATAAGAACTGCAATCATAATTCACAAACTCTTCAGGAATTATGGGTTCTTGAAATTCAAATCCAATAGCTTCAATAGGATCTTCAATTATTATTGACGATTTACCTTTATTACATTGATAATTTGCATCATTTAAAACGGCTGCTATTGATGGACCAATGTAAATATCACTGTCATATGAACTTTTTGCAGTTGGATCTTCTATTTCAGAAGGATAATATCCAAAGTGCTTAGATTTTAATTCGGCTTGATTTCCAAAAGTAGCTTTCACATCCTTTATTCTAACAGATTCAAATGTTCCATCTATCAATCCTATTGTTTGATCATATTTATTTGAAACAAAACCACCTTCAACTCTCACTGCAAAACCCGCTCCATTAGAAACAACACCTTCAACATCAACCGAACCATTATGCATTGCATGAGGAGAAATCATAACTGCACTATTTCCATTTGTACAAGAAATGTTTCTACCAACTAATTTATCTATTCCTCCAACTCTTGGTTCTCCAACAACTTGTAAATTATTTAACCCTGTAAATCCTGTTTCCATTCGTAAAGTAGCACCTCCTAAACCATGTAAATCTTTAAACAAAATATTAGATGCAGATTGTGTTTGCACAACTCCATATCCATAATGAGCATTTAAATTGTGAATATTTTTTACGATACCATTTTTTGGAAAAGCATAAACATCATTATAAAAATCACCTCCCATTGTTACAACTGAAAATTTGGTGTAATCATCTTCCACAACGAAATTTGCAATCATAAAGTTAAATACATTTCCACAATTAAAAACAGACACATTTGGGTTGTTATTTTGGGTTAAATCAATGTTAACTCTAGTTCCGTTTTCGCCTCGAATACTTACATTTTCAATTGGACCTGTTCCACTTCCCAATTTAAAAATGCTGTAATTCTTTTGATTATTTCTGAAACTTGGACGAATAACCGCTTCGCTATCAATTACAATATGAACATTCGATTTTAGAAAAATATCCGACAACGAATAATTTCCTTTTTCTACAATTAACGTTCCTCCCCCATTTGAAGAAATTTCGTCAACTGCCTGTTGAAATTTTACACTATCATCTGTCGAAAAATCATTATCAACTCCATAATCCGAAATTAAATTTTTATCAAAGTTCGCATTAGAAACTTCAGTATAAAAATTAGTTTCATCATCATTAATTTGAGCGACTATTAACTGTACACTAAAAAGCATTGCAATTAATATTCCAATTAAATTTTTATTATGCTTCATTTTAAAATTCGACTTGTATATTATTTTATAAAATAACAACTCTTTTAAAAATGCTTTGTATGTGCCAATTTATTTAGTGTATGTGTGGGTAAAAATGAAAAAAAGGAAGTTAGAAACTTCCTTTTTTATAACATATTAATCAAACAAAATAATATGTAAATCTAATATTAACTAAATAATCACTTTTATCTAAACATAAAAGCATTTAAATTTTATGAAGTTCAAAAATACCAATTGTTCAACCTATTTGTGTAGTTTTAAATAAATTAGTTGTAGCTGCGCGTAAAAAAAAAGGCTGTTTAAAAAGTAGTTGAAACCTTCATTCTGAATTTATTTCAGGTTGACGAAAACTTCACTTTTCAAACAGCCTCGTTTCATATCTATTAAAACAAGTACTTATTTAACTTGTATTTTCTTACTATAGAATTTACCATCCGATTGTACTTTAACAATATACAATCCGCTAGATAATTCTGCAACTGGCAATCTGAAACTCTTTTCTGCGTTCGAAACAGATTTTACCTTCACTCCCATTAAATTATAAATTCCAACTTCACTTCCATACGGACATTCAATGTTTAATTGACTAGAGGTTGGATTTGGATATATATTAACGCCTTCTAATTGTTGGTAATCTTCTATACCTGCAACATTATCATAAACTAAATAGCCATTCACTTGAATAATCGGATTTGTAGGAGTGGCTCCATCTATTGTTATTGCGCTCAATTGAGCTGTTGTTAATGCTGTACCCCCAATTTTTATATCCCAATTTTTAAAGCCTACAATATTAAGTGTACCAATCCAAGTACCTTCAGTACTACTAAAAACAACCTCAGTAACACTTGAAGCTAATTCAAAAGTAAGTGATGTACTAGTATTAGCCAACTTAAGTAAACCCATATTAGTTTGATCGGCATTAAAAACCACAGTATTCTCTCCATCAGCACTATTCAGAACTCCTTCAAAGGAATTCTTCCCATTTAGAGTTAATGTTGCACTAGCCCCTGCAGTCCCATCTTGAAATTTAAATACTCCTCCAGAAGGCATAAATAATTTTGGTCCAATAATATTAGAAACAATATCATCTTTAAAAACCCTCATTTCAGACAAAAACCCAGTATTATCTGCGGTATTGCTAAACTCTATAGCTCCATTTGCTGTTGAATTAGAACCATTAAAAACAAAAATACTTTTACCGTTACTTATTAAATCCCCATTAAAAATAATTGGGTTAACGGCGTTATTATTTTCAACAACAATTCTTTCGCTTAATGTTACTGTTTTTCCTTGAGCAAATATTAACTGATTATTTACATCTGTTGATGTAGTGATTTTCCCTGCAGTCAAATTTAAATCAATGTCACAATCTATCGTCAAAACCCCATCAATATTTGGATCAATCAATCTAACATCTGACGACCCGTTAATTGTCAAAGCAAAATCACCTGGTGAGGTAATAGAATAATCGGCAACCTCAAAACCCGTACTTAAATTTTCAATTGAAGAAGTGGCATCAAGAACAGGGCTTCCGGCTAATGAAGCGATACCGGTTACAACTCTAGACCCATTCCAATTTAATCCGTTAGACCAATTACTATTTGCAACATCTCCGTTATCAAAAATTCCATCATCAATAAGTTCTAGTTCAATATCATCCAAATAAATTGAACCTGTACCAGATGCAGGGAAATCAAAATATTGAATTCTCATCCATGCATCATCATCACCTGGATCTATGGTGATCTCAGTTCCAATTTGCGTCCAAGTATTTATGCCTACTCCTGAAATATTGATTGCATTGTAATTTGACATACCAGAGATGTCATCAGCATCAATAGACAATTGAATTTTATTAGGACCTTCATCTACAATATAAACCCAAGCTGAAAAATAATAATTACCCGCCTCTATTTGAAAATCTCCATCTGGGCCAAAGTAAGTATTTAACTGTGCATCTCCCGTCGTACTCGCCCCATTATAAGCAAAAGTAGAAATCACACTTCTTGACCCGCTTACAAAAGCGTTATCTGAAGTTGAGGGAATAGTCCCTGTAGCCGTTGAAAATCCAGCTACCCCATCTGCCCAGTCTTCCCAAGCATATGTACCATCTCCTTGATCTTCAAAACCAAATGCTTGTGCATTTAATATTGGCGTTGCATTGGTTTGAGCAATCGCTTCCATTTGCCAACCACAAATAGCCACAAATAATATCAAAAATTTTCTAAGTAATTTTATATCCATATTTAATGAATTTTAAAAATGGGGCTCGATTAATAAAAAATTTGAGGGGTAATGTAAATATATAAATTATATGTATTTTTAATGTATCCATCAATAATTTATCTGTAATTCTCAGTAAACAATAGATTAAGAAAATTTATTTTATTAACACAGGCCTATTATAATTTTTATCTTTTGAAATTATTTTTAAATAATAAACTCCAGTGGTTAAATTACTTATATTAATGGAATTTAATGTGCTAGACCGGTCTATTCTTTTAACTAAAGCCCCTAAACTATTGTATAGGTGAATTGTGCTATTTTCAAAAGCTCTAACATTTAGTATTTCATTTACTGGGTTTGGATACACCAAAATATCTTCTTGCAGTGCTATTTTTTTAGTCAATAAGCCTTCGCATTTTATGTTGGTTGTTACTTCTAAAAAATCTCCTGGAATTACAGCAATTTCAAAATTATTAATTGAGGTTTGTAAAACGGTTTTTCCATTTAACTTTATATTAAACGGCGGTGTACCTTCATTAATTTCAACACTTGCTTTATTTGCGTTAATTGTAGTTTTTCCTGAAATCGTATTTCCTTCTACTATTTTTATATTGAAACACTGCTCAAAACTACCTTCAGTTGCAGAAATGCACAATTTATAATCGCCAGGTTTAATATTTTCTAATGTAGTTTCACTTGTGAAACTTCCTTTGTCAATTCCATTGAGTAAAATTGCATAATTTCTTGAAGATGCTGCTTTTATTTCAATTCTACCATTGTCTTTATCAACGCAAGTTTCACCTACTGTTTGTATTGTAAATTTATCTTCAATATTTTCTTTTAATCTTAAGCTAATATCATCTATGTAAAAATTTCCTTCTCCAACTCCAAATATAATGTCCTCAATTAATTGAATTATAAAAGTTCCGTTTTCTACTTTTTCTGAAATTGAGAATTCTTGAGATAGATCAACCCATTTCTCAATTTCAACATCTCCAAAATTCCAAGTAATGGACTTTCCAATCGGATTTATTATTGTTTTTATTCCTTCCACAAAACTATTAGGTTCTATCCAAACTTTTATTGAAAGTTCATAATCACCTTTATCTAAATCTATTTTAGCTGGTGCAACTGAATTTATTTTGTAAATAATTTCGTCATATTTTTGCGCATACAATTGATTGTACAATAATTGAAAGATGAATAATCCCAAAAAACTGATATGTTTGCTATATAATTTCATTCTTTATATCATATTAAAACGGGCTTGATAATTCTATATCTAAAAATCGAAACGCCCCACTTGGAATATCAACATTTATCATTGAGTTTGAAGGACTAAATGTTTTACCATCTAGAAGATCCACAATTTTTTTAGGCTCTATATTATTAAAACTTACAGATGCATTTCTATCATCAGGATTTATATAGCCATTATCTATAATTGTTAACCGTAAATGAGTTGGCGATGTTTGGGCAACTACCCAAGCCACATCTCCTGAAACTGTAATTGGTAATTTTGATGCATTATCTTTAATGTCAGATTCAATAGTTTTATAATAAGTATCTGCAGCGTATGTTTGATTTCCGTCTGACGAATAATAATGATGACCATCGGTGTAATACTCCTTCATTATATTTTTATAAAACGGATGTAAATAATCGGTTAATTTTCCTCTAATTGCATCTTTATCTGCAAAAGTTCCCTTTTGTGGCGGCGTAATTAAAACCATTCCATTTTTATAAGTTGGTAAAAAGTTTAATCTTCGCTCTTTTGTATTGGCTGCATAACTCGAAAAATCCCACTCATTTATTGGTGCTCCTGGCCACGAACCATTCATTCTACTAAATACAAATTTATTGCTATCTTCAAATTGCTGATTAAAGTTGGTTAACCATTTTAGCTCCGAACCATCTTCTAAATAATGTTCATCTGGAGAAAGCATACTTAAATGTACTGGAGAAATACTTAAAATCTCAGAACGTTTTGGAACATATAACACTCCCGAAGCTATTAACTTAGCAAACAAATCTGGTTTTGTAAAATTATCGAAATATTGGGCTCCATTTGCAGCAACATAAATTAATTGTCGTAAAAAATGACTACTTAAAGGTTGATCGGAAATTTGACGTAATCGATCAAAACTAGTATTATCTGGGACTGCTCTAGAACCCCAGCTATCAACCGCTCCACTTGCCCAAACTCCCATTCTTCCAGCAATACTCAATTCCATAGTTTTATCTGTTGTTTCTTCCATAGAAGGAACAAAAACATCTGAAAATTCTCCAGACAATAATCTATGCCAATAAGGTAAATAAACGCTTCCTTGCCAAAAAACATTTTTTGACCGAATAAATAACTTTAAATTTTTTCCTTTTCCATAGGTTGCTAACGGGTACATTAAATCATCCATAACAAATTGAAAATCCTCACTGTCATCTTGTATTTCGGGATAAACCAAAACCATTTGTTTTCCAGCTGCGGCATCAATAACTTTTTTTGTAGTTTCTACACTATAAAAATAAGGGTCGTTACCATGTCCTCCCCAATAAGCAATTCCATCTTCGCCAAAATTTGGAATTATGGTATTGAGAACTTCCGTTTCATTTAAAACATATTGCCTTCTTTTATCTCGTTTATCTCTATATTTCTCGTTTGTCATCGCATCGCGATTCCAACTTGCACCGTCCTGTACTTTTGGCATCCAAGGTTGTGGCAGAAATATAGGAGCATTATAAAGACTTGGATCTACACCTGTTTTATTTTCGTGCATCAAATAAATTGATATGGGGTTTCGCTCCCAAACTGGCTTGTTAAAACTAACCAAATCAGATTCAATTTTATTTATGTTTTCTATTACTTTTTGTGTTTTTCCTTTTGGAGAAATTGCAACAAAAGCACTTTTCCAAGTTGGAATTTCAGTATTTAAAATATGAATTTCACTACCTCCACTTTGATTGCTTGCCAAAATAATTTTCCCAGAAGTAGGGTCTTTCCACATATCATTAAATGAATAAGACGAATTCAAAACTTCCGCTTCATTTAAATCCATACTTTGAGGAACTAATAAAATATTTGGACCGTGCAATACAAAATATTGCAGCTCGTCATCGTTTTTAATAATTTCGGGTTGAGAAATACGATATCCTGGCGCTCCAACTTTGTTTCTAATGCTAGAAATTTTAAAATTACTTTGCTGGTTGGATGTTTTAAAGGGATCAAACCTAACTACGCGCGCATCATTTACATGACTACTTGTACCCATCAATATTTCTTGTGTACCATCGCCATCAACATCGCAAATTCTCATTTCTCCTACTGGTTTTCCGGAATCAATTTTAACAGATTCACCTACCAATCCACCAAGCACCTCAATAAAATACATGTTCCCGGTAACCTGCATACTGTTGTTTGTTCCTAAAACAGCTAACATTTCAGAACCATCAGATTTTTTAATTGTTCTAATAAAATTTGCAATATGTGTATTTGAAGGAGCTGTAATCCCAGAGAACACTTTGTTTTCGGAATATGTTGAAGCGTCTAAAGTTTGAACCAGGTTTCCTTCTGAAGATAAATAATATATATTTTTATCAAACCCTCCACAAACTACGTAGGGAGTTTCATTTTTACTGGCTACACAAACCGAATACATTGGTGCATCTGATGGTTTAAATTGCCATAGCTCATCACCTTTGGAATTCAAACAAAATAATGTTCCGTTTGCATTTGCAACAAAAATTTCATCAACTCCATCTCCAGTTATATCATCACACCAAATATCATGATTCATAAAACCCGACAAAGTATTTTCCCAAAGAATCTTACCGTCAAAACGAACAGCTAATAGAGTTCCTTCATAACTTGAAGCCACAATAAATTTATTTTTATTGCTTTTAGCTACTCGAACTTTTAAAATTGTTTTTTGTGTATCAAAACTTATTAAAGGGTTAACTTCGGTTAAAGATGAAAACTTTAAACTAAAATTTCCTGTGGCAGATTTTTCTGAATTGGATTTCCAATTTATATTATTATTGGTTTCCCAACCATTTGTTTCCTTTTCAAATCCATAATAATCTTGATTTAAAAGATTTGTGTTTTGAGCGTTACTGTTTATTGAAGTAATTAATCCAAAAAATAAAATCAGTAAACTCTTTAATTGAAAAAAAGTCATTTCTACAACATTTAATTTAATACATTAAAATTCAGCATTAAAACTTATTACTTTGTAGTTTTAAATATATTAAATGTTTCTAACCGTAAATTAACAACCCTACTCTTTTTTTAATTCTTCTTTTTTAGATTCTGAAGCATATTTTCCTGGAGAAATATTAAAGGTTTCTTTAAAAAGTCGACTAAAGTGTGTTCTACTTTTAAAACCTGTCATACTATAAACTTCGTTTACAGATAGTTTTTTATAACGCAAAAATTCAGCTGCTTTTTTAAGCCTAAAAGCTTTAAGCAACTCAAAAGGAGTTTGATCGGTTAATGCTTTTACTTTTTTATAAAAATGGGTTCTGTTTAAATATAATTCTTTGGCAAAACTATTTAAATCTAAATCCTGATTATCTAGGTTTTTCTCCATTAAATTATAAAGCTTTTCCAAAAAACTAGCATCTTTGGAGCTTTCTATATTGTTTTCAAAATTTAGTGGTAATTCAATTTTAAAACGTTCTCTTAGAGCTTTTCTACTTTTTAACAGTGCTTCGGTTTTTGTTACCAAATATTGAATATTAAATGGTTTTTTAATATAAGAATCTGCTCCGTATTTTAAACCGTGTAGTTCATCTTCTATAGATGTACTTGCCGTTAATAATATTACAGGTATATGACTTGTTTTGATGTCTGATTTAATTTGTTTACATAATTCAAATCCGTTTAACTCTGGCATTAAAACATCACTAATAATAATATCTGGCCATTCGTTTTCTAATGCTTTTAAACATTCTTGTCCGTTTTCGAAAGATTTAACTTCAAAAAAGTTTGAAAGAATTCCAAAAACAAAACCTCTCATTTCACTATTATCTTCTGCAAAAAATATTTTAGCATTTGAAAAACTTCCATCAACTTCAATTCCAGAAATATTAATTTCGTTTTCAAATTCATTGGTTGGAGTATATGTTTTTTCGGCAGTTAAAATTTTTAATTCTGCTTGTTCTTGATCTTTTAAAATAGCATTTTTTACAATTGGTAATACAATTGTAAATTCACTTCCTTCATTTAATTTACTAGTTGCGTTGATATAACCGTAATGCATATCTACAAGTCTTTTGGAAAAAGCCAAACCAATTCCCGAACCTCCAGTATAAGCACCGTGTTTTTTTTGCGATTGATAAAAGCGCTCAAAAATATGTTCTATATCTTCCGTATCAATTCCTCGCCCAGTATCTTTAACGTGTACAATTAAGTTGTTATTCTTACGTTCAAAATCTATTTTAATTGTATCTCCTGATTTTGTGTATTTAAATGCATTATTTAACAAATTATTAAATATCTTCTCTAATTTATCTTTATCTGCTGAAACAAATATTTTCGAATCATTATTTTTTAATTCAAATTCTTTTTTATCAATTTCAGCCATAAACTTAAAATCGGAAACCAATTCTTCAATAAATTCATTAAAACAAAAACTTGTAAAATGCATTTTCAACAAATTAGCATCGGCTCTTTGAAAATCGTGAACCTGATCTATTAATTGAGATATTTTTTTAGACTGACGTTGAATAATTGACAGTTTAGAACTAACATCTTTATTGCTTTTAAACCTATCAGCTAAAATTGAAACCGGACCAGATATTAACGTAAGTGGTGTTTTTATTTCATGTGAAATATTGGAGAAAAATCGCAATTTAGCTTTGTTTAAGTCTTTTACATTATCAATTTCTAATTGTTCAATTTCAACTTTATGATTTAAAGATTGTATTTTTAAAACTACATATACTACAATGTAAATTAATAAACCTAATAGCGATAAATACAGAAAATATGCCAACCCTGTTTTCCAAAATGGAGGCGTTATATTGATTTTTAGTTTTTTAGGAGGAGTCCAGTTTCCAGCGGCATCAGAAGCCATAACATTTAACTCATATTCGCCAGCAGGCAAACCATTGTAATGAATTGTATTTTGATTTGACGGTACTTCAATCCATTCCTCACTAATTGGCAACAATCTATATTTTAAACTATGGTTTTTAGGGTTTGAAAAGTGAAGAGAAATAAGATCTATCGAAAATACATTTTCATTATATTTTAAATTAATTTTTTCAAGTTCCGTTAAACTCGATTGCAATAATATTCTATCGTTTATTGTGTCCCCTGGCTCAATAATATTGTTAAACAGTTTAAATGCTCCAAACTCTAATCTGGGTAGTATTTCTTTGTTCGAAATTTGATCCGGTTCAAAATAACAAAATCCATCAAGCCCAGAAAACACCAATGTTTTTTTCCCAACTGCTTGAGCCGCATACCAAAAATCTTCAAATGGCAAACCGTCCTCTTTGGTAAACCTCCTTACACTAAAATCTTTTATGTTAACTTTATTTAGTCCAATATTTGTGCTTACCCATAAATTATTTTCTTGATCGTATAATATGCTTTTTACAACATTATTTGATAATCCATTTTTTTCTGTTAGAGATAAAAATTCTGGATCTTTTTCGCTGTTAATTACTTTGCAAATTCCTCCTCCTTCGGTACCAATCCATAACTCTTTATTTGGCAACCTTATAATAGACGTTACAAAATTGCTTGATATTGATTTTTTATCATTGTAAGAATTTACATATTGATCAACTTTAATATTTTCTACTTTAACATTCTTATTTTCAAGGCTTAATCTATACAACCCGTCCGAATCGTCGCCAACCCAAATAAAATCATATAAAGGGTCTACATAAATAAATCTAATTAGCGATAATTTATTTTTTTGAAAATATGGATGCTTTTCATTAAGAGATACTATTTTTTGTACATCTCCATCTTTATTAAAAGAAATCCTATGAATATCTGAAGAACTTCCTATCCAAATATTTCCTTTTTCATCTTCCGCAATTGTTCTTGGTTGAATACTGTTGTATTTTTTTGAAAAATCATCAGTAATATTTTCAATTCGTGTGCTGTTGGCCTTTACCCTACATAAACCTTTTACTGAAATTTTAAACCATAAATTCTTTTTTGAATCAACAAAACAGTATCCAACATTTTTTCTTAGGCTTTCGGGTAAATTAAATGGTAGCGGGTCAAATTTTTCTTTACTAATATCAAATATGCCTAAACCGCCTTGACTTGCAGAAACGTAAAATCGATTTTCATCTAGAGTTGATAAACTAAGTAGGTTGTTTGTTTGAATGGCATTTTTAAAATCCATTTCAGTATTAAAACTTCTAAATAAGTTTTCATTTATATCAAATTGAAAAACTCCTTTATTAAAAGTTGTAACCCAGCATCCACTTTTAGTATTAGATGCAATTGAACTTATTCTTGTTACTCCTGATTTTAAGAAAAACCGTGATATTTTATAATCTTTACCCTCTGTAAAAGAAAAAACATTATTTATCTTTACAACACCCTCAGTGGTTGTACCTAACCATAAATTATTCAATTTATCAATTGACAAACTTGAAAACTTATATTCCTTTAATTCAATGCTTTTTAATTTAAATTTTTCCTCAATTGGTTTATAATTTATAAGTGCAACTCCGCTGTTTAAGGTTACCAAAAACGTATTTCTGTTTACTTTTACTAAATCATTTGTTGGAGTATTGACTTCTAGTTTATTATGTAATACTTTTTGAAATTTTCCAGTATTAATATTGAATAACTCTAACCCATTACTAGCACAAAATAAATACTTTTCATTATCAATTTTAAGTCCCGTAAAAAAACTATTCTTGCCCGATTTATAAGAAGTTTTATAACTCCTTATAAATGAATAATCTTCATCAAAAACCATTATACCATTATCTTCAGTAGCACATACAATTAGTTCATTATGTTTATCTACTAAAATTTCTCTAACAATTGGCCCGTTAACACCTTTATTTAAATCATTATTTGAATAAATATTTTTAAACTGCTCTGTTATATAATCGTAAATTGTAATACCTCTATCTGTACCAATCCACAAATTACCATTTGTATCTTCCTTTAAAGATCTAACTCTATTGCTAACTAATAATTTTTCATCAACAGTATTTTTATAAGTTTTTAAACTATAACCATCATATTTATTTAATCCGTCATAGGTTCCAAACCATAAATAACCTTTTGAATCTTCAAGTATTGAAGTAACACCATTATGCGCTAATCCCTCGTATATAGAAAGTTGTCTCGAATATTCCAAATTTGATTCTTGAGAAAACAAACTTGTTATTGAAAATAAGACTATAAAAAATAATTTAAATGTTAATTTTAACATAGAATAAATTTGACATTAAAATAACTTAAATTCATTAAAACTTAACTTACTATTAACCAATTATGGATAAAAACAAAAGTAATTAATTTTAAGTAAACTATTCTATTAAACTTATATAAGCGCTGATTTCACTAAGAAAAAGTTATTTTTTAGAGTTATTTTTCTTCTAAAAAATGTTTATACAAAAAAAGCTTCTCAATTGAGAAGCTTTTTTGTTGACCCACAAGGACTCGAACCTTGACTGACGATACCAAAAACCGGAGTGCTACCATTACACCATGGGTCATTTTGCGGGTGCAAATTTAAAGTAAAGTTTGAATTCCGCAAATAAATTTCACTTTTTTTTTAATAAAATAAATTTAATCTAATCTTTTAATACATTATTAACTATTGATACATACCTTATTTTTCAATAATTACGTTTAATTTTATTAAATTCGCCTCGTACAAAATATACCTTATGAATTCATTCAATTTTTCTAAATGGAACACCATTCTTGGATGGGCAACATTTACAATTGCATTAATTACTTATTCGTTAACCCTAGAACCTACCGTGAGTTATTGGGATTGTGGAGAGTATATTTCAACAGCAGTAAAATTAGAAGTTGGACATCCACCAGGGGCACCATTATTTCAAATGCTTGGTGCATTTTTCGCAATGTTTTCTACAGATGTTACCGAAATAGCTAAAATGGTAAACTTTATGTCAGCGCTTGCAAGTGCTTTTACAATTTTATTTATGTTTTGGACCATTACAATTTTGGCTAAAAAATTGGTTAAAAAATCTTCCGAAATTTCTAAAAGTTCATCTATTGCTATTTTAGGAAGTGGAGCTGTAGGAGCTTTAACTTATACTTTTTCCGATAGTTTTTGGTTTAGCGCAGTAGAAGGTGAAGTATATGCAATGTCTTCTTTTTTAATGGCTTTATTATTTTGGCTAGGTTTACGTTGGGAAGCCGAAATTGGTAAACCAGGAGGCGATAAATGGCTTTTATTAATAAGTTTTGTTGTTGGGTTGTCTTTTGGAGTTCATATTTTATCTTTACTTGTAATTCCTTCAATTGTATTTTTATACATTTATAAAAAATATAAAAATTTAAATCCTAAGCAGTTTATAATCGCCAATATTGTGTCGATACTTGTATTAGTTTTTGTTTTTAAAATGTTATTCCCATTTACATTAAAATATTTTAGTGCATTAGAATTGTTTTTTGTTAATTCTATTGGACTTCCATTTAATTCAGGAACTATTATTGCTGGAATTTTACTAATTGCTGGGTTTTATTTTGGATTGAATTATACTCACAAAAAAAATAAGGTTGAAGCTAACACCATTCTTCTATCTGTTCTATTTATTATGATTGGCTTCTCTTCCTGGTTAATGCTTCCAATTAGAGCAAATGCAAATACAACCATAAACGAAAATAATCCATCAAGTGCAAGAGAATTACTTGCCTATTACGATCGTGAACAATATGGAGATGCAAATGTTTTTTACGACACATATTACTCCGTAGTTTACAATAGAGATATTGATGAGAGCAACCCAACAAAAGATGACAAACCAAAATATGAAAAGGATGAAAAGCTAGGTAAATATGTAATTGTTAATCATTATAAAGATGCGCTTCCAAATTACAGTGATAAACATAAAGGGTTTATTCCTCGAATGGTAAATCCTGATCCTTCGGTAGTTAAAAATTACAAAGCTATAGCCGGAATTCCTCAAAATAGTAAAAGAAGACCAACATTTATCGAAAATATAAAATTTATGATCGATTACCAATTTGGTTATATGTATGGAAGGTATTTTATGTGGAATTTTGTTGGAAGACAAAGCGATGAACAAGGTCAGCTTGATTTACAAAATGGTAATTGGATAAGTGGAATTAGTTTTATTGATGAATTATTTTTAGGACCACAATCTAAATTACCTTCAGAAATAAAAAATAATAAAGGTAGAAATGCTTACTTTTTTCTTCCCTTAATTTTAGGAATTATAGGACTTCTTTTTCATCTTAAAAAAGATAAAAATGATTTTTATGTGCTACTAATGTTCTTTGCATTTACAGGACTTGCAATTATATTTTACACAAATCCGAAACCCTTTGAACCTAGAGAACGTGATTATGCTGTGGTAGGATCGTTTTATATTTTTGCTATTTGGGTTGGATTTGGAGTTTTAGCCATTTTCGAAAAATTAAAACAATACGCAAACAAACAAACTGTGGCAATAGCAGTTTCCGTAATTTCTTTAATTGCCGTCCCTTCTTTAATGGCTTCCGAAAATTGGGATGACCACGACAGATCAAATAGATACACATCTCATTTAAATGCTAAAGCTTATTTAGATTCTTGTGATGAAAATGCCATTTTATTTACAATTGGCGATAATGATACTTTCCCCTTATGGTATATGCAAGAGGTTGAAAATTATAGAACTGATATGAAATTAGTTAACACTAGCTTATTTCAAACAGACTGGTATATTGACCAAATGAAACGCAAAACCTATAAAGCAGACCCTATTCCTTCACAACTAACACATGATAAATATAAATGGGGCACATTAGATGTTGCCTATTACTTTGAGGAATTATTCCCTCAATTGAAAGATTCAGTAGTAGATATAAACTATTTTATGAAATGGGTAGAAAGTGACAAGGATATAACCTATTATGATTTAGATGATGACGGTATAAAAGAAAAAGTACTACCTACCAATAAAATAAGAATTCCTATTGATAAAGATGCTGTTTTAAAAAATAAAATTGTTGCCGAAAAAGACGCCGATTTAATTGTTCCTTTTATAGATATTAAATTTAGTGGCGCACTAACAAAAAACAGAATTTTAATGCTAGATATTTTAGCAAATAACAACTGGGAAAAACCAATTTATTTTACAGGTGGCGCACAAGCAGATGAAGAATATATATGGCTTAAAGATTATTTACAATTAGATGGTCTAACATACAAATTAGTTCCAATTCATACTCCAAATGAAGGTAACTTCTTTGAAATGGGTAGAATTAACACAGACATAATGTATAGAAATGTTAAAAATTGGGACTGGAGAAACATAACCGATGATAATATATATTTAGATCCTGAAACTAGAAAAAATTCGGTTACTTACCGAAATAATATGGAACGCTTGGCCAGAGAATTAATGAATGAAAAGCAATTTGATAAAGCTGAGGAAATCCTCGATATCTCACTTGAAAAAATGCCCGTTCATAAGTTTGGACATGTTAGTATGTTAATTTCATATATAGATTTATACTACGGATTAAACAAACCTGAAAAAGCACGAAAATTAGTTTCAGAATTAAAAACAGTTTTTCAAGAAAATTTAACTTATTACAGTCAATATGACGAGCGTAATATTGATTCTGTATTTGACCAAATAGAGCGAACATTTTTAATGTACGATCAGTTAGTTAGAACTTCTATTAAATTTGATGATGATGAAGAATATGCAACTAGTATTAAAGAGGAATACGTTGTGTTTTTAAAACTATTCGATTTTTTAATGCCAAGTGAACAACCTTCAAATTAATGAAACCTTATTTTATTAAAACTCCAAATCTAATTAAAATCATTTTTAATAAATGGATTTGGAGTTTTAACAATAAAGAAAAGGTCCTATTTTTAACTTTTGATGATGGTCCAACACCCGAAATAACAAACTGGACATTAGATCAATTAAATAAATTCAATGCTAAAGCTACTTTTTTTTGTATTGGTAAAAATGTTGTTCAACATCCTGAAATATTTCAAAATATAGTTGACAATAATCATTCTATTGGTAATCATACTAACAATCATTTAAACGGTATCAAATATTCAGCTGAAGCATATATCAAAAACTTTAAAAAAGCACAAAATAACATTCCTTACTTCAAAACTAAATTGTTTCGACCACCTTATGGACGATTAACACTTAAACAAGGAAATAGAATAAGAAAACAAGGATATAAAATTATTATGTGGGACGTTTTAAGCGCAGATTTTGATCAATCAATTTCATTGAAAAAGTGTTTCGATAATGTTGTGAAAAATGCAAAGAATGGAAGTATTATTGTTTTTCACGATAGCCTAAAAGCTAGTAAAAATTTACAAAATACGCTTCCAAAAGTTCTAGAATACTACAGTTCGAAAGGTTACACATTTAAAAGCATTAGCTAGCTTTTAAACGTATTGCTGTACTAAGCTTATTAAGGTATTGGCATCTTGCTCTCCAGACTGCCTCCATTTCATTTCTCCTTCTTTATATATAATAAAGGTTGGATTCCCTTTAATTCGCAATGCATTTGCCAATACTTCATTTTTTTCAACATCTATTTTAATCACTTTTGCACTATCTCCAAGTGCTGCCGCAACATCACGTAATATTGAATGTAAATCATCTGAACCATCTTCCCAATCCGCATAAAAATCTATTAAAACAGGAATTTCAGAGCCAATTAATTCTCCAAATTTTGTCATAACCTTTTATTTTTAATTCAGTACAACTTCAAAAAAATATGAAGCTGCCTATATACAAATGTAACATTTTAATTGAATAATGGCAATTTACAGCTTAAAGAGCTATTAATCAATTAAATCAATTTGTCTATCATGATATCCTAGCAGATATAAAACTCCATCCAATCCTATGCTTGAAATAGAACTTTGGGCATTATCTTTTACCGTTGGTTTTGCGTGAAATGCAATACCTAAACCAGCAACATTTAACATTGCTAAATCATTTGCTCCATCACCTACTGCAATGGTTTGACCAATATCTATTCCTTCTTTTACCGCTATTTCTCGAAGATATTCGGCTTTTTTATTTCCATCAACAATTTCACCCAGATAATTACCTGTTAATATTCCATTCTCTATTTCTAATTGATTAGCATATACATAATCCATACCTAGCTCTTTCTGTAAATAATACCCAAAATAGGTAAACCCACCAGAAAGAATTGCTGTTTTAAAGCCATAACTTTTAAGTGCATCTATTAATCTTCTCGCACCTTTGGTAATTGGTAAATTTACTGCCACATCTTGCAGTACATCTTCACTTAAACCTTTTAAAAGTTTCATTCTTTCTTTAAAACTTTCTTTAAAATCAATTTCGCCATTCATTGCGGATTCTGTAATAGCTTTTACCTGCTGTCCAACTCCTGCACGTTCAGCCAATTCGTCAATAACCTCAGTTTGAATTAAAGTTGAATCCATATCAAAACATACCAAACGTCTGTTTCTTCTAAATATATTATCTTCTTGAAAAGCGATATCTACATCTAAATCTTTAGAAATTTTCATAAACTTCTCCGTAAAATCAGCTTTACAATCTATTTTTCCTCTTATAGATAATTGTATAGATGCTCTCGGATAATCTTCTTCCTTTACCAACGACAAACGACCGGTGAGTCTTTTTATAGAATCAATATTTAGGTTTTTTTCGGAAATAACTTTCGTTACCTCAGAAATATGTTTTGCTTCCAATTTTTCACCTAAAATTGTAATAATATATCTGTTTTTACCTTGAAGTTTTACCCATTTTTCATAGTTATCTAAAGAAATTGGTTCGAACTTTGCCGAAATACCTAACTCGTATGATTTAAAAAGCAAATCTTTGAGTACTGCCGCAGAACGTTTTCCAGACTGGATTTCAAACATCATTCCTAATGACAAAGTATCATGAATGTTTGCTTGACCAATATCTAAAATTTTTGCACCGTATTCTGATAAAACGCTTGTTAATGATGAAGTTAAACCAGGTTTATCTTGACCTGATATACTTAATAAGAAGATTTCTGTTGCCATAATTTATTTAATGGCGTGAAATTGATAAATTTTTTGATAACAACCAAGTAGTAAAGCTTTAAATTATTATGAAGTTTATTGATTTTACATATTTAATTATATCCTTAATTAAATAACAATTATTAAACTTATAGTCTATTCAATTTTATTTTTTTAATTTTCTTAAGGTAATAACCGTAATTTCTGGCCAAATTCCCACTCTTCCAGGAAATGCTAAAAATCCAAATCCTCGATTTACATTAATATACCTATTAAACTCTTTATAAATCCCAGCCCAATATTTATAAACATATTGTACTGGACTCCATTTAAACCCTGGAATTTCAATTCCAAATTGCATTCCGTGTGTATGACCACTTAAAGTTAAATGATAATTACTTTCATGATTTCTAACCACTTGCTCCCAATGCGATGGATCGTGGCTCATTAATATTTTAAAATCTTTATTAGATATTTTTGAGGAAGCTAATTCTAAATCGCCTGCTTTTTTAAATCTACTTCCCCAGTTTTCAACTCCAACCAATGCTATTTTATCTTCGCCTTTATTTAAGTAAATACTATCATTTAACAAAAGGTTAAACCCAATTTTAGGGTGAATATTTTTAATTTTCTGAAAATTGTTCTCTTTTTCTTCCGCTGATTTCCACCTAACATATTCTCCATAATCATGGTTTCCTAAAACCGAATACTTTCCATCTTTTGCTTTCAATGATTTAAAATGAGATATCCAAGGATCCATTTCATCTGCTGTATTATTTACAATGTCTCCTGTAAATAAAATAACATCCGATTCTTGCTCATTAATCAATTCCATTCCATAGGATATTTTATCTGCATCATCAAAACTACCGCTATGTATATCCGATAGGTGAGTAATTTTATAGCCATCGAAAGACTCAGGTAAATCATCAAAAAACAAGGTGTGTTTTATTACTTGGTAGTTATATTTCCCTCTAACCATTCCATATAAAACTGAGGTAAACGGTATAGCAGCCAATCCTAGAGCAACTTTACTAACAAACGCTCTTCTTTCTGGAAAAAAAGAAGTTTCATTAGATTTTGACACATAATTGAATCCCGTCTTAAATATTCTAAATACATCTTCGCTAAACATTATTAGGAGCGCAATAATTTTTGGAGCAAAAGCTAATATTAACAAACCAAAAGCCAACATTACCTGTTGATTCAAACCCTTAGAATCCCCTATAGAATTTATACTGTAAATTACATTTACAATTACTGCAATTGATACTAACCAATAAGCAATATAAATTATCTTGTTTTTTGTAACCGTTTTTACACTTTGAAAAGCATAAAAATCAATTAATAAAAATATTATTATAAAAACTACCCATCTAATCATAAAAACAAATCTAAATTTATTTTTTGATAAGGTATTCCAGATTTATAAACATTAAGCTAATTTTAACAAGTTGAGTACTTAATGTATGGTTCCATTTATTGTTTTACAAAATTATTTAAAAACTTTCACCGCCACATTTATTACAAAAATTTATTCATATAGACACCTCATTTTAATAAAGGCAATTACAGTTAATCTTAAATCTTTATATTAACAAAAAATAAAAAATTATATTTGCTTTATAGCTTTAACATGTTATAAAAAACATTTTTTCAACAATTAGTTACCCTTTGCATTATGAGCCAAAAAAGACTTTTTTTATTAGATGCTTACGCCTTAATTTTTAGAGGTTATTATGCCTTAATTAAAAATCCAAGAATTAATTCTAAAGGAATGGACACCTCGGCCATATTAGGTTTTACAAATTCCTTATTAGATGTAATAAAAAGAGAAAAACCAGATCATTTGGCAGTTGCTTTTGACAAAGGAGGTTCAGACATAAGAAATGAAGCTTTTCCCGAATATAAATCAAATAGACAAGAAACTCCTGAGGCTATAAAAATAGCGGTACCTTATATTCATAAAATATTGGAAGCAATGCATATTCCAATTATTGAAAAACAAGGTTTTGAAGCAGATGATTTAATAGGAACACTTTCTAAACAAGCGGAAAAAGCAGGTTACCAAACATTTATGGTAACCCCGGATAAAGATTTTGCTCAATTGGTTTCAGAAAATATTTTTATGTACAAACCAGCTCGAATGGGCAATGGCATAGAAATTTGGGGGATTCCTGAAGTTCAAAAAAGATTTGAAGTTGAGCGTCCCGAGCAGGTAATTGACTATTTGGGAATGATGGGAGATGCCGTAGATAACATACCTGGTTTACCTGGCGTTGGCGATAAAACCGCTAAAAAGTTTATTAAGCAATATGGCAGTATGGAAAACCTTTTAGCAAACACCCATGAATTAAAAGGAAAAATGAAAGAAAAAGTTGAAGCGAACAAAGAACTCGGTTTACTTTCTAAGCAGCTAGCAACTATAATTTTAGATTGTCCTGTTGAGTTTCATGAAGAAGATTTTTTACTAAATCATCCTAATATTGAAGAAACAAATGAAATATTTAAAGAGTTAGAATTTCGAAGAATTTCTGCAAGTTTGCCAACTATTTTTAAATCATTTCCTGCATTTGGGCAAGAGTCTATTGAAAATTTAATTGAAACTTCAACAAAAGAAAAATCAACACCATCCACAAATCAGCAATTTGATTTATTTTCAGCACCAAATGACGAAACATCACAATCGCATTCAGGATATGATTCAAACGAAAATCGCAATCATTTTTATCAATATGTAAAAACTCCTTTGGCAAGAAAATTATTGCTTAAAAAATTACAAGAAAAATCATCCGTTGCAATTTATTTAGAAATAATTGGCGAAAATTGTTTTGAGTCCCAAATTATAGGAATTGGTTTTTCATATGAAAAAGGTAAAGGACACTATATTCCAATTATAGCTAAAGAAGAGAACAATATTTTAAACGAATTTAAGCCGTTTTTTGAAAATGAAACAATTGAAAAAATAGGACACGACCTTAAATATACTATTAAGGTATTGCTCAAAAACAATATACATTTAGGTGGCCAGTTATTTGACACGGAATTAGCACATTATTTATTGCAACCAGATATGAGACATGATTTAAATGTTCTTTCTGAAACTTATTTAAATTATCAACCCATACACTTAAATGATCTTATAGGAAAAAAAGGCAAAAATCAACTTTTAATTGAGGATATTGACATTGAAAAACAAACTCAATATGCCGTTGAAAATGCAGATATCATATTTCAACTAAAAGAAATTTTTAAAAACAATTTAAATGAATTAAACCTTAATAGTTTATACAATGACATTGAAATTCCAGTTTTAAGAGTATTAGCCTCAATGGAATTAGAAGGAATTAAATTAGATCAGGAATTTTTAAATTCGTTATCTAAACAATTAACTGAAGACATAAATAATCTCGCAAACTCCATTTATTCTGAAGCTGGAGTTGAATTTAATTTAGCTTCACCAAAACAATTAGGAGATGTTTTATTTGATCACCTAAAACTTGTTGAAAAACCAAAAAAAACCAAAACAGGTCAATATGCAACTGGAGAAGAAATTTTATCAAAATTAGCCTCCAAGCATTCCATTGTTCAAGAAATATTAGAGTGGAGAAGTTTGGTAAAACTTAAAAACACTTATATCGATGCCCTACCAAAAGAAGTAAACAAAGTTACAGGTCGTATTCACACAACATATAGTCAGGCAGTAGCAGCAACAGGAAGATTAAGTTCTAACAACCCAAATCTACAAAACATACCTATAAGAACAGAACGTGGAAGACAAGTAAGAAAAGCATTTGTACCACGAAATGAAAATTACACATTAGTAGCCGCCGATTATTCTCAAATTGAATTACGTATAATTGCCGCCTTAAGTGAAGATGAAAGCATGATTGAATCTTTTAGAAGAGGTGAAGATATTCATGCTGCAACAGCAGCTAAAATATTTAACATACCTTTAGAGAAAGTAACACGTACTCAACGTGGAGATGCAAAAGCAGTAAACTTTGGGATAATATATGGCCAAGGAGCTTTTACATTAGCGCAACAATTAAATAAATCGAGAAGTGAAGCAAAAGAATTAATAGATAATTACTACAAAACTTTCCCTAAGTTAAACAAGTACATTTCGAATCAAGTTAATTTTGCTCGAGAAAATGGATATGTAGAAACAATTTTAAACAGAAGAAGAAATTTAAAAAACATTAATTCACAAAACGCCATTGTACGAGCTGGTGACGAACGAAACGCAGTAAATGCTCCAATCCAAGGAAGTGCAGCTGATATAATTAAGATTGCTATGATTCATATTCATGAATTCTTAACAAAAGGCAATTATAAAACCAAAATGTTATTACAAGTTCATGATGAATTGGTTTTTGATATGTTTAATGATGAAATAGAAGAACTTAAACCTATAATTAAAGAAAAAATGGAAAGCGCCTTTAAACTATCAGTCCCATTAACTGTTGATTTAGGTATTGGTCAAAATTGGCTCGAAGCACATTAATAAAAAACAAGGTTTAGTATTAGTATTATCATAAAATATATAGACCATTTATAGTTTGTAAAACCACCCATTTATAACTTACATTAAATATTTAAAATTATTATTTATTAACTTTCTATAAAACAAACTTTTAAGTGTTTTTGACACTTAAAACAATATACTTAATTTCCTATTTGATTTATAAATAATTGTTCGTACATTTGCACTCCCTTTTTAGGGAGAAAAAAATAATGTTTAACAATAACAAAGAATTTAATTGTGAGTAAATTAAGTTACAAAACAGTATCAGCTAACAAGAATACCGTTACTAAAGAGTGGGTATTAGTTGATGCAGACGGCCAAACGTTGGGTCGTCTAGCTTCTAAAATAGCAATGCTAATTAGAGGTAAATACAAGCCAAATTACACTCCTCATGTAGATTGTGGAGACAATGTAGTGGTTATCAACGCAGAAAAAATTAATTTAACTGGTAAAAAATGGAGTGACAAATCTTACATTCGTCACACAGGCTATCCAGGAGGACAAAGATCATTAACTGCAACAGAAATGTTTGAAAAAGACCCAACACGTCTTGTTGAAAAAGCAGTAAAAGGAATGTTACCTAAAAACAAATTAGGTAGTGCGTTGTTCAGAAATTTATATGTTTATCATGGAACTGAACATAATCAAACTGCACAATCACCTAAAGTTATTAACCTTAACGATCTTAAATAATGGATACAATTCACAAAATAGGTAGAAGAAAAACTGCAGTAGCTCGTGTTTACCTTTCGGACGGAAATGGAAACATTACTGTAAATAAAAAAGATTATAAAGCTTACTTTACTACTCCAACATTACAATACAAGGTTTTACAAGCATTAAACTTAACAGATAATGCTGAAACTTTTGATATTAAAGTAAATGTGTTTGGTGGTGGTGTAACAGGACAAGCAGAAGCTATTCGTTTAGCAATTTCAAGAGCGTTAGTTGAGTTAAATCCTGAAAACAGATCAATTTTAAAACCAGAAGGATTACTTACTAGAGATCCTAGAATGGTTGAACGTAAAAAATTCGGTCAAAAGAAAGCAAGAAAAAAATTCCAATTCTCAAAACGTTAATCGTTTTATACAAAAATTGGTACACCAAATCATTTGGTGTTTCATTGAAATTAAAAACAAAGTTGTCGTTGATCAGTCAATGACTGTAAAAAGTTTAGCATCCAAATAGGGAAGATCGATTATTCGCTACTTCCCTATTGCTAAGTCTCAACGGAACGTAAACTAAATACAAATGGCAAATATTGAAATTAAAGAATTATTAGATGCAGGTGTACACTTTGGTCACCTAACTAGAAAATGGGATCCAAACATGGCTCCTTACATTTACGGAGAGCGTAACGGAGTTCACATTATCGACCTTTACAAAACCGCTGCAAAAATTGAAGAAGCTTCTGAGGCTTTAAAGAAAATCGCAGTTTCTGGAAGAAAAATACTTTTCGTAGCTACAAAAAAACAAGCAAAAGAAATTATTTCAGATAAATCTAAAAGTGTTAATATGCCTTACATCACTGAAAGATGGCCAGGTGGTATGTTAACTAACTTCATTACTATTAGAAAAGCAGTTAAAAAAATGGCTACTATTGATAGAATGAAACAAGATGGTTCATTTGATGCACTTTCAAAAAGAGAAAAATTACAAATTAACCGTCAACGTGAAAAACTTGAAAAGAACTTAGGTTCTATTACAGATATGACACGTTTACCAGGTGCTATTTTTGTAGTTGATGTAAAGAAAGAACACATTGCTGTTGCTGAAGCTAAAAAATTAAACATTCCTATTTTTGCAATGATTGATACTAATTCTGACCCAAGAGGTATTGATTACGTAGTTCCTGCAAATGATGATGCATCTAAATCTATTGAAAAAGTATTAGGTTTTATAACTGATGCTGTTGCTGAAGGATTAGCTGAAAGAAAAGCAGGAAAAGATAAAACTGCAGAAGCTAAAGCTTAATTAGAAGTTAACAAAAATTAATATAACATAGTTGAATTTATTTCAACAAAAAATAAAATAAAATGGCAAAAATTACGGCCCAAGAAGTTAATAAATTAAGACAGTCTACCGGAGCTGGTATGATGGACTGTAAAAATGCACTTGTTGAAGCAGAAGGAGATTTTGACAAAGCAATTGAAATTTTACGTAAAAAGGGACAAAAAGTTGCTGCTAAAAGAGCTGATAGAGATTCCAAAGAAGGTGCAGCTATAGCAGCAGTTAATGAAAATGCTACTGAAGGAGCTATTATTTCATTAAACTGTGAAACTGACTTTGTTGCTAAAAATGATGCATTTGTTGCTTTAGCACACGAATTTGCTGCAATTGCAGTGAACTACGATTCAAAAGAAGCATTTTTAGCTGCTGATTTTGGAGGAATGACAGTTGCTGAAAAATTAATTGAGCAAACTGGTGTTATTGGTGAAAAGTTAGAAATTGGAGCATTTGAAAGAATTTCTGGTGGTTTTGTTGGAGCATACATTCATGCTGGTAACAAAATTGCTTCAGTAACTGCTTTATCTGAAAATGTTGACGGTGCTGATGTAATTGGAAAAGACGTTTCTATGCAAGTTGCAGCAATGGGAGCTTCAATCTTATCATATAAAGATTTTGACCCTGCATTTGTTGCTTCTGAAACTGAAGCTAGAATTGCAGTTATCGAAAAAGAAAATATTGAATTAGGAAGATTAGGAAAAACTTTGAAAAATGTACCTACCTTTATTTCTAGATCTCAATTAACTGATGAAGTTCTTGCAAAAGCAGAAGCAGATATTAAAGCTGAATTAATCGCTGAAGGTAAGCCTGAAGCTATATTAGACAGAATTGTACCTGGAAAATTAGAACGTTTTATTTCTGACAACACTACTTTAGATACTGAGCAATGTTTATTGGATCAAAACTTTATTAAAGACGAAAAAATGACTGTTGCTGATTATGTAGCGAAAGCTGGTGTATCTGTTACAGGATTTAAAAGAGTTTCTTTAGCTTAACAATTTGTAAAGCATTTAAGATATAAAAAAAGCCTCGCAAATTGCGAGGCTTTTTTTATATCAAATATTTATCTCTTACCTAGTTTGTATCCTTTTAGCGAAAAGTACAAAATAATAATATAGCAAGGAAGTAAAATCCAATAACTAGAAGTATATGCACTTGCCAAAACCTCTCCATCTGTTACTCCTTTTAAAATAAGATTTTCCTTATTTAAATCAACTAATTTACCATACAACGGCGGAATAACTGCACCACCTGCAATTGCCATAATTAATAATGCAGATGCGGTTTTCGTAAATTTCCCTAAACCATCTAAAGTTAATGGCCATACTGCTGGCCAAACCAACGCATTTGCCACACCTAATGCCGCAACAAATAAAACAGATGTAAAGCCAGTTGTTATCAATATACAAATACTAAAAATAATTCCCAGTAAAGCACTAATTTGTAATGCTCTATGTTGTTTCAAATATTTAGGAATTAAAACTACACCCAATCCATAAGTAGCAACCATTGCCATAAGTGTAAAGGTTGTAAAGAACTTGGCCTTTTCGGCCGTAAAACCTAATGATATACCATATGCAATTATTGTATCACCCGCAATTACTTCTGCTCCTACATACACAAACAGTGTTAATACTCCAAGCCATAAATGTGGAAACTGAAATATACTTGTTTTAGATGTTTCTCCTTCAAATGCGTCATTTATTGGTGATGCTTCAACATGTGGTAATGGTGCTTTTCTGATTAAAACACCTAACACAACTAATACTACCGCCATTATAATGTATGGCATTACAACATTATCAGCCATTACGTCCAAAAGCTTACCTTTTTCTTCAATTGAAACTGTACTTATTTTATTTTTTACTTCATCAATTCCTGATAACAAAAGTGCTCCAAAAATAACTGACCCTAGTGCACCCGCAACCTTATTAGCAATACCCATAATAGCTATTCTCTTTGCTCCGCTTTCAATAGGCCCCAAAATTGTAATATATGGATTAGCCGCAGTTTGTAAAACCGTCATTCCCGTACCTTGTAAAAATATTCCTCCTAAAAACATCCAATATGTTCTTGCTTCGGCAGCCGGAATAAAAACTAAAGCTCCAATTGCCATAATAAAAAGACCTAAAGACATTCCTTTTCTATACCCAATTTTATTTAATAAGTATGATGCTGGGAGTGCCATTACAACAAATGAAATATATGATGCCGATGCTACTAAATATGATTGTGCTTCAGTTAACTCATTAATAGTTTTCATAAATGGAATTAAGGCTCCATTTATCCAAGTAACAAATCCGAAAATAAAAAACAGTCCGGCAATTATAATAATTGGAATTATAGTAGCATTATTTTTACTTTCTGAAGAATTTTCAAAATTGGTCATAAATTCACTAATTAAAATTTAACCGTGAATATACAAAATTGAACCACATCGTAATTTAAATGAATAGTAATTTCCTTAAATTCTATAAAATTCACTTATTACAATCCATTTAAACTTATAAACAATTTCATATATTTGCATAACTTTCAAAGAAATTATGGCTTACAAAAGAATTTTATTAAAATTAAGTGGCGAAGCTCTTATGGGCGAACGTCAACATGGAATTGACCCTAAAAGGTTATCGGAGTATGCTCAAGAAATCAAAACAATTGTAAATCAAGGATATGAAGTTGCAATTGTAATTGGTGGAGGTAATATTTTTAGAGGTGTGGCAGGTGCAAGCAATGGAATAGATCGTGTGCAAGGAGATTATATGGGTATGTTAGCTACCGCTATAAACGGTTTGGCTTTACAAAGTGCCATTGAAGCTGCTGGAATTAAAACTCGATTATTAACTGCAATTAAAATGGAGCAAGTTGCTGAACCTTTTATTAAAAGGAGAGCTGTACGTCATTTAGAAAAAGGACGTGTTGTTATATTTGGTTGTGGAACAGGAAACCCATACTTTACAACTGATACGGCTGCAGTTTTAAGAGCAATCGAAATAAACGCAAATGTAATTTTAAAAGGAACTAGAGTTGATGGTATTTACACCTCAGATCCTGAAAAAAATAAAGATGCTGTTAAGCTAGACACATTAACATATGAAGATGCAATTAATAAAGGTTTTAAAATTATGGATTTAACTGCATTTACATTAAGTCAGGAAAATAATTTACCTATTATTGTTTTTGATATGAACACTAAAGGAAATTTAGAAAAAGTTGTTTCAGGAGAAAATATTGGAACAAAAGTTGATAAAGTAAAAATTAATTAAATTTTTCAATTATGAATGAAGAATTAAGTTTTATAATAGATAGCACTAAAGAATTGATGCAAAATGCAATTACGCATTTGGATAAAGAATTTAGAAATATTAGAGCTGGAAAAGCGAGTCCATCAATGTTAGGAAGCGTACAAGTTGATTATTATGGGTCTCAGGTACCTTTGAGTCAAGTTGCAAATGTTGGAACTATGGATGCTCATACTATTACCGTTCAACCTTGGGAAAAAAAGATGCTACATGAAATTGAAAAAGCTATCATGATTGCAAATTTAGGGTTTAACCCAATGAATAATGGTGAAATTGTTATTATCAATGTTCCTGTTTTAACTGAAGAAAGACGTAAAGAATTATCAAAACAGGCAAAGGCAGAGGCAGAAGTAGCAAAAGTTAGTATTAGAAATGATCGAAGAGAAGCAATGAACGAAATTAAAAAAACGGATGCTTCTGAAGATATGAAAGCTAATGCGGAGGTTGATATTCAATCATTAACAGACAAATATATTAAAATTGTTGATGAGCATTATAAAGTTAAAGACGAAGAAATAATGAAAGTTTAATTTCCTTTATATTAAGGGTTAAACTTATCATAAAATAAAAAAGCACTCTAAAGAGTGCTTTTTTATTAAACTATATTTGCTTCAATTGAAAAATTAATTAAATGAGAAAAATTCTTTTTATTATTTATTTACTACCATTAGTAATTTTCTCTCAAACACAAATTCAAGGTTTGGTATTGGATGTAACAACTAAAAATCCACTTCCATTTGCTTCCATAGTTGCTAATAATGGCTTTGGAGCATTAACCAATGTTGATGGAACTTTTTTAATAGAAACAAAAACTCCGTTTAATGAATTAACAATTTCGTATGTAGGTTACGAAACTTCTAAAATTTCAGTTAATCCAAATAATAAATTTATAAAAGTACTTTTAAATACTTCCGTTGAAAGCTTAAATGAAATTGTAATTACTTCAAAAGAAAATCCGGCACTTCAAATAATTAGAAACGTAATAAAAAACAAACCCCGAAATGATATTGAAAAGTCATTAAGAAGTTTTAAATTTAATTCTTATAATAAAATACTTGTTACAGCAAATCCAGATTCTATAGATGGCAAAATAGATTCGGTTTTTATTGTTAAAAAAGATGGAATAAAAGAATTTTCTAGACTAGATTCTTCCAACTTTAAATTTAAAAAAGATATTTCAAAACATCATATTTATATTTCTGAAAAAATATCTGAATTCAAGTTTCAAAAAGGCAAAAAGAAAAAGGAACTTATTCTAGCGTCAAGAATGGCAGGATTAAAACAACCAATCTTTGAAATATTAGCAATTACATTTCAAGACTTATCTTTTTATAAAGAATTTTATACTCTGGCTGGTACTAAATATACAAATCCTATTGCTAATAACGCTCTTAAACACTACAACTATAAAATTTTAGACACCGTAAAAAATGAAAAAGGCTCTTCTATTTTAGTTTATTTTAAACCAAAAGAAAAAAAAGAAATTCTTGGAATAGAAGGTGTTTTGTACATCGACTCAGAATTATATGCAATTACCAAAGCAATTGCAGAATTAAAAGGAGTGGTAAATGTAAAAGCCACTCAAAATTATAGTTTCAAAAAAAATTATAATATTTGGTTTCCTTCTAATATGAATGTTGTTCTAAAAAAAGGTAATAATAATGAAAAAATTGCCCTTTTTGGTGGAGCTCTTCAGGTTTCAAAAAACAATAAAAATGATTCTATTTTAAACACCAAAGAAAAAGAAGAGAGTGATATTACTTATTTCATTTCCAAATCTGTGAATTCAAATATTTTAATAAATACACCAGTAAAAGTAAAAAAATCCTCATCTACCATTGAATTTATGGACAATGCACATAAAAAAAATGAAGACTTTTGGAATATTTACAGAACCGATTCTTTAACAAAAAGAGGTGAAAATGCCTATATCTTTTTAGATAGTATTTCAGAAAAAGAAGGTGTTGACAAAAAAATAAATTTAGCTCGAAATATTTTAAAAGGTTATTTTCCAACAAAATACATTAATCTTAATTTAGGTAAAATTTTAAACCTTAATAATTATGAAGGATTAAGATTAGGATTTGGCGGTGAAACTAATAATAATTTTTCAAATAAATTTAAAATAGAATCGTATATAGCGTACGGTACAAAAGATAAAGATTTTAAGTACAGTATTGGCGCATCAACACGTTTAAATAAAAATTCGAATACATGGTTTGGCGCTAATTTTACAAACGACTTAAAAGAAGCGGCTGCATTAAATTTTATAAAAGAAAACAATTCGTTTTCGCCAATTAACCCTAGAAATTTAAATATTGATAAGTTTTACAATTACAAAACATTTAGTGCATTTATAAAACACGATATTCAACCAAATTTAGAAAGTAAAATACAGTTTAGTAGTGGAGATTATTTACCTGTTTTTGACTATCAATTTATTTCTTCCTCCAAAAATTTAGTTAATTACAAGTTAACAACAGCAGTTGTTGGATTTCAATTTAACCCAAAAAATGAATATATGAATTCTCCATTGGGTAAAATAACTATTAAAAATAGATTTCCTCAATTTACATTTCAAATTACCAAAAGTTTTGATGATGTTTTACAAGGAGATTTCGATTTTACACAGATTAATGTTAGAGTTTTACAAAAAATAAATAGATTGCAAAAAGCAAAAACAACAATTTTAGCTGAAGGTGGAATTGTATATGGAGAAGCACCAATTTCTCACTTATTTAATTCAACACCTAATTATACTTTTAAAAGTCCTTGGATAAAACGTATAACATTTGCAGGTAAAAACAGTTTTGAAACTATGGGTTATAATGAATTTATTTCTGACAAGTTCGCTGCCATCCATATAAAGCATCAACTAAATTCCTTTAAAATAGGATCAAAATTTAAACCCCAACTTACACTAGTAACACGTGCAGCAATTGGGTCTATTAAAAACCCCGAATACCACATTGGATTGCAATTTAAAACCTTAAATAAAGCATATATAGAGAGTGGACTCGAATTTAATAGTTTATTTAAAGGGTTTGGAATCAGTTCATTCTACAGATATGGCGCATATAAAAATGCAAATTGGAGCGATAATTTAGCCGTAAAATTAACTTATAAATTAAGACTTGGTTTTTAATAAGTAACAAGTTAAAAGCCCAACTATTTTGTTACCTTTGCAAAAATTTTTTTATGGATTTTTGGTCTCAAGTCTCAAGATTAATCTTAAAAGGAAGGTATATTATACTAGTTCTTATAGCAGCCTTCACTTACTTTTTATCACTTCAAATGGAAAACATGCGTTTTTCATATACAGAAGCAAACCTATTACCCGAAAATCATGAAATAAATATTGAATATAAAAAGTTTTTAGACCTTTTTGGAGAGGAAGGCAATTTGGTGATACTTGCAGTTCAAGATTCTACAATATTTAATGTAGACAAATTTAATGCTTGGAATAATTTATCCAAAAAATTAAATGCATTTAATGAAGTTGATTTTACTGTAGCCATTGGAGACATTCAAAAACTAAAGAAAAATACATCAAAACAAAGGTTTGATGTAGAACCGCTATACGATAAAGAACCTACAACAAATGAAGAAGTATTAAAAATAAAACACGAACTTTTTGAAAACCTTCCATTTTTTGACAATTTTCTATACAATAAAAAAACGGGAACCATACGAACTGTTGTTTACATGCGTAAAGACATTGTTAATACAGCTGCAAGAAAAGACTTTATTTTCGATTCTTTAAACCCAACTATTGAACAATTTGAAAAAAACAATAATATAGATATACGCGTTTCTGGTATGCCATACATACGCACTATGAACGCACAAAATATAATAGATGAAATTGGAATGTTTGTTGGACTTGCACTTGGTATAACAGCATTAATATTCTTTTTCTTTTTCCGTTCGTTTCGAGCCACCTTTATAACTTTATTAGTAGTTAGTATTGGTGTTATTTGGGCATTTGGCTTTATTGGTTGGTTTCAGTATGAAATTACTGTTCTTATGGCTTTAATTCCGCCATTAATTATTGTAATTGGAGTTCCAAATGCAATATTTTTAATTAATAAATACCAGCAAGAAGTAAAAAAACACGGTAACCAGGCTAAATCATTGCAACGCGTAATTTCAAAAGTTGGAAATGCCACTTTAATGACCAATGTTACAACTGCCTCGGGATTTGCAACATTTATTTTTACAAAAAGTCAATTGCTTAGAGAATTTGGTACCATAGCATCCATAAACATATTAGCCATTTTTGTGTTGGCATTATTAATTATACCAATTATGTATAGTTTTATGCCATTGCCAAAAGAAAAACATTTAAAACATTTAGAACGTCAATGGATTGATCGCATTGTTAATTGGATGGAATCTATTGTTAGGCATCATAGAATTGCGGTTTATATTACAACAACTACAATTATAATTATAAGTATGATTGGAGTTTACATGATTAAAGTTTCAGGAAGTTTAATTGAAGACATGCCAAAAGGCAAACAATTTTTTAAAGATATTGTCTTTTTTGAAGAAGAATTTGGAGGAATTATGCCTTTAGAAATTATGATTGATACCAAAAAAGAAAATGGCGTTATGAAACTTTCTACTTTAAGAAGAATGGATAAATTAAATGAAACCATTGACGAAATTCCACAACTCTCTAAATCCATATCAGTTTTAAACATTGTAAAATATTCTAAGCAAGCTTTTTATAGCGGAAAACCAGAATATTACCAATTACCCAGTAATCAAGAGAAAAACTGGATACTTTCTTACACCAAAAATTCAACTTCCAACTCCGATTTACTAAACAACTTTGTAGATTCAACAGGAAGATATGCCCGAATGACAACCTATATGAAAGATATAGGTACAGAAAAAATGGCCATTATAGAAGATCGCATTCATCAAAAAATAGACAAAGAATTTCCTAAAGAAGATTATAAAGTAAGAATGACGGGAGGAGCTCTTATTTTCTTAAAAGGAACAACTTTTTTAATTAACAACCTTGTTATTTCATTGTCTTTAGCAATTTTATTAATAGCAATTTTTATGGCTGTAATGTTTAGGTCGTTTAGAATGATTTTAATTTCTTTACTCCCAAATGTATTTCCACTACTAATAACAGCAGGATTAATGGGTTATTTAGGCGTACCGATAAAACCATCAACAATTTTAGTTTTTAGTATAGCCTTTGGAATTTCTGTTGATGATACCATTCATTTTTTAGCAAAGTATAGACAAGAGTTAAAAGAAAACAATTGGAGAATAAAAGAATCTGTTTACGCAGCTTTAAGAGAAACAGGAGTAAGTATGTTCTATACTTCAATAGTATTATTTTTTGGATTTTTAGTGTTTACTGTTTCAAGTTTTGGAGGCACAATTGCATTAGGTGGTTTAGTTTCTATTACTCTGTTATTTGCAATGATTTCTAATCTTATTCTTTTACCTTCATTATTACTTTCATTAGAAAAAAGTATTGCTAATAAAAAAGTTTTTAAAGAACCTATTTTAGATATCTTAACTCCAGAAGATGAAAACGGTGACAGGTAGTTATAAGTGATTAAAAACATTTCTAATTTAGGTAATTCAATAGTAAACTTTCCTTTCCAACTTTCATTAGTTCATGTATATTTGTTATTCCTAATAATTCGAATATGAATAGAACTAATGTAGCTGAACTTTTAAGTTCAAAGAATTTTTTACAAGATGTAAATTTAAAAGGATGGGTAAGAACTTTTAGAGCAAATAGATTTATTGCTATAAATGACGGTTCTACCATTAATAACATTCAATGTGTTGTAGATTTTGAAAACACAGACGAAAATATATTAAAACAAATTACAACTGGTGCAGCTGTTTCCATTTCAGGAATTTTAACTGAAAGCCAAGGAAAAGGTCAGTCGGTTGAAATTCAAGTTAATAAAATTGAAATACTTGGAACTTCAAATCCCGATGAATATCCAATTCAACCAAAAAAACATAGTTTCGAATTTTTAAGAGAAAATGCACACTTAAGAATTCGAACATCTACCTTTAGCGCAGTTATGAGGTTAAGATCTGCTCTTTCCTTTGCTGTTCATAAATATTTTACTGAAACAGGATTTTACAATTTTCATGCTCCAATTATTACAGGTTCAGATGCCGAAGGAGCAGGTGAAATGTTCCAGGTCTCAACATTAGACCTAGGAAACATTCCTAAAACTGAAGAAGATAAAGTAGACTATTCGAAAGATTTTTTTGGAAAAGAAACAAACTTAACAGTTTCTGGTCAATTAGAAGCCGAAACCTATGCAATGGCATTGGGAAAAGTTTATACTTTTGGACCAACTTTTAGAGCCGAAAACTCAAATACAACACGCCATTTAGCCGAATTTTGGATGATTGAACCTGAGGTTGCATTTAATAATTTAGATGACAATATGGATTTGGCAGAAGATTTTATTAAATATGTAATTTCATACGTTTTAGATAATTATCCTGATGACCTTGCCTTTTTAGACAACAGACTAACTCAAGAAGATAAAAGCAAACCTGCCGCAGAACGAAATGACATGTCATTAATAGAAAAATTAAATTTTGTAGTAGATAATAATTTTAAGCGTTTAACTTACACTGAAGCAATTGATATTTTAAGAAACTGCAAGCCAAATAAGAAAAAAAAGTTTCAATTTCCAATTAATGAATGGGGAGCAGATTTACAAAGTGAGCATGAACGCTATTTAGTTGAAAAGCATTTTAAATGTCCAGTAATATTGTTTGATTATCCTGCCAATATAAAAGCATTCTATATGCGTTTAAATGATGATGGGAAAACTGTTAGAGCAATGGATGTTTTATTTCCAGGAATAGGTGAAATTGTTGGTGGTAGCCAGCGAGAAGAACGTTTAGATGTTTTAAAACAGAAAATAACAGATTTAAACATCGACGAAAAAGAACTTTGGTGGTATTTAGATACTAGAAAATTTGGAACCGCTGAACATAGCGGATTTGGATTAGGATTTGAACGATTGGTACAATTTGTTACAGGAATGGGAAATATAAGAGATGTAATCCCTTATCCTAGAACTCCACAAAATGCCGATTTCTAAATAAAGCACATTAAAATATTACAATTATATATAATTAGTTTTTTGTATTTTTATAAAAAACCACAATAAATATTTATGCTTAAACAGAGCTTACAATTTAAATTATTACAAAAATTATCTCCTCAACAAATTCAGTTAATGAAGTTAATTCAATTGCCTACACAAGCATTTGAACAAAAACTAAAACAAGAATTAGAGGAAAATCCTGCTTTGGAAAGTGGTAAAGAATCAATTGATGAATACGAAAATTCACAAAATGATGATTATGATGATGATGGAAATGAAAGTATAAGTACTGACGATATAAATATTGATGAATATTTAAGTGATGACGAAATTCCTAATTATAAAACCCAAGCAAATAATTATTCATCTGATGATGACGAAAAAAATGTTCCATACGCTTCTGGAACTTCCTTTACACAACATTTAAAGAATCAAATGAACACCTATCGTTTAACAGAAAACGAAGAAATAATATGTGATTTTTTAATTGGAAGTATTGACGAAAGTGGCTATTTAAGAAGAGATTTAATCGATGTTTTAGATGATTTAGCATTTACCCAAAACATATTTTCAACTATAGAGGAGCTAGAAAAATTATTGCATTTAGTGCAGCAATTAGATCCTGCTGGAGTTGGAGCTAGAGATTTAAAAGAATGTTTAATTCTTCAATTAAAAAGAAAAAAAGAAAAACCAAGTAGAGAACTTGCAATTAATATCCTTGAAACTTCATTTGAACATTTTGCAAAAAAGCATTATAAAAAATTATTAAAAAAACTTCATATATCAGAAGAACAACTTAAAGAAGCAATTTCTCAAATAGAGAAACTTAACCCAAAACCTGGAGGTTCATATGTTGGTAATAATAAAATAGCGGAACAAATTGTTCCAGATTTTAACATTAGAATAGTTGAAGGAGAACTAGAATTAACGTTAAACTCCAGAAATGCACCCGAATTACACGTTTCAAAAGAATATAACGATTTATTGTTAGGCTATAAAGATTCTAAAGAAAAATCTAAGTCGCAAAAGGAAGCTGTACAATTTATAAAACAAAAATTAGATTCCGCAAAATGGTTTATTGACGCTATTAAACAACGTCAGCAAACATTATTACTAAATATGAATGCAATTATGCAATATCAAAAGGAATATTTTTTAACCGGAGATGAGCGTAAATTAAAACCAATGATTTTAAAAGATATTGCAGACACTATAAACATGGATGTATCAACAGTTTCAAGAGTTGCAAATAGTAAATATGTAAATACACCTTATGGAACTACCTTAATAAAAGATTTCTTCTCTGAATCAATGAAGAATGATCAAGGAGAAGATGTTTCAACTCGTGAAATAAAAAATATTTTAGAAACCGTAATAAAAGAGGAAAACAAAAAGAAACCTTTAACCGATGATAAATTATCAATTATTTTAAAAGAAAAAGGTTACCCTATTGCACGAAGAACAGTTGCAAAATATAGAGAGCAATTAGATATACCAGTTGCTCGATTAAGAAAGAAAATTTAGGAAAATGGCTGTGAAATTTTCAAAATTTATTTCTATATTTTTTCATCCGATTAATTTTCCAATAATTGGGGCATTTATATATTTTTTATTCATTCCTAAACATATTTTTAAACCGCAAGAGTATACCATTTTAATGGTTATTTTTATTGGAACCTATGTGTTTCCTTTGGTATTTCTTTACCTTCTTAAACGCTTTGGAATGATTAATAGTTACTATATGGCAAATATAGAAGAACGAAAATTTCCCACACTATTATTCCTTTTTATCTCTATAATAATTGGAAATTGGCTTTATAGAACTGAAATTGTCCATTTATTATCTATATTGTATTTTGGATATGGGTTAGGATTTTTAGTATCCTATATCTTCTTATATCTCAATTTAAAAATAAGCCTTCACACTGCTGCTATTGGAGGATTAATTGGTTTTTTAATCTATTTTAGCATTTCCTATAAATTAAATATTATTGGAATTATATCCGCGTTTTTTGTTTTAGCAGGAATTATTGCATCTGCTAGACTACGATTAAAAGCACACACTCTTTCAGAAGTTTTTATTGGATTCCTAGCGGGTATATTTACTCAATTTATCACCTATGCTATTTATTACATAATGTAAAAGATAACTCCAATTTTAAAATCTTTTAAATCTAAAGGTTCATCACTTACATTTCCTTCTTTAAAAATTGGATTTAAACCATAATAAATAAACAAATTCCAGGTACTATATCCTGCCGATAAAGTTAATCCATATTGAAATTTATTAATTTCGGATATTTTTTTAACTTTAATTGACTCAAGATCATCTTTATATACAGATTCTGAAATAAACAGATATGAAGCCTTAATACCAGCATAAACCCTAAAAAACTTATACTTTTCTAAAGTTGAATTCCTCCATCTTAATTCAAATGGTATATCAATTGAATGCAATCTCAGTGAATTTGATTTATAATCAGATGCCAATTCAAATGTAGTATCAAAATTATTTTTCGAAATTTTCAGGTTTTGGATAAAGACATTATAACCGTAACCTAAACCTAGGCCTAAACCAAATTTCCCTTCAATGTTAAATGGTACATCTTTTATAAACCCAAATGAAAGCCCCCCTGAGAAACCATTTTCAGAAAGTTCACTAGGCTTATTCGTTAAAATATTGTATGTTAATGATAAATATAATTGATCCTCTAAATAAGGCGATTTTAACGAATCTTTCTCTTCTTGGGCAGTTACTATAACAAAGCTAAAGAGGAATACTATAAAAAGATTTTTTTTTATCATAAAAACAAAGATACTTTATAAACACAAAAAAGGCAACCATAACTGATTGCCTTTTTTGTGTTTATGAAAATAACAATACTAATTAGTAAAATTACTTTTTAGGTCATTTCCTTTTGTTGTTGAAAAACTAACTTTAAGAGCGTTTATATCTCTTAACTGTTCTTTAATATCCAATATAGTACCTACGTTAGCTTCTTTATCTGCTTTTATTGAAGTAGTCATATACTTAACTTCTTCTTCCTTTCGAGCAGCTCTTTCTGCAAAGATAAAACTTGGTACATCATTCACGTCAATAATTTTATCATTAACCTGAATTTTATCCCCTGCTATTCTTGTATCTTTTGATTTACCAACATAAATTGTACTTACCAAACTTTTGTGCTCTAATTTCTTTACTTCACTTGCAGTTGGTAAAATTGGTTTTTTAATTAATAAATCTGTCTCCCTCATAGTTGTTGACACCATAAAAAAGAATAACAACATAAATACAATATCAGGTAAAGATGCCGTAGAAATTGCAGGTAAACCTTTTTTCTTCTTTTTAAATTTACTCATATCTGATATTATTTAATTGGTTCTGGCTCTGAGATAATTTGAGGATAACTATCCTTTAAAAAGTCAATTTTCTCTTTTAATTTTTCTCCACCATTATCATTATAGTCCTTTAACATATCGCTATATGTTCTTTTATATTTTGCCAAAGCTAAACGATTTCTCAACTCATTATAAGATGCCTCAATTTCATTTTGAATAGACACATACATACCATAAGTAGTACCTCTATCACTTTGTAAAGATATAATTGCCTTAGATGGGTGATCTGAAGATGCCGGATCTTTTGCACCTTGACAATAATCACAAGGTGTTCCAGGAGTACCATCTGCTTTTGGAGCAGAAACACCACCTCCATTGTCAATAAAATCCATCGCTATTTTTCTAATATCAGAAACCTGAACAAAGTCAGTTCCTTCAATTAAAATTTGATTGTTTCTATTAACCGTAATATCTAAAACATTCTTTTCTTTAATAGTAACTTCAGGAGTATCTTCAGTTTTCTCAGGTAATTTACGAGCAATCCCTGAATCAACATCCATAGTTGTAGTTACTAAGAAAAATATTAAAAGCAAGAACGCAATGTCCGCCATTGAACCAGCATTAATTTCTGAATTTTCTCTTCTTGCCATAGTTCTTTTATTTTGCTAGTCCTTTAATAAAGTCTAATAGGAAAAATACTAATCCAATAGCTCCTAATATAAAACTAAAGTTTATACCAGTACTTACCCATTTAGAAATACTTCCAGCTTCTCCATCTTCTAATACTCTTCCACTTACATCTAATACTGCAGCATCTGAAGAAACAGAATATGCAATAACCAAGATTACAGCTAATGCTCCTAGACCAATCAATGTTCTTTTAAGCACTTGTGGATTTTTAACCAAGTTTATTAAAGAAAACACTACAGAAATTACTGCAGTAGCAATTAAGATAAACTTAGCAAAGCTAATAAACGGAGAAACAATACTTGCCTGTACATCGGCATCTGTTTCTATTGTATCATCACCTATCATAACAATTCTAATGAAGAAGTAGAATGCTACTAATCCAATAAGACCCGCTACAATAGTTAATATTTTTGATAGTTTCTTATTCATAATTTCTCTTATTTTTTGTGTTTAACCAAAAGGTCAACAAGTGAAATTGAAGCATCTTCCATATTATTAACAATACTATCTACTTTTGAAATAATATAGTTATAAAATATTTGAAGAATAATTGCAACAACTAAACCAAATACTGTTGTTAATAATGCCACTTTAATACCACCTGCAACAACAGTTGGAGAAATATCTCCTGCCGCTTGAATAGAGTCAAATGCACTAATCATACCAATTACCGTTCCCATGAAACCAAGCATTGGAGCCAAAGCAATAAATAAAGATAACCAAGAGATATTTTTCTCTAATAATCCCATTTGAACTCCACCGTAACCTACAACTGCTTTTTCAGCTGCATCTACACCTTCGTCCATTCTATCTAAACCTTGATAAAATATTGAAGCAACAGGACCTTTTGTATTTCTACAAACTTCCTTTGCAGCTTCTACTCCACCAGATGCTAAAGCCTCGTCAACTTTATTTACTAATTTTTTAGTATTAGTAGTTGCCATATTTAGATAAATAATTCTTTCGATTGCGATTGCCAACCCTAAAATTAAGGCTACTAATACAATTCCCATAAAGAAAGGTCCACCTTCAATAAAACGTTGTTTTAATTCTTGGTGAAATGTTTTCGATTCCGCGTCAGCAACTTGTTCCGTTTTTGCTGCATCTTGTGCAATAGCCTTAGGAGCTGCTCCAAATAACAATAATCCTGTGATTGCAAGGATAGTAAATACTCTTTTCATCGTGTAATAGTTAATTTATTAATTTTTATGGTTTAAATATATTAATTTTCTCTGCTAAAGTAATATTTTAAGAGTAAAATTAAGGAAATTCATTCGTCAAAAACATCTCTTTTTTTACAACTTTGCGAATGGCAAGTAACAAAAAAATGTTGAATTTTAAAAGTTTTATAGACACTTTAAATTATTTTTTTTTCGAGCTATGTATTTTTTAAATTCATTAAAATAAAATCATAAAATTCTAATTTTATTGTATTATCGTCTGTAAATTTAACAATTATTTGCCAATATTTTAATAGAAAAAAATATTTTTAACTAATTTCACCTCTTATTGAAGTTTCAAAAATTTCTTTGAAACCAGTTTTTGGAATATCTTGTCCTAACATGTACATTAATTTCGCCAAAGCAGACTCTGTTGTTATATCTTTTCCATCAATAATTCCCATCTCTTTCATTCTTTCGCTCGTTTGGTAATGTCCCATTATAACAGAGCCACTTAAACATTGTGTTACATTAACTATTACTATATTTTTCTTTAACGTTTCTTCTAAAACAGTTAAAAACCATTCTTCCGTTGGTGCATTTCCCGATCCATAAGTTTCCAGTATTACCCCTTTTAGATCTTTAATTGACAATATACTTTCAACAATATTTTTATTAATTCCAGGGAATATTTTTAAAATAACTATATTTCTATTTAAATTTTTTCTTACAATTAATGGTTTATTTGTCTCCTTTTTCTTCTGAAGCTGCTTATTAAATTTTAAATGAACTCCACTTTCAGCCAAAGGGGTTAAATTTGGCGAAGCAAATGCTTGAAAATGTTCTGAATTAACCTTGGTAGTTCTATTTCCTCTGTATAACTTATACTCAAAATATAAACAAACTTCTGAAACTATTGAACGTCCATTTTCTTGTGATGATGCAATTTCAATAGAAGTTATTAAATTTTCTTTAGCATCTGTTCTTAAATCACCAATTGGCAATTGTGATCCTGTAAAAATAATGGGCTTATTCAAATTTTCTAACATAAAACTTATTGCCGATGCAGTAAATGCCATTGTATCTGAACCATGTAGTACCACAAAACCATCAAAATTTTTATAATTATTTTCCAGAATTTCAGCCAAATTAATCCAATGCTCAATATTCATGTTAGATGAATCTATAGGAGTTCTAAACGAAATACTCTCTATTTTACAATTTAATAGATTAATTTCTGGAATTTGCTTTAATAATTCATCAAAATTAAAAGTCTTTAATGCCCCGGTTTTAAAGTCCTTAACCATACCGATTGTTCCTCCAGTATATATTAAAAGAATTTTAGGTTTTTTTGTCATTTTGTCTATATGCTAAAAAATGGAATAATTTATGTTGTAAATTTACCAAATTATAATACATTAACTAAAAAAGAATAAAAATGGGTGGATATTATATAATTATTGGTCTTATCTCAATAATAAGTTGGCTAGTAAGTCAACAATTAAAAAGAAAATTTAATTATTATTCAAAAATTCAATTACAAAATGGGCTTAGCGGAAGAGAAATTGCTGAAAAAATGTTGAAGGACAATGGCATATTTGATGTGAAAGTAATTTCAACGCCTGGACGACTTACGGATCATTACAATCCAAGTAATAAAACTGTAAATTTAAGTGAAGCTGTTTATAACGAAAGAAATGCGTCGGCTGCTGCCGTGGCTTCACATGAAGTAGGTCATGCAGTTCAGCATGCACAAGCTTATCAATGGCTTCAAATGCGTTCCAAACTAGTTCCAGCAGTTAGTATAACTTCAAAATTTTCTATGTGGTTAGTAATTGGAGGAGTTGTATTAGGTGCTGCTTCGGGTAGTTCTGGTATAGGATTTACCATAGCAATTGCGGGACTTGCAATGATGGCATTAGCAACGGTATTCAGTTTTGTAACACTTCCTGTAGAATATGATGCTAGCAATAGAGCCTTAGCTTGGTTAAAAACCAATAATATGTTAACCGCTAATGAACAAGATGGAGCAAAAGATGCATTGAAATGGGCAGCAAGAACCTATTTGGTTGCTGCACTTGGTTCACTTGCAATGCTATTTTATTGGGGATTGAAGATTTTTGGATCAAGAGATTAACAAGAATAAAATTATTGAATTTTTAATTATCTCTTAACCTATTGAAAATGGACCAACTATTGGCGTTTTAGTGGCTTTCAGTTACTTTAGATACTTTTCTATGTTTTTTTATTGGTGAAGGAGAATTTAATTGTTGCTTACAAAAATTCCGTAATTTTGGTAAATAGAGGCTTCTATAATACTAATATCTTATAACAAGTATTATAAGTTTTTTTAGCTATTCTATTTTTTTTTAGAATAGTTTTATCTAATTAATGCAGATACACTTATTTTTCTTTTATTTAAAATAAATGTAAAAAAAAAGGATATGAAATTTCATATCCTTTTTTTTTTATAATATTTAAAATTAATCCTCTTGAGGAATAATTTTAAAATCTTCCATAAATTTTGTGGTATAGTTTCCAGACAAGTACTGTTCATTTTCCATTAATTGCCTATGGAAAGGAATTGTTGTTTTTATACCTTCAATAACAAATTCATCTAAAGCTCTTCTCATTTTACTAATAGCCTCTTCCCTAGTTTGAGCCGTAGTAATTAACTTTGCTATCATTGAATCATAATTAGGTGGAATAGTGTATCCAGCATACACATGCGTATCAACTCTTACTCCATGACCACCTGGAATATGTAAGGTTACTATTTTCCCTGGACTAGGTCTAAAATCGTTAAAAGGATCTTCTGCATTAATTCTACATTCAATCGAATGTAATTTTGGCATATAATTTTTACCAGAAATTGGAATTCCTGCAGCTACTTTTATTTGTTCATAAATTAGGTCGTGATCTATAACCTGTTCCGTAATTGGGTGTTCAACTTGAATTCGCGTATTCATTTCCATAAAATAGAAATTTCTATGCTTGTCTACTAAAAATTCAATTGTTCCCGCTCCTTCATATTTAATAGATTCTGCTGCCTTAACCGCTGCATCACCCATTTTTTTTCTTAATTGAGGAGTCATAAACGGAGAAGGTGCTTCCTCTGTTAATTTTTGATGACGACGTTGAATAGAACAATCTCTTTCTGATAAATGACAGGCCTTTCCAAATGAATCTCCAATAATTTGAATTTCAATATGACGAGGTTCTTCAATCAACTTTTCCATGTACATACCATCATTTCCAAAACAAGCAAAGGCTTCTTGTCTTGCGGCATCCCAAAATTCTTTTAATTTATCTTTCTCCCAAACGGCTCTCATTCCTTTTCCTCCTCCTCCAGCAGTTGCTTTTAACATCACAGGAAAGCCCATTTCATTTGCTAAGGTTTCCGCCTCCTCAAAAGTTTCTAAAATTCCATCTGAACCAGGAATAGTTGGCACACCTGCAGCTTTCATAGTGGCACGAGCTGAAGCTTTATCTCCCATTTGGCTTATCATTTCGGCTGAGGCTCCAATGAATTTTATTCCATGTTCTTCACAAAGTTTTGAAAACTTAGCATTTTCGGATAAAAAACCGTAACCTGGGTGTATTGCATCTGCATTGGTAATTTCCGCTGCAGCTAAAATAGATTGCATTTTCAAATAAGATTCACTACTTGCTGGTGGTCCAATGCATACTGCTTCATCGGCAAATCGAACATGTAAACTTTCAGCATCTGCAGTTGAATAAACTGCTACAGTCTTTACTCCAATTTCTTTACAGGTTCTAATAACTCTTAAAGCTATTTCACCTCTATTGGCTATTAATATTTTTTTAAACATAAATTCTTCTAATTTTCAATGATCAAATAACAAATTCCATAAATACATGGATTTTGAGAATTAAAAATTGGGATTTATATTATGATGGATCAACTAAAAATAGAGGCTGTCCAAATTCAACCGGTGTTCCATCTTCTAATAGTATTTTAACTATTTTCCCAGATACTTCAGCTTCAATTTCGTTGAATAATTTCATAGCTTCAACCATACACACAACTGTATCTGGACTTACATTGTCACCTACTTCAACAAAAACAGGCTTGTCTGGTGAAGGTTTTCTATAAAAAGTCCCAATAATTGGTGAAGTAATTTCTATGTATTTTGATTCAGCAGAATCAGCTTTATCTTCAGTTGAAGCCGCTTCAACCGGAGCTGATGTTCCAACTTGTGGTGTAAGAGACATTTGAGGCATACCCATTGGTGCTTGTTGCACAATAGTAGTTTCAGTTTTTTCAGCTCCTGTTTTAATGGTGATTTTAATATCCTCCATTTCTAATTTAACCTCATTTGCACCTGATTTGGCAACAAATTTTATTAAATTTTGAATATCTTTTAAATCCATATTCATTAAGTTTTAGTTGTTAATGTTATTTAAGAATTATATGCCCAAGTTAGGTAGATTGACCCCCAAGTAAATCCACCTCCAAATGCGGCAAAAATTATTTTATCTCCTTTTTTTAATTGTTTTTCGTAATCGGCAATAAGCAATGGTAGTGTAGCCGATGTAGTGTTTCCGTAATTTTGAATATTCATCATTACTTTTGAGCTATCTAATTTTATTCTATTAGCTGTTGCTTCAATAATACGCTTATTTGCTTGGTGTGCTGCTAACCACGCAACATCATCTTTTGTCAAGTTATTTCTAGTTAACATTTTTTCAGCAACGTCGGCCATATTAAAAACTGCATTTTTAAAAACAGTTTTCCCTTCTTGATATACGTAATGTTCTCTTTTATCAAATGTATCTTTGTTATAAGGATAACATGAGCCGCCAGCTTTCGCTCTTAAAAATTCTCTTCCTGCTCCATCACTTCTTAAATATTCATCTTGAACTCCTAGCCCTTCTTCATTAGGTTCAAATAAAGCAGCACCAGCTCCATCTCCAAAAATTATACAAGTAGCTCTATCTGTATAATCAATCATTGAAGAACATTTATCTGCACCAATTAATAATACTTTTTTGTATTTACCTGATTCAATATATCTGGATGCTACGGACATCCCATATAAAAAACTAGAACAAGCTGCTTCTAAGTCGAACCCGAAGGCATTTATTGCTCCAATTTCAGTAGCAACATATGCAGCGGTTGCAGCTGCTTGCATATCTGGTGTTGCTGTGGCAACTAATACAAGTTCTATTTCTGTTGGATCTAAATTTTTCTTTTGAATTAATTCTTCGGCCGCTTTAATTGCCATATAAGAGGTGCCTAAACCTTCTCCTTTTAGAATTCGCCTTTCTTTGATTCCGGTACGTGTAGTAATCCACTCGTCATTGGTATCTACCATTTCCTCCAACATTTTATTTGTTAAAACGTCTTCTGGTAAATATTTACCCATGGCTGTAATTGCTGCAGTAATTTTAGTCATATTTATATGTCTTTTATAAAAAAAGAGTGCTCAAAGTAATGAAATTAATTTTACTTTTATGATAATTTTCAACACAAATAAACAAATTTCACTCCAAAAAACACAAAAAACCCTCAATTTGAGAGTTTTTTTAATTCTTTTTTTAATACCTATTAAGCTTGAACTTCTTCAGAATCAATTACTATTTGACCTCTATAATAAAGTTTTCCTTCATGCCAATGAGCTCTGTGGTATAAATGCGCTTCACCTGTAGTAGGATCAACCGCAACCTGAGGAGCTACAGCTTTGTAATGAGTTCTTCTTTTGTCTCTTCTAGTTTTTGATATTTTTCTTTTAGGATGTGCCATTACTCTTATTTTTTTCTATTAGTATATTCTTTAATTTATTCCATCTTGGGTCAATTTCTTTCGATTCATCGACCTCTAGACTTTCGTCTATATCATTAATTTCAAATTCTTTTAACTTTTCTAACATGTCCGATTTTAAAGTTCCGTCCTCAACTCCAGGATGCACTTTTTTTATTGGAACATCTAATACAATTGCTTCATATATATATTGGGCAATGTTTAATTTAAATTCTGAATGAGGTATTATTAATAATTCCTCGTTATCATTATTAAATTCGTCTCCAAATTTCACAATTAAATAAAAACTTGTTTCAATTGGTTGGTGAAATAACTCATTTGTTAAATCACAAGAAACCTCAACCCAACCTAAAAAAGTAAAATTTAACTCAAACATTGTAGCCTTTTTTAAAAAGGATACATTTACGTTTACGTTTGAATTGTAAAACTCTTCGTATTTAAAAAAATTAAAGAACTCTTTTTCTATCTTATAATCAAATTGAGAAATTCCTTCCTTTAAACCAACAAAAGAAATATCATAATCTTTTAAATCTTTCATAATTGAACTTCAATTTGAGCGTGCAAAGATATAAATTATAATATAAAAGCATAAAAAAAAAGTAAAATTTATACTTTTTCTTTAGTTTGTTTTGATTTTAAAATGTTTTTAGTCAAACTTTTATACTCTTTTCTAGTTTTAAACACTTTAATTCCAGTAAAAACCGCTTCTTTAAAGGAATTAACATTTGCTTCATTTTTACCCGCTAATTCATATGCGGTTCCATGATCAGGAGATGTTCTAATTTTATCTAAACCGGCTGTATAATTTACCCCTTCGCCAAATGATAACGATTTAAATGGGCCTAAACCTTGATCGTGATACATTGCTAAAACCCCATCGAAATTTTTATAATTTTCTGAACCAAAAAAACTATCTGCAGCATAAGGCCCATAAACTAGTTTCCCTTGGTTTTGAATTTCTAAAATTGTTGGTCTAATTATTTCATCATCTTCATTACCTATTACTCCATTATCTCCACAATGTGGATTTAAACCTAATATTGCAATTTTCGGTTTAGAAATGGCAAAATCCTGAACCAAAGTATTGTATAGTACTTCTACTTTAGCTTTAATTAATTGAGGGGTAATTGTTTCAGAGACTTTTGAAACCGGTATATGTCCTGTTATTAAACCTATTTTTAATGAACTTGTCATTAAAATCATTAAACTTTCGCCTTTAAGTTTAGATTCTAAATATTCTGTATGCCCAGGAAATTTAAATTCCTCCGATTGGATATTATCTTTATTTATTGGGGCCGTAACTAATACATCAATTTCTTCATTAATAAGAGCATTTGTTGCCGCCTCTAATGATTCAAAAGCTAATTTACCTGATTGTGCTGTGGGTTTCCCCAAATTAATTTGTATTTCATCTTTCCATAAATTTAACACATTAATTTTTCCGTCAATAGCGGCATTTATATGTTTAATACCATTTACAGGAACATTATTGTTTAAACTCTTTTTATAAGTTGAAATTAATTTTGTGCTACCAAATATAATAGGAGTACAAAAATCTAACATTCGTTTATCTGAAAAGGTTTTTAAAATAATTTCTATACCAATTCCATTAAAATCCCCAATAGAAATCCCTAATTTTATTTTTTCAAATTCATCCATAAATACACTTATAATGCTTAATTTTGAGTTCTCAAAAGTAATGAATTAAATTAACAAATTATGTTTACAGGTATAATAGAAGGATTGGGATTAGTTAAAAATATTGTTAAAGAAGGAGATAACTTACATATTAGTATAGAATGTGATTTTACTTCAGAATTAAAAATTGACCAAAGTGTTGCACATAATGGTGTATGTTTAACTGCTGTAAACATTAAAGATTCTACTTATACCGTAACTGCAATTAAAGAAACTCTTGATAAAACTAATTTAAAACATCTTAAAATAGGTGATAAAGTAAACCTTGAGCGCGCAATGATTTTAGGAGCGCGTTTAGATGGTCATATTGTACAAGGGCACGTGGATCAAACTGCAATTTGTACAGAGGTTATTGAAGAAGATGGTAGTTGGGTTTTTAGTTTTGAATATGATAGTTCCTTAAATAATGTTACCATTGAGAAAGGCTCAATTACCATAAATGGAACTAGCTTAACAGTTGTAAACTCTAAGAAAAATAGTTTTTCTGTTGCTATTATTCCTTACACCTATGAACATACTAATTTCCATACTTTTAAAAATGGAACGGTAGTGAATTTAGAATTTGATGTTATAGGAAAATATGTTGCTAAATTACTAGAAAAATAATTTTTATTTTTTCTTTAATAAAGAATAAACTCCAAAAGCAACACCCGAAATTAAAAGCATTGACAAACCCCCATCAATAGGTAAACCTGGTTGTCCATCATTAGATTTTGGAAATGGTGGTATTTTGTTTGCAAATACATTAAAGCATGTAAAAACTAACAGAAGACTTATATAGTATCTTATCGGGGTACGATACATATCAATAGTTGGGGTTAACTAAATTTTAATGATAATTCAAACAAATATAACAATTTTCAATTGATTTAAACTTTACAAATCTATAAACGGTAATAAATCACAAATAATTAGAGCATATCCTACAACTAATTGGAATATAGCATTGATATTTTTTTATTTTTTACCAAAGCAAAAAAAAATCAATAAAAAAATTGCAACCTAAAATTGATTTAAAAATAATTCCGAAATTTAAAAAAAAGCCTTACATCTCTGTAAGGCTTTAACGTTTCTAAAAAGTGGTCCCACTTGGGCTCGAACCAAGGACCCTCTGATTATGAGTCAGATGCTCTAACCAGCTGAGCTATGGGACCTGAAACAGGTTGCAAAATTACTACTTTTTATATTATACACAACTGTTTTTTTATTTTTTTAAAAATATTTTTAATAAGTTTTTTTAATTCTTTCTTAATCTTACACTTAAGATATTAAAAAATAACTGTTGATTTAGTTTGCAAGTTAATTATGCTTTATAATTTTTCCTTAGCCATACTTTTTGGTACTCTCTTTTTAATATTAAAAACACTAATTGGTGAACTATTACTTCAAACTTCTCCTGTCCAACTTTTGCTAACTCTTTTTCTGAAACATCTATACGATATACTAAATTTAAATAATCATCATATTTATACTTCAACAAGCTAAGAATTACTTCGTTTAAATGGTCAAAAAGTTTTTCGGTAGATAATTCTAAATTGAATTGTATATCAATATTTGCTAATTCAAAATCCTTGTTTAGTTGTTGAATTAGATTTACAACTAAATTTTCAGATTCTAAAACACCAATTAATTCAATTGAATTTTTGGGTGTTAACATTATATCGTACGTTTCATTAAACCTAAACCAAAGTTCTTAAGAACCTCTTTTTTATTCTCTGAAATTGATAAGTCATCTAAATATTTAAACGCCTTTTCAGTATAATTCTGAATTTCATTTTTAATTAAATTATCAATGCTATTATCCTTAAAAATTGAAGTAACTTTCTGTACCTTACAACCATCAATATCTTGCGAATTATACAATGTAAATAACTCTTTTTTTACATTTTCATCGCAAATTTCAGCGGCTTTTAAATACAAATAGGTTTTTTTATTTTCTATAATATCGCCTCCTATTTGTTTCCCAAAGGTCTCTGCGTTTCCAAAAGTATCTAAATAATCATCTTGTAATTGAAACGCTAAACCTAAATTTAAACCAAAATTATAGATAACTTCTGTTTCCTTTCCTGAAGCATTTGAAACCATTGCCCCCATTTGCATTGCCGCCCCAATTAAAACCGATGTTTTATTGGTTATCATTTTTATATATTCGTTAATAGTAACATCATTTCTAGTTTCAAAATCAATATCCCATTGCTGCCCTTCACAAACTTCCAAAGCTGTTTTGCTAAATAACAACATTAGCTTTTTAAACAAATTGGGCTCATAATTTTCAACGCATTGATAGGCCATAATCAACATTGCATCTCCAGATAAAATTCCTGTATTCTCATCCCACTTTTTATGAACAGTTTTCTTTCCTCTTCTAATTGGAGCACTGTCCATTATATCATCATGTACCAATGTAAAATTATGAAACACCTCAATTGCCAATGCAACATCCAAAGCTTTTTTATAATCTTCACCAAACAAATCACAAACCATTAAGGCTAAAATAGGTCGCAATCTCTTACCTCCTATTTCCAATATATATTCTATTGGTTTATAAAGATTTACAGGCTCTTTTACCTGAATTTTTTCATTTAAGAAACTTAAAAACTCTTGCTTAAAATCTTCTAAATTCATTCCATTTTGTTTAAGTGTAAAAATACACTTTTATAATAAATGGAATTCAATTAAGACTCAATTGTTATAAAAGTGTTAAAACTAAGGAAACTTTTTTTGTTTCTAAAGTTTCCTTAACTATATTTGCACACTCAATTTTAAGATAGAAATTTGAATAAATGAAAGAATTAATACTAAAAAAAACCGGAGATATTTTTCTGAAATTTGGTTTTAAAAGTGTAACAATGGATGATATTGCTAACGATTTAGCAATATCAAAAAAAACGTTGTATAAATATTTTAAAAATAAAGAAGATTTAGTTGATCAAGCAATTATTGGTTTTCACGAGGAATGCTTATGTAAAATTAATGGCATTTGCTCTTTTGGCTATAACGCTATTGAAGAAAATTTTGAAATTAAAAAAATTTTCAAAGATTTACTTCAAAACTCAGATGAATCTCCAATGTTTCAACTAAAAAAGTATTATCCCAAAACTTATAATAAGGTAATGACTAAAGAGTTTAATGTATTTCAAAACTGTATCATTACAAATATTAACAAAGGAATTTCAGAAGGATTGTACAGAAATAATTTAAACCAATCTGTTATTTCAAGGTTTTATTTTGCATTGGTTTTTAGCGTGCACGATGAAAATTTATTTACCTATAAAAAAAATTCGGTAAAACAACTAGAAATTGATGTACTAGAATATCACACCCGAGCAATTGCAACCGAAAGAGGAATTAAAGAGCTCGAAAAACAACTATTAAAATTAAACAATATTTAGTAATGAAAAAATCGCTAATAATTACACTCACTCTATTAATAAGTGTAGTATCAACTGCGCAGCAAAGTATATCACTTTCACTAGATCAAGCAATTGATTACGCATTAAAAAACAGTTATACAGCTTTAAACGCTAACCGAGACATAAACGCAGCTAAATTAAAAAAATGGGAAACCACAACAATTGGTTTACCTCAAGTAAGCGCCACAATAGATTATCAGAATTGGATAAAACAACAAGTTTCTTTAATTCCGGCAGAATTTTTTGGTGGAGTTGAGGGAGAATTCGCAGAAGTTGCTTTTGGCACAAAACAGAATATGACAGCAACAGCAACTCTTAATCAGTTAATTTTTGACGGCTCGTATATTGTTGGGTTGCAATCGGCAAAGGTATATTTACAAATTTCGGAAAATGCAAAAGAAAAAACCGAGTTAAGTATTCGCGAAGCCGTTATAAATGCATATGGTAATGTTTTAATGAGCGAAGAAAGCGCTGAAATATTACAAAACAACTTAGCTTCCCTACAAAAAACACTTAATGAAACAACTGAAATTTATAAAAATGGACTAAATGAAGAAGAAGATGTTGAACAATTAAAAATTACATTGGCGTCTGTAAAAAGCAATTTATCACGAACAAAAAAATTAAATAAAATTGCTTATCAAATGCTTAATATTACTTTAGGTATTGACATAAACACAAACCTTATTTTAACAAATAAGCTATCAGAACTAGCACAAGAATCATCTGTATTTAATTTCAATTCTGAAAATTTTAATATTGAAGATCATATTGATTATAAAATTGCTAAAAACACCGAAAAATCAAACGAATTACTGGTAAAACTAGAACAAAGTAAAGCATTACCTACATTATCTAGTTTTATTAATTTTGGATATTCTGGGTTTGGTCAAGATTTTAATTTCCTTAAAAGTGAACAAAAATGGTTCGATTCCTCAATGTTAGGTGTAAGCTTAAATGTTCCCATTTTTAGCAGTTTCGCAAGAAATTCGCGAACACAACAAGCAAAAATTGAATTAGATAAAGCAAAAACCGATTTAACCCAAATACAACAAAATTTATTATTGAAATTAGCATCAGCCAAAACTGATTACAACTATAACATTGAAGAGTTAGAAACTTCAAAACAAAATTTAGCGCTAGCTAAACGTATAGAAAACAAACAACAAATTAAATTTTTTGAAGGAATCTCAAGCAGTTTTGAACTCGCTGAAGCTCAAAGACAATTATATCAAATGCAACAAAATTATTTACAAGCAATGCTAAATGTAATAGCAAGCAAAGCAACTTTAGACAACGCCTTAAACACACCTATTAACTAATAATCAATAGAAAAAAACAATGAAAACTAAATTAAACATATTACTAATAATTTTCGCCATAACATTAAGTAATTGCGGAGGCGGTGAAAACGTAAAAGTAAACACTAAAAATATTGAAAAATTAATTGAAAATAATGACTTAAGTGGTTTAAAATCAGCAAAAGAAAAAATAACTGCAGAATACTCTTCTTTAAGAAATGAATTAGACAGAATTAATGAAGTATTAGCAAAGTTAGACACCGTTACAAAAGCTTATGATGTAACAGCTATTAAAGTTAAAGATACTTTATTTTCACATTTTGTAGAATTTCAAGGAAACGTAAAAACAAAACAAAACCTAGTTATCCTTTCCGAATACAACGGAACTTTAAGTAAAGTTTATGTAAAAGAAGGACAAAATGTTGTTAAAGGTCAAATTTTAGCAAAAATTGATGATGGAGGATTAAGTAAACAAGTTGCCCAATTACAAGCACAAGCCGAATTGGCAAAAACTACATTTGAACGTCAGAAAAAATTATGGGAACAAAAAATAGGTTCTGAAATTCAATACTTACAAGCCGAAACTAATGCAAAAGCAGCTCAAAACTCCTTAGAGCAATTAAAAGTTCAATTAGGAAAAACAAATGTTCGAGCTCCATTTTCTGGAACAATAGACAATGTAATTACAGACCAAGGTTCAATAGTTGCTGCTGGCACTCAATTATTTAGAATTGTAAACCTAAACAGCATGTATGTTGAAGCCGAAGTACCAGAAAAGTACATAACCTCAATAAAAAAAGGAACATCGGCAAAAGTTTACCTACCAATGTTAGACCAAACTATAGAAAGCAACGTTCGCCAAGTAAGTAACTTTATAAACCCTAACAACCGCTCGTTCACTATTGAAGTTGCTGTTCCTAATAAAAACGGAAATGTAAAACCAAATTTAACTTCCAAAGTAAGTGTAAATGACTACAACAATGAGAAGGCAATATTAATACCCCAAAGTGTAATTTCTGAAAATGCAAATGGAGAAGAATATGTTTATGTTACCTCTGTTGTTGACGGAAAAACAAAAGCCAAAAAAGTAATTATAAAAACTTCAAAATCCCAAGGAGGAGTTATTGAAATTACTAATGGTTTAACAATTAACGACGAATTAATTGTTGAAGGAGCAAGATCTATTAGAAACGGACAATTAATTAATATCAAGTAACCAATGGCTAATAACAAAACTGAAAAGGAATTTGGTTTATCCTCGTGGTCAATAGACAATAAAACTACTATTTATGTTATTGTAGCAATATTTCTATTTGTTGGATTATCGGCTTACTACAGTATGCCGCGCGAGAGTTTTCCCGAAATAAAAGAAACCAAAGTATATATAAGTTCTGTATACCCAGGAAATACAGCCGAAGATATTGAACGATTAATAACCGACCCTCTTGAAGAGGAAGTGAAAAATATTTCTAATGTTGTTGAAGTATTATCTACATCACAAGAAGATTATTCAATTATTACAGTTGAATTCGATGAAAATATAACTGTAGAACAGGCTCTTCAAAAGATTAAAGACGAAGTTGACGCAGTAAAAGCAGGCGAAGATTGGCCAACATATAACAATGCCAAAATTGAACCTAATGTTTTTGACTTAAATATAGCTGAAGAAACTCCAATTTCTAACATCAATATTTCTGGAGATTACCCAGTTGAAAAGTTAAAAGAATATGGAGAATATTTAGAAAAAGAAATTGAAGCTTTCCCACAAATTAAACAAGTTGATATTAGAGGAGCCCAAGAAAAAGAAGTTGAAATTGCGGTAGATATTTATAAAATGACGGCTGCAAAAATTAGTTTTGACGACGTAATTAATGCAGTTGGTGGTGGTAATGTTACAATTTCAGCAGGAAATTTAATTTCAAGTGGACAACGCAGAAACATTCGAGTTATTGGAGAAATTAAAGACCCTAAAGAACTTGAAGATTTTGTAGTAAAATCGGAAAATGGAGCAACTTATTTAAAAGATATTGCTAAAATTGCCTTTAAAGAAGAAGAGAAAACTACATACGCCCGATCATATGGAGAAAATGTAGTAATGCTGGAAGTTAAAAAACGTTCAGGTAAAAATATGATTCGTGCTGCAGAGCAAATTGATGAATTAATTACAAAAATAAAAAAGAATAATATTTTCCCTTCAGATGTTAAAGTTGAAGTAGCAAACGATCAATCAGATATGACTATAAACCAAGTAAACGACTTGGTAAACAACATTATTTTTGGTATTCTACTTGTAGTAGGAGTCTTAACTTTCTTCTTAGGTTTTAGAAATGCGCTATTTGTTGGTTTCGCTATTCCAATGTCAATGTTTATGTCGTTTATGATATTAAACTTGTTTGGCTACACTTTAAACACAATGGTACTTTTTGGTTTGGTAATGGGGCTAGGTATGTTGGTTGACAATGGTATTGTGGTTGTGGAAAACGTTTATCGTTTAATGGACGAAGAGGGAATGAGTCGAACCGAAGCTGCAAAAAAGGGTATTGGAGAAATAGCTTTCCCTATTATTATTTCAACAGCAACAACAGTAGCTGCTTTTTTACCATTAGGATTTTGGCCTGGAGTAATGGGACAATTTATGATGATTTTACCAATTACACTTTCCATTGTTTTAGGTTCTTCATTATTTGTAGCTGTATTTTTTAATTCAACCTTAACTTCAAACTTTATGAAGGTTGATGAAGGTGAAAAAGATGAAATAAACGTAAAACAATTAATACTTTATAGTGGTATTTTATTTGTTGTAGGGTTATTAATATTTATTGGAGGAGGAGCAATAAAAGCACTAGGAACTCTAATGATATTTATGAGTATAATGCTTTGGATTTACAAATTTGCATTAAGTAAAATTGCCGATTATTTTCAGAATGTTATTTTAAGAAAATTAGAAATTTCATATAGAAAATTCTTAAAATTTGCATTAACTGGATTTATGCCGTATGTATTTTTATTTGGAACTATTGCTTTGTTATTTATTTCGTTTGTGGTAGTTGGAATTGCACAACCTAAAGTTGAATTTTTCCCGGATAATAAACCAAATCAAATTATTGTTTACATAGAATATCCTCAAGGAACAGACATTGAAAAAACTAATCAAATAACAAAAGAAATTGAACAAGATGTTTATGCCGTAATAGAAAATTATGTAGATGATGAAGGTTACAACTACATGGTAGATTCTACAGTTTCTCAAGTTGGTGAAGGTGCAGGAAATCCACAAACCGATGGCGGTTCTAGTGCAGAAATGCCACATAAAGGAAAAATTACAGTTTCACTTAGAGAATTTAAATTCCGTAGAGGAAAAGATAGTGAAGAGCTGCGTAAAGAAGTTCAGGCGGCCGTAAAAGGATATCCAGGTGTATTAGTTTCTGTTGAAAAAGATGCAAATGGACCTCCTGTAGGTTACCCAATAAATATTGAAATTTTAGGTGATGATTATGATGATTTAATTGCTACCGCCGACCAAATGAGAACATTCTTAAACCAAAAAGGAATATCTGGTGTAGAAGAATTAAAAATTGATGTTAATAAAGATAAACCTGGACTTAGAGTTAATGTAGACAGAAAAAAGGCTGGTGAACTAAGTATTTCTGCTAGCCAAGTTGGTATGCAAATGCGTAGAGCATTATTTGGTGAAAAAGCAGGTGTTTATAAAGAAGGAGGCGAAGACTACGATATTAATGTTCGTTTTAACAGCGAAAATAGATATAATAAAAGTTCTTTATTCAATCAAAAAATAACCTTTAGAGACCCTGCAAATGGACAAATAAAAGAAATCCCTGTAGCGGCATTAGTTTCAGAAAAAAACAATAATTCATTTAGTGCAATTAAACACAGAGACCTAGAGCGTGTTGTTTTACTATATTCTGGAGTATTGGCTGGTTATAATGGAAATGAAGTGGTAAACCATGTAAAAGCCGAACTAAAAGGTTTTGAAATGCCGAAAAATGTAAAGTACAAATTTACTGGTGAAATGGAAGAACAGGAAGATAACATGAACTTTTTAACTGGGGCGTTATTAACTGGTCTTGGTTTAATTCTATTTTTATTAATATTCCAATTCAACTCCATATCAAAACCATTAATTATTATGATGGCAATTTTCTTGAGCTTTATTGGTGTCCTATTTGGCCTAGTAATATTTAATATGAACTTTGTTATTATGATGACAATGGTTGGTATTATTTCTCTTGCCGGTATTGTGGTAAATAATGGTGTAGTACTACTCGATTATACAGAGTTATTAATGACAAGAAAGAAAAATTCAATGGGATTACCTGCCAACTATCAATTACGTAATGAAATAATTTTTAATTTAATTGTTGAAGGTGGAAAATCTCGTTTACGTCCTGTATTATTAACTGCAATTACAACCGTTTTAGGGTTAGTACCTTTGGCAATTGGTTTAAATATTGATTTCTTCTCGCTATTTAGTGAGTTCGATCCAAAAATTTATGTGGGTGGAGATAATGTAGTTTTTTGGGGACCATTAGCTTGGACAGTAATATTTGGATTAACATTCGCTACTTTCTTAACATTGGTAATTGTCCCTGTTACATTCTATCTTGTTAATAAATTAAAATATAGAATTAAGCGCAACAGACAATAATATTAAATAAAGTTTGATAAAGAAAAGCCTCTTTTATAGAGGCTTTTTTTATTTTTACACAAATGAAACCACAAAAAACATATACGGTTACTGAAGCTACCCAAGCATTAGAACACTTTTGTGCTTATCAAGAACGTAACCATAAAGAAGTTGAACAAAAATTGCGAAATCTTAATATGATTCCAGAAGCTCGAGATCATATTATTTTACATTTATTACAAAACAACTTTCTAAATGAAGAACGCTATGCCAAAGCGTATGTACGTGGAAAATTTAACCAAAATAAATGGGGAAAAATTAAAATAATAAAAGAACTTAAATTTAAAAATATTTCTTCCTACAATATAAAAAGTGGTTTAAAAGAAATCTCTGAAGAAGATTATTTACTAACTCTTGAAATGTTGGCTACAAAAAAAAGTAACTTAATAAAAGAGCCTAATCAATTTAAAAAAACAGCCAAATTAGCAACTTATTTAATTTCAAAAGGCTATGAAACTGAACTAGTTTTTCCAATTGCTAAAAAGTTGGTATTAAATAAAATATAACTGATTTCCATCATATTTATTTGTTTCTAATTTTTCTAATTTTAGTTATTAATAAAAGTAAAAAATTATTCTTATGAAATCGTATATTACTGTTTTTCTCTTTCTTATTTTCAGTTCTTGTTTATATGCTCAACAAACAACATTACCAAAAAAAACAGCAAAAGGAAATTTACAAGAAATTACCCTTTTTTATGATAATGGTAACATTATGCAACATGGATTTTACACAAATGACGGTAAATTACATGCTTCTTGGGAAAGTTATAACATGGATGGTACAAAAAAATGCTATGCAACTTATAACTACGGAGTTAAAGTTGGAACTTGGACTTATTGGAGTAAAGATAAAATTACCAAAGTAGAATATGATAATAATAAAATTATTAGTATAGAAGAATTTGACAATCCAGAAAAACCAAAAATTAATGAATAGATTTTATTAGTTTGTTTTTTATAAAAATTGAATCGTGTTTTTTGGTTTGTTTAATTACATCTTGTATGGCATCATTTGGAATAGTTACTGAAAGAACATAATGCTCAATTTTCCACTCTTTACCATATTTTTTTACAACTCCCGAACCTCTGCAAATTCCCATCCAGGTATTTAAAAGTTCATCAAACCAACCTAAATTTGGACTGTTTTCAGAATTTAAATAAACATTTCTTTCAATTACTTTAAAATCCCAAGCTTTACCTTCATCAAAATAAGGTTTGCTAAATTTTTTAAACTCATTGATACTCCAATTTTCAGAAGCATCTGTACCAATAAAAACACCATTATTAGACATTGCATTGAAGTAGGCTTCAAAATTCGCATCAGCTGCGTTTTTGTGCCAATTATTAATTAAACTGTTGATAGTTTCCTCTTCATCTAACTTCTGCTTTAAATTATTTTTTGTTGGTAAATTGTTACAACTTAAAATAGTTAAACAAATTAAAATAAAGGCGCCTATTTTTTTCATAAATTATTGTTTTTTTCTAGAAACTCTAGGGCTTATTTTCACTCTAGCATCATTCTGTTTTTCTATTTCAATAGGCACTTCTGTATCAACATCTAATGCATTTTGTATGTCTTCAGCTTTATAAATTGTGTTTATTTTAGAATTAACAGCCGAATATAATTCAATAATTTTTTTCACCTCCTCCTTTACTTCATCCTTAGAAATTGAAGGAATATTAGCCATATCTGATAACCTAAGTGTTTCGTTATGAAGTACGTTAAATCTGGCTACTACATTTTTTTCTTTTAATTTATCAACTCTTATAGAATCCTTCATAATTTGCACTAAATCCGAAAGTTCTTTTGCATTGTTCAATGCTTCGAGGTTTGAAACATTGTAATACTTTAACATAAAACTATCTACATCTTTATACTCTTTCCAGTGATTTAATGCTCTCTTGGCATTAGGAATTAAGGTTTCGCTTATATTATTTACAATCCTATCAGAATCAACCACTAAGGAGTCAATATTTTCGGATACTTCCACCACTTTTCTTTCATCTTTACAAGAAAACGTTAGAAGAATGATTATTAATAAAACTGGATATATATGCCTCATTGTAAAACTAATTAGCCCCAAAAATACTAATAAAATAACTGTTCTAATTAAAAATTATTATTTTCATAAAAAACAATTACAAAGAAATTGAATATTTAATTTCAGTATATTTGATAAAATCAAAATTGAATTATTTTAAATGAGTAACGGCATTTTAATTATTGGAGCCTGCGGGCAAATTGGCACTGAATTAACTTTAAAATTGCGTGAATTAAACGGAAATAAAAACGTAATTGCTTCAGATATTAGAGAGGGAAACAAAGAACTAATGAAGTCTGGTCCGTTTGAAATAGTTAATGCAATGGAGTATGAATCTATTTTGAGCACTATTGAAAAGTATAATATTACTGAAGTATATTTAATGGCTGCAATGCTTTCTGCCACAGGCGAAAAATTTCCTGATAAAGCTTGGCAATTAAATATGGAGTCTCTTTTCAACGTTTTAAATTTAGCTAAAGTAGGGAAAATAAAAAGATTGTTTTGGCCAAGCTCTATAGCTGTTTTTGGACCAACAACTCCAAAAGAAAACACACCTCAGCAAACTGTTATGGAACCTAGCACTGTATATGGAATAAGCAAACTTGCAGGTGAAAGATGGTGTGAATATTACCACAATAAGTATGGAGTAGATGTAAGAAGCATTAGATATCCAGGCATAATAAGCTGGAAAACCCAGCCTGGAGGTGGAACTACAGATTATGCCGTAGAAATATTTCATAAAGCATTAATTATTGGAAAATATAACTGCTTTTTAAGTAAAGACACTAAATTACCAATGATGTACATGGATGATGCCATAGATGCTACCGTGAGTATTATGAATGCAAAATCTGAACATATTAAAATTCGTTCATCCTATAATTTAGCTGCAATGAGTTTTACTCCAGAAGAATTAGCACTAGAAATAAAGAAAATTGTGCCCGAATTTAAAATTTTGTTTAACCCCGATTTTCGACAAAAAATAGCTGACAGTTGGCCAAAAAGTATTAACGACATAAGTGCTAGAGAAGATTGGGGATGGAATCATAATTTTAACATAAAAAAAATGACAGAATCAATGCTAAACAATTTATACTCGAAATACGAAATTGTTTAAAAGTTTATAAACTTTTTCAATCTTTCATTTCTAAAATTAAATCTTTTTTTAAAGAAATCAAACCTTACCAAACCCCTCTAACAGCTAATATTACATTTGTATCTAACTGATATACAGACCTGAAAATTACTAAAACGTTTTAGTAATTTTTGATTTTATATGACATACATCATATCTTTAAACTATTGGTTACTCTAATTTTGTAGGGTAATTTTTCAGTTAAACAAAATAATAAATAAAACATATAATTATGAATATTTCACATATCGAACATATTGGAATAGCAGTTAACAACATAGAAGAATCAATAAAATACTACGAAGGTGTTTTAGGATTAAAATGTTATGCTATTGAAGAAGTTGCGGATCAAAAAGTTAAAACAGCCTTTTTTATGGTTGGTGAAACTAAAATTGAATTACTAGAAAGCACTTCTCCTGATGGGCCAATAGGAAAATTTATTGCAAAAAAAGGACAAGGAATACACCATTTAGCATTTGCAGTTCCTAATGCATCTGAAGCTTTAAAATTAGCTGATGAACTCGGAGTTCAGCTTGTTGACAAAGTTTCTCGTAAAGGAGCTGAAGGTTTAAATATTGGATTTCTTCACCCAAAATCAACACAAGGAGTACTTACTGAACTTTGTTCAAAAGAATAATTGACAAGCTAAAACATAACACATAAAATGGCAAACCAAGATAAAATTAACGAACTCATTGAAAAAAGAGTTAAAGCAAAACTAGGTGGTGGTGAAAAACGTATAGATTCACAACACGCTAAAGGTAAATTAACAGCACGTGAACGTATTGATATTCTTTTAGATGATGATAGTTTTGAAGAATTTGACATGTTTGTAACACACAGAACAAAATCATTTGGTTTAGATAAACAAATTTATTTATCCGATGGTGTTGTAACTGGGCACGGTACAATTGACGGAAGAATTGTTTATCTTTTCGCTCAAGATTTTACCGTATTTGGAGGTTCATTATCTGAAACTTATGCATTAAAAATATGTAAAGTAATGGATATGGCAATGAAAATTGGAGTTCCAGTAATTGGATTAAATGATTCAGGAGGAGCTCGTATCCAAGAAGGTGTTAGATCTTTAGCGGGGTACGCAGAAATTTTCCAAAGAAACATTATGGCTTCTGGTGTTATTCCTCAAATATCATCAATTTTAGGTCCTTGTGCTGGTGGTGCAGTTTATTCTCCTGCATTAACTGATTTTACTATTATGACAGACCAAACAAGTTATATGTTTGTAACCGGTCCTAAAGTTGTACAAACAGTAACAGGTGAAGTTGTAACTACAGAACAGTTAGGTGGTGCAAAAATTCATTCTACAAGATCTGGTGTATCCCATTTCTTAGCCGAAAGTGATGAAGAAAACCTAATGTTAGTTCGTAAAATATTAAGTTACCTTCCTTCAAACAATTTAGAAGAAGCTCCAATAATTACTTGTAACGATCCAATTGATAGATTAGAAGATGCCTTAAATGAAATTATTCCTGAAAATCCTAACCAACCTTATGATATTGTTGATGTAATTTCAATTTTAGCAGATAATGGTGAATTTACAGAAGTACATAGAAACTATGCAAGAAACATATGTGTAGGTTTTGCAAGATTTAATGGTCATCCTGTTGGAATTGTAGCAAATCAACCAAAATATTATGCAGGAGTTTTAGACATAGAAGCTTCAAGAAAAGCAGCGCGTTTTGTACGTTTTTGTGATGCATTCAACATTCCACTTGTAACTTTAGTTGATGTACCAGGATTTTTACCAGGAACAGGTCAAGAATACGGAGGAATTATTTTACACGGAGCAAAATTATTATTTGCTTATGGTGAAGCTACTGTACCTAAAGTAACTATTACGTTACGTAAATCTTATGGTGGAGCTCACGATGTAATGAGTTGTAAACAATTACGTGGTGATGTAAACTACGCTTGGCCAACTGCAGAAATTGCTGTAATGGGTGCTAAAGGAGCCGTTGAAGTATTAGAAGGTTCTAATATTAGAAAAATTGAAGATGCTGATGAAAAACAAGAATACATCGATAAAAAAGAGGAAGAATACACTCAAAAATTTGCAAACCCATACGAGGCTGCAAAATATGGATTTATTGATGATGTAATTGAGCCAAGAAATACACGTTTCAGAATTATTAGAGCACTAGAATTACTTCAAAACAAAAAAGAAGTAAATCCTCCTAAAAAACACTCAAATATTCCATTATAATGACAGTACTACCTTTATTTACAGATCAAATTAGCGAAGGATACGTTATTTTGATTACAGGATTACTTATTGTTTTTAGTGCATTAGTTACGCTCGCCTTATTCTTTAATTTTGGTTTGCCCGTTTTACTTTATGTGTATAAAATAATCACTAAAAGAAAAGACAAAAAAATTAGTGAAATTAAAGTAGAAGCAGATCGCGATTTTACAGGAGAAATTGCCGCAGCAATTGGTGCAGCAGTTCATATGTATTTAGATCAGCAACACGATCATGAAAGCGCTATTTTAACAATAAAACAAGTTAAAAAACCATATTCACCTTGGAGTTCTAAAATTTATGGAACGCAAAACAGATTATAAAAGATGAAAACTTATAAATTTAAAGTAAACGAAAACGGGTATACCGTTAATATAAAATCACACGAAGATAACATTATAAACTTGGAAGTAAATGGTACTACTTATGAGGTTAAAATGAAGGAGGAAATTAAAAAAACTAAAACTCCTACTTTGGTTCGTGCAGCATCAAAAAGACCTGCTGAACCATTAAAAGTAAATCCTAAATCACAAAAAACAAGAATTGTGGCCCCAATACCTGGAGTTGTATTGTCAATTGATGTTAAAGTTGGAGATTCTCTTAAAGTTGGTGATAGAATGCTGGTTTTAGAAGCTATGAAAATGGAAAACAATATTGTTTGTGAAAAGGCTGGTACAATTACCGCTATAAAAATTGCAGTAGGACAACAAGTGCTTCAAGATGAATTAATGATTGAACTAGAATAAAACAAACAAAATGAAAAAAGTAATTTTAATATTTTGTGTTTTATCATTGTTGATCTTTATTAGACCAGCGTTAGGTTTAAACACAAATTCAAGCTCAGCAAATAGCGGAACTGCCGTTTCGACCACTCAAGTGGATGATTCTGGAGACAGTGTATTTGAAGGAGCATTTAAAGGAATAAAAACATTTTACAGTTATACAGGATTTGCAAATGCAACTTCTGGAAACTTAATAATGATTATAATAGGTATAGTATTTATTTACTTAGGTATTAAATATGATTATGAACCCTTATTATTAATTCCAATTGGAACCGGTGTTATATTAGGTAATATTCCTTTTGTAGCCGGTAATCAAACTGGTATATACGAGACAGGGTCAGTTTTAAACTACCTTTATTTTGGAGTTGTTAAAGGTATATATCCACCGCTAATTTTCTTGGGAATTGGAGCAATGACAGATTTCTCATCATTAATAGCAAATCCTAAATTAATGTTATTAGGAGCAGCTGCACAAATAGGTGTATTTGCCACATTTTTAGGAGCCCTATATTTAGGATTTAATCTTCCCGAAGCTGGTGCTATTGGAATTATTGGTGGAGCCGATGGACCAACCGCAATATTTCTATCATCAAAACTAGCAAATGGTGTTAATATTTTAGCTGATGGAACCGTAGTTAAAAACTTAATTGGTCCAATTGCTATTGCGGCTTATTCATATATGGCATTAGTACCTGTTATTCAACCTCCATTAATGAGATTGTTAATTTCAAAAGAGGATAGAAAAATTAGAATGAAGCCACCAAGAGCGGTTACTCAAAAAGAAAAAATGATTTTCCCTGTAGTTGCTTTATTGTTAACAACTTTTATTTCACCAAGTGCATTACCACTATTAGGTATGTTATTCTTTGGTAATTTATTAAAAGAATCTGGAAGAACAGAAAGATTAGCTGATACAGCTAGAACTAAATTAATTGATATTGTAACAATTTTATTAGGTGTTACGGTAGGAGCTTCAACACAAGCAGACATCTTTATCACTAAAGATTCATTATTAATTTTTGGTTTAGGAGCTATCTCATTCGTTATTGCAACTTGTGGAGGTTTACTATTTGCTAAATTTATGAATAGATTCTTAAAAGGAGACAACAAAATTAATCCATTAATTGGTGCCGCAGGTGTATCTGCCGTTCCAGACAGCGCACGTGTTGTACATCATGAAGGATTAAAATCGGACCCAAGTAATTATTTATTAATGCACGCAATGGCTCCAAACGTATCTGGAGTAATTGGTTCTGCAATTGCAGCAGGTATTATATTAAGTTTCTTAGGGTAATTAAATATAAACAAACAATAATCTTATAAAAAATGAAAATACCAAATTCAATGACTGCAGATGAGGCAGTTAAATTAATAGAGTCAGGAAATAGAGTATTAATACAGGGTGGTTCAGCAACTCCTCAAGCTTTAATTAAAGCAATGGTTGCTAGAGCTCCAGAATTAAAAAACGTAGAAGTTGTTCATTTACATACTGAAGGTGAGCACGGTTATACAAATCCAGAACTAAGAGAAAGTTTCCATACAAACGCCTTCTTTATTGGAGGAAACATTAGAAAAAATATTGGTGATACAGCAGATTATATTCCAATTTTTTTGAGTGATATCCCTAGTTTATTCCGTCAAGGATATATGGACTTAGATGTTGTAATGGTAAATGTTTCTCCACCAGATAAACATGGTTTTTGTTCATTAGGTGTTTCAGTTGATATTGTTCTATCTGGAATTGAACAAGGTAAAAAGGTAATTGCACAAATTAACCCTTTAATGCCTCGTACTTTTGGAGATGCTCAAATTAACATTAGCAATTTTGATGCTTGTGTTGAAATAGAAGAAGAAATCTATGAAATGAAATTTGTAGAACCTTCAGAAACTGAAAGTGCAATTGGTAAAAATATTGCTGAAATTATTGATGATGGAGCTACGCTTCAAATGGGTATTGGAGGAATTCCAAACGCAGTTTTAACTTTCTTACATAACCACAAAAACTTAGGTGTACATACAGAAATGTTCGCAGAAGGAATTGTAGATTTAGTTGAAAAAGGAATTGTTAACGGTTCGAAGAAAAAAACAAACCCATATAAAATTGTATCAGGTTTCGCAATGGGTACTCGTCGTTTATACGATTTTATGGATGATAATCCAGAAATTGAAATGAGAGACATCGCCTATGTAAATGATACTGCAGTTATTCGTCAAAACCCATCTGTAACAGCTATTAATTCTGCTATCGAAGTTGATTTAACTGGTCAAATTTGTGCTGATTCAATTGGTATGAGAATGTTCTCTGGTGTTGGCGGACAAATGGACTTTATGCGTGGTGCCGCCCTATCACATGGTGGTAAGCCAATTTGCGCTATTACTTCAACAACAGCTAAAGGAGTTTCTAAAATTGTATCTTCACTTAAACCTGGTGCAGGTGTTGTTACAACTCGTGCTCACGCTCGTTTTGTTGCTACGGAATATGGTGTTGCTGAATTATTTGGAAGAAGCTTAAAACAAAGAGCTGTTGCTTTAAGAGATGTTGCACATCCAGATAGTAGAGAAGAATTAGACAAAGCTATTTTCGAAAGATTTGGAAGTAGTTTAATGGTTAAATAAATCTATTAAAATTAGAGTTCTTAATTTTTGTAATTTTAAGAACTCTAAATTTTAAAATCATAATAAATTCACATATAATGAGCGATAAAAATAAAGCACTTTTTTCTGAATTCCCTCCCGTTACTACGGAGCAGTGGATGGAAAGAGTGACCGCAGATTTAAAAGGAGCTGATTTTGATAAAAAACTAGTTTGGAAAAACCTTACTGGCATCAATATCCAACCTTGCTACAATACAGAAAATAAAATCACGCAGCTTAAAAATACTGGAGAAAATTCACAATCATTAGTGAATTACCGTAACGTTGCTGTTACAACTGCTGAAAGCGGTAACAAACTAGCTATAAAAGCAATTGAAGAAGGAATGAACGGAATCATTTTCACTTTAAAAGAAAATGTTTCTGCTGCTGCACTTTTAAATGGTATTGATTTAAATACAACAACCGTTTCATTTGAAATAGAAGCTAATGCTGTTGCATTTGCAACAGATTTACTGAACTACGCTAAAGATAGCGACCTAAAAGGATACATAAACACAGGTATTATTTCAAATTATGTAACAACTGGTTCTTTTGACGAAAGTCAAGTTGAAGTTGCTGCAGAATTAGTAAAACTAACTGCTGATTTTCCAAACTTTAAAGCAATTACCGTTTCAGGAACTGAATATTTAGATTCAGGTGCAAACCAAGTTCAAGAAATTGCTTACACATTAAACTCTTTAGTTTTCTTAATTGAAAAACTTTCAGAAAAAGGTGTTGAAGCACAAATAATATTTAACAACTTAAACTTTAAACTAGCAATTGGTTTAGAATACTTTGTTGAAATTGGAAAATTTAGAGCATTCAATAGTTTATTAGCTGAAGTTGCTGCTAAATACGGAGTTGCTGAATTAGCAAATACTATTACAGCAAAAACTTCTATATGGAGTAAATCTGTAACGGATGCTGAAACTAACTTATTACGTTGCACAACTGAAGCAATGTCTGCAATTTTAGGAAATGTAGATGGTGTTTTAATTGATGCTTACGATAAAGAATTTAAAAATTCTTCAGATTTTTCAAGTAGAATTGCTGGTAATATCACTACCATTTTAAGAGAAGAATCTTACTTTGGTAAAGTTTCAAATCCAGTTGATGGATCTTATTATATTGAAGAAGTTTCTTCAAAAATAGCTGAAAAAGCGTTAGAATTATTCCAAGCTATTGAAGCTGAAGGTGGTTTTTACTCTGCTTTTGAAAACGAAACAATTCAAGCTCAAATTGCTGAAATTCGTTTAAAAAAATTAAAATTAATTAGCCAACGTAGAACTCCATTAGTAGGTGTTAACAAATACCCTAACTTAATGGAAACTGTTGCTGTAGATGTTCTTTCTAAAGGAGGAACAGAAAATTCTAAAGTGTTAACTCCAAGAAGAGCATCGTTAGAAATTGAAGCTTTAAGAAGAAAAACTGAAGAATTAGTAGCAGAAACTAATGTACGTCCAATTGTACAACTAGCTAGTTTTGGAAACTTAAATATGCGTAAAGCTAGAGCAGCCTTTGCTTACGATTTTATTGGTGTTAGCGGTTTTGACGTTCACCAAGAAGAAAGTTTTAACAGTGTTGAAGCCGCTGCTACAGAAAGTGCAAAATCAGATTCTCACGTTGTAGTTATCTGTAGTTCAGATCAAGATTATGATGAAAGTGCTGTTGCATTTATTAAAGCATTTAGAGCTATTGCTAAAAACAAAGTATTGTTATTAGCTGGTGCTCCAAAAAATATAGATGAATTAACTGAAGCTGGTTTAGATGGTGTTGTAAATATGAGAACTGATGTTCTTGTTACACTTTCTGCTATTCAGGAAAAAGTTCAAAAAACCTTAAAATCTTAAGAAGTATGAAACCAGATTTTTCAGATATAAAATTAAATTCAGCTGTTAAGCAAACAGCTGCAACTTCAGAGAATCAAGACGTTTGGAATACTCCTGAAGGAATCCCTGTAAAAAAACAATTTGCAAAAGAAGATATTTCAGAAGCAGAACATTTAGGTTACGCTGCTGGTGTACCACCATTTTTAAGAGGTCCTTATAGCGCAATGTACGCTATGCGTCCTTGGACGGTTCGTCAATACGCAGGTTTCTCAACTGCAGAAGAATCAAATGCTTTTTACAGAAGAAATTTAGCTGCAGGTCAAAAAGGACTTTCAGTTGCTTTTGATTTAGCTACACACCGTGGATACGATTCTGATCACCCACGTGTAACTGGTGATGTTGGTAAAGCTGGTGTTGCTATAGATTCTATTTTAGATATGGAAATTTTGTTCGATCAAATTCCATTAGATAAAATGTCTGTTTCTATGACAATGAATGGTGCTGTATTACCAATTATGGCCTTTTATATTGCTGCTGCAAGAAAACAAGGTGTTTCTTTAGACAAACTTTCTGGAACAATTCAGAATGATATTTTAAAGGAATTTATGGTGCGTAACACTTACATTTACCCACCTGCACCTTCAATGAAAATTATTGGAGATATTTTTGATTATACAACTCAAAATATGCCAAAGTTTAACTCAATTTCTATCTCTGGTTACCATATGCAAGAAGCTGGTGCAACTGCAGATATTGAATTGGCTTATACATTAGCAGATGGTATGGAGTACATTAGAACTGGATTAAAATCTGGTTTAAAAATTGATGAGTTTGCTCCACGTTTATCATTCTTCTGGGCGGTTGGTATGAATCACTTTATGGAAATTGCAAAAATGCGTGCTGCACGTATGCTTTGGGCAAAAATCATTAAGTCTTTCAACCCAAAAAATCCAAAGTCAATGGCATTGCGTACGCATAGTCAAACTTCAGGATGGAGTTTAAGTGAGCAAGATCCTTTCAACAACGTAGCACGTACTTGTATTGAAGCTATGGCTGCTGGTTTAGGTGGAACGCAATCACTACACACAAATGCATTGGATGAAGCTATTGCTTTACCAACAGATTTCTCTGCACGTATTGCACGTAACACGCAAATCTTTATTCAAGATGAAACGCAAATGACCAAAGCGGTTGATCCTTGGGCTGGTTCTTACTATGTTGAGTACTTAACACAAGAGATTGCTAAAAAAGCTTGGAAATTAATTGAGGAAGTTGAAGAACTTGGTGGAATGGCAAAAGCTATTGAAACTGGAGTTCCAAAATTACGTATTGAAGAAGCTTCTGCACGTAAACAAGCTCGTTTAGATTCTGGTCAAGATATTTTAGTTGGTGTAAACAAATTCCAAACAGCTGAAAAATCTAACATCGAAATTTTAGAGGTTGACAATACAGTGGTTAGAGATTCTCAAATTGCTCGTTTAAATAAATTAAAAGCTGAACGTAATTCAGAAGTTGTTGCTGCAAAACTAAAAGCATTAGAAGATTGTGCTGGCGGTGCTAAAGGTAACTTATTAGAACTTGCTGTTGAAGCTGCGGAAAATTTTGCTACTTTAGGTGAAATTTCTGATGCTTTAGAAGTTCATTTTGGAAGACATAAAGCGGATACTAAATTAATAAGTGGTGTGTACGGTAAAGAAGTAGATAACGATAGTACGTTTGCAAAAGCTCAAAAATTAGCTGATAAATTTGCAGAAATAGAAGGTAGAAGACCAAGAGTTATGATTGCAAAAATGGGTCAAGACGGTCACGATAGAGGTGCAAAAGTAGTTGCATCTAGTTTCGCTGATTTAGGTTTTGATGTGGATATGGGATCTTTATTCCAAACTCCTGAAGAAGTTGCAAAACAAGCTATTGAAAACGATGTTCACTTTGTAGGTGCATCAAGTTTAGCTGCTGGTCATAAAACATTAATTCCTCAATTAATTGAAGAATTAGCACGTTTAGGAAGACCTGATATTATGGTATTTGCAGGTGGAGTTATTCCAGCTCAAGACTATGAATACTTATTCGAAAGAAAAGTAGCTGCTGTATTTGGTCCTGGTACTGTTATTTCAGAATCAGCAATTACAATTATGGAAAAATATTTAGAGCAAGAATAAGCTTCTAGATTTTAGATATAAAAAATCCCGAACATTCATTTGTTCGGGATTTTTGTTTTCTATTGTAATTCTTAATAACCAAAAAAAGGTTTAAAGCAATTTCAATAATAATAATTTATTAGCTCTGTTAGGTTTGTTTTATATCCCGCTTTAGAAAAATCTTTAAGTTGAATTCCTTGTGACTTTACTATTGAATCTGTTGTTAAATTTAATTGACCTGTTTCAATTCCTTTTAGTTCAACATTTGAAAAAATAGTTCCTTCAATTGGGGTTAACTCATCTTCTGCAACTGCATCATATTGTGCTAATTGTCTTAATCTTATGCTTTTTGAATCACTATTGAAAATATTATTTTTCCAAGAGGTAATACCAATTGCCGAAGAATAACCTTTCATAACTTTCCCTAATTCACCTTTAATATGCTCAGGTGATGTGTTTGTTGGTCCTTTAAAAATAATTGAATTTGCAACTAAAACATTTTTTTCAAATGTCATGTCAGAGGAATTTGCATAAGCAATAGATTGTAATCCTTTATCAAGGAAAACATTGTTTTTATAAGTGCAATTACGTGTCATATGAGCTTGAACAGGAACTGCTGCGTTATAGGATAAATTATTTTCTACAACACAGTTTTCACAGCCTTCATCTAAATAGTAAGCATAAACATTAATTCCAGATTCTAGTTTAGATAGAACAACATTATCTTTTACAATTGTGTTTTTATGGCCAAACATATAAATAGCTCCTCCATCTTGCATGAAGGTTTTTATATTATGAATTACATTGCCTTCGACTAATGAATTATTACCTAATCCATTAATTCCACAATAAGGCATATTGTAAATTTCATTATAAGAAATAGTATTGTTATTTCCACCTCCAATAATACCAACAGCACTCATATATACTAAACCAATATCATGTAATTTGTTATTTTTTATTCTGAAATTATTAGCTCTAAATGAAATAGCACCGGCACCACAGTTATATATTTCACTTTCTTTTACTGAAATATTATCACCGTTAAGTCGAATTCCCCAGCCACCAACATTTTTTATAGTTACGTTTTTGAGTGAAATATCACTAACCTTTTTTCCGCTAATTGCTCCTTCAAAACGATTTGCTCCATAACCACCAGTAATCAGTTTTGTGGTTGTAGAAGATAAATTTAAACCTTCAATAGTTATATTTTTTGTGTTTGGTTCTAAAGAAATTATATTTTGATGTTTTGGCACAACAACCTCAAGTTTTGATATATCTTCACCTTTTTCAGGCCAATAATACAATCGTTCACGAGTTCTATCTAAATACCACTGCCCAGGTTTTAGCATACCTTCTTTGGTATTCCAAACCACATAAGTTTGTGCATTTTTATTTCTTTTTGCAAAAGCTCCTGGAGGGTGCTGACTTTCATTATCGAATTTTAGAATATGATTCTTTTTATCATGTTCTTTGAGCCCTACAAGTGTTTCATCCCATTCGTGATAAATGGTTAATTCAGCATTATTGATATCTATTTCAGGATTTAAATCTTCAGGAATATATTTTAGTGTTGTTTTTTCTGTTTGCGTTGGTTTTCTTTCCCAGCCACCAGCTTCAGATGACAGCCACCTAACATCAAAAACATTTAAATGAGTAAATGCTCCTTTTTCTGGAAATCGCGCTCTTTCTTGATAGTTGCCATTTACTTGAATCATTCTAAAATCCCATTCTCTATTTCTTGTATTGGGCACTTCAGCATAAATAAATTTATCCTCAGTTTTAAAATCAGTGAATTTAACACCTCCAAATAAAGTGGGTGCTACTTCACTCCCAGCTTTTATAACTAAGCTATTATCTTTATTGGTCAGTTTTATATTTACATTGTAGTATTTTCCTGGGTGAATAAGAATAGTTTTCTCTCCATTGGTTTTTCTTGTTTCAATTATAGCTCGTTTTATTGATTTAAAAGGTGAATCAATGGAACCATCATTAGTGTCGTTTCCAGTTATGCTAACATGGTATTGCACATTATTAGTTTCTCTACAGCTTGAAACTGTAAATACAAGTAGCGAAAAAATTAATAACGTATAAATTGGAGTTAATCTCATAGTTGCTTTTTTTAATATTTGTTTTAACACTGTAGTTGTTATTCTTTTAATCTTCGTTTATTATACATCCAGTTATCGCCATTTTTATAGGCTGCTAAAGTGGTTGAATGAAAAGAAGGCCAATTATAATTGCCACGAGCCTTTTCAATTCTCTCATTTCCGAACATTTCAATTGATGGTAGTTTAAAAGACTTTATTATTTTGGTGAGTTCAGCCCTAATTTGTTGAGTTTTTTCGCTTTCCTCCATAGGTGTATAATCTAATAAATTTCCAGATGGTGCACACTTCCAAATACCTCCGTGGCCATCCATCATATATTTTTTTGTTCTTACCGTTCTCTCTAAGTCTAAAAAACTAAATACATAAGGTTTTTCCTTAAATGGTTTGTTTTCAAGAACAGGTTTAAAACTTACACCGTCTAATTCTTTTATGCTTGAAGTATTAACACCTGCAACTTCTAAAACTGTTGGATACATATCGGTAAAATCAACCATAACATCGCTAACTCCTTTATTTTTAAGTGCGCCTCCAAAAACAATAAGTGGCACCCGAACTCCAAGTTCTGAACAAGAACCCTTTCCATTAGCTAAAGTTGCATTGTCTGCGGTAAAAAATATAATTGTATTATCATAAACATTTGACTCTTTTAATGTTTGCACTAATTCGTCTACATAATATTCTAATCGCTTAATTTGGGAGCTAAAACCAGGTTTAGATCTTTTATTAGTACTATTTGCAACTGGCGTTTCAAACCAAGGATCGTGTGGCAAAACCATTGGGTAATATAAAAAGAAAGGTTTATCTCGTTCTTTTTTAATAAAATCTAATGCGAATTTTTGACAAATATCTGGCGCAAAAGTGTTAGTATCACTAGGTTGTAATTCACCATTATTTATTACACATCCGTTCCAATAGAGTGCAGGATATTGTCCTTTTTTACTCCCTATTATTGCCTTGTCTTTAAAAGTTTCAGAAGGTTTAGACCAAGAAAACCAAAGCCCATCCCAAACTACTTTACCTTCAAAGGGATTAAAATAGCCTCCTAATAGGGAATATTCATCAAACCCATACTCTTTTTGCCCTGCATTACCCGGTAAATGCCATTTTCCTGAAATAGCAGTTTCATATCCTTCATCTTTTAAAACTTTAGACATTGGTATATGTTTTTTTGCAAAATTTGGATTATGGTTACTCAACTTGTTGCCAAACACCCCTGTTTTTGAACCGTATTTACCGGACATTAACATGGCTCTTGCTGGCATACATAATGGAGAAGCCCAACACGTAGTGAATTGTACGCCTTCATAAGCCAAAGCATCAATTACTGGAGTTTTATTTCCAGAAGCGTGTTTTGATGTTGCATAACAAGAGAATTCAACAGCGCTGCAATCATCTATCATCAAAAAAATGATGTTTGGTTTTTTCTCTTGTTGACCATAAATCAAAAAGCATTGTAGCAAAAATAGAATTGTAAGTTTAAAGGTTTTCATTATTCAAATGGTATTAATAATTTCATTTTAAAATTTAGATTTTTCTATATATTTATTGTGTTTTATAAAACATTTACTTCAAACTCCTCATTAAAAATGGCAAATTAAATCCAATTGACTAAATTAAATTCGTTGATATAATTGCCTATAAGCATTAGGAGATTTTTGCTTGTACTTTTTAAACTGCCTATAAAAAAAAGATAAATTGTTAAACCCTGAGGCATACCCTACTTGTGATACAGACAAATCTGTTTCTATTAGCATTTTACTAGCAATGGTTATTTTATATTCATTAACATAACTTGAATATGTTTTGTCAAATGTTTTTTTAAAAAAACGGCAAAAAGCTTCTTTACTTAGAGATAACTTATTTGATAGTTCGGTTAACGAAGGTTCATTTTGGAAATTATCTTTAATATAACTATTAATTACATTTACTCTTGTACTTTCTTTTAAAGAAAGATCTTTTCCAAAACTTGGCCCTGCTAGTAATTCAATTGAAGCACTTGTAGCCAAAACATTTAAAATGTTTAAAAAAGTTAATATTCGCTCAAATGGACTTTGTTCATAAATGGCACTAAACGAATTTTCAAGAGAAAGAGCAGTTTCAACATCAAAAGAAATCCCATAACTCGATTTTGACAAGAGTTTTTTAATACTTGTAAATTCAGGTTTATCAAGCCAATTGAGTAATAATGAATCATCCCATTGAATTATTACGCATTTAACAGGCTTATTTTTAGCATCAATAGTTTTCCAAGAATGTGGAACATTTTTTCCTACCAAAACCAAATCACCCCTATTAAATTGCTGCATAGAATCTCCAACATATCTTATTCCTGAACTTTGAATCATAAAAGTGAGTTCATATTGTGGGTGAAAATGCCATTCAGCCTTAAATTCTTTCTCCTCAAATAGTTTAACTTTAAATGAATTATTTGGTGATGTAGTAACTTGTTTTAATTGAGCCTTCATAAAATAAAAATACTAAAAAATGCAAACTATTGATGTAAATTTAAAAGTAAAATCAATATTAATCAATATAGTACATAGTTAGTGTAATATTCTATATTAATTCAACAAACAAATTAATGATATTTGCATCAATAAATACCTAATTTAAAATGAAAAATTTAGAAATAAGAGACCTTAAAATTTTTAAAGCATCTACACCTTTAAAAAAACCAATTTCGGATGCTACCCATACGCTAACAGAAATTTCGTTTTTAATACTTCGAATTCAACTAGAAAATGGTGTGGTTGGAGAGTCTTATTTATTATCATTTCAGTATTCGCCAAATGCTATTGTTGGAGCTTTGAAAGATGTCATTCCGCATATTATTGGACATAAAACCAACGAAATGGGAATTGTATATGACAAATTAAATCATTTAGGAGAATATTTTGGTAATCAAGGTATTAATAGATGGGCTCAAGCTGCAGTAAATATTGCAATGTGGGATGCTTGGGGTAAAACTTTAAACCAACCTGTTCATAAAATTCTGGGTGTATGTAAAGAAAAAGTATCTATTTATGGCAGTGGAGGTTGGATTTCTTATTCTATTGACGAACTTATCGAAGAAGTTACAGATTACGCCAATAGAGGATTTAAAGCAGTAAAAATTAAAGTTGGTTCACCAAAAGTAAGTACCGATGTAGAGCGTTTACGCTTGGTACGTGATGCTGTAGGTGATAAAGTTGATATTATGATGGATGCTAACCAAGGTATGGATTTACCTTCTGCAATGAAATTATCTCGTCAAGCAAAGGAACTAAATATAAACTGGTTTGAAGAGCCTGTTAATCACCAAAACTTTCAAGCATTTGAAATTTTAAAGAACCAAGCAGGTATTTCTTTAGCTATGGGTGAGCGCGAATTTGACACTTTACCTTTAAGAGAATTGGCTAGTAGAAATGCATTAGATATTTGGCAACCAGATATTTTAAGAATTGGTGGTGTAGAAAAATGGCGTGAAAGTGCTGCATTAGCTCAAAGTTTCAACTTACCAGTATTACCTCATTATTATAAAGATTATGATGTACCGTTATTGTGTACAATTCCAAATGGAGTTGGTGCAGAATCTTTTGATTGGGTAGATCCATTAATTGACAATCCAATGGTGCTTAAAGATGGTTGTGCACAACCACACGATTTACCTGGTTGGGGATTCAATTTTATAGATGATTGTTTAACTGAAATAAAATAATATGGGATTAGAAGTTTTTTCATTAGAGAATAAAATTGCATTAATTACCGGTGGTGGAACAGGAATTGGACTTGGTATTGCAAAAGCATATATTGAAGCTGGAGCTACAGTAGTTTTAACCGGCAGAAGAGAAGAAGTTCTAGAAGAAGCAGTGGCTGAATTAGGAAAAAATGCACATTATCGTGTAAATGATATTACCAATAAAAAGGAAATTCCAAACTTGGTAAAAGATATTGAAACTAATATTGGACCATTAGAAATTTTGGTAAACAATGCTGGAATCCATTATAAAGGAATGGCTCAAGATACTGCCGATGAAGATTTTGAAAGAATCTTACAAACCAATGTAATGTCTGTTTTCGCTTTAACTCGCGAATGTGCAAAATATATGCTTCCAAGAAAAAAAGGATCAATTATAATGATTGGTTCTATGGCAGGATTATTTGGCATTGATAAAGTGGTAGCTTACGGAACATCTAAAACAGCACTAACAGGACTCGTTAACGCTTTGGTAACAGAATATTCTACAAGTAATGTACGTGTAAATGCAATTGCTCCAGGATGGATAGAATCTAACATGTTTTTAAATGCTATTAATAACGATCAAGAGAGAAAACAACAAATAACTAATCGAATTGCTATGGACCATTTTGGACAAACTAGCGATATTGGTAATGCAGCTGTATTTTTAAGTTCTGAAGGTGCAAAATACATAACAGGAGTTGTATTACCTGTTGATGGTGGTGCAACCGTAAATTTTTAAATTAAAAACAATGAAAAAACCAACATATATAACTGGTGATTACTCAAAAAGCCCTGCATTTAACAACGAAAGCCGACTAGTTTACGGAACTTCTGGTTTAGGAGGTGTTTGGGGAAAAGTAGATCAGCGTGATTCTATTGATGCTTTATTGTATTCTTTTAAACATGGAATTGAAGCTTTAGATACCGCTCCTTCTTATGCAAACGCAGAATATTATGTAGGAATGGCTTTAAAAGAATGGAAAGGCAAAAAACCTTTTATAAGTACTAAAATTGGACGCTTAAAAGGAAAAGATGCTTTTGAAGTGAAACTAGATTACAGTACAGATGGTATGAAACGAAGTCTAGATAATAGCTTAAAAACATTAGGTTTAGACCAAATAGACTTATTGTTTTTACACGAACCTCAATTGGTTCCTATGGGAAATATTGATGAAGTTTTAAATACCTTAAAAGGATTTAAATCTGAAGGGTTGGTTAAATCTTTAGGAGTTGGTGGAAATCCTTCTCAAGAATTTATGCCTTTTGTAACCAAAGAAAACTTTGATGTAGTTTCTGGTTTTTTACATATGGATGCTTGTAATTTATCTGCTTTTAATGGAGAAATTCAAAAATATCACAATGAAGGAATTACTTATTACGCAGCTTCTGCCCTACACTTTTCATTATTAGGAAATCGTTTTGAAACTTACAAAAAAGATGGCGTTGATGGTGAATGGATTACTCAATTAGATTTGGAAAACGCTATTAGAGTTAAAGAAGTTGCAGATAAATACAAAATGTCTTTAGCTACACTTTCTCAACGTTATTTATTTTCCATAAAAGAAGCAGACAGGGTGGTAATGGGTGCAAGAACACCTGAACAAATAAAAGCAACTATTGATGATTGGAATGCTGGGAAATTACCAGAACAAATTTTTAATGAAATTACAGAAATAATAATATCATGAAAGCAATAAGATTGAATGAACCAGGAAAATGGGAAGCATTGCAAATCCCTGAACTTGATAAAACACTTTTGCCAGGAGAAGCTTTGGTTAAAGTAAAAAAAATCGGTGTTTGTGGAACAGATTTACACGCATTTAATGGAAGTCAACCTTTTTTTAGTTACCCTAGAATTTTAGGTCATGAACTAGCTGTAGAAGTAGTTGCAATAGCAAATGATGTTGAAACCGTAAACGTTGGAGACCAATGTTCTGTTGAGCCATATTACAATGAGGGTGTAAACCAAGCTGTAAGAAATGGAAAGCCAAATTGTGGTGATAATTTAAGAGTTTTGGGTGTGCATGTAGATGGAGGAATGCAAGAGTATTTTAAATATCCAGCTAAGTTTTTACATGTATCTAACACCTTAACGGAAGATCAATTAGCAATGATAGAGCCTCTAGCAATAGGCTGTCATGCGGTAGATAGAGCACAAATATCACACAACGATATTGTTTTGGTAATTGGAGCAGGTCCAATTGGTTTAGGAACTATTCAGTTTGCACAATTAACAGGAGCAAGAGTTATTGCTATGGATATTGATGATGTAAAGCTTGAAAAATGCAAAGAGATTACTAAAATAAGTGATACTATCAATGCACTTGGAGATGTAGAAGAATCACTAGCTGAATTATTAGATGGCGATTTACCAACCATTGTTTTAGACGCTACAGGAAATTCAACATCTATGATGAACACCTTTAAATATGCAGCTGCAGGCGGAACTATTGTATTTATTGGTCTTTTTATGGGTGATGTAGTTTTTAACGATCCTAATTTTCATAAAAAAGAATTAACCTTAAAAGCTAGTAGAGCTGCAATGGGTGAAGATTTTAGTCGAATTATTAGATTAATTGAAGCAGGTAAAATTAATGCCACATCATTTATTACTCATAGAATGAGTTTTGATGATGTTCCAACAGAATTTGAAAAACTGTACACCCATAAAGATTTAATTAAAGCCGTAATTGAGCTATAATAATTTACACCAAACAATATTCAACTATGTCCAAATCAAAAAGTATAACAACTTCAAAATATCTTGTTCCATTAATCATCATTATGTTATTGATGTTTTTTTGGAATTTAAGTAGGAATATTAACGACGTCCTTATTCCACATTTGAAGCGAGCATGCGAATTAACCGATTTTGAGTCCTCGTTAGTTCAATCCGCATTTTTTGGAGCCTATTTTATTGTAGCGCTGCCCGCTGGTTGGTATATCCAGAAAAAAGGATATCGAACAGGAATTATCACCGGTTTAATAGTTGCAGCGTTAGGAGCTTTTTTATTCTTTCCAGCTGCAGAAACTAGAATCTATTCTTTCTTTTTAGCGGCATTGTTTATCATGGCCGCTGGTTTCGCTATTTTAGAAGTAACTGCATCCCCTTATATTACAAAATTAGGGGACCCAGATGGAGCTTCCAGCAGATTGAGTTTATCTGCAGCAATAGGTTCGTTAGGTGCAACCATTGCGCCTTTTCTTGCTGCAAAACTTTTACTCCACGAAGTAGATATTGAACAAACAACCATTGATTCTTTTTCGAGTGCAGAGTTACAGACTTTTTTAACAGGCGAAGCAGATTTGGTTAAAGCACCCTATTTAATATTAGGAGGTATTCTTGCCTTGATAGCGATTGTTGTACTTTTTGTAAACTTACCTGAAATAAAAGATGGTGACGATAATTCTTCAGAGAAAAAGCCTCTAAAAGATATTTTAAAATTCAAGCATACTCTTTATGGTGTTGGAGCAGAATTCTTTTATGTAGGTGCCGAAGTTGGTATTGTTAGTTTTATTATTCGTTATGCAAAATGGTTAGATATTCCAGACTTGACAGAGCAAAATTCAGCAATTTTTATCACCATTTTTATGGCTTTGGTTTTGCTTGGTCGATTAGTTGGAGTTTATATATTGAATATATTTAAACCAGCAAGAGTGTTAGCTTTTTGCAGTATTGGCGCCTTTGCAATGGTTTCTATTGCAATGACTTCAAGTGGGTATTTCTCTTTAGGATGCTTGGCCTCTGTAGGGCTATTTACATCGATAGTGTATCCCATTATTTTTAGCTTGAGTATGAAAGATTTAGGTGGATATACTAAAACAGGTTCTTCAGTATTCCTTTTAGGAATTGTTGGTGGCGCCATTGTCCCACCATTAATGGGGTATATTTCTGACGTTTACAACATTCGTTATTCGTTTATTATTCCACTTATTTGCTATGTCTATTTACTATTTTTTGCTATTGCAGGGCATAAAGTAAATATTAAAGAAAGGTCTGAAGTTTCAAACTAGATTCTTATGGAATATTCAATCAATCAATTTAGACGTTTTACCTTTTTTTTAAAAACTGTTTCAAGACAAACTATATCTGCTTTTTTTAAGAATGATATAGAAAAAATAAATGCTAATGGAATTTTAAATTTAGAAGGATATCAAAAGGGAAATCAATATTTTTTTATTGTGGATGTGCTTCCAAATAAGAGCTTTAATGATGTGAAAAAAGTATTTGAAAAAGGGCTACTTCAACCTAAAGCTTTAGAACGCATTTATGAATTAGATCAAACTGAGATTTATTTAGCTAACGAAGGACAATTAAAAACAAAATTAGGAAACATTAAAAGATTTGTTTGGACGTTACTTTTAGAAGAAGATCCAAATTTAATAGCTGAATATAAAAAAGCTCACAGCATAGGTAAAGCTTGGCCAGAAATAACCTCAAACATGAAATCTGTTGGTGTTAAGGATATGGAAATATATTTAAACGGTAACCAAGCCATTTTGATAATGGACACTAAACCGAATTTTGATTTAGAAAAAGCAGGTCCTAAATGGCAGAAACTTCCACGTGAAAATGAGTGGCAAGAGTATGTGGCTAAATTCCAACGTACAAGTCCGGAAAGTTCCATTCAAGAAAAATGGATAGATATGGAAAAAATTAACTTTTTACAATGATCGAAAATTACCGCTAATATAAAATTGAAACTTATGAAAATCACATTCCATAAATTAGCAATTCTTGTACTCTTGACCTCATTCTTAGCTTGTAACGAGGCTAAACCAGATAAAGCAGAGACCAAAACTGTAACCTACCAAGAAAATTGGAAAAGCCTTGAACAGTACAAAATTCCGCAATGGATGAAAGATACCAAGTTTGGAATATTTATTCATTGGGGACCAAATTCAGTTGCTGAATTGCATACAGATTGGTATCCTAGATGGATGTATTTGGATGACGGAATTATAAACCCCCAAACAGGAGAAATAATCAATAAAAAACCGCATCCAGCATTTGCCTACCATAAAGCAAAGTTTGGTGACCAAAAAGATTTTGGTTACAAAGATCTAATTCCGTTATGGACTATGGAGAATTTTAACCCAACCGAATGGGTTAGTTTGTTTAAAGAAGCCGGAGCACAATATGTAATTCCAGTCGCTGAACATCACGATGGTTTCGCTTTATACGAATCAAGTATAACACCTTGGAATTCAGCTAATATAGGGCCTAAATATGATGTTTTTAAGGCATTAGCTGATGAAATTAAAAAACAAGGATTAATTTTTGGTGCCAGTTCTCATTTGGCTTTTAACTATAATTTTTACAACCAACAAGACTATTTTGATACAGGCAACCCAGAATATGCCGATTTGTATGCACCTCCTCACCAAATGGGAGATTCTGTAAGTTCAGATTGGTTAGAAAAAACTTGGTGGCCAAGAACAAAGGAAATTATAGATAAATACCAGCCAGATATTTTATGGTTCGATTTTTATTTAGATAGACCTGAGTTTGTTCCTTATCATAAAAAATTGGCTGCATACTTTTACAATTCAGGTGTAAATCGGCAAAAAGAGGTGGTTTTACAAACCAAAAACTTCAAATTTGAATCGTACCCTAAAGGAACTCATATGTTCGATTTGGAACGAAGTAAATCAGATAAAATTTTAACAGAATACTGGCAAACAGATACATCAATAGGAAAAAACTCGTGGTACTATGCTAAAAACTGGATTCCAAAATCTTCTAAAAACTTAATAGCAGATTTAGTAGACATTGTAAGTAAAAATGGTTGTTTATTACTAAATATTGGACCTAAAAAAGATGGAACTATTCCTGATGATCAAAAAAAGACTTTGTTAGAAATGGGTAAATGGCTAAAGATTAATGGAGAAGCTATTTATGGGGCTAAGCATTGGAAAATTTTTGGAGAAGGACCTACCAGAGCAACTCAAGGTCACCTTGCTGAAAGTAGAGATAAAAATTTTACAACAGAGGATATTCGATTTACTCAAAACAATGGGAATATTTATGCATTTGCATTGGTGCCTTCAACCAAGAAAGAGGTTTCAATCAACTATTTAAATACTTCTAATATAAAAATAAAGTCAATTGAACTATTGGGTTATAAAGGAGAAATATTGTTTAAACAAACTGAAGATAAACTGATAATTGAAAAGCCCATAGATGCTTCATTAGATTTCACTTGGGTTTTTAAGATAAATTAAACTCAATAGGACGGGCTAGAAATACTTTGTTTATATTGTGCTTGCGCAGTAATTTTGTATATTTTAATCTTAAGGAAATCTGCTGGTAACTAAAGGAAATTCTTGCTAAAAAATTAACGAATACGGTTCTGAATAAATATAAATTTTAAACTTATGAAATATAAATTTTTAACACTGTTTATGCTTCTTTTACACCTCAATATATTGGCTCAAAATAAGCAACCTAATATTATTTTTATAATGTCTGACGACCACGCAGCTCAGGCTTTTGGAGTTTATGGTAGCAGGCTTTCAAACTTAAATTTAACACCCAACCTAGATAATTTAGCCAATCAAGGAATTCGTTTTGATAATGCATTTTGTAATAATTCTATTTGTACTCCAAGTAGAGCTTCTATTATTACAGGACAGTATCCACAAACCAATGGAGTACTTGATTTAGATACTGCATTAAATCAAGAAAAACAATACCTCCCTAAAGAGTTAAAAAAATTGGGGTATTCTACTGCTATTATTGGGAAATGGCATTTACATAATGAACCAGTAGCTTTTGATTATTATAAGGTTTTACCTGGTCAGGGAAAATATTTCAACCCAAGTTTTCATGAAAAAGGTAAAGGACAATGGCCAAATAATAAAGTTAAAACAGAAGGACATTCATCAGATGTAATTACAGACTTAACCATTGATTACCTCGTTAACCGAGACAAATCAAAACCTTTCTTCTTAATGCACCATTATAAGGCCCCTCATGACTTTTTTGAGTATGCTCCACGTTATGAAGAATTTTTAGCTGATACTGAAATTCCAGAACCTTCTAGTTTATATTATCAACCCAATTGGGGGTCTGAAGGGGTTAGAGGTATTAATGACTCGTTAACCACTTATATTGGGACTTCAGTTTCAGACCGTCATATGTACCGTAATTATAATTGGATGTTAAATGGAGGAAAGTATAAAGGAAAAGAATCTGCGCATCAAGGTTATCAAACCTATTTGAAAAAGTATTTACGTTGTGTTAAGGGAGTTGATGATAATTTAGGGAGACTATTCGATTTTTTAAAATCTGAAGGTCTTTGGGAAAACACCGTAATTATTTATACAGGTGATCAAGGAATGATGTTAGGTGAACATGATTTACAAGATAAAAGGTGGATGTACGATGAAGCCATGAGAATGCCTTATATTATGCATTATCCTAAAATGATTAAACCCAAAAGTGTAACAGATCTTTTAATTAACAATACGGATTTTGCACCAACAATGATAGAATTGGCAGGAGGTAAGACACCCAATTATATGCAAGGAAAAAGTTTTATAAATACTCTTAAAGGTAAAGAAGAAAAGGATTGGAGAACTGCTACATATTACCGATATTGGATGCACATTATTCATCATTATGTGCCAGCACATTTTGGTGTTAGAACCAAAGATTATAAACTTATATTTTACTATGGAAAACATTATTTAAATCCTTCTGAATTTGATAAACACTATTGGGCTACACAATATTATGGCATAGATAGAGAGACACCTCATACTTGGGAGTTTTATGATTTAAAAAACGACCCTGAAGAATTAAATAATAGATATAATCACCCAAAATATAAAGACATAATTGCAGAACTTAAAGTTGAATTGAAAAAACTTCGAGCTGATTTAAATGAAACAGATAAGAATTATCCTAAAATACAATACATTGTAGATAAGCATTGGAATGATTAATTTAGCGAGAGTCAAAAACACTAAATAAATACTATGAGACAATTAACTACCACAATCTTATGCCTTGTGTTAATTTTCTTTTCTTGCGAAGAAAAAAAAGAGGTTAAATTAGAAACTGAAATTACAAAAGAGCAGTACACTCAGGACGATTACGATTTCCTAGCTATTAGTAATCCAGAAAAAATGAGTGCTGCTTCCAAACGAGCTCTTAGAAATAATTATCACAAAAACGAAGAATGGTTTGGAATATTTAGCAATCAAGCCATAAAAGGTGATGTTGGATATGAAAAAGGTGTGATTCGCCGTGACCCTACTATGGTTATCCTAGTAGATGGATTATACTATACTTGGTATTCAAAATCAGTAGGAAAAACTTATGGCTTTGGAACAGGAGATCCCGATAAAAAAGTATTTCCCTGGGATAAAACAGAAATTTGGTATGCCACATCAAAAGATGGTTGGGATTGGAAAGAACAAGGTGTTGCTGTAACCTACGGACCTCAAGGAGAATATGATGATCGCTCAGTATTTACACCAGAAATTTTAGCTCATAATGGCAAATACTATTTAGTGTATCAATGTATTCAATATCCATATGTAAACCGATCATTTAATACTGTTGGGATGTCAATTTCCGATAATCCAAACGGCCCTTGGAAACGTTTAAAATCACCAATTTTAGAAGCTGCTAAAGATGGGGAATGGTTAGGTGAAGAAGACAGTAGATTTGCTGTAAAATCTCAAGGAAGTTTTGATAGCCAAAAAGTACATGACCCAACTTTATTGTATTACAGAAATAAGTTTTATCTGTATTATAAAGGAGAACGCATGGGAGAAAGAAATACTGCAGGTGGACGTGAAATAAGATGGGGTGTTGCCATTGCAGATAACATTGAAGGGCCTTATGTAAAATCAGAGTACAATCCAATTACTCATAGTGGACATGAAATTTGTGTTTGGAAATATAAAGATGGAATTGCTTTGGTATCATCAGCAGATGGACCAGAAAGGCAAACAATTCAGTATTCCGAAGATGGTATCAATTTTGAAATTATGTCTTATATAAATTGGGTACCATCAGCTATGGGCTTAGTAACAACTTTAGACAATGATAAACATCCTACCGAAGCCTTAAGTTGGGGGTTGCATCATCTTTCTAAAAATTATCCCGGTCAACCTTGGTGGGCAGGTGATCAATATTTATCAAGGTTTAGTTTTTCTCGAAATAGAAATACCAAAGCTGAATTTGCAGAATCTAAAAACAATTAACCATGCGCTATCTTTGTTTACTTTGTACCGTAGTTTTTACCAGTATATTATTTGCTCAAACTACTCCTAAAACATTTAAAAATCCTATCCTTACGGGGTTTTATCCTGACCCTTCAATTTGCCGTGTGGATGACACTTATTATATGGTAAATTCAAGCTTTGAATGGTTTCCTGGCTTGCCTATTCATAAAAGCAAAGATTTAGTGAATTGGGAAAAAATTGGGCACGGTTTACATCGTTCTAATCAAATAATGTATAAAGATGGTCTAAAAAATTCCAATGGAATATTTGCTCCAAGCATTCGATACCATAAAGGAACGTTTTACATTATTACAACTATGGTAGGGCAAAATGGGAACTTTATAATTACAGCTAAAGACCCTGCTGGACCTTGGAGTGATCCAATGTGGATTAAAGATGCACCCGGAATTGACCCATCACTTTTTTGGGATGAAGATGGTAAATGTTATTATACTGGAGCAGGTATTATTGACGGTTCAAATAGAGAATGGCCAGGGAAAAATGGCATATGGATGCAAGAAATTGATCCAGATAAAGGAATTTTATTAGGGAAACCAAAACAGTTAACTTATGGCCATGCATCTAATGCTCGCTGGGCTGAAGGACCACATTTGTATAAAATTAACGGTGAGTATGTGTTATTGATTGGTGAAGGAGGAACGAGTGAATTTCATGCTGTAACCATTTTTAATAGTAAAAAACTTTGGGGACCTTATATTCCGAATCACGCGAATCCTATAATGACCCATCGTCATTTAGGTTATACGTATCCTATTATTCAAACCGGTCATGCAGATTTAGTTCAAACTCAAAATGGAGATTGGTGGTCGGTTATGCTAGCAAAACGACCAGTTGATGGGTATTCAATTTTGGCACGTGAAACATTTTTGGCTAAAGTAGAAATGACAAAACAAGATAGTGGTATCACTCCAATTTACAACCCTGGAAAAGGATTGCTTCAAATTGAACAAGAAAGACCAAATTTACCTTGGACTCCTGTACCTCAACTAAAAACTATAGATGAATTTGATTCTGAAAACATAGATTTAGAGTGGAATTGTCTTAGAAATTATAAAACTCCTTGGTTTAAACAAGTAAATGGTAAAATGGAAATCAATCTACGTCCACAAACTGTAAATGAATGGAAAAATCCTTCTTACTTAGCCAAAAGAGTTAAATCTCATCATTTTGAAGCATCAACTAATATGGAATTTTCTTCAAAAAAAGAAAATGAAAAAGCTGGCCTTGTTTTATACAGAAAATCTTCAATCCATTACCAATTAATGAAAGAAAAAAACAGCATTGTACTTATCAAAACAATTGCAAAAGAAGTAAATGCAGAAAAGGGAATTAGTGAAATTATCGCTGAAAAACCTTATAGAGAAAAGAATGTTGCTTTAAAAATTATTGGCGATGGGCTAAACGCAAAATTCTATTTTGGTTCAAACAAAAATGATTTACAACAAATTGGAGATACACAAGACTTATCTAACTTTGGAGATGAAATTGCTTGGGGTTTTAATGGTACTTATGTAGGAATGTACGCTACATCATTGGGTGAAAGAAGTAAAAAGAAGGCTTTATTCAATTGGTTTGAATTTAAAAATTCAAAGTAGATTTTTATCTTTTAGAATACATATTGATGTATTATTAACAGTAAATTAGCTAAAGAACACTATTTTTGCTGCTTCAAATTAAGATATGGATTTTTCAAAGGTAAAATTAGTAGTATCAGATATGGATGGAACTTTACTCAATTCTAAAAGTGAAGTGAGTTCTAAATTTCTAAATATTTACAACCAATTAAAAAAACTCAACATTCAGTTTATTGCAGCAAGTGGAAGACAGTACTTTAGTATTGTTGATCGTTTTGATAAAAGTATTAGAAATGAAATAACCATTGTTGCTGAAAATGGCGCTTTTGCAATGCATGGAGATCAAGAATTGTTTACGTTAAGTTTACCTTCAGAATATATTACAAAAAGCATTGATACTTTACGAAAACTCAAAAATGTTTATATTGTTTTATGTGGAAAAAAACGAGCTTATATTGAAACTAAAGACAAGGCATTTATTTCAATGTTTAAAAATTATTATTCGGAATATACTACAGTTGAAGATTTAAATGTAGTTACAAATGATACTTTTTTTAAAATTGCCGCATTTCATTTTGATTGTTCTGAAACAAATATTTACCCAGCAGTTAAACATCTGGAAAATGAATTACAAGTAATTGTTTCGGGAGAACATTGGTTAGACATTTCTCATTCAAACGCCAACAAAGGCTTCGCTTTAAATATCCTTCAGAAGCAATTAAAGATTTCAAAAGAAGAAACTATGGTTTTTGGAGATTATAATAACGACTTAAAAATGCTAGAATTAGCGGATTTTAGTTATGCTATGCAAAATGCCCATACCAACGTAAAAAAAACAGCTAAATATCTTACAAAAACAAATGATGAACAAGGCGTTGAATTTATTCTTAAACAAGTTATAAACTCTAGAAAATAAGTTTTTAAAATTCTTTTGTTAACTAGTTTTTTATGTTGGATAATGGTGTTCTCTAAAACAGGATGAGATTCTGAAATAAATATAAATTAAAACGACTTTTTAAACTCTTCAATCATTAGTTGCGCAGCTTTTACTGGTGAAATTTTCGCAGAAATAATTTCTTTTTCTAAAACCGAAAGATGCTCTTTAATATTAGCTGAACCATAAAATAGATTTTTCAACTCTTCGTTAATATTATTATACATCCAATCTATTTGTTGATGATTTCTATTTTTTTGAAAATAACCATTCTCATCAACCAATGCTTTAAATTTTGAAACTTCATCCCAAACAGTATCAATTCCAATATTTTTTATAGCTGAAGCAGTACTAACTACTGGGCTCCAACCAGATTCCGACTGCGGAAATATATGTAAAGCATTTTGGTATTGTAAACGAGCCATTTCACTCATTCTAACATTATCTCCATCAGCTTTATTAATCACAACCATATCGGCCATTTCCATTATTCCCTTTTTAATGCCTTGTAACTCATCACCTGCCCCGGAAAGCATTAATAATAAAAAGAAATCAGTCATGCCATGTACAGCAGTTTCCGATTGCCCTACTCCAACAGTTTCAATTAGAATAACGTCATATCCACCTGCCTCACAAAGTAACATAGTTTCACCTGTTTTATTTGCAACTCCTCCCAAAGTGTCTCCAGATGCAGATGGACGAATATAAGCTTCCTGCATATTTGCAAGGTCTTCCATTCTGGTTTTATCTCCTAAAATACTTCCTTTAGACCGTTGACTACTTGGGTCGATAGATAAGATAGCTACCCGCTTGCCTTGTGTAATTAAATACTTACCAAAAGACTCTATAAAAGTACTTTTTCCAACTCCAGGGACACCTGTAATTCCAATTCTTATTGAGTTTCCTGATTTGGGTAAAACAGCTTGAATAATTTCTTTAGCTAATACTTTATCACTTTCTAAATTACTTTCAATAATGGTAATTGCTCTAGAAAGCAATACTCTATCTCCTTTTAAAATCCCTTCAATATAGGCTGATGCCGCTAACCTTCCTTTTGGCTTGTAATTTTTCATTAAGAATAATATAATTCATTAAAAACAATCATCAAATATACTAATAATGATAAAATCAATCATTACAATTACACGGTTTTGTTACACCAAGAAAATGAAAAATCGAGTCTAAATTTTTATATTCAAATCTAGTCGAACTCTTGTTCCCGTCTCTAAATTGGTACTAGTTGTTTTAATACCTTCAACTAAAAAAGCTCTAAACACCATATTAAAGTTATTATTTAAATTATACTTTGCCGAAATCTCGTGTCCTTTAAAATTACTTGTACGTGTCATATTTGAATTACCCCATCTAAGCCAATCATCTTGAGCAAAATAATCTATAACAGCGTATTTTTCAATATGAGCATACGTGTATCCAATTTGAAATTTTTCTAAATTATATTTTAAACTTCCTGTGTAACCGTTTTTTTGGTCTTTATAAGTTGATAATATATTTTCATTTAAATTATAATTTTTTAAATTTCTTATGAAATCAAAACCTAGTAAAAAATCATTTAATTTTATTTGAAAGCTCGAAGACCAAATAGAATAATCAAGAAAAAATGTACCCGTATCATCTGGCGTATCGGGTAATTTTGAGCCTTTTATAATTCCAGAAGCAACAATAAAGTTTTCATCACCAAGTTTAGAATCTAACTTTAATTGGGCAATAATAATATTGCTATCTTCACTAAACTTTCCTCCTCTACTTCCAGTAATAAAATATCCCATCACAGGAGAGATTTTTGAGTTATTATTAAAAGAGAAACTTTTACCAAATGAAACACCTTCTGGGTTTACGTCGTTATTCCATAGCAAACCATTTTGTCGCCAAAAAGACATATTTTGTTTCCCTAAATTAGCCCAATACCCATTATTAGATTTAATTTTCAAATAAGCCAAGTCAATCGAAAAATCATCCGAATGGAATTCTTTTCCTATTGTTATATGAGGCGATTGCTGGTTTTTAGCATTACCTGTTCTTATTCGTGCTCCGAACTGGAAACTCTTATTTAAAGTATATTGAAATCCTGCACGCAATCGGTATCTCAATCTATCACGATCATCCCTATAAGATCCATCCATTTTTCTTGAATCACGATCCAATTCAGCCCTAAATCTAAAATCGCCTATAAATTTTAAATCACTTTTTATTTCTTGTGAATATGATTTTAGAATACAAAAAATTAAAAGTATTCCAAAGGTTAAATTCTTGATAATTTTTAATCTAATCATCTATTTTCTATCTCCGAATATTCTTAATAAGAATAAAAATAGATTTATAAAATCTAAGTATAAAGACAAAGCTCCAAGTATTGCACTTTTCTCCATACTCTCTTCATTTTCAAAACCATTAATTGCAATTCGCTTTAATTTTTGTGTATCATAGGCCACTAAACCTACAAAAATAATTACACCTAAATAAGTAATTATCCAGTACATCAAGGTGCTTTCCATAAATATATTTACAACAGATGCTATAATAATACCTATTAAAGCCATAAACGCAATATTTCCAATTTTAGTAAGATCTCGTTTTGTAGAATATCCATACAAACTCATTGCACCAAAAGTACCTGCAGTAATTATAAATGTAGAAGTTATAGAACCAGACGTGTATGCCATAAAAATAAATGATAACGTTACTCCATTTAAAACTGCATACAATAGATATAGCAACATTGCTGTATTGGTTGCTAATTTATTAATGCGAGCAGAAATATACCCAACCAAAGCTATTTCACCAATTAAAAGTCCGTAAAATAAAATTTTATTACCAAAAACTATTTGCATTAGCTGCTCTGAGCCTGCAACAAAATAGGCTGATAAGCCTGTGATTAATAATGCTATTGCCATCCAGTTATAAACTTTCGTTAAGTAAACTGAAATATTTTGACTTAAATCGAGCTGTTTTTGACTAAAATCGTTATTTGAAATGTTTTCCATAGTTTAATAATTTTAATGAAAACAAAAGTAAAAATATGTATTTAAATTAAAGTGAAAATTTATATAAAATAAACTAAAAAAATAAAGAAATTTGCGTTGTAAGTATCTATTGAATTTTACGTCAAAAGAATGATAAAAAGTAAAAGAATGAAAAACCAATTAATTAAAGATAGCTTAGAAAAAGCAATTACTTATAAATCGTATAGATCTCTAATAAAAAAATTACTTATTGAAGAAAAATCTACTGGAAATATTCAGAATGATGATATGCTAAATTACAGTGCTTTAAACGACAAGCGTATGGATCGTTTAGACAAAACCATAAAAATTGCTGAAGAAACCGTATCTTCTTTAAATCAAATAAACAACAATTATATTCTTTTGGCTATAGCTGAAGGTTGGTGTGGTGATGCCGCTCAGGTTTTACCTGTAATACATAAAATAATAGAATCCTCATCTAAAATTGATTTAAAGATTGTACTTAGAGATGAAAATGAACTATTAATGAATCAATTTTTAACAAATGGAGGAAAAGCTATTCCTAAAATAATTCTCCTTGATGAAACGTATAATGTTATTAATTCTTGGGGACCAAGACCTTCAATTGCAACGCAAATGGTAAATGATTATAAGGAAAGTAATGGAGGTTTAGATGCTGAATTTAAAAAAAACCTTCAAGTTTGGTATAATAAAGACAAAGGTAAAAACATTCAAAGTGATATAATTGAGTTATTTGCAACTACAAAAGTGGAACTGATTTAATTTAACATACATTTGTGCAATAAATTAAAACAATGATTGTAGATTTTAGTAAAATTCCCGATGAAGGAAAACTTTGGATATTTCCATCGAGTAGAAAATTTTATCCTCAAGAAATTGAAGAATTAATTGAAGGTATTGGAAATTTCCTTTCAACTTGGACAAGTAATAATTCTGATTTTAATTGCGCATTTAAGTTAGAATACAACCGGTTTATAGTTGTTGCAGTGGATGATGTAAAAACCAAACTTTCTTTAAAAGCACACGATGAACTAATTGGTTATATTTTACTACTTGAAAAAAAATATAACAACATACTATTGGATAAAATAAATGTTTGCTACAAACAAGGCGAACACGTACAATACAAAGAATTACCTGATTTTAAAAAAATGATAAAAAACAGAGGTGTTTCTGAAAAAACAACAGTTTTTAACAACCTTGTCACAACTGTCGAGGAGTATAAAAACAATTGGGAAATTAATATTATGGATAGCTGGCTGGATCGTTTTTTATAAAAAAGACATTCCCATTCCAAACGACAAACTATTTAATCGCCCATTTTCGAAATTGGCGATTTTTTTTTGATGAAAATCCATACTAACTATAACACTGTACTTTTTTATTGTTGAAATATGATATCCTATTCCAACAATATTATAAGTCCCACGCTCAAATGATTCACCAAATTTAAGCAATTTCCCTACTCCTACTCTTATATAAAGCTTATCATCATCAACTTGAAAAACCGAAAATTTTGAATCCAAAAAATAAGGTACAGCCAATACTTCTAAATCGGGATGCCAATCAAATCCTAAATTAATTCCAGCAGTAAGTCTTTTAACAATATTCACATCAATTCCAGAACGTAACATTAAAGCTCTTGGAGCAATTATAGACCAATCAACTTCGTCGAAATAAGCATCATACTCACCAAAATTTTCATTTGCGGTAAATGTTGTATTGATCGTGAAATTATAATTAAAATTGTTTTGAGAATAAGATATTGAACAAATAAAAATTGCAAAAATTAGAAAAAATCTTTTCATAAAATTTATAGCTAAATGTTTGCTATAAACTCATCAATAGTCATACCGTTTTCGACGTTAAACTCACCTATTTTTGTTCTTCTTAATGCAGATAAATGCGCTCCAGAATTTAAGGCTAAACCAAAATCGTAAGCTAAAGATCTAATATAGGTGCCTTTGCTACAAACAACTCTAAACTCAACTTTTGGAAAATCTACGTTGGTTATTTCAAATTCGGTTATGGTTATTTTTCTCGACTTTATTTCAGTTGTTTCTCCAGCTCTTGCAAGTTCGTACAAGCGTTTTCCGTCCTTTTTTATAGCTGAAAAAATTGGTGGTTTTTGATTAATTTCACCAATAAACTGTTTGGTAGTTTTTAGAATTAACTTTTCTGAAATATGATCTGTTTTAAAAGTCTCATTAATTTCGGTCTCTAAATCGTAACTTGGTGTAGTTGCACCTAAGGTTATGGTTCCTGTATATTCTTTAATTTGGCCTTGGTACTCTTCAATTTTTTTTGTGAATTTTCCAGTACAAATTATTAATAATCCTGTTGCCAAAGGATCTAATGTTCCTGCATGACCAACCTTAATATTTTTAATTTTAAACTGTTGTTTAATATTCCATCTCAATTTGTTAACTACTTGAAATGAAGTCCAATTTAGAGGTTTGTCAATTAATAAAACCCGGCCATTTTTATAATCTTCTAACGTCATTATTTATTATAAAGAGTTACTGAAATTGCTATTACTCCTACTATAAAACAATACAATGAAAAGTACGATAGTTTACTTTTTTTTACAATTGCAATCATCCACTTACAAGCAAATAAACCAGCTATAAATGAGGCAATAAAGCCAACTAGTAAATATCCTATTTGATTACTTTCAAAATTAATTGAACCAGACATTACATCTTTCCCTATTTTTCCAAAAATTAATGGAACAACCATTAAAAATGAAAATCGTGCAGCTTTTGTTCGATCAATTCCCAGCAAAACTGAAGACGAAATTGTTGCTCCCGATCTAGATATTCCCGGCAATATTGCTAAGGCCTGTGAAATACCTATAACAATGGCATTAAAAAACGACACCTTTTTTGTTGTGTTTTTAGCTTTATCTGCAAATAATAAAAGCAATGAGGTAATTATAAGCATAAAACCAACTAACAATACTTGTCCTCCAAAAAATGATTCGAATTGTTCTTCAAAAAAAAGTCCTGCAAATACCGCCGGAATCATAGATACAATTATTTTTAATGAAAATTGTAACTCTTCATTCCATTTAAACTGAAACAGACCTTTTATAATTTGAAATACTTCTGCTCTAAAAATTACTAAAGTACTAAGCGCTGTTGCAAAATGTAGTACCACTGTAAAAGTTAAACTTTCATTTGGTAAGGAATCATCACCAAAAAGTGTTTTGGCTAATTCTAAATGTCCACTTGAAGAAACTGGTAAAAACTCGGTTAATCCTTGAATAATCCCTAAGATTATTGCTTCAAAATAATTCATACTTTACTTTGACGATTTTGCCATAATAGCATAAATTTCAATTCCTAAACCTATTATTACAAGTGTTGGAGCTAATCTAATTCTTCTAAAATTATATATTTCTTCGTTAAAAACATCAGGGTTATCGCTACCGCCTCCGGCCATTAAAACAAAGCCTAAACCAATAACAGCCAATCCAATTAACATTATTGTATAATTTTTTTTACCAAAAAGTAATTTACTTTTTTTCTCCTCTTTTTTCTTATTCATTTCTTAGTAATAAAGTTCGTCGGTTCTTAAGTTTAAAAAACGTTGTGTTGCAAAAAACGTACTAATCCAAGTTATTAGTATGCCCATTAAAATAATACCAGCAAATAGTATTGCTAACACTTTATAATCAGCCAATAATTCAATTTCTGGAACCATTTTATTTACATAAAAAATAAAACCTATCAATCCTAAAATAGATACAATTGCACCAAGTATACCAAGCTTTATGCTTTTCCATATAAAAGGTAAACGTATAAATCCTTTTGTTGCCCCAACCATTTGCATAGTTTTAATGGTAAACCTTTTAGAATAAACCGAAAGTCGAATTGAGCTATTTATCAATACCACAGCTATTAGTGTAAATAAAGCGCTAAATAACAACATCCAAAAACTAATTCTGTTTATATTTTTTGTTAATAATTCTATTAATGGTTTATCATAAACAACTTCTGCAACAATACTTCTATTAAGTAGTTGTTTTTCTATTTCTGCCATTGCTTCTGGTGTTACATAATCTGACTTTAAACTAACATCAATAGCGTTTTTTAAAGGATTACTTCCCAAGAAATCAATAAAATCTTCACCTATTTCTTCTGAATATTTTTTTGCAGCTTCTTTTTTTGAAATATATTTAACATCTTTTGAATATTCGGCTTTTTTTAATTCCGCTTTTAAAATTTCAACATCATTAGCTTTTGCATTTTCAGTTAAAAAAATGGTTACTGCTACTTTTTCTTTAAAATGATTTGCAATACTGTTGGTTTTCAACAAAATAAGACCTAAAAGCCCTACTAAAAATAACACCAATGCAATACTAATTATTACGGAGAAATAAGAAGAACGCAATCTTCTTTTTTGATATTTATCAAATGAATTATTCAAAAGTAATTTTTTATTAAAATACGTTGCAATATACAAATTTAACTATTAGATAGTTAATAGTAAATATGGGTTTTTAACAATAAAACTAATTAACTACTAGAATTGCTAAAATCACATTTATTACAATAGTAAACTAAAAAAAATTAAAATTATTTTTAAAACAATCCATAGTAAAAACAGAATTTGTGTACATTTAAATTATATTTTTGCAAAATGGAAACAAACAGACAAAAAAAAATAGCAGGAGTTTTACAAAAAGACTTGGCAGAAGTACTGCAAAATGCAGCACGAGACGGAATGAAGGGAGTTATTATATCTGTTACTAAAGTTAATGTTACTTCCGATTTAGGACAAGCAAAAGTGTATATAAGTGTTTTTCCTCAGTTAAAAAGAGAAATAATTTTAAAAGGAGTTCAGGAAAACACCTCGTCCATTCGTTACGAAATGGCAAAACGCACAAAAGATCAGTTAAGACGTATGCCTGAATTGTTATTTTTTATTGATGATAGTTTAGATTATATTGAAGATATTGATAATGCTTTAAAAGGAAAAAAAGAAAATCCAATTAAAAATCCGGATATTTTAGACAAACGTCAAAAACGCTAACTTGAATTTTCCTTTATACATAGCCAAACGATATTTATTTTCAAAAAGCAGCAATAACACCATAAATATAATAACTTTAATTGCTGCTATTGGAGTAATTATTGGAACTTTAGCTTTGTTCATTGTTCTTTCCGGTTTTTCGGGCTTAAGAGCTTTTAGCATTGGTTTTTTAGACACCTCAGATCCTGACATAAAAATAACATCTATAAAAGGGAAATCCTTTCTAATTAGTGATACAATTAAATCGCATTTAGACGAGCAAAATGGAATTGCATCCTATTCAAAAGTAATTGAAGAACGCGCCTTTTTCGAATTCAATAAAAAAACACACATAGCCTACATAAAAGGAGTTGACACTAATTTTACAAAAGTTACTCGAATTGATTCTACAGTTTATGTGGGTACTTGGCTAGATCCGCAAATACCTGCCGGCTCAATTGTTGGTAATGGTATTTCAAATTTGTTGTCTGTAGGTGTTTTTGATTTTTTAGAGCCTTTAAAAATTTATGTTCCAAAACCAGGAAAAGGTTACGCTATAAACCCTAAAAATGCTTTCAATCAAATTGAAACACAGCCAATTGGAGTTTTTGCGCTAACTGAAGAAATGGACAAAAAATTTACTTTTATTTCGTTAGAGCTTGCTCAAACTTTATTGAATTATGCTCCTAATCAAATTTCTTCCATTGAATTAAAAGTAACCAATTTAGACAACCGAGAACAAATTATTGAAGACTTAAAAAGCAAACTGGGCACAAATTTTAAAATTGAAACCAGGGAACAGTTAAACGCTATCTTTTATAAAATGTTAAATACTGAAAATTTGGCTTCTTATTTAATTTTTACCTTGATTTTAATTATTGCTCTTTTTAACGTAATTGGCGCCATAATTATGATGATTTTGGATAAAAAAGACAATTTAAAAACACTTTACAATTTAGGAGCTACTATTAAAGATATAAAACGTGTTTTTATTTTACAAGGTTTTTTACTTTCTGTTTTTGGATTAATTATAGGACTGTCTTTAGGTGTTATTTTGGTGCTATTGCAAAAAAAATATCAGTTATTTATGATAACACAACACCTTGCCTACCCAGTTGAATTTACGTTTCAAAATTTATTTACAGTAATATTAACAATCTTAATTTTAGGTTTTATTTCCTCAAAAATAGCAAGTAGTAGAATCTCTAAAAAACTGGTAGAGTAATATTTAAATTTCACTATTTTTGAAATAAAAAGATGAAAAAGATTACGCTACTATTCTTGTTTGCTATAACAATTACAAACGCTCAAAGTAAAAAAACAAACACATATTCAGATGAATACATAAAGTTCTCCTACCCTAAAACTTGGAAAATATCTCCCAAAAAAAATAGCTCAGACAATCTAGTAATACTATATGCAAAAAAAAGTCATAACTCTATCTATAAAATCCCTACTACAAAAATTAGTTTTTACAAAACGTTGAAAAGCGATTACATCTCTATAGATGAATATATGAACAATAGATTGTAACTACTTTTAAAAAATTCAAAAGAAGCAAAGGTTAAAACTTTAGATAGCAAATTCGGACCTTTAAAAATTGTTTCTTTTATCTTTAAAAACTACGTTTCTAATATTCATTTGGAAGGCAGAGACACTAAAATAATCGAGTATAATTTTATGCATAATAATGCTATTTACTCTATGTACTACGAAGCTACTTTAGATGAATTTGACAAATTTTTAAATATCTCAAAAGGAATATTCTCCTCAATTGAATTGTATTAAAAAGTTAAGGCTTTTTAAAAACAAACAACTTGTTTTCCGAATCACTCACAATATAAATTTTATTGTTATGTATTACAATTCCTTCTGGTTTATGCACTGGAATTGAATAACTTTTAAACAGTTTTCCTTTATTAGATATTTCATAGATTTTTTGCGACTCATCACTTACTAGCCATAAATTACCCGTTTTATTATCAAAACAAATTCCCGATAAATCATTAGCAAAATCCACTTTAAAAGAGTCTAATTCTTTTCCCTTTTTTGTAACTTTTAAAACCTCAGTTGGTGAACTTTCGTTCACTATAAAAAAGCAATCTTCTTTTTCAGAAAAACAAAGTCCTTCTAATCCGCTATTATGTTTTTTTTGACTTCCTTTAATTTTGTATTTCTTGTCTGTTTCACCAGTCGATTTTAACTTAATTAAAGTTCTTTTATTTTCGTTTACAACATATACTCGCTCATTTTTAATAGCAACTCCTTCTAAATCGGTAAAATCAGTTGCAATTTTTTCAACAACTTTTCCTTCTAATGTAGTTTTATAAACGAGTCCATTATAGTCGCTTGTAATATACAAGTGGTTGTTGAAAAAAGTTATTCCTGAGGGTTCTTGTATATTTAATTTTATCTCAGTTAAAACTGATATACTTTTTTGAGACACTAATTTACACGCGCATAAACTCGAAATAAAAACAATAATAAATAGTATTTTTTTCACTAAATAAAGTTATGCAAATTTTTGAAGTACTTCATCAAAAGTATCAAAAACATCTTGTGCCGAATCTGAAGTTACCATTTTTAATCGATACTCTTTAAAGTGAGGAATTCCTTTAAAATAATTAGTATAGTGTCTTCTAGTTTCCATAACACCAACTATTTCACTTTCTTTCCAATCAATTTCCATTTGCAAATGGCGTTTTGCCATTTCTACTCTATCGGCAATTGTAATTTCAGGTAAATGTTCACCAGTTTCAATAAAATGCTTCACTTGTTTAAAAAACCAAGGATTTCCAATACTAGCTCTTCCAATCATAGCGCCATCTAAGCCATAGTTATCACGCATTTCAACTGCTCGCTCTGGTGTATTTACATCGCCATTTCCAAAAACTGGAATATGCATTCTAGAATTATTTTTCACCTTAGCAATAGGAGCCCAATCTGCTTCTCCTTTATACATTTGCGCACGTGTTCTACCGTGAATTGAAATTGCAGCACAACCTACATCTTGCAAACGCTCGGCAACCTCAACAATTTTTATTGAATCTGTATCCCAACCCAATCGTGTTTTTACAGTAATTGGTAAGTTGGTATGTTTAACCATTGCATCGGTTAGGGAAACCATTAAATCAATATCTTTTAAAATACCTGCTCCTGCTCCTTTGCTTACCACTTTTTTAACAGGACACCCAAAATTAATATCAATAATATCTGGTTTAGATTGCTCCACTATTTCAACGGTACGTAACATTGATTCTAAATTGGCTCCAAATATTTGAATACCAACTGGACGTTCTTTTTCATAAATATCGAGCTTTTTTCTACTTTTGGAGGCATTGCGAATTAATCCTTCGCTCGAAATAAATTCGGTATAAACCACATCTGCACCTTGTTCTTTGCATAATGCTCTAAACGGTGGATCACTTACATCTTCCATTGGTGCTAACAACAACGGAAAATCATTTAACTCTATGTTTCCTATTTTTACCAAACTAAAAATTTTTGGCTGCAAATTACGTAATTTTTTAAATATCCTTTACCATAAAATTCAACTTCAACATTAATACTTATTTTAACTTTTACAAACTCCTTTTGTCTGAGACAAAAGTTGGTTGAATGAGGTCTAAATTTTACCTTCTTTTAAAAATTAATACTTAGCTGAGTTATCTTTTACTTATTTATAATACAAGTTTATTAGTAGCAATTGAAATACTTATTAAACTGTATTTTTATTCAAAAAAATAAATAAACCTAACAGGGGTTTAAATCTGTTAAGCTTATTTTTTAATTTTCTTTATTTATTCTTTTATTTTATTGCTCATAGAACTTTACTGCTCCTGAATGAATATCATACATTGCTCCAACAATCTTGATTTCACCTTTGCTTTGCATTTCAGCCAAAACTTCGCTATCCTTTAAAATTTTATCGATAGTTAACATTACGTTTTGTTCAGCTACATTGTTTACAAACTCTATATTTCCAGAGTTTCTTAAACTATAATCTTCAGGTAAAGTTACTGCATTAACGGCTGGTTTAATTTTTGACAACATTCCGGTAAGCTTTCCTAATTTAGCATCGTCACACGCTCCTTTTACAGCTCCACATGCAGTATGGCCTAAAACCACAATAAGCTTAGTTCCTGCCAATTTACATGCAAACTCCATGCTTCCTAAAATATCATCATTTACAAAGTTACCTGCAATACGCACACTAAAAATGTCTCCTAAACCTTGGTCAAAAACCAATTCTGCAGATACCCTAGAATCTATACAACTTAAAATTGTTGCAAATGGAAATTGTCCTTCACTAGTATCATTTACCTGTTCTAATAAGTTACGGTTTGCTTTTAAATTATCTTGAAATCTTTTATTTCCTTCAATTAAATATTGTAATGACTTCTCTGGAGTCATAGTTGCTTGTGTTTCTCTTGTATGTGCTTTCATATGTGTTTTGTTTTTTTAAATAAATTATGCTTCAGAAACTAATAACGAAACGTTTAACTTGCTTACTACCTCTTTTAATGATGTGTCAGCATTTACAGTGTTATTTCCTTTATTTTTATCTCTATCTACACATAATAAATTAATGTTGTTTTTTTGTAAATACGAAGAAAGTGTTTTCATAGCATTCGCGTTTTGCTCAAATACATACTCTACCATTTTTTCTTCGTTTAATTTTGATGTGTCTTTAGTTACATCTTGACTATTAAGAATTCTAAAAGATTTTAATGGCGCTTTTGTATGCGGCATTAAATCGTTAGAAAGCTCAGTTTTCATAATTTTATTAGAACCATTTAATACTCCTAAAGACATTTTTTCATTGGGTGCTAATGCGTTTTCATTTGAAGAAATCATTATAACTCCATTAAACTTTTTTAGTACAAAGCGTGTAATGCTATCTCCAATTAATTTAAAAGGAGCCGCCTTTCGATGGCCTAAAACAATAATATCTAGATTGTAAGCTTCTATTTGTTTTTGAATTTCTTCTTTCACTTTTCCAAATGCATAATTACCATTGATTTTTACATCGTATTCTTTTGAAAAGCTATTAACAATGTCATTTATTTTCTTTTTGGTTTTCTTATGCTCTTCATTTAAAGTTCGCATTGTAGTTAATTGGTTATCTCTATCTACAATATCTATGTATTCTTTAACATGAAATAATGTTATTTCCGCACCAATCATCTTAGCTAAACTTACACTACTTTTTAATGTTGAATTTGCTGTTTTCTTTAAGTCCGAAAGTACGAGTATTTTATATTTAAAATTTCTCATGTCTTACTAACTTAAACTTATGTTAGACTTAGGTCTCAATTGAAAAAACTCAATAAAACTAGATGGATTTTCAACAATACCTCTTTTTGAAATTAACTTAATATCAATATTTCTTTCTTTTGCTTTAAATGCAAAATCCTCTAAAATCTCAATAATATCATAGTCCAAATACCTGGTTTTAGTAACATCAAATTCTAAGTAAGTATCTATAGGTAAACTATCTAATTCTTTTAAAATAGCACCTTTATTAAAGAAGGTTACCTCCTCAGCAAGTTCCATTTTAATTTTATGTTTTCCGTTGCTCTTATCTTCAATATGAAGAAAGTGAGAGTTTTGATAACTTTTTAATAAAATAACAACTATCCCAACTAATAAACCTAATCCAATACCTACTAATAAATCCGTAAATACAATTCCAATTACTGTAACAAAAAACGGTACAGATTGTTTCCAACCTAACTTGTACATTTTTTTAAATAATGCTGGTTTAGCTAATTTATACCCCACAATAAAAAGGATGGCTGCTAATACCGAAAGAGGAATTTTATTAATAAGTCTAGGAATAAGAATTACTGCAGTAAGTAGTAAAAGACCATGAATAATTGCCGACATTTTAGTTCTTCCTCCAGATTGAATGTTAGCAGAACTTCTTACAATTACTTGTGTTATTGGTAAACCTCCAATTAATCCAGAAACTATATTACCAGTTCCTTGTGCTAATAACTCTCTATTTGTTGGAGTAACATTTTTATGTGGATCTAACTTATCTGTAGCCTCTACACATAATAAAGTTTCTAAACTAGCTACTAATGCTATTGTAAATGCAACAATCCAAACTTCCGGATTTGTAATTTGAGAGAAATTTGGAAAACTAAATTGTCCTAAAAAAGAATCTAAACTTTCTGGAACAGGAACACTAACTAAATGAGAAGGACTAATACCAAACTTTGAATTAGATCCTGTTATTAGAAAGTAAATAATACCTGCAACAACAGCTACTAACGGACCTTGTATTAATTGAAATATTTTTCCTTTGTTTGATAAAACATTACTCCAAAATAATAAAATACCTAAACCAATAAAACCAATAGTGGTAGAACCTAGGCTAATATTATTTAAAGCCATAAAGATTTCAGAAAATGTATTTTCTCCATCAATTTGAATGAACGCAAAGTCACCTTCTGGATCTGAATTATATCCAAAAAAATGTGGAATTTGTTTAAGAATAATAATAATTCCAATTCCTGTTAACATTCCTTTAATTACTGAAGAAGGAAAATAATACCCAATAATTCCTGCTTTTAAAAATCCAAAAATTAATTGAATAATTCCACCTAAAACAACAGCTACCAAGAAGTTTTCATAACTTCCTAAAGTTCCAATTGCTGTTAAAACAATGGCTGCCAATCCTGCAGCCGGACCACTAACTCCAATTTTAGAGCCACTTAAAGACCCTACCACTACACCTCCAACAATTCCAGAAATTAAACCTGAAAAAAGAGGAGCACCACTGGCTAATGCAATACCTAAACATAATGGTAATGCAACAAAAAACACGACTATACTCGCTGGCAAGTCACTTTTAATACTTTTAAACATACTATAAATAGTTTTATTTTAGTTACTCAAAACTAAAACTTGATAAATTTTAATGATTATTTCTAATTAATATATTGAACCGATTTATGAAATATGATAATCGGGAGGAGGAGAAATAATATCTAGATACGGTTTACCATATTTTTTACTGAAATACAGTAAATTAATTTTTAAATACGATACTGAAATACCTGAATTATTTGATTTTACTTGAGGAAACATAACCTGAAATTCCAAATTCTTTTCGCTTTCTTCATCATCAGGAGTAGTAATAACTAATGAAATATCAATAGAATTATCAACCATTGTAAGAATAGTTGGTAAGCCTATAAATAGCAGAAAAAGTACCGAGAAAAATAAAGAAATCCCTCTTTTTTTCATTTCATTTTTGTTTTTATCGACGGCAAATATAGTAATACTTTTAAAAATAATAGTATTACTATCATAAAAAAGTGTTAAGCTTTTATATAGTCATTGTAAATTTCTTTTTTTGAGGTACTTATTTCTAAGAAATTAACGGAATAAATTAAACAGAAGTTTCTTTTTTTAGTAAATTGGAAACAGGGTTGGTTAAACTATTTAATAGCTATTAAGTTCTATGAATGCAATTGATTCGAAGAAAAAAAGCAACCTTTTCAAAAACTAAATCAACTTTATCAACTAACTAATGTTACTTTTTATATCAATTATTTAAATTAATAAGTGCAATAATTTCTTTTTAACTAGTAATACTCTTATATTTACAAGAAATACTTAGTAATTTATGAATAATTTAAACATAAATTTTGACGTAAATAAAGAGCTATATTGTAAAAAACCCGACTCATCTGAATTAGGTAAAAAGATACTTTCAAAAAGTATTGAATTAATTGATAAAATTGGTTTTGAAGCTTTTACATTTAAAAAATTAGGTGAAGAAATTAATTCTCCTGAAAGCTCAATTTATCGCTACTTTAAAAATAAACACATGTTGCTAGTTTACTTAACTAGTTGGTACTGGAGATGGATTGAATATCAAATTGTTTTTGCAACAACCAACGTTGAGTCTCCAAAAGAACGTTTATTAAAATCTATTAGCATACTTACAAAACCTGTAATGGAATCAACATTAATTCCTTATATAAACGAAACAAGATTAAGTAATATTATTATTTCTGAATCTATAAAATCTTATCATACAAAAGATGTAGATGCTGAAAATAAGAAAGGTTTTTTTAAAGCTTATAAAATGGTAGTACAACGCGTAAGTGATATTTTATTAGAACTTAAACCTGATTTTCAATATCCGCATATGCTAGCTTCAACAGTAATTGAAGGAGCACATCATCAAAAATATTTTGCTGAACATTTACCTTCTTTAACAGATATTACTGAAGAAAAAAATACTATTGAACAGTTTTATACTGAAATGGCTTTAAATTTTATTAAATAATTACTAACTTAAAACAAAAAATGAAAAATTTATTTGACTTTAAACACTTTCGAGGTGATTTATTTGGAGGAATAACTGCAGGTATTGTAGCATTACCATTAGCACTAGCTTTTGGGGTTAGCTCTGGGCTAGGTCCAAGTGCAGGACTTTATGGAGCTATTTTCATCAGTTTTTTTGCAGCTCTTTTTGGAGGAACTAACACGCAAATTTCTGGTCCAACAGCACCAATGACAGCCGTAAGTATGGTTGTAATTGCAGGAATACTTGCTACAAATGATGGTGATTTAACAAAAGCATTACCAATTATTCTAATGGTGTTTCTATTAGCAGGTCTTATGCAAATAGGTTTAGGAATTATTGGTCTAGGAAAATATATTAGGTACATTCCCTACCCTGTTGTTTCCGGATTTATGACTGCTATTGGAGTTATTATTTTGGTTACTCAAATTTTACCATCTATAGGTTACTATCCTAAAGAAGACGTTGAATTCGTAAACCAGTTTAAGCCACAAGCTGAAGAATTAATTCTTGAAAATATTTTAAAAGACGAAGCAGGTGAAGGTATTTTAGTAATTGAAGATTTTAAAGAAACTATTAACCGTGCTCAAGAAGTGACTCAAAACGACATTTTAAAGGAATCCAAAACACTAGCTGGTAAAGAAGCTTCAGGAGTTTTGGGCGCTTTAAAAGTATTTCCAAGAGCAATACAAAACATAAATTGGTTAGAACTAATTTTAGCTTTAGGAACTATAATAATAATTTATGGCTTTAAACGAATTACAACAAAAATACCTAGTACATTGGTTGCACTTGTAGTAATGTCTGCAATTGCTATGTTAGCCAATTTAGATTATAGACCAATTCCTGAAATACCACAAGGTTTACCCGAATTTCAACTAGGAATATTTACTGGCTTTAGCCTAACAGGGTTAACACCTTATATTTTCACAGCATTAACGTTAGCACTTTTAGGAGCTATTGACTCGTTATTAACAAGTGTGGTAGCTGACAATATGACAAAAACTAAACACAAACCTAATAAAGAATTAATTGGTCAAGGTATTGGAAATAGTATTGCTTCATTATTTGGTGGTATTCCAGGTGCAGGAGCTACAATACGCACAGTAGTAAATATTAATTCTGGAGGAAAAACAAGATTATCTGGAATGATTGCAGGAGTTTTACTGTTTATTGTACTATTAATATTAGCACCTTTAGCTTCAAAAATTCCAGCAGCTGTTTTAGCAGGAATCTTAATTACAGTTGGTATTGGAGTTATGGATTATAAAGGATTAAAAGCAATTCCTTATTTACCAAAAGATGTTAAGGTAGGACCTATAAAATTCAGTATGGAAGTGCTAATAATGCTTACTGTATTAGGTTTATCAACTTTTTGGAACCTAGTTTATGCTGTTGGTATTGGATTGGTTATTGCTTCTTTAATGTTTATGAAAAAAATTGGAGATTTAACTGCACAACGATCCGATGTTAAAACCTTAAAAGAAGAAGCCTGGAAAGATGAAATAGGATTCCCTGAAAAATATAAAGAAGAAGTATTTATTAAACACATTAAAGGACCGTTATTTTTTGGATCTACAAGTGACTTTCAGCAATTAGCTCAGCAAATTCCAAAAACAGCCTCAAAAGCTATTATTCGTTTGGGCCGTATGCAGTATATGGATCAATCTGGTTTATACGCAATGGAAGATGCATTACAAGAGTTACAATCACATGATATAACTATATTGTTTGTAGGACTATTAGAACAACCGAGATACCTAATGGAACGAATTGATATTATTCCTGATTTAGTGCCAGAAGAACAAATTTTTGAAAATTTTAAAGATTGTTTAGTTTGGGTTAAGAATAATGTTAAGAATAAAAGTTTGAAATTAGAATAAAGATTTCAATAACAGTACAGTCATTTAAAAAATAAAATTACATTAAAAAATATTATAAAATGAGAACACAAACTAAAGAAATACAGGATAATTTAACACCAAAATGTGCACACGACATTTTAGTTCAAGGAAACAAAAGATTTGTTGAAAACTTAAAGGCACAAAGAAATTTAAAAGATCAAGTTTTTGAAACAAGCAAAGGTCAATATCCTTTCGCTGTAATATTAAGCTGTATAGACTCTAGAGTACCAGCTGAATTAGTTTTTGATCAAGGAATTGGAGATATTTTTAGCGTAAGAGTAGCAGGAAATATTGTAAACGAAGATATTTTAGGTTCAATGGAGTATGCTTGTAAAGTTGCAGGTTCAAAAATTTTAGTTGTTATGGGACACACAAAATGTGGTGCCGTTACAGCTGCTTGTAAAAATGTTAAATTAGGAAACATAACTCCTCTACTTGAAAAAATAAGTCCTGCTGTTAATTCTATTCGTAAAGATGATACTGAATTAACAGATGAACAAATAGAAGATGTAAGTTTTGAAAATGTAAATGTTTCTATTGACAGAATTAGAAAAGAAAGTCCAATTTTAGCCGAAATGGAGAAAAATGGAGAAATTGAAATTGTAGGTGCATCTTATGATGTAAACACAGGTTTGGTTGAATTTCATTAAGAACTAGATTTTTCATAAGTATAACACTTTATTTAAACCCAATAGTATAAATTTGAAGTTGAAAACTACACTTATGAAAACATACAATTGGGCCATTTTAGGCTGTGGAAATATTGCGAAAAAGTTCGTTACAGAACTACAAGGTTTAGGTAACGCAAATTTATATGCCACAGCATCTAGAAATATTGATACTGCAACTAGTTTTGCTTCAGAATTTAATTTCGAAAAAGCATATGGTTCGTATCAAGAAATGGTAAATGATACTAATGTTGATGTTGTTTATATAGCAACACCGCATAGTTTTCATAAAGAACATACACTACTTTGTTTACAACACAAAAAAGCTGTTCTATGTGAAAAAGCATTTGCTATAAACACTAAAGAAGTAGAACAAATGATACAAGCTTCCAAAGAAAACAACACGTTTTTAATGGAAGCTTTTTGGGTTATTTTCAGACCTAAATTCAACAAGGTTCTTGAGCTTATAAATACTAAAAACTTGGGGGAATTAAAGTTTGTAAAATCAGACTTTATGTTTAACGCTCCTTTTAACAAAAATAGCAGATTATACAACTTAGATTTAGGTGGAGGATCATTATTAGATATTGGAATTTACCCTGTTTTTACAGCACTAATGTTATTAGGAATTCCTGACACTATTGAAGCCATGCCTCATTTTAGTCCTACAAAATCCGAAGAAAGCATATCAATGCTTTTTGGATATAAAAATGGAGCAACAGCAGTTTTAAACTCAAGTTTAAAAGCAGCTTACAAAAACGATGTTGAACTTGTTTTTGAAAACGGAATTATAAAATACGATCGTTTTTCAAAAGATGCTATTGAATTAACCTTGAACAATACTAATGATAAAATTTCATTTAACCCTGGTCCAAATATGGGATATCAATTTGAAGCAATTCACGTAATGGAATGCTTAGAGAACAACTTAATTGAAAGCCCAATTTTAACAAATACAGTAAGTTTAAATTTGATGCACATATTAGATGAAATAAGAAAAAAAGCAAATATTGTTTACCCAAATCACGACTAGATATTATTTTAATTTTTTGAACAAATAATTAATTATCTTTGCGGAAATTAGAAGATAGGAAAACGAAGTATGAAAAACATTAGAAATTTTTGCATTATTGCCCATATTGACCACGGTAAAAGCACATTAGCAGATAGACTGCTCAGTTTTACAGGCACAACTACAGCTCGCGAAGAACAAGCTCAGTTATTAGACAATATGGATTTGGAACGTGAACGTGGTATTACCATTAAAAGTCACGCAATTCAAATGGATTATAGTTATGAAGGAGAAAAATATGTGCTTAATTTAATTGACACTCCTGGCCACGTAGATTTTTCATACGAAGTTTCAAGGTCTATTGCAGCTTGTGAAGGCGCACTTTTAATTGTTGATGCAGCTCAAAGTATTCAAGCACAAACAATTTCAAATTTATATTTAGCTTTAGAAAACGACCTGGAAATTATTCCAGTATTAAATAAAGTTGACTTACCAGGAGCAAATCCCGAAGAAGTTACAGATGATATTGTTGATTTGTTAGGCTGTGATCCGGAAGATGTAATCCACGCAAGTGGAAAAACTGGATTTGGAGTTGAAAACATTTTAAAAGCTATTATTGAAAAAGTTCCAGCTCCAAAAGGAAATGTTGATGAACCATTACAAGCTTTAATTTTTGACTCTGTATACAATTCCTATCGTGGTGTTGAAACTTATTTTAGAGTTTTAAATGGAGAAATTAAAAAAGGGCAACGAATAAAATTTATGGCTACCGACAATGAGTATTATGCTGATGAAGTTGGTACATTAAAATTAACACAAGTTCCTAAACCTAGCATAAAGGCAGGTGATGTTGGTTATTTAATAACTGGAATTAAAACAGCCAGTGAAATTAAAGTTGGAGATACTATTACCGATGCTCTTAAACCAACTCAAAATATAATTGAAGGATTTGAAGATGTAAAACCAATGGTTTTTGCTGGAATTTATCCAGTCGATACTGAAGATTATGAAGAGCTTCGTAATTCCATGGAAAAACTTCAATTGAATGATGCTTCCTTAGTATTTATTCCTGAAAGTTCTGCTGCTTTAGGATTTGGATTTAGGTGTGGATTCTTAGGAATGCTACATTTAGAAATTATACAGGAACGTTTAGAACGTGAATTTGATATGACGGTTATTACTACCGTGCCAAACGTATCATACCACGCTTTTACGAATAAAAATCCCGATACAATATTACTAGTAAATAACCCTTCTGATTTACCTGAACCTTCTAAACTAAACAGAGTTGAAGAACCTTTTATTAAGGCAACTATTATTACAAAATCCGATTTTGTTGGCCCCGTAATGAGTTTATGTATAGAAAAACGAGGGCAAATTTCAAATCAAACTTACTTAACTCCTGAACGTGTTGAATTAACTTTTGAGATGCCATTAGCTGAAATTGTATTCGATTTTTACGATAGATTAAAAACCGTTTCTAAAGGATACGCATCTTTTGATTACCACCCAATTGGTTTAAAGGCTTCTAAATTGGTAAAAGTAGATATTTTATTAAACGGACAGTCAGTTGATGCACTTTCTGCATTAATTCATGCAGATAGCGCCTATTCTATTGGTAAAAAAATGTGTGAAAAATTAAGACAATTAATACCACGTCAACAATTCGATATTCCTATTCAAGCTGCAATTGGAGCTAAAATTATTTCCAGAGAAACTGTAAAAGCACTTAGAAAAGATGTTACAGCAAAATGTTATGGTGGTGATATTTCACGTAAACGTAAATTATTGGAAAAACAAAAGAAAGGTAAAAAACGTATGCGTCAAGTTGGTAATGTAGAAATTCCACAAGAAGCATTTATGGCCGTATTAAAATTGAATGATTAAATTATAAATTTAATATATTAACATAAAAAAGCCCTTCCACTTTAAAAAGTAGAAGGGCTTTTTTATAAAATACAGTTCAATTACTCTCCGTGCATCCAAGCTTTTTTAGCTAACAATTGTTCTTCAGTTTCAACGTGATCTTCATCAGGAACACAACAATCAACTGGACATACAGAAGCACATTGAGGCTCATCGTGGAAACCTTTACATTCTGTACACTTATCTGTTACAATAAAGTAGAACTCATCAGATATTGCTTCATTCATTTCATCAGCGTCAGCTTCTTCTCCATTTGGTAAAGTAATGGTTCCGCTTAATTCTGTTTCATCTGCATACGCCCATTCACTATCTGGTTCGTATATTGCATTATTTGGACATTCTGAAATACATGCGTCGCAATTAATACATTCGTCTGTTATTTTAATAGCCATATTTTCTTAATTTAATTTTTAAATAATTACAAATTTATAAATTTTTAAACAAGTGAGTGTGATAAAAGTCATTTATAGATTTAAAAACTAACTATAAATTTGAGATAGTCAAAACAGTGTGAAAAAATTTGTATAAATTTAAATAAAATTTTCTAATTAGCATAAATTATGATTACAGCTAAAATAAAGGGTCAACCTGAAGCGTTAGAAGCAGTCATCATCAGATTTGTTGGTGATTCAGGTGACGGAATGCAGTTAACAGGAACACAATTTTCAGACACTTCAGCAATGTTTGGAAATGATATAGCAACTTTTCCAAATTATCCCTCTGAAATAAGGGCGCCACAAGGAAGTTTATATGGGGTTTCAGGATTTCAGGTTCATATTGGTAGTGTTGAAATTAGCACACCCGGGGATGAGGTTGATTTACTTGTTGCAATGAATCCTGCTGGATTAAAAACTAACTTACACGCCGTTAAACCTGGTCATACCATTATTGTAGATACTGATTCTTTTACTAAAAAGAATTTAGAAAAAGCTCAATACGAAACCAATCCATTAGAAGATAATAGTTTAGAAAATTATCGTGTAATTGAAGTTTCAATGACATCCTTAACCAAAGAATCTTTAAAAGGTGTTGAAGGTTTAGATAATAAATCAATTACTCGTAGTAAAAATATGTTTGCTCTAGGAATGGTTTATTGGATGTATGATAGATCTACAGAGCATACAGAAGATTTTTTCAATAAAAAGTTTAAATCTAAACCAAATGTAATTGAAGCTAACACCAGAGTTTTAAAAGCTGGTTTTAATTATGCAAATACATTAGAACTAATTCCAAACTCATATACTATTTCTCCAGCTAAAATGGCTCCTGGAACCTATAGAATTATTATGGGTAATACAGCTACGGCTTGGGGATTTTTAGCTGCTGCTGAAAAATCTGGATTAGAATTATTTTTAGGTTCATATCCAATTACTCCTGCGACTGATATTTTACACGAATTGGTTAAACACAAGCATTTTGGTGTAAAAGCATTTCAAGCTGAAGACGAAATTGCAGGTATTGCATCAGCCATTGGAGCATCATTTGCTGGAGATTTAGCTATTACAACTACATCTGGACCAGGTTTGGCTTTAAAAGGTGAAGCACTTGGTTTAGCTATGATGATTGAACTTCCTTTGGTTGTAGTGAACGTTCAGCGTGGTGGACCTTCGACAGGATTGCCAACTAAAACTGAACAATCAGACTTATTACAAGCCATGTATGGGCGAAATGGTGAAAGCCCAGTAATTGTTATTGCTGCAAGTACACCTGCAGATTGCTTTGACTTTGCCTTTGAAGCTTCAAAATTGGCATTAGAACATATGACGCCGGTTATTTTATTAACTGATGGATATATTGCTAATGGATCGGCTCCTTGGAAAATTCATTCTGTAGACGATATGCCTGAAATTAAAAACAACTTGGTAAATGAAGTAAAAGAAAATTGGCACCCATATAACAGAAATGAAGATACATTAGCTAGAAATTGGGCAATCCCAGGAACTCCTGGCTTAGAACATAGAGTTGGTGGACTTGAAAAAGATAGCGTAACAGGTAATGTTTCCTATGTTCCAGAAAATCATGAATACATGACTAAAATTAGAGCAGAAAAAATAAAACGTGTACAAAACTATATTCCAGATGTTGAAGTTGAATTTGCCCAAACGGGAGACTTATTAGTTATTGGCTGGGGAGGAACTTATGGTTCATTACATTCTGCTGTGAAACAAATAAATAAAGAAGGGTACGATAAAATAGGTTTTGCTCATTTTAACTATATTAATCCGCTTCCAAAAAACACAAGACAAGTATTGGCAAGATTCAAAAAAGTAGTTGTGTGTGAATTAAATAATGGGCAATTTTCAAAAGTATTAAGTAATAACTTTAATGGATGTGAATTTATACAATTCAATAAAATACAAGGTTTACCTTTTGGAAATACTGAATTAATTGAAAAATTTAAACAATTAGTACAATAATTATGGAAACAGCTGAAAAAAAATATACATTCAAAGATTTCACTAGCGACCAAGAGGTTAGATGGTGCCCTGGTTGTGACGATTATGTTATTTTAAGATCTATGCAAAAAGCACTTCCTGATATGGGTGTAAAAAGAGAAGACGTGGTATTTATTTCTGGAATTGGGTGTTCTTCGCGTTTTCCATACTATATGAATACATATGGAATGCATAGTATTCATGGTAGAGCTCCAGGAATTGCTTCAGGAGTAAAATTAGCAAATCCAGATTTAAGCGTATGGATAATTACAGGAGATGGAGATGCTATGGCAATTGGTGGAAATCATTTTATACATGTACTACGTAGAAACATTGACCTTAATATAGTATTGTTTAATAACGAAATTTACGGTTTAACAAAAGGGCAGTTTTCACCAACATCATTAGTTGGACAAAAAACAAAATCTTCTCCTTATGGAAATATTCAACAGCCTTTTTCTCCTGGCGAATTAGCAATGGGAGCTCAAGCCCGTTTTTTCGCAAGAATTGGAGGGAATAACCCAAAAGATATGACCAATATATTTATTGAATCTCATAAATTTAAAGGAACTTCCTTAATAGAAGTTTTACAAAATTGTGTAATATTTAATGATGGTTGTTTTAAAAGCGTTACCGATAAAACTGTAAAAGAAGATCAACAAATTTACCTTGAACACGGAAAACCTATGATTTTTGGTAAAGAACGTAACAAAGGTTTAATTCTTAATGGTCTAAAACTTGAAGTGGTAACAATTGGAGAAAATGGTATAACCCAAGAAGATTTGCTGGTTCACAATGCCAAAGAACAAGATCCAACATTACATCAAATGTTAATTCGATTACAGTATCCTGTTGCAACAGGTGTAATAAGAAGCTTTGATGATATTACGCTTGAAGAAAGAATGGATGATGTTACAAAGCAAGTAAAGGCTAATTCAAACTTCAAAAAAACAGACGATTTATTCTTCTCTGGTGAAACATATGAAGTTAAGTAATAAATGTTGCAATGATACCTGATATAAATCAGGTATCATTCTTTTCCGTACTTTTACATTTATACTTTAAAAAAAAACTAATTCTTATTAAATAATTCAATTAATCTACTACTTTTGTAGACTAACTAAAAAAACGCATAAAAATGGGCTCAGAAGCAATTATTGTATTTCTGTTAGCTGGCATTGTATTAGTTGCTGGCGCAAATTTTTTATCGAATCTAATTTCGCATAAGTCCGATAATCCACAAAAAAGAGAACCATATGAAAGTGGTATGACTACGGTTGGCCCTACCTGGGTTCAATTTAAAGTAGGTTATTACTTATTTGCCATTTTATTCTTAATCTTTGATGTTGAAGTTGCATTTTTAATTCCTTGGGCAGTGGTTTTTAAGGATGTAGGTGCTGTTGCTTTTATTGAAATATTAGTATTTCTGGTAATATTAGGATTAGGTTTGTTGTATGCGTGGAAAAAAGGAGCATTAAAATGGGAGTAGATAAAAAAAGATTTATAAGTGAATTGGGAGATGATGGAAGAACTCCTGTAATTCCGAAAGATTTTCCAGGGAAAGTAATTCCAGCAGGAAATGGAGCTAATGTAATTGTTACTTCACTAGATCAAATCATAAATTGGGGACGATCAAATTCGCTTTGGTCGCTCTATTTTGGTACAAGTTGTTGTGCCATTGAAATGATGCAAACTGGTGCCGCAAAACACGATTACTCAAGATTTGGATTTGAAGTTGCACGTCCTTCCCCTCGTCAGGCAGATTTAATTATTATAGCAGGAACCATTGTTAACAAAATGGCACCTGTTTTAAGAAGATTATACGATCAAATGGCCGAGCCAAAGTATGTAATTGCAATGGGAGCTTGTGCTATTTCTGGTGGACCATTTTTCTACAACACTTATTCAGTTGTAAAAGGTGCAGATCACGTAATTCCAGTAGATGTTTACGTTCCGGGATGTCCGCCTAGGCCTGAAGCTTTATTAGAAGGAATGCTAATGCTTCAAGATAAAATTAGAACTGAAAACATGAAACATAAAGAGAATCCTATTGATGGATTTGATGAAGGTAAATAAAAGAGCAGTTATGACGAACGAAGCATTACAAAATTTAATAAGCAGTTGGAATTTTGAATTAGAATTCACGGAAGAAGGCTCTCAATTTTTAAATATTTCTGTTAAACCTGAAAGCTTTCACCAATTAATGTCTCAATTAAAAAGTAATAACGAAACATATTTCGATTATTTGTTTTGTGTTACCGGTATGGATTGGGGTAAAGAATTAGGTGTGATTTATCATTTAGAATCTACCAAGCACAGACATATTATTGTTATAAAAATAAAAACAGACGATAGAGAAAATCCAACCTTTGATACAGTTTCTGATATATGGAAAACTGCCGATTTTCACGAACGTGAAGTTTTTGATTTCTTTGGAATAAAATTCAATAACCATCCAAATTTAAAACGGTTGTTTTTAACAGATGAATGGGAAGGATTTCCTTTAAGAAAAGATTATGTAGATGAAATTAATATGGTTATTAAATAAATAATAATGGATACAAACATTGCAAATAGCAACTTAAAATCTGAAGATTATTTTATAAATATGGGACCTCAGCACCCTGCAACGCATGGTGTTTTGCGATTACTTTTAACCATTGATGGTGAAATAATTAAAAAGGTTGAACCAGATTTAGGATACATACATCGTTCTATTGAAAAAATGTGTGAACGCGATAGTTATCAGCAAATTGTTCATTTAACTGATAGAATGGACTATTTGTCTTCACATATTAATAATGAAGCAGTTTGTTTAACTGTTGAAAACGCATTACAACTAGAAGTTCCTGAACGCGTAAAAGTAATAAGGACCATTATTGGCGAATTAACTCGAATTGCGTCACACTGTTTATGGTGGGGAGTGATGGGAATGGATGTTGGAGCCTTAACAACTTATTTTTACGGTTTTAGAGATCGTGAAATGATTAATGACATTTTTGAAGAAACCTGTGGAGCTCGTTTAACAATGAACTACAATATTCCAGGAGGTTTAATGTTCGATATTCATCCTAATTTTGTAAAAAGAACAAAGGATTTTGTAGCTCATTTCAAAACAAAAATCCCTGAATATGATAAATTACTAACTGGAAATGTAATTTTTCAAAAAAGAATGAAAGGTGTGGGGATTTTAAGCAAAGAAGATGCAATTTCTTTTGGCGCTTCTGGTCCTGTTGCTCGTGGTTCTGGTTATTCATGTGATGTTAGAAAATACCATTCATATAGTGCTTTAGATAAAGTAACTTTTAATGAAGCTTTAAAAACCGAAGGAGATAGTTTAGCGCGTTACGAAGTTAGAATTCAAGAAATGTGGGAATCACTTTCTATTATTGAACAATTAATTGATAATATTCCTGAAGGCGAACATAAAGTTGCTACAAATGCAGTAATTAAATTACCAAAAGGTGAGTTTTATCAAAAAGTTGAAACCGCAAGAGGTGAATTAGGTGTATTTATAAATAGTACAGGAACTAAAAATCCCTATAGGTTAAAGTTTCGTTCTCCAGGATTTTCAAATTTATCGCTGTTGAATCATATTGCAGTTGGTGGTAAAATTGGAGATTTAGTAGCTTCTATGGCAACATTAGATTTGGTAATTCCTGATATAGATAGATAAAGAATTATGATTTTAAGTATAAACATTGTAGAAAATAATATGCTAAATATGCTTCTAATTGCAGCAATCTATTTAGGAATATTTTCTGTTGCTGGATTATTTTTAGTGTTATTAGAGCGTAAAGTAGCAGCTTGGTTTCAATTGCGTTTAGGTCCAAATAGAGTTGGACCATGGGGATTATTACAAACTATGGCAGATGCTTTAAAACTAGTTTCAAAGGAATTAACTGGTACTGTAAAAGCTGATAAATTCTTATACAATTTAGCGCCTTATTTTGTAATTATTTCAAGTTTAATGGCATTAGCTGTATTTCCTTTTACACAAGAATTTCAAGCATTTGACATAAATATTGGTATCTTCTTTTTAATTGCAATATCATCAATTGGTGTTATTGGAATTTTATTAGGAGGTTGGGCAAGTAACAATAAATTCGCCTTAATTGGTGCTATGCGAAGTGGAGTTCAAACTATAAGTTATGAGCTTTCCGTAGGTTTATCGCTGGTAACTATGGTTTTACTTACTGGTACTCTGCAACTTTCCGAAATTATTGAAGTTCAAAAAAATGGTTGGCTTATTGTTCAAGGTCATATTCCTGCAATTATTGCATTTATGATTTATATGATTGCCGGTACTGCTGAAACAAATAGAGCGCCTTTTGATATGGTTGAAGCTGAAAGTGAATTAGGAGCTGGTTTTCATACAGAATATTCAGGAATGAAATTCGCCTATTTCTTTTTAGCCGAATTTATAAATATGTTCATTATTGCTGCTATTGCAGCCACCGTATTTTTTGGAGGATGGCTAGAGCCAGCTTGGTTAACACCACTTGGTATTGCAGAAGTATTTCCAGCTATAGGTGTTTTCTGGTTTTTGGGAAAAACGTTCGCCTTGGTATTTTTAATGATGTGGTTTAGATGGACATTCCCAAGGTTAAGAGTTGACCAATTATTAACATTAGAGTGGAAGTATTTGTTACCACTTAACTTACTAAATATAGTGCTTATGGCTCTAATTGTTTGGTTAGGTTTAACAATTCAAATATAGATTATGAGTTATTTTGGAGATATATATAAAGGAATAAAAACGCTGCTCACGGGTATGAGTGTTACCGGAAAGGTGTTTTTAAATAATAAGAACAATTCCATTACTCAACAATACCCTGACAATAGAGAAACCTTAAAAATGTTTAACCGTTTTCGAGGTGAAGTTGTAATGCCTCACAATGAAAAAAATGAACATACGTGTACTGGTTGTCAGAAATGTGAAATTGCTTGTCCTAATGGTTCTATTGAAATTATTTGGGACAGACAAATTGACCCTGAAAGTGGGAAAAAGAAAAAAATGATTGACCAACACATTTACCATTTAGGAATGTGTACAATGTGTGGATTATGTATAGAAGCTTGCCCAACTGATGCTATTTTATGGGCTCAGAATTACGAAAATTCAGTTTACGATAGATCAGCTTTAACAAAAGTTTTAAATCAACCTGGCTCTAAAATTATGCCTGGTGTAGAAGACTAAACATATGGAAAGATATATATTTTACATTTTAGCAGTAATCCTAATTGTTTCGGCAATTGCATCTGTTTCAAGCAAAAAAATGTTGCGCTCTGTTATTTATTTATTATTTACACTTTGTGGAATTGCAGGAATCTATTTTTTAATTGATTATAACTTTTTAGCCGCCATTCAACTAACAGTTTATGCCGGTGGAATTATTGTGTTAATCATATTTTCTGTAGTTCTAATCCATCACATTGAAATGGAATTAGAAGTTGCTAAACTCTCTAAAAAAATAATTGTTGGTTTGGCTTGTGCAATTGGTCTAGGAGTTTTCTTAACCACTATTTACTCACATCAATTTAATGTGGTTGAAAATTATAATTCTGTTACTACAGAACAAATTGGTTTAAAGTTATTGAGTTATGATGAAGGTGGTTTTATTTTACCATTTGAAGTAATAAGTGTTTTATTATTAGCTGCAATGATTGGAGCCATAGTAATTGCGAAAGGGAAAAAGATGGAAGATGGAAGACCAAAGTCGGAAGTTTTAAATGAAGATAAATAAATTATGAAATTCAAATTTGAAAACTTATTGATTTGGCAGAAAGCTATGGAAATTGGGGAAGACATTAATTTATTGTCAGAAAAATTTCCTAATAAAGAAATATACAATCTTTCATCTCAAATTAGAAGAGCTGTAGATTCTGTAGCATTAAATATTTCTGAAGGCTCAATAGGACAAACAAATCCTGAATTCAAACGTTTTATGGGTTATTCCATAAGATCTTTAGCTGAAGTTGTAACCTGTTTACACAAAGCTTATAGAAGAGAATATATTACAGAACAAGAATTTAATAAATATTATGAAGCGTCATTTAATCTAATGAATATGATGATTGCTTTTAGAAAAAATATAAAATAATGAAAAATCAACTTCAGTCTTCTTTCTTTTGTCCTCAGGCTTCAGACTTCGGACTTCAAACTTTAAAAATATGATAGCCGGAATAAGCATTTACGAAATATTGACCGTTACTTCTATCCTATTCTTTATTGGAGTTTATGGTTTTTTAACACGGAAAAATTTGATTTCAATATTAATGTCAATTGAATTGATATTGAATGCATCAGTTATAAACTTTGTTGTTATCAACAAATATTTATATCCAGATATGTTACAAGGAGTCATTTTCTCCATTTTTATAATTGCCGTTGCCGCTGCCGAAACAGCTTTAGCAGTTGCTATTATTATTAACCTATACAGACAAATTGCTTCTGTAGAAGTTAAAGACACTGAAATTATGAAGTATTAAAATAAAGTAAAAAGGAACACAATGAATTTAAAAAAAATCGTCAACCTGAACTTGATTCAGGCTCTCACTCTAATTTTCAATCACTCTGATGAGATTCTGAAACAAGTTCAGAATGACGACAAAATTAATTTCTAATAGTTCACTCTAAACTTAAAAAAATGAATTTTACATATATCATATTAATTCCGTTAATTCCTCTAGCAGCTTTTTTACTGTTAGGAATTTTTAATCAAAAAATTAAACCAGCTGTTTCTGGCTATATTGGTGTTGCTGGTTTATTAACCTCAACCCTATTATCATTTTATTCTGCATATCAATACTTTTTTGTTCACGGAAAAGTTGATGGAGTTTACCAAACACTTGTTCATAAAACAACTTGGATGATTTTTACTGATACCCTCGCTATTGACATGGGTGTATTAGTTGATCCAATTTCAATAATGATGTTAATTGTTGTTTCTATAATATCGTTAATGGTACACATTTATAGCAGAGGTTATATGAAAGGAGATGAAGGATACACTAAATTCTTTGCTTTTTTAGGCTTATTTTCATTTTCAATGTTTGGACTAGTTTTAGCCACTAACCTATTTCAAATTTATATTTTTTGGGAATTAGTAGGTGTTTCATCATATTTATTAATAGGTTATTATTATACAAAAAATTCAGCAGTAGCCGCAGCAAAAAAGGCATTTATAGTTACTCGTTTTGCTGATTTAGGTTTCTTAATAGGAATTTTAATAGTTGGATATTACGCAGGAACTTTTGATTTTGAAACGCTAAATAATCCTGAAGGAAGTGCCATTTTAAATTGGGCATCTACTTCATTCATGGGCTTATCGGTTTTAACTTGGGCATTAATTTTAATGTTTATAGGTGGTGCCGGAAAATCTGCTATGTTTCCTTTACATATTTGGTTACCAGATGCAATGGAAGGTCCAACACCGGTTTCAGCATTAATACACGCAGCTACAATGGTTGTTGCGGGTGTTTATTTAGTAGCGCGTCTTTTTCCAATGTATTATTTTATTGAAGATGGATTCGCTTTAAATATTGTAGCGTATGTAGGAGCATTTTCTTCATTATTCGCTGCAATTATTGCTATTACCCAAACCGATATTAAACGTGTTTTAGCATTTTCAACAATGTCACAACTAGGTTATATGATGTTGGCTTTAGGAGTTTCAGGATACGATGGACATGAAGGTGTTGGTTATATGGCTTCTATGTTCCACTTGTTTACACACGCCATGTTTAAAGCATTATTATTCCTAGGCGCAGGTTCTGTAATACACGCTGTACATAGTAATTATTTAAAAGATATGGGAGGTTTACGAAAGTATATGCCAATTACAAATGCTACATTTTTAATTGCTGCTTTAGCCATTTCAGGAGTTTTTCCACTTTCGGGTTTCTGGAGTAAAGATGAAATTTTAGTTGCTGCTTTTGAACACAACAAACTAATTTATGGTGTTGGTGTTTTTGTTGCTGGGTTAACTGCTTTTTATATGTTTAGATTATACTTCGGAATTTTCTGGGGAAAAAACACACAATACAAACACGCACCACACGAATCACCTTTATCAATGACATTTCCTTTAATCGTATTGGCTTTGATAACTATTTTTTCAGGATTTATTCATTTTAGTGAATATATAGCACCTGACAGAATTGGATTTGAAGCTCATTTAAACATTCCTTTAGCCATTGTAGCCACAGTAGTTGGTTTTACTGGAATTGGATTGGCTTGGATATTCTATAAAAAAGAAAATGACTTGTCAGTTAAATTCGCAAACGCATTTGGACCTTTTTACAAGTGGGCTAGCGATAAATTTTATTTTGATGAGATTTATATGTTCGTTACCAAAAAGATTTTATTCAATGGAGTTGCAGGAAACATTGCCAAATTCGACAAGAAGATTGTAGATGGCACAATGGAAGGTATTGGTAATAAAACCGTTGTGGTTTCAGAAAAAATAAAAGGAATGCAATCTGGTAAAGTACAAGATTATGCTTTTGCTTTTATTGCCGGGGTAGTGATTATTGCTTTAGTATTTACTTATTTATGGACTAGTTAAAAAATTAATAAAATGAAATTGACAAATATTGAATTATACCTCAACCTAAACTTGTTTCAGGTTCTCAAAAGAATCAGCACTCAATATGATGAGATTCTTAAACAAGTTAAGAATGAAGATGTTCATAAACCAATTTCAACTATTATTTAGAAAAAATAATTATGGATATTTTATCACTTTTTGTCACCGTTCCTGTGTTAACAATAATAGCCTTGGTTTTTACTAAAGGTTTAAAACAGGCGCGAATAGTTTCAATGGTTGGAAGTTTAATTCAACTTGGAATGGCCATCAATTTAGTTTTTGCTTACTTCAAAGAAAGAGCAATTAACGATAGTATTATGGTGTTTACCAAAGATGTTGTTTGGTTTGAACAGTTCAACATTCATTACGCCATTGGTGTTGATGGAATTTCAGTTGCTTTACTTTTACTAACTGCTATTGTTGTTTTAGCAGGAGTTTTTATTTCTTGGAAAATAGCAGATTTACCTAAAGAATTTTTTATCTCTTTGTTAGTTTTATCTACCGGAGTTTACGGGTTCTTTATTTCAATTGACTTATTTACAATGTTTGTTTTTTACGAAATAGCGGTAATTCCAATGTATTTATTAATTGGTATTTGGGGAACCGGCCCGAAAGAGTATTCAGCAATGAAATTAACCTTAATGTTAATGGGAGCATCTGCTGTTTTACTGGTTGGTGTATTAGGAATATATTTCAATTCGAATGCAGATGGTGGAGCTTTAACTTTTAATATTATTGAAATTGCACAAGTAAATATTCCTTTCGAAGCTCAAAAATTATTTTTCCCTTTAACTTTTATCGGGTTTGCAGTTTTGGGAGCTTTATTTCCATTTCACACTTGGTCACCAGATGGTCACGCATCTGCACCAACAGCAGTTTCTATGTTACACGCAGGTGTATTGATGAAACTTGGTGGATACGGAGTATTTAGAGTGGCAATGTATTTATTACCAGAAGGTGCATTGCATTGGGATTGGTTCTTTATTATTCTTGCAGCAACCGGCGTAATTTATGGAGCTTTTGGAGCGATTAAACAAAAAGATTTAAAATATATCAACGCTTACTCTTCGGTGAGTCACCTTGGAATGGTGCTATTCGCTTTATTAATGTTGAATAAAACTGCTTGGAACGGAGCCATTTTACAATCGCTTTCTCACGGATTTATGACCGCATTATTCTTTGCCTTAATTGGAATGATTTACGGTAGAACACACACCAGAGATATTACTAAACTAGGAGGATTATTAAAAGTGATACCATTTATTTCAGCTATTTATGTAATCGCAGGATTAGCCTCTTTAGGTTTACCCGGTTTTAGTGGTTTTGTTGCTGAGATGAACATATTTGTAGGTGCATTTCAAAATGAAGAACTATTCTATAGAGTTGCAACCATAATTTCAGTTTCGGCAATTGTTGTAACTGCTGTTTACATTTTACGTGTAGTTGGAATTATGTTAATGGGACCAGTTAAAAATTCAGAGTTTTTAAACTTACCAAAAGTTACTTGGTACGAAAAAACAGGGATTTTACTATTACTAATTCCAATTGTAGCAATGGGAGTTGCACCACTTTGGTTAAGTAATATGATTTTGGCAAGTTTAGAACCGTTTATTCAAGGAGTATTGTAAAAAAAGTAAGAAGTTTGAATACAGAAGTTTTAACATCACTGGGTACAATTGAAGTGATTTTTATTAAAAACGAAATAAATTAAAATAATGAATTTTAGTAATTTTTTATTAATGAGACACGAAATTTTACTGCTAGCAATAACATTGTTATTATTAGTAGGAGAAATTTTTATACATAAAAACAAAAAAGAAAGTCTTGTCCATTTAGGCGTGTTTTTGTTTGCAATTCATACAGCCGTTGGATTTTTACACTTAGAAGAAAGTAGTTTGTTTGGAGGCTCTTTTCAATCTAATAATTTAATTCATTTCTTTAAAAATGTATTGAATGTTGGTGTGCTAATTATATTGTTGCAATCCGCAGATTGGATTCAAGAAAAAATTGTTTCACAAAATAGGGGTACAGAATTTTTTATTTTACTATTCTCATCACTTTTAGGAATGTATTTTATGATTTCTTCGGGTGATTTCTTAATGTTTTATATAGGATTAGAACTATCTACTCTTCCATTAGCTGCTTTAGCCGCTTTTGAAGTATCTAAAAGAATTTCTAGTGAAGCAGGTATCAAATTAATACTTTCAGCTGCTTTGGCCTCTGGCGTATCATTATTTGGTATTTCAATGTTATATGCGACTTCGGGTTCCATTTATTTTAATGATATTATTGCCATAATTACTGCAAACAACTTAACAATTTTAGGGTTTATACTTTTCTTTACCGGATTGGCTTTTAAAATATCGTTAGTACCATTTCATTTTTGGACTGCTGATGTTTATGAAGGAGCTCCAATTAGTGTTGCTTCTTATTTATCAGTAATTTCAAAAGGTGCAGCTGTTTTTATTTTAATGATATTAATGTTTAGTATTTTTAAACCATTAATGCACGTTTGGGAAAACTTGGTTTATGTAGTGGCATTAGCAACTATGTTTACTGGTAATTTATTTGCACTTCGACAAAAAAATATGAAACGTTTTTTGGCATTTTCATCTATTGCACAAGCTGGATTTATTTTACTAGGTTTAATAACAGGAACACAATTAGGTGTTGCTACTATTGTTTATTTTGTATTGATTTATATATTTTCTAACCTTGCTGCTTTTGGAGTTGTACAAGCAATTTCGTTAAAAACAGGAAAAGAAAATATGGATGATTATAATGGCTTATATAGAACCAACCCATTATTAAGTTTGATAATGATGTTCGCACTATTTTCATTAGCGGGTATTCCACCAGTTGCAGGATTTTTTGGTAAGTTTTTCCTATTTACGGCAGCTGCAAGTAAAGGATACTATTTATTGGTGTTTTTAGCCGTTGTTAACGTAACAATATCATTGTATTACTATTTATTGGTAATTAGAGCAATGTTTATTAGAAAGAACGAAAATCCAATTCCGTTTTTTAAAAATAAACTTTATATGCGTTTAGGCTTATTAATTACAGTTATTGGAATTTTGGTATTAGGATTATACAGTCCATTATACGATTATATTTATGAATTAAGTAGCGTTTTAAATTAAGATTATGGCATTAGCAGGAAAACATACTTTTGGAAGCATTGGAGATACTAGAGTAACTTTTGTTGAAAAAAAGATTGATGAGAATCGTAAAAATTTTCTTCAAAAATTATTGGAACATAATGGTTTTGAAGTTATAATTCAAGAAGAAAAAAGAAAAACTGAAGAAGAACCTCAGTTGTATACAGTTGCCGTTACTGATATGGTTTTTAACCCAACTATTTGGGTTTTCGAACGCAAACTCAAAACATTAGATGGTAGAAAAGTAACTCAAGATTATTGGAACCAAAAAACTGATGATACTAATCCTCATTATTGGAATTATGCCAATTAGTTTATAATACTCCTAGTATTTTATCCATTACCCAACTTGTATGCAAACCACTTTTTCCTGTTGAAGGATGGTTAAACTCATTCAAAAGAGCATCTCTCATGTTTAAAATATGATAATATTGAACATTTTTAGGGTGCTCAATAATAAGACTTTCATTTTTTGTATTAGAATTTAAGACTATTGGGTTTTCATTAAAAACAGAGAATTCTATTTTTCCTTTACTACCATAAATTACTACTCGATCTTCATTTAAACCTGTTCCAAAATTCCAATTTCCCGAACCCGTTATCCCATTTTTATGAACCCAACAGGCCGTTACAGAATCTTTTGCTGTATACAATCCTTGTTGGTTTAAACTAATTCCTTTTGCCTTTTCAATATCACCCAAAAAATAGGTAAACAAATCGAGACCGTGACTTGCTAAATCGTCAAAATATCCTGCGGGTGCAATTGAAGCATCTGTTCTCCAATTATACTCTTTTGATAAATCTAAATTACTTGCTGGTATGTTTAAACATGAAGATATGTGCCTAAGTACACCTATCTCTCCATCATCTATCCATTTCTTTACTTGTGTAAATCTTGGCAACGACCTCCTATAGTACGCAATAAACAGAGGTGTTTTCGTCTCTTTAAAAGCGTTATAAATAGCTAAACTATCTGCATAACTTGGTGACATTGGTTTTTCAATACAACAAGGTTTTCCAACTTCAGCAACTTTAAGTCCATAAAATTTATGAGTATCTGGCGGTGTTGCAATATAAATTGCATCAATTTCTTTATCGTTAATTAATTCGTCAGCATTAGCATATGATTTTGGTACGTTGTGCCTTTTTGCGTAATCCAATGCCAATTCATAATTTCTACGCATTACTGCATCCAAAGAAAATCCTTCAATTGAATAATAAGGGGGTCCACTTTTTATTTCGGTAACATCTCCACATCCAATTATTCCCCATCTTATTAGTTTTCTATTTTTGTTCTGAAAATTCATTTCTATACCTTTAATAAACTTTTTTTAAAGATACTAATTACAATTATTTAATGCGAAAAAAATTAATTTTCAATAAGCCGAAAGTTAACTTCGCTAATAAAATCATATAAAATATGATCAACAATTTGTTGCGTTTCATTTGGAAATTCGAGCGAAACTTTTAAATCATTTTTAATCCAATTTTCAATTTTTGGAATGTGTTTTTTCTTTAAAGATTTTAAAACTGGCACACCAATTTCTTGTAAAGCTTTTGCATTAAAATGCTGCTCATATTGATTTTTCATTGGTATAACCATTAACTTTTTCTTCAAATAAATTGCTTCTGCAGGTGTTTCAAATCCAGCACCACATAAAATTCCAGTACAAGATGCCAAGCTCTTTTCAAATTTTTTACTATTAATTGGCTTTATGTAAACGTTTTTTTTCTGATAATATTTATTTGTTTTTTTTGAAAATACTTTCCATTTTACTCCTTTTATTTTCGATAATATTTCAATTAATTTTTCATCGGAATAAGCTGGTAAATAAACTGTATAATGATCTTTTTCTGTACGTTTTAATACACGTATATCAGTTCTAATAATTGGGGAATAAATATTTTTATTGTATTTTTTAAAATGAAAACCATAATTTTTACTGCCTTTAGCATAATTTTTAATTATAAATTTCCCAATTAAATCTTTATTGTTAGGTTTAGGCACATTGGCAGTATATAACGCTCCTTGATGGCTTAATGATATGCATTTTACACCTCTAAGTTTACAAGCCCAAGCAGAAATTGGCTCAAAATCGTTTATAACAACATCATAGTCTTTAACTGGACATTTTATAATTTCTTTAAAAACTCTAATAGGATTATTTTTTATTATGGTTTTAAAAAAATCAATTCCACCATTTTTACCAAAGTAAAAACTAAGTCCTTTATAAAAATATTTTATGTTGTATTTTAGTTTAATTTCGGCCTGGTTTCCACTTATTAACAAATCTACTTGAGCTCTATTCAAAATAGCCGGAATTACTTCTTTAGCCCTACTTAAATGCCCGTTTCCTGTTCCCTGAATTGCGTATAATATTTTCATTAATTATTAAATCTAAAATCGGCTACCAATTCTCCAAAGATTTCTTTTGATGTTTTATCTATAACATCTTGCTCTAAATTACTTTCTTCAACTTCTTTTTTATAATGACTATCATCGTATTTATAAATTACCCATTCTTTTTTACTGTATTCTAGAGCAGTTAAATTTTCAACCCAATCTCCAGAATTTAAATAAGTGACATTTCCTTTCTCTGTAATAACTTTTTTAATTGTGGGTTTATGAATATGTCCACAAACAACAAAATCGAAATTATTTTCAATAGCAATTTTAACTGCTGTATCCTCAAAATTATTAATAAACTTTACTGCCGTTTTTACACTATCCTTAATCTTTTTGGACAATGATATTTTTCCTTTTCCCATTAAAGAGCTAAAATAATTTACCGCCTTATTTAATAGAATTAATACATCATAACCAACAGATCCAAGTCTTGCTAACCATTTTGAATGTTTCATGATAACATCGAAAACATCTCCATGAAAAAACCAAGCTTTTTTATTATCTAACTCTAAAACTAATTTATTTTTTATTGATAGAGAACCTAATTCAAAACCAACAAATTTCCGAAGCATTTCATCATGGTTTCCCGTAATATAATAGATTTCTTTACCCTGTGAACTTAAATTTATTAAATACTTAATAACCTTCATATGAGATTTTGGCCAATAACGCTTGCTAAATTGCCAAACATCTATTATATCTCCATTTAAAACAACCGTTTTTGGATTGATACTTTTTAAATACTTCAGTAATTCTTTTGCGTGGCATCCATATGTACCCAAATGAACATCTGAAATAACAACAATATCTAGTTTTCTTTTACTTTTATTAGAACCCACTAGCTAATTTAAATTATTAATTTAGAGCAATTAACAACTTTACTATTGCCTTAAAGTTTCCTTCTTATTAACTAAAAGTTAAAAATTAATTATGAAAATATCTAAAAGTTAAATTTATTCTGGGGTTCATTATTTTTTTGCTTTTAGGCACACTATGAATCCAGTTTTTTTGAGTTGAACCTTTCATTACCAACAAAGTTCCTGCCTCTAATAAAAGATCTACTTTTTGCTTTGTTTTGGTATGTTTTAATAAAAATTTTCTTGCTGTACCTAAACTAAGTGAGGCAATAACAGGGTTTTCTCCTAATTCTTTTTCATTATCGCTATGCCAAGACATTCCTTCATTACCATTATGGTACAGATTAAGAAGGCAAGAATTAAAAATTGACCCCGTTTTTAATTCTACAAGTTTTTTCAAAGCTAATAATTCTGGTGTCCAATTTAATGCCCTTTTAGTTGTTCCAGCATACGAATACTTATAATTTTCATCTCCAAACCAAGCCACTTTTCGTGCAGTTATAATACGCTTACCATACATTATTAACTCATCTTGTTGCCAAAAGCTAGCTCTATAAAAGTTATTGAAGTAAAAATCGCATTCTTTTAAATTTAAAACCAAGCCAAGGTGTAAAACTTCCCCATCATAAGGCAGCTTATTCTCGAGACCATTTGTATTAAATAAATCCATTTTACAAGTTAAAAAGACAAAGTAAATAGTTTAAAATTATAATTTTTAACGCAATTTATTTAATCCATTTCTTCATTTTAAAATATATCAATGCAATAATGAAACTTAGTATCATAAAACCAACAGCCGCTGGATATCCGAATCGCCATTCGAGTTCTGGAATATTTTTAAAGTTCATTCCATAAATTCCAGCAATAAGTGTTGGCAAAGAAATACAAACTGTAATTATTGTTAATGTTCTAAATATTTTATTTTGCTCTAAATCAATTTTACTATTTAAATTCTCCTTTAAGTCATCCAGCCTATCAAAATTAAACTGGATATAATCTGAAATTACAGCAATATCATCTAACTCTAAATTTATCTTCGTTGTAATTGTCTTTTCCTCAAATTTATTTTGAATAAGTAAATGTAAAATTCTTTGAAAATTACTTATGGACTCCTTAATTAAAAGGTTATTAAAATTTAAGATCATTATTAAATCTAAATTTTTAGAATTAAATTTTTTCGAGAATAAAATATTTTCATAGAATTGCTTTATTTTATTTGATATTATTTCTGTTAAATCGGCATAATAATCAGAAATTATCCCTATCTGAAACACAAAATGTTCTAAATGTGAACTGAAATTTATACTTGTAAAATCGTATCTTGTTTTGGTTAAATTCACAAAATCTTTATCAATGTTTGACGATAAAAAATAAAAAACTACTTGTTCTTTAATTATTATAAAGATCTTTTCTTCTTTGAAAAGATTTTTAGAATTGTAATTGGGAATTGAAAAAGTAAATGATAGTTGATTGGATGATTTTTGGAAGTGAGAACTTATTTCAATGTCCTCTTTTTGATTAAAAATTGAAATGTCTATTTCAAATTTATATGAAATTTCTTTTAAAACTGTACTAGTATAATCAATTATACGAATATTAAACAGATCTTTAGACTCATATTTTATTTCACTAATAGAATTTATTTTCTTTATTACATTAGTTTTTAAATATAATTCTATCATAATACTATTTATTATTACTGTGATTTAGAAAAAACCATAACATATTATAACAATGTAAAAAGCAATAATAATTCTTAAATTATTGTTTTTCCTATATATATAAGTATGTTTCCTTTTTCAATTTTAAAAGTTGCATCAATCGAAGAAATAATATGAATTACACCTTTATTATCCTTTAAAAATAACGGAATTGCCTGAGGCTCTTCTTCAATCTCATTTAAAAGTTTTAAATAATGCTCCTGTGAATTTACTGGTACTTCATTTACCAAAGGAAAGTCTCGCACTATTTCGCTTAAATTTAAAAAATCATCCTTATGGGTAAATAATTTATCCTTGGAAACTATATTTCCAGATTTCATTTCTTCTGTTGAAATAATTCTAAAAGCTCCATTTTCGCCAAATATTTCACTAAATTTTTCAATAACATATTCATTTACGGCTCCTCCTCCAGTTAAAGCTAATAAATAACCTATATCATTTAGTTCAACGTCGTCTAACAAATCATCCGAATAAATATCTCCTTGTATAGCCTCTAAATCTAATTCTTTTGCCTTTTCAATATGTCCGGCATTATTATCAATTAAAACAACTCTTCTTCCATTTTTCTTTAAATAACTTGCAATTAACCTTGCAAAATTTGTTGCTCCTACAATAATAATTCCATCAGAAGTTTTTAGAAATACGCCAATTAAACGAGCAAACAAACGTGCGGTTGTGGCATTTAACAATACTGTTCCAAGTACAATCATAAACACCAAAGGCGTAATATATTCGGCTCCTTCTACTCCAGATTTCATTAACTTACTTCCAAATAAAGAAGCAATACCTGCAGCTACAATACCTCTTGGACCAACCCAACTTATAAAAACTTTTTCGTTAATTTTTAAATTTGAGCCTATGGTACTTAAAAATACCGCTAACGGCCTTATTACCAATATAACAATACCAAATAAAATTGCCGATTTCCAATTATATAAAAGCATCATGTCTTCTATATTAATATTAGCTGCTAATAAAATAAATAGAATAGATATTAGTAATACACTTATGGATTCTTTAAAATAAAGAAGTTCTTTTATATTTTCTAGTTTGTTATTTCCCAAAACCATTCCCATTACAACAACAGCTAATAAACCAGATTCATGGGCAAAAACCTCCGACTCTACAAAAACTAATAATACTGTTGATAATGAAACCACATTTAATAAATAATGAGGTATCATGTTTTTATTTATGGCAAAAGCTAATGCATGAGCAAATGTAAAACCAAATGTAGTTCCAAAAAGTAGTATTTTCCCAAATTCTATTAAAGCAGTTCTAGTAAAACCACTACCACCACCAACACTAATAAATTCAAAAACCAATACGGCTACTAAAGCTCCTATTGGATCTATTAAAATTCCTTCCCATTTTAAAACTGCCGATACATTCTTTTTTAGTGGAATATTTCTCAGTATTGGTGATATTACCGTTGGACCAGTAACAATAATTAAAGCTGAAAACAAAAAAGATAATTTCCAACTTAAATCAAATACATAATGAGTTGCTATACCCGCTCCAAAAAATGTAATTGCCGAGCCGAGTGTAATTAATTTGGTTATTACTGGCCCTACAGTTTTAATTTCATTTCGTTTTAATGTTAAACCACCTTCAAAAAGTATGATGCTGATTGCAAGTGAAACAAAATAATAAAGGCCTTCTCCTGGAAATAATCCTTTTTCGCCATTCCAAATTGGCTCTATCCATTTTTCACCATCTTCCGATAAAAATTCAGCTGCAATAGGCCCCACCAATAATCCAATTAAAATTAATGGTAAAATTGCTGGAATTTTAAATTTCCATGCAACCCATTGAGCTAAAATTCCTAAAATAATAATTCCTGCTAATTCAACCATTGCTCTTTTTTTAATTGATGGCAATATAAATATATTTTACCACTTATTAAATGGTTTTTGAGCTATTGCCGAGTTATAATATTGTTTTTTTCCGGTTACTTCTTTACCTAACCAAATAGGTTTTTCGTAAACAGTATTTTCTGAAGGAAGTTCAATTTCTGCAACAACCAATCCTTTATTTAAGCCTATAAATTCGTCTACCTCAAAAAATAAATCATTATTAACTGGAACAATATATCTGTATTTTTCAATAATATTTGGCTCACAGAGTTTTAATAAACTTTCCGCTTCAATTTTACTTATTTCCTTTTCCCATTCAAAACGTGTTGTTCCTGAATTATTTCCAATACCTTTAACCGTTATAAAACCTTTTTCGTTAGTTAATCTTATCCTAACAGTTCGCTCTGGAACGGTTGATAAAAAACCTTGTGAAATTTTAATTTTTTGTATTGCATGTTTTTTAAATTCGCCTTTTACCAAAAATTTACGTTCAATTTCTAAGCCCATAAAATGTTTCTTTAACTTCCAAACATTAAAACTCCTAAAACTATAGAGCCAACGCCTACCCCAAATCCTAAAATATTTGAAAATCCTGAAGACTTTTTATCTTGTTTTTGAACAGACTTAATGTTTTCCTTAATAAGAATAGTTTCAGTAGGTTTGTTATCTTTAATTACAAAACCAATATAATTCCCATCATTGGAAAGCTCTATTTTTTCATAAATAAATTCTTCGCCGTCATCCATAGTAACTTTATAATAACCTTCACTTGTGTTATTCGCAGCCTCATTTAGAGAAATAGGATCTTGAAAAACTTTACAACTATGAACTGATGTAAGAAAAAGTATAAAAATAAATATTTTTAAAATCTCTTTTTTAACAGTGATTTTTTTTTGTGTCATTTTAAATAGGGGTTTATAGAGTAATTAAGCAAACAAGATACATTTTTAATTAAAACAAAACAATTGTTGAAATACAATTCAAAACTGTTTATAAAATAAGTAAAATACCTCTCCTACATTTTTAATACATATAAAAACCATGTTTAAAAGGAAAGTTATTAAACCTACATTCTAATTTTGAGAAACTTCAATTCTCAGGTTCTCACCTTCAAATAATTCAATAATTTGAGCCTTACTAAAAAAAGTACTTCTTCCTGAAGATTTTTCAATAAGATTATTTTGATAAACAAAAAGTAACAATTCGCCTTTAATATTCTTATAATTTAACTTTACAATGGTATCGTTAGCGGTTTTTAGTATTATTTGATGACCTTTAGCATTATTAAAACCATTAATAAGTATTGAATAAAAATGCTGTTTATTGGAAAATGAAAAAGAGTATTCTTTTTTTAAACTTTTTGGTTTTATATCGGAATACTTAAATGAATACAAATTGTCTGATTTGTACAATTTCACAAAATGTTCGCCTTTTTCAATACTACCAATTTCTTGACTAGCCAAAACTGAATAAAACATTATAAAAAAAACTACAATTCCAAACTTCATTTATACTGGGGTTGATTCTATTGCACAAAAAAACCTGCAGTTAATGCAGGTTTTAAATTTTGCTCCCCCTCTTGGGCTCGAACCAAGGACCCTCTGATTAACAGTCAGATGCTCTAACCAACTGAGCTAAGGAGGAATGCAATTTGCTTTTGCGAGTGCAAATATACAAGCTTTTCTTCTTTTTGCAATCTTTTTTTTAAAAAAATCACATTTTTTTTTATTTTTTTTTCATTCAAAATATAAACCCTTGTAAACTACAATTTTAGAATCTCAACTATTTTACCTTTTTTTTTATTGATTTTGATTTTTTGTTATAAAAATTCTTTTTAAAAAATTACTTTAATATTGTAAGTACCCTATTTTTATTAAAAATACAATAATTTCAAAATTCTAATTTTTAAAAGTGTTGTTCTAGTAAAAATTGTATTTTTACTCCCACTAAATTAACAAGACTACATATATAATTATGGATAAATTTTCATTTTTAAATGCTGTTCATACAGAATTTATAGCCGATCTATATGATCAGTATTTAATTAACCCTGATGCAGTTGAAGCGAGTTGGAGAAGTTTTTTTCAAGGATACGATTTTGCTAATGAAAAGTATTCTTTAGACGATGCTGAGTTTGAGGTTCCTGATAATGTATTGAAAGAATTTAAAGTTATAGATTTAATAAATGGTTACCGTACACGTGGACATTTATTTACTAAAACAAATCCTGTTAGAGCCAGAAGACAATATACACCAAGTTTAGATTTTCATAATTTTGGATTGTCGGAAAAAGATTTAGATACTGTATTTGATGCTGGTAATTTAGTAGGTTGTGGAAAAAATACTTTAAAAGTAATCATTACACATTTAGAAACTATTTATTGCGATTCTATTGGAGTTGAATATATGTATATTAGAAATCCTGAGGAAATAAAGTGGTTTCAAAGTAAGCTTACAAAAAACTCAAATCATCCAAATTATTCTACGGAATCAAAAAAATACATTCTTAAAAAACTAAATCAAGCTGTTACATTCGAAAGTTTTTTACAAACAAAATATGTTGGTCAAAAAAGATTTTCTTTAGAAGGTGGAGAAACCTTAATTCCTGCCATAAGTTCGGTTATTAGAAATGCTGCTGAAATTTATGATGTAGATGAGTTTGTTTTGGGAATGGCTCACAGAGGGCGGTTAAATACTTTAACAAATATTTTCAGAAAACCTATTCGTGATGTTTTTAGCGAATTTGAAGGAAAAGATTTTGAAGATGAAAATATTGATGGTGATGTAAAATACCATTTAGGTTTAACCACTTCAAAAACTCTTAAAAACAACAAGGAACTTAAAATGAATTTGGTTCCTAACCCGTCTCACTTAGAAACTGTTGGTCCAATAGTTGAAGGAATTGCAAGAGCTAAAATTGATAAAATATATAACGGTGATAATTCTAAACTACTACCAATTATAGTTCATGGAGATGCTGCAATTGCAGGACAAGGCTTGGTTTATGAAGTAACACAAATGAGTAAATTAAATGGTTACACAACTGGAGGTACAATTCATATTGTTGTAAACAACCAAATTGGATTTACAACAAATTATTTAGACGCTCGATCTAGTACCTATTGTACTGATGTGGCTAAAGTTACTCTATCACCTGTTTTACATGTAAATGCAGATGATGTTGAAGCAGTAGTTCACGCAATTGAAATGGCTTTAGCCTTTAGAATGGAATTTAAAAGAGACATTTTTATTGATTTGTTAGGTTATAGAAAATATGGTCATAATGAAGGTGATGAGCCTCGTTTTACACAACCTAATTTATATAAAGCAATTGCCAAACATCCAAATCCACGAGATATATATGCCAAAAAATTAATTGAAGAAGGCGTAATTGATACAGCATTTTTAAATAACACTATTGAAGAATTTAAAAATTTACTAGAAGAAGAATATCAGCAATCAAAGGCACTTGAAAAGTCCAAAGTAAGTGAATTTATGCAGGATACTTGGAATGGGTTTACTAGAAGAAGAGCAGATGCAATGTTAACTTCAGAAGATACAAGTTACCCCAAAACAGAATTAGAAAACATTGCTAAAGTGGTTTCTACAGTTCCTAAAGGTGTTAAGTTTTTAAGAAAAGCCGAACGAATTTTAAATGATCGTCGAAAAATGGTTTTTGAAACCAACGCAATTGACTGGGGTATGGCAGAATCTTTAGCCTATGGAAGTTTGTTGAAAGAAGGATTTGATGTACGCATATCAGGACAAGATGTAGAGCGTGGAACTTTTAGCCATCGTCATGCCATTTTAAGAGATGAAATTTCCGAAGAGAGAATCAATTTATTAAACACTTTAAGTGAACAACAAGGGGAAATGTATATCTATAATTCCCTTCTGTCAGAATATGGAGTTCTTGGTTTTGATTATGGTTATGCCATGGCAAATCCAAATACACTAACAATTTGGGAAGCACAATTTGGAGATTTCAGTAATGGAGCCCAAATTATATTCGACCAATATTTGTCTGCTTCCGAAGATAAATGGAAACTTCAAAATGGTATTGTTGTCTTATTACCACATGGTTATGAAGGGCAAGGATCAGAACATTCATCGGCCAGAATGGAACGTTACTTACAACTTTGTGCAGTTGATAATATGATAGTTGCAGATTGTACAACTCCTGCAAACTTTTATCACCTATTACGTCGACAAATGAAACGTGATTACCGCAAGCCACTAATTGTGTTTACACCAAAAAGTTTATTACGTCATCCGCTGGTAGTTTCAACAATTGAAGAAATATCAAATGGCTCTTTTCAAGAAGTAATCGATGATACTATAAATCCTGAAAACGTAAAAAAATTAGTTTTCTGTACTGGTAAGTTTTATTATGATTTATTAGCCGAAAGAACTACTTTAGATAGAAATGATATTGCATTAGTAAGAATAGAACAATTATTTCCACTTCATTTAGATAAGTTACAAGCAATAATAAATCGTTATCCAAATGTAGAAAAATATATATGGGCACAGGAAGAGCCAGAAAATATGGGAGCTTGGAGCTACATGTTGCAACGTTTTAGATTGGTTCATTTAGAGGTTGCATCTCAACCGTTTTATTCGGTTCCGGCAGCGGGATCAACTGCAAGATTTAAAAGAAGACATCAACGTATAATTGATAATATATTTGAAACTAACTTATAAAAAAATCGTCTTTAAAAGACTTTAAAATATTTAAAATATGATTTTAGAAATGAAAGTTCCCTCTCCGGGAGAATCAATTACAGAAGTAGAAATTGCAGCATGGCTTGTTGAAGATGGAGATTATGTTGAAAAAGATCAGCCTATTGCAGAAGTAGATTCAGATAAAGCTACCTTAGAGTTACCAGCTGAAGAAAGTGGTATTATAACTTTAAAAGCTGAGGAAGGAGATGCCGTTGAAGTAGGATCTGTGGTTTGTTTAATTGATATGGATGCTAAAAAACCAGAAGGAACAACAGAAAAAGAGATTTCAAAAGTAGAAGCTCCAAAAGCTGTAGAAAAACCTACTGAAACAACAACTACCTATGCTAGTGGAAGTGCTTCACCTGCCGCTAAAAAGATTTTAGAAGAAAAAGGTATAAAACCTTCTGAAGTAAAAGGAACTGGTAAGGATGGAAGAGTTACAAAAGATGACGCTGTAAAAGCTATACCAAGTATGGGGACACCTGCTGGTGGGTCTCGCGGTTCAGAAAAAACAAAACTTTCTATGTTACGTAGAAAAGTAGCTCAACGTTTGGTTTCTGTAAAAAATGAAACAGCAATGTTAACTACTTTTAATGAAGTAGACATGAAACCTATTTTTGATCTTCGTAAAGATTTTAAAGAGGATTTTAAAGCAAAACATGGAGTTGGTTTAGGATTTATGAGTTTTTTCACTTTAGCAGTTGTAAGAGCCTTAAAAATGTATCCCGATGTTAACTCAATGTTAGATGGAGATTATAAAATTGCTCATGATTTTCAAGATATTTCAATTGCAGTTTCCGGTCCAAAAGGACTAATGGTTCCTGTTATTAGAAATGCAGAAAACTTATCATTTAGAGGAGTTGAAAGCGAGGTAAAACGTTTAGCTATTAGAGCTAGAGATGGTCAGATTACAGTTGATGAAATGACAGGAGGTACATTTACCATTACTAATGGAGGTGTTTTTGGATCCATGTTATCAACTCCAATTATAAATCCACCTCAAAGTGGTATTTTAGGAATGCATAACATTGTTGAAAGACCTATTGCCGTTAATGGTGAAGTGGTAATTAGACCAATTATGTATGTTGCTCTATCTTACGACCACAGAATTATTGATGGTCGTGAATCTGTTGGTTTCCTAGTTGCGGTGAAAGAAGCTTTAGAAAACCCTATCGAAATTTTAATGGACAATAATCCAAAAAAAGCATTGGAATTATAACATTCAAAACAATAAATTTATAAAAGCCGAGCCTAGTGTTCGGCTTTTTTTTATGACAAATATCATACTATTTAGAATTAGTCTAAATAATTATTGCGTGTTATTTAGATTGATTCTAATATTGCAAAATAAATTTGAGAATAAGAAATAATGACTGCTTTTAGGAACATCTATATTTTAAAAATCTTAAACTTTTTAAGTTTAAGTATTATACTATTAAATATAGTTAACAGCAGTATTTATACACATGCTCATCAACTTGCAAATGGAGAAATTGTAGTTCATGCACATCCTTTCAACAAGCAACAAGATGACAGTCCATTTAAATCACATAAACATTCAACTATTGAGTATGTTATTTTAAATACATTTAACCTATTTCTAACTAGTAATTTTTTGTTTGTAGCTTTAGGTATATTCACTCTTTATACTAAGAAATATTTCATACTTAAACCTCTTCACCAACAACGCGCATTTCACTATTCAAAAAACAAATCTCCCCCTTTTAAAATAGTTACATAATTAACAATTATTAAACAATTATCTATTTTAAAAATAAAAAATGCAAAAATACATTTTAGCATTGGTTACACTATTGCTAACAGGACAATTTATAACTGCACAAGACAATTTTTCGAGTGCAACCTTATTAGGAAAAGTAAAAAATAATGGGAGTGAAATCCCTTATGCAACCGTATCAATTAAAGGAACACATATTGGAACTTCAACCGATGAGTACGGCACATTTAATATAAAAAATATAAAACCTGGTTTTTATACAGTTCAAATTCAATCGGTAGGTTTTAAACCTTTCGAACAACTAGTAGATTTAGAAACTAATGAAGAATTAACTATTACAATTGAACTTCAAGCTGATGTTCTCGGCTTAGAAGAAGTTGTTATTACAGGAAATAGAAGTAGAATTATGCGTAAAAAAGCTTCATCAATTGTAAATGTAATTAATACCGAAATTTTTCAATCTACACAATCCGTTACATTAAGCGAAGGACTAAATTTCTGTTCTGGTTTACGAATGGAAAATGATTGTCAAAACTGTGGATTTAGCCAAGTTAGAATGAATGGTTTAGAAGGTCCATATTCTCAAATCCTTATAAATAGCAGACCTATTTTTAGTGGTTTGGCAGGCGTTTATGGTTTAGAATTAATTCCTGCAAATATGATTGAAAAAGTAGAAATTATTCGCGGTGGAGGTTCTGCTTTATATGGTAGTAATGCTATTGCAGGAACCATAAATTTACTTTTAAAAGACCCAATCCAAGATTCTTACGAGGTTGGAGTAAACAATACCTTTATTGGTGTTGGAGAAGGCACTACCACTACAGATTATTCGTTAAACTTTAATGCCAATGTTGTTGGTGAAAACGATAAAAACGGAATTTCAATTTATGCTTTCCACAGAAATAGAAAACCTTATGATGCAAATGAAGATTCATTTTCTGAAATAGCTTTGTTAAAAAACTCAACTTTAGGTTCAAGAATGTTTCAAAAACTAGGATCTAGAGCTAAAATTTCTTTAGATTTTTTTCATATTAATGAAGAAAGAAGAGGAGGAAACAAATTTAATGTTCCAAATCATGAAGCTGACATCTCGGAATATGTTGAGCATAATTTAACTACTACTGCTGTTACTTTTGAGCAATATTATAGAGAAAACGACTTATTTTCAATATTCGCTTCAGGTCAAAAAATTAATCGAGATTCTTATTACGGTGCAGAGCAATCTTTAAGCGACTATGGAAACACCAAAGATTTTACGTTTAACTCCGGAGTTCAATACAATGCAAAATTTGAAAATTCGGATTTAGTTTCGGGAATTGAAAATACCTACTCTGCTCTAAAAGATAAAAAACTAGGGTACTTAGATATAGGCAATGCCATAATTGTAAATAATGAAATAATTTCTATTCCCCACACCGAAAACACAACCATTGCAGACCAAAAAATGAATACCTTTGGAGTTTTCTCGCAATACGACATTAGATTTAACAAACTAAAATTATCGTTAGGCGCAAGATTTGATTCATATCAGGTTAAGGATGAAGAAAAAAATGCAAAAGAAAAAACCGGAAACGTTTTTAGTCCGAGAATTAATTTTTTGTACGACGTTCAACCAAATTTACAAGCTCGTATAAGTTATTCTGCCGGTTATAGAGCTCCTCAAATTTTTGATGAAGATTTACATATTGAATCTTCAGGATCTAGAAAAGTTATTCATGTAAACGCTCCTAATTTAGAACAAGAAACAAGTGATAGTTTTATGGCTTCTTTAGATTATAGCAAATCGTTTGGAACTAGTTCTTTTGGTATATTAGCCGAAGGTTTCTACACAAAACTTAAAAATCCTTTTACTAATGAATATTCTGATCCAAACGAAAATGGAACTGTAACTTACACAAGAATTAACGCTAAAAAAGGAGCTACGGTTGTTGGTGTAAATCTTGAATTAAACTATGTTCCTAATTCTAATTTAAAAATAAAGGCTGGTTATACCATCCAAAAAAGCGAATATGAAGAAGCTCAAGAATTTGATGAAAAAAGCTTTTTTAGAACACCCGATAATTATGGTTTTTATACAATTGACTGGGAGGCAACAGATACATGGTGTATTATTGGCACAGGAACTTTTACAGGAAAAATGTTAGTGCCGTATTTTGGACCAACAATAAACAATCCTGAAGAAGGTGAGTTAAGAAAATCAAGAAACTTTTTTGATGCTGGTTTAAAAATTACCAAAACCATTAAATTTAAACACAACAATATAGAAATTTCAACAGGTATGAAAAATATTTTAAACTCATACCAGGATGATTTTGACTCAGGAATTTACAGAGATCCAGGCTATATTTACGGCCCAATGAATCCACGAACAATTTATTTTGGGTTAAAATTTGGAAACATTTTAAACTAAAACAATTAAATAATAGCCGATTTAATTTAATTTGAAGCCGAACAAAATTTGTTCGGCTTCTCATATATTATTCCATATCAAATCTAACACCTAAGGAAATATTGTTTTGATCTACTGTTTGATCCTTAAATATTGGTGACAAATCATATTTTACATACACAGCAGTGTTTTTAAATGCAATATAAGAACTAACACCATAAACCAAATTACTGGCATTATAATCTCGTTTTAATTTGTCTTTAACCTTATCTCCATCAATAGAATATTTCAATTTTTGACGAGTTCCTATATTAAAACCAGCATAGCCTCCAATTCCAAATTTAAACTTATTGTAGGTATTGTATCGGTAATAATTATCCTTAACAATTTTCTTAGAAGGGCCAAATTCAAAATGAACTGGAATTACTAAATTAGTAATACTTAACTTCGATTTTTTTAAGTCATATGGAAAAACCTCAAGAGAAGTTTCCCCTCCATTTTCTACAAAATAATTATTATCAACAGGTTTGTATCCGTTTATTTGAACAGAAACACCATACTTTAAGCGCATAAAATTGGTTTTTTCAAACACTCTTGTTCTCCAAGCCCAACCCAATTCAAAAAAACGAGAGCCTCCAAATTTATAAGGCGAATCATCTAATTTTTCTCCATCAATTATGGCATTGTTTAAACCAAAAGCAATTACTAAATCACTGTAAGTTCTTCTGTCGTATTTTTTTGGCTTATTATTACCTTTCGTTTTAACTCCAATCAAAGTACCTTTGTTTCCTCCAATACTAAAACCTCCCATTGAAGTTTCTCCTTCATTATCATCATAACCATTATCATTTCGTTCTAGCAGTGCAATTTTATTTTCTATTATTGCTGTTCGGTTTTCAATATTTAAAGCTCTTTTTTGAGCAGCTTTTTCCTTTAACTCTTTTGCTTTTTCTTCTGTAATTTCTCCATTTTGCAAACGCTTCATTATATTTTCAACTTCAGTCTTTAAAAAATCACGTTCTTCAGTTGTAATTTTTTCTTTCTTCTCATTTAAAATTTTAATTCTATTACTATTATAATTTTCTTGCGCACCAATAAACTGTATTCCTAATACTAATGCTAATATTGTTACTAATTTTGATATATTAATCATTGTGAATGTTTTTTAAATTGTTCTTTAATCATTTCTTTGCGCAATGACAGTTTTCATATGCTCATAATTTAATTTCAAAGTCTCTAAAATCTTTGTTCTTGTAGACTTGTCTATATCTGCTTCAACGTCTTGAAGCAATTTATATGCGTCAACTGTTTTAATATTCTCATTATAAATTCTTTCTAAAGCCAACTTTTTCTGTGCATTTTTCAACAACAAATCAACATCTGTTGTTGACACTGAAATATGTTTGGTTTTTAAATCTTCAATTTGATTAATTACAAGTTCAATTTCTTGGTTTTCTTCATTACTTACAGCACTTACCTCCTTTTCCAATCCATTTTTTGAAATAATATCACTTTTTACAATATTACTTTCAACTCTTGCAATAACCGGTTTTCTATTTCCATTTAAATTATTAAGTGGTTTAACTATTGTTTTTTCCTGTTTAGTTTTTTCTAATTTTTCATTAACTATAAGCTCAAAATTATCATCCTCAGCAACTAATTCTTCAATTTCTACTTTGTTTATTGACTTCTCTTTTTGAGGTATTGGAGATGTAACTATTGTAGGCTCTGTTGATTCTTTTTTATGGTTAAAAAAAATAGACACAACAAATAAAACACCAACAATACATGCTGCAATTCCAATAATTCTTAAAAACTTGATATTCTTTTTATCTTCTTTAGATTGAAGCGAATTTGCCAATTTATTCCAAGAATTCTCAGAGGGTTTTATAGTTCTTTTTTCAAGCTTTCTTTTTATGTCCTGTTCAAAATTATAAGGTTCCATTGCTTGTTTTATTTAGTGTGTTAATTTTTTGTTGAAGCATTTTTCGGGCTTTAAACAACTGCGATTTAGAAGTTCCTTCTGAAATTTTCAACATTTCCCCAATTTCATGATGTTTGTAACCTTCAATAGCATACATAACAAAAACCATTTTGTAACCATCAGGTAAAGCGTCAATTAAATACTGTATTTCTTCAACATCAATTAAAGAATAAATAGAGTTTATAGGCTCACTATTTAATTCAATTTCATCTACAGAAAATTCAATGTGTTTTTGCTTTCTTAAAAAAGAAATGGATTCTCTTATCATTATTTTTCTAATCCACCCTTCAAAACTACCAGTATTTTCAAACTTATTTAAATTAGAAAACACTTTTAAAAATCCATTTAACATAACTTCTTCTGCAAAGTGAATATCTTTTATATAATACCTACAAACACTGAGCATTTTTGGAGCATACAAACTGTATAGCCTTTCTTGTGCGCTACGGTTTTTTTGAATTGCTCTTTTTATGAGCTTTTCTTCGTTATTAAAAAATTGAATGATTTTCACAAATTACATCTTATCTCTCTATATTTTAAAAGACGCAAATTATATGCAAATGGTTGCCTGAAGTTTATTTTTTTTGAAAAATTAATTAATAAAAGCTATTTTAATACTTATAAACTAGCTTTTTTAAAAAAAGGCATTTGTTTTTATAATCTATAATTGCTTTGCCTTTTTCTAAAATATCTGCTCCAATAATACCATCAACAGCATCAGCGTCATGTTCGGTCAATGCAGTATTCACATGCGACAAATCTAAGAGTACTAAATTAAAATTTTTAAAATTCCATTGGCCTAATTTTATTTCATTGCTCGATGAAACCATTGTGTCCATTCCAATAGCTCCTGCTCCTGCTGCTTTAGTATTTGAATCTTCAAGACTTAACTCAAACTTTTCTGCCAAATTCATTGCAACACAAGAATTTGAAGCTCCCGTATCTAAAATAAACCTTCCTTTAACGTTATTAATAAAAGCTTTTACCTCAAAATGATTTGTGTTTATCTTTTTTAAATTAATCTTTACGTAGCCCTTTCTTTTAAGAATGTCCTTTAAATTCATTTGACAAAACTAATGTTTTTTGAAAAGAAAATAACCTACAAATAATAATATTGGTACTAACAACAACCATAAAAATAAGTTGTTAGATTGTTTATTTAATTGATTTTCACCAATAAAAACAAAACTAGCCCAATAATATGGCGACTTTTTTACAGAAGAAACCTTTTTATTTTTCAAATAATCTAATTTAGACTGGTGCAGTGCAGAAGATTTATTATTATTATTTGCATAATTTTTGTAAAAACCAGCCATTAATTGCTGTGTAGATTTATCGTTAACCTTCCAAAGTGAAACTATTAAATTTTTAACTCCAGCAAACGAAAATCCTCGTGCCAAACTCATTACACCCTCCCCTTTTCTTAGGGTTCCAATACCTGTTTCACAGGCACTTAACACAACTAAATCCAAATCGAGTTTTTGACCATAAATTTCAGGTAAATACATAGTTTCATCATAAAATTCAATTGCTGGTGGAACAAAGTAACTTCCTGCAGATGCATGTGTAGATAGATGAAGAATTGAATGGTTGGCATCAATTTTTAAAAACGCCTTCTTCAATGCATCTTCATAAATTAAAAATTTACCCGTTGTTTCTTTCTCAATAGTTTTGGCTTCTTGGGCCGTAAAACTTAATTCGGTCAATTCTCTATGATTATTTTTAAAAACTGGAAAAAATCCTAAAATGTTGTTTTGTTTTTTATTTATCTTTTTAGAATCGTTCAATAAAATAGATGCAGAATAAGAATAGCTTATTGTTGAAACATTTAAGAGGTATGGCAATTTTTCAAAATTAAGCAAATCGGTTTTTTCTGTTAACAATGCATCAAAGGGAACAAACGAGAATATTCCATCAGGAATAATTATTAAACTTCTTGGAATTTCAGTTTTAAAAAGCTTTGAATAAAGCTTATTTGCAAGTAGTTTATAAGTTTCTATATTATTTTGAATATCAGATCCTCTATTACTTGAAAACATTGAAATAAACTTTGAAAGCTCATTAATCAACTCACTATTCTTTTCAATTCTAATTAAATTTATAGGTTTATTATTTGAAACTGAAAAAATGTAAACAAATTTTTCTCCATCAAAAAACTCCATTAAAAGTTGTTCTTTTTTTAAAATATTATCTTTTAACTTTTTAACAGTTACAATCTTATTTATATCTGTTTTTAAACTTGGAAATTTCTTATCAATATCTTGTTTAATAAGATGAAGCTTGTTAAAAACGTTTTCTCTTTTGGAAGTTAATTTTGCTAATAAAATTAAATTTGCTTTATCACCTTTTAATTGCTCTAGCGTTATGTTGGTATTAAGTTCTCCTTTTTTTAATAATAATTCGTTTTCTTTTATAAATAATGAATCATTTTTAAACGAAGACTTTAATAAAGAAAGCTCCTTATTTTCTAGTAAAACCCTCGATTTTGTTTGTTCCGAAAAATAAAATGCCTTTTTAATCCAATCAATATTTTTTGTTTGTTCGAAAAGAGTATAGCACAAATCAATACATTTTTCACTTCTAAGTCTATTTTCTTGCTGTTGCAATAATTTTGAATTTTGACTTAAATAACTACTTCTTAATTCATTTTCAATTAAAAATGAAAGTTCATAATTTTCAATTGCTTCGAAAGGTTTTTCAAGTTTAACTAACATTTTAGCTCGCCCATCTAACGCTTCTTTAATTGTATTTTCTGGATAAAAATATTTAGACTTTGGATTTTCGTAAATGGATTTGGGCTTATAATTAGGTAATAATGTAATTAGGGATTTCTGATAACTACTTAACGCTTTTTGGAATTCATTATTTAAGCTGTAAGTTTCTCCAATACTATTGTATATTTTGGCAACTTCTCTATTATTGGCCCCATAATATTTTTTGGAAAACCATAATGCATTTTCAAACTCTTTTAAAGCTAAATCAAACTCATTAACAGAAAGAAAACAACTCCCCAAGGTATTCAAATTTCTAATGGTAATAGTTACATCTTTTTTTAGGTTTGATTTTTTCGAAATATTGACAAACTTCTTAGAGTTTTCGCAATCGCCCAACATTAAGAAATTAATAGCAATATCAGAGTTTATCTTTGCTTTTTGCTCGTTTGTTTTTACGTTTAACAAAGCCATATTTAACAAGTTAATAGCCTCTTTAAAAGCGCCTTTTGCCCTGTAAACGGCTGCCAAATTTAAATATGCCGATGCCAACTGACCTTCATTATTTAATTTTAAAACCTTTTCAATTGTTACTTTTAAAATATCTTCGGCTCTATTTAAATCGCCCAAACGGGTGTAATTATTGGCTAAGGGTTTTAAACAGTACTCTACAATATTATAATTAAGAGAATTCTTTTTAAAATATGCAAAAGCCTTTTCGTAATAGTTTATTGATTTATTTATAAAACCAAATTCTTTTAATTGGTAAGCATAATTTATATAAAAATACAATTGTGCAATTTTTTCATTTTTGGTTTCAGCATTTCGCCACAAATCCAATTCTAATCTTTCGAAAATAACTAAATTCTCTGTACTTGCATTTGCAGCAAATTCATCTAAGTGAACATAAATATATTCAGAAAAATCATCTTTATTCTTTAAGGTATTTATTTGGTTAAGAAAAGTATTATTTAATTGCTGTGCAAAGGCAAAATAGGTATTAATGCATAGCAATAAGAAAATCCAGTTTCTACTTAAAATAAATTTTATATTTTCCAAATTGCATAAAAATGAAGTTGTGAATTCGGCTCATTAAAATTGTAAATATATCGTGCTCCTAAACTTGGTCCAATTCGCGATGCACCTATTGTAATATCTCCAAATACTCCATATTTAATATCTGTAAATGGATTGTTATCTTTTGTAGTAATTACCGTTGACGCTCCTTCAATTAACCTTCTTGGTTCATTATTACCCATAAAAGTATAATAATCTGTTCGGGTTTCAATTTCTGTATTATTCGAAAAATCTAATGAAATTTGCGGTCCAACTCCTAACCCAATAACACCATTTAAATTATATCGAAATGAAATAGGAACAACATCAATTGAATATTTAGATGTTTTAGAACTAATTTCTTCACTTTTTAGAACTCCATCAAATGCAGTTCCGTCGGGTAATTGAAGTACATCTATTTGTTCATTTAATGAACTAAACTCATTATATTCATGGGTTGTAAACATTAATTCAGCTTGTAAATATTTTTTATATGATTTATAGGGAGAAACAGTTGCTCCAAAAAAGTAACTTTTAGAATCCTTTAAATCTGGAAAACTATTGTATCCTGCTTTTACACCAATAGAAACCCCTGGCTTAAACCGAGAAGTAGAGGTGTTAGTTATAATTGGTTCGTTCTTATCAAAAATTATTGCTGTTTTACTCTTTGAAGATACTTTATGAAAATCCTTTCCAAATTTCATCGAATATTTTACAAACCCTTTTGTTGAATCCTTATCATGCACTCCTTTTTGTGCAGTTCCAGGAAGGTAAATATTTTTAAACTGAAATGAAATTTGATTTTTTGAAATAATTGTATCTATACAACTATAATTAACTTCTTGTTCATCTGGGCAAATTGGACATTTCGGATACATATCCAACACTTTAAGTGATTGCTTATCCAACATATCAGGAATATCAACATTTAGCTTAATTAAACGCGCTGGACCTTCCCCATCATTTTGAAACCTTACTTTATATTTCAATCGTTTAAAACGCACTAGTCTATAATTTAATCTAGTATCATAAACGGCCATTTTATTGGGATCGTGTGATGTTACAATTTCCATTTCTTTTGTTAACACCTTATGATCATCAATACCTCTTTCCGGAACATAAACACTTCTAATCGAAATAACAGCACTGGTATCTTTTAACATTTCTGGAGTAGTTTTAAATGTAAAAAACATATTTCGCTCTTCATTTACTTGCATTTCGTTAAAGTCATATACCTTGACATCTTGATAATAGGTTTTTGCATCTTCTAATGTTAAAGGTAAATTCTGTTTTAATGTGTCTGCTATTATTAAATTTTTATTTACAAATGTGGAAATACCTGTAGTTTTAATTAATTCTTCCTTTGAAATAAATGTAGCGTTGCTTGCTATTATTTCTTCACTATTCTCTTGTTCATTATTATATAAACGAGTTTCAATTAATTCAAAGTTTTTGTTTTTATATTTTTTTTCATTAAAAAAGACATAAATTTTTCCATTTGTGGCATATTCCTTATCGTTTCCATAACTCAAAATCATTTGAATTTCTTCATTTGGAACTGGCTCTCTATTTGTTTGCAATCGAAATCCGTTATGATTACTTATTAATTGATGACCTGAGTTGTTAGAATAATTATTGTCTTGTATAACCGCAACCTCTTTAGGTCTAGTTAATGGTGGTTTACCATCATCGTAATTATTTGTTACCGAAAGCTGTACTTTGTAATTTCCTTTTTCTTTATAGCTATGTTGTGGTTCTTTTTCGAAACTATATTCTCCATCTCCAAATTCCCAATAAAATGAATAAAATGCCTTGGGAGCACCAGCAATTTGATTTAATTCTGGAGTTATAGGAGTGAACGAAACTTTATTTCCATTTAAATTATAATCAATAGTAGCCGTCCTCACAAGTGTATCATTTACAATGGATTGTGAATATCCAATATTAAAAAATAAAACTAAAATCGCACTTAGAAATAAACTTTTCATAAAATCACCTTTTTAACAAATATAGAAAAACATTCTAAATGAACTAAAATTTGATTCTTTCTCATAAAAAAAGGCTACCTAAACAGGTAGCCTTAAATATTTATTCTTGTTGTTATTTAACTATTCAACTTTAAAAGCAATAGGTAAACTATATTTTACACCAACAGGTCTACCTCTTTGTTTTCCTGGAGTCATTTTAGGTAATGATTGTACAACTCTAATAGCCTCCTCTTGTAATCTTTTGTGAGGGGCACGTGCCATTACATCAGTAATATTACCTGTTTTATCAATTTTAAACATTACAAAAATACGCTTAACACCTGGTGCTAATCCTAAATCAGATGCTAAATCAGCATTAAATTTTTTGTTTACGTGTTTTGTAATTTTTTCTTGAAGACAAGCTCTTAACTGTGCTTTACTTCCTTTACAACCTGGAAATACAGGTACGTCTTCAATAATAGCGAAAGGAACGTCTTCAATAACTTCTTCCACTTCTTCTACCTCAATAATTTCTTCAACCTCAACGGCTTCATTTTCATCAGTTTCAGTAGATTCTATTACTGTTTCTTCAATTTCTTCTTCATCTTCAACAACTTCAATTTTATCTGGAGTTGGTGGTGGTGGAGTTTTTGGTTCTGGCGGTTTTACTTGCTCAATTTCAATAGTTTGCTCTTCATCATCCATGTTTAAAACTACTGGACCAAGGTCGTCAATTATTCTATCATAAGTTTTTTTCTCAATGGCTAAATAAACCACCAATAATGCTAAAACTAAACCTAACTGCATAAAAATCTTGCTGTAGTTTTCTAGATTTGCTTTTGGATTCTTTTTAATCTGCATCTGTAAAATATTTTATAGTTCGCTAATTTAATAATTTTAATACAACTTTTGCAACATTATTATTCTAATTAAAAACTTTTTTTTGCAAATAAAAGTTGAATATTGTAAAAGCTAATACAATACCAATAAAATTCGCAACTAAATCTTTAAATTCAAATTGTCTATACGATGTTATACTTCCTTGTAAAACCTCAATAATTGTGCCATATAAAAACACAAGCATTGAAATTAACAAATTCATTTTCAGTTTTTTAATGCTATTTTTTGAAGCAACTAACCAACTAAGGTTTAATAAAAAATAAGCCGAGGAATGAATTATCTTATCGGAAATACTAATAGTTTTTGGCATATTACTGCCTATTGATACTAGACTGCCCCAACCTATTAATATTGTTAAGGTAATTGCTACAATAAATATTAATTTACGCTCCAATTAATTCAGAATAATCATCAGCAGAAAGTAATTCTTCTATTTGAGAAACATCTTTAATAGAAATTTTAATCATCCATCCTTCTCCATATGGATCCGAATTTACCTTTTCTGGTTCGTCTTCTAATGCTTCGTTAAACTCAATTACTTCTCCTGTTATTGGCATAAATAAATCTGAAACTGTTTTTACAGCTTCAACTGATCCAAATACTTCATCTTTATCAACAGTTTCATCTAATGTATCAACGTCTACATAGACTATATCTCCTAATTCACTTTGCGCAAAATGTGTTATACCAATTGTTGCTATATCACCTTCAATTTTAATCCACTCGTGATCTTTTGTGTATTTTAATTCTGTTGGAATGCTCATTTTTTTTGTAAAATTTATGTTATTATATATTAATTTCCTAATACGTACCTAACACTTAACCCAGAACTAACAGACTGTCTTGGGAAAGTTGTTGAAATTGCATACTGAGAAGAACTTTGATCAAAATAAAAAGAAGCTGTTAGGTTTTTATTTATTGCATAATCTGCAAAGAATTTAAAGGACAATAATCGTTGTCCACCCGTAACCTGATTATTATCTTGGTCAATTGCTCTTATCACAGTTATATTGTCTCTTAAAGATAAATCTGCCCTTAAATCTAAATCCCCTTTTAACTTGGTTAATTTCCCTCCAAATCTAAACTTCATTGCCAAATCTTTAATTCTATACCCCATACCAATAACATATTCCATTCCTTTCATTTGGGTAATGGTGTTATTATTAAAATTTAATGTAAGTCTTCTATCTTTGTCTACACGACCACTAAATGATATTGAATTTTTCATTTTCATATCAACTTTTAAAAGTGGACTAAATTCTTCAATTAAATCTACATTTGTAAATAGTGTTTTGTTAAAATAATTACCAACAATATCTTTTTCTATGTAAGGGTCTTGGGCATTATACTCTAAATTATTGCTAAAACTTAAAATTGAATATCTAGAATCGTAACTGTGCGATAATGAAAAACTTCTAAAAGTTTCTTTAAACCATTTCATTTTCATTAAGCCTTTGTAATTAATTTGCCAACTTGGAATAGGCACATCTCTAAATGCCGTTAATTTTACTTTTGTAGCATCTTTACCTGTATATGCAGCTATAAATGCTGGAAGAGAAACTTGCTGACTAGTTGGCCCAAATCCGTCTACTGACTGGCCTGTTTCTTGTGATAATCTTTGTGCAATTATAGCTCTATTAGCTTTAAATTGCTCAAAATTAGCATCGCTATTACTAAATGATGTTTTTAACATATTATAACTAATCATAAAATTACCAACTTCAGTAATTGGTGAATTTTCGGTTAAAACATTATCTATAATATCCAATTGCTGTGATGAGTTTTTTGTATATGTTTTATTTCCTCTTAGCTCAATATCAAAATTTTCAAAAGGTTCAACAGTAATTGTCATATCAAATTTATTCATATGCGTTCTACTGTAAGTTTTATTATAGTAAGGATCATCTTCTTCTCTAGAAATTAACCATCCGTTTTCCAAAGCTCGTTGTCTAATATCAATTTGACTACCAAAAACAAAACCTAATGATGGAGCAACGCCTCCATTAAAGTTATCTTGTCCTAAAAACCCTATTTCAGGCACATATCCAGGTAAAAAAGTTCCATTATTTTCAGAATAATTAAATCGCGCTTTTTTAACAGATGTGATTAAGTTATAAAATCCATCTTTAAACTGTTGTCCTGTTGATTTCTTTTTGCTCGATGTTCTAGTTGTTGGTCTTTTTATCGCAGATTCTAGTTCTTTTTTTGATGATTTAGATTTTTTTCCACTGAACAACTTAGTTAATCCCACATTTCTATAAAACTTGTTAAAATCTACATCTAAACCAAAATTATGCGTGTTAGAATTTTGAATTACATTTCCAATTTTATCTACATAAGATTGAGAAGCCGCTTGCCAATCAAAATCTGCCGTATAACTATAATCAGCTTTTACAAAATCTAACAGTGGTAATTTATCAATTGGTATTTTATAGGTCCCATTTAATGATTGATGGTAATGATCTGGCCTTCCCATTGAAAAGAAATTATCAAAAATTTGAATTTCATCTGCTGCCGTAAAATCATCATAAATATGATTATTTGCTGCTCTAAAATTAAATTGTAGTGACTTGGTTAAATTATAACCAATACTATAATCCCAATCAAATAAGAAATATCGCTGTTTAAGTGTTGGAAGTTGAGGTAAACCTTCAATTAAACTTCTAGACAATTGCTCATTATAAGTTCTAAATATATTTGAATTTACTGCAATTGTAGATGGAATTAAGTTAATATTTAAATCTTTTATAAATTTAAAATATTTACTATTTAAACCTTCCCAATTTTTAAATGGCTCTATACTTTTAGGTTCGAAGCTATAATTATAATTTGCCGAAGCTCTTACATTTTGATCAACAAATTTTTCGACATTATAATCTCTATGGAATGTTTCATTATATGCATATGATACCGATAAATTTTCAATGTTATAAAAACGTTGTTTAGCCTCTGAATTAGGATTAAATTCTTTTCTAACATTAATTAAACTTATGCTTTTTCTTTTTGTATAATCTTGACTTTGTTCCCTATTTGGACTGTTTTCAATTGTTGTTTCTTCGAATAAAACATCTTGATATTGAGCATCGTATTTTGGGTCTTTTACTTCTTCCGAAACACTGTAATTTAAAGGTAAAGAAACCCCCCAAGTTTTTGGCAATAGCTTTCCTACATTTACATTTGTAATTAAATCATAAAGTTTTGTATCCTCTTGACTTCTTTCATTTACTCTTTGTTCAATACCTCCAAAACCTTTGGTTTCCATTCTTCCGGTTACAGCAACATCTGCAAAATCCGCTATGTTAGCATCCGCACTAACAACTGCTGCCCATCCTCCTTCATTATCAAACTCTGATACACGCATTTCGTTAAACCATACTTCTGCGCTTTGACTAGAGTTTGAAACGTTTTTAACCCCTAACATAATAGTTCTAATATTAGATAAATTAGGGTTTCCTTTAACTCTTATATCATAACCTTCAAGATCTTCAATTGGCGAAACAACCCCATCGGCTGGGTAAACCTCATTTGGAGCAATTCCCTCTTCAAATCTCAATAACTTCAATTTCCCTAAATACTCTAAAAAAGCATCAATATTGTTCTCTTCTGGCCAAACACCAAGCGCTGAAGAGGCTCCATATTCTGAAATTGTTAGTAGCTTTTCAATTTGATAATAATTATCATTTAAGTCACTACCTATTCTAATAACTGCCTTTAATTCTTCATTTTGAACTTGTGGTCTTGTTTGCACACCTTCGGCGTGGAGAAATAATTTTAAATGCTTATACATTCTTAAATCAACTCTTACATTTTTATATATTGCACGAGTATCATTTGGTTCTAAATCTGTAACTTTTAATGATAATGATTGTTCATTTTGCTTTTGCAAAGTTGTACTTCCTCTTAAAATTTCTCTTTTAATTCCTGGAGGTAACACATAAGGAATAGGATTTCTATCTTCATTTTCCTGAATGTTAACTACACCTACTTCAAAATTTTGTAATTCATCTTTTGTTAGATCTTGAGGTGTGCTAATATTTTCATCTAAAGTTTTGGTAAATCTTCTCCAATCACCTCTTACAAGTTGAATTTCTCCAAAACGCAAAACTATTGGCATTTTAAACTTTGTTAAAAACATTCGCATAAATCGAATAGAATTAAAACCCGTAATATCATTTACTACCTCATCTGGAGTACTAACCTGAATTCTAAATTGCAACCATCTAAATTGCTTTACACTTCCATCTTCTAAAGTAACACTCACCGTTTTTTCATCAACAATATGATTTTTTCCAACTGTTAAATCATTTTTATTCATTGAAACCTTATACTGATAATAACTTTCAACAGAATTCATTGTTTGATCCTTATCAATATCCTCGGTATCGGGATAAGTAGTTGCCGATGTTGGGTAACTTTCTGTAGATAAATTGTTTGTTGGTGAATTTCCTTGAGTATTGTTAAATTTCTTGTATCTAGTTATTATGGAAGCATCGGTATTATCATATTCCGAACTTCTAAAATATTGGTAATTATCATTTGCAGGATCTTCTCCAAATGTAGTTCCAAATTTCGCTCTTTCCTCTTCATCATTTAAACCGTCAAAACCAATATCTTGATTCAATCGTTCCGAATCATCATCACTAAAAGCATATAATAATGATTGATTTGTAGGGATTTTACCCCACATAGTTTCATCGGTATTGTTTGTACTTAATGGATCTTCTGGCAATCCATTTTCATACATTTTTCTACCATCTTTTAAAATATCTTCTGAAATATTACCTAAGTTAAAATATAAATCTCCCACCTGGTTCGATGGATCTGCTGGATTAACACCCGTAGGAAGTCCTTCTTCATTGGTTATAGAATAATGATCGTAAGGATCCATTAACCAAAACTGAATGTATTCTACATTCGATTGTTCAAAATTGGTAGTATTTAATGCCCTTGTAATTCCTCCCCATCTTTCTTCTGGATTTGTAAACTTACCAGTGGCATCTACATTATTTGTATCGTAATTATAACTTCCTCTTTCATTTGGAAAATAAGCTAAATCAAAAGTTCTAACAATAGTTGACTGTGTTAAATCTAAATCTTGTTCTGGAAAAAGTTCTTCGTATCTCACTCTTCTAACTTCTGCTCTTGAAAGTTCTGTATTGTCAATATTTCCAGGTTTTAAAGATGAACCACCATAAAATAGAGGGTCAATTATATACCAAGCTAATTTGGCTCTTTTATATCCATAAGTTATGTCTGAAGCATTTCCCCCTAAATCAAATTGAGTTTGATATTGAGGTGTACTTGCCAAATGCCATTGTTGAACCGATTTAATTTCTAAAGGTATTTGAGATCCTTCAAAATCATCCACATAAGATGTTGCCTCACCTTCTAATTCAATTCGTTTTGGAGAACCCGGTTTTAAATAAGCAAAATCTCCGCGTATAGAAAAATTAGATTCGTAATCTGTATCTATATTTGGCAATTTATTTGCTAACTTGGTTAAAAACGGAACTTCAGTTCCATAATTGGCATTTAACCCAAAAATGGTATTGTTTATAGGCTCTTGTCCAAATAGAGCTTTTTGGGTAATTGGTCTTTCATTTAAATTTAAAAAAGTTGCTCCTGCAATTAATTTATCAGAAAATTTATGCTCTATATCAACTCCAAAAAAACGTTTTGTTTGTAAATTAAAGGCTGCATTGTTTTCAACAGAAACTTGTATAGGGGCGTTAGAAGCCTCCAAACTAGGATTCACAATTTGAACTCTTCCCATTTGATAATCTACTACATAATCCACACCTTCAACTAATTCTCTTCCTCCAGTGGTAACTCTAACCGAACCTTGTGGAACATTAAATGCTCCCAATGGAATTCCATTTGCACTTTCCGATTTGTGATATCCTTTTAATAAATATTTATCCTTTTGCTGAAAATTATTTCGAGCTTCAGACTGTGTTATTTCGTATAGTTCATTAAATATATATTGTTCATCAGCAGCATCAGTTAATTTCAATTCTAAATCACTACCAAATGGTTCAATCGTTGGAAAAATAATATAACCTTTTTCCGAATTAACAGTTGCACCTTCTACATAATCAAAATAACCATCGCCTTCTGGTACTGAAAACTGACTTTGATCAAGTCTATCTATATCTAAAAGATTTAATAGCGTTCTATCTGAAATACCTGGAGATTGCGCATTTTGCAGCATATTTATTGGAACACCCGTTGCATCATCGGAATACAATAATTCCAATCTAAATCCTTCTTGTTGCATTCTATAAGTTTGTAAAGAATATACATTCTTCATCATTAAATCCCACATAGGAATTTTTGTACTTATAATCTCACTTCTTAATAATTTTACAACAATATTATCTGGTGCAATAATACCGTCACTTGTTAATTCTCCAACCCTATAAACTTTAGAATCACCGCTAACAGTATATTCAAATGAAACTGCTAACACATCAGAATCTGCCAATCTTCTATTCAGTGAAATAAAACCTAATTGAGGGTGCAAAAGAAACTCATCAGGACTTAATTTTATTGCGTTCTCTAATACAGAATAATCTCTACCTTGCTGCATAGCAAATGGCGCAAGACCATTTCCTACTGTAGAAATTTTTCTAACCGGATTATTACTTTCAAGAATTGAGTTAATATCATTTGCTTCATTTTCAGGATATTGAAAACCTGGTGACGGAGTAACATTTGCAGGCCCAATATTTGTTGCATCACCTTCTCCTAAATCAGATAAAGCTACAATATTTCTTATATCTTCAGTTGTAGCATTTCTATTAGTAACCCAAACTTCAATTCTTGTAATATTTATTGGACTGTTTATTAACGGATAATCTTTTAATGCCGCATTATAATTATCTCTAAAATATTGGGAAATAAAGAAATGCCTATTCGAGTCATAATCTGTTGCTTGTAATTCAAACTCTTGGATAGTGGAGCCACCTTCTGCTGCCACTGATCTTGTTTGTGATTTTTGCTCAGCAAATACACCTGTTACTGTTGTTTTTCCAAATTGAAGTTGCGTTTTAACACCAAATAAACTTTGAGCACCAACAATTAAAGAATTTTTTAAAGGCATACTTACATTTCCAACTTCTATTTTTTGTAAAATATCGTCTTCTGTTGGATTGTATTCTAATTTAATTTGATTTTGAAAGTTAAAGGTTGATTGTGTATCGTATTGTGCTCCTACTTTTAATCGTGTTCCAACTTTCGCTTGAATACTTGCACTTATTTCTTGGTCGAAGTCAAAAGTAAAACTACTTCTATTTCTTTCTGATAATTGTGGATTATCAACCTTTTGGTACAATATTCCCATCTTTACTAAAACAGAACCTTGTGGGTTTACCTCTATAGTATTACCTCCAAAAATAGACTGAAAAAAGTCTGATTCTACGTAATATGTTGGAAGTAAATTCTTTTGAGCATCTGCGCTCCCTAATTTTTTACTGTTTGTTGCACTAATTTTATTTTTATAATACTGCAACATGTCTTTCTTAAGCTTGTATTTCTTATACTCCTCTTGAGACATATAAACAGGGCGCTTTAAATAATAATCCCCTATTTTCTCAACAATTACATATTTACCTAAATCTGTATCGTATATTATTTCAGATTTTGCAGGATCCGATAGAAACAAACCTCCTTCTTGATTACTTTTAAATGGGTATTTTAATTTTGTTGAATCACCAACCTGTTCAACTTTTAAAGTATCGCTTAAATTCTTAACTGGCGGTGCTTGAGCAAATATTGTTGTTTGATAAAACAACAATAAAAAAAGGATTATATATGCTTTAAATATAATTGGTTTATTTTTCAAATCTTATAAATTTTTAAGCGCTTTTTTAATTAAAATTTCAACAGTAACGTCCGCATCTTCTAATAAAATCTTATCTAAAGCTTTTTCACTAAGTTTTTTATTAAAACCTAAAACTTCTAATGCTGTTAACGCTTCATCTTTATTAGTATTGCTTGCAATACTTGAAATTTCGCCCTCAATTGAAAAGGTTTTTGATATTTTATCTTTTAAATCTATTATAACTCTTTGAGCTGTTTTTGCACCAATTCCTTTTACTGACTGAATAACACCTACATTACCTGATGCAATTGCCTGCTGAATTTCATCGGTTGACATTGAAGAAAGCATAGTTCTCGCAATACTAGGCCCAACACCCGAAACAGATATTAATAACCTAAAAATTTCACGTTCTACTTTATCGAAAAAACCAAACAACGTATGAGCATCTTCTTTTACATAAAAATGGGTAAACAAAAATACATTTTCCAGGTCTTCCAACTTTGAAAATGTATTTAGTGAAATATGCAATAAATACCCTACACCATTGGTTTCAACTACAGCGTATGTAGGGTTTTTCTCTACTAATTTTCCTTTTAAATGAGTAATCATTTTACCTATGGGTGTTATCCCCCAAATGTAGTAAAATATTCTTTATTATTTTTAGCATTTTCTTGCGCATCGATAACGGCTACACAAACCATATTTACTATCTCATCTACACTAGAACCAAGCTGTAATATTTGAACAGGTTTTTTAAGCCCCATTGCAATAGGCCCAATCACTTCAGATTTATTTAGACTTTTAATTATTTTATGACTAATATTTGAAGCATTAAGGTTTGGAAATATTAATCCGTTTACTTTTTTATTATGAATTTTTGTAAATGGAAAAGTTTCTCCTCTCAAAGTTCTACTTAAAGCAAAATCTGCTTGAATTTCTCCATCAATATTAATTTCTGGAAAATTACCATGAAGCATTTCTATGGCTTCTGAACCTTTATTAGCCGATTTTGATTTTGCTGAACCAAAGTTTGAATATGATAACATTGCCAACACAGGGTCTATACCAAATAATTTCATAACTCTATGTGTCATTCTTGAAATTTGAACCAACTCTTCGGCATTTGGGTTTATATTAAAAGCTGTATCCGAGAAAAATAATGGCCCTCTATCTGTAATTAGAATACTTGTGGCAGAAACACGTTGAACACCATCTTCCATTCCAATTAACTCAATTATTGGTTTTGCAACAGTAGGAAAGCTTCTAGAATATCCTGAAACCAAAGCATCAGCTTCTCCTTCATTTACCATCATGGCTGCAAAATAATTACGTTCACGCATCCATTTTTGAGCCTCTAGCAAGGTAATTCCATCTCTTTGTGCTTTTTCCCAATAAGCCTTCGCAAATCTAGTTCTTCTCTCTTTTTCTTCATCCGATTTTGGATCTATTATTTGCAGGTCTGCATCAAAATTAAGTTCTTGTTTTAACTCTTCAATAACCTCTTTATCTCCTAAAAGAATTGGTATTGCAATACCATCATCATAAACAATTTGAGCTGCTTTTAAAACATTTAAGTGGTCCGCTTCAGCAAAAACAACACTTTTTGGATTTGCTTTAGCTCTTGACATAAGCAAACGCATTAACTTACTTCCAGTACCCAACCTTTCTGCTAACTCTTCTTTATAAGCATCCCAATCGGCAATTGGTTTTTTAGCCACTCCTGTTTCCATTGCGGCTTTTGCAACCGCTGGAGGTATTTCGGTGATTAATCTAGAATCAAATGGTTTTGGAATAATATATTCTCTCCCGTACTGAATATTAGTTTCTCCATAAGTAATATTCACTTGCTCAGGTACACTTTCTTTAGCTAAATTTGCTAAGGCATGTACAGCTGCAATTTTCATTTCTTCATTAATTTTAGTAGCTCTCACGTCTAAAGCTCCTCTAAAAATAAATGGAAATCCTAACACATTATTTACCTGATTAGGATGATCGGAACGACCAGTTGCCATAATCACATCTTTACGAGTACTTACAGCTAAATTATATTCCATTTCTGGATTTGGATTTGCCATAGCAAATACAATTGGGTCATTTGCCATAGACAATAACATTTCTGGAGTAACAACATCGGCAATTGATAAACCAATAAAAACATCGGCATTAACCATTGCATCTTCCAAAGTTTCTAATTCTTTATCTGTAGCAAACTCTGTTTTTTGAGGTGTTAAATTATCTCTATTTGTTCTAATAACTCCTTTACTGTCGCACATTACTAAATTTTCCTTTTTAGCTCCAATTGCTAAATACAAACGCGAACAAGAAACGGCTGCTGCACCTGCTCCATTTACAACAATTTTCACTTCTGAAATATTTTTACCTGCAATTTCAACTGCATTTTTTAATGCCGCTGCTGAAATAATTGCTGTTCCGTGTTGATCATCGTGCATTACCGGAATATCCAATTCTTCTTTTAGCCTTCGTTCTATTTCAAAAGCTTCAGGAGCTTTAATATCTTCAAGGTTAATTCCTCCAAAAGTTGGTGCAATATTTTTTACTGTTTCAATAAATTTATCTACATCTTTTGTATCAACTTCAATATCAAAAACATCAATATCTGCAAATATTTTAAAAAGCAATCCTTTTCCTTCCATAACAGGTTTCCCTGCCAGGGCTCCAATATCTCCTAATCCTAAAACTGCTGTTCCATTTGAAATAACAGCTACTAAATTACCTTTTGAAGTATATTTATAGGCATCTTCAGGGTTTTCTTCAATTGCTAAACAAGGCTCTGCAACTCCAGGTGAATATGCCAAGGATAAATCTTTCTGGGTTGCATATTTTTTAGTAGGAACTACTTGTATCTTTCCTGGTGTTGGCTCTGCATGATAAGCCAACGCCTCACTTCTTTTCTTCGAATTCTTCATTATGTTATTTAAATTGATTGAAACAAATTTATCAATTAATCAATAAAACAACGTGTGATTACATTTTTTTATTCCTAAAATGTAATATTTATAACATATTAAAAACAACAGTTAAAAACGACTAAATCATTACGACTTTAAAAAAGAGATATTACGATTTAATCCAGAGAACTTTGCTCGTTTTACTGCTGATTTTTTAAATACTTGTTTAAATGCAGTTTCAGTAATCTCATTCCAATCGTTTTTTGTCATGTATAATAAATCTGGATGTGGATTAAATTTTTTTTCGGAATGTGATTTTGAAAACCGGTTCCATGGGCAAACATCCTGGCAAAGATCACAACCAAACATCCAATCTTCAAATTTCCCTTTTTCTGAAGAAGGAATTTCTTCTTTTAATTCTATAGTATAATATGAAATACATTTTGAACCATCAACAGTATTGTTTGGTAATATTGCTTTGGTTGGACAAACATCAATGCACTTTGTGCATTTTCCACAATGATCAGTTATAAAAGGATTATCATATGCCAGTTCTAAATCTAGAATTAATTCAGCTAAAAAGAAAAATGAGCCTTTATTTTTTTGAATTAACAATGAATGTTTCCCTCTCCAACCCAGCCCACTTTTTTGCGCCCAAGCTCTTTCCAAAACAGGAGCTGAATCTACAAAAGCTCTACCATTTACTTCTCCTATTTCATTTTGAATAAAAAAAGAAAGTTCTTTTAACTTAGATTTTAAAACGTGATGATAATCTTCTCCATAAGCGTATTTCGCAACCTTATAAGAATCTTTATTTTGTATTTCTTTTGGAAAATAATTAAAAGAAAGTGTAATTACAGATTTTGCTCCTTCAACCAACAAACGTGGATCAAGACGTTTATCAAAGTAATTTTCCATATAGGACATTTTACCATGATAATCGTTTTTTAACCACAATTCTAAATTAGTTGCTTCCTCTTCTAAAAAATCAGCTTTTGCTATACCGCAACTTTCAAATCCTAAGCGTTTTGCTTCTTGTTTAATAGCATTTGAATATGTTTGCTCTAGATTCATAAAACAGCAAAAATACTGGATTTTTTTTCATTATAAAACTCAACATAAATGTTAAGTATTACTATCAATCTCTTATTTTAAACGCAACAATATAGTTTTATTTCCAACCAGTAATTTTCATTATTTTTTTATAAATATCATTGTTTTGATAAATGCCTTGAAATTCTTCTGATCCTGGTCCAAAGGCAAAAACAGGAATCAACGTTGTTGAATGTCCGTGAGTGGAAAAGGTTAAATTAACATCGTTATAATCACTATATTCCGTACCATGTTGGTTTACTTTCTGGTTTGAAGACAAGGATAAACCTCCGGTTTCGTGATCTCCGGTTACAACCACTAAGGTATTTCCATCTTTCTCAGCAAAATCTAATGCCTTACCAACAGCATCATCAAAATCTAATAATTCTGTAACTACGTAATTTCCGTCATTTGAATGACCTCCCCAGTCTATTTGAGAACCCTCTACCATCATAAAAAAGTTGGAGTTGTTCTTACTTAAAAATTTTATACCTAAATCTGTGGCATTTTCTAAAAAATCACCTCTATTTTCAGTCATTTTAGGCATCCCATCTTGAGCCAATAAAAATCCTACTTTTTGAGCGTCATTTATGTTATTAAAGCTATCTAACGCAATAGTGTCCATAACAAATTCTTTAGACTCTAACTCTTTTAATAAATTACGTTGATCCTTTCGTTTGTTAAAATATTTTAAACCACCAGCTGCAAAAAAATCAACATCTGAAGCTACCAAATCTAAGGCAATATCTTCAGCTAAATTTCGACTTAATGAATGTGCATAAAAAGCTGCTGGCGTTGCATGTGTAATTGAAGAAGTTGCAATTAATCCAGTTTTAATATTTTTCAAAGAAATAACTTCTACTATATTTTCAATGGCTACAGAATCTGTATTTACACCAATAGCTCCGTTATATGTTTTTTCTCCACTTGAAAAGGCTGTTGCTCCTGCAGCAGAATCTGTAATGCTATCACTTGCCGATGATGTATTAATTAGACCAATATTTTTAAAACGACCATAATTTGGCGAAGTTTCCTTAAAATAAAAAGCTGTTGATACTTGTGCTAATCCAGTACCATCGGCAATTAATAAAATTACATTTTTTGGATTTGTTTTTTTTTGAACTTCTACTTTTTCGACACAAGAAAATAGTACAAAAAAAACTAAAATTAATATTGTTTTTATTAGTTTCATTTTATGATTTTTAATTACACAAAGGTAAAAATATTTGACTTTTAAACTAGTTTAATATAAGATTATCATATTGTAAAAAATGCCGCAATTGCGGCATTTTATTATTTATCTTTTTTATTAAAATAATAGGTTGATTCATCAGGTCTAAAAGCTCTATCAAACCATAATGGTCTTCTTTCACCATTTGGTCCAGGAGCTGGCCTTGTCATCGCTAACCATTCTTTAAATATTTCGTGAGATTTATTAGTATCTACAAAAATATCTCCATATTTTTCTTCATTGCCTGGTTTTTCTATTCTAACACGTTGATGCCAACAATGCATTCCACTTATTGGATCTGGATGAACTGCGTGAGTTATATTTTGATGTACTCCTCCATCTTTCCAAAAAATTCGTTTAGAATCTTTATCGCTAGATTCAAAAGGTTTTATACCCGAAATAGTATTCATTTTCCAAGCTCCTTTTCCATCTCCCTCGATATTCACAGTATTTGTAGCCCAACGGTTTCCAATTTTATCTTGTGGTCTGCGCCATCGACCAATATGATGTGAGCAAGCAACAACACCTGGTTTCATACTTTGGGTGACCCATACTTTATCTATAAAATAGCCAATATCGGTATTCATTTTTACCAAATCACCTGTTTGGAACCCCCATTTTTTAGCATCATCAGGATGCATCCATATAGGATTTCTGTTTGAAATTTCCACCAACCATTTTGCATTACCAGAACGTGAATGAATTAAAGTTGGAAGCCTAAACGTAGGTACTAAAACATACTCACCTTTAGATTTATCTAAATTATCATTATGAATATGACTTTTTATATAGGTTGGTGTGGCATATTCTGGCCATTTCCAATCTACCATGGTTTGTGAATAAAACTCGTTTTTACGCGATGGTGTTGGAAAACCTACACAAGCTTTTCCTTTTACCATTACACCAATTGCTTTACCATTTTTTGAAATTACATCGGTTACAGGATCAACTATTGAACCTTCTAACTGTTCTTTTGAAAGCTCATTTTCATTTACTTTATAAGATTCTCCTTTTTCTATCTCAAAAGCACCGTATTTTTGCATGTATTGTAACTCTGTTAAACCTTCAGATTTTGCTTTTTCAGGTAATCCTTTTACACGTTCAAAAATGTACTGGTAATACTCGTCAATGGTAATTTTTTCTCCTGGACGGTATGGCGATTCAAAATGTTTGCGTATTCCCATACTTCCATCCGGGTCAATTCTCCAAGATAATTCAATAAAGAATTCATCTTCTTCCCAAACTTCACCTGGATTTGATTCATAAGTTAACTTTACAGGTTTTCCGTTTCTTCTTGCAGCTTCGCGCAATACTGGTTGACGAAAAGCAACCCAAGTTCCACCATGAGTAGCATAACTATTTAAATCGTGACGCTCCGAAGCCAATCCCATTGGTAATACAAAATCGGCATAAAAAGCAGTTTCATTCCAAGTAGGTGTTAATGCTGAGTGTAATCCAAATTTAGATTCATCGGCATACATTTCCATCCAAGTAAATCCGTCAGGATACGTCCAAACTGGATTAAAAACCCTTGAAAAATACACATCCATTTTACCTCTTCCTTCCTTTAAAAAGTGAGGTAATAATTGACTCATTTCAAAAAATGCCAAAGGATATTCTTTAGGAAAATGTAATTCGTTCCATTTTTTTTGTGGCTTTGGTGGGTTTGGTTGTGTTGGCTTAAATTTGTTCCAACTATTTGGTGATGTTCCTCCTTTTGCACCAACTGCTCCTGTTAAGGTTGTTAAAAAGTGTAATGCTCTTGCAACACACCAACCTCCCAAATTTGAAGCTCCTGCAGCACGCCAGTTATGCGAAGCAAAACGCTCTCCAGCTTCACCAATTTTATGAGCAATTTCTACAATCATATCGGCTTTTACACCGGATTCTTTTTCTGCAAATTCAGGAGTAAATTCTTTATACTCATCAATCATTGCAGCAATATAATTCTCAAAAGTTATTTCTTTATCTGAATGTCTTGCTCTTAAATATTCCTTCCAATTTGTCCAATTTTCTAAATATTCTCTATTATACAATCCTTCTTGAAGAATAATTAATGCCATTGCCAATAAAACAGCAGCTTCGGTCCCTGGGTATGATGGCAACCAATAATCAGACATGGAAGCGGTGTTTGACAAGCGTGGATCCATAGTTGCCAATTTTGCTCCTTTCATTTTACCTTCAATAATACGTTGTGCATGTGGATTGAAATAATGTCCAGATTCTAAATGTGCAGAAACTAATAAAATAAACTTTGCTTCGGCGTGATCTGGTGAAGGACGATTATAACCATACCACAAATTGTAGCCAAATCTAGCACCCGAAGAACAAATATTGGTATGTGAATTATGCCCATCAATTCCCCAACCCTGTAAAATCCAATTCATAAATTTTTCTTTCCCTGGCCTTCCAACATGATATGCAATTTCGTTATGTCTATCTTCTAAAATTGCTTTTCTAATTCTATTTGCAATTGTATCTAAAACCTCATCCCAAGAAACACGTTCCCATTCTCCTTCTCCTCTTTTTCCTTTTCTTTTTAAAGGAAATAAAATGCGATCCGGGTCAGTTAATTGATTTATAGAAGCTGGTCCTTTAGCGCAATTTCTTCCTCTACTTCCTGGATGGTGTGGATTTCCTTCAAACTTTTTAACTTCTTGTGTTTCTTTATCAATAAAAGCTGTTAAACCACAAGCACTTTCACAATTAAAACATGTTGTAGGTACAATTTGATATGTTTTTTTCTCCTTTTTAGGCCATACTTTTGGATCGTATTCAACCCAATTGTCCCATTTTTCTGGTGGAGGAAAATTCTCATACATTTTAGCAACTTCTTCATCTGAAAACTGACGCATGTCTTTATCAAACTCTTGATAATTATCTTTATGCAGATTTGGAATTATACCCATTTTTTCTGCTATATTTTCTATAAAAGACGGTTTTTTGTATCCCATTGTATAATTTTTAATTTATTCTTGTCATATTGAGGGAAGCGATAAATCTATTGTGAGATTCTTCACTTTGTTCAGAATGACATCTATTTTACGCTAACGGAATTCTTTGCGGTGCTTCCACCCAAATTTTTTCTGTGGCAATAATCCCTATTAATACTAATACTGAAGCGCCAATTGTTAACGGTTCTGTATTTCCAAAAATCAACAATGCTAATGGAATTAAGTTTCCTAAAAGCACAGTTACTAACCAAAACAGGTTTTTATATCTTCCTTTAGTTATCATTTTTACAACTGTTTTTGCAGCTGTTGTTGGGTGCGTAATTGTTAATTCGGTTACCAACGTAAATAGATTTACTATTAGTGAAATAATTATGGTATTTGTTAAAATACTCATCCAATTTTCGTTTCCAAAAATTAAGGCCGCCAAAACAAATATTGATGCTCCTGCCATAATACTGTGCACAAGCATATGCAATGGTAATGTTGGGCTTTGCCAAAAATCGCGTCCTTTTGCTTGTGCAAATAGGAATGCTGTATATACGGCTAATAAAATTGCAAAAATAGCTGTTAACCATAATAACGGAATTTCAGGAATACCTAATTCGAAAAACGTATTTGCTCCCCAAATAGTAACTAATAATCCAAAAATAGTTATAGTATAACCACCTTTTACCAACCAAGAATTCCATTGCGGACGTAACAAAACGTTTAAAAATCTATCTGGTCTATCTAAATCCATTACTAAAAATAAGCCCGTTAAGGCCAAGCCAACCAATGAAATTCCAGCCGACCATAATTTTGCTGTTATAGAAACTTCATAGCCTAAAATAATTGCTAAAAATGGAATTAAAAATGCACCTGCGGCTATTGCTTTTGTAAACACATATGCAGAAACTTCCCATCCCCATAGAATTCCTTTATCTGGTGTGTCATAAACTCTGCGAGCCTTACCAGTTAACACATCAATATAATTAGGGTTTTCAGAATCTTTTCTTTGATAAGCCGCTTGCATATCATTATCAATTGTCATTTGTAGTAAATCAACATCCCCGTTAGAGTGCAACATCTTTTCTGCAGCTTTTGCATAATGACCAACACCTCGAGCTTGAGAGTTCCATAATCCTGGACCAGATTTGGCCGTAGCTTCTGGAATTAATGAGGCATCATCTCCATCAATATAAAACAGATTTGGATTAGTACCTTTTTCGGGCTTTCTAACTTTTACTGCCTGGCGCGCTAATAATTCTGAAATTTCTGTATTTGGGTTCTCCATATCACCTGCAATAATTGCGTGTTCGGGACAGACGGAAACACAGGCAGGTTCGCGACCAACGTCAACTCTATGAGCACAGTAATTACATTTTGCTGCCGTATTGTTATCCGGATCAATGTATAAAGCATCGTATGGACAAGCTTGCATACACGATTTACAACCAATACATCGGTTATTATCGAAGTCTACAATTCCATCTTCTCTAGTATGAAGTGCTTCTACTGGGCAAATTTCAACACAAGGTGCATCGGTACAATGATTGCATCGCATAACAGAAAAAATTCTTCGAGTATTTGGAAACTCTCCTTTTTCAATTTGCTTAACATATGTTCTGTTAACACCAACCGGCACATCGTGTTCTGATTTACAAGCCGTTGTACAAGCATGACAACCAATACATTTTCGATTATCTATTATAAAACCATATTTCATTTCTATAAAATATTTTGAAGTTCTATCAAAGTTAGTTATTAGAAATATTAGTTTTGTAACAAGAATCACACAAGCAATTTATTGATTTTATTTATAATGATTCTAAATAAAATAACATTACTTTTGTAGAAACGCAGAATATAATTTATGAAGATAGAGCTTTTATTTTTTGGTATTGCTACAGATTTAGTTGGTGAAACTAAATTAACATATGATGTAAATAATATTACAACTATTGAAGATTTACAAGCATCATTAATAAGAAGCTTTCCTAAATTAAAAAACCTTCACGAATTTGCAATTGCTGTTAATGAAGAATATGCAAATGATGGACAACTGTTAAAAAAAAATGATGTTGTTGCTATAATTCCACCAGTTAGTGGAGGCTAATTAAATTTTATTTAAATTTGAAATAAACAGCCATAATATTTATTTATTGAATTAGGAATTCTTAGCTATGAGTAAAAAGACACTAACCAGAAAGAAAGAAAAGCCAACAAACTTCATTTTTACTGGTATTCAATATGAAAAAAAAATTAATATTCAATTATTTGAATACAACAAAACTGGTTTAACAGAATTAACAACAATTAAAGAAAGTGAATTTAACGATTTTAGCGATTTAGAAAAACAATATTGGTTAAATACACACGGTATACACGATGTTTCAATAATTGAAAGTTTATGTAAAAAAATTGGCATTCATAATTTAACAATTCAAGATATTTTGGATGTAAATCAACGTCCTAAAATTCAGGAATTTGAAGAATATTGGTATTTTTCAATAAAATCCATTTTACCTTCAACAAATAACGAAATTAAATCGGAACAACTTAGTTTTGTTCTTGGTAAAAATTATTTGGTTTCATTTCAAGAACAAAAAAACGACTATTTTGAACATATAAGACAGCGTTTACGTGAAAAAGCAGGAATTGTTCACGAACGAAGTACCGACTATTTGTTGTATTTACTTTTAGAGTCTGTTTTAGATAATTATTTTGAAACTGTTGATGCAATTTCAGAAAAAGTAGAAAATTTTAAAATTATAGATGTAAATAAAGATCCATCTCCTGAAATTTTAACTGAAATCGAAATCTACAAATCTCAACTACAATCATTAATAAAAGCAATAGGTCCAATCAAAGAGTTTGTTTCCAAAATTGAGCGTGAAAATTTTGTTTTAATCCAAAAAAAACATCGAAAATATTACTTTGAAATAAAAGATATATGTTTAACCTTATTGGATAATTGTGAGAAGTCTGAAAAACGGTTGGAGAGTTTAATAAATCTATTTTTTTCTGTCCAAGGTCATCGTATGAACCAAGTAATGAAAACACTAACAATTGTTTCAACAATATTTATACCGCTTACTTTTATTGCAGGAATTTACGGAATGAACTTTGTTAATATCCCCGAATTAGGATTTAAATATGGTTATCATATTATTTTGGTAGTTATGTTTCTAATCTTTTTGATAATGCTTGGCTATTTTAAAAGAAAAAATTGGTTTTAGTCTATAATAGAAAATTATTCTTTTAAATATTTTCTATCTATATAAAAAGTACCAAAAGGAATTACAGACGCTAGCAAAATAATGATGAAGGTTTTGGGTTTCCAATTTAACTCGTATTTTAATATAATAGCTAAAACGACATACGTTAAAAACAATAGCCCATGTGGCATTCCCAGAATTTTCACAAATAATTCATTTCCAACCAAATATTTTATAGGTGTTGCAATAAAAAGTAATAATAAATAAGATATTCCTTCTAATATACTTACAATTCTAAATGTTTTTTTCATTATTTCAATAATTTAGTAGTTGCCGCGAAAATACATTTTAGATTTCTTAAATTTGTATATATTTAGTTAAAAATGAAAAGCAGAACTTCAATAATAGTAACTTCTGATATATTAAACTTAAATGAATGTTACAATTTTGTACAAGATGCTTCTTGTGGTGGCATCGCATTGTTTGTTGGTACCGTAAGAAATGCAACAAAAAACAAAGAAGTTACCTTATTAGATTTTAGTGCTTACGAACCAATGGCTATTAAAGAAATACAAAAAATTGCTGACTTAGCTTTGGAGAAATTCGATATTCATAAAATTGCAATTCACCACGCGCTTGGCAAACTTAAAATTGGTGAAATCCCTGTAATTATTGCTGTATCTTCTGCACACAGAAAAGCCGCTTTTGAAGCTTGTGAATTTGCTATTGACACCTTAAAAGAAACCGTTCCTATTTGGAAAAAAGAACATTTTGAAGATGGTGAGGTTTGGGTAAACGCACATCCATAACTATAATTAACTTAACAAGTTAATCTTATTTAAAAGTTCGTCTCTATTAATGGGTTTTGAAATAAAATCATTACATCCAGCCTCAAAAGCTTTTTCCTTTACTTGGGAAAATGTAAAAGCAGTTTGAGCAATAATAATTATTTGTTTATTAAATTTTCTAATTTCCATTGCTGTTTCATAACCATTCATATCTTTCATTTTCACATCCATTAAAACAATGTCAACATCTAAATTTTTTTTACAAAATTCAATTGCATCTTTGCCATTTTTTACATGTGTAATTTCTAAATTTTCATCACTTAAAATTTCTTTCAAGTAAATAGCTGAAATATCATCATCTTCAACAATAAGAATTTTTTTAATCTTAGTTTTTTCCAATTCATTTATTTCGCAAACCTTTTCTTCTGTTTTACTAATTTTGTTTGAATAATTGACATGTGGAATCGTAAAATAAAATTGCGATCCTGTACCTTCAATTGATTCTAGCCATATTTTACCTCCATGCATTTCAACATATGATTTAGTAATTGCCAATCCTAGGCCAGAACCCTGACGCGCAAATTTATCGTCTAAATCTGCTTGTTCAAAGCGGTTGAAAACTGCCTCTAATCTATTTGAAGGTATACCAATACCAGTATCTTTAACATAAAACTGTAAAAACTCTTTATCACCAATTATTACAAGTTTGTATCCAAAATCTATTTGCCCTTTAATTGTAAACTTAATTGCATTTTTAATTAAATTTGATAAAATAGAATCAAATTTTGATTTGTCTATTTCTAAATACGCTAATTCATCTGATAAGCCATTAGAATAATTTAACGATATACCTTTATTTTCTGCTTCAAGCTTAAAAAAATTGAATAAAATACCAATTCTATGATTAATATTTATCTTGGATAATACCAAACTTACCTGGTTTGTTTCAATTTTAGAAATATCAATTAAATCATTTACGGTATTTAACATTCGATTTCCACTCTGCTTAATAATTTTTAAGAAATTTTGTTTTTTCTCTTCAGAAATATTTTGTTTTTCTAACAGTTCTGCAAACCCTAAAATTCCACTCATAGGAGTTCTAATCTCGTGACTCATATTTGCTAAAAATGCTGTTTTTAATCGATCACTTTCTTCAGCTTTTTCTTTAGCTTTAACAAGTTCAATTTCTCTAATCTTCCTATTTGTAATATCGTGCACTATACCTTGAATAGTATAACCGTTGCCATACATTAAATAGCTAATTGAAACTTCTAAAAAGAGTTCTTTATTATTTTTTGTAAGCCCTTTAAATTCATACTTAAATGGTTTTTTTAACTTACTATACTTTTCCTTTAATTTTTCAACTTCAACTTTTTCGTTAGGACTCAACAATTTGGAAGTATCAAAATTTGGATCTAAAAGTTCCTTTTCGGTATAACCAAAAAGTTCTTCAAATTGTTTATTAATTAACTTAAATTGTCCTTTTTGCTGAATAAAAATTGCATCGTATGAATTCTCAATTAGTTTTCTGTATTTTGTTTCACTCTCTATTACTAAATGAGTTTTTTTTAAAACTTTTTTGCGTAAACTTATTGACCATAACCAAAGTGATAGCAAAACTATAGAACCAAGACCAATTACCCAGTATATAACATTTAATAAACTACTTGGCAATTCACTTGTTGTGGCATAAATCCATTTATTATAAATCTCTTTCTTTTTTTTCTCATCAATATGGTTAACCGTTTTATTAATAATATCAAATAATTTTAGGTTATTTTTTGAAACCCCAACCGAAAGAGAGTTGTTATACCCACTTTCTCCTGCAATTTTTAAATTACTAATGCCTTGCTTATCAATTTTATAGGTTGCATACATTTGATTGGCAATGTATGCATCATAAGTTTTTAAAGAAACTTCTCTTAAACCTTCAAAATTACCAGTTAATTCAACTGGATTATAATTTGCATAGTTTAATAATAAATAATCTCTAATTGCATATTTTTTATCAATACATAATTTTTTTCCATTTAAATCATCCATTGATTTAATATTTGAATCCTTTCTAGTAATTATAACATACGGTATTCTAATTAATGCATTGGTAAAATTTAAATATTCGCTACGACGTTCAGAATAGGCAATTCCAACAATTATAAAATTTTTAGCCGTTTTGGAATATGCTATTAAATCACTCCATTGGTTAAAATATTTAACTTTAATTTCAACTTCGAGTTTCTTCTCAATTTCTTTGAAAAAATCAACTAATAAACCTTCATATTCACCTTTATCATTATAAAAAGCATTTGGAGGAGCGCTATAACCAAACAAAACTTCAATATCTTCTTTATTGTTTTGAATCCAAGTTTTTTCTATTGGCGATAAAAAGTTTTGATCTGTTTTATTACAAGAAACTATTGTAAAAAATATAAATAATATCTGTATCCAATAATAGAAACAGCAATTACTTAATTTATTTATCTTTTTCACAATAGTAATAGGTTTTTGAATGTAAAAATACACTCATTTTTTAAATTGGTAAAATCTTTAATATTTGCAGTTTTTCATTACCTCTTAAACTATCTTCATTTTTTTTAATAAAAAGGAAGCATTCATATTTTTACAAATTCCATCTTTTAATTGGTAATCGAAATTTAACTCGTCATTAATAATTTCTGCATCGAAATAATAGTTTTTTACCTGCATTAATTCTTTTTCAATTTCACACAAACTCAAATCGTGTGTTGCAATAATTCCGGTAGAATTTGAGGCTACTAATTTTTGAACAAATTTCTTAGATCCTATAGCTTTATCTGTGCTATTTGTGCCTTTTAAAATTTCATCGAGAATAATAAAGTAGTTGTCCTCCTTTATTTCATTAACAATAAATTTTAGTCTTTTTAATTCAGAAAAGAAATAAGATTCATCGTCGGCCAAGGAATCTGTTGTTCTCATACTTGTAATTAACTTAATTGGATAATATTCAAAACTTTTAGCGCAAACTGGCAAACCCATATTTGCCATAACTATAGATAATGAAACTGTACGTAAAAAAGTACTTTTCCCTGCCATATTTGCACCAGTTATAATAAAAAATTGTTCATTCTTTATACTAAAATTATTGTCAATTCGCTGTTCTTCTTTTAGTAAAGTATGTCCCAAATTTTCTGCCTTAATTATGTTACCTCCTTTATTAATTTTTGGAAAAACATAGTTTGGATGATTAAACCGAAAATTGGCTAATGAATTTTGAGCATCAAAAAAGGCAATTACTTGAAACCAATTTTCTACATTGCTTTTATAAGCTTCAATCCATTTTTCAATTTTATAAACCTGAAACAAATCTCTTAGAAACAATCCATTTCCTGCAATTGCAATTATTACATTATTTCGTTGATCCAAAGCATCTAATAGTTTAGAATATTGTTTAAAAATATGCGATGCACTTTCAGTTTCAGTTTTAATTTCCTCTTGTTTACCCTTTAGAATTTTAGACTTAAAAGTGGTATTTTCAATCTCATTTAATAGTTTATGGTATTGCTTAAATGTATCTTTTGCATAACAGGCATTATTATAAAGTACATTTACTTTTTTCAGATAAATACCCGAAAAAACCAATCCAATTAAAAACCATAATAATAGTATTACATCAGGAATTAAACGCAAACCTACACCAATAATAATTGCAACTGAAACTATAGAAAACACAATTGGAACAAATGATAACCATTTAGGAAATACTAACTTATAACCATGTATCCATTTTACAATTTCTTTTGCAGAATGTTGTACCTTAACCAAACTTGCAATTGCCGAAAAATGCTGTCTCCAAGCCGGTTTATTGCTCAACTCGTCAATACCTTCTTGTTTTTCTTCAATAGTTTCAATTGGATTTGAAGTTAATTCCTGAACAAGTTCAAATTTTCCTTCGGCCGTTACGGTTCGATTACAATATTGAAAAAAGGATCCTCGCCCAAACAAATCTATATCGTAACTATAAGCGTGTTTTGGATTAATAAATTCACTTCCGTCATCTAAATTCAAGTAATCTCTTTTTAATACTTTTATTTCTGTATTATTAATTGAAATTAAACTTTTATTTAAATTAAAATTATATTGAAGATTGCTGTGCTTTAAAACTAAATATATAAATACAATTATACCAATACCAACAACTATTAAAACTGCCGATATATTTCCAAAAAACAGATAGATACCTAAAATAATTGCTAAAAAAGTACTTAAACGTAGTAAACTAGAAAATGTAAGTTTCTTTTTAAATTTGATTGATTCTTGTTCAAAAATTGCTTTTTGATTTCTGTAAAATTCTTGTGGGTTTTGCATTTAATAATTGTCAATTCCTTTAACTAAACTAACAACAGATAGCAAAGGATATTTTTCTTTTAGTTTTAAAGTTACATCATAACTTGTAATTCCTTTTTTACAAATAATAACATATTTTTTATCAAAATCAGGATTAAAATCTTCAACATTAAAAGTTTTATATGGAATTTTTTGATGCACTTTAAAAGGTATTGGCGCATCTGTATGATTTAAAACACTTATAACTTCCATTTTATAGTCCGTTTCAATTTTTTTAAATTCTGAAGCAGTAATTAATAAATTTGTATCTTGAGTTTCGCAATAAGTATCTAAATAATCTGAATTTTTAAAAATATCTTCAATATTTATAGATTCGTTTTTACGCAACTTCATTTTAAATTGAGAATTTTCCAACGCATTGTAAATCAACAATTGGTTTGTAATTAATTTACCTGTCTTGGTTAGAAACTTTACAACTTCATTTGCTTGCATTAAAGCAATAACACCAACAATTGGATTCATTGTGCCAGCTTCTTCACAATTTGGAATATCCGTTGCTATTGTTGGAAATGCATCTCGTAAATTACAGCTAAAACCACCTGTATTATTTAACACATTAAAAGTTGCTACATAACCATCAAATTTATACAAAGAACCATAAACCAGTGGTTTTTTTAAGAGCACACAAGCGTCATTAATTAAATATTTTATTGGTAAACTATCTGTTCCATCAACAACAATGTCAAAGTTGGATATTAAGTCTAAAATTGAATTTTTATCAACAGCTTTATTTGCAAAAGAAACTTTTGTAAATGGAGCTCTTTCTTTAACAGCTTTAGCAAGAATTTCTGCTTTAGATTTATTTACATCTTTCACTTTATAAAAAACCTGTCGATGTAAATTTGAAACTGAAACGGTATCAAAATCTACCAAATGTAAATTACCAATTCCGCTGGCCGCTAAATAAACCGCAATTGGGCTTCCCAAACCTCCACAACCTATAATCAATACTTTTGCATTTTGCAATAGTTGTTGCCCATCCTCTCCTATTTCCAAAAGTGTAGTTTGACGTTTAAAAAAGTCCTCTTTTGTAATCATTGCAGTTTTGTTTTTCCCAATTCGTTCAAAGTATATATTTCATCTTTCACTTCAAAATATTTACTTAATTTTTGAAGGTAATTGAAATACTGTAAATCTCCAAAACCATATACTGTTTCAGCATTTTGCCAAAGCAATAATTGTCTTATTATTTCATTTTTTGAAAAAGAATTACTTTCTATTAATTCAAGTATTTTGTTTTCAATTTCATTCAACCCGTTTTCCTTAGGAAAGGTTTCTAGGTGTTGATCTATTGCTTTTTGTAAATACCTAAATTTTGAATGTTTGAAATTATAATTTTTAAGGTTATCTTTCTTATTCTCAACAAATATTTTCCAACAATTATTTGCAAACTCTAAATTAGTTTTAGAAATCTTTATTCTATTTTCTAATAAATTAGGGTATTGTTTTGGCATATAATTAGAAAGTGATTGTAACTCATTTTTTCCTTTCTCATAACCTGTACACACTAAAAAATAGGCAACATCTTTTCTAAAACTTTGCAATAAATAAGAACAAGCTGCTATTAAATTCACCTGGCAAAATAGATCATACTCAAACCATAAAACTACTTCGTCAAATTTTTCTAAATCTTCTAGTTGAATAATTTCCTTAATAGTTTTATCAAAATATTCTAATCGCTCAACTCCAAAATTTGTTTTAATATAACTGTAACGATTCATCCAAAAATCATCCGAACCAACTTCAATTTCTATTGGACCTTCACATAAAAGTTCTCTCCAAACTACAACTTTACCTTTTATTATTGTTTGCTTAAAAATTTGCGCTGTATAATCACCATTTACAACGTGTAAAACATTATCCATTTATTTCCTTGTATGCAGATTTAAACTCCTCTGGAGTATTAATATTTCTAATTAAATTATCATCAATTTCAATAATTTCAACTTCAGAATTTATCAATACTTTTCGTGGACAAGAGTATCCTTGAGCTAAATAATTTAACAATAACGTATAACTTTTTGGTTCCCAAATAGTAATTAAAGGTTCTGGAAATTGTTTACCTTTTCCTTTTATGGTTGTTGCAACTTTTGAAGGATTTCTATTTTTTAATAATAGTTGAATTACCTCATCATTTACAAAAGGTAAATCGGTTGCCAACACTAACCAAGCCGAATCTGGATTTTTCTGAAATGCAGAACAAATTGCACCAAACGGGCCTAATCCAATAAACTTATCGGTAATTTTATTTTCAATTTTCACCTTTTGGTCTTCGCGAACAGATAAATAGGTTTTAACATTATTCTTTTGCAACATTTCTATAACAACCTCTCTCTGACTTTTTCCAAAAAAATCAAGTTTTCCTTTATCAGTTCCCATTCTAACACTTTTCCCTCCGGCTAAAACTAAACCTGTAACAGGAGCAATTTTTTCCTTAATTAAATTTTCAATATGTTTTGAAATTTTATGAGTTTCTGAAATATGATAACAGTGTAGATTTTTTATTTGAGGGTTGTGTTCTTCTAAAAAATCGAAAAATTTAGATTCTTTATCTAATTTAATAATAAATTGAATGTTAATTAATTGCTGTAATCTTTTTAATACTGATGCTTCTTTATCGTTATCCAACACCAATATTTGTTTTGCTCCTTGGAAATGATTTCCATTTATAAATACAAAATCAAATTGCGAAAATTGGCTACGCTGATTGAATTTATTTACATCAACATTTGAGTTCGCATTTAAGTTACCCGAAGAATGAAAAGTAAATATTTCCAAATTATTTTTTTGAATCTCTTTACTGTGTGAGGCGTCAAAATATGCTAACTTATAATCCGTTAAATTTTCTGAAACTGATTTCACTAAATCAGAAATTATATTGCATTTAGTCCCTAAAATAGCAATTTCATTTGGAGCAAAATTATCATTATTTCTCAGCTTTAACTTAGCGTGCTTTTGATGTTTACCCATTTTTTATATCGCTTTTTCCACCAGTTTTCTCAACCAGCTTCACTTCTTTTATTATCATTTTTTGCGAAATAGCCTTACACATATCGTACACCGTTAAAGCTGCAATATTTGCACCTGTTAAGGCTTCCATTTCCACACCTGTTTTCCCTTCAATTGAAACATTACACAAAATTTCTATATGTTCTTTATCTACAATATCAATATCAATATCAACACCATTAATTAATAACGGATGACACATTGGTATTAATTCTGAAGTTTTTTTAACTGCTTGAATTCCTGCAATAATAGCCGTTTGAAAAACCGGTCCTTTTTTAGTTGTTAGCTCTTCATTATTAAAATAAGCAACAATTTCTTTACCTAAATACATTGTTGCCTTAGCAATGGCGTTACGTTTGGTAATTTTTTTATTACCAACATTTACCATTTTAGGTTGATTTTTTTTATTGATATGTGTGAAATCTGATTCCATATGAGAATATTCTGAATCACGTTCAGAACTGTGTTTATCTATAATTAATAAGCGGGAAAACCTCTCCTTTGGTAAAATTAGTTTTATCATTTGGTAATTCCAAAAAAGCATCAGCATCAACTAAATTTGCTAAATCGCCAGATCCTTTACCTGAAACTGGAGTTGCATAAGTTTTTCCATTTTCTATGTTAGTTTTAACTTGCAAAAAATAGGTTAAACTAGGTTTAAAATAAAAATCTTCGGTTAATATCGCTGTTTCCCTATTATTTAAATTTAATCCCATAGATTTTTTATACCAAGGTGTAAAATATTTTAAACAACTAACAAAAGTTGAAACCGGATTTCCTGGAAATGCAAAAACCGTTTTCACACCTTTTTTACCAAACCAAAACGGTTTTCCCGGGCGTTGATTCACCTTATGAAATAATTTTTCTACGCCTAAAAAATTTAAAACTTCAGGAATAAAATCGAATTTCCCTTTTGAAACTGCTCCACTAAAAATTAACACATCGAAATTAGATAAGTAGTTTTCTATTTTAGCTTTTAAAACCTCTTTATTATCTAAAATATGCGCTGTTTCTGCATTTATATTTAATTTTTTTAATAAGGAAACTAATGTATAAACATTACTTCTTCTAATTTGGTGTTCCGCTGGAGTTTCTGTTATTTCTACCAACTCATTACCTGTTGAAACAATTATTACTTTTGGTTGTTTACCAACTTTTACTTTCGATTTTCCAACAGTAGCCAGCACACCTATTTCTGCCGCTGTAATTACTTTGTTTTTCTCAATTAATACATCTCCAGCTGTTCTATCTAATCCTTTTTTATGAATATTTTGAAAATCCTTAACCGATTCTAAATTAACAGTTGCAACTCCATTTTTAATAGTTAACAATTCGTATTGAATAACAACATTTGTATTTAAAGGCAATACTGCTCCTGTCATAGCCTCAACACAATTAAATGTATCTTTAAGCGTAATTTGAGGACTTCCAGCAGCTTGTACGCCTTCTATTTTAAAATCTCTTTCTCCAGAATTGAATGTGGCTGCATTAATTGCAATTCCATCCATACTTACTCGATTAAATGGAGGGAAATCTCTATCGGCTATAATGTCTTCTTTTAAAACACGACCTTCACATTCTAAAAAATCAATCTCTTCAACTCCAAAATCTTCGGTGTTGTTAAGAATAATTTTCAAGGCTTCTTTTACTGTTGTTAATTTCATTTGAAAAATTATGAGTTCATAATGATTTTTGGTAATTGAAAAATTATTATTAGTAATTTACTTTACCCTCCAATTGTAGACATACTTTCAGATACATCATTTCCTCTGTTTTCTTCGGCAATAAAACCATTTTCTGGTTTATTATGAACGGTTTTTATAAATAATTCCTTTAGCTCTTCATCGCTAGCTCCATTTCTTATAAAATCTCGTATATTAAAAACACCTCCATCAAATAAACAGTTTTTAAACATACCTGTTGCTGTAATTCTAATTCTATTACAATCGTTACAGATAGTTCTAGTAAATGCCGGTATAATTCCAAAATTACCTTTGTAGTTTGGTATTTTAAAATTTACTGAAGTAGATGATTTTGAAGAAGAAACTTGTTCAATTTTGGGATAATTCTCTTTTATATGATTTAGTATTTTATTGAAATTCCATTCATCTTCCATAATTCGCTGGCCTTTTCCATTAAAAGGCATTTCTTCTATAAATCGAACAGCAATATTCTTATCTTTTGAAAGTTCTACAAAGTCAATAATTTCATCGGTATTAAAACCAGATTGAACTACAACATTTAATTTTAAGTTTAAATTACTTTTTTCTAGTTTTTCAAAAGTATCATAAACGTTTTCAAACACATCACGCCGTGTAATTTGAGCAAATTTTTCTCTTTTTAAACTATCAATACTTAAGTTAATGGCGTTTATTTTAAGTTCTTCTAATTTATCTATATGATTTGAAATTAATGCTCCATTAGTAGTTATGTTAATTTCATTTAGTTTATCGTTAAAAGAAAGTGATTCTAAAAAATTAACAAAATCTTTTCGAACAAAAGGTTCACCTCCTGTTAAACGAACCTTATTTACACCTAATTCTGAAAGTATTCGAGTTATTCGATACATTTCTTTATACGATAGTAATTCTTTTCTATCAACAATATCAATTCCTTGAGATGGCATACAGTATTGACATCGCAAATTACACCTGTCTGTAACTGCTAATCGTAAATAACTTATTTTTCTACCAAATTTATCTTTTAACTCCATTATTGTTGAGAGTAATTTTGTTTCTACCCAAAGTTATAATTTGATCTTTCTCCATCTTTTTTAAAACTCGTGAAATTGCTTCTCTAGTAACTTTTAAATCACGCGCAATATCAAAATGCTTTCTTGGAATTAAATTACTTTTATGAATTAAACTTGTTTCTTTTAAATACTTTAGAACTCTAAATTCTAAATTCTCAAAAGCCAAATCATTAACCTTTTCTATTACTTGTGATGTTTGTATTTGATTAATTTTTAAAAAATAATTTCTCCATAACTGAAATTTATCAAACCATAAATTTACAGTTTTAATAGGGACTGCAATATAAGTAATATTAGTTTCAGCTTTAATTCTAATTTCACTTTTCTTATTTTGAAGTCCATAAGAAATGGCAATTGCGCTTAATTGAGCATCTGATAAATAATGTAAAAATAGTCCATTTCCTTTACCATCTCTTCTCATTACTTTTGCAATACCTGAAACAATAATTGGAACAAAATGAACATCTCGTCTAATTTCAAGTAATATTTGATCGGGCTCAGCATTTTTTAAAATACCATATTTCCCAATTTCTTCTATTAATTTTTCATCAAAAATAGTTGTGAATAGATTTTTAGCAATTTCATTTACTATCATAAAATGCCATATTAATGAGGCAATTTATCTTTAAATGCTCCATACATAAAAGCCCCCAAGGTAGCCCCAAAAATAACTACTAAAATAGATACCACTCCCTTACCTATAAGGACAAACATTGGACCTGGACAAGCACCTGCGAGCGCCCAACCTAGTCCAAAAAGAATACCTCCTAAAAGATTTCTATATAAACCTTTTTTCTTTGGTGATACATGTATATCATTTCCTTCAAAGGTTTTTACCATCTTTTTCTTAAATAAAAACATGCTTATCATACCTAGTATAACAGCCGATCCAATTATTCCATACATATGAAATGATTGAAATTTAAACATTTCGTATATTCTATACCATGAAATTATCTCTGCTTTGGACATAACAATACCAAAAATAATTCCTACCAATAAAAATTTAATATATTTCATAATTAGAATATTAAAGGTAAAATTAACCATGTCATTATTAATCCTCCAATAAAAAATCCGATAACAGATATTAGTGAAGGAATTTCTAAGTTACTTAAGCCTACAATTGCGTGGCCCGATGTGCATCCACCTGCCCATCTAGCACCAAAACCTACCATAATACCAGCTATTAACAGAATTAAAAATCCTTTTAAACTCAACATAGTTTCAATACTAAAAATTTCGTCTGGCAAATATGAAGACCCTGCATTTTGTATTCCAATATCTGCTAAGTCTTGAATTGTTTGTGGATTTATTGCAACGGCTTCAGTTGTAGTTAACCATTGCGTAGAAATAAAACCACCTAAAATAGCTCCTATCACAAAAATTAAATTCCATGTATTTTCTTTCCAATCAATTTTAAAATAATCTACAAACTTTCCTGCACCACCAATGGAACAAAAAGTTTCTAAATTAGACGAAACACCAAAGCGTTCGCCAAAATAAAATAGCAAAAACATAACAATTGCTATCACCGGACCTGCAACATACCATGGCCAAGGTTGAAAGATAAAATCCATAATTTATTTATTTGTTTGTATATAAATGTATCATATAAATTAAATTACTATGTGACATTTGTTACAAAGCGCTAAAATTCTAAAATTTCTATTTTATTCCTATACAACCTAATTTTACCCTCATTTTCAAGCTGTTTTAACAATCTTGAAATAACAACTCTAGATGTGTGCATATCATAAGCAATGTCTTGATGTGTTGTATTTAAAGTTGTTTCACGTAATATTTGAGCTTTATCGGTTAAATATTTATACAAACGCTCATCCATTTTCATAAATGCCAAAGTATCAATAGTTTCCATCATTTCATTTAGACGAATATTGTAACTATCAATTACAAAATTTCTCCAAGATTTATATTTTACCAACCATTCATCTAATTTTTCTTTTGGTAGAAAAATAATTTCAGAATCTTTTTCTGCAATTGCCCTAATTCCGCATTTACCGTTAGAAATTGCACTTGCAAATGAACTTGCACATGTATCTCCTTTTTCTAAAAAATATAATAATATTTCTTCTCCTTTTTTATCTTCTCTAACAATTTTTATGGCTCCTTCTAATAACAAAGGTACGCCTTTCATTTGGTCTCCTAAATCTACCAATAATTCTCCATCACGTAATTTTTTATAAATTCCAACTTGCTCAATTTCATCTAATAACTCCTTTTCAAAAACAAATGAATAAAATTTGTCTAATTTCTCTCTTATCATTTTATATACTTTAATATTATGTTAGTAGCACCAGTTTTGTTTTTTACATAATTTCCAGCCTTCTTCCCGGTTTCAACAAACTGATTTTTTAATTTTAACTTGTTTAAAAGTACGGATAATTTTTTAGATTCCTCTACAACAAAACAAGCTCCTTCTTCTACTAGTTCAACTGCTTCTAAAAACTTATAATAATTAGGCCCAATAATTATTGGAATTCCAAAAGTAGCAGGCTCTAATACATTATGAACACCTGATTTCGTATAACCTCCACCAACATATGCAACATTGGCATAACTATATATTTTGGTTAAAATACCAATGGTATCAATAATAAAAACCTGATAGTCTTTCAATTCAACATTTTCTTTTTCTGAAAACAACACAACCTTTTTGAAAATTGATTTTTTTAATTCATTAATATCTTCTGGGTTTATATTATGAGGTGCTATAATAAATTTATCATTAGCTGAAGCTTCATTATTTATATAATCCACCAATATGTTTTCATCATCTTTCCAAGTACTTCCCGCTACTATGGTAAAGTGTCCGTTCTTAAATTCGTCTATAAAATTTAGAGTATTATTTTGTTTTGTTATTTCAAAAACACGATCAAAACGCGTATCTCCAGCCAATGTTATATTGTTAAAGTTTATGCTATTTAATAATGATTTTGATAACTTATCTTGAACAAAAAAATGAGAAAATGCTTTTAATGATTTTCGCAGCCAACTTCCATACCATTTAAAAAAAGCTTGATTTTCTCTAAAAATTCCAGAAACTAATATTGTTTTTATTTGTTGTTTTTTAAGTTGATTTAAAATGTTTGGCCAAAATTCGTACTTTACAAAAATTGCAATTTCAGGATGAACTATATCCAAAAATAAATTCGCATTATTTATGGTATCCAATGGTAAATAACAGATTACATCAGCAAAATTATAATCCTTACGCACTTCGTATCCCGACGGAGAAAAAAATGTAAGTACAATTTTTTTAGAAGGTTCACTTTCTTTTAACTTTTCAATAATTGGTCTTCCTTGCTCAAATTCTCCTAATGATGCACAATGCATCCAAATAACTTTATCATCAACAGAAATTTCATCTGAAAGTTTTAAAAATGAATCTTTTCGTCCGCTAACAAACAGTTTTATTTTTTTATTAAATGGGGCAACCAATTTAAGCCCTAAACTAGCTAAATAAACAAGAAAATTGTACACATAATGCATAAAAGCAAATGTACAAAATATGCATAAAAAAACTCCCTAACTTTTCAGTTAGGGAGTTTAAATTTTAAATAGTGAATTTATTAAGCTTCGAAAGGCTCAACAGAAACATATGATCTATTATCTTTTCTTTTTTGGAATTTTACCAAACCGTCCACTTTAGCGTGTAAAGTATGATCTTTTCCCATATATACATTCTCACCAGGGTGGTGTTGAGTTCCTCTTTGACGGATAATTATATTACCTGCAATTGCAGCTTGCCCACCAAATATTTTTACTCCTAGTCGTTTCGATTCTGATTCTCTACCATTCTTCGAACTACCAACTCCTTTTTTATGTGCCATTGTTTTATAGTATTAAAGGTTAAACTTTACAGATTTATTTTTCAACGCCTCCGTCTAACTTATCTTGTAATTCTTTTAATTCATCCCATTTACCATCAGCAGCCAATTGAGCTTGCGTTGGCCATGTATCAGTTACGTGATTTCCACGAACATCAGCAATAATTTCAGAAATTTTAGCTGGCTTTGATTTTGCCAAATCAGCATAAGTTACAATCCCAGCAGCTACTAAAGTTTCAGCGATTTTTGGACCAATTCCTTCAATCTTCTTTAAATCATCTGCTTTAGTTGCTTTTTTTGGAGCTGCTTTTTTAGCTTCTGCTTTTTTAGCTGCTTTTTTAGCACCACTTGCAACAATTCCTTCAATTTGAATTTCAGTTAAAGCTTGGCGATGACCATTCTTTTTTCTGAATCCTTTTCTACGTTTCTTTTTGAAAACGATAACTTTATCACCTTGTAAGTGACTTAAGATTTTGGCCGTTACTTCGGCTCCTTGGATAGCTGGGGCGCCAACTGATACTGCACCTTCGTTGTCTAAAAGAAGAACTTTATCAAAAGAAACTTTTGATCCTTCTTCTTCTTGTAAACGATGTACATAAACCTTTTGGTCTTTTGCTACTTTAAACTGCTGCCCTGCTATTTCTACAATTGCATACATACGTATAGTTTTTATTCGCTTTGTTAATAATATTTACCTTTTTAATTAAGGCGGGTGCAAATATAAAGTTTTTTTACTATTAAACAAAACAAATATTCATCTAAGAATTCTCTCATTTTGAAGTATTTACAAATAAAATAATAGGCATTTCAAAATTTTATTTTATGTATTGACATTTACTTGCAATTAAATTACAATTTTTAAACTAAAAATACTTCAATTTTATTTATGGAATTTAAAAATTAATTTAACCAAAATAATGCTTAAAAAATCTCTTATTTAGCTTTATTCACCATATAAACGCCCAAAAGAATAATAAAGGCAGCTATAAACTGAATAAAGGAAATTTTTTCACCATCTAAAACACCCCAAGTGATAGCTACAATTGGAATAATATAAGTTACTGAAGAGGAGAAAATAGGTGAAGATATTTGAATTAATCTATTAAACATTAATTTTGCCAAACCAGTCCCAAATATCGCCAAAACAATAAGATATCCTAGTCCTGTAATGCTGCTTTCCGTAAATTCAAAAGTGCTAAAAAAACCTGTGAACCACAATAGTATAAGAGTAGGTAAAATTAAAACAACAAAGTTTCCAACAGTAATGGTTAAAGCATCTATATCGTGTAAATATTTTTTTAAAATGTTTATATTTAATGCATAAAAAATAGAAGCAATTATAATAAAACTCGAATAAAAATAATCTTGGTTGGGATTTAATTCTGCTCCTTTTAAAATTAACATTAACGTTCCAAACAAACCAATTAAAACCCCAATCAATTGTCTTTTCCTAAAGCTAAATCCAAAAATTAAAGCTCCAATTATTAAAGTATTTAAAGGTGTTAATGAATTTAAAATAGAAACCACAGCACTATCCATTCTTTCAACGGTGTAAGCCATTAAAAAGGCTGGAAAAAAAGAACCTAAAAAACCACTCAAAGTTAAATAATACCAATGCCTACGATTAATTCTCAAAATCTTTCGAAAACCTAATAAAATTATAAAAACCGAAGTAATTAAAATTCTAAGCGCTCCAACCTGCATTGCTGTTAAACCTACCAAAGCATATTTCATTAAAATAAATGAACTTCCCCAAATTAATGATAGCGCAAATAAATAAACCCAACGTAACTTATTATATTCCATTTTCTAAATAAAATGCAAAATTCGTTTAAATATTCGGAATTGAAGTTATTAGTTCATAATTTCGCTTAAAATTAGCTACTTTAAATAATTATGAAAAAAATAATCTATCTTTTAGTTATTACTATGGCTCTTATTTCTTGTAAAGAATCTAAAAATGAAGAGCGTTTAAAAACAGACAGTAATAAACAAGTTGAACTTACTGAAAACCTTAAAAGTATTGAGGTAGACATTGAAGGTATGACTTGCGAAATTGGATGTGCACGTTTAATTCAGTCTAAACTTTCTAAAGTTGACGGTGTTACTTATACAAACGTCGATTTTGAGTCGAAAAAGGGAGTTATTACATTTGACCAGAACAAATTAAGTGCAGCCGATATTTCTTCTAACATTAACAAAATTGCTGGAGGAGATCTGTATTCTGTTTCAAAAACTACAGAATTAGAAGAAATTATAACCAAAATGAAATAAATGAATGAGTTAAGTCAATATTTATTATTATCATTTTAAAAATTAATTATTTTTATTGTTTCTTTGTAATATCAATCAAATCAATTAAATATTATGAAAACAATTAAATTATTAATTGCTATTGCACTTATTAGTGTAATTACCGTTTCTTGTAAAGAAACAAAAAAAGAAAATGTTAAAGACGCAATCTCTACAGAAGTTGACGCTGCTAAAGAAGCACTAGAAGATGCTGCTGAAGAAGCAACCGACGCTGTTGAAGATGCGGCTGAGGAAGCAGGTGACGCTGTTGAAGGAGCAGTTGAAAGTGCAGAAAAAGCTGTGGATTCATTAGCTGCTGATGTAAAAGATGCTGCCGAGGCTGCTAAGAAAAAACTTGAAGATGGTGCTGAGGCTGTAAAAGATGGTGCAGACAAAGTAAAAAAAGAAGTTAAAGAAGGTGTTGATGCGGTAAAGGACATTACCAAACAATAATTATTATTCTTTTTAAAATTTTAAAAACTCCAATTATAAATTGGAGTTTTTTTATGCCTTAAACTTTCTTATCCCATAGGAAAGAAACAATAAACTTATAAAATATAACAAACCTACTAATTGATGGCTAACACCTAAAAATAAAGGTATTTTACCTTCAACATTTAACACAGTTAACACCCCTAAAATAACCTGTAAAAACACCAAATAAAGTGATAAATTTAGCCATAATTTTGGTTGAAACTTAACTTTATTCTTTAACTTAAAAAACATATAAATGGTTAATAAAAGAAGGAGGTAAGCTAAAATTCTATGTGTAAATTGAATAAATGCAGGTGCAAATAAATAACTATCGTAGTTAATCATATTTTTCCAAGTCCAGTTTTCAGAATTCAATAACACGGCAGGAACAAATTCACCATTCATATCGGGCCAACTTGGATAATATAACCCCGCTCGCATTCCAGACATTAAGCCTGCAAAAATCATTTGAATAAAAGTAACACCTAAAACAAGAGAAACACTTGTTCTTAATTTATATGATTTACTTCCTCCGTAGCCATAAACATCGGCAATTGTTTTTACCATAGCAGCCACAACTAATAGCGCCAAAATAAAATGAATAGTTAATTTATACGCATTAACCCAAGGTCTGTTAACGAGTCCACTTTTAACCATTATCCATCCAGCTGAGGCTGTTAAAATAGTTAGCAAAACAACTACAAATAAACGCTTTACTAAATAAAAATTTATCTTTTTTCTAATAAGAAATATCACAAATGGAATTAAAAAAATAAACCCTAAAGATCTCACCCATAACCTATGAAAATATTCCCAAAAGTAAATGAACTTAAATTCTTCTAAATTAAAAGTTGAGTTAATTTTATGAAACTGAGGGGTTTGTTTATACAATTCAAAGGCCTCTATCCATTGTTGAGCATTTAATGGCGGAATTACTCCTGTAATTACATCCCATCGAGTTATAGAAAGACCTGAACCTGTAAGGCGTGTTATTCCACCTAGAATTACTTGACCAATTAACATTAACAAACCAAGAATTAACCAATTTCTAATTAATCTTGAATACTTATACTCGTTTCTCATAATTTATTTCCATTCTAAAGTTTCAACCAAATGAACTAAATCTTTTTCAATATATTTTATTGCTGGTTTAATTGAATCATAATTTGGTTTCACATAAAAATAAAGCGAACCTGCCAATACATGGTTTAAACTATCGGTTGCAACAAACTGCAAATTTGATGCTACATTTCCTTCTACATTGTACAATTTTGCAAAAACTCTTTTTTCAAAATTTTCATAAGGAAGCGCATCGGGAATTGCATCGGCCTTAATTGCATGTTCGAAAGTTAACTTTTCAACCTCTTTTAGTATTTCAGTTAAGTTATTTTCAACGGTGCGATATGTTATATGAATACTTGCTTTTAATTTTGGATATTTAAGTATTGCCCAACAATTTGATTTAACATCTATTTCTGTTAAACTTGAAGTTTCAAAAAAATAAGGACAATTACTATCAATTTCAGCATAAATTACTTCGGGATAATTTAATTTAAGAAATGGTTTTGGTTTGGGAAGTGTATTGTTATTACAAGAAATCATACATATAACAAATACTAATAAAACTATAAAATTTTTCATTCTAAAGACTATGAGTTTCTATGTATTGTAATTTTAATTTGTTTAATTCGTTTCTTATCCATAGACTCGATTTTAAAAGTATATGGTTTAAATTTAATAACTTCATTTTTCTTTGGAAACTTTCCGCAGATTTCTAAAATAAAACCAGCAATAGTTTCTGATTCTCCCTTATTCTTATCAAACAAATCGGTATCTTCTACCTCCACAATTTTATAAAAATCTTTTAGGTTGGTTTTCCCTTCAAAAACAAAATTATTTGCATCTAATTTTGAATATGAAACATCATCATCATCAAACTCATCATTAATATCACCAACTATTTCTTCAATAACGTCTTCTAGTGTAATAATACCACTTGTACCTCCATATTCATCTACTACAATTGCTAAATGATTTTTCTTTTCTTGAAATTCTTTCAATAAATCATCTAATTTTTTATTCTCAGGAACAAAGTAAGGGTCTCTTATTAGGCTTTGCCATTTAAAATTAGATTTATTTAAATGAGGCAACAAATCTTTAGCATATAAGACACCAATTATATCATCGGTGTTTTCACTATAAACAGGATTACGAGAATATCCTTTATCTACAATTTTCGAAATTACATTTTCATAAGTCTCCATATTAGAAAGTGCAAATACGTCAATTCTGGGGGTCATAATTTGACCGGTTTCTGTATTTCCAAAACTTACAATTCCTTCTAATATTTTTTGTTCGTCTTTTGTTGTTGATTCGTTAGATGTTAGTTCTAATGCTTGCGACAATTTTTCGACTGACAAACTAGATTGTTTTTGCCCCAATCTGTTTTCTATTACATTTGTTAAACTCATTAAAGGAGCACTTACAAATGTTAAAAGTTTACTTAGTATTTTTAATGGAAACGCCATAAATGATGAAAACTTAAGAGCGTTTCTTGTGGCATAAACTTTTGGCAAAACCTCACCAAAAAGTAAAATTAAAAACGTTACTAAAACTACTTCTATTAAAAATTTTAATAAGACCGACGAAATATGACTAAAAACTGATTCGCCTATATAAGCAAATATTAAAACAATTAAAATATTTATAAAATTGTTAGAAATTAATATTGTTGCCAAAAGTTTTTGCGGATTCTCCAGTAGTTCAACAACAATTTTATCTTTACTTAACTTTGATTGGGCTGCAGCAACAATCTTTTCTTTTGAAAGTGAAAAAAAAGCAACTTCTGCACCGGAAATTAAGGCAGAGAGTAAAAGCAATAAAAAAAGCGCAACTATACTTATTAATAACCAAATATTAATACTCTCTAATAAATTTATTAATAAAAATGTGGGCTCAGGATCCAAGTACTTTTAATTTAATTAAACTTAAAATGGCAAATCATCGTCGCCACTAACTTCGTTAACTGAAGGGTTTGGCTTTGTTGTTTCTGATTTCGGAGCAACATTTGGAGATGGGTTATTCAGTTCGCTTTTTGTACTTAAAAAAGTCATATCTACAACGTGAATTTCGGTAGTATATCTTTTAGACCCATCTTCACCTTCCCATTGACGTGTTTTAATTCTACCTTCACAATAAACTTTATCACCTTTATTCAAATATTTTTCACAAATTTCGGCTAGTTTATTTCGCACAACAATATTGTGCCACTCTGTTGTGGTTACTTTTTCTCCCGTTTGCTTATTTGTGTAGGTTTCGTTTGTGGCTAATGGAAAACGGCCAATAGAATTTCCACCATCAAAGTAGTGCATCTTTACTTCATCGCCTAAATGCCCTATTAAAATTACCTTATTTATTGTTCCAGCCATTTTTTTTAGATTTAATATTCAAAAGTACTAAAAAAATTAGTTGAAATTAAATTCGTTTAAAAAATTATCAATCAGAACTGGAACAGGTAATTGCTTAACAACCTGCCAGGTTTGGTTAAAATTTTTACTAGAATTGGTTTTAATTAACCAAAACTTTGAATAAATATGCTGATGAGACAATTTATGTGGTTTAGAATTATTTTGTAAAAGTTTTAAATTGACTTTATTTGTACCCAATAAGCTTTTAAACAATTCACTTTCAATTAATTCTTCTTCGTTAATTGGACACAAAGTTTCAACTAATGGAAATTGGTACATATTTTTCCATATACCCTTTTCTCTTTTAACCATTTTTGTTAAATCATTGTCGGTTTGAATTACCAAATAATTAAAATACCTTTTTTTTACTTTAATCTTTTTTTCCTTTACAGGAAGTTCTTTAATTATTTTTTTTGATAATGCTATACAACTATTGTTTAGCGGACAAATTTCACAATCTGGATTTTGAGGTTTACACATACGCGCTCCAAATTCCATTATTGCCTGGTTATGAGTTCCCGAATTTTTAGTATCTATAAGTTCCTGAGCTAAATTTTTAAATTCTTTAACTCCTTTGGTTGAGTTAATAGGTGTTTCAATTCCAAAATAACGCGCTAACACTCTATAAACATTTCCATCTACAACTGCTGTTGGCTCATTAAAACATATGGATGCAACGGCAGATGCCGTATAATCGCCAACTCCTTTAAGTTTTAACAACTCATTATATGTACTTGGAAACACACCATTTAAATCATTGACAATATATTTTGCCGAAAAGTGCAAATTTCTAGCTCGTGAATAATAACCTAAACCTTGCCATAGCTTTAACACTTCTTCTTCTGAAGCATTTGCCAATTCATAAACCGTAGAAAATGCCTCAACAAACTTTAAATAATAGTCCATTCCTTGGTCTACTCTAGTCTGTTGTAAAATAATTTCAGATAACCATATATAATAAGGATTATTTGTTGCTCTCCAAGGCAAACTCCTTTTGTTATGTAAATACCACACTATTAATTGGTTAGAAAAATTCATTGGTTTTTTTAATAAATGCAATAATACATGTTTTAATTGATTAAATTTTAATGAATTAACTTTTTGATTTTGATTTATATATCCTATATTTGCCGTCTTAATTTTATAATAACATATATAACAATATTTAAAAATGACGAAAGCAGAAATCGTATCGAATATTTCAGATAAATCTGGAATCGAGAAAGCAGATGTTTTAGCAACTGTTGAAGCGTTTATGGACGAGGTAAAAAATTCTTTAGAAAAAGGAGATAATGTTTACTTAAGAGGATTCGGAAGTTTTATAATTAAAACAAGAGCCGAAAAAACTGGGAGAAACATTTCGAAAAATACAACAATAAAAATACCAGCTCACAATATCCCTGCCTTTAAACCTGCAAAAGTATTTGTAGAGGGTGTAAAAAGCAGCGTTGAAGTAGCTTAAGCTAAAAGAAATTATTAACATAACAACATTTTATTATGCCAAGTGGTAAAAAAAGAAAAAGAGCTAAAATCTCTACTCACAAACGTAAGAAAAGAGCAAGAGCAAATAGACACAAAAAGAAAAAGTAAGCTTAGCTTACTTTTTCTTTGAATTTTAAGAAAGTTCATTGAAATAGATAGTTATTTAATATTAACTATCGTTGGGTAAAATTCCTGAAAACTTATTATAAATCGTTCAAATAAAGCAATATTGCTTTTTTGAACATAAAAACAATTCAGAGTGAAAACAGAATTAATTATACGATCAAATTCCTCTGATATTGATTTTGCCTTATTAAAAGATGGAAGATTAACTGCGTTAAATAATGAATCTAATGGAAATAAATTTTCTGTTGGAGATATTTTTTTAGCTAAAATTGGTAAAGTACTTTCCGGATTAAATGCCTCGTTTGTTAACGTTGGTTATGAAAAGGACGGTTTTTTACATTACCATGATTTAGGAGCACAGTTAACCTCTCTAAATAAATTTATTAAAGGTATAAGCTCAGGTAAAATTAAAGATTACACTTTAAAAAACTTTCAACTAGAAAAAGACATTGATAAAAATGGAAGTATAGTTGACGTTTTAAAAACAGGTCAAAACTTATTAGTTCAAATTGTAAAAGAACCAATATCTACCAAAGGTCCTCGAATGAGTTCTGAAATTTCAATTGCAGGTAGATATTTAGTATTAGTTCCTTTTTCAGATAGAGTTTCCGTTTCACAAAAAATTATGGATCCTGATGAAAAAGAACGATTAAAAAGACTAATAAAAAGCATTAAACCTAAAGGTTTTGGAGTTATTATTAGAACCGTTGCAGAAAATAAAAAAGTAGCGGAACTAGATAAAGATTTGCAAAATTCTTTAGAACGGTGGGTGGTTATGTGTAAAAAAATAAGAAATTCAAAAGCACAACAAACACCAATTAAAGTACTAAGCGAGTTAAATCGAGCTTCTTCAATTTTAAGAGATATATTTAACGATTCTTTTACTAGCATTGTTACAAATGATGAAACAATGTATATAGAGACTAAAGAATATCTTCAAGAAATTGATCCAGAAAAAGAATCCATTGTATCATTATACACATCGAAACTACCAATTTTTGAGAAATTTGGTATTGAACGCCAAATAAAAACATCATTTGGAAAAACTGTTTCTATGAGCAAAGGTGCTTATTTAGTAATTGAACACACGGAAGCACTTCATGTAATAGACGTAAATAGTGGTAACCGATCCAATAAAGCAATGTCTCAAGCAGATACCGCATTGGAAGTTAATTTAATTGCAGCATCAGAAATTGCACGGCAATTACAATTACGTGATATGGGTGGAATTATTGTGGTTGATTTTATTGATATGCACACGGCTGAACATAGACAAAAGCTCTATGATCATTTAAGAAATGAAATGGCATTTGATAGAACAAAGCACAAAATATTACCTCCAAGTAAATTTGGTTTAGTACAAATTACACGACAAAGAGTTAGACCTGAATTAGTAATTAAAACAAAAGAACCTAACCCAAGCGGCGAAGGTGAAGTTGAGGCTCCAATTGTTATTTTAGACAAAATTGAAGCTGAACTAGAAAAACTTATTAATTTAAAAGGGCATAAAAAAATTGTACTTAATGTACATCCTTTTATTGCTGCCTACTTAAAAAAAGGAATACCATCAATACAACATAGATGGTTTTCAAAACATAAAAAGTGGATTAAAATTTTACCAAGAGATGCTTATCAATATTTAAAATTTGAATTTACCAATTCAGAGGGTAAATTAATTAAATAAGGCATACACAATATCTATAAAAGTCCCGCTTAATGCGGGGCTTTTTTTTTAAAACCAATACCCAACATTAAAATACCAGAATTTTTGAGTATGATCCGGGGACCAAGCATAGTTTATTTCAACTGGCCCTAAAAAAGTTTCAATTCCATATCCAAGCATATATCCCGATTTGGTGTTTTCAAAAATCTTCCCTTCATTAAATAAATCTCTTTCCACTCTCGCAAAATTAGCAGTTGCTGACAAATAATTTTTAGGTAAAAATTCCAATCGAGCTGTTAAACCAGACTTCAAAAAAGAATTTGAATTTAATTCAGCAAAGTCATAACCATTAAACGGAATAAAACTATTTATAAAATTTTTACCATAGCCTCCAACATTATAATCCAACGCCCTATTTTCATTATCTCCAATTGTAATACCTGCCTCAGAAATAAAGTGCATTGTTAAATTATTAAAGAATGTATACGCAAAGCCTATTTTTCCTTTAAATTGTGAAAATGAAGAAAAATTTTCGTTAAAATCTGAAGACCCTAAATACCACCTAAAATCCATATCTAAGTAGGCTCCTTTCTTTTGAAAGTATTTTTTATCATAGGTATCAATCTTTAAATAACCTATCAAATTTAAATAATCCGAATTATCAAAATACAATCTTTTCTTATCGTTTGCATTTAAATTATTATTTTCTAAAGAAGAAATAGTTTCGGTAAAAGCCTTTAAATGTTTATACTCACCTCCAACTCCAATGGCAAACTTTCTGCTAAAAACCGTTTGAAAGTATATTTGATTTGTAAAATCTTCATAAACTAAATTTATTTTATTTACACTTCCTTCATCAAAATTAACATTAGAACTAAAGCTATTGTATCTAGATTTTATACCAAAACTTGTATAAAACCCATTATCTATAAAATAATTTAAATTATATCTTATATTATCTCCTAAAATTAAATCTGTTGAAAAAATATCATTTTTATTAAATAGGTGTTTGGTTGTTAAATTCAATAAAATTCCTGTTTTATATATATCATCATAGTGTACACCAAGCTGTAATAAATTTGATACTCTATGTTCTTTTACTTTAAATTTAACTATACATCCATCATTTTCATGTATTATTCTATATTGAATATTCTCAAAATTCTTTGTTGCTGTTAAATTATTAATACTCTCAACTAACCCTTTATAACTAGTTATTTCTCCTGTTTTTAAGTTTAACTTTCCAAGTATATAAGCTCGTGTATAATTTAAATTTCCATGGATTTCAATTTTTTTAACGAGAAAATTTTCTCCATAAACGTTATTATTATTTTTACTCTTTGTCTTTAGCTGACAACTAGCAATATCTTTTAATTGTTCCAATTTTTCAAGAGCGGCAATTTCACCTTCTTTTAAAATTTCATTTATTTTATCAAATGAAACTACGGTGTAATCTCGCATATTAGGTTTAATAACCAAATCAACAATATTGTATTTATATACTAAAGTTTTATACATTTGAAAACCAACAATTTGATTCAATATTTTAACTGCCGAATTCAATTCCTCTTTATCAGCTAATCCACTTTGAATATCAACACCAATAATTACATCGGCACCCATAGCTAATACTTCTTCTACAGGGAAATTATTAACAACTCCTCCATCCGTAAGCAATTTCCCGTCAATTTCTACAGGAGCTAATAATGTTGGAAATGATCCACTTGCTTTAACTGCTTCAGGTAAAAATCCTTTATTTAAAACTTCTTGAGTTCCAGTTTCCAAATTTGTAGCTATACAAACGAATGGTATAGGTAATTTATTAAAATCGTTAATACTGTTAACTTGCTGTGTTAACTCAGTTAATAAATTTAATACATTTTGCCCTTCGGAAATAGCTACTGGAATACCAACTTTCTTATCCTGAATTGGAACCGATATCGCATAATTTTCTACGCCTTCTTTTTCATAAAATGGTTTTGCTTTCCTTGGCAATTCATCAGATAAAATTGTATTGAAGTCTATTCTTTTTACTATTGAATCTAATTGGTTAGCTGTGTAACCTGAGGCATACAATGCGCCAATAATTGCCCCCATACTTGTTCCTCCAATATAATCAATTCTAACTCCTGCTTGTTCAATTATTTTTAATGCCGCAATATGCGCCAATCCTTTTGCGCCTCCTCCGCTAAGAACAAGACCTACTTTTATATCTTTTTTAATCGAGTCATTTTGGGAAAACCCGATTGAAATCGAAAACATGAATAAGATTAGCATTATCTTTTTCATTAATTTTTATTTTTATTAAAATGGTTATAAACTTTTATTGCTCTAGATTTACCAACTACTTTCTCTATTTCTTCAAGTGATGCCAATCCAACTCTTTTTGCCGATTTAAAATTCCTTAATAAAGATACAACAGTTTGTTTACCTATGCCAACAATTTGTTCAAGTTCATTTTCTAATGCGCTTTTGCTTCTTTTATTTCTATGATGTGTTATTCCAAATCTGTGGGCTTCATTTCGTAATTGTTGAATAATTTTTAGGGTTTCAGATTTTTTATCTAAATATAAAGGAACAGGATCATCGGGATAATAAATTTCTTCTAGTCTTTTAGCAATACCAATTATTGCTATTTTATTTCTTAACCCTAAAATATCTAAACTTTTTAAAGCCGAAGATAGTTGCCCTTTTCCTCCATCAATTACAATTAGCTGCGGTAACTCAATACCTTCTTCTTGTAAACGTTTATACCTTCTAAAAACTACTTCTTCCATTGAAGCAAAATCATCGGGTCCTTCAACAGTTTTAATGTTAAAATGTCTGTAATCCTTTTTACTTGGTTTACCGTTTTTAAACACCACACAAGCCGCTACCGGATTTGTTCCTTGAATATTTGAATTGTCAAAACATTCAATGTTTCTTGGCTCTTCACTTAACCTTAAATCTTTTTTCATTTGGGCCATTAACCGTTTTACATGTCTGTCTGGATCAACAATTTTAATTTGTTTAAACTGTTCTTGCCTATAATATTTTGCATTTCTAATACTTAACTCTACAATTCTTCTTTTATCTCCTAACTTTGGGACAGTAACTTTAATTTTTTCACCTAAATCAACCTTAAAAGGCACATAAATTTCGTTCGATTGTGAGTTAAATCGTTGTCTAATTTCAATAATGGAAAGTTCTAATAATTCTTTATCCGTTTCATCTAATTTCTTTTTAATTTCTGAAGTATGCGATTGAATAATTGCTCCATTGGAAATTTTAAAAAAGTTTACATAACTATAACTTTCATCCGAGACAATTGAAAATACATCAACATTAGTAATTGAAGGGTTTACAACGGTAGATTTTGATTGATAATTGGATAATAAATCTATTTTTTCTTTTATTTTTTGTGCTTCTTCAAACTCCATTTTCTCGGCAAAGGACATCATTAAACTATGAAACGATTTTATAGCCTCTTTAAAATCTCCTTTTATAATATTCCTTATTGCAGTTATATCGTTATTATAATTTTCTTCTTCTTGTAATCCCTCACATGCGCCTTTACAATTTCCAATATGAAAATCGAGACAAACTTTATATTTCTCTTGCTCAATATTTTGTTCACTTAAAAAATAGCTGCACGAACGCAACTGATAAAGTTCTTTTATTAAATCTAAAAGTGCTTTAGCGGTTCTAACCGAGGTATATGGACCGTAATATTCCGAACCATCTTTAATAACATTTCTAGTTAAAAAAACACGTGGGAAACGCTCTTTTTTAATACAAATCCAAGGATAAGTTTTGTCATCCTTCAACATTACATTATACCTTGGCTGGTATTTTTTTATTAGGTTATTTTCTAATAATAATGCGTCGGTCTCTGTATTAACAACAATATGTTTTATATCTGCAATCTTTTTTACAAGTACATTTGTTTTCCCATAGTCGTGGGTTTTATTAAAGTACGATGCAACTCTTTTTTTTAAATTTTTTGCCTTTCCAATATACAGAATAGTCCCATTCTTATCATAATATTGATAAACTCCAGGCTGTGTTGGTAATGTTTTTATTTGAATTTCTAGTTTCAAAAAATATTTTATTTAAAAATGAATGAATAAAAGTACTATTTTTTAAGTAGCTTTTAGTTTCTGTATAAAAATCTAACATTTTTTGATTTAAACACAGTCAATTTCTATATTTTTGCGATAAATTCAAAAAGGCTAATTTTTTTGAATTCAATTTTAAATAATTCGTAAAGTATTGGAAAAATGAAATATTGGAAAAAATTTTCTAAAGAAAAACTAATAAAAAAAATAGATAAAGCCTTAGAATCAACAGTTGATTTTGAAAATAGCAATTATTTAGGTTACCCAGTTTCTAAATTAGATGAAAATGTTTTTAATACTAGTGGTGCTTTTTTAAACGACTCACCACTGTTAAAGTCGTTTATTGCAAATCCAAATAACATAGGATGCCATACTGTAGGTAAAAGTGAAGAAGCATTTAAAGGTTCGCAAAAACTAGAAAAGGAAGTAATTCGTGTATTAGCAGTTGATATTTTTAAAGCAGTTGAAAACGAATATGATGGGTATATCGCCACTGGTGGAACAGAAGCCAATATGCAAGCACTTTGGATTTATCGTAATCTTTTTAAAAAAGAATACAATGCCAATTTAGATGAAATGGTTATTCTTTCATCTGAAGATACTCACTACTCGGTTCACAAAGGTTCAAATTTATTAAGCATTGAAAATGTTAGTATTCCGGTTGATTTTAATTCAAGAGAGATTATTAAAGGAGAATTAGACACCATTGTTAAAAATTTGATTTCTGAAGGAAAAAAGTACTTCATGGTAATTTCAAATATGGCAACTACTATGTTTGGATCCGTCGATAATCCGGATATGTATGCCGAAATTTTAGAGAAATATAAGGTTGTTTATAAAATCCATGTAGATGGTGCTTTTGGCGGATTTATTTATCCTATTTCAAATAAACAATCCACTATAAATTTCAAAAACCCACATGTTTCTTCAATTACAATTGATGCACACAAAATGCTACAAGCACCTTATGGAACTGGTGTGTTTTTATGTAGAAAAAATTTAATTGAAAATGTACTAACCAAAGAGGCTCAATATGTGGATGGAATGGATTTAACAATTGTTGGAAGTCGTTCAGGTGCGAATGCAATTGCTGTTTGGATGATTTTATTTAGCTATGGTTATTATGGGTGGTTCGAAAAAATTAGCACATTATTGCTACGTACTGAATGGTTTTGCGAACAACTAACCAATTTAAATATAGAATATTATAGAAATCCATTTATGAATATTGTTACGCTAAAATCGGAATATGTTCCTTCTAATTTAGCACAAAAATATGGCTTAGTACCTGACACGCATAATGGAAAAAATAACTGGTATAAAGTTATAATGATGGATCATGTTGAAATTCATGATTTGCTAAAATTTGTTAAAGCTTTAAAAAACATTAAATAAGCTAAAAACTTTAAATAAGCTAAAAACTTTAAAAAAATGCTCGTTATTAGCGAGCATTTTTTTTAAATTAATTTCATAAAAATAAGAATATAATAAATCCCCGTTATTATAAATATTACACCTGTTATTTTTCGAATTCTCTTTTCTACTTTTGAAATTTTATTATAAAATAGCCCAACATTTCCTGCTGCGAAAGCCAATAAATATGTAAATAAAATAACCGGAATTCCAGTACCAAAAGCAAAAACAATTGGTAAAAATAATCCATCTACACTAGAAATTGTCATTGGAATTAGCATTCCAAAATAAAGAGCTCCACTATATGGGCAAAAAGCCAAAGCAAAAATTGCTCCTATTAAAAATGAACCCAACAAACCGTTTCCTGTAAATTTCTCTGCTAGTTTATCAGTAAAATTAGTTTTGTTTAAAAAATTTAATCTTATAATATTAAGCATAACCAAGCCAATAATAATTAGCAAAGGTCCTAAATATTTTTCGCCATTTTGCTGAAAAAACTTTGCTATATGAAACTTACTAGCACCTAAAAATAAAATAACTCCTATTATAGTATAACTAAAAGCTCGTCCTAATGAATAAATAATTCCACTTAAGAAAACCTTTTTTTTACTAGTTATATTTTTTGAAATATAAGCTGTAGCCGAAATATTAGTTGCTAAAGGACAGGGACTTATCGATGTCATTAACCCTAAAATTAATGCCGAAACTATAGGGATATTATAATTTTCGAGCAATGATTTTAAAATTTCCATTTAAATTTTTGCTAACTCAACATCAATTTTAGATTTCAACTCATCCGAAAATGCTTTTGTGTCCCTTCCATTCATAAAAGCAAAATCAGTCAAATTAATGGCTGTTTCAGTACCATCAACAATTACATTTAAAAATAATGAGGTTCCGGTTGCTTCAAACTTTTCCGCTGTTTTAAAATTTTCTTCCTCATCAACATTTATGGTTTTAAAAGTAATTTTGTTTGCTTTTAATTCTTTAGAAAAATAAGTTTCCAAAGTATATTTTGTATTGCTTTCAATAGCATTACATGTCATACACCTATGAGTTGAATGAAAATCGATTACCTCAATTTTATTGGTTAAATTTTTATTAACCTCTGCTTCTTTTTTTGAAGTTTCTTTACAAGAAAATAATACTCCTATTACCAAAATTAATACACTAAGCTTTTTCATTTGTGATCTATTTATTAGTTAAAAAATTATATTAAAAACATATCCTGAAATTATTATACATAAAGTTACTACAGAAAAAAAGATACCTATTAATTTTACGGTCATAACTTTCTTAAGCAACATAGCTTCGGGTAACGATAAACCAACAATTCCCATCATAAAGGCAATTGCCGTCCCTAAAGGAATGCCTTTTGAAACCAATACTTGAATTACAGGTAATACACCTGAAGCGTTCATATACATTGGAACCGCCATAATTGTTGCTAAAGGAACTGCAAAAAAATTATCTTTACTCATGTATTGTTCAAAAAAACCTTTTGGAATATACCCGTGCATTAAACCACCAATAGCTATTCCTACCAAAACATAAGGTAAAATTCCTTTTAAAATATTCTTTGTTTCATTCCAAATTGAGGGGATTTTATCTTTAAAAGAAGTTCCTTCTAATTCAAATGCCTCTGTTTCTTTTTGGGAATTTGCTAAAACTTGTTGCACCCAGGGAGATAGATATTTCTCCAACTTTAATTTTTGAAGAATCATTCCTGAAATTGTTCCTAATAAAACACCACTTACTACATAAATTACAGTTGTTTTTAATCCGAATAATCCAATAAACAAACCTATAGCAACCTCATTTACTAAAGGAGATGTAACCAAAAAAGCAAAAGTAACACCCAGTGGTATACCTCCTTTTACAAAACCAATAAATAATGGCACAGATGAGCACGAACAAAACGGAGTAACAACACCAAAAAGTGATGCCATTAAATATTCAAAACCATACAATTTCTTTCGAGATAAATAATTACGTACTTTTTCAACAGGGAAATAACTATTTACAATTCCCATTAAGAAAATAATTACAAAAACTAATAGTAATATTTTTATACTATCGTAAATAAAAAAGTGTAGGGCTTCTGTTAAACGGTTTCCTTTTTCTAAATTAAAAATCGTAAAAACCAACCAATCTGCTAAATGCTCTATCCATTCGAACATATGTTATTTATTTTTAAGTGTTTTTTCCAATAAAACGTATTACCGATCCTTTTCCTTTATGATGAATTCCTTCATTTAAATCAATAATTTCCTCAAACAATTGTATTCTTTCTAGTGCTTTAAAATCATTTTCAATTTCTTCAAGTGTATAAAGCATTTCAATACTTTTTGGCCCAAAACTCTTATTATTTTCTTTATTAATTTCGAGCTGTTTTTTGCTAAAACCTTCTAAAATTAATATTCCATCCTTTTTTAACCATTTAGTTACTTTTTGATGGTATTGAGATTTTACATTCAAAGGAAAATGTGCATATATTAAAGCTATTACATCAAATGAATTTTCTTTAAAGTTGATTTCAGAAAACTCCCCAACAACATAATTAATGTTTACATTATTTAATGAAGCCAGTTTTAAAGCTTTTTGTTTTCCTTGTAAACTCATATCGAAACAAGAAACGTCTAAACCTTTTTTAGCAGCAAAAACAGCATTTCTTCCTTCTCCTTCAGCCGGTAATAAAATAGTTCCTTTTAGTTTTAAGTCGTTAATTACTTTTTCAAAAAACACATTAGGCTCCACACCATATGCAAATTCATTTGCGCTATATCTTTCATCCCAAAATGCTTTCATTTTATTCTAACTTGAGTAATTTTTTAACTAAATTTAATGTGCAACTTTAACTAAAAATTCAATTATTTAGCAATTCTTAATGCCTTTGCAAAATGGTTACTAAACTCGCTTGCTTCAATGGCTTTAGCTGATTTTTCAATGTCGTAATCAACTCTTCGAAATATTACTTCTATATCTGAGATTGCTTCTTTATTTAATTTAACTACAGCGTAACAAACTCTGGGGTCTCCATCTTTAGATTTTCCAACTGAACCAATATTAATTATATGTTTTTGTTTCATGTTTTTCTCAATTATTCTATAAAATGGTTTGTGTGTATGTCCACATAGTAATACATCCGCTTTGCTCAATTCCATCATTTCCAAAACTTCATTTTCAGGATAATCTTCAACCATGTAATCTGTAATTGATTTTACACTTCCATGAACCATTAATAAGTTAAAAAACTGATCACTGTTAGAAAACGAAAGCGATAAATGTCTAGGTAAATTTTTTAAATAGTCCTTATTATCTTCGCTAACCAAGGCTCTTGTCAGCACCTTATTTGACAGCTTATCTTCATTACTAATAGGTTTCAATAGAGCTTCTTCATGATTTCCCATTATTGTTGGAATTTTCCTTTTTCTAATTTCGTTTACTACTTCATTTGTCCAAACATTGTAACCAACTAAATCTCCTAAGCAATAAATGGCATCAGGTTTAATCAATTCTACATCTTTAAAAAAAGCTTCAAGCGCTGGTAAATTGGCGTGTATGTCAGAAAAGAAAACTATTTTCATGCTTTAATAGGTTTACTATAATATTTTTTCTTCAACCAAAGTGATACGTTTACTAAACCAATTAAAACCGGTACTTCAACTAAAGGGCCAATAACACCCGTAAATGCTTGTTGAGAATTAATTCCAAAAACTGCAATTGCCACTGCAATAGCTAATTCAAAATTGTTTCCTGTTGCTGTAAAAGCCACAGCTGCATTTCTTTTATAATCTATATTCATAGCCTTCCCCATAAAGAAACTTACAAAAAACATCAACACAAAATAAATAACTAAAGGCACTGCAATTTTTAAAACATCTAATGGAATTTCAACTATTAAATCTCCTTTTAAACTAAACATTAGTACTATTGTTGCTAATAAAGCAATTAATGTAATTGGCGATACAAATGGAATAAATTTTCTATTGTACCAATTTTCTCCTTTATATTTAATTATATACTTTCTACTTAAAAATCCGGCTACTAAAGGAATTCCTAAATAAATTAATACACTTTGTGCAACTTCATAAATAGTAATATTTACATCAAATCCTTCAAGTCCGAAATAAGCAGGTAACACTGTTATAAACAACCAAGCATAAAAGCTATAAGTTATTATTTGAAACACGCTATTTAGCGCAATTAATGTTGCTCCATATTCTCTGCTTGCTCCTGCTAAATCGTTCCAAACAATTACCATTGCAATGCAGCGTGCCAACCCAATTAAAATTAATCCAGACATATAACCTGGCTCATCTCTTAAAAAAATAATTGCCAGTGCAAACATTAAAATTGGACCAACAATCCAATTTAAAAACAAGGACATGGACATTAACTTTGTATCCTTAAAAACAGTTGGAATTAAGCTATAATCAACTTTTGCCAATGGTGGATACATCATTAATATTAGGCCAATTGCTAAAGGAATATTTGTAGTTCCTACTGAAAGCGATTCGGTTACACTAGCCATATGAGGGTAAAAATATCCTATTGCAACTCCTAATGCCATTGCTAAAAATATCCACAATGTTAAAAAACGGTCTAAAAATTTAAGTCTTGTTTTCATTATTTCTTAATTTGAGAAAAAACATATAACATCTCAGAACCTATTTGATTGCTTCGTTCCGTGTATTTTTCAGCTTGTTGTGGTGTATTGTCAAAAGACTTTGGGTCGTCATATTTTACAGGAAATCGTGCTTCAGCACCCAGAACAATAGGACAACCAACATCTGCGTTATTACACGTCATTATTGCTGCAAACTCACTTTTTGGATTAAATTCATTGTCATATGTTTTAGAAAATGCAATTATAGAAGGTTCGTTTTCGTCATATTTAATACTATACACCGGATTACTTCCTTCTGTCAATTTTAATATTTTTAACCCTGCTAATTCTAATGCTTTCCCTGCCATAGGAAACATTGCTGTAGCTTCTGTACCTCCAGAATAACAACGTACATTTTTAACATTAAAATAATGAGCTGCAACTTGTGCCCAAACCTGTGACAAATGACTCCTGCGTGAATTATGCGTGCAAATAAAGTTTAGGTTTACATTTTTATCTTCTACAACTTTAGATTGAATATAGTTAATTAAAGGTTTTAATGCCAACTTTCGTTCATTTGAAACTTCTAATTTCTTTAAAGAAATTATTGTATTTTTTATTTCTTGAAATATCATTTTTTAATTTTTTAGTTAGTTGATTTTCTTTATGTTGTTTCAAGTATTTTAATTTTGTAGAAATTTATTCACAAGTCTTTATTATAGTGAAATCCTTCTCAAACATTTGACTATTCTCCAGTAAATAAACACTAGTAAAGCTCTTGATTTAGCAACAACCAGATTCTTTTTCGTCCGTTGAACAACATGAATCATTTAAATTCTCATCAGAACAACAAGCATTGTTTGAAAAGTTATCAACCAGCATAGCTTTAACTTCTTCTTTACTAGGTACTTTCCCGTTTAAAACCACTTTTTCATCAATTACAATTGCCGGGGTACGCATAACATCGTACATCATAATATCCATTATTTCAGTAATTTTTATAATTTTAGCTTCTAAATTTAGTTCGTTTACAACTTCAGAAACTACTTTTTCTGTACTTACGCAACTTGGGCAGCCTGTGCCTAAAATTTTTATTATTTTCATCTTTACTTTTTTTAACTACACGATTCGTTTAAAATTTGCTTACTGAAAAAATCGTTAAATAAATTCTTAGCCAATTCCCAATTTTCCTTATTAATACAGTATTTAATTTTAGGTGGATTTACTTCTCCTTGAATTAATCCTGCATCTTTCAACTCTTTCAAATGCTGAGAAATAGTTGATTGCGCTAACGGAATAACCTCTAACAAATCACCTGTAAAACAACAGCTTTGATTTTCTAAATGATTTAAAATTTTAATACGAGTTGGGTGTCCTAGTGCCTTTGCAAACCTAGCTAATCGCTCGGTTTCGGCTAAATAATCTATTTGTTGATTTGTTCGTTTCATAAGTTCATCGCAAATGTACGATAAGATTCTTAATTTCAAAAATATTTTAAACTTTTTTAAAATTCTATAGTCTAAACTTCAAACAAAAAACAAATAATGAAAATATTAGGTAGACTTCTATTAATTACAATGCTTGGGTTTCAATGCAATTATGCTCAAAAACAATGTTACTCTATTGTTGACACAGGAGTTAATGAATTTTATAGCGACAGTTCCATTATTAAAAAACCTAATAAAAATGACAAATTTTACGGACAAGATGCTCACTATTCTGGAAATCAGGCATCCTACACTAATAATGGAAACAAAACTATAACTGACAATGTTACTGGATTAATGTGGGAACAACATATGGGTGAAAAAATAACTTTTAATGAAGCATTTGAAAAGGCTAAAAATTCAAATTTAGGTGGCTATACCGATTGGCGTGTTCCAACTATTAAAGAGTTGTATTCATTAATTCAGTTTACCGGACAAGTGAAAGGAGCGCATTCAATAGAATTGTTTATAGATACCGATTACTTTATACAACCTTTGGGCAACACATCAAAAAATGAAAGGGAGATTGACGCACAAACTTGGTCCTCAACAGAATATGTAGGTAGAACTATGCGTAACGATGAAACAGTATTTGGAGTAAATTTTATTGATGGAAGAATAAAAGGATATCCAAAATATAATCCCCGTACCAAAGAACCAAATATGATGTATTTTAGAATGGTTAGAGGAAATACTTCTTACGGTAAAAATAATTTTATAGACAATGGAGATGGAACCATAAGTGATTTATCAACTGGTTTAACGTGGCAAAAAGCCGATGACGGAATTTCAAGAAATTGGGAGGAATCTTTAGCCTATGCCGAAAACTTAAATCTTGCAGATAAATCTGACTGGAGATTGCCAAACGCAAAAGAATTACAAAGCATTGTAGATTATACACGCTCATTACAAACAACAAACTCACCTGCTATAAATCCTATTTTCGTTACTTCAGAAATAAAAGATGTTAATGGAAATATAAATTATCCTTTCTTTTGGACCTCAACCACACATAAAGATGGTGTAAACCCTTATGGAAGCGCTGTTTATTTTGCTTTTGGAGAAGGACAAGGTAAAATGCGTAACAAACTAATGGATGTTCACGGTGCTGGTTGTCAACGTAGCGATCCAAAAAGTGGAAATCTAAATGAATATCCTCAATTTTTCGGCCCTCAAGGCGATGTTCGATATGTATATAATTATGTTCGTTGTGTTAGAACTACAAACTAATAAACATTAAAAAAATATGAAACTTAATAAATTTACCTTTTTAGGTTTATTATTTGTATTCCTTATTTCTTGTGAAAACAATAATGATGATGCTAATATAAATAACCAAGATAATGAAAACGACAAAGTTATTGAATTACCAACTCCAGATAAACCATACTCAATTGTAGATACCGGCGTAACCGATTATTACAACAATGATGCAATAATTTCAAAACCAGGTACAAACGATTCTTTTTTTGGACAAGATGCTAACTACAGCGGAAATCAACCTTCGTATACAAATAATGGAAATGGAACTATAACAGATAACGTAACCGGATTAATGTGGGAACAAGATATGGGTGAAAAAATTTCATTTACTGAAGCGTATACAAAAGCGTCCAACTCAACTTTAGGAGGTTATAATGATTGGAGGGTTCCAACCATAAAAGAATTATATTCACTAATACTATTTTCAGGTAAAGTAAAAGGTGAAGTAGCGATAGATTTGTTTATAGACACTAATTACTTTACTCAAAAATTAGGTGATACTTCAATTGGCGAACGAGAAATTGATGCTCAAACTTGGTCTTCAACCGAATATGTTTCAACAACAATGATAAATATTGAAACTGTTTTTGGCGTAAATTTTATTGATGGTCGCATAAAAGGATATCCTAAATTTAAACCAAGTTCTGGTGCAGCAAACAAAATGTATTTTAGAATGGTTAGAGGAAATACTAATTATGGTAAAAACAATTTTATTGATAATGGAGATGGAACTATAAGTGATTTATCAACTGGTTTAATGTGGCAAAAATCTGATGATGGAACTTCTAGAAATTGGGAAGAATCTTTAGCATATGCGCAAGGTTTAACACTTGGAAACAAATCGGATTGGCGTTTACCAAATGCAAAAGAATTACAAAGTATTGTAGATTACAACCGGTCTCCAAAAACTAGCAACTCACCTGCCATTGACCCACTTTTTGAATGCACCGAAATTACTGACCCTGATGGAAACGAAGGTCAATATCCATTTTATTGGACTGGAACAAGCCATTTGGATGGTGCAAATCCATATTCTTCCGCCGTTTATATTGCCTTTGGAACTGGACAAGGAAAAATGAATGGCACTTTAATGGATGTTCATGGAGCTGGCTGTCAACGTAGTGATCCTAAAAGTGGTAATAAAAATGATTATCCTCAATTTTTTGGTCCACAAGGAGATGTTAGGTATGTATATAATTATGTTCGTTGCGTAAGAACAATTAATTAGACTTTATGAAAAAGCTGCTTAAATACTTAATATTCGTACAATTTAGTGTAATAATTTCATGTTCAAATAGCAATGAAATTGAACATATTGTTGACACAAATACAAATTTAACCGAACTAGAAGGTGAAAATAATAAACCAAATATTCTTTTAATAATAGCTGATGATATGGGTCTTGATGCAACACCTGGCTACAACATTGGGAGTCAAAAACCTATAATGCCAACTTTAGAAAATATAATAAAAAGTGGTGTAAAATTCACCAACGTATGGTCTAACCCAACATGTACGCCTACAAGAGCAACAATTTTAACAGGTAAATATGGCTTTCGAACAAATGTAGTTAAGGTTGATGATGTACTTTCCACCTCTGAAACATCAATTCAAAAGTACATAAATCAGAATTTAGAAAATAAATATAGTAATGCCGTAATTGGAAAATGGCATTTATCTAAAGATAGTAATCATCCTAGCCAAATGGAAATTGATTATTATGCTGGTTCGTTAATCGGTTCTTTAAAAGATTACAATAATTGGAGTTTAAATATAAATGGTGAAACCACCAATTCAACTGATTATAACACAACAAAATATACCGATTTAGCAATAAACTGGGTTAAAGACCAAACCGATCCTTGGTTTTTATGGTTAGCTTACAATGCCCCTCATACGCCATTTCATTTACCACCAAACGAATTACATTCGAAAGGCTTTTTACCAACCGATGAGGCAAGTATTAAAGCAAATCCAATGCCCTACTATTTAGCAATGTTAGAAGCAATGGATACTGAAATTGGACGTCTTTTAGGAAGTATGACTTCTGAAGAAAAAGAAAATACTGTTATTATTTTTATTGGTGACAACGGAACACCCGGAGCAGTTGCCCAAGAATATAATTCTAAACGAGCAAAAGGATCTCTTTATGAAGGTGGAATTAATGTACCAATGATAATTTCGGGTAAAAATGTTGCTAGAATAAATGATACTGAAGATGCACTAATTAACCTAACAGATTTATATGCTACAATTGCTAATTTAGCAGGCATTAATGTTTCAAACATTAACGACAGTTTCAGTTTTCATGAATTATTATCTACAACTAGTGAAGGAAAAAGAGACTATATTTACTCAGAAATGGAAGGAAATTCAAATTTACTAAGTAAAACTGTTAGAAATAAAACCCATAAATACATCCTATTTGATGATGGTTCAGAATCTTTATTCAATCTAAACGAAAAACCTTTTGAAACAAAAGATTTACTAAGAGTAAATAATCTTCCATTAAACGAAAGTGATAGTAAAATAAAGGATGAATTGGTTATAAAACTAGCAGAGATTAATCCGTAATCTCCATTGATTCTTCTTCCTTTGGAAAAGCTTTTTTATTGAAAACTATTAAAATACCAACAGCTATTGAAATAGCTGCATCTGCTACATTAAAAATTGCATTAAAGAAAGTAAATGGTCTACCACCCCAAATAGGAATCCAACTTGGTAAGTCCCCACTCCAAATTGGAAAATAAAGCATATCTACAACTTTACCAAACAATAATTTACCATAAGGTTCATCGGCAAAAAGCGTAGCAACTCCATTGTTTGGGGTATCGAAAATAACACCGTAAAAAACTGAATCAATAATATTACCCATTGCACCAGCAAAAATTAACGAAATAGCAATAACTAAAACTCCCGGAGCACTTTTTTTAATTGAACTATGTAACCAGTAACCTATACCTACAATAGCGAATAACCTAAAAACAGTTAAAAATAATTTCCCTGTTTTACCACCTAACTCGGCTCCCCAAGCCATACCATTATTTTCAATAAAATGAATTCTAAACCAATCAAAAACAACTACTTCTTCTCCATACAAAAAATTAGTTTTTATATATATTTTACTAATTTGATCTATTAGCAAAACTGTTATTATAATAATTAAAGATTTTTTCAATTTCAATGGTTTTTCAGGTACTAGTATAAAAAATGAAGCTTCTTTAAAAGAAGCTTCTTAATAATAAAAATGTTAATTTACTTACGATTGCATGTTTTTTGCCTCAATACTTAATGTAGCATGAGGAACTAATTTTAAACGTTCTTTTTGAATAAGTTTTCCTGTAACACGGCAAATACCATAGGTTTTATTTTCAATTCGAACTAAAGCATTTTTTAAATCTCTAATAAACTTTTCTTGTCTAATTGCCAATTGAACATTTGCTTCTTTAGACATAGTTTCTGATCCTTCTTCAAAAGCTTTAAAAGTTGGGGAAGTATCGTCAGTACCGTTATTACTATCGTTTTTAAATGAACTTTTTAATAAATTTAGGTCTTCCTCCGCATGAGCTATTTTATCTTTTATAATATCTTTAAACTCGGCTAAATCTGTATCGGAATATCTATTATTTTCATTCATAGTATTAAATTTTTTCAATTAATATTTTAGTGTTTACATCATCAAAAGCAATTTCCGTGCCTTTTTCTAAAAGATCTTTAAACACTAACTCGCTTGTCAAAGTTTCTGTTTTTATATATGCTTCGTTCGCTTGTATAGAACGCTCTAATATATCATTTTTTTGAATAATCAGTTGAATTCTATCGTTTACTTCTAAACCTGTTTCTTTTCTTAAATTTTGAACCCTGTTTATTAGTTCTCTCGCATTCCCTTCTCCACGCAACTCTTCTGTAATGGTAACATCTAAAGCAACCGTTAAACTACCTTGATTTGCTACCAACCAACCTTCAATATCCTGAGAAGTAATTTCCACTTCTTCTAGTGCTAAATTTACTAATTTTTCATTTATTTTAATAGAAATTTCTCCTTGTTTTTCAACAATTGCTATTTCTTCTTGAGTTAAATTCTGGATAGCTTGACCAACAAAACGCATATCTTTTCCAAACCTTGGCCCAAGTACTTTAAAATTAGGCTTTATAGTCTTTACTAAAATACCTGAGGCATCATCTATTAACTCAATTTCTTTAACATTTACTTCCGATTTAATTAAGTTTTCAACAGCCAAAATTTCTTCTCGATCTTCTTCATTTAAAACAGGAATCATAATACGTTGTAATGGTTGACGTACTTTTATCATTTCCTTTTTACGTAACGATAAAACCATTGAACATATTTTTTGAGCCTGTTGCATTTTATGTTCTAATTTATTATCAATTAAATCTTCATTGCTTTTTGGAAATTCACCTAAATGTATAGATTCAAAATTTTCTTTTCCCGATACGGATATTAAATCTTTGTAAAGATTATCCATAAAAAATGGTGCTATTGGCGAACCTAATTTGGCCACTGTTAGCATACAAGTATATAACGTTTGATAAGCCGAAATTTTATCTTGCCCATACTCTCCTTTCCAAAAACGTCTTCTACTTAAACGAACAAACCAATTACTTAAATTTTCACCAACAAATTCTTGAATTGCACGTGCCGCTTTTGTTGGCTCATACTCTTCATAAAACTTTTCGACATTTTTTATTAACGTATTTAATTCCGACAGTACCCAACGATCAATCTCTGGTCTATTTTTAATAGCTATTTCATCTTCGGCATAAGTAAAATTATCCAAATTTGCATATAATGAAAAGAAAGAATAAGTATTGTATAGAGTTCCAAAGAATTTTCTACGCACTTCATCAATTCCATCAACATCAAATTTTAAATTATCCCAAGGGTTTGCATTTGAAATCATATACCAACGTGTAGCATCTGCTCCATATTTATCCATTGTTTCAAATGGATCTACAGCGTTTCCTAAACGTTTAGACATTTTTTTGCCTTCCTTATCTAAAACTAAACCATTAGAAACCACGTTTTTATAAGCAACAGAATCAAAAACCATTGTTGCAATTGCGTGTAATGTATAAAACCAACCACGAGTTTGATCAACCCCTTCAGCAATAAAATCTGCAGGGAAGAATTTTTTCTCGTCTATTAATTCTTTATTTTCAAATGGGTAATGCCATTGTGCATAAGGCATAGAACCAGAATCGAACCAAACATCAATTAAATCGCTTTCACGTTTCATTGGTTGTCCTTTTGGCGAAACTAAGATTACTCCATCAACCACATTTTTATGAAGATCTATTTTATCATAGTTTTCTTCACTCATGTTTCCAACTTCAAAATCAGCAAAAATATCTTCCTTCATTAAACCTGCTTCTACAGATTTTTTCATTTCAGCTTTTAATTCCTCAACAGAACCTATCATAATTTCTTCGGTTCCGTCTTCAGTTCTCCAAATTGGTAATGGAATCCCCCAAAAACGAGAACGTGATAAATTCCAATCGTTTGCGTTTTTTAACCAGTTTCCAAAACGACCTTCTCCTGTTGATTTTGGTTTCCAGTTTATTGTTTCATTTAAATCAAACATTCTGTCACGTTTTTCCGTAACTTTTACAAACCAAGAATCTAATGGATAGTATAAAACTGGCTTGTCTGTTCTCCAACAATGTGGGTAACTATGACGATATTTTTCTACGTGAAATGCTTTATTTTCTTCTTTTAATTTTATCGAAATTTCAACATCTAATGAACGTTCTGGAGCTTCACCATCATTGTAATATTCGTTTTTAACATACTTACCCGCAAATTCACCCATATGCTTAGTGAATCTTCCTTGTAAATCAACTAACGGGACAGGATTACCGTTATCATCTAACACTAACATTGGTGGTACTTCTGGAGATGCTTGTTTTGCAACCATTGCATCATCTGCACCAAATGTTGGAGCAGTATGCACAATTCCAGTACCATCCTCAGTAGTTACAAAATCTCCGGCAATTACTCTAAAAGCATTTTCTGGGTTTTGATACGGTAGTGTATATGCTAATAATTGTTCATATTTAGATTCTAAAATATCAGCTCCCTTAAATTCTTGAACTATTATAAATGGAATTTTTTTATCATTTGCTTTGTATTCAGAAAGTAAGGCTTCATTTTCAACAGCAAAGAATTTTTTACCGAATTGTTTACCAACTAAATTTTTAGCTAAAACAACATTTATTGGTTCAAAAGTATATTGGTTAAATGATTTTACCAATACATATTCTATCTTCTTCCCTACAGTTAAGGCTGTATTTGAAGGTAATGTCCAAGGAGTTGTTGTCCATGCTAAAAAGTGTACATCTCCATCTACTTTTTGTAAAAATTCTGGCAATGTATTTTTTACAGCTTTAAACTGTGCAACAGCAGTTGTATCCGTTACATCTTGGTAAGTTCCCGGCTGATTTAATTCGTGAGAACTTAAACCAGTACCTGCTTTTGGTGAATATGGTTGAATTGTATAACCTTTGTAAATTAAATCTTTCTTATACATTTGAGCTAACAGCCACCATACTGTTTCCATGTATTTTGGCTTGTAGGTTACGTATGGATCTTCCATATCTACCCAATAACCCACACGTTTTGTAAGATCGTTCCAAACATCGGTATAACGCATTACTGCAGTTCTACACGCTTGATTATAATCTTCAATTGTTATTTTTTTACCTATATCTTCTTTGGTTATACCCAATTCTTTTTCAACACCTAATTCAATAGGTAGTCCGTGAGTATCCCAACCTGCTTTTCGTTTTACTTGAAAGCCTTGCAAGGTTTTATAACGACAAAATATGTCTTTAATAGCACGTGCCATAACGTGATGAATACCAGGTAAACCATTAGCTGAAGGTGGTCCTTCAAAAAATACATATGGTTTATTTTCATCTCTTGTAGCTATACTTTTTTCGAAAATATTCTCTGCTTCCCAAAACGCTAAAGTCTCATTGGCTACTTTAGTGAGGTTCAATCCTTTATATTCTCTAAATTTTTTACTCATTTTTTACCCTTAATTCAATTAGTTTGCGAAATTACGTATTTTCTTCAAAATAATAGTGTTATAAATAGCAAAAAATACCTGATTAAATAATCGATTTTAGAAGTTTTATTTTAAGTTTATACCTAAAACAAAACTCATTTTAAAAATGATTCAACAAATTATCTCAAATTCTTATAAAAATGCTAAGAAAATTCCTTTGAATTGTGATTCAAAATTTGTGTTTTTTAGCGATTGCCATAGAGGTGATAATAGTTATGCCGATGATTTTACCCATAATAGAAACATTTACTTTCATGCTTTAAGAAACTATTACGAAAAGGATTTTACTTATATAGAGTTAGGTGATGGAATTGAGCTTTGGGAAAATAGAAATTTTAATGAAATTTTTAAAGCTCATCAAAATGTATTTTTACTGCTAAGGGACTTTCATTTAAAAGGAAAACTTCATATGATTTGGGGAAATCATGATATGGTTTTAAGAAAAGATAAAAAAGTTGATAAATTATTAGGCTCTTATTTTGATGAAATAACCTCAACAGATAAAGATTTATTAAAAGGTTTAAAGTTTAACGAAAGTATTATTTTAGACGTTGAAGGATTTGAAAAAAACATTTTATTAATACATGGACATCAGGCCGACTTTTTTAATTATGTATTATGGAAATGGAGTAGATTTTTAGTAAGAGTATTATGGAAACCTTTGCAAATACTTGGAATTAAAGACCCAACAAGTCCGGCTAAAAATTTTAAAGAACTTTTAAGAGTTGAAAAACGTTTAAAAAAATGGATTGACAGTAATAATAACCAAATGGTTATTGCAGGCCATACTCACAGACCACGATTTCCAGAACCAGATGAATTACCGTATTTTAATGATGGAAGTTGTGTTCACCCAAGATCTATTACTGGAATTGAAATTGTAGACATGCAAATTTTCCTTATAAAATGGCATACCATTTCAACTAAAGATGGTACTCTTCAAATTGTTAGAACTATATTAGAAGGACCTAAGGATATTGATAGTTATTTAAAATAAAAAAAGCGTCTTAAAAAAGACGCTTCCTTAATCTCAGGGAAATATTAATCCCTTTAACTAATCACTAACCTACCTTATGACACCACAATTTTAAATAAGTCACATTAAAAACAAAAAAAAGCGTCTTAAAAAAGACGCTTCCTTAATCTCGGGGTCAACATTTAAACTTTGGGGTCTAATTGTATCCCTTTAACTAATCACTAACCAATTGATAAGACACAGCTTTTTTTAATTGGTCACAAAAAAAGGAAAAATTAAATACCTCGTTCTTTTTGAATTTGTTCGTAAGCTTTTTGTACTTGTTTAAATTTTTCTTCTGCTCCTTTTACATGCTCATCTCCTAAATGTTGTAATTTATCGGGATGGTATTTTTTTACCATTTTTCTATATGCTTTTTTAACTTCATCGTTAGTTGCCGATTTTTCAATTTCCAAAATAGTATATGAACTTTCTGAACTATCATAAAACATTGCTTTAATAGATTCAAAATCTTGCTGACTGATATATAAATAACTCGCAATAGTTTTAATTGTATTTACTTCAGGTTCCGTTACAATTCCATCGGATTTTGCAATTCCAAACAAAAAATGAATGAGTTGTAAACGAGAAGCATGGGTCATATTTTGCCTTATTTGTAAGCAAACCTGTCTTGTTGAAATATTATTGTTTTTAATAAACCCTTTAAAAAGCTTAAATGCATGACTAGCTCTCTCTTCTCCGTACATGCTTTTAAAATGACTTCGAACATAATTAAGTTCGCGTTGATCAATTTTCCCATCCGATTTTATAACAGTTGCTGAAAGCAGTAACAAACTTATTTCAAAATCACCTGATTGTGCATTTCTACTTGAAGTTTTATAAGTTCTAGCTCTTTCCACATCTGCCGAAGTAAAACCATCAATAAAACTTCCTACTACATAACCTAAAACACTACCAATTGGTCCTCCAAAGGTAAAACCCAATCCAGCACCCAGCCATTTTACAAAATTTCCCATAAATAAAATTAAAGTTCAAATATACATCGTTTTATTAGTAGTTTAAATAACTTATATAGTTGCAATTGTTAAAAAAACAATAAACTTTTTACATTAAAAAACCATTAAACCCTAACTATTTTGATTATAAAGGTTGCAAAATTATTAAATAGTTTTTTTCAATAAATTTGAAAAGAAAAAAATTATGTAGGTTTGCACCTATAATTACGTCTAATAAAAAAAATCAAAATAATATGTATCCACCAGAATTAGTAAGACCAATGCAGGAAGAATTAGAGCAAGCTGGTTTTATATCATTACACACAGCTCAGGAAGTTGAAAAAATGTTACAAACAGAAGGCACAACTTTGGTAGTTGTAAATTCGGTATGTGGTTGCGCAGCAGGAACTTGTCGTCCAGGAGCAATTGCATCTTTACAATTTGATAAAGTTCCAAATAACTTAGTTACCGTATTTGCAGGAGTAGATGCTGAGGCAACTGGAAAAGCAAGAGAATTTATGATTCCTTTTCCGCCTTCATCGCCAGCAATTGCTTTATTTAAAGATGGAGTTTTAGTACACATGCTAGAAAGACATCACATTGAAGGAAGACCAGCAGAAGTAATTGCTTCTAATTTAGCTGGAGCTTACGAAGAATATTGTTAATTTATTTTATACACAAATAAAAAAAGGATGGTTTAAAAACCATCCTTTTTTTATTAAAAATTATCTACTTCTTGGTATGCCTTTATAACAGCTAGCTCCCCCTCTTTACCTTCTAACGAATTTCCATGTTCCATTCCTAAAACACCATCAAATCCCTTGGAATGAATATGTTTAAAAATATTCTTATAATTAATTTCTCCGGTCGTAGGCTCTTTTCTTCCTGGATTATCTCCCATTTGGAAATATGCAATTTCGTTCCAAGCCTTATCAATATTTGGAATAATATTTCCTTCATGAATTTGCTGATGATAAACATCAAACAATATTTTACACGATGCACTATCTACGGCTTTACAAATTTGATATGCCTGTGGAATCTTATTTAAAAAAGCACCCGGATGATTAAAAAAATTTAACGGTTCCAAAACCATTATTAAATTATGTTTTTCTAATATTTCAGAAGCATATTTTAGCGATTCAACAACATTTGCAGTTTGATAACCAATATCTTGTTTTAAATCAACAAAACCAGGAACTACGGTCATCCATTTAGCATTAACCCGTTTAGCAACTTCAACTGATTCTTTTATTTGCTGTAAAAATTCACTTCTAAAACTCTCTTTTCCTGACGTTAAACTTGGCTCCTTCCAATAAATTTTATGAGCAACAAATACACCCATAGTCATGTTCCTTTTTAACATTGTTTGTGCCATTTTCTCTTGAAGTTCAACTGGTTTTTTTTTCATACCATTATCTTCAAAAGCCACAAAACCTTGATCTGCCATAAAATTTATTTGATCAATCTCATCTTTTCCCGCATGGTGCTTAAACATTCCTAAATGAGGTGCATATTTTAATTTAAAAGGATTTAAATTCTCACTTCCTAATCCGGGTATCTCCATTCCTTTTATACCTGTAACACCCAATCCAGCTACAGATGCAGCAACTACAGTTTTTTTTATAAATGATCTTCTTTCCATAAACTTTGTTATTTATGTAATTCTAAAATTAACTAAATTATCTTGGTTACGCCTGGCACGGGAATTGGGTAATTCCCATCCAAATCTGGAACAACTGGCGGAATAGTTTCCCAAGTTAAAGAATTTTCGTCTGGCACTAATAAATGTGATGAATTCATTGCAGCATCCCAGGTAATAACTTCTCCGGTATAAGTTGCCATTCTGCCCATTATTGCCGCCATAGTGCTTTTTGCTCCGTATTCCGTATTATTTATTGGTTTTCCGTTTCTAATTGATGCAAATAATTGGTCATGTTCTTCTTGGTAAGGATTTTTATTTCCTTTACCATTGTGCAAATAAAGCTCCTTACCTTTGTATGATTTTAAAGATGCAATATTTCTTCCGCTTGTATTTACGGTTCCTTCCGTTCCTTGAAAAGTTTCAGAAACACGTTTCATACAATCTTTTTGATGTCTACATTGACTTGAAATTACAGCTCCTCCAGGGTATTCAAATTCAACAAAATGATGATCAAAAATTTGACCATGGTCTTTTCCTTTTCTAACCTCTCTTCCTCCCATTCCTTGTGCTTGTATAGGATATTCGCCAATAAACCAATTGGCGACATCAATATTATGAACATGTTGTTCTAAAATATGATCGCCACAAATCCAATTAAAATAATACCAGTTTCTCATTTGGTATTGCATTTCAGTCCAATTTTCTTGCCTAGGTCTTACCCAAACTCCGGCTCCATTCCAATATACTTGTCCCGAAATAATTTTTCCAATATCTCCTTTTTGAATTCTTTTAAATGCTTCTAAATAATTTTGCTGATACCTTCTTTGTAAACCAACAACAACGCTTAGATTATTAGCTTTTGCCAATTTCGCAGCTTCCAAAACCTTTTTAATCCCAGCCACATCAGTTGCAACTGGCTTTTCCATAAACACATGTTTACCTTGTTTAATTGCATATTCAAAATGTTGCGGTCTAAAACCTGGTGGTGTTGCTAAAATTACAACATCGGCCTCGTCAATTGCTTTTTTATATGAACCAAAACCAACAAATTTATTTGCTTCGGATACCTTTATTTTGTCTGTTCCAAATGCGCTTGACAAATTCTTATAAGCTTTATCTAATCTATCTTGAAATAAATCGGCCATTGCAACCAATTCAACATTTTCATCTGCCTTTAACGCTTGGCTTCCTGCTCCAGATCCTCTTCCTCCACAACCAACAATTGCCAATTTTAATTTCTTTTCACTTTTAAATAATGGTGCTGATGAAAGAATAGAAGGTGCTAATAATATTCCTCCTGTAAGTAGTGTTGATTCTTTCACAAAATTTCGTCTTGACAGATTTTTTTTGAATTGATTCATGGGTTGGTATGTTTATTTAATTTCTAATAATTCTATATTTCTAAACTCAACTGGGTGACTTTCGCTTTGAAGTGAAATAAACCCTTCTTTTAAAGGTTCTCCTTCTTTTTTCTTCCAAAATTCAACATTAAAATCTACTTTTCCACCAATCTGAGGCTTGTAATATGTCATCACTGTTTCTCCATTTATTTTATGAGAAATAATAGAATCGTTTTTAACCAAAATTTCAAGTTGTACCCATTGGTCTCTATGAAATGTTTTAGAGCTTGATTTAATACAGTGTTTTTTTTCTAAATCATCTTTTAAATAAATATGAGTTCCAGGTGTACAAACATTCCCTGTTGGTCTTTCTTCTTTACCTAAACCTCCCAACAATTGAACTTCAATTGAAACGGGGAATTTTTGATTAATGTGCATCGTTTCTGGAGATTGACAATGAATCATAACACCACTATTTTTTGTTGCCCAACTAGCCATATCTTCTAGTTGTTCACCAATAAATCTATATTCTAATCGCAATTTATAATTAGAATATGGGTTTTTATAAAAAATATGTCCAAATGAATTATTAAAGGTATTTTCATATTCGTCATAATTAACCTGTAAAACCCCTCCTTCAACAACTCTAAAAGTATTTTTATAATTTTCATTTAATTTATGGCCAGTAATTTTAACATTCCAGTCTGTTAAATCTTTTCCATTAAAAATAGAAACCCATTTTTCGTTGTTACTTTGAGCTTTACATAAAAAAGTAATTGTAAATAGTAAAACCGTTATAATTGATATTTTTTTCATACTTAAATTTTATAATGACCAAGCGTTTCCAACATCGGATAAGGGAACACAACCTTCATAATTTCCTGGGATAGGATCGTAACTTAAAACATTTTCTCCAACTTTTTCAGAAGTGCAGTAACCAAAAATGGTATAATGTCTTATTGAAAATAAAAACTTATACATTAAATATTGAGGTTTTCTATCTTGTGAAATAGCTTTTTCTTTTTGCTTTTGTTCTTTTAAAATCCTAGATGATTCTTCTACAGAAAGATTAAAAAACGTCTTGAAAATTTGTTCAAATTCTTCTTTTCTTCCTTTTAAAATCGATTTATTAAAAGTGTTTTCAAATTTCTCTTGAAATAAACTTGCTCCTTTTTGAACTATTTTTTTATTTGGTTCCTTTTCAACTTCAAAGTACATTAAGTCCATAAATTGAGGTACGTTAACCTCTAATGCTCCAACAACATCTGATTTAGGCAAAATTATATCCACTATTTGTGTAACCATAAACTTTTCCTCTTCTGAAAAAAATAATGGTTTCCATGATGCTGTTTTTTCAGTACAAGATGATAATAAATTAAAAACAGTTGGTGCGGCAACTGCATACCCAATTCCAAGTGTCAAATTTTTTAGTGCTAATCTTCTGTCCATATTATTATTTCTTATGCCTTTTATTAAATTCTTTGACCGCGTGATTTGCCGCTCTTGCTGTAAAAGCCATATACGTTAATGATGGATTTTGACAAGCAGATGAAGCCATAAATGCACCATCGGTAACATACACATTAGGTACAGTATGAATTTGATTGTATTTATTTAAAATAGATGTTTTTGGGTCGTGTCCCATTCTTGCCGAACCCATTTCATGTATTGCTATTCCAGGAAAAGATTTTTTATTATAACCCTTAACATTTTTAAAGCCTGCAGTTTTTAGAATTTCCACTGCCTCATTCTTCATGTCCTCCTTCATTTTCAATTCGTTTTCCTTATATTCAACATTAAAATTGATAGTAGGTAATCCCCATTCATCTAATTTCTCATAATTCAATGTTATTTTATTATCGTGGTAAGGCAAGCATTCTCCAAAAGCTCCAATCCTAATAGTCCATTCTCCTGGTTTTAATAAATCTTCTTTTAAGTTTTCTCCAAAAGTCATTTCATTTAATGCTCTTTTCCAATTCGATCTTCTTCCACTACCTTGGTACCCATACCCTCTTAAAAAACCTTTATTTTTCGTTTCTTTATTTATATTTCTAAAACGTGGTATATAAAAACCACTTGGCCGTCTACCTTTATAATAAACATCTTCAAAACCTTCAACTGTTGCAGAAGCACCTGCTCCGCTAGTATGATCCATAACGTTATGACCTAACTCTCCACTATCGTTCCCCAATCCATTTGGAAATCGTTTAGATTTAGATTGCATTAATATACCTGCTGAAGCTATTGCCGAGGCACAACTAAAAATGATATCCGCTTTAAAAAATATCTTCTCTTTTGTCTCCGCATCTACAATTTTTACTCCCGTAGCTTTTTTAATCTTCTCGTCATAAACAATTTCATAAGCTATTGAATTTGGTCTCAAATGCATATTACCTGTTTTTTCGGCAGCTGGAAGTGTTGATGAATTACTGCTAAAATAACCTCCAAAAGGACAGCCTCTTACGCATCTATCTCTAAACTGACAATTAGATCTTCCTTCGTGCACGGCATCTCCAGTTTTATGGGCACATCTTCCAATAGTTAATTGTCGGTCTGAATAATTTTCTGAAATTTTTTTCTGTAATTCTTTCTCTACACAATTTAACTCCATTGGTGGACCAAACTTGCCATCAGGTAATTGAGGTAATCCTAAGTTCTCACCAGAAACACCAATAAATTCTTCAACTTTATCGTACCAAGGAGCTATATCTTTATAACGCACAGGCCAATCTACACCGTGTCCATCTTTTTTATTTGCTTCAAAATCTATATCGCTTAATCTATAAGATTGTCTTGCCCACATTAAAGATCTTCCTCCTACATGATAACCACGAATCCAGTCAAATCTCTTTTCCTCATTATAAGGATGTTTAAAATCATTTACAAACCAGTGGGCACTAGCCGGATTTAAAACATAAGATCTATTTTGTTTGGGTTTCTGTTCTATATCTTCTGGATTTTTGTTACCTCTGTATTTAAAATCCCACGGATCTTGATTCATAGTTGGGTAATCAACAATATGCTTAACATCTCTTCCTCTTTCAAGAACTAATGTCTTTAATCCGTTTTCACAAAGTTCTTTTGCTGCCCATCCTCCTGTAATTCCTGTGCCAATAACAATGGCATCATATTTATCGGGATGTTCCAATATTTTTTCTTCTTGCATTAAATGAATAAATTATATTTGAATTCAATTTTTAAATATAAAAAAATTGAATCTAATTCCCTAACTAATATAAAATAAGTAATTTGCGTATTCAAAAATTCAAAAAACCCATTTTATAAGTATTTTTATAAACTATTAATTTTAAAACCCTATTGTATGAAGCGTAGAAATTTTATTGCTAAAACATCTAAAGCCAGTGCCGGTTTAGCTATTTTAGGTTTGTATAATTGCAAATCATTTTCAAAAGAAAAAACAACTTCTATAATTGAAATAAAAAGTCCTTTATTTTTTAAAATTTCTTTAGCACAATGGTCTTTACACAGAGCGCTACGTAAAAACACCATAGATAATTTAGATTTCGCTTCAAAATCTAGAAGTTTTGGTTGTGAAGGTTTAGAATATGTAAATGGCTTTTTTAAAGATAAGGCAAAAAATTTCTCGTATTTGAAAGAAATGAATTTAAGAGCCAATTCGGAAGGTCAAAAAAATGTATTGATAATGATTGATGGCGAAGGTTCATTAGCAAACCCAGACGCAAAACAAAGGTTACAAGCAATAGAAAATCATTATAAATGGATTGAAGCTGCTCATTTTTTAGGTTGCCATGCAATTCGAGTAAATTTAGCTGGTGGAATTAACAAAGATGACGCCATAAAAGACAGTATTGATTCCTTATCAAAACTATCAGAATTTGCAAAAGGATCAAACATTAATGTATTAGTAGAAAATCATGGTGGCTTCTCTTCAAATGGAGCTTGGATGAAAACTGTTTTCAATAATATTCAAAATAAAAACTGCGGTACTTTACCAGATTTTGGTAATTTCTGTATTAAAAAAGATAAAGATAAAAATTGCATTGAAGATTACGATCGTTATACCGGCATACAAGAATTGCTACCATTTGCCAAAGCCGTGAGTGCAAAATCTTATGATTTTGATTCAAATGGAAATGAAACCACTATTGACTATTTAAAAGTAATGAAAATGGTAAAAAATTCTGGGTACAATAGTTTTGTTGGAATTGAATTTGAAGGCAACAATGTGTCAGAAGAAAAGGGAATTGAATTAACAAGAGATCTTTTAATTAAAGTTGGCAATCAATTATCATAATTAAGTAATTAACCAAACCAATATATAAATACATGGAACAAATTAACAAAAACAGGCTCTTTTTAGCAGCTTGCATTTCATTAGTAGTTACGGCAATGACATTTGCAATTAGAGCAGGAATTTTAGGGCAATTAGGTACAGATTTTGGCCTAACAGATACTCAATTAGGGTGGGTAAATAGTATGGCCTTTTTAGGATTTCCTATTGCTACAATTTTTGGAGGACTTGTTTATAATACTTTAGGTGCTCGAAAATTAATGATTATCGCTTTTATATCTCATTTATTAGGAATTATATTAACCATTTTTGCAGGTGGTTTTTGGACATTACTTATTTCTACTTTCTTTATTGGTTTTGCCAATGGATCTGTTGAAGCTGCTTGTAATCCATTAGTAGCAGATATGTATTCAAAAAACAGAACAACAATGCTTAATAAGTTTCACGTTTGGTTTCCAGGTGGTATTGTAATTGGTGCATTATTATCTAAATTTTTAACTGACGCTGGCTTAAGTTGGCAACTTCAAATTGCAAGTATGTTAATTCCTACATTACTTTATGGTTTCTTATTTTTTGGACAAAAATTTCCAAAAAACGAAAATATGGTTGCCGATACTTCAATGAATATAAAAAGTTTATTAACACCACTTTTTATCTTTATGGTAATTTGTATGACTTTAACAGCAACAACAGAGCTGGGTACGCAACAGTGGGTTGAAAAAATATTAGGTAATAGTGGTGCAAGTCCCATGTTAATTTTAGCTATGGTAACTGGTTTAATGGCTGTTGGTCGTTATTTTGCAGGTCCAATTATTCACAAATTAAATCCTCCAGGCGTTTTATTAGCATCTGCAATAATTGCATTTATTGCAATATATATGATGAGTTCTGCAACTGGTGGAATGGTATATGTATCGGCAATTTTATTTGCAATTGGAGTATGTTATTTTTGGCCTACCATGATTGGATTTGTAAGTGAATACCTTCCAAAAACAGGCGCATTGGGAATGTCTCTAATTGGAGGAGCAGGAATGTTTGCTACAAGTATTTGGCAGCCAGTAATCGGCTCTTGGCTAGATGGTGCAAAAGCAACTGCTATTGAATCGGGCGTTTCTATAGAACAAGCAGAATTAATAGCAGGACAAGAAACTTTGAGTAATATTGCAATATTCCCTATGGTTTTAATTGTACTTTTTGGAATATTATTTTTTAATCGTAAAAAATTGGAAGCTTTAAGAATTAAATAGCTTTATTTAAACAACATTTAAATAAAATCCGCTTATTAATTAGGCGGATTTTTTATTTTTACCTCATGAATAAAAAAGCAATAATTTCAAATACTAAATCGTTTGTACAACAATCTTTATGCGATGCTGAAGGAGGACATGATTGGTTTCATATTTTACGTGTTTGGAACAATGCAAAACTAATAGCCGCTACAGAAAATGTAGATATTTTTGTGGTAGAATTAGGCGCTTTACTTCATGATATTGCAGATTCTAAATTTCATGACGGAGATGAAACTGTTGGCCCAAAAGTAGCCCGCGAATTTTTAGAGAGTCAACAGGTTTCAGAAGAAATAATTATTCATATTGAACATATTATTAAAAATATTTCATTCAAAGGAGGAAACTTTAACCAAAATTTTTCGTCGCCCGAATTAGATGTTTTGCAAGATGCTGATAGGTTAGATGCCATTGGAGCCATTGGAATTGCTCGTTGTTTTAACTACGGTGGTTTTAAAAACAGACCTTTATACAATCCTGAAATTGCTCCAAATTTAAATATGACAAAGGAGGAATACAAAAATTCAGTTGCTCCTACTATTAATCACTTTTACGAAAAATTACTATTGTTAAAAGAAAGAATGAATACTGAAACAGGAAAAAAAATTGCTGAAGAGCGTCACAAATTTATGGAAACATATCTTCAGCAATTTTTTAATGAATGGAATGGTTTAAATTAAAACCATCTCTAATTTTGTGATTAAAATTGTAAATCTGCCATTATATCAAATTCATCAGAAATAGCCTTATCTTTTAAATTATCGAAAAAACTTGTAGAACCATATTTAACGTTAAATTTTGATCTATCAATTTTTAAGCTTGCGTTCGCTTTATTGCCATTTACTAAAAATTCAAAAGTTATTTCATTTGTAATTCCTTTTATTGTTAAATCACCCGTAATATTATAGGAGTTTTCTCCTATTAATTTAACTTTTTTGAATACCAATTTTGCTGTTGGATTTTCTTCAACTCCAAAAAAATCATCAGACTTTAAATGCCCTTCTAACTTCCCTTTATATTCTCCTTCTAAGTCTGTGCAAGTAATTGAAGCCATATTAATTGTAAACTCTCCACCAACCAATTTGTCTTGATTAAAATGTAAAGATCCTGCTTGTAAGGCAATTGTTCCTGTATGAGAACCTGCTACTTTATAACCTTTCCACACTAATTTACTGTTTTCTATTTTAATATCTTTTTGCTCCTTTTTTATGGATGTAAAAGAAAATGTAACAAGAGCAATTATAGTAACAATTACTAATTTTTTAATTGAATTTTTCATGTTTATTTGTTTTAAAAATTACAATACAAATATGAGAAACTCTGATTTAGAGAAAAATAAGGTAGTTTATGAAATTATGTTAATGTAGGTTAACATTTACTATTCTAACAGTAATTGACTTTTAATTTTACTAAGAAATTCTTTTGTAATTCCTAAATAAGATGCAATCATATATTGAGGAACTCGCTGCTCTATTGTAGGATACATATTTTTAAATTGAACGTATTGTTCTTTTGCTGTAAGACTGAAATTTCTAACAATTCGTTTTTGTGTTGAAACAAATGCACGTTCTACAATTTTCCGAAAAAAGCGTTCAAGTTTTGGAATTTCTATAAATAATTCTTCAATCGCATCAAAAGAAAACTGAATAAGCTCGGTATTTTCAATACATTGCACATTAAAATCGGCTGGAGATTGAGCAATGAAACTTCCCAAATCCGAAGTCCACCAATCTTCAATTGCAAATAAAATAATATGTTCTTGCCCACCATCATCCATATAGAATGTTTTTGTGCAACCAGAAATTATAAAGCCTGTGAATTTACAAATATCGCCTTGTTGTACAATGTATTGACTTTTTAAATACTTTCTATAAGTAACTTTTGATAGCAACAATAATTCTTCCTCATTAGTTAAACTAATATACTTTTTAAAACAATCTAATAAAGGCTTTGGATCCATTTGGATAATTTTTCAAATAGTTTTAATTAAAGTTTGGCTTTCTTTTTTCTAAAAATGCTGTTGTACCTTCTTTAAAATCTTCTGTTCCAAAACTCACACCAAATTGCTCAATTTCCACACTGTAACCATTTACACAATTTGTATAATTAGCGTTAATCGCTTCTATTGCAGCTGCAATAGCTATAGATGAATTTCTTGCTATTTTACTGGCTAACTTTTCACATAACGGTAATAATTCTTCAAATTCAACAACATAATTAACCAGACCATATTCTTTTGCTTCTTCTGCTGAAATCATTGTAGCAGTCATAATCATTTCCATAGCCTTACCTTTTCCAACTAATTGAGGTAAACGTTGTGTGCCGCCATAACCCGGAATTACACCTAAACTAACTTCGGGCAATCCCATTTTGGCATTGGTACTAGCCACTCTAAAATGTGCCGCCATTGCTAACTCCAAACCACCACCTAAAGCAAATCCATTTATAGCAGCAATAACTGGAGTATTTAAATTTTGTACAAAGTTGAATAATAGCTCATGTCCTTCTCTTGCTAGTTCAGTTCCTTGGTTTACATTAAAATTAGCAAATTCGGAAATATCGGCACCTGCAACAAATGCCTTTTCTCCACTTCCAGTAACAACAATAACTTTTACTAAGTTGTCTTCTTCTAAAGTTTTAAATGCTCTGTGTAATTCCTCAATAGTTAATTTATTAAGGGCATTTAATTTAGACGGTCTATTAATTGTAATAATTGCTAAACTATCCTTTTTTTCGATTAAAACATTTTCAAAATTCATCCTTTATTTTTTTGGTAAAATAATATTAAAAACGGTTCCTTTATTATAGGTTGTTGTAAACGTTATTGTGCCATCATAAGCTTCAATTATATTTTTAACCATTGGCAATCCTAATCCCATACCGCTCGACTTTGTTGTAAATTTAGGTTCAAATATTTTATCTTTATCTTCATCAGAAATTCCTCCTCCATTATCAGCAACAATAATAAACACCTTATCGTTATCATCTTCAACAGTTACTTCTATTTTTTTATTTTCAACTTCAGACAAAGCATAGATTGCATTTTTAACCAAATTAGTTACTACTCTAATTAGTTGGGTTTTATCCAATTCGGCAATAATAATATCTTTACTTGAAAAAAACGAAATATAATCTTTTGCAAAAATATCAAGAGCTAATTTCACTACTTCAACCACATTTAATTCTTCCCGTTTTTGAGTTGGCATTTTGGCAAAATTTGAAAAAGCTGAAGCTATGGAACTCATTGTATCAATTTGTTGAATCAATGTTTTGCTGTATTCATTTAACTTATTATAAATATCTGGATCATTCGGATCAAATTTACGCTGAAAACTTTGCACCGTTAATCGCATAGGAGTTAAAGGGTTTTTAATTTCATGGGCTACTTGTTTTGCCATTTCTCGCCAGGCTTGCTCGCGTTCACCTTTCGCCAATTTAACCGCACTTATCTCCAATTCGTCAACCATTTTATTATAAGCATTTACTAAAGTGAAAATTTCTGAACTCGCATTCTCTAAAATAATTTTCTCATTAGAGGTGTTTAATCTAGTTTGATTCATTTTATCTGTAATTGCTTTTATATTTCTAGTTATATAACTTGAAATGAAATAAGCTAACCCAATAGCAAGTAAAAACATTAGTAAATAAACATAAGCCATTCTTAATAAAAACTCCTCCAAATCTTTATCTTGAGCAGTATTATCTTGTACATATTGCAAATTTAAAATACCAATTGGTTTAAACTTATTGTCGGTAATATATGTATACGATGATTGTAAACTTTGCCCTTTTACCGTTCTTGTGTTTAAATAACGATGCTGTGCATTATTCATTACACCTTTTAAAACAGTATCACTTAAAACTGTTGGAGCATCACTTTTTACGAATCCAGAATGTGAAGTTTTAGCTATATTTCCAGATAAATCATAAATGTTAATTTCTAATTTTTCAATGTCAGAAATTTCATAAATTTTATCTCTAAAAATGTATTCTAAATTTTTTTCTTCAACAGGAAATGTGTTTCCGTTACCGCTATTTAGCCAATAATTTATAGCTGCTTTTACAGACTCTTCTTTTCGCTCTAGCCTTCCTTGGTTGTATTCATCGGTTTGTTCTTTATATTGAAAAATAGTGACTGCCGCAATTAAAACAGAAGCCAATAAAATTAGCAATATCATTGCTAAAAAAATTCTATATCGTAAAGAAAGCTGTTTAAATTTCATATGTTAAGCTACGTTGTACTTTTATTATACTTATAAGTAAATATAACCAAAAAATACTCTTTGACATTTAATTTCACTTTAGAATAGTTACTTATATTTTAATTTAAATAGTAAAATAATACCTGTTAAAATTAATGTAATAATATTTGCAAAAATCATTGGGATGCTATTTAAATATATTCCATAAACAAGCCATAATATAACCCCAGAAACCATAACCAAATACATGGTTAACGAAATATTCCCTGCCGATTTTGTTTTCCACGTTTTATACACCTGGGGAACATAGGCTGCGGTTGTTAAAATTGCAGCAAGAAAACCTAAAATTTCATATGTATTAACCATTTAATTGATTTAGAGTCAGTGTTCAAAATTAAGCAAAAAAAAAAGACCTTTTAAAAAGTGAAATAATCGTAACTAAAATATGATTTAGTTTCTGAAATAAATTCAGAAAAACGAAATTTCAATACTTTTTAAAAAGTCTCTTTTACTACCTAGTTAACAATAACTAGTTAAATATTTCTTTGTAAACTATTTCACCTTTTACAATATTTAATCCTTTTTTCAACGGTGCATTTTCATCACAAGCTTTTTCCCAACCTTTGTTTGCAATTTGTAAAACATATGGCAATGTTACATTAGTTAAAGCTATTGTAGAAGTATATGGCACAGCACCTGGCATATTAGCCACACAATAATGTACAACATCATCTATAATAAAAATTGGATCTTCATGAGTTGTTGCTCTTGTAGTTTCGATACATCCACCTTGATCTACAGCAACATCTACTATTACAGTTCCTGGCTGCATATCTTTCAACATATCACGTGTTATTAATTTTGGTGCTTTTGCTCCTGGAATTAAGACACCTCCAACAATTAAATCGGCATCTTTTATATGTCTTCTAATATTATATTCACTTGAAAACTCGGTAATAACATTGTTTGGCATAATATCATTAATGTAACGTAATCGATCCATGTTAATATCTAAAATATTAACAATCGCACCTAATCCGGCAGCCATTTTTGCTGCTTGTACACCAACAATTCCACCGCCTAAAATTAATACCTTCCCTGGTTTTACACCTGGAACTCCGCCTAATAAAACACCTTTTCCTTTAATTGGTTTTTCTAGGTATTTTGCCCCTTGCTGAATTGCCATTCTACCTGCAACTTCTGACATAGGAATTAATAATGGTAATGTTTTATTCACTTCAACAGTTTCATAAGCAATACAAACTGCCTTACTATCAACCATTGCGTCAATTAAATTTGTGTTTGAAGCAAAATGAAAATACGTAAAAAGAATTTGTCCTTCTTTAGCTAATTTATACTCCTCTTCAATAGGTTCTTTTACTTTCACAATCATGTCTGCTATTGCATATACCTCTTCAATTGAAGGAAGCATTTTTGCTCCTGCTTGAACATAATCATCATCGCTAAAACCACTATCAAAACCAGCTCCAGCTTGAACATAAACTGTGTGATTATTTTTGATAAGTTCAAAAACTCCCCCAGGAGTTATTGCCACTCTACTTTCGTTATTTTTTATTTCCTTTGGAAGACCTACAATCATTATAATTAGATTTTTATATATTTCACAAAATAAATAAAAAAAAGAGCCTTTTTTAACATTTATATTAAAAAAAAAGCTCTTTTTATGAAAATATTAACATCATTCCTACGATATTAATAATAATAGATAGTATCTTACCAATTATCCTACAATATTCACAATTTTTCCAGGAACTACAATTACTTTTTTAGGAGTTCTTCCTTGTAATTGAGCTTGAGTTTTTTCGTGAGCCATTACAGCAGCTTCAATATCTTCTTTACTCATATCTAATGGTAATTCCATTTTAAAACGCATTTTCCCGTTGAATGAAATTGGATATTCCTTACTACTCTCGATTAAATGTTTTTCGTCGAAAATTGGGAAATCAGCAGTTGAAACCGATGTTGTATGTCCTAATTTACTCCATAACTCTTCAGCAATATGCGGCGCATATGGCTCAATAATTACAGCTAACGGTTCTAAAATCGCACGCTTGTTACATTTTAAAGCAGTTAACTCATTTACAGCAATCATAAAGTTTGAAACAGAAGTATTGAATGAGAAATTATCAATATCGTATTCTACTTTTTTAATTGTTTTATGAAGCGTTTTTAACTCATCTTTTGTTGGTTCCTCATCTGAAACTGAAAATTCTCCATTTACAATGTACAATTTCCATAATTTTTTTAAGAATGAATGCACTCCTGTAATTCCTGAAGTTTTCCAAGGTTTAGATTGTTCTAATGGACCTAAAAACATTTCAAATAAACGTAAACTATCAGCTCCGTATTCTTCGCAAATAGTATCTGGATTTACCACATTGTATTTCGATTTCGACATTTTTTCAACCTCACGATCAACAATGTATTTTCCATCTTCTAAAACAAATTCAGCATCCTTAAATTCTTCTCGCCAGTTTTTAAATGCTTCTACATCTAATTCATCTGAAGTATTTACAAACGAAACATCTGAATGTATCTTTTGAACTTTGTAATCTCCTTTTAATCCTTTTGAAACAAACTTATTTTCACCCTCAACTCTATAAACAAAAGCCGAAGTTCCAGTAATCATTCCTTGGTTGATTAATTTTTTAGCAAATTCATCGTTTGGAACTAAACCTCTATCAAACATAAATTTTTGCCAAAACCTTGAGTACAATAAATGACCTGTTGCGTGCTCACTACCACCAATGTATAAATCAACATCTTGCCAATAATTAATAGCTTCTTCAGAAAAAATAGCATCGCTATTATTTGCATCCATATAACGGTTAAAGTACTGTGAACTTCCTGCCCAACCTGGCATTGTATTTAACTCTAATGGAAAAATAGTTTCGTTATTAATTAAATCGTTATTTACAACTTCATTTTTCTCAACATCCCAAGCCCAAACAGTTGCATTTCCTAAAGGTGGTTGACCATCTTCAGTTGGTAAATATTTCTCCACTTCTGGCAACAAAATTGGCAAATGTGCTTTGTCAATCATTTGTGGCATTCCATTTTTGTAGTAAACTGGGAATGGTTCTCCCCAATAACGCTGGCGACTAAATACCGCATCACGTAAACGATAATTTATTTTTCCGTAACCAATTCCACGTTGTTCTATTTCGTAAATAATACGTTTCATTGCCTTTTTATAGGTCAATCCGTTTAAGAAATCTGAATTTGCAATTTTTACACCTTCTTTTGTTGAACAAGCTTCTTCAGAAATATCAATTCCTTCAAAAATATTTGGAATTTCTAAACCAAAATGATTTGCAAAAGCATAATCACGCTCATCTCCACAAGGTACTGCCATTACAGCTCCTGTTCCATAACTTGCCAATACGTAATCTCCAATCCAAATCTGCACTTTTTCACCAGTAAAAGGATGCAATGCATACGCACCTGTAAATACACCTGAAATGGTTTTTACATCTGCCATACGCTCTAATTCACTACGTTTAGCAGTAGCTTTTACATACGTTTCAACAGCTTCTTTTTGTTCAGCAGTTGTAATTTTTGAAACTAAATCGTGTTCCGGAGCCAAGGTCATAAAACTCACTCCGTAAATAGTATCAGGGCGTGTTGTGAATACTGAAATTAAATCATTTTCAAATCCGTCAACCTTAAAATCTACCATTGCACCTTCTGAACGACCAATCCAATAAGTTTGAGAATCTTTTAAAGGTTGAGGCCAATCAATTTTATCTAGCCCATCTAATAAACGTTGTGCATAGGCAGTAATTCTCATACTCCATTGCATCATTTTTTTACGAACAACTGGATGACCTCCACGTTCTGAAACTCCGTTTACAATTTCATCATTTGCTAATACTGTTCCTAAAGCAGGACACCAGTTTACTTCGGTTTCAGACAAAAATGTTAAACGGTATTGTAATAGTATTTCTTGTTGTTTTTCTTCTGAATAGTTATTCCATTCTTCCGCAGAAAAAGTTGGAGTATCTTCATCACAAACAGCATTTACATTTGCATTTCCTTCCGCAGCAAAAACCACTTCTAATTCTGAAACTGGCATTGCTTTATCAGCATCTTTGCAGTAATACGACTCAAATAATTGAATAAAAATCCACTGTGTCCATTTATAATAATTAGGATCAGAAGTTCTTACTTCACGAGACCAATCAAATGAAAAACCAATTTGATCTAACTGCCTTCTATAAGTTTTAATATTCGCTTCGGTAGTAATTGCTGGGTGTTGCCCAGTTTGAATAGCATATTGTTCAGCAGGCAATCCAAAAGAATCGTAACCTTGCGGATGCATTACATTAAATCCTTTATGGCGTTTGTAACGTGCATAAATATCACTTGCAATATAACCTAACGGATGCCCAACGTGTAACCCAGCTCCAGAAGGGTATGGGAACATATCTAACACATAAAATTTAGGTTTCTCCTCTTTCCCTTCGTCTCCGCTCTGGGCAGGATTTTCAGCTTTAAACGTTTGATTCTCTGCCCAATATTCTTGCCATTTCGCCTCTATCTCTCTAAAATTGTATTCCATACTACTATTCAAAATTTTGAAAGTGCAAAGTTACGTTTTATTAATAGAAATCTAAAGCGTAAATTTATGGTTTAAAGAAAATTGTAACTTTCTAAAAACTAAAATAAAATGGCTAAAGAAATTGGTTTAGTTTTATCGGGTGGTGGTGTTAGAGCAATTGCGCATATTGGATTTATAAAAGTTTTATTGGAAAACAACATAAAACCTACTCGTGTTGCAGGTACAAGTGCCGGTGCTTTGGTTGCTGCATTGTATGCTTACGGCTATAACCCAGAAGAAATGATTTCATTTTTTAAACAAACACCTTTTATAAAATTTTCGTTGTATGCTTTACACAAGCCTGGCATTATGGATAGCGAAAAGTATGCTAATTTTTTTGCGAAATTCTTTAAAAACAATTCATTTGAAAATTTAAAATATCCTTTAACAGTTACCGCAACAGATTTAATTTCTGGAAAACTTACTTATTTTAATACTGGTGAATTAATAAAACCATTAATTGCATCTTCTGCTATACCTCCAGTTTTTTCACCTTTAGAAATTGAAAACGGATTGTATTGTGATGGTGGTGTTTTAAATAACTTTCCTGTGGAACCTTTATTAAATAAATGCGATTTAATTTTAGGAAGCTTTGTAAATCCTTTTACAAAAATTAAAAAAGAAGAAATTAATTCTTCCTTGCAATTACTATATCGGGTATACCATATTGGAATGGATGCTGGTAATATTGAAAAGTTTAAACAGTGCCATTATGTATTTTCACCACCTGAAACTTCACAAATTGGAGCTTTAGAATCTGATTCTATTGACAAAGCTTTTGATTTGGGCTATAAACTAGCTAAAGCTGAAGAACAAAATATTTTAAAAGCTATTCAATAAAAAAAGCCGTACAAATTGCACGACTTTTTTTCTATATTTTACTCATAATCTATGCTTTTATTGGAACTGTTACAATTACATTTCCAAATCCAAAATACATATTTATTGCTTCCGCTTCACCATCAAATGCAATTGAAAACGCTTCAATAGATTCATCTGATTTTGAAACTTTTCCAGATACTCGTACAATATCCTCACTTTCTTTATAAAAATAAGAACCCCAAACATTTTCTGCAGAACTTAAAATTACCGTCCACTCATTTTCGGCTGGAATTGTAAATAATGTGTATTTTCCAGCTTTCACATCTTTTCCTCCAAAATTAACATCTTTATAAAAAGTAATTTCTACAGCTTCATTTGCTCCTGTTCTCCATACTTTTCCTTTTGGAGCTAATTTCTCTAATGATCTTCCTTTTAATTGCGGTCTACTATAAATTACTTTAATGGTTTTATTAGATTCTTTATAACTAGTTGGAAATGCTGCGGCATCCATTGGACTTTTATCTAATTTTGCAAATTTTTGAGCGGAAAGCTCATTTGTAAACAACAATACTATTGCCATAACAGCAATTAAAAATACATTTTTTTTCATCTTAATACTTTTTTGATTAATTATTAATAGTATGTTTTGTCTCCTAAAAATAGAATTCCCTACACAAAATTTCAATTATTTTTGTTAATGTTTAAAACTTAAATCAAAAAGCACTCCTAAAATTGTTTAATTTCGCTCTCAAAAAGCAAATTTATTATAAACAAAGAAACATATAAAGCACATTTAGCATTATTAGGCGCCAATGTTATTTATGGTATGAACCATATTATAGCAAAAGACATAATGCCGGAAAAATTAGGTCCAACAGCATTTATTTTTCTTCGAATTTTAGGCGCTAGTCTTTTATTTTGGACAATAAATAGTTTTATAAGAGAAAAAATTGACAAAGAAGATTATTTTAGATTGATTGTTTGTGGTGTTTTAGGTATTGCCATTAATCAATTGCTTTATTTTCATGGATTAAATTTAACTTCTCCAATCGACGCTTCCATTATTTATACTTCTGTTCCAGTTTTAGTGTTAATTTTTAGTTATTTCATACTAAAAGAAAAAATTACAACTACTAAAATGATTGGTATTTTTATTGGTGGAATTGGAGCTCTTTTATTAATTTTATATGGTAACAAAAATGAAGGAACTAGCACTATTTTAGGAAATGCTTTCATATTTTCTAACGCCATTTTTTACGCATTTTATTTAGTTTATGTAAAACCTTTAATGAAAAAATACCAACCAATTACCGTAATAAGTTGGGTATTTTTAATAGGTTTTATATTTATGATTCCGGTTGGGTTGAATAATTTTCTTTCAATCAATTTTAAAGCCTTTACCTTAAATACTTATCTAGTTATTGCTTTCGTATTATTTGGAACCACTTTTTTAACCTATTTATTTAATATTTATGCACTTTCAAAAGTGCCACCATCAGTAAATGGAAGTTATATTTATTTGCAACCAGTTGTTAGTTTTGTTATGGTAAGTATTTATGCTTTTGTTTTAAACAAAAATGAATATGCCCAAGATATTAACATTATAAAAATTATAAGCTCAATACTCGTAATTGCAGGTGTTTATTTAATTAGTACCAAAGGGAAAATTAAGCAAACTAAAACAGGTTAACTTTTTCATTATGAATGCAGTATAACGAAATAAAGAATCTTTACAACTTAACTAAACATAAGATACTTCATTAACGAGCAGTATGACATTAAAAAAAAATAAATTAAAAACTACTTTGCCTTTCTTGCTCTATTTTCCTGTGGTAGTAAGGTGAAATAAATTAAATCATTAGTTGGTGTTGGAATACCTAATTCTTTTCCTAAACGAACAATTGTACCATTTTGAGCCTCTAATTCTGACGGTTTACCATCCATAATATCTCGCTGTAATGAAGCCGTTGTTTCATATGGCAAAGACTCAATTATTTCAAATTGTTTTTCTATAATATTTTTAGGTAAATGAACTCCTTTTCCTTTAGCAACAGCATAAATTTCCTCTGCAGTTTTTAATAGCATATTTTTAATATATGGTGAAGCAATCATTTCGCCATGAGAAGCTCTTGTTAAAGCTCCCAACGCACTAACAGTAGTAATATACAAATACTTTATCCAAATTTCTTTTTGAATATCATCGGCTACTTTATTTGTAATTTTGGCATCTTTCAACACCTTTTCTAGTTGAAGAATTCTTTCAGTTTTATTGTTATTCAATTCACCAAAAACAATAGTTGGCTCATAAGCAACGTGGTTTATTACTCCGTAATTTTCAACAAAACTTACTACCTTACACAAACCTCCTAAAATGTGTTTTTTATCAATAATAGAAGCTAAAATCTCATGATTATTACAGCCATTTAATAATGAAATTACCATTGTATCTTCGTTTAAAACTGGCTTTATAATTTTAGCTACTTCAGATAATTGCCATGTTTTTACACTAATTATAATTAAATCAATATTTTTTATTGTTGAAATTTTATTGGTTGCGTTTGCAGGGTTTACTAAATGATCTCCGTTTATGCTTTTAAGTTGCAATCCTTCTTGCTTAATTGCCTCTAAATGTTTTCCACGAGCTATAAAAGTTACATTATTTCCCGCCTGAGCCAAACGAGCTCCAAAATATCCACCAACTCCACCAGTACCATATATTACTATGTTCATAATTTTTTGAAATTAAATATCAAAAATAACGATTTATTACAAAGACATAAGCTTTAAACCTAGAAAAAAAGTTCTTGGCATTGATGGACCATAGATATAATTACTATCACGATTTTTACCAGAGTCAAAATCAGATTGATAGTTATCTAACATATTTTTAACCCCTACATACAGCTCAATTCCTATCTTTAGTTTTTTTGCATTTAAAGCATAGGACGATTTAAAACCTAATTCTGTAAAACTTTGTGACTTTACAAATTCATCTTTTAATTGTTCAGGCGCTCCTGCTAAATGCAAAACATCCATTTCTCCTGTATATATAAAATTAATTGCAGTATTAAACTTTTTTGAAGGAGAAAAAGTTAGTGTTGTATACCCATACAAGTTAGGAGTTCTTAAAAATTCTTTTTTTGAAGGTAATTCTTCAGAATATAAAACTGATTCGCTAAACTCACTTGCTTGCAAAGTAAAGCCCGTTTCTAACTGAACTTTTTTATTATAATTTGCACGTAATTCCAACGTAACACCTTTTACGGTTGCTGCGTCTCCATTACGCTTTTCAAAAACTTCACCAAATTCATCTTCACCTAGAGAGTGCTGATAAAACGCATCATTTAACTTCGTGTAAAATCCTTCTAATGTAAAACCGGCAATAAATTTTTCTGAAGCTTTATCATAGTTAATAGATGTTGTTAAACTTTGAGATCTTTCTTCTTTCAAGTTATTTGCCAATCGAATTCTTGATATTCCTCCACCGGCAAATGCAATATGCAAATCGGCATCAAATGCTTGTGGAGCCTTAAATCCTGTTCCATAAGTAAACCTAAATTGCGTTTTTTCTATTGGTTTATACAACAAAGAAACTCTTGGACTAAACACAAAACTATCCAAGAAATTGTGTTTATCTGCTCTAAACCCTGTTAAAACGTTCCATTTTTCAGAAACTTCCCAATCACTTTGAGCAAACAAACCAATGTTGGTTGTTTTTTGATTTATTAAATAATTATAAGCTTCAATTTCATCATAAACTTTATCTTCAACAAATTCAGTTCCAATAGATATTGTATTTAAACCTTTTAAAAAACTTAAGAACTTATGATTGAATTGCATTCCTCCTTGATAAGTTTTCACATCTGAAATTCCGTATGGAGGATTTTCTAAGTGATTTTGAATCTCATTTTCTTCATCTGGAAATATACCTGTATAATGGTCTCTATCTGTTTTTTGCGTCGAAAAATAAGTTATTATTGAGCTATTATCATTATTAAAATTTATTTGATAATCTAAAGTTCCCATAAATACATAATGTGTTCTCTCTTCAGATTGCTGAGTTAACAAAGCTGGTTTATTAATCATTTCACCACCATATCTATATTCATTTAAATAACCAACACTTAACTCTAACTTTTGATTGTTAGTTGGCATAAAAAAACTGCTTACTCCAAACGAGGTGTTTTTTAGTTTTGGTAATTCGGAAAAATTATCATCATTTGCATCATACATTGTTCTATTTCTATGATTCAAAAACACAGAAAATCCAGCGTTTTCACTCTTATTTACAACCGTTGTATTAGCATTTAAAATATTTTCAAAGGCAGCATTTTTTATACTTTGATGCGTATAACTAAATTCAAAACTATTATTCTTTGGAATTTTAGTAATCACATTAACAGTTCCTCCAATAGCTCCAGAACCGTACAAAGCAGATCCTCCACCTCGAACTATTTCAACTCTATCTATCATATTTGCCGGTATTTGCTCTAAACCATACAATCCCGTAAGTGGGCTAAAAACTGGTCGGCCATTAATCAATATTTGTGAATATCCACCCGAAAGGCCATTCATTCTTAGTTGTGTATAGTTACACGTTTGACAATCAGTTTCTACACGTAAACCAGTTTGAAAACGCAAACCTTCGGACAAACTGCACGCCTGTACATCATTAAGTAATTTACTATCAATCACGTTTACAATTACCGGAGAATTCGTTTGTTTTTTAAATGTTCTTGTTCCAGTAACAACAACTTGTTCTAAACCAAATAAATCCTCTTCTAATTCAAAATTTAAAACTCTGGTTTCATTGTTTTTTAATGAAACCATAACTTCTTTAGCCTTATAACCAATAGCACTTGCAACAACAATAAATTCTCCTGCTGCAACTGCAAATTGGTACCTTCCACTAATGTTAGCCGAAGAACCAATTGTTGAGTTTTTTATATAAACTGTTGCTCCTGGAATTGGATTATTACTATCAGTTACAATTCCTTTAATTATTGCTGTGTTACTTGTAGTGTTTTTTGCAAATACCGCTATACAAAATAGCAATATTACTATATTAATAAATGTTTTCAATGTTTCTGATTTTTTTACAAATCTATAATTTTTTTTAGACTTGTCTAAATTTATATTTATATTGTTAAAAATTGTATATTTGCAATTGATGGAATTTAAATTATCACAAACCGAAGAAAACTATATTAAGACTATTTATAGTATTGAGATACATTTAGGTAAAAGTGTAAGTACAAATAAAATTGCCGAAAAATTAAAGACAAAAGCTTCTTCAGTTACGGATATGATTCAAAAATTATCGGAAAAAAAACTTGTTAATTATAAAAAATACCAAGGCGCTAGTTTAACTTCAGAAGGAAAATCAATTGCTGTAAAAATTGTAAGAAGACATAGACTTTGGGAAGTATTTTTAGTTAATAATTTGGATTATGCCTGGGATGAAGTTCATGATTTAGCTGAACAATTAGAGCATATAAAATCAAAAACTTTAATTGATAAACTTGAGGCGTATTTGGAATATCCAACACATGACCCACATGGCGATCCTATTCCAGACAGAAATGGCAATATTGAACACCATAAAAATATTATGCTTTCATCTGCAAAAGTTGGTGAAAACTGCCAAGTAATAGGCGTTAAAGATTCATCCTCTTCATTTTTAAAATTTTTAGACAAAACCAATATTAAATTAGGTTCTCAACTAAAAATAATTTCTATTGAAGATTTTGATCATTCAATGATTATAGAAAATAATGGAATTCAAAATTCAATTTCAAACCAAATTTCAAAAAACTTATTTGTAAAAAAATATTAGATAAATGGAACAAATTATTAATTATTTCGAAAGTATAGACCCAATTTTAGCTGCATTTTACGCAACCGTATTTACCTGGGGATTAACAGCTGCTGGTGCCGCTCTTGTCTTTTTTTTCAAAGGATATAATAGAGCTGTTTTTGATGGTATGTTAGGTTTCACTGGTGGTGTAATGGTAGCCGCTAGTTTTTGGAGTTTGCTAGCTCCAGGTATTGAAATGAGTCCTGGCGAAGGTTTTATTAAAGTAATTCCTGCTGTAGTTGGTTTTGGATTAGGAGCACTGTTTTTATATGGGCTAGATAAGATACTTCCGCATTTACATATTAATTTTAAGGAAACAGAAAAAGAAGGTGTTAAAACTCCTTGGCACAGAACAACCTTATTAGTTTTAGCTATTACTTTACACAATATTCCAGAAGGACTGGCAGTTGGAGTGTTATTTGGTGGTGTAGCAGCAGGGTTTGATGGTGCAACCATTGGTGGTGCAGTTGCCCTTGCAATTGGAATTGGATTGCAAAATTTCCCTGAGGGTTTCGCAGTTTCTATGCCCATAAGAAGACAAGGAGCGAGCAGAATGAAAAGTTTTTTATATGGTCAATCTTCAGCCATTGTAGAGCCTATAGCAGCAGTAATTGGAGCCTGGGCAGTATTAACTTTTCAACCTATTTTACCTTATGCATTATCTTTTGCGGCCGGAGCAATGATATTTGTTGTTGTGGAAGAGGTTATTCCTGAAACCCAAAGAGATAAATATACCGATATTGCTACCTTAGGTTTTATTGGTGGCTTTATTGTTATGATGACTTTAGATGTTGGATTAGGTTAAAATAACTAAAACTCTACAGAAATTGTAGTGTCGTAATATTTTTTTTAAGAAATAATATAAGCATTTTCAACCAATAATATCTTCTTATACCTTCCTTCAAAAATATTTTTATAATGGGCTAATACATCAACAGATTTGGCATTGTAAATAATTTGCTCCTTAATATTATTTATGAAACCGTGAATTGCTATTTGATATATATTCTCAGACTTTGAGCCTTTATAACTTGAAGAATATGCAATTTTATTAATAATAAATTTTTGCTCTTGTTTATTGTACTTTTGTGCAGATTTGTAAAACACATTTTCGTACTTAACTTTAATATTTGTAGCTTTAAGTTTGGTATTTTGCGCATATGACATAGCGCACGCAAAAACAATTATAAGTATAAATAGTTTTTTCATGATATTTAGATTTTTTTTAATAGTAGGTATCTAAATTTAACTAAAAAAATTTATTTATTAAAAAATCCCCTAACAACTTCCGCAACCAGGATCGCAATTTCCATTCTTTTTTGACTTAAAAAAGTAAGTTTTAATTAAAAACCCAATGGCTATTCCTAGTGCTATGTAAACTAAAATATTTTGCATTAACTAAATATATTAAATGCTATTACTGCGGAAACATATGCTAAAATACCCATACCAACCAATTGAAGTAATGGCCAAACCCAACTATTTGTTTCCCTTTTAACTATTGCCAAAGTTCCAATACACTGCATTGCAAAAGCATAAAACAATAATAATGAAATTCCTGTAGGGAAATCAAAACGTTTTTTTCCAGTATCAGGATTAATTTCAGCTGCCATTCGCTCTTTAATTGTTCCTGTATTTTCATCGTCACTATCAACATTATAAATTGTTGCTAAAGCACCAACAAAAACTTCACGAGCTGCAAAAGAACTAATTAAAGCAATTCCTATTTTCCAATCGTAGCCCATAGGTTTAATAACTGGTTCAATTGTTTTTCCCATATAACCAATATACGAATTCTCTAATTTATATGAAGCTATTTTCTTTTGTAGTTCAGCTGAATTTATATTTTTATTTTCTGGCATTTCTGTAACCGTTTCTTCAGCATTTTTGAAAGATGATGGTCCGTTTGAAGCTAAAAACCACAATACTACCGAAAGCGCTAAAATAATTTTCCCGGCTCCAAAAACAAATGCCTTGGTTTTTTCAACAACTTCGTATATAATATTTTTTAATGATGGAATTTTATAATTTGGCATTTCAATTACAAACAAACTTTTACTCTTTATTTTTAATAAATGGTGCAGTAAAATTGAAGATGTAATGGCCGCTGTAAAACCTAGCAAATACATAGCCATCATTGTTAAACCTTGTAAATTTAAAAATCCAAATATTCTTTTATCTGGGATTATTAACGCAATTAATATTGCATAAACTGGCAATCTAGCTGAACAAGTTGTAAATGGAACTACTAAAATTGTAATTAAGCGCTCTTTCCAACTGCTTATATTACGTGACGCCATTATTGCTGGAATTGCACATGCTGTACCGGAAATTAATGGAATTACACTTTTTCCACTCATTCCAAATTTTCGCATTATTTTATCCATTAAAAAAACAACCCTACTCATATAACCTGTTTCTTCCAAAATTGAAATAAATGTAAATAGAATTGCAATTTGAGGAATAAATATGATTACACCTCCAATTCCTGGAATAATTCCTTCAGCTATTAAATTTGTAAACGAACCGGGCGGCATAACTGTTTTAACAAAAGAGCTTAAACTAGCAAACGCATTATCTATAATATCCATTGGGTAAGTTGCCCAATCAAAAATTCCTTGGAAAATGAAAAGTAGAATTGCAGCAAAAATTAAATACCCAAAAATTTTATGTGTTAATACCCTATCTAAAATACCTCTTAAATCGGTTGCCTTTGACGCATCAATATGAAAGCTTTCATTTAAAACTTCGTTTATTATTTGATACCTAAAAATGGTTTCTTTATGCTGATAGCGTTTAATGCATTCTAAATTTTCTCTAAATTTTAAAACTAATTTTTTTTGCTCATCACTTAAAAAATCAAATTCATTTTGCTGAGTTATTAATAACCATGATTTATATAAAGGAAATTCTTTAAAGGCATTTTTTAAATTCGCGAAATATTCTTTGTCTATTTTCTCCGAAATTTTTCCAACAGGTGTTGTATCAACACTTTTATAATCTAAAATAGCTTCTTTTAATAAATCAACTCCTATTTTTTTTCTAGCACTTGCTAAAACTATTTTAGTTTTTAAACTTTTTTCTAATTTTTCAATATCAATGTTAATACCTTTTCGCTTCATTTGATCAATCATATTGATCACTAAAATTGTTGGTATTTTTAAATCTTTAAGTTGTGTAAATAATAATAAGTTTCGTTTAATATTTTCAATATCAACTACAACTACTATAACATCGGGAAATGCTTCGCTTTTTTCATTTAATAAGGTCTCTAACACCAACGTTTCATCCATTGATGTTGGGTTAATACTATAAGTACCTGGTAAATCGGTAACCTCTGCTTTTACTGTTTCACTTAACTTACAAAACCCTTGTTTTTTTTCAACAGTTATGCCTGGGTAGTTACCTACTTTTTGTTTTAAACCAGTAAGTTGATTAAATAATGATGTTTTTCCTGTATTGGGATTACCTATTAAAGCAACTTTTACGACATTGTCATTACTCATTACTATAAATTACTTAACAAGAGTTATTTTTTCGGCGGTTTCAATTCTTATTGCTAAATGACTTCCATTAACCTTAATATATAATGGATCTTGCATTGGAGCTTTTTGAATAAGTTGCACCTCAATTCCTGGTAAACAACCCATTTCTAAAAGTTTTAAAGGAATATTGTCTAAACAAAGTTTTTCTATAAAAGCTTTTTCTCCAATTTTTAAATTTGCAATAGTTTTAAACATTATTAAGACTGATTATAAATAATACATGGCAAATATACTAAATTAGAATGATTCTAAACAATGACATTTATCATTTATCACTTGAATTGTGTTGAAGTATTTTTATATCGTCAATTAATCGTTGAATATCTTCATTATCGGTTCCATCATAAAAACCCCTAATTTGTTGCTTTTTATCAACTAATACAAAATTTTCTGTATGAATAAAGTCCTGTAATCCTCCATCTCCTTCGTCCAAAACTGCAAAATAACTTTTTCTAGCAAGTTCATAAATATGTGCTTTTGGGCCTGTTGTAATATTCCATTTTTTATCTACAACACCTTTTTTAATGGCGTATTCCTTTAAAACTGATACGCTATCTATAACAGGAGTTACGGAATGTGATAAAAACTTTACATCATCATCGTTTAAAAAAACTTCTTGTAGTTTACCAATATTATTAGTCATTACAGGGCAAATGGTCATACACCGTGTAAAAAAGAAATCTGCTACATAAATTTTATTCTCATAATCTGCCTGTGTAATTGTATCTCCATTTTGATTAATAAGTTTAAAATCAGCAACTTTATGGTTTCTTCTAACGTGCACAATACTTTCATCAACCAATTTTGGATTTACATCTGATGGATTAAAAACTGGTAATCTCTTTTCAGGAGTTAATAATGAATAAATAGCATAAATCATTATTACAGAAAAAACAGCCATCACTAATAGAGTTGGAATCGATTTTTTAAAAAATTTTAAATCCATTTTTTATTTCAAAATTAAATACAAATTTAATATAATATGCAATGATAGTTGCGTAACTATTTTAAAAGTTTGTTAAATAAAACTCAGGCTCTTCATTTGGTTTTTACAAGTATATTAAAAACCGTACATTTGTGCGATTTTAGATTTTTGAAAAAATATTTATGGAGATATTAATTAAAGCTTCCCAATTTATATTAAGCTTATCATTTTTAATTGTTTTACACGAACTAGGGCATTTTATACCTGCTAAGTTGTTTAAAACACGTGTTGAAAAATTTTATTTATTTTTTGATTACAAATTTTCGTTGCTTAAAAAGAAGATTGGTGATACTGAATACGGAATTGGTTGGATTCCTTTAGGTGGATATGTAAAAATATCTGGAATGATTGATGAAAGTATGGATACCGAACAAATGAAACAACCAGCTCAGCCTTGGGAGTTTCGATCCAAACCCGCTTGGCAACGTTTAATAATAATGCTTGGTGGTGTTGTGGTAAATTTTATCTTAGGTATTTTAATTTACATAATGATAACCTTTGTTTGGGGAATTGATTTTGTAAAACCAGAATCTGTAAAAGATGGTTTTGCTGTTCACGAAACTTTTAAAGCCTATGGATTTAAAGATGGTGATAAAATTACCAAATTTAATGGCGAAACTCCTTTAGATGTAACCGATGTTAACAAACACCTATTTTTAAGAGGAATTACCTCATTAGAAGTGATACATGAGGATGGAAATACTGAAACTATTGGAATTCCGGAAGGTATTGGTAGTACTATGTGGGAAAAAGGGGTTATGGAACCTTTCACTGTAAGAACACAACCAGTAATAGATACTGTTGTAGTAGATTCACCTGCAGAAAAATATGGAGTATTAAAAAATGATAAAATAATAGCTGTAAACAATACTCCTGTAAAATATTGGCAAGATTTTTCTCGAATTGCTTCGAATACAAAAGAAGATAAAATAACACTTACAGTTGAACGAAATGGAACAACCGAGATACTTTCAATTGTGCCAAATGAAGATAAAACTATTGGTGTTTCAAATTATAGACAAAGAGGAATTACTATTGACCATAAAGATTTTTCTTTTTTAGAAAGTATTTCCAAAGGAAACTCTTTGGCTATTTGGACCTTAAAAGATTACATAACACAATTTAAATACGTTTTTACTAAAAAAGGAGCAACAAGTATTGGTGGATTTATAGCAATTGGAAATATTTTTCCAGCAACTTGGAGTTGGCAATCATTTTGGGCTATAACAGCATTTTTATCAATAATGCTTGGGTTTATGAATTTACTTCCAATCCCTGCATTGGATGGTGGACACGTGGTATTTACATTATATGAAATAGTAACTGGTAGAAAACCGAATGATAAATTTTTAGAATATGCTCAAATAACTGGTTTTATTCTTTTAATAGCATTACTATTGTTAGCCAACGGAAATGATATTGTAAAACTATTTACAAATTAGAATTAGTTTTAAAATTATATAAATAAAAACACCCCCAAATAGCTAAACTATTTGGGGGTGTTTTTTAAAGTGCGTTTAAAATTTGATTTAAATAAATCCTATTTCACTTCAAAAGTAATTTTAACCGTTACTCTAAATTCATCTATTTCGTTATCTTTTACAACTACACTTTGAGACTGTACAAAAGCAGATTTAATGTGATTTACACTATTAGAAGCGTGAGCCACTGCCTTTTTAGTAGCATCTTCCCAACTTTTGTCAGAATTTGCCATTACTTCAATTACTTTCATTACTGCCATAACATTTTGATTTAAAAATTAATACCAATAAATATACAATTTTTCAATTAAAACTGATAATATTCAGTTGTTCCTTTTTCAATAATTGTATTTTTGCATCTTCAAAATTGAATACCTGATATGAAAAGAGTTTTAATTATATGCTTTCTTATTATTGGAATAAATTCTACAGTTGCTCAAACTGAAGTTTTAAAGGGTAACGGTAGTTGGTTAACTTTTATTAGTAAAATTAAACTTTCAAAAAAGGTTTACCTTACCAATGTTACACAACAACGACGAGCTAGTTTTTTAAAACATACAAAGGCCTATTTAGTTGCTCCAAGTATTAATTATACCGTTTTAAAAAGTTTAAGTTTTGGAGCTGGTTACTTGTTTTACAAAAGTTTTCCAAATGGTGTATCTCACGCTTCAATTCATAAAAATGAAAATCGATTTTTCCAACAGATTTCATTAAATACTAATTCCGGAAAATTTAAAATAGGTCAGCGACTTATGTTCGAAGAACGTTTTATTGAATCCATTAACACTTCAGTAACTCCTAATGTTATTGATGGAAACAAATATGCGAATAGACTTAGATATAGACTTAGGGCTTCAACCAATTTAGTTAAATTGCATAATGGCCATTATATAATGGGAAGGCTTTCCAATGAAGTAAGACTTCGTTTTGGCGGCGGAATGACAGATCCTGATTTTGATCAAAATAATTTTGAAGCATTACTTGGTTATAAACTGTTAAGAAATTCTACTATTTGGACTGGATATGGGCGGTATTATTATAGAAAAAACACAACAAATTATGTTTCGAATGACCTTTTACATGTTACTTTAAGCTATAATATTGATGTGTCTAAAAAGAATTAATTTAAGTTATATCCAAACGAATAAATGTATTACTCGTTTGGATAAAAACTAATAAATTATTCTTCAATAATTGTTAATTTAATAATTGTAAATGACTCATACTCCTCGTTATTATCATCCATTTTTAACTCCATTTTATAAGTTACTTCAAATGATTTTCCTATGTAACTTGAATCTTTAAGATTGTATTTCTCAATTACTTCTTCATCTATAGATTCAAAATAAAAATTAATGTCATCTTCATCTGTAAAATAATAATACCCATCTTCAAAACCATCAAAAGAGGCGGTCATTGTAATTGTTTCTTGTGTGTTTTTACCAAATGCTAATGATGCAACAGTAAAAAGTAATAAAAGTGTTTTCATTTTTTTAAGTTTTTAATTATTGTGTTAAATAATTTTTTTAATCACATTTATTTAGGTAATTACAAGTTTGATAAACAAACTTTATTACAAATAGATCAATTTTAAAAATTGAAATTATTATTTAAAAAATGTGATTTTTAACATTCAATAATAGTTTTAAACTATTTTGAATAATTGCTAGAAGTTAACTTTTGATTCAAGACCTAAGAAGTAGGTCGCTTTTGAATATGACTTCTTAATTTTCAAAAGATTGAATCTAAATTCTATTTTATTTCATCCAATAAAACTAGTTACCTATGTTCTGTAACTACAAACAAATATAATTTAATTTTCAATAGCTTTTTCATAAAATTTTCAAAAAATATTATACAAAAAAAAAGGCTTTTCATTAAATGAAAAGCCTTTTTTAAAACTATTTAATTTGTAAAATTATGCAACTGCTTTTTTAATTCTACTAATTGCTTCTCTAATTTGTTCTTCAGAGGCAGCATAAGAAATTCTTATACAGTCTGGAGCACCAAAAGCCTCACCAGTAACTGTTGCAACATTTGCATACTCTAATAAGTATAATGCAAAATCCGACGCATTATTAATTTTAACGCCATTTAATTCTTTTCCAAAAAATGCAGAAACATCTGGGAATACATAAAATGCTCCTTGAGGTACATTTAATTTAAAACCATCAATTTCGCCTAATAATTCCAAAACAATATCTCTTCTTTTATGGAATTCTTCAACCATATAATCAATTTTAGAAACAGGCGCTTCTAATGCTGCTATTGTAGCACGTTGTGCAATACAATTTGCACCAGAAGTAATTTGACCTTGCATTTTATTACAAGCTCTTGCAATCCACTCAGGTGCTCCAATATAACCAATTCTCCACCCTGTCATAGCAAAAGCTTTTGCAACTCCATTAACAGTAATTGTTCTATCATACATACTAGGTATTGCAGCAAAACTAAAAATTTCAGCTCCATAGTTTATGTGCTCATAAATTTCATCTGAAAGTACATAAATATTAGGATATTTTTCTAAAACAGCAGCAAGTGCTCTATAATCTTCTTCACTGTAAATAGTTCCACTAGGGTTATTTGGTGAATTAAATAAGATTAATTTTGTTTTAGGTGTAATTGCAGCCTCTAATTGCTCTGGAGTAATTTTAAAATCTGTATCAATTGAAGAAGGTATTTCCTTGTAAGTTGCCTCAGATAAAATTGCCAAAGCAGAATAACTTACCCAATATGGTGCAGGTAATAAAACTTCATCTCCAGGATTTAATAAAACTTGTAATGTATTTGCAATAGATTGTTTTGCTCCTGTAGAAACTACAATTTGACTTGGTTTATATTCTAAATTATTATCTCTTTTAAATTTATTGATAATTGCGTCTTTTAAATCTGCGTATCCATCAACAGGACTGTACGAATTATAGTTATCGTCTATTGCTTGTTTAGCTGCATCTTTAATAAAATCAGGAGTATTAAAATCTGGCTCTCCTAAACTTAACCCAATAATGTCTTTCCCTTGTCCTTTTAATTCACGTGCTTTTGCGGCCATTGCCAAAGTTGCTGAAGCAGGTAAATTGTTAATTCTGTCTGATAGTTGGTTGCTCATCTTTTTTAATTTTTACAAATGTACTGGTTTAACTCCCAGTGTTTTAAGTTGATTAAAATGTTCTATTATTGCTGTTCTAAAAGTTTTATACTCGTTATAAGGAAGATTAAATTCCTTTGTTGTCTCTTTTACAATTTTTGCAATTTTTCCATAATGAATATGTGAAATATGTGGAAAAATGTGATGTTCTACTTGGTGGTTTAATCCTCCGGTGTACCAAGATATAAATTTATTGGTTGGCGCAAAGTTAGAAGTTGTATACAATTGATGTACTGCCCAGGTATGTTCTAAATTCCCTTCTTTATCAGGTTGAGGCATTTCTGTATTTGGAACAACATGAGCTAATTGAAAAATAACACTCAATATCATTCCTGCTGTATAATGCATAACAAAAAATCCTAATAACACCTTCCACCAAGCAATGTCTAAAACTACTAATGGTAAAACTATCCAAAGTAAGTAGTAACAAATTTTTGTAATTATTAAAACCGTCCACTCCTTAGTTGGGTTTGGAAATTTCCCATAAGATAATTTACGCTTTAAATACCTACGCATTTGCTTAAAATCAGTAGTAATGGCCCAATTAATAGTTAATAATCCATATAAAAGAAATGAATAGTATTTCTGAAATTTATGAATTCCTAACCATTTTGCGTGTTTTGAAAATCGAATAATTCTACCCGCATCAATATCTTCATCGTGGCCCTTAATATTTGTAAAAGTATGGTGTAGTACATTATGCTGCACCTTCCAATTATAAACATTTCCGGCTAGAATATAAATACTGCTTCCCATAATTTTATTAACCCATTTCTTACTAGAAAAAGATTCGTGATTACTGTCATGCATTACATTCATTCCAACACCTGCCATTCCAATTCCAATAACAACTGTTAATAAAAGTAACACCCATTGTGGCATTGAAACCGTTAAAATTAAAATTAACGGAACTAAAAATACACTAAACATAATAACTGCTTTGGTATATAGCTTCCAATTACCAGTACGTTTAATCTTATTCTCTTTAAAATAAGTATTAACTCTTTTATTTAGGGTTCGAAAAAATTTAGCTTTGTCTATTCTAGAAAAGCTTATGACCTTATTATCCATGATACTAATTATATATTAAAAAATATATGCGCCAAAATTACGCCAATTTAAGTTTCTTAAAGAAATTTTGGGAAAAATATAACAATTTTTGAAAAGATGTTAATTTAATTTTTGAAATAGTAATTTAGCAAATTAATAATTTTAGCAAACTAATGGAAACTATTTTAAGTCATTTTTCTAATTTATCCGATATTCAAATTGAGCAATTTTCGAAGCTTGAAGCTCTTTATAAAGATTGGAATTCACAAATTAATGTAATTTCTAGAAAGGATATAGATGAACTTTACACAAAACACGTATTGCACTCATTAGGCATTGCCAAAGTTCAAGAATTTAAACCAGGGGCAAACATTTTAGATGTTGGTACTGGAGGTGGATTCCCCGGAATTCCTTTGGCAATATTATTTCCAAAATCTAATTTTTATTTAGTTGATTCTATTGGAAAAAAAATAAAAGTGGTTAATGAAATTGTTAATGAGCTAGGTTTAAAAAATGTAAAAGCCGAACAAATTAGAGCGGAAAAAGTTAAAGGTGAATTCGACTTTATAGTTAGCAGAGCAGTGACAAAAATGGATGATTTTATTAAATGGGTGCGAAAAAAAATTGCCAAAAAGCAACTTCACAATATAAAGAATGGTATTTTATATTTAAAAGGAGGTGATTTAACAGAAGAATTGGCAAATTTTAAAAATGCAACTCTTTATAACTTAGCCGATTATTTTGAAGATGATTTTTTTGAAACCAAAAAAGTAGTTCATATTCCTTTAAAGAAACGATAATATGACATTTGTTATTTTTTTATTTAAATTTAAAAGATAATTTTGTCTTAAATAAAAAAATATAATTATGAGTACTACAAAAGAATGTTTGGTTTGTAAAAAACCATCAACCGAAATACCTGTTACTAAATTTTATTATCAAGAAAGTGAATTTTTTATATGTCCACAACATATGCCTACAATTATTCACAACCCACAAGAATTAATAGGATTATTACCAGGTGCTGACAAATTACAAGGAGGATAGAGCATTTATTTTTATGTATTAATTTATCATAAAAACTAGATCTGTTACCTTGGTTACATTTTTATAAAAATTAATGTTTAAATTCGTTCAACATTTTAGTTTATTATAGAAAAGTTTAAAGTATATCATTGTTTCAGAAATATCTTAACCCCAATATAATGAAGTTTTATTGTCCCCGAAATCAAATTTTATTTTAATCCGGAACAATGTTTTAATTTTAATACATAACCCCAAATATTAATTTTAAAATTTTATCGCGATTTCCCAAAATGAAAAATAACGGATAATAAAATAAAAAAAGCGCTCCAGTTGGAGCGCTTTTTCATTTACATGTTTTTTTAAATCAATTTATGCTTTTAACCTAAAAAAGGATATCTATAATCGGTTGGAGGCACAAAAGTTTCTTTAATAGTTCTGTTACTTACCCAACGAATTAAGTTATAAATTGAACCTGCTTTATCGTTAGTTCCTGATCCTCTTGCTCCACCAAATGGTTGCTGCCCAACAACGGCTCCCGTTGGTTTATCATTTATATAAAAATTACCAGCTGCATTTTCTAATTTATCAGTTGCTATATCAATTACATAACGATCTCCACTAAAAATTGCTCCAGTTAAAGCGAATTCTCCCGTTTTATCAACTAAATCTAACGTTTCCATCCAATTTTCATCTTCATAAATATAAATTGTAATAATTGGACCAAACAACTCAGTACACATTGTTTCGTACATAGGGTTTGTAGTAACAATTATTGTTGGCTCAATAAAGTACCCTACAGAATCGTCGTAACCACCACCTACAATAATTTCTGCATCAGCATCTTTTTTAGCTTGTTCTAAATAACCAGATAATTTTTTAAATGCTCTGTTATCAATTACGGCATTAATAAAATTTGATGTATCTTGAGGAGAACCCATTTTAAAAGATTTTACATCTTTTATAACAGATTCTTTAATTGCTGGCCACAAACTTTTTGGCAAATATGCTCTTGATGCTGCAGAACACTTTTGACCTTGGTACTCAAATGCTCCTCTTGAAATTGCAGTTGCAACTTCTTGCGGGTTAGAACTTGGATGTGCCCAAATAAAATCCTTCCCACCTGTTTCTCCAACAATTCTTGGATATGTTTTATAGGTAGACATATTTTTACCAATAGTTTCCCAAAAACTATTAAATACAGGCGTTGAACCTGTAAAATGCACTCCCGAAAAGTCAGGACTATTTAATAAAACATCAGTAATCATTCCTGAGTTTCCTGTAACCATATTTATAACACCATCAGGTAATCCAGCAGCTTTAAATAATTCCATAATTACTTGAGCCGAATATACTTGAGACTGTGCAGGTTTCCAAATAATAACATTACCCATTAAAGCAGGTGCAGCAGGTAAATTACCAGCAATTGCTGTAAAATTAAATGGAGTAATTGCATATACAAAACCTTCTAATGGACGATATTCCGTACGGTTCCATATTCCCGGTGAAGATTGTGGCTGGTTGCTATAAATTTCGGTCATAAACTGTACGTTAAAACGTAAAAAGTCAATTAACTCACAAGCTGAATCAATTTCGGCCTGAAAAACATTTTTAGACTGCGCAATCATAGTTGCCGCATTCATTTTGTATCTAAAAGGTCCGGCCAATAAATCTGCAGCTTTTAAAAATATAGCAGCTCTATGCTCCCAACTTGTTGCTGCCCATTTTACACGCGCTTCTGCAGCTTTTTCAACAGCTAATTCAATATGCTCTTTATCTGCTGTATGGTATTGACCTACACAATGCTTATGGTCATGTGGTGGGTGAATATCTACAGTATTTCCAGTTCTATATTCCTTTCCTCCTATATAAAAAGGGATATCAACCTTTTCATTATACATTTTCTTGTAAGTATCCAATATAAGTTTACGTTCTGGTGATCCCGGAGCGTAAGATTTTACTGGTTCATTTACTACCTTTGGTACATTATAAAATCCTGAAGCCATATTAATATTATTTTATAAATTTTTAGTTTAAATTTGCCTACAAAGTTACAAAATAGTATCGTATTTTTTTTTTGAATACTGATACTGATTAATCAAATTTTGATAGTATGTGCACCGTTACCTTCATTCCATTGCTAAATAAGGGATTTGTTTTAACATCTAATAGAGATGAATCAAAACTGAGAGAAACCCTTCCTCCAGAAAAATATTTAGAAAATGGTGTAGAATTAATATATCCAAAAGATAAAATTGCTGGTGGTACTTGGATTGGAACAAGTTCAAAGCAACGGTTGATTTGTTTATTAAATGGAGCCTTTGTTAAACATTCAAGAAAAGCGCCATACAAAAAAAGTAGAGGTGTTATTGCAAAAGATATTTTAGTTCAAGATAATTTTGAACTATATATTTATAAATTAGATTTAACTAACATTGAACCATTTACCATTGTTATAGTTGATTGGAATGAAGATGATTTAAAGTTGTACGAACTAATTTGGGATGGAAACCAAAAACATATTACGAAACTTAAAAACGAACCTAAAATTTGGTCTTCTTCAACTTTGTATAATTCAGAATCGAAAGCACTCAGAATTACTTGGTTTAATAATTGGCTATTAAAAGGTGATTTTAGCACAACATCTATTTTAAAATTCCATCATTCAAAAATTGGTGATCTGGAACAATCAATTTATATGAAACGTTCCTATGTAGAAACTGTGAGTATTACATCTGTAAAAATGAAAAATAATGCTTTAGAAATTAATTATGAAGACTTAGTTCACTCAACAAAAAAAATAATAAACACTAACCAAAAGTAAAAGAAATAACTGCTACAATTATAAAGCCAATCATTCCTAAAAATAAATAATAACTATTTAATAAAGTTAATTTTATTAAAGTTTTAGCCCTTTCTTGCTCGTAAAAATAGCGCATTGCTTTGTAGAGATAAAAAAGAAACAATAAGGTAAAAACCCAACCAATGTTGTCCATATTTACAAATAAGTTACACAAATAGAATATTGTTAGCAATAAGAAAAATACTGTTTGTGTATTAAAAACAAAAACTAGATGTTCCATATATGTAAACTTTCGTCTTATATAAATTAATCGTAAAAACAGTGTAAATACCGGAAGAAAAATAAATAATGAAACTGAAATATAGGATGTCAATTTTTTAAAATAAGTACGCCCTCCATCTTCTTTAATTGTTTTATAGTTTTTTTCCATATTCAAAACCTGCTGAATATAAAACTTATTCCAAAAAGTTTTTTTATAACCTAAACTGTCTAAAATTTGTAGGCTAGAAAGTTTTGGATTTTTCTTATGAAAATGGTAAAAATCATTCATTCTGTTAAACATGTTTATTTTTTTAACAGTGTCAGAATTTATATTATATATATAATCTTTTTTTCGTTTTTCATTTTTGGTTTCATTTAAATTAATTATGGTTCCTAAAGTTGAGATTACTTTTGCTTTAGCAGAATCTTTTGGCAATTGATCAAGTTCTTTTGTTTTCGCGTCGCTAATTATAGAATCCAATTGCTTCTTATTTACTTCGGACAATGAATCTAAACTTTTTGTTGTTTTTGCAATTTCTTTATTAATTGTATTAGAATCAATTTTATTAGAAATCCCTAACACTAAAAAGAAAACAATTGATACATTTAAATATAATTGAAATGGATTAACAAATCTTGCTCGTTTTCCTTCAATAAAATCTTTAGACACTTTACCTGGTTTTGTTAACAGAGGTATAAATGTTCTCCAAAACCTAGAATCGTACGATAAAAAACCCGAAAAAAGACTATTTAAAAAATTTCCAAAAGATAGTTTATTAGTTGCGTTTTTTTGTCCGCAGTATGAACAAAAATTTTCACTTCCATTTAATGGCATCTCACAATTTAAACACTCCAAACCTTTAACTTGTTTTGTTTTGGGTTTAAATTTTATTAATGAAAATTTCATAATATTAATTACTAATATTTGGAACCATTAATTGAAATGTAGGTATAAAAACTTTAAAATTTTTCGAAGTTGTAAAATTAATCATATTGTAATATCCCTTCATAGAGCCAATGGCAGAAGTTAAAAAACAATTTGAACTGTAGGTGTGAATTTCTGAAGGTTTTATAATTGGTTTTTTACCAATAACTCCTGCTCCCTCAACAATTTCGGTATTGTTTAATGAATCGAATATTTTCCAATGACGTTCTAATAATTGAACCGTTTCATTGCTTTGATTCTCAATTGAAACCTGGTAACTAAAGACATAATACAACTTGTAATTTCGATAACGTGTGCCTTCGAAATTAGAAATAACCGAAACTTTTATTCCATTTGTTACTTGTTGTACCATAACAACTTAGTATTATGTTTATTTCAAAGATACTAAATTTCTTAAATTATTAATTAATTGTTTAGTTTTTTAGAACTTCCAAAGCCAACTCCAATAACTCTAGTGTACCTTGCCCCAAATTTTTTATAATAAACTAGTACGGTATAATCATTTTCAGTTTGATAAAATGACCCATCAATATCACTGTTACTAATTATGCCTTCTTCATTTTTTGTAACATATTGATAATTATAAAAACCTTGCTTTAAAAGCAACTTACCATCATATAAACCCGTTTCGGTATTATAAATTAATTTGTTAGTTTCATTTAACTTCCAATTATTAAAACTTCCATGGATGTAAATATCCTTTCCATCTAAATTTTCTAGGCAACTTAAATTAAAATGAACCCAACCATAATCGGCATCAACATTACTGTTTTGTCCATCTAAGGTTCTAATTACAAAGTTTCCATTAATATCTTCGAATAAGGTATATGGGTTATCAATTCGCTCTTCGTTCGTATACAAATATGCATGGTAAAGCTCTGTACCAAGTTCAACTTTAGCAATGTTTAGTGTTGTATTTCTAATAGATTTTGTATCGAAATAAAGAAATTCGTTTCCTGCTAAAAAATTTGTTTCCTTATTGTATTTGTAAATTAGTTGTGTACCTCTATAAAATTGAGGTTTTAAACCTTCTATTGCAGTTTGCCAATTATTATTTTGCAGTACAACTGGTAGAATTTCAGCCTTTGGATTGTTAATTCTAAAATCGGGATGATTTATGATAAACTCTACAGACTGAGTTGTATTTATTGTTGAAATATCTCTACTTTTATAAACCGATACACCAACAGTAACCTTCGATTCATAAACAACAAATTTTCGTTGAAAAACTACATCTTCATCTTCATTTAAAACCGAAATAATGTAATTACCAGAAATTTTTAATCTTGTATTTTCATTTGGAATAGTTAACGAATAATTTGTATAAGGTTGAAGCGTATTGAAAGAGTTTTCAAAATCTCTAATTCTATCCTCCGCATATCCATCCACAAATTCCGAATCCAGAAGATTAGAAAGGTTCCAATTGTAATCACAATGTTCTATTTTATAGGTATAATTGTGTTCATCAGCATTTAAATCGTCAAAACTAAGTGTTAACCTATCATTTAAACGAACAATTGGTGCATATAAATTTGTTGTTGCAGATCTTAAAATAATTGTTTTAATATTTTCAGAATCAACTACTTCTCTTTGCGAAAAAGCATCAAAAAAAGAACAAAAGAATAAAAGAAAGAGAAAAAAATGTTTCAATTTTAATAAAATTTAGGGTTTATACAATTCAAATTTTATACCAAAAATAGGAATGTAATTCTAATTACAACGTTTTCGTACACAAAAGTAACATACGGTTTCGTAAAAAAAATATAAAAACCTCAAAATTAAGGTAGAAATTCTTACTTTTGCACCGTTTTTAAAGACTTTTAAATAAACTTAAAATATGTCACAGGACATCCGTATTAAAAAAGGTTTAGATATAAAGCTAAAAGGTAAAGCTGAAAAGGTTACCAATGATGCTTCATCTAGTAGTATATATACTATAAAACCTGAAGATTTCCACTCAATTATCCCAAAATTATCAGTTAAAGTTGGCGAAAAAGTAAAAGCTGGAGAAGCCCTTTTTTACAATAAAGCTAATGAAGACATGAAATTTGTTTCACCCGTAAGTGGTGAATTGGTTGATATTATTCGTGGTGAGAAGAGAAAAATTTTAGAACTTAAAGTTAGCGCTGAATCATCTCAACAATTCAAAGATTTTGGAACCAAAAATCCAAATGAAATGAACGGAGAAGAAGTTAAGGCTCATTTGTTAGCAAGTGGCTGTTGGCCATTTATAAAACAAAGACCTTATGATGTAGTAGCTAATGTTGCAAAATCACCAAAAGCAATTTTTATTTCTGGTCATTCAAGTGCTCCTTTAGCCGCCAATTACAATTATGTATTGAACGGTAAAGAAAAAGAGTTACAAGCTGCAATTACAGCAATTAGTAAACTTACAAGTGGATCAGTTCATGTTTCTGTTGGTAAGGAGGGGAAATCTCCACTAGAAGGCTTAAACAATTGTACAGTTCATAAAGTATCGGGGCCACACCCATCTGGTAATGTTGGAACGCAAATTGCTAAAATTGATCCTATTAATAAAGGCGAAGTAGTTTGGATAGTAACACCTCAAGATTTGGTAATTATTGGTGAATTACTTTTAACTGGTAAATTTAATGCAGAACGTATTATTGCATTAGCTGGTTCTTCTGTTAAAGATCCACAGTATTATACCACAAAAATTGGAGCTAGTATTGATTCAATTACAAAAGGTAAATTAAAAGATAAAACAAATAGAATCATTAGCGGAAATATTTTAACTGGTAAAGCACAAACATCTAAAGGAGCTTTAGGTTTTTACGATAATATTGTAACAGTTATTCCTGAAGGAAATGATTACGAATTATTTGGATGGACAACTCCGGTTTTCAAAAAAATATCTACTACAAGAGCATTAACTTTTTCTTGGTTATCTCCAAAGAAAAAATACAATTTAAACACCAACACAAACGGTGAGCATAGAGCATTTGTTGTTACGGGTCAATATGAGGAAGTTTTTCCTTTAGATATATTCCCTATGCAAATTTTAAAAGCTTGTATGTATAGTGATCTTGATGAGATGGAAGCTTTAGGAATGTACGAAGTTGCACCTGAAGATTTTGCCTTAACTGAGTTTGTTTGTATTTCTAAACAACCACATCAAGAAATTATTAGAAAAGGCTTAGACTTAATGTTAAAAGAAATAGGATAAGGTTATGGGATTAAAAGAAAAATTACATAATATTAAAGAAAAGAATAAAGACAAAAAGTGGTTACCTGCTTTTAGTGCTATTCATACTTTTTTATATACACCTAACGAAACTACTCACTCTGGAGGACACGTTAGAGCGGCCGACGATTTAAAAAGAACAATGAATATGGTGGTATTAGCACTAGTTCCTTGTCTAATTTTTGGAATGTTCAATACAGGATTTCAACATTATGCTGCTTTAGGTGAAGCTGTTGAATTTTTATCTTGGGATGCTTTCTTAATAGGTTTAATTAAAATTATTCCATTAGTAATTGTATCATACGTTGTTGGTTTAGGAGTAGAATTTATTTTTGCCATAATAAAAGGACACGAAGTTGAAGAAGGTTATTTAGTAACGGGTATGCTAGTTCCTTTAATTGTTCCTGTTGATATTCCATTATGGATGTTAGCAGTAGCAGTTATTTTTGGTGTTGTAATAGGTAAAGAAGTTTTTGGTGGAACTGGAATGAATATTTTAAACCCTGCTTTAACTATTCGTGCATTTTTATTCTTTGCATATCCTACTTGGATGAGTGGAGATAAAGTTTGGGTACATGGAGCAGTTGCAAAAGCTGGAACTCCAGATGCTATTTCAGGTGAGACAGTTTTAGGTAGTTTAGCTCAAGGAAATGAACTGGCTTATTCAGTATCAGATATGTTCTTTGGATTTATTCCAGGTTCGGTTGGAGAAACATCAACCTTTTTAATTTTGCTGGCTGGTTTATTCTTAATATTTACTAAAATTGGTAGCTGGAGAATTATGTTATCATCTGTTATTGGTGCATTGGTAATGGGATTATTATTTAATGGTGTAGTAAGCTCTGGTTGGATTACCGAAAGTAGCAAGTTTTATGCCTTAATGAATACTGAATTTTGGCATCACCTATTAATTGGTGGTTTTGCTTTTGGTGTTGTATTTATGGCAACTGACCCAGTAACGGCTTCACAAACTAATAAAGGTAAATGGATATATGGTTTCTTAATTGGATTTATCTCAATTATGATTCGTGTATTTAACCCAGCATATCCAGAAGGTGTAATGTTAGCAATTTTATTAATGAACGTATTTGCACCAACAATTGATCACTATGTTGTTCAAGGTAATGTAAAAAGAAGGTTAAAACGTTTAAAAGCAAAAACCGCATAACAATGGCAAAGAATACTGATAGTAATACTTATACAGTTTTGTTCGCAACAGGTATGGTACTTGTTGTAGGAACTTTATTAGCTTTTTTGGCTTCTTCATTAAAAGAAAAAATAGCAGAAAATAAGCGTATTGAAAAACAACAAAACATTTTATACGCTATGGGCGTAAACGAAAATGAGGACGGTGGACTTGCTTTTGTTTCAAAAGAAAATGTTGAAAGTGAATTTTCAAAATACATAACTAAGCAAGTAGTTATTGAGGGTGAAAAAGTTACCGAAAATAACGAAGCTTATTTAATTGATCTTAAAAAAGAAGCAGAAGCTGCAAAAAGCACTTCTTATAAAAGAAAACTACCTTTATTTATTGGAAAAAAAGACGGTAAAGATTTTTACATAGTTCCAATGAGAGGTAAAGGTTTATGGGATGCCATTTGGGGGTATGTAGCTTTAGACAATCAATTAATTGTTCAAGGTGTATTTTTTGATCACGCCGGTGAAACTCCTGGTTTAGGATCAAATATTAAAGAACGTTTTTTTATGGACGATTTTGCTGGTGAGCATATTTTAGATGGCGATACATTTAAAGGAATAACTGCTGCAAAAGGAAATGCAGATCCAAAAAACGAAACTAAAACCGATTTTGAGGTAGACGCAATTGCCGGTGCAACAATTACTGGAGATGGTCTTTCTGCAATGTTAAAGAAAGATTTAAAAATGTATTTACCATATTTAAAAACATTAAAGCAATAATTTATGGGACTTTTATCAAAAAAAGACGCAAAATTAATTTCAGATCCATTAGCGGACAATAATCCAATTACTATTCAAGTACTAGGTATTTGTTCTGCTTTGGCAATTACTGCAGAGTTAAAGGCATCAATTGTAATGTCTGTAGCCGTATTATTTGTATTAGGATTAGGAAATGTTGTAATATCGTTAATGCGAAATATTATTCCTTCAAAAATTAGAATTATTGTTCAACTAATTGTAGTTGCAACTTTAGTAATTATTGTTGATTTAGTGTTAAAAGCATTTGCATACGAACTAAGTAAAACTTTATCCGTTTTCGTAGGATTAATTATTACAAACTGTATAATCATGGGACGTTTTGAAGCATTTGCATTAGCAAATGGACCTTGGAGATCATTCCTTGACGGAATTGGGAACTCATTAGGATACGCCGTAATTTTAATTATAGTAGGTTTTTTCAGAGAATTATTAGGTTCTGGAAGCTTATTAGGTTTTAAAGTTTTAGGTGATCCAATTGAAAAAACAGGTGTTTATGCTTTTGGTTATGAAAACAACGGATTTATGTTGTTAGCTCCAATGGCATTAATAACAGTTGGTATAATTATTTGGGTTCAACGCTCAAGAAATGAAGCATTAATAGAAGATAACTAGAATATGGAACATATAGAATTATTTTTTAAGGCAATATTTGTAGATAACATGGTTTTTGCAACATTCTTAGGAATGTGTTCTTACTTAGCAGTATCTAAAAAAGTATCAACAGCAGTAGGTTTAGGAGCAGCTGTTATTTTTGTAATGGCAATTACAGTTCCTTTAAACTGGTTGTTAGACACATATATATTAAAAGACGGAGCTTTAGTATGGCTAGGCGAAGAATACGCTTCATATGATCTGAGTTTTCTTTCTTTTATTATGTTTATTGCTACCATTGCAACTATGGTACAATTAGTAGAAATAATAGTTGAGAAATTCTCACCTTCTTTATACAATTCACTGGGTATATTTTTACCGTTAATTGCTGTAAACTGTGCTATTTTAGGAGGTTCATTATTTATGCAATCTCGTGAAATTCCAAATTTAGGTTTAGCATTTAACTATGGAATAAGCTCAGGAATTGGTTGGTTTTTAGCAATTTTAGCAATTGCTGCAATTCGTGAAAAAATCAGATATTCAAATGTTCCTGCACCTTTAAGAGGTTTAGGAATTACTTTCATAATAACTGGTTTAATGGCAATTGGGTTTATGAGCTTTGGAGGAATGTTAACCGGTGGTGAAGAAGAAAAACCAGCTGAAGAAACTGCACAGGTTGAAACTATTGAAAAAGCTAATGATTTAGCTAGTAACGAACTTGAAATAAAAGAATAAAGAATGATATTAGCAGTAAATACCGTAGGTACAATTGTTGCAACAGTAGTAGCCTTTTTAGTTATAACACTATTATTAGTAGCTTTATTATTGTATGTAAAACAAAAATTATCACCATCTGGACCTGTAAAGATTAAAATTAATGGTGAAAAAGAAATAGAGGTTGCCTCTGGAAGTTCTTTATTAACAACCTTAGGAAACGAAAAAATATTTTTACCATCAGCTTGTGGTGGAGGTGGAACTTGTATCCAATGTGAATGTCACGTTCTTTCGGGAGGTGGTGAAGCATTACCAACTGAAACACCTCATTTTACACGTAAAGAATTACAGCATGGTGCTCGTTTAGCATGTCAGGTAAAAGTAAAGCAGGATATGGATATTACAATTCCTGAGGAAGTTTTTGGAATTAAAAAATGGGAAGCAACAGTTGTACGTAATTATAACGTAGCATCTTTTATTAAAGAATTTGTTGTTGAAATTCCTGAAGATATGGGCTATAAAGCAGGTGGATATATTCAAATTGAAATTCCTGAATGCGAAATAGACTTTAAAGATATTGATATTACAGCACATCCTGAAGAACATGAGACTCCTGATAAATTCCAAATGGAATGGGATAAATTCGGTTTATGGGATTTAAAAATGAAGAATACAGAATTAGTTGAACGCGCATACTCAATGGCTTCTTATCCTGCAGAAGGAAGAGAAATTATGCTAAATGTTCGTATTGCAACTCCACCATGGGATAGAGCCAAAAACGGATGGATGAGTGTAAATCCTGGTGTTGCTTCTTCATACATTTTTTCTCGTAAAAAAGGTGATAAAGTAGTGATTTCTGGTCCTTATGGAGAATTCTTCATTAATGAGTCTGATGCTGAAATGTTATATGTAGGAGGTGGAGCAGGTATGGCACCAATGCGTTCGCACTTATATCACTTATTCAAAACATTAAAAACAGGAAGAAAAGTTACATATTGGTACGGAGGTCGTTCTAAACGCGAATTGTTCTATTTAGAGCATTTCTATGAGTTAGAAAAAGAGTTCCCTAACTTCAAATTTTACTTAGTACTTTCTGAACCAGCACCAGAAGATAATTGGGTGAATAAAAAAGATGCCAATGATAAAGAAGGTGACGGATTTACTGGTTTTGTTCATCAAGCTGTAATTGATGAATATTTATCTAAACACGAAGCTCCAGAGGATTTAGAATTATATTTCTGTGGACCTCCATTAATGAATAAAGCTGTTCAAAAAATGGGTGAAGACTTTGGTTTAGCCGATGAGAACATTAGATTTGATGACTTTGGTGGATAATTAAAGTTTCATTCAAAATGAATAAAAAACCCGATACGCATGTATCGGGTTTTTTTTTGAACATTTACACCTTTTGTAACATTTTTAAAAATATTTAATAAAATAATACCTCAATTTTAAAAATTTGTAATTTTGTAGCATGAGTAAAAAACGGCTTTCAGAACAAGAATTACACAATTTAGCCATGAATATAGTTGGCAAAGATTTAAAAGCTCAAGGCTTCGAATTTTTGGCCGTTAACAGCCAATTAAAAAGGCATCCGCAATTCGTATGCATTGACAATAAAAATCAACGTTATTTTGTAATTGTAAAAGCCGGAAACATATCCGATTTTTCTATACAATATGATGTTATTTGGATGGAAACAATTAAAGAACACGCAAGAAAAAACCAAGCCAAGGTAATTTTTGCTGGAGTTGGCTTAGGTGATAAAAACAACAAAACTAAACCTCCTCGTTTAAATGAAGAATATCTATTACAGTATGAAGGTTTAAATTATCTCGATATTGAATTAAACTAAAAAACCACGCAAAAGCGTGGTTTTTTTAAAATAAATAATTTATTTAATTATTTTACTTTCTTTTCTAATAAATCAAAGAATTGCTCTAATTGTGGCATTAAAACAATACGTGTTCTTCTGTTTCTAGCTCTTCCTTCAACTGTATCATTCGTTTCTAAAGGCTTATACTCACTTCTACCCGCTGCAATTAAACGTTCAGGTGCAATATTGAAATCATTTTGAAGTACTCTAATTACCGATGTAGAACGTTTAACACTTAAATCCCAGTTATCTTTGATTCCAGCTGTACTAATTGGTTTATTATCTGTGTAACCTTCAACCATTACTTCTAAATTCTCTTGAGCAGAAATAACTTCAGCAACTTTTCCTAACACTCGTTTAGCATCAGCTGAAATTGTAGCACTTCCACTTTTAAATAATAATTTATCCGCAATAGAAATGTAAACTACTGTTTTTTCAACATCAACCTGAATATCAGTATCATTAAATCCATCTTTCAACACACTTTTTAATTGGAAACCTAAAGCCAAGTTAATTGAGTCTTTACGCGTCATTGCTTTTTGAATATGTTGAATATACTCATCCTTTTTACCCATTTGAGCTAAAGTTTCTTTTATATTATCCGATGCAGACTTCGATAACACAGTTAAATTATCAACATATTCCAATGTTTTTTCCTTGTCTTTTCGCAAGTCATCCACTTGTTGTTCTAAAGCCGTAACTTTACTTTCACTTTCAATTCTACATTTCATCAAATCAGCTTTAACATCCACCAATTCTTTACTTTTTAATGTAAAACTATCTTCTAATTCTGTGTATTTTTTTTGAGACACACAGGAGCTCAACACAACTGATATTACTAATATCAATACAAAACTTTTTTTCATAATACTATCTGATTTTAAAGACGTAAAGTTAAAAAAAAACAAATCAAAATCCATGCAAATTATCCCTTTTATGATGATTTTAAGAAATAATTATATTATATCTTTGAACACTTAAAATATTCTGCATAAATTATTTTTAATAATGAAAAATTGTGTATTTAGTATCATTTTTTTATTGCTAATTTCCTGTTCAAATGGTCAATCAGATGTTAATTTAATTAAAGGAAATGCAATTGGGACAACATTTACCATTAAATATCTTGGTAAAGAACATAAAAATTTGAATTCAAAAATTGACAGTCTTATTAAAGCTATCAATAAATCAACCTCCACATATATTTCAACTTCAGATATCTCAAAAATAAATAACGGAGACACAACCATAGTTGTTGACACAATTTTTAAAGAAGTTTTTCAAAAATCTGAAAAAATATATAATGAAACTAATGGCGACTTTGATCCAACTGTTGGTATATTAGTAAACGCTTGGGGATTTGGAGCTGGTCCAAAAATTGAAAATTTAGATTCTACACAAATTAAAGAATTACTAAAATTTGTTGGATTTAATAAAGTGAAGTTAAAAAATGGAAAGATTGCTAAAAAATACCCCGAAATTTATTTCGATTTTAATGCTATTGCAAAAGGATTTTTAGTTGATATGGTTGGTCGGTTGTTTGAAAAAAACAACATTAATAATTATATGGTAGAAATTGGTGGGGAAATTCGAGCAAGAGGTGTAAATAAAAAAGGAATTGCCTGGACAATTGCCATAGAAGATCCAAATTTTGATGGAACACGATCATTTGCTACTACAATTCAACTTAATAATGAATCTATTGCAACCTCAGGTAATTATAGGAAATTTCGAACACTTGAAAATGGTAAGAAATATGTGCATACGATTAATACTAAAACGGGTTATGCAACTGAAAGTAACTTGTTAAGCGCATCTGTAATTTCAAAGTCTGATTGTGCTGATGTGGATGGTTATGCAACAGCATTTATGGCAATGGGATTACAAAAAACAAAACAGTTTTTAGATAATCATAAAGAATTAAAAGCTTTTTTAATTTTTGCCGATGCCAACGGACATCTTCAAACATTTAAATCGGCAAACTTTGAAAATTAATTTTTAGTACAAACAGGTAATATTTCACCTTTAACTAAACAATATTTAGTAATTAAATCTTTCGAAATTGTTTTTGAATAATCGACTTCATCTACAGTAAAACCAACATTTCTTAATCGGTCAAAATAATCTTTACCATAAACTCGTACATGATCATATTGCCCAAAGTGTAATGCTCTTTCTTCTGGACTTACAATTGAAAAATCTTCATAAGTTTCTTCCCTGTTCAAGTCTTGAGGAATTTGAAAAATACCAAAACCTCCCTTTTTTAAAACACGATACAGCTCGTTCATTGCTTTTTTATCATCCTGAATATGTTCTAATACATGATTACAAAAAACCACATCAAAAGAATTATCTTCAAAAGGCAAATCACAAATATCGGCTTTTACATCAGCAATTGGAGAATACAAATCGGCAGTTATATAGTCTAAGTTTTTTTGTTTTTTGAACAGTTTTAAAAAACATTGTTCTGGTGCTATATGCAAAACCTTTTGAGGCGTACTAAAAAATTTTGTCTTTTCTTTTAAATACAACCAAAGTAATCTATGTCGTTCTAATGAAAGCGTACTTGGAGAAAGCACATTTGGACGTTGTTTTCCGTAACCATAGGGCAAAAATTTTCGAAAACTTTTTCCATCAATTGGATCGGTAAATTTTGAGCCTTTATAATAAATTGCAATTAATGGTGCAATCCAATAACTAACTTTTATAAGAATTGGACGAGGAACCGCATTTAAAAAAAATTTAAACAATTTACTTAGCATTGGTTTACACTAAAGTTGTTGTCTAAACTCGTCCTCTTCATTGCTCTCAATACCCAAAGCATCATAAATGTACTTAAATGTTGAAAGTAATTCAGGTTTTCCATTAACTATTGCTACATCATGTTCAAAATGTGCACTTGGCTTATTGTCTTGAGTTAAAATAGTCCAACCATCATTTAATTGATTAATTTTATGAGTTCCTAAATTAACCATAGGTTCAATTGCCACAACAAGACCTTCAACAAACTTCTTACCTCTACCTCTTTTTCCATAATTTGGCATTTCTGGTCCTTCGTGCATTTCTTTTCCTAAACCATGACCTACCAATTCACGTACAATTCCATAACCTCTTTCTTCACAGTATTTTTGAATAGCATACCCAACATCTCCTACTCTATTTCCTGCTTTAAATTCTCTTATTCCAACATACAAACTTTCTTTTGTAGTTTGCAATAATTTTTTAGTTTCTTCGGCTACTTCTCCTACTTCAAAAGTATAAGCGTGATCACCATAAAATCCATTTTTTAAAGCACCACAATCAATTGAAATAATATCGCCGTCCTCTAGTGGCTTATCATTTGGAATTCCATGCACAACCTGAGCGTTTGGGCTCATGCAAAGGGTATTTGGAAAATCATACAAACCTAAAAAACCAGGAATTGCTCCATTATCTCTAATAAATTCTTCAGCAAGCTTATCTAAATATAAAGTTGAGACTCCAGGTTTTACTTCTTTTGCCAGCAAACCTAAAGTTTTTGACACTATTAATGCGCTTTCACGCATTAATTCAATCTCCTCACGTGTTTTAATACGAATCATTTCATTATTTATTAATGCTGCAAAGGTAAATCAAAAAATGAAAACATACATTATTGAATTGAAATATAAAGATTTTATGAATAATATAAATTATACAACTTTTATCATTTGTTTTTTATTATATTGTTACTATTTTTATAAAACAAACAAATATATAATAACATGTATAAGTCGGTAACAGCAGAAGAAGCAGTAAAAGTTATAAAATCTAATGATAGGGTATATATTCAAGCTGCAGCCGCGGCACCTCAAGTTTTAATAAATGCCATGTCTGCCAGACATGAAGAACTTAGAAATGTAGAAGTTTGCCATTTACATATAGAAGGAGAAACTCCATATGCCGACCCTAAATATAGAGATAGTTTTCATGTAAACTCCTTATTTATTGGTAAAAATGTACGTCATACTATTAAAGCTGGTAATGGATCCTATACTCCCGTTTTTTTAAGCGAGGTTCCTAACTTATTTAAAAGAAATGTATTACCTGTAGATGTTGCCTTAATTCAGGTTTCTACACCAGATAAACATGGGTATTGTTCGTTAGGTGTTTCTGTTGAAGCAATTTTAGCCGTAATAACCAACGCAAAACACGTAATTGCACAAATAAATGATAAAATGCCAAGAGTTCATGGTGAAGGATTAATTCATATTTCAGAACTAGATACTTTTGTTGAGGAAAGTGCTCCAATCCACGAATTTCATATTTCCGAACCAACAAAAATTGAAAGCAAAATTGGCGATTATATAGCACAATTAATAGATGATAGAAGCACTTTGCAAATGGGAATTGGCTCTATTCCTAATGCTGTACTGTCTCGTTTAGGAAATCATAAAGATTTAGGGTTACATACCGAAATGTTTTCAGATGGTGTAATTGATTTAATTTTAAAAGATGTAATAAACGGCAACTATAAAGGCGTTAACGCAGGTAGAGCTTTAACAACCTTTTTGGGAGGGTCCAAACGCTTATATGAATATGTGGATGACAATCCTTTTATCGAAATGCGATCTTGCGATTATACAAATAATGTTGTAAACATTAGACAAAATCCAAAAATGGTTGCAATTAATTCTGCAATTCAAGTTGATCTAACCGGTCAGGTTTGTGCAGATTCTATCGGTGCAAGCATGTATTCCGGTGTTGGTGGGCAAATGGATTTTATTAGGGGAGCTTCTTTAAGTGAGGGCGGTAAAGCAATTATAGCTCTACCTTCAGTTACAAATAATGGTATTAGTAGAATTGTTCCTTTTTTGAATAAAGGTGCTGGCGTTGTAACAACCAGAGCACATGTTGAATATATTGTAACAGAATATGGTGTAGCAAATTTATACGGTAAAACAATTAGTCAGCGTGTTACGGAATTAATAAAGATTGCGCACCCAAATCATCAAGAAAAAATAGAAAGAGAATATTTTGAAATACTTAAATAATTTTATTGAAATTGTTTTGATAAAATGATACAATTACGTTAAATTAAAAATCAAAATACCAATTAAACACATCTGTTTTTAAACCCAAAGTAATCCAAGTTGTATTTGAAGCTTTAAAATTTGTTGAAGGATTTACAGGTTCAAAATTCCTGGCAGTAACTCCTGCAAATAATTTTAAATTTGTTGCTGGATTTACCAAATAACCCAATTGTAAATCAGCTATAGCAATAGAAGCTTCATTACCTTGGCCTATTTCATTTCCATAATCAGAAACTCGATTATCATTATCTCTGTAAATATTTCCCCCGTAGCTAAAATTATCGGTGCCATCCGAGAAATCAAATCCTTTTTTACCAATCACAATCTTTGCATTTGCAAACCATCTACCCTTTGTATACTGTGCAATTGCAATAGTTTCATTAAAATTTGAACCCCACAAATGACCTAAGGGCTGATTATTATGTCCATAATTATAATTCAATTCATCATGAGAATAAGTATATGGTTTTACAGCATTATGTTCAACTTGTAAAAATAAATTTTCAACCTTAAAAGCATTATAAAACTTAGCTCCAATTTGAAGTCCATTTTTATTTCCCCACCAACCATTAGAACTAGTTACTTCTGAAATTCTGAATTCATCAATTAGAAACTGAGAATACAGTGACATATTTTTATGCTTATATTTTAAACTTAATCCTAATAATGAATTTCCTGCTCTAGAACCTGTTCCAAATTCCACGGCTGTATAAAAAATTAACGGATTTAAATAGCTCGCATCAAACCCTCTATCGTTGGCATTATCCCAAATTACAGTTTCAAACAAACCTAAATTTAGTTTTTTTGAAACATTCCAACTCAAGTAATGCATTGCCATATATTTTTTTTTATACGCTCCATCAACTGTTAATTCTGGTCTTACATCTTGTAAAGACATAAAAATATTGGTGTATTTAATTTTCCAAAAACTTGTGTTGATTTTAAAATAGGTATAAGGAGAAGCCACGTCAGATAAAAACAAAGATCGGTAACCATCACCAATAAAGTTCTTTCCATTTCCAAGTTGAAAATTAAAATACTTACTTGGAGTATATGATAAATATGCTTCAGCTACTGGATAATCGTAGGCATCTTCTTTAAATCTTTTCGCAATTCCTCTTCCCGGAATTATTGCTGGGTTTCCACCATCTGGTTTAATTGATTCGGCATACTCATTAAAATAACTAGCAAATCTTCCCTGACTCTCATAAAAGCTTGTCGAAAAATTTAGATTTTTTCCTAAACCTCCATTTATTTGTATCCCGCGTGTATTGTTAAATGTTTCTATATCATCACTATCTTTTCCAACTTGTAAATCTACAATAGGATCTACTGTAAACCAATAATCTTTTCCTATTACATTGGCCATATGTTCATTTAATAGCTTTTTACCAAACCACGTTGATTTTGATTTTAAAAGCTGACTCTTTTTAGCATCTAAATTTACATAATTACCCGCTTCAGAATAGGTGTAAGGCTTCATTGAAGTATGTGAATTTTCTGCTTGATCCAAAATATTGGAATATTTAAAATACTCCAATTGAGTTAGTGGAATATTTAAACCACTTTTATGCTCAGGAAATAAGCTTTTTTCTGTTGAAATACTTAATTCTTCTTTATTTCTTAAAATTTCAACTTCTTTTCTATTTTCTTCAACAACTTGTTCCTCTTCTTCAATTAAATTATTTTCTATTGGAATGGTAATAGGAAGTACAAACTGCATTTCAATAGCGTGATTGTTAAATTTTGCAGGAGTAATTTTTGGTAAGGTTTTAAAAACACGTTCAACCTCTGCCTTTAATTCTTTATAAGGAGAATTTACATAAATAACTCTAAAATTTCCTTCAACATCTACTAAAAAAACAACATTTATATTACCCTTAAACTTTTCCTTTAAAATTTTTTCAGGGACCTTAAATTCCTTTGATATTTTCTCTTTTAAGCGACTTTTAAAGCATCCTGGAATTAAAGAAATTTCTTCGGATTCACATTCCTTAAAAACTGGATGTTTTTCAGATTGAGCTAATACTGAAATTGAATATAAAAATAGAAAACAACCAAAAATAATTTTTTTCATACAGCTCAATTTACGATAATTTTAAAACTTTATTATTTTGTAGCTGATACTTATCTCCGCTTTCTTTACAAGTAGCAAAACCCTCATTATTAAATTCCAATCGATGTCCATATTCGCTAATCCAGCCTATCTGCTTTGAAGGGTTTCCAACCACCAATGCAAAAGGTAAAACTTCTTTAGTTACAACAGCACCAGCACCAATAAATGCATATTCACCAATAGTATTACCGCAAACAATTGTAGCGTTTGCTCCAATGCTGGCACCTTTTTTTACGGTTGTTTTTTGGTATTCATCCCTTCTTATTATAGCGCTTCTGGGATTTATTACGTTGGTAAAAACCATTGAAGGACCTAAAAAAACATCATCCTCACAAATTACACCTGAATATATTGAAACATTATTTTGCACTTTAACATTTCGCCCCAAAACTACATTAGGAGAAATAACTACATTTTGCCCAATATTACATTTTTCTCCAATTTTAGAATTTGGCATTATATGGCTAAAATGCCAAATTTTGGTGCCACTTCCTATTTCGCAGCCTTCGTCAATAACTGCTGTTTCATGTGCAAAAAAATCTTTCATATTAATATCCTTCTTTCGCTATGTTTCCATCGGCAATTGCTAATGCAGATGAAGTTCCAATGCGCCTTACACCTATTTCTATCATTTTTAGTGCATCTTTAAAACTCTTAACACCTCCGGCAGCTTTAGTTGGTAAAGGCTTAGCATTTTCTATTATTAATTTCATTCCTTCAAAAGTTGCTCCGTTTGGTTTGTTGCCCTCAGTTTTATAAAAACCTGTTGAAGATTTTACAAAAACCTTTAACGCTTTTTCTTCACCAAAATTATCTAAAACAACATCTCTTATTAATTGGGTAATCTCAATAATTTCTTCATCGTTTAAAGCTGCAATTTCAATAATCCATTTGGCCACTTTATTGTTGTCTAAAACCAATTTAGTGCATTTGAAAATTTCAGATTTAACTAAATTTATTTTCCCATTCTTAAAAGCTTCATAATTTGCAACAAAATCCAATTCATCTACCCCATCCGCAATTGCTTTTTCAGCTTCAGCAATTTTTTCTTCTGTTGAATACGTTCCTTCATGAAAACCAATTACGGTTCCAACGGAAGTGTAAGAATCTAAATTTGCAATCATTTCTTTTGCTAATGACACATAATCCGGACGAATCATTACCAATTTAAATTTATTGTTAACAGCCTCGTGAATAAGCTCTTCCACTATTTTTTTTGTAGCCTCAGGTGAAATTCCTGCCTGAATTGGAGTTTTAAGATATGTAGATTCTAAAAATTGATTGACATTAACTTCGCACATAATTTTTTAATATAGGTTGAAGTAACAAATATAAACTTTTAATTTCCTCAATACCATAAAAAAATCCTGCTTTAACAGGATTTTGGTTTAACCACTAAAATGGTTAATTAACTTTAAAGACTATAGGTAATCCATAACTTACTGTAACTGGCCGACCTCTTTGTTTACCCGGTGTCATTTGAGGTAATGAGCTTACAATATTTATGGCTTCTTCTTGTAATTTTTTATGTGGAGCTCTTGCCTTAACACTTACAACATTTCCTTCGCTATTAATTTTAAACATTACAAATATTCTTTGAATACTACCAGCTTGTAATCCCAAATCACTTGCCAATTCCGGATTAAACTTTTTAAGTACAAATTTTGAAATTTGATTAGAAAAACAATTTCTTAATTGTTCCTTATTTCCTGTACAACCTGGATAAACGGGAACATCTTCAATTATTACAAAAGGAACATCTTCAACAACTACCTCCTCTTCCTCAACGGTCATAATTTCCTTATTTAAATCAACAATAATTGCCTCAGACTCATCGGTTTCGGTACTTTCAATAACTGTTTCTTGAATATCAACCTCATCTTCAACCTTTATAATTCTATCTGGAATAACTGCTTGTGGTGTTTGAGGTGCTTGCACTTCTATTGGTTTAATTTCAACAAGCTCCTCCGAATCATCTTCGCCTAAAACGGTTGCCGACAAAGCTTTTATTGGTTTTGGATATGATTTAATTCTTATAAACTCATATACTATGAATAGTGATAGCACTAAGCCTAAGAGCATTAAAATTTTACTATAATTTTCAAGTACGGCATTAGGATATTTTTTTATTTCCATAACTACCAATTTTAATTTGAACAAAAAGAAATTATAAACTGTTTAACAGCCACTTTTATAATGTAAGAAAATCAGAATATATTTTTGTAAAACTGATTACTCCTACAAGATATTCATCCTATTAAATTTACAAAAATGGCTGCTCAAAAACAAGTATTTGTTTCTCTTTTTTTATTATTGAACTTTAAAAACAATTGGCATTGAGTATCTAACTTTTACTGGGTTACCTTGTTGTTTACCGGGTTTCATTTTTGGTAATAGATTTATAACTCTAATAGCTTCTTCTTTTAGTTTTACATGTGGAGCTCTTGCCTGAATATCTATAATATTTCCGTTTTTATCAATCTTAAACATTGTATGAATTCTTTGAATTCCGGGAGAAAGGCCTAATTGCTCGGCCAAACCTGCATTAAATTTTTTGCTAATAAATTTATTTATTTGCTTTGAAAAACAAGCTTTTAGTTCTTCTTTTGTTCCTTTACATCCTGGAAATAATGGAGCTTCTTCTAAAAAAACCATATCAAAAACTTCATCTTTCGGGTCAATTTCATCATTTTCTTTTACATTTTCTAACTTTGAAATATCAACTGGAGCATCTACATCAACTGTTTCAAATAAAGTTTCATCAATATTCTTGTTATCATCTACTTTTTCAATAATATCAAGGATTACTTTTTTGGGAGGATTGGATGCTGGTTTTGGCTTTTCAATGTTAAACTCAATCAACGAAACATCCTCATCAATTAAATTCCGATCTTCACCAGAAAAAAGGGCTATTTCATTGGTAAAAGTTTTACTCTGAATTAACAGATAAACAACAAACAATGATAATACTAAGGCTAATTGTGCAAATAACTTACTGTAATTCTCTAAATTTGCTTTTGGGTGTTTTTTTCTCATAATAATTAAGTTTTGTATCATCCAATATCTACAATAACAAAAATTGAATCCTATTGAGTGGAATTGAGAAGGTTCAATTAATAAAGTAAGTACTGGATAAATGTTAAAATTATGTTAAAGCAAAAAACATACCAAAAAAAGAAGCTGTCCAGTTGGACAGCTTCTTTCATAACAATTCTCCTTTTTTAAAATATATTTATGGCAATGCATTAATTAAACTCTCTAATGCTGGTTGTGTAATTGGACTTAAACTTGAAATTACTTCAATATGATTATCAACAATTGTAGTTCCTTGCATTGCGTAATGTAATTCACCTTCAATTTCAGCAACCATTATTATGTGAACTTCTAAACCAATTGGAATTAATCCGTAATGTTCTGTAAACATTTGTTCGGTTTCACTCCAAGTATCCATTCGTGCAACAGCAGTATTTTCTCCGTCGTAGTATAAATAAACAGCACAATTATCACCATTATAACCTTCTGGAACATCCACAAAAAGTTGTGTTTTTGGACCAGCAAAACTATACCATCTGTCTAAATTAGACCAACCAAAACTTCCTATACCAAAATTATATGTTACAATTACTCCTGTTGTTCCTTCAGCTTCTTTAAAATTTACATCATCTTGTTCTCCATTATTATCTTCATCAGCTTCTACCCAATCTTCTGTACTTTCTAATGTTTCACCAGCTTTAAAAACTTTCATTCCCCAGTCCACATCATCAGAATTTACATCTTTACTTGTAATAGTTGCCATTTCCAACAATTCTAATTCATTTGCGCCTTGTTTTGCGCCTACAAAAAATTGTCCTGCTGATTTTAAAGCTTCTTTATCTCCATTTGGTTTTTCTCCTAAAGTTGAACGATTTTTAAGAACCATAGATGCTTTATCATAAATTTCAACCATTTGAATAATTACATTTCCAGTAACTGGTGTTCCATTTATTCCAAAAGAATTTGGTGGAAACGTAACTTTTGTTCCTTGAGAACCCGTAATTATACCACCAGTTGCGGCATCTAAAGTAAATTCTTCAACAGCATTAATTCTATTGTTTTCAAATAGTTCTGCTAGTGCTAAACCATTTGGTTGTGGTTGTTGATATGGCTCCGTAATTGGATCGTCAATACAACTTACTATTATAGTCATTAATAATAATCCTAATACACTTTTAAAAATGTTTTTCACAACTTTACTATTTTTTAAGTTTGTGAATTTTTGTCTTTGTGTTTTCATAATATCTTAAATTTTGTTGTTTTTAATTTTGTTTTACATTTATATATCAACACAATTAAAAATTGTTACCCTCTTTTTTTGAAAAAATTTTAAATAAAAAAAAGACTATCATTTTTTGATAGCCTTTCCCCAGTTATTAACCTATTTCTAACTGTTCACCAATTGTAATATTTTAAGGTAATCCGTTAATTAAACTCTCTAACGCAGGTTGTGTAATTGGACTTAAACTTGATATAACTTCTATATGATCTTCAACTATTGTTGTTCCTTGAATTGCGTAATTTAAAACACCATCAATTTCAGCAACCATAATAATATGAACTTCTAATCCAACAGGTATTAATCCGTAGTGCTCTGTAAACATTTCTAAACTTGTGTTGTAAACATCCATTCTTGCTAAAGCTGTTGGCTCTCCATCATAAGATAAGTATATTGCACAATTATCTTGATTAAATTCTGCTGGAACATCAATAAATATCTCAGTTTTTGCTCCTGCATAACTATACCATCTATCAAGGTTTGTCCAACCAAAACTTCCTATATCGTAATTATAGGTTGCAAATGCACCATCGGCACCTTGCGCATCTCTAATTTGAGCATCATCTTGTTCCCCATTTTTATCCTCATCAGCAGGTACCCAATCACAATCATCATCAATACCGTCACAATCTTGATCTGGTCCTCCTCTAAAAATTTGCATTCCACCATCTAAATCCGCAAAATCTATTGGACGACTTTCAACTGAGGCTGCACTTAATAAATCCAACTCATTTGATCCTTGCTTTGCGTTTATAAAAAACTCTCCGGCCGATTTTAATGCTTCTTTATCTCCGTTAGCTCTCATTCCTAATGTTGATCTATTATTTAGCAACATTGAAGCTTTATCGTAAATCTCAATTAATTGTACAGTAACATTTCCAGTGACTGGAGTTCCGTTTATTCCAAAAGAATTTGGTTGAAAAGTTACATTTGTTCCTTGTGATCCTGTTATTATACCACCAGTTGCTGCATCTAATGTAAATTCTTCTAAAGCATTAATTCTATTATTTAAAAATCTATCATTTAAGGCAATTCCATCTGGTAAGGGTTGTTGATCTACAATTACTGGATCGTCAATACAACTTCCTAAAGATGCAATTAATGATAATCCTAATACGCTTTTAAAAATGTTTTTCACTACTTTACTGTTTTTTAAGTTTGTGAATTTTAAGTTTTGTGTTTTCATAATATTGTAATTTTCGTTGTTTTTAAATTTGTTTTACACTAACATATCACCACAACTAATAATTTGTTACCCCTTATTCTGAAAAAAATTTTAAATTAGCCTTATCTAACAATTCTAAATGAGTCAAAAACCACACGCAGATAACATATATATAGAAGCTTTGCTAAAAAACGACAGCAGAGTTCTTTCTAAATTATATGAGCGCTTTTCGCATAAGATAGTTGCTTATGTTAGAAACAATAACGGAAATGCAGATGATGCCCAAGACATTATTCAGGAAACATTAGTTACTATTTATCATCAGGCAAAAGAGAAGAATTTTATCTTAACATGTCCGTTTGATGCTTACTTTTATCTATTATGTAAAAGACGTTGGCTAAATGAACTTAAAAAAAGAGGAAATAATAGGGTAACAATTTTAGAAGATGAAGCATCTATTAAAGACGAGCATTTAGAACAAGTTGAAGAAACTGAAATTTTTGAACAACAAAGTCAGCTTTTTGAATCGAAGTTTAAAGAATTAGGCCAAAAATGCCAAGAATTATTAAAAGCTACATTCAAAATAAAAAAGATGGAAGAAGTTGCTGAATTATTAGGTGTAACTTATGGTTATGCTCGTAAGAAGAAATCGCAATGTATGGGAAAATTAACCCAGCTTGTGAAAGATTCGAATGAATTTCAACAACTAAAAGACTATTAAAATGGAAGAATTAAAATACATAAAATTCGATAACTACCTTAATAAGGAACTTACTGGTGAGGAGTTATTATCTTTCGAAAAAAAATTACAATCTGATGCTGATTTTAAACAAGAGTTTGAAATATATAAAGCGTTAAATTCTTCCTTATCTTCAAAGTATGAAAATGAAGAGGAAGAAACAAAGCTTAGAAATACCTTATCAAATCTTGGTGCGACGTTTATAAAAGAAGAAAAGAAAGAAACCAAAGTAATTTCGTTAATGCGTTATCGAAAGTTAATGGTTGCAGCAAGTATTGCTTTGTTAATTGGTTTTTTTATATTTAAAAATGGGGATCCGGTTTATAGCGATTTTTCAAATCATGGTAATTTAGAATTGGTTGTTAGAGGAGATTCTAATGAAACATTATTAAAAGCGCAAGATGCCTTTAATAACAAAAACTATAAAACTGCCTTTGCCCAACTTATTGTTTTAGAAAAGGAGTTTCCAAATGATATTGAAATAAAATTATATAAAGGAATATCTCTTTTAGAATTAGATAAATTTCAAGAAGCCGAAACTATTTTCGATTCAATTTCTAAAGGAAATTCTGTTTTTAAATATAAAGCCACTTGGTACAAAGCTTTAAACTTGCTTAAACAAAAACAATTTGAAACTTGCGAAGAAGTGTTAAAAACAATTCCAGAAAGTGCTGAAGAATATGATTTAGCCAGTAAATTATTGAGAAAATTATAACTGCTATTTTAATAACAATTATAATTTTTTTGTAATTTCTATTTCTACACGTCGTGCTTTTGATGCATCCTTTGTATTATAATCAACTCCAAAAGAAGCGCTCTTAATAGCTTCGGATTTTACACCTTTTTCAATTAGGTAATTAAATACAGCTTGAGATCTTTTGGTAGATATAATTTTATTGTAGTTAACATTTCCAGAGGCGCTTGCAAATCCTTTAATTGTAAACAAAGCATTTGTAGTTGAACTATTTAAATACAACTCATCTAAAATAGCTTTATTTATTTCGTTTAAATTGAATTCGTTATTAAAAAAATACAGTTTTAAAGCAGTAACTTCAGTTTCCTTTTTAATTTCAACTGGAACAATTTTTTCTTTCTCCAATAATTGGATTTTTAGTGAATCTATTATTAATTGCTGATTTTTTAATTCGTTATTCTTTACCGCCAACAATTTCATATTTAATGAATCTATAGATTTACTTCCATTAAGTTCTTTTAAAACATATATTGTATCTGTTTTTAAAACTGTTTTTTCAATAAATACAGGTGGCGCTTTAACAAACGTTTCAACCACTTTACTTTTAGGAGTAGCATTTAACAACTTTAATTGTTCTTCAAAACCTTTTGAAATTTTCTTTTCTAAAGCAATAATTTCTTGTTCAAGTTTAGCTAATGCCAAAACATTAGTATCTGTTACATTTTCACTTATTTTTTCTTGCCTAGAAGTTGTACTATTTTTTTTAACTTCAATAGGCTCTTTAGGAAATACCAATACCATTTTATGGTTAACTGTATCTCCAACAACTTCCAATAGATTCTTATTACTGTTTAAATTAGATTCTTTATATAAAGAAAGTAATTTAGTTAATTTATTTATTCTTTGGTTTAGAGAATCTAGCACATTATCCCTAACAATTGCATTATTTAAAGCACTTGTTTTACTATACTTTTTCAAGGTTTTTGTAAGCGAAATTATCTCCGACTCAGAAATAACCACTTTACTTTCTTGCTTTTTAATTTGCGCAAAATTAGCAGTTGTAATAAAAAATATTACTACTAAAAAAACTACTTTATTTTCAATTTTCATCTAATATTTTTTTTTCGCAAATGTATATACAATTTATCAAATTTAGCAATAAAAAATAATTGTTAAACCAATAAAAAAATACATTACTTTTACGAGCAATTTTTTAAAAATCAGAAACATAGAAACAATTAAAAAAATAATTAAATGAAAAAAATATCAGTTGTACTAACAATAATTTTGTTGATTACTTCAAAGTTTACAGCTCAAGTAAAGGACATTAGTTTTACACTTTCACCTGCTGCCGAATATACTTGGTGGGATAATCAAGCTGGACTAAAAAATGATGTTTTGGTTGGTGGAAAGCTAGGATTTGGATTTGGAGAGTATATAGAGCTTCGCGCAGTATATTTACGCTCATTAGATTTACAAACAGATTTTTCGAAATTTGGAATTACCAATTTCGATGAAAATTTATTCAACAGTCAAAATGTATTTCTTACTCGTTGGGGTGGTGAATTTAAGGCCAATATTGGAACAAAAAAATTTAAACCTTATTTTACTATTGGCACAGGTATTCAAAATATTGAGGCAAATTCAAAAGATTTTGAACAAATTTACGCAAGTTTAGGCCTAGGATTTAAAGTTAATTTAGCTAAAAGAGCTATTTTATCTATTGAAGCAAAGAACACTACCTACAACTTTAATGCAGCCTCTAACCTATTAAGTGCTACCGATAAAACAATCTATAATATTGATGATGCTACCACAACAACAGACCGTTTGAGTAACTGGGGTTTAATGGGATCGCTTCAATTTTATTTGGGAGGAAGAAAACCTGGTACTCTTACTGAATTAGATGAAGCATATTTAAATAAAATTAAAGGTGGGCTTAGAGGAATTCAGTTAATAATAGAACCAAGTATTGCTCATATATCATTTGACGACAAATCGTTATTCAAAGACACCTACATGTTAGGTGGTTATGCTGGATTTGATTTTAATGAATATATAGGCCTAAGAGGATTTTATTTTAACGCAACAAATAACAACGAAATTTCCTTAGATTTTGATAAATTATCTATGTATGGATTAGAATTTAGAGCACGTTTAAATGATGGTAATGGAGTAACTCCTTATTTAATTTTAGGAGGCGGATACTTAAATTCTGATAATTTATATGTTGGCAAAACAAATTTAGAAGTTCCAAGTGGCGAATTTGCAACTGGTGGTTTAGGTTTAAACATTCCTTTAGGAAGAAGAATCCTTATTTCAGGTGGTTTACGTGCTATGTTTACAACTGGAGAAGATATTGCTAATATTTCTATTCCTAATGAGATTCAAACACATTTAATGTACAATGCTGGAATTAAATTTACAATTGGAAAAAACGCAAAAGAGGCTTCAATAACCAATGAAGAGTCTCATTCAAATAATGTAAATGCTCAAGCAAACACCAACAATATTGAAAAATTTAATGCACTTAAAAAGGAATATCAAAGTACTTTATCTTCATTAGATGATAAATTAAAAAAAGCATACGACACTAAAGATGCTGATACAGCCATATTGTTATTAGAAGAGAAAAAAGATGTATTATTAGCTTTAAAGGAAATTGAAAAATTTTCGGCAATTGAAAGTCAAAAGGATACTGCTTCAACAAATAATACAGTTATCCAAATGAATCCTACTGAATTTGAATCGTTAATTGATAGAATTTTAAAAGGTCTAAGTCAAGAATCAACTTCTCAAAACGCAGTATTAAATGTTTCTGATAGCCTTCACAACAATCAATTAGATTTATTAAACGCACGCATTAAAAGATTAGAAACGTTGCTTTTAGAAAATAAAAATGAGCAAAAAGTAATAGAAACTAACAAAAAGAATCAAAAAGAAGTTAAAATTGAAAAAGCTACAGCTATAGAAACAACTTCTACATCAAAAAAGGAAGTTAAAACTAAAAAGTCTGATAAACCGGAAAAACAGCTTAAGAAATTAAATAAAAAAACCTTAAAAAATATTGAACCTGTTGAGAAAGACAATAACAAAGTTAAGGAGGAAACTAAAATAGTTGATGTTGCTACAATTGACAATTCTGAGGAATTAACATCAGAACGGTTTTTAACATATAAAAATGCTTCAATTGAAGGAGGTTACCAATTTAACAATTCTGGATATCCTGTAATTGGAGCAAAAGCTTATTTTACAATGGGCAATTCTCCTTTTAAATTTGCGCCAGAAGTATTTGTGGGATTTAACGATAATATTCTGTTTGGAGCGTCCGGAAACATAATTTACCCGTTCTTAAAAGAAAATAGAAAAATACAACCATATATTGGAGCTGGACTAGGAGCATTATTAAATAGTGACAACACCAAAGGATTTTATAATGCAGTATTAGGCGCTTATTTACCTTTTATTTCAGAAAATTTATTTATTGATTACACAATGAGAAACACATTTGATTTGAATCAAATTTCTGTGGGATATAAACTACCATTTTAAGACAAATTTAAAAAAATTAATCCAGCTTATAAAGGACCTTTGTTTGTTCTTTATAAGCTGGATTTTCATTTTCAATTTTTTATAAATTAATATAGAAAATTGGATGTTTTATTTATATGAATATTATTTTCTACTCGGATTTATGTACTTCTAGTTCAATTTCAATCATAAATTCTGGTATTGCCAATTCTTTCACTCCAAGCCAAGAACCTGTTGGAAATTGTTTTGTATAAATCGAATTTCGATAACCGGCATTTTCAAGAAACAGCGGCATATTTGTAGTAAAAATATTTTCCACAATTACATCATCAAAAGTACAACCATAATGTTTTAATATTTTATCCAAATCGTCATAACAATTTTTCATTTGTTGCTTAAAATCTCCAATAGCAGTTGGGTTTCCTTCATTGTCCATACTTACGGCTCCTGATATTTTTATATCGTTTCCAATTTTAACGGCATGCGAATACCCATAGGCTTTTTCCACTTCCGGACGAAGCTGAAAATATTCAGGTTTTTCGACCTCAACTATTGGTTCGTGTTCAGGTACATGTGTCGATTCTTTTGCTTTTTCTTCACAACTTTGGAATACAAAAGTGAATGAAATAAAAATTGAAATTAAAGTAAATTGATTGATAATGTTAGTTAGTTTTTTCATAATAATTATTATTTAATGCCTACTTTTTTCGGTTTTCGGCTTTCCCGTTTACTTATAATTTATAGTCATGAGTTATTCAATTTAAGCCACTACTTTATAATAGATAAATAAATATTACTTTTTAATTTTAAGTTATAAAAATTAACTCATTTCGTGTAAAATTTACATTCAATAGCTAAAAAAGGGGTTGTTTAAAAATATTAAGTACTAAACAGTAATTTTAGAAAAGTAATTTTTCTTATTAAAATTAATTTTATTAGTTAGTAATAGCTAAATGTAAGTAAAATAAACGACAAACAACAAATGTAATGTACTGTCTATATAACTGTTAACATATTTTATCCCTAAAAAACAACTTATTTTTTTTGAGCCAAATAATAAGGTAACAGTTTATTCCTTCCGTGAAGAAACCTAGAATGACAATTAGTAATATCACCTTCAAATTCTAACTCCTTTGAAACAGCTAAATTAAATATTCCTTTCCCCTTTGCAATCCTTTCTAACCTATATAGGGCTTTAAATGAAAGTTTATTATATAAGGGTTCTAAAACCTGACATTGCTCAATAGTACCATTTTTAATATCCCAATTTTTAGCTTTTTCGCCTATTAAAATATCTTCAGAAAAATAAATTTCTTTCAACAATGGAAATCCAAATGCTAACACTTTTTTAGAACCTTCATTTGCAAAAAGTACTATTTCTTTATTTCTAACAATAAAAACTTTAATAAATCCATTATCCATATTAGATAATTGTGCAGCAGCTATTGAAGCCACTCCAACTCCATTTATTTCATGTCCTTTTAACTTAATGGCATTATCAAACCAATTATAAAAATCGCAAATCTCACTTATAGAAGTATACTTTAAACTTCCATTTTCTGCTCTCAAATTAAAAACATTAGCATTTTTCCAAACCTCTGTTTTTCTTTTTCTATCTTTTTTTAGCCAACAACCAGATTGTAAAATTTTGTTATTTGTAGTTTTTGTATAAGTTCTCATATTCCTATATTCCTGGGCATAAACACTTTTAAAAATGAATACAAAAAACAATATAAAACCAATCCTACTATACATTCTTAAACATCTTATTTTTACTAAACTAATGTAGGTATTAATTACTTAACAACTCTGTTATTTAAAACAGTTTTTAATTACTTTTGCCCTATGATTTTAACCGATACTCATACGCATTTATATAGCGAACAATTTGATAATGATAGAAATGAAATTGTACAACGAGCAATAGACTCTGGAGTTTCTAGAATGTTTATTCCTGCCATAGATTCTACTTATTTACCTGCAATGTTAGATTTGGAAAAGGCATTTCCAAAAAATACTTTTTTAATGATGGGATTACATCCTACTCATGTAAAAGAAAACGTGGCAGAAGAATTGGCTTTTGTAAAAGAATGGCTGGATAAACGAAATTTTTATGCTGTTGGCGAAATTGGTATTGATTTGTATTGGGATAAAACTTTTTTACAACAGCAACAAGATGCTTTTAAACAACAAATTGTTTGGGCAAAAGAGAAAAATTTACCAATTGTAATTCATTGTAGAGATGCTTTTGATGAGATTTTTGAAGTTTTAGAGGAAGTGAAAGACGATAAACTTTATGGTATTTTTCATTGTTTTACCGGAAATTTAGAACAAGCTAAACAAGCTATATCTTATAATATGAAATTAGGAATTGGTGGAGTTGTTACTTTTAAAAATGGTAAAATAGATAAGTTTTTAAACGAAATTCCGTTAAATCAAGTTGTTTTAGAAACCGATGCTCCTTATTTGGCTCCAACTCCTTATAGAGGTAAACGCAACGAAAGTAGTTATATCTTAAATGTATTGAATAAATTGGTGGATATTTATGGTTTGGCACCAGAAGAAATTGCTAAAATTACTACACAAAACTCTAAAGACATATTTGGAATTTAGTTATTATTCAACCCTATTAAAAGGAAAATCTGAATAATCATTTAGAATTAATTGTTCATTATTAATTGAAATAGACGTTGAAAACACCTCATTAAGTTCTATTAAATTCAAATTATCATTAACAATATTCCAATCAAATGAAATTAATGAAGAAGTAATGTTCGTTTCCTTAGTCCCATTTTTAACAATTTTATAACCTGTGTTGTTTGTATTAAATATAAGTCTAAATTCAAAATCCTCCCTAGAATCAGTTCGCAACCATTCACCTATTAAATGATCTGATGTATTAAATTCTTCGTTACTTTCACAAGAAAATATTGAAGAAATAATTAAAAATAATAGAAAAAACTTGGCTTTATTCATACGTTATAATATGGAATCTGATTTCATAGCTAGGCAAAGATAATTTAAAAAACACTGTTAAACAGCTAATTACAAATGATTTTAACAATTGGCAAGTTTCTTTAATTAAATGTATCTTTAAATTTAACAAATGAATTTATTAATAATTGGAAAATCTTGAAACTACATATTACAAAACCCCTATTGGTACAGCTAAAATTATAGGTTCAGTTCTAGGAATTTCAAATATTTCCGTAATTGATGAAGATATTGAGTCTTCAACTAATATTCCTGAGTGTTTAAAAGATTGTGTTCAACAACTTGATGAATATTTTAATAATAAACGAAATAACTTCTGCTTAAAGCTAAATCCAAAAGGAACAAAATTTCAGCAAAAAGTTTGGGTAAAACTACAAGAAGTACCTTTTGGTAAAACTAGAACCTATTTAGAACAAAGTAAAGCTTTGGGAGATGTTAAAGCAATACGCGCAGTTGCCTCCGCAAATGGAAAAAACCCTATTTGGATTGTTATTCCTTGTCACCGAATTATTGGAAGTGATGGTTCGTTAACGGGTTACGCAGGTGGAATATGGCGTAAAAAATGGTTATTACAACACGAAAGTCCTTCCAAACAACAATCATTATTTTAAACTATTTTTGTTGAAAATACGATTGTTTAAAAAATGAAAAAAGGATTCTTCTTATTGTTTCTTTTAATTAGCTCCATTGCTAATGCTCAATTTCAATCGAAAAATTTACATAAGAAATCCTTTATCGTTAAAAACGACACTGTAAATATAGATTCTGTAAGTATAACTCCTTTTAATTTTAAGGTATTTTCAAATTCAACATCCGAAATTGACTCAACAAAATACACTGTTGATTTTCCAAAATCATTACTGATTTTCAACTCAAATAATACTAAAAAATATAATGAAGTTGTAATACAATACACTTCATATCCAGCATTTTTAACCAAAAAATATTTCGATTTTGATGAAAAAAGAATTGTACCTAATACTTCAACTGAAGGACCTTTATATAGTTTAACAACTAACGAGCAAAAAATACCATTTAAACCTTTTGACGGATTAAAAACAACTGGAGATGTTACCCGAGGACTTACGGTAGGTAATAATCAAAATGGTGTTGTAAATTCTTCCTTAGATTTACAAATTGCAGGAAAATTATCGGATAAAGTAACATTAAAAGCATCAATAATTGATACCAATTTACCAATTCAAGAAAATGGAAATACATATAAAATAAACGAATTTGATCGTGTTTTTATGGAACTTTTTAGTGAAAATTGGAATATAAATGCTGGAGACATTTATTTAAACAACCAGGAAACTTCATTTTTAAGATTTAATAAAAAGGTATCAGGATTGCGTGTGCAGGCTAAAATTAAAAATGAAAATTCAGAAATAAATTTACAAGCATCCGGAGCCATTGTACGTGGTAAATACAACAGAATTCAAATTATTGGGCAAGAAGGAAATCAAGGTCCTTATTTTTTATCTGATTTTAATAATAAGTACATTCTAATTCTTTCGGGAACAGAACAAATTTATGTAAATGGACAGCTTCTAAAACGCGGTGAAAGTAATGATTATACAATAGATTATAATACTGCTGAGGTTACATTTACAACAACATTTCCTATAACAGGAAATATGAGAATTACTGCCGAATACCAATATAACGACCGTGTTTATAACCGATTTACAACCTATAACAACGTAACTTATAAAAGTGATAAATTATCTGTAAGTGGTTATTTTTATAATGAAAACGACCTAAAAAACCAATCTCTCGAACAAGATTTATCCAATGAACAAAAACAACAGCTTTCAAATGCGGGGAACGATAGCAATAAAATGGTATCTCCCTCGGCATATATTGATGCGTATTCTGAAGATAAAATTTTATATAAAAAAGTAAATTTTGGAACTATTGAAATTTTCGAATATTCTACCAACGAGAATGATGAATTATACAATGTTTCGTTTTCATATGTTGGAGAAAATTTAGGAAACTATATATTAAAAGATGTTATAGCTCTTGGAAAAATTTATGAATATGCCGGTGAAAACCTTGGAAATTATAACCCATTAATTCAATTAGTAGCACCAAACAAATTGCAAATTGCAGTTTTTAAAGCAAGTTATAATCCATCTTTTAAAACAACTATAAATACCGAAACTGCATTTAGTGTTTTTGATCAAAATTTATTTTCAAGTATCGACGATTCCAAAAATGATGGTTTGGCTTCAAAATTTAGTTGGGACCAACTAATTTTTCAAAAAAAATGGCAATTAAAAAGTAATGTGAAATTTGATTATATAAATGATCGTTTTAAAAGCGTTGAACGCGTTCAAAACATCGAATTTAATCGCGATTGGAATATTGAAAATACAATAGGAAATCAAAAACTTTTAAGTAGTTCATTAGCATTTTCAAACCAAAAAAATAATGCCATAAATTACCTATTTGAAAAGTTAGAATTTAGCGATTCATTTAAAGGAAACAGACACCATATTTTTGGAGATATTAATTATAAAAACTTTTTGTTAAATTTTAATGGAAGTGTTTTAAATAATGAAAATATAATGGACAAAGGAACTTTTTCTAGATATACTATAAACACTAAATACAATTTATCGAAAAGCTGGTATGGAGTTCTATTTAAAGGAGAACATAATAATCGTGTTGAAATTGAATCGAAATTACCTTTAAATTTAAGTCATAAATTCAATGAATATGAGGCTTTTTTAGGAATTGGAGATTCAACAAACGTATTTACTCAATTTGGAGCTAGTTTTCGATCAACCGATAGTATTCAAAATAACCATTTCGAGCGTGTTAATAATTCGAAAACCTTTTATTTAAAATCTACACTAGTAAATACTAATAACTCTCAACTTAACACTTATATCAATTATAGAACTGTTGAAAACAAAAATTTTAAAAATGAAGAATCGTTAAATTCAAAAATTACCTATAAACAGCAATTATTTAAACAGTTTTTAAACCTAAGTACAGTTTACCAAAACCAATCGGGAACTTTACCTCAGCAAGACTATTCGTATATAAAAACAGAACCTGGACAAGGATTTTATACTTGGATAGATTACAACAATAATGATATAAAAGAATTAAACGAATTCGAAATTGCTCAATTTACCGATCAAGCAACCTATTTAAGAATTATTTTGCCAACAGTAAATTATATTGCAACACATCAAAACAAGTTTTCACAAAGTGTTTCAATAAATCCGCAACAATGGAATTCTAAAAATGGGTTAAAAAAAATTATTTCTCAGTTTTATAACAACACTTATATAATGGTTGATAGTAAACAGAAAAAAGACGGAAACTCATTTAATTTAAACCCATTTAATACATCGAGTAATAACTTATTAGGATTAAATTATAACTTAAACAATAGCTTCTTTTTTAATAAAGGAAGAAAGAAATATTCAACTACCTACAGTTATATTCAATCTAAGAACAAAAACACTACAACTATTGATAATTTAGAAAATGATTTAGAATTACATAAAGTACAATTTGAACATAAAATTGGATCGTTTTGGCAATTTAACTTTACATTAAGTAATTCTTTAAATAACACAAATTCATTAAACTTTAACAATAGAAATTATAAACTAAAAAATAATTCAATACTTCCAAAAATCTCATATTACTATAATAGTAACACGTACTTTTCTATTTTTTATGAAGCCGAAAACAAAAAAAATAGAATTGGTGATTTAGAGGCTCTAGATTTACAAAAAATTGGTTTTGAAATAAATTATGCATCCCACAATAAAAACCTCTTAAAAGCCGATTTAAATTTGTTCAATAACAATTTTAAAGGCAATAGTAATTCTCCTATTGCATATCAAATGCTTGAAGGGTTGCAACCTGGAAAAAACTACACATGGAGCTTATTATTTTACAGAAAAATAAATTCGTTCCTAAATTTAAACATCAATTATTTAGGTCGAAAAAGCAAAAATTCAAAAACAATTCATACCGGAACTATTCAATTAAAAGCACTATTTTAAGGCTTTTAAAATTATGGTTCGGTTTTTGTAAACAGTTATTTAATTAATTAAAACATTATGAAAAACATTGCATTTACAATAATACTCTTATTTAGTTTAACGGTATTTTCACAAGGTTATAAAGGTTCATATCGAATTAATAAAAACCAACTACAAAACAACTATAGTAACCCTCCTTCTAATTTAAGTGAAATAAAAATAGATGGTGCCAAGTTAGCAATAGGAGGAATTATTGAAGCTAGTTACGAATTTGTAGGAAACGACTCGTCAGGTTATGGAGTTTCTGTTTTAATAAATCCAAGAGAAAACGACGCCTATTTCGAAAAGCTTTCTATAACTCCTTTTTACAGAATGTACTTTTTAAATCGTCAAGATTTTGGGGCTAGAGGCTTATTTATAGAGGGGTTTTCCAAATTTTCATTTGGAACACATGATGATTATTTTTATGACAATTTTGAAGATAATGACTATTTTGATACAGCACTAGGATTGTCTATTGGTAAAAAATGGGTAAATCACAATGGATTTGTTCTCGAAATTTTTGCCGGTGGAGGAAGAACCCTAGGTTTAAGTGATGTCTCTCCTGAAGGTTTTTTTAGAGGCGGAATATTTATAGGGAAACGATTTTAAAATAAAAAACGCCCAGCAAAATAGCTAGGCGTTTTTTATTTTTATTTTATTTGAAATTAATCAACAAGAATAATAATCTTGTTTTCTTTCATTTCAATTGTTCCACTTTTTATTGGTAATGAAAACTCACCTTTAGTATCAGTAAATTTATTTTCAAAACCTTCTTCAAGTTTAATGTTTGCACCTTTAAATTTTACATTTCCTTCAACTAACAAAGAAACAACAGGCGCGTGATTATTTAACATTTGAAACTCTCCATTAACACCAGGAACTGAAACTAATTCAACTTCTGAATGTAATAATGTTGCTTCTGGAGAAACTATTTCTAAAATCATATTTTTTAGTTTTAAGTTTAAGCCTCAGCTAACATTTTCTCACCAGCATCAATAGCATCTTGGATTGATCCTCTTAAGTTAAATGCTGCTTCAGGATATTTATCTAACTCACCATCCATAATCATATTAAATCCTTTAATAGTGTCTTTAATATCAACTAATACACCTGGTATACCTGTAAATTGTTCTGCTACGTGGAAAGGTTGAGACAAGAAACGTTGCGCTCTACGAGCTCTATGTACAACTAATTTATCTTCTTCAGATAACTCTTCCATACCAAGAATTGCAATAATATCTTGTAATTCTTTATAACGTTGTAATAACTCTTTTACATTTTGAGCACAATCATAATGTTCTTTTCCTAAAATATCAGCTGTTAAAATTCTTGATGTAGAATCTAATGGATCTACCGCAGGATAAATACCTAACTCAGCAATTTTACGAGATAATACTGTAGTTGCATCTAAATGCGCAAACGTTGTTGCTGGCGCTGGATCTGTTAAATCATCCGCAGGTACGTATACCGCTTGTACTGATGTAATAGAACCATTTTTAGTTGAAGTAATACGTTCTTGCATTGCTCCCATCTCTGTTGCTAATGTTGGTTGGTAACCTACCGCAGATGGCATACGACCTAACAATGCCGATACCTCAGAACCTGCTTGTGTAAAACGGAAAATATTATCCACGAAGAATAATACATCTTTTCCTTGCCCTTCACCTGCACCATCACGGAAATATTCAGCAATTGTTAAACCAGATAAAGCAACACGTGCACGTGCTCCAGGTGGCTCATTCATTTGTCCGAATACGAAAGTAGCTTTAGACTCTTTCATTCCAGCTTTATCTACCTTTGTTAAATCCCATCCTCCATCTTCCATAGAGTGCATAAAGTCATCTCCATATTTGATAATTCCAGATTCTAACATCTCTCTTAAAAGGTCATTCCCTTCACGAGTTCTTTCACCTACACCAGCAAATACTGATAATCCACCGTGACCTTTTGCAATATTATTAATTAACTCCTGAATTAATACGGTTTTACCTACTCCGGCTCCACCAAATAATCCAATTTTACCACCTTTTGCGTATGGTTCAATAAGATCAATTACTTTAATTCCTGTAAATAACACTTCTGTAGAAGTTGATAAATCTTCAAATTTTGGAGCTTGACGGTGAATTGGTAATCCATTTTCTCCTGCTTTTGGTAAATTTCCTAAACCATCAATTGCATCACCAATTACGTTGAATAAACGACCATAAATATCAGCTCCAACAGGCATTTGAATAGCACTCCCAGTTCCAACAACCTCAGTCCCTCTACTTAATCCATCCGTTGAATCCATTGATATAGTTCTTACAGTGTCTTCTCCAATATGAGACTGAACTTCTAATACTAAAATAGAACCATCTTCTCTATTAATTTCTAATGAATCGTATAATTTTGGAAGTTCTGCTCCAGAGTCAAATTCAACATCTATAACTGGACCAATAATTTGTGCAACTTTACCTGTAACCTTTGTCATTACTTTAAGTGTTTATATTTTAGATAATTAATCTTTTTAGTTTAACCGCATTTCGCAGGTTGCAAAGATAGTTTTTTGATTTTATTTTGAAAATAATTATATATATTTTTTAAAAAAGAAGCGCCCTAACATAATTAGAGCGCTTTAAAATCTTTTTATTATTTAGAATTATTATGGATTAATAGTCCATGATACAAAGTATTGCGAACCAATTTTCCCATTACCTGGCGCACTAAAATATTCTTTTCCTCCAAGGTTGGCTCCACCAATTTTAAAAGTAGATTTCCATTTTGGAATAGTATAGTTAACCTGAGCATCTACCACCGTTCTTGCATCTATTACAGCATCAACAAATGAAGATTGCCAAAAGTATTCATCACTCCAACGAACATTAACATTAAATCCTAAATTTTCTATTACCTCAGTATTTCCAATTGAAAATTTCACTTTATGTTCAGGTGTGTTGAATCCTGCTTCATAATCTGGGTCACTTGCCTGATCAAAATCAAATTTAGCAAAAGTATAACTTAAACCTAAACTATAATTTCCAGAAACTTTAGTCGACATTCCAATACTACCACCATATGATGCTATATCTGCTGTTGAATTTGTATACACTTGGAATGGTTGCCAATCTCCATTACCAATTGCAATTAATGCAGCCGGTGTTGGTCCTCCTAATTGTGGTGGAAGTGCAACTATATCCGAAAAATCAACATTTCCATAATGTGGTACTACCACTGTTTTATTTCCAATAAAATCTTCGTACTTATTATAATAAGCACTCGCATCTAAAGACAACCTTCCAAATCCTGCTCTATAACCAATTTCATAGGCAGTAACTTTTTCTGGTTTCACATAATCAAAATTACCAACTTTTAACAATGCTGGGTTAACAGTTCCTTGTGCAGCACTTGCTCCAAATTCACGAAGCGAAGCTAAAGTAAAAGCGTTTTCATAAGCAGCTCTACCTGTTAATTGTACTGCTTCAGGAAAACCTAATTGTTGTGCTGCTGCACTATTACCAATAGGATTAGACGTATATCTATCTAAGTTATCTGGTGCCGAACCCACCAAAATTGCTTGTGATGCATCTAAGCCAATATATTGATCTTGTGTTGTTGGATTTCTAAATCCAGTTTGAAATGACGCACGTAAATTTCTTGTTTTTCCTTGTCCTAATGAATAAGAAAGTGAGATTCTTGGTGAAACATTTCCATCAAAATTTTTAGCTTTATCATAACGGATGGATCCCGTAAATTTAAGACGATCATCTAAATATTTCTTTTGTATTTGTGTATAAGCACCGTATTCGTTATAATGAATTGGACCATCATAATCTGTAAAAATGGTTCCGCTAGAATTTAAAGAATATTGTCTCCATGAACCTCCCACTTGAATGTTTGCAAAATCAATTAACTTATGAAAGTTATAGTTTGCATCTGCATGATAAAGTTTTGTTTGGTCTTGAAATTTAGCTCCAGTTGCTAAATCTGGGTCGGAAGCTGTTGCATCTAAAGCTGCTTTAAATTCTGGTGTTCCCGGTTGCAAGGTCACAGTTGCATCTGCAAATTCTCTTGCTCCAGCATGTAATTGTGAAGAAGCTGCAGCAACATCTGTTGGTGAACCTCCTCCGTCTAAAATTTGCTTCGCTCCAAGTGCATATGCCCCTGCATAGGTTCCAAACCATTGTTGGGCATCTGCTTTATTCATATTAATACCAGCAAAACGCATATCATAAGAGTCTCCTGCATCTTCATCTGTCATATATGCTCTTACAAAAAAGTTATCGTTTTTAACTTCAATTTTATGCTGCTGCATAAAAAAGTTTTTTATGTTATATCTATTAGCTCCTTGGTAAATAGTATTTCCTTTACCAAATTTAGCATTATAAATAAGTTCTAAATCGTCTCCGTTTGGTCTATAATGGAAAGCTACATCAACTTTAGCACTTTCTGCTTCATAATCTGTTAAATCTCTCTCTTTATAACCTGTACGAGATACATTATCCTTAGGGATTAAAGAAACCAAAGGAGCTAGTTCAGGATTGGTAGTTGAGGCTAAAAAACCAGCCACACCTTGTAAATCTCCAAAAGGAGTTTCTGATAATTGTACTTCATCTCCATATACATTTAATCTATCAAATGACGTTTGTCCTGTTTCAGGAACCAATTTTGAAGGCTCACCAGATACACTATTAAGGTGGTCAAAATCTCTATAATCTGTTGCATACCATTCTGTTCCTTTTAAGAATGAAAAAGATGCTTTAGCTGCAAATTTATCACTAAATTTATGAGCTACTCTAATTCCAGCATCCACAAAATTATTATCTCCGGCTTCTTTTGAAGAAGTGATTCCTGTTTTACCATAAACACTAATTCCTGCAGAATCGAAAGGATTTCTACTGGTCATAAATAAAATTCCGTTAAAAGCATTTGCACCGTATAATGCTGAAGATGCTCCAGGCAATAATTCTACTGTATTTACATCTAATTCAGACATACCTAAAAGATTCCCTAAATTAAAATTAAGAGCTGGCGATGAATTGTCCATACCATCAACTAATTGCATAAAACGGGTATTTGCAAAAGTTGCAAAACCTCTAGTATTAATTGATTTAAACGTTAAACTATTTGTATTAACATCAACACCCTTTAAATTTTCTAACCCATCATAAAAAGTTGGAGAGGATGTATTTTTTATCTCTCTAATATCCATTCTTTCGATAGTTACTGGAGATTCTAAAACTCTTTCTGGAGTTCTTGATGCTGAAACAACAACTTCATCTAAAGCAGTTGCAGATTCTTCCAATAAAATATTTAATGATTGATTGTTTTCTGAAACTTCCACTGTTGTTGAAGAGAAGCCAATTAATGAAACCTCTAAAGAAAAAGGTGGATTTTGGGCTATTTTTAATGTAAAATTCCCATCGAAGTCGGTTGTTGTTCCTATTGATTTTCCTACTACTTTAATATTAGCACCTGGAATAGGCTCACCAGTTTTTGCTTCCTTTACAGATCCTGAAATTGATGTCTGGGCGACCATCACAAAACCCGTAAAAAGTGCAAAAAAAACACTTATTACTGTTTTCATAATTACGTATTATTAAAATTGATTAACTATTAACTTAATTGCAAAGTACAATTTTTTTCGATTTATCCTAAAAAATGCATTATAATTTTTGAATTTAGTTTAATATTACCCCTAAAAAGGTGAATAATTTTCATATTCGCAGTAAGACCTTATTTTTAACATTCTTGCATTTCCAAAAATAAAATCAATTTTATTTACCTAAATTTGTCGGAACTAAAAAAACAAACAATTATGATTAAAACAATTCATTCTTATTGGGCTTACGTTGTTTTGGCAATTTTAATTATTGCTACCATAAACGCAATAATTGGTTTAACTTCTAAGAAAAAATTTGAAGCAAAAGATTTACGAATTTCATTATTTGCCCTTATTACGTCTCATATTCAACTTATAATAGGGTTTATTGCATTTTACACTTCTTCATTTTATGAAACCATGAGAGGAATTGGAATGGGAGAGGTTATGAAAAATAGTGAGTTGAGAAAAATTTTAGTAGAACACCCTATAGTAGGTATTATTGCAATTACTTTAATTACTATGGGTTTCTCTAAACACAAAAAGAAAACAACTGATAATTCTAAATTTAAAACAATTGCAGTATTTTATGCAATTGCATTAATTTTAATATTAAGTCGCATTCCTTGGTCTCAATGGTTTTCAAATTAAAATAATACAATCCTAAGCTTATTGCTTGGGATTTTTTTTAGAGAATTAGCATGAAAAAAATTATATCTTATATACTATCAGTAATATTCTATCTTTTTTACGGAATTTTTTTAGTGTTTTTTCATGGTCTACAATGGTTAGGTTTTAATATTGGAAAATATAAAGGGCATAAAGCAATTGTAGATATTATGAATTGCACACTAACCTATCTACTTTATGTATTAGGTACAAAAATCAAATTTATAAGCAATTATCCTATACCCAAAAACGTTCCTTTAATAATAGTATCAAATCACCAAAGCATGCATGATATTTGTCCGCTTGCTTGTTTTTTAAAAGATTATCACCCTAAATTTGTTTCAAAAATAGAACTAGGAAAAGGAATTCCAAGTGTATCTTATAATTTAACTCATGGTGGATCTGTATTAATTGACCGAAAAGATCCTCGCCAATCACTTGCTGCTTTAAAAGATTTTGGAAAATATATTGAAGCAAACAACTATGCAGCTGTAATTTTTCCTGAGGGCACTAGAAGTAAAAATGGTGAACCAAGACGATTTTCGGAAAACGGATTAAAAATGTTAACCAAATTTGCACCTTCAGCTTATGTAGTTCCTGTAACAATTAATAATTGCTGGAAACTAAATAAATATGGAATGTTTCCTTTAGAAGTTGGCGTAAATGTTACTTTAGAATTTCACGAAGCAATTGAAGCAAAATCAATGAAATTTGAAGAGCTATTTCAAAAAGTTGAAAGTACTATAAAAAATTCCGTAGTTTAGTAGCCTACTAAACTAAAAAAAACGAACATGTCATTACACAATATCCGGTTAGAGGTAATGCTAACCCTTGAAAAAAATATAGATACTTTTGTAGAAAAGTTTTTAATTACACCTGAAAAAATTTGGCAACCTACAGATTTTTTACCCAATTCTCAAAGTGAAAACTTTTTAGAAGAAGTTAAAGAGATTCGAGAATTATCAAAAGAAATGGATGATGATTTTTGGGTTGTTTTAGTTGGCGACACTATAACCGAAGAAGCTCTACCCACTTATGAATCTTGGCTTTTAGACGTAGAAGGAATTTCTCAACACAGCAATGAACAAGGAGATAATGGATGGGCAAAATGGATTAGAGCCTGGACAGGTGAAGAAAATAGACACGGAGATGTTTTAAACAAATACTTATATCTTTCTGGAAGAGTTAATATGCGCGAAGTGGAAATTACCACTCAACATTTAATAAGCGATGGTTTTGACATTGGAACATCTCGTGATCCATATAAGAATTTTGTGTATACCAGTTTTCAAGAATTGGCAACTTATGTATCGCATAATAATGTCGCTAAAATAGCTCGAAAAAATGGTCACAAATTATTAGCTAAAATGTCTAAAATAATTGCCGGAGATGAAATGCGTCACCATTTAGCTTACACAGAATTTGTGCGTCAAATATTTCAACATGACCCAAGCGAAATGATGCTAGCTTTTCAACATATGATGAAACATAAAATTGTAATGCCTGCAGTGCATTTACGTCATTCTGGGGAAGCAAAAGGAACATTGTTCGATCAATTTTCGACCGTAGCACAAAGAGCTGGAGTTTATACTGGTTTTGATTATGTAGATATTATTAAAAAACTAAACTCTACTTGGGAAATTGACAAAATCACAGGTTTAACCTCTGAAGGAGAAAAAGCTAGAGATTATTTAATGAAATTACCGGATAGAATGTACAGAATAACAGAACGAATAGTTGTACCCGACACAAAATATAACTTTAAATGGATGAATCCATTAACCTAAAAAGTTTATTCATTCAAAAGCTCAAGTGCATATTTAATTTTCACTTGAGCTTTTTTTTAATTTCTAAAGTACATTTCTAAAATATACTTGTACTTTTTTATTTTTCTATAATGAAAATTGTACTTCTTAAAATAAAACTAATTAATTTGAAAAGAGTCTCTGTCGTTTAAAAAATTTAATTTCTTTCGTGTATCGATAATATGGCTTTTGTTCAATTCAATTTGTTGAACTAAACTTTTCTCTTCATCTAAATTACTTTGAATTTCACCTAAACAATTGTACACTGCTGAATGACCATTGTATTCTAAATTATTTGCATCAGCGCCTATCCTATTAACTCCAATAGTATAACACATATTTTCAATGGCACGTGCTTTTAATAAAGTATCCCACGCTAAAATTCTTAATTTAGGCCAATTTGCAACATATAGTAACACATCATATTCTTCAATGTTTCTGGAAAACACCGGAAAACGTAAATCGTAACAAACTTGCGGGCAAATTTTCCAACCTTTATAATTTATAATTACTTTTTCTTCTCCTGCAGTATATACTTTCTCCTCGCCAGCCAATGTAAATAAATGCCTTTTGTTATAAAATTCTATTTTTCCTGATGGGTGCACAAATAAAAACCTATTATAAAATTTACTTTCATCTTTTATAATAACACTTCCTGCAACAGCTGCTTGCTTTTTTAAAGCTAATTTTTGCATCCATTGAACCGTTTTACCATCCATAGATTCTGCAATTGCATTTGGCTGCATACTAAACCCAGTGGTAAACATTTCAGGAAAAACAATTAAATCAACGTCTTTAGAAATGTTTTTTATCATTTCTATAAAGTTAATTCTATTAAGTTCTGCATTTTGCCAAACTATTTCAGATTGAATTAAAGCTATTTTTAAATGTTGCATAATATTTCTGCTGCTTGTTTTAAGGTATCATTTGTTTTAGCAAAACAAAAACGTAATACTTTTGTATCTAAGTTATTTTCGTTAAAAACCGAAATTGGAATTGAAGCAACTCCATATTCTTTTATTAATCTTATCGCAAAATCAACATCGGCTTCGTCTGTTATATTTTTATAATTCATTAATTGAAAATATGTACCATTTGATGGCGCAAAACTAAAACGAGAATCTTTCATTAAACTTAAAAAAAGGTCTCTTTTTTCTTGATAAAAATCACCTAATTTTAAATAAGTTTGCGGATTTTGTATATATTTTGCCAACCCAACTTGCATTGGATGATTAACGCTAAACACATTAAACTGATGCACTTTTTGAAATTCTTTCATTAATTCTTTCGGAGCCATACAATACCCTACTTTCCAACCTGTGTTATGAAAAGTTTTTCCAAATGAGGCTGTTATAAACGTTCTTTCTGCTAAACCTGGAAATAAGGCAGCCGATTGGTGTTGAGTTCCATCAAAAATAATATGTTCGTAAACCTCATCGCTTAACAAAATAATGTTAGTTCCAACTAACAATTTTTCAAGAGCTATCATATCTTCTTTAGAAAATACCTTTCCCGAAGGATTATGAGGCGTATTAATTAAAATCATTTTGGTTTTGGGAGTAATTAACATCCTCACCTCATCCCAATTCACTTTAAACGTTTCTGGATTTAATTGATAGGAAACAACTTTTCCTCCAAACAATTCAATAGTTGGCTCATAACTGTCATAAGCTGGCTTAAATATAATTACCTCATCAGCCCTATTTATTGTTGCCGCAATAGCTGTAAATATGGCTTGAGTTGCTCCGGCTGTTATGGTTATTTCATTTTCTGGATTATAATGTATTCCATATAAATTTTCTGTTTTCTCAGAAATAGTTCTTCGCAAACTAAATATGCCTGCCATTGGAGCATATTGATTTTTCCCATTTAACATGGCATTATTTACCATTTTTTTAAGTTCTAAAGAACTTTCAAAATTTGGAAATCCCTGGGATAAATTAATGGCTTTGTGTTTAAAAGCCAAACCACTCATTACTGAAAAAATGGAGCTTTCAACATTTTGTAATTTAGACTGAATACTCGATTTATAAGTTGGCATTTATATATTTTAATTTTTATTCTAGTTAACTAGTTCATATTGTTTTTTCAATGGAACTCCATAATGAGATTCTAATTCAGATTTAATTTTTCTAAAAAACTCAGTATCTGGTGGTACATTAAAATTCTTCCAAAATTCTGCATTGTAGGGAACTTTCATATCTCCCATATCCATTACCTGGTTATAATGTTTTCCAAATTTTATTTTTTTTCTATCAGTTTCAATATTCATAACAAAAGCCTCGTGTCTATAAGCAACTTTAACTTTTGTACCTTCTGGTTTTTTGGCTAGCTTTCGTTGAAATTCTGGCAGCAACTCCTCAGATTCCCATACACGATTATGATAACTTAAATATAGTTTTCCATCTTTATTCTTTTTATAAACATACACAGCATCCAAATCGGAAGTCTCAATTTTATATATACCATAGGTATCAACCCCTATATACAATCTAATAAAATTCCATTTACCTTTTCGACCTTCCATTATAACTACATCTTCGCCATCATAGGATGTATCCCCTTTTTTTGTCCATTTATACTGTTTAAGATTAATTCCATTTCTTATCGGGTTTCTAGTAGCCATCACCTTAATATTATGAATTGGAAACTTCTTTTTTATAAAACGATAATCGGCTGATTTTCTACCTTCAACAATTTCAATATTATTAAACCCACTTGTTCCGGGTCCATAATCAATTACATTTAAGTAGTGTTCTACAAAAAATCTTGATTTACCCTCTTCTTCTGAAGCTCTTCGATAAAGAATTTTTAATTGATGTCTAGAGCTTACACTATTTTGACGTACATTTTTAATTGCTCTTTTTACGTAATCTATATTTTTAATGATTTCTACTGTACTTAAAGAAGTTACGTGCTCTTTAATAATAATATTTTTATTTTTATTATTGATAAAATCTTGAATTTTAAGCTTTAAAGATTCAAATCCAATACTTGATATTAATAAAGAATCTTTTAAGTTTTCTTTTGAAACGGATAGACTAAAACCACCTTCTTCTGTACTTGAAGTACCATTATTTTTATTGATAATAGTAATTGAAGCATAAGGAATTGTCATATTATTTTCATCTATTATAACACCTTCTAATATAATTTTCTCCTGCTGTGCATTTATTGATACAACTCCAATAAAAAAAACAATAAATAAGGTCCAATTTTTAAATAATTTCATTTCAGGTCTTTTATATAATCTTTTAAATATACATAATTTTCTTATTTACATAAATTACCTTGTCTATTTAGAATATTTGTGGCACAAAAAAACCTGTTTCTTGTAAGAAACAGGTTTTATATATTATTTCTAAAATAAATTTAGATAATGCTAGCTTTTAAATATTCACGATTCATTCGTGCTATATTTTCTAATGAAATTCCTTTTGGACATTCAACTTCACAAGCACCAGTGTTAGTACAGTTACCAAAACCTTCTTCATCCATTTGTTTTACCATATTTCTTACACGGTCTGCAGCTTCAACCTTACCTTGAGGTAATAAAGCAAACTGAGATACTTTTGCAGAAACAAATAACATTGCACTTGAGTTTTTACAACTAGCAACACAAGCTCCACAACCAATACAAGCAGCGGCATCCATAGATAAATCTGCATCTTTCTTTGGAATTGGAATTGCGTTTGCGTCTTGCGTATTTCCTGAAGTATTAACCGAAATATACCCTCCCGCTTGTTGAATACGTTCAAAAGCCATTCGATCTACAATTAAATCTTTTATTACAGGGAATGCTTTAGCTCTCCATGGCTCAATATAAATAGTATCACCATCTTTAAACATACGCATATGTAACTGACAAGTTGTTATTCCTCTATCCGGACCGTGTGGTTCACCATTGATATGTAAAGAACACATACCACAAATACCTTCTCTACAGTCGTGATCAAAAGCTATTGGCTCTTCGTCTTTCGCAACTAAACTTTCGTTTAATATATCCATCATTTCTAAGAAAGACATATGTTCTGAAATATCAGTTACTTTATATTCGACCATTTGACCTTTATCTTGAGGCCCTTTTTGTCTCCAAATTTTTAACGTTAAATTCATAATCTTTCTTATTTGTATGAACGAGTTTTTAATTCAATATCTTTAAATTCTAATTCTTCTTTATGCAAAATAGCTTCACTTGGTTTTCCTGTGTATTCCCAAGCAGCAACATAAGCATAATTTTTATCATCACGAAGTGCTTCTCCATCTTCAGTAACATACTCTTCACGGAAATGACCTCCACAAGATTCGTTTCTTTCTAAAGCATCTTTAGCAAATAATTCTCCTAATTCTAAGAAATCTGCAACTCTACCCGCTTTTTCCAGTTCAACATTCATTTCATTTAAACTTCCTGGAACTTTTACATTTTTCCAGAAATCTTCACGAATATCTTGAATTTCTTTGATAGCTTCTTTTAATCCTTTTTCATTACGAGCCATTCCTACTTTATTCCACATTACTAAACCTAGTTTTTTATGGAAATAATCTACAGAATGTGATCCTTTATTACTAACGAAGAATTCTAATTTATCCTTAATCTCTTTTTCAGCTGCATCAAACTCAGGAGAATTAGTTGAAATTTTTCCAGTTCTAATATCATCTGCTAAGTATTCACCAATAGTGTAAGGTAATACAAAATATCCGTCAGCCAATCCTTGCATCAAAGCAGAAGCTCCAAGCCTGTTTGCTCCGTGATCTGAAAAGTTAGCTTCACCAATACAGTATAAACCAGGTACTGTTGTCATTAAGTTGTAATCAACCCAAATACCACCCATTGTATAGTGTGTAGCTGGATAAATCATCATAGGTGTTTTATACGGATTCTCATCAACGATCTTCTCGTACATTTGGAACAAGTTACCGTATTTAGCTTCAATAATAGCTTCTCCTAATTCTGTAATAACTTCTTTTGAAGGATTAGAGATTCCTTGAACTTTAGCTTTTTCACTTCCATAACGAGCAATGGCCGATGCAAAATCTAAATATACCGCTTCACCCGTAGCATTTACTCCATAACCAGCGTCACAACGTTCTTTTGCGGCTCTAGATGCAACATCACGAGGCACTAAGTTACCAAATGCAGGGTATCTTCTTTCTAAGTAATAATCTCTATTTTCTTCTGCAATTTGTGTAGGTTTTAATTTACCTTCTTGAATTGCTTTTGCATCTTCAATTTTTGCAGGAACCCAAATTCTACCATCATTACGTAATGATTCTGACATTAACGTTAATTTAGATTGGTAATCACCTGAACGTGGAATACACGTTGGGTGAATTTGTGTAAAACAAGGATTTGCAAAATATGCTCCTTTTTTATGAATTTTCCAAGCTGCAGTCGCATTAGATCCCATTGCATTAGTAGATAAGAAATATACATTTCCATAACCACCTGTTGCAATAACTACTGCGTGAGCTGAATGACGCTCAATTTCACCAGTAATTAAATCACGTGCAATAATACCTCTTGCTTTTCCGTCAACTTTTACAACGTCTAACATTTCGTGACGATTGAACATTTCAATCTTTCCACGAGCAATTTGACGGTTCATTGCAGAATAACAACCTAATAATAATTGTTGTCCTGTTTGTCCTTTAGCGTAAAAAGTACGAGATACTAATACACCACCAAATGAACGGTTATCAAGTAATCCACCATAATCACGTGCAAAAGGTACACCTTGTGCAACACATTGATCTATAATAGCTCCTGATACTTCAGCCAAACGAAAAACGTTAGCTTCACGTGAACGGTAATCTCCTCCTTTTACAGTATCGTAAAATAAACGATAGTTAGAATCTCCATCATTTTGATAATTTTTTGCTGCGTTGATACCTCCTTGTGCTGCAATTGAATGCGCTCTACGCGGAGAATCTTGGTAAGCAAAAGCTTTTACGTTATATCCTAATTCTGCCAGCGATGCCGCCGCAGAACCTCCTGCTAATCCAGTTCCAACTACAATAACATCTATATTACGTTTGTTTGCTGGGTTAACAAGATTTACATTTTCTTTATAAGTTGTCCATTTATCTTTTATTGGACCCTGTGGTACTTTTGAATTTAAAGTCGTCATAGTTTTCTAAGATTAATGGTTTAAGTGGTGAAATAATGCTACAATAATAAAACCTAAAGGAATTACAACAGAATAAATTTTTCCAAATGTTTTTACACAACCAGAATATTTGTTGTTAAAGCCCATTGATTGAAATGCAGATTGAAAACCATGCATTAAATGCAATCCTAATAATACAAACGCTACAATATATGCAGCAACTCTCCAAATAGGAACAAATTTGTGTTGTAACTCTTCAAAATACCTGAATTCTCCATTGTGTAAACCAGACATATCCCCAAGAACATATTTAGTGTTTAATTCTGGAATCCAGAAATCTAAAAAGTGAATAACAATAAATGCTAAAATTACACCTCCAGAAATAATCATATTTCTAGATGCCCAAGAAGAACTTGCAGCTCCATTAAATTTAGCATACTTTACATTTCTCGCTCCCTTATTCCTTAGCTCTAAAATAAAACCCATAACAAAGTGAAATACAACTCCAAAAATTAATACTGGCTGCATTGCAAACTGTATTAATGGATTTGTACCCATAAAATGAGACGCCTCATTAAAAACGTCTGCACTAAATAAGGATGTTAAATTAACTGCTAAATGAATAATTAAGAAAATGATAAGGAAAAGTGCTGACAAAGCCATTGCTACTTTCCTTGCAATTGATGATGATAAAACGCTCATTTTTTATTATTTTTTTTGAAGCCACAAAGATACTCAATTCTCCTTTTTAATTAAAGAATATTTATTCTTATTCCGCTATTTAGAATGATTATAAAATAAATGTATGAAAAAATTAATAAATCAACAATAAATACAGCAAATTCAACAATTTTACACATAAAAAAAGCTCTTTTATTTTCAATTTTCCACCTTTTTTTACGGATTAACATTTTATTGAGAAAAATTCAAAAATAGGATAATTAGCCTATAGAAATATGGCTAGAAACTTTAATTAGAAATTAATGAGCAGCAAACCAATAAATTTTCCTAAAAAAACTAATTTTTAAAGGTACAAGTTTAAAAACTAAACCTAGGATTTACAATGGTATTGTACATAGAACCAAAAGAATAATTTAACCCAAATCTAAGTGCATATTGAAAACCCGATTGAGACTGTTTTTGTGCTAATAAAAGCTCTTCAATAGTTAAATCTCCTCCAGCTAAGTTAATTTGATTATCTGTAATATCATAACTTCCATTTACACTTAACGAAAATCCTTTAAACAATCGAAAGTTTGTACCTAAATCAAATGTAAATGCCCTTAGTGAGGTGTCATGCAAATAACTTTCGTAAGATATTTCCCCTGAAATATTTCCCCATTTTTGTTGAACCGCGGCCCCAAGATTTAAGCCATGCTCCCACAATAATTCTTTATCCTTATTAAATAATGTAGTTTCTATATAATCGTTTTGAATTCCACCAATTCTATAAGAAAGGATTAATTGCTTTTTTGAAGATTCCTTATAATCGAAAAAATTATATTCAATTCCTGGTTTTAGCCAAGCCGAATAATCATAATTTCTATAAGTTGATTCATGAAATGCTCCAAAAAAACCCGCAGACCAATGACTATTTAAACTAAAAACATCAGAAAAATAAAATGTGGTTGCTTCCTGATTTGTAACCGTATTACCATCTTCTTTTTTAAATGTTTTTTTATCCTTACTTCTGCTAATTCTTAAAAATAATTTATTTTTTTCAGTCACTCTTTTTGCTGAAGCATTGTAATTTAAATACTTGGTTTCTTTCACTTCTTCACCGCTAAAATTTCCTCTAAAACCAATATTAAACACCCATTTATTCCATAGGTCAATTACTTCTTCTGCCTCAATTTTATTATCATCTTCTTTTAATTGAATAGAAATAACATCATCGTTACCACTTCTAATCCAAAATTTTACCAACCCTAATTTTAAATACTCAAAAACTAAATCTCTTACTTCATTTCGAGTATCATCTGTTTTTGTAGAGAAACTCAATCTATTTCTCATTTTTTTATATTTGTGTTGGCCTTGAAACTCAAATTCATATTTTACTCCTCCACTTCCATTTCTTTGAGTTCTAACTAAAATATATACATCTGCAAATTTTTGATCTCTAACAAAGTTTACATGGCTAAGGTTTTGCTTAATGTATGCGTGATCACATTTACTACAATCCAAATAAACATTTAATTCCGCTGGTCTTTTATCGTTTGCTGATACCTGAAAACAAAGCAATAATAATAGAATTGTAAATAATTTTTTCATTTTTTTAAAATATTTTTAACCAGATGCCACAATCATTATACCGAACAACAAAGATAAGCGTTAAAAATACATTTATGAAAATTATTTATATCCAATTATTTACCAAATTAGTTACAAAAAATACTATTTATTTGAAGAAACAAGACACTTGTCATTTCTCCAACCTTTAACTTCAATTAAATTTAAGCGTTGCCCTTTACAATTTAAAAAATTACCAAATGAATCCTTTTTTAAAATTTTAAGTTTCCCGTTTTTAATTGCTTGTACAATAATAATTATCAACTCATTTTTATTAATAATTTGATTTCTTTTTACTAAACTCAAACCTACTTTATTATTGAACAAATCCATCTTTTTTGAAGGTTTATCATAAAATGATGTTGTTCCTTTTCTATTACTTCGTTTAAATGTTCTTTTATTACTTCTTTCGTAAGCTTTTCCTAAACTTTGAGCAGCACACTTGCCAATTTGCTGACGAAGTGTTGCCATCCAAAAAGCATGTCTAAAGGCATCAACACTTCCGCCAAATTTGTCGTTACTAAATAAATTTGTAGCTGCAATTGAGTCTGAAATTTTTAATGCTTTTTTCGATAAAATTTCAGCCTTTTTTGCTTTCAAAGGATGAAAAATAATCCACTTTTTAATGGGAAAATCTTGCGACTTAAATTTTTGATAATTTGTTTGAGAAAATAGTTGAGCTCCTAAAAATAAAATAGTTAGTGTTATAATTATTTTCATTTAAACTGTTTGCTAAATTTATCAAAAATTGGATTGGTGCAAAGCTAAGAAAGGTGTTTTTGAGTAATAATCTAAACGTTCGGTTTTTGGCCTAAATAAAATTTGTTCAAATAAATTTAGGTTTTTAGCCGCTAAAACAACAATATCTATTTTCTTTTCTTCAATAAATTTTTGCATTGAAATTTCTAAGTTTGGATTTACTTCAGAATGAAAAGAATGTTCTTTATTAATATAATAATCGTGCAATGTTTCTTTGTTCCAACTTTGCTCTTTATTTAATTTATCATTTTCTTTACTAAGGTATAGAAAACGCAGGGCCGAATTGCTATAACTACCTCTATTTGTTAAGTCTTGTAATAATTTAGCTTCATAAAAATTAGTAAAATCTGTTGGAACTCCAATTTGAAATAACCCCGTAAACCTTGCTTCTTCTGGAACCACCAGTACAGAACATTTAACTTTTGTAATTACATCTTCGGAAATAGAGTTTTTATTAATTTTACCTTTTAGCGTCATATCATCTGCGCCAATAACAATTAAATCTATTTTATTATTTTTTATTTGATTTCTTGCCGCTTCAACTATATTATTATTGTCTAAAACAGACACAAATTTATGATTTCCTTTTAGCGAAAGAGTTTTTAACTTTTGCAATAACACGTCAAAAGCCCTTTTGGTGTCTCGCTTATTAAAAACTTTAACCATTTGAAATTGGTCATAAATTTCATTCTCAACTTCATTTTCGTTTCTCTTACCAGCATGTAACAAATGAAAGGTACATTGTGTGTTTTGAAATAAACCAAGAGCATACTCAATAGAGTTCCATGATTTATCAGAAAAATCAGTTAAAATTAATACGTTCTTCATGTTTCCTAATATTACTGCAAACATATAGAATGCAGTATTAATAAGAAATGACATAAATCAGTGAAATTATGATTTGAAAACTTATGATTTTGAAATGAATAAATCAGAAATTAATAGATAGCTTCCAATTTTTCTAAATCGATAATTCTAATATTTCTTCCTTCAATTTCAATAACTCCTTCTTTTTTAAGATCGGTCAAAGTTCTAATAAGACTTTCGGTTGCAATTCCGGCAACACTTGCTAAGTCTCTTCTGGAAATATTAATACTATTTGTGGTTTTTTGCCTCATTTTATGGGCAAATTTAATAATTGTTTTAGCTGTTTTTCTTCGCATTGAACCATAGGCCATTTGAAGTAACTGATCTTTTATTTCTGTTAAATTTTCATTTATCAATTGAAAAATATCTAACGAAAGTTGATAATTATTTTTTAATATTGATTGAATAGTGTTTTTAGAAACACTCATAATTTCCACTTTCTCCATGGCAATTGCAGATTCATAATTTCTTGCCCCTTCAAATAATGCCGAAAATCCAAAAAGGTCATCATCTTTGTTGACAGTAATTATTAATTCTTTTCCAAATTCATCAATTTTTACTCCTTTTACTTTTCCTTTATATACTAAATAAACGTAATTCGAATTTTCTTGCTCCTTGTATATATATTCTCCTTTTTTATATGTTCTTGCTGTACCATAATCGCAAAAATAATTTTTTAAATCGTCCAAATTTAAAATATTCTCAAGCGTTTCATCTACCTCTTCCTCAGCCTCTTCTTCAATAATTTCAGCCTCGTTTAACAATTCAGATTTCGCAAGTCGACTTTCTATTGCGCTTAAAAGCAATTCTTCTTCAACTGGTTTAGTTAAATAGTCATCTGCTCCTAAATCCATTCCCTTTCTTACATCTTTCATTTCAGTTTTGGCCGACATAAAAATAAAAGGTATTTTTTTTGTTTTGGAATCTTCTGAAAGTAATTTAAACACATCATAACCATCAAGCTCTGGCATCATTATATCACAAATTATCAAATCTGGTAACATTATTCGAGCTTGTTCTACACCTCTTTTTCCATTGGCAGCAGTAACTACTTTATAATTTTCTAATTCTAAAATTTCGGCCGTGGTTTCTCTTAAAACTGAGTCGTCTTCAATTATTAATATTTTTTTCATTCTTTGCTAATTAATGGTAGTTGAATTGTAAATGTAGTACCTTCATTAAATATACTTCTAAATTCTATTTTTCCTCCTAAACTTTCTAAATGTCCTTTTACAATGTTTAAACCTATACCTGTTCCTTGATTTGTTAAAGCATTCTCAGCTCTAAAATAACGATTGAAAATATATTTTTGATCTTTTGGAGGAATGCCTATTCCTTGATCTGATATTTGAAATAAAATTTTATCGGTTGTTTCTTTAATTTGAAAATCGATATTTGTGTTTTCTGGTGAATATTTTATAGCGTTGCTTAATACATTTGATAAAATAAGTTCTAGTATTTTTTCATCCTGATAAAGATCTATGTTGTCTATATTTTTAGGGTAATTAATATGTTGCCCACTTTTTAACATTAGATTTGCATTGTAAATAACTTCATTTACTACTTTGCTAAGTTTAAAATTTCCATATTTATATGTAACTTTCCCCGACTCCATCCTTTCTACCGATAAAAAATCATTTAAAATACCGTCTAAATAATGCACTTTATTTTTAATTGTTAATAAATGTTTTTCTCTTTTGTCTTGCATTTCGGTGAGCTTGTATTTCCCAATTAATACGGCTGCATTTAAAACTCCGCTTAATGGTGTTTTAAACTCGTGAGAAACAAGCGACAAAAACTTTGTTTTTAATTCATTTAACTCTTTCTCTTTTTTAAGGGCCTTCCTTAATTTAGATTCAGCTTTTACCCTTTTTTCAATCTCCTCTTTTAGGTTGGTTACTGTATTATTTAACTCTATTGTTCTTTTGGAAATTTTCCCTTCTAATAGGCTATTTAATTCTAAAATTTTAGCTTCTGATTTTTTTCTAATTGTAATATCAATAACTATAGACATTACATACTTTTTCCCTTCAATTTCAAATGGATTCAACCCAACTTCTACTGGTATATTTGCTCCGTTTTTATGTGCTCCATATAAATCGGTATTCTGACCCATTTGACGTGTTTCAGATTTTTTATAAAATGATTTAAAATGGCCACCATGATTTTTATGATACCTTGTTGGAATTAATAATTGTAAATGCTGGTTTACTAATTCATCTTTAGAATATCCAAACATTTTTTCTGCAGCAGCATTTGTTACAACAATTGTCTGATTTTCATCAACAACTATTACTCCTTCTGAAACTGCTTCAAATAAAACATTGAAAACATTAAGGTTTTCATGAAATAGAATAGGCAATGCGGTGTCTTTTTTTAGTTTTAGTGTTTCGAAAATAACAAAAAATATTAACTGTATTGTTAAATTTAACACTATTTAATTATTACTTAATTTGGAAAACAGGTCTTAACTAGTATGTTTTAGTCATATTAACAGGAACTATAATTATAAAATCGGCCTTAAATTTATAATCTTTATTAAACTTTTTAATTTTTTCTTGCTCTACAACACTAATAGTTACAATAGATAATGATTGGTTTTGCTGTTTTAAATACCAAAAAATTCCTTCATAATTATCTGAATGATATGAGCCGTTATAATGCACAAATAATTTATTTAACGGTTTATTTTTTAAAATAAAATAAGCCATTGTTGCATCTTTTATGGCTTGTGCTTTTGGTAAATTATCTCCACCATGACCGCCCATCATTTTTTTCATATTAACATATCCTGGCAATGTTGCATCATATTTAATTGGCAATGGGGCAATCCATTCTTTTTCTTTTGAAGGTAATTTATCTAAAACTTCAAAACCGCCTCTAAAAACTTTACTAGCGTAGCGCCTTGGAATGTTTGTAGCAATAAAGTTTAATTTTTTTTCTTTTGCAAAATCAACCAACGGTTTGTAATCTGTTGAATAATTATTCCATAACCTGGCTAAAGTATCAAGTGCACGCTGGGAAATTTCTCCAGCTAAATATTTATTTAACTCCTGCTGATTGTCCGTCTCAATCATTTCAGCTCCTAAAACTAAATTTCGCTTATTTTCCAAATCTTTAGTAGCTTCAAGTTGCAACCAATGTACAATAGGATTGTTATGATGTTCTCCAAATAAAATAACATCAGCTTTTTCCATTTTACCAAGCATTTTTTTATAGGATACTTTTTTTCCTTTTGCTGTATATAATTTGTAAGCTGGTTTATTTTGAGAAAGAATACTTGCTGAAAATGAGATTACAAGTAGAAATACTATTAGTTTTCGCATAAATAATATTGAATTTTTAAGGTTTCAGTCCGAACAAATTTATAACTTTGTTACTAATTATTTCCATTATTTATTAATAATGAAAAATGAATCCTTTTTATTTTAAATAATTAAGACTTTTATAACCTAAAAAACATTTAAAAATGAAATACGCTCCCATAAATAATCAACTTTTTATAAAAAACAGAGCAAAATTCACAGCTCAAATGAAACCAAAATCAATAGCAGTTTTTAATTCTAACGACACTTTTACAACTGGCGCAGATAGCACAATGCCTTTTGAACAAAGTCGTGATTTGTTTTATTTAAGTGGCGCTGATCAAGAAGAAAGCATTTTAGTACTTTTTCCTGATGCAATTGATCCAAATCATAGAGAAATATTGTTTTTAACTGAAACAAACGAACATATTGCAATTTGGTACGGAGCAAAATATTCAAAAAAAGAAGGAGCCGAAGTGTCTGGAATTAAAACAATTTATTGGTTATCAGAATTTGATAAAGTTTTTTATGATTTAATGACTGAAGCCGAAACAGTTTATTTTAATACAAATGAACATTATAGACAAGCTGTTAAAATTGAAACACGAGAAGATAGATTTATTAAAAAATGTAAAAAAGATTTTCCTGCTCACAAATGGGAAAAAAGTGGGCAAATAATGCAAGCTATTAGAGGTGTAAAAGAACCTGAAGAAATTGAACAAATGCAAACTGCCTGTGAAATTACTAATAAAGGATTTCGTAGAATATTGCCTTTTGTAAAACCTGGCATTATGGAATATGAATTAGAGGCTGAATATATGCACGAATTTTTAAGAGCTCGCTCAAAAGGTTTTGCATATACACCAATTATTGCTTCTGGGTATAGCGCTTGTGTTTTGCATTATATTGAAAATAACAAAATGTGTAAAGACGGAGATATGTTGTTAATGGATGTGGGCGCCGAGTATGCAAATTACTCAAGTGATATGACTAGAACTATTCCAGTTAATGGACGTTTTTCTGACCGTCAAAAAGCAGTTTATAATGCAGTTTTAAGAGTTAAAAATGAAGCTACAAAAATGCTAACTCCAGGAACTCTTTGGGGAGAGTACCACAAAGAAGTTGGTAAACTAATGACATCGGAACTGTTAGGTTTAGGATTGATTGATAAAAATGATATTAAAAATGAAGATCCTAATTGGCCAGCATACAAAAAATACTTTATGCATGGTACTTCCCATCATTTAGGTTTGGATACGCACGATTATGGAGCGTTAAAAACTCCTATGAAGGCTAATATGGTTTTTACAGTTGAACCTGGAATTTATATTCCAGATGAAAATATGGGAATAAGAATAGAAGACGATGTTGTTATTCAAGAAAAAGGAGAACCGTTTAACTTAATGAGAAATATTCCTATTGAAGTTGAAGAAATTGAAGATTTAATGAATAGTTAATCTACAAAATACATTACATAAAAAAACCTCGAATTAAGTAATTCGAGGTTTTTTTTTAACCAATAAATTTATTCGTAAAACTTATTTTGAAACTGCCGTATCAAACACATATGTGTTTAACTTTTTTAAGGCAGTAATTTTGTCGTCGGTATTTACCAATAATGATATATTATTATTACTTCCTCCATAAGATATCATCCTTACCGAAATATCTTTCAATACTTCAAATAATCTATGCGTATCTGCATGTTTAACTATTGAATGACCTGCTAAACAAATAATCGTTTGTTTACTATCAACCTCAACAGTTGAGAATTTCTCCAATTCTTCAGTAATTGAATCTAAATTTGAAGCATCATCAATAGTTAATGATACTGCAATCTCTGAGGTAGTAATCATGTCTATTGAAGTTTCATATTTTTCGAAAATTTCAAATACTTTTTTCAAAAATCCATGAGCTTGAAGCATTCTTGCAGATTTAATTTTAATTGCAGTAATACCATCTTTTGCCGCTATCGCTTTAATTCCATCTCCTTCTGTTTCTTGAGAAATTAATGTTCCATACGATTCTGGATCCATAGTGTTTTTTAAACGAACAGGAATGTTTGCTTCGCGCGCAGGCATTACCGTTTGTGGATGCAAAATTTTAGCTCCAAAATAAGCTAACTCAGCAGCTTCATCAAAACTTAAATTTGAAATTGCGTGAGTATTTTCAACAAATCTCGGGTCATTATTATGCATTCCGTCAATATCCGTCCAAATTTCAACTTCATCAGCTTCAACAACTGCACCTATAATTGTAGCCGTATAATCACTACCTCCACGTTGTAAATTGGCAACATTTCCGTAAGCATCTAAACAAATAAAACCTTGAGTAATGTAAATATCTGCTGGTAAAGCTTCATCTATAATACGTTGTAAATTTTGTTTGATATAAAAATCGTCTGGATCGTTAGATTTGTCAATACGCATAAATCCTAAAGCTGGAAGCAAACGTGCATTAACTCCTTCTTGATTTAGGTATTTTGTAAACATATATGTAGACATTAATTCTCCCTGAGAAACAATTTTATTATATAAAAATTCATTGTGTTTTTCAGAAGTTAAAGATTTTAAATAATCAAAAACCTGATCAATATAATTACTTACTTCTTGCTTTAATTCAGAAGCTTCAAATAATTCATCAATTACAACCTGATATTTGGCATATAAAGTGTCTATGTTTTTTAAAGCCTCATCAACTAAAGCTTCTTTTATATTTTCAGAAACTTCGACCAATGCATTTGTTGTACCTGACATTGCCGATAAAACAACTATTTTTTTGTCTCCATCAGTAATAATCTCTTTAACACGCTTAATATTTTCTATTGAACCAACCGATGTTCCACCGAATTTTAAAACTTTCATTTTCTTAATTTTAGAACTACAAATTTAAAATGATTTTAAACTTTGCGTGCATATTTAAAAATTATAAACTAATTTTGCACAAACTGTTAACTATTTAACATAGATGAGAACAATAGCCACTTGTGTAGAAGAAATTTTAGTTTCCCAACCTTTTTTAGAAGATGCTTTAACACGAAATATTTTAAATTATAGTGCTTTAGCTGAAGAACTTAGAGATCCTATATCTAAAATGTTACGTAAACCTGTAAAATCTGGAGCCATAATGATGGCTTTGAGACGATATAGCCCGCCAAAAGAAATGGCTAATAAAATTAAATTGAATAAAGCTCTTCAAAATTTAGGAGATATTACAGTTCGATCGGATTTATCTGATTACACGTTTAAAAATTCACCAACTTTAATTCAAGCTCATTTAAAAACTTTAGAAATTATTAAAGATGATTCTCATATTTTTTACACTTTTACACGCGGTGTTCATGAGAGTAATGTTTTAATAACTACAGCTTTAAAAGAAAAAATTGAAGAATTTTATAAAAATGAAGTTTGTACAGCCGTACAAGATCATTTATCGGCTATAACAATTGGCTTACCAAAAGACAACACTAAAATTGCCGGTTTATATTATCAATTTTTTAAGCGTTTAGCTTGGGAAGGAATTTCATTATACGAAGTAGTTTCTACAACCAATGAATTTACAATATTAGTAGAAGAAGATGTTGTTGACAAGGCTTTTTCAGCAATAAAAGGTTTAAAAAACTAAACAAAATATTTTCTATTTTTTAAAATTGAGATATGCCTATATTTCATAAAAACATAAAAGTTTATTTTTCTGAAACTGGAAAAGGAAGTTCCATTGTATTATTACATGGTTTTCTCGAAAACAAAACAATGTGGAACTCCACAGTGAGCATTCTTTCAAAAAATTATAGGGTTATTTGCATTGATTTATTGGGTCATGGAAAAACTGAAAGCCTTGGATACATTCATACAATGGAAGACCAAGCAAAAATGGTAAAAGCAGTTTTAGATAGCTTAAGATTGCGCAAATATATTCTTGTTGGACACAGTATGGGTGGCTATATTGCTTTAAGTTTTTCAAAACTTTTTCCTTCAAACATAAAAGGTTTATGTTTAATGAACTCAACTGCATTACCAGATTCGGAAGAGAAAAAGAAAAACAGAGATCGCGGTGTAATTGCTGTAAAACAAAATCATAAAACATTTATTCGAATTGCAATTCCAATGCTTTTTTCGGAAAAAAACAGAACAATTTTTACTGAACAAATTAAGGACATAACCAACCAAGCTTTACAAATTTCACCACAAGGTATTGTTGCTGCTTTGGAAGGAATGAAAATTAGAAAAGATCAAACTTCAATATTAAAAAATGCACAATTCCCAATTTTATTGATAATTGGTAAACAAGATCCAGCATTAGAATATACTACATTAATAAATCAAACCAAAAATACACCTGTGCAGATTGTTGAATTTCCAGACGGGCATATGAGTTATATTGAGAATAAAAACGATCTTATTCAAACGCTTTTAAAATTTGGAAAACAATGTTTTTGAAAATTTTATCCCTTCTTCTCTTGTGTTTATTGTTTATATCTTGTAACATAAATAAATTTAAATTAAAAGAAGGCGACATACTTTTTCAAGATCTAGATAAAGAAAATATTGATGATGCTATAAAAAAAGTAACAAAAACAAACCTAAATTACAATTTTACTCATGTTGGAATTGTGGTTAAAGATTCCAATGAATTAAAAGTTTTAGAAGCTATTACTACAGGCGTTCAATTAACTTCTATTGAAACATTTTTAAATAGAAACCAAATAAATGGCAAATCCAAAGTTGTTGCGGCAGAATTAAATACGCAATATAAACATCTTATTAAACCTGCTATTGAATATGGAAAAACGTTAGTTGGTTTGCCTTACGACAAAATTTATATTATTGGTGATGATAATTATTATTGCTCCGAATTACTTTATGTAATGTTTCATAAAATTAACTCAGAAACAAATCCTTTTCAATTAAATCCAATGACTTTTAAAGATCCTAAAACTAATAAAACATTAGAATTTTGGGATAATTATTATAAAGAATTAAACCATACTATACCCGAAGGCGAGCTTGGTTTAAACCCAAATGGCATGTCAGTTTCGTCAAATATTACTTTGTTATATGATTATTATAGAAAGAAACATTTAAATTAAGATTCGTTTTTCAAAGGATTCCAACCTTGAGCGGTAAGTTCAATTTTTTGCCCAGCTCTTGTAACTAAATTTGCACCAAAAGATTCATCTGTTATATGGCCAATAACGGTTAAATGTGGATTTGCTTTAATTTTTGGAAAATCTTCTTGAGAAATTGTAAACAACAATTCATAATCTTCACCTCCACTTAATGCAATAGTTGTGCTATTTAATTCAAACTCTTCACAAGTTGAAATAACCTGAGGATCTAAAGGAATTTTTTCTTCATACAAATCGCATCCAACTTTAGATTGCGAGCAAATGTGTAAAATTTCAGAAGAAAGACCGTCCGAAATATCAATCATTGATGTTGGTTTAACATCCAAATCTTTCAACAATTTAACAATATCTTTTCTTGCTTCTGGTTTTAATTGTCTTTCAATTAAATACGAATAATTAGTTAAATCTGGTTGTGAGTTTGGGTTCACTTCAAAAACTTTCTTTTCGCGCTCCAAAACTTGCAATCCTAAATAAGCCGCACCTAAATCACCCGAAACAACAAGTAAATCATTAGGTTTTGCCGTATTTCTTTTTACAACATCATCATTATTTATTTCTCCAATAGCTGTAATACTAATTACCAATCCGGTTACTGATGAAGTTGTGTCTCCACCAACCAAATCAATATTATAACCGTTACAAGCCAAATATATTCCCTCGTACAATTCTTCAACTGCTTCCAGCGGAAAACGATTTGATACGGCAATAGAAACCGTAATCTGAGACGCAGTTCCATTCATAGCATAAACATCCGATAAGTTAACCATAACAGCCTTGTAACCCAAGTGTTTTAAAGGCATATAACTTAAATCAAAATGTACACCTTCAATTAATAAATCGGTTGTTACCAATGCTTTTTTATCATTAAAATCAATAACTGCAGCATCATCACCAACACCAATTAATGTAGATTTTTGCTGAATTTTAAAGTTTTGAGTTAAGTGTTTTATCAATCCGAATTCTCCTAATTCTGATATACTTGTACGAGATTGGTTCTTATCTTCTATCATTTTGCAAAGATAAATTATAAATTTTGAATAGGTAACATCAATGACACTATCAATATTATTCATCTTAAATTAGTGTAAAAACTCGTTTTTTGTCCTATATTTGCACTAATTTAGAATTAATCTATATAAGGAATTATGATAAAAGTTTCGGAACTAGCAAAAAAGAAAGTAGTTGAGCTTATGAAAGATGATGGGTTTAACCCAGAAGTTGATTTTGTGCGAGTTGGGGTAAAAAGTGGCGGATGCTCTGGACTTTCATACGATTTAAAATTTGACAAAGAAAACCAAAATGATGATAAAGTTTTTGAAGATAATGGCATAAAAATTATTGTCGACAAAAAAAGCTTTTTATATTTGGTGGGCACAACATTAGAGTATTCTGGTGGATTAAACGGAACCGGATTTGTATTTAACAATCCTAACGCTCAACGCACTTGTGGATGTGGCGAAAGTTTTTCACTTTAAAAATTTGTAATGAATAAATTTACTGAAGACGATTTAAAAAAAGAACTCGAAACTAAAGAGTACGAATACGGTTTTTACACCGATATCGAGGCTGATAAGTTTCCTGTAGGTTTAAATGAAGAAGTTGTAATAGCAATTTCAAAAAAGAAAAATGAACCTGAATGGATGACAGAATGGCGATTAAATGCTTTTAAAGTTTGGAAAGAAATGACAGAGCCAGATTGGGCAAATGTTAATTACGAAAAACCAAATTTTCAAGACATAAGCTATTACTCAGCGCCAGTTCAAAAACCAAAATTAGATAGTTTAGACCAGGTGGATCCTGAATTATTAAAAACTTTTGAAAAACTTGGAATTTCTATTGATGAACAAAAACGTTTATCGAATGTTGCGGTAGATATTGTTGTAGATTCGGTTTCAGTTGCAACAACATTTAAAAAGACATTAAACGAAAAAGGTATTATTTTTATGCCAATTTCTGAAGCAATTCAAGAACATCCTGAACTTGTTAAAAAATATCTAGGTACTATTGTTCCAACAACAGATAATTTTTACGCTGCATTAAATTCAGCTGTATTTTCAGATGGATCTTTCTGTTACATACCAAAAGGTGTAACTTGCCCAATGGAACTTTCAACTTATTTTAGAATAAATGAAGGTGGAACAGGACAGTTTGAACGTACACTTGTAATTGCTGATAAAGGAAGTTATGTAAGTTACTTAGAAGGTTGTACAGCTCCAGCTCGTGATGAAAATCAATTACACGCAGCGGTTGTAGAACTAATTGCATTAGATGATGCAGAAATTAAATATTCTACTGTACAAAACTGGTTCCCTGGAGATGCTGAAGGAAAAGGTGGTGTGTACAATTTTGTAACTAAAAGAGGTTTATGCGAAAAAAACGCAAAAATTTCTTGGACACAAGTTGAAACCGGAAGTGCCGTTACTTGGAAATATCCAAGTTGTATTTTAAAAGGCGATAACTCGGTAGGTGAATTTTATTCAATAGCAGTAACTAATCACTTTCAACAAGCAGATACCGGAACAAAAATGATACACTTAGGCAAAAACACCAAAAGTACCATTATTTCAAAAGGTGTTTCTGCAGGAAAATCGCAAAACTCATATAGAGGTTTAGTTCATATAGGAGCACGAGCAGAAAATGCACGTAATTTTTCTCAATGTGACTCTTTACTAATGGGTAATCAATGTGGCGCACATACATTTCCATATATTGAAGCAAAAAATAAAACTGCTCAAATTGAGCATGAAGCTACTACAAGTAAAATTGGTGAAGATCAGTTATTTTATTGTAATCAAAGAGGTATTGATACTGAAAAAGCAATTGCACTTATTGTAAATGGATTTAGTAAAGAAGTACTAAATAAATTACCAATGGAATTTGCTGTTGAAGCACAAAAATTATTAGAAATAAGTTTAGAAGGGTCCGTAGGATAAAAAATATAAAAATGTTAGAAGTAAAAAATTTACACGCAAGTATCAACGATAAAGAGATTTTAAAAGGAATTAATCTTGAAATTAAACCTGGTGAAGTTCATGCTATTATGGGACCAAACGGTTCGGGAAAAAGTACTTTATCTGCAGTAATTGCAGGAAAAGAAGAATATGAAGTTACGGAAGGAGCTGTATTTTTAAATAATGAAGATTTAGAAGATTTAGCACCAGAAGAAAGAGCACACAAAGGCGTTTTTCTATCTTTTCAATACCCTGTTGAAATTCCAGGTGTTACCGTAACAAATTTCATTAAAACTGCCATTAACGAAACTAGAAAAGCTAAAGGCTTAGAAGAACTTCCAGCAAAAGAAATGCTGAAACTTATTCGTGAAAAAGCAGATTTATTAGAAATTGATCGCAAGTTTTTATCACGTTCTTTAAACGAAGGTTTTTCGGGTGGTGAAAAGAAACGTAATGAAATTTTTCAAATGGCAATGCTTGAACCTAAATTAGCTATTTTAGATGAAACAGATTCAGGATTAGATATTGACGCTTTAAAAATTGTGGCTAATGGAGTAAACAAACTAAAAAACAAAGACAATGCTGTTTTAGTTATTACACACTACCAACGTTTGTTAGATTACATAGTACCCGATTATGTACATGTTCTATATAATGGAAAAATTGTAAAATCTGGAGGAAAAGAATTAGCTTTAGAATTAGAAGAAAAAGGTTACGACTGGTTGAAATAATAAACTATGGAATTAAAAGAAAAATTAGTTTCTTCATTTTTAGCTTTTGAAAACAAAGGTGGTTTGGACTTAGATTCAAATGTACACTCAATACGCTCAAAGGCAATGCAAAATTTTGAAAAGGAAGGATTTCCTACAAAAAAAGATGAGGAGTGGAAGTATACAAGTTTAAGATCTATTCTAAAAAAAGATTTAGGTTTATTTCCTTCAACAGATAAATCTATTGGATTTAAGGATATTAAGGAGTATTTAATGAATGATATTGAATCGTACACATTAATTTTTATTGATGGTGTATTTAATTCGTTTCTTTCAGATACCACACATGATGATTGTGATGTTTGTGTTTTATCTTCGGCCTTATCTCGTCCAAAATATAAAATGATTGTTGACAATTATTTTAATACAATAGCAAAAGATAATAATAGTTTAGCCGATTTAAATACTGCTTTTACTAAAGAAGGTGCTTTTATTAATATCCCAAAAAATACTATTGTTCAAAAACCAATTCAAATATTGAATTTTTCAACAGGTAATGAAAGTAATGTTATGCTTCAGCCTAGAAATTTAGTAATTGTAGGTGAAAATTCACATGTACAAATTATTGAGCGTCATCAAAATCTTTCTAAAAATACTACTTTAACTAATTCTGTTACAGAAATTTTCGTTCATAAAAGAGCTATTGTAGATTTTTATAAGATACAAGATGACACTAAAAATTCATCTTTAATTGACAGCACTTTTGTTTCTCAAAAGCAACAAAGTGTAGCTTCAGTGCATACATATTCTTTTGGGGGAAAAATTATCCGAAATAATTTAGAATTTTACCATGAAGGAGAACATATTACTTCTAACCTAAATGGAATCTCTATTTTAAACGAGAAGCAGCACGTAGACAACCACACGTTAGTAAATCATAAATATCCTAATTGCGAAAGTCATGAGCTTTACAAAGGTATTTACGATGATAAATCAACTGGTGTTTTTAATGGAAAGGTTATGGTACAACAAGAAGCTCAAAAAACCAATGCTTTTCAACAAAATAATAATATTTTAATAAGTGATGGAGCTACAATTAATGCTAAACCACAATTAGAAATATTTGCTGATGATGTAAAATGTTCGCACGGTTGTACCATTGGGCAATTAGATGAAAGTGCTTTATTTTACATGCAAACTAGAGGAATTCCTAAAAAAGAAGCCAAAGCGTTATTGTTATTTGCATTTGGAAATGATGTTGTAGAAAAAATTAAAATTCCAAAATTAAAATCTAAAATAACTAAACTTATTGCCCAAAACTTAGGTGTAGAATTAGGATTTGATTTATAATTAATTATTCTTTAAAATAAAAAAGCCGCATTTAAAATGTGGCTTTTTTATTTTATAACTTCAGGGTTTAAAACAACAAATTCCGTTCTTCTATTTAATTGATGCGCTTCTTCCGAACAATTTACACCGTTTGAACAATTGTTTACCAATTTTGTTTCACCATAACCTTTTCCCGATAATTGATTTGGAGATACACCTTTATTAAACAACCAAGACAGCACCGAATTTGTTCTTTTTTCAGACAATTCTAAATTATAATCGTCATTTTCCCTAGAATCTGTATGTGATCCTATTTCTATCTTAAGTTTTGGATACATTTTTAATAAAGATTGTATTTTAGTCAACTCTAAAACTGCATCGTTTCTAATATCAAATTTATCTCTATTAAAATAAATTGGGTTGGTGTTAACTTTTAAAACCCCTCTAGATTTATTTAAAACTTCTTTAGACCAAGATATGATAGTATCTTCTTTAAAATCAATTTGCTCTACTTTTTTACACTTTGTGTAAATTGGCTGAGCAATTGGGTAATCATCATTTAAATCAAAATCTTTTAAATATCCTTCATTTGCATAATTTTCAAATTCGACATAAGTTACATTTATAAAATCAAACATAACTCTGCTAGTGGGACCTTCGTTCTCTTCTAAAGAACCTACCGCATCAATTGTTGGAGGGTTTATATTTAAAATTAAATTAGTTTCAACTGAAGTACCAATAGCCTCTAAACATTCATTACAATATGTAGACAGCGCCTCATTATTTGGCCCGTCAATATCATTAATAATAAATCTAAAATTTGATGGTGGAATTACTGATACAGCATCAGTTTGCAAAAAGGTAAAACGAATTTTACTTAAATTATTTGGAATACCTTTTATTTTTGATAGCGAAACATATCTTATATTATCTTCATGAATTGTAAATATTCCATTTTGAGGACCTTTAACTTTTTGAGCTCTAATGTAAGACAACGAGGGAATTTGGGTTGATTGCGCTTTAAATAAAACATTGTTAGTATCGTTTCCAGAAATAACTTCTGTAACCGTCACTAATTGATGATTTTGTGCAACACTTGAAACTATAAAAACAAGAAGCGAAAAAGCAGGTAAGTATACTTTTATTTTCCCCATGATATTGCAATTTACAATTAATATAGAAGAATAAAATATTTTGTAAACAATAAATATTTAATTTGTTGCAACGGAGTTGCATACTTCTTTCAAAAATTTATCTGTGTTAAAAATCGGATTCTCTGCCAAACCAAAACGAACAATAACCAGTTCTTTTGATGGAATAATAAAAACATATTGCCCTTGGTAGCCATTACACGAATACAAATCTTTAGGCGCATTTGGATAAATACCACCTGCATTTAACCAAAATTGCGCTCCATATTCTCCATTTGAAGTATTTGTAGGGGATTTAGTATAATTTATCCAATTTTCAGATAAAATTTCTTCTCCATTCCAATTTCCATTGTTTAAATACAACAATCCAAATTTAGCCCAATCGCGTGCAGTTGCCCAACCATAACTAGAACCTATATAATTCCCAGATACATCTGTTTCAATTAGCATAGAATTCATTCCAATTTTATCAATTAATTCATTATACCAAAAATCTAGATAATCCTGATGTGAATTAAATTGATTTCTAATAAATTTCGAAATTAAATTGGTAGTCCCTGAAGAATAATTCCAACTATTATTTGGTTTACTTATTAAAGATTTTTCCAATTGAACCTTACCCATATCTTTTTCTAAAAACAACATTTTAGTAACATCTGAAATGGTATTGTAATCTTCTACCCATTCCAATCCACTATTCATTTGCAATAAGTTATTTAAAGTAATTTTTGAACGCTCATCCTGTTCCCATTCAGGGAATAGATTGGTTTGATTTATATTTATTTTACCTTGTTTTTCCAAAACACCCAAAACAGCACTTGTAATGCTTTTAGTCATAGACCAACCCAATAATTTTGAGTCTTTTGAAAAATCTTCAGCATATTTTTCACCAACAATAACCCCTTTATATAGCACTAAAACAGCTCTAGTTTTCTTAATGGAATCACCGGCTTTATCAAATGCATTTTCAACAGCCTGTTGTAAGGATCTATAATTTATATTGCCGAAAATTGTATCTTTTTGAGGAAGATTTCCATAGGGGTAAGGAAGCTTATTATTACTAAATTTACGTTTTGGCTTAAATAAAATTTCATCATTAAAATTTTCGGGAACCAAAACACACCCTATTCCTTCTTTGTAGATAGCTGTTCTTTTTTTCAATCCAAAAATTGATGATGTTACCGATTTGTGTTCGTAATCAATTTCATTCTTTGCAGTATTTATTGGGCTAAAACCATTATCTCCTTTTTCAATAGATTCCAAACTTCTATTTGCTTCAAACGTGCAAGAACAGACACTTTTAGCTGAAAAACCAGTAATAATATTTAATCTGGGATAATTATAAATTACAATTCCAACAATAATTATCAGCAAAGGAATTACCCCAAATTTTACTATTTTTTTCATTTCAATTATATTAAATATTAGGCTAAAATTACTATTTATTTTGTCAGTTCAAAAAAAGATTTTACATTTGTTAACCATTTGGTTAAACCATATAGTTAAATAAAATGAAAAAAACTAAAGACGATTCAACAGAATCTAATATTTTAAATGCTGCCAAAACTATTTTTCAACGCAAAGGAATGGACGGTGCACGTATGCAAGAAATTGCTGATGAAGCTGGCATAAACAAAGCGCTACTACATTATTATTACAGAAGCAAACAACTACTTTTTGAAGCTGTTTTTAAAAGTGTTTTTTCATTACTTGCTCCACAATTAAACAAAGCATTAAATAACGATGATTCGTTAATGGATAAAATTAAAAATTTTACAAAAAACTACATTTCATTTATAATTAAACATCCGTATTTACCAAGTTTTATAATAAACGAACTGAATAGAAATCCAGAATTTGTTCAAAAATTAATTACTGAAAAACATTTTCCAAATATTGAAAAATTTAAAAATCAAATAAATGAAAATATTGAAAAAGGGAAAATAACATCTATTAAACCAGAACAACTTTTTATTAATATTATGGCTCTAAATATTTTTCCTTTTATAGCATCACCACTTTTAAAAGGATTTTTAAAAATTAGTGATGAAGATTATAATAAATTATTAGAAGAACGAGCCACTGAAGTTTCAAACTTTATAATTAACGCTTTAAAAGTTTAGTATAAATTCCTGTTTACACAAGAACTACACAACACTATGTTTAACCTACAAAAGTTAGGTATTTAAAAAAGAATAAAAATGAAAAAAATACAAACTTTACTGCTCCTATTTCTTTCTATAACACTTTTTTCACAAGAAAAATTAAGCTTAGAAACCTGTTATTCTTTACTGAATAAAAATTACCCTTTAGCAAAACAAAACGCTTTACTTGCAAACCAGAATGAACTAGATTTAGCTTCCATTGCAACAAAAAAATTACCTAAAATTGAATTAGCTGCACAAACAACATATCAATCAGATGTTACGCAAATGCCTATTTCCATTCCTAATTTAACAGTAGAACCGCCAAATAAAGACCAATACAAAGCAACACTTTCAATAAATCAACTAATTTACAACGGAGGATTAATTGATGCAACTACTAAAGTAAGTGAAGCCAATTTAAAAGCACAACAAAAACAAGTTGAAGTAAACTTATACCAACTTAAAAAGCAGGTAAATTCATACTATTTTTCAATTTTACTATTTAATGAAAAATTAGATTTATTAACTTCTAAAGAAACATTGCTTAAAGCAAAATTAAAAGAAGTACATGCAGGTATAAAATTCGGTGTTTTATTACCAACTTCAGACAGTGTTTTAGAAGCCGAATTATTAAAAATTAAACAACAATTTGAAGAAATAAATCTAACAAAAAATAGTTTAATTAAATCTTTATCTCAACTTATTGGGGCTCCAATTTCAACAACTTCTGAATTTGAAACACCGATAGTTTTAACCGACTTTAATAGCAACATAACAAGACCTGAACTTGAATTATTTGAACTTAAAAAAGAATCAATTAAAACCTCAGAAAATCTTATTTCAAAACAAAATGTACCAAATTTAATGGGTTTTGCAACAGGTGGCTATGGAAATCCAGGTTTAAATATGTTAGACAATTCGTTTCAAACATTTTATCAAGTTGGGATAAAATTAAACTGGAATATTTTTGATTGGAATTCCAATAAAAAGCAACGAGAATCTTTACTAATTAATAAAGATATTGTAACCAATGAACAAGAAGTTTTCCAGTTAAATACTACAATTGAACTTCAACAAAAACAAACTGACATTAATAAATTTTCAAGCTTAATTAATTCGGACAAAGAAATTATTGAGTTAAGAAAAAAAATACTAAAATCTGCTGAATCTCAGCTAAAAAACGGGGTTATTACTTCCTCTGCATATATTACCGAAATCACTAATTTATTTGAAGCTGAAAATAGCTTAAGTACTCATAAAATTGAAATGCTTTTAGCAAAAGCAAATTACAACATTATAAAAGGAATTTAACAATGAAAATTACGAATCAATTTATTGCAATAATCATACTCACAAGTGCTTTAATTTCTTGTAAAAACAACGAAAAAGCCGATGGTTATGGAAATTTTGAAGCTACAGAAATTACAATTTCAGCAGAAAATAATGGCAAGCTTTTACAATTTGAAGTTGAAGAAGGAAAGCATTTAAAAACAGGTGAATTTGTTGGATATATAGATACTATTCAACTAGCTTTAAAAAAACATCAATTACAAACTTCAAAAGAAATAATTTTTTCTAAATCTAAAGGAGTTTTATCGCAAATAAGCGTTTTAAAAGCTGAATTAAAAACTGCTAATATTTCAAAAAATAGAATTGAAAACTTACTTAAAGAAAATGCAGGAACACAACAACAATTAGATGCTATTAATGGTAAAATTGATGTATTAAACCAGCAAATTAGAAGTATTGAAATACAAAATGCACCTGTTGTAAATGAAATAAAAAGTTTAGATATTCAATTAAAACAATTGGAAGATCAACTATACAAAAGCAATATTATAAATCCAGTTCCAGGAACAGTTTTAGTAAAATATGCAGAACCTAATGAAGTAGTTTCTTTTGGAAAACCACTTTATAAAATAGCAGATTTAACTACTATGGAATTGCGTGTTTATGTAAGCGAACCTCAATTGGCAACCATTAAAATAGGACAAGAAGTAACTGTAAAAATTGACGAGGGCGAAACTATGAAAAATTATTCAGGAATAATTTCTTGGATAGCTTCCGAAGCAGAATTTACACCTAAAATAATACAAACAAAAGAAGAACGCGTAAACTTGGTTTATGCCGTAAAAATTAATGTAAAAAATGATGGTAGTTTAAAAATTGGAATGCCTGCTGAAATGTGGATTTCAGAAAATTAATAATTATGAAAAATGTGTTTAAAATAGCTTCAATACTTGCATTTATAATAGGAATAATGTCTATAGTTGCAGGTTCAAAAGTTTTGTTGGGAATTGATACAAAAAACTATACAGTACTCAATTGGTTAGTAACTTACAATGTAATATATGGGTTTATTTCAATAATTGTAGCTTATCTTATTTGGACAACAAATAAATTTACTAAAAAAGCCATTATTTTTATTTTAGCATCACACATTACGCTGCTTTTTTATCTATCCTTTTTTAATGAAAATGTTGCTTCAGAAAGTATAAAAGCTATGGTTTTTAGAATAAGTATCTGGAGTATAATTGCTCTTCTAACTTTAAATTTAAAAACTCAATCCAAATGAAAAATTTTAAACAACTTTTATTAGTAATTACACTATTATTTTTAGCAATTTCTTGCAAAAATACTGCTGAAAAAAAGTCAGATTCAGAGCAAATTCAACAAACTGAAAAACAACACCATAACAAAGCCGAAAAACTACAATTAAACAACGGTAAACTTTGGAAAGCGAATCCTGAAACTACTAATGGAATTAACGCTATGCTTCAAATAATGTCTAATTTTTCCGAAAAAGAAAATGCTGATGCATACAAAACTTTAAAACTAAATTTAGAAGGCGAGTTTAATTCTATTATTCAAAAATGTACTATGACAGGGGAAGCACATGAAAATCTACATGTATTTTTAATTCCTATGAATAATTTATTTAAAGGTTTAACAGCTTCAAATATTGAAACTAGCAAAGAAAATTTCAACAAATTAAACATTCATTTAAAAGAATATAAAAACTATTTTGAATAATTACTAATGAGTATTTCTCTTAAAAATATTAGCAAATCTTATAATAAAGTTAGCGCTTTACAAAACATTACTTTTAATGTTGAAAAAGGTGAATTATTTGGTTTAATTGGACCAGATGGCGCAGGAAAAACAACATTATTTAGAATTTTAACAACCCTTTTAATCGCTAATAAAGGAACAGCTTCTGTTGCCGGTTTTGATGTTTTTAAAGATTATAAACAAATTAGAAATAATGTAGGTTATATGCCTGGTAAATTTTCACTGTATCAAGATTTAACGGTTGAAGAAAACTTAAACTTTTTTGCTACTATTTTTGGGACAACAATTGAAGAAAACTACGATTTAATTAAAGATATTTACGTTCAAATTGAACCTTTTAAAAATAGAAGAGCTGGAAAATTATCTGGCGGAATGAAACAAAAATTAGCTTTGTGTTGTGCTTTAATTCACAAACCAAAAGTGTTGTTTTTAGATGAGCCAACCACTGGAGTTGATCCTGTTTCTAGAAAGGAATTTTGGGAAATGTTAAAACGGCTTCAAAAAAAGGGAATTACTATACTAGTATCTACTCCGTATATGGATGAAGCCGCATTATGCGATAGAATTGCATTGATTCAGGATGGTGAAATTTTAGAAATTGACACTCCTAAAGAAATTGTAAAACATTACCCTAAAGCAATTTATAATGTAAGCGCTAATAATATGTACAAACTTATAAAATGCTTAAAAAATTACGAATTTATGTACAGCGTTTATCCTTTTGGTGAATTTGTACATTATACCGATAAAAGAGACCTTTTTAAACCTAATGATTTAATTGAGTTTTTAAAACAAAATGAATTACAAAACATTGAAATAAGCGAAACGCAACCCACCATTGAAGATACTTTTATGGAATTGGCTAAGTAAGTTAAACTAATATAATGGTTAATTTTCGTCAACCTGAACTTGTTTCAGGTTCTTATAATAATTGAAAATCAACACAATAAAATTCCGAATCAAGTTCGGAATAACGGATTTAATAATAAAATAAATGAAAGAAGAAACTGTAATAAAAGTTGAAAATTTAACCAAACAATTTGGTGATTTTACCGCAGTAAATGCAATTTCTTTTGAAGTTAAAAAAGGGGAAATTTTTGGTTTTTTAGGTGCCAATGGTGCAGGAAAAACAACCGCAATGAAAATGTTGATTGGTATTTCTAATCCAACTTCAGGAGAGGCAGAAGTTGCAAGTTTTAATGTATATAAAAACCCTAACAGTATTAAAAAAAACATAGGATATATGAGTCAAAAATTTGCCTTATATGATGATTTAACTGTTAAAGAAAATATTACTTTTTTTGGAGGAATTTACGGCTTAACTCGCAAACAGATTAATGAAAAAAGACAGCTGTTAGTTGAAGAATTAGGTTTACAGGAAATTGTAAATAATCTGGTAAGTTCACTGCCATTAGGTTGGAAACAAAAAATAGCTTTTTCAGTTGCTTTGCTACACAACCCTAAAATTGTTTTTTTAGACGAACCCACTGGTGGCGTAGATCCAATTACACGACGCCAATTTTGGGAAATGATTTATAAAACAGCCAACCAAGGAACTACAATTTTTGTAACAACGCATTATATGGATGAGGCAGAATATTGCGACAGAGTTTCAATTATGGTTAATGGTAAAATTGAAGCATTAGATACTCCAAAAAATCTTAAAGAAAAATACAAAGCTAAAAGTATGAATGATGTGTTTTTAAAATTAGCTAGAGGTTAAAAAATAGTTAGACAATAAATGGAAAAAAGTTAGAAATCAGAAGAGCAAAACTTAATCACAATTAATAATGAAAAATTAACTGTGATTACAAAATTTTAGTCACAAAATTGTGGCAATCGCTCCTCTTTTTAACAACAATATATATGAAACGATTTATAGGATTTATAGAAAAAGAGTTTTACCATATCTTTAGAGATAAACGCTCATTATTCATTTTATTTGGAATGCCAATAGTACAAATAATGCTTTTTGGTTTTGCAATTACAAATGAAATTAATAATGTAGATATTGCTATTTTAAATAATTCAAAAGATACAAAAACAGAAGAAATTATAAATAAAATAGCTTCTTCAAAGTATTTTAGTGTAGAAGATTTTATTCAAAATGAAAATGAAATAGAAGCTATATTTAAAAAAGGTAAAGTAAAAGCTGTTTTAAATTTTGAAACTGATTTTAGTAAAAAATTAATTACAGAAAATAACGCTACAGTTCAAATAATAACAGATGCCACAGATCCAAATACAGCAAATACAATAAGTAATTATGTGAGCGCAATTTTACAAAACTATTCAAAAACCAATAACAAAAATATAAAATTAGCTTACCAAATTGTACCAAAAACACGTATGGTTTACAATCAGGAATTAAAAAGTGTTTTTATGTTTGTTCCAGGGGTTATGACTATTATTTTAATGTTAGTTTCGGCCATGATGACTTCCATTTCAATAACGCGAGAAAAAGAATTAGGCACTATGGAAATTCTATTGGTTTCGCCATTAAAACCATTTCAGGTTATTATTGGTAAAGTGGTTCCATATATTTTCTTATCCATTATAAATGCAATTGTAATTATTGTACTAAGCATGTTTGTTTTTAAAATGCCAGTAGAAGGAAGTTTGTTTTTGCTAGGTGCCGAAAGTATTTTATTTATAATTACATCCTTGTCTTTAGGAATTTTAATTTCAACAGTTTCAGCAACACAACAAACCGCAATGATGATTTCTTTAATGGCTTTAATGCTGCCTGTAATTTTACTTTCGGGGTTTATTTTTCCAATTACAAGTATGCCTGTACCGCTTCAAATTTTAAGTAATATTATTCCTGCAAAATGGTTTATTATAATTATAAAAGGAATAATGTTAAAAGGAATTGGACTCACTTTTATTTGGAAAGAAACACTCATTTTAGTTGCAATGACACTGTTTTTTATTGTAGTTAGTATTAAAAAATATAAAATTAGATTGGAATAATTTAGTTAGCAAGAAAATTAAAAAATGAATACAATTCTATACATAATTCAAAAGGAATTTAGACAAATCTTTAGAAATAAAGGAATGCTTCCTATTATATTTGTGCTACCAATAGTCCAACTAGTAATTCTTTCAAATGCAGCTACGTTTGAAGTTAAAAACATTAAATTCTCTTATATAGATACTGATAATTCTTCATTTTCTAGAGAGCTTATCTCAAAATTTGATGCTTCAACATATTTTAATGTACTTGCCAAATATCCTTCAAACAAAATAGCAAATTCAGCAATGCTAAAAGGTGATGTTGATGTAATTTTAGAAATTCCTTCAAACTTTGAACGCAATTTACTAAAAGATAAAAAAACAGACGTAGGTGTAACCATAAATGCTATTGATGGCGCTGCAGCTGGCGTTACAAATGTGTATATTAATCAAATATTGCAATCATTTAATAAAAATGCACAATCAAATTTAATTCAACCCTCAAACACATCTATAAAATACCAAAACATAACAAGCATACCTTCTTTTTGGTTCAATAAAACATTAAATTATAAAACTTTTATGGTGCCTGGAATTTTAGTTTTATTAGTAACAATGATTACGCTTTTCCTATCTGGAATGAACATTGTTAGAGAAAAAGAAATAGGCACTTTAGAACAAATAAACGTTACTCCAATTAAAAAACACGAATTAATTATTGGTAAATTATTTCCATTTTGGTTACTGGGATTAGTGCTTTTATCTGTCGGTTTATTAATTGCTAAATTACTTTTTAATGTACCTATTGTTGGTAGTTTATTATTAATGTATTTATACACTTCCATTTATATTTTAGTAATTTTAGGAATAGGATTATTTATTTCAAACTTTACAGATACACAACAACAAGCAATGTTTATTTCGTGGTTTTTTATGGTAATTTTTATTTTAATGAGTGGTCTTTTTACACCTATTGAAAGTATGCCAAATTGGGCGCAATTAATTACAGAATTAAATCCTATAAAATATTTTGTTGAAGTAATGCGTATGGTAATGTTAAAAGGCGCAGGTTTTAATGAAATTTTACCACAATTAACAAAAACACTAATTTATGCCATTGCTATGAACGGATTAGCCGTTTTAAGTTATAAAAAAACCACTTAAAATTAACTTTTACTTATTTAGAAGTATTTAATAATCTCAATTTTGTAATTTTGTATTTAGAATGATTCTAAAAAGCACATATGATTGATATTGAAAAAATTCGAGCCGATTTTCCAATTTTAAAAGAAAAAGTTAATGGAAAACCACTCGTTTATTTAGATAATGCCGCTACAAGTCAAAAACCTCAGATTGTAATTGACAGCATTGTAAATTACTACTCAACTATAAATTCAAATATTCATAGAGGTGTTCATACTTTAAGTCAGCTTGCAACTGACGCTTATGAAGAAGCACGTATAAAATTACAACATCATTTCAACGCTAAAAACAGCTACGAAATTATACTAACAGCTGGCACAACACACAGTATTAATATTGTAGCAACAGGATTTACTTCCCTTTTAAAAGAAGGAGATGAAATTATTGTTTCAACAATGGAACATCACTCTAACATAGTTCCTTGGCAAATGTTATGCGAACGCACTGGAGCTATATTAAAAGTAATTCCAATGAATTTTGAAGGAGAGTTATTAATGGATAAATATGACCAACTTCTTTCAAATAAAACAAAACTAGTATTTGTAAATCATGTTTCAAATGCTTTAGGAACCATAAACCCAATACAAGAAATTATTAATAAAGCGCATAAATTTGGAGCAGCAGTATTAATTGATGGCGCTCAAAGCTGTCCACATATTAAACCTGATGTTCAGGCTTTAGATGTCGATTTTTATGTGGCATCTGCTCATAAATTATGCGGTCCTACAGGTGTAGGTATATTGTATGGAAAAGAAGAATGGTTAAATAAGTTACCTCCATATCAAGGTGGTGGTGAAATGATAAAACAAGTAACCTTTGAAAAAACAACATACGCCGATTTACCTCATAAATTTGAAGCAGGAACACCTAATATAGCGGGAGGAATTGCTTTTGGAACTGCCATTGACTATATGAATAGTATTGGTTTTGATGAAATTGAAGCTTATGAAAATGAGTTATTAAAATATGCCACTAAAAAATTATTGCAAATTGAAGGCTTAAAAATTTATGGTACCGCTAAAAATAAAACTGCAGTAATTTCATTTAACATAGGAGATATTCATCCTTTTGATATTGGAAGTATTATAGATAAATTAGGAATTGCTGTAAGAACAGGTCACCATTGTGCGCAACCAATTATGGCATTTTATAACATTCCTGGTACAGTTAGAGCTTCATTTGCTTTCTACAACACTTTTGAGGAAATTGATATTTTATATGACGCTTTGATAAAAGCAAAAACAATGTTGAGTTAACTTTTATTTAATCAATTACGGTTTTCCCTTTCATAAGTAAGTTTTTTCATTTTTTCTTTAATATCTATTTGATAATAATTATCAAATAGATGCTTTTTAACATTTTTTTAATATATTCGACCATCTTATTTAAGATAAACATCAATTTTTTAACAAAATTTTTAAACTAACATGAAAAAATTAATTTTATTTTTTGCAATTCTAGCCTTAGCAATAGTAGCCTGTCAAGATAATACTGATGAAGTATCTCCAAACCAAGAAATAACGGAAATTGACATGAGTGATTTTTACGTATACACTGATGATGATGTTGCTGCTAAAAGCTCTCAAGGTTCTCATGGTGATAAATGCCACAGTATGAAAGTATTGAATAGGCAATTAAATGAAAATCCGGGATTGTATAAAAAATTATATAATGTAGAAAAACATACTAGAACATATATTGCTTTTAAGGGGAAACCAACTAAACCAGGTAATGGTAATGGTAATGGTGGAGGAACAACTCCTACTCCTTATACTGGAACAATTACAATTCCTGTGGTAGTAAACATTCTTGAAGACCCTGCGCATCCAGTAACTGCAGCTCATATAAATTCTCAAATCGCAATTTTAAATGAAGATTTTAATAACAATAATCCATTAACATCTCAAGTTCCAGCTGAATTTGCTGGTTTAGTTGCCGATACCGATATTACGTTTGTATTAGATCAAGTTATAAGAAAAGAATCAACTAAAAGTTCTTGGGGAACTAATGACGCAATGAAAGATTCTGAACAAGGAGGAATTGATGCCTCAGATCCTGCCAACAAATTAAACTTTTGGGTTTGTGAAATAGGCGGTGGAATTTTAGGGTACGCACAATTTCCTGGAGGAAGTCCAGCTACAGACGGTGTTGTTATTGGATCTGATTTCTTTGGAGAAAATACAGCCGGAGGACAATATGGGCACGGTAGAACAGCAACTCACGAAGTTGGTCACTGGTTAAATTTACGTCATATTTGGGGAGACGGAAGATGTAAACAAGATGATTTTGTATCGGATACTCCAAGTTCAGATGGACCAAACTATGGTTGCCCTTCTTATCCAACAGTTAATTGTAGATCTAATGATATGACTATGAATTATATGGACTATGTTAATGACAATTGTATGTATATGTTTAGTGAAGGTCAAAATGATAGAATGAGAGCAATATTTGCCACAGGAGGAACAAGAGAAAGTTTTGTACAATAAAAAATATATAAACTAGGGATTAAAAAAAGGAGCTATTAGCTCCTTTTTTTAGTATTTTTAATTTAAACTAATTATAAATGAAACCTTTAAACTTTCTAATTTTAGCAACCATATTAACAATTTCATGTTCTAGCCAAAAAGTTTCAGATGAAATAATTATAACATACAATGCATCTACACGTGGAAAAACCATTCAAGTTAAAATCAGCTCAAAAATTATAGAAAAAAATGAAAATGAGAATAAAATTAGAAGAGAAACACCTACTACTTATTGGAATGAAATTAAACGTTTAATAAATAAGTTAAATCTAGAAGATATAAATTCGTTTAAACCCTCTTCAGATAAAAGATTATATGATGGGGCTTTGCACGCCACTCTTAATATTAATTTAAAATCAAAGGTTTATGAATCACAAACATTTGACCATGGTAACCCACCGAAAGAACTAAAGGAAATTGTAGAAAAAGTACTGAACTTAAACATTGAATAACCAAAAGTTAATTTTTAATATTTATTTTCTTCCAAAATCAGCCGGAATTTCACCCCAAACTTTAGTTTCCCATTTTAATATTTTTGTTGTGTAGGTATTTTCTTTCAACCACTTCTCTGCGCGTTTTACAAAATCGAACAATTCCTTGTTTTTAGATGTAATAGGTAAATTCGTTCTACATTGACCTTTTTTAACCCAACTAATTGCAATTCGAGAGTCGGAATATATGGGAATATTTAAATTTCGCTGTTTTAAAAAGCCCAAACCATGCACCAATGCTAAAAATTCACCAATATTATTTGTGCCTTCTTCAAAAGGACCTTGAATAAAAAATTGTTTTTTTGTTTTAGCATCTACTCCTCTGTATTCCATTTTTCCTGGATTTCCAGAACACGCAGCATCTACGGCTAAAGATGGAAATAAAGGATTACCTATTTTTTTAAGCTCGTCTGAAGACAACTGAACTTTCTTGGTATCTTTACCTTTATAGTCCTCATATTTACCTTTAAATGCTTCCTCTGCATCCTTTTTTGATGCAAAAGATTTGTATTGAGCACCCTTAAAATTGGCAATATATTTTTTACAAGTATTCCACGAACTGAAAATACCCGTTTTTTCACCTTTCCATATTACATAGAATTTTTTCTTAGCCATTTTCTGAAATAACTTGCTCTATAACTTTAGGAAAATATTCATATTCCAATTTATGCACTTTATTTGCTACATCATCTGCAGTATCTGAAGGTAGAACTTTAAACTTTTCTTGAAAAATAATTGCACCTTCATCATAATTTTCATTAACATAATGAATTGTTATACCAGATTCTTTTTCTTCATTTTCTACAACTGCGTTATGAACATGCATTCCATACATCCCTTTTCCTCCAAATTTTGGCAAAAGTGCAGGATGAATATTAATTATTTTATTAGGAAAAGCATTAATAATTGATTCTGGAATTTTCCATAAAAAACCTGCTAAAATTACATAATCAGCATGTTCTTTTAGTAATTCTAATATTTTATCCGACTTTGAAAAGTCATCTCTATTGAAATATGAATTGCTGATTTTTAACCTTTTAGCACGCTCTAAAACTTTGGCATCTTTCTTGTTAGAAAGCACTTGAGTAACAGAAACAGATTTATTATTATTAAAGTACTTTATAATGTTCTCGGCATTTGACCCAGAACCTGAAGCCAGTATTACTATACGATTCATAATTAAAACTTGTTGTTCACAAATAAAATAAATAATTAGCAACAATTACTTAAAAAAAGATAAAAAAACATATTTATTATGCGTGCTTAGCATCTTTTATGGTTTAAAAGATTTTGAATTCATAAAAGTTTTATATTTTTGCCGAGTAATTAAATTTAAAAATTAAAAAATTATGTCAGACATTGCATCAAGAGTAAAGGCCATTATCGTAGATAAATTAGGCGTTGACGAAAATGAAGTAACAACAGAAGCTAGCTTTACTAACGATTTAGGAGCAGACTCACTTGATACTGTTGAGTTAATCATGGAATTTGAAAAAGAATTCGATATTCAAATACCAGACGATCAAGCAGAAAACATTGGAACTGTAGGTCAAGCAATTAGCTATATCGAAGAAGCTAAAAAGTAATCTTTATATGGAATTAAAACGAGTAGTAGTTACTGGACTTGGAGCATTGACTCCAATAGGAAATAATATTGAAGAATATTGGAATGGGCTTGTTAACGGTGTTAGCGGGGCAGCTCCAATTACACATTTTGATGCATCCAAGTTCAAAACTCGTTTTGCTTGCGAGGTTAAAAATTTCGATGTTCGAGATTTTATAGACCGAAAAGAGGCTCGTAAAATGGATAAGTTTTCTCAATATGCTATGGTAGCATCTGATGAAGCCATAAACGACGCCAATTTTGATTTAGAAAACATTGATAAAGATAGGGTTGGTGTAATTTGGGGTGCAGGTATTGGAGGTTTAGAAACTTTCCAAAACGAATGTATCAATTTTGCCAATGGTGACGGAACACCAAGATTTAATCCTTTCTTTATCCCAAAAATGATTGCAGATATTGCACCTGGTCAAATTTCTATTAAATATGGATTTAGAGGACCAAACTTTGCAACTGTATCAGCATGTGCATCATCATCTAATGCTATAATAGATGCTTTAAACTATATTCGTTTAGGGTATTCAGATGTAATGGTAACCGGAGGTTCGGAAGCAGCTGTTGCAATAGCAGGTATGGGTGGTTTTAATGCACTACAAGCACTTTCAACAAGAAATGATGATCCGGCAACTGCATCGAGACCTTTTGATAAGGATCGCGATGGATTTGTTTTAGGAGAAGGTGCAGGCGCTCTTATTTTAGAAGAATACGAACATGCAATAGCTCGTGGAGCAAAAATATATGCAGAAGTTGGTGGTGGAGGTCTTTCGGCTGACGCACACCACATTACTGCTCCTCATCCAGAAGGATTAGGCGCAAGAAATGTAATGTTAAATTGTTTAAGAGATGCTAATATGAAACCAGAAGACATTGATGCAATTAATATGCACGGTACTTCTACTCCACTTGGAGATATAGCTGAATCGAAAGCAATTTTAGAAGTTTTTGGCGAACACGCTTATAACTTAAATATAAATTCAACTAAGTCAATGACTGGTCACTTATTAGGTGCTGCCGGAGCTATTGAAGCTATTGCTTCAATTTTAGCTATAAAAAATGGCATTGTACCTCCTACAATAAATCATTCTACTAGTGACGATCAAATTGACAGTAAATTAAATTTCACGTTTAACAAAGCACAAAAACGTGATGTAAAAGTTGCAATGAGCAACACATTTGGCTTTGGAGGACACAATGCTTGTGTACTCTTTAAAAAATTTGAATAAAACAACTGAATGAACTTCATTCGAAAAATTATTGAAACTCGTTCTGAAAAGGATGAGGTATTTTATGTTGATTTAAAAAAAATTATTGGTTTTAAACCAAAAAATTTACATTTTTATAAAAAAGCATTTATTCATCGTTCAATAAAAGAATTTGACAAAAATACTGGACTTCCAATAAATTATGAACGTTTAGAATTTTTGGGAGATGCTATGCTTAGTGCAGTAATCGCATCGTACTTATTTCAAGAAGTTCCATCTGGAGACGAAGGTTATTTAACTCAAATGAGATCTAAAATTGTTAGCCGAGAACACTTAAATGAACTTGGTAAAGATTTAGATTTATTTCGTTTTGTTCGCAGTAATGTTTCAAAATCTAAATTTGGAGAAAATATTCATGGTAATATTTTTGAGGCACTAATTGGCGCAATTTATCTAGACAGAGGTTATAATTATTGTAAAAAATTTATTTTTAAAAGAGTTATTTACCCTTATGTTGATGTTCCAAAACTTGAAGGTAAAATAACCAGCTACAAAAGTATTTTTATTGAGTGGTGTCAAAAAGTTAAAAAAGATTTTGTTTTTGAAGTTTATGAAGATACCGGAAAAGACACTTTAAAACACTTTAGTGTTAAACTCTTTTTAGATGGAAAAATAATTTCAAAGGGAAGAGCCACTTCTAAAAAGAAAGCTGAAGAAACGGCTGCAAAAAGGGCTTATTATTCTTTTCAACAAGAGATTTCAAATATTTAGAAATGTATTATCGAATACGATTTCGTAAAATAATTAGTTACTGTAATTAAACAATAGTATTTTTGCAACTTTAATTTTCATCGATATATGCAACATTTAACGTTTGACTTGGAAGATGATTATTTATTAATTGGAATTCATTCAACTGAAGACGATTATAGATTGGCATATTTAATTAATAAAAATTTAAATTCTCAATTTAAAAGATATAATGAGAGTTTAGATTTTAAAGATTCGGATGCCGAATTTCCTCTATTTGAATGGAAAGATGAAAAAACATTCATGAATTATTATCTAATTAATAACAAATTCTTAAATGTTATTAATGAACAATATGCAGATGGATTATTTGGAGGCAACTATAGTACAACTTCCTATTTAATACCTGAAAAAAAGAAAGTTGATTTCTTGTTAAAAATTGAGGGATGTAATGAGTATTTTTTAATGAATATAATTGAAAAATTAAACAATATTGATCAAATTATAACTTCATACCAAATAGAAACTAACAGTTTAAAATCAAAAAATAACCTAATTTTTTAATTATGGCACAAAACAGAAAACGCACCAAGATAGTAGCAACTTTAGGTCCAGCATGTGACACTAAGGAAGTTATAGAAACAATGATAGACGCCGGTGTAAATGTATTTAGAATAAACTTTTCGCACGCGGAATATCCAGATGTTGAACGACGTGTTAATATTATAAGAGAAATTAATAAGCGCCGCAATTTTAATGTAGCAGTTTTAGCCGATTTACAAGGACCAAAACTACGAGTTGGAATGATGCAAGATGGAGTTGAACTAAATATTGGAGATACTTTTACTTATACTACCGAAAAATGTGAGGGAACCAAAGATAAGGCATATATGACTTATACTAACTTCCCTAAAGATGTACAAGTTGGTGAACATATTTTAGTTGATGATGGAAAATTACTTTTTGAGGTAACTGCAACAAATAGAATTGATTCAGTAACTACAAAAGTATTAAGAGGTGGACCATTAAAATCTAAAAAAGGAGTTAATTTACCTAACACAAAAATATCTTTACCTGCTTTAACAGAAAAAGATCAAAAAGATGTTGTTTTTGCCATTGGTTTAGATGTAGACTGGATTGCACTATCATTTGTTAGAACTCCAGAAGATATTATTCAATTACAAGATGTAATTAAGGAATTATCAGATCATAAAATTCCAATTATTGCTAAAATTGAAAAACCTGAAGCAGTTCATAATATTGATAAAATTACGCCAGTTTGTGATGCTTTAATGGTTGCTCGTGGAGATTTAGGTGTTGAAGTACCTATGGAAAAAGTACCACTAATTCAAAAAAGATTGGTATTAGCTGCTAAAAAGGCTCATATACCAGTAATTATTGCTACTCAAATGATGGAAACTATGATTGAAAATCAGGTTCCAACTAGAGCTGAAGTTAATGATGTTGCAAACTCAATAATGGATGGTGCCGATGCCGTAATGCTTTCTGGTGAAACATCTGTTGGTAAATTTCCATTACAAGTAATTCAACAAATGAGAAGAATTATTGAAAATGTTGAGAATTCACCACTAATTTCAATTCCAGAAAAATATATTCAATGTGTTAATGAGCGTTTTATTTCAAAAACTATTTGTCATCAGGCTTCTCTTATGGCAAACTCTATTAATGCAGAAGTTATAACTACATTAACCGATTCTGGTTATACAGCTTTTCAAATATCTTCTTGGAGACCGAAATCTAATATTTTAGTATTTTCATCAAATAGAAGAATTTTAGCAATGCTAAATTTATTGTGGGGTGTTAAAGGTGTTTATTACGATCGTTTTGTAAGCACAGACCAAACAATTGAAGATATTAATAATTTAGCAGCCGAAAGAGGTTATTTACAAGAAGGAGATTTTGCAATTAATATTACCTCAATGCCTGTTAAGGAAAGAGGTATGGCAAATACAATGAAAATTACCCAATATCAAAAATCTTAATTACTTTTAAGTATAGCATATAGCGCAAAAGACGCTAACCAATGGGCTCCGGCATATTCGCCAGAGTCCATTTTTTTATAGCTATATTCAAAATGCTTCGTTGCTAAATTTAGCATTTTTGCATTGTCTAATTCTAAGCCAATTTCGTATAAACACCAAGCTCTACTAAAATTTAAACCATCTAAATGAGCTAGTTTACCATCCGATCTATCAGTAACTTCTGCAACTTCTAGATAACTATCTGGGTTTTCTCTAAAATCAGGTAAAAATTGATCTAACCAAATTACAAAGTCTTCTTTTGGAAGCACTTTTAACATAAGTGAAGCTTCTTGTAAACATGGTGATAAAAAATCGAATCCTCCAGGTTCCCAAGTTATAGGACACCCTTTATCGTTTAAATAATATTCTTTTGCTTTTTCATTAATAATTTGCGCTAACTCTGGCGAATATTTTTTTGCATAGTCTAACGCAAACGACATTCCAAAAGCGGTGTTTGGATGCTCACCTACCCTAATTGGGTACTTTAATTTTGGTAAAAATTCAATATATTTTTGTTCAATTAATTTTACAAGTGGTTCTAAATTTTGATATAGTTCGTTGGTTTCTGGAGTATTCCAATCTTGTAAAGTTTCAGCAACTTTTAACAACCAGGCCCAACCATAAGTTCTTTCAAAAGTTTTATTATGTTCGTCATCAAAATACAATACCTCTTTTAAAATATTTTCTTGAGTAATATTCTTTTGAATTTTTTTAAAAATTTCATCCTTCTTTTCAAAATTAGGAATATTACGAATAATATTTAGCAAAGTCCAATGTCCATGAACTGAGGAATGCCAATCAAAGCATCCATAAAACGCCGGATGTAATTCTGAAGGCTCTTTTAAATAGGTAGCATCGCCTAAAACTTGACCCAATTTATTTGGATATTCTTGATCAATACAGTCGAAAGCAAAATGGTATAAATAAGTGGCGCTTTTATTAGTTAATTGAGGTTTTGAATAAACAACTTCTTTTTCAACAACCTGTTTCTGTTCTACTTTTTTACATGAATAAATAACTAATAATGGTAAAATAATTAAAAATACATTTCTCATAACTAAAATTTCATTGTTGTTTTTATTAAGGTAGCATCATTTACTACAAATGGCATTGGCATCATAATTTCTGATCTTGGTTGAAATTTAAATAGTGAATTTGAAAGTAAATCATATTTAGTTTCTAAAATGTCTATATCAAATTTCTGATCCTTGTCTACAATCATCTCAATATTAATAATTTCATTTTTACTAGTTCTATAATAAGTTATTATAGTTCCAGTATTTACTTCAAATTTAAAATTATTCTGCATATTATTTGCAATAGATTCATTATTAATTATCAAGTCTTTAAACTTAATTGGTTTATTAGCCATTAGACTAATTCTATTGGCATTTCTATTTGATTTAACACTTAAACAAATGCTTCGATTATTGTTTACTATTGTATCAGAAATTATTGATATTTCTGGTTTTTGAAGATTTCGAATATTTGTTTTTGTGTATAATTGAATTTTTGTTTTATACTTACTTGCATAAGTACTGGTATCATAGCTTCCAACTATTGGTTTAGTTCCTATATATTGTTCTGTAAAATTATCTGTTTTAGTATTGTATGTTGCAAAATATGCTTCATTTTTAAGAACATCATGCACATAAATTATACTGTTTGGTTGTTTTCGATCTTCAGAATAAGAAGCCTTTAAACTTGCCGAAACATAAGCCATTAAACCAATTAGTAAAAACAGCCTCATTAACTTGTTATTTTTAGTATACTTTTTAAATATTGGAACTAAAAAACCAAAAAGTAATACTGTAAAAATTGAAGCAACGCTCAACATTTTTAATCCCAACCCAACGGGAAACATTTTTATAAAAGGCACAAATAGTATTAATACAGGTATTGACAATATGGTAAACACTAATGTATGGTCTTTATTTAAGCTAGAAAAAATTAAAATCGCCAGCATTACTAGTAATAATAGCACGGGAATAATAAAAAAACCAGCTCCTTTTAAATAAAAAACAATTAACCCATTTATTAACAACCAAATAATTAGCGGAGCTACTAATAAATCTTGTCCGGTTCTTTTTTTAAAAAAACCTTTATAAAACCAAAAACAAATTGCCAAACTAAAAGATACAAACATGGCAATATAATAATATCCGTTATATGTAAAACCGTGTAAAACATCATTGTACTGTGGATGAATTTTTAGCAATAGTTGCCATCCATAATAAGTAAAAAACACAGAAAACAACATTGAAAAAACCAAAGGAATAAATCCTTTTAGCATCCCAATAATAGTGAGCTTCTTTTTTAATATTCCAATAGTAATTAAAACTATAAAAAAAAGTACACAAATTACAAACATTGGCAATACCCAAGCAAATGGGTAATAAACCATTCCTAAATAAGGAAAGTTAAAAAACACAAAATCTTCTTTAGCCTTTAAATTACTTAAATTGCTATTTGCAAAATAATTTAAACAAGCAACCAAATAAGTAGCTTGGTGGTTAAGAGATTTTAAATCCATTCTTTCAAAAGAATCTTGTGCGGTGTGATAATCAAAATGATCGCCAATAAAAGCAAAATTAAACCCATCAATATTTCCATCTTCTCTAAAAACGGTTAAATCGGTATCATTAGGCAACATTTTATAAATACTATACATTAACGAATTTCCAACAGGAAAAGGAGTTTTTGCTTCTTGGAAAGCTTCTATCAGTTTTTTATTTCCGCTATTGGTTTCGAGCAGCATATAACTTGGGCCACCACTACCACGTGCCTCAAAATTTAAAACCAAACCTACGTCTTTTGCCCAAGGGTGATGGTTTACAAAAGCATTTGCGCCCAATAACCCAAGTTCTTCAGCATCGGATATACAAATAATTATGTCATTTTTTGGGGTTTGGTTTTTAGCCAAAAAAGCACTAACACCTTCTAATATGGTAACAACTCCACTTGCCGCGTCACTTACACCTAAAGAAGAATGCGGATTAGAATCGTAATGCGAAAGCAACAGTAACGCCTTTCCATTTTCACTTCCTTTAATTTTAGCAACAATGTTTCTACAGTTTGTTGCTGACTTCCATTTTTTATTAACAGCTACTTGTTCTTGAATTTCAACCTGAAGTCCTAATTTTTTAAATTCTGAAACTAAATAGTTCCGCACATTATTATGCGCTATAGAACCTGTATAATGTGGTTCTTTTGAAATTTCTTTTAAATGATGAACCGCATTTGAAGTTGAAAACTTAGAATTAGTTAAATTTAAATTTTCATCGGTAGGAGTTAAAGAATAAAAACTAAAATAAACGGTGGCAACTATAATTAATAAGGAAACAACTTGAAGGTATTTTTTTGGAATCATTTTTTAAAATATTGTGCTGTATTAATTTTTGCTTGCTTTTTATTTTGGTTTTATAAACTAAAAGCAACGATTGTTCAAGTAATTTTTCATAAAAAAGTGTATCAAAACTATTGTTCTTTAATAATAGCAATCATTTAAACAGTATATCATTCTTTTTTTATTAATAAGTAATAATCATTATCCAAAGCCAAATAACCTTGGTTATATATATAATAATAGGTGTTCCCTGTTTTGGTTGTATATATTGAAGTAAAAAAATTAAAATCGAAATTTCCGTCTAATAATTTTGTTCTAGTAACTTTTGTTTTTCCTGTGGTATTTAGATCGGAAAGTAATTTGTGATTTTTTCGAAGTCTGTTATTTACATTCCTTATTAAATTTTTACTGTCTTTGTTAATTTTATTGTTGTAAGAATTTCTGCAATAATCCGAACAGAATTTTTTATCTATTCTTCCATTGAGTACTTCACCGCACTCCAAACAATTTTTTTTCATATTTATAAGCTATTCTTTTTTATCATCAATTTTTACATTACCCCAATTTTCTCCCGATTTTATTCTATACAATTGCATTTCTGAAATGCCAAATTGTTTTGCAATCATTTTTAATCTAGTTTTTCTATTAGGATCAAAAATTTTCTTTTTTATTAACCGAACTCTTCCTTCAGTTAATTTAGAATAAGTTCTCTTTCCAAATCGCTCTAATTTTTTTGGATTTTTTTTATGATGCAAAAACATTTCAGATTTTGTTACCCATTTTAAATTACTTGCCTCATTATTAAGCTTATCAAAATTTAAATGGATAACATATAATTGATTTTCTTCTTTTTCACAAAACAATTCTGCAACAACTCTATGTGTATAGCAATAACTAGAACGGTCTTTACCTTTTTTACGCACCCAAAATGTGTCGTAACCACTAACTAATGACGATTTTGAAAATTCCCAAACATCATTAAAACTCTTTTTACGTTGAACCCTTCCATAATTAGAAATTAAATATTCATCTTCTTCAACAAATAAATCATTTATATACCGCTTCCAAATTTCATTTCTAAAATTAATCATCTCGTCACATTTTAATTAGTAGTTACGTAAATATACAAAAAAATAATCGTTTACAAACGACTACACATAACCAAACTCATTAATTAGCAGAACATTAACTACTAAATAACAGCTAATAACATCATTATTCTATCTTGTAAACTAATTTAAACTTTATATAGTTAAAAAGTACGGTATTGTTATTTATAAAATTCCGTTATAACATTATACTAATTAATAAAGCAATACTCTAAAAAATAGTTTAATGCTTAATAATAATTAAAAAACACTAAATGCATTAAATTACAACCTATATTAATAGGAGTATTATTACACTACTAAATGTTATAATTAAAAAATAACTAAAAACTATAATTTTGCTATCCCAATAAACATTAATTAAAAAGCAACTTTATGATAATCAGCACTAATAACTTAAAAACTAAAGTTAAACATATAATTTAGTTTAATATATAGTAATACTTATTACTAATTAAATTTAACCATATTTGGTTGTACTTTAACTTATATTGCATCAACTTTTAGTATTTTTTTAATTAAATGCAAAATTACCTTTGTCCCTAGTTAATTTCTCTCATAAAAAATCATTTCTTGCTCTTTAACAAGACAAACAAGTAGATTTCTATTACCTTTTTAGGTTAAAACTACCAATAATCAACATTTTTTTTAACCAAATAACACAAAATATCCCAAAATTATTTTCAAAATTATTTTGTTATACTTAAATTTAATCTATTGTTTTTTAACATATTATACCACTTTAATAATAAAATAATGATATATACATCAAAAAAACATTAGTTTTAGCAAATCAATTATTGCATAATAAAATTTTTTATGTAGTTTTGTTAACTAATTGTAATAACACAAGTTTATTAACCTATTTAAATTTTAAAGAATATTAATTAAAAAGTTACAAAATGAAACATTTAAAAAAATTGTCGGTAGTTCTGTTGGCAACTACCTTATTTAGTGCCAGTTTTACGTCTTGTATTGAGAACGAAGTTTCTCCAGTCGTAGAAGCTATTTACGAAGCACAAGCAGACTTAATTGCTGCACAAGCTGCAGTACAAGATGCTGAGGCTACCTTATTACTTGCAGAAGCAAATGCACAAGATGCTCAAGCGGCTGTATTAGAAGCTCAAGCAGCTCAGTACACTGCATTGGCTGCACAAATTGATGCTAATACTGAAACTGTCAGTATTGCAAACGCAAACCAATTATTAGTTAACGAGCAAAATTTATTAAAATTAGCTGCTGAAACTGCATTAGCAGTTCAAAACGCTCAAAATGAATTAGCTGTTGCAAACGCTAACTTTAACATTGAAATGGCTGAATTAGCTGCTGACTTAGAAGCTTTAGGAGCGCAAATTGCTACTGAATATGCTTATGCTTACAGAAATGCTATGAATGCTGCTAACTCAATTCTTAGTGAAAAATTAACTGCTGAAGCTGATTTAGCTGAAGCTGAGTTAATGTTAACTGACTATGGAATGGACACTTTTTCTTGGGCTTACGTTATTGCTAAGTTAGAAGCAAATATTGCTACTGCTGAAGCTGAGAAAGCTGCTTTAGAAGCTGAAATTGCAGATTTAGAAGCTGTTATGGCTGATCCTACTTCTATGGAAGCTATCCGTTCTCAATTAGATGCTGACGAAGATGCTATTGATGACATGATTGATGCTAAAGAAATTGAAATCGCTGAGCAATACAACAAAATTATGGCTATCTACGCTGAAAATGATGTAGCTGACGAGTTTGTTGATAGATACGAAGAAGCTTTAGGTGACTTAGAAGATGCTCAAGATGAAAAAGAAGGTTTAGAAGAAGACATCGCTGACGCAACTGCTGATATCGCTGATTGGACTGCTGATTGGACTACTTATGACGCTGATGAAGCTGCATTAGAAACTGCTGTAGCTGATGCTGAAACTGCTTTAGAAGCTGCTGAAGATGCTGCTGTTGCTGCTCAAGAAGTTGAAGATGATGCTTTAGTTTTAAAAGATGAAAAAGAAGCTGCTTTAATTCTTATTCAAGATGATATCGCTGATTTATACGCTAACTTACAAGCTGCTATTACATTGCTTGCTACTTTAGAAGCTGGAGAAGCTCCTTTATTAGCTGATTTAGCTGCTGCTGAAGCTGCTTTAGCGGTTGAAGTTGCTGCAGAAGTTGTAGTTCAGGCTGAATATGATTTAAGACAAACAAATTTCGAAGCTTCACCTGCTGGTGTAACTTGGTTTGCTGGTCCTGATATGCTTATGGGTAACCATGCTGATGCATTAACTACTTACATTTATGTTGCTACTCCAGTTCCTGGAGGTCCTAACACTACAGGTAATGTAGATATGGATCCTGTTGATGCTGGTACTAGTTCTCCATTAACTGGTGCTGCTGTACCTTTAATCCAAGTTACTAATACTGATGGTAATGATGTTGCTGCTGCTGGTGACTACTATGACTTAGAAGTTGATGATACATCTGAAACTAACGAAGATTTATACAATGATGCTGTTGCTGCTTTAGATGCTCAAAAAGCTCTTACTGCTGCTGCACAAGCTGATGTTGATGCTGCAAATGCTGCTCTTGATACTTATGCTGATGATTTATTAGCTGCTCAAGAAGATTACGAGTACAAAAAAGGATTATACGAAGATGGTGCAACTGTAGAAGCTGCTGCTCAAGCTGAATTTGATGCTGCTGAAACTGCTTACAATGATGCAGTAGATGCTTCTGATGCTGCTGATGACGCTGAAGTTGATGCTTCTGATGATTTAGATGAGGCTGAAGATGATTTAGCTGATTTCCAAGCTACTACTAAAGAAGATTTAGAAGATTGGATTGCTGATGCTGAAGCTGATATTATTGTATGGGAAGCTGCAATTGTTGCTATCCAACCTATTATAGATGCTAAACAAGCTGTTGTTGATGCAATGGTAGCTGAATACGATGCTTATATTGCATCTGAAGGTTACTTAAGTTCTTTACAAGCTGATTTACACGCAATGATTATTGCTGAATGGCAAGTATACTGGGTTCTTGAGCAAGAATTAGCTGCTTTAGAAGTTGAAGAAGAATTAGCAATTAACTTAATCAACGCTTACGGTGGTTGGGGAGCTGATAACTTAGAAGATATAGCTGATTACATTGAAGATTTACAAGAAGATGTAGCTGACGCAATGGATGATATTGAAGCTGCTACAGTTGCTTTAGCTGAAGCTCAAGTTGAAGAAGCTGCTGATACTGCTTACTTAGCATACCTTCAAGCTTTAATTGACACTTTAACTGCAAGACATGCAAACGCAGTAGCAATTGCTGCTGAATACAAAGCGTTAATGGATGCTGCATTAGCATCTTAAGATCTTTAGGAATAAAAACAATAAAGGGCTGTTTAACGGCAGCCCTTTATAAAAACAAATTTTAACTCTTAAAGAACTAAAACATATGAAAAAATATTTAATTTTATGCTTTATTTTTGTATTAACACTTAGTGTTAATGCACAGGATAAAGATTCAGACCATGTCTGCACAGTTAACTGTTGTGATGATGCTGCAAGTAAATTTGCGCCACAAAAAGGAGACTTTACAGCGGCAATGGTTTTTGGACGAGGAGCATATCTAAATGGTGGTTTAGTTGTACCTAGTACTCTTGTTGTTGATGGAACTGCGGCGTATGATAATACCGTAAACAATAACAGCAATAGTATTACAAATATGATAGGAGCTGAAGGTAGATATTATGTGGGTAAAAAATTCGCTTTAACCTTAGCTGGTGGAGCAATTTTAAGAAATACCCCTGGAGTATTACCTGTTCCTGGAGTAACAAACACTAACGTACCTGCTTATGCTGGAGTTGATGCTTCTGAAGATGTAACAGTTAATGCTACAATTGGAGCTCAATGGATGTTTACAACAAAAAATGATAGATTATTTCCTTATTTAGGATTTGCTTTACCATTTGATTATGCTAGACAATCTTACTATACTGAAATGACACTTGATAACAATAATAATTTAGTTTCACCTGCTTTATTAGGTACTCGTCAAGCTGATATTACAGCTTTTGGTGTACAAGCAGTTGCTGGAGTTGATTATTATGTTGCCAAAGATGTTTTCTTCGGTTTTGATATCAAACCAGTTTCGTATACTTATATAGCAAGTGTAAAAACACCAGGTTCTGGATTATTAAATCTACAATCTGAAAACAATACTGTTTCTTTCTTTGCTCAATTTTCTTTCAAACTTGGGTTTAAATTTTAACTTGTAGATTATTATAAGAAACTAAAAAGAGGCTATTTTATAGCCTCTTTTTTTTATATAATATGTTTGTTACTTTACAACATCAATTATTAATACCTTTTAAACTAAGTTGAATACGTTTTCTTGCCACATCAACTTCTAAAACTCGTACAATTACTTGTTCGTGCAAGCTAACAATAGATCTTACATCACTTACAAATTTATCGGCTAAATTAGAAACGTGCACCAAACCACTTTCTTTAATTCCAATGTCTACAAAGCAGCCAAAATTGGTTATATTATTAACAATTCCTGGTAATAACTGACCTTCATGTAAATCGGTAATAGTTCTAATATTTTGGTTGAAGGTAAACACCTTGGCTTTTTCACGAGGATCTAAGCCTGGTTTTTCAAGTTCGGCAACAATATCTTTTAAAGTAGGTAAACCTACACTCGAAGAAATATATTTTTCTAAATTTATTTGTTGAAGTACCACTTTATTTCCAATTAAATTTTCAACTGTTGTTTTCTCATCCTTTGCCATTTGTTCAACAATTTTATAACTTTCAGGATGCACAGCCGAATCATCTAACGGGTTTTTAGCGTTTTTAATTCTCAAAAAACCTACACCTTGTTCAAATGCTTTATTACCTAAACGAGCAACTTTTTTAATGTCATTTCTACACAAAAAAGCTCCGTTTTCATCTCTATGTTTTACAATATTTTCAGCTAATTTTGGACCAATCCCCGAAACATAACTTAGCAAAGATGTACTTGCCGTATTTATATTTACACCTACCGAATTTACACAACTTTCTACAACAACATCTAACGAATTTTGTAGCTTAGTTTGATCCACATCGTGTTGATATTGTCCAACTCCAATAGATTTTGCATCAATTTTTACCAATTCTGCCAACGGATCGGCTAATCTTCTACCAATTGAAACTGCTCCACGAACAGTAACATCGTAGTTTGGAAACTCGTCTCTTGCAATTTTTGAAGCCGAATAAATACTTGCACCAGCCTCACTTACAACAAAAACTTCTACATCTTTATTAAATCGCATTTTTCTAATTAATTGTTCCGTTTCTCTAGATGCCGTTCCATTTCCAATAGCTATAGCATCAATTTTATAAGCATCAACCAACGAATTAATTTTTTTCATAGCGCCAATTGAATCGTTTTTTGGAGCGTGCGGATAAATTGTTTCGTTATATTCCAATCCTCCTTGGGCATTTAAACAAACTACCTTACAACCAGTTCTAAAACCTGGATCAATAGCTAAAATGTTTTTTTCACCTAAAGGAGCACCCAACAATAATTGTTTTAAGTTTTTAGCAAAAACTTGTATTGCATTATCGTCTGCTTTTTCCTTTGCATTATTAAGAGCTTCATTTGATAAAGAAGGAAACAACAAACGTTTATACGAATCTTGAATTGCCAACCTAATTTGTTGGCTACATTCATTATTTGAACGAATAATTCTATCTTCGATTTTAGTCAATGCGCGTTCATTATCTATTTCAATCTTAACTCGAATAAAGCCTTCTTTTTCGGCTCTTAAAATAGCTAATAACCTGTGAGAAGGACAGCGGTTTAAACTTTCGGACCAATCGAAATAATCTCTAAATTTTTGCGCTTTTTCTTCTTCTTTTTTTGCCTTAACAATTTTGGTGCTAATAGTTGCAAAACGTTCTAACTGATAACGAATGTTATTTCTAATATCTGTACGTTCATTAATCCATTCCGCAATTATAAATCGTGCACCTTCTATTGCTTTATCTTCATTTTCTACCTCTTCACTAATATATTTTGAGGCGGTATATTCCAAATCATTCACACGCTGGCTCATTATCATTTTAGCAAGCGGTTCTAATCCGTTTTTTCGAGCAGTTTCAGCCTTTGTCTTGCGTTTTTTCTTAAAAGGAAGGTAAATATCTTCTAAAACCGTTAAATCCGTTGTAGCCTCAATTTTTAGTTTTAATTCACCCGTTAAAACTTCTTGTTCAGCTAAAGCTTTTAAAATAGCACCTTTTCTTTTCTCCAATTCTTCAAATTGACTTTTATATTTTACTATATCACCAATTTGAACTTCGTCTAAATTTCCTGTTCGTTCTTTTCTATAACGAGAAATAAATGGAATGGTACAATCTTCATTTAATAATTGAACCGTGTTTTCAATTCCTTTTATTGGAAGATTTGTGTTGTTTTGTATGAAGTTTAAGATTTGCATTTGTTGGTAAGCTTATTTTTTACAAATTTAAACTTTCAAATTGAATGTTTACTGTAAATTTGAAGTGTCTTATTCTAAAATTTTTATATGAAAAATTTAATTGTTATAATATTATTTTGCTTTTTTAGTACAAATTCATTCTCTCAAATTATACTTCTTGGAGATAATGCTCCACACGCAAATGTAAATGATGGCGATTTTGAAGCTGTTCGTGGTAATTGGCGTCAGTCTAAACAATCTCCATTTTGGAAAACGTATAATGTAAAAGGACTTGGAGAGTATAAAATGGGATTGCATTATGGAACTATGTTTAGCATTAACGACATTGGAATTGCAGAATCTAAAATTTTAGATACAAATCCAGATTATCAAAACCCAAAAGCTGGAGATATTATTAACTGGAGTTTTGGAGCAGATTTAGAATACATAAGTAGCGGAAGTATATCGTTAAGTCTTGTCTTTGGAAAAAATGAACATATTGTTGCCGAAAAGGTAAAGTTAATTGGCTCTGATAAAGTTGTAGAACATTTTAAAGGAACTTATAATGTTACTGAAGAAGATGCTAAAGCTGGTTTACCTTTTGTTAGAGCTACATTTTATAGCGAAGATGAAATTAAAGTATTTTTACATTATGTAAATATTAGTGTTGTTGACAACAATAAAACTGGACCAAATATTTCTGCTGAAGTACAAAACGATGGTATTAATTTAACTTGGAAAGATAATTTAGCCAATGAACATAGTACATTTTACATATACCGACAATTTAATGAAAAGCAACCTTATGAAAAGCTTGGAGAAACTTTAGAAAAAAACTTTTTAGATACTACTTTAATTAACGGCGTAAAATACACATATGTTGTTACACGATTTAATCAATTAGAATCTGGTGCTTCTAACAAAATAAGCATTGCTAAAAAAGATACTATTGCTCCTGCTCCTCCAACCAATTTAAAAGCCGAAATATATGATTCTGAAATTAAAATTTATTGGGAAAAAAGTATAGATAAGGATGTTAAAAATTATTCGATTTACAGAGGTGATGAGTATGGAAATAATTTACAAGAAATTGCACACAACATTACCAGAAACTTTTATTTAGATTTTACGCCTTCTAAAGATATTAAAAACACCTATGTAGTTTTTGCCGAAGATTTTAGCGGAAATAAAAGTATAGCATCAAAACCATTAAAAGCAAAAGTGAAAATGGTCTCGGGAGCATCATTTAGCGATTTAATTTTACCAATGTCAATTCATAAAAAACTGACTTCAAATGTTTGGGGAGCCAATGGTGTTTTACCTCGTGATGCTGAAAATGGAATTGAAGATCCTGAATGGAGTTATTGGGGAGGACGCCCAGTAAAAGATACGGATGGAAAATTTCATATGAATGTAACGCGTTGGCCTGCAAATGCAACAAAAGGTCATTGGGAATGGCCAAGGTCAACAGTTACTCATGCAGTTTCAGAAAAACCAGAAGGACCTTATATAGTTGAAAAAGATATTGCCTATGAATTCAATAATGGACTTGGTCATAATCCTGATATCATTATTTTAAATAATGGAACTTATTTAATGTATTCTCTTATTAATTGGGAACCAACTTTGTTTTCATCAAAATCTATGAATGGACCATGGAAACGATTAGGAATTATGCAAGTTGATACAAATACAACTTTAGAAAAACCAGAACGTTTTTATCGTTTTGAAAGAAATCTATCAGGTGTTCAATTAGATGATGGCCGTTTTTTGTTTGTAACCAAAGGAGGTGCAATGATGCTTAGCGAAGGAACAAACCCTTTAGGAATCTATAAAATAATGACAGCTCCTTTGCAAGGAAATTCTATAATTCCAGAAAAGTATAGAAATTCAAATTTTGAAGATCCAGTACTTTGGAAAGATGAAATTCAGTTTCATATGATGATTAACGCGTTTATAGATTACCGAGCTATCTATTTACGTTCACCAGATGGAATTTACTGGAAATTTAATCCAGGAACAGCCTATACACCTAATAATACGTTTTATGAAGATGGAACGCAAACACACTGGTACAAATTAGAACGTCCACATGTTTTAACCGATAAATTTGGACGTGCAACTCATTTATCATTGGCCGTTATTGATGTTCCAAAAGCTGATGATTTAGCAAAAGACAAGCACAGTTCTAAAAACATAGTGATGCCACTTACAGTTCATAAACGTTTAAAAATGTTGAATAAAAAACCAGTTACTAAGAATACAAAATCTATTAAAATTTTAATTCTTTCTGAAAATGGTTTTGATGCTCAAAAAGATTTAGACATTAAAAGTCTACGTTTTGGAGCTGCAGAAGAAGTTGATTACGGACGCGGTTGTAAAGCTGTTAAAACTAAGAAAAAAGGCGCAAATTTATTAGTTGAATTTAACGGCTTAGGAAATGGTATTACATCAAAAAACTTTGCTTGTAAATTATTGGGGAAAACCAAAAAAGGTAAATTAATTATTGGGTTTTCTAAGTTGCAAGCAGAATAAAATAGTGATTACCTTTATAGAATTTTAAAAAAAAACTAAAAAAAAATTTAGGTTTTTTTATGTATAGTTAATTGTGTTTACATCCTATTTCTAGCACAGTTTAGAATTTAATTGCTCGCGTTTAACAAATTATTTAATCAGTAAACTTACGTAAAATGTATGTTTTATCTTTGGTTATGTAATTTCCTAATATAAAGTAATCCTTATAACTAAAAACAGTTTCACCATTATTAGAAACATGTTCTTTTTCTTCAAAATTGTTTATTTTGTCAAAAGCATTCATTTCAATCTCACCTTTAATATGATTAAAATTTAAATCAAATAACCCTTTTATATGCGTTGATTTTGTAGCTGTATAAGAATTATAAGCAAAATATGTAGGACTAAAAAAAACTGATACCGAGCCCACAGATGCTATAGGCATTCCAAAACCTCCCATGGGCATCATCATACCACTACTTCTTTTGATATCTTTTTTTCCTCCTAAAGTTACTTGAAATGTATTGTTTTTTCTGTAAACAGAAACTCCAATATCTCCACTTGTAATTTTTCTTAAAAACTTTTTAGTTTTCTCCATTTCTCGATATTTTTCAAAAGTCCCGCCTTCTTGAATGATTGGTGTATTTTTAAAAGTAATTGAATCGTTATTAGAAACCGTATACTCTTTAATCATTTGGTGAGTATTAAAATTTTTAACTGCAAAAGAAAAATCGTTATGGGTAGAACTGATTATAAATAAGTTATCACCATTTAAATAAGAATTGGTTGATTTTGAAATTCCATCGCTGATGATTGTTCTTTCAACCGGCTTTTCAAGATCACTTTTAAAGCTTGGTTTTTCTATATGTTCTACCTTTTTTTCAAAAGTATTTAAATTTATGGTTAGTATTTGTGTAAATTGTTTATTCTCATCAAATGTAAATACCACCTTGTTATCTCTTAAATATAGTTTTGATAATTCTGAAGTTACTTCGATAGAATTAGGGATATTTCCATTAATTTTTTTTAAATTAATCATTTTCTTAAAACCATATGCTCCCGTACCTTCAGTAATTAAACTAAATATTGAAGTGTTTTTATCGTATCGATTAATAAAATTGTTTGAAGTGAAGTCCAATTCTGTTCTAGTGTAATTCCCATCAACATCAAATTTATACACATTTAATTTGGAAGTATTTTTAAGAATGGAAATCAAATAGAACTGATTATTAAAAGTTACTGTTTGAACCAACATTTCTTTTTTAGAAGTTAATTCAAACTCTTTATAATCAATATTTTTTGTGTCAAATGAAAATTTTACAGAAGCAAATTTATTTTCCCTATTGTTTGTAAAATAAATTCTATAATCATTATTATCTGAAATACCCTTGCCAATTAAAACTTTGTATTTCCGATTTTTATCATCTGAGGAAAGACTTTTTACTAGTTTAAATTCATCATTTAACAAATAACCATAAACTTTAGTAGCATCCATTAGAAAAAGTGCTATATCACCAGTTTTATCATTAACAATTGGGATTACATCCTTTAATGAAGATGACGATTCTAAAAGACTATTTTCAAATATGGCTATTTCTTTTTGTGAATATGAGTTTAATGCAAATATTAACATTAAACTCATTAAACTTTTTTTTATCATTTATTTTTGCATTTAAAACTTTAACTCACCTGTTCACCATTTTTTACAGAATCGTTTCCTGGCTCAATAAATGCCAATTTTCCATCGGGAGTATCAGTCATTAAAATCATACCTTGACTTTCAACTCCACGTAATTTTCTTGGTGCTAAATTCACTAAAACAGTTACTTTTTGACCAATAATATCTTCTGGTTTAAAGCTTTCTGCAATACCAGAAACTATAGTGCGTGTATCAATACCAACATCAACTTTAAGTTGCAATAACTTTTTTGTTTTTGGTACTTTTACAGCTTCAATAATAGTTCCAACACGCATATCTAATTTGGTGAAATCATCAAATTCGATGGTGTCTTTTTGTGGCTCTACCACTTTATTTTCTGCTTCGTTAGCTAATTTTGTTGCCTCTAATTTATCTAATTGCGCTTGAATTTCAGCATCTTCAATTTTAGCGAATAATAATTCAGCTTTACCAATTTTATGATTTGCTTCAATTAACACTTCTTTTTCTTCAACATCATTCCAAGTAAGAGATTTTTCACTATCGTTCAAAATGACATCTTGATTGTCATTCTGAGCAAGGCGAAGAATCTGTTTTAATTTTTCAGCGGAAAAAGGCAAAAATGGCTCTGCAACAACCGATAATCCCGCAGCTATTTGCAGTGCTACATACATAATTGTTTTTACACGTTCTGGATCCGTTTTTACTTGTTTCCAAGGTTCTTCATCAGCTAAATATTTATTTCCTAAACGCGCTAAATTCATTAATTCTTGCGATGCTTCTCTAAAACGGTAACGCTCAATAGAATTTGCTATAATGCCAGGATATTTTTGAAGTTTTTCTAGTGTTTCTTCATCAACATCAGAAAACTCATTAGGTTCTGGAATTATACCTTCATAATATTTATTTGTAAGTACAACTACTCTATTAATAAAGTTGCCAAAAATGGCAACCAACTCGTTGTTATTTCTAGCTTGGTAATCTTTCCATGTAAAGTCGTTATCCTTAGTTTCAGGTGCATTTGCCGTTAAAGCATAACGTAATACATCTTGCTTTCCTGGAAAATCTTCTAAATATTCGTGTAACCAAACTGCCCAGTTTTTAGAGGTTGAAATTTTATTTCCTTCTAAATTTAAAAACTCGTTTGCAGGTACGTTTTCAGGTAAAATATAACTTCCTTCAGCTTTTAACATTGCAGGGAAAATAATGCAATGAAAAACAATATTATCTTTTCCAATAAAGTGAACTAACTTGGTGTTTTCATCTTTCCAATATGGTTCCCAATCTTTACCTTCACGAGCTGCCCATTCTTTTGTTGATGAAATATAACCAATAGGCGCATCAAACCAAACGTATAACACTTTTCCTTCTCCACCTTCAACTGGTACTGGAATTCCCCAATCTAAATCTCGTGTAACAGCTCTTGGTTTTAAACCATCATCTAACCACGATTTTACTTGACCTAATACATTTGTTTTCCAATCGTTTTTATGACCTTCAACAATCCATTCGCGCAGCCATTTTTCGTATTTATCTAAAGGCAAATACCAGTGCTTTGTTAATTTGGTTGTTGGTACGTTTCCTGTAATTGCAGATTTTGGGTTGATTAAATCGGTTGCATTATGACTTGTTCCACAGTTTTCACATTGATCTCCATAACTTTCTTCATTTCCACATTTTGGACAAGTTCCAATTACAAATCTATCTGCTAAAAATTGCTTAGCCTCTTCGTCATATAATTGTTCTGTAGCCTCTTCAATAAACTTACCTTCATCGTATAATTTTTTAAAGAATTCTGAAGCTGTATCGTGATGAATTTTTGCTGAAGTACGAGAATAATTATCAAAAGAAATACCAAAATCGCTAAACGATTGCTTAATAATAGCGTGGTATTTATCTACAATATCTTGTGGCGTAACACCTTCCTTCTTCGCCTTTAAAGTAATTGGCACACCGTGCTCGTCAGATCCACAAATGTATAGCACATCGTTTCCTGTATTTCTTAAATAACGTGCGTAAATATCAGCTGGCACATAAACACCTGCTAAATGCCCAATATGAACTGGTCCATTTGTGTATGGTAAAGCAGCTGTAATGGTATATCTTTTTGAATTGCTCATCAACATAAAATTTTGAAAGTGCAAAAATACGGATTGTTTGTTAGAAAAATGAATAGTTCAATGGCTTTTCGTAATTTGCAATTAGATTTAAAAAGAAAAAAATTGATTCAACCAACTTTTTTACAAAAAAACGACACTGTTGCTATTGTTTCAACTGCTAGAAAAATAAGTTTAGAAGACATTAAACCAGCTATTAATTTACTTGAAAGTTGGGGGTTAACTGTTGAAATTGGAAAAACAATTGGATTAGAAGACCATCAGTTTGCAGGAAGTGATGAAGAACGTGCAAATGATTTTCAGAAAATGCTAGATGATCCAAAAATTAAAGCCATTTGGTGTGCTCGTGGCGGTTATGGAACTGTTAAAATTATTGATAAATTAGATTTTAACAATTTTAAAAAGAATCCGAAATGGATTATTGGCTACTCAGATGTTACTGTGTTACATAGCCATTTACATAATTTAGGTTTTCAAACATTACATGCTACTATGCCGTTAGATATTTTAAAAAACACTGTTGAAGCAAAAAATACTCTAAAAGCTAGTTTGTTTGGACAAGCCTTTTCTTTTAAAATAGCTACTTCCAAAGAAAACAAAATTGGTATCGCTGAAGGTGTTTTAGTTGGTGGAAATTTATCTATGTTTTATAGTTTATTAGGAAGTAAAACATCGATTAATACTGATGGAAAAATTTTATTTATTGAAGATTTAGATGAGTATTTATATCATATAGACAGAATGTTAATGAACCTTAAACGAAATGGTTATTTCAATAATTTAAAAGGGTTAATTGTAGGTGGAATGACTAGTATGCACGATAACGCCATTCCGTTTGGAAAAAACGCGAAAGAAATTATTTTAGACATTATTTCAGAAAAAAAATTCCCAGTTGTTTTTGATTTTCCTGCTGGACATTTAAATGATAATAGAGCTTTGGTTTTAGGGAAGAAGGTTGAGTTGGAGGTTGGAAAAAAAGACACTTCATTGTCATTCTGAATGAAGAGCAACGGAATGAAGAATCTTTAGCCAATCAAAACTTGAGATTCTTCACTATTGATCAGAATGACACTCGCAACTTGTCATTCTGAATGAAGAGCAACGTAATGAAGAATCTGTTCTCAATCAAAACGTGAGATTCTTCACTATTGTTCAGAATGACAATTGAAATCTGTCCTTCTGAATGAAGAGCAACGTAATGAAGAATCTGTTTTCAATCAAAACGTGAGATTCTTAACTATTGTTCATAATGACAATTAAATAAAACGCTATGAAAACTATTGGAACACATAATTACTACGTTTATATTCTAACAAATAAAAATAAAACGGTTTTATATATTGGTGTTACAAATAATTTGAAAGATAGAATAGAATATCACAAAACATCAAAATCATCATTTACTTCAAAATATAATTGCTTTAATTTGATTTATTATGAACGTTTTGAAGATGTAAATTTTGCGATTAAAAGAGAAAAAGAACTCAAAGGTTGGAATAGAAACAAAAAAGAAGAATTAATAAATAGTTTTAATGCTGAATGGAAATTTTTAAACAATGAAATATAGTTTAGCAATAAAACGTGAGATTCTTCCTATTGATCAGAATGACACTCGAACTGTCATTCTGAATGGAGAGAAACGAAATGAAGAATCTTCTGCTAAGCAATACATGAGATTCTTCGCTACCGCTCAGAATGACACTTGTAATCTGTCATTCTGAATAAAGAGCAACGAAATGAAGAATCTTCTGCTAAGCAATACATGAGATTCTTCGCTACCGCTCAGAATGACACTTGTAATCTGTCA
>NZ_CANLZZ010000001.1 GCF_947495725.1 uncultured Lutibacter sp. | reverse complement strand
GAAGAATCTTCTGCTAAGCAATACATGAGATTCTTCGCTACCGCTCAGAATGACACTTGTAATCTGTCATTCTGAATGGAGAGCAACGGAATGAAGAATCTTCTGCTAAGCAATACATGAGATTCTTCGCTACCGCTCAGAATGACACTCGTAAACTGTCTTTCTGAATGAAGAGCAACGTAATGAAGAATCTGTTTTCAATCAAAACGTGAGGTTCTTCCTATTGATTAGAATGATAAAAAAACAAAAAAATGGCTACACACAACGATTTAGGTGAAAAAGGAGAACAACTAGCAGTTGAATTTCTTCAAAAAAATAACTACAAAATTTTGGAACGCAATTGGCGATTTAAAAAAGCTGAAGTTGATATTATTGCTATAAAAAATGATATTTTAATTGCAGTAGAGGTAAAAACAAGAACTTCTAATTACTTTGGAAATCCACAAGATTTTGTAAATCAAAAAAAAATTCAATTATTAGTTGAAGCTTTAAATGAATATGTAGTTTCTAAGGATTTAGATGTAGAAGTTAGATTTGATATTATAGCAATTATTGAAAACAAAAATACTTCTAAAATAGAACATTTAGAAGATGCTTTTTTATATTTTTAATTAAAGTAATTTTTCAATTTCTGTTGTTAATAATTCATCAATATTTTCCGATGAACCTTCTAATACATATGATATTATTCCTTGTTTATTTATAATAACATGTGAAGGATATAATTTAACTGGATTGTAAACTTTTAGCATTTCATAAGAACTGGACATTACCTGATAATCAAAGTCTACTTTTCGCAAAAACTTTTTCAATGTTTTTTTATCGTTTGGAGCAGGTGCAATAAAAACAACATCCTTATTATTTTTATATTTTTCAACTAATTTATTAACTTTTGGAATTTCTTGTATACAAGGCGCACAAGTTGTAAACCACATTTTAATTACAACAATTTTATTGGCATAGCTATCTAGTGAAGTTTTTTCTCCTTTTAAATTATATAAATTAAAATCTGGAGCTTTATTTCCTGTAAATACCATTTGTGCGTTTACATTTAACATTGTAAAAACTCCTATTAAAAATAATGCAAATCTCTTATTCATTAGTTTTTATTTTTAATGTTTGACCAATTGTTAAATTATTTGAGCTAATCTTATTTATTTTTTTAAGTTCCTCAATAGTAACATTATATTTTTTTGCAATTAAAAATAGAGTATCACCTTTTACAACTGTATGCGTGTAAACTTGTTTTACTTCCTCTTTTAAATTAGGACTTGTAATTTCAGCTTTTGCTTCCTCAACTCTAATTTCATCAAAATATTTTTTAACGTCGGAAAAATAATCAGGTTTTGAAATAATATTTTTATCCTTATCCAAAATAAAATAGGAAGGTGTTGAATGAATTTTATATGTACGTGCAATTGGATTTTCCCATTTTTCTAATCCCAATACATTAATCCATTTTGTAAATTTCTCCGTATGATGATTAAAACCAAGTTCATCTTTTTCCAAAGCAATTGCTATTACCTGAGTTTTTGAATCATTTTTAATGTACTCGTAAAGATCTGGAACTTCTTCTAAACAATGCGAGCAAGTAGTACTCCAAAAAACCAAAATAAATCTTTCTGCCTTGTCTAAATCAGATAATTTTACAAGTTCTTTGCCTTTTTCAAATGAAAAATCTGGAGCTTTTTTTCCTATAGACAATCGAACTTTATCTTGAACCTCATCAATAACTTCCTTACTTATTAATTCCGCTGGTAGTTTATTGTAATACTCTTCAATAGTATAATCCAATAATTTATGATTTTCTTTATTGGCAAAAGCGTACAATAGAGATATTAACACGTCATTTTTTGCGATTGGATTACTAATTAGCTCCATTACTTTAATTACAGAAGTTTTATATAGTAAATTTTGAACCTCAGTATCGTCTGATCCATTTAAATAAAAAACAAACTCAATAACGCGTTCACTTAAAAATGATGAATTCAAGAGCGTTTCATCATTAAAGTCAATAGCATCAAAATAATGGCTTCCTACAAAATTTAAATACTCTTGAGGGGTTTCAACTGGATTTTCTGCGTAGACTTTTTTATAAGCTTTTATAAAGTTATTTACAAAACTATTGTTCGTTTTTTCTTCGTATTCAGTTTGAACTTTTATGTACTTTTTCCTAGTTGAATTATACTCTTTTTGGGTCTTTTTTTTCAGTTGTTCCTCATTCAAATTAAAATATACTAATTGAATAGAATCTAGCTTGTGCAATATATTTGTTGATTCGTTTAAATAATTTGTATACAAGGTGTTTTCTGAAGAATTTGCAAAAACTACCGTTCCTGAAGGAAATGTTGGATCAAATTTAAAATTGACATTTTTATTTGAGTACATAAAATCAACATAGCCATTATTTTCAAAATCATACATTAATCTATATATTCCATTTTCTGATTTTTCAGGCATTTCAATCGAAAAATTTCCACTTGTTTTGTCTATAGAAGCATAATTTACATACAACTGTTTAGCACCCTTTAGTTGATAAATAATAGCATTTTCATAGTTTTCTATGTAAGGATCCATAGTTCCTTTCACAAAATTTTGACTAAAACCTGTAGCTGAAATTAAAAATAAAACAAGAAATTTTTTTAGCATTATGTTTTTATGAAGTTTAATTCAACAATTAGACCAAAAGTAATTATTTTTATTTTAAAATTATTTTCTAAAAATAATTGGCCACTAAATAAGCTCCTGAGCTTTAAAATACAAAACAATTGCCTCTTTCATTAAAACTGTTTGTTCACCTGATTTTAGTGGAGGAAGTTCCTCTAAAACCTTATAATGAGGCCAGCCATCATCATCAAAAAAATCGAATTCGTAATAACCAAAAGGTTCCAACAACCTGCAAATTGCTATATGCATTAAATTTAATTTATCATCTTTTTTAAATTCAATTACCCCTTTTCCTAACTCTTGAACTCCAATTAAATAAATAATTGCATCTAAATTAAGTTGTTCTCCATCACCAAATTTTAATGATAATATGGAAATTATTTCATCGTATTCTTCTTTTAATTTTTGATCTCTTGACATTTGAAAATTATAGTTAGGTTGCAAATATACAAATCGATTCATGTATATTTACAAAAACATTTATATGAACACTTTTGACATTATAATTGCTGCACTTTTAGTGTTTGGATTTGTACGTGGACTTTTAAAAGGATTATTTGTTGAAGTTGCTTCTTTAGCTGCATTAATTGCTGGAATTTATGGCGCAATTCATTTCTCATTTTTTGTTGGAAATTTCTTAGCAAATCACGTTTCGTGGGAAGAAAAATATATTACCATAGTTTCATTTGCCATTACATTTGCAATAATTGTATTGGTTATTGGTTTACTAGGTAAATTATTTACCAAAATAGCCGATTTTGCATCACTGGGATTATTAAATAAAATACTTGGTGGCGTTTTTGGAGCGCTTAAAATAGGTTTAATTTTAAGTGTTGTACTAATTGTTTTTACAAAATTAAATGACACTATTCCTTTTATTTCCGATGAACAAAAAGAGGAATCTATTTTATATGAACCCATAAAAAATCTTGCTCCAACACTTTTCCCTAACTTTTTAACTATTGTAGAAAAGGAAACAGAATAACAAACATTTAATAATGTATGTTAGTTAATGCTACCTTGTACGTCAAAAAAGTTAATTAACAATTAATTATGCAATACAAAAATCTTACATTCTTCGGAATATTAATTATTAGCTTATTTTTTATTGGATGTAATTCTAACAAAGAAAATTCATTTATTCTTTCAGGAAAAGTACCATCCTTAAAAAAAAATTATATTTTATTATCTAAAATTGAAAATATTCAATTAAATAAATCTGTTTTTATTGACTCTATTATGGTAAATGAAAAAGGTGAATTTAATTCAGTATATTTTTTAGAACCAGGAATTTATTCGCTAAACTTTGACAATAAAAAAACCATTCAAATTGCAGCAAATAGAGGTCAAAACATTAAATTTAAAGGAATTTCTATTGAAAAAATAAAGGTCGGCGGATCTAAAGATTCAAAAATACTTTATGCTTACATCGATTTTAGAAATGAATCGTTAAACCGATTGGTAAAATCGGTAAGAGATACTATAAAAAATTTAGATTCAACAAATTATTCCATTGAAAAAATTACCAAATTAAGAGAACTCGAAGTAGAAAATTACTCCAAACATTTAGATGAATTGGCTGGGTTTATTGATGATAAAATGAGAAATTCTGTAGCACTTTATGCAACAGCTGTTCGATGGGATAATAAAAACCTACCTATTTTTAAGGATTTAGTATCTGAATTTTCTGAAAAATATGGTGAAATTGAAATAACCAAACACTTAAAACAAAAAATAGATATTCTTAACAAAACAAGTATAGGTAGTTTTATTTCAACAATAAAAATGCCAAATCATGTAAATGATTTAGTATCACTAGATTCTATTAAAGGAACATATACACTTATAGATTTTTGGGCAAGTTGGTGTCCTCCGTGCAGAACAGAAAGTTTTATGCTCAACAAACTTTATAAGAGCTACAATACTAAAGGATTTCAAATTTATGGTATATCGCTAGATTCTGATAAAGATAGATGGTTAAACGCATTAAATAAAGATCAACGTAATTGGATAAATGTATCTACTGCTGAAGGGTTTAAAACTCCTGTTTCTTTAGAATATGGAATTACATCTTTACCAACAAATATGGTAATTGATGCTGAAGGTAAAATTATTGCGACAAATGTTCACGGTAAAAAATTGGAAGACTTAATTACTAGTTTATTTAAAAACTAATTTTAGATTTCTTTTAAATAATCTGCATAAATCCATCCGATTTTACCATCGGCAATTTTAATTTTTTTCCAATTATCAAGCTCATCAAGTACAATTACTTTTGTTCCTTCGTGTAATTCAAAAACTTCATCACTTGTTGTTGAGGGTGCATTTTTTATTTCCACTTTTGAAGAAAAAATAATTGCAGTTCTATTTTTTTGAACTGTTTTTAAATTTTTAAATGCAAAAAACACAGTAACTATTAAAACAAATACGGCTAAAATAGATGTGTTAAAATAAATTAGTTTTTTTCTTGAAGAGAAAGAAAAATAGTACAATAAAAACATTATTGCTGCCAGAAAGGATGCAATAACTGCAATAATTGCCCAAGTATCAAATGAATATTTTTGAATTATGTTTGCCGAAAATCGTTGAAAAAATGTTTTAGGTAACTCCTCAATAACATCAATAGTCATTCGCTTTGCAAATTCTATATTTACCAATGCATCTTCATGTGAAGGATCTATTTTTAACGCCTTCTCGTAATAATAAATAGCAGGAGCTACTTTGTTCATTTTATAATAACAATTAGCTATATTAAAATACAAATCTCCCGATTCTAAACCTTGCTCTTCAATTGCTAAATAAACCTCTACAGCTCTAGAATAATTTTCTTCTTTATAAAACGTATTGCCCTCAGCAAATAACTTATTAGCTTCTTGTGAATAAGCAACTAAGCTCAAAAGCAATACTACTATGCTAACTAACTTTTTCATATTATAACTGCTTATCAATATTTGTAATAACTTCTTTAGCTTTCTCAAACTCTTGCTCCATCATAACATTTGTTGTAGGTGTATAACGTGCAAAATTGCAACTATTTAATACATCAACAAATTGTTTAATTGTATCTAAATCAACATTTCTATTATTCAATAATTCTGAAATTCTTTCGGTTGAAATATCTGAAGTTTCTACCTGTAATTTTGCTTTCAGAAAATTATGTAATGCTCTTTCCAAAGCAATATAAAATGCTTCTTGATTTCCTAATTGTTTTTTAGCTTCCGATAAGTATTTTCTAGCTAGTTTATCGGCCTTTCTAATTTTATTTCCAAACACATCTCCGGCGCGTTTTGCGCGTTTTTTACCAATAATTATTCCTATTGGAATGGCTAAAAATGGTAAAAACAACAGTAAATAAAATAGGTTAGAGTCTAAAAATTGCGATTTTGAATTTGGTTTTAATTCAGAATTTAAAGCTATAAATCTAAAATTATTATCTGAACCTGTAACCCGCTGTTTAGGAGTTACTGCAACACTTCCATTTGATGAAGAAGGTAATTCCTTTCCATCAATAACATCAACAACAATTGCTTCTGCTTTTATAGTTTTATACTTCTCATCTATTGGGTTGAAATAAGAAAAAGATACCGCAGGAATTTTATATTTTCCTTTGTATTGTGGTACTACTGTGTAAGTATCTGAAATACTACCTCTTAATCCCGATAATGCTGTACTTACATTTTCTTTATGTTCGGGTGTATATACTTCCAATTCTGCTGGAGTTGTAATTTTTGGAATCTCAAACAATTTTAAATTTCCTTTACCAGAAACTTCTACTTTTATTTGAGCAGCATCATTAGCTTTTAACACATTTTTATTTGCAGCAACTACAAATTCAAATTCACCTACTGCTCCAGTAAAATCAATAGGTTTTCCTTTTTCTGGAAGTGCTTTTACATTTAACGATCTAATTGCTGAACTTGTAGAATAGTTTATGTTTTTTGTTATCATGTTACCAAAAAAATCACCTCTTCCTGTAGGAATACCAACAGAAAAATCCATTTTCATTGGTTCAATTTTAAGCTTTCCGTCTCGCTGAGGAATTAAAACAGCTCTTTTTAAAACAATATATCTATAGTCTTCACCATTATATTTTCCTTTCCTAACGTTAATTTCTTTTACTTCAATGTCTTGATTCCAAAACCCGTTATATTGAGGAGATTCTGTAACTCTCCAATCATTAACACTTATATTTTCACTAACATAAAGTTTATAAACAACATATATTCCTTCTCCTACAAAAGGTCTTAAGTTAGAAACTTCTGCAACTAAATGTATATTCTGCTGTGCTATATATTCTGGATTATTAGGATCTTTAGGAATTTCAACTGCTTTTAAAACAGTAATTTTAACAGAATTAGATTTAACAATTTCTCCTTCATATTCTATTGAAGCAGGAGGGATTGTAAATTCACCTATATTTTTAGGCTCTAGAATATAAATATAGGATTGTGTATAACTAGCTTTTCCATTAATCCATGATTGATTAATCGAGGAGCTTGGACCTCCAACAATTTTAAAATTACTAAAAGCAGGTGGTTCAAAATTATCAGCACCTTGTTTATTAACAGAAAACTGAATTTTAAAACGTTGATTTACCCCTAATTTATTTTTACTCACGTCAGTTTTAAACTCGATTTGAGCAAATAACAATTGCGATGAGCAAATTAAAAAACCAAGTATGTAAATTTTAAGAAATTTCATTTTTACCAGTCCTTTTCTTGTTTAACTTGTCTACCTTTTGCTTTTTCAGCATTTAATTTTTTTTGTGTTTTATTTTCTTCATTATTCATAGCCTCTAACAATTGTTTCATTTGTTCTGGAGACAATTGACTTGGTCGAGGTTTTTGGTCTTGTTTTTTCTCTTCATCTTTCTTTTCGTCATTCTTTTTAGGATCTCCTTTTTCATCATCTTTACCTTCTCCTTTTTCATCTTTATTGTCCTCACCCTGATCCTTTTTATCGTCTTTTTCTTTATTCTTATCGTCCTTTTTATCGTTTTCGCCCTCTTCTTTATCTTTATTCTTATTATCCTTGTTTTGTTTTTCTTGCTCTTCCTCAATTTTTTTCTTTAATGCATTTAAGTAAATGTCATTTGGAAAATTACTTAACCCTTCATTAACAATTTCCTTCGCTGGCTGCAACTTACTGTAAGTATACAAATGAGCTCCATTATTAAAGTAATCTTTAGCAGAATTTTGGGCTTTTAATGAAACTACAAAACCTAAAAAAACAGTAAAAACAATTATATATTTTTTCATTGATTCTGAATTTTAGTTATACTCTCTAATCGTGTTAAAAAATCTTGATAATGTTTTGTCGTTTTATCATTTCTCAGAGATTCCTTCATTAAATTTAATGCATTATTAAACTGAAATTTTGACATAGCATCATCCGCTTTTTTCTTCATCATCTTTGCATATTCCGACGGTTTAATATCTTTATCTCCTTCATTATTCTCGTTATTTTTGTTTTGCTGTTTTATCATTTCCTTAGCCAGGGCTAAATTATAACGTGTTTCATCATCTTTCGAATTATTTCGCAAAGCATTTTTGTAAGATTCCAGTGCCAATTGATATTGTTTTTCATTCATAAATGAATTTCCCATATTATGATAAGTTTCTGCCTTACTTTGCTTATCCTTAATGGTTTTTTCAACCAATTCAAATTGTGCTATTGCTTCTTTGTTTCTATTTTGTTGATAAATTGCATTCCCTAAATTATAGGAAGCTTTTGGGTAATTTGGATTTTTAGATAAAGCTTTTTTGTAGGAAATTTCGGCTTCGTCAAATTTTAATTGATTATACAATTTATTTCCTTCTCTTAAATCTTCTCGAGCTTCACGCATTAATTGCTCCTCATTTTTCTGTTGAGAAAAAATGAAGCTTGTAATACATAAACATAATAGTACTAATCTATTTTTCATTCTTTTCAGTTTGATTAAATAAATTTAACTTTTGAATCCATTTTGTTTTTCTTTCCAACATTAACGAATCTATCAATAAAAACAACAGTCCAAATCCAACAAACCACTGAAATTGATCTTTATAATCGGCAAATTTCTTTGTTTCGAACTCACTTTTTTCTGCCTTTAATAATAAATCTTCAATAATATCAATTGTTTCTTGAGTTTTATTTCCATTAATATATTTACCATTTCCTTCATTAGCAATGTTCATTAGAACATTTTCAACCAACCTAGTAATAACAACCTCACCTTTATTGTCTTTTTTATATCCAACAACTGCGCCATTATTTTTAATAGGTATTGGTCCTCCATTTGCTGAACCTACTCCAACTGTATAAATTTTTATTCCTTGTTCTCTTGCTTTTTGAGCTAAAGAAACCGTATTTTCTTCGTGATCTTCACCATCGGAAACTATAAAAAGAAATCGATTGGTTTGGTCTTCATTATCGTAATAGGAGATTGCTCTTTCAATTGCTTCATTAATAGCTGTTCCTTGGCTGCTAACCATATCTGGTGTAGCATTTTGCAGAAACATTTTTGCTGCTGCGTGATCTGTTGTAATAGGCAATAAAGGATATGAATTTCCGGCATAAATTATTATGCCAATTCTATCGCTTCCCAATTTTTCAATTATTCTAGTTATAATTTGTTTGGCTTTATCTAAGCGACTAGGAGCAATATCTTCGGCTAACATACTTTTAGAAACATCAAGTGCAAATACTATATCTACTCCCTCGCGTTTTACAGTTTCCAGTTTTGTCCCCATCTTTGGATTTGTTAATGAAATAACTAAAAAGGCCATTCCAATACAAATTGCAATAATTTTTAAGAACGATTTAAACGTTGATCGTTCTGGACTTAATTTATCTATTAACCCAATATCCGCAAATTGTTTTTGTTTTCTTTTTTTCCACCAAAATACCAACAAAAACAACACAAATATTACCGGAATAATTGCTAGGTATAAAAAATATGTTGGTTCTTCTATTTGATACATAATTATTGTTAAATAAAGCTTTTAAATAGCGTATTTCTTAATAGCACTTCAATTAAAATAAATAAGCCCGCTAATAATACTAGTAATCTATATTTTTCTTGATAGTTATAATATTTAAACTCTTCTATTTCTGTTTTCTCTAGTTTATTAATCTCATTATATATAGCTTTTAATTTAGAATTATCGGTTGCTCTAAAATAAGTTCCCTGTGTTTCCTTAGCTATATATTTTAATAATTCTTCATCAATTTCTACTGGTGAACTTCTAAATAAAAGTTTTCCTGTACGCGGATCTTTTGCATAGGGAAATGACGCCGTTCCATTTGTTCCTAATCCAATGGTATATACTTTAATTCCCAATCCAACTGCTAATTCTGTAGCTGTTTTTGGATCCACAAAACCAGTATTGTTTACCCCATCGGTTAATAAAATAATAACTTTACTTTTAGCTTTGCTTTCTTTTAAACGGTTAACCGCAGAACCTAAACCCATTCCTATTGCGGTACCACCATCTAAATCTCCCCATTTAATTTCAGAAATGGTATTTCTAACAATTCTTTTGTCACTGGTAATTGGTGTTCTAGTAAAGCTTTCACCTGCATAAACTACAATCCCTATTCTATCATTTGGCCTTTGATTTACAAAATTTGTAGCTACTTTTTTTAAAGCTTCTAACCTATTTGGTTTTAAATCGCGAGCCAACATACTTGCCGAAACGTCAATTGCCATAACAATATCAATTCCCTTATTTGTTTTTGTGCGTTTGCTTACCGAAACATTTCTAGGGCGAGCTAATGCAATAATTAAAAGTGTTAGCGCTAGCAGTCTCAACACATTTAATAAGGGTTTCAGTTTTGCCAACATTGAAGGCTTAACCTCAAAACCTTTTGTACTTGCCATTGTTAAAGTTGCCCCTTCCTTATTTCTAACTAAAAATAACCAAACAGCTAATAATGGTATTAAAATTAATAACCATAAAAACTGAGGGTGTAAAAACTCAAAATTTTGCCACATATTTATGGTTTTAATGATATTGATTTAACTATTCTTTTCACAACTGCTTCGGCAGAATCATCGCTCCATAAGGAAGAAATATACACTTGTCTCATACCTTCTTTATCTGCAAAAAATAACATCGTTAATTTATAGTCTTCTTTTAAATTTGTTGTTTCATTTAATCTTTTAAATTCAACATCTGCTCTTTTCCCTTTAATACCATCTACTTTTACATTTTTCTTTTTAATATTTGTAAAGGTAGTGTTCATTTGAGCCTCCATAGCATTTAACGAACCTGTAATTCCAGCATCCATGTCAATTGCTTGCATATCACTCAAAAATTTTGTGGATGCCACTGCTATATAAAAATTACTTATTGGGCTTCCATAAGTGAAAATAGAAAAATCTCCAATTGTTGAAACACTACTACTTGGTAATTGCATTGATTGAACTGTCAAAATTTCAGGAGTTTCAACAGAAATAGCGGGATTTCCATATGACGCTTTATACCATTGTTCATCCAACATTTCGGTAGTTGTTTTTCCTAAAAAATTATCTTTAACATATCTATAACCAAAATAGCCTATTGTTCCTACGCCAATAACTGCTAATAAACCTCCAATTAACAAATACTTAATAATTGGGTTTTTCTTTTTAATTGGTTGCTCTATTAAAACTGCATTTTCAGTTTTCTCTTCTGCTTTTTTTAAATTATTTATATGTACCGCAGATTGGGTATTTTTAAGAATTTCTTCTACTCTAGTTCTATCTGTTCTAATTTCTTCAATAATTGGTTTGGACTTGGCAAATTTTACCAAATCTGCGCTTTGTAAAACCTCTTTAAGTTGTTTAATTGTTTCTTTTGAAATTCCCAATTTACTCGATTCATTAAAATCTTCAATAGTCTCAATTAACTCATTGGTTGTAGATTCTAATGCCGGAATTTTAATATCTTTTTCTATATAAGTTCTTACAATGTCTGTTAATTCTGAATAATATATTTTAATTTTATTGTGTTTAAGAAGTTCTTTTTCATCGAGCTCTTTTAACCTTTGCATTGCTTCTTTAATTGGAGCAACATAAACTTTAGGAAGTTCTTTTTCTTTCTTTTTTCTTAAAACAAAATACAAGATTACCCCAATTAACAATAAAATAGGAATAATCCACCACCACAAATGCTTATAATCATCAAAAGTTTTTGGTTCTCTTTTAATTGATTTTATTAAATGCATTTTTTGCTTAGTAGTATCTACTTTTACTGAAGCTACATTAATTAATAAGGAATCTGTTAAGAATTTTTTATTATTAATTAAAACTTGTTGTTGCGGAATAATGTATTGGCCACTATCAAAACTGGTTAACAAATACCTTTTTTCAAGCTTATTCTTTAACGTATCTATTTTGAAGGATTCAACAACTTCAACCTTTCCTAAACTATCTGTTTTAAATTCAGGAAAAACTACATTGTTAGTTTCATCAACAGAAATTTTATATTGAATTTGTTCACCAATTCTTATAAAAGTTGTATCCGAAGCAATTGAAATTGGGCTTTTTTGTGCAAATCCAATTAAACCAATTAAAAATAATATATAAACTAACTTTTTCTTCATTTTCAAATCTCTATCTATCTTGCTCCTTTATGTTTAAAATACCCCAATAATTTTTTTACATAACTTTCATCAATTCGAGAACTTATAACTCCTGCTCCACTGTGGGTAAAGGATTTTTCAAAATAATCAACAACGCTTTTGTAATGCTGTGAATATCCATCTCTTACACTTTTTGAAGCTGTATTAACCAACATTGTTTTACCGGTTTCAGCATCTAACATTGGAACCATTCCAAGATTAGGTATAGCAACATCGTGTTTATCGTAAATTCTTATACCTGTAACATCGTGTTTTCTACCAACAATTTTAAGCGTATGCTCGTAATGCGAATCCATAAAATCGGAAAGCACAAAAACAATAGCTTTCTTTTTCATTACGCTAGATAAGTATTTTAAAGCCTCATTAACGCTTGTTTTTGTACTTTTTGGCTTAAATTCAATTAATTCTCTAATTATCCTAAGTACATGTCCTTTCCCCTTTTTTGGTGGAATAAACAATTCTATTTCATCTGAAAAAAGCAATAAACCAACTTTATCGTTATTTTGTATTGCTGAAAATGCTAATGTTGCAGCAATTTCGGTAATTGTATCTCTTTTAAATTGTTGAGTTGTACCAAAAAATTCGGAACCACTAATATCCACCACTAACATCATTGTTAACTCACGCTCTTCTTCAAACACCTTTACATATGGTTCGTTATAACGTGCTGTAACATTCCAGTCAATTGCTCTTACATCATCTCCGTATTGATATTTTCTAACTTCAGAAAAAGTCATACCACGTCCCTTAAACGAACTGTGATATTCGCCAGAAAAAATATGATCAGACAATCGACGTGTCTTAATCTCAATTTTACGAACTTTTTTAAGTATTTCTTTAGTATCCATTTTTCAAGCTTTTAGCTTTTCGCTAATAATCAAAGACTTTTTAAGGTACCTCTACTTCGTTCACAATTTGGTTAATAATATCTTCAGAAGTTACGTTTTCGGCTTCGGCTTCATAAGTAATTCCAATTCTATGACGTAAAACATCGTGCACTACGGCGCGAACATCTTCAGGAATAACATAACCTCTTCGTTTTATAAATGCGTAACATTTAGCTGCCATTGCAAGGTTTATACTTCCACGAGGAGAGGCTCCAAAACTTATAAGGCCTTTTAAATCTGGTAAATTGTATTTTTCCGGATAACGGGTTGCAAAAATAATATCAAGAATATATTTCTCAATTTTTTCATCCATATAAACCTCTTTTACTGCAGCTCTGGCTCTTCGAATTTGATCTAGTGAAGCAACAGCATTAATGGATCCAAAACTTCCTTGTAAATTATGACGCATAATAAGTTGCTCTTCCTCTAATTTAGGATAGTCAATAACTGTTTTAAGCATAAAACGGTCTACTTGCGCTTCTGGTAACGGATAGGTTCCTTCTTGTTCAACTGGATTTTGAGTAGCCATTACTAAAAAGGGTTCTTCCAATTTAAATGTTGTATCTCCAATGGTAATTTGACGCTCCTGCATTGCTTCTAACAACGCTGATTGTACTTTTGCTGGTGCACGGTTAATTTCATCAGCTAATACAAAATTTGCAAAAATAGGTCCTTTTTTAATTGTAAAATCGTTATCTTTTACACTATAAATCATTGTACCAACAACATCTGCAGGTAATAAATCTGGAGTAAATTGAATTCTACTAAAATCACCATGTACGGCCTTGGCCAGCGTATTAATTGCTAATGTTTTTGCTAAACCCGGTACACCTTCCAATAAAATATGTCCGTTTCCAAGTAAACCAATAAGTAATCTTTCGACCATATGACGCTGACCAACAATTACCTTGTTCATCTCCATCATTAATAAATCAACAAATGCGCTTTCCTTTTCAATTTTTTCATTGATAGCTTTAATATCAACTGAAACGTTATTTTCTTCAATCATTTTTATTGTTTTTTACCGCGTGAATTTAACATGCTTTCTAAGACAACGCAAGTAGCATAAATATTTTTTTATATGCTGTTAAAAATTGGTTAAAACAACTGTAAAATATAGAATTTTAAGAAATTTTATACAGTTATCTTCTTGTGGAAAAGGTACTATTTAAAACTTACTTTTTATTACAATTCTTTTAAATTAAAATCTGAGAAATTAAATTTTAAAATAATTTAAAGAAAGTTGGTTATTATTAAATTCTGCATATGAAAAATGTGTAATCCAATCGCCTGTATTTATATATTTAGATTTTTTTTCAATAGCAATTTCGAGCGGTAAATGTCTATGTCCAAAAACAAAATAATCGTAGTGTTTTTGTTGTAGTTTTCCTTTGCAATACAATACTAACCACTCATTTTCTTCTCCAAGAAATTTTACATCTTCTTCACCTGAAATAAGCTTATTTTTAACCGATAAATACTGTGCAATTCGAATTCCTATATCTGGGTGTAACCACTTAAACAACCATTTTGAAATTGGATTAGTAAATACCTTCTTCATTATTTTAAAACCCGTATCTCCAGGTCCTAAACCATCTCCATGCCCAATTAAAAAAATTTTATTGTTAAAAGTAAATTCTTTTGGCTTATGGTATACTGGTATATTTAATTCTGTTTGAAAATAGTCTTTCATCCAAAGGTCATGATTTCCTACAAAAAAATGAATTTCTATTCCGCTATCCTTTAACTCTGCTAGCTTTCCTAAAACTCTAATAAACCCTCTTGGAATTACTTTTTTATACTCAAACCAAAAATCGAATAAATCTCCTAACAAAAATATAACACCAGCATCTTCTTTAATTGAATCTAACCAATTAATAAATTTCTGTTCTCGAATTCTACTCTTATCAACTGTAGGCGCACCAAAATGTTGATCTGAGGCAAAATATATTTTTTTATTGGATGTCAAAATTATTGTGAATTAGATTTTCACAAAGATACATATTAGTTTAGAAGTTAAAAGTTCTATTTAGTGCTATCTAATTCAATCACCTTTTGAATCATATTATCCTTCTTTTGGGTAACCATAAAATATCCTGTTTGCCCAAATAGATCTCTTGCAAAAAAAGCTTTAAAATACAACTTTAAATCCTCTTTAATCTTAGGTCCTAAGATGGTTTTAAGATCAATTTCATCTATATATGAATCAAAAATCTTACCGTCAATATCAAAATTATTAACAAAATCATTTAATTCCCACTTAGAAAAATCCTTTCTATGATCGTCTATATATTTAAATACAAAACCATTTAAACCTCTATAAAATTTACTATTATAGTTTCTTGTTGTATCCAATGGAACAAATACATCGGGAATAATTCCACCTCCACCGTATACAATTTTTCCTTTTGGAGTGGTAAATTTAAGAGAGTCATTAACTTTAATACTATCTTTTGAAATTAACTCACCACTATGAATCCTTGTTAAATAATCACTATCGTATTTTGAAGTATTATCATGGTCGTATGGCTTTTGAATAGATCTTCCTGTGGGTGTATAATACCTTGATGTTGTTAATCTAACTGCTGAACCATCTCCTAAATCCATTTGTTGTTGTACCAATCCTTTTCCAAACGAACGGCGACCAACTATGGTTCCTTTATCATTATCTTGCAATGCACCTGCAACTATTTCACTTGCCGAAGCCGAATTTTGATCAATTAAAACATATACTTTTCCATCTTCAAACCCCCCATAAGATGTAGCGAACATCTTATCTTCATTACCATTTTTATTTTTTGTAAAAACAATTAGTTTTCCATCTTCAAGAAACTCATCAATAATACTATTGGCAATATCCATATAGCCTCCGGGATTCCCCCTAAGATCTAAAATTACGGAATTCATTCCTTTTGATTTTAAATTATAAAGCGCCTCTCTAAATTCATCGTAAGTGGTTCGGGCAAATCGTTCAATGTTAACATAACCTAAAGTTTCATTTACCATATAATAGCCCGGAACACTTTTAAGAGGAACTTCATCTCTATTTATTGTGATTTCTAAAATTTCGTTGGCAGAACGTCTATAAACCGACACAAGAACATCTGTTGCTGCTTCTCCCTTTAACGATTTCATTACAACATCGGTAATTTTTCTGTTGCCCAAAAAAGTACCTTTTTCGTTTTCTTTTAAATTTGCTCTTTCTTCAATATATTCACCAAACAACGAATCTTTATCTGCCGCAATTATTCTATCTCCTGCTTTTAAACCTGCCTTAAAACTTGGTCCTCCTTCTATAACACCAGTTATTGTAACTGTATCTTTATGCATTAAAAAAGTAACTCCAATTCCTACAAATTTACCTTGCATTCTTTCCGTTTCCTGCTTCATTTCTTCCTTTGGAATATATACGGAGTGAGGATCTAATTTTACAAGCATATTAGTTATTGCATCATCCAACAGACTGTCAGTATCAACTTTATCAACGTAATCGTATTGAATGTAGTTAATTAACTTTTTAATTTTTGCTTCATTTGTATTAGAACTAAATAAAACAGCCTTATTTTTAAAGTTAATTGAACTACCAATAAATATACCTATAGCCACTGCTAAACCAATAAAAATGGGTAAGCTTGCTTTTCTTTTCATTATTTTATTTCCTTAAGATGTGTTAATTCAACCCCTGCTTTTTCTAAAAATTCTAAACCAGAAGTATCCTTATATTGTTGCGCATATACAACCCTATTTATTCCTGATTGATGAATTAATTTACTACACTCTTTACAAGGTGATAATGTAATATATAACGTTGAATTCTTACAAGATTGTGTTGAACTAGCAACTTTTAAAATTGCGTTAGCTTCGGCGTGTAATACATACCATTTTGTAAATTTCTCTTCATCTTCACAACAATTTTCAAATCCTGAAGGGGTTCCATTATAACCATCAGATATTATCATCCGGTCTTTTACAATTAAAGCTCCAACTTGTTTACGCTTACAATATGATAATTTTGCCCATTCTAAAGCCATTCTCATATAGGCCTGATCGTATTTTAGCTGTTTTTTCTTCATAGTTATTTACGATAATGACGAAAGTAAAAAGATTATGTTTAACAACACGTTAAAATTTTACCAAAATATGGCAGATTTAAGAATAGGTAAGACAACACCAATTACTATTGATGAAATTATAAGAATCCAATCTCGCTTCGAAAATCGAAATATTGTTTGAGCAATAAATCCTAAAATAAGTATTATCAATACAACAATAATTTGAGCTATTTCCACACCTAAGGCAAACTCTAATAATGGAATAAATTTATATTCAATTTTCCCTACCAACATTTTAAAATAACTTGAAAATCCTAATCCATGGATTAACCCAAAAAATAGGGCAAACACTAAATTTGTGTTTGTTTTAAGGTTTTTTGTGCTTTTTCTAACATAAAATATATTAAAAAGTGCTGTTATTAGTATGGTAACAGGTATTAAAAATTCAACCCATTTAGAATCAACAGAAACAACTTTATAAGTTGCTAAAATTAAGGATAATGTGTGCCCAATTGTAAATAATGTAATTAACCAAATTACCTTTTTCCAATTGTTAAAATCATAAACTACGGCAAGTGCTACTAAAAATAAAATATGATCATACGCACCCCAATCAAGCACATGAAATAGGCCTTCTCTACCAAAAAAAATAAGATTATCCATTAAGTTATTAAATTATAAGCACTCAAAGATAAAAAACTTTATTCTTAGTTTATTGCTGAAACCATTTATTTACAATGGAAATTTCAATTGAATTTGCAGTTTTATGGATAAATTCATTTTTAAGCGCATTGTACTCATAATCTTTACCCCATTCCTCGTAATTTTCAGCAACTTGTTTTATGCTTTCACAAACAAATAACACTTCTTCATTTGTAATAGTTGGATGAATTGACATACGTATCCACCCAGGTCTTTCAACCATACAGCCTTCTAATATTTTTTCTTCAATACTTTTAGATGTTTCATGATTTACGTGTAGTAAAAAATGGCCATAAGTACCCGCACAAGAACATCCTCCTCTTGTTTGAACACCAAATTTATCGTTTAATAACTTTACAATGAGATTAAAATGAACATTTTCTATATAAAATGAAAATATTCCTAATCGATTGGTATGTTGTGGTGCTAAAATTTTTAAGTTTGGAATTTTAGATATTTTATCGAAAACAATATTATTAATTTCATGTTCTCTTGCTAAAATATTTTCAATTCCCATTTTTTCCTTCAATTGGATTGAAAGTGCTATTCTAATATTTTGCAAAAAACCAGGAGTACCACCATCTTCTCTAGTTTCTATATCATCGACGTAATCGTGATCTCCCCAAGGGTTGGTATAATTTACTGTTCCTCCTCCCGGATTATCTGGTATTAGATTTTTATATAATTTTTTATTAAATAATAATACTCCTGAGGTTCCTGGTCCTCCTAAAAATTTATGAGGAGAAAAGAATATTGCATCTAAATACATTTCCTCATCTTCAGGATGCATATCAATATCTACATAGGGTGCTGAGCACGCAAAATCCACAAAACACAATCCGCCATTTTGATGGATTATCTTAGCAATTTTGTGATAATCAGTTCTTATTCCTGTAACATTTGAACAAGCAGTTATTGAAACTATTTTAATTGGCCGCAGTTTGTAATCATCGAGCAATTTTTCAAAACTTTCAAAACATATTAATCCAGATTCCTGACAAGGAATTATTTCAACATCTGCAATAGTTTCTAACCATGAAGTTTGATTAGAATGATGCTCCATATGAGAAATAAAAACTATTGGTTTCAATTCATCTGGAATTGTTGTGTGATGCTTTAAATTTTCTGATACTTTTAACCCTAATATACGTTGAAATTTATTTACAACTCCGGTCATTCCTGTTCCGTCGGTTATTAAAACATCGTCTTCATTTGCATTAACATGTGTTTTAATAATTTTTCGGGCTTTATGGTAAGCCATTGTCATAGCTGAACCCGTAATAGATGTTTCGGTATGCGTATTAGCTACAAAAGGACCAAATTCATTAAGCATTTTATCTTCAATTGGACGATATAATCTGCCACTTGCTGTCCAATCGGTGTATATAATATTTTTTATTCCGTATGGAGACTCAAAAGTTTGATTAATTCCAACAATATTTTCTCTAAATTGTTGAAAATATTTTTCCATTTCAGAAGGGTTATTTTTTAAGGAAGTCTCTTTTTTAACAGCATCTTCTTTTGAAAATATTTTTGATAAAAAACTCATAGTATTAATTAATTTTGTTAATTAATTTGCATTGCAATTTAACCTCTACCGTATATACTACAATAGTACTATTATAATAAGCCGTCTAGTAATACTTTTAATTCATCTGATGAAGGTCTAGGAGCATCAGAAGATACTATTTTCCCTTCATCATCAATTAAAATAAAACGAGGAATTCCATTAATTTTATATCCTTGTACAAAATCAGATTTCCAATTATTATCAGCAAATAATTGTATTCCACCTAATTCTTTTTCAGCAACCATTTCTTTCCATTTTTTGTGGTCTTTAGCAACATCTACAGAAATACTCACAAACTCAATATTTTTATTGTGATATGCTTTTTCAACTTCTTTTAAAAATGGAATTTCTCTTTTACAAGGTCCGCACCAAGTTGCCCAAACATCTATGTATACATATTTACCTTTTAAATCGTCTAAAGAAGTAGTTCCTCCTTTATAGTTTTCAAAGTTTACAAACTTAGGAGATTCTTTACCTTTACCAAGTACTGTATTTAAATATACTTTTTCTTCATAAGTCTTTGTTAAATATTGACTTAAACCTTCTAATTGTTTAGATTGATCTACTTTGAATAATGAATCTAAATTTTGTTGACTATTTAACAATTCATTAAATTTAGAAATAATACCGTTCGTTTTTTTCTCAAATGCTTCCTTATCCAAGTCATACATTGCAGGGTCATTTAACTCCTCTTCGCTTAGTAATGCGGATTTTGCTAAATAATTACTTGCTTCAGCTCCTAAACCTGTATAGGAAACGGTTTCATCAAACTGCTGGGTATTAATGGTCATATTTATGTCGTATCCATTTTTTAAATAGATAGAAGTACTTTCCTTACCATCAAACAAATTGTAAGTACCCTCGTTAATCTTTAAAGTATCGGAAAACGTCCCATCTTTATTTACATTTATTTTTTTTGAAAATGTTCTAGAACGAATTATTAACGAGTCAGAATTCATGTTTGTAATCGTCCCTGTAAATGTTACATAATCTTTTGGAGCTTCCTCCTTACATGATAATATTGTTATTGCTATTGCAACTAAATAAATAATTTTTTTCATTGTTTTTTACTTTTGAAAATTAGAAACCCCATCTTTTAACCAATTATAATATTCATCCACATCTGGAGTATATGCCACCGGATCTATTAAATTCTCTTCATTATGATCCATTAACACATAAAATGGTTGTGCATTGGCCTTGTATTTAATGGTTTGAAACTCGCTCCATTTTTGACCAATATATTTCAGTTTTTTTCCTGGTCTTAATTTAGATTCAATTACTTCTCCATCTTTTAATTTACGTTTATCATCAACATATAATGAAATTAAAACTACATCATTTTTAAGAATTGGTAAAACCTTGTCTTTTGCCCACACATTTTGCTCCATTTTTCTACAATTTACACAAGCGTGCCCTGTAAAATCAATCATTACAGGTTTGTTTACTTTTTTTGCATAAGCTAAACCTAAGTCATAATCGTTAAATGCTAAAATATTATGTGGAGCCATTAAGTGTGCCCCTTCTGGTAAATCTCCATGATTATCTGCAGAACCTCCAGAACCTAGTTTTGTGAAACCAACTCCGTAAGGTGATTCACTATAATGTTGCGCCGGCGGAAAAGCACTAATTAAATTTAAAGGTGCACCCCATAAACCAGGAATCATATAGATTGTAAATGATAATACAACCAAACCTAAACTTAATCTACCAACTGAAATATGTGTTATTGGTGAATCATGTGGTAATTGTATCTTTCCAAATAAATAAAATGCTAAAGCTCCAAAAATTGCAATCCAAATAGCTAAAAATACTTCACGTTCTAACCAGTGAAGTTGTAATACTAAATCTGCATTTGATAAGAATTTAAAGGCTAATGCCAATTCTAAAAATCCTAAAACAACTTTTACTGTATTTAACCAACCTCCAGATTTTGGTAATGAATTTAACCAACCTGGAAAGGCTGCAAATAAAGCAAACGGAATTGCTAAGGCTAATGAAAATCCTAACATCCCAACAATTGGTCCTATTTGACTTCCTCCTGCTGCTGCTTCAACTAATAAAGTTCCAACTATTGGACCAGTACAAGAAAATGACACAATTGCTAAAGCTAATGCCATAAAGAAAATACCAATCATACCTCCTCTATCTGCTTGCGCATCTACTTTTGTTCCCCAAGAACTTGGTAATGTAATTTCAAAAGCTCCTAAAAAGGAAACTGCAAAAATTATTAATAATAAGAAGAAAATAATATTAAACCATACATTGGTTGATAGGGCGTTTAATGCATCTGCCCCAAAAATTACACTTACTAATAAACCTAAAACCACATAAATTATTACAATTGATATTCCATAAATAATTGCGTTTTTTATTCCAGCAGCTTTACTTTTACTTTGTTTTGTAAAAAAGCTCACAGTCATTGGTATCATTGGAAAAACACAAGGTGTTAATAATGCTGCAAAACCTGAGAAAAACGCAATAATAAATATTGTTAATAAGCTTTTATCTGAAGATTTTTTCTTTTTTGATTTAACATCTTCATTCTTTTCAATTTTATTGGAAGCTACTGCTGGCTTTTTACCATCAATAGAAAAATTTAAATCTACAAAGGTAGGAGGTAAACAACTGGCATCGTCACAAACCATAAATTCAACTTCACCTGCCACTTTAAATGATTCTTCTGTTAAAAGTTTAATTTTTTGTTTGAAAACGGCTTTAATTTCAAAATACTTAATTTTCATATTAAATATTGGATCGTCAACGGTATGTCCTTCTTCTTCTGAAACTTCCCCAACAATCTCATACGAGTCTGAAGGCTCAAATACAAAATTTGTAGGTATTGGTCCATCTTCTGGAACATTTTGAGAATATAAATGCCAATTTGTTTCTATAGTTGCTGTGGCAACTAAATTAAATTCAGTTTCTGAAATTTTTTCAACAGATGTTGACCACTTTACTGGTTCATGAATTTGAGCAAAACTTGCTGTAAACAAGAGTAAAAGGGATAGGAGTGAAAATATTTTTTTCATAATTTGGGTTAATTTGCTTTTACAAAGGATTTCAAAATTAATGATAATTACTAACTAAGACGTTGAATAGCTGATTTCCCCTCAATTTAATATGTTAAATATTTCTTAAGATGCTCAATTGCAACGAAATGTTTAAATATTTATGTTTTTACCTTACCTAGGCAACGTACTTTCCATAAAGTTTTGATACTCTATTAAATAAGGTAACAAATAGTTTTTTTAAATTAATATTTGTAGTTATTTTTGATACAGCTATAGAAATAATTTCAACCCCAAAGACATCTTTATAGCAAAAAGGGTTTATTTTAAATAAACCCTTTTTCTTTTGCTTTTAATATTAATTCTCGATCGTCATTATCAAGAACTTTAAATAACCCTTTTAAATTTTTCTTTCTTTTTTCGAGTCCAGCCATGGACATTGGTATTATTTTAGGAAGATCTTTCATTTTAGTTCCAATAGACATTTCGTGTAGTAATTGTCTATCAATTTTATCTAACTTATAATCTATTGAAGCTTGTTTTCTAAATAATTCTAACACAGATTTACTGTAATAAGGAGTATCGTTTAAAATATTCTTTATTGAATTCACCAATTCGTCCTTATTTATATCGTTTTTAATTAAAAAACCGTCTGGATTTACATTTTTTAAAATTACTTGTATTCGATAATTATCATTAAAAGTAGTTGCTACTATTATCTTACATTTTGGTAATAATTCTTTAATTTTAACTCCTAGATCCTCTCCCGATAAATATTTCCCATCACTAGAAGGTGGTAATGAAATATCTAAAAAAACAATATCTATTCCATCATTTTTAGAAGCTTCATTAATAGCTTCTACTGCCTCATCGCAGTTTGAGGCCATTGATATTTCAAATTCAATATTTTCATCTTCTGAGCTAACAAACTCAAATGCGCTCCTATAAGCATCTGCGATTATAGGATGATCATCAATTAATAATACTTTGTAAATACTAGTCATAATAAAAATTTTGTATTGGACATGTTACATATATAGTAGTTCCTTCATTTTTATATGAATTAACCTCTATAAAACCGCCTATTTTAATCGCTCTTGATTTCATGTTCTTTAAACCAATTCCTTTTCTTTTTTCATTTACATTGAATCCTTTACCATTATCTTTAATAACTAACTCTAAATTTCCATCTACTAAATTAATTGCAACATCAATTTTTGTAGCATCGGCATACTTAATTACATTTTGTAAAGCTTCTTGTATAATTCTATAAAAATTGATTTTAATGTTATCATTTATCGATTTCCATTTAATTTTCTCATCATAATTGAATTCCCATTCTAGATTTTCTAAATTACATTTTTTTTCAACTAGATCTTCTATTATTTTAAAGAAATTCTCTTTTGAAGTTAATATTTCATTCTTCAATTCGTGAGAAATTGCTCTAATTTCTTTTTCAATACTTTGAAGTTCATCAATGTAAGATTGCAATTTATCCATTGATGTTTTATCTCCTTTAATATTCAAAAATCCTAAACCTAGTCTAGTACCAAATATTTTACCAAGTACGCCATCATGTAAATCTTCAGAAATTCTATGACGCTCTTTTATTTTTCCTTCCTCTAATTTTTTTTGTTGCTTAAGCATTAATGAATAAATTTCTTCATTTGACTTTTGCTGTTCTTTTTCGAAAATTAATTCTTTATTTCTTATTCTTTGAACTCTTACAATATAAGCAAAAGTCAACAATAAAGTTACAATTAAACCTCCCAAAGAAATTAGTATCTTTTGTTGAGATAGTTTTTGGGTCTCTTGAATATACTCATCAGTTTCAAAACGTATTCTTGTAAATTTATTTCTAATTTTACGATCTTCAACTTGCAAACTATCGTTTAAACGCACATATTCTTTTAAATATTTACTAGAATTAGTTTTATCTACATTTGAAAGCAATAATAGAGTTTCTAATTTATCTCTAAAATTATCTACCTTATCTGCTAAATTAAAGGCTTCATTAGCAATTTTAATTGCAGATAATGTATCTTTTTTTACTGCAAAATATTCTGACAAATGTCTTTTACCTATAACTACTCCTGAGACATCTTTAAGACTATCTCTTATTTTTAAAGATTTAAAAAAATCATTTTCAATGTTAGTTGTATCTCCCCTTAAAAACTTTGTATAAGCAATATTATCAATAATACGTGCATAAAAATAAGGATTCTGATTTTTTAACTCCCTTTGTTCTAAAGCGGACTCAAAATTATCAATTGCCTTTTCAAAATTATTCAATTTTTGATAAACTAAGCCTAAATTACTTAAGCTCCCTTCTTTATAAATTTGTTTATTTCTAATTTTATCTAAATAATCTAATGCTTTGTTATGATAAAAAACTGCTTTATCATACTCTGCCAAATTATAATATACTAAACCTAATTGGTTGTAACAATGGTACAACATTTCCGATTTATTAACTTTTTCAAATCTCGATATTGCTTCAAATACAAGTACTTCACTTCCTGTATAATCTTTAAATTTACTCTGAATGTATGCCATATTATATAGCATTTTCGCCATAAAATATTCGTGCTTTATAAGCTTAAAGTTTTCGTAAGCTTTATGAAAATGAAAATATGCACTATCTATAACCTCAATATCGGTATAATAATTCCCATAATTCCAATGCGCTTCACCTAGTATAGAATAATTTCCAAGTTTTGTTGCTAACATAATTGACTCGGCATTAACTTTTAAAAATAACGAATCAATATTTTGAGTTTCAGATTCAATTGCAATTTTATTCAAATAAATAGACCTAATTGAATCGGAACTTATTTTACTAGTCAAATTATACGCTTTCTTTAAAGTTTCTATTTGTTGATTAGTAGTTGCTTTTTTTAATCTAGCTTGTTGAATCCAAAATGTAATACTATCGTAATTTATTAAAGTAGTTTCCTTTAAATTTTGATTCTTATTTGTGCAACAAGTTAATATTGGTAGTATTATGGCAACTACCAAAAACTTTAAAACTAATATGTGTTTTATTGTCTTAATTAAAGGGGATTATTTAAAACAAAGCTACTAAAAAAGCCTTAAACATAATGTTTAAGGCCTTTAAATAATTTTTTATAATCAATAAAACTAATCTCTAGTTCTCATAATATCACCTGTTGTTTCACCTCCGTTAGCTTGTTCAATTTGATCATTTGCATATAATTGTTCATCTGCAGAAATGCTGTCAGAAGTACAAGAAACAAATAATGATGTAAATAATACGAATGCGAAAAATAATTTGATTGATTTCATAATAAATAGTTTTTTAAAGTTTGTTATATTTTTATATTTTATGTTCATTTTTGATACTGTAAAAGTATAGTAGATCTACATAAATATCACTCTAAAATTCCATTTATTAGCAAATAACAGCCGTTTGTTAGTGAAACAGAACCATTTATGTGTGTAATGGTTCTTTTAACAGTTTACAAGAAGTATAACCTAAAATAAGGTATGTTTAAAAAAACTAACTAACTGATAGGTAGGAATAGTTGGATAAGGATTTATTTATCAATTTTATTGATTTAATATAGGTTTTAGTAAAAGGAACCTCATATCTATTTCGTTTAATAGTACAAGTAAATTTACCAAATTGAATTCGCGAAATAAAGTTTTTATTAATCATATAACTTTTATGAATTCGATAAAAGTTGTTTGGCAACATACTTTCAAACGTTTTTAATGTTTTGTATGCATTAATAATATTTCCATCATTCATATAAAAATCTGTTGTATTATTGTCTGCCTTTAAAAATAATATTTCATCGGTATTTAAATATTGATAATCTTTATATGATTTTAAACAAATGTTTTTCTTGGCTTGAGTAGGTATTTTTTTTAAAACTTTTAAAATTGTCTTTCGAATTTCAAGTTCAGACAAAGGTTTTAATAAAATATCGAAAAAACCACTTTTAATAACTTCATATAAATTGCTCTTTGAAGATGAAATTGCAATAAATACCGGAAAGTCTTCATTAAATAGGTTTAACTCTTTTGCAAATTCAAACGGGTTTTCTAACACATCCTTATCAATATTAAAAAAAACTAAATCTGGGCTTTCTCTCAAAATTATATTCATTGAATCTTCGTAGTTGGCTGAAGTACCAATGCAATTAAAATCCATATAGTCATCCAAAACATTTTTTATGATTTGAATAGATTTTGAATCTGTATCAATAATTAAATAATTTCTCATTTGTGTTAGGTACAAATTAAGCATTCCAAAACTAACACTTTTTTTTGATTATAAAGTAGGGTTTTTCCCTCCTAATTTTACGGATTAATATCTAAATAAAAAAAAGAAAACAATTATTTTTACTCCCTACTACAACAACTATGAAAAATGGAAAAGAAGGAAACATTAAAAAACGAAAAGAATACTGAAGGAATTAAAAAAAATATAAACATTAAAATTAATTTCTCTACAACACAAGAAGAATATCCAAAACATATAAAAGGTTTGTTTAATAGCTTAGGTATATAAAACAACTAACTTAAAACTTTTTATATAATAAAATACAATTGCTATGAAAAAGAAAAAACTAAGAACAATTTGTTCTTAGTTTTTTTTGTCCCTCAAGTGGGCATTTTATACAACTTTTACCAAAGAATTAAATGAGTAAAATTGCGATATCAATAAAAGATATATCTTTTATTGATTAAGGATTAATAAAAGCATCAATACTATTTTGATCAATCAATGGGTTAGCACCTTCGTTTTTTGCTACAATAGCTCCAACGGCACATGCGCAATTAATTGCTTCTTGTGGATCTACTTTTGAAAACAGTTTATAAATTAAAGTACCTAAAAAAGAATCTCCAGACCCAACCGTATCAACAACCTCTACATAATATCCACAATTATGATAATATTTACCTTCAATGAATAATACTGCACCGTGAGATCCCAAAGTAACACAGATTGAATTCGTATTTGTTACCTTAGAAATAAATTCAATATTTTGTTCTAATGAGTTAAATTTAGATCCCATAAAACGTGAAACTTCATAAAGTTCTTCATCATTTAATTTTATAAAATCTGCTTCATTCATAAACTCAACCAGTGTGTCTTGTGAATAGTGAGGCTTGCGAAGGTTTACATCGAAAATTTTATAATTTGCCATTTTTAATAGTTGTAGCAACGTTTTCTTTGTTGATTCATCTCGAGATGCCAAACTTCCAAAAACAAAAATATCTGCATTTTTCACCAACTCCGAATCTTCAATGGTCAATCTAATTTTATCCCAAGCTGATGGATAAGTTATATCGTACGACGCATTACCCTTTTCATTTAATCTTACATTTACAACTCCAGTTGGATAATTTTCTTTTACTTGAATCGAATTAATTGGTATTTCTAAATTTTCGAAATATTCAATTAATTCCTTTCCATTCTCATCATTCCCTACTGCACTAATAATTGTAGTATCAACACCAAATGATTTCAATCTTGAAGTTACATTCAATGGTGCTCCTCCTATTTTTTTATGTTGAAGAAAAACATCGAACAAAATTTCTCCAAAACATATTGCTTTTAATTTATTATCTGACATTATATATTGCTTAAATTATTATATTCACTTTCATTTAATTTTGAAATACGAATATGCGTTGGTTTATAAATCATATTTAATAGAAATCCAATAAATAGAATTGTGGCAAAAGCAGTTGCAAGCATAAACCCATATTTTGCATTTGACTCAAACATATCACTAACAACTCCCATTAACAGAGGTCCAAAGGCAGCTCCTGCAGCAGTAAAAAATAAAATAATACCTGCAACAGAACCGTGACTAGATTTTTTAAAGCAGCTAATTCCTTTTGAATTTATTGTTGGGTAAATTACAGACATAAACAATCCCGAAAGTGGTAATAAAACAACTGTTGCCGTTTCATTTAAAAAACTTAAAACATAACATAATAGAATTGCAAAACTTGAGATTGCCATAACAACTGTCCAATCAAAACGTTTTAACATCCAAGCACCCAAAAAGCGCCCTCCTGCCCTTAAAATAAAAAATATAGGTAAAGCGTATAACGCAATAAACATATAGCTACCTTCATAATCTGCGATTAATGTTGGCATCCAAACATAAATTGCTGCTTCAACTGCAACATATAAAAAAGCTGCCATTGAAAAGCCAAATGCATATTTATCTTTCACCATTAATAGGGTTCGTTTAATATTTATTGGTTCTTCAACAGATTTTTTAGTATCTGGATATTTCACAAAAAATGCAATAACAATCAAAACTACACACAAAGTAGCCGCTACTACATATAGCCATTTCCAGTCGACATTTTTAGTTAAAAAATAACTTACTAAAAATGGACCTATAATTGCTCCTACTCCAAAAAAGCCTTCAACTACATTCATTGTTGAAGTATGATCGTTTGTAGATTTTGACATATCGCCAATAAGTGCTAAAGCTCCCGTTTTAAAAATACCAATAGCTGCTCCAGAAATAACTAATAACATTAAGAAAAAGCCAAAAGTATTACCCAATAAAAACAAATAAGAATTTATTGCAAATAAAGCGAGTCCAATAACAATGGTTTTTTTTCGACCAATTTTATCGGCTAAAAATCCCAAGAAAATCCCTGCTAAAGCAATGGCGGTCATAGGACCATAATGTAGAAGTCCAGCCGCTGTCATAGATAAATTAAATTCCTTCATAACTTCAGGAATAATTACACCAACCGCATCCGTTGTCATAGCAAACATCATAAACATTAAATATGTTAACCATTTTATATTTTTATGGTTGTATCCTGAACTTTGAAATTGCTGATTCTCCATTTGTATTAATTTGTATAAAATTAAATAATATTACTAATTAAAATGTTAGACTCTTTAAGATACTATGAAAATTTAACTTCCATTTTCATTGCTTTTAAATCTATAAAAAGCTCTGCCCAATAATTCCCATTTACCCATTTAATGTTTAGCACATTTTGTGAAGTTTCAATTAAATTAAAAACTCCATTAAAAGCTGGATGATTATTTCTTAAAAGCATCAATTCCTTTAATTCATTTATTATTGGTCTTTTTAAATGCTCTTTAATTTCATTTTTAGTGAAATAATGACGATTAATATCTCTTCCTACATTAGTTTTTTCTAACAATTCCATATCATTTTCACCTGCAAATAAACCTACATAATACACTTGAGGTATACCCGGTACAAAAAACTGAATGGCTCTTGCCATTAAATAAGCGTTTTCATCTCTTCCTAACGCATCAAAATAGGTGCAATTTACTTGGTACAAATCTAAATTTGAAGCAGCTGCACCCGTAGCTTTTAGACTATTTCCTTTACTATTTACATGCATTTGATTTACAATATCATCTAGAATCTCATTTTCAATCAATCCAGGTAAGTCACCTTCACCTGCAACATCTACAATTCCAATTCCATCATGAGTATCTAGCACAGTTAGTGCATTTTTTGGGCTTACTTCTAACCATTTTTTTAAACTAGATGCATTTTTATTGAATAAGGTATCTAAAACTAATACTGGTAAGGCAAAATCATATACATAATCTACTTTTTTTGCAATTTCAATTTGAGTTTTATAATAAGAATGTATTTCAACTAATACTTCAATTCCTTTTGCTTTTGCTTTTTCAGTGAGTTGACCTATAAATTCATAGGTTTCATCAATCATAAAACAAGATGTTCCTTGCTTTTTAATAGCATATCCGGCAGCATCTAAACGAATCATTTTAACTCCACCTTTTTCAAAAGTATTTAAAATACTTTCCAAATATTTGATTCCAATTTCGTTATTTACATCAATATCAATTTGATTGCTAGTAAAGGTTGTCCAAATTAATTTAACCGATCCGTCATTTAATTTAAACATTGAAAAAGGAAGATTTGGACGAGGTCTATAGATTGTCATCAAATCGGCTTCTGTTGCTCCATTTGGAAAGACTGTATTGTAATTTAAAAACAAAGAAGCATACTCCGATTTTTCTCCTTTTTGAAGATAATCTTGAAATTGAACTGATTTTGCTGAAACATGATTTACAATTAAATCAGCCATAATATCAACTTCTTTACTTAATTCTTTTAGATCATTCCAATCACCTAATCTTGGATCAATTAAATTATGGTCTATAGGGTCAAAACCCGCATCCTCACCATCTATAGGGTAGTAAAAAGGTAAAATGTGTAAACCTCCAAAGAGTCCTTTTAACTCATTTTTAAATAAAAGATTTAAATCCGATATACTTTCACACCCCAACCTATCTATATATGTAATTAATTGTATTTGATTTTTCATATTACTATTCTTTAGTTTCAAAGTAATTTATTACATACAATTTGCACATAACAATCTCTTCTTAAACTTCTAAACTCAATTAAATATTTATTGTTGACTTTTCTTAAATAACTTGTTTTGCTAAAATTGAATATAAAAATTGGAAGACAAGTAAACACCTGTCTTCCAACAGTAAACTCAAACATTAACAATGATTACAAATTTATTTTTTTCAACCCATTAATAACCAGGGTTTTGAACATATAAACCAGCTGTAAAATCTATTTCTCTCTGTGGTATAGGGTAATATTCGTCTCTACCTGCAGTAAATTTAGCATTAGATAGAAAATCTCTTTTTGTTTTTTCAACAGCAAGGTACCCGTTTAAAACGGACTCAGCTTCTCCCCATCTAACTAGATCAAAAAATCTTGGTCCTTCCATTCCAAACTCCAATCTTCTTTCAAACTTTAATGCTTTTAAAGCGAATTCTTTAGAAGTGAAAGTTGGATAAGTTCCAATATTGTAAATATCAGTTGCTCCTGCATTCATAGGCAAAGAAGTACTTGCCGCTGCTCTTAATCTAACTTCGTTAATTAAATCCGTAGCTGGACCATATTGATCTAATTGAATCATAGCTTCAGCTTTAAACAATAACACATCTGCATATCTAATAAAATCAACGTTTTTCGATGTTCCTACAAATGGTCCTTCTTTCACATAACAAGCACAATCAGGCGCTTGTTGTTCTTTCATGTTTCCAAAATATCCATAAACTCCAGGATCTCTAGCCCAAGAAAATTTATAAATCATATCACCCGATTCATTTACTGTATTTCTGTATTTAAATGGTCTTCCTGGAATTCCAACAGTATGGTCAATTCTTGGGTCTAATGTAATTCCTGCAGCCAATGGTGCATTACCTTCCGAATCAATTGAATTAAAAATATCAGAATTATTGAAAGTATCTAATAAAGGAAGTCCATTTGCATCTGTTTTAAATGCATTTACCATATTTTGACTTGCCAAGTGAAAACCACAACAACCATATATTCCTGTTCCGTGCGGAGAATTTAAACCTGTAACATAACTTACACGGCTCACTTCAGTACCATCATTTATAGAAAATTGTGCTGCCCAAATTGATTCTGGCCCATTATCAAAACCATCTAAAAAATTATTTCCATAATCAGCTTCCAAAGCTGCTGTAACTTCATTTGCATAATTAATTACTTCTTGTAATCTCGTTTTATTAATGTTTGTTACTTGGTGATTATCATTTTGTTCATATGCTTGGTATAATCTTAATTTTGCTAAATATGCTGCCGCCGCGTTTCTATCAGCTCTCCCAACTTGATCCTGAGATTGTGGTAAATTATTGTATGCAAATAAGAAATCATCTGCAATTACATTCCATAATTCATCATTGGATAAATCATTTGATGTTTCTAGAATTTGTTCTTGTGTTAAATCTTCAGTAATATAAGGTACTTTTTTGAACAACAACTTTAACATAAAATGAGAGTGAGCTCTTAAAAATCGAAGTTCAGCTTGTCTAATTACTTTGTTACTATACTCTGCATCAGGAATTTCATTAATTACAGATAGTGCAAAATTAGCACGCGATATTGCTTTATAATGGTTTGTCCAAGTTCTTGGAGTCATCCAATCACCATCATCTGCTTTGGTTAAATTATATTGTTCATAATGATCAACAATATCTACATCACCTCTACCTCCACCACCTTTGTAGGCGTCATCAGATCGCACACTTCCATATACCCATTGATGTGTCAACGGGCCAACCATTTCATCATTGGCGATTCCAGCATATGCGGCCACTACAAGAGATTCTGCATTTTCTGCTGTTGCAACATTATCGGAAGACAAAACACCTTGTGGTTCGTATTCTAAAAAATCTTCACTACATGAAACCAATAATAAAATTGATAAAATGTAACTTGTTATTATATATTTTTTCATAATTATTTCTATTAAAAGTTAATATTTAGTCCTAATGACAATGATGTTGGATTAGGGATTCTATCTACACTTGTTCTTTCTGGATCTGAACCTACGTAGTCACTTGGAGTAAACCAAAATAGGTTTTCTCCTTGCACATACAATCTAAAACTAGACATACCACCCCAATTTTCGATAATTTCACTTGGTAATGAATATCCTAATTGCATATTTCTAATCTTAAAATATGAATTATTTCTATAAAGATAATCTGAAGTTTGCGTGTCATTATTAACCAATGATAAAGAAGGAATATCTGAACCTGTATTTGTTGGTGTCCAAGCATTTAATGTACCTACTCCTGCATTTTCTCTACCTTGTACAAAATTATTCCAATAAATATAAGGGTCTAAGCCTATTCTACCAGTTACTCCAGAACCGAAAATTGAGAAATCGAAATTCTTATAATCTAAATCCAAGCGAATACCATATTCTAATTTTGGTAATGTATTTCCTAAGAAATCTCTGTCATCAGAATTAATTTCACCATCATTATTTAAATCTACAAATTTAATTCCTCCTGGTCTTGCACCTATTTGATTAGCATGTGAATCTATATCTGCTTGACTTTGAAATAGCCCATCTGTTTTATATCCAAAAATTGAAAATTGTGATTGTCCAATTATTGAGTTTTCTGCCGTTCCAGGGTAAGCTGTTCTTACTTCCTCAGGCAAATCTGTGATTTCATCTTTAAATGCACCAAAATTTGTTGATACAGTAAAATTCAATCCGTTTTCCAATGACCCAGAATGAGCCAAAGAAAGTTCCCAACCATCTGTTTTTGTTGAAGCTCCATTTAAAAACCTTACCTGTCCTTCTCCTACTGTTGATGCAATTGGAGGCTGAATTAAAATACCATCTGTATTACGAGTAAAATAATCAAAAGACCCAATTATTTTACTATTAAATAGGCCAAAATCTACACCTAAATTAATTTCTTTTGTTTCTTCCCACTTCAATCCCGAATTTGCAGCTTGTATTGAAACAAACCCCGAAGGTAGGTTTCCTGTATTTGATCCGTTTAAATCGTAGGCTGTTCCTACGTTATAATAAATATTGAAGAAATCTGGTTGATAAATATTTTGGTTAGGTCCATATCTGGCTTCATATAAACCAAATCTAGCAACATCTCCAATAGATTGGTTTCCAACTGTACCATAACCCGCTCTTAATTTTAAGTTAGATATAATTTCATTATCAGATAAAAATTCTTCATTACTAATTTTCCAACCCACAGTTGCAGCTGGAAAAACTCCATATCTATTATCTTCTCCAAATCGAGAAGAACCATCACGTCTTAAGGTAAAAGAAGCTAAATATTTGTCTGAGAATGAATAATTAACTTTACCAAATTGAGAAAGTAATCTGCTTCCTGTTGATATACCATTTGAAGATCTTGCACCTGTAGCGGCAGAAAGTGTAAAATAAGATTCAGATTCGACAGCAAATCCATCTGCTGATGAAAGCAAAGAGTTAAAATCTGTCTGAATTGATTCTGTACCTAGTAATACACCTATTTTATGATCACCTACTTCTAAATTATAATTTAATGTATTTGTAAATGTTAAACTAGTGTATTTGTTTGTATCATAAGTTAAGCTATTATTAGCTCTAGTAATAAAACCATTTGCTACAGTTGGTTCAATATCTTTTTTACTATAGTCATTAAAATCTAATCCAACACTTGTTCTATAGGTTAGGTTTTTCATTAAATCAATTTCGGCAAAAATATTACCAAAAAATGATGTGTTCTTTTTGTTATCCCATCTATTTAAATATTGCATTAAAACAGGGTTATTTCTATCTGAATACCCAGAACCTATTGGGCCTGCAAATTCACCAGAGTTAGTATAAACAGGAATAGTAGGTGCAAGAGATATTGATAAACTTGGTGTTGGAGCACTACCCACATCAGTTGAAGCTACCCTTTCTTTAGATGTAGAAAACTGTGTATTTATACCTACTCTAACTTTATCATCAAAAAGCTTGTAATTACTATTCAATTTTGCTGAATACCTATCATAACCAGTATATTTTAATATTCCTGTGTTTTTTAAGTATCCTACATTGAATAATGTAAATGATTTGTCAGATCCTCCAGATATAGATATATCATTATTTAAAACAAAACCTGTTTCATATAATTCATCTTGCCAATCGGTATCTCCTGCCGGTACATTTGTATCTCCACCAACATAAGGCTGTACAGTTACACTATTTAGTACAGGGTTATTAAAGTCTCCATTCCAATCAAAATTATAGATTTCTCCATATCCACTATTCGGGTCTGCACCATCATTAACAGAAGCTTGAAAAAGTACTTCACCTCTTTGCTGAGCATTTAACATATCATATCTTTGATTCTTTTCAGATAAAACAGAAAAATTGGAGTTAAATGAAATATTTAATTTATCAGCTTCTCCCTTTACCGTGTTTTTAGTAGTTACAATTACAACTCCATTACCGGCTCTAGCTCCATAAATAGTAGATGCAGATGCATCTTTTAAAACCTGAACAGATTCTATTGTGCTTGGATTTAAACTTGAAAAAACCTCTGGTCTTGTGGTTGGCACACCATCAATAACATATAAAGGGTTATTATCTCCAAGAGTACTCACACCACGAATCAATACTCTATCATTTGTTCCACTAGGATCTCCTGATCTTTCAATAAATAATCCTGGTACTTTTCCTTGAATTGCTTGCATCGTATTTCCAGAACTCATGCTTTGTCCTTCCAAAGAAGATAAATCAACTACAGATATTGCACCTGTAACATCTACAGCTCGCTCTCTTGTATATCCTGTTAATACCACAACATCTAGTGATTGTGCGTCAGGCACCATAACAACATCTAGTTTGGTTTTTCCATTTAATGCAATTTTTTGAGTTGCAAAACCCATAAAACTGAATTCCAAAGTAGCATTGCTATCAACATTACTTAATAAGTAAATTCCATCAAAATCAGTAACAACACCTTTTGTTGTTCCTAATACAGTTACCGAAGCTCCTGGTAAAGGCATGCCATCTTCTGAAGATGTAACAACACCTTGTACTTCTAATTCTTGTGCCTGAATTGTTAAAATTGAGGCAAATAAAATTAAAATTAAAGTTAATTTAGTTTTCATAATTCTTCATATAGTTTAGTTAAAATTAAGTTCATTAATTATCAAGTTTTCAATTTCTAAGTTGAAATTTTCAGACTTTACTGAAAATGCCTCGATAGGATTTTTTGGGAAAAATATTTCTGTCATAACCGTTTCTCCATCATTATAAAAAATCTCTATTGAAGTTTTATCTAATAAAAGTCTAACTTGAAGGTCATTTCCATTAGCAACATAAGGAGCTTTTGAAATGTTTGGAGTAAAGTCTTTTGAAAAAGAAACATTTCCAGATGCAGTTCTATCAATAAAGAAAAACTGTTCATTATTATTTACTCCAAAATTTATTGTATCACCATTCTTGTTATCAAAACAAAACGTGTATGTGTCTTCTTTTAAATTTTTAATTGTAAACTGAATATCCAAACTTTTGAAATTAACAAGTTTTTTATCAGTTAGTAAGGTTTGTTTTCCTTTTTCAATACTTATAATATCTTTCTTTACTGTTTTTGATATGTAGTTTGAAATTTCCTTTACTGGTACAGATTTTAATTGATACTTATTATCGGTTTTTGTAAGCTTAAGTTCTCGGGCAACCGTCATAGAACTTCTCCACTTTTCAGTAGGAACTTTTGTAGCATATTGCCAATTACTCATCCAACCAATAAATAGTTTTCTTCCATCAGTATCAGGTATGTTAGACCAGGTTACACCTGCATAATTATCTTTTCCATAATCAATCCAAGAAGCTTTATTAATATCTAAATCATTTTTAAAATCAGGATCAATCGAAAAGTTTTTTCCATCAAAATCACCAACAAAATATTGTGTTGCGGAACCTTCATTATACCCACCACTACCAACACTTACGATAAGTATCCATTTAACCTCATCAGCACCTTCTGTTTGCATAGCAAATAAATCTGGACATTCCCATACACCATTATGCGAACCAACATTTTCTCCAAAGTTTGATAGAAACTCCCAATCTTTTAAATTTTTAGAACTATAAAACATTATTTCTTGACCAGCAGCTAATACCATTATCCACTTTTTATTTACAGCATCCCAAACAATTTTTGGATCTCTAAAATCTTTTATGTTTGGATTTTTTATAACAGGATTATCTGCATATTTTTCCCACGTTAACCCCTCATCTAAAGAATAAGCTATAGCTTGAGATTGAAAATCAACGTCGCCTTGTTTTTCTTTTTCCATATCGTGATAAGTAAACATCGCTACAATTGGAATTTTACCGTCTTTTCCAAAACCTGAAGTATTATTTGAATCCACTACTGCACTTCCTGAAAAAATATAGCCTTTCTCATCTGGAAATAATGCGATTGGTTTTTCTACCCATGTAACCATATCTGTACTAATTGCATGTCCCCAATGCATTGGTCCCCAAACATTCCCGTCAGGATAGTGTTGAAAATATAAATGGTAATATCCATTATAGAAAAACATCCCGTTAGGATCATTCATCCATGCTTTTTTTGGAGTAAAATGAAACTCTGGTCTATAAAGCTCTTCTTCTGAATAAGAAGTTTCCACATTCTGTGATGTGTTTTGATCATTCTTAGACGTTTGTTTACATCCAATAAATGCAACCAACACTAACATTACAAAAATTATATTTTTCATTATTTCACATTTTTTTTAATTAATATTTTACTTAACTCTTCTAATGGGACACCCTTAGTTTCTGGCATCATAAACATTACAAATACCAATTGAAACACCATCATTATTGCAAAAAACATAAAAACAACACTTGCACCTATAGTTGAAAACAATGTTGGAATTAATGCTGGAATTATTGCTGCTAAAAGCCAATGAGTTGTACTACCAAATGATTGACCAGTTGCTCTTAAATGATTCGGGAAAATTTCAGATATAAATACCCATATTACTGCTCCTTGCCCAATTGCATGTGCCGCAATAAATAAGAATAAAAATATAGGCACCGCCATTCCTGTCCACCCAAAGAAAAATGCCATTGCTACAAGTGATAAAGAAATGATATAACCTACCGAGCCTATATACATTAATTGTTTGCGTCCAAGTTTATCAATTAAAAACACACCCAATAAAGTAAATACAAGATTTGTTAATCCAATACCTATGCTACTTAACAAAGCCGTACTTTCTCCCAAGCCTGCTTCTTCAAATATTCTTGGAGCGTAATACAAGAATGCGTTAATTCCTGATAACTGATTGAACATAGCCATTAGAAATGCCAACATAAGAGGAAAACGATATTTTTTCATAAATATATTTTCTCCTGGTAAATCTCTATTATTCTCTTCTGTTATTTGAGACATTAATTTTTCAACATTCTCTCCAGGATTAATGATTTCCAAAACATCTTTTGCCTCACTAATTCTATGTTTTGAAATAAGCCATCTTGGACTTTTGGGAACGCTAAGCATAAATAATGTATAAATTATTGCGGGTAACGCTTCTATTCCTATCATCCATCTCCAATCGTTTTCTCCTAAGCCATTTAAAAGATAATTAGATAAAAAAGCAATTAATATTCCGAATACTATATTAAATTGATACAAAGCTACCAACCTACCTCTATTATTAGCTGGTGCAATTTCAGAAATATAGGCAGGAGCGGCAATTGTGGATGCCCCAACGCCTAAACCTCCAATAAACCTAAAAACAGCAAAAGTCCAAGGGTCATTTGCCAAACCAGAACCAATTGCTGAAATGGTATATAAAACACCTATAAGTATTAAAGTATTTTTTCTTCCCCACTTGTTAGTAGGAATTCCACCAAAAATGGCACCAACAACAGTTCCCCAAAGTGCCATTGCCATAACAATTGCACCATGAAAAGCATCTGATGAGCCCCATAATAATTGTAATTTTTTATCTGCTCCTGATATAACTACAGTATCAAAACCGAATAAAAACCCAGCTAGTGCGGCTGTTATTGACCATACAAGTATTTTTTTGTTCATACTTTTAATTTTTAAATGCTTCTTTGATTAAAAAGATTAAATTTCACATTCAAATATATGCTCGCTTAACCATTTTATTTTCAATTTTATTACCGAAAACGATTTCGATTTTACCGAAAACGATTTCGGTATAAATTTTAGTTTATAAAAATTATGTGTTAAATTTGATCCATATGGAACAAGTAACCCTTAAAAGTATAGCCTCAGAATTAGGTATATCTATTACGACAGCTTCAAAAGCTCTAAAAAACTATCCTGATGTTAGTCCAAAAACTAGAAAGGCTGTAATTGATTTAGCAAGAAAGTTGAACTATATCCCAAATTCTTTTGCCGTTAATTTAAGAACTAAAGAATCCAAGGTTATTGGATTAATTATTCCAGAAATTGTACATTATTTCTTTTCAAATGTTGTTAATGCAATAATTGAATATGCAGAAAAAAAAGGTTATTTAATTATTACATTACAATCCAATGAATCGGACAAATTAGAAGAGAAACAAATTGAACTACTACTCAACAAAAGAGTTGATGGCATATTAATATCTCTCTCAAATAATAGAAAAGATTTATCTCCAATTCATAAAATAGTTGAATCTGGAACTCCCTTAGTATTATTTGATAAAATTTCTAAATTAATTAATTGTTCAAAAGTAATTATTAACGATAGAGACGCCGCTTATGCAGCTACTGAACATTTAATTAATACTGGATGCAAAGATATAGCTCATTTTAGAGGTCCTTTAAACCCTCAAAATTCAATTGATCGTTTTTTAGGTTATAAAAAAGCTCTTGAAGATTCCAAATTACATTTTGATAAATCTTTGGTTTACACTTGTGAAAAGGTATCTTTTGAAGAAGGTTATAATTTCGCAAAAGAATTACACCAATCCAACAAAAAAGTTGATGCAATTTTTGCAATCACCGATCTGGTAGCAATTGGAGCTATAACATATTTCAATGAAGCTAATGTGAAAATTCCAGAAGATATATCTATAATTGGATTTAGTAATTGGTTTATGGCTTCAGTAATTTCACCTTCACTTAGCTCTGTAGACCAACCGGGTTATGAAATGGGGAAAAAAGCAATAAAGCTATTATTAAAGGAAATTAAAGCAATTAAAAAAGGTAAAAAGATTAAACACAAAACTATTGTGCTACCTACCAATGTTATTAAAAGAAGTTCTACAAGAGATTAACATTTGATATTTTTTCAAACATTTATTAATAAGAAATAAAACAAAAAAACCTTAACAACTATTAATCATAGTGTTAAGGTTTTTTATTTGTACCTCGAGTGGGAATCGAACCCACACTCCCGAAAGAACTGGATTTTGAATCCAGCGCGTCTACCAGTTCCGCCATCGAGGCCTTTTGAATAGGTTTGCAAATTTATAAATAATTTTCATCAAAATCCTAAAAAAATCACGAAGTTGTTTAATAACTCTATTTTTAGTTTTAAATTTGCGCCCAACAAACAACAACATAACTACAAATGGTAAACAATCAACTTACTCCAAAAATTTTTGCTTGTAGGCAAAGCAAGGATCTTGCTCAGAAAATTGCAGATTCATATGGTCTTGAGCTTGGAAATGTCAAAATCTCAACTTTTAGCGATGGTGAATTTCAACCCGCATTGGTTGATTCTGTAAGAGGTAGAAGAATATTTATAATTGGCTCTACATTCCCAGATTCAGATAATTTAATGGAGATGTTATTAATTTTAGATGCAGCAAAAAGAGCATCAGCACGTCATATTACAGCTGTAATCCCATATTTTGGATGGGCAAGACAAGATCGTAAAGATCAACCACGTGTTGCAATTGGAGCCAAATTAGTAGCAAATTTATTACAAGCTGCTGGCGCAACTAGAATAATGACTATGGACTTACATGCAGATCAAATTCAAGGGTTTTTCGAAAAACCTGTAGATCATTTATATGCTTCAACAATATTTTTACCTTACATAAAGCAACTAGGTTTAGATAATATAACCGTGGCCTCTCCAGACATGGGAGGTTCTAAAAGAGCATACGCATACTCAAGATATTTGGAAAGTGATGTAGTAATTTGCTACAAAGAAAGGTTACAAGCAAATGTTGTTAGTTCTATGGAATTAATAGGAGAAGTTAAAGGTAGAAATGTGATACTTGTTGATGATATGATTGATACTGGAGGAACATTGGCCAAAGCAGCGGATGTAATGATGGAAAAAGGAGCTTTAAGTGTAAGAGCCGTTTGTACGCACCCTATTTTATCTGGTAATGCCTATGAAAAAATAGAAAACTCTAAATTAACAGAATTAATAGTTTCTGATACAATTCCTTTAAAAAGAGAGAGTTCTAAAATAAAAGTTGTATCTTGCGCGCCTTTGTTCGCAGATGTTATGCATAAAGTGCAAGATAATAAATCAATTAGCGGACAATTTTTAATGTAAATAATTAATAAATATAAATAAATGAAATCAATTACAATCAAAGGATCTCAAAGAGAAAGCGTGGGTAAAGCATCAACTAAAGCCCTACGTAATGCTGGAAAGGTACCTTGCGTATTATACGGAGGGGATAAACCATTACACTTTTCAGCTGACGAAATTTCGTTCAAAAATTTAGTGTATACCGCTAACGTTTATACTGCAATGATTGAATTAGAAGGAACAACATATCATGCTATTTTGCAAGATATTCAATTTCACCCAGTAACGGATAAAATTTTACACGTAGATTTTTACCAGTTATTTGATGATAAATTAGTAACAATGGAAATTCCTGTAAGATTAGTTGGAGTTTCTCCTGGTGTTATTAATGGTGGTTCTTTACGTTTTGCAATGCGTAAACTAAGTGTAAGAGCTTTACCTGCTGATTTACCAGACTTTATAAACGCTGACATTTCTAAATTAAAAATTGGAATGAAATTAGTTGTTGCTGAATTAGCTGATGAAAAATTCTCTATACTTCACCCAGAAAACACAGTAGTAGTTCAAGTTAGAACTGCACGTAGTGCTGTAATGCCTGAGGATGACGAAGATGAAGAAGGTGAAGAAGGAGCTGAAGAAGGAGCTGAAGAGTCTGCTACAGAAGAATAAAAATTATTTTTCAAAATATAGAAAAGCGTTGCAATTGCAACGCTTTTTCTTTTTAGTACATTTGTAAAATGCAAATCATTCGTTTTATCAAAAGTCTTTTTAAAAAAGAAGTAAAAGAAACTATTGAAGATCTTATGAAAAAATATTTAATTGTAGGTTTAGGAAATATTGGTGAAAAATATGACGATACGCGTCATAACATTGGTTTTAAAATTTTAGATAAAATTGCCTCTAAAGAAGAAATTAACTTTGAAAGTAGTAAATTAGGAAGTGTTGCTTCTTTCAGATTTAAAGGTAGAACCTTTATTTTATTAAAACCTTCAACCTTTATGAATTTAAGCGGAAAATCAGTAAAGTATTGGATGACTAAAGAAAATATACCTCTAGAAAATGTATTGATTATTTGTGATGATTTAAACTTAAATTTTGGAGTTATTAGAGTAAAAGCAAAAGGAAGCGATGGCGGTCACAATGGTTTAAAAGACATAAACGCCGTGCTACAAACTCAAAAATACGCTCGTTTTAGATTTGGCGTTGGAGACGAGTTCTCTAAAGGACGACAAGTAGATTATGTTTTAGGTAAATGGAACGAAGATGAATTTAAACTATTACCCGAACGTTTAGAAAAATCTGCTGAAATTATAAAATCCTTTGGTACTGCCGGTTTAAACAATACTATGAACGCTTACAATGGAAAATAACTACGCATTATCACTCGCATACCACTCTGCATGAGAAGTTCCCGTTTCTTGTAACTTTAAAGAATGTAATTTAATGGTTACGGGTAATCTGCTTTTAATTTTTTCGGCAAAATCAATTAACATCATTTCACTTGTAGGTTGGTAATTAACCAATATAACATTGTGTCCGCGCTTTTCTAATTCTTCAGCTAATTCAACATGTGGAGTATTTTTATTAAAAACTGTTGCATGGTCAAATTTGTCTACAATTTCAGATAGTACTATTTTTTTTAAATCCCCAAAATCTATAACCATCCCATATTTAACATTTGAAACATCATTAATTGGAATTCCAATTACTGTTACAGATAGTTTATAACTATGTCCGTGAACATTTTTACATTTTCCATCGTAACCATACAAAGCATGTCCTGTTTCAAAATCAAATTGCTTTGTTATTCTAATATTACTCATGATTAAATTCTTTAGTCCTCTAAATCTTTTCTGTTTTTTGCTTTGTAATACACAAAATATGCGACTCCTACCAACACAACAAAAGGCAAATATGTACCAATTACCACTCCTATTTCGTAACCCTTATCTGGGGCATTTTGAATTTTCTCTTCAATATTTAATTCCTGTAAAGGATTAATAAAACTAGCTAACATAAACTATTTTTTAAACTTGTTTAATGCATTTTTTGCTGATGTAGACAATACTAAATTTCCGCTTATTTCAGCACGTTTTTCAAGTAACTCCACCCAATTATCAGTTCCAGTCCATAAAGCTTTTTTCATCTCTACTAATGCCTCAGGATTGTATTTAGATAGTTTATTAGCCAACACATCAACCTCAAAATCTAATTCTTTTATAGTTTCTAATACTTTAGCATATAGTCCTTTTTCCTTTGCCCAATAAGCATTTTGCCAACTTGTGGCATCCAAAGTTAATTCACTCAAAGCTGCAATACCCATTTTTCGCTCTACTGCGGGTGCTATTACAAATGGGCCAATGCCAATTGTAAATTCTGATAATTTTATAGACGCGGCAACTGTTGCAAAGCAATAGTCACAAGCCGCCGCTAACCCAACTCCACCTCCAACAGTTTTTCCTTGAATACGTCCAATAATTAGTTTTGAACAGCTTCGCATTGCATTTAGCACATTTGCAAAACCAAGAAAAAACTCTTTTCCTTTATTAAGATTATCAATTGCTAATAGTTCATCAAATGAAGCTCCCGCACAAAATGCTTTCTCTTTTTCACTTTTAAGAATAATAACTGATACCTTGGCATTATCACTCAATTCATTAAAAGCCTTTGCCAACCTATCTAATAATTCTTTTGGCATAGAATTACTTGCTGGATGATAAAATTCAATAGTAGCTACGCTATTTTGAATATGTGTATATAAACTTCCGTTACTCATAATGGTCAAAGTTACATGTTTTTATGTAAATACTTATTTCTAAATTTAACAACCAAAATTCCAGATCGCAATAACATCCAAACTGTAAAAGCAATCCAAATGGCATATAATTTTAAATTGAAATAATCACCAATTAACAATGTTGGAATAAAACCTAAAAAAGTAGTTACAATTAATAGATTTCTTAATGTAACAGCTTCTGCTAGTCCTTTAAAAATTCCATCAAAAACAAAGGCAACTGCGTTAATTGGCTGCATAATTATTACAATCCAAAAAATACCATAAAAAGATTCTAATACCAATTTATCTTTTGAAAATAATTGACCTATTTCATCATAGAACAAGCTACAAAAAACGGCTAATATTAATGCAATAATTATTGAGTACCTACTAAGTTTAATACTTAGTTTCCAAAGCATTTCATAGTTTTTTTCTCCAAGTAATTTTCCAGAGACAATATTTCCAACACTTGCATAACCATCAATAAAAAAAGCAAAAAACAACCATATTTGGAAAGCTATGGTTTGTGCTGCAATGTAATTATTACCGTATTTAGTAGCAAATGAATTGGCCAAATACAATGCAATATTTAAAGATAATGCTCTAATAATTAAATTAAAACTAATTGAAAGCAAATTTTTAATTTCCTTATTAAACGGAAATCTTAACTTATAACTGAAAGGTGTTTTTTTATATAAAAGAATTATTGCCAATAAGGCCATAACAGCTTGTGAAATAACACTTGCCCAAGCGGCCCCTTCAACATTCATTGGATTTATAAATCCTTCAATTCCATAAACCAAAACAAAATCTAGCGCAACATTTAAAAATGCACCTGTAATACTAATAACCATTGGCCAATAGGTGTTTTGCAACCCTCTAAATACACCAAAAGCCGAAAACACAAATAAAGTTAAAGGAAAACCTATTGCCCTTATTTTGTAATATGAGACCGCGTAATTTAAAATCAATCCTTCGGCATTGTAAAGCTTAAAAATTTGATTAACAAAAAATAAGGTAACAACATATATTACAATACTCAACGCTAAATTAATTGCAATTATTTGGGCTGGTAAGGAATCAATTTCGTGAAGTTTGCGAGCTCCTAAATATTTTCCAATAATTGCTGAAATAGCCGACCGTGTTTGCGCCAAAATCCAAACTAACGCCGATATAAAAGACCCTGCTATACCAACCGCGGCCAAAGCTTCTGTTGGATTTATTTGTATATTACCAACAATTGCAGTATCCGTTATAGACAATAATGGCTCTGCAATTCCTGATATTATAGCTGGTATTGCAAGTTTATTAATTCCTTTAAAAGTAATGTTGGATGATTTATACATTTAAAACTTTTTCAAAACAATAAAATGGAAATTCACTTTGATTAGGAAAATATATACTTTCTAATTGCACATAATTTCTTTTCTTATAAAATCGATTATTTCTTTCATTTTTACTAAAGGTATCTAACCTTATTGATGTAAAGTTTTTTTTTGCTGCATAATTTTCAGCAAAGTCCATTAGTTTTTGAGCATACCCTTTTCCTTGAAACGAAGGTAAAACAGCTAACCTGTGGATATATAAGTGTATTCCATTATTAGAAAGCCATTTAACTTTTTTATATTCGACATCTTCAATTTGAGTGAGTACTATTATTCCTATATTAACTTTATTTACAACTAATTTCCAAAGCTGATTTAACTCTATATCTTGTTGCAAAACCTTTTTTGACGGGTAATTGTTATTCCACTGAAAAATCCCTTTACCTTCCAAATGTTTCGCACAACTTTTGGTTAAAGAGAAAAGTTCCTCAACATCTGATAAAACAGCTTTTTCAATTATCATTACTTTTTTAGTATAAATTGAATTGTACGATCCACAACTTCAGCCAAATGAATAGGCATTTCTGGTTCACTCCAAGGTTGAGTGCACCCCAAAGGATGATTCATGTTTTCTATAATAATTAACTCACTTTTTGAATTCCATTTATGTAAATTTTTCGCTTCAACTAGTTTTACTACTTCATCATTTTCCCCATGAACTATTAAATGAGGAATTTTTAAATTCTCCGCAGCATTTTTAATTGTTAAGCGATCTTCATTTTCCTTAAAATTTGTATAAAATTGAAAATAATGTGGCATCTGTTGTTTGGTTCTAGCATTCTCAATATAAGAAACGCCTGCCTTTTGCCACATTTTTAAGGGTTCACCAACTGGAAAACGAACTCCAAAATCGGAAACACCACTCCATGAAACTACTTTTTTAACTTTTTTGTTTTCTGAAGCTTTTAAGGTTACAATTCCTCCACCTCGCGAATGACCAATTAAGGTTATATTTTCTGGATCAATTTCGTTGATAAATTCTGAATTAGAAATAACCCAATTTATTATTGTTTCCAAATCTTCTAATTCTAGAATAAAATTATTTTCTCCAAATGCTTTCAAATCGGGAAAATCAATCGGGTTTTCGAGTGTTCCTCCGTTATGTGAAAAGTTAAACTTCACAAAAAAACTTTCATTTTTCAAAAATTCATTCACCATTAAATTCCAAGCTCCCCAATCTTTATAACCTTTATAACCATGGCAAAATATTACTATGGGTTTTTTAAGGTTATTTTTATTAAAAAACACGTCTGTAACAATTGGTTTACTATGTATTTTACTTTTTACTGGTATATTTAATAGTTTTTTCATTTTTTTAAAATGGTAAATTTTCGTTTTGAATAAATGGAACTTCTGGGTTTAATATTTCTTTTATTAAAATTTTAATTTCTTGCATAAAATCACTAATTCTTTCTTCGGAAACTTGAGTATCAACACCTCCTCTTTTTTCTGAAAAATTCATTTTTAAAAAGCCCGAATTTAAATTTTTGAATGATATCACTCCACTTTCAAACTTAATTAATGGTTTTTTATTATTTTCTAAGTACATATAAGAGTAAAGCATAACTTGCATTGCCTTTGTATACTTATAATTTTGACTGATAAGGCTAAAATCGGATAATTTTAACTCACTAGATATAACTTTTCCAGTTTTATAATCAATAATTCTTGTAACTCCATCTAATTCATCAATTCTATCAACAATACCTCTAATTTTTATAGGAAAATCAATTCCCTCAATGTTAATGTTTACATTTAAAAATTGTTCAAGCGCTATAACTTTCAATTCTTTATTATTTTTTATCAAGTTTAATTCTTGATTTAAAAACCTATTGATATGATTTTTACAAACTTCGAAAATTAATTTATTTTTACCAGATTCTATATTGCCTTTTAAATAATGCTTTTCAAAATATTTAAGCAACAATTTATTTGATCTTTGTTGCATTTCAATAAAAGAATCCTTTGTTAAATATTTACCTTCAAAAGGTTTATACAAATTTTCTAAAACATCGTGTATTACTGTACCCATTGTATTGGCTGCAATGGTTTCTTCAACCTCATCAACATCATATATTCCTAATATTTTTTGCTCGTAAAATTTAATAGGATTATAAATATAGGTAGCTAAAGCTGAAGGAGATATTCCTTTTGTAAAAACTTCTTTTAGTTTTTCAAGTACATCATTTGTTTTATTAATTTCAATTAAGCTATTAGTTGTTTTTTCAAGTTGAGGACTTATTATTGTACTTTTTATAGATGGGTTTTTAATTTCTAACTGAGTTAAAAAACGACTTTTTTCTCCAGCTCCATATCCATCCGTTTCCGTATTATATAATAAATAAACCTTTTTTGCTCGTTGTAATAATCGTTGAAAATGATATGAAAAAATAGCGTCTTTTTCTTGATATGTTGGTAAACCAAAATATTTTTTAACATCAAATGGAATAAACGAAGCCTCATTTTTACTTCCTGGTAATATACCCTCGTTTACTGAGGTAACAATTATTGTTTCAAAATCCAATACCCTAGTCTCAAGCATTCCCATTAATTGTAAACCTTTTAATGGTTCACCTTGAAAGGAAAGTTTTTCATTTAATAAAATTTGACTATAAAATGAGTAAAGCGTTTTTAAATCTGATATATGGTTATACGAATTATTTAAGGACCTTATTTGTTGAAATATTTTGTAAAATCTAAACAAATACTCTTTGTCAACACCATCTACTACTTCTTTTAAATAATCAATTAATTGAACACATTGTTGAATTATTTCATCTAACGAATTTAATGGGTTTAACATAGAAATAAAGAAGTCTATTTTATTTAATTCTTCTTCTAAAATAAAACTCTTTATATCCTTTGCTGAAATAAATAATTTATTTTCCTTTTTTAAACTTGCAGCAATTTTTTGACATATATCCCCTTGTAATTTATTTAAAAATGGGTCGTTTAAGAGGTTTAAAACGTCTATATAATAAAATTCCCTAAGTAATACCTTATTAAACTTTTGCTGATTTATAAGCGCCTTAAATACCTTATCGAACAAGCTAGATAAAGGCATATCCTTTAAAGGATAACCCATTGTAATATTTATATTCTTAACACTGTTTGGCAGTGAATTTAAAGTTAAAGTTAATAAGTTTTCATCTGCAAGTATTAACGCGGTTTTTTCATAACTTTCAATACTTTCTAATAACTCACCAGCATATTTAATTTGAGATATATTTTTTGGTGCTCCAATAAGCTCTATCTGTTTGGTCTCATTCAAATCAGAATCAATCCATAAAAAAGTATTAGATTTATAATAAACCCAATCTTTTTTGTATTTCCTTAGGAAAACACCCGCTTCATTATTCTTATTAAAATATTCAATGTTGGCATCCCAATAAACTGTTGCTATATTTGAATTTAAAAATTCTTGAAAAATATATTCTTCTGCCTTATTTAAAGCATTAAAACCAATAAATACAACTTGTTTATTCTTATTGTTTTCAATATAAAACTCCAAATTTTCGGTGGCTTCTTTATATATTAAACCTTGATACCCAAAATTATTTGATTTTAATTTTTCATAAAGAGCCTTGTATAAATTCCCCAAATATTCGAAAAATTTGAGGTAATTTACCGCTAACTTACTTGGAGATTTATCCTGAAACCAAACATCAATCTTTTTTATATCACTTAAATTTGAAAAGAAATCTTTGCTATTAACTAAATAACTATCAATTTCGTTAAAATCTTTAAGAGCCATTGTTGCCCATTGAGAAAAACTTTCGAAAGATTCTTGTTCATCTTTTGGGATGATTTCTTTATAAACTGAATAAAATTCAAAAAGTAATTGAATATTGTCAATTAATTTAATATCAGCTAATTCTTGAATATAATTTTCAATGCTAACAATTTTTGGCAAGAAAAAATTTGATGATGTACAATCAATAAGTTCTTTTTTAAAAAAAACACATGATCTTTGACTTGGAAGTACAAAAATCAATTTACTAATATCTGTACTTTTTTCGAGAATGTCTTTTACAACTTTTGAAATGAAAGAGTTCATAGGTTAATTTAAAGTTATAAAATTAAAAAAGGCTTTTTAAATAGTATTCTCTTTTTCTAAAATTTTTATGAATAGTTTTAAATATAAAAAAGCCACTTTAATTAAAAAGTGGCTTTTCTTTATATTGTTTAAACAAATGAAATTATTTCATTTCATTTATTTCAACTCTTCTATTATTAGCTCTACCTTCTTTTGTTGAATTAGAGTCGATAGGAGCAGTTTCTCCATATCCTTGAGCTCTTAATCTGTTAGCAGAAATTCCTTTACCTACAAGGTAATCTTTTACTGCATTAGCTCTATTATTAGATAAAGTCATGTTACTATCAGCATTTCCAGTATTATCAGTATGACCATCAACAGAGAATCTAAACTGTAAGTTTTGGTTTTGACTTAATATAGCAGCTACTTTATCTAAAATTGCTGCAGCATCAGGTCTGATATTCCATTTTGCAGTATCAAAGTTTACACCTCTAATAGCAGCATCTAATGATAATTGATCAGCAAAAACTTCAGGACAACCTTCATTTTTAGCAGGACCAGGAACTTCAACACATCTGTCAATTAAATCAATAACACCATCTTCATCAGTATCTTTGAAAGGACAACCAGCGTTTGTTTTAGGACCAAATACATCTGGACAAGCATCATCTTTATCAGCTGTTCCATCTTTATCTTTATCAGGACATCCGTGAGTTAATTTTGAACCAGCAACTTCAGGACATTTGTCTTTTGAATCTTCGATTCCATCTCCATCAGTGTCAGGGCATCCTGCAAAAGCAGCTAAACCAGCAACATCTGGACATTTATCACAACAATCCATTACACCGTCTTTATCAGAATCTGTATCAGGACATCCGTTTAACTCAGCTAAACCAGCCACATCTGGACATTTATCTTCTTTGTTGTTTACACCGTCACCATCTCTGTCTTTATTACCTATTTTCCAAGTTAAACCAAGAGAATGTTGATACATTTGAAAATCTACAGGAGTTCTTACGTCTTTATATCCAGAAGTAAAATTGATTCCAACATTATCGCTAATCCAAGCGTTAAATCCTGCACCATAATTTAATCCTAAACCATTTTTAGAACCAACCCAGTTTTCACCTCCACCAACATAAATAAAAGGATCAAACCATCCAGTTTGACCAACAATATTATTTAAATCATATTTTACATTTAAATCTAAACCGAAAAATGTAACGTCAGTTCCAGCTCCCCAAGGTCTGTCAACTTTATTTGCAGCACCAGCTAACTCTAAGCTAAATCCTTTTCCAATATATCTTCCTAAACTAATTCTACTTAACCATGGAATCATATTTACATCATTTCCTTTAGAATCATAAGATCCAAAATACCCAGAAGTACCATCTGAAGGTGTACTAATATCAATGGCGTTCGTTCCAAACGTTAACATCCACGGATTTTCTTTGTCTTGAGCGCTTGCGTTGCTATAGGATGCAATTAATAACAAAGCCAAAATGGCAATTTTTAAATGTTTCATTTTCAATAAATTAAATTAAATGTTCTTTTTATTTTTAAAGTAAAATAAGCTATCTTTACATAACTAATGTAGCAAATTTACAAAATATTCTGAAATAGAAGACAATATTATAACAAATCTAAATAATTTTCAATTTTTTACCCACATTTTTAAAGGCTTGTAATGCTTTATCTAAATGTGTTTTATCGTGTGCTGCCGACAATTGAACTCTTATTCTTGCTTTTCCTTTTGGCACAACTGGAAAAAAGAAACCTATTACATAAATTCCTTCATCCAATAGCATAGTTGCCATAGTTTGAGATAATTTAGCATCATATAACATTACTGGCACTATTGCCGAGTCTCCTGGTACAATGTCAAAACCTGCGGCAATCATTCCTTTTTTGAAATAATTAGTGTTCCATTCTAATTTATCTCTTAATGAAGAATCATTTGAAATTATTTCAAAAACTTTTAATGAAGCGCCTACAATTGCTGGAGCTAATGAATTTGAAAATAAATAAGGTCGCGAACGCTGCCTTAGTATTTCTATAATTTCTTTTTTACCAGTAGTATATCCACCCATTGCTCCTCCTAAAGCCTTTCCTAAAGTCCCAGTAATAATATCAACTCTTCCCATAACATTTTTTAGCTCTATAGTTCCACGGCCCGTATCTCCTATAAATCCTGCAGCATGACATTCATCAACCATAACTAGTGCGTCGTATTTATCTGCTAAATCACAAATTTTATCTAAACTAGCTACAACACCATCCATTGAAAAAACTCCGTCCGTAACAATAATTTTAAAACGATGTTTTTTTTCTTTTGCCTCAATTAGTTGTTTTTCCAAATCTTCCATATTGTTATTTTCATAACGATAACGAGCAGCTTTGCATAAACGAACTCCATCTATAATAGATGCATGATTTAATGAATCTGAAATAATTGCATCTTCAGCAGAAAATAAAGGTTCGAATACACCTCCATTTGCATCAAATGCGGCAGCATATAAAATGGTATCTTCAGTTTGGAAAAACTCAGCAATTTTCGCTTCTAATTGTTTATGGATATCTTGTGTTCCACAAATAAAACGTACTGAAGACATTCCATACCCATGAGTATCCATTGTATCCTTTGCGGCTTGTATTACATCTAAATTATTTGAAAGTCCCAAATAGTTATTTGCACAAAAATTAATTACCTCTTCACCTGAGCTTATTTTTATAACGGCACTTTGAGATGAAGTTATAATTCGCTCGGTTTTATACAAACCAGCATTTTTAATATTTAAAAGCTCTTGTTGTAAATTTTGTTTTATTGAACCATACATACTTTTAATTTTTAAGTGAATTAAAGTTATAACTTTTTAAACTTCCTCGATAGCAATTTTATCATTTATATATACTAATATTTTTTTATCGACCGTATATCCCAATTCTTGTAAAACATTTGCATAATTATTTATTTGATCGTGATATTTTTTATTTGGCACTCCCGTTTTATAATCTAGTATTGAAACTTCTTTATTATTTATTACCAACCTATCCGGAATAATAATGTTTTTGGTTTTGGTTACTATCTCTTGTTCTGTAAATATTTCATTATTTTGATTAAAATACTGTTGCAATAATTCATGATTTACAATTTTACAAATAATTAGGTTCAATTTTTCGAATTCAACAACACTAATAACTCCTTTGTACAAATATTGCTTTAAAATAAATTGAATATCATTTTCAGTCTTTACTTGCGCTAGAATTTCATGAATCAAATTTCCATAATCAATTGCCTTCCCTTGTTCTGTTTCCCACAATAAAGAAGAGTTTGCAACAATAGTAATGTTATGATTTTTCCAAGAATTAGAAATGAACATTTTTTGAGTAGTGGTTAAACTTTCTTTTTCATTTGGAATTACTAAACGTTCTTTTTTTCCAAAACAATAATCAACCTGCTCTGGATTCCAATATCCACCTTTTTTTAAATAATTTATAAACAGTTCCGAAACTCTTTTAAATCCATCATCATTTTTTGATGCTTCTTTTTTTTCTGAAATAATATAAAGCTGTTCTACAGCTCTTGTTAATGCAACATATAAAATGTTAAAATTATCTAATTCAAGCTCTTGTCTGCGTTTGCTATGCAATTGTTCTCCTTCTTGTCCTATATAATTTAATTTAGAACTATAATTAACAAGTACAGATTCAATGGTACCAGTCGATTGGTAATTATACCAAATTTTCGGCTTTATTTGCTGGTAAATTTCAATGTCGAAAGGAAATATTACAACAGGAAATTCTAAGCCTTTTGCTTTATGTATAGTCATTATTCGCACCGCATTTTTTGCTTCGGGTGCAACTATGCTTAGTTTGTCTTTTTTTGATTCCCAAATTTCTAAAAAGTTTGTAATTGTAGCTTGTTTTTTTTGTTGAAATTCAAAAACAAAATCTAAAAAGAATTGTATTTCCGAATCTGATTTTATTGCCAAATTAAAACTTCTAATAATGTATTCAAAGCTTTCATAAAAAGGAGTTCTAATAAATTCGTTGTAATTAAAATGGAGATTGTAATTCTTTAACTCTGTAAAAAAATCTGAGACTGATAAGTTTACTAAACTTGCTAAAAAAGTATGTTTTTCAATGGTTAAGTTTAAAAGATCGTATAAAAAATATAGAAGTTTAACTTTTAGTTCTTTGTTTAAAGGATTGGTTAAAAAACTTAATAGATTAATTACAAAATCAACTTTATTATTGTTTTTAATTAATAATGTTTCGGACGAAATTATATCAATCTCATTCTCCGATAAATAATTGGCAATAGCAACTCCTTGCTTTTTTGTTCTAACCAAAACACAAATTTCGTTTTTTTCAAAAGCACTATCTAAGTTTTGTATTGTTTCTAAAACTTTCTTTGGGTAAACCAGCTCTTTTTCTTCATCATCTTTTTCTTTTTCAACAAATGATAATTGTACAAATCCTCCAAGGTTTTCATTTATTTTTTGAGAATTCCCTTCAAAATATAAATTACTATGTTCTTTATTGTTTAAAAATTGAGAAATGTATTTAAAAAATGAATTATTAAATTCAATTACTTCGGAAAAACTTCTGTAATTAGTATCTAAATTAGACAACTCCTTAGCAATATAAAAAGGGTTGCTACGTTTACTTTTTTCATTTAAAGAAAGTGCAATAAATTGCTCTGGATCTCCTCCTCTCCAACGGTATATGGATTGTTTGGCATCACCTACCAACAACAATTGCCCAGTTTGGCCTAGTTCATTTTCTGATGTAATTGAATTTTCAATTAATGGAATTAAATTTTTCCACTGTAATTGTGAAGTATCTTGCATTTCATCAAGAAAATAATACCTAAATTTTTCACCAAGTCGTTCATAAATAAATGGAGCCGGCTCGTCTTTAATACTATCGCTAATTAATTGGTTAAACTCTGCATTTAACAAAATATTATTATCGCTTTTTAATTCTTGAAGTGCTTTATTTATGTAATTTAAAACTGCTAGTGGAATTAAACTTTCTAACAATAAATCATTACGTGTTTTTTGCTGAAAAAACTGTTCGGACAATTCATATAAATCAATTAACTCTTTAATAATGCTATTGATAGAGGATTTAATAGTGTCGGATTTTGATTTTGAATAATATACCTCTTCCTCTAATCGGAGTTTTAATTTACTTTGATCAAAAAACTTAGCTTTTTTATAATCTGATGCCAAATTTTGAAAATGCTTGGGAATTAAGGAATAATAAAAATCTTTAAAATCAACTCCAATTGCATTAATAAGAGAAAGACCTTTTTCGCCAATAATTTTATATTGTTCTATTATATTTTTATTTTCTTTTTGAAGTTGCTTTTTTAATGTATCAAATTCATCAATAGAAATTTTACCTAAAGATTTTAAATAAGTAATGTCATTTTCATTCAATATAATTGATGCAAATTCTTTGAGTTCGAGTGAAATATCCCAGGATTTATCATCGTCTAACTTTTGAATGGCATAGTTAACAAGCAACTTTGTAAGATCTTTATCGTCTCCAATTTTTGAAATTACAACATCAACGGCTTCGTTCAATAAACTTTGAGCGTCCATTTCAACATCAAAATTCATTGGAAGTTTTAAATCGTAAGCAAATGTTCTAATAATTTTATGGGTAAAACTATCTATTGTTGTAATATTAAATCCAGAATAATTTTGTAAAATAGCACTTAAAACTTCTTCAGAATTTCGAAAAATTTCCTCTTTAGCTAAGTTTGTTTCATTGCAAATTGCTAATAACATGCTATTAGTTTCGGAATTTGAAAACTTTTTTAAATTTTCAATTACCCGCTCCTTCATTTCTCCAGCTGCCTTATTGGTAAAGGTAATGGCTAAAATTTGTTGAAATTTATAAGGATTTTTACTTAACAAAATTAATTTTAAGTACTCTTTTACTAAAGTGAATGTTTTTCCACTTCCTGCTGAAGCATTAAATAACTTGAAAGGTTTGTGCTCTTGCATTTACATAAATTATAATGCAAGTTACTAATAAAATGGTTTGTAAAAAAGCTTTGTTACTTCCCGTTTCTCCAATTAAATCTTTTCCTTGCATTCCACATAAACCTTCTATGAGGATCAAGTTTCATTACTACACTAAAAGTATAAAAAACATGTGGTATAAGTGAAAAATCGGGAGAGTTATATTTAACGCCTCCTTGAGCACAAAATCCTATTGCATCATTAAACCAGTATTTACCTCCAACACCAGCATTTACTGTTCCACCACTCTTATCTGCAAAAGTGTATCCTCCTCCTGCATAAACATAAGGAATAAAATAGTTTTCAGGATTTACAAAACAATATTGTACATTTCCATCAAAACCCAAATAATCTGTTTCTTCTACAACATTATCTCCTAACTTTTTAATTTTATTCATAGAAAATTGAACATCAAGAGAAATTCTATTTTTCCAATAACGAGTAACATTAATACTAGGACCTCCAACATTCCAATGATCTTCTGCATTTGAAATTTCGTTAAAGAATCCATCAGGATTTCCTTGAGAAACATCAAGTTTAGGGAAGTTTTCTTTGAAATTTTTGGGAGTCATAAATGGAAAATAATCTACTGCATTTACACCTACACCTACTACCCATTTACTGTTTGCATCCTGAGCACTTAAAGCACTCATCAACAACATATTAAACAGCAAAAGCAGCGTTACTTTTTTAAACAATCCTAATTTCATAGTTAAAGGGGCTTGTTAATTCTTAGTGATAACAACGTAAAAAAAGTAAATAAATTATACTTACTGGGGTAATTTATTACGTTGAATAAAAATTATATTAAAATCTATTTACTTGTTTTATTGCTTTGGTAAAATCTTCTAAATCAGTGTTATTCAAAACCAAATGAATTGCTTCATCGGATAATTTTTCAACATTATCGATTGGAAAACCTAAACCAATACATATTTTTCTTAAAACTCCCATTTCTTTATGGGTTACTTCATCATCTGCATAAATCATTTTAGCCAAATCATATAAATGCTCTATTCGCTCATCATAACTATGCAATCCTTTAATTGAATAATTTTCAGGAGATTCAAGAATTTTTTTATATTTATCGTCTAAAATATGAAATCTATTCGCAACTCTTTTTAATAATTTTTCTTCACCTTCAGTAATAACATCGTCAGCCAAAGCTAATTGAACAATGCTAGCAAAATGAGCAATATTCTTACTTTGCTCTCCACTTAAATTAAAATCTGAAACTCCCATTATTTTATTTTTATAATCGCAAATATAAATAAACCAATAAAATATTAGCAATTATTAAAATAAATTTAATGTTTTATTAAGTTAACTTTTTTAATTGCAGCTTTAAAATCTTCTAATTCGGGCTCTTTCATAAAAAATTTAATTGCCTCTTTTACAACTAATCTAGCATTTTCAGCTGGAAAACCAAGTCCTATTGCAATTCTATCCATTAAGGAAGTTTTGTCAATGGTTGGATTTCTATCTAAAAATAGCATTTTGGTTAAATCATACAACCTTTCAAGCCTATCACTATAACTAACTGGTGAATTTACCGGATACTTGTCTGGATCTTTGAGTATAGATTCAAATTCTTTTTTAGAAATATCTAATCTTCTAGTTAAACGATCTAATAATATGCGCTCCTTTTTATCAATCTTATTATCTCGTAATGCTAATTTTACTATTGCCGCAAAATGCCCAATATTCTGTTCGTGTAATCCTGTTGGGTATAAATCTGAAATTGACATAATAAATACTTTTTACTGGTTCTCTTATAAATTTACGGATTTTTTTTGATTTTTACATAAAATGGTATCTTTGGCAAAATTTGCATTTTTTGAGTAAGCAAAACATTATTAAATCATACGAACAAATTGTTGAGAAAAAGCAATTAGTTCCATTACTTTCGAAAGATAATAACCAAATTCAAATTGCGAATTTGGTGGGATCGTCATTGTCTTTTGTTATTTCCGAATGTTTTAAAGAAGTAAACAAACAATTCCTTTTAATATTTACAGACAAGGAGGAAGCTGCTTATTATTTAAACGATTTAGAACAATTATTAAACGACAAAGATGTACTGTTTTATCCAGGATCATACAGAAGACCTTATCAAATTGAAGAAGTAGACAACGCAAATGTTTTACTAAGATCGGAAGTTTTAAATAGACTAAATTCTAGAAAAAAACCCGCAATTATTGTAACCTATCCGGACGCTCTTTTTGAACAAGTTGTAACTAAAGCCGAACTTAATAGAAATACATTAAAAATTAGTGTAAATGATAACCTTACCTTAGATTTTGTTAATGAAATTCTATTTGAATACAATTTTAACAGAGTTGACTTTGTTTCCGAACCCGGTGAATTTTCAGTAAGAGGTGGAATTATTGATGTTTTTTCATTTTCGCATGATGAACCTTATCGAATAGAATTTTTTGGTGATGATGTTGATAGCATTAGAACTTTTGATGTTGAAACGCAGTTATCAACAGAAAAACTAACAAAAATTAGCATTATGCCCAATGTTGAAAACAAAACATTGGATGAAAAACGTGAGAGTTTTTTAAAATACATTTCTTCTAAAACTGTAATTTTTGCTAAAAACACAGACTTATTTACCAAAAGATTAGATAAGTTATTTATTAAAGCAGAAGAAGAGTTTAAAAAATTATCATCCGCTATAAACCATGCAGAACCCAAAGAGCTTTTTTGCAATGGAGAACTTATTAAAAACCAACTAAAAGATTTTACATTTGCCGAAATATTAAATGCACAGAACACCAATTTAGATGTAAAAACTCAAAAAAAAGTTTTACAAAACGAAACAAAGGATGTTCTAATTTTTAATACAAAACCACAACCTTCTTTTAATAAGCAATTCGATTTACTTATTGAAGATTTCCAAAAAAACTCAGCAAACGGATTTACAAATTACTTGTTTTGCGATTCTCAAAAACAAGCTGATCGCTTTCATGATATTTTTGAAGATGTTGATGAAAAAATTGAATATAAAACTATAGTTTTTCCATTATATCAAGGTTTTATTGATATTGAAAATCAATTTGTTTGCTATACCGATCATCAAATTTTTGAACGTTATCATAAATTCCGATTAAAAAATGGATATGCCAAAAAGCAATCAATTTCATTAAAGGAACTTACAAACCTTGAAATTGGAGATTTTGTTACTCATATAGATCACGGTATTGGAAAATTTGGTGGACTTCAAAAAATTGATGTTGAAGGAAAAAAACAAGAAGCCATTAAACTTATGTATGGAGAACGAGATATTTTATATATAAGTATTCACTCACTTCATAAAATTTCAAAATACAACGGTAAAGATGGTAAAGCTCCTAAACTTCATAAATTAGGATCTGGAGCTTGGAAAAAACTAACGCAAAAAACAAAAACTCGAATTCGTCATATTGCATTTAATTTAATTGAATTGTATGCAAAGCGAAAAATGAAAAAAGGTTTTCAGTACCAACCCGACAGTTATTTGCAACATGAGCTCGAAGCAAGCTTTTTATATGAAGATACTCCAGATCAATCCAGTTCTACACAAGATGTAAAAAACGATATGGAAAGTGAACAACCAATGGATAGATTGGTATGTGGCGATGTTGGATTTGGTAAAACTGAAGTTGCAATAAGAGCCGCTTTTAAAGCTGTTGACAATGGAAAACAAGTTGCCATTTTGGTACCAACAACAATATTAGCTTTTCAACATTTTAAAACATTTAGTGAACGTTTAAAAGATTTTCCTGTTTCTGTCGATTATTTAAATCGATTTAGGACAGCTAGCCAACGAAAAGGAGTTTTAAAAGGACTTGAAGATGGTTCTATTGATATTGTAATTGGAACACATCAATTAACCAACTCTACAATAAAATACAAAGATCTTGGACTTTTAATTGTAGATGAGGAACAAAAATTTGGAGTTGCAGTAAAAGATAAACTAAAAACACTTAAAGAAAACGTTGATACCTTAACATTAACCGCCACACCAATACCAAGAACACTCCAATTTTCATTAATGGCAGCTCGTGATTTATCCATTATTAGCACACCACCGCCAAACCGAGTACCTATAGAAAGCCATGTAATTCGCTTTTCTGAAGAAACCATAAGAGATGCCATTCGCTATGAAATACAACGTGGAGGTCAAGTATTTTTTATTCACAACAGAATTGAAAATATAAAGGAAGTTGCTGGTTTATTACAACGTTTATTACCAGATGCTAAAATTGGAATTGGTCACGGACAAATGGAAGGTAAAAAGTTAGAAAGTTTAATGCTTTCTTTTATAAATAACGAATTTGATGTTTTAGTATCTACCACCATAATTGAAAGTGGATTAGATGTTCCAAATGCCAATACTATTTTTATAAATAATGCAAATAACTTTGGCTTGTCAGATTTACATCAAATGCGAGGAAGAGTTGGAAGATCTAACAAAAAGGCGTTCTGTTATTTTATTACACCTCCATACCATATGATGACAGATGATGCACGAAAAAGAATTGAAGCTATTTCACTTTATACAGATCTAGGAAGCGGAATAAATATCGCTATGAAAGATTTAGAAATTCGTGGTGCAGGAGATTTATTAGGTGGTGAACAAAGCGGTTTTATTAATGATATTGGTTTTGATACGTATCAAAAAATATTAAATGAAACTATTGAAGAACTTAAAGAAAATGAGTTTAAAGATTTATATAAAGATGAATCTAATAAACCTAAAGAATATGTAAAAGAAATCCAAATTGATACTGACTTTGAAATTTTATTTCCAGATGATTATATAAATGTAATTTCTGAAAGATTAAGTTTATACAATAAATTAAGCGATCTTAAAAATGAAGAAGAATTACAAAATTTCGAAAATGAATTAGTTGACCGGTTTGGAGAATTACCAACTCAGGTGGTAGATTTGTTAAATAGTGTTAGAATTAAATGGATTGCCAAACATTTAGGTATGGAACGTTTAATTTTAAAGAAAAATAGAATGCTTTGTTATTTTATTTCAGATCAACAAAGTTCTTTTTATAATTCCCCAACATTTGTTAAAGTAGTTAATTATGTTCAAAAAAACCCAACAACCTGTGTAATGAAAGAAAAAGAAACAAAGTCGGGATTACGATTATTATTAACATTTATTAAAATTAACTCGGTTATAAAAGCCTTAAATACATTACAAAATATTGAAAACTAGCCATATAAAACATCTTACAGAATTAAATTTTGCAATGATGTTAATTAGTACTTCGGGAGTATTAGGACGTTATATTTCTATGCCTCCACCAATTACTATTTGGTGGCGAAGCGCTTTCGCAGTATTATGTTTAGCTATTTTTATTTGGTATAAAAAAATTAACCTAAAAATTGGTTCAAAAAGAGATTTAAGAACCATTATTATAAGTGGTTTTTTAATGGGGACACATTGGATTACCTACTTTTATGCACTTAAATTATCAGGAGTTGCCATTGGAATGCTTGCAATGTTTACCTATCCAATTATAACCGTTTTCTTAGAACCTTTATTTTTTAAAACACGACTTAATTTAAACCATGTATTCCTAGGGATTTTGGTGCTTGTCGGAATTTATTTTTTAACCCCCGAATTTGATTTAGGAAACAATGTTACCCTTGGAATTTTATCCGGAATTATTTCTGCAGTTTTCTACGCAATTAGAAATATATTAATGAAAAAGAAAACTGCAAGCTACCATGGTTCCATGTTAATGTTTTATCAAATGATAATAATTACAATAGTTTTATGGCCAGTATTTTTTGTTTTTGAAGGAAATCCATCGACAAATGATTGGCTAGGCTTAGGCGCTTTGGCTTTATTAACTACGGCAGTTGGGCATACTCTTTTTGTATTAAGTATGAAAAACTTTTCTATCGGTACAATAAGCATTATGAGCAGTATTCAACCAATTTATGGTATACTATTTGGAATGTTATTTTTAAGTGAAATACCTGGTTTAAAAACAGTAATAGGCGGAGTTCTTATTATTGCTACGGTTGTAATTGAAAGTTTTGCTTCAAGAAAATAAAAATGGAATACTTTAAAGTTATCGAAAAAACCACTTGTGAAAATATTCTTCAAGAAAAAATTAATCCTCAAACTCTCGACCTTTTTACTGAATCTATGTTATTTTTAGAAGGGAATTCAACAGAATTTAATGGGCTAACACTTTGGGGAGAGTTTCAAATAAGCTATGCTAAAATTAAAGGTGGTGTTCGTTTTACTTTGTTAGATTGTCCAAATGCATTAGCTTGGACCATAACAACCGGTTATCCTCCAAATAAAGAAGCAATTATATTACATGTAACGATAAATAGAATACAAAAACCTCAAGAATTTATTGAAGAACTAGACGATTTTATTAAAGAATGGGAAGAAGGATTGAATAGAAATTTTTAAAATAGTTTCGTTTAACGCCTTATTAATTAAATTTCTCCAAATTTATGAGAAGTTTTAAATAGGTTTTGATTCGCAATAAAACTAGAATATACAAAAAAAGCAGCTCAATTAAACAGCTGCTTTTTTTAATCTTGATAATTAGTTATTTAATTTTCATTAACCACTTCTGGGTTCAAAATCACAAATTCCGTTCTTCTGTTTAATTGATGTTCTTCTTCTGAACATCTAACACCATTTGAACATTTATTAACTAATTTTGTTTCACCATAACCTTCTGCAGTTATTCTAGATGAATCAATTCCATTTTCAATTAACCATTCTAACGATGATTTTGCTCTTCGGTTTGATAAATCCCAATTGTATTTATCAGAAGCTCTACTATCGGTATGTGAACCAAGCGCAATCTTTATTTTTGGATACTTTGTCATTACTCTTAACACTTTTCCTAACTCTATTGCAGCATCTGGACGAATAAATGACTTATCTAAATCAAAATAAATTGGATCTATATTTACCATAAGCTTACCTCTAACAACAATAAATTCACTTGGACTTAATGTTAAGCCTATACCTAACTCAAGATCTCTCACATCTGATGTTTCAAACTCTTCACTATCTTTATCGTAGTTTTCCTTAGTTCCAACTACTTTATAAGGTGTTTTACAATCTAGTTTAAAGCTAAACGAAGCATATTTATCCGCAATTACGCTTTCAATTTTCTTACCGTCTTTATCATACAACACAACTAAAGCACCTGGTAATAATGCTCCTGTTACTTTTTCTCTAACTACACCTTCAACCAATTGATTACAATCAAGTTCTTCTGGTGCTAGTTCTTCAAAATAATAAATATCATCATCTCCTTTACCAAATTCTCTGTTTGAAGAAAAATGCCCCCATTTTTCACCTGATTTATATACAAAACAAAAATCATCCTTTCTACTATTAATAGGTGTTCCCAAATTCTTAGCAGGTTCAATTGCTTCTCCAGCAACTATTTTTGTAGCGTATACATCTAATTGTCCGTACCCATCTATATACCCATCTGATGAAAAATATAGTACATTATCATCACTAATAAATGGAAATCTTTCACTTCTTCTAGTATTTACATTTGGACCTAAATTAACTGGCTTTCCATACGTACCATCTGAATTAATGTCTACAACAAAAATATCTGTTGAACCCAATGAACCAGGCATATCAGAAGTAAAATACAACTTGTTTTCTTTTTTATTTAAAACAGGGTGCCCCGTTTGATAATTGTCACTATTAAATGGCATAGGCTTAATATTTGTCCATTCTCCATCGTCACCAATAGTTGCTTTATATATCTGTATTAGTACCCAACCTTCCTCATCCTTTGAGGTTTTTTTATTGATATAATTATCTCTTGAAAAATAAACTGTTTTTAAATCTTTTGTAAATGCAGCATTCGATTCATGATACTTTGTATTTATAGTTTTCGAAAATCTTTCAACGTCATTAATTTCACCGTCAGGACCTAAAGTCCCCTTAAGTAACTCTAAGTATGGCTGCTTATTTAAATACCACTTTCTATTTCTAATAGATTTATCTTTTCTGGATGAAGCAAACACGGCCTCATTTTCTCCATAGTAAGTAACTCCAAAATCGGATAATTTTGTGTTTTCAGAAATGTTTTTTATTTTATAATTAACATCTTGTGCATTTATAAAACCTGCACAAAACAATAGTATAATTAGTGTAATTTTTTTCATATTTCTGTTTTTTAATTAAAAGAATCTTGGACTCTTTATTTTTTTAATATTAAAATCAAATAACAACATAATTTCGTGAGATCCTGAATTAAAATCTCCAAATTTAGAAGTTGTATAATCATAGGCATAACCAACTCTAAAGTCATCATTTACCTGAAATCCAATCATTCCACTAATAGAATCATCAAATCGATGTGATAAACCTAATTCCACCCTTTCATCAACCAATAAATTTAATGATAAATCAACAGATAATGGTGCTCCAGCTGTCGCTTTAATCATTGTAGATGGTTTTAACTTTAAATTATCCGCTATATCAAACACATAACCAGAGGTTAAGAAATAATGCATTTTTTCAGAAGCTGTACTTACAATTCCTCCCTCTTTTTCAAGATGCTTTGTTTCTAAAAAATTAGGTGCTGATAATCCCAAATACCATTTATTGGTATAATAATAAATACCAGCTCCAAAATTTGGTGAGGTTTGGTGAATAGGAATATTTAATGGATCTGGATCAACAGTTATTAATTCTCGTACATCCATAAAAGTAACCCCGGCTTTTAAACCAAATGCCAACCTACCTTCTTCTGAAGTAAAAATGGTATATGAAAAATCAGCATAAACATTGTCTTCTTTTACAGGTCCTATTTCGTCATGAATAACGGACAAACCTAAACCTACTGCATTTCCAACAGGTGCATGTGCCGAAAGTGTTACCGTTTTTGGTGCTCCTTCTACTCCAACCCACTGTGTTCTTCCCAATAAACCAATACTTGGAATACCTTTTGAACCTGCGTATGCCGGATTTAAAATATTCATATTATACATATACTGCGTATACTGAGGATCTTGTTGACCAAAAACTGTTGTTATGGACATTAAGATTACAAATCCTAAAAGTAATTTTATTTTTTTCATAAACTTCGCTTATAAATTTTTTAAAGGAAAGAGTGGTTTTAAAAACCCTCTTTCCTAAAATTAGTGTTTTATTTTCTTAAATATATCCAACCCGTTTGTGGTTTTCTTTCGTCATTATTAAAGTAGATTGTATAGAAATACGTTCCTGCAGGCAACATATCGCTAGAGAAATTCCAACGTCCTGTAGAATATCCATCCCACCATTCTGGTGTTTGGTATGGATTTCCTGAATGCTTATACTCATAAACTTTATTTCCATATCTATTAATAATCTCCATTCCAAAGTTTGGATACAATACTTCTAAGAATTCTATCTCAAATACATCATTTATTCCATCACCATTAGGTGTAAATCCTTCAGGAATTGTTAATGGTACTATAGGCTGTGTTGCAACTTGATCCATATCATCTTCAAATATGTCTCCATTATTCGGGTCAGAATCTAAATCAAGCTCGTTTGCTGCTGTAACTTCAGCAACATTAACCCAATCTCCCAGCGGATTCACATAAGCCGTTATAACTAATGTTTCTACAGATTGATTAACTACAGTACCAACGTTCCAAATACCAGAACCATCATCATAAGATCCTGTTGTTACAGTAGCACTCACAAAATTATAACCATTAGGTAAAACATCTGTTACTTGCACTCCCGTAGCGTCACTTGGTCCATTATTTGATAACGTAATTGTAAAGTTTACATTAGTCTCTGCATATGGTTGTAAAATACCTGTTGTACTAACTGGTCCTTCACTTGCATCTTCTAAAGCAACTTCTTTAGTTAATTCTAAATCAATAATCTTTATTGGTGATGTTGCAATACAACTTATATTGTTTGATAAATCAGGGTCAACTTGATGCATTTCAGTAATTTCGGCACAGTTTAAATAATCTCCATCTGCATTTACAATTGCATCAATAACAAGTACTTCTGTTTCCCCATCTACTATCGTTCCAACAATCCATTTTCCACTATCATCATCATAGGTTCCTCTTGTTGAACTATAATTTAAGTAAGTATATCCTGAAGGTAATAAATCAGTTACAACAACTTCAGTTCCTTCAATTATTCCATCGTTAATCAATCTTATTTCGAATGAAACTTCTGATCCTACTTCTGGAGTTAAATTATCAGCTATCACTGTTTTTTCAACTCTTAAATCAAGTTCTTGAATTGGTGGTGCTGAAGCACAGTCATAATCATCTTCTGATGTATTTCCATTATTAGGAATGGAATCCACGTCTAATTCATTAGCTGCAGTAATTTCAGCACAATTAATATAGTCTCCACTATCCATAACAATTACATCAACAAGCAATACTGCTGTATTTCCTATCTCAATAAACCCTATGTCCCATAATCCTGTTATTGGATTATATGTTCCAATTGATGAACTATAATTTATAAAGTCATATCCAGAAGGAATTAAATCAGTTACCTGAACTCCTGTCGCTTCAGTTGGTCCTTCATTCTCAACTCTAATTTCAAATGTAATTATATCTCCAACTTCTGGAGCTACTACATCATCTACAACCCACTTAGTTAAACTTAAATCAATAAATGCTGTTGGCACAATAGAAACACTTCCAATATTATTTGTTGTGTCAGAGTCTGACTGATCTGCAATTACAGCACTTGTTGTATTTATAATTGTTTGCCCTAAGGTACCATCATCAACTGTTGCCTCAATAGTTAAGGTTGCTGTTGTTCCATTGGTTAAATCTCCAATTGTCCATTCTCCTGACCCATAATTATATGTTCCGTTTAAAGTGGAGTGACTAACAAAAGTAACTCCTACTGGTAAATTATCAATTAAGCTAACATTTGTAGCATCGCTTGGTCCATTATTAGTAACTTCAATATTATAAGTAATAGTATCTCCTTCATTTGGAGTTGCATTACTTACTGTTTTTATAGTTTCTAAATCTGAACTTGTAACAACAATTGTTTCTGAGTCATCATCATCTGTTAAATTACTATCTACTTGATCTTGCGAATTAGTAACCATATTAGTTAATGTTTCACCTCCTTGATCCATTCCAACAAGAACTTTTATAACTATTGTTTCTTCCTCTCCTTGAGCAAGAGTTCCAATATTCCAGTTTGGTGCTGTCCAAATTCCATCACTTGGAGTAACTGTTTCATAAGTTAAACCTGAAGGTAAGGCATCTGTTACAACTAAGCCTGTAACTTCTGCATTTCCATTGTTTACAACGGTAATAGTATAGGTTACTATATCTCCTGCATTTGGAGTAGCATTATCTACAACTTTAGTTAGAGCAATATCTGCAAAATTCTCAACATTTATTTCTGCTTCCAATACATCTCCATCAGTTGTTGGATCTGATTGATCTCCTTCAGCAGCTGTTGTTGCATTTATAATTGTTTCTCCTGCTGTTCCTTGGTTAACCGTTGCCGTAATATTTAACGTAGCTGATGCTCCTGTTAAAATATCACCAATTGTCCAAATTCCAGATCCGCTATTAAATGAATCTCCTTGGTCATCCTTTACATAAGTAACTCCTGCTGGTAATAAATCTGTTAAACTTACTCCTGTAGCATCACTTGGTCCATTGTTAGTAACTTCAATAGAATAGACTATTGATTCTCCTTCCTCTGGACTGTCATTACTCACTGTTTTAACAGTCACTAAATCTGAACTTGTAACAACAATTGTTTCTGAATCATCATCTTCAAGAATATTAATATCATCTTGATCTTGAGTATTACTAACCATATTAGTTAATGTTTCACCTCCTTGATCCATACCTACAACTACTTCAATTGTTAAAGTTTCTGTAACTCCAACCGCTAAGTTTCCAATTTCCCAATTAGGCTGTGTCCAAACCCCATTACTAGGAATTGCCAAGCCATATTCCAGTCCTGTTGGTAATGCATCGGTAACAACTAAATTTGTAACAATCGCCGGACCTGCATTCGTAACAGTAATTGTATATTTAATTGTATCTCCAACATTTGGAGTTGAATTATCAACCACTTTTGTTAATACAATATCTGAATAATTTTCAACTACTATTATTTCAGTCAGATCATCTAATGGTAATCCGTCTGGATACCCAGGAAGTGGCCCAACCGTATTAGGGTCGGTTTGATCTCCTGAAGCAGCAGTTGTTGAATTTGTAATTGCAGTTCCTGCAGTTCCTGGATCAACAGATGCAATAATATTTAAAGTAGCTGTTTCGCCTATAGCAATATCTCCAATAATCCAATTACCATCTCCCGCATTATATGCTCCATTTTGATTATCACTAACATAAGTAACTCCATTAGGCAATAAATCAACTAAACTTACTCCTGTTGCATTACTTGGTCCAAAATTCTCAACTGTAATAGTATATCTGATAATTCCCTCTTCAAATGGAGTATTATCATTTACAGTTTTAGTAGTTACTAAATCTGCACTAGTAATTGTAATATCCTCTTCTAAATCATCAGTATCTGTTATTAAATCAACTTCGTTTCCAGAGGCTGCAGTTGCAGTATTTGTAATTGGTGTTTGATCAAATGTACCTTGAGCTGTAACTAAAGCATCTATTGTTAAAGTAGCTGACTCTCCAATATCAATTGTACCTATAGTCCAAGTCATATCTCCTAACACATCCTCGTATGTATTAACATCTCCCCCTGTTGCTAAATGTGTTATATATTCTATTCCTGAAGGTAAATTATCAATTAAACTTACTCCTGTAGCAACACTTGGACCATTATTTACAACTGATATAGTGTATTTAATAATATCTCCTTCATTTGGATTACTATTATCAACTGTTTTAGTTGTTACTAAATCTGTAATTGCAACTGGTGTTGTAGTCGCTTCATCTTGATCATCTTCTGCAGGGTCATTATTTCCGTGTATCGAATTTGGATCTTCTTGATCCGCATAAACTACTTCTGCAGTATTTGTATAAATTCCACTCTCATTAACAACAGCTCTAATTGTTAAAGTTGCAACACTACCATCAATTGGAGGTGCAATACCATCACCATAATCAACTAAATTACCTAAATCCCAAAGACCTGTATCAGGACCTCCTGGATAATAAATTCCTTGACTTACTGTTATTGGATCTGCACCTGGAGATAATGTATAACCAGTTGGCAAGACATCTAATACATCAATATTTGTTGCATCACTTGGTCCTTCATTAGTTACAGTAATTGTAAATATAACTTCCGACCCTACAGCTGGTGTTGGATTATCAACTGTTTTAACAACTACTAATGCCGATTGAGCATCCATCTCATCAACATCTGTTGAACTATTGTTGCTTGGATCTGGATCCACTGGCATTGTATAGTCCGTTGACGGAGGTAAAGCAACAATTGCTGTATTTTCTATATCACCAACATAACCACTAGGAACATCAATTGTTACCGTATAAATAACAATATCTCCAACATTTAGTGTTGCTATAATATCATCGCTTATATCACCTGCAACATCTGTCGAACCATTTCCTGTCCATGTTGTTACAGCTTCTAAAGTTGGATCAATAATATCATCATTTACAATAACGTCTGCTGCATTTGCTGGTCCCTTGTTTGTAACTGTAATAGTATAAACAAGAGGTAAACCAGGAGTATAAGTATCTGAATTATCAGTTTTTACAACCTGAATATCTGCTTGTGCAATGTATATGATTGTTACTGAAGCATCATTTGATTGATTTCCTTCATCATCCTCAACATTATATGTAATTGGAGTTGGACTTAAAATAAATCCATCTTCAGGATCAAATGTTATTTCACCTGTTGCCAAATCAACATTCCAAGTTCCTTCTCCAGGAATTTCATAACTAGTAATATCTCCATTGGCATCAGTTACAATGTTTATTGCTGTACCTGGATCTACTAAACTAACAGTTGTTGGATCAATTGTATCTCCTGTAATATCATTACCAACAACATCAACAGAAACAGCAGTATTTATTGGGTGACCTAAACCTCCATTATCGCTAACATCATCTGTAGCAATTGGCTCATAGTCAAATGTAATAGTTGCTTCATTTGAAACATTTCCTTCATCATCCTGAATTGTATACTCAATAACTGGTGGATCTAATGTAAATGGTGAAATTAAATCTGGTGTGAATGTTACATTTCCAGATCCATCAACCGTCCATACACCAACATTTGCCAATGTAACTTGAGTTGGGCTATCTTGCACTCCTCCAACACTTGTAGCATCTAATACTACAGTTGCTGGGTCAACAATATCTCCATCTAAATCATTTAAAGTAACATCTATACTAACTGGACTTCCAATTGTTCCAACAACAGCATTTATGTCATCTGTGGCAATTGGTGCGTAATCTATAGTTACAGTAGCATCGTTAGATTGATTTCCTTGGTTATCTTCAATATTATAGTCTATTGGTGTTGGATCATCGTTAAAAGTTGAAATAGGTTCAAAAGTTATTTCTCCTGTTGCTAAATCAACATTCCAAGTTCCTTCTCCAGGAATTTCATAGCTCGTAATATCTCCATTCGCATCGCTTACAATATTTATTGCTGTACCTGGATCTACCAAGCTAACAGTTGTAGGGTCATATGTATCTCCTGTTGTATCATTATTTAATACGTCAACTGTTACAGATGTATTAGCCGGATGTCCAATACCTCCATTATCACTTAAATCATCAGTAGCAATTGGCTCATAGTCAAATGTAATAGTTGCTTCATTTGAAACATTTCCTTCATCATCCTGAATTGTATACTCAATAACTGGTGGATCTAAAGTATAAGCACCATCCGGTGTGAATTCAACATTTCCTAAAGCATCTACAATCCAAGTACCAACAAGTGGTACAGAAACTCCACCTGGAACTATTATACCTCCTACTACACTTGTTTCATCTAGAACTACTGTTGCAGGGTCTATTATATCTCCATCTAAATCATTTAAAGTAACATCTATACTAACTGGACTTCCAATTGTACCAACAACAGCATTAATGTCATCTGTAGCAATTGGTGCGTAATCTATAGTAATTGTAGCATTATTTGCTAAAGTATTTTGATTTCCATCATTATCTCTTATTGAATAATCAACTGGTGTTGGGTCATCATTAAAAGTTGCAATTGGTGTAAAAGTAACTGCTCCTGTACTTCCATCAACACTCCAATTTCCTTCACCTGGAACATCAAAGCTTGTAACATCACCATCAGCATCTATTACCTCATTCAAGGCTCCCGATGGAGTTACTAAACTAACAGAAGTAATATCTACTATTCCACCTGCCGGAAGACCTGAATCGCCATCTTCATCTATTCCGCTTCCATTATCAATAAATGGATCTACTGTAACAGCTGAACCTGGAACATGTCCTATTCCTCCATTATCACTTAAATCATCTTGTGGTATTGGTGGTACTGCAATATAATCTGCAGTAACAATAGCTGTATCGCTTAATCCTGTTGAAATTTCTGTTAAAATATATGTAATTGGTGTTGGATCTGCTGTGAAACCAAAATCTGGATCAAAAGTCATTACATCCAATACTGGATCATAAGTCCATACCCCTTCTCCTGTTACCGTAACCTGAGTCGGACTATCTTGAATACCTCCTGGTACACTTGTAGCATCCAATGTAATTGTAGCATTTGTTCCTACACCGTTAGTAATCACAGGACTTCCATCACTTAATGTATCGTTATTAGTAACGTCAACTATTATAGCATTTGTTCCTGTTGTAACACCTGTTATACCATCATTATTTGCAACTGGTGGTATTTCTGAATAACCTACAGTTACTAACGCTGAAGTTGAATTCCCTTCTGCATCTTCAATAGTATAACCTATTGGTGTTGGATCAATTGTAAAGCCTGGATCTGGATTGAATGTTAAACTTCCTGATCCATCATACATCCATACTCCTTCTCCATCAATTACTACTTGATAATCTGATGCTCCTGGTGTACCTGTTACAACAGCCGTTACTGGTAATGGATTGGTTGTACTACCAAATACAAAAGTGTTATCAACTACTGTATCTCCATCAGTATCATTAGAAGTAATATCTAAAGTTACATCACTTCCAACTGTATTTCCTAAACTTGAATCGTCTACCGCTACTGGGACATAATCTATAGTTACTGTAGCATTTGTTAATGACTCATTTCCGTCGTTATCTTCTATATTATAAGCTATTGGTGTTGGGTCTAAAGTAAATCCTGCTGCTGGAGTAAATGTAATTGCTCCTGTTGAGGTGTTCACTTCCCATGTTCCTTCTCCTGGCTCTGTAAAACTTGTTACGTTTCCTTCTCCATTAGTAACAACAGCAGTTGCCGTTGTTGTTGGAACTAAACTTACTTGTGTTATATCTATTGCTCCATCTGGATCTGCATCTAGACCACTTCCATTATTAGCAAATGGATCTACTGTAACAGGTCCTGCAACATTCGAAGAACTTAAATCATCTACTGGAACTGGTGGGTCAGCAACATATGTTGCTGTTACAATTGCAGGATCCCATAAACCTGTAGCTGTTTCTGTTAGAATATACGTAATAGGCGTTGGATCTGCTGTAAAGTTAATTACATTGCCTTGAAAAGTATAAGTGCCTGGACTAAAAGTCATTTCATCCGTTGCTGGATCATAAGACCAAACTCCTTCTCCTGGAACTGTAACCTGAGTCGGACTATCTTGAATACCTCCCGGTACACTTGTAGCATCCAAAGTAATTGTAGCATTTGTTCCTGGTCCATCTATAATTACTGGACTTCCATCACTTAAGGTATCGTCAACTGAAATGTTAACTATTATAGCGTCATCTCCTGTTGTAACTCCTGTGATTCCATTATCATTTGCAACTGGTGGTATTTCTGAATAACCTACAGTTACTAACGCTGAAGTTGAATTCCCTTCTGCATCTTCAATAGTATAACCTATTGGTGTTGGATCAATTGTAAAGCCTGGATCTGGATTGAATGTTAAACTTCCTGATCCATCATACATCCATACTCCTTCTCCATCAATTACCACTTGATAATCTGATGCTCCTGGTGTACCTGTTACAACAGCCGTTACTGGTAATGGATTGGTTGTACTACCAAATACAAAAGTGTTATCAACTACTGTATCTCCATCAGTATCATTAGAAGTAATATCTAAAGTTACATCACTTCCAACTGTATTTCCTAAACTTGAATCGTCTACCGCTACTGGAACATAATCTATAGTTACTGTAGCATTTGTTAATGACTCATTTCCGTCGTTATCTTCTATATTATAAGCTATTGGTGTTGGGTCTAAAGTAAATCCTGCTACTGGAGTAAATGTAATTGCTCCTGTTGAGGTGTTCACTTCCCACGTTCCTTCTCCTGGCTCTGTAAAACTTGTTACATTTCCTTCGGTATTTGTTACAACACTTGTTGCAGTACTTGTTGGTACCAAACTTACTTGTGTTGGGTCTACTATACCATCTGCATCATTATCTTGTACAGCACCTGTTGTGGTGCCTCCCACAACATCTAATGTAACTGGACCTGCGGTATTTCCTAAACTTTCATCATCTTCTGGAACTGGTGGTACAATTACATAGGTTATTGTAATACTTGCTTCATTTGAAACATCTCCATCCTCATCTTCTATTGTATAGAATATTGGTGTTGGATTTGCTGTGAATACAGCTGGACAATTTGGCCCAACTGCTGAACAAGGAGTAAACGTAACAGCTCCTGCTGCGTCTATTGCCCATGTTCCTTCACCTATAACATCAAAACCTACAAGGTCTCCATCTCCATCAGTTATAGGGTTTACAGCTCCTACTGGTGCTATTAAATTAATTGTTGTTACCTCAATAGTTCCATCTGAGTCTGAATCTGCTGTGGTTGGATTCGCAGCAGTAATATCTGTAATTGTTACTGGTCCTGCTGCATTGTTTAAACTTTCATCATTAACGGCTATTGGAAATGCATTTACAGTTATGGTTTCATCTAAATCATCTCCTACTGTTGTTGGATCTGTTTGATCTCCTGTGGCTGCAGTTGTGGTATTTACAATACTGGTACCTTGTGTACCGGCATCAACTGTTACTAAAATATCAAGAGTTACTGTTGCATCAACAGCAATGTTTCCAATTGTCCAAACTCCAGAAGCTTGATTATATGCTGTTCCCGCTTGAGCTGTATGACTTACATAAGTTACTCCTGTTGGAAGAATATCTGTTAAACTCACTCCGGTTGCCGCTGTTGGACCACCATCATTAAGTACTTCTATAGTATACGTAATTGTTTCTCCCTCAACTGGGTTTGCATTATTAACAACTTTAGTTGTAACAAGATCTGCCTCATTTATTGGATTAATATTTGCCGCATCTTGATCATCTTCGGTAATATCATCATTACCATGTGGTGAATCTGGATCGACTTGATCAGCTCCAACAACCTGAGCAAAATTAGTATATTGTCCTGTAGGCAATACAAGCGCATCGATTGTTAAAGTTACTGGAGTGCCAACTAATATGGTTGGAATTACCCAGCTACCTGTTGTTGAAGTATATACACCTGCAGTTACAGTGTGTGAATCGTAACTAAAACCTGTTGGTAAATAGTCTTCTACATTAACATTTGTTGCTGTATTTGGGCCTATATTGGTTACTATTATTGTGAACGTTACTATTTCACCAACATTTGGTGCAGCATCATTTACTGTTTTTGTTAATTCTAAATCTGACACTGGCACTGGCACTGGTGTAATACTATCGTCATCATCTTCATTACTTCCTGTACCATTATTAGGAGTAGAATCTCCTGGTGGTTCAGCTTCGGTAGTAGCTGTTACTTCTGCTGTATTAGTATAATCTCCTGTTGCATTAACAGTTGCCGTAATTTCTAAGGTCTCATTTGCCCCGTTTGCCAAATTTCCAACACTCCAAACAATGGTAGGATCTCCAGACACCGAACCTGAGGATGGAGAAGTACTTACCAAAGTATATCCTGTTGGTAAATAATCTGTTACTTCTACTCCTGTAGCATTACTAGGTCCGTCATTAGTTACTGTTAATGTAAATATAACATCAGTACCTACATTAGGAGTCATGTTATTAATTGTTTTTTGTAATGAAATATCTACAATTGGAGTCGGTGCAAGTGTTACTTCATCATCATCATCTTCACCTGGTGTTGTATTCTTATTACCTGGTGTTGAGTTTGGATCAAATTGATCAAAAGTTGTAATTTCAGCCGAATTTAAATACGTTCCTGAAGCTAAAACTACTGCTTGATAGGTCAAATCTAAAGTAGTACCATCAGCAACATTTAATCCAGTCCAAATAATTTCATTTCCTCCGGCATTATAAACTCCACCATTACTTATTGTACCAGGCACTAAAGTTATACCAGTTGGCAACTCATCTAACACGCCTATTCCAGTTCCATCATTAATTCCATTATTTGAAATTGTAATTGTATAAGTTAAAGTTTCTCCAACACCTGGTGTTAAATCACTTACATTTTTATCTAAACCTAAATCAACTATTGGTAAAATTGTTATTTCAACTGAGTCACTAGTAGCTGCACAAGGACTATTTTGAACTGTCCAAGTGAATTGATAAACTCCTGGAGCTGTACCAGTAATTAACGTATTTGGATCGTAAATATCAATAATTGAAGGTGTAGTTGGTCCAGAATTAAAAGTCCAAAAACCAGATCCAGGTACTGGATTATTTGCTCCCATAGTAACAGTGCTAAACTGTGGCAATGTTTGATCATTTCCAGCATCTGCATTCGCTTTTGCATCGGTTATTGTAATTGTAACAATATCTTCTAAAGTACAACCTCCACCAAAATTTGAAACACTCCATTTAAACTCGTAAACACCTTCAGTTAAACCACTTACAATAGTTGTTTCATTTCCTGCTTGTGAAATAGCAACTTGAGGTTGAACTGCTCCGGTTGAAGACTCTAAAGTCCAAACACCAGTGTCATTTGCATTTATAGCATTTGCACTTAATGTTATTGTTTCTGGTGTAGAAGGGTTTAAATTACAAATACTTTGATCATTTCCTGCTACAGCTGGTGCTGGAGGAAGACCGTCGTAATTAATACTTACTTGTGCAACACTTGGACTACAATTTGAACCAGATCCTATTGGGAAATTAGTTCCTCCAATTGAAACTGTCCACTCAAATGTATAAGTCCCTAAAGGTAATGTGTTTGGGTTTAAAGCAGTTAGAGACGTTGTTGGGTTATTTGGATTATTAATTACCAAATCTCCAGGATTATATGTTCCTGGATTCCCTACTAATGTCCAAGTACCAATACCATTAAAATCAGTTGATGGTGGCTGAGGACTAACATCTGCTTCCAATACGGAAAACAACTGACATAAAGTACTTCCATCTGGTGTTAAAATAATTGCTGTACTAGGTGGGTCGTATGCTTCTACCCTAACCAAATCTCTTAAATTTGTACAAGCTCCATTTGAAGCTACCCATTCAAAAACATACAATCCTTGAACTAAACCTGTAAAGGTTACATTTGGATCAGTTGAACCTATTTCTGGAGGTGTAGTCGGTCCACTATTTAATGCCCAAACTCCACTACCTGATGCAATTGTATTTGCAGCCATTGTAACAGAGGTGGTATCTCCAGTACATAAAACTTGGTCTGGCCCAGCATTTGGTGTAGTTGGCAATGCATCGTTTGTAATTGTAACAGTATCTGTTGTTGTACAACCACCTATAGCTGGTGGGTTTGTTATTGTATATTGAAATGTATAAGAAGCTGTAGCTGCTGGATTAATTGTAACAGTAGCAGTATTATTTGGTCCATTTGAAATTGTAGCGCCAGCACCTGCTGTCAAAGTCCAAGTACCTTGTGTACCTTCATTTCCTTGCAACAAGAAAGTATCTGTATTACAAAAACTCTGATCTGGTCCAGCTTCAGCTGGAACCGTAATTGTAATAACTACATCATCAAATTTAGGTGGGCACACTCCAGAACCTGAACTTGTCCATCTGAACGTATATACACCTGTTACAAATCCACTAATTGAAGAAGTTGGACTTGTAGGTGAATCTACTGTTGGTGAATTTGGTCCTGAAACAACACTCCAAGTACCATTTGAACCTGCAGGTAAAGGATTAGCATTTAAGTTAACTACTGTAGGAATTGAAGGGTCATAACAAATACCTTGAGCTGGACCTGCTTCTGGTTGAGCGGGTTCATAATAAACACTAAAATCAACAATATCTGAATCAGAATCACATGTACCTTGTGCAACTTGCCATTCAAATTGGTAAGCGCCTTCTGAAAGGTTTGAAAATGTTACTTGAGGATCATTTAAAGGGTTTGGATAGGTTGCAGGAGCAGCAGAAGTAGCTATCCAACCTCCATTACCTGTTATCTGTACCCAAGTTCCTATTCCTACAGGTGGTGTGTTAGCATCCATGGTAACGGATGTAGCCGCCATATCAACGAAACACAAGTTAGAACGATCTATATTACCTACTGAAGCATTTGCAACAGAAGGGCTTCCTAAAACTGTAATTATTACTGAATCTGTATATTCTTGACAAGCTAGGTTAGTAGTTGTCCATAAAAATTCATACGTTCCTGCAGCTAATCCAGAAATAGTAACGTTTGGATCATTTAAAGGAATTGGATAGGTTACAGGGTCAGCAGAAGTGGCTGTCCAACCTCCTATACTAGTTATTTCAGTCCATGTTCCAATTTCCGTTGATGCGACTGGAGTCCATAAAGCTCCTAAAGTTGCAGTTGTAGTTCCACTTGGTATACATTGATCTGTACCTGCATTTGCAATGGAAGGAGCTAAATTAGCATTTGTTTGCACTGTAACGTCATCAAATTCAGGCAAACAAGGATTTGGATTTATAGGTACCGTTGTAGAAGCTTCTACAGTCCATCTAAAAACATAATCTGCATTTGGCTCTAGCCCAGTAACTACAGTTACTGGGTTATTATAATCTGCAAAAACCGGGTCTGGTAAAGTAGTTCCTCCAGGAAATGTTTGTGCCGTTTCCACTGTCCAAGTACCCATTTGGCCTGGTAATAAAGGTTCGGCATCTGTAATATAATTTGTTGGGCAAATATCATTCGTTGGTCTTAATCGATCAGTACCTGCTTGACTTGAATTATCTAACGTAATGTAAATAATTACATCGTCAAAAGTGTCTGTTCCGGCTGGACCACCTGTAATAGACCATCTAAAAACATATGGTCCTGGATTAACTAATCCACTTACAGTTGTATTATTCATTGTCGGATCTGCAATAGTTCCAGTTGAAGGCCCACTTATTTGTGTCCATAAACCTGCTCCCCCAACACCTGGTGTTGGAATATTTCCTGTTATTGGTCCAAAGGTTGTTCCACAAGGAAAAAACGTATCGGTTCCTGCATTTGCTGCATCAGGTGATAATGATACAACTATGTTTATAATATCAGAAGCGGTATTACAGCCAGTAGCAACTTCTCCTTGAGAGAATCTTGTTACCTCAAAAGTATAGGTACCATTTAAGGTTAAATCTTGAAAGTTAAAATTACTACCAACAATTTGTAAACTTGAAGTTGGTACCGTAATAGGGCCTGCTAATTGCTGTATAGAATATGCATTACCTCCTTGAACATTTGTAATGGCCACAGACCCACTTGTATCATCCACAGGTAATATAAAAACATCATCACCGCTATTTAATTCAATTACCGGAGTATCATTATAGTAACGTATGGTAACCGTTTTTGTGTCTGAACAGTCTGGGTTTAAAAGAGGATCTCCACTAATGGTATATAAGAATGTGTATGTATCTACACCATTAAGTCCTGTTACAGAAGCTGTTGGCGATGTTGCGAATGGATCATTTAAATTTGAAGCTTCATTAACTAACGGACCTGCTATCTGCTCCCAGGTAACTATTTCACCAGCATATATTGGCGCATTACCCGTTAAAACTGCTGCATCGACAGTACCTTGACAATAAACTTGATTTGTACTTGGACCAGCATCAGAAATATCTTGTGTTGCTGGAGGTACTATAATTGTAACCGTATCTTCTCCTGAAGCACAAGGCCCAGTTACTGTATATCTAAATGTGTACGTACCTTCTTTTAAACCTCCAACATTTACACTTTGACTATATGCAGGGAATCCAGATGGATAAGCAAATGGGTAATTTGGACCAGAAACAAAATCCCATTGTCTTGTTTGTCCTCCAAGACCTGATCCACCATTAGAACCAACTAATGTTGTCCCTGTAGTAGATGTATAACAATTACTAGGGTTAGCACCACTTGCAGTAACTGCTGTTTGACCTCCATAATTGGTTAAAGTAATCGTATCCGAAGAAGTACAAATTGTTTCACCCGTATCTGGAGCAGGATTTGTATTTACACCTGGATTGGTGGAAATAGTCCATTGCAATGTGGTAACACCCGATGCAGTTTCAGGAAACGTAACGGTAGCATTTGGATTATTATAACCCGAAATTACCGCACCTGCTGGATTACCACCAATAAATTCCCACAAACCTGTTTCATTTGGACCAGGTGTGTTTGCATTTAAAGCATAAGTACCAGGACAAGCAGCAATACTACTACCAGCATTAGATGTGGTAATTTCAAAAACTGTTACTGTAACAATTTGAGCTAAAGACTGATCACCTGCTGTACAATCTGCAATTAAACTAAATGTATAGGTGCCTGGAACTGCTCCTATAAATTGTGCAGGAATAACAGTTGGATCAACAATACTTACTGAAGGTCCAGAAAGTTGATCCCATAAAACACCATCTACAGCACCACCTGTACCACCACCAACTCCTAAAAGCATCGTTTGATTTGTACAATATTGTAAATTTAAATCGTTGGCGTTTACAGTACAAGTTTGAGCATATAAACTATTATTTGCAACAATTACACCTAAAAACAGTGCAAATGTTAGAAGTAATTTTTTAAAATTTAAACCGGAATTTTTCTTTAGAATGTAATTTTTTTCCATATAAAACTTATTTATTCTTTATTAAAGGCCATTTAAAATATGTGAACTATTAATTTTAAAACCTATTTGTTTGATACTACTTATAAATAACAAGCCTCCTAATGTTACAATTAACTTAGAACGCTTCCTTTATATAACTAATAATTTATTTAATACCTTGTTTTTTAAATTACTAATATATCTTCTTCAATATTTTTTTTGATTTTCAGGACGACATCTTGCTTCCTATGGGTTAGTAAAGCTTCTTACAAAGAACGTTGATTTTTTGATTTTTTTTAAATTTATTAACAACTTGTTAACAGATTGCTTATTTCAAATATCAAACGGTTAATAAAATACAATAATCAGTATACATTTTATTTAGATTTTCATCTATAAGACACCTACTAAGTTATAAAGTCACTAATATTTTATAAATATTTGAAGTTATTCTATAATTAGGTGCATTTTAAAGGTAAAATGTTTCTAAAAGAAGTTTTAAATACTTTGGTTTTGAGAAGAAAAATAGCTATAAAAAGTTATTATTATATGGTAAACTTAATTTTATAATAATCGTTTACATCAATAACTGTCATTCCAACTTTTTCAGCTGCTTGTATTCCTAATATGCCATCTTCAAAAACTACACAATCTTTTGGCGCAACATTCATTAATTGAGCGCATTTTAAAAATGTTTCAGGATCGGGTTTAGGTCTAGTAATATCATCAGAAGTAATGACAATTTCAAAATATTGCTGTAAATTGGTAATTTCAAGAGATTGTTTAGCGCCACCTTTTGTACTTCCCGTTCCAATTGCCATGGGTAAAATTCCGTGATACTTTCTAACAACATTACCAACAACTTCAATTTCTTTGGTTAAATGAGAAACTTTATGAAAATACTCACCTTTTAATTTTCCAACTTCTTGCACATCCATATTAGTATTAAATAATTCATTCAACTTTTCAATAGTGGCCCATCGCGACATTCCTGTTAAACTTAAAAACAATTCAACTGTAAAATCAATTCCGTAAGGTGATACCGATTTCCTCCAAGCTTGAAAATGGTTTTGCATTGTATTGGCTAATGTTCCATCTAAATCAAAAATTAAAGCTTTAGCGTTTGAAGGAATTTCAATCATATAAAAAATTTAAGTTGCTAAAATAAGTATTAAATCTGTTTATACATTTATTTATTGGTTTTTGATTTTGATAATTAAAGGTTATTTTTGGATAAAATCACAAGTCTTTATTTTGAATTAAAATTATTACATTTACAAAACCAAAATAAACGTATTATTTACACTTAATATTTTCATCTTATGAAATTTTTAAAAACATTATTATTTTTAACTTTAGTTTTTACAATTGGCTGTAAAGACAAAAAAGTCGCCAAAGAAGCTGAACCAGCTGAGGTAAAAAAACTTCCTAACATTGTAGTAATTTATACCGATGATTTAGGTTATGGTGATATTAGCGCTAATGGTGCTACTGAAATAAACACGCCAAACATTGATAAATTAGCCAATGGAGGTGTTCGTTTTACAAATGGTTATGCAACATCTGCAACATGTACTCCAAGTAGATATGGATTATTAACTGGTGTTTACCCTTGGAGAAATAAACAAGCTAAAATTTTACCAGGAACTGCACCATTAATTATAACTACAGAGCAAACTACTATTCCAAAAATGTTAAAAACTAAAGGTTACCACACAGGTATTGTTGGAAAATGGCACTTAGGTTTAGGAAGCGGGATGGTTAATTGGAACGAGAGAGTTTCTCCTGGTCCAAATGAAGTTGGTTTTGACTACGCGTACATTATGGCTGCAACACAAGATCGTGTACCAACTGTATACATTGAAAATGGGGATGTTGTTAATTTAGATAAAAACGACCCAATTGAAATTAATTATAAAGATAACTTTGAAGGTCAACCAACCGGTAAAGACAATCCTGAACTTTTAAAAATGAAATGGCACCATGGTCACAATAGTTCTATTGTAAACGGAATTCCAAGAATTGGTTATATGAAAGGTGGAGAATCTGCAAAATGGGTAGATGAAGATATGGCAGACCATTTCTTAAAAGGTGCTCAAAACTATGTAAAACAACATAAAAACGAGCCTTTCTTTTTATACTACGCAATGCAACAACCACACGTACCACGTACACCACATCCAAGATTTGTTGGGAAATCTGGAATGGGACCTCGTGGAGATGTAATTGTTGAAGCTGACTGGTGTATTGGTGAGTTTGTTAAAACTTTAGAAGAAGAAGGTTTATTAGAAAATACTTTAATTGTTTTCTCTAGCGATAATGGACCTGTTTTAAATGATGGCTATTATGATGATGCTGTTGAAAAATTAGGAAAACACACTCCTGGAGGAGGTCTAAGAGGTGGAAAATACAGCTTATTTGAGGCTGGGACTAAAGTTCCATTTTTTACTTACTGGAAAGGAAAAATTCAACCAACAGTTTCTGATGCTTTAATTTGTCAGTTAGATTTATTGTCTTCTCTTTCTAAATTAGTTGATAGTGATATTACTACAGAAGATAGCCAAGAAGTACTAGATGCATTTATGGGTAAAAGTACTACCGCCAGAAAAGATTTAGTACTAGAAGCTAACAGAAAAACGGCTTATCGTAATGGAGATTGGGCTTTAATCCCTCCATATAAAGGAAGTGCTGTTTTAAAAGAGGTTAATATTGAAATTGGAAATTCTAGCGACTACCAATTATACAATATTAAAGAAGACAGATCTCAACAAAATAACCTAGCACAATCTAATCCTGAAAAATTAGCTGAAATGATTGCTGGATATACTGCAATTAGAGGTAAACAAGAAGGAGAAATTAAAGAAGTTGAATTGAAATAAAACTTCATTCTATATAATAAAAAGAGGCTGTCTAAAACGTATACTTTTTAGACAGCCTCTTTTTATTTTAAATAATCTCAAAAAGTTTACCTGGTAAAGGTTTTACAACTCCTTTCATCTCTAAATTAAACAATACCGTAGAAATTTTATGAATTGGTAACTTACAATTTATGGCAATGGTATCTAATATCTCTTTTCCACTTTCTAAAAGAAAATCATACACCAATTGTTCTGTAGTATCTAACTCTATAAACAGTTGTTTTTGAATTACTTTTTCTTGTTTTATTTCTAAATTCCAATTTAACATTTCAATTAAATCGTTTGCCGAAGTTAAAATAGCTGCCTGATTTCTTTTAATCAAAGCATTGCATCCTTTACTCATATTGTCGGTACTTCTTCCAGGTACAGCAAACACATCTCTGTTATATGAATTTGCTATATCTGCCGTAACTAAAGAACCACCTTTTTCGGCAGATTCTATAATTACAGTTGCTTCGGAAATACCTGCAACTATTCTATTTCGTTTTAAAAAATTCTCTCTTACCAATTTATCATTGTGCCAAAAGTCGGTTAAAAAACCACCGTTTTTATTTATTTCTGACACATATTTTTTATGTGATTTGGGGTAAATTTCTTCAAAACCATGAGCCAATACTCCAATAGTTTGTAAATTATTTTTTAAAGCCGCTTTATGTGCACAAATATCAACTCCATAAGCAAAACCGCTAACAATAATAGGGTTGTAAACTTTTAAATCTTCAATTAATTTTTCACAAAAATCGCGGCCATAACTAGTAATTTTTCGTGTACCAACAACACTTATTATTGGTTTGTTTAAAAAATCAAAATCCCCGTCTTTAAACAATAAAATTGGAGCATCAATACAATGTTTTAGTTTCTCTGGATAATTATCACTTTTAAAATAATAAGATTCTATATTGTTTTTTTTAAGATATTCAAGCTCCTTTTCTGCGTCAATTAAATTTTCTTTATCAAATAAATGTTTTATAGTAAAAGTTCCAATTCCATTAATTTTTTCTAGAATAAAACGTTTCTCGTTTAGTACATTTTTTGCGCTTCCGCAGTGGGCAATTAACTTTTTTGCATTAATATCTCCTATACCTTTTGCGCGTTGCAAGGCCAAAATATAGTGCAATTCCTCTTCTTTCATACAATAACAATTTGAAATTCAATATATAAAATTATTGTTAATAAAAAATACAACAACTCTTTAAATTTAGGTTGGTTTTAAACTATATTTGTTTTAATGACTATAGCAAAATACATAAGTGACTTACTTTACAGATATGAATGTGTAATTGTTCCTAACTTTGGAGGTTTTGTTACCAACGAAATTTCGGCAAAAGTAAACCGTTATACACATACCTTTTATGCACCATCAAAACAACTAACTTTTAATGCGCATTTGCAAAATAATGATGGGTTGTTGGCTAACTATATTGCATCCGCAGAAAATATTTCATACAACAAAGCTGTTGAATATATTTTAGTAGAAGTTGAAAAATGGAAGTCGTTGCTTAATAATGAAGAATTAGAAATTGAAAATATTGGTACTTTAAATAAAAACAACGAAGGAAACTATATTTTTGAACCTGCAAATTCTATTAATTATTTAACATCGTCTTTTGGACTAAATACTTATGTTTCACCTGGAATTAAACGTATTACTTACAAAGAAAAAGTAAAACAATTAGAAACAATTGCCCCAGTTTTACCTACCGAAGAAAATAAAAGCAAAACACCTAGGTTTATTAAATATGCTGCTTCTGTTGCCATAATTTTTGCTATTGGAGCGTTTGGATGGAAAGAATATCAAAAAACGCAGTATAACAATTTAGTCCTTCAGGCTGAAAATCAACAACAAAAAGTTGAAAAATCAATTCAGGAAGCTACATTTGTTATTAACAATCCATTGCCTACTATTACATTAAATATTACAAAAGAAACATTTAATTACCATGTTATTGCCGGTGCTTTTAGAGAACCTGAAAATGCTCATAAAAAATTGTTAGAGTTAAAAAATAAAGGATACAAGGCCAAAATTTTAGGACTTAACAAATGGAATTTAACTCAGGTTTCTTATGGAAGTTTTAACTCGAGAAATGAAGCTATAAACACTTTAAATCTTATTAAAAAAACCGAATCTAAGGACGCTTGGTTATTGGTAAAAGAATACTAATTTCTACTTAAATACCATTATTTCAATTTATTAAAATAGCCATATCTTTGCTTAAAATAAAAAGATATGATAAAAACGCCAAAAGAATCTTTAACCGTTTTAACTGATATAGTATTACCTGGAGAAACCAATCCTTTAGGGAATTTATTTGGCGGAGAATTATTGGCAAGAATGGATAGAGCTTGTAGCATAGCGGCTCAACGTCACTCTCACAGGATTGTAGTTACAGCATCTGTTAACCACGTTGCATTTAACAAAGCCGTACCAGTAGGAAGTGTTGTATCTATTGAAGCTAAGGTTTCTCGTGCTTTCAACTCATCTATGGAAGTTTACGTAGATGTTTGGATAGAAGATAGAGAATCTCAAGAGCGAACTAAAGTTAATGAAGGTATTTATACTTTTGTAGCAGTAGATCATACCGGAATGCCTATAAAAGTACCCGCCATTAAACCCGAAACTGCTTTGGAAAAGGAACGTTTTGATGGCGCCTTAAGAAGAAAACAACTTAGTCTAATTTTATCTGGTAAAATGAAAGCTTCTGAAGCAACTGAATTAAAAGCATTATTTGTTTAATCGTTTTACATTTTATAAATCCAACTAGCTGGATTTTCAGTTTTTGAGTTATTTTTCAGCATAAAGTTCAAAATAGTTTTACCCGTAATTTTATCGGTAAAAATAGTTCCAATTTCTTGTTTCTCTTTTACTTTATCTCCATTTGAAACTATTACATGTTCTAAATTATTATATACTGATATATAATTTCCGTGCTGTACTAAAACTGCCTTTTTATTTCCAGGCATCATTTGAATGGCAATAACAGTACCTTCAAAAACTGCTCGAGCTTTACTGCCTTTATTAGTCGTAATTCGAACACCATTACTTTGTATTGTTAACGATTTTACTACCGGATGTGGCTGTTTTCCGTAATACGTTGAAACATAACCACGCTCTACTGGCCAAGGTAATTTACCTCTATTTGCGGCAAAATTAGAAGCTAAAATTTTTGCTTCGGCCGTTAAAGCAAATGTTGAAGATGCTGTTGAAGACTTTTTAGTCCCTGCTTTTTTATTAGATGCAGCAATAGCTTCACTAATTAGTTTATCTATTTGAGCTTCTATTCTACTTTCTTCTCTTTGAAATTGTTTTATTTGTTTCTTGTACTTAGTTTCTTTTTGTTTAACCTGACTTAATAAGTTTTCTTGATCTTTTTTCTCTTTTTCAATTACAGATTGTTCGTTTTTCTTTATTGATAACAATTCATTTTTTTGATTTTTCTTAACTTGTAATGAATCTGTTAATGCTTGTAACTCATTTGTTTTTAACTGAATATCTTCTCCTTGCTTTTTCCTAAAAGCAGTATATTGTTTCATATACTGAAAACGCTTATAACCTTGAAAAAAATTCTCTGAAGATAGCAAAAACATAATTCTACTATTTTGAGATTTGCTTTTGTATGATTTGTAAATCATATCTGCATAATCTTTTTTTAATGCTTCTAAATCTCTTTTATTCTGATTAATTTCTAGCTGGTTTAAATAAATCTCGTTTCCTAATTCTTTCGACTCACTTTCAATTGCATCAATTAATTTTTCTCTTGAAGTAATTTTAGCATCTAAATCTTTTAATTCACTTAAAACATTCTTTTCTTTTCGAATTGTATTTGATAGTAAGGCATTTATATAAACCTGATCTTTTTGAAGCTGCACCCTACGAGCCTCTAATACTTTACGTTTTGAAGAATTTTGAGCCGTAACGTTAACCCCTATTAAGATGGCAAAAAATAGAAAAACAAACTTTAATTTAAACTGCATTATTTTAAACTAATTTCTTTATAACCATTTGGAATAGAAAACGGGAATGTTAAATCCTGATTAAATTCAACAGAACGGTATTCAATATTTATGGTTGTTAATTTTTTATGATCAATTGCTCTAATATTAATATTTTCAGGAAATTGTTCTCCTTTTATATTTTTATAATTTGGATAAGAAACAGTTAATAATTGTTCTTTCTCTTGATTGCTAATTTCTTGTTTGTTTAACTTAAAATTTTCTGGATTCATAAAAAATAAAATCCCAAACAAATCATTGTCTTTCTTAGGACTTATTTGATATAAATTATTATCAATTTTAGAGTAATAATTGCCTTTTCTTAAATTTAAAACTGCTTGGCCTAACAAAATATTTTGAACTTTTTCATAATCTAATTCTGTTCCTAAAAACTTGCTCAACAAAGAAAAATCACCATCAAAATACGTTCTTTGTAACTTTTCGTAATATGTAACCCTATCTGGAGTTATTTTTACTTTAGCTACAGGAAAACCCAATTTTGTAGCACTCATCCAAATGGTTTTATCTTTTTCTAAACGCAATTTTATATTGAATGACACCGAAGATTTACTAGATTTATAACGAGCATTAAGTGTTGCATTTATTGTTTTTTGGTTAAATGACGTACCATAGTGATTATTTATAATTTTTTTTGTTGAAATTGAGTTAATATTGGTGGCTCCAACAACATTTTTATTGGATTTACACGAAGTAAAAACCAACAAAGTAATAATTAATATTTTTGTAAAAAATTTCATTTAATTAGCTTCTTTTAACTTATCAGCTTTTAGTTTATATTTTAAAGCAAGCTGTTTATTATTTATTCCTTGGTAGCTAATAATTAGTTCGTTATAATAACTTAGCTCCATTTTATTATTATCAATCACAAAATCAATGCCAGTTGTTAAAACATCAATTGCCTCGTTGTATTTTTTTAGTCTATTTAATGCAAATCCATTTAATTGATACAATATAGGTTGCGCCGGATACAACTCTAAACCTTCTTTACTATGAGTATATAATTTATCAAAAAGACTATTTTTAACATCATAACTTAAAATTTCTAATAATATTTTATAATCTTTAGTTTCGTTAAACTTTTTTGTTAAAACATCTATACTCGAATTCTCTGTTAACTTACTTGTTGAGTTAGCAACTTTTTCTGATGTTTTTTTTCTGTTTTCGATATATAATTTAAATCTTTTTAACCTTAAAGTTCCAAGTGCTTTTTCTTCAATTTCAGAAATTAAGTCTTCTGCTTTATTAAATTCTTTATTTTGAATGTACAACAAAACCAATCCTTCGGAAGCGCTAGGCTTTATTGTAATTAATTGTTTTTGAGTTTCAATAGCATCTTTATATTTTTGCTGGGCTTTTAAAACTAATATTTTGTGTTTTAACAAATGACTATTATTCAATTCTCTTTTAAGCGCCTTTTCTACAAATAATTCTGCCAGGTAATACTCTTTTAATAAATAGTAATTTTTAGAGAATTCAAACTCAACAGCCATATTTACCGAATCAATTTGGTAACATACTTCTAAATTTTCAATTGCTTTTTTATAATTATTTGTTGCATAATCTTTCAAAGCTTCAAAAAAATACTCTTGAAACTTTAAATTATTCATCTCCTCTTTTTGCCCATTTTCCCTAGTAAGTATACCCTGTAACTCCTTATTTTGAGCTACCGAAATATTGGAAATTAGGAGCATTCCTAATACACTAAAAACAGATAAAATTACATTTTTCATAAATCGGTTGCAATATACAACTTATTGAAATTAAATGCCTTTTGGAATGGCATCAATTAATTTTTGGGTATAGTTAGTTTTTGGCGTTTTATAAATTAAATCCGCATCACCAATTTCTTCAATTTTTCCTTTATTCATAACTACTAATTGATCCGACATATATTTTACAACAGCCAAATCGTGCGAAATAAAAATATAGGTAAATCCAAAATCTTGCTTTAACTCATTTAATAAATTCAATACCTGTGCTTGTACTGAAACATCCAATGCCGAAACCGATTCATCGCAAATAATTAATTTAGGTTTTAAAGCTATCGTTCGTGCAATACCAATGCGTTGTCTTTGTCCTCCTGAAAATTCATGTGGATACCGGTAAAAATGTTCTGGTTCTAAACTAACTTTTTCTAACAAATCAAATACATATTGTTTCCGCTCTTTTGAAGAATTTAATATTCCATGAATTTTCATGGGTTCCATAATTGCTTTTCCAACAGGAATTCTTGGATTTAAAGAAGAAAATGGATCTTGAAATATAATTTGAACTTCTTTTCTAAACTTTTTTAATTCTTTTTTAGAAAGTATGGTTACATCCTTTTGATTGTAAAAAATCTCACCTTTGGTTGCTTTTTCTAAATGTAAAATTGTTCTTCCCAAAGTTGTTTTACCACAACCCGATTCTCCAACCAATCCTAAAGTTTCACCTTCAAATAATTTAAACGAAACATTATCCACCGCTTTAACCGTACTTTTTTTTCCAAAGAAAAAACTACCTTCTGAATTAAAATAAGTTGCCAAATTTCGCACTTCCAACAACGGTAATTTGTCATATATTTTCTTATGAAATTCAGCTCGTTGCTTTGTTGTGTATACTTCATTGTTAATTTCTTCTTCCATAAAATTTTGAACTGTTGGAAGCTTTTTCAATCGTTCATTTAAATTTGGTTTAGAATTAATTAACGCCTTTGTATAATTGTGTTTGGGACTTTTAAAAACCTGCTTTACCTCTCCTTGTTCTACAACATTTCCTTGATACATAACTAAAACAGTATTTGCAATTTCAGAAACCAACGACAAATCGTGCGTAATAAAAATAATACTCATTCCTGTTTCTTGTTGTAATTCCTTTAAAAGTTCAATAATTTCTTTTTGAACCGTTACATCCAAAGCCGTAGTTGGTTCATCTGCAATTAAAATTTGTGGTTTACATGCAATTGCCATCGCAATCATGACACGTTGTTTTTGTCCTCCTGAAATTTGATGTGGATATTGATTATAAATTTCTGCTGCTCTGGGTAATTTTACCTTGTTAAAAAGCTCAATAACCTCTTTTTTAGCATCAGAATTACTTATTTTTTTGTGTTGCTTTAAAATTTCCAATACTTGAAAACCACATGTTAAAGTTGGGTTTAATGAACTCATTGGTTCTTGAAAAATCATTGAAATTTGATTTCCTCGTATTTTTTGAAAATCTTTTTCAGAAATTTTTGTTAAATCAATATCATTAAAAAGTACAGCCCCATCAACCTTTGCATTATTAGAAAGTAAACCTAAAATTGCTAATGAAGTAACAGATTTCCCACTTCCTGATTCACCAACAATACCCAAAATTTGCTGTGGTAATAAATTGAACGAAATATTATGAACAACGGTATTTATTTCATTGTTTGATTGAAAAGAAATGGATAAATTTTGAACGCTTAACATTTATAAATTTTGTTGGATAAAAATACGTTTTTAAATATACATTTTTTGCTTTTGATTGCATTAGGGAATAAATACTTTCGCTCCGCTAAGCACAAACTTACTAATAAAGTAGTTTTTTAGCATTTTATAAACTTTAGAAAAACTGAATAATAATAGCCCGAACGTACAGAAAACTTGCTAAAAATTTAAATTGTAATTAAAGCATTTATTTTATGTAGTTTTGCGGTAAAATATAACTTTAATGAATTATTTATCAGTTGAGAACATATCAAAAGCTTTTGGTGAATTAGAGCTTTTTAGCAATATTTCCTTTGGAATAAATCAATATCAAAAAATTGCCTTTATAGCCAAAAATGGTACTGGTAAAACATCAATGTTGAATATTATTGCGGGACTTGATAGTTCGGATACTGGTCAAATTGTGAGTCGAAAAGGTTTAAAAATTGAATATTTATCGCAAGAAGATAACTTAAATGATGCGTTAACAGTAGAGCAAACTATTTTTGATTCGGACAACGAAACCTTAAAAGTAATTGAAGAATATGAACATGCATTAAAAAATCCTGAAGATGAAAAAGCATATCAAAAAGCATTTGAAAAAATGGAGCGTTTAAATGCTTGGGATTTTGAAACGCAATACAAACAAATTCTTTTTAAGCTTAAATTAGACGATTTATCTCAAAGCGTGGGCGATTTATCTGGCGGACAGCGTAAACGTTTATCATTGGCCTTAATTTTAATTCACAAGCCCGATTTGTTAATTCTTGATGAGCCAACAAACCATTTAGATTTAGAAATGATAGAATGGCTTGAGAGTTATTTTGAAAAAGAAAAAATTACCTTGTTTATGGTAACCCACGACCGCTTTTTCTTAGAGCGTGTTTGTAACGAAATAGTAGAATTAGATAACGGCGGATTTTACACCTACAAAGGAAATTATTCTAACTACTTACAAAAAAAACAAGAACGTATTGAAATTGAAAAAGTTACAATAGCAAAGGCTAAAAATTTATTTAAAAAAGAATTAGATTGGATGCGCAGGCAACCAAAAGCCAGAACAACTAAAAGCAAAAGTAGAATAGATGATTTTTATGAAATTAAAGAGCTTGCTTCTCAGCGAAGAAACGACCATAAAGTGCAGCTTGAGATTGATATGGAACGCTTGGGAACGAAAATTTTGGAACTTCATAATATATCAAAATCATTTGGCGATTTAAAAATCTTAGAAAAATTTAATTATAATTTTTTAAGGGGTGAACGCATTGGAATTATTGGTAAAAATGGAACTGGAAAATCAAGTTTTTTAAAAATTATTACTCAAAATATTCCTATTGATTCTGGTAAAGTTGTTGTTGGAGAAACCATAAAATTTGGTTATTACACACAGGATGGAATTGAAATAAAACCCGGCCAAAAAGTTATTGAAGTTATTAAAGAATTTGGTGAATATATTCCATTAACTAAAGGTCGAAAAATTTCAGCAGGACAGTTATTAGAGCGTTTTTTATTCAGTAGAAAACGTCAATATGATTTTGTTGAGAAATTAAGTGGTGGAGAACGTAAACGTTTATTTTTATGTACGGTTTTAATCCAAAATCCTAACTTTTTAATTTTAGATGAACCCACAAACGATTTAGATATTATTACATTAAATGTACTCGAAAACTTTTTACTAGATTTTCCTGGATGTTTGCTAGTAGTTTCTCACGACAGGTATTTTATGGATAAAATTGTGGATCATCTATTTGTATTTAGAGGCGATGGTGTTGTTGAAGATTTTCCGGGCAATTATTCAGATTTTAGAGCCTATGAAGATTCTAAACCAAAGGAAGAAACTACCACTTTAAAAAAGGCTGAAACCAAGGTAATAGAAACCCCTACAAAGGCAAAACTTTCTTATAAAGAAAAAAAAGAATTTGATGGTATTGAAGATGAAATTGAAAAATTAAATACCGAAAAAAGCAGTATTGAAACAAAATTTTTAGATGGCTCACTTTCTGGTGAAGAAATTAATGAACTATCTATTAAACTTCAAGAAATTTCTAATTTAATTGACGCAAAAGAAGAACGTTGGTTTGAACTTTCCTCTAAGCTGGAGGAGTAAATATTGAGAACTATTGTAATTCTTAATCTATGTGAAAAATCTCAAAAATAATAGATTCTATATTACGCTCTCGCTATATTCAGAATAACAAAATTTTTTAAACATGTACAATATTTAATTCTTCAATTAAAGGCTCGTTATTAAATCTTAATAATAATTGAGCAATGGCAACGGTATCTTTCTCGCAATAGGTTACAATTCGTTCAATATTATTTTCTTTGTAATAAACATCTCCTACTTCACTTCCAGAAATATCGTCTTTTGGAGATGGAATTCCAAGTATTGAAGTAAGCAGCTTTAATGATGTATAATGTTTATAATCTCCAAATTTCCATAATTCCATAGTATCCAAATGAGGAATTTCCCAAGGTTTTTTACCAAATAAATTCAATTTTTCTGGTAATGAAATCTGATGAACAATCATCCGTCTAGCTATATATGGAAAATCAAATTCCTTACCATTGTGCGCACATAATACATGATGTGGTCGATTAAAATGATTATCTAATAACTCTTTAAAATCATTCAATATTTTAACCTCTTCTCCATATAAAGAAGTGACTCTAAATTTTCGTTCATTAGAATTAAAGTTTATAAAATAACCAACCGAAATACAGACTATTTTTCCAAATTCGGCCCAAATTCCAGCTCGGTCATAAAATGCTTCAGCAGAAATTTCATCTTTTCGTTGGTATTGCGTTTTTTGGCTATATAATTCTTGTTTTTCTTTAGACAAATTATCAAAAGACGCTTCTTCAGGAACAGTTTCAATATCTAAAAACAGTATATTTTCGAAATTAATTTTAACATTCATTAGCTTTTTTTAGGATAAATATAATAAAAAAAGCATTCTCGTTTTGGAGAATGCTTTTTAAATATATTTTAATGTATGACTGTTTAATTAATTAACAACTTTTTAATGGAAACCTTTTCATCTTCTTCAACTTGAACCAAATACATTCCAACACTTAAATTTTTCACATTTACCAATTCATTTGCTCCAACCGTTTTTTCGTAAACAACACTTCCTAAAATAGAATAAATTATTACGTGTTTTTCAAATGAATTTTTTGTTGAAATTGAAAATAAACCTTCTCTTACCGGATTTGGATATACGTTAAATCCATCAATCTGATTTTTGGTTACAGAAGCTGTTCTATTACTATTCAATGTTCCAGGTGTTTTATTTAAAGAAACCCAAGCATCACCTACTTTTTGTAATGATTTACCTTCAGAACCACTATTATCAGTTATTGTACCTATATTTATAGATTCTTTTTTATAATTAGCAGCAGGACCATCTTTTGCTGCAAAAGAACCATTATAACTTAAAAACTCTTGCACATCACCATCATCACTAATTAAAGCAACTCCCGCTCCTTTTGGATGACCATCAGAAATATTAGAGTACTCAATCCATAATGCTCCATCACTTAAATTTTGCGATAAATCTATGGTATGGTAAACTTTTCTATTTGTTCCTTTGTAAAAAACTAGGCTCCAACCAGATAAATCCATTGTACCATCTACTGATAATTCTATACCTTTATCAGAACCAGTATAATTAATTTCAGATATAAAAACATTCTGTCCAAAACTTAAAACCGTAATGGACAACATAACTATTAGTGTAAAAATCTTTTGCATTTGTGGGGAAATTCAAAATTCGAGTGCGAAAATGAATAATTCCCTATTAACAAACAAGTTATGTGAAAAAAACTTTGCAAACGGTACGTTTATGCTAATAAACGGATATGGTTTTCCCTTACTTAAGTAAGTTTTTGTAACTTAATTGTAATGGATTTTAATACTTTTAGGGCAAAAATTTCACCTAATTTACAACCAATTTACGTGTAGCAATTTTTCCTTCTTCTATAATTTTAACAAAATAAAGTCCATTATTTAAATTAGAGATATCCACAACTTGTTCCGTTTTTACTATTGTACTATAAACACGTTGTCCGGTTTGGGCATAAATCTCTACTTGTTTTTGTTCTCTGCTATCCGAAGAGAAAAACAAACTACCCTTAGAAACCGGATTTGGATACATAACAAAGTTTTCTATTTCGTTTTTAACTACTGAGAGCGTAGAACCATCATTTTTGTCTCCAGGTGAGAATAATACTCCTCCGTTTCCTGGAATTGTACTATGCTTAACAAAACTACCCGTGAAATCAGGGCTACGGCCAATTGATTGGTCATCACCTACTTCAGTACCAAAAGCTATAGATGAAATTGTTGTATCTGAAGCATCTTTTAAAGTTACAGCGTCACCTCCATTATTTAAACCCAAAGTTCCAGTACTTGCTATTTGAAATAAACCGTTAATCCCTGTTGGTGTACCTCCTCCAAAAACTGTAATAAAACTATTAGCAGGTAGTATTGTTCCCGAAGGAAAAACATGTTTTAAACCAACCAAATCAGAGAGAGTATAATTCTCCAAATCAATACTCGTAATGCCTGAGTTATAAATTTCAATAAATTCGTCTTCACTAGCATTTCTTATACCATCACCATTTGCATCACCAGAAAGATCACCGGCCGGATCAGCAAAAATCTCATTAATAATAATTGTTTGCCCAAAAGAAACAATTGTCATAAATACCATTAAAAATAAAAAATATAATTTTTTCATCGCTCAATTTTTTCTATCAAAATTATAAAAAAATCTAAAAAAATCCATTTTTTGCAATTAAATTAATGTTTTGATAAATTTTTCCCTTAAAATTAACCCTATGTAAGGTTTATGTTACTATAATGTTATAATTTAAACAACTTGTAAAAGGCTGTTTCAAAAATGTAAATAATGCTTACTTTTGAACGTTTTAAGTTTTAAAAACTGTTATTATTATGAAAAATGCAGATGTAAAAATTCTTTTAGTTGATGATGAACCAGATATTTTAGAAATTGTTAGCTATAATTTAAAAAATGAAGGTTATAAAGTTTTTACCGCAAAAAATGGTCTTCAAGCTGTAGAATCTGCAAAAAAACACAGTCCGCATTTAATTATTTTAGATATAATGATGCCTCATATGGATGGTATTGAAGCTTGTGAAAAAATAAGAGCTACAGCAGGCTTAGAAAATGTACTTATTACATTTTTTACCGCACGTGGGGAAGATTATTCTCAAATGGCTGGTTTTGATGTTGGAGCAGATGATTACATTACAAAACCTATTAAACCAAAGGTACTTGTTAGTAAAATAAAAGGGTTATTACGACGTATAAAAGATGTAAAATCAAGCTCTTCTTCTGATTCTGAAGGAGTTGTGCAGGTTGGAGAAATTATTATTGATAGAGAAGAGTACGTAATAATTAAAGATGGTAATAAACTATCTTTACCTCGTAAAGAATTTGAATTATTTTCGTTGTTAGCTTCAAAACCCGATAAAGTTTTTAAACGTGATGCTATTTTAGATAAAGTTTGGGGAAATGAAGTTGTTGTTGGTGGCAGAACTATAGATGTTCATATCCGTAAATTAAGAGAAAAAATTGGTGATCAATACTTTAAGACGGTAAAAGGTGTTGGGTATAAATTTGTAATTGATGAAGATTAAAAAAACATATTCCTTTGCTTTTTGGACTTCAATTGCAATTACTTTATTTACACATTTAACATTATCAGTTTTTTCATACTTCTATTTAAATGAAGCAATTAACATCAAATTTATTTTTTTAACTGGGGTTGTTCTATTTGCTTTTAGTTTTTTTCTAATTCAATATTATTTAGAAAAATTTATTTACAAACAAATAAAGAAAATTTACGATAGCGTTTCAATTTTAGATAATTCTGACTTTAATAAAACCGATATTTCACCTGATATTGATAATCTTTCAAGAGAAGTGCAGAAATTTGCAAGAGTAAAACAACAGCAAATTTCAAATCTAAATATGAGAGAAACCTATAGACGAGAGTTTTTAGGAAATGTTTCTCACGAATTAAAAACACCTTTATTTACAGTACAAGGATATTTGCTTACATTATTAGATGGTGCAATTGACGATAAAAATATTGGAAAAAAATACTTAAAAAGAGCCGAAAAAGGGGTTGAACGATTAATTTCTATTGTAAAGGACCTAGATTTAATTTCTAAATTAGAAGCTACCGATTTAAAACTAAATAAACAGCCTTTTAATATTTTAGAATTAATTCAGGATGTTTTTGATCTTTTAGAAATGAAAGCTAAAAGAAGAGGTATTTCACTTTATTTTAATAAGCATTATACATATCCAATTATGGTAATTGGTGATGTTGAAAAAATTGAACAAGTACTTACCAACTTAATTGTAAATTCTATTAAATACGGTAAAAAAGATGGTACAACCGTTGTTAGCATAGAAAAAAAGAATAATGATAAAATGCTTATTAAGGTAGTTGATAATGGTGAAGGAATTGATAAAAAATACCATTCCAGACTTTTTGAACGTTTTTATAGAGTAGACCAAAGCAGGTCTAGAGATCAAGGAGGATCGGGATTAGGATTATCAATAGTGAAACATATTATTGAAGCACACGATGAGAAAATTTATGTAAAAAGTGAGCTTGGTAAAGGTTCTGAATTTTCATTTACCATTGAAAAGGCTGAACATTTCTAAAATTTTATTTGAACTAATCTTTTCAAATCCATTAAAATTGTCCACTTCTTTTAGCTTATCCAGGCTAAACTCATTTTGTGAAGAAAATGGAGCAATTTTATTACGGCTCATTAATTTTGCCAAATATTCTTGTTCAAACTGACCAGGAGTTGGAATAAAATATGCTTTTTTTTGTAAAACTGCCAAATCCATTATAGTAGAATAGCCCGAACGTGATATCACAATTTCACTTTCAACAATTGCTTTTTCAAGATCCTTAGTTAACAAGTAATTTTCGACTTTAATATTATTTGAAACCTCAACTTTATCTTCCTTAGATAATACTCCTCGTACAAAAAGTACGGTTCCTTTGTAATTTTTAAACGTTTTTAACAGTTTTTTTTCTAAAAGAGTTCTCTGTGGCTCGGAGCCCGATAATAATACCAGTATATCCCGTTTAATTTCTCTTTTAGAAAATTTAAATCTACTAAGTAAACCTATATATTTTAATTTTAACTTCGCATTTTTTATATGCCCTAACTCACCTGAAATATTGCAACCAAAATCAAAATCTGGAATCCAGCATTCATCAAATTTTTCTATAATTTTTTGATGAAAATAACTGGTTAAAAATGTAGTATTACCCGACATTACATTTAGCTGGTGTGTTACATAAACCGATGGTATTTTAGAACTGTATACTCCAAATCTATTATCCGAAATAACACCTTCTACCTGTTCTTTTTCAATAAGTTGCGCAATTAATTTACGCTCACTTTTTACAGCCGAAATTATAGTAGGAATTTGAAAAAACAACTTTATTTTTAGGTACTTCCCTTTTTTTGAATACCTAATATTATAAGAAGGTAATTCAAAGCTTTTTAAGTTTGGAAATTCTTTTTGAAGTAGTAATAAAGCGTTTCCATCACTAGCAATAATAGGCTCAAAATTAGCCTTAATTAATTCATTAATAATTGGGACACAACGTGTAGCGTGTCCCAATCCCCAATTTAATGGCGCAACAAGAATTTTTTTTTAGAGATCAAAACCAATATCTGTTCTAAAATTCATTCCGTTAAAACATATTTTTTCAATGCTTTTGTACGATGTTTTTAAAGCATCTTTAAAGTCACTTCCATAAGAAGTGATAGCAATTACTCTACCTCCATTAGTTACCAGTTTTCCATCTTCTATTTTAGTTCCTGCGTGAAAAGGAATTGATTTTTCAACACTATCAACACCTAGAATTTCTTTTCCTTTTTCATAAGCTTCAGGGTAACCTCCAGAAACTAACATAACAGTACAAGCACTATCTTTTTTTAATTCAATAGTTTTGGTATGTAATTCTTTATTTCCTGCAGCAATTAAAAGCTCTAAAAAATCACTTTCAATTCTTGGAATTACAACTTCTGTTTCGGGATCACCCATACGACAGTTGTATTCAATAACTTTAATTTCTCCTTTATCATAAATCAATCCAATAAATACAAATCCAACATATGGAATGTTGTCTTTTTGAAACCCATTAATAGTTGGCTTTATAACCTGAGTTTCTATTTTTTCCATTAGTTCGTCAGTTAAAAAAGGAACTGGCGAAACAGCACCCATTCCCCCTGTATTTAAACCTTTATCTCCTTCTCCTATTCTCTTATAATCTTTTGCGCTTGGTAATGTAACGTAGCTCTTTCCGTCGGTTAAAACAAAACAACTTAGCTCAATACCCGTCAAAAATTCTTCTATTACAACTTTATTACTTGCTTCACCAAATTTTTTGTTGGCTAACATTTCGGTAAGTTCTTCTTTTGCTTCTTGTAAATCTTCTAAAATTACAACTCCTTTCCCAGCCGCTAAACCATCGGCTTTTAAAACATATGGAGGTGAAACTGTTTCTAAAAATTTTAAACCTGCTTCTAAATTCTCTTCAGAAAAACTTTCATATGCTGCTGTAGGAATATTATGGCGAAACATAAATTCTTTCGCAAACTCCTTACTTCCTTCTAATTGGGCTGCATATTTTTGAGGTCCAATTACAGGAATTTCTTTTAATTCATTATCATTTAAAAAGAAATCATGAACACCTTTTACCAAAGGATCTTCGGGGCCTACAATTACCAATTTAATGTCATTTTCTAAAACAGCTTTTTTTACTGCTTCAAAATCGGTTTGATTGATATCTAAATTTGTTCCTACTTCCTTTGTTCCTGCGTTTCCAGGTGCAATAAATAGTTTATCTAATAATTTACTTTGTGCAATTTTCCAAGCCATTGCATGTTCTCTTCCTCCTGATCCTAGTATTAATACATTCATTTTGTAAACTTATTTTTATCTATTTATGTTTTAATTAAAAAATTTGTTCTAATATTTTTTGAGTAATTAAATAGGTTGGCAAAACACCAGTTGTACCCAACCCTCCAGAGGCCAATGTGCTTCCTGTTTCTAAAGGATTATCCGATGCGTAATATGCATACCTAACTTCTACTTTTCTTGAAATATTTCCTCTAATTTTTGAAGCAGCCTGAATTGCCTTTTGATAATGCGCTCCTTCCATTTCCAAACCAGTTACTTTCCAGGTTGAATTATAAAAGAATTTTAAAATATCTTTATTTTGAAGAGATGTTCCTAAAACAGTAACCATTGAACCTGAATAAACATTAAGTCCACACCCTTCAAACATTTTTTTCTTAAGTTCGTTTTTAAAAGGATAATTATCTGCAGTTCCTTCAAAAATATGAGAAGATGGAATCATAATATCGCCCTTTCCTCCTTCTAAAATTCCAGCTTTTCCCATTATGGAAACAGATTCAACATTTAAATGATGCTTCTTTTTTTCTGAATCTACGTAAGGTTTTAATAACTCATCCATAGTTTCATAAGCCTGTTCACCAAAAGCGTAGTCCATAACAACTAATACTGGCTTTTCTTCATCATTTATACTATTATTTAAAGTATATTTTGTTTTGGTGAGATCTATTTTTTCTGTGTCAATTATTTGAACATTAATATTGGTTCCCGATGTATCTTTAACATAAATTAATCCATTTTCGGCGGCAAATTCTTTTACCTGAGCTCGTAAATCTTCATTTTCATCTTTGCTTAAGAGTTCAAATAAAGAAATGGTATTATTTTCGTCATATTGTCTAGGTAAAACTACTGGAGCGTAAATTGAGTTCATAACACTGTGCATATTTGCACTTATTATATGAATTGGACGATTTAATAAGTCATTTTCTTTTAAAATCTCTTTAATATTTGTTGCCCAAATTTCTCCGTAAATATGATGTCCAATGCGCTCTCTAAGTACAGGACTAAAACTTATTTCTCTTTTTAAATTATGAACTTTTTCATTAATAGCTAATAACCCTAACCAATAAATAATTTGGAAAAATCTATCGGAATTGCTTTTTTCGGATAAAATTTCGTGCACATGCAGCGTTTCTTCAAAAGTTCTACCTAAAATACTAGCAACATGTGCCAACATAATGTCTCTTTCGTCTCTAGAGATTTTTTTGTTATGTAATACAACTTCCTCCAATTTTTTCCATTCTCTAATAGTATCGGTTTCATCATCAATTAAAACCTTTGATGCTATTTTATGAGATTCAACAAATAAAAATGTTAAATGGGTTAAAATATCATAAATTTCAGATCTTCCTCTAGTAACCTCAATATTCATTTGATCCTTATCTATTCTATAGCAATTTCTTCTTCTTTTTGGTGGAACTATAGTTTTAAAATGCGATTTAGAATAACCTTCATCTGATGTTAAATTAACAAACCTACATTCTTCAATTCCCATTGGAAGACGTTCAATTACGTAAATTAGTCCGTTTAGTTCAACTTTTTCTTCTGCAATTGAACCATAAATTTCGGGTCTTAAAAGTAATAAGGAATCGCGCAAAGCATCACCCGAGATCCCCATTGGTTTGTAAAAACCTCTACTAAATAAGTGGCGCATTGTAATGTACAGTCGCTCTATTGCATTGGACGATTCTTGAGCTCTGGTTCTTTCATGATTTTTTGATAGTCCCATAAAATTTTTTGAGTTACAAATATACAATTATTGGATAAGTTATTTAAAACGAATTTTAGATATCTACTTCTTTTACTATTCCAATAATTTTGTATACTCTTTGTTGTTATTTAAAATTGAAGTCGCTTTTATAATAGTTTTATCAAAAACCGTTTTTTGTATAAAAACTCCTTCAGTATAATAATATCGTTTTACAATTTCTTCAGTTAATTTTTCTAAAATTTCCTCTTTATTTTTAGTTAGTTCATTTATTTTTTCGAGTTGAACAGCTTTTAGTAAATCGGCATATTTTTTTTCTACATTTTTATCCAAGCCTTCAGAACTTGCTTGCTTCAAAGCTTGCTCAAATTTTGCTTCGGTAACCGTTTGAAAATCTTTATGATTATTACTTAAATAATTTAACAAATCGGAAAATTCGGTATCCGATAACCTAAATTTTGAAGGTTCTGCAATTGATGGATTTTTATAAAAATAGCTAGTAATATAATTAAAAAAAGCATCAGAATTTAACAATATTTTTGTGGTTTTTGTAGATTCCGGCTTTTTAATATCAACATCAGGTAAAATTCCTCCTCCTCCATAAACAACTCTTCCTTTTTCAGTTTTATATGTTTCAATACCATAATCTGAAAATTTAGGAATATTACCCTTATCATCTCTATTTGTATAGTCTAATTCTTGAATACATCTTCCACTTGGTGTATAGTATTTTGATATCGTAAGTTTCATTTGAGTTCCATATGAAAGTGGTTTGTAACGCTGTACCAATCCTTTTCCAAATGAACGTTCTCCAATTACCAGTGCTCTATCGTAGTCTTGTAACGAACCTGCCAATATTTCTGACGCAGAGGCCGATCTATTATTAATTAAAATAGTTAAAGGAATTTCTAAATCTAAGGGTTCATTTCTAGTTTTATAGGTTGCGCTCTCTTTCTTAGTTTTTGCTTTAGTAGTTACAACAATTTTATCTTTTGGAATGAAAAAATTTGAAATAGCAACGGCTTCATTTAAAAGCCCTCCAGGATTACCTCGAACATCTATTATTAGTTTTGTCATTCCCTCTTTTTTCAAATCTAATATGGCCGCTTTAACTTCTGTTGCCGCTTTTTCATTAAATTTAATGAATGATATATACCCAACTTCATTATCAATCATTGTAAAATACGGAACGGCGTCAACATCAATTTTTTTTCGTTTAAGCTCAACGTTTAACTGTTTATTTTGGCGTTCAATAGAAAGTTTTAAAATGGTATTGGGCAAACCATTAACTAAACCAGATATATCACTTTTTTCATACTCTTTTACAGCTACATTTCCTATTTTTAAAATTTTATCGCCAGCCTTTAATCCTGCTTTTTCTGCAGGAGAATTTTTTAATATTTCACGAATAGTTAAGGTCTTGTTTTTAAAACGTGTTGCTATTCCAATTCCCCCATATTCACCTGTTGATCGTATACGCGCATCTTCAACACCTTGTTCATCATAAAACCGTGTATAAGGATCTAAATTAGATAACATATGGTTTATGGATTTCTCGGTTAATTTTCCCGGATTAACCTCATCTATATAATACATGTTTAATTCTTTAAACATAGTAGTATAAATATCAATTTGCTTGGCTATTTCAAAAAAATCGGATTGAAAACCTGCGGAAATTGCTATAAAAGCAGCCACAAATATTCCCAATAACCATTTTTTTATTTTAGATTTTATCATCCTTTAATTTTTCTTGTAATTTATTACTGAGTTTCTTTAAACTTAACTCTAAATCTGTATATTTTATTTCTTCTTTTGCCATATAAATAAACATAAAAACAAACTTAGTTTCTATTTTTTCGTAAAACAAATGTTTATTGTTTCTGTAAACCTCTCTCATTAACCTTTTAATTCTATTGCGATTAACAGCTAATTTTACATTTCTTTTTGGTACTGAAAACCCTACTTTTAAAGGGAGATTTCCATGGTGTTCTATTGGTAAATAAATTAATCTAAATGGAAAAGATTTTACATGTTTTCCTTCAGCAAACAATTGCTCAATTAATTTTTTACTCTTTAATTTTTCGTCTTTTCCTAAGGTACAACTCATTAACGCAAATGTAATGAATTAATGATTTTAATTGTTAAATTTGTGTATAAACCAAATTATATAAACTCATGTCACAAGATTTATTTCAAGCTCCGGATTATTATCAATTGGATGAATTATTTACTGAAGAACAAAAATTAGTAAGAAATTCAGCTCGAGAATGGGTAAAAAAAGCAGTTTCTCCAATAATTGAAGAAGCTGCCCAACAGGCCAAGTTTCCTACTTCAATAGTTTCAGGTTTAGCAGAAATTGGAGCTTTTGGGCCTTACATTCCAGAAGAGTATGGTGGTGCTGGTTTAGATCAAATGAGTTATGGTTTAATAATGCAAGAAATTGAACGTGGAGATTCTGGTGTTCGTTCTACTGCTTCGGTACAATCATCATTAGTAATGTATCCTATTTATAAATATGGAAGTGAAGCCCAAAAACAAAAATATTTACCAAAATTAGCTACCGGTGAATTGCTAGGTTGTTTCGGATTAACTGAGCCAAACCACGGATCTAATCCGGGTGGAATGGAAACTAACATAAAAGATATGGGTACCTATTTTTTGTTAAACGGAGCTAAAATGTGGATTTCAAATGCTCCTTTTGCTGATATTGGTGTTGTTTGGGCAAAAAACGAAGAAGGACGAATTAAAGGCTTAATTGTTGAACGTGGAATGGAAGGTTTTTCAACTCCAGAAACGCATAATAAATGGAGTTTAAGAGCTTCAGCAACTGGAGAATTAATTTTTGACAATGTTAAAATTCCGAAAGAAAATATTTTACCTAATAAAGATGGTTTAGGTGCTCCATTAGGCTGTTTAGATTCAGCAAGATATGGCATTGCCTGGGGAGCAATTGGAGCAGCTATGGATTGTTATGATACCGCATTGCGTTACGCCAAAGAACGTATTCAATTTGACAAACCAATTGCCGCTTATCAATTACAACAAAAGAAATTAGCCGAAATGATTACCGAAATAACAAAAGCGCAATTATTAACTTGGCGCTTGGGAACGCTTAAAAACGACGATAAAGCAACTTCTGCTCAAATATCTATGGCGAAACGAAATAACGTTGATATGGCTTTAAAAATAGCTAGAGAGGCCAGACAAGTGTTAGGTGCTATGGGAATTACTGGAGAATATTCCATTATGCGACATATGATGAATTTAGAAAGTGTTGTTACTTATGAAGGAACCCATGATATTCATTTGCTAATTACCGGTTTTGATATAACTGGATATGCCGCATTTAAGTAAAATTAAGTATAAAAAAGAAACATCCTAACTTATCTAAGTTAGGATGTTTCTTTTTTAATTTTTTCTAATACAATTATTCTATTATAAGTTTTTTTGTAGCACTACCTAATTCAGTAGAAACGGTAACAAAATAAACTCCAGTTCTAAATTTACTTGTATCTATGGTATGTACTTCGCTACCTCTATTTGTTTTATTTGTGGCCAATAATTTTTGACCTAATAAATTATAAACATCAATATTAAAATCTTGTATTTCATTAGGAAGTGTTAACCTAACCTCTCCAATATTTGATGGGTTTGGATATAAATTAAATGTACTAAGTATTTCATCTTGGATACCTAGTGTTGAGTCTATTATGTTTAATGTGTAGTCTTCTACTTCGCCATCAAATGTACTAGTATTACAGCCATCAGGATCAGGATCCTGACTATACCTCGCCGCAATTCTCATTCTAACAGATCCAGTATGCCCAGAAGGAATTAAAATATTAGGTGTAATACTTGTTTGTATATCAGATCCATTTGTAGCTTGTCCTAAATCATATATCTCTTGAATTGCAGTTACGTCTACAAAAGAACCATCTCCATTAAAATCTATATATGCAAAAGCATGAATTGTATAATTTCCATCAGTATTTACTCTAACAGTTAAAGTATGTGACTCACCTAAGTCTACTTCGGTAGTATTAGAAAAATGTTCGTAGCCAACATCTTTAGTGGGACCATCACTATTTGTTAACGTATTAAAATTAACATAAGTAACACCTGTTTCCCATTGAGTATCCCCAGCATAATCACAATAATTTGCTGCCAAGGTTGTAAAATTTGTTAAAGTGCTATATGTTGATGTATTTGAATTACAGGTTACATTAACCTGAAACTCATAAGTTGTAGATACACTTAGACCTGAAATATCAAGTGAATTAACTCCAGATGTAGCGGTTGTCCAAATTGAAGTTCCTTGTTCTCTATATCTAACACTATAATTACTTGCCCCGTTAATATTATCCCAATTAAGTGTGGCAGTTGTTGTAGTAATTGCAGTTGTTGGTGCATTACTTGGTGAAGAATCTGTAACTTTTTGCAATAAAATATCTCCCAAATCTACTGTTTCATAATTGGAAATTGTTCTATTTAATGTAATAGGAATATAACAATCTGCATTTGCTTCAATTAAAATATCATAGTTTCCTGCTTCAATTGGTCTATAAAAATCACCAAGTCCAGACTCTGTTCCGTTAAATAACACTTCTGTTTCAACCCAAGAATTGGTAATAGGTGTCGCTTTATCATCTCTACCAACAATATATATCTTTGCATCAATAGGGGTTCCTGTAGTAGCATCTTTTACAATACCTCTAAAACCATACATGCCTTGTATTAGGAATTTAATATAGGCTTCTTGATTGTAATTCCAAATATCAATTACCTCATTATTACTAGAAGTATTTGTTGATGGAGGTGTTTTAACATCCGAAATTTCAACCGTAATTTCTCTGCACTGATGGTAAAAATTCATATAATCTTGACGACCACCATATACACGATACCATTCTGCACCATGAGTTACTCCTGGGCTTGGATAAATATAACTATCTTCATCAGTGGTCATATAGCCACTAGGGCTATCACTTTGAGCTTGTGATGCGTATTCTACAGAAACATATTCGTACCAATCGGTATCTGGATGCGTGTAATAAGGACCTGAACCTGATGGATCTTCACTATGGTAACGAGTTGCACTTGCATAAGCATTATCAAAAGGATAATTCACTAATTCTATACCGCCATGTAAGTTTGCAGAAAGCACAAAATGATAATCGGAAGCAAACTGCATAAAAGCGAGTGTTTCTGTTTGATATGCCTCCCCATCGGGATGAGCACCTCCTATATTATCTGGATAATTTCTATTTAAATCTACATTATTGGCGTTTTCTCTTCTTGAATCTGCAACAGAAGTATTAGTAGAATCCATCCAGTATGTAGCGTCTGGGTTTGCCATTGGATTAATCCAAACCTCACTATTATCTATTAAGTTTTTTACCCTTGTATGATCTGAATGTCCTGTATTTTTATAAGCAGTAATAAAATAATCAATTAAATTTAACATTGCTGGAAAACCAGCTACCTCATCTCCGTGCATTGATGAAGTATACATTACTCTAGGTTCAGCCTCTCTAGTAGCAACATTATCAGATAATTTAATAAATAATAATCGCTTATCTCCTTGTACAGTACCACCTATATCAATTAATTCAGCAATATCTGAATGATCAGCTGCAAAAGCAGCCATTTGATCTGCATATTGCTGATAGGTTGGGTATGTAGATAAGGGAAAAGATAGTGGATATGCCGCATTTTTCCCTGAAAATCCTTTTTTATGAATTTTAGGGTCGAACATTACAACATCTTTAGGTTCATTGGCTTTAACATTTACTTCAAAAGGTAAATTAAATGTTAAAAATTTTTCAAAATTCTTTTTGTTAGCAACAGCACTAACCTTTAAAGGGTTGTTTCTATCACGACCACGATCAAAAGAAATTATTCTGTTTAGTTCTTCAATTTCTTTAAAATTATTTGCCGTAAAAGAAAATACTAGTTCACCTCTTTCTTTTAAATATTTATATGCTAATTCTTTATTACTTTGTGCATTTAAAGTGAATACACTAACTACTAATACTACTAGTAGAATTTTAAATTTCATTTCCCGCCGGATTTAAACTTATTTTTATTCGATAATTATTTTTTTATTAATAATTCCATCAGAAGTTGTTATCTGAATAAAGTAAACTCCAGTTGAAGTATTAATTGGTAAAAATATTAACCTATCATGTAAATTTGTATTCCAAATTTTAATTACTTGTCCTAAACCATTAAACAAACAAACACTTTCTATTTTTGTGTCTACAATTCTATTAATGTGTAACTCTGAAAATGCATTATCCATATATACTGTTATGCCTTCTAGCAGACTTATCTCATCTAATTGAAGTAATCTTGGTTGAAATACTAATAAAAATCTATTTGAATACTCGCCAGCCTCTAAATCAAATTCAACAGGAGAAGAAGACATATCATAAGTTTCACTAGTAACATCATCTTTAATATATAATTTTGTACCCTCTTCAACGTTTTCCAAAGCATCTATTTCAATGGATATTTTTCCTGATTCATTTAGAATTATACCCATTGGAAATTCTGAGTCTGAAGAATACTGATTTGTACCTTGAATCACGTATTTCTCATTGTCAATTTCCCAATACATATCATTATTATTCAATCCATAGATCAAACCATCAAAACCATAATCAACACCATCTGACGCTCTTTCATCAATTCCTAACAACAATTGTCTATGACCACCATTTGGAGCGTTAAAACCGATTCTAAACTTAGTTCTAGTATCAGAATTAGTTGAAGACATGGTTTTTGAATTACTTAATTTAGCATTAAGCTCATTTCCGCTTGATTTCATAAAAACTGAATTGGTACCACCATCTTCTTTTTGAAATACTCTTTGGCTGTTATTAAAAATAACTGATTGATCTCCTGTCCCCTTTCCATCTACATAAAATGCTTGTCCCACACCAATGAAGCGTCCTGGTGTTTTAGACCCTGATGCTGATGGATTATTAGAATGAATAGATAAATTTGATGCAGCTGCAACACCTCCCATATAAGTATAAGTTGCATGACCTGCTTCATATGCTTTTAAATTATGTGAGTTTCCTCCAAAATGATCCCAAAAATAAATGGCCCCCTTAATAGATGTTGAATTATCTGCTATAAATTTATCTGCATCTATTGCCGAAGGATATGGATTTCCAACCAAATAATCATTGTCATCTTTTACAGTTACAGTAATATCACCATTGTTTGGTTTACCCTGAAAAACAAAATTTTGATCCGTTGTACTTCCAGTTCCTTTCATTAAAAACCCTTCCCCTAATTTTATCGCTCCCTGGCTACCAACTCTAGTCCAGGCAGCATCCATACTTGAGAAAGATTTTGCTGATCTTATATACAACCAATAATTAGCAATTTCAAGGGGTGGACCAACACTTCCATTATAGCCACCCACAAAAGTTATTTCTTGTGGATTATTTGGTGTTGAACCATCTCTTAAAACTCCTGCAATATTATATGTTCCGTCAACGGGCATACTATATGTTGATCCATTATACCATTGCTGAACTGGGGAAGACCAATCATTATACCTATATATATTTCCTGTTCCTTGTTGATCTCTTTCTAATACTCCGTTTGAACCAACAACTAAATCACTATTAGTAGATTGAACAAGTTGAGATTCTCCCTCTAAATCAATTTTACCATCTAGTCCTAAATAATGCGTAACAGTAATACCATTACCTGTACCAGTACTTTTAGAATCTGAAGCTAAAGTTGTTGTTCCGTCGGCTGTTAACTCTTTAGAATCGTCAACTATTAAGCCTAAAACACTTCTATTTCCTTTATTAGCACTAGGTAATGCTATGTTGTTCATCGAAACATTTGAACTTATTTGAACTATGTTCCAATCTACTGTAATATTATTATTTACAATAGAAGATGCTCCTGGTATAGTTTGCACATTACCATTTGTCCAGGTAGACTTTGTATCCCAATTTGTATTCGCAGTTGAAACATAAGGTAAAGGTGCGGTTTGTCTGTCAACTGTTCTCAAATTTCTTAATGCTCCTTGATTTCCGTTACCTGACATATCATTTGTATTGGTATAAGTATAAACGGACATTGGATAATAACCAGCTAACTCAGACCAAGGAACTGTGCAAACCTCATTTTTAGTAACTCCTTGAGGTAATACTTTACCAGCAACAAAAGTAGAATTTTCTTTAATTTCTTGATTCATTACATAATGCAACTGATCCATTGATAGTGCTGTATCCCAAACTCTTACTTCGTCTATATTACCAGCAAAAAAGTTTGTTGGAGTATTTTTTCCTGCAGCGGCAATGTAAAATGATTGCGTTGTTGCCACTGGAGTTGGCAATCCCGATGCTGATGTATCTGCAACACCATCTATATAAAGTGTTGCGTTTCCTTCACTATAAATTACCGCAACTTGATGCCACTCATTTTCTGGAATTACTACTGATGAAGCTAATGTTTCAGTACCTCCATTTAAAACAAATTCAAATCGTCCAGAACCATTAATTTTAAAATCATAACCCTCTGTATAAGTTGCATTTCTTTTGGAAACTATAGAAGCATTCACTGTGCCTGGGTCTCTTTTTATCCAAGCTGAAATTGTAAATTCTGAAGTATTCAAGTCTAAAGCATCTTCCATATCTACATAATCTACAGCTCCATCAAAATAAATAGAACGTTCTACTATCGTTTCCGGGGCATATCCAAATGTGATATATTTTGTTCCGTCAAAATCGTATTCGGCATATAGATTTCCACTAATTTCATCCATCACTCTATAATCAGCTGTTGGATCAAAAACACCTGTATCAGAAATAAACATTAAATAACTTCCTGGAGGAGTTATATTTCTAACTGCACTTTTTGGAATTGAAACTTTTGCTTTTGAAACATCCCCACCAATTTCAACAACTTTCCAAACACGCTGCATTCCTGTAAAAAATACATCTGTTGATAATGCAGGTGTAATACCAGCACTCATATTAACTTCTATAGTTGTTGCTGCAAGATTTAGGTCTGCACCGTTATTTCCCCATACTAAAAATTCTTTATCATTAAATGTATTCGCTGAATTGGTTGTTATGTTTTGGTTATTGGTTGCATAAATATCTGTTAAACCAATGGTTAAAATCCCTTGAATAGGTCCTGTACCATCTGAAGCAATATTTACACTTTTAGACTGTTTCTGATTTAATTCCGATTTATCATCTCTACCAATACCTGCAATATCATAATTATATCCTGTATTTGCAGATTGATCCCAAATTACTGTTCCGTCTGAATTTACATAATCTTGACTTATACCATTAACACCTAATGTTATTCCGTATTTAATGGCCAAATAAGATTGTATTTTGTTACGTTCTTGGGTTAAATTTGTATCATCTTTTCTAGCTGAATATGTGATTATTTCGGCTATTCTAGCATTTGCCGTGGCTTCCCAACCCTCACTACGTCCAATCCAATATCTTGAGTTATTGACATTAATAAAAGAAGGAATGTCGTTTTGTTTATACTCAATATCATTAGCATTATAAAATAATTCTTGTTGAGTGGCTCCAATATTGTTTCTGGCATTAACGATACCGACATTATCATAAGAAGTACTAGGACCATCTTGAACAGCATAACCATCTCCCAAGATGTTTTTATTATACGTGTCGATAGCAAAAGTTATAGTTTCATCTTCAATTCTTCCTGTATAATTACCAAATCCTATTCCTGTTGCATCTGGAGCCTCTTCAGCAGCATTAGCATCTCCGCAGAATATATCCATAAATCCAAACGAATTATTAATTGGAGTATCATCAGGAATAACAACAACAAATAAATCTTGTGTAAACATTCCTGAACTTCCTTCTAAAAATTGAGTACTTATATCATCATAAGAATAATCATCATCTAAAGAAAATGAAGAATAATTGTTATCAAATTCTACAACTGGATTAAAGTTTATATTTCTTGAAGCATTATCGTAGTAAGTAGGTTCTTGTCCTGTAGTGTTAACAGTTGCATCTGAACCACGACCTTGGTCTGCCCATAACGAAACATTATCACCACTTGTATAACCTAATCCATCATTTGCTTTTAACCATAAAGCTAAATCTGCTGTTACTCCTCCAGGAGCTTCTGTTAACGGTATTAATCCCGTACCTTGTAAAGTAAACGTATATGGATTTTCACCTCCTGATGTATCATTATTAATTATTGATATTATAGCTGTTCTAGTACCATTAGCACTTGGATTAAAATCTACTGTAAATGAAGAACTTCCAGATGCTGCTATAGAACTTGATGGTGGAGAAGAGACAGTGAAGTCTCCTGGATTTGCACCTGAAAATGAAATAGCTCCAATTGTTAAAGTTTGGTTTCCCGTATTTTGAATTGTAAATACATGAGATATTGGACTTCCAGTTCCTGTACTTCCATAAAGTGTATTATCAGTTGTGGTAGGTGAATTATCTCCATTATTTATTGTAGTTCCTAAACCAACCACATTTATTTCGGGACCAGAAATTGTTATTATATTTATTGTATAATCTTCAACTTCACCATCAAAACCTGTTTCACATGAGGTTGGATTTCCATCCCATTTTGTAGTTACACGCATTCTTGTATTTCCTAATACTGCAAAATTAGGAACAGTAATAGATAATGGTGATAGGGAAGGATTACTATTTGTTACATTTCGTACATCTCCTAAGTCATAACTTTCTTGAGCATCGTTAAAATCACCGTCTTGATTCCAATCTATCCAAGCCCAGATATGGTATCTATAATTTCCACCGGTATTCACATTTACCGATAAATTATAGGCTGAATTCTGAATTACATCTGTTGAAATAGCCGTAAAATCTGAATAATCGTTATCCTCAGTATTTGTTGAATTGGTAATTGTATTGAAGCCAACATACCTAATAACATCTGTATATCCATCTGAGCCATTTCCACTTGAGTTACAATAACTAATTACTGTAACAGTAACAGCAGTTCTTGTTGCACTAGGGCAAGAACCATCATCAGATTCGGCATAATATGTTGTTGTTGTACTAGGAGAAACTGAAAAGTTTGCTCCACTAGCTGAGGAGCCAATACTTGAACCACCCGAAGAAGAAGTATACCAATTTATTGTATTACCAGCCGAGGTAGCGTTTAAATTAGTGCTACTCCCTTCTAAAATAGTACTTGGTGAAGCGGTTACCGCAGTTGGTGTAACAATTACGGGAGTACAAGCTGGAGTACCTTGTATTAAAATACTATCGAAAGCAACACCTACATCTGTTTCTGAATAGTCAGAGTAAAAAAGAACACGTAATCTAACTTGAGAGTTTCCCTCAAAACTAATGTCTTCGGCACTTAAATTTAAGTCTTTAGTTACCCAACCACCACTATCTCCACTCCAGCCATCTTCACCATTGTTAAAGGCATCTACATCAGTATTATTATACCAGTTTGTATCTGTTACTTGTCCTAAATCACTCCAAGTACTCCCATCATTTAATGAGTATTCAATTTTCAATCCATCGTAATTATTTTCAGTAGTATACCATACACTTAATTGAAGTGTTATATCTGTATAACCAGATATATCAATTGCAGGGCTTGTTGCAATTATTTGTGTATTGTTGTTATATTCGCCTGAATACATTTTAGAATAGAAGTAATTTCCTGTCGCTCCAGCGCTATGCGCAGCATTTGACCCCTGAACCCAAGCTCCTGTTCCTGAGCCATTAGATGCAACAGTCCATCCACCAGTTCCTGATTCAAAATCATACGAGGCAATTGTTACTTGCGAATAAGAAAATATAGGCCACGTCAATATGAATAAAAATATTAAAATTTTTATTCTAGGGTTAAATAGTTTTGCTTCCAAAACAGCTAAAATTTTGTAAATCTATAACAAATGTACGCAACTAATAGATGTCAACAAGATGAAAAAAATGATTAACAACTTTTGGTTGAATAATTGCAATAAATGGTGCGAAAAACCAAACATACTACTTGTTTTTCAGTTTTTTAAACCTTCCTGTATTATAAAATTAGGCATTTTGGGAGGCATATTTTAATCAAATTCTTCATATGAAGGATCTGCTATTGCTATAATTTCAAAACTGTTTTTAATTTACAATTATTTTCTTTGTAAGTACTCCATCTGTTGTTTCTACTTTAGAAAAATAAACACCGGCAGAAAGCGTTAATGGTATTGTTATTAATCTATCATCAGAAATATCATTCCAAGTTCCCATCAGCTGACCTAAACTATTGTATAATGTTACCTCTTGAATAGTTGTATCTAGTATCTTTTTTATTTGTAGTTCAGATGTTGAGTTATTCATAAATATAGTTACGCCTTCTACTAGAGCTACTTCATTTATAGATTTTAACCTTGGTTGAAACACTAAAGAAAATCTATTTGAATATTCACCAGCCTCTAAATTAAATTCAACTGAAACTAACGTTATATCATATGTTTCTCCTGTTAAATTATCTTTAATATACAATTTTGTGTCATCTTTTACATTTTCTAAGGCATCTACTTCAATTGAAATAGTACCTGCTTCATTTATGATTAATCCCAATGGAAATTCAGAATCTAAAGCGTATTGATTTGTTCCTTGAATAACATACTTTTCATTTTCAATTTCCCAATACATATCATCATTGTTTAATTCTTTAATTAAACCATCAAAACCATAATCAACTCCTTCTGATGCTCTTTCATCAAAACCTATCAATAATTGTCTATGACTTCCTGTTGCTCCATTAAACCCAATTCTAAATTTTGTTCTTTGATCTGTAGAAGCTTCAACTTTTTGACTAATTTTAGACGATATAGAGCTTGAAGATTTACCAGGCTTCATAAAAACAGAATTAGTCCCATTATCTTCCTTTTTAAACTCTCTCTGGCTATTTTTGAATACAACAGATTTATCGCCTGTTCCATTGCCATCAACATAAAACGCTTGACCTACAGCAATATATCTTCCTGATACTTTAGTACCTGTTGCAGTTGGATTTGCAGCATTTGTATGAATGGCTAGATTAGAAGCCGCAGATACACTTCCCATATAATTATAAATTGAATGCCCCGCTTCATACTCTTTTAATTTATGTGAATTTCCACCAAAATGATCCCAAAAATAAATGGCTCCTAAAATAGAATTTGATCCTGAAGGTCCATTATCTTCAATAAATTTATCAGCATCTATTGCAGAAGGATACGGATTTCCAACCAAATAATCATTATCATCTTTTACAGTAACTGTAATATCATCATTGTTTGGTATTCCCTGGAAAATATAATTTTGATCTGTTGCACTTCCTGTTCCCTTCATTAAAAATCCTGCTCCAATTTGAATATTTCCTGTGCTTCCAACTCTACTCCAAGCTGCATCAATACTTGTAAATGGATTTGCATTTCTAACATATAACCAGTAATTGGCAATTTGAATTGGAGGTCCCGAACTTCCATCATATCCACCAACAAAGGTTATAGCTTGTGGATTACTTGGATCTGATCCATCTCTTAAAACATCCGCTACAGTAAACATTTTGTTTGAAGAAACTATTTTTGAATATACAGGTGAAGACCAGTCGTTATATCTGTAAATATTTCCTGTTCCTTGTTGGTCACGCTCTAAATACCCAGTGCTCAATGCATCTTCATAAATACTTCCTTCTTCTTGAACTAGTTGTGATTCTCCTTCTAAATCCAATACTCCATCAATTCTTAAATAATGACTTACTGTTAATCCATATCCATCTCCTGTACTTTTTGAATCAGTGGCTAATGTTGTAGTACCATTCATTTGCATTTCATTAGCGTCAACAAATAAACCTAATACTTTTATATCTCTGTCTGCATCAATATTATGACTGGTTCTTACAATGTTCCAATCAATTATCGTAGTTCCATCAACACCTGTGGAGTTTGGAATATCCCAAACTGTTTCACCGTGTAACCAAGAAGCTGAAGTATCCCAGTTTCCATCTCCTCCTGCTTTTGTAGTATAAGGTAATGGCGCTGTTTGAGGCTCAGCAGTATGTATATTTCTAATTCTACCATTTTTAGCATTACTAGATTGATCTTGAAGATCTCCATTAATAATTGAATTCATAGGGTAATAACCTAATAAATCATTGTCCCAGTTTAGTCCAGGTATATCTATTGGTATTGTTTTACCTCTTACAGCAGTTCCATTTTTTTCAATTTCCTGGTTCATCATCATTTGCATTTGTTCTAAAGTCAATGCCTTATTCCAAATTCTAACTTCATCAATCCAACCATGAAACTTATTTGATAATTTTTGACCTGTAACTGGGTCATCATCTGTATCATCAAATTTTGCTCCAATAAGAAATGATTCTGAGGTTGTATATGGAGCAGAAGAAACACTTGTATTAATGGCTGCTTCAATACCATCAATGTAAATTTTTCCAGAAGTAGCAATTTCATCGTAAATAACACTAATATAATACCACCTATCTTTACCTATTGGGTAGGTTGAAGTTAAATTTAATATTTCTGTTCCAGAATCATTATACCAACTTACATTAGGAAAATGATTAATTAATCCTAAATGATACCCTTTATTTGTTCCTTTATTACAATCTCTTTTAGAAATAATCATTCCATTACCCGTTGAAGCTGGGTCTTGTTTTATCCATGCTTCCAAAGTAAAAGATCCAGAAATACTATGTTTATCTGCAAAGTCTATATAGTCGTTAAAACCATCAAAATCAATAACATTATACACTTGATCTGGTTCTCTCCAATCTCTTTCAGGTGTTGCAATATCATCAATATTTGGGTGATCAGTTGGTGAAATACCATTTGTTGGATTGCTTCCATTTGCAGGATTATAATTAGCCGCATTTACATCAAAATAATTATCAAAGCCATCATCTAAACCATCTGCATCTATATCAACATTTTCTAATTCACCTGTATTGGCCGTTATAGATGTTAAACAAGAACCTAAATCGCTTGAATTAACAACTCCATCACCGTTAGTGTCATGACCTTCAATTATATCCAGCTCTCCATGATTATCTGAGTTTGTATCCAAATAATCAGGAATTCCATCACTATCAGAATCTACAGGTACTAAACCTCTTCCTCCAAAACCACCAATAGTATCAAATGCATTCAAAATTCCATCTCCATCTGTATCACCCGTCGTATAATTTATAAAAGTAGCCATTGTTGCTTGCGCTTCAGTATGGTCAACAATTCCATCATCATCACTATCTACATCTCTAAAATTTGGAAAACCTGTACCGTCCACATTTTTATTTGGGTAAATATCCGGGAACCCGTCACCATTGCCATCAGGCCCCGTTATTAAAAAGCTTGAGGCGCCATCAAATGAATCATGATATCCATCATTATCTACATCTGTAAAGCCATCAATTTGTCCATCAAAATTTACATCAACTCCTCCAACTTCAAGTAGGTCAACTATTCCATCGTTATCACTGTCTAAATCAACACGATTTAACACCCCATCAAAATCAAAATCTAAAGCCAATAGCTTACCAGCTTCTGTAATAAAATAAGTAGTTGGATCGGAATCGTATGGCTCGGAAACACCATCACCATCAGTATCTATAAACGTATCAACTTTACCATCACCGTCAGTATCTGTTCCTCCCCCTTCTACTATATCAGGAATACTATCATTATCGCTATCAGAATCGTAAAAATCATCAACACCATCACCATCTGTATCTAAATTACAGTATTGTACACCAACGATTCTAACAGTAACACTAGGTTGAGTTATAGTAAAAACAACTTTTTTAACATTAATATTTAGAAAATAAAAATAAGCCCCACTATAAATATCATCAGCTCTGTTCTCAGGGTTATTAGCATTTGGACCACCTCCTGATTCAATATCTCTTATAGTATTGCTTCCCGTATATTCAATAAAAGTACCTAAATGATAAATACCTTCTTCAGTTCCTAAATCTACAACAACATCATTTTCATCATAAACATCAACAGTCCATATTTCATCTTCATCAAAATCAATTAGTTTAAAAAATAAATTTGCTACTGGGTCGTTAAATTCCATGGTTAACTGCCCCGTTCTATTATTTCCTCTAACTCTTAAACCAAAGCCATGTTCACCGGCATCATAACTTGTAATTTTTTCAAAATTAGCTTCATCATCAACTGAATAAGTTATTGTATTTCCATCGTTTAAAAGAGTGCTAACATAAGGATCTGTACCTAAACCTGAAAGTGTATTTTCAAAATTCCCCTCACTGTTTACTTCTCCTGTACTCAAAGCTTCAGCATTAGAAGTATAACAACCTTCTACAATATCTGGTAAGGCATCATTGTCATCATCGGCATCTAAATAATCTTCAACACCATCTAAATCTCTGTCGGGTTTTATGGTTGGTACTAAAATAAAATCATTGTTGGTTTCAAAAGCTAAATCAAAACTAATATCATTACTTGTAGCATTGTACTGATGAATTTCAACTGCAATTTCATTTACCCCATTAATTAATGGATTATCAACCCTATAAACATTCCACCAATCTTCAAAATTAACACTGGCACCTAAATTGGTTACATCGCCAAAAGCTGTTGTCGTATAATTTATTTGCCCTGTTGGCATATTGTTACGTAACACTTCTGTACCATTTATATAAATTACAATACCGTCATCTCTAATAGCACTTATTTTTAATGTTCCATTTGTAACATCTGCACCACTTACGTTTATGCTTTTTCTAAAATAAGTGGTTATTTGTAAGTTATTTGTAAGTTGGGTTATTGCACCATCTTCATTAGCTGGTGAAAAGCCTAATTTGGCATTTCCAGAAGCCCAATTTGCACCACTTGGGCCAACATTTGCTGTTCTCCAAGCTGTTCCTTGATTAGAACCATCATCTAAATAATGCCATTCACCTCCAGCATTTAATAAATCATTTGTTAATAATAAAGAAAAATTAAATCCAATATCTGAACTAGTTAAACTTAACTGATGAATTTCAACACTAATTGTATGATTCCCTGCAACAGTAAATGGGTTTGTAATTGATTTGGTTATATATGTGGTTTCGTCACTACCTCCAATTTCTGGACTATTTGCAAATGTATTATAAGCTATAACTCCTGTTGGCATGTTATCTCTCCAAACCTCAACACCATCAATATAAACAACCATTCCATCATCTCTAATTGCATTCATTTTTAAAGTTGTATACAACAAATCAGCTGCAGAAATATTAATGTTTTTTCTAAAGTAAGTTGTTGTATGTTTGTTATTTTCATCCGGCCCATAACTAACAACAGTAGTTTCATCTGCATCTCCATAACCTAATTCAGCATCTCCTGAAGCCCAGGAACTATCATCAAAAGCAATAGTTTGCCAAGCTGTTCCTTGATTTGACCCATCATCTAAATACATCCAATGCCCATCTGGATCAAAGTTGTTTGCTGTAGATATCTCACCTAAAACATTAAAATTATACGTCCCTTCATCCCCATCGGTATTAGTTACTGTTATTGTTCCTATAGAACGACCTTCTGTTGTGGCATTATAGGTTACCATAAAAGTGGCTGAACCACCTCCAGAAGCAACAGTAAATGGAAAAGCCGGAGCAGTAATTGAAAATTCCGTAAGATTATTACTTACAATATTTGAAACATCTAAACCTATAGACCCCTCATTTACAATTGTATATGTTTTGGTAATTGTAGAGCTTATCGCTGTACTTTCAAAATATGTATGATCTAAATTATTTGGGGTAGTATCGTCATCAACAATAGAAATACTATTTCCTGTAATGTCTATTTCGGGACCAGTTGAAGTTGTGTATTCAATGTGTAATATTGGAGCATTTTCAGGTTCTCCTTCATAGGACTCCGCTACGCGTTTACCTGACCCTGATACCTTTGTAAAAACAAATGCCATTGCATTATTAGAACTCCACCCACTTCTGCTGATAATCTCTTGCACAATTGTCGTTAAATCAGATGTTCTTTGATCAACTCCTTCTTGGTTTGTTGTTGGCCAATTTGGTGGCGTCCAACTAACTGAGGCTGTTGTTCCAAATGATATATCTCCATCAATTCTATCAGAGATATTATTATCATCTCCAGTAAATGTTGTTGCATTATCTACATCTATACCTGCTATATTAAGTGTTACAGCGGTGGAGTTTACTTCGTCCACATGAAACTGAATATAAGCATTTGTAATGGTTGCTCCAACTGGTACTAATACATTTTGAAATCTAATACCGACTAATTGATCTCCACCATCAGTACATAGTTCCAAATCAGAACTGGTTAAATCTATCCCACCACCAGAAACATCCTCTTCAGCATCATCACTTCCACTAATTACTGCAACATTCACTTCCATGGATACAATTCCTTCAATTTTAATATTATCTATATACAGAAAATGATTTACGTGGTCACCTATTGCAGCTGAACTTCTAATTCTGAATGATGTGGTAGAAGTAAAACTGTCAGTAATACTTACTTTTTGTTGTGTATATTTTGTATTGTCTGTAAACTGTACGCCACTATTATCTATACTAAAACCATCGTTAGTTGGTACTTTTGTAAAATCTGTTCCATTGAGGCTATATTCTAAATAAAAATCATCAGCGTTTGTTCCATTTTGATAATCAGTTGTTTGAAAGTCAAAATAAACATCAACTGAATTATAACTACTTAAATCAAAAGCATTTGAATAAACAGCATAGTCCACAGGAGATCCTCCACTACTTAATCTAACAGCGTAATTATTATTTGGTAAGGAATTATTAAATAATTCACAATAAGTTCCTCCATCATTCCATTCTGTTCCTATAAAAGTACCACTTTCAAAATCTTCAGAATTAATAAGAGTTTGGGAATAATTTATTAAGGTAACAAAATAGAACACTATAATAATCCAACCCTTAAAAAAGGTTTGTTTATAAAAAAAATTTGGGTTTAAAAGTAATTTTTTTGCCATAGCCCAGGGGTTTTAATTTTAACACAATTAATATAGTTTTTCACTAATTAATGAGTTTAAATGAGTTAAAAATCAGCAGTAAAGGACTTTATTATATTGCAAAATAGCTGTTTACAACTCTGTAATTTATTAAAAAAATTAAATCACATTAATTATTCAATTATTATTGATTTGTAATACCTTGTTTTATTGGTTATTATTTGCACCATATACATACCTGTATTAAGTGTTCTCACATTAATTGTTTTTTCTTTTGATACTTTCACCAAATTTCCTACAACATTATAAAACTCTACTTTTTGCAATGATTCATCAGTATTAATATGAACATTAATAAAGCTATTTGCTGGCACAGGAAATAGCTTTATTAACTTATTGTCTACTTCATAAGTGTTTGTTGAAAGTGTTGATAATTCCGTACTAGATTTATTAATTGTAAAATAATCATCAACAGCTCCTGTATCTGATAAAAATTTTAAATGTAAATTTTGACCTCCAGAACCATCATCTTCAATTTCCACAACACTTGACCCTAATTGATTTTGTGATGTATACATTGCAGGATGATCTAAATTATTTGTTCCGGCTACTCCTCCATTTATAAATGTACCTGTTTTCCCGGCCGAACCCGTAACAACGTATACAGCTCCATCTTCAGGGTTTGAAGCAATTCTTTTATAAGCTCCATTTCCATCTAATTTACCATCTCCATCACCGTTTAATCCAACCGTATGTGTACTACTATTAAATGAAGCCATATTACCTGTATGACCATGTAAAAAGTAAGAACGTTCATAAGCATGAGAATGCCCATTTAAAATTAAATCTACACCACCAGCTTCTAACCTATTAACAAAATTTGCTCTAACGTCGATTAAATCTTGCTCAGATTCTGAATTGTGTGTTCCCCTCGTATAAGGTGGATGATGAAAAAATGCAATAATCCAATCCTGATTAGTTGCAGCAATATCTGCCTCTAGCCAAGCATGTTGTGTAGCATCATTTTCAAGATCATATGATTCTAATACAATAAAATGAATATTTGCATAATCAAAAGAAAAATACTCCTCAGAACCCGAAGCAACTCCACCTCCAGATATTATCGCCTCACCTGCTGTTGGATTCGCATACATCTGATAATACAGTGCTTTATCTCTTTCATGATTCCCTCTTGTTGACCATGCCACTGTATTTTTTAACATTGTAGGGTACACTTCAAAAAAGGCTCTCTGAAATTCAGCGTCTGTACCATTATCATATGCATTATCGCCTAAAAACAACATCATATCTGTTTGTCCAATATTTGAACTTGCTACAGGGCGTGGTGAAATCGCAGTACCATTTACATAGTTATAATAAGCATCACGTACATCTTTTGCCTGCGTGCCATAGGCAGATTGACCATTGGTACCTGCATCTCCTAAAGCCCAAAACCTAACAAATTGTTTGGTACCATGTACGGGAGATGTTTTTACATACAATTCACTTTCTTGTGGTACCAGAATATTTGAGGCATTAGCAATTTCATAATAATAAATAGTACTAGGACTTAAATTGGACAATGTTATTTCGTGATCCGTTGTGAGAGCTTCATTTGATTCAGAAGAATTTAGAGAACCTAATGCAGTTCCATAATTTACTTTTGAATCTGTTGCCGTTGTAGTTCTCCATTTAACAATTACGCTTGTTGGTGTTCCTAATTGTAAATAAGGCCCTCTATCAACAGTTGCTGCGCCAACCATTGCAGTGCTAGGTGTTAATTTAAAATTAAAACTTAAATCTGAACTTGTTGCGTTAATTTGATGAATCTCAACAGCAATTGTATTTGTCCCATTAACTAAGAGTGTTGAAGCAATATTTTTTACTATCCAATCTGATTCATTCTCATCATTCATTGAATTGTCTGCAAACGTTAAATAATCAACTGTTCCTGTAATATTATCTCTCCATACCTCAACACCATTTAAGTAAACCACCATTCCATCATCACGTACTGCTTCTAAATCTATACTATTATACAACGATTTATCGGCAATAGTAAATTCTTTTCTAAAATAGTAAGTTCTATATTTATCATCTTCATCAGCACCATAACCAAGAACAGTATTAACTGCAACAGCTTCCTCTTCATCATTAATTGTACCAAAACCAAGTAATGCTGGCCCAGAACTCCATGATGAATCAACAAAACCATTTGCTCTCCAAGCAGTTCCTTGATTAGAGCCATCATCTAAATAATACCAATCTGCTCCGGCTAAAATTCCTTCTGTAGGAGAAACAGATCCATTTGCTTCAATTTTAATATTATCTATATTAACAATATTATTTACATCATCGTTAGCTGAACTTCTAAACTTAAAGGAAGTTGTAGCAGTAAACGGGCCTAAAATAGTGACTTTTTTTGAACATTCTGCAACGCCATCTGTAAAATCAACGTTTACATCAAAACCATTTGTAGTAGGTACTTTTGTCCAATTTGCACCATCATCAATTGTATATTCTAAGTAAAAATCATCAGTTCCTGAATAATCGCTAGTTACAAAATCAAAAGTAACATCTACTGATTCGTATGCTGATAAATCATATGAGTCAGAAAAAATCGCATATTGATCCGGAGAACCTCCGCTAGTTAATTTTACAGTATAATTGTCATTTGCTAAACTGCAATTACCAACTCCACAAGTCCAATTAGTCAATGATAAATCTCCTCCATCAAAATCCTCTGAATCAATAATTACAGTAGAGGCTCCAATACCTTCAATTATAATATTATCTAAATAAACAATATTAGCATTATCACCATTAGCAGAACTTCTAAACTTAAAGGAAGTTGTAGTGGTAAACGGACCTGAAATAGTGACTTTTTTTGAACATTCTGCAACGCCATCTGTAAAATCAACATTTACATCAAAACCATTTGTAGTAGGTACTTTTGTCCAATTTGCCCCATCATCAATTGTATATTCTAAGTAAAAATCATCAGTTCCTGAATAATCGCTAGTCACAAAATCAAAAGTAACATCTACTGATGCGTATGCTGATAAATCATATGAGTCAGAAAAAATCGCATATTGATCCGGAGAACCTCCGCTAGTTAATTTTACAGTATAATTGTCATTTGCTATACTGCAATCACCACCACCGCATGTCCAATTAGTCAATGATAAATCTCCACTTTCAAAATCTTCAAAATCTATGGTAACTTGGGCAATATTAATAGTAGACACAAAAAGTGAAACTAAAAAAAGTAATTTTTTAATCATAAGGTAAGGTTTTTTCTAATTCATAAATTTGAGAAACTAACCTTTTTATAGCAATTGTATTTTGTGTTTTTGGTTTTAATAAAACAATTGCCGTTTTTGCTTGTTGTAAAGCAATATTTGCATCAGCATCTTTTTCTATACTACGCAAATAAATGGCTTTTTTATAATACCAATTTTCTTTTCTTTTTGAGGAAGTAATGAAGAAATTATACTGTTCAATAACTTTCTCATTGTTTTTTGAGGCTATTAAATAATCTAATTTTTTCAGGTTCAACGTAAGTGTTTGTTCACCAATTTTTTCTAATCCTGTTTCAATAACTTCAAGCGCATCCTTATAATTAGTTGGATTCTTGGCTAAAATTATTTCTGAATATTCTAAGATATCTGAAGGTCCAATATCTTTCATATTTTTCAACACATATTGATAACTTTTTAAAGCCTTAGAGTATTCATTTAATGCATAATAAATTTGAGCTCGAAGCTTATAAATTTTACTATCATTATTATTTTCGTTAAAAATACGATTTGTAGCCTCCAAAGCTTTTAGTGGTTGATTATTGGCAAGAAGTGCTTCCGCTTTTCTAAAGTAAAGTAATGCAGTTGTATACCCTAATATTTCAGATTTGTTAAAATCTGAAATTGCTTTACCATATTCAAAATGTTGTTGATATAAAAAACCGCGTTCAAAATACAACTTTGAATTGTTTGGGTTTTTAGAAATTTCTACTGTTTTTTGTTGAATTCTTATAGAAAGATTACCGTGAGAATGAATTACTGAACAACACAAAAAGAAGCAAAATATAAAGTGCTCTAATTTTAAACAACTACCCTTTGGGGGACAAAGTAGTTCAGGTGTCATTATTTGGGGATTTGAGGTATAACAAATATAATGAAATAAAAGTTATTATAATAACTTAATGTCAGATTGTTATAACAATCTATATAGAAAAACTTACAATTAGAGCAAATTTTACATAGGTTACTATTGATTAACTTTTATTTTCATAAAAATGCCTTAAAATAGTGTCTAAAATTTATGGTTCCAATTATTGGAAGGGTTTACTACTACTATCTAACAATTATTTTCTTTGTTATTAAACCCTCGGTTGTTTCTACTTTAGAAAAATAAACACCTGCAGAAAGCGTTAATGGTATTGATATTAATCTATCATCAGAAATACCATTCCAAGTTCCCATCAGCTGACCTAAACTATTGTACAATGTTACCTCTTGGATAGTTGTATCTAGTATCTTTTTTATTTGTAGTTCAGATGTTGAGTTATTCATAAATATAGTTACGCCTTCTACTAGAGCTACTTCATTTATAGATTTTAACCTTGGCTGAAATACTAAGAAAAATCTATCAGAGTATACCCCCGATTCTAAATCAAACTCGACCGGAGATGATGTAATGTCATACGTTTCTCCTGTTAAATTATCTTTAATATAAAGCTTTGTGCCATCTTTTATATTTTCTAAGGCATCTACTTCAATTGAAATAGTACCTGCTTCATTTATGATTAATCCCAATGGAAATTCAGAATCTAAAGCGTATTGATTTGTTCCTTGAATAACATACTTTTCATTTTCAATTTCCCAATACATATCATCATTGTTTAATTCTTTAATTAAACCATCAAAACCATAATCAACTCCTTCTGATGCTCTTTCATCAAAACCTATCAATAATTGTCTATGACTTCCATTTGGTGCATTAAATCCAATTCTAAATTTTGTTCTTTGATCTGCAGAAGCTTCAACTTTTTTATTAGAGGTTTTAGCAGTTTTATTACTTTTACCTGGCTTAAAAAACATTGAAATTGTATCATTACTTATTACTTTAAATTCTTCTACAAATATTCTTTGGCTATTCTTAAAAATTACACTTTGATTACCACTTCCTTTCCCATCTACATAAAAAGCTTGACCAACCGCAATATATCTTCCAGGTTTTTTAGCTCCTGTAGAAGAACCTGCGTCTGAATGAATAGCAAGATTTGCAGCTTTAACACCTCCCATTAAATTATAGGTGGCATGTCCCGCAACATATTCTTTTAATGTATGTGAATTTCCTCCAAAATGATCCCAGAAATAAATTGCTCCTAAAATAGAATTTGATCCTGAAGGTCCATTATCTTCAATAAATTTATCTGCATCAATAGCTGAAGGATACGGATTTCCAACCAAATAATCATTATCATCTTTTACAGTAACCGTAATATCATCATTGTTTGGTATTCCCTGGAAAACATAATTCTGATCTGTTGCAATTCCTGTTCCCTTCATTAAAAATCCTGCTCCAATTTGAATATTTCCTGTGCTTCCAACTCTACTCCAAGATGCATCAATACTTGTAAAAGAATTTGCATTTCTAACATATAACCAGTAATTGGCTATTGAAATTGGATTTCCTGTACTACCATTATAACCTCCGATGAAATTTATAGGTTTTGGGAATGATGAATCAATGCTCTCATGAGTTGATCCATCTCTTAAAACATCCGCTACAGTAAACATTTTGTTTGAAGAAACTATTTTTGAATATACCGGAGAAGACCAATCGTTATACCTATATATATTCCCAGTTCCTTGTTGATCTCTCTCTAGGTATCCTGTGCTTGCAATTTCATAAATACTCTCGTTAGTTTGTAAAGTTATTTCAGGTGTATTAATATCACTATCATCATCAAAATATGTCTTTTGCTGAATTAATTGTGATTCTCCTTCTAAATCTAATACTCCATCAATTCTTAAGTAATGACTTATTGTTAATCCATTTCCAGTGCCAGCACTATTTGAGTTTGTTGATAAAGTTGTAGTGCCATTCATTTGCATTTCGTTAGCATCAACCAATAAACCTAATACTTTTATATCTCTGTCTGCATCAATATTATGGCTGGTTCTTACAATGTTCCAATCAATTATCGTAGTTCCATCAACACCTATGGAGTTTGGAATATCCCAAACTGTTTCACCATGTAACCAAGAAGCTGAAGTATCCCAGTTTCCATCTCCTCCTGCTTTTGTAATATAAGGTAATGGTGCGGTTTGTGGTTCAGGGTCTGTAATATTTCTAATTCTTCCATTTTTAGCATTACTAGATTGATCTTGAAGCTCTCCATTAATAATTGAATTCATAGGGTAATAACCTAATAAATCACTATCCCAGTTTAGTCCAGGTATATCTATTGGTATTGTTTTACCTCTTACAGCAGTTCCGTTTTTTTCAATTTCCTGGTTCATCATCATTCTCAATTGTTCTTCAGTAAGAGCAACATTCCAAATTCGAACTTCATCTATCCATCCATGAAATTTATCTGACAATTTTTGAGAACTATCTGTATCATCAAATTTTGCTCCAATAAGAAAAGATTCAGTATTAACTTCTGGGTCTGAAGCACTAGAATTGCTCCCTACTTCTATTCCGTCAATATAAATTTTAACTGTAGAATTTGTTGTATCATATATTGTTGCTATATGATACCATCTATCAGTTCCAATTGGTTCGCTTGATGTTTCTGTTCCTAAAACTGCTCCAGAATTATTAAACCAAGTTACTTTTGGATAATTATTTTCTATTCCTAGTTGATATCCTTTATTGGTTCCTTTATTGCAATCTCTTTTAGATAAAATCATTCTATTTCCTAACGACGAACTTTCTTGCTTTACCCAAGCTTCTAATGTAAATGAAGTGGTAAGTACATGGCTATCTGCAAAATCTATATAATCATCTATCCCGTCAAAAATAATTTTATCATACAAAACATTTGGCTCTCTCCAGTCTCTTTCAATTGACGAAATTATATCAATATTTGGATGTGAAAGCGGAACTAAGTTATTATTTGAAGGATCATAAGAAGCTTTTTCATTATCATATCCATCATCCAAACCATCTCCATCTATATCTGCATTTGTTGGTTCGCCAAAATTTGCTGTATCAGATGTTATACAAGAAACATCACTACCGTTAATTATTCCATCTCCATTTGTATCATGGCCTTCTATAATATCAAGTTCTCCATCATCATCTGAATCAGTATCCATAAAATCCGGGATAGTATCAGAATCAGTATCTTCGGGAATTAGCCCCGGTCCTCCAAACGTTCCCAAAGCATCATCAAAAACATCCAAAATGCCATCACCATCGGTATCAATACCACCATAAGAAATAATTGTGGCAGTAGTGGCCTGTGCTTCTGTATGATCTGTTAATCCATCTCCGTCAGCGTCAAAATCTGTAAAATTTGGGAGTCCGTTTAAGTCTACATTTCCATTTGGATACGAATTTGGAACACCGTCTGCATCTGAATCTGAACCAGTAATTAATCGACTTCCAGCTCCATCATAACTATCATGGTAACCATCAATATCCAGATCCGTAAAGCCATCTATTTGACCATTTCCATCAGAATCTAATAAACCTACTTCACGTAAATCCACAATTCCATCATTATCACTATCTAAATCTAACCTGTTTTTAACTCCATCTCCATCAAAATCGTAATCTTGAATGGTTGAGGTCTCTTCTATAAAATAACTACTTGGATTTAAATCGTACAAATCTGCCAAACCATCTCCATCTGAATCTGTTAAATCATCTATTATTCCATCTCCATCGATATCAACTCCTCCAGCCTCAACTATATCTGGTATGGCATCATTATCACTATCGGAATCTTTATAATCTTCATTACTATCCGAATCTGTATCTAAATTACAATATTGTACTGCCGCAAACCTTATGGTTGAGCCATCTGGTTGATCTATTTCAAACTCTAATTTAGTAATGTTATCATTTGGAAAATAAAAGTAAGCCGATCCATATGCATCACTATCAATATCATCACCATTATTATTTGGTGCTAATCCAAGATATTTATCATTGAATGTATTACCTGTTTGTTGCATATAAGTACCAATATGATATACATCTCCACTAGTACTTAAATCTATTGGAATACCCGATCCTGAATCGTCATATGCATTAACGGTCCAAGTTTCATTTTCATCAAAGTCAATCAATTTAAAAAATAAATTCTGAACAGGTGCACTAAAATCTAAGGTAAGTGTTCCCAAAGTACTAGGACCATGAACTCTAATAGAATACCCATGATCTAATGCGTTATAACTTGTAATTTGATCATAAACTCCTGAATAACTGAAATTTAAATTATTGCCATCATCTAATAAAATTGTTCCTGGCAGTGTTAAATCCTTCTCACTACCATCATCATTTAAAGATTCTAAATTTCCTGTATAGCATCCTTCAACTTGATCTGGTAAACCATCATTATCATCGTCTGTATCATTATAATCTGCAATACCATCCATGTCATGATCTGGTGTAGCTCTAATAGGAACAAACAAACTATTGTCGGTATACATAGAAAAATCAAAACTAATATCACTACTAGTTGCATTTACTTGATGAATCTCAACAGAAATTTCATTAACACCATCTACTAAAACATTAGGTATACTAAGGCTAATTGCTTCTTCACCATCGGCAATTGTTTGATTAGAATATGTTAAATAATCAAAAGTTGCAGGCATTCCATTACTCCAAACAGCAACACCATTTATATAAACAACCATACCATCATCTCTAACCGCATTTAATACTAATGTTGTATTTGTAATATCACTTCCTGTTGCAGTAAAAGATTTCTTAAAATAAGTTGTTACATATTTATTATTAGAATCTGGACCAAAACTAACTACTGTTGCCTCATCAGCATCTCCATAACCTAATTCTGCGTTTCCTGTTGCCCAACCAGAATAATCAAAACTTGTTCCGTACCAAGCTGTACCTTGGTCACTACCATCATCTAAATAACTCCAAAGGCCTCCAGCAGCCAATACTGGAGTTACAACACCTTCTCCAGTTACTGTAAAAGTATAAGCACTTTCATCTCCATCATTATTATTTATTGTAATTAAAGAAGTAATGGCAGGATTTATACTACTTGGTGTAAAAGTGATTGTAAATGTTGTAAAACCTCCACTTGCTATTGGTGAAGACGGTGTAGTAATTGCAAAATCTGTAATACTACTTGAAACAGAACTTATAGTTAAATCTGCAGACCCTGTATTTTCTATGGTATAAGTGAAACTTATTGGTGCTGTTGCATCTGTAGCTCCAAAATCTGTACTATTTGTTAAAGATGGGCTATTGGCACTACCTGTAGTTATATCATTTGAACCACTATCTTTAATATTAATTTCTGGTGCAGGAGGTACACCTGTTCCTTGTACGGTAAAAGTATAGGTTCCTTCATCGGCATCATCACTTAAAATTGTAACTGATGATGTTTTTGTACCGTCTGTAGTAGGGTTGAAAGCAATTGAAAAGGTTCTAAAATCTCCAGGAGTAATTGGTGATGCCGGTGAGCCTGTAATATCAACCAATGTAAAATCAGTTGTATTTCCTAAAACAACAAATGCCGGGCCTGTTAAATTTAAATCACAACCCCCATTATTTTGTACTGTAAAATTAACTGGGGATGAACTAGACCCTGTTCCAATATTACCAAATTCTGTACTGTTGGTTATAGATGGGCTATTTGAACTTCCATTATTAATTGCATTTGACCCACTATCAACAATATCAATTTCTGGATTCTTTGTTGCCGAAATTGTGTACACCCAAGCATTGTCACCTCCATCATTACTTGCGTTACTACTTACTATAGTAACCGTAGATGTAAATGTTCCACATCCTAAAGTGCTTAACGAAATTGTAAATGGTTCAGGGGATTGATTCTTCCCTATTGTGGTGTCTCCTAAAGGTGAGCTAATTGTAAAATCTGTTGTATTTGATAATGTAATACTTGTAATTGAAAGAGTTGTATTCCCACTAGTTTGAATATTATCTATATAAAAAGTTCTCGATGTTGCAGAACCAAAAGCTGTGAAATCCGTTGCTGAAGGGGTTGCATCATTATCTCCTATATAATTACCATTACCTAAAACACCTATTTGCTGAGAAAACCCATTTATAGAAAGAAAAATGAAAGCTAAAAATACGATACTTTTTAAGATATCAAATTTGCAAAAATTGCAGGTATTTTTGGATTTTGAATAAAGTAATTTTGAAGTCATTGTCCTGGGATTAAATTTAATTTTTACAAAAATAAACTACTAATTGTAGTTGGGGCATCCAAAATATTTTATAATCTATATAAAATACTTTTAACAAAATTTATAATAATGTAAAACATATTAAATGAAGCTAAAATCAATTGGCATTCTAACATAAATACCTAATTGACAACATACTAAGTTAAATATAATTTAACTCTTATCCTAATTTAATAATTTTACATCCATTTCTTATTCTATTATTACTGATTTATAATATCTGTTTTTATCGGTAATAATTTGCACTAAATACATACCTGTTTTTAACCCTCTTACATTCATTTGTTGTTGGTTAGATACTTTAACCAAAGAGCCTAAAACATTGTAAAACTCAACTTGTTTTAATTTTTCATCTGTATTAATTTCAATATTCATAAAACTATTTGCTGGAACAGGGTACAATTTTATCAATTTATTATCTACTTCATAGGTTTCTGTTGATAAAGAAATTTCTGAACTAGATTTATTTATTGTAAAAAAATCATCTATAGTACCCGTTTCTCTTAAAAACTTCATATTTAAATTTTGACCTCCAGAACCATCATCATCAATTTCAATAATTGTAGAACCCAATTCTAATAAAGAAAAATACATTGCAGCATGGTCTCCTGTAATTGTATTATAAACACCACCTGGGGATTGCCAATCGGCAGTAGTTGCTTTACCTGCCGAACCAGTAACAATATAAACAGCACCTTCATTTGGGTTTGCAAGATTTCTTGCATAAGCTCCTCCACTACCAATTTGACCGTCTAGACCTCCATTGACACCAACGGTTTTTCCTGCTCCAGAAGCTCCAGAATTCAATAAATCGCCATTTACGTTTGTTGTTCTTCCATTTATAAAAAAAGATCGCTCATAAGAATGTGAATGCCCATTTAAAATTACATCCACTCCACCTGCCTCTAAAACTGGTGCAAAGTTATTCCTCATAGCTATTAAATCAGACTCTGTATCTGAATCATGAGATCCTTTAGTATAAGGAGGGTGATGAAAAAACGCAATAATCCAATCTTGGGTTGTTGCAGCAATATCAGCTTTTAACCATTCTAACTGACTTTCCAGCACTGGATTTCCAGCATCTTCAAAAGTATCGTTTTCTAATTGATAGGATTCTAATACAATAAAATGAATATTTGCATAATCGAAGGAATAATATTCTTCTGTTCCAGATGGAATTCCTCCTGCTTCTCCTGCAGTTGGGTGTGCAAATATTTCATAATATGTTCCTGCAACAGTTTCATGGTTACCTCTTGTAGACCAAGCTACGGTTTTTGGTAATATGTCGTCGTACACATTAAAAAGTCCATTTTGATATTCTGTATCTGTACCACTGTTATAAGCGTTGTCTCCTAAAAACAACATCATATCTGTTTGACCAATATTTGAACTTGCAGCAACAGGTGGTGAATTTGTATTATTTACATAATCATAATAGGCATCTCTAACTGAAAATTGATCACCAGGATAGGTTCCATTACCTTCTGTTCCTGGATCTCCTAAAGCCCATATTCGAACAAATTGTTTAGTTCCATGTGGTGGAGAGGTTATTACATACATTTCGGTAGTTCCAGCCACCAAAGTTCCATCGGCATCTGCAATGTCATAAAAATATTTTGTGTTTGATGTTAATCCTGTTATTTCAATTTCATGATTAATAACTTTAGTATTATCGGTAAAATTATTAGTTAATGCTCCTGCCATTGTTCCATAATTAACAACAGATTCTGTTGAAGTATTTGTTCTCCATTTAATAACTACACTTGTTGGAGTTCCTTTTTGTAAATATGGCCCTCTTTCAATTACTACAGGTACCGCTTCATATGCCGTTAGTTTAAAATCGAACCTGATATCCGAACTTGTATTATTTACTTGATGTACTTCAACGGCAACAGTATTTATCCCATTTACTAAATTACTACCTACTGTTGTGGTAATTGGAGTATTTTCATCTGCAGTTGCAACAGTTGCATTAGCAAATAAACCATAGCTAGTAGGACGTGTAGTGGGCATATTATTACTCCAAACTTCAACACCATTTATGTAAACAACCATACCATCGTCTCTATAAGCCTCTAAAACCAAATCATTATACAATGATGCATCTGTTACCGTAAATGTTTTTCTAAAATACGCAGCTTCTGTTGCACTATTAATTAGCGTCCCACTTCCTTCTCCATCATTGCCGTAGCCTAATTCTCCTGGCCCATTTGACCAACCACTACTGTCAAAATCAGCTTCTTCCCAAGAGTCTCCTTGTAAATCGTCTGCTGGTTCATTACTAGAATCATAATAATCCCAGTTAGATCCAAAAGCAATATAATTTGGATCCTCATTTATTCCATTACCTGAAATATTAAAAGTGTAATCAGGTCCTTCATCTGAATCATTATTACTCAATGAAACAACATCAGAAAAACTTGTTACAGAACTTGGTGTAAAAGTAATACTAAAAGTAGTTGTTTCATTCGGCGCTAAGGTTGTTGGACCTGGTTGAGTGGTAACCTTAAACTCGGTATCATTAGTTAATGAAACATTTTCTCCAATAGTTAAATTTAAACTACCTGTATTTTTTACGGTATATGTTCTTGTTAATGATCCTCCATTATTAACATCTCCAAAACTTGTATGATCCCCCAAGGAAGTAGCTGTTTCTCCATCTGCTATTTCTACACCGTTTCCGGTAACATATATTTCTGGTTGAGGAGTTCTACCTGTACCCTGAACACTAAATGTATAAGGATCTTCATCAGAATCAGAATTATCTATAGAAATTGTAGCAGTTACTGGGTTGGTTGTTGTTGGTGTAAAACGAACAACAAATGTTAATGAATTAATTCCTGAAATAGAATTTGCACTTGGCTGCGTTTCAATTGTAAATGCCGCATTACCAGTTATAGCAACAATATTTGGACTTCCATCCAAAAGTAATGTTGAGCCCGCAACTGTATTTTCAATTGTAAAAATATGATCTGCGGATATACCTATATCCACCAAGCCATAATCTCTATCATCTCCTAAAGAAATAGCCGTTTCTCCATTTAAAATTTCAACTCCATTACCGCTTAAATATATTTCAGGCTGAGGAACAATCCCTGTTCCTTGTATGTTAAATGTATACGGAGAATTTGTTCCATTGGAAAATGTTATTGTAACAGTTGCTGTCCTTAATCCAGGACCTGTTGGAGTAAAATTAATATCAAGATTTAAAGTTCCACCATTTCCTGTCAAATCACCTAAGGAAGTTGTATTTGGAACAAATTCACTTGAATTGGCACCACTTATACTAACCGTAATTCCATTTAAACTATTAGGACTACCGTTACCCCCAGTGTTATCAAGAACAAATGTATTACTCAGAGAAGAATCAACGTTAACATTTCCGTAATTCACTGAACCTGTAACATCTAGTGTTCCTTGAGCGCTTACATTTACACTGAAAAATGAAATAAAAAGAATTGATAAAAGTAATTTTTTAATCATAGAGTTAAGGTATTTTCTAATTCATAAATTTGAGAAACTAACCTTTTTATAGCAATTGTATTTTGTGTTTTTGGTTTTAATAAAACAATTGCCGTTTTTGCTTGTTGTAAGGCAATATTTGCTTCAGCATCTTTTTCTATACTACGCAAATAAATGGCTTTTTTATAATACCAATTTTCTTTTCTTTTTGAGGAAGTAATGAAGAAATTATACTGTTCAATAACTTTCTCATTGTTTTTTGAGGCTATTAAATAATCTAATTTTTTCAGGTTCAACGTAAGTGTTTGTTCACCAATTTTTTTTAATCCTATTTCAATAACGTCAAGTGCATCCTTATAATTAGTTGGATTCTTGGCTAAAATTATTTCTGAATATTCTAAGATATCTGAAGGTCCAATATCTTTCATATTTCTCAACACATATTGATAACTTTCTAAAGCCTTAGAGTATTCAGTTAATGCATAATAAATTTGTGCTCGAAGCTTATAAATTTTACTATCATTATTATTTTCGTTAAAAATACGATTTGTAGCCTCCAAAGCTTTTAATGGTTGATTATTGGCAAGAAGTGCCTCCGCTTTTCTAAAGTAAAGTAATGCAGTTATATCCCCTAATTTTTCAGATTTGTTATAATCTGAAATTGCTTTACCATATTCAAAATGTTGTTGATATAAAAAACCGCGTTCAAAATACAACTTTGAATTGTTTGGGTTTTTAGAAATTTCTACTGTTTTTTGTTGAATTCTTATAGAAAGATTACCGTGAGAATGAACTACTGAACAACACAAAAAAAAGCAAAATATAAATTGCTTTAATTTTAAACAACTACCCTTTGGGTGGCTAAGTAGTTCAGATATCATTAGTTAGGGGTTTAGGGTGTCGATAAAATTAATAAATTTTAAGTTATTAACAGTTAGGTAATTATTGTTAACAACTTACGGGCTTTATTTTTGAATAAATGGTATGAATTAACCAATATTTTGCAATTTTTTTAATCAGAAAACATAAATAAAATTGGTTTCGCAGCAATTATATTTGCTTAATACATTAAAAAACCATCTTTTTAATATATTGTTTTACAGCATTTTTCATTTTTTAAAGAATGTATTTTATACTAAAACTAGTGTGAGTTAACTACCTAACCAAAGAACATTACTTAAGCGAAGTTAAGACTAATTAATTTTTATATATTCAAATTCACTGACACTGATAAATTTCTACCTGGAGCACTAATTGAAGATGCAAATTCTTTATAGTGGGTATCGAAAATGTTATCTAAATTTACAAAAAAGGTAAGGGAATTATTCAATTTATAATTAGCATTAATATTAAAAATATTCCATTCTGGGTTTCCGTAATAGGAATCTGTTAAGGCATTGTATGGGGTTTGTTCCAAATTATCAATCCCTTCAATTACATTGTAATCTTCCAATCTTTTTTTGGCATTGAATCTCCAGTTTAAATTAGCTTGTAAACGTTCATTTTCGTAGCCAATTTGTAAATCTCCAAATAATGGAGGAATTGAAGATAAAGGCAACTTTGTGTCGTAAGCCTTACCTTTAGTATAGGTTAATGAACCTTTGGTTTTCCAATTATTATTAATGGTTCCTTTAAAACTAAATGTGCTTCCAACTATATAGGCATTGTCCTTATTTACATTTGCTACAACGGTTCCTTCTTCACCGTCATACATAATTGTTGATGAATTATTTACTTCAAAATAATCTCGAGTAATATAATTATTTAGTAGGGTATAATAAATATTAATTCCAGTATGAAACCTTCTATTGTTATAATATTTCAATATACTTGTTTCGAAATTGTAAGCATACTCAGGTTTTAAATGAATATTTGGAACTGTAACATTTCCAGCTTTTTCTCTAATTTTTCCAACATCATCAATATTAGGAGATCTAAATCCCGAAGAAATTACACTATTTAATTGCCAATTTGTAGTTGGTTTAAAGGCAAAACCCATTGTTGCCGTAACTGCCGCATTATTCAATGAGATATCAAAATCTGGTAGGGTTATAAAAGTATCGTCAATCCAAGTTGCTTTTAGTAAGGTTTTAATAACCCTTGCACCTGTGTTTAAAGTTATTTTTTTACTAATATCTTGTCTGTAATTTACATAAGAAGCCAAACTTGTGTAAGAACTACCACCATCAGGATATCGAGATTGAACAACAAAATCATTTGTAAAACCAACAATTGAGTTATTATATACATCCAAAGTTTTTCCATAAGCGTTTGAATTTACCTTATTATAAGTTGTTTCAAATCCATAGGATAAAATTCGGCTATCACTTTTACCTAACGGAACAAAAAAGTCTCCATTTAAACTTAGAACATCCACATGTTCATTTCTATACGAACGTTCTAAACTGGTAAATTTTCTTTGTACTCTTGATTCTTTTACATTTTGAAATGCCGCAGTTAACGTTCCATACTTCATCCACTTTTTATCTGGATTTAGTTTTAATTGTGATGAAATTAATAACCTTTTTTGAGGACCATAATACCATTCCGCAAACTTTAATTCATTACCTGAATACTCATTCAATTTATCAAACCTATTAATTTCTGATGATTCAGAATATTGAAAATTAAATGTCACATCAGTATTTTCGGAACAAGGAATTACAATTTTTTGCAGTACATCAAACTGCTCAAATCCTGTATTTTTTTGAATTAATGGATCTGTATTTACCACTGCAGTAGCATTATAATAACTGTTGGAATTATTTGAGTATTCAGATACTTTTCCCCAATCATCAAACCCATGGTTTCTATTTTCTCCCATTTTTAAATCCCCAAAACTACTACGAGAAACACTTGTAAAAGAAGCCCATTTTTCATTTCGAAGTTCTACATTACCTTCTGACGTAAACTCATTGTTAATGGTGCTAAATCTTGAGTATATTGATGCGTTAACCTCCTTTTTAGCACTTACCTTTGGAGTTTTCGTGTAATAATGAATAACACCTCCTAAAGCATCGGAACCGTAAACTACGGATGACGGCCCAAAAATGACTTCTGTTCTATCAATAATATTTGGTGAAACTGTTATGGAGTTTTGAAGGTGTCCCATTCTGTATATAGCATTATTCATTCGAACACCATCAACAACTAATAAAACCCTATTTGCTTCCATTCCTCGCAATACTGGACTTCCTCCTCCAAACTGTGATTTTTGCACTTTAACACCTGGTAAATTTGCCAATAAATCAGCCGAAGTTTGTGGTGCTAATTTCTTTATTTCAGTCATGGATGTTATTTCTACATTTTCAGCAATCCTACTTCTTCTTTCCTCTCCTTTTGAAGCTGACAACACAATTTCATCCAACATTTCAGCTCTTCTAGTTACGTAAACAACAAAATCTACAATACTTAATTCGCGTTTTAAAATTTCAAACTCTATGTATGATAAATGATTGAATGAAATAATATCAGAATCTTTAAAAATAGATAAATCTGCAATCCCATTTTTATCTGTATATAAAAAAGCATCATTACTATCGTTGTAAATTGTTACATTTTCCACAGGAAAATTTGAACCTCTTTCTAAAACTTTTACTTGTTGCGAGTTTACTTTTTTAGTAAAAAAAATGAATATAATAATTAGAAAATACCTCATAATTAGTTAAATACAGACCTTAGTACATTTAATGATTTTGGCTGTCTAAAACCATCTAAATGCAATTCGAAATATTGAATTAAAATTGATAACACTTCTTGTCTATTTTTGGCATTAAAATTAACCTCATGAATTGCATCAAAATTTATGCCTAACAGCTTTTTAAACTGAGTTAATTTTTCTCCCGACACTGTGTTTGAATTATTACTTGAAATAAATTGACCTTCTAGCATATCAAAATATGGTAAATTAACTAAATTTAACTCTGGATAAAATCCTAAATATTTTGTGAGATTTAGTAAAAATAGTAAATGAAAATTTGAAATATTAGTATGGGTATCAAACCATAAAAGCGACGCTTCTAAATACTTGAAAAGAGATTCGTTCTTTTCTTCTTCTTTTATGGAGTAATATAAAACTTCCGACAAAAATAACGCAATAGACCTTTTTTTAATATCGGAATATACGGAATGGTAAAAACTTATTACCTCTACCTCTCTTAAGCTATTTAATGATCCTTTATTGTTATGGTTTGCGGTTAACAAAAGTGGCATTAATGGTTGAAAATATGCCGATTTAATTTTTGTTTTTTTAGATTTTAAAATACCTCGTAACAAATATGATTTCACCCCTTTTTTTTCAGTATAACAAGTGGCTATTAAACTTGTATCTCCATATTTTATGGTGGTTAAAACTATTGCCTTTGTAGTTTCAATCATTTCTAATTGATAATGGCAATTTTTGTAATTGCAGTATTTTGTCTTTCACTATCTATTAGCAGCACAATGTATATTCCTGAAGCTACTTTTTTTCCTGCCAGATTTGTTTTATCCCAAATAACCTTTCCTCCAGACAATTGATCTCCTTCTTTTACATTGGTCTCATATACTAAGTTTCCTGCGGTATCTACAATTTTTAAGTTTGTTCCTTTTGGTAAGTGAGCTCCATTTCTACCATCAATTGTAATAAATTCATTATTCTTTTTCGACGGATTTGGGTATGCATAAACCTCGGTTAAAGAGTCTCCATATTGGGCTACATTGCTATTAAAGGCAACTATTCCCTTTGATGTTGCAAAATAAACTTTACCTGTTTCTTTGTCTATAACTATTTTTGTAACTGCGTTTGAAGGTAGAGGCGAATTGTCCTTATTAAAATTATGAATAGTAGTTTTTCCATCCGGACTTGTCATTAAAACACCTCCATTTGAGGTCCCAAACCATTTATTATTTGCACCATCTATAGCAATGGTATTTATCACTTGATCTCCTAATAATTTTTTTGGAATTCCGTTATCGTCTAAAATAATAATAGGCTCTGCATCAACAATTGGTTCATCTAAAATAGTTGAAGCATTATAGACTACTACTAAACCCTTTTGAGTTCCAATCCAAACTCTATTATTATCATCGGCCTGAATAGTTCTTACATTTGGATCAGGCAAAGAACCTTTGGTTGCTTCTGTAATTAACGCTCTTTTTCTTTCTCCGTTTTCATTAAAAATTAACGCTCCATTTCTTCTTGATCCAATCCAAATGTTATTTGCGTTGTCAATAATCAATTCATTTAAACCTGCCGCTGTATTAGTCATTACAGGTGTCATATTAAACTTTTTCCAAGTTCCATCTGGGCTATATTTTTTAATTCTGTTATCAACCCAAGCATTGGCTATCCATAAATTCCCATCTTTATCAAATGCTGATCCATTAATCCTTGTCAACCATTCCAACCCACTATTTAAATGTGTCCAGTGAGTAACTACCTCGTTATCTTCAACAATAATCATACCTCCACCCCAAGAACTTATGTAAACCTTATTAATATTAGTTGGATCGAAAGTAATATTTACTAAATCTCTAACATTAAAACTAGAATATGGTGTATGTATCCAATCTGTTCCATTAAAATTATCTATTCCATACCTACCTCCTCTGGGAGCGTACGCTCCGTCATGCCAACCATAAACAATCCATAGGTTATTCTCTTTTACTGCTATAGAAAAGGGTAAATTAGAAGTTGGGCCTTTTGGATGAATTTCTTCAAAATTTGGAATATTTTCTTTTGAACTTTTTAACAAACCAAATTCTTTAGTTCCCAAATACAATGTGTTTTCTTCGAAATAAGAAGCATTTATAGTTGCATAAAAAGGATGACTAGAACTAGTAACATATCTCAAATGTTCTACATTTAAATTGTTTAAAATATATACGGCTCTTGCAGTTGCAATAGCTAAAAAATCTTGTGACGATTTTATTGATTTAATGGTTTGAAAATTTTTAATTAATTGAAGCTGGCTATTTGAGAACTCGTACAATGAAACTCCTTTTGATACATAAACCTTATTGCTAAAAACTTCAATAGAAGTGAAATCACCAAATGAATGCTGTGTCCAACTATTAAAATCGATCAAATTTGGACTTAGTGCATCTGCTGTGAATATTCCATTTTCAGTTGCAGCATATATCACATTATCTTTAACTTTAATTTCATTTATTCTTATTTCCGAAGATTGATTTCCAATAAAAAAAGTATCACCAAACTGCAGTTTTTCTATATTATATTCAACTATTGCAAACGATGTTGAAATAAGTAATTTATTGCCAAACTCGGTGAAATTATTAATTCGTTTGTTACCGGAATAGTTGAAATTTACTATATCTTTAACTATGGTAATTTTATCATTTTCATCAATAATTTCAATTAAACCAGTTTCATAACCTATAATCAATTTCTTATAAGAACTGCTATAATACAAACTTGATGTTGATTCTCCCGAAAGACCATCTACAGAGGAAATCTTTTTAATTTCTCCATTTAAAAGGTTATATGTGAATAAAGCATTATCAACAATTGCATAAATTTTCTCATTAGTTTTTAGAAAATCTTTTACATTGTTATACGAATAAAAATCCTCCCAACTATTGGAATAATTAATTTGTCCCCATATACTATTACATATGAGAATAACGACTATTGTTTGAAATATTTTTTTCATAAATACTTTCAAATATATCTATTAAAAATTTAATTGAAAAAGGTTTATCCGTATAAATATTTATTCAAAAAAAAACCTTGAACATTATAATACGTTATTACAATGTTCAAGGAATAAATAAATCAACCCCAAAGACTTATTTAATGTTTTTAATGTACAAAGTCAAAACCCCTCTTGACGATAATACAATTCAAAGATACACAGTTTTTAAATATTAATAATTAAAATAAACAAATGTTATTAAAAAGTTAATAAATGGTTCGTTTATTCTTATAAATGGTAGTTTGATAATCTTAAACACATTACAAAACCTTCTATATTTTCAAAAACTTAGAGCAATGGAAACTTTATAGATACTTGAGTTCCTGTTTTATTATCTGAAGAAATGTCTTTGGTAACTATGTGTACATCCTTATTTTGGTACAACATTCTTATTCTATTTTCAGTAACCTCGGCTCCAAAAAACTTTCGTTTATTGCTCATATGAGATAGTTCTTTTGCCTTGTTAATTCCAATACCATTATCAGTTACAACACATAAAACATTTCCATTTTTTTTATTAATTGAAAGTTTAATTACCTTTTTTCCTTCTATTTTCATAATACCATGCCAAATAGCATTTTCAATAAATGGCTGTAAAAACATAGGAGGCACTTTTATAGCTTCTAGATTTAAATCTTCTTCAACTTCAACTTCAAATTCAAATCCGCCAGTTACACGCATTTGTTCTAATTTTATATATAAATCTAAAATTCTTAATTCTTCTGAAAGCGTAGATGTTGGACTAGATGAGCTATTTAATATGGCCCGTATTAATTTTGAAAATTTTGTAATAAAATCAGATGCTTTTTCTACTTCATTTTTAATTACAAAATTATTTATTGAGTTTAAAGAGTTAAATAGAAAATGTGGATTCATTTGACTTTGAAGTGCCGTCATTTTTAATTCTTCCATTTCCTTTAACTTTATTGCAAGTCTAACCTCGGCATTTTTACTCCTTTGCTCTACCCTTTTAATAGTAAAACCAATTATAATTGAAAAGATTATACATTGTAAAAATGCACCTATATATACAAAAAACATAGGTTGAACATTATTCCTTATAAAAATTTCTTTTCCTATAAAAACTTCTAAAAAACTAATATTAGCTAGTATCAAGTATATCAAAGATCCAAAAACAAAATATTTAGAAAAATTGTCTTTAATTCTTGTATAAACTACGTAATAAGAAATAATGGTAAAAATGGTTAATAGTGGTGCTACTAAAGTAAAAACCTTTATTTGAAATTCGTACCCTAAAAAAAATTGGATTATTACAAAAAATGGTGCTAATATTAAAAGTGTAATTGTTTCTATTGCAAAATAGCGATCCCATTTTATTAAATATGTTCTCGTTTCTAGTAAACTTCGAGCAAACGATACATAGGCCGCATATGCTAAAAACTGAACTGAAAAGTTTAAATAGTTGTAAATATCTTTGGAATACCCCGTAGAAATATCACCTAATAAATAAATTGTAAGAGCCAAAAGGTACAAACTATAGTATAGATATAATTTACTTTTGTTCTGGAAAAAAATTAATAGATGATAGATAAACAGAACGAATAATCCGCCTCTTATCCAAGAATACAATTCAGAATGAAAATCTAATAACATTCTTTAATCCAAATAAAGTTTTTTAAATAATTCTGCCTTTCTGTTTCTACTAATACTTGCCGTTAAACCATTTGTCATAATAAGTTCACCTCCCAACCCTTTTAAATACTCTTTCACGTGATTTAAATTAATTAAATATGAATTATGCACTCTAAAAAAGTTCGGAAACAAGAATTTTTTCTCAACCTCTTTTAAAGTTTTGGAAACCAAAATTTCTTGTTCAGACTTTAAATAAATAGTAGTATAACTTTTGTCTGATTTTAACATAACAACATCATCTTTATCTAATAAATAAACCTTTCCATCAGCAGAAATGTTTATTTTGTCACTATTGTCATTTAAATTATTTAATAAAAGTGCCAATTTATTTTCAAGTAAATCACCATTTTTAGATTTTTGAATTTTTTCCATTGAAGCCAATAATTCATCTTTATCAACAGGCTTTAGCAAATAGTCAATGGCCGAAACTTTAATAGCTTTTAAAGCAAATTCGTCATGGGCGGTTGTAAAAATTAAATTGAAATCTCTATTTTCAAGCTTTTCAATCATCGTAAAACCATCCATTTCTGGCATTTGGATATCTAAAAAAACTACATCAGGTTTAGTTTCATTAATAATATCAATTGCTTCTACTGGAGAATTACAGGTTGTAACTTCAATATTATCAATGTAATTATTCAATTTCCATTCCAAAGCTTCTAAAGCGTCTTTTTCATCATCGACTAGTAGAATTTGCAGCATAATTTCAGGGCTAATGTTCATTAATTAATTTGCAATATACAACATTTGCAATTATGGTCAAAAACTTATTCCTTTATTTCAATATTAGTATTTAATTCATTTCCAAACCCATCAAAAACAATAAGATTAAATAGTCCTTTTTGGGGTAAAATTTCAATTTCGTGAATATCTTGAGTAACCTTTAAAAATTCTTCATTTAAATACCAAAATACTTTTGTTTCAGGATTTGAATGCACCAATTTTACAACAATTGGAACCACTTCTTCCGAGAAATCTTTAGCTAAATAAAATGTTGTGTTTTTAGGTAAATTAACAAACTCCATTTTAGCTTTAGTTTCATTTAAACAATTGTTTCTATAACTTGGTAATTTAGCATAAAACGGATTGTTTTTTTCATAATAATATTCCATTAATGGCGGTAAAACAAACCAACTTTTATGCACCATATTACTTAAACTTTCACACGAAGTATTTACTTGAAATTCTTCATTTTTATCTAAATGAACCCATAAATGGTACGGACAAGGTTTGGTTTTTAAACCTGCTTGTTGCACAAAAACAGAATCTTTTTGCTCACAAATTTCACTTGCTCTATAACCGCTTTTACTACAAATTGGAATTTTTGCTAATTCATCAAAAGGTTTTTCAAACCAATTACTTTGAGGTAAATAATTAAACACATCAAACAAAATTGGTGCAGCTGTTGAAACTCCCACCAAACCTGGACGACCTTCACCATCGGCATTTCCAACCCAAATGCCAACTACATACTTTTTTGTTGCTCCAATTGCCCAAGCATCCCTAAAGCCAAAACTTGTTCCTGTTTTCCAAGCAATTTTATTGGCATCATTAAAAAACTCCCAGTTTTGTTCACTTTCTGGTCTGTTTACTTTGTTTAAACTTTCAAACGTCAAATAAGTTGATCCTGCATCAAAGATGGTTTTTTCTGTTGAAGTTTTTCCAAAATTCGGTTTAAAATCTTTTAAATACGAAGGTTCTAAAAATTCATTGGTATAATATTTTCCTTGCGCATCATCATAATGATTTACTGTTGAAGCCATTGAAGCGTAGCTTTTACTTAAATCCCATAAATTGCTTTCTGCACCACCTAAAATTAACGACAATCCATAATGATTGGCATTAAACTTAATATCCTTCAACTTTAATTCTTTTAAATAATGATGAAATCTATCCAAGCCAAAGCTTTGCAACATTCTAACTGCTGGCACATTTAACGAACGAGCCAATGCTTTACTCGCTGGCACAGCTCCACTAAATTGCTTATCAAAATTTTCGGGTTTATAACTCGCAATTTGAGTTGGAACATCAGCCACTAACGTATTTGGCAATAAATCTCCAGCGTCTAACATAGCAGCATATAAAAATGGCTTTAAAATACTTCCTGTGCTTCGTGGTTTGTTAATAATATCAACATCTTTATGATGTTTTTTTGAAGTTGGTGAATTTCCAACATATGCCAAAACTTGTCGTGTTTCAACATCTAAAACCAACACAGCAACATTGTAAATTTCATTTTTACTTAATTCGTTATAATGCGTTTTAACAATTTCATTTACGTGATGTTGCAATCCAATTTTAACGGATGTTTTTATACGTTTTCCTTTAAAATCTTTTACTCCTTTTTGCAATAAATGCGGAGCAATTTGCGGAATTCTATACGGTTTTTGAGGTAATTCTTCTTCTAAAGCTAATTCATATGTTAACTTATCTATAATTTCTTCGTCGAATAATTTCTTCAACAATCGATTTCGTTTCGCTAATAATTTTTGCTGATTTTTACCTGGATAAATTAAACTTGGTGCATTTGGTAAAACAGCCAATGTTGCACTTTCTGCCCAAGATAAATTGTTTGGAAATCGCCCAAAATAACGCCACGATGCTACATCTAACCCTACAACATTTCCTCCAAAAGGAGCATTTGATGCGTATAACGACAATATTTTTTCTTTTGAATAACGAAATTCTAATCGTGTTGCTAAAATCAGTTCTTTTAGCTTTTCAAAATAGGTTCTTTTTTGATTTTTTCGAGCCAATCTAATTACTTGCTGCGTAATGGTACTTCCTCCTCTTTTTACTTTTTTAGATTTTATATTTTCTGAAAGCGCCTTAAATATTGAAATTGGATTAAAACCGGGATGCTTGTAAAAATAAGCATCTTCAAACTGAACAATACATTGTTGAAATTTATACGGAACACTATCGTTTTGAGGAAACCTCCACTGTCCATCTTCAGCAATTTTTGCGCCTAACAATTCGCCTTCAACACTTTCAATTACTGTTGAAGTTGGATTTTTAAACAACTGTTTTGGTAACGAAAAATAATAAGCCATTAGTAAAATAACGGCTATTATAATTTTGATTTTATGTTTTATAATCCAATTCATTATAATTGTCATTCTGAACCTTTTGACTGTCGCTCAAGACAGGCTGAAGTGAAGAATCTACTTTGCGTTGTGAGATTCTTCATTTCGTTAACACTTCATTCAGAATGACATTACATTTTATATTTATTTAACTACTTCAATCCATTTACCAGTTGTACGTGTAAAATACTCATTATCATACATTGCTTCGGCTTGAACGCCGTATAAATAATAACTACCCAAATACGATGCGTTTAGCAGCACTTTAAATGTTTTAGACTTGTTCTTATTTAAATTGAAATAAAAGTTAACTCTATCGTCTCTAATATCGGTATAATTTGCATTTCCTGTGGCTGTATTTCCAAAATCTGTAAAACGTGTGTTTACAATTTCCCATCCCGAAGGGAAAATTTCAGTTAAGGCAATATCATACACATTTTCTGGTTTTAAATTGCTCACCGTAACTTCTGCAACAAACTCTGTTCCTTGAGAAAGTTTAGAAACATCAATTGTTTTTCCTTTGGAATCTTTGTACGAAACTGCAACTCCTAAACCGCGTTTTTCAGCAATTTCTTTTCCTAAAGGAAGAATTCCCGAATTCAACACATTTACAAATACTAAATTACTTTCGTTGTTAGTAATTGTTACGGAATTTGCTCCTTCAACAACTTTTAAATCGCGCTGTGCAATAGCATATTTTGTATTTACATTTTCTTGCTTTCCACTATTGATTGAATAATTCAACTTAACCGATTTTCCACCATTAACTTCAACCATTTTTGCCATAGACAGTAAACTGTATGCTGTTGTTTGCGTACTCATCCAACTTTTTGAAGACAAACGTTTTGCAATTAATTTTGCCAACTCTCTCGATTGTTTATCACCTGTTAACAACATTGTTTCCATCGCCATTGCTCTGTTTCTATCAACAGAACCATAGGTGTAATAATCGTATCGTGATGATTCAAAATTAATATTAGCAGTGTTTGCAATTTTGGTTGCTGCTTCTTTTTGTCCTGCCAAAGCATACGCAGCAGCTAAACGCCATTTTGCATTGTTAGAAATTTCACTAAACTCACGTAAACGGTTCATTGCACCTAAATCTGGATGACCAGCTAATGCCAATGTGTACAATCTATATGCTTGTGCTAAATCTGAATTATAACGTTTGTAACTTGGCCTCCAATCACGAGCTGCTTGTTTTTGGTATTTCAACCAATTATTCATAAAAGTTAATGGTAAAACATATCCTTTTTTCTCGGCTTCAATCATAAAATGACCAGCGTAACTTGTTCCCCAATCGTTGGCAGAATTTTGTCCCATCCAATAACTTAAACCTCCACTTGGAGTTTGAAAATCGCCTAAACGCTCAATTCCATTTTTAATATTATCGGTCATTTTTTGTTTTTGCTGAATAGGTAAATCAAAAATATCACCTAAATACAACTGCGGAAATACGCTTGAGGTTGTTTGCTCTACACAACCGTGCGGATAACGAATTAAATATTGCAATCTACCAGTAAAATCCATTGCCGGCAAGGTAGAAAATTCAATAGTTGCGGTATTGCTTCCTTTTATTCCAAAAGTTTCAAAATTGATAGTTTGCGTAGCGTTTGGTTCTAATTCTACTGCAATTGCTTTTGATGAAACTGGATTTGGATTCACTACATCAATTTCAACTTCGTAAGAAGATTTTTCGCCATTTCCTTGTGCAATTACTTCAATTTTTCCAATTCCTTTTGCTTCAGAAACATCTAAATTAAAGTATGCCATTTTCTCGTCAGGATTCGCAAATGTTAGTTTTTGAGTTTTCTCACCAACTACTTTAATTCCGTCAGATAATTTTAATGAAACAGTTACATTTTTCACCTTATTTTCCATTGCAAAAACAGTAACTGGCAAGGTAACTTTTTCGCCTGGACTTAATTTTCTTGGCAAAGAAGATAACACCATTAACGGTTTACGAACTGGCGTAGTTTCATCTACTTTTCCATACGCAGCATTGTTATTATCACCGGCAATAATCATAGTTCTAACCGAACCAATGTATTTTGGCAATTGAATGTTGTGCGAAGCTGTTTTTCCTTTGCCCAACACAAACGGACCAATAAAACGAACTACTGGTTTAAATCGGTTTGCTTTTTTGTTTTTTCCTCCCGCTGCATCGCCATCACCACCAACTGCAAATACTTGTTCTATACTTCCACCGTAAGCTCCAATTACATCATCAAAAATATCCCAAGTTTTTACACCTAATGCCTCTTTTGTGTAGAATGAATCCCAAATTTGAGGTGTTTTAAATCGTGTTAAATCTAACAAGCCTTCTTCAACAATTGCCACTGTGTAGGTCATTCGTTTTCCTGATTTTTCACTCACTTTTAAGGTGAATTTCTCTTCAGGTTTCAACACTTTTGGCATTTCAATTTGTGGCTCTAATCGTGTTGCTGGATCTTCAACCAATATTGGAATTACACCATACAAACGCAACGGTAAATCGTTGGCTGTTGAAGCGTGCGGTTGCAATAATGAAATATTTATAAACACATTTGGAGTCATTTCTGAAGTAATAGGAATTTCAACCGTAGTTTCTCCTTTTTGTGTTTTTTGCCAAACAGTTTGTAGTACTTCTGTTCCGTTTTCAATAGAAATTAAAGCTCTACCTTCAGTTCCAGAAGGGAATGTAATTTTAGCAGTTTCGCCAACATTGTATTTTTCTTTATCTGCTGAAAAAACTAACATTTTTGAAGCTTCAGGATCGTTTGAAGGACGTTTCCACCAATTTTTGTAGAAATAAGCAGTTCTACCTGTTGCGTGTCCGCTTTTTCTATCGATAACTCTAATTAAAAATCTTCCTCCTTTATTATCAGGAACATTAATGGTAAAGGTTCCTTTTCCTGCTGAATTTGTATTTACTTTTAATTTTTTGAATGGTTTATGGTAACGACTTCCGTTATACGAAGAAAGATTATCGTACGATGAACTCCACCACCAGCGCCATTTTATTTGGTAAACCTCTACTTCTACTCCATTTCTGGAAATTGGTTTTCCATCTTTGGTTACTGTTGCAATGTCGAACGTTACATTAGCATCAGTTTCAAAAGAACCATAACGCTTTGCTTTTGGTGATTTTAATCCAACAAACGAGCTGTACGGCGCATAATTTTTTGAAATTACATCCATTGAAAAATCTCCACCATTTTCAAACGCTTTGGTTAAAAATGCAACTTTTAGCATTCCAGGAGCTTTTCCTTTTAAATTTACTTTTTTGTTGATAGTTGCATTTCCTGAAGCATCTAATTTACTATCGAAAACGGCAACTTCTTCCCCATTAAAAGTACGAGTAGGATCGTTAAAAATATATCCTGGGAACTGTTTTGAAAACGCACTTGAATTATTACTAAATTTTGCCTTAACCTCGGTTTTTATACTTTTTGCAGGTGCACCGTGCAACCAATTTATTTGTAAATTACCAGCAATTGGTTTGGTGTTTGAAAGTACTTCATCATCAAAATCTATCTTAATTTTTAATCGGTTAGGTTTAACGGTTTCAACCTTTAACGACTTGTAAAACTTTGCACCACCAACACTAATATTTGCATTCCAATTTCCTGTTGGATCACTGTCGGAAGTTGGTATTGAAAACTTATAAAAACCATTTACATTGTTTACTGTAACTTGCTTGTTAGTTAGTTTTCCACGCGCATCGGTAACTTCTAATTTTACAGGATGAGATTTTGGTAACGGATTCGCATTGTCGTTCAACACAAAAGTTAAATGAATAGAATCTCCAGGACGCCAAACGCCACGTTCACCATAAATAAAGCCTTTTAAACCTTTCTGTAATTTTTTACCTGAAACATTAAATTTACTTAACGATAATGAATGTCCATCGTCTAATTTTAGATACGTTTTGTGCTTTTTATCTGAAATAATAGCGAAGTAAGCATTTTTATCAACGTCCATTCCTGTAATACCTTGGTTGTCGGTTACTGAACTCGCAATTTCTTGTTGTTGGTAATTGTAAATAGTAACCTTTGCACCTGAAACCGGATTAGTTGTTAAAATATCTGTTACAGCAAAAAAGTACGATTTGTTAGCTCCTTTTTTAGCAATTACACCCAAATTTGAAGCTAAAATATTTGCTGAAACAATACGATCATTATTATCGTAATATGCTTTTTTACAAGGATTACTTCTGTCTTCCCAATTGTAATAATTATTGCTATAACTGTAAATTAAATTATCCCAATATTGTTCTTCACGCTCATCTAAATCGGCTGCTTGTTGTGTTGTGTATTCGTGCTCGTTGTAATAATATTCATCTTCGTAATAATCATCGTAACCATCTTCTTCATTAGTTACTACATCGCTATCGCTACATTTGTACAACGAATATTCCTGCTTTATGCTTAATTCAATTCTATAAATTGCTCCAGGATCAGCTTTTATCATTTTTGATAAATCCAACGCATAAGCTTTCCATTTACCGTTGTTATCCAATTCGTTTTTAACTAACGTAACTGTTTTTTTAGCAACTCTACGCCCTACTCTTCTAATGTTGTATCGGTTGGTATTTCCTAACTCGTTAGATTGTAAAAATTGTAATACATTGTCTTCAAAAATTTTGATAACTCTAACATCAACAGCTTTTAAATTAACGGCTTCAAAATTAAATTTTAAATCGTTAGAACTTGGTAAAATAACACCGCTAGACAATAATCTAACCTCTGGTTTTACTTGTTGAAATGCTACGTTTTCGGAAAAAGCATTCTTCAATTTATAACCATCGGTACTTTTAATTCCTTGGAAAACATCTACTAAAACATTGCCAACAATTCGTGTATTTGGATATACTTTTAACACGTTTCCATCCACTACATATTTTAAGTTATTCGCATTTTTTATAGCAATTAAACCTTTAAAATTTTGTTGTTTTTTTAGCGGATCAGAAAAGTTAATATTTAAGTGTTGCTCTGGAGATTGAAATACTTCAATATTTACAATAGAGAAATTATTTTTACCAGGTATTTTCAACTCGTTTTTACCATCATTATCTACATTAATTGCGCTACCATTCCAAGAAACTAATATTTTGGAATCGTCTTCAAAACGTTGAATACTATCAATTATAAAATTGAAGTTTGTACTAATTGAATCGGCATTTTTCCAATTTATTTTAAGCTTTTTATTGTTTTGCTCTGCTGAAATTATTTTTTGAGCATCTTCTAAATTTAAAATATCAGCAGTTTTAATTACACCTTCAACATACTGCCATTCTTTATTATACGATTGCAAATTGTTAGTGGTGATGCTAAAATTCTGCTCTATGGTTTTAAATTTAAATGTGTACGATTTGTATTCCGAAGGAACATTTGCATACATTTTACCCAACTTTACGGTAACCGTATATTCCTTATTAGGTTGTAATTTTTCAGAAGGTTGAAACAATAAACTACGCGTATTTAATGCTGAAAGTTTACCTTTAACACTTGGTGAAATATCAAAAATATTTTCAGAAATTTCTTCATTAGAAACCCAACCTTCAACTTCTTTGGCTAAATCAACTCTAATTGGTTCGGCCACCGAAACCACACCCGAAGTTGTGTAGTTTATGTACTCTTTAAACTTGAATAAATTATTGGTTGATTCTTGTGGTTTTTCATCTTTACAAGCAACAATCGCAATACTAAAAAGTAAAGCGAAAATGATTTTTTGAAATCTCATTTTGGGTTATTTTATGTGTTTAGCAAAATTTTGAATGAAGGTACTAAAAAATTAAAAGTACTTAACCTAAAAACCGTTTAAAACTTTCTTATTTTTTTATAGGTAAAACATAAAAGAAAACTGCAATAAAATGAGCAAAACTTCCAAGCAAAACAAAAATGTGAAAAATTGCGTGGTTGTATTTAATGCTTTTAATACTATACAAAACAGCACCAATTGTGTAAGCCAATCCTCCGCCTAACAACCACATTAAACCTTCTATAGGTAAATTATTAACGAGTGGTTTTATAGCAAAAACAATTAACCAACCCATAAGTACATAAGCTATAGTAGAAATTTTATCGAACCTACCTGTATAAAATAATTTTAAAATTATACCAAGTATGGCTAATCCCCATGAAACACCAAAGATTGTCCAACCAACCCAACCTTTTAAAACCACCAATGTAAAAGGCGTATAAGTACCAGCGATTAAAACATAAATGGCAGCATGGTCGAAAATATTAAGTTTATAACGAATTTCAGGATCTTTTGAATAATGATAAAAAGTTGAAGCTGAATATAATACAATTAAACTAGCTCCATAAATACTAAAACTCACAATGTGTCGAGCACTTCCATAAATACTAGAATAAACAACTAATAAAATCAATGCAATAATACTTAAAACCAATCCTAATGCATGAGAATATACATTTAGTTTTTCTTCTTTTGGGTTGTAATATGTAACTTTCTTTTCTCTCATTTTTATGAAAACGAAAATTTGAAGAATTAAGTATTTTTTGAATCAGAAATCAACTCATTATAAATAACTGTAAAAGTACCATTTTTTAAAGTTTCACAATCTTTCAGAGTGTACCCATTAGTATATAAAAATTTATGAGTTTTCGTTCGCAATGTTCCTGGTTTTCCACTAAAAAATGTGTAAGAAAATCGTTTTTTACAATCGTACATTGTAATTGGAACTATTGGTATTTGAAACTCAATGGCCAATCGAAAAGCTCCATTTTTAAAATCGGCTAAAACTACACTTTCGTCGTCCGGAACCAATCCTTCCGGAAAAATACAAACATCTAACCCATCACTTAACCTTCTTCTCGCTTCATCAAAAACAGCTTTTCTGCTCTTTGAATCACTTCTATCGACAATAATACATGTACGTTTATAAAAATATCCAAAAATTGGGATTTTAGTTAATTCCTTTTTTCCAACAAAAACAAATGGGTTTTTAGCTATTGAAAGCATAAGCATTACATCAATCATAGAAGTATGATTTGGACAAAACATATAACTTTTAGTATCATCCAAATGTTCTTCTTCAATTAAATTAACTTTAAAGCCCATTACAAAAAGTATGGTGTTTGCCCAAGCTTGGGCAATTTTAAAAAAAACCGGATATAATTTTTCAGTAGATGTAACTATTAATAAAATTGGAAATATTAGAATAATAGGAAATAACACCCAACAATAAAACCAGCATCTCCAAAATATGTAAAAAATCCCTTTAAATATTTTCATGAAAATCAAAATTAAAGATTTAATCGAATAAATCATTGAATTTTATTAATTTGATCAATTATTAATATTAAACTTTATTTTATGTTATACTCTATTTTAATTGGAGGAATTGCTGGTTGGTTAGCTGGAAAACTAATGAAAGGTGGCGGCTACGGAATTTTTAAAAATATTATTCTTGGGATTATTGGAGGAATTTTAGGTGGATGGCTATTTGGCGTTGCGGGAATACATATTCTTAATGGCTGGTTAGGTGATTTATTTGAAGGTGTTATTGGAGCAATTATAATTATGGCTGTTGTGGCCGCCATAAAGAAAAAATAAAATTTCAAAAATTATTTTAAAGCGGCATTTTGTCGCTTTTTTTATGCAATTGAAATATGTACTTTTGCAGCTAAGAAAATTAGAACATAAATGTCAAGAATTTTAACAGGAGTACAAAGTACAGGAACACCTCATTTAGGAAATTTATTGGGTGCAATTATACCTGCAATTAAAATGGCGAACGATCCAAAAAACGAATCGTTTTTATTTATTGCCGATATGCACTCACTTACACAAATTAAAAACGGCGAAGAATTACGCCAAAACACCTATAGTACAGCTGCAACCTGGCTGGCTTGTGGCTTAGATGTAGAAAAAACTGTTTTTTATAGACAAAGTGATATTCCAGAAACTACCGAACTAACTTGGTATTTAAGCTGCTTTTTCCCATACCAACGTTTAACATTGGCACACAGCTTTAAAGATAAATCTAATAGGTTAGAAGATGTAAATGCGGGATTATTTGGATATCCAATGTTAATGGCTGCAGATATATTATTATATGATGCTGAAGTTGTTCCTGTTGGAAAAGATCAATTACAACATTTAGAAATTACACGCGATGTTGCAAATAGATTCAACCATCAAATGGGTGACACTTTAGTTCCGCCAGAAGCAAAAATTCAGGATGGAACTATGTGGGTTCCAGGAACTGATGGTGGAAAAATGAGTAAGTCAAGTGGAAATATTATCAATATATTTTTACCAGACAAGCAACTTCGTAAACAAATTATGAAGATTAAAACGGATTCTACTCCGTTAGAAGAACCTAAAAACCCAGATACTTGTAACTTATTTGCTTTGTACAAATTATTAGCTTCAGAAGAACAAATTGCTGAAATGAGAGCTAATTACGAAGGTGGAAATTATGGCTACGGACACGCTAAACAAGCTTTTTATGAATTATTAATTGATACGTTTTCAGAAGAAAGAGCTCGCTATAATTATTATATGGAAAACTTGAGCGAAATTGATAAAGCCCTTTCAATTGGAGCAAAAAAAGCAAAAATTGTTGCTGCAGATGTTTTACAACGTGTTAGAGCAAAAATAGGTTACTAAATTTAGAAAATAAATGTCATTCTGAATGAAGTGATACGAAATGTAGAATCTTTTTGTTTGGAATGTGAGATTATTCTCTATTGTTCAGGCTGAGAAATACTTCGTATAAATAAAATTATGGAAACTTTAAATACAAAACAAAGACTCTTTAATGTAGATGCATTAAGAGGCTTTGCTTTGGTTTCTATAATGCTTTTACATAATTTAGAACACTTCGATTTCTTTTTTAAACCCAAAAACTTACCAAGTTGGATGGTTGAACTAGATCAAACAATTTGGGATAGTACCTTTTTTCTATTTGCCGGAAAATCTTATGCTATGTTTGCCTTTTTATTTGGAGTAACCTTCTTTATTCAAATGAACAATCAAGCAAAAAGAGGCAATGATTTTAGACCTCGATTTGTTTGGAGGTTGTTATTACTTTTTATTTTTGGAACTATAAATTCAGCTTTTTATCAAGGAGATATATTAACGCTTTATGCATTTGTAGGTTTGTTTTTAATTCCATTTGCTAAACTCAATTCTAAAACAGTTTTAATTGTTGCTTTTATATTATTTCTTCAACCTTTTGAAATAGGAAGGCTTGTTTATTATTTTCAGCACCCAACCATAGAAGTTGGTAATCCTGAATCTTGGACTTACTTTGGTAAATTGAAGGAATATATTCCTGGAGATTCATTATTAGAAACCATAAAAGGAAACCTAACGAATGGTAAAAAAGCTGTTTGGATTTGGAGTTGGGAAAATGGAAGATTCCCTCATTTACTTTGCTTATTTATGCTTGGAATGGTAGCTGCTAGAAAAAATTTATTTGTTCAAAATTCCCAAAATAAGCGACTTTGGCTGAAGGTTTTTATTATTTCAATAATTTTATTTATTCCATTGTTTTACATTCAAAAAAACTTAATTGGAACAATTGAAAGCAAAGCAATAAAAATGACTGCAAAAGCAATGGAAAAATCGTGGACCAACTTTGCCTTTACTTTTGTCTTGTTGTCTGGTTTTTTATTATTGTATTTTTCAAAATTTTGGCAAAAAGCATTAAATGTTTTTTCCCCAATGGGAAAAATGAGTTTATCTAATTACATACTTCAAACTGTAATTGGAACAACACTTTATTACGGATTTGGTTTTGGATTATACAAATATACTGGTGCAACTTATAGCTTCTTAATTGGAATTATTTGCTCAATACTACTAATATTATTTAGTAAATGGTGGATGAAAAACCATAACCGTGGTCCATTAGAACAAATTTGGCATAATTTAACGTGGCTAAACTCAAAATAGCTGATTTAACAGCTATTTAGTGTTTCTTTTTGTACTTACGTCCATACCAAAGTAAAACTCCTGTTACAGGCAAACTTGCAGTAATTAAGCTAATTATAAACGCAATTATTTTACCTGCAATTCCACCAATGGCTCCAACATGAATATCATAATTCATACGAATTATTTTATCAGCAAACTTAGCATCTTTATATTTTCCAAAAATAGCTTTTGATTCAATTTCTTCTAATGTATGTTGATCAAAAAATCTATAATCAGAATTGTAGTACAAACCTTCACTATTAGAAACCTCAACATAAATACTTGCCTCCTCAGTTTCAGGATAATGTAGTTCAAAACTTTTAGCTTCTGGAGATTCCTTTTGTAGTTTTACAATTAAATGATCTATTGGCAAGGTTTTACTGTCTATTTTTGGTTCTTTATTTCTATTATCTGGAATAATAAAGGCAGGTATTTTATCTCCTCCGGTTGAAACATATACCACATATTTTAGCCAATTATATGATATCATTGCACCTGTAAATGCTGCTATTAAAGCAAAAGTACATACATAAAATCCAACTACGGTATGCAAATCGAAGTTTTTTCGTTTCCATTTTGTAGTAGATCTCCAATCAAACTTTAATCGTTGTTTTAAGTTTTTTCGCTTTTTCGGAATCCATAAAATAAAGCCCGAAATTATAATTAAAATAAAAGTAAGTATTGATGCTCCCACAACTTGTTCTCCAATATCTTTTGGTAACCACAAACGCATATGACCTTTTAAAATAAAAGCAAAAAAACCACTTAAGTGGTTATCTATTTGAATAACTTCACCTGAATAAGGGTTTAAAAATATACTTTGGTAAAACTCTGGTTTGGCATCATAAAAAATGACTTCAATAGCATCATCTGCTTTTTTAAAAATTGTTCCGTGAACTGTGTTGTTTGGAAAAATTTCTTCAGCAATAGTTTTTACCTCTGATGGAGTTAAAATTGCTATGTTTTGTGGTTCAACTTTTTTGTATTGATTGTATGTGCTTTCAATTTCATCTCTAAATGCCCAACAACAACCAGTTATTGATACTATAAATACAACAACACCTGTAAATAAACCAAGGATTTTATGAATTGAAAGAATGGTTTTTCTATATTTCATCTGAAAAAAAATAAAGAAAAAAGGCAACTATAATAGTTACCTTTTTTCAATTAATATATCTAAAACTTATAGTCTAACGTAGCAATAAATGCTCTTGTTTGTTGTGGTGTTACAGTACTCCATCCAGAATAGTATTTTTTATCGCTTAAATTATTACCTTTTACACTAATTCTAAACTTACTAGTTTCATAATATATAGAAGCATTAAAAACGGTATATGCGGGTAAATCAAAACCTCCAGAATTTGTATAATCACTCATAGTATTATAACTGCTTGCTCCGTTAAAACCAGCTCCAAAACCAAGGTTTTTAGCAAAACCTTCTGTAACTTTATAATCTCCCCAAAAATTATATAAAATGTCTGATCCAGATTCTGCCGGTCTTAAACCAATTAAATCTAGTCTAGAAGCAGATTTAGTTACTTCAGAATTATTATAACTAAAACCTCCTCTAAGATTAAGACCTTTTATTGGACTTGCGTTTAACTCCAATTCAACACCATTGCTATTTACGGTTGCATCTTGTTGTTTTGAAGCTCCAAAACCCATTATTTTATCTTTAACTTCAATGTCATAATAATTTAAAGTAGCCTCTAATCTATTATTAAAAAGGTTTGTTTTAACTCCAAATTCTAGCTGATTTGCACGTTCCAAATCATAAGATTGTAAAACTGTTCCGGCTGAAGGATCGCTTAAATCAACAGGAACTAATTCTGGGTTTACATATGAGAAACTATTTTGGTAATTACCGAAAATTGAAAGCTTATTTACAATTGGTTGATAAACCACACCAAATTTAGGAGACCAGGTTGATTCGTTAAACGCTTGCAAATCATCTGAAGGGTCGTTTATATCTCCATCATACTTAAATCTGTCAAAACGAATACTCGCCATTGCAGATAATTGAGGTGTTATTTTTGCAACATTTGATGCGTAAGCCCCAAAAACATTTTGTTTTGTTTCGATATTTGAATTACCAATACCTGTAAGTATTGTATTTAAATTTGCTGCTGAAATTTCTGGCTCTCCATAAATAAGATCTCCTTGCGCATTAACAGTATGTAAATAACCCCAATTAGAACCTTTATCAATAATTGATGTTTTTAAATAATCAAAACCAACTAATAATTTGTTTTGTAAATCCCCAATTTTAAATTCTCCTACAAAATTTTGCTGAAGATTAAGCGTTTTTGTTTTAGCATCAGTTTTTTGAGCATACAATGCAAAATTTGGTGTACCAGCAGGGTTTGCAGCATCGGTCCAATCTGCAGCATTCCATAAATACGTATAAAATCCATTTGATTTTGCTGTACCACCTGCAATAATAGTTTGTGAAGACCAATTGTCTGAAAGTTTATATGCAATTTCTCCTCTAAAATTTTGCGTAGGATTTTCAATTATTACATCATTATTTGTAAGAGATTTATTAGTATTATAATTCAATTCTTCAATTGTATTGAATACTAATGGCGCAGACCTGTTTAAAAATAAAAAGGTTTGATTTGTTTGCTCGTTGTTTGAAGTTTCATACGATAAATTAAAGGTTAAATTATTATTTACCTTATAAGTAAGTGATGGCGCAATAAAAACAGATTTTTTATATCCATAATCTTGAAAACTATCTTCTTCTTGATATCCTGTGTTTAAACGAAATGATATGTTTTCTTTATTACTTAAATTAATATCGGCATTTAGTTTTCTGAAACCAAAGGAACCTCCGGCAACAGTAACACTTCCTCCAAAACTATTATATGGTTTTTTAGTAACTATGTTAATTAAACCACCGTAAGAAGTTAGCGTACTACCAAACAATGTTGCTGAAGGACCTTTAATAACCTCAACACGCTCAACGTTTGATGGGTTTATAAATCCATTTGTAATTCCTGAAACTCCGTTTACCAATTGTGGTTGCACAGAAAATCCACGAATACTGTAATAACCAGCTCCATCTCCACTTCTACCGGTAGAAGACCATAATTTATCTACACCAACGGCATTTTTTAAAGCATCTTCAAAGCTATTGACTGACTGTGATACTAATAATTGATTTGTAATGGTGCTATAAACTTGAGAATTTTCAATATTTTTAAGTGGCATTTTAGCCACATAAGCACTTTGCTTTCTAGAAAACTTATTAATTCTTGTGCTTTCTATTACAACTTCATTTAAAATTTCATTTCCTTCATAAAGTTTAATTGTTTCTAAATTTATTGAATTGTTATTTGAAATAGAAATTGCTATTTCTCTTGTTTTATAACCAAGATTATAAATTGATAAAATATAATCTCCATCTTTTAGATTTGCTATTTCAAAATACCCTTCTTTGTTAGAAAGTGTTCCTTTTGCCGTGTTTTTTAATATAATATTTACATCATACAATGGATTATTATTGTTGTTGGTTATTGTACCTTTTACGCTTCCTTTTTGAGAAAAAGCAATGGTTGAAATCGTTAAAAATAGTAGTGTTAATAGTTGTTTGTTCATCTTATTTTTATTTAGACTAATTATAAATAAGGGGCAAATATAGAATAGTATATTAAAATAAAAAAGCTTATTTAGAATTATTTTAAATAAGCTGATAAATGTCAGTATTTGTCTTTAAGCGATAATTCAGTTAGAAAAAAAACTAGGATAATCTTATAAAGTACTGTATAACATAACTTTACAATATTTAGAGTCATATTAAATATAGCAATAAGGATAGAACGCACGTTTAAGCTCTTTTAAAGTCGTTTTTCAACTAAAAAAGCGAGTAGTGACAACCTGCCCCGGAGGGTAACATCAAAAAAAAATTAAATTATAATTTTTAATAGATAATGATACAAGTTAAACATATCATAATAAACAATATCTAATATTGGGTATAGGTATGTACACTAGTATTTGCAACAGGTAAATAATTAACGCCAAACCAACAAACTAATAATACTACAAATGCCAATGCCAAAATAGTAAGTGCTTGTTTACTTTTTTGAGCGTGAAAATAGCGGTAATGAATGTAAATTAAGTAACCCATCCAGGTTAAAAATGCCCAAACTTCTTTAGGATCCCAAGTCCAGTAATGTCCCCAAGCTTCTTTTGCCCAAAGTGCTCCAAATAGCAACCCTAAAGTTAAAAATGCAAAACCAATATACACTAAGTTATCAGCTAGTTTTAAAGTTTCTATATTGAAGTTTCCTTTGTAACTATCGAACCAACCTTTTATAGCAACAATGCTTGATGCTGCTAAAACTGCATACGAAAATAAATACACCAATACGTGTGGAATAAACCAAGGACTTTGCAGCGCTGGCATTAAGGTTTTTGAATAGGTTTCGGGATTTAAATAATTGATGGCTAAAAACATACTTGCCATTATAAAACTATAGGCCAAAAACCACTTATATTTCCAACGAATAAAAGTTACAAAACCTATTAATGGTAAAAATGTAGCGTACCATAATCTGGTTTCTCCAAGAGTTCTCATTGGAGGCCGGTCCAACTCAATCCACAATTTTACAACAAAAAGAATCATAACCGCCCAACCCGATACAAATAACAAATTGGCAATTTTTAAAACGGCTTGCTTTTTATATGAAATTAATAAAAATACCAACCCTATAAACCACAAAATTACAATGATTGAACTGTATAAAGGAAAATCTATCCAAGTCATTATTCTTGATTTTTAGTTATTTTATTACCCATCCAAAACATATATATAGCGCCTGCAATCATCATAAAAATTCCAATATAAATAAGTGGTAGCCACGGATCTTTTACAAGCTCTAAAACGCTTAAATTACTCCATTTTCCCATTTTATCATCGTAGCTAAGCTGATATATTTTCCAACCTTTGTATTTAAAAGGTTTATTTACTTCTAATACTGTACTAATTCGTTCTCCTTCTTTGGTTAAAATATCAATATCTGAACTAAATTTCTTCACTTCTGGAATAGTCATTACCACAGAGTATTCTTTACTTATTTTAAGTGATTCATAAGGATAACGGAAACTTCCACTACTTATCCAAGCAGTTTTAATAGAATCGTTTTCAATATTTTTTACAGTTACTTTTGCAGCTGGGGGTGAACCTATTTCATTAACAGCTTCATAACGCATTCCAAAACGAATAGCATTAGAAAGAAAATTATCAATTTTTACTTCAAAATTGTTAAAATAATAAGTTTCTCCTTTTTCAACTAAATAAAGGTTTTTACCATCGTTATGTGCAATACTTCCCGTTTTATTGTCTACTAAAGCTAATTTTGGGTTGTATTCATCAATTAAAAAATCTTTTAAAAAAAAGGCAAACGGTAATTCTATTTCTTTTTTTTGTTGGTCTGTAGCAACCCAACTTGGTTTTCCTTCATACACATTTATAGATAAACGTTGCAAATCTCCTGTTCCTAAAACACCTGCGGTTAAGGCTAAAAATAATCCGGTATGGTTTAAAACAAAACCAAAATTAGACCATTTAAATTGTAAAATTCTTTTTATTGAGATAAGTCCCAAACAGGTTAAAAATTGAAACAAGATTAATAAAAACGCCCAATTACTTGTTATATGATTTAAACCTAAGTTATTTATAATTTTATTTTCTGAAGGTATTTGAGGTATAATTCCCATTATCATCACTAGCACAGTAACTAAAACAATACTTGATATTGAAGCCGGTACTTTTGTAAGCCAACGTATAATTTGCGAATTTGTAAACCATTTATACAAAACAAATAGTACTACAATATAACCTATTAAAAATATTACATTGTATGGGTAAGATAACGTAAATACATTATTAGAAGTAGAAAAAACTTCTAAAAACAAACCTGTTATAATTAAACCAATTCCTATAAAAAAAGATTCAATGTAACCCCAGGGATTTTCCCATAAATTACGTTGAATCTTTATATTATTTTCACTCATATAAAGTCAAATATACTATTTTTTTAGAAATGAGTTTTTTAATTTAAAAATCTTAAAAAAATTAAAAAACTCAGAACTAAATACTATTTACTCCATACTATAATTTAGTATGTTGCTTCTCTTTTTTTAGCAGCTTCTTGCCATTGTGGACGAACTTCTTTTAAGAATTTTTCCTTTTCTGCTTTTAATTTTTCCATTGGTAATCCAATAAACTCTTGAGCTTTTTCTTTTGTGTCAATTGCTGGGTAAGGAACTTCACCTTTAAAACCTAATTCCATTAACAATTTAGCTAATTTAATTCTAGTTTCTTGTGTAATATCAATACCTTTTCCAAGTACTCTACCTAACTCAACAGGAGCGTGGAAAGATCCACCGTGAGATGCTGCAACATAATCCCAACGCCATTGTCCTAATCTAATTCCGTGTAAAATATCTTTCATTTGTTCTTCAGTAGCTCCTAACTCCCAACATTTACCTGCTTCAACGTGAGCTCGAACTAACAAACGTTCTAATTGATCTCTGTTTTCAATAATACGATCTTGATTATCAAATACATTTTTAATTAATTCGTCTTTTTCTTCTCTATGACAAACTTGACAAGAATTTGCAACGTTGTTTAAAGGAGATTGAATATGGTGATCTGTAAATTTTTGTCCACCTTCAGTTTTATAAGGCATGTGGCAATCTGCACAAGAAACACCTCTTTTACCATGAATACCCATTTGATAAGTTTCGTAACCTGGGTGTTGTGCTTTTAACATTGGCGCTTTACTAATTTTGTGAGTCCAATCTACATGACCAACTTTGTCATAATAAGATTCCATATCTTCAACTGTTTGACCTTCATCCCAAGGAAATACTAAATAAGGTATTCCTTCTTTTTCAGGTAAATTTTTGTTGAAGTAATACTCAACGTGACATTGTGCACAAACTAAAGAACGCATTTCGTTATGAGAAGATTTAGTAATATCTTTTCCTTGACGTTGAAATGCTTCAATTAAAGCTGGTTGGGTAATGGTTAATTTCATTGACTTTTCATCATGACAGTTTGCACAACCAATTGGGTTTACAATTTGTTCTCCTTTGCTTGCCCATTTTCCTTTGTAGTAATCATCTACACCAATTTCATTAATTAAACGTGGAACATCTGGTGATTTACAAGTCCAACAAGTAGAAGGCATTGGTCCATCATCTGGTCCAGTTGGTCCACCGGTTCTTAAAGTATTAGTAACATCTTCAATTGCATAAACGTGTCCACGACCTTGATTGTAATCTTTTGCAAAACCATATCCTGCCCAAAGTACAACTAGGCGCGGATCTTCTTCTAACATATCAATCATAGCGTTCCCATTATATTTAGAACGGAATGTTGTATCAGCAGTTTTATAATAAGATTGAAATTCGCGAGGAAAATTCTCTCCCCAAACTTCATTTCTAGGTTCTAATTTATTAATCTTTGTCATTGGAGTATAAGCAAATTTAGCCTCCATTTTACGTTCTGTTATTGAAGAAACTAAAAGTCCTAACAAAAACACTATTACTAAAGATGCTAAAAATAACACCCAGTTTTTCCAAGGTTTTCTTGTATTACTCATTTTTACTATCGTTTTGATTATCTGATTCTTTTAAATATTTACTTAACCAATCTGGTACGGTTTCTTGATGTTCTTCATCTATTTTTCCATAGTATTTTATTGAAGATAAACTATGTATACTTCCATGTGGAACTTCTTGGTGACAGGTCCAGCATTTTCTTTCCGTTCTACTACTCATATGATCATCAACTTGCGATGCTAATTTTGCATCAGTTACTTGATTTTCATGACATCGAATACAATTGCTTTGTACAACCTCTACACCGGCTTCTTTCATTCTAATTACTTCAGGTTCTCCACGAGTTAAAAATACTGACGCATGATACATTCCATCTTTTGCTTTAAACATGTATTTTTTTAATACATTATCTTGGGGCACATGACAATCATTACAACTTGCCCATTCTCTATGAGAACTATTTTTCCAAGTTGAATATTGAGGTGTCATAACATGGCAATTTGCACATGTTTTTGGATCATCGGATAAGTAAGAAACCGCCTTTGACTCAATTAGCGCATAGAATGTAAGACCAGTAATTGCACCCAATAAAATTATAACAGGAATCCTCCATTCTTTTGGTGGAATTAAAAATCTATAAAGTCTTTTCATTTTACTATAAAATTATATCATAAAAGAGATTCAGATAATATTATCCTCTATCATTTTTATTTTGCAAATTTTAACTAAATTTTAATTTTAAACTATGATATAAATCATATATCCTTAAATAAATACCTTTTTATCTTTTTTATTAATAAAAAAGTTTTAATTCAAGTATAAAATGGTTATTTAAAAAAATGTAGCGACTTTTTAGGGAGCTGGATTTGGTTGAAGCGCCTGAATTTTATCAATTTCTGACAAAGTCTCTGCCGAAAGTTCCACGTGAATACTTTCAATATTTTCTTTTAATTGTTTAATAGTTGTAGCTCCAATAATATTTCCTGTTACAAATGGTTGTTGATTTACAAAAGCCAATGCAAGTTTGGCTAAACTAATATTTAGTTCATTTGCTAAATCGAAATATTTTTTAATCAAAAATTGTGATTGATCGCTATTATATCGTGTATAATGTGGAAATAATTTCAATCTTGAATTTTCAGGTAAATTTCCGTTTAAATATTTTCCCGAGAGTGTTCCAAAAGCCATTGGTGAATATGCTAATAATCCCACTTTTTCATGCATCGAAATTTCTGCCAAATTAACTTCAAACAATCTATTTAACAATGAATACGGATTTTGAATAGTTTTACAACGTGTTAAATTGTTTTGAGTACTTTCATTTAAATGACGCATAACACCCCAAGAAGTTTCATTAGAAAGTCCATAATGGCGAATTTTTCCCTCTTTAACCAAACCATCCAAAGTTTCAACAACTTCTTTAAAATTATCCTTCCATTTTTGATTTTCGTTGTGTTTGTAGTTTAATTGTCCAAAAAAATTAGTGTGTCTCTCTGGCCAATGAAGTTGATAAACATCTACATAATCCGTTTGTAACCGTTTTAAACTTTTGTTTAAAGCATCATGAACTACAGCTTTTGAAAACCCTAAATTATCACGTAAATATTTAAAAGTGTTACTTGGGCCGGTAACTTTGGTTGCAACCACTAAATTTTCTCTTTTTTGATCTTTTAACCAAGTTCCTATAATACGCTCCGAGTTTCCTTGAGTTTCCTTTCGCGGCGGAATTGAATACATTTCAGCAGTATCAATAAAATTTACTCCTTTTTCAACAGCATAATTGAGTTGTTCATGAGCTTCTTGTTGGGAGTTTTGCTGACCAAAAGTCATAGTTCCTAAACAAATTTTACTAACTTTTATATTGGTATTTGGTATGTTTGAATATATCATAATCTCGATTATTAATCAGCTCAAAAGTAAAAAATTATTATAATAACGTGTTTAATTTAATAAGAAGAAAAAACCATTTTCTAATTAAATAGAAAATGGTTCTATATTATGATGAAATGCTATAATTAAAAATTCACGAATTCCTTAAAATTAATTACTTAGGGAATGGGTAAACAAGTTTAGCATGACATTATTTTTAGATTAAAGCTTATTTTAAAATGGCTTCAATTCCTGGTAAAGTTTTACCTTCTAAACTTTCTAACATTGCTCCTCCACCTGTAGAAACATAACTTACTTTATCAGCAAATCCAAATTGTTTTACCGCAGCAACAGAATCCCCTCCTCCAACTAGTGAGAATGTTCCATTTTTAGTTGCATTTGCAATTGAGTTTCCTAAAGCAATTGTACCTTTTGAAAATGCATCCATTTCAAAAACACCCAAAGGCCCGTTCCAAAGTATAGTTTTAGATTGGTTTACAACTTTATCAAATAGCTCTCTCGATTTTGGTCCAGCATCAACACCTTCCCAACCATCAGGAATATTATTAATATCACAAACCTGTGTATTAGCATCGTTACTAAAATCATCTGCAGCAATAACATCTACAGGAATATGAACTTGTACTCCTTTTGCTTTTGCTTGTTTTAAAATATCTAAAGCTAATTCTTGTTTATCGTCTTCACAAATAGATTGTCCTATTTTTCCTCCTTGTGCTTTAATAAATGTAAAACTCATTCCACCACCAATAATTAAGTGGTCTACTTTATCTAAAATATTTTCAATTACAGTAATTTTTGAAGAAACTTTTGCTCCTCCTAAAATTGCTAAAACTGGTTTTTCACCTTCTTCTAATATTTTTTTAAGACTTACAATTTCTTGAGCCAATAATGCTCCAAAACATTTACTTTCTGGGAAAAATTGAGCTACAATAGTTGTAGAAGCGTGCGCTCTGTGAGCAGTTCCAAAAGCATCATTTACATATACATCACCTAACTTAGATAATTGTTCAGCAAAAGCTACATCTCCTTTCTTTTCTTCATCATGAAATCTTAAGTTTTCTAATAATAATACTTCACCTGGTTGCAAACTTGCAGCAGCAGCTTCCGCTTCGGCTCCAACACAATTGGAAACAAACTTAACAGAAACTCCAATTATTTCTGATACTGTATCAACTATATGTTTTAAAGAAAATTGATCTTCAACTCCCTTTGGACGTCCTAAATGTGACATTAAAACAGCAGCTCCACCATCTTCCAAAATTTTAATAATAGTAGGTTTTGCAGCTTGAATTCTTGTTGCATCCGTTACATTAAAATTTTCATCTAATGGAACGTTAAAATCTACTCTAATCAAGGCTTTTTTACCTTCAAAATTAATGTCTTGTATTGTTTTCATTTTTATAATATTTTGTTCAACAAATATAACTCAAAATAAGCTATTCTAACTAGTTTTTTACGAAAGCGATTTCATTCCAAAGATGTAAAAATTAAAACATTGTGTTAAAACATTAGCAATATGAGCATCAAAATTGCCGATAATTAGCAACTAATTAACATAAAATTGAAAAAATGTTTTACATTCGCTTTAATGAATTTTAACACAATTTTAGGACAAGAGCACTTAAAAAACCATTTGATTAAATCAACCGATAATGGTAGGATTTCTCACGCACAATTGTTTATTGGAAAAGAAGGGTCTGGAGTATTATCTATGGCCATTGCGTATGCTCAATATATTTTATGTAGCACAAGTATTAATAAAGAAGACTGTGCTTTGAAATGTTCAAAATTAATGCATCCCGATTTGCATTTTGCATTTCCTGTTGCATCTAATGATGTAATAAAAAGCCACCCTGTAAGTAGTTTATTTTTAGAAGACTGGCGTAGCTTTATTAAATCCAATCCTTATGGAAATTTATTTGAATGGCTACAATTTTTAGGAATTGAAAACAAACAAGGACAAATTGGGGTTGATGAAGCTGAAGATATTGTAAAATCACTACGACTAAAAAGTTATGAAGGCGGTTATAAAGTTATGATTATTTGGATGGCCGAAAAAATGAATACTTCGGCAGCAAATAAATTGTTAAAACTTTTAGAAGAACCTCCCCAAAAAACAGTTTTTATACTTACTGCAGAAAATGAACAACAAATTATTACAACTATAAAATCGCGTTGTCAGATATTACATTTTCCATTATTATCAGAATCTGACATTGTTAAAGGTTTAGTTGAATTTGAAGGAACAGATTTACCCATTGCCGAAAAAATTGCCAACCAAGCCGATGGAAATTACAATAAGGCTTTGCATTTATTACATAATGATAATTCTGATGAGCAGTTTGAAGAATGGTTTATTACTTGGATTAGAGCTGCCTTTAAAGCAAAAGGAAATGCTGCAGTTATTCAAAATTTAATTTCTTGGAGCGAAACCATTGCAAAAAGTGGACGTGAAACACAAAAACGTTTTTTAAATTATTGTATACAGTTTTTTAGACAAGCTTTATTATTAAATTATAATGCAGATTCCTTAGTTTTTTTAGAACCAAAATCTCCTGGATTTAAATTAGAAAATTTTGCTCCATTTATTCACGGTGGAAACATATTAGATATTACACAGGAATTAAATGATGCCATTTATCATATTGAAAGAAATGGAAATGCTAAAATTATTCTTTTAGACTTATCAATAAAATTAACTCGCCTTTTACACGTTAAAGAAACTACTTCATAATGTCAATTTTTAATAAAAATGCAGCTGAGATATTAATACTATTATTTTTTATAGTTACGTATTTATTTTCTGTTTTAGAAAAAATTGGCGACTGGAAAAATACAGTAAACTATTATACAAATCATTTTAAAAATACAATTTTCGAAAAAATGATTTCTGTATTATTAGTAAATATTTTAATTTTTGAAACTGCAACAACTTTTTTTTTAACTTTTGGGTTATATTCATTGGTATTCAAAAACGAAACTATATTGGCTAAAGTAGGACTAGAAATATCTGCTATTACCTTACTTCAATTTTTAGTAGGTCAACGTATTGCCAAAGATTATCCCGGAGCCATGAACATAACCGTTTATTTTATTTTAAATATTATTGGAATTTATTTATTAACATAAAGTTTTAATTATGAAATTATTAGGAATTGGATCTCGAATAAAACACGAAAAATATGGTTTGGGAGTAGTTACCAATGTAACATCTATTCATTATTGGGTAACTTTTATTGAAAATGGATTGGAAACTATTGATATTGATAGTGAATTTGAAGTAATTGAACACCTTGAAGATGAAGTTGACTCAATTAGTTTTTATGAAGTAGAATCAACTTTAAAAAAATTATTGCAAAAATGGTCCGATGTTTCTGAAGTAATTCCAATTGCAGATCGTTGGAAAGGTGGAAAATTAATTCTAGAACCAAAGGATTCTAATTTAGCAAGTAAAGAGATTCCTATTGAAACATTTTTCCATAAGATTGTTATGGTACGTGATAGGGTTAGAGTTATGGAGCAAAAAATAAACTCTAGTAAAGTTTTAGACGATCAAGAAAAAGTAGATTTACAACAGTACATTACCCGAATTTACGGTAGTTTAACCACTTTTAATGTATTATTTAAAATTAAAGAACATCATTTTTCAGGTTCTAAATCAAACTAAAAAAAAGCCTCTTAATTTAATAAGAGGCTTTTATGTATTTGTATATCAGTATTTTAACTGAATTATTTTGAAAAATCTTTATTTAAAACTTCTAATATTTCATTTGTAATGTTCAATTTATCATCGCCATACATTACAGTTCCATTTCCTGAAGTTCCAAGAACTAAATGCAACCCTTTAGCTTTTGCATAATCCGCAACAAAACTATCCACCTTTTTTGTAATAGCTTCACTTAAAGTTTGGTTTTCTTGTTGTAAACTTTGACTAGCTTGTTGCTGTTTAGCTTGTAACATTTGATTTTCTTGTTGCAAAGCTTGCTCGGTTTCAGCTCTTTTGGCCGCAGACATTTTTTGAGCATTTTTATAGTACTCTTGCACTTTTTGTTGAAAAGGAGCAGAAATACTATCTAACTCTTTCGCCATTATTTCTTGTTTTCCTTTTAGAGTCTCCTCTAAAGCTTTAGTTCCTTCATAATCTTTCATTAAGTCTTCAACATTAATGTAAGCAATATTTGTTTGGTTACAAGAAACCAATGCAACTGCAAAAGCTAATAATAAAATTTTTTTCATTTTATATAATTTTGATTCGTGTTTTAAAATTCCTGCGAATATAGGAACAAAATAGATAGTTTACTAGCTATTTCAATCTATTAGATTTTTTTATATTAAAAATATACGCTATAAATTATATTTATTGATTTTCACCTCAATAACGCTTAAATGCGCTAAAAATAAAAAACCCGAATACATTTGTATGTTTTAAGGTTAAAACACCCTTTAAAGCGCGTTAAAATCGATTTTAACTGTTTTTAATGATGTATATTAAAGAGGAATACTCTTTTGTTGAAATTGCTTTTAAATTAGACCTTAACCCAACAATAAATGCTTTAACCAAATTAGATTTTCCAGTTTTATATTTTTCACTTAATAATGAAACATAAAAAGAATCAAAATACATAGGTAATACTTTTTCTACTATTAAATTGTATTTTTTAAAAAGCAAAGAAATTGATTTTCTTGAAAAATGCCACAGATGTCTTGGAACATCAAAAGCTGCCCAAAATTGTTTATAGTAAATTGCATCAAAACTTTTAAAATTTGGAACAGCAACCACTAAAACTCCATTTGGCTTTAATAATTGTTTAAGTTTTAAAATATACTCATCCAAATTAGGAACATGCTCCAATACATGCCACATAGTAATTACATCAAACTTTTGAGATGTTAACTCATTTACATCTTTAAAAATAGTTGCTAAATTATTTTTATCTAATTTACTATTTGTTAATTCGCGAGCATTTTTATTTGGCTCCACTCCTACTACATTCCATTCATTTGTTAAACAAGTAATCAAAAAATCACCCGTACCACATCCAATATCTAATAAATTTTTGTTACTAGTTTTAAACGAATTAATAAGTTTCAATTTATTTTTTAAAGCATGGCTTTTTACAAACTGATACAATTTATCTGTAACACCTTTTCTAGAATCGGTATGAGAAATGTATTCTTCACTCTCGTAATAACCTGGTAATTTATCGAGCGATGGTTTTGGAGATGTTTCGAGCATTTCCAATTCGGAATTAACTAACAATTCAAATTTCTCACCAGAAACTGAATAATCTTTCAACGCCAAGTATACTGATTTTTTGTTATTCATTTTTAAATAGTTCCACGTGGAACATGCAAAATTTAACGACCCATATAAACTAATAACACAGAAACATCACTAGGAGAAACTCCACTTATTCTACTTGCTTGAGATATAGAAGTAGGCTGTATTTTTGATAATTTCTGTCTTGCCTCAATAGAAAGCGATTTAACTTTTGAATAATTAAAATTAGCAGGAATTACCACATTCTCCAACCTATTCAATTTATCCGCTTGATTCTTTTCCTTTTCTATATAACCTGCATATTTTACATGCACTTCCGTTTGCTCAATAATTTCTCGATCAATATCATTTTCTAAAATAAATTTTGCAACTGAAGGGATCTTTTGAATATCATGAAAATCCAATTGTGGACGAGCCGCAATTTTAAACATTTTCATAGATTGTGAAATTGGAGCTGTTTTATTTTCTAATAAAATTGGGTTTATTACATCTGGTTTAACACTTGTTTCTATTAAAAACTTAACAAACAAATCTGTTTTTAATTGCTTTTCAACAACCCTATCCATTCGCTCTTTAGAAGCTAAACCAATCTTAAAAGCTAACGGAGTTAATCTTAAATCTGCATTATCCTGCCTTAATAAAGTTCTATATTCAGCTCGTGAAGTAAACATTCTATAAGGCTCCTCAGTCCCTTTAGTAATTAAATCATCAATTAAAACTCCTATATAAGCTTCGTTTCTTTTTAAAATAAAAGGTTCTTTTCCCTGAATATTTAACGCAGCATTTACACCAGCCATTAAACCTTGCGCTGCCGCTTCTTCATAACCAGTAGTTCCATTTATTTGACCAGCAAAATATAAATTCTTAATTAACTTTGTTTCCAAAGTATGTGATAATTGAGTAGGTGGAAAATAATCATATTCAATAGCATACCCATATCTCAAAAATTTAACATTTTCAAAACCTGCAACTTTACGTAAAGCTTTATCCTGAACATCTTCTGGTAAAGAAGTTGAAAATCCATTTACATAAGTTTCAATTGTTTCCCAACCTTCGGGCTCAACAAATATTTGATGTCTCTCTTTAGTGGCAAACCTATCAATTTTATCCTCTATAGAAGGGCAATATCTTGGCCCAATACTTTGTATTCTTCCATTAAACATTGGTGATCGATCAAATCCTGTTCTTAACAAATCATGAACTTCTTTAGAAGTATAACTCATATAACAAGATTTCTGTTTATCTAAAGATTTAGTATCTGGTAAATAGGAAAATTTTTCTGGATCATCATCACCTGGCTGTTCAATCATTTTAGTAAAATCCAAAGATCTTGAATCAACTCTTGGCGGAGTACCAGTCTTCATCCTTCCAGCTTCAAATCCAACTTTAACCAAATCTTCTGTAATACCAACAGCTGCACTTTCACCTGCTCTTCCTCCTCCAAAAGTTTTATCACCAATATGTATCAAACCATTTAAAAAAGTACCTGCAGTAATAATAACCGTTTTTGATTTAATAACGATTCCTAAAGCTGTTTTTACACCAACCACTTTACCTTCCTCGAACAAAAGACCAACAACCATGTCTTGATAAAAATCTAAATTATCAGTTTGCTCTAACATTGTTCGCCAACATTCTGCAAACCTCATTCTATCACTTTGCGCTCTCGGACTCCACATTGCCGGACCCTTAGACTTATTCAACATTTTAAATTGAATTGCAGTTTTATCTGTTACTACACCACTATAACCACCAAGAGCATCAATTTCTCTAACTATTTGACCTTTGGCTATTCCTCCCATAGCAGGATTACAACTCATTTGAGCAATATTCTGTAAATTCATTGTAACCAACAAAGTTTGTGCGCCCATATTGGCAGACGCTGCTGCGGCCTCACCACCAGCGTGACCTCCACCTACTACAATAACATCATAAATAGTATTAAACATAATTCAAATATATTGTTCCACGTGGAACATTTTAATAATTACCTAACTTTAAACAAACATCTTCAGCTTCTCTCATTGCTGTAATATCATCTGGAGATTTATCCTTATATCCCATATAATGTAAAATCCCGTGAATAATGACTCTATTTAACTCTCTTTCAAAACTTTGGCCATACTTTTTAGCATTTTCTTTAACCCTTTCCACTGAAATGAAAATATCACCAGAAATTAATTTTCCCAAAGTATAATCAAAACTAATTATATCAGTTAAGGTATCATGATTTAGAAATTCCTCATTTAATTTTAACAAATAATCATCATCACAAAAAATATAGTTTAACTCACCTTCTTCGAAACTGAAATTGGAAATACAACTTGAAATCCATTCAGAAATACCTTTATCGTTAGATAATTTAAAATCTGTTTCGTAATTAAAATTTATCATTTTTCTATCTTAGCTCTAAAATAATCTTGTACTTTCTTTTTATAAATTCCGCGCAAAGGTAATGATTGTCTATTTAAAATTTCATTATTATTAAAATAGAGATTTTCTAACTGTAATTTTATATTGTTATTCTTTTTAAACTCATTATAATTACTAATTGATTTGCGCTGTTTATCTTCTCCTTGTTCTTTTTCTGCTTCATCCAGTTTAAGCAATTCATGATTTAACTCCTTCATTTTATCTATCACCTCTTTTGTAAACCCCTTTTCTAAAATTAAATTTTCAAGTTCTTCCATTTTACTCACAACATCACCAAACCCTTTATTTCCCCTTCCATCATTCTTTCCAATCATATCTTTTAGCATATCTTTTAGCCTACTTTGTTCTTTGTAAATTTCAAAAAGCTCTTGGCTAATTTGCTCATTTAAACCTTCCCCATTTTCCTTACCATTATTTAAATTATTTTTTTCATCACCATCTTTTTCACCATTTTTCTCTTTACTATTAGTACCACTTTCCTTATTTCCATCTTCCATTTTTTTTGATAATTCGCCTTGTTTTTTAATAATATCAGGTAACGAAAAATCTTGTGAACCACTTCCCTCACCCATACTTGGAGTTGAGTTCATTAAACTTTCTAACAAATTACTTAATTGATTTGCTAAATTATTTACTGCAGTTAACGCAAAATGTTGATTTGAAACACCATTTTCAACTTTATTATCAGAAAAATTTACAATTGATTCATCAATATTATAATGAACTTCATTGATTTCTTTTTGAATATCACTACTCATTTTTACCAACCTTAATGAAAGCATATAAATACTGTCATCTATATGTTCAAAATATTCTTTAAGTACATGTTGATTTTTTAAATTTACAGCGTATTCCGGGTGATCGTTATCTCTATCAAAAAAGTTATTCATTAATTTTTCTTGTTGAAATGAAAATTCAATTAAATTTTCAACAATTACCCTTAAATCATCAATATCCTCGTCTAAAGATTCACCACCTCCACTAGCCATAGAACTTTCCATTTGTTCACCCATCTCCTTCATTTTTTTTGCGGCAGACTTTTGTTTTTTCTTAGCATTCGAGTCATTATTCGGTTCTGATTTATTCTGTTTTTCTTTATTAAGTTCCTTTAAAGCTTCTTCTAAATCTTCTGAAATTTCTTCCTTTTCAGAATCATTATTTGGAAGTTTCATCGGCCTTTTTAAACTTCTATTTTCTTTTTCTAAATTGTTAAGATCCTTTTTAATATTTTCAAACTTTTCATTTATTACTTTCTGATTATCTAAATTGTTTTCCTCTTTATTTTTATTAGCCAATTCTTCTTGCTCATTTCCTAATTCTTGTAATTTTTCTGAAATTTGATTAGCCTTTTGTTCTACATAAAATCTTTTAGTTAGTTCTAAAATTCGTTCTAAACTTTTTTCTTTACTCTTATTTTTTTGAGATATTTTTTTTATTTTTTCAACTAAATCTTCTTTGTTAATTTTTTTTGAAAGTTCTTCTAACTCTTTTAACAAGTTCTCTTTTTCATTTAATTTTTTTACCTCTTCAACCCTTTTCTCCAAATCATTCTTCTTTTCCTTCATCTCCTCATTAATTGGCTGTTCATTTATATTTTGCTCTAACTTCTCAGTTTGCTTTTTAAATAAATTATCATATTGTTTCTGGCGGTTTATAAATTCTTCAATTTTTTTGGAATCGTTCCAGTTCATATCAGCTTTCTTCTGAATTTCTTCCTGCAATTTCTTTATGTCATCATTATTCTTTTTAGACTTTTTTACAGTTTTCGAAATCAAATCTAAATTGTTTTTTTGCTCTAATAATAAATCCTCTTTAAACTCATTTTTAGTTTTTTTATAATAACTAAACTCTTTACTTTTCGACTTTTTTCCACCGTTAACACCGTCATTATCAGTAACTTCGAAAAACATATTGTAATTTATCCCTTCTTCTATAGAAATTTGGTTAGGAAAAATATAGTAAAACTCTGAGTATGTGCCTTTTACAAAATTTATTGGGTGTTTATAAACTATCTCAGGTTGCAAATTATTATAATACACAAGTTGTAGTTTTCTTACTCCATAATCATCACTTAATTGACCTACAAAATGAACAGGACCACGACTTACCGAATCAATATTTGAGTTAACAACAATTTTTGGATATTCATCAATAATTACATCAATTTCAAAGTTTAAATCTTCATAATTTTTTAACTCTTCATTAGAAGCTGCCACTCTATAATTAGTATTCGATAAAATTCTTTTTGAATAACTAAAAAGCGATTTTGTATTTTTATTAAAGGAATGCTTTTCTACATTTTGAATAAATAAAACTGAATCTGTTTGCCTAGTTTCCACTTGCCAATTAATTATAGTTCCTTGGGGAACAATAGCATTTCCCGTATTTTCAATAACCTCATTTCTTTTACCCGTATACTTTGGGTAAGTCAAAATCATTTTTAAATTAGTAATATTAGGTGTAGGAATTACATTAATATTATATTCTTTTGAACTTACTCCAGTTGCCTCAAAATAAAAAGAAATCGGTTTTTTAACAGTAGAAAATTGATAACTAAATTTTCCAAATTCATTATTTTCTAAATAATAATCTTCATTTAAAAAATGAATTTTCACAAATTCAGGAATAGTGTTTCCAACTGTTTCAATTTCCAATAAAAGCGGATCGCCTTCAATAACATTCAAATTCTTATTTAAGACATTAAAAGTAAAAGGAGCTGGAGCTTCATAAGCCACATTATAATGCACTACCCTATTAAAACTATCACTAAATAAATTAATGTTTCCAGTAAAATAAATAATTAACCAAATTGCAATTGGAATTAAGGCATATTTAATATACTTTTTATTACCATTAAAATTAACTGCTTTTTTAAAAGGAACTAATTTAAGATCGCCAGATTTTTGTTCAATACTTGCATTAATTAATTCAGAATTTTGATGCATTTCTTTTAGTTGCAACAAGTTTAATAGCTTATCATTTACCTCTGGAAAATGTTTTCCTATTATTTTTGAAGCCTCAATTTTAGAGATTCCTTTTTTAAATCCAAAAATTTTAAAAATCGGAATTACAATATAAACTACAACCAGAAATAACTCTACCGAGATAAACAACCAAAATAATATTGATCTATGTAGAGGTTTTAGCCATAAAAAATATTCAATAAATAAGGTAAAAATAAAATACAAAAGTCCAATAGAAAGAAATAGTAAAACCCCTTTAATCAACTCATTTGTATAATACTTCTTTATAAATTGTTGAAGTCTAGCTTCGATGCTTTTTAGATAGTCCAATATTTTAAAACTTTATTAACAGCTAAAAATAAGGAAAAATAAATTATAGTATCACTAATTTATGTTTAATAGCATATAAAACAAGACCTATACGAGATTTTGCCTCAAGTTTTTCAAACAAAGCTTCTCTATAATTTTCGACAGTTTTAGGGCTTAAACACATTACATCAGCAATTTCTTTATAAGTTCTTTCCGAACAACATAATTTTAAAAATTCTATTTCACGTTCTTTTAAAGAAATATCCGAATCTTCCGAACCATTTATTGAAGATTTTAAAAGGGTACTTGTTACTTCTTCTGTATAATAAAATCCGTTAGTATAAACTTCGTTAATAGCATGTTGCAAAACTGAAGGGTCAATATCTTTAAGTAAATAACCTTTTGCACCAGCACGCAACATTCCTAATATTTTTTGTTCATCCTCCTCCATTGATAACGCCAAAACTTTAGCTGAAGGAACATTTTCCTTTAACCATCCACAGGTTTCAATTCCGCCCATTCGTTTCATTTGAACATCTAATAAAACAATATCAGGTACTAAGTTTTTCTCTGTTAAATAATGAACTATTTCATCTCCATCACAAAAACCTCCAATAACATTAAAGTTTGGAAGGCTTGAAACTAAACCTTTTAATGAGGCTAAAAAAAGTTGATGATCATCTACAATACAAATGTTTATAGGATTATTACTCATTGCAATTTTAATTATTTATTTTGAACAACTAATATATAACTTTGTACCCTTTTCTATTTCAGAATTCAAAGTTAATTTTGCACCTATTAGCTCTGCCCTGCTTTTTATATTTATTATACCAATTCCAATTTCTTTAGAATCATCTTTCAAATCGAACCCTTTTCCATTATCACTTGCATAAATTTCTAACTTTTTCTTCGAAAAATTTAGTTCAATTATTAAACTAGTTGCTTTAGCATATTTTAAAGTATTATTACAAAATTCCTGTAAAATTCTAAATAAAATAATTTCTTTTTCGTTGGACAAACTAAATTCTTCGCCTTTAATATTAAACTCTGCATTAATAACATTTAATCGATTAAATCGATCAACTTCAAATTTTATTGATTCTAATAATCCTTTATTTTTAATAGTTGCAGGGTTTAACGATTTAGATAATCCTCTTAATTCTTCAAGCGATTTACCAACAATACCACTGGTTTCTGAAATACTGTTTTTTTGTTCTTCTGGCAAACTATGTTTAAGCATATTTAACTGCATTTTTGCTACAGAAAGTAACTGTCCAATATTATCATGAATTTCCCAGCTTATATTTTGCAAAGCTTGTTCCTGAATTTCTAATCTTGATTGATTAATTTCTTTTTCAAAACGCTGTTGTGTTTCTCGTTGTTTTAAAATATAAATTGTTTTCTTTTTTTGAAAATACATGAAAAACACAACCAAAGTTGCTGCCAAAACAATTACTATAATTGTAACTGCCAACACTAAAATTTTAATTTCTGTCTGTGCCAAAACTATATACTATATTTTTTTTTGCTAACTATAAAACCAGTAATAAAACAGCCCGCCATTATTAAATTTAAACTTAAAACTATATAATCAAATAAACCCTGATAATTGAGCAATTCGGCAATTACGTATATTGGAATAGTTCCAATATTAAAAAAAAGTACGCCAATGCTTACCCAAAAAAACATGGATTTATTTAATTTTAAAACAACTTCACTTTGTAATAGTTCAGTAAAATATAATAATACTGATATTACAATAAATATACTTGAGAATAGAATATTATAATTAAGATTTACCAACGTAAAACTGGAAAAAAAACTAATATCAATTACAGAAATTACTGTATATACCAAAGCAATAATTTTTATTATATTCTTTTTAAAATTATTTTTTATCAACTCATGAAAAAAATAGAAATAGAAATAACTATTAGCCAAACTCCATATATTATATAAATAAAAAGTAAGTTTATGTAAAACTGTACCAATAAAAAAAGCAGCTATCTCTGTTAGAAATGAATAGATTAAAAAACCAAAAACTAATTTTAGCAAATAACTATTTCTAATTTTTTTATAGTTATAAACTCCAAAGAATAAAACTATTGAGTAAATAAATGGATATATTAAATTAAAATATTTCAAACCAGTTGAGGATAATCTGCACTAGGAGGATTTCCAACTCCACCTCTATTTAATGCTCCTAACTCTGGAATATCACCATTATTAGAAGTTAGTTCAACTCCATCCTTACCAGCTTCTCCTTGTTTTAAAATTTGCTTTGTAGGTGCAATAAAAACAGTTGATAAATTTTTCTTTGATTTATCCTTATTTCCATACGATCCAAAATATATTCTAAAACCATTAACATCTTTATTTTTACTTTTACAATCATCAATAAAACTTTGCAACTCTTCTAAAGAAAACCAACTAGAAATAGCATCTTTTTCTTTTGGTTTTTTATTTAAACTTTCAACAACTTTATTAAGGGCTTTCCCTTTTGTTTTAATAAAATTTTGGTTTAACTCAATAGCCTCTTCTTTTGTAATTCTACTCATAATTATTTAAGCTTTAAAATTTTTACTAAATATAGTAATATTCAATTCAAACATATTAAAAATATTTCCAGGGGGGAAAAATCCCCTTTTTAAAAGGTGGAAATCCGTAAATATTAACCTAATTTTCTTAATATCTTTGAACTGCTAAATTAAAATTGATTTATGTTTTCTAAAGATAAAATTCAAAATAATTATAAGAAAATTATTCTCTTTATAGTTCTTTTTTTGGTCATTGTACTGAATTTTTTCTTAATTAATACTATTACACATAATACTAGTCATGAGCGTAATATATATTTAGATAAAATAGATAAATAAAAAACATTTGTTGTCCCCCACGAAAACATTAAAATATCTTTGAGCAATCAAAGGGTTCCGAAAATCATATTGGGTTGATTTTGAAGGTTGCTTTCGAGCAACCTTTTTTTTGCAATAAACCATACTTATTTCTATTGTTAAATTATCTTTGCACTTTAAAACTTAAAAAATGAACAACGTAAGAGTACGATTTGCTCCTAGTCCAACAGGACCTTTACATATTGGAGGTGTAAGAACAGCACTTTTTAATTACCTATTTGCTAAAAAATACAACGGAACTTTTGTGTTACGTATTGAAGATACAGACCAAACAAGGTATGTAGCAAATGCAGAACAATATATTATAGATTCTCTAAATTGGTTAAATATTCCTTATGATGAAGGGCCAGGTAAAAATGAAAAATTTGGACCTTATCGTCAATCAGAACGTAAAGAATTGTACAAAGCATATGCCGAAGAGCTTATTGAAAAAGGAAAAGCATATTACGCTTTTGACACTGCTGAAGAATTAGATGTTTATAGAAAAGATCACGAAGCTAAAGGTAAAACCTTTATATATAACTGGCATAACAGAGCTAAATTAACAAATTCGGTTTCACTTTCTAAAGAAGAAGTTGAGCAACGTATTGCTAATGGCGATAAATATGTTGTACGTTTTAAAATGTACATTCCAGAAAATAATGATATTGAAACCATTGAAGCTGATGATATTGTACGTGGGCATGTTTCATTTAAAAAAGAAATTTTAGACGATAAAATTCTATTTAAATCAGACGGAATGCCAACCTATCATTTAGCAAATATTGTAGATGATCATTTAATGGAAATCTCTCACGTTATTCGTGGTGAAGAATGGTTACCCTCTCTCCCACTTCATATTGCATTGTATGAAGCTTTTAATTGGCAAGCGCCAAAATTTGCACATTTACCACTAATTTTAAAACCAGTTGGTAAAGGAAAATTAAGCAAACGTGATGGCGATAAATTAGGTTTTCCAGTATTCCCATTAGCGTATACAAATGCTGAAGGTGAAATTTCTAGAGGTTATAAAGAAGATGGATATTTTTATGAAACTGTAGTAAACTTTTTAGCATTATTAGGTTGGAACCCAGGTACTGAGCAAGAATTATTTTCTTTAGAAGAATTAGTTCAAGCTTTTGATTTAACACGTGTAAATAAATCTGGTGCACGTTTTGATCCTGATAAAACCAAGTGGTTTAATCAACAATACATGCAACAAAAATCTAATGAAGAATTAGCAAAATTATATACACCAATTTTAACAGAAAAAGGAATTTCTTCCGAAGAAAAAACTATAGAAAAAGTTGTTTCATTAATAAAAGAAAGAGCCGTTTTTGTAAATGATTTTTGGGATTTAAGTAGCTTCTTTTTTGTTACTCCATCTGAATTTGATGCCAAAGCTTCAAAGAAAAATTGGAAAGAAGGAACAGCTGATTTAATGAAAGAGTTAATATCTGTAATTGAATCTGTTGAGGATTTTAATTCAGCAAATTTGGAAACAATTGTTAAAAAATGGATAACAGGTAAAGAAATTGGATTTGGTAAAGTAATGCAGCCTTTTAGACTAAGTTTAGTTGGTGCTATGAAAGGTCCTCACCTATTTGATATTGCCGAAATAATTGGAAAACAAGCTACAATTGATAGAATTAAAAATGCAATAGATACGTTATAGATTTTATGAGTGTCATTCTAAACGATGGTGAAGAATCTTTAGGTTATTAATTAGATTCTTCATTTCGTTTTCACTTCATTTAGAATGACAATTATATTAATAAAAAAAGGAGCTAATTAGCTCCTTTTTTTATATCTCTACTTTTACATTATATCCTTTTAAAGCCTCTTTGTATTTTTCTGGTTCAAAATTAGCAGCGCTAAACTCAATTTTACGAGCATTTCGCATTTTAATATGTTTTATTGAACGTAAAAAACGTCTTAATTCGGTATCATTAGAAATAATTAAACCAGGAACCTGGACACCTTTTCCGTTTTCATCTTTAGCAACCATTGAAAAATATGACGAATTGCAATGCTTTACAATACCAGTTCTTATATTTTGAGATTCTACTCTAATTCCAACAACCATAGATGATCTACCTACATAATTAACTTGCGCATGCAATGTTAATAACTCTCCAACTTCAATTGCATTTAAAAAATCTACTCTATTAACAGAAGCTGTAACACAATATTGACCCGAGAATTTAGATGCCGACGCAAAAGCAGCTTTATCCATTAAAGATAAAATGTAACCACCATGTATTTTTCCACTAAAATTTGAGTGAGATGGTAACATTAATTCTGTTAAAATAATTTCCGATTCTTCGGGTTTTTTAAAAATATTACTCATAAATATTATTCTGTTTTTTCAACTTTAATTACAAAATATTTAGTATCTCCCAACCAAGGAAAGGTCCCAAATCTTTCCTTATAAGTTAATTTTACATCCTTACCTTGTAAATCTTGTAATTTTTGAATCACTTGTTTTTCATTATCTTCTACAGAAAAAGTAAAAGTTTGAGCATCCGAGACTCCTTGGCTAATTTCACCTTCCCAAGTTTTAAATAATACACCTTTATGGCTAAATTTTACAAGTTTTCCAGCTCTATAACCTTCGCTATATGTTATGTAATAAATTGCAGAAAAGTACAATACAATTCCTAAAATAATGATTCCAATAAAACTAAGAAGAATTCTTTTCATTTACTTTTTTAAAAGCCAAATATACTAATTTTTGTTAGCTACTATTTTAATTTAAATAAATCTACATTTTTAAGCCTTCTAAAACTCTTTTAGGCGTAACTGGTATTTGGTTTACTCGAGCCCCTGAAGCATCAAAGACAGCGTTTGCTATGGCTCCACCAACGCAAATAATTGCTGGTTCCCCTCCTCCTTGTGGTTTTGAGTCCATTTTATCTCTAAATACACAGGTAATTTCAGGTGTTTTTGAAAATTTAGTAATCTCATAATTATTGAAATTTCTAGTTTTTACTTTTCCTCCATTAAATTCAACTTCTTCATATAAAGCATAGCCCAATCCCATGGTAAGTCCTCCTTCAGTTTGAACTGTTGCTCCGTGTGGATTTACAACTTGACCCATATCTTGGGCGCAAACCATTTTTACGGGTACAACTTCACCTGTTTCTTTATTAACGCTTACTTCAGCAATTATTGCTACACAAGTTCCGGCATCTTCTCCTAATGCAATTCCATATCCATGACCTTCCTTCTTTTTTCTTTGCCATCCAAAAGTTTCCGCAGCCAATTTAAGAGTAGCCTTCATATTTTCATGATTCAAATTTTTCAATCTAAATTCTAACGGATCCATTCCTATTTCATTAGCAACAACATCAATATGAGACTCTCTGGCAAAAGTAGTAGTATTATTTCCTGGAGCTCTCCAAGCACCAGTTCCAACAGGATGAACTCGTTTTTTCTTTTGTGAAGTTGAATGACTATTTCCTTTTACTCCCTTATCATTAAATACTCTAGTTCTGTGATTTTCACAACCATAAAATAATGTTACTCCTCTAGTTCCAGCACAATAAATATCAAATTCCCACAATTTTAATTTTCCTAAGGAATCAACACCTGTAGAAATATTCATAACGGCAGCTGTTCTAAATCTATCTAACATAAATTCCTCCTTTCTGCTCCAAACTAATTGAACAGGTTTACCACAAGATTTTGAAATTATAGAAGCTTCAATTGCTTGTTCACTATAAATTTTTCCACCAAATCCACCACCTAAAAATATTTGCTTTACATGAATTTTTTCAAGGTCCATATTTAATTCTCTAGACAATTGTTTTTGAACACCAAATGGTGTTTGAGTAGACGCCCAAATGGTTAATTTGTCTTCTTTAAAATAACAAGTAGCTGAATGTGTTTCCATTGGAGCATGTGCCTTGTAACCATCTAAATATTTTCCCTTTAATATAGTTTGTGAAGCTTTTTTACCATTTTCTAAGTTTCCAGATTCCTTAAAAACAGAATAATTTGTTACATGTTCTTCAATATAATCGAATATTGTTTTATCATTTACAACAGCTTCAGGTTCACTCCAAGTTACTTTTACTTTTCTAGCTGCCTTTTTAGCTATTTCTAAATCCGAATGTACTACAGCCACTAAATTACCATCTTCTATAAGTTCAACTCCATCAAAAGCAGCTAAACCAGATGCATCCACATTTACCTTTTTTGAACCTACAACAGCCGGTCTCACTATTTTAGCATACACCATTCCTGGTAATTTAATATCTCCCGAATACTGTGCTTTACCAGTAACTTTTGCCAAGGCATCAGTACTAATTATTGGTTTACCTATAATTTTAAATTCGTTTGCTTTTTTAGTTTCAGGTTGTTTGGTTAAGGTTTTTACTATTTTTTTTCCTTTGGTAATTTCAGCAAAAGTTATGCTTATTGAATGATCTTTTTTAACATATATAACACCTTCTTTAATTTCTAAATCTTTTTCCTCTATTTTTAATTTTTTAGCACCTAGTTTTAATAAAGTTTCACGTGCTTCTGCAGCTGCAGCTCTAATAACAGGGTCTGCAAAACGCGTTGTAAGTGATCCCCAAGTACCAGCATCATATGGGCACAAATCTGTATCACCCATTATCATATCAACGTCATAAATCGATACTTGTAGTTCATCTGCTAAAGCTTGTGCTAAAGAAGTTGTTATTCCTTGGCCCATTTCAATTTTACCTGTATAACAATCTACCCTTCCATCTTCTTTTACTCTTAGATAAGCATTGAAATTTAAAGAATCCTCATTACTGCTTTGCGCCAGCCCATCTAACAATGATAATTTACCTAAACAAAAAACAACAATAATTCCTCCTCCTAATTTTTTTAAAAACTCTCTTCTATCTAATTGAATAGGTTCATTTACATCACTAAAATATAACTCGTCAATTTTTTCAGATCTCATAATTACTGGTTTTTATTCATTTCTTTTCCTGCCAACTGTATTGCTTCAATAATTCTATTATAAGAACCACATCTACATAAATTTTCTTCCATTTCGTTTATAACTTCAACGCGAGTAGGATTCGGGTTTTTAAGTAATAACCCATAAGCGTTCATAATCATTCCTGGTGTACAAAAACCACATTGTAAGGCGTCTTTATCTATAAATGCTTTTTGAAGTGGATGCAATTTTCCATTTTCTTCTAAACCTTCAATTGTTAAAATATTATTATCTATTACATCTTCAACAGCTAACATACAAGAACGTATGGCTTCATTATCAATTACAACAGTGCAGGAACCACAATCGCCTAAACCACAACCAAACTTTGTACCTGTTTCATCTAAATATTCTCTAATAACTGTTAATAAAGACGTACTACCTTCGGCCTTTACAGTTACTGGTTTTCCATTTAACTTAAAACTAAAAGATTGCTTCATTTTAAAATTACTTATAATTTATCTCTTAAATTTACTTAATAATTAAGCAATTTTATATGCTTCGTTTACTTAAAATTAACAAATAGTGCTATTTAAATTAATTCTAATTTAGAATTTCAATTAAAACTTGTAACATTTTGTAAAAATTAACAACATATTAATAGATAACAATTTCTAAGATTTTTAAAAATTGTATCTTTAATAACTATTTTAACTTTTAATTTTTTTGAAAAATGATTGGATCATATATTATAATTTTTATTATCGTAGTGCTTATTGCTTCTGGACTATTTACCGTAAAACAACAAACTATGGCTGTTGTAGAAAGATTTGGTAAATTTAATAGTATTAGAGGTGCTGGTTTAAAACTTAAAATTCCACTAGTAGATAAAATAGCTGGACGTGTAAGTTTACGTGTGCAACAATTAGATGTTATTGTTGAAACTAAAACTAAAGATGATGTTTTTGTACATCTAAAAATATCTGTTCAATTTTTAATAAGAAGAGATCACGTTTACGATGCGTTTTACAAACTTCAAAATCCACATGAACAAATTACAGCCTTTATTTTTGATGTTGTACGTGCAGAAGTTCCTAAAATGATATTAGATGATGTTTTTGAAAAGAAAGAAGAAATTGCATTAGCGATTCAACGAGATTTAAAGCAAGCAATGTTAGAATATGGTTACGATATTATTAAAGCTTTAGTAACGGATATTGATCCTGATGAAAAGGTAAAAATAGCTATGAACCGAATTAATGCTGCTGATCGTGAAAAAATTGCTGCTCAACATGAAGGTGATGCGCAACGTATTTTAATTGTAGAACGTGCAAAAGCAGAAGCAGAAAGTAAGCGTTTACAAGGTAAAGGTATTGCAGATCAACGTAGAGAAATTGCACGTGGATTGGAAGAAAGTGTTGATGTTTTAAACAGAGCAGGAATTAACAGCCAAGAAGCTTCTGCGTTAATTGTAATAACACAACATTATGATACACTTCAAAGTATTGGATCGGATACAAAATCTAATTTAATTTTGTTGCCAAATAATCCAAATGCGGCAAGTAATATGTTAAATGATATGGTTACTAGTTTAGTTGCAGCAAATAAAGTTCAAGAATCTTCTGAAGAAGAAACACCTAAAAAAAATAAAAAATAATGATTGTAACTACTACAAACACAATTGAAACTCATCAGGTAAAAGAATATTTAGGAATAGTAACCGGAGAAACCATTATTGGGGCTAATATATTTAAAGATTTTTTTGCAGGAATTAGGGATATTGTTGGTGGAAGATCTGGATCTTATGAACGGGTTTTACGAGAAGCTAAAGATACTGCATTAAAAGAAATGGAACAAGAAGCACAAAAACTTGGTGCTACCGCTGTAATTGGAGTGGATTTAGATTATGAAACTGTTGGAAAAAATGGTGGAATGCTAATGGTTACTGCATCTGGAACTGCGGTTCTAATATAACCTTTATAGATTGAAACAATAAAAAAACCAGCTGCATTGCTGGTTTTTTTATTGTTATTAAATTAATTTAAAAGCTCTATTTAAAATGTTTGTTAGCTTCAAAATCTTTTGCTTTCTTACTCTTTCCTTTTGTATTGAATGAATATGTTATTCCTAATTCAAAAACAGGTCCCATACGCTCATATAATGTTTCCTGATAAAAGATTTGATCATTAGCTGCATTATACGCATTGGTATCTAAACCTTGATCGTTTTGAGCAAAAATATCCAATCCTCTAAATGAAAAGTTCCACTCCTTTGCATTTTTAGGTTGGTAATTTAAAGCAATATTTGAAACAGTAAATGCATCATTTTGACCTTGTGAAGTAACAGTATTTGATATTCTGCTATAATCATAATTAAATTTAAATTCTTTAGATAAATTTAGAACCAAATTTCCTTTTATAGACCAGTTTGTACTGTTTTGATCCACATCATATCCAAATACATCTCCTTTTATTTGATAATTATATAAAGAAGCCCCAACAAAGAATTTTGCAAATGAAGACACCATAATATTTGCATCAAACTCTGCTCCTAACGAAGTTGAATTACCTGCATTTGTATACGAACGAATTAAAACATCTTCACCTAAAATAGCATTTAAAGATGGGTTTTCAAGTGCTGTTGTTACGGTATTTACTCTAAAAACTGTGTTATCGGTTCCTCTATAAAAACCTGTTAAATTAAAAGTGTTTTTTCCAACTGAAGTATTATAACTAATTTCTGCATTATTCAAATATTCTGCTTCTAATTCTGGATCTCCAACTACATATACTTCAAAATGACGACGGTATAAAAATGGTGCTAATTTAGTAACAGAAGCTCTGTTTATTCTTCTACTTCCTGCCAAGGTTAATTTATTATCATCATTTAATTTATAACTTAAATGCGCCGATGGAAATAGGTCTAATTTTTCTTGTGAATAGTTTGATTGTAAGTCTGATCCAAAAATTGGAACATAATCAGTTTCTTCAATATCCATTGTTTGGTCTTGATATTCTGCTCTTAAACCTACAATATAACTTAAAGCTCCAGAATTTCTAGAATAATCTACATAACCTGCATAAACAGTTCTTGTTAAATCAATTGCATTATCTAAATTTTTAGCAACTAAATCATTTTCAAATTTAAATTCACCTTCAATGTTTGTATATTGAACTTGTAAACCTGTTCCAAAAGTATTTCCATTTTCGAAATCTTTATTATAATCTGTAGCAAAACGTAAACCAATTAACGGAGTATCATCTGATAATGAATAATTGTTATATTGGTAGGCATTTCCGTAGTTGTTATTTATATCGTTATCCACATCGGCTCTTGATGTATAGAAATAATTTTTATTGTTTAATTCTCTACTTAAATCAGAATTTTCATATGCTGCCGCAATTTTAAAAGTAGCATTATTTTCAAGTTTTGATAAATAATCAACATTAAAAGTGCTGTACTCTCCATATCTATTATCTACGTTTGGATTGTACATAAATCTTTCTGAATGTTTTCCTGTTTGTTGGTCAGCAGCAGCAAAAAATGTGTTATAAATATAATATGCTGCTCTACCTTCGTTTCTGTTTCCGTAGAAATATGATAGCGACAATTGGTTATTATCGCTTAAATTAAAATCTATTCCTGCATTTGCTGAATAGTTTTCAAACCACTCTGGTCTTTCACCATTTTTTGCATTCATATGGAAATATTCATCAGGGCCATTAGAAGTTAAAACTCTTGCTTCACCTGAACGTTTTCCATTAATATTTTTCTTATTGTAATTAAAACCTCCATACAACGTAATTTTATCTGTTCCATAAGATAAATTAAATCCACCACCATAACGATCGTCTTTTAATTCGTGACCACTATAAATATCGGTTACATTGTTCCAAGGCGCACCACCAATTAAAGCATTTACTGAAACTGATAAACCCTGTGCAACATTCTTTTTAGTTGTAATATTTACAATTCCTCCTTTTCCTTGTGCATCATAACGAGCAGTTGGAACTGAAATAATATCTACCTTATCAATATTATTACTAGCTATTTGAGCTAATAAAACTGAAGGCTCCATATTTGTTGGTTTTCCATTTAAATACACCATAAAGTCTTCGGTTCCACGAACAGAAACTTTTCCGTCTGAAGCAACATTAACCGCTGGTAATTTATTTAAAACATCACTTGCAGTACCACCTTTAGCTGTTGCAAAATCCGAAGCTGTATATGTTTTTCTATCAATTTTAGTAACCTGAGTTTTATTAACGCCAGTAATTTCAACTTCTTTTAAAGCCTCTGTTGCAACAGACAGTGCGATAATTCCCAAATCTATTATGGGATTACTTTTTGAAATTTTTATATCTTTAATTACCTTATCAGTAAACCCAATGTAAGTAGCTTTTAATTGATATGTTCCTGTTGCTATTTTTTCGAATGAAAAGTTTCCATTAAAATCTGAACTCACTCCTTTTATTGTACCATCTGATTGTAAAACTAAGGTTGCAAATGGTATTTTTTCATTGGAAACTTCATCAACTAATGTTCCTGAAATTGTACCATTTTGAGCTTTAATTCCATAAATAGAACAAATTGATATACACAATACTAATAAGATTCTTTTTAATGTCATTGTTTTTAATTTTTATTAATAATAGTAGTTAAACTTATTGAGTTTCAATAAATTAATAACTAATATATAACATTAGTTACATATTAATAGTGCGCAAAAATATACATATAAAAGAAATAAACAATATCAGCTATTAAAAAATAATGTATTGTATACATTTAATATAGTATTAAATACATTTATTATAGTGCATGCTCTACAAGAAATATTTTGCTTTTAAAATTTGGCATAAAAAAAATCGAAATAATTTAAATTATTTCGATTTTATATTGTTAAATATTTATTTCTTATAAATATTATTTTTCAACTTTCTTTTTATCTTCTTCGTCTTCATCCTCTTCTTTAGTAGCTTTTTTAAATTCTTTAATTCCGCCGCCAAGACCTTTCATTAATTCTGGTAATTTTTTTCCACCAAATAATAATAAAATTGCTAATCCAATAATAATCCATTGCCAAGGTCCAACCATTCCTAAAAATATATATAATGCGTTCATTTATTTAATTTTTGTGATACAAATATAGTAATTAATTCAAAACCAATAGAAACTTTTATAAAATGGTAAATAGAGTATAAAACTGGCAATAAAAATATAGGAAATATTAATTTCTAGCTTTAATTACACCACCAATAATTTTCTTAGTTTTTAACACTTCTGGTGTACCTTTATAATGAATTGTACCACCAAAACGAACCTTTGCATCTAAAATTTCTGTTGTGTAAACTTCAGTTGTAGCACCAGAGGCAGCAACAGCAATTGTTTGCTTGCTAATTAATTTATAACCTTCGTATATTCCACCTGTAGTTGCTTCAATATTCTGGTTTTCAGTAGATCCTGACAATTCAATTAACCCGCCAGATACGGATTTAACTGTTAAATGTTTTGTGTTTACTGCTAAATAAATTTTTGCTCCTTCTTGTACTTTTACTTCTAAATGTTGTTGTTTTATTGTATTATCCGATATAATAGTTGCTCCTTCATTTGCATCTAAAATATCAATATTATCATTATAAAATAACACAATTCTCGCATCTTCAGCTATAAAACTTTCAGGAAATTGAAGGCGTACTTTTAAAATTCCATTCGAATTTTTTACAGTTACATCTTTAGACTGAGATCCAGATATTTCTATTTTGGATTCATTCGATTTTTTAAGTTCAACAGTTAAACCATTAAACACTTTAAGCTCATTAAATTCTCCTAATTTTTTAGTGATTGTTTCTTGTCCAAAAACCATAGAACAAGCTAAAAAAAGTAACATTGTTATATTTTTCATCTTATATATTTTTTATTTATAACTTACTATTAAAACAATAATTGTGCCTTTAATAATAAAATTATTCAGAAACTTTTTTAAGTAATGTAAAATCTAAATGTTTTCGTTCTAAATCTGTATGCTTAACTTTAATAATTACGTGATCTCCAAGTTGATATAAGTTATTAGTAGATTGTCCAACCAAAGCATATTGTTTATCATCATACAAATAATAATCGTCTTTAATTTCGCGAATACGCACCATCCCTTCACATTTGTTTTCAATAATTTCAACATAAATTCCCCATTCGGTAACTCCAGAAATAACACCTTCAAATTCCTGATCTTTATGATCCTCCATATATTTCACTTGCATATATTTTATAGAATCACGTTCAGCTTTTGATGCTAAATATTCTTGATTAGATGAATGCTTACATTTTTCTTCATATGCTTCTGCTTTTGGAGATTTACCACCATCTAAATAATGTTGTAATAACCTGTGTGTCATTACATCAGGATAACGACGAATTGGCGATGTAAAATGACTATAATAGTCAAATGCCAAACCATAATGTCCTATATTTTGAGTTGTATATACTGCTTTACTCATTGAACGTACAGCTAAAGTTTCAATCATATTTGATTCTCCTTTTCCGTGAACATCTTTTAATAATTGATTTAAAGAACTTGAAGTTGTTTTTTTGTTTTTAGTATCAATTTTATTAGTATATCCAAATTTGCTAACTATATTTTGAAGTTTTTCAAGTTTTTCTAAATCTGGTTCGTCATGTACACGATACACAAAGGTGTTTTTAGTAGCAACTCCTTTTTTTCTGCCAATAAACTCAGCAACTTTTCTATTAGCTAATAACATAAATTCTTCAATTAATTTATTAGCATCTTTAGATTCTTTAAAGAACACACCTATTGGCTCCGCTTTTTCATTTAAATTAAACTTAACCTCTACTCTATCAAAAGTTATTGCACCTTGCTGTAAACGTTTCTTTCGAAGTTTTTTTGCTAATTGATCTAATTTTAAAATTGCAGTAACAATTTCGTCTTTTACTTCATATGCTTCACCAGTTATTGAAATTTCCGAAGAAACTTTATTAGCTTTAGTTTCAATAATTTCTTGTGCTTCTTCGTATGCAAAACGTTTATCGGAATAAGTTATAGTTCTACCAAACCATTCATTTAAAACGTGGCCTTTTTCGTTTATTTCAAATACTGCAGAAAAGGTTAATTTTTCTTCATTAGGACGTAAAGAACATACTCCATTAGATAAAACTTCTGGTAACATTGGCACTACTCTATCTACCAAATAAACCGAAGTTGCTCTTTCATAAGCCTCATCTTCTAAAATTGTTCCTTCTTGAACATAGTGAGAAACATCAGCAATATGAATTCCAATTTCGTAATTACCATTTTCTAATACTTCAAAAGATAACGCATCATCAAAATCTTTTGCATCTTTTGGATCTATGGTAAAGGTTAAATCTTTACGCATATCTCTTCTTTTTGAAATTTCTTCTTCAGTAATTTCAAAAGACAGTTTACTTGCTTCTGCTTCTACTTTTTCTGGAAATTTATAGGGTAAACCATATTCTAAAAGAATGGAATGGATTTCGGTTTCGTGATCTCCTGGCATTCCTAAAATTTCTAATACTTCACCAAATGGATTTTTAGAATTTCCAGGCCAATCGGTCATTTTAGCTAATACTTTTACACCATCTTCAGCTCCTTTTAATTTATCTTTTGGAATAAATAAATCTGCGTACATTTTGGCATCATCAGCAACCAAAAAACCAAAGTTTTTATTAAGTTGTAAAACACCAACAAACTCGGTTTTTGCGCGTTTTATAATTTCAACAACATCACCTTCTTGCTTACTACTATTTCTTCTATTGTAAAGGTAAATTTTAACGGTATCTTTATCTAAAGCTCTGTTTAAATTACGCGATGGAATATAGATATCCTTATCTAATTCATCACAAATAAAGTAGGCATTTCCATTTGTAGTAGCATCTAAAACACCTGTGTAATATTTATCTTTTGGTACAATTTTAAACTTTCCTCTTTCTATTTCTTCAACTTTTTGTTGACCTTTTAATTCTTCTAATTTTTGAATTATTTGATTTCTACCGTTAGCATCTGAAATATCTAATTTTGCAGCTAATTGACGATAATTAAATCCTTGATCAGAAAATTTATTTAAAATTTGTAATAACTTTCTAGTTAAATCCTTAACAACATTGCCATTCTTCTTGTATAATTTTTTCTTTTTCGACATTAAATTTATTTTTTATTTCTACTCAAAAGTACAAATATTTAATCTTGATTATGTTAATAAAAGCTTATATAAATATGTATTCGTATTTTGCTTAAAAATTTATGATTTTTTATGACGAATAAATGGTATGTAATTGTTAATCCAACTTCAGGAAATGGAAGTTCTAAAAAGAAATGGCCGTTAATTTATAATGAATTATTATTTCAAAATTTTGAATTTGAATTTTCATTTACAAAATATCAAAAACATGCAATAAAATTAGTTCAAGAAGCTATTAATCAAGGTTTTAAAAATTTTATTTGCGTTGGTGGAGATGGAACCTTACATAATATTGTAAACGGAATTTTAAGTTTAAATCCTTCCAATATTTTAGAAATAAAAGTTGGAATGATTCCTATTGGAACCGGAAACGATTGGATAAAAACTTATAATATTCCAATAAATTATAAAAAAGCTATTAAAATTATAAAAGATGAACATACCTATTTTCAGGATATTGGAAAGATTATGTTACAAAATTCAAACAAAGAATACTACTTTAATAATTTAGCTGGAATTGGTTTTGATGGGCATGTTGTTAACAAAGTTCATAAATATAAATACTTAGGATTTTTAGCATATTTAACTGGAGCTTTAATAAGTTTAGTGGGTTTTAAACGAAAATATTTAGATATAAAATTTAATAAAACCTCTATTTCAGGAAAAAGTTTAATGTTACTTATTGGAATTGGAAAATATTCTGGAGGTGGAATGCAATTAACTGAAAATGTGAAAACTAATGATGGTTTATTTGATATCTCTTATATTAAAAAAGTATCCTTAATAACTGTACTAAAACATATTTCAAAAATATTTAATGGAACTGTTACAGAGTTACCAATAATTGATACTTATAAAACTTCAACTTTAAAAGTAACTATAAAAAATAACGAAAATATATATATGCAGGCTGATGGTGAATTGCTTGAGGCTGATAGTTTTTCAGTTGCTATTGTACCAAGAGCATTGCAATTTATTATTCCTAAATAACTATTTTTTAATATCGGTATTTACACTAATTTTTCTTTTCTAGAATACTTAAATATAAGTTGTTTTTCCACTTATTTTACTGATTTATAAATACTTGTATTATAAATAAAAGTACAAATTACCTAACTTTTTTGTATTTTTAAACAACTAATACTAACTATTAAAATAAATATTATGGAAATTACTAAAAAAAGAAGTCCTATAAAACAACTATCGGAAAACTGTAGATGTAAATGTTCTAGTGTTTGCACAATTAGTGGGGTTGAATCTATTAAAGATGGAAAAACGAAAACGTATACATTAGATGTTCTATTAGTAAGAAATTCGGGATGTAAACAATCAACTAGTGATTGTAAATTTGCAAGTACAACTTGGACAGTTGGTGGAACATTAAAAGCAGCAATTACGCTAAAAGATGAAAAAAAGAAAAGTGTAAAGGTTAAAGTTAAAAAAGAAACTAAGAAAGGAACCTTTACTTTAAAAGCTCAACCAAATTATTCTTGTAAGTGTAAGGGTACAGATGAAGTTAGAGTTTGCCAAAATCAATTTGATGAAGTTACCATAAAAGTTACTAATTAATCAATTTAAAATTTACGTCTTCATATTAATTTCTTTATAAATTTAAGAAGGCGTTTTTTTTATATTATTTAAAAAGTTAAAATTTTCTTAAAAAAAATGTAACAAATACTAAATTAATACGTCTTTATAGGTATAGAACAACTTATTAATGAAACGATTATATAAAATTATTATCTTATTTCTTATTATATTCTTTATAGGAATTTTTTTCACTGTAAAGAGTATTAATAATTCTTTTACTTCTGAAGATAGTATAGAAACTGTTTCGTTACCATCAAGTACCTTTAAACTTACTATTAAATTATAATAGTATTCTGTTATTCAAAGTTAGTTTTTAAAATAATTTATAGTTATCAACATATATATATATTATAAAAAGAATTTTAAAAATTTTAAAAAATATTTTTTGTTATTATAGTGTGTTAATATGAGGCATAAAAACTTGACAATAAATTTTGATTATTCAGTTATTAAAATGTACTAACAAGTTGTTATTTTATAATAGCTTAAAAATCAATAAAATTATATAGGTTATCAACAGTTTGTTAATAGTGTTAATTACCTAATTTATTGTATAAAATTACTGTTTATAAATGTTAATAACCATTAAAATAGTTGTTCAAAACTTAAGTTAAAATATCAATAAATAAATTTGGATAATTGATAGCTGTTTTTGCATTAAGCTTTTCTTTTGAATTTTAAAAAAATAGTTTTCTTTTTTAGATATAAACTTATCCACAATCTTAATAAAATGTAAATTTATTGTAAATCAATTCTTTAAAAATTTCTATTAACAATTACTTTTTTTACTGTTAATAACCGTGAATTTGTATTTTTGCAACCAAACTTATTAACAAAATAAAAATTATGGTAATTGCAATTGGTAATGATCACGCAGGAACAGAGTACAAATTCGAAATAATTAAACATTTAGAAAGCAAAGGTATTAAAGTTTTAAACTTTGGAACCGATACAAATGAAAGTATGGATTATTCCGATGCTATTCATCCAGTTGCAGACGCTGTTGAAAGTGGTGAAGCTAAATATGGTATTATATTATGTGGAAGTGGTAATGGAGCTCAAATGACGGCTAATAAACATCAAGGTATTAGAGCCGGATTGGTTTGGAATAACGAAATTGTTGAATTAATTAGATTACATAATGATGCCAATATATTAACTATTCCAGCACGTTTTGTTTCTTTACAGCAAGCTTTAGGTTTTGTAGATATATTTTTAAATACCGAATTTGAAGGTGGACGTCATAAAACACGTATAGATAAAATACCAACCAAATGTTGTTAATTTTAAAAAAATAATAACATAAATTATTATATATAAAAACTGCAATGCTTAATTTAGTGTTGCAGTTTTTTTAATTTAGTAAAGACTTACAATTAATAAATGTCAAAAAATCATAATCATACCCATCATCATCCAACATTATCAGGTAAAAACTTATTAATATCAATAATATTAAATATTGTAATTACCATTGCACAAATAATTGGTGGATTTTTATCTGGAAGTTTAGCTTTAATTTCTGATGCTGTTCACAATTTTTCTGATGTTATTTCATTAATAATTAGTTATATAGCTAATATTTTAACAAATAGTAAAAAGCAAACAAAACAATATACTTTTGGTTACAAACGTGCTGAAATTATTGCTGCATTTATAAATGCAGCTTCTTTAATAGTAGTTGCTATATTTTTAGGAATTGAAGCTATTAAACGCTTTAGTAATCCACAAACTATTAATAGTAATTTAGTAATTTGGATGGCAATTTTAGGAATTTTAGCAAATGGTTTTAGTGTAATTTTATTAAAAAAAGATGCCAACCATAATTTAAATATGAAATCGGCTTATTTACATTTATTAGCCGATATGCTTACCTCTGTAGCTGTTTTAATTGGTGGTTTATTAATGAAATACTATCAAATTTATTGGGTTGATGCAATTTTAACGCTAGTAATTTCTGTTTATTTAATTTATATGAGTTGGAGTATTTTAATTGATTCTACAAAAGTATTAATGCTTTTTGCACCAAAACATATAAATATAGATGAAGTTGTTTGTGAAGTTTTAAAAGTAGAAGAAATTAAAAATATACACCATGTACATATATGGCAATTAAACGATCACGATTGTCATTTTGAAGCTCATTTGCAATTTAATAAAGATATTAAATTATCTCAATTTGATTTAGTTTGCGAAAAAGTTGAAAAAATATTATTAGAAAAATTTCATATCAATCACTCAAATTTACAACCAGAAATAAACAGAGATGATTTAAAAGAATTGATAAAACAAGATTAATAAATGTTACAAATTTTTACCAAAACCTTTTCTCAATTAACAAAAGAAGAGCTTTATCAATTATTACAATTACGAAGTGAAGTTTTTGTTGTAGAGCAAGATTGTGTGTATCAAGATATTGATTTTAAAGATCAAAAAGCAATACATGTTTTAGGTTTTAAAAAAGAAAAATTAGTTGCTTATACACGTATTTTTAAATCGGGTGATTATTTTAAAAATGCTAGTATAGGTAGGGTAGTTGTTGCAAAAAAAGAAAGAATTAACGGTTATGGTCATATAATTTTTAAAGCTTCAATAAAGGCTGTAAATGAAATTTTAAAAGAAAAAAAAATAAAAATATCAGCTCAAAAATATTTAAAAAAATTCTACGAAAAACACAATTTTAAGCAAATAGGCGAGGAGTATTTAGAAGATGGAATTCCGCATATTGCAATGATAAATTTCAACATAAATGAGTAACCCAAAAGTTAAAATAAAGAATACTAAAAACCTTTCTAACGATTGGTATAAATTAGATAAAGTAACGTTTGATTTTCAAACAAAAGATGGAAATTGGCAAGAACAAATACGCGAAAGTTACGATAGAGGTGATGGAGCTTGTATTTTGTTATACAATTCAAAAGAAAAAAAAGTAGTACTGACAAAACAATTTAGATTACCAAGTTACTTAAATGGAAATGATGATGGAATGATGATTGAAGTTTGTGCAGGTTTGTTAGACGAGCAAGATCCAATAACTTGTATAAAAAATGAAGCTGAAGAAGAAACTGGTTATAAAATTGCAGAACCAAAACAGGTTTTTGTTTTGTATTCAACACCTGGTGCAGTTACTGAAAAAATACATTATTTTATTACTGAATATTCCAATGATATGAAAATTAGCGATGGTGGAGGTTTAGAAGAAGAAACCGAAGAAATAGAAGTATTGGAAATAGATTTTAGCAAAGCAATTGAAATGGTTGCAACAGGTGAAATTTGTGATGCAAAAACAGTTGTTTTGTTACAATATGCCCAAGTAAATAAGTTATTATAATGGATAAGTTAAAAATTAATAGAAACCCAAAGGTTGATTTAGTTTTTAATAATTATCCTCATACTATAAAACCTAAAATAGAATATCTTAGAAATTTAATTATTGAAACTGCATTAGAAAATAATAAAATATTAGAAATTGAGGAAACATTAAAATGGGGTGAGCTCAGTTATCTTGTTAAAAAGGGAAGTACAATTAGAATTGATTGGAAAAAGAAAACACCAACTCAATATGCTATGTATTTTAAATGTACAAGTAAGTTGGTTCCTACTTTTAAAACGGTTTTTAAAAACAAACTTAAATTTGAAGGAAATAGAGCCATCATTTTCGATTTAAATGAAGAAATTCCGAAAAAAGAATTAAAAAAATGTATTTCGGCCGCTTTTAACTATCATAAAATAAAGCATTTAACATTATTAGGTTTGTAATTAATTTAAGTTCAAGTTGACAACATTTTAACAGTTTCCGTAATGATGTTTGTTGCAATATATGTGCATTTGCATCTTGATGTTCCTGCCGAAATATTACCAATAGAATCTAAACCTTTAATTTTAGCAATAGGGTATTTAGTATTGGTGACTTTGAACTTTTATTTGTACAGAAAACAAGCTTTATGAAAATACATCCGAGCATTTGATGTTTATGCAGCTTTCATTAAAATTAATTGAAATAGGTCAATAGTAAATTTAAATAGAATGAATAATTTTGGAAGATTAATATTCAAACTAAAAATTGAAGTAATAAAATTGCAACTTTGGGTATTGAAATTCGTTAGAAATAATATTGAAAAAAATTATATAAAAAATGGAATTAAAAAATAAAAAGGCAATTATAACAGGTGGAAGTAGAGGTTTAGGTAGAGCAACAGCATTGGCGTTTGCAAAAGAAGGAATTGATGTTGCCATTACCGGAAGAAATGAAGAAAAGTTAAAAGAAACTACTGAAGAAATAAAAGCTTTGGGAGTAAATGCTGTTTACGAAGTTTTTGATGTTGGAAATTACGAAGAAGTAAAAACAGGAATTAAAAACATTATTTCTAATTTAGGAGGTGTAGATATTTTAATAAACAATGCGGGTATTGCTGCTTTTGGACCTTTTGGCGAAATGGAAGTGAGTGTTTTTGAAAGTATGATTCAGGTAAATGTTTTAGGAATGTATTATGTTACTAAAGAAGTTTTACCATATATTTTAGAGAATAATCAAGGAGATATTATTAATGTATCATCAACTGCAGGATTAAACGGAAATGCAAATCTAACTGCTTATTCAGCTTCAAAATTTGCAGTTATTGGTTTTTCTGAATCTTTAATGAAAGAAGTACGTAAAAATAATGTTAGAGTTACTACATTAACACCAAGTACAATTGCTACGGATATGACTTTGGATTTAGGAATTACCGATGGAAATCCTGAAAAAGTTTTACAGCCTGAAGATTTTGCTGAATTAATTGTAGCTGGATTAAAATTACCAAGAAGAGCAATGCTGGCAAATGCTTCATTGTGGTCTACAAATCCATAAGTAGTTTTTTAGAATTTTATATAACCGACCTTAATTTTATAATAAGTTGAGGTCGGTTTTTTTAGATAAGTTTTTTAAAACCTCAACTGCTTTTTGAGCATCATGTTTATCAACAAAAATATGATCGTGATAATAAGCAGCAATTACGTTGCAACTAATATTATTTTTAGCCAATTCATTAGAAAATAAAGCTGTTAAGCCTACGGCATCTAATGAAGAGTGTATTGTTAATGTAATCCAAGAAGCTATATAATTATACTTCAATTTTAAAATATCTGCTTTATTTCGTTCAATTACAATGGTTGTACCTTCAATTTCTTTAAACTCACAAACAGTATCATTTCGGTTTATATTTTCTAAATTTTTAACTGTGCAAAATACATAATCTCCAGTGTTTAATATGGGTTTCATTCCCTTTATAAGAGTTTCTAAATTTGTTTCTCCAGCCATAATATTTGTTTAGGATTCAGAAACTTTTACAACACGATCTACAGAATCTAGTTTTGATAATGTTAAACGAACAATACTATTTTCAACAGCCACTAAATCATGAGGAATACTAGCTTCTAATGAAACTAAATCTCCTTTAATTAATTTATGAATTGTACCATCGACACCAAAATTAATAGCTCCTTCAAAAATTTCAACAGTTATAGGAAAAGAAGTTTTATGTTCTTTCATAACCTGATTTTTTTTCATAACTATTCTAATTTCTTTGGTAGTTTCGGTTTCAAATAAAACGGAAATTGTAGCTTTATTTGAGTTATAGGTAATATTTTCTGAAAGCGATGATTTTTTCATAATTATAGTTTTACCAACCTCTATATTTTGGAGGTTCAATAGTATTTAAATTCAAATATACAATTAATTGTCCGCGATGATGCGTTACGTGATCTTGTAATAAATTTAAAATTTGAAGTTTACTTTTTGGTCCAGCAAAAAAATCAACTTCAGTGGTTAAATCTTCCAAAGAAATGGTTTTAATTAATTTTGAAACCTTATTAAATGAAGCTGTTAAATGTTGAATTACTTCTTCTTTAGAATTTGGATTTATTTTATCAGATTTTTCACCTTCACTCATAAAATATTTTTCGCTTAACCAAACCATATTACTTCTTATATGAAGCAATTGTTCTTGAAAACTCATTTGACGTTCAGTTGGTTTAAAATCATACATTTCATAAGGCATTAATTCTGCCATTTCTAATAAATAATTTTTAGAATTATCCCATTTTAGTAAGAAAGCAGATTTAACATCGTTTTGAGATTGTAACTTATTAATAATCATTATAGTAAAAATTGTTAAGAGTAGTAATTTTTTCATTTTAAAACAGTTAATAAATAATAAATAATCTCTAAATATACTCAATACTTTTTTATATTTTAGCAACAATCATTTTTTAAAAAAATTATACAGACTTATGGCAGAAGACAAAGAAAAAGCAGCAAAATTAAAAGCGTTACAACTTACCTTAGATAAATTAGATAAAGCTTATGGAAAAGGAACTGTAATGAAAATGGGAGATGTAGTTATAGAAGATATAGATGCAATTTCATCAGGATCCTTAGGCTTAGATTTAGCATTAGGTGTTGGTGGATATCCAAGAGGAAGAGTTATTGAAATTTATGGGCCAGAATCTTCGGGTAAAACAACCTTAACTTTACATGCAATTGCCGAAGCTCAAAAAGCAGGAGGTATTGCTGCATTTATTGATGCTGAACACGCTTTTGATCGTTTTTATGCTGAAAAATTAGGTGTAGATGTAGATAATTTAATTATTTCACAACCCGATCACGGTGAACAAGCATTAGAAATTGCAGATAATTTAATTAGCTCTGGAGCTATTGATATTGTGGTTGTGGATTCGGTTGCAGCACTAACACCAAAAAGTGAAATTGAAGGTGAAATGGGAGATTCTAAAATGGGTTTACATGCTCGTTTAATGTCTCAAGCGTTACGTAAATTAACAGGAACAATTCATAAAACTAACTGTACAGTATTCTTTATTAACCAATTACGTGAAAAAATTGGAGTTATGTTTGGAAATCCTGAAACTACAACAGGTGGTAATGCCTTAAAATTTTATGCGTCGGTTCGTTTAGATATTAGAAGGAGAACTCAAATTAAAGATGGCGATAGAGTTATTGGTAATAGTACCAAAGTTAAAGTGGTAAAAAATAAAGTTGCACCACCTTTTCAAGTTGCAGAATTTGACATAATGTACGGAAAAGGAATTTCAAAAACTGGTGAAATTTTAGATTTAGCTGTTGAATTTGGAATTGTTAAAAAAAGTGGGTCTTGGTTTAGCTATGGCGAAACAAAATTAGGACAAGGACGTGATGCTGTTAAAGGATTGATACAAGACAATCCAGAGTTGGCAGATGAATTAGAAACTAAAATTAAAGGAGCAATTAATAATCAAGAAGATTAGAAATGATTATTAAATATCAATCTTTTATTAATTCAAACCTACTAGTTGTTAGATATGAAGGCGATTTTTGTATCGATATTTATAAAGAACAGGTGCTTGATATACTTCAAAAACCAGAGTGGAAGTTTATTGATAAAATATTGGTTGATTTAAGGTTTTGTAAAGTGGAAATGACAATTGAAGATTTAACAAAGCTTGCTGATATTAAGAAAAACATTTTTAATAAAAAACATAGATCTGTTCAACTTGTTGATAAACCTATGATAACCGCTTTAATGCACCTACTGCAAACTGAGTTTGATGAAAATCTAACTTTAGATGTTGAGTATTGTAGTACTGTTGAGAAGGCAATTAATTTATTAGATATAAAATTTAATAGCTCCAAACTTAATAATATTCTTAATAATTTAGAACATACATTTTAGTATCTAAGATTAGACTTAAAAAACAAAACGTCTTAATTTTTGGTTAAGGCGTTTTGTTTTTTATTAAACAGTAAAAGCACTGCTTAAATACCAGTTATACTGTTATAAGTAATAATTAGTTTAATTTTGAAATACAATTTAATATTTTTGGTAATTAACATTTTATTTTTTGAAAACGAATCCAATAAAAATAGTACTTGGTAGAACAGATATCGCCGACTTTCCTAAATTGGAATTATTTGGTATTGATATAAAAATAGATACAGGAGCTTATACTTCTAGTTTTCATTGCCATCATATTGAAATAGTTAATAATGTATTAAAATGTCAATTTTTAGATCCAAAACATGACAAATACCACGATAAATACTTTACATTTAAGGAGTTTATTCAAAAAAACGTAAAAAGTTCGAACGGAATTACAGAAAGTAGATTTATAATAAAAACGGATATTCTTATTTTTAATGAAATTCATCCAATTGAATTGTCATTAACAGAGCGTGGATCAATGACCTACCCTGTTCTTTTAGGAAGAAAATTTTTATCTAAAAAATTTATAATAGATACCGCAAAGAAAAATCTATCATTTAAAAAATTAAACAAAAAAAACGATTAAAATGAAAATTGTTGTTTTATCAAGAAATCCAAACTTATATTCTACAAAAAGATTAATAGAAGCTGGTAAAAAGAGAAATCATGAAATGTTAATTGTAGATCATACCAAATGTGATATTATAATTGAAAAGAAAAAGCCAGCTATAAGATATAAACATGAGCTTTTAAAAGATGTAGATGCCGTAATTCCAAGAATTGGTGCTTCTGTAACTTTTTTTGGAACTGCGGTTGTTCGCCAGTTCGAAATGATGAAAGTTTTTACAGCTGTTGAATCTCAAGCGTTAATGCGTTCGCGCGATAAATTAAGAAGTTTACAAGTACTGTCTAGGGCAGGTTTGGGACTTCCTAAAACTGTTTTTACAAACTATTCAAAAAATGTGGAAGATGTAATAAACGATGTTGGAGGTACACCTTTGGTTATTAAATTATTGGAAGGAACTCAAGGATTAGGAGTTGTTTTAGCTGAAACTAAAACGGCAGCAACTTCAGTATTAGAGGCTTTTAATGGTTTAAAAGCAAGAGTAATTGCCCAAGAGTTTGTAAAAGAAGCAAAAGGTGCAGATATTAGAGTTTTTGTAGTAGATGGTGTTGTAGTTGGAGCAATGAAAAGACAAGGAAAAGACGGTGAATTCCGTTCAAACTTGCATCGTGGAGGTTCGGCTGAAATAATTAAATTATCTATTGATGAGGAAAATGCAGCTTTAAAAGCTGCGCGCGTTATGGGTTTAGGTGTTGCTGGGGTAGATTTATTACAATCTGAACGTGGGCCACTTATTTTAGAAGTAAATTCATCTCCTGGATTGGAAGGAATTGAATCGGCTACAGGTGTTGATATTGCTGGAAAAATAATTCATTATATTGAACGTCATGCCGAGTGAGTTTAGAATTCTAAATCAAAAAGTTGGATTAGGAGAGTCTGTAACAATTAATATGGATATTGCACGTTTAACTACACGTTCAAAAGTTGATATTCCAATTATTGTTTCTCGAGGAAAAGTTCCTGGCCCTTGTTTATTGCTTATTGGTGGTATTCACGGTGATGAAACTAATGGTATTGAAATAGTGCGTCAAATTATTGCTTCGGGTTATCATAAACCAGAAAAAGGAACCATTATTTGTATTCCTTTATTAAATGTTTTTGGATTTTTAAATCAAACAAGAGAATTTCCAGATGGTAGAGATTTAAATAGAATGTTTCCAGGTTCAAATACCGGATCTTCTGCAAGTAAATTTGCTTATCATTTAATGACAAAAGTAATTCCTAAAGTAGATTTTTGTATTGACTATCATACGGGTGGTGCTCAACGTTTTAATTATTCTCAAGTAAGAATAAATGGTAAAGATGAAGAAACCTTAAAATTGGCCGAGATATTTGGAGCGCCTTTTATTGTATTTAGTAAAAGTCAAGAGAAAACTTTTAGAAATTCTATGGTAAAATTAGGTAAAAAAGTACTTCTTTTTGAAGGTGGAAAATCCTTAAATTTTGATAAAGTTGTTACAAAAGTTGGTATTCAAGGTGCAATTAATGTAATGCACCATTTAGGTTTTCGTGATTTTTCTTCAAAAATATCAAACCCTAATCCAGAGAATCCTCCAGTTATTATTAAAAGTTCAAAATGGATAAGAGCAAATCATTCTGGAATGTATAGATCTTACATTAGTGCAGGTCAAAAAGTTGAAAAGGGAGTAAGATTAGGAAGTATTTCCGATCCTTATGGCGAATATGAAAAAATATTTAAAAATCCACAACAAGGATACATATTAAACTCAAATCATTCTCCAGTTGTAATTCAAGGTGATGCATTGTTACATATAGGTTTTGAATAAGCTGTTTAAATGTTAAAAGTTGAAAACATATCGTTTGGTTATACCAAAAAACCAGTATTAAATAATATTTCCTTTACTGCAAATAAAGGTGATTATATTGCTATTGTAGGTGAAAGTGGTTGTGGAAAAAGTACACTTCTGGAAATTATTTATGGCTTATTGCATATTGAAGAAGGAACAGTTTTTTGGGATAATGAAAAACTTCGTGGACCTAGGTTTAATCTAATTCCAGGCGAAATATTTATGAAGTATCTTCCTCAAGATTTCGATTTAATGCCTTATATAACTGTAGAGGAGAATGTAGGGAAAAATCTTTCATATTTAGATAAAAATAGAAAAAGTAGAATTGCCGAACTATTAGAAGTTGTAGATATGACTGACTTTTTAAAAACAAAAGTTATAAACTTAAGTGGAGGTCAAAAACAACGCGTTGCTATTGCAAAAGTTTTAGCTAAAGAACCTGAAGTTTTGTTATTGGACGAGCCATTTAGTCATATCGATAATTTTAGGAAAAATAAACTTCGTAGAAGTCTTTTTAAATATTTAAAAACAAAAAATATTTTGTGTTTAGTAGCTACACATGATACTAAAGATGCACTTTCTTTTGCAAATGAAATTATTGTATTAAAAGATGCTAAAATTGAAGCAAAAGGAACTCCTGAAGAAATTTATAATCATCCAAAAAATGCATATATAGCTTCTTTTTTTAATGAAATTAATACTATTTCATCTAAAATATCTGGTGTAAAAAATAAAACACTTTTTTATCCAAATGAAATTAAAATTGTTGAAAAATCAGATAAAAAAGTAACAGTTATTACTTCTTATTTTAATGGTAGTTACTATCTAATTGAAGCAATGTTAAATGATGAAATAATTTTTTTTGAAAGTATAAAAAGGTTAGAAATTAATCAACAGGTATATATAAAAATAAGTAATAAAATATAATTAATTTGCTGTTTTATTAACTCCTAAAGGCAATGAAATATAAACACTAGTTCCGCTATTTACTTTACTTTCAATCCAAATATCGCCTTTGTTTAATAATAGAAATTCTTTACAAAGTTTTAATCCTAAACCAGTTCCTTTTTCTTTATTGGTTCCTAAAGTAGATATTGTAGAATCCAATTCGAAAACTTTTAACTGAGAACGTTTATTTAAGCCAATTCCATTATCGTTAATAACAATTGTACATATATTATTAATTTTATCAACGTTATCTAAAGCAATTTCAATTTTCCCATTATTAGGCGTAAATTTTATAGCATTTGAAATAAGATTTCTAATAACTGTATCTATCATATCAGAATCTACATAAACAAACAAATTGTCTTTAAAATTACAATTTAACGTAAGGTTTTTTAATTTAGTTTGGGATTTAAAAAGACGAATATTATTAGCTATAATTTCCTGAATATTTAGGTTATTAGGTTTAGAAATAATCAATCCAGTGTTAGCATTTGACCATTTTAATAAGTTATCTAAAAGGTTAAAGGTATTTTTACTATTTTGATATAGAGTTTTGGTTAGTTTTTCTCTTACTTCATCATTAATATTATTTAACCAAAGTAGCTCTCCAATCTGCTGAAGACCTCCAAGTGGACCCCTTAAATCATGTGCAATAAGTGAAAAAAATTTATCTTTACTTTTTACCAATTCATTTAATTTTATATTGTCTTTTTCTTTCAGAATAAAAATTAAAAGCAATGGAAAAATTAAGTTTAGCACTAAGTAAAAAATAACCGGAATTACCATAAGATAATTCATTGAATACATATTAACTTCCTTAATGCTAAGAGCTCCATAACTACGTGTTAAAATTAGTAAAGAAATTATTGCAAATATGTACCCTGTTAAGTATTGTATTTTAGTTTTCCCCTTTTCTGTTAATAGTAAATAACTAGATAATCCATACATTGTAGCTACATTTAGCGACATAATAGCAATTCTGTTGCTCTCGGAAATGGTAATAAAAAAATAAGATATAATAGATAAAATAAATGGTATTAATAGGTAGCGCTTAAAGTGCTTAAAATTAAACTCTCGTTCAATAAAAGAAATACAATAAAGTTCGTAATACACAAGAAAAAGATAAACTGTACTATTAATAATAATATTTAAATGACTTGGCAAACTGTTTCGTAATGAGAGCATTATTAAAAATACAATACCTAATACTCTTGATAAAACAAAAATATTAATAATTGGATTTTTCATTTTATATACCTTAATATAAGTAGCAAATAATGAAATGATAAATATATTTGCTGCTGCAGAGAAAATAAACAAGGTTTTTACATCAATATTTATCATTATTTTTCAGTTATTTATTTATGTTAAGCTATATAAATTTCTAAACTCCGGTACTCCCAAATCCACCAGTGCCCCGTTCAGTTTCACTTAAAACATTAACAACATCCCACTGGGCACGTTCGTGTTTTGCAATTACTAATTGCGCAATACGTTCACCATCATTTATTACAAAATCTTCATTAGAAAGGTTAACTAAAATTACTCCAATTTCACCTCTATAATCTGCATCAACAGTTCCAGGAGCATTTAAAACAGTAATACCTTTTTTTGCTGCCAATCCACTACGAGGACGAACTTGCGCTTCTGAACCTACTGGTAAAGCGATAAAAAGACCTGTTTTTACAATAGCTCTTTCTAATGGTTTTAAGGTTATAGCTTTATCTATGTTTGCACGTAAATCCATTCCTGCAGAAGCAATAGTTTCGTAGTTTGGTAATTCGTGTTTCGATTTGTTAATGATTTGTATTTGCATTTTTTATTATTTATTCAATTAATTTATAAAGTATTTGTTTAGGAGCTATTATAAATTTTTAATGTTTACCATAAACTTAACCATTTTAAAGCAGCTTCTTTAGTTGCAAAAATTTCAAATTTATATTTTTCGGTATTAAAAAAACGTTTATATAAAACGGTTAAAACGGTATTTTTAGGATTATCAACTATAATTGCGTCAATTATTTTATTGTATTTTTCTAAAGATTTGTAATTTTCTTTAACAATTTGTTCAAGTTCTTCAATTGAAAAATTAAATGTTGCCTTTTTAGCATCTGAAATAATTTTTAAAATTCTTGGATATTCATTATTCTCTTTGGTAGCTTTTATATAATCAATAATTTCTTTTGCTGATACATTATCGCTATATGTAACTTCTAATAAATATGAAATTTTATTAAATTTTTCTACAATCATATTATCTAATTCCTTTTTAAAATTTTCAAAATTTCTTTTTTCTCATTGTAAAAAATAAGGGCAAAAAATAACAATAACAATCCAAATGAAACCCAATAATTTTCTCTAAAAAAATTAAAAGAAATATAGGATATAATTATCGAAACTATTAAATAACTTCCAGATCTTTTAATATTATATGGAACAGGATAGTGTTTTTTTCCAATAAAATAAGACAACAACATCATAATTCCATAAGCAAATAGTGTTGCCCAAGCTGAAGCCATAAATCCAATTTTTGGGATAAAAACAATGTTAAAAATAATGGTTATTATTGCTCCAATAATGGAGAAATACATTGCAAATCTAGTTTTGTCTGTTAATTTATACCAGATTGCAAGGTTATGATAAATTCCCAAAAATAAGTTAGCTAATAGCACTACAGGAACAATAATTATGGCATCCCAGTAATTTTTATTAATAAATGGAACTTTTAAAATGTCGATAAAAACTACAATTCCAACAAAAACTAAGGCGCCAATAATTATAAAATAGTTTAGAATTGTAGCGTATGTTTCTTTTGCATTTTTATTTGTTGAGTGGTTAAAAAAGAATGGTTCGGCTCCTAATCTAAAAGCCATAATGTATAAGTTCATAAAAATAGCAAGTTTATAACAAGCCGCATAAACTCCCATTGCATTCTTGTCTAACAATCGTCCAATTAATATTTTATCAAGGTTTTCGTTAATAACGTATGCAACGCCTGCTACTGCAATAGGCCAGCTATAATTTATCATTTTTTTAAGAATTGAAGTATCAAAACTCCACTTAAATCTAAACAAAATTGGTAATAAAATTAACAGTGACACAATACTTCCAATTATGTTAGCTATAAAAATAAAATTAACAATATAAGTGTTTTCAAATAGGTTTTTTAAAATGGACGGAACCTCTTTTCCTTCAGATAAAAATTGGGGAATAAATTTTAAAAATATTAGGTTAATTGTTACAATTATTGCAACATTAATTAATTTAATTGTTGCATACTTTATAGGTTTGTTAGACGCTCTTAAAAAAGCAAATGGTATAACCGCCAAGGTATCAATTGCCATTATTCCAATAAATAACTTTAATTGTAAAGGATTGGTTTTAAAATCGAAAAATTCAATAAAAAAGTCGGCGAAGGTAAAAATTGCAATTACAAATATTATTGCTGAAATACATAAACTTATAAATGATGTAGAAACTAAAGCATCTTTTTGTTTTTCATCCTTATAAAATCTAAAAAAAGCAGTTTCGAAACCAAAAGTTAAGAGAACCGAAAATAGTGCAGCCCAAATATAAAAGTTTGCATTTTCAGCATAATTACTTTTTGGCAAAGCATCTGTATGAACTTTAACTAACAGAAAATTAATTACTCTCGGTAAGACCGCAGCAATACCATAAATAATAGTGTCTTTAAAAAAACGTTTAAGTGCGCTCAAATTGGATTTTATAAAATAATGTATAAATGTAAAAAATTAAAGCTATTAGTATTAATTTTACCCATTAATTATGCAATATGGATTCAAAATTTAGAGATTATATCGAAAGTTGTTTAGACAAACAATTAAAAACCAAATGTAACTATAATTGGCAATCAATTGGTGGAGGTTCAATTAATAATACGTTTAAAGTTTCAACAAAAAATCTAACTTATTTTGTTAAAACTAATAATACAACTGTTTTTACAAATGGATTTAAAGAAGAAGTTTTAGGTCTTCAATTTTTAGAAAGTAAAAGCGCTTTAACTCCAAATATTATTATTGAAGGCACTTTTGAAGATTCTATTTATTTAGTGTTAGAGTGGATTGATAATGGAAAAGAAACAAATAAATTTTGGGAGAATTTTGCCGTTCAACTTGTTAATTTACATAAACAAAAAAATGATAAGTTTGGACTAGAATATTCTAATTTTATGGGTCAATTACCACAAAACAATTGTTTTTACGACAGTTTTTCTGATTTTTTTATTGAAAACAGATTAAGGCCTCAAGTTAAATTAGCTTTTGATTCAAACAAACTTAAATTGAAACATGTAAAACAGTTTGATGGTTTGTACGCAAAAATTCCTGAAATATTTCCTATTGAAAAACCTGCTGCTGTTCATGGCGATTTATGGCATGGAAATTATATATGTTCAAAAAATGAAAACGCCGTATTGATTGATCCGGCGGTTTATTATGGTCATAGAGAAGTGGATATTGCAATGACTCAATTATTTGGTGGTTTTACAGAAGAATTTTATAAGAAATATCACGAAATATATCCATTAGAACCTTGTTTTAATCTTCGTAATAATTTTTATCATTTGTATCCACTTATGGTTCATTTAAATATGTTTGGTAATTCTTATTTAGAAAGTATTGAGAATATAATAACAGAATTTTAAGTATTCAATTGTTTCAATTTATTTACTTTTGACCAAACTAAACCTTAAAAAATGAGTAAAAACCCTAAAATTGCCGTATTTGGAAGCGGAAGTTGGGCAACTGCAATTGTTAAAATGTTGTGCGAAAATTTGGAGCAAGTTGGTTGGTATGTTAGAAATCAGAATGTTGTAGAATATATTATTGAAAACGAACACAATCCTAATTACATTAGTTCAGCTACTTTTAATGTTAACCAATTGTTTTTATCGAGCGATATAAATAAAATGGTTGATTATGCAGATATTTTAATTTTTGCAATTCCATCGGCATTTGTAAAAGCCGAATTTGACAAAATAGAACAAAGTTTATCCTCAAAAATAGTTTTTTCAGCCATTAAAGGAATTATTCCAGAAAGCGGTTTAATAGTTGGTGAGCATTTTAACCAAAAACTAGGTGTTCCTTTAGAAAATATTGGAGTTATAACAGGTCCTTGTCATGCTGAAGAAGTTGCCATGGAACGTTTATCCTATTTAACTATTGCTTGTATTGATCAAGAAAAAGCAACACTTTTAAGTAATTACCTTTCGAGTAATTATATAAAAACAAAAATTTCTGATGATATTATTGGTACCGAATATGCGGCAATGCTTAAAAATATATATGCAATTGCTGCTGGAATAGCACATGGTTTGGGATATGGAGATAATTTTCAATCTGTTTTAATGTCCAACTCAATTAGAGAAATGAAACGTTTTATTAAAAAGGTTCATAAAATGAAACGAAACATTAATAATTCTGCTTATTTGGGCGATTTATTAGTAACAGGATATTCTACATTTAGTAGAAATAGAATGTTTGGTAATATGATTGGTAAAGGTTACACAGTAAAAAGTGCTATGATGGAAATGAGTATGATTGCAGAAGGATATTATGCTGTAAAAAGTGCTTATGAAATTAATGAAAAGAATGGAGCTTTTACTCCAATTATTAATGCAGTTTATAAAATTTTGTATAAAAACGAAAACCCTAAAACTGTATTTAAAAAATTGACAGATAAATTAGATTAGTTTTTTTAATTAACTAATTGTAAAATATTTAAAAAAAACTTATCATATAACGAAATAATAGTAACTTAGTACTTTAATTTATTATTTAACAATGAAAACAGGTACAGTAAAATTTTTTAACGAATCTAAAGGTTTTGGATTTATTACAGAAGAAGGTTCAAGCACAGACTATTTCGTGCACATTTCAGGACTGATTGATGAAATCAGAGAAGGTGACACAGTTGAGTTTGAACTAAAAGAAGGAAAAAAAGGTTTAAATGCAGTTAACGTAAAAGTTATTTAAGTATAAAATAAATTCTTTTTAAAGTACAAAGCTTGTTCAATTTGAACAAGCTTTTTTTATTGACAATTATCATAACAACAAAGTTGTTAATTGGGTATCTTTATAATTGTAATATTTAAAGCATGAAGGACAGAATAGGAATTATATACTCAACTACTGATGGTCAAACTTTAAAAATTTGCAATGCTATAGTTTCAGTTTTTAATAAGAAAGGAATACAAATAGAACTTTTTTCAATTGAAAATTTTAAGGAAGATATACAAAGTTTTAGTAAAATAATTATAGGTTCTAGTATTAGATATGGTTTACATCATAAAAAAATTATTGAGTTTATAAATTCAAATAAAATAATATTAGATACTAAAAAAACTGCTTTTTTCTCGGTGAATTTAGTAGCTCGAAAACCCGAAAAAGCACAAGCCGACACCAATCCATATGTAATAAAATTCTTTAAAACCATTGACTGGAAACCTCAAATAGTAGAGGTATTTGCTGGAATGTTAGATTATAAAAAATATGGTTTTTTTGATAGGTTAATGATTCAATTAATAATGTGGATAACCAAAGGACCAACAGATAAAAACACTAAAATAGAGTATACAAACTGGGAAAAGGTAAATGAGTTTGGAATGCGTTTAGTTCAATTATAATATAGTCAATCATTATTATTTATTTTTTCATATTTTTTATAAAAATTCTGTTTTATAAAAATATTTAGCAATATTTTATACTTCATACTTACATTAATTCATTTTTTTTAAATTGTGAAATAATGTACATTTGCCGAATTCTGAATTAATAAAAAGAATACGTTAAATTGCTAAAAATAAACGTTACAATGTTTTTTTAATTTTTTTAAATAGTTTTAAAAAAATAATAGTTTTAAAGGCTAATTTTTAACTTAAAAAACAAACTAACAATTTGTTCAAAATGAATAAAAAAAATCAATCAATAAAAAATAGATATTTAATATTTTTTGGAACTATTATTTTAATAATAGTCTTAATACTCTTATTTGTACAGAGCAGTATTAATTCACAAAAATCAGACGCTGAGTTTATAAACCTTTCAGGTAAACAACGTATGTTAGTCGAAAGAATAATAAGGCACACATATATTCTTAATACCGAAAAAACCAATGATTCAAGTGTAATTTTACATACAAGAGATACTTTAAATTCACTTACAAAAGAATGGGAAAATGCTACTAATTATTTAATCTTAAAAAATAAAAAAAATGGTATTAAAACTGTCGATTCTTTATTTCAAGTAATAAAACCTTACCAAAACGAGATTTTAAAATATAGTAGAGGTATTTTAAATAACATAGAGTCGAATACAAGCATACAGGATACAAAATCTCTTGAAGCGGCGGATTTATCCTTTTTAACAATAATGGACGCCATTGTTTATGAATATCAAAAAAACGCAGAAAACAAACTTCAAAATTTTAAAAAAATAATATATTTCCTAGCTTTTTTTGCTGGGCTAATTTTAATTCTAGAGTATATTTTTATCATTTTACCATTTTATCGAGAACTATTTAATAAAAACGAAGATCTTGAAAAAAGGAATAATGAATTAAAGCTTTCTCAAAAAAATATTAGCAATAACTTAAATGAACTAGAATTGCTAAAAGACGAAATAGCAAAAGGAGCAAAACTTGGAAAAATATTTATAGAACAAGCTCCAAATGCAATTGCTATGTTTGATAAGGAAATGAAGTACATAGCGGCTTCACAACGCTGGAGAGATGATTATAAGTTAAACGATAGGGAAATTATAGGGCAATCTCATTATGATATTTTCCCAGAAATAGGTGATGATTGGAAACAGCATCATAGAGAATGTTTAAATGGAGCAATTAATAAATGCGATGAAGCTCCATTTGAAAGAGAAGATGGAACTATTCAATGGATAACTTGGGATGTTCGTCCTTGGTACATTTCTGAAGGAAATATTGGAGGATTATTAATGTATACTGCCGATATAACAAATATTAAAGAGAAAGATCAAGAAAAGCTTAGAATTGAAAAAATATTAGATAAAACAAATGAAATTGCCCGTATTGGAACTTGGGAATTAAATTTAATTTCAGGGGAAGTTATTTGGAGTAAAGTAACACGCGAAATACATGAAGTTTCTAAAGATTTTAAACCAATTTTAGAAACAGCAATAAATTTTTATAAAGAAGGGGAGAGTAGAAATAAAATACAAAGTGCTGTTATTAATGCTATTGAAAATGGAGAATCTTTTGATATAGAATTAGAATTAGTTACAGCAAAAGAAAATGCTGTGTGGATTCGTGTTATTGGTCAATCTGAATTTGATAAGGATAAATGTCTAAGACTTTATGGAATATTTCAGGATATTGATGAAATTAAAAAAGCACAAAATGCATTAAATGAGGTTAATGAAGAGTTAAAAGCAATATTAAACTCAGGACCTATTTCAATTATAGGAACAGATAAAAATGGTTTAATTACTCATTTTAATCAAGGAGCAGAAAACATGCTACAATATTCAGCAGAGGAAATGATTGGGCTACAAACTCCACAAATACTTCTTTTAAATGATGAAATAATTAAACGAGGTAGGGAGTTATCTCAATTTTATGGTAAACATATTAGAGGGTTTAATGCTTTTGTAGAAAATGCAATACAAGGAGGATCTGAGTCTAGAGAATGGACTTATGTTAGAAAAGACGGATCAAAATTTCCTGTACAACAAATTGTTACGGCACTTAAAAATAAAAAAGGTAAAATTACCGGTTTTATTGGTGTTGCTACTGATATTAGCGCTAGTATTGAAAATCAAAAAATAATTATTGATGCAAAAAATAATCTTGAAATTCTTACAGAAAAATTAACAGATCAAAATAGTCAGTTAGCGAGTTTTGCTCATATTACATCTCATAATTTACGCGCACCTGTAAGTAACCTTAACTCGTTGCTTCATTTTTATAATATGTCTGAATCTGATGATGAGAAAAATTTAATATTTGAAAAATTTGAAAAAGTAATTCACCATTTAACATCAACATTAAATACATTAGTTGATGCCATAAAAATTAGAGATGATAGCTCTAAAAATATTGATGATATACTTTTTAAAGATGTTTTAAATAAAACAAAGGAAATATTAACAGGTCAAATAATTGAGACTGATACCAACTTATCTGGTGATTTTTCTGAAGCTCCTAGCATTACCTATAATCGTACTTATTTGGAGAGTATTTTCTTAAATTTAATAACAAATTCTATTAAATATAGATCTGAAGACCGCCCTCCAAAAATTTTAATTAAAACAACCAATAATAATGGTAAATTACAACTTACAATAAGGGATAATGGACTAGGCATAGACTTAAAGAAGCATGGGCATAAATTATTTGGATTAAATAAAACATTTCACAGACATGCAGAGGCAAAAGGAGTTGGTTTATACCTTACTAAAATTCAAATTGAATCTATGGGTGGTACAATTATGGCATCTAGTAAGGTTAATGAAGGAACAACATTTACAATAACGTTTTAATATTTATTATGAAAAAACCTTTTATAATTTGTATAGTTGACGATGATGAAATTTATCAATATACAATAACCAAAACTTTAGATACACAAAATTTATCTAGAAAAGTACTTATGTTTTCAGATGGTGAAGAAGCATTAGAGTTTATGGTTGATAATATTGCAAATATTAAAGATTTACCAGACCTTATTTTTTTAGACATAAACATGCCAATAATGGATGGCTTTCAATTTATGGAAGAATATGTTAAAATAGCACCACGTGTTGGGAAAAATATAACTATTTATATGGTTTCTTCTTCCGTAGATCCAGTAGATATTGAAAGAGCAAAAAAAATTAGTGAAATATCGGATTATATTATTAAACCCATTGATTCAGAAGAACTTACTAAAATTATTAATTCTTTAGAAAACAATGGACAGATTTAAATAAAACTTAGTATTTTAACCCAAAATATTAAATTTTAATGCAAATAATAGTTTTACCCCAAACTATATAAATAAATTATGAAAAAGATTTTTAACCCCAAAAAATTAAAAAAAACTATCTCCAATGAAAAAATTAAATCACTAATAATAGTAATTTGTTTTTTTGTTTTATCAATTAGTTTATTGATACTTGTTGGGTGGTTACTTCATACACAAGATATTTTAGGTGTAAATTCTGAAGGGCCAACAATTAAATTTAATACCGCATTATCATTTTTTTTACTAAGTATATGTGTATTGTTTTTTATAAAAAAAAGCAACTATTATAAACCCTTAAATAAAATTTTAATTAGTATAGTACTAATTATAGCCATTTTAACTTTATTTCAGTATGTTTTTAACGTTAATTTAGGAGTTGACACTATATTTATTGAAGATACTTCTACAACAATTTTACCTGGAAGAATGTCTCCAATTACTGCCATTGGGTTTTTAGTTTTAGCAATTGCAATTTGGGGAATGCAATCTAAGAAGAAACAAACGAGGAAGCGAACTCAACTTGTTTTTATAGCTATTATATTATGCTCATTATTCTTAGTTTTAGGGTTTTTATTACAAATTACTGGAGGAAAAAATTTAAACTTTATTAATTCAACAAGCTTTCAAGCCGCATTAATATTTTTCTTATTTTCTAGTATACTTTCTTTAAAAAATGCATCCAAAAAATTTTACAATTTAATTTTAAGTAAATACGCAGGAAGTAAATTAATAAGAATAATAGCGCCTTATAACTTTATAATGATTTTGTTAATGGGTTTTACCTTATTATATTTAGTAAACAATAACATTGTTAGCTTTAATATTGGATTTATTATTTATACAATTATTGCTTTAATAGTTTCTATAATTTATATAATTGGTATTGCTGTTCGAATAAATAAAAGAGATTTAGAAAGAGAAGTTTTTAAAAACTCATTATATCAAACTAATTTTGAATTAAATCAATTTAAACAAGCTTTAGATGAAAGTTCTATTGTTGCAACCACAGATGTAAATGGTGTAATTACATCTGTAAATGATAAGTTATGCGAAATTTCCCAATACAGCAGAGAAGAGCTCGTTGGAAAAACGCATAGAGTGATTAATTCAGGACATCATTCAAAAGCATTTTTTAAAGAACTTTGGAGCACAATTAAAAGTGGTGAAGTTTGGATTGGTGGAGTAAAAAATAAGGCAAAAGATGGCAGTTTTTATTGGGTTCATACCTCAATTATTCCATTTAAAAATGAAAAAGGTGAAATTTATCAATTTCTTACAATAAGACAAGATATTACTAGGCTTACAATGCTTTCATCGCAATACGAGAACCTACAACTTAAAAATAAGGAAATAGAACAATTTACATATATTGCTTCACATGATTTACAAGAACCATTACGATCTATTCGAGGAATGGTAAATATTTTAAAGCAAAAACAAATCAATGAAATAGATGAAGTAACTAATAATTGTATAAATTTTATTGATAGATCTACTAATAGAATGAGTAGTTTAATAAAAGGTCTTTTAGATTATTCTCGTATTGGAGCTAATAAAGTTTTAGAAGATGTTGATATTAACGAAATATTAAAAACTATAATAATTAATGACCTTTCAGATGATATAAAAAATACAAATGCAACAATAGAGGTAGAAAAATTACCAACAATAAAAGTTTATAAAAATGAACTTCATTTGTTATTTTTAAACTTAATAAGCAACGCTATAAAATTTCATAAAAAAGGTCTTAATCCTCAAATTAAAGTTTCAGTAGATAAAATTGACCAATATTGGAAGTTCTCTGTTACAGATAATGGTATTGGAATTGAAAATTTAAATAACCGTAATATTTTTGGGATTTTTCAAAGGTTAAATAGAAGAGGTAATTTTGACGGAACAGGCATTGGGTTGGCACATTGCGATAAAATTGTATATTTACACGGAGGAGAAATTTGGGTAGATTCAAAATTGGGAGATGGAACAACTTTTTATTTTACAATTCCAATAAACTTAAATTAAATAAATATGAAGAAAAAATTGAACTGTATTTTACTTATTGATGATGATGATGCAATAAATTTTATTCATGAATGGGTTATTAATAAAGTTGGTTGTGCCGAAAAAATAGAAATGGCTGAAAACGGTATACAAGCCCTCGAGTATCTCGAATCTACAAGGGAAGGAAAACACCCTCAACCGGATCTTATTTTTTTAGATATTAATATGCCTGGTATGAATGGATGGGAATTCCTTGAAGAATATCATAAGCTCGATGAAAGTAAAAAAGGAAAAATAGTATTGGTAATGTTAACTTCTTCCTTAAATCCAGATGATTTAGCTAAATCTAAAAACATTACTGAAGTTAGTGGTTTTCAAAACAAACCATTAACAATTGAGTTAATGCAAGAGATTTTAAAAGAACATTTTGAAGATTATTTATAAGAGGATGTAAATTAAAGGCGTATACATTAGTTTAGTTGATTTTCACTTTCAATATTTAAGATGGTACATAATATGAAAAATAGCATATTTATAATTTTATTTTTATTTATAAACTATTTAAACTGCCAAGAAAAGTTACTTATAAGTGAAAATAATGATATAAAACTTTTTGAAACTCACATATCATTACATTCTGAAGGAAATATTTTTCCTGCAATGTATAAAGAAGGTTTAATTTATGCTTCTAACCATAATTTAGAAACCTACAGGTTACTTTATAAAAGCCACCAATCAAAATCTATTAAACTAAAAACGGGCAATAAATACAGCCTTGGAGCACTTGCAATATTTAATGATGAAGTTTACTTTACAGGAATTTCCAAAAAAATAAATTCGTATGGCGATTTTAATTTTGCAATTTATAAAGGTGTTTTGAATGAATTTAAACTAAAATCGGTTCAAGCTTTAAAATTTTGCAACAAAGAGTATTCTTATACATATCCAACTATTTCAAAAGATGGTTCTACAATGGTTGTTGTTTCAAACGAGCAAAATTCTTTACATTTATTAGAATTAAAAAGAAATGAAAACAATGAATGGGAAAAAAGCGATGTGTTGTTTATTTGCCAACCTACACATGAAATTATAAATCCTGTTATATTTAATGAAAATACTATTTATTTTTCTTCAAAATCAAATGAAGAAAAAACCTATAGAGTGCAATATACCAATAAAAAAGGTGAAACTTTATTAAGTAATGTTATTAGAGAATCTGGTGTTTTTAATATTTATAAATTAATTAAAGAGAACGGAATATGGAAAATTCCAAAGTTAATGGATGCGCTAAACTCCGATTTTGACGATTTGGGAGTGCTGTTTATTGATGATAAAAAAGGTTACTTAACAACTTCGAGATATAACGATTCTGAAAACATTTTTTATTTCGAATTAAAACAATAAACAAACTGGTGTTTTAGATTCAAAACTTTGTAAAAATGAAAGTTTTCCTGAAATTTTATTAACATTGTAAACACTTATATTATTGCTTTTTCTGTTGGCAACAAGCATAAAATTCCCGTCTGGACTTAACGAAAAATTTCTAGGCCAATCTCCGTGAACGCTTATACTTTGAATTTTTTCTAATGTTCCATCTTTTTTGTTTCTTTTAAAAACAACAATGCTATTTTCACCTCTGTTTGACCCATATAAAAATTGTTCATTTTTAGATAGGTGAATATCAGCACAAGAATTTTTACCCGAATAATCAGCTCTTAAAGTACTAATATCTTGTATGTTAGTGTAGGTTTTTTTAGTTTTCTTTAAAACTGAAACCGTTGCATTTAACTCGTTTATTACATAAATATATTTTCCTTTTTTAGAAATTTCAAAATGTCGTGGACCTGCACCATCTTTCATTTTATAATTTTCTTTTAATTTAAATAGATTTTTATTTTCGTTGTAGTGAGCTAAAAAATCACGTCCAAGATCGGCAATAAATAAACTGTTTTTTAAAAATTTGGCAGAATGTGCCCGAGATTTATCTTCTGGAAGATTATGATCTAACACCTGAAAAGCTTCATTTAAACTTCCGTTTTTATTTATATCATATAAAGAAATTGTTCCGCCTCCATAATTTGAAACCACAAGTTTAGTATTGGATTTATTAAGCTGAACATGACAAGGGCCTTTTCCATTGCTACCAACTTTATTAATCAAATTTAAATCGCCATTATTTGATACAGAAAAAGCATTTGCGAATTCATTTTTACTATCTCTGTTAACCGCATACATAAATTTTTTATCTGAAGAAAAAGAAATAAATGATGGGTTTTCAATTTTGGCTACAAGTTTTTCGTTGCTTATTTCTCCGGTTTTAGTGTTAAAGGAATAGCTGTAAATTCCTTCACTATTTTCATTAGTAAAAGTACCGACATATAAAGGAATATTTTGGGCAGTTAAAAGAGTACTGCAAAATAATACGATTAAAGTAACAAATTTCATAGTAAAGAAATGTTATAATTATTTTACCAATATACCACGTTTATTTAACATTGGTATTATTCTTAAATTTCCTTCTTTTAAAGTGTTTTTTTCAAAAACATATTTTTTATCATACATAGAAGAACCTTCAAAAAAAGTAACATTAAAAAAGTTAGTGAGTTTAAATAATTCTTCTTGTATTAACTCCACTTTTGCATAAGAATTTGCAGGTAATTTTTCAATTTTGTGTCTTAAAACAGCTGTTTCAATTAATTTATCTTCATCATATCCTTTAGAAACAATAAGTACCATTTCTAAGGCAACATTTTTATTGTTAATAATATAAGCGTTCCAATCATCGCATTGAAATTCTTTATTATATTCTTTAACAATAGCCATGTAAACATCACTTACTTTAGGTATTTCAATATCTTTTTTCATACTAAATTAAAAAGAAAAATTCCGCTCTTGAGCGGAATTTAATAATTTATATTACAGATTTAAATTGCTCTAAGAAACGAACATCGTTCTCGTAAAACATTCTAATGTCTGGTATTTGATACAATAACATTGCAATTCGTTCAATTCCCATTCCAAACGCATATCCACTATAAACTTCAGGATCTATATTGGCATTTTTTAAAACGTTAGGGTCAACCATTCCACATCCCATAATTTCTAACCAACCAGTTCCTTTTGTAATTTTATAATCGGTTTCAGTTTCCAATCCCCAGTAAATATCAACTTCTGCACTTGGCTCGGTGAAAGGAAAATAAGATGGACGTAAACGAATTTTAGATTTCCCAAACATTTCTTTTGTAAAATATAACAAAGCTTGTTTTAAATCGGCAAATGAAACATCGGTATCAATGTACAATCCTTCTACTTGATGAAAAATACAATGTGCACGAGCCGAAATATCTTCATTTCTAAAAACTCTACCAGGAGAAATAGTTCTAATAGGTGGTTTATGATTTTCCATGTAACGAACTTGTACCGAAGAAGTATGTGTTCTTAATAAAATATCTGGATCCGTTTCAATAAAAAATGTATCCTGCATATCTCGTGCTGGATGATATTCAGGTAAGTTTAAAGCTGTAAAATTATGCCAGTCATCTTCAATTTCAGGTCCTTCTGAAACTGTAAAACCAACTTTAGAAAATACTTCTATAATTTTATTTCGAACAATTGAAATTGGATGATGTGATCCTAATTCAATTGGTTCTTCAGGACGTGTTAAATCTCCATAAAAACCTTTGTCTTCAACTTTATTGTCAATAACTTCATTCAAAGAAGATACTTTATCTTCAGCGGCTTTTTTTAAATTATTTAAAGCTTTACCAAAATCTTTACGTAATTCAGCATCAACATTTTTAAATTCAGCAAATAAATCTTTAAGTAAACCTTTACTTCCTAAATATTTAATTCTAAAAGCTTCAATTTCTTCTTTAGTTCCAGCATTAAATGCAGAAACTTCACCAATCAGTTCTTTTACTTTGTCTAACATTTTATGTAAAATTAGGGTGCAAATTTACACATTTTTATTTTGTTTAATTAAATTTTGAAACGATTCCTTTTTGTCAATTATTTTTAAAGAAGTCAGTATTTTCAATGGCTGAGAATATATAGGTTTTAAAGCAGTTACGAAAACGTTTTAGTTTGTTAGATTTATTACATAAAAAAATATGGAAAAATTAAATATAACACTAAACATTAACTATATTTGTATAGTATATTACGTATAATACAAATTAATACACCATAAATTATGAAATCTAAAATAAAAGCATTTATGGATTTGGTTAAGCAACGTAACCAATTCGAACCCGAATTTTTGCAAGCAGTTGAGGAAGTTGCAGAAACAGTTATTCCATATATTGTGAATAATGAAATATATTATGGCAAAAATATTTTGTTAAGAATGGTTGAGCCAGAAAGGGTATTAATGTTTAGAGTACCTTGGATTGATGATTCAGGTGAAATAGTTGTAAATAGAGGTTTTAGAATTGAAATGAATTCGGCAATTGGTCCTTATAAAGGAGGTTTGCGATTTCATCCAACAGTAAATTTAAGTATACTTAAATTTTTAGCTTTTGAACAAGTGTTTAAAAATGCACTTACAACATTGCCAATGGGTGGTGGAAAAGGAGGTGCAGATTTTGATCCAAAAGGAAAATCTGATGGTGAAATTATGCGCTTTTGTCAAAGTTTTATGAGCGAATTATTCCGTCATATTGGTCCAAATACAGATATTCCAGCAGGTGATATTGGTGTTGGAGGAAGAGAAATAGGGTACTTGTTTGGAATGTATAAAAAACTAAGAAATGAATTTACGGGTGTTTTAACTGGTAAAGGAATGTCTTGGGGTGGTTCTTTAATTCGTCCAGAGGCAACAGGCTATGGAACCGTATATTTTGCACAAAGTATGCTCGAAACTAGAAATGATACATTAAAAGGAAAAGTTGTAACTGTTTCTGGATCCGGAAACGTAGCGCAGTATGCTTGCGAAAAAGCAATGCAATTAGGAGCTAAAGTTGTTACTTTATCAGATTCGGGAGGATATATTTATGATAAAGATGGTATTGATGAAAGTAAATTAGCCTTTGTAATGAAACTTAAAAATAATAAACGAGGTAGAATTAGTGAATATGTAGAAAAGTATCCTAATGCAAAATATATTGCAGGAGAAAGACCTTGGGGAGTTAAGTGCGATGTAGCTATGCCTTGCGCAACTCAAAACGAGGTAAATTTAAGTGATGCCAAAAAATTATTAGCTAATGGATGTTTTGTAATAAGTGAAGGTGCTAATATGCCTTCGGAACCAGATGCTGTACATGCATTTCAAGCAGCTAAAATATTATATGCTCCAGGTAAAGCATCTAATGCGGGTGGAGTTGCTACTTCTGGTTTAGAAATGTCACAAAATTCATTACGTATAGTATGGACACGTGAAGAAGTAGACGAAAGATTACAAAGAATCATGGCTAATATTCATAAAAACTGTATAAAGTACGGAAAACAAGATGACGGTTATGTAGATTATGTAACAGGTGCAAATATTGCAGGTTTTGTTAAAGTTGCCGATGCAATGTTGGCTCAAGGTGTTGTTTAATCTTTTTATTTTTAATTGTAAAAAGGGGTTACACTTTGTAGCCCTTTTTTAATTAAATATTGTTTAGTTTAAAGTATTATATTGCATATACAAATCACCACTATTTTATAAAATGGTTAAAAATCCGCTTCCCGATTTAAAGTCTTATGAATTTGAAGATGTTGCATTTGATCAATTAATGCAAAATCGAATTTATAAAATTCTTATAGTTTGTTCTAACTACGATTATTATATGTTGGAAGAAGATGGAAGAATTGATGAGCGTATTTTTAATGAATATACAGCTTTAAATTTACGTTACCCACCAAGTTTTGAACATGCAAATTCGGCTAAAAGAGCCATTATTGCAATGGAAACTCAAAAAATAGATTTGGTAATAACCTGGTTAGATATTGGTAATTTTAAAACTATTGAAACTTCAAAAAAAATAAAAGCGGCATTTCCAAATGTTCCTATTGCGGCAATTAGTCACTATTCTACTCAATTAAGAGAAAAATTAAGTAAAGAGAGTTCTGGAGTTATAGATTACGTTTTTCATTGGAATGGAAATGCAGATATTATTTTGGCAATTATAAAACTAACAGAAGATAGAATGAACGCCGAAAAAGACATTAATGAAATAGGCGTAAAAGCTATTTTATTAGTAGAAGATTCGTTAAAATTCTATTCAAAATATTTACCAATTTTTTACAAAATATTGCTGAAACAAACCCGATCATTTATGTCTGAAGGGTTAAATGCGCATAGAACTATGATGCTAATGCGTGGTAGACCAAAAATATTATTAGCTACCAACTATGAAGAAGGTTTACATCTATTTAAAGAATATAAAAACAGCCTTTTAGGTGTTATTTCCGATGTGTCATATTTTAGAAATGGTGTGCGTGATGCAAAAGCGGGCTTTCATTTTTTAGAATATGTTCGAAGTTTTAAAAGATATTTCCCATTTTTAATACAGTCTTCTAACAGTGATAATGAAAAATACGCTTTAGAATTAAAAGGGAAGTTTTTATACAAGCATACTGAAACTTTAGAGGAAGAAATAAAAAATTATATCAATCAATATTTTTCTTTTGGAGATTTCGAATTTTGGGATCCTAAACAAAAAAAGGTATTGGCTACCGTAAAAGATTTAACAGCTTTTCAAAAAGCCTTAGCAACGGTAACACCAGAGTCTATTGCTTACCACGCTATTAGAAGTGAGTATTCGAAATGGTTAAAATCAAGGGTTTTATTTCCTTTGGCCGATTTGTTTAGTAAAGTAGAATATCACGATTTTGAAGATTCTGAAGAAGCAAGATTGTATTTAATAAGTGCAATTAAAGCGTATCGTGGATTTAGAGCAAGAGGAATAATTTCTAAATTCAACAAAAATAAATACGATGTATATTTAGGTTTTTCTAGAATAGGAGACGGATCATTAGGAGGAAAAGGAAGAGGACTTGCCTTTATCGATTCATTTTTAAAACGTCATAAATTAAGACAACATTTTGAAGATGTAAAAATTTCAATTCCAAGAACTGTGGTTTTAAGTACCGAAGTATTCGATGAATTTATTGAAACTCATAAACTAATAGGACTGGTTGGAAAATGTAATAACGACGAAGAAATTTTACAAAAATTTATTGAAAAAAAACTACCAAAATGGGTTGTTGAAGATATTAAGGCATTTTTAAAAGTTACTACTTGTCCAATAGCAATTAGATCATCAAGTGTTTTGGAAGATTCACATTATCAGCCATTTGCAGGTATTTTTTCAACATATATGTTGCCAAACACAAAAATTGATAAAATGTTGGATATGGTTTGCGACGCAGTAAAATCGGTGATGGCTTCCTCATTTTTTGAAAACAGTAAGGTATATCTAAATGCTACTTCTCATACAATTGAAGAAGGTAAAATGGCAGTAATTTTACAAGAAGTTATTGGAAAACAATATGAAGATGTTTACTACCCAAATATTTCAGGTGTTGCGCGTTCAATTAATTTTTATCCAATAGGAAATGAAAAACCAAACGAAGGAATAGCAAATATTGCTTTAGGTTTGGGTGAAATTATTGTTGGCGGAGGAAAAACATTGCGTTTTTCGCCATATCATTCTAAAAAGGTGTTGCAATTGTCGTCTCCTGGATCAACTCAACGAGATACACAGCAATATTTCTATGGTTTAGATATGAATCCGGATAGTTACGAAACTTCAACAAGTGAGGCTATTAATAAAAAGAAAATAACCATAAGAAGAGCAGAGAAACACGGTTCTTTAAAATATGTAGCTTCTACCTACGATTTACAAAATAACGTTATTAAACCGGGAGTTATGCACGACGGAATTCGAGTAATTACTTTTGATAATGTTTTAAAATACAATACATTTCCGTTGCCAGAAATTTTAAAAGATTTATTGCGTATTGGACAACGAGAAATGCGAAGTCCAATAGAAATTGAGTTTGCCGTAAAACTTGATGTTCCTAAAGGAGAGCCAAAAGAGTTTAGCTTTTTACAAATTAGACCAATTGTTGAAAGTAATGATAATAAAACTAAAATTCCTGATGAATTTAAAAATGAAGAATCCATTATTTATTCTGAATCGGCTTTAGGAAATGGAAAATACGATCATATATACGACTTTGTTTATGTAAAACCCGAAACCTTTAATTCTGCGAATACACGTGAAATAGCAGTAGCTGTAGAAACAATTAATAAAAAATTTAGAGAAGAAGAAAAACAATATATATTAGTAGGTCCGGGAAGATGGGGTTCAAGTGATCCGTGGTTGGGAATTCCAGTTATTTGGCCGCAAATTTCAGCAGCAAAAATTATTGTTGAGGCGGGATTGAATGATTTTAGAATAGACCCAAGTCAGGGAACACATTTTTTTCAGAATTTAACCTCATTTAAAGTAGGGTATTTAACCATTAACCCTTCAATTGGAGATGGTTTTTTCGATTTGGATTATTTAAACAACCAAGAAGCTGTATATGAAGATACATATTTAAGACATATTCAATTTAAACATCCGTTGCACGTTATAATTGAAGGAAAAAGCAACAAAGCAGCAATTTATAAAGAAGGAATAAAACCAAAAGAAAAAGAGGTTTCATTAGAACAATTAATAGATGATTTACCTCCAGATGGTTTTATGTAATACTAAATATGATAAATAAAAAAATTAATTTTAATAGGTAATAACAGTAAATTATGAATGTACAAGAAATATTAACAAATCTTGAAACCAAACATCCTGGTGAAAAGGAGTACTTACAAGCAGTGCATGAGGTATTAGAGTCTATTGAAACAATATACAACGAAAACCCACAGTACGAGGCAGCAAAAATTATTGAACGTTTGGTTGAACCAGATAGAATATTAACTTTTAGAGTAGCTTGGCTAGATGATGAAGGGAATGTTCAGGTGAATTTAGGACACAGGGTTCAATTTAATAACGCAATTGGGCCATATAAAGGAGGAATTCGTTTACATCCAAGTGTAAATTTAAGTATTCTTAAGTTTTTAGGGTTTGAACAAATTTTTAAAAATGCCTTAACAACATTGCCAATGGGTGGTGGAAAAGGAGGATCTGATTTTAACCCAAAAGGAAAATCGGATAACGAGATTATGCGTTTTTGTCAGGCGTTTATGTTAGAACTTTGGCGTGTAATTGGACCAAGTACCGATGTTCCTGCGGGAGATATTGGAACGGGAGGTAGAGAAATTGGCTTTATGTACGGAATGTACAAAAAGTTACAACAAGAAAATGCAGGTGTTTTAACTGGTAAAGGTTTAAATTGGGGAGGCTCATTAATTCGTCCGGAAGCAACAGGTTTTGGAGCGACGTATTTTACACAAGATATGTTAAAAACGAAGAACGATTCTTTTGAAGGAAAAACAATTTGTTTATCGGGTTTTGGAAACGTAACTTGGGGTGTGGCTTTAAAAGTTACCGAACTTGGAGGTAAAGTAGTAACAATTTCTGGACCTGATGGATATGTATATGACAAAGATGGTTTAGATGAAAATAAAATAGATTATCTATTAGCTTTAAGAGCATCTAATAATGATATTGTTTCTCCGTATGTTGAAGAATTTCCAGAAGCTGAATTTTTCCCAGGGAAAAAACCTTGGGAAGTACCTTGTGATATTGCAATGCCATCTGCAATTCAAAACGAATTGAACGGTGAAGATGCGGCACAATTAGTTGCTAATGGAGTTCAGTACATTGCTGAGGTTTCCAATATGGGATGTACTCCAGAAGCTATTGATGTATTTCACAACAACAAAATACCATTTGCTCCTGGAAAAGCAGCAAATGCAGGTGGAGTTGCGGTTTCTGGACTTGAAATGTCGCAAAATGCCATGAAATTAAACTGGACAAAAGAAGAAGTTGATGCTAAATTACATCAAATTATGGCTTCAATTCATACAGCTTGTGAAAAATATGGAACCGAAGAAGATGGTTATATCAACTATGTAAAAGGTGCAAATATTGCTGGTTTTATTAAGGTCGCAGATTCGATGTTAGATTTAGGAGTAATCTAAAAAAAATATCATTTTTAACGATAGCGAAGAATCTTATGCTTCCCAAAAATGAGATTCTTCATTTCGTTTCTCTTCATTCAGAATGACAGAGTATAAGTGTCATTCTGAACAAGGTGAAGAATCTATTTTCACAAGTCCTTTAGAGAAGTTTAAGATGATAATAAAACAAAAAAGGGTTGCCGTTTGGCAACCCTTTTTTGTTTTTAATTAATGAAGTATTATTACATTTTTAGAGTTGGAATAAATTCTTTTAAATTTTCTATGTTATATAAAACCTCGCCATTATATATTAATACGGGCATTTTTAAAGTCTCTATAATTGGATTTTCGAGTTTTACAAATTCCCACATAGTTTTATTTTGTTCCTTATTATTTGTAACATCTACTAATCGAAAATCAATATTATTGTCAATTAAATATCTAGTTGTGTAATGGCATCTTGGACAACCATCTTTAGAAAACACTACAATTCCTTCTTTTAAATTGTTTAGTTTTGTTACAGTTTTTTCTTTTAATTTTTGGTCTTGAATATTTTTTTCCTCATCTGTTAAACTAGGTTTAAAAGTATAGCTGTAGCTACATTCTGATCTTTTATTTTTTATAAAAAAAAGTTTTATCAATTCCGCATTAGATTTTGAAGGAATAAGTTTAGTTATAGGATTTGAATAACCTTTTAAATTTTTTTGAACTACTGTTAATGTAATTTCTTGCTGTACATTACTGTTATTAATGGCACTTAATATAAATGCATCTTCGCTTTTTACACTTACAACTTCAATGTCTTTTTTTTGTGAATATCCAATAAATGCTATTAGGGTACAGATTAATACCAATGTTATTTTTTTCATAGTTGTTTTGTTTTTTAATTAGTGCAATTTTCATTTTAACTATAAAGTAACAGAAAAGCACAAATTGTAATAACTTGTACTTTAGCTGTTTTTTTATATACATGGTTGTGATTTGTATTATTTTGGTGGTCTGTTATCTTCTATAAATTTTTCTAAATTCCCTATTTTATTTTTTACAAACCATTTCCAATCTGTTCTATCTGTCATCCCTAAACTTTCGAGCTTATTTGTATACCATTTATTATGACCAAACATGACCATTCCATAATAATCAGGATAATAGGCTTTTTCAAACCATATTGAATTAATGTAATTTAAGGTTTCCGCTATTGTGAATTTTTCATTTTTCATTTTTTCGTGATTCTCTCCCCAATGAAAAACATAGATTAAGTCCAATTTAAAAAGCTTTTCTATTATAAATAATGTTTCTTCTCTTTCGTGTAATGATGAAGGCTTATTTACATTATAACCTAAACCATCATTGATAATATTAAATAGAAATTCAACACCATCATTTGGAAGAAAAAGATTTATATACTTGTTGTCAAAAATATTTAGTTTATCCATTATTTAAATTTTAATACTCTATCGTTTGCCCAAATCTGCCTAAAATTAAAATTAATACTGGCATCAAACCCTGATGATGAAGCAGATAAAGGTCTGTAAGTAATATAATTACCATTTCCCATATTAGCAACAATAGTTCCTTGAGCATTTGTTGTGGGAGGAGATATAGCATTTTTATTTAATTCTTGAATTGCCAAAGCTATTGGTTTTACATAATTTTTAGCCATATACAAATGTTGATATTGTTCTGTTTTTTAATTATTGCATTTTTGTTCTAACTATAAAGTAACAGAAAAGTACAAATTATTAAAACTTGCACTTTTCTGTTATTTTTTATTTGCGTGGTTGTGGCTTGTGTTAAATGATTATTAATAAATTCCATATTTAACCTTAATCTCTCCGCTGGTAGCTTTATAAGGATTAAATTTAAAAATTACATGGCTATTTAAACCTCCATAAAAATCCATATTGATACTTTTTTTAAAATTACCACTAAATTTTCTTTTAAAATTATAGAATGAAATTATAATAGTATCGTTAGAATGACCTTCTATCTCCATTATGGCAGCTCCGTAATGTCCACTTTTCTTTGCTTTTAGTGTGTCAATTATGGAATTTGAAAAATCAGTAATAACAACTGTCTGACTTTTTTGATAGCAAGAATTTAATGTTACTATTGCAAATAGTAAAAACAAAAAAATTAGCCTGTTTTTCATAATATTTACTGATTAGTTGGAATTAATTGAGATGAATATGTAGCCTGAAAATTAGACATAATTTGATTTCTTAAATAGCCTAAAGAACTATCGTTTATAGCATCTAATATTCTTTCCTTAAGATTTGAAGGGTCTTGAGTATAATTATTTCTTCCAACTTCGTTGTTTCTTAATCTTTTCATAGTGTTAAAATTAATTTTATATATTAAAATTTTTTAAAGATTAAATTTAGACAACTTTATTAACCTTTTGGCAAGGTAAAACCGTAAAATGTTTATAGTTTTGCCTGCTTTTAGCAGGCTTATTTTGTGATATCTTGGTCATGCCGAACTTGTTTCAGCATCTTATTATTTTAGGACTAATTGTGATGTGAACCTTAAACAAGTTCAGGTTGACGAGAAGTTAAATTTTAAATTCCATAAAAACACCTAAAAGCATCGGTTATAAAAGTATGATCATCAACGCCACTAGTTTCTCTAACCGAGTGCATAGCCCACATTGGGTTTCCAACATCTACTGAGCGAATGGCTAATTGTCCTGCGGAAACATTTCCAAGTGTTCCACCACCTCGCATATCACTTCTATTTACAAATTTTTGATATGGTATATTAGCTTCTTTACAAATCATTTCAAATACAGCTCCAGAATCGCTATCGGTTGTATATTTTTGGTTTCCTTCAATTTTAATTGCAGGTCCGCCGTTTATAACTGGTCTTGTTACCGGGTCGTGTTTTTCTGGTCTGTTTGGATGTAATGCGTGTGCCATATCTGCACTAATCATAAATGAATTATAAATAGCACGTTGTATGTCTTCCTCGTTTTTATCTTGTACCGAAACAATGCGAGTTAAAATATCTTTTAAAATTGGAGAACCTGCACCTTGCTTAGATCTACTTCCAACTTCTTCATTATCAAACAATGCTAAAACATTGGTAGCTTTACTTGGCGAAGCTTCAGCAAAAGCTGTTAATCCTGCATGAACCATTGCTAAATCGTCTAATTTTCCTGATGAAATAAACTCGTTATTCATACCAATAATACTTCCTTTGGTAAAATGGTAAAGGTTTAAATCTACTTCTAAAATGTCTTCTTTTGGAACTTTAATTTCTTCGGAAATTCTATTTAATAATACCGAATCGGCATTCATTTCTTCATTTATAACCGCAGTAACAGGCAGCATATCTATTTGCTTATTTAACTCAATTCCTTCATTTACAGTTCTATTAAAATGAATTGGTAAATTAGGAATGGTAATAATCGGCTGGTTAATATTTACCAAATAATTTTTTGGGTGCAGAATATCGTTGCTTTTTACACTAACTCTTCCGGCAATGGACAAAGGTCTGTCTAACCAAGTGTTTAAAATTGGACCTCCGTAAACTTCAGTATTAAATTTCACGTATTTTTCTTCAACAGAAATCTCTGGTGATGGTTTTATTTTAAATGAAGGAGAATCGGTATGCGCAGCAATAATTTTAAAACCATTATCTTCTATTGCTTCTAAACCAACAATAAATGCAAAAAGCGACGTGTTATTTTGACAAACAAAATATTTTTTACCCTTTTCAAGGTTCCATTTATGGGTTAGTTTTAGTTCAGAAAATCCTTTTTTAATAAGAATATCTTTAGTGTTTTTAACTACATGATATGGACTTGGACTATCGTATATAAAATCGATTAAATCTTGAGCGTGTTTTTGTTTATGAATCATAAAATAAGAATCTAATTATCTCACGAATATACTAAGAATTGAGTTTAAATTTAAACAACAAAGTTTTGTAATTTTATACGGTGGAAAAACCCGAACAATACCGCAAAATAATTCACGTAGATATGGATGCATTTTATGCTTCTGTTGAGCAGTTGGATAATCCTGAGCTAAGAGGAAAACCAATTGCAGTTGGTGGAGGTTCCGATAGAGGAGTAGTGGCTGCTGCAAGTTACGAGGCTCGAAAATTTGGAGTTCGCTCGGCAATGAGTGGTGTATTGGCTCGTAAAAAATGTCCACATTTAATATTTGTTAAACCTCGATTTGATCGATATAAAGAAATTTCACAAAAAATTAGAGCTATTTTTTATGAGTATACCAATTTGGTAGAGCCACTTTCTTTAGACGAGGCTTACTTAGATGTTACCGAAAATAAAAAAGGAAATCCTTCGGCTAGTTTAATTGCAAAAGAAATTCGACAGCGAATTGCAAATGAGTTAAATTTGAATGCTTCAGCAGGAATTTCTAATAGTAAATTTGTAGCCAAAATAGCTTCAGATATTAATAAACCAAACGGTCAAAAAACAATTTCACCAGAAGAGGTTCTTCAATTTTTAGAAGAACTACCCATTAAAAAATTCTTTGGTATTGGAAAAGTAACTGCAGCCAAAATGTATAATCTTGGAATTTTTACCGGAAAAGATTTAAAGGCTAAAAGTGAAGCATTTTTAACAGAAAACTTTAAAAGTTCGGGAGCGCATTATTATAATTTGGTTAGAGGAAACTATCATAGTAAAGTAAAACCCAATAGAATTCGAAAATCGGTTGCCGCAGAACATACGTTTATTACAAATTTAACTTCCGAAATATTTATGATGGAGAAGCTAGAACGTATTTCAGAAGAATTAGAAAAGCGGTTACTTAAATCTAAAGTGTCTGGAAAAACAGTTACTTTAAAAATTAAATACAGCGATTTTACTACACAAACTCGCAGTAAAACGTTGCCTTATTTTATTAAAGAAAAAGCGGTAATGTTAGAAATAGTTAAGGAATTGCTATACCAAGAAAAGGTGTTAAATTCCGTACGATTATTAGGTATTTCTGTAACTAATTTAAATATTAATTCTAAAAAAGAAATAGAAAAACCTATTGCGGTTCAATTAAAATTTGAGTTTTAAAATCAGTTTTAATTCGGATAAATTATTCAATTAAAATGAACTAAATTTGCCAAATGGCAAGAACTATTATTGATAATATTGTAATTCTTCATAGTAAAGAAGTGTCTTCTTTTGAGTTTTGTCAATATACAAGCATCCGTTTTTTTGAAGTGCTTCATTTTGAAGAAGGAGAAGGATTTATAAAAATTAATGGAAATAAAGCGGCTTATAAAGCCAATAGTTTTTTTGTATTTATACCAAATGATATTTATACAATTGAGGCTAGCTCACCAACTACTTTAACAACAATTAAATTTTTGAAAAGCTTTTTTAATGATTCTTCTCAAGCAAAATCAAATTTACCTGTAAATAATTGGTTTAGAAATATAGAAGGAATTTTATGTAATGAAAACCATCAATTAAGAGCGCTAAATTTTAAAACGGAAGCAGATAAAACAAATTTGGCTTCACTAATTACTATTTTATATCAAGAATATTTAAGCAATCAATCATTTGATTTACTTATTATTGAAAATTCACTTTCCATTATTTTACAAATAATTGCTAGAAATATGAGACTTGCTGTTTCAGAAAAAAACAATTCTCCAAAGTCCTCTAAAATTCAAGAAATTATTAATCATATTCACGCAAATGTATATGTTCCCGAACTACTCACTAATAAAGTAATTGCAGATAAATTTAATATTTCTGAAAATTATCTCAATCAATATTTTAAAAAAAATATGGAAATGAGCATTAAAAAATACAAACTTAACTATATACTAAAACTTGTAGAACAAAGATTAAAATATACCGATTTGCATTTTTCTGAAATTGCTTCTGAGTTTAGTTTTACCGATGCTAGCCATTTAAATAAAACATTTTTAGCTTATAAAGGAACCACTTTAGGCGCTTTTAAGGCTAATTTGGGTTAGTATAATTACTAAATCCTTATTTTTTACATATAACACTTTGTTTTTTACCAGAATCAATCTTGCCTTCGGTGGTATTTTTGTGCCTATAGTTTAAAACGACTAAAAAATGAATTTTAAAGAAGTATTAAACTGGAGTTATATAACAAAAGAATTCGTTTCAACTAAAAAAAGAGTTTCAAAAGCAACGCAAGGTTTTTTTTCAGATTAACGAACCTAAAGTTATAAACGCACCGTATGTTATTGTGTTTTGTTCAAAAACCGATGATAATGAATATTTTATGCAGCATTTATTAAAGTAGGAAGAAAAAGATGGTCGTTTTCCAAATGAAGAAATTATAACTAAGATTTAAAAAAAATAGAAAATGAATAAAACAATAGTAGTATTATTTTTGGTTACAATATTTGTTGTTTCTTGTAATAATAAAGAAAAGAAAGCAGTTAAAAAAACTATAGAAAATATTGAAAACCCAACTAATAAAGTTGTGCTAAGTTCTGAAATAGTTTGGGAAAAATTAAATCCAGCACGAGGAGACAAAAGTCCACAAGCAGGAACAATATGGGGAGATAGAAAAGGAACAGAAGCAACGGGGTTTTTAGCAAAATTTGTTGATGGTTTTTCATCACCACCTCATATTCATAATGTTACCTATAGAGCAGTTGTTATTAAAGGAACAGTGCATAACGATGATCCTAAAGCAGAAAATATGTGGATGAAACCAGGGAGTTTTTGGACACAACCAGAAGGAGAATCACATATTACATCGGCAAAAGGAGAAGAAAATATTGCATTGGTTGAAATTGATAATGGTCCGTATTTGGTAAAACCAATAGATCAAGCATTTGATAATGGAGAACGTCCAATAAATATAGATATATCTAACGTAGTTTGGTTAAACAATAGTAAAACCAATTGGGTAGATGAAGCTTGTAAAGCTGAATTAAGTTTTTTATGGGAAAGTAATAAAAACGGAGGATCAAAAGGACTTTTTATAAAACTGCCTAAAGGTTTTATTGGAAAAATAGAAAGTAACGGAAGTGTTTTTCATTCAGTTGTAATTACAAATGTTCTAAACTATAAAATGCCAAAAACAGCACAAGTTAAATTATTAGATTCGGGAAGTTATTTTGGTTCTACAAGTAAAGCAATTCATTCTGTTACAAATAACACTAATATTGAAACTATTTTATATATAAGAACTAATGGAGCTGTTAAAATTAGTAACTAACTTACTATTTGTGCCATAATTCTTTGTAAATAAATTAAAAAATAATTTTTAAAATGAACAAAACAATTTTAATAACTGGAAGTACAGACGGAATAGGAAAATTAACGGCAATTAAGTTGGCAAATGAAGGTTATACAGTATTTGTTCACGGAAGAAACGCTAAAAAATTGAGTGCTACTATTTCAGAAATAAAAGAAATAACAAACAATATAAATATTGATGGTTTTGTAGCTGATTTATCTAATTTAGATGAAGTAAAACAGTTGGCAATAGCTGTACAAGAAAAGGTTTCTAAACTAGATGTTTTAATTAATAATGCTGGTGTTTATAAAAGTAGTGCTGCTACCAATAAAAATGGTTTAGATATGCGTTATGCAGTTAACTACTTTGCTCCATATGTATTAACTAATATGTTATTGCCTCTATTAAGAAAAAGTGAAACTCCAAGAGTTATTAATTTAAGTTCTGCTGCACAATCTTCAATAAAAGCAGCTACTTTATTAGGTGAAACCAATGAAATGGATGGCGCAACATATGCTCAAAGTAAATTAGCTTTGTTAATGTGGAGTTTTTATTTAGCAACTAAAGAACCAAATATTTTAGTAATTCCTGTAAATCCAGGATCGTTATTAAATACAAATATGGTAAAAGAAGCTTTTGGTAAATCTTGGTCTTCAGCAGATAAAGGAGCAACTATTTTATATAATTTGGCTATTTCTGAAAACCATAAAAACAACTCAGGAAAGTATTTTGATAATGACAAAGGTTCTTATGGAAATGCACATCCTGACGCATACGATGTAAACAAAATTCATCAACTTATTGAATTAACGGAAAAGGTTTTAAGTTAACAAACAGTCCTACGAAGGTTTCAGTAAAAAATACATCCGCAAGAAAAGAAAATAGGTTGTGCTGTTTGAGCGTAGCGAGTTCACAGCATATCTTTTCGAGGAATTGTATTTTATAGAAAGTTTCGTCAGACTATATTTTTTTGTTTCTTTTTTCATCAATGTAAAAAAGAATAAAGCATAAAATTAAAAAACAACTGCCATTCTGAACGATAGCGAAGAATCTTATAATTCAACTTTAGAGATTCTTCATTACGTTTCCCTTCATTCAGAATGACAATTAATAAAAACAGAAAAGAAAATGACTTACGAAGGAAAAGTATACAGACCTTGGATGGAAGCTAACAGCTTACTAATACAAGTATCTATAGGTTGTAGCAATAATAATTGTACTTTTTGTGATATGTTCACAGATAAAAAATTTAGAAGAAGAAGTTTTGAAGATATTTCTAAAGATATTGAAAAGGCAAGAAGAATTTACCCTTCAGTAAAATCGATATTTTTAATAGATGGAAATGTAATGGTTTTGAAAACTGAGTTTTTATTACAAGTAGTAACTAAAATTAAAGAAACGTTTCCTGAATTAGAAAGACTTGCATTGTACAGCGAATACAATGATTTTAGAAGAAAAACCGTTGATCAACTAAAACAACTAAAAGAAGCTGGTGTTGATATGGCTTATGTTGGGTTAGAATCTGGAGATTCAGTTGTTTTGGATAATATAAAGAAAAAAATGACCTTTGAACAAGCTGTTGAAGGAGCTCAATTAGCAAAAGAAGCCGGAATTGAAGTATTAGCCTCATTTATATTTGGTTTGGGAGGAAAATACCGTTCAAAAGAACATATTGAAGAAACTGTACGTTTGTTAAATATTATAAAACCTGAGCAAATTGCACCAATGGCATTGGCTATTCAACCAGGAACTGAACTAGAGTGCGAAGTAAAAGCAGGAGAATTTGTGCAAGCAACTCCGTTACAAATTTTAGAAGAGGAAAAATACTTATTGGAAAATATGAATTTTGAAACCTATTATTGGGGAGATCACGGAAATAATATTTCACCAATGCGTGGACCTTTTCCTAAAGCTAAAAATGCTTTTATAAATGAAATTAATAAAGAAATAGAAACAAATCCTGTAACAAAAAAGGAAATTTTAGTAACTAACCCTTGGTAAAACTAAAAACAACTATTATTTTAAGCTATAATGAAGAATCTTACATTTTGGTAAATGGATAGATTCTTCATTTTGTTTTACTTCATTTAGAAAGACAAGTTAGTTTTTATACCAATTCTTCACATAAAAAACCATAGGAATTTAACAAAGAAGCTACTTCCTTAGTAATATTTTGAGAAGCTTCAATTCTTAAAATATTATCAACATCTTCAAAATCAAAATCAACTGTCGAAATTTGGTTAAAACAATCTAAAATTGCTCTAACTTGAGTTTCTAGTTGCGAAAATATATTTGTCTTTAATACAATAATCATAATTCAAGTTTTAATTTTTAATCCACCATTTACTTGAAGGATAGTTAGAGTCTACAACTATTGCTTCTCCAATAATTGGTGTTGCCATTTGTACGTTTAGTTCTTGTGCTTTTTTTAATGATCTTTCTATAGGATCTGTCCATTCGTGTAAAGCTAATTTAAAAGCTCCCCAATGAATTGGCATCATTGTTTTTGCCTGTATATCAACTGAAGCTTGTATAGTTTCTTCAGGAGTCATATGTATGTGTGCCCATTGCTCGTTGTATTGTCCACATTCCATCATTGCAAAATCAAACGGACCATATTTTTTACCAATTTCTTTAAAATGTTTTCCGTAACCGCTATCTCCACTAAAAAAGATTGAATTGTTTTCAGATTTTAATACCCAAGAAGTCCATAATGTATTGTTTCTTGTGAATCCTCTTCCAGAAAAATGGCGTGCTGGGGTTGAGACAAATTCAATATTATTTAAGGTTTTACTATCCCACCAATCAAACTCTTTAATTTTTGTTGCATCAATTCCCCATTTGGTTAAATGCGCTTTAATTCCTAAAGGAACATAAAACTGTTTTACTTTGTTTTTTAATTGTTGAATTGATCCATAATCTAAATGATCATAGTGATCGTGAGAGATTAAAACCAAATCAATTTCTGGTAAATTTTCTATGGAAATAGGCAATTCTTTATTAAACCTAGGGTTTCCTAAAAGAGGATGCGGTGCAGGAACTTCTCCTAACATAGGATCTATAAATATGTTCATTCCTTCCATTTCAACAAACAAGGTTGAGTGTCCAAACCAAGTAATTCTTGGTTGCTGAGGTTTGTTGTTAAAGTACGCTTTGCTCAACTTTACTTGTGGTAATTTTGAAGAAGGAACTTTGTTATCTCCGTTGGTAAAAAATTTGGGTATTGTACTCCATTTAAAACCTGTATTTTGGAGTGTTTTTTCTTGATTTTTAAACGATCCATTTAAAAAGTTTGGAGATTTTCTAATGCGATCTAAACTAGCTTCTGAAGATCCAGCACCAAATTGCGGACTCACATTTACAAATGTAACTCCCACTAAAGTGACGGCTGCAACAATTGATAAAATTCCAATCATAATTCTTTTTAATATTTTTAGTGTTTTTTTAATCATTTTTAACTTCTAATTTTCTTCAGTATTTTTAATTAGTAATATTTTATTGACTATTTACTCAATTTAATATTCAAATTTTTTTAAGGCTTAAGATAGTTGTAAAACATTTCCCAAGCTTGTTCTATAAATACTTGATCTTGTCTTAATTCTGGAAATTCGGTTAAATGCTTTACCATTGAAGTAATCAATCCAAACATAGAATTCATTAAAAATTGTATATCAATCTCTTTAATTATTTTAGTATCAATTTGGTCCTGAATCATATTTATAAATAGATTAAAATTTTCAACTAGCTCTGGATGTTCTTTTAAATTTACCGAACAACTTGTATGGTCTATTTGAAGTAAGAACTTAAATTTCAACGGGTTATTTAATCCCCAGTTCCAAGAGTTTGACCAGATTAAGCGAATTTTACCAAGTTTTGAATTAATTTTATCAAGATCAGCTAAAATGTTTGCTGTGAAATCTTTTTTTAATGAAACATATAATTCGTTAATTAAATCATCTTTGGTTTTAAAATAATGAAAAAGAATTCCTGCACTAACACCAGCTTCTTTTGAAATAGCTGAAGTAGGCGTAGCATGTAAACCTCTTTCAACAAAAAGTTTAGTAGCTGCTTCTAATAATAATTTTCTTTTATCCATTTTAAATTGACTAATCACTCAACAAATGTAATATGTTTTTTTTAATAGTTTAATAAAAAGGAAAGATTATTTTTGTTTTTGCTTCCAAAACACCAATCCAATACCAAATCCTAGCGCCATTGAAATGCTATATATAGAAATTGTATAGTGATGATTTTTCAAAAAACTATCAACCAAAGGTTCTACATTAAATAAAACAATAAAAATAGCAACTACTAGAACAATAAAAGTACCTATTAAACTATTTACCAGAGGGTTGTTTTTAGATACAAAAAAAATGTTTGCAGCAATGGCTCCCCAAAAGTAAGTGAGAACAAAAAGTCCATTATCTGTATGAGTTTGAATTACATTACTTATAGTATTTCCTTCAATTTTATCTAATGCTAAAACTATATCTAATCCAATAATAATTACAAATACTGCAATTAAAATAAATTGCACTTTTTTTATAAAAGCTTGATTATTAATAAGAGTATTAAAGTTTTTCATAAGCAATGGTTTTAAGAACCCCAAGGGAAAACTACTTCTGGAATGTGACGTTGTGACCAAATATAATGGCCATATAATAAACCAGTAATTAAAAGTACCAATTGGTAGCGTTGTTGAAGAACAAAATCACTTTTGAATTTTTTTCCAATTAAAATTAAAATGAATACTATAACAATAACAAGTACCACTGGTATCCACCAATTACTACCAAATAGTGGAGATTTTGTTCCTAAAAAGAAATGACCACCTAAAACACCCCAAATAAAGGTGATAAAAAAATACTTGTTATATGCCCAATTTTTAAGAATTACATTTATTGTGTCGTTTTCAATTTTATTAAAGTTCAGGTAAATATTAAATAAAACCAAAAACCCTATTATGGCAATAAGAATATATTCAACAGTTTTAATAGCTATCATTTCTAAACAATTAAATTACAATTGTTTAAATATATAAAAATTAATTTTCTGTTTTGGTGTAGTACACTTTTCGTTCTTTTAAATAGTTTAAAATATAGTTAAAACAATGCTCATTATTACCGACTAACTCTGGTGGAAAAATACCTATTTTAGAAAATAATCCATCTAAAAACATATTTGCAGCTGCAGTTGCTGTATATCCAGTGGTTCTTGCCATAGATGAGGTTTTTGTTTTAGAACAATATTCATCATGAAGGTTGTAAACTATTGTTTTAGAATTTCCTTTTGAATCAGTTCCTTTTAAGGTAATTCTCATTACTGTTAATTCCTCTTCATTTTCATCTAGTTTCCATTCATTAAATAATATTTTTGAAGTAAAATCTAACGGAGAAACCTCCAAATTGTTAATTATTATTGGGTTTTCACTAAAGAATCCACTTTCCTTTAATACCTTAATATATTCCACATGTCCTGGGTATCGTAAGGTTTTTTCTTTCATGTTTTTAATATGAGGCATTGTAAAAATAATAGATCGTAAGCCGTCAGAGTTAAAAGATTCTAAGGTTCCTACTTTGTCAAATTCAATAAATTCACAGTCGGATAATGCTTCTTTAGTTACCATTACACCATTTTCCACATAGCGAGCAGGACGTGTATATTCTTCAATAACATCAATTGGCGAAAAAGGAGCTTTATAGCAGAATGGCCATTTTTTAATTTTTGGAAATCCACCAACTAAACACTCAAAATCTGTAATTTTTAGCTTTTCATTGTAATAACCTAGAATAATATTTCCCATTCCAGGGGCAACACCACAATCTACAATTGCAGTTACATTATTTTTTTTAGCTAGCTCATTTAATTCTAAAGCATTTTCTGGAAAAAATGAAATATCTATCACATTTTTTCGAGCTTCAATAATTGATTTTAATGTTTGAAAGCCCAAAAAACCAGGAACCGCACAAACAACCAAATCAAAAGGTTTTATTATTTTTTGAAGTGCTGTTTTATTGGTGACATCTAATGGAATAGAAGTTATTTTTTTACATTTAGAAACAACCATTTCTAGTGCATTTTTATTAAAATCGGAAATTGAAACCGAATGTTTTTTTGCCAAATCAATAGCTATTGCGCTACCAACCATTCCTGCTCCTAATACAATAATTGATTTCATAATATAATTTTAAGTTCGCCTCTTAATTATGTTTTAATAACTATTAAATATAGATTATTTTTGGTAGTATTGCTAATTGAAGTTGAACTCAAAGTAGGAAAAAGGATTATTTTTAAACTCAATAAATGAAAAAACTATTTAAATATATTTTAGTATTAAATGTTCTTATAATTAGTTGTCAATCTGAGGATGATTTGGTTAAAAACAATTCATATCATTTAAAAGAAGTAGGTTATTCGGCACGAGATATTTTATCAAATGAAAAATTTACAGATATTTTTGTTGAAATTTTATACGTAAAAGATTTTAAGCCTAGCAATGAAGTGTTGGCTAGTTTTAAAAATTTTATATCAGAAAGAACTTTTAAAAGCAATATTAATATTGAAACCAAACTTATTGATATTCCTCTAGAATCTTCCTATTCAATAAATAAAATAAGAAGTATTGAAGATGAAAATAGAACCAAGTTTTCTACTGAAAATGAGCTTGCAATTTTTATTTTATATTTAAATGGTGCTTCTTCCAATAATGAAGAAGATTCACTTATCCTGGGAACTGCTTATAGAAACACTTCATTTGTTATTTTTAAAGAAACAACAGACTCTTTTTCTGATAGCAATTTGTTTGGAGAAAAAAATACAATATTAGAATCTGCAATAGTACGTCATGAATTTTCACATTTGTTAGGTCTTGTAAATGTTGGTACACCAATTATTGAAAACCATCACGATAGTGCAAATGGAGCGCATTGTACTTCAGAAAATTGTTTAATGTATTACAAAATGGAAAGAATGAATACAGTTGTCAATTTTTTTGACCAAGAAAAAATTCCAGAGTTAGATGCTTTTTGCTTGCAAGATTTACGTTCGAACGGAGGAAGGTGATACTGTAGTAGTTTTTAGAAAGCAACTCTAAATGAAACATTTGGTGTAAATGCCAATGATTTTAAGTCAACTTTGGTAGCTTTTGAGGAATCGTTTTGATCAACAACATAATATGAATTTAAAATTTGCTTCGTGTCTAACATGTTTAAAATTCCAAATTTTAAATTAGACTGTATTTTTTTTCTTTTTAAGATTTGGTAATTAACAGAGAAATCAATTCTATTATATGGTTTTAATCTTGTTGAGTTTAACGCATCATAGTTAACAATAACAAAACTTCCATTTTGTTTTGTTTCTTGGGTTTTGTTAATTGGCGTATTTGGTTTTCCAGATTTTATAATTGCGCTAATAGATGTGTTTAAACGTTCGTTAAAATGAAAATTGAATCCAATGGTGGATGAATGCCGAATATCATTATTACTTGGAAAATATGCTTCAGAAACTTGTTTAAAAAGTATTTCGCTGTTGCTTAAAGTGTACGATAGCCAAAACTCAGTTTTTTTACTTCTTTTATTAAGTAAAACTTCAAGTCCATTTGCTTTTTGATTTCCAGCTAATCTTTTATTCTGAATTTGGTTTTGAAAACCCTGCCCCGAAATTAATATCCCATCTATTGTTTTATGAAAAACACTAACATCTAATAGAAAGTCATTTTTTTTAAATGTGCCACCTAAAGAAAATTGTTGGCTAGTTATTAAAGGTGTATTATGGTCGGCCATAACCCATCTTCTGGTTTCAACACCTAAAAAATCGTCTAAATAATCTATTACTTGAGAAGTGTATTGCGATTTTGTTTCAAATTGAGCATTTAAATTAAGGTTTTTTGTAAAAGAATAATTTATGTTAACTCTTGGCTCAATGGTTGTTTGGTTAATTTTATCGAAATAATTGAATCTAACACCCGTTTTAACATACCAATAATCGTTTTTAAAATTAGATTCGGCAAATGCACTATGATTGCGCATTACACTGCGTTGTACTCTATTGTATAAAGGGTTGTTTACATTAGTTCTACTTAAAACACCAGTTTCATTTAATTGATAACCGGTTTCTAAATTTAGATATTTGTTAAAGGAGTAGTTTAAAGTTGTTTTTAATGAATTTTCAACAACTTCATTTTCTTGAACTACCAATTGTTGTTGATTGTTTTGGTAATTGTTAGAAAGTATAGAGTATTTAGAATGATATCCCGAAACTATAAACTTTGTTTTACTGTTTAATACAGAATTATAACTGAGACCTATGGCGTCGGAGTTTTGTTTTATTTTGTCAGCTAAATTACTTCCTTCTAATTCATAATAATTAAGATTATTGTTTATTTTAATGTAATTTACTTTAATATGATTGTTTGTATTTAAGTTGTATAACAAACTTAAATTTACATCGTAAAAGTTAAAATCTGAATTAGAAGTATTGGTGTCAATAGCACTATTTTGAAAAGTTTTATTGAAGTAAGATTTATAAGTAGGAGTACTAAACCAGTTGTTATTAGATTTTCTAAATGAAGTGCTAAATTCCATTTTATTATTAACGGGCACTTTTATAAATCCATCAAAAGAAATAAAATTAACACCCATTCCACCACTTAATTCTTTTTGAATGTTTTTGTCGGTTTCCAATAAAATAGTGCTAGAAACGCCATCGTTATATTTAGCGCTCGTTCCGTTTTTTATAATTGAAATATTTTTAGTTAAATACGGATTAATAGCAGATATAAGTCCGAAAAAATGAGTTGGATTGTACATTTTAATATTGTCCCAAAAAATAACATTTTGATCGCTTACTCCATTTCTAATATTTATATTAGAAATAGATTCATTTGGGCTTTCAATACCTGGCAATATTTGCGAAGTTTGCAACAAATCGGGTTCTACTTGTCCGGATAAAATATTAAAGTTTTTAGTATTTAATTGAATGGTTCCATCGTTTAGTTTTGATAAACTATTGGTAATATAATTTTTAATAAAAACTTCTTGAAGTTCAAATTCTTCCTCAATCATTGTTAATTTTACACAGTCCGATTGTGGTGAAATTAATTCATTTACATTTTTTAAAATGGTTTTATAACCTAAATAACTAAATTCTACAATATCTGATATTTTTACATTTTCTAATGTAAAAGCGCCATTTTTGTTGGTAATTGTTCCATAAAGTTGTCCAGCTATATGTATGGATGCATTAGAAATTGGCTTGGAATTTTTATTATATAAATAGCCACAAATTGTTATGTTTTGTAGTTTTGGAGCAATTGAAATAAACCTTTCATCAATTACAGTTGCTACAAAAAATGTATTGGAATTTATGTATGATAATATTTCTTCTAAAGTTGATAAATCAGTTATTTTTTTTTGAATTTGAATATTCTCAATAGAGGATATTGCATAAGAAAATTTAAGGTCATACTTTTTTTCTATCAGTTTTAATTCTTCCAAAAAAGAAAAATTGGTTTGCGCATTTACTTTTATATTAACAAATAGAACAATAAAAAGAAGTACCCAACATTTATTTTGATAAAATAATTTCATTATCTTTTATCTGATAGTTAATATTTAAAGGTAATGTAATAGATTTAATTGCTGAATCCAAATCGTTTTTTCTAAAACCACCTGTAAATAACACATTGGTATTTATTGCATTTGAATTAATTTTTACATTAAATTGCCTTTCTAGCTCCGCTAAAACTTCAGAATAAATTTCTTCATTAAAATAACTTTCATTTTGTAACCATAAAGGTTCATTTATATTGTTATTATCTATTTTTATAAGGGTATTATTTGCAATTAACTTAACACCTTCACCTTTGGTTAAAACAATTTTATCGGATCCAGATTTAACTTCAACACGACCTTCATAACAAAACACATTAAATGCTTTTTCACGGTTTTTTACATTAAATTTAGTTCCTAAAACTTGTACCGAACCTTGACTTGTGTTTACAGTAAATGAACTTCCTTTTTTTACACTAAAATATGCTTCTCCATTTAATTTTAATGCTCGGTCTTTTATAAACGATTTTTTATAGGTAATAGCTGAAACAGCATTTAAAATTACTTTTGATTCATCGGGTAATGTAAACGATTTATTTTCGGCAAAATCGGTTTTTAGTGTTATTTGATTGGTATTAAAAATAAAATATGAAATTGCAACTAATACTGCGAAACTTGCTGCAATTTTAAAAAATACACTTCTTTTTAATGAAATAACTTTGGATTTTTTCTTTGTTTTTGATTGAATTCGAGCCTTAAAATCTTTTAAGGCTGCTTCTTCATTTACTGAAGCTAGTTTTATTTTAGAACCTTCTTCAGCAATATCTTTATATAACTTATAGTCATCAGTGGCCTTAAAAGCCAAGAATTCCTCTTCAGTCATTTCATTATTTAACCATTTCGATATGTTTTTAATGTCTTTCATTCTAATAATATGACAACTAAATTAAACTTTACCCTAACTTAATTATTTAAATTCTTCAATTTTAGTTCGTAAAACAACCAAAGCTTGACTCATTCTTTTCTCAACTGCTTTAACCGAAATACCTAACATTTCGGCAATTTCTCTATATTTTTTTCCTTCAACCCTGTTAAGTAAAAATACTTCTCTTTGTGCGTTGGTTAATTCATCAAGTGCTTTTTCTAACTTATGCTTAAACTCTTTTCCTCTTAGGGTATCTTCGGGCGTTTCTGTTTCTATATATAAATTGGTAGAGTTGTTTTCATAATTTCTAACAACCTTTTCGTGCTTCTTTACATTCAAAAATAAATTATTTGCAATGGAAAATAAATAGGACTTTGCTTTAGCTAAATTAAATTTATTACAGTTTTCCCAAATCTTTATAAAAGCTTCTTGAACAATGTCAAGCGCCTCATCATTGTCTTTACTTTTTATAAGTATAAAACGAAAAGCATTGTTAACCTGTTGTTTATAAAATATATCAAATTGTTTTTCATCACATAAATTGGTGAAATCCATACGTATTTATTTAAGTAAAAGGTAAAAATAAAAATATTAAGGTGATATAAATGAAAAAAAATAAAAAATAGGGTAGGGTAATCTAAAAGAGGGTTGTCTAACTAGTGTAACTCGCGAATGAGTTTAAATGAAAACTATAAAAATTAATAAAAATTTAAAATCTAAAATCATGAAAAAATTAAATTTAACAATCGCAATAAGTGCATTAGCACTTTCAATTTTTACAATCTCATGTTCTAATAATGATGATTCTGATTATCCTTCAGGAGAAAAAAGCAATACTAATTTCTATATGACAGATGCTCCAACAGACAATGCAAATGTAAAAGGCGTTGTTGTAACGGTAGCAGATGTAAAAGTAAATGGTGTTTCTATAGAAGGATTTTCAAAAACAACTTTAGATTTAATGAAATACCAAAATGGAATGACAAAGTTGCTAGGTAATTTAGAGTTAAACGCAGGTTCATATTCTAATTTAACCTTAGTATTAGATAATGAAACCGATGCAAATGGAAATGCTCCTGGCTCTTATGTTTTAATGACAAATGGATCTATAAAAGCATTACAAAGTTCATCTAGTACTATTAAAATTAATGACACTTTTGAAATTTTTGAAACTAGTTCAAATAATGTAGTATTAGATTTTGACATTAGAAAATCTATTGTTGATAGTGGAAATGAAGATTTTAAATTTGTTTCTTCAAGTGAACTTTCATCTAGTATTAGAGTTGTAAACGAGGATAATGCAGGAGAAATTAAAGGTACGGCAAACGATACACAAAACACATCCGACAAAGTAATTGTTTATGCATACACTAAAGGAACTTTTAATGAAAATAGAGAAACAAGTGCACAAGGAAGCGGAGTATTATTTGCAAACGCAGTAAATAGTTCTAGTGTTAATGCTTTTACAGGTAAATATGAGTTGAATTTCTTGGCAGAAGGAGATTACGAATTACACTTTGTTTCATATAAAGATACTGATAATGATGGTAGATTTGAGTTTAATGGACTATTAACTGCAGAGTCAATTGCTGGAATTGATTTAGGTAATATTTCTATTATTTCATCATTAAACATAAATGTAGGAGTTAATTTAAAAGCTAAACAATAACAAAAGCAGTAATTAAATAAAAAAAATAATAACTATTTGGCTGCATCAACATTTTGATGTAGCCATTAAAAAACAAGAATTATGAGAACATTAGTAATAATTATAGCATTTGTATCAACGTTAACTATAAATGCTCAAAGTAGTAAAATTGATAAGAGTAATTCGTCTTTCGGATTAAAAGGAGGTTATAATTTAGCTTCTGTAAGAAATTCAGAAGGAAACGAAACCGACCAGCGAGAAGGTTTTCATGTTGGTTTTTTTGGCGAATCTTCTATTAATAATTTTTTAGGCTTACAAATTGAGTTAACATACTCGCAACAAGGATATGTAATAGAAAATAGTAATTTTAAATTAACCCAAAAAATAGACTATTTAAATATTCCTTTAATGCTTAAATTATACCCAACAAAAACATTTTATTTAGAGGCTGGACCACAAATTGGGTATGCTATTTCTCACAAGGAAAATATTGATACATTTTTGGGAGGAAGCAACAGTAATTTTGATCCAAATTCTTTAGATTGGGGTGCAAACGTTGGACTTGGATTTAAATCAGAAACAGGAATAGTTTTAGGAGCCAGATTCCACCATGGTTTAGGTAAAATTTACGAAGAAACGAACGAATTTAATAATGTATTGCAATTGTCTTTAGGATTTATATTTTAATAGTTGCATTTTTACATAATCGTTTTTTGAAAATTCTCTTCGCTTTTCAGATTGAAAAAATCAAATTTTAGAATTTGTAGAAGAGAATTTTAATAAATTAATTAATAATTAAATTTGTTGGTATAATACAATTTTTGCAAATGAAATTCTTTGGTAAAATAATAGCTTTTATATTTCTGATAGTACTTATAACAATTAGCTGTATGAAAGAGGTTGATGTTACTGAGGGTGAAAATCCCAATACAAACAACAGTAATTCCGAGATTACTAATAAATATAAAAGAATTGGAATGTATGATGGAACATTAGACGATTTTATAGATAGTATTTCTTGTTCTTCGGTTAAATTTCCATATTCACTATTAGCTAATAATATTCCTTTAACCATATCAAATATTTCAGATTATCAATTGGTAAAAGATATTTTTAATTTATCGGCTATTGATTTAGATACCATAGTTTTTGATTTCCCTATAACAATTATAAATCAAGATTATAGCGAAACAATTGTTGCAAATAATACTGAAATAAGCAATCTATCTGCCATTTGTGATTCGGCAATTATTAATAACTTAAGTGCTATTACCTGTGTTGATATACAGTATCCTATAAGCATTTCGTTGTTTAATTTAGACAATGACCAAACAACTTTTATTTCAATAGAATCAGATCAAGATTTGTTTATTTTCATGAATAATTTACCTCAAAACGAAGTTTATAGTGTGCAATATCCAATTAATGTATCAATTAGTAGTGCTACTAGTATTGTTAATAATGATTCCGATTTAAAATCGATTATAGATAATTGTATAAATAATTAGAAGAAATAATTTTGAATTAATTATTGTAAAATTTTCCCTGCCACATATTTCTTATTTCAAGATTTTTATCAATTTTAGCTACAATTTCAAAGTTTTTGAGTCCGCCCCATTTTGGTGCAATTAATAAATCTTTTGGTGCTTCACTTATAAATCGTTCAATAATAATATTGGGACGAATATGAGTAATAAATTCTGAAACAAAATTTATATAATTTTCCAAAGTAAATAAATCGAACTTTTCTGGATTTCGTTTGTGTTGAACGCTCATTACTGAGTTTTTTACAATTTGTAAATGGTGCAGTTTTAAAGTTTGAATAGGAAGTTTAGATAACTCTTTTGCGTGGTTAAACAATTCTTCTCTACTTTCACCTGGTAATCCCAAAATTATATGTGCTCCTAAATGAAAACCTTTGTCTTTACAAAGCTCATAAGTAGCTTTTGTATCTTCAAAAGTGTGACAACGATTTACCTCTAATAATGTTTTTTCGTTAGTACTTTCAACACCAAATTCTAATGAAATAAAGTAATCTTTTGAAAGCTCATCTAAATAATTGATAATTTCTTCCGAAATACAATCGGGGCGTGTACCAATTACCAAACCAACAACTTGTGGTACACTTAAGGCTTCTTCATACATTTTTTTTAGTGATTCAAAATCTGAATACGTATTTGTATAAGCCTGAAAATATGCAAGGTATTTGTGATTTTTTCCTTTTCGGGCAAAAAACTCAATTCCCTGATCTAATTGTTGCTGAATACTTTTTTGTGGTTCGCAATAATCGGGATTAAACGTATTGTTGTTGCAATAAGTACAACCTCCAACACCTTTTGAACCATCACGGTTTGGGCAAGTAAAACCGATATCTAAAGATATTTTTTGAACACGTTCACCAAAATGAAGTTTTATAAATGAGGAGTAATCTAAATAGCGTTTTCCTGTGAATTTCATAAGACTGCAAAATTAGGAATTGTTACTTAACTATATTAAAAATAGTTATAAATATATTTTAATTATCTTTAAAACAACTAACTAAACTAATTAATGAAAAAATTTCCGAATGCTCTGGTCATAATGATTGGATTTATATTGTTTTCTGCAATATTAACATATGTCATTCCTCAAGGTCAGTATGAAAGGGTTACAAACCCTGAAACTAATCAAGTAACTGTAGTACCAAACTCATATAAATTAATTGAAGCTGAACCCGTATCTATTTTAAAAACTATTTTATCAATTCCTGAGGGAATAGTAAGTAGAGCAGATTTAATAGCATTAATTTTATTAATAGGAGGTTGCTTTTACATTATAGAAAAAACAGGAGCACTTAAAGAAGGAATCACATTTTTAACTGTTAAGTTAAACGGTAGAGAGGAAGTTATTTTAGTGCTAGTTTCTCTAATTTTTTTGGTTGGCGGTGCGCTCAGTGGTTTGCAAGAAGAGATAATTGCAATGATGCCGGTTTTACTCTATCTAACTTCTCGTTTGGGCTATAATGCATATGTAGCTGTTTCTATAAGTTTTGGCTCAGCTATTTTAGGAGCAGCATTTAGTCCAATAAATCCATTTGCGGTGGTAATTGCCCAAAAAGAAACAGGTTTAGAATTTTTGTCAGGAAGTCAGTTTAGATTAATTGTTATGGCAATAGCTTTTATTGTGTGGATGTTTATGATAATTAGATATGCTAACAAAAATAGAATAGAAAAAGTGGTTGATGCGAATGAGGTTGTGCAAAAAGTAAGTTTTCGAAGTATACTTATTCTAACCTTAGTTGGTTTATCTTTTGTTTTACTTATTATTGGAATGTTGAAATATAATTGGGGATTTAATGAAATGTCTGCTGAATTTTTTGCACTTGCTATTATAGTGGGTTTAATAGGGAAATTAGGTTTAAATGGAACAATTGAAACCTATATTGAAGGTTTTAAAGAGTTAGTTTTTGCAGCAATGATTGTTGGTTTTGCAAGTAGTATTTCAATAATTCTAAAACAAGGAATGATTATAGATTCTATAATTTATGGCTTGTTTACACCAATGCAATATTTGCCCAAAAGTTTGGCGGCAATTTCCATGATGATTTCTCATTCCTTATTACATTTTCCAGTTTCTAGTTATTCTGGTCAGGCCATATTAACTATGCCTGTTTTAGGGCCATTGTCCGATTTAATTGGAATTTCCAGACAAGTATGTGTTTTAGCCTACCAATATGGTGCGGTAATAATGGATATGGTATATCCAACACAAGGAGCTTTAATGGCAATTATTGCTATTGCAGGCATCCCTTTTAATAAATGGTTTAAGTTTATTTTAAAACTTTCGTTAGTAATTTTAGGGGTTGGTGCACTTGCAATTATTGTTGCTGTTTATATTGGGTTTTAAACTATTTTTTAAACTCAATGTAATTTCGAAGATTTGAACTTAAAATAGCAGCTAATTCTTGTTCATTTCCTTTTGAGGTTTCTGTAAATAGAAATCCAAATATTGGAAATTGGTGTACATCAATTTTTCTTAAAAGTAACGGTTTTTCAAAGTCTGCTAAAAGTTGATTGTAATTAAATGATTGAATATTTTCAGCGACAATGCCTGAATTATTATCTAACAAAACTAAACTATACGTTTTATCTTCTTTTGTTTCAAGTATTTTGGACCAATTAGGTTTTTTTTGTTTTAAAAAGTATTCGTAAGAATTAATGCCATAGGCATAATAAGAAATATCGCCTGTTGTACACCAACCACCAAATCGCATTGGATTTACTTCAATAGGAATAATCACGCCATTTTTATCAATTCTAACTTCAATATGAATAGGAAAATTGGTCAAATTAGATTTAGCTCCAATAGTATCTACTAATTGTTGAATTAAAGGAAGGTTTGTTTCAATAATTTCTTTTGACGTGCAATAAATACGATCGCTTACATCTTTTCCCGATGAAAAAATATGGTGCATAATGTTTAAAATAACGGCTTCACTATTTTCATTATAATAACAATCCACTGCAAATTCTTCACCTTCAATACATTCTTCAATTATAAAACTGTTTGTATTTAAAACTTCAGCAGGGTAAAAACCTTTAATATGATGTATTTCACTCTTAATTTTTTCTAAAGTTTCAGGCCATTCGCTTTTATTATCTACTTTATGAACACCCAAACTAAAAAAGCCAACAGAAGGTTTTATAATAAAAGGAAACGGTAAATTTTCTATGTCAATATTGTTTAAATCTTCAAATTTAACTCCTTTAAAAAAGTAGTTAGGATACACATCTTTAAGTAATTGTCTAAACTTTATTTTATCTTTAAAAACACTTATTTGTGATGGTAATTTTGTAAAATTTAAGTTGTTTTCAACCCAACTAATTACGTTTTCAGAATTAGAATAAATTAGCTGATTCGGATTTTCTTTAAACTGTTGAATGGCTTCTTTTTCTGAAACCCAATTTAAATTTTCTTTAGAAATTAATTCTCTAGCTGACTTTGTTGAAACTATTGGAAAACGATTATTTTTAATAGTTTCAATTAAAAATTCTGAAATATATGGGTGGTCAATTAAAAACATTAAATTACAGTTTAAAAAAGGTAAATTTAAGATTATTAAAAATTAAATATGTGCTATTTAGTACAAAGTATCTATTTTTGAATTTCATATGAAAAGTGAGCAAGCCATAAAATCTAAATTATTGAAAGAGTGTATTCTTTTTGTTGAAAACAAGAATGCTACTATTTCTAAATCTATAGCTTCAAATAAAAACGATTTACTTTCTGAAACAAAAAGTTCAGCAGGAGATAAACACGAAACAGGAAGAGCTATGATCCAGCTCGAAATGGAAAAAGCAGGGCAACAATTAAGTATTGTAAATGAAATGAAAGAAATTTTAAAAAGAATTTCTATTGAAGAAACTGCTAATATTGTAAAACTTGGAAGCTTAATTAAAACTACTAAAGGAACCTATTTTTTAGCCGTTAGTGTTGGGCAACTTAAAATTGATAATGAAACTTATTTTGTGGTTTCAACACAATCTCCAATAGGAAAACAATTGTTAGGAAAAACAATTGGTGAAAGTCTTCCTTTTAATAAAGCAGAGATTTTGGGAATATTTTAATAATAAATATTAATTTGCCATTCTGAACGATAGTGAGGAATCTCAAGCATTGTTGATTTTAAAGATTCTTCATTCCGTTAGCACTACATTCAGAATGACAAGTTTTAAGGTTGTTTTTACTGTCGAGTTAATTCGTTAGCATCAGTATGCTCAAATTCTTTTCCGTAGATATCTAACATTGTAGTTTCTTCATACCTTAACTTACCATCTTCAATTTCTATTTTTTGAAGGTAGCTTTTTGTTAATGCTTTGTCTTTCATAAAGGGAGATTGTATAATGCCCCAATCTTTGTTGTCAATTCCAGCTTCAATTTCAAAAGATAATTTTTCATTTTTAAAATTTTCTTCAGATTAGGTGGTTCCGGCTAACAAACTTACTGCTCTTGGAATATTTAAAGAATGCATAATAACGTTATTTTTTTCATCCCACATCCAATAACCAGTTTGATCGTGAAAGATACCATCATTAGATTTTCTTCTAACAATGCGTCGGTAATGCAATACTGATAAAACTTGAGATTCGGCATTGGTTAAATCTCCATCTGCCGTTATGGTAATAGTTTCATAATATGGATTTTCCTCTACACCATCAGATTCTGGTGCAATATCCATTCCTTTATCACCTTTCCAAACACCAATTAATTCTTTTAACGGTCCGTAATTAACTTCAACAACTGTAGCCTCCATAATAGATTTTAAATTTTGTTCGAAAGTACTAAACATCTATTTTAATAAAAATGACTTTTATCAAGCTACATTTTTTTAACTCAATTTTATCATTTAAAAAATAAAAAAACCGCTCATTTGAGCGGTTTTTAATATTATTTTAAAAGGATTATCCTTTAATCTTAGATTTACTTGGTAATTCTTTATATCCCATGTTGTATAAAGTAAATCCAAAAATATCGGCATATTGTTCAATAGTTTTTGAAACTGGTGTTCCTGCACCATGACCAGCATTTGTTTCAATTCTAATTAAAGTAGGATTGTTTCCAGCTTGGTTTGCTTGTAATTCTGCAGCATATTTAAATGAATGCGCAGGTACAACTCTATCATCGTGATCTCCGGTTGTAACCAATGTTGCCGGATATTGAACTCCTTCTTTTACATTATGAACTGGAGAATAACCTTTTAAATATTCGAACATTTCTTTAGAGTCTTCAGAAGTTCCATAATCGTAGGCCCATCCGGCCCCTGCGGTAAAGGTGTGATAACGTAACATATCCATTACACCAACTGCGGGTAAGGCTACTTTCATTAAATTAGGGCGCTGAGTCATAGTTGCTCCAACCAATAAACCACCATTACTTCCTCCTCTAATTGCTAAATATTCAGAAGAGGTATAATTTTCAGAAATCAAATATTCCGCAGCAGCAATAAAGTCATCAAAAACATTTTGTTTTTGCATTTTTGTTCCTGCATCGTGCCATTTCTTGCCATATTCTCCACCACCACGTAAATTAGGTACAGCGTAAACTCCTCCTTGTTCCATCCAAACCGAATTTGCGATGCTAAAAGAAGGGGTTAAACTAATGTTAAAACCTCCATAACCATATAAAATAGTTGGGTTTTTACCATCTAAAACAGTTCCTTTCTTATATGAAATTATCATTGGAACCTTAGTACCATCTTTTGAAGTATAGAAAACTTGTTTAGATTCAAAATCATTTGAATTAAAGTCTATTGCAGGTTTTTTATACAACTCACTTTCTCCAGTTTTTGGTTTAAATGAATAAATAGAACTTGGAGTGGTATAGTTTGTAAATGAGTAGTAAATAGTTTCAGCATCCTTTTTTCCACCAAATCCATTTGCTGTTCCAACTCCAGGTAATTTAATTTCTCTAATTAATTTACCGTCAAAATCGTATTGCATAACTTTTGAAACCGCATCAACCATATATTTTGCAAAAATATAACCACTAGCGGTTGAAATATTTAATACATTTTCGGTTTCTGGAATAACATCTATCCAATTTTCTTTACTTGGATTGTTAACAGATACTTTTACAATTCTTTTGTTTGAAGCATTTAAATTTGTGCTTAAATAAAAATATCCATTTCTATGGTCTATTACATTTGTAGAGTTATCAAAACCTAAAATTATAGGTTTAATATCATTATTTGGATTCGATAAATCTTTATAATACAATTCGTTTCCTGAAGTTGAAACGGAAGCCGAAATAATTAGGTATTTGCCATCTTCTGTTACACCACCTCTAACGTAACGTCTTTTATCTTTATCACCAAAAATAATAGGGTCGTTAGCTTGTTCAGTTCCTAATTTATGATAAAATAAACGGTGCTGATCTGTTTTTGCCGAAAGTTCACTTCCTTTAGGTTTTTCGTAACTTGAATAATAAATTCCTTCGTTTCCTTTCCAAGATAGTCCTGTAAATTTAACGTCAACTAAAGTATCTTCTTTAATTTCTTTGGAAATAGCATCCATAATTATAACTTTTCTCCAATCACTACCTCCTTCAGATATGGCATAAGCAACGGTTTTACCATCTTTTGAGAAAGATAATCCACTTCCTAATGATGTTGTTCCATCTTCTGAAAAAGTATTAGGATCTAAAAAAACTTCTGGTTCGTCTCCTTCATTTTTATAACGATAAATTACATTTTGATTTTGTAAACCATTGTTTTTTGAAAAATAGGTGTAATCACCTTCTTTTTTTGGAGAACCAATTTTTTCATAATTCCATAATTCTTCTAAACGGTTTTTTAATTGATCTCTATAAGGAATATTTGCTAAATAATTAAAAGTTACTTCATTTTGTGCGCTTACCCAAGAAGCTGTTTCATTAGACATGTCATCTTCTAACCATCTGTATGGATCTTTAACATTTGTACCAAAATAATTGGTAACCGTGTCTACTTTTTTTGTTGTGGGATATTTCAATGCATTTGTATTTTGTGTATCGGATTGTTTGCAAGAAAGCAAACAAGCTCCAACTAGCGTTAAAATTAATAGATTTTTCATTTTAAATTAGATTGATTTTGAATAGCTCAAATTTAAAAAAAAAAGACCTATTCTAATGGAATAAGCCTTTACATTTAATATTTTTTTATGATTTAAAATAAGGTTTTAAACTTTTTCCAGTTAATATATATCAAAAATATGTTTAAAATTAAAACTAAAGCTCCTGGGCCAATTGTTGAAATATCTAAAGCTAAATGAAACAAAATAATGTTAATTGAAATTGGTGCTAGCCATACTAATGCTAAGCCTTTCCATTTGTTAATTAATAAAAGAAACCCAATAATTACTTCTGACAAGCCAATTAATGGCATCATATATCCTGTTTGAATAAGTGCATCCATAAAACTTCCAATAGGCGGTTCTTCCATAGGAATAAATCCTAAAAATTTATTACTTCCAAAAATTAAAAGTATTAATGCCAAAACAATTTGTGCTCCAATTGTAATTATAGATTTCATAATATTAGATTTAGTTATTAGTTAATGGATGAGTCGTTAAGATAGCGAATATATTACGGGTGTAACACAGGTTACAAAAATGTTGTAAGTTTTTATGTCACTTTGTCGTCTATTAAAACGGTATAAAAGTTGTTATACTGTTAATATTAAAATTTATAAAATGACAGAATTATTATCAAAAGAAACTTTTTTTGAAAAGGTTTTTAATTTCGAAAAGAATAAAGAGTGGAAATTTGAAGGTGAGTTGCCTTGTATTATAGACTTTTACGCAGATTGGTGTGGACCTTGCAAAGCAATTGCTCCTGTTTTGGAAGAACTAAGTAATGAATATGAAGGAAAAGTAAATATTTTTAAAGTTGATACTGAAGTTGAACAGGAATTGTCAGCAGCATTTGGTATTAGAAGTATTCCTTCAATGTTATTTGTTCCTAAAGATGGAGAACCACAAATGGCTCAGGGAGCTTTGCCAAAACATCAGTTAGAGAAAATAATGAACGAGGTTTTACTAGTATCCAAATAAACTAGAATAAATACACAAATTAAAAAAGCCACACATTGTGTGGCTTTTTATATATATAACTATTGGTTAAAAATTAAACCAATCCATTTTCTATTAAATATTCACCAATTTGAATAGTGTTTGTTGCAGCCCCTTTACGCAAGTTGTCAGCCACAATCCACATATTTAAAGTGTTTGGTTGTGATTCGTCACGTCTTAAGCGTCCAACAAAAACTTCATCTTTGTTATGAGCGTGAATTGGCATAGGGTATACATTGTTATCTAAATCATCAGATACTATTACACCTGGCATATCAGTTAATAGCTGACGAACTTCAGCTAAATCAAAATCATTTTCAAATTGCACGTTTACTGCTTCTGAATGTCCACCAGCAGTTGGAATACGAACTGCAGTTGCAGTTACAGAAAAAGAATCGTCACCTAATATTTTTTTAGGTTCTTTAACCAATTTCATTTCTTCTTTCGTGTATCCATTCTCTAAGAAAACATCACAATGTGGAATTGCATTTCTGTAAATTGGATAATTGTAAGCCATTTCACCTTCAATCCCTTTTTCTTCATTGTCTAATTGAGCTACAGCTTGTACACCAGTTCCGGAAACAGATTGGTAAGTAGAAACCACTAAGCGTTTCATTTTATATTTATCGTGCAAAGGAGCCAAAGCCAATACCATTTGAATTGTTGAGCAGTTTGGGTTTGCAATAATTTTATCTTCTTTAGTTAAAACGTTACCGTTTATTTCAGGTACTACCAATTTTTTTGAAGGATCCATTCTCCAAGCCGATGAGTTGTCTACAACTGTACACCCAACTTCGGCAAATTTTGGAGCCCATTCTTCTGAAGTACTTCCTCCAGCAGAAAATAAAGCGATGTCTGGTTTTGCATCCACAGCATCTTGTAAACCTATAACGGTATAAGTTTCACCTTTATATTCCATTTGTTTACCCTTAGATCTTTCTGAGGCAACCAATAATAATTCAGTAATTGGAAAATTTCTTTCCGCTAAAACTTGTAACATAACGTTACCTACCATACCGGTAGCGCCTACAACAGCTACTTTCATCTTTGTTTTTGTTTAAATTTTTAATAACCCTGCAAATTTTTGTAAAAAAACTGAACTAACCAATAGAAGTTAGGGAAAATAACAAATAAATATTTTTTTGTTAAAAAGTCAATATGGTCTTTTAAGTTGGTTAAAATTAATTAGATAGGTTTTTATATGATTATTAATAATACAATAGGTAATATTTGAGTGTATTTTATCTAATTGAATGGATTCCTTAGTTGAAAAGTAAATAGTTATAAAAAAAACGTAATTTTGCAAAAAATCAAAAATAATGACTACTACAGGAAAAATAGAGTTAATGGCTCCTGCCGGAAATTTTGAATCGTTGCAAGCTGCATTAGATAATGGAGCAGATTCAATATATTTTGGTGTTGAGCAATTAAATATGAGAGCAAGAGCATCTATCAATTTTACGCTAGATGATTTACAAGAAATTTCCGACCGTTGCAAAGCTAAAAACGTAAGAACATATCTTACCCTTAATACAATCGTATACGATCACGATTTAACCATAGTTAAAACGTTAATTCAAAGAGCAAAAGATGCAGATATTACGGCTGTAATTGCTATGGATCAAGCTGTAATTGCTACAGCTAAAGAAATTGGAATGGAAATTCATATTTCAACTCAAATTAATATTACCAATTTCGAAACAGCTAAGTTTTACGCCATGTTTGCAGATACTATGGTGTTAAGTAGAGAGTTGAGTTTACGTCAGGTAAAGAAAATTACTGAGCAAATTGTAAAAGATGATGTTCGCGGGCCTTCAGGAAATTTAGTTGAAATTGAAATATTTGGACATGGTGCTTTGTGTATGGCGGTTTCTGGTAAATGTTATATGAGTTTACACAATCATAATTCTTCAGCTAATAGAGGTGCTTGTAAGCAAAATTGCAGAAAAAAATATACAGTTATCGATCAGGAAACTGGTGTTGAAATGGAATTGGATAACGAGTATATTATGTCACCAAAAGATTTATGTACAATAGATTTTTTAAATGAAATTGTTGATGCAGGTGTAAAGGTGTTAAAGATTGAAGGAAGAGGAAGAGCGCCAGAGTATGTTGCTAAAGTAATAAAATGCTACCGCGATGCTATAGATAGTATTGATGAAGGAACGTATAGCAAAGAAAAGGTAATAACTTGGATGAAAGAACTTGAAACTGTTTATAACAGAGGTTTTTGGAGCGGTTATTACTTAGGTCAAAAATTAGGCGAATGGAGTAACGGATCTGGAAGTCATGCAACACAAAAGAAAGTGTATTTAGGAAAAGGAATGCACTACTTTCCAAAAGCAAATATTGGAGAGTTTAAAATTGAAGCATACGATATTGCTGTTGGTGACAATATACTTATTACGGGTCCAACAACTGGAGCTAAAGAAATGGAAGTGAAAGAGATGTTTGTGAATGACGAAAAAGGGCAAAGAGGTAGTAAAGGAGATTCAGTTACTATTCCATTAGAATTTAGAATTAGACCTTCCGATAAATTATATAAAATTGTTGAAAACAAAGTAGAAGTTTAAATGGTAATTATTACATTGCAAAGAGCCAAATGTATTGGCTGCAATTACTGTGTTGAATTAGCTCCTGCTCAGTTTCAAATGTCTAAAAAAGACGGTAAATCGGTATTATTGCATTCAAAAGAAAAAAAAGGTTTTTTTACTATAAAATCACCCGATGAAACCATTTTTAACGACAGTATTAAAGCAAAAGAAGCTTGCCCGGTAAAAATTATTGATGTAAAACAGACTTAAAATTCATTTTTTAACGTTTTACTGTTAGTAATTTAAATTATATCTTTACAAATTAGTGAAGACTTTAAAATTGTATTGCAATTTTAACTAAACTTATAAATATACAAAATATATGAGCTGTAATAGTTGCTCTTCAGATATAAATAGCGTTCCAAAAGGTTGTAAAAGTAACGGAAGTTGTAATACAGGTAGTTGTGATAAACTAACTGTGTTTGATTGGCTTTCAAATATGTCGCTTCCTTCTGGTCATAAACCAATTAATATTTTTGAGGTTCGTTTTAAAAATGGAAGAAAGCATTTCTATAGAAATCAAGATAATTTACAAATATCAATAGGCGATATAATTGCCGTTGAAGGAAATCCAGGACATGATATTGGAACCGTATCCTTAGCAGGGGAACTTGTAAAAGTTCAAATGAAAAAGAAAAGAGTTGCAATGGATAGTGAAGATATTAAAAAAATATATCGAAAAGCTACTCAAAGAGATATAGATATTTGGCATGCAGCTAGAGCAAAAGAGTATGATACCCAATACAAAGGACGTGAAATTTTAGGTCGATTAGGGCTGAAAATGAAGCTTTCAGACGTTGAATATCAGGGAGATGGAAATAAAGCTACTTTTTATTATACCGCAGACGATCGTGTTGATTTTAGACAATTAATTAGAGATTTAGCTAGTGCATTTAGTATTAGAATAGAAATGAAGCAGGTAGGCCTGCGACAGGAAGCCGCAAGGCTTGGAGGCGTTGGGTCATGTGGTAGAGAGTTGTGTTGTTCTACTTGGTTAACAGATTTACGTAAAGTAAATACTACCGCCGCTAGGTACCAACAACTTTCTTTAAACCCGCAAAAACTGGCAGGACAATGTGGAAAATTAAAATGTTGTTTAAATTATGAGCTAGATACTTATTTAGATGCAATTAAAGAGTTTCCAAAACAAGATGTTGTATTAAAAACGGAAAAGGGAGATGCTACATTTGTAAAAATGGACATTTTTAAAGGATTGTTGTGGTATACTTATAGAGAAAATAGAAGTAAGTGGTATAAGTTAACTCTTGAACAAGTTCAAGAAATTATAACATTAAATAAAAATCAGGAAAAAATTGCATCATTAGAAGAATGGGAAGCCGATTTAATTGAAGAAACAAAAGCTGATTTTGAAAATGTGGTTGGACAAGATAGTTTAACTCGTTTTGATGTTCCTAAAAGAACAAATAAACGAAGAAACAAAAACAAAAACAGAAATAAGAAAGCTGGCGGTCAACAAACCCAAAATAAAAATCAAAGTAGAAAACCTCAAGGTGCGGGGCAAAAAAGGAGAAATCCAAATGCAAAACCACTAGGAGTAAATCCAAATAAGCCTAACCCAAACAATAAATCTGGTTCAGCAACTGCAAAACAAGGAGCTAAACCAAATAGGCCAAAGAAAGCCAATGCCAATCAAGCAAATAATAATCCTAAAGGAGCTAAAACTCAGGTAGGAAAAAACCCTAAAGCAACCAATCCGCAAGGAGGAAACAATGCAAACAGAAATAAAAAAAGAAGACCACCAAGAAAAAGTGCAAACAACAATAAAAAAGAGGAATAGTTTTATAACCGTTGTATTTTCGTTATTTCTAATGTCATGTAACTTGGCAGAATTTGATAGTTATAAATCAATTGAAAATCACCAATGGAATTCTGAAAATAAAATTGAGTTTATTGTGAGCAACAATGATACTATTTCCCAAAAAAATGTGTTTATACATATTAGAAGCAATAAAGACTATGAGTTTAGTTCTTTATTTTTAATTGCAAAAATTGAATTTCCACATGGTTTTTCAGTAGTTGATACGCTTGAATATGAAATGACAGATGTTCATGGAAAGTGGTTAGGAACTGGTTTTACAGAATTAAAAGAAAACAAGCTTTTTTATAAAGAAAATGTGGTGTTTTCAGAAAAAGGAGATTACAAATTTAATATTCAACATGCTACAAGAGCAATTAGCGATATTGAAGGAAAAAATCCATTAAAAGGAATTACAGACGTTGGTTTAAGTATTGAAAAAGTAAAATAATGACAAAAAAAGAAACAGTTAACACTAATTTTTCCAAGTATATTAAATGGTTTTGGATTACCATCTTAGGAGGAACTTCAGCAATAATACTTCTGTTTTTACTAGCTTCTTGGGGCTTTTTAGGACCGCTTCCAAGTTTTGAAGAATTAGAAAATCCAGAAAATAATTTGGCAACTGAAGTAATTTCATATGACGGAAAAACTTTGGGTAAATATTTTAAAGAAAACAGAACACCTGTAAAATACAAAGACCTTCCAAAAAATTTAATAAAGGCATTAGTAGCAACTGAAGACGAACGTTTTTACGAACACTCTGGAATAGATTTTAAAGCAACTGCTCGTGCCATTGTAAAAATGGGTAAAGGCGGGGGTGGAAGTACAATAACTCAACAATTAGCCAAATTATTATTTCATGGTGAAGGCTCAAAAAATATTGTTGAAAGGGTACTCCAGAAAGTAAAGGAATATGTAATTGCAATTCAATTAGAACGTCAATATACCAAGCAAGAAATTTTAACGATGTATTTAAATAAATACGATTTTTTAAATTTAGCTGTAGGAATTAGATCAGCTTCTCGTATTTATTTTGGAAAAGAACCAATTGATTTAACTGTTTCAGAATCTGCTATGTTAGTAGGAATGCTTAAAAATGCATCCTATTTTAACCCTTTAAGAAGGGCCGAATTGGTTAAAAATAGACGAAATGTTGTCTTAAGCCAAATGTACAGAAATGACTTTATTTCGGAAAAATTAAAAGATTCACTACAACAAAAGGGATTAGAATTAAACATAAACAGAGAGGGTCATAGCGATGGTTATGCCACGTATTTTAGAGAATATTTGCGTGATTTTATGAAAACTTGGATTAAGAATAATCCAAAACCTGACGGAGAATTATACAATTTACATAGAGACGGCTTAAAAATATATGTGACTTTAGACTCGCGTATGCAAAAATATGCCGAAGAGTCAATGCAAGAACATATGGCAAATTTACAGCGTGTATTTTTTAAGGAACAAAAAAACAATAGAACCGCTCCATTTTACGACTTAGAACCTAGTCAAGTTAAAGTTACAATGGACCAGGCTATGAAACGCTCAAATAGATGGAAACGTTTAAAAAAGCAAGGTGTTTCTGAAAAAGAAATTAGGGCCTCTTTTAAGAAAGAAACAGATATGAGAGTGTTTTCTTGGAAAGGCGATATTGATACAATAATGACTCCATTTGACTCTATTAAATATTATAAACATTTTCTTCGGTCAGGATTATTGTCTATTGAACCACAATCAGGACATGTAAAAGCTTGGGTTGGAGGCATAAACTACAATCACTTTCAATACGATGCTGTAAAGCAACAAAAACGTCAGGTTGGCTCTACCTTTAAGCCATTTGTATATGCAACTGCCATAAACCAACTTAATTTATCTCCGTGTGATAAATATCCAAATACGTTGTATACAATTCCAAAAGAAAAGTATGGAATGCCTGAAGATTGGACACCAAAAAATTCGGATGAAAAGTATGGTGGAGAATTAACTCTAAAAGCAGCTTTAGCAGGTTCTGTAAACGTAATTACAGCTAATTTAATTGATATGGTGCACCCTAAAAATGTAGCTAGTTTAGCAAAACGAGCAGGGATTGAAACTGAAATACCAGAAGTGCCGGCAATTGCTTTAGGATCTGTTGATTTATCATTATATGAAATGGTTGGAGCGTATTCTACATTTGCAAACAAAGGTTTGCAAGTTGAACCAATGATGATTTTAAAAATTGAGGATAAAAATGGAACCGTTTTAGAGCAATTTACTCCAAATTCTAAAGAGGTTTTAAGTGAAGAATCAGCTTATGTAATTGTTAATTTATTAGAAGGTGTAACCGAAGGAGGTTCTGGAATTCGTTTACGAACTTCTTGGGGAAATTATCCCGATAACGTTGTAACCGGTTATCCATATAAATTTACAAATCCAATTGCAGGAAAAACAGGAACTACGCAAAACCAATCAGATGGTTGGTTTATGGGAATTGTACCAAATTTAGCAACTGGAGTTTGGGTTGGTGGTGAAGATAGAGCAACGCATTTTGCAGGTATTACAAAAGGACAAGGAGCTACAATGGCTTTACCAATTTGGGCATTGTATTATAAGAAATTATACGCCGACCCAAAATTGAACATTAGCAAAGATGAATTTGAAAAGCCTGAAAATTTATCCATAGAAATTGATTGTAATAAGGTAAAAGAAGAAGATATTTTAAATGAAACTTTAGAAGAAGAACCAGAATTTTAATAATGAATCAAAAACCTAATTGGAAACCCTCAAAAGAAATAATTGAAGAGAGCAACATTTACAAAATGATGCAACAATTTGGTTTTGAAAATTATCCCGATTTTTGGAAATGGTCAGTTGATAATAAAGAAGAATTTTGGTTACAGACAGTTAAAAATTTAGGAATTCCTTTCTATAAAAAATATGTGCAATTTTTAGATACCTCAAATGGTATTGAAAATGCGGAATGGTTAAAAGGTGCTGAATTTAACATTATAGATGCGTGTTTTCAAAATAAAGACGATGCTATTGCTGTAGTTTTTCAAGAAGAAGGAAAAAAACTTCAAAAAGTAACTCAAATAGAGCTGCAAAATTTAGTAAATAAAATTGCAAACTCACTTGTAGAAAATGGTTTAAAAGTTGGTGATGCAATTGCTATTGATATGCCAATGACATTGGAAGCTGTTGCTATTTATTTAGCAGGAATTAAAGCAGGAATGCCAATAGTTACTGTTGCAGATAGTTTTACTCCAAATGAAATTGAAGTTAGGTTAAACATTGCTAAACCAAAAGTAATTTTCACTCAAGATGTTATAAAACGAGGTAAAAAGAACCTTGAGTTATACAATAAAGTTGTTGAGGCAAATGCACCAAAGGCAATTGTAATTAAAACTAAAGAAGAACCTATTGAATTACGAAAAAATGATGTTTTTTGGAACGATTTTCTTTCTGAAAATGCATCCTTTAAATCAATTATACAAAAACCGGAAGATGTAGTAACCATTTTATTTTCATCCGGAACAACTGGTGAGCCAAAGGCAATTCCTTGGACCCATTTAACACCAATTAAAAGTGCTAGTGATGGTTATTATCATCAAAATATACAAAAAAATGATGTGGTTTGTTGGCCAACAAATTTAGGATGGATGATGGGACCTTGGTTAGTTTTTGCTTCATTAATAAATAAAGCAGCCATTGGATTATTTTATGGTATGCCAATAACCGAAGGATTTGGAAAATTTGTTCAGGATGCTAAGGTTACTATGTTAGGTGTAATTCCAAGTATTGTTAAATACTGGAAAACTTCAAAATGTATGGAGCAATACAATTGGAATTCAATTAAATGTTTTAGCTCAACAGGCGAAGTTTCTAATCCAAACGAAATGGAATATTTAATGCAATTGGCAAATAACAAACCTGTAATTGAATATTGTGGAGGTACAGAAATAGGAGGAGGTTATATTACAAGTACAATTGTACAAGAAAATATAGCTAGTACATTTTCTAGTCAAGCATTAGGTGGAGAATTTGTGTTATTAAATGAAGAGAACGAGGTAAGTACCAAAGGAGAAGTTTTTATGATTCCTCCCATTTTAGGTTTATCGAATAAATTAATAAATAGAGATCATTTTAAGGTGTATTATGAAGGTACTCCTTTCTACAAAGGTAAATTGTTACGCAGACACGGAGATCAAATGCAACTATTGGAAAATGGTTTTTATAAAGCTCAAGGGAGAGTTGATGATGCTATGAATTTGGGAGGAATTAAAGTAAGCTCTATTCAAATTGAATCGGTGATAAATAAACTAGATTTTGTAAAAGAATCTGCGGCAATTGCAGTTTCTCCAAAAAATGGTGGTCCAAGTGAATTAGTTGTTTATTATGTAGAGATTGCTTCAGAAAAAACTTCAAAAGAAAAATTTGTTGAGGCTAAAAATTGTATTAAAAAGCAATTGAATCCGTTATTTAAATTAACAGATTTAATAAAAATTGATATATTACCAAGAACGGCATCAAATAAAGTGATGCGAAGAAAATTAAGAGATTTATACGAGAGAAAATGAAAATAGTATCATATAACGTTAACGGAATACGCGCTGCGTTAAAAAAAGGTTTTATAGATTGGTTGGAAGCTTCAAATCCAGATGTGATTTGTATTCAGGAAACAAAAGCACATAAAGAACAATTAGATGTTGAATTGTTTGAACAAGCTGGATATAACTATCATTACTGGTTTTCAGCACAAAAAAAAGGATATAGTAGTGTGGCGATTTTATCTAAACACGAGCCAAAACATGTTGAGTATGGAACCGGTATAGAATCTATGGATTTTGAAGGAAGAAACCTTCGTTTAGATTTTGATGATTTTTCTGTAATGAGTTTGTATCTACCATCTGGCACGAATGATGCTCGTTTAGATTTTAAGCTAAATTATATGGACGAATTTCAGGAGTATGTAAATGATTTAAAGAAGGATATTCCAAATTTAATAATTTGTGGAGATTATAATATTTGTCACGAAGAAATTGATATTCATAATCCAAAAATGAAAGGTGTTTCAGGATTTTTACCGGTGGAAAGAGAATGGATTGGAAGTTTTATTGATAGTGGTTTTATTGATTCGTTTCGTTATTTAAATAAAGAACCAAACCATTACAGTTGGTGGAGTTACCGTGCAAATGCTAGAAACAATAATAAAGGTTGGAGAATTGATTATAATATGGTAAGCGAACCTATGAAAGATAGAATTAAAAGAGCTTACATTTTGCCAGAGGCAAAACATTCAGATCATTGTCCAATAGTAGTTGAAATAGAATAAACTAAAATTTAAAAAATTATAGTATGTTAAAAAAAATAGCAGTTTTAATAATAATAGCATTCACTTTAAATTCTTGCGTTTCAAAAAAAGTATACCAAGAATTAGAATCTAAGTTTAATAAATTAAGAAGTTCTAATTTAGAATTAATAAAAGAAAAAGATAATTTATTAACTATAAAAAACGAATTAGAAGCAGACATAAAGACTTTAAAATCGGAGTTGACCGAGCTTAAAGCAAAAAAAGAAATTTTAGATAATGAATATGTAGCTCTTCAAAATAAATACAAAAATTTGGAAGATTCGTACGGAGTATTATCAACACAAAGCTCTAAAGAATTGGCAGAACAATCACGTAAGAATCAAGAATTATTGGTTCAACTTGAAGAGAAAGAAAGAAAATTGTTAGAAGAAAGTATACGACTTGAAGAATTAAATAGAGAGTTAAGTTTACGATCCGAAGAAGTTGATGAATTACAAAATTTAATAAAAGCCAAAGAAGCTCAAATGCAAAAATTAAAAAATGCAATCTCTAGTGCATTACATAATTTTGAAGGAAATGGTTTAACAGTAGTTCATAAAAACGGAAAAATTTATGTTTCTATGGAAAATAAATTATTATTTAACTCAGGAAGCTGGGCTGTAGGAAGTGAAGGTAAAAAAGCTGTTGAACAATTGGCAGGAGTTTTATCAGAAAACACAGATATTAATGTATTAATTGAAGGGCATACCGATAATGTTCCTTATAAGGGGACAACTTTAATTGACAACTGGGATTTATCAGTAAAAAGAGCAACAGCAATTGTCAGAATTTTAAAAGATAAAGGTGTAAACCCAACACAAATAACGGCAGCTGGACGAAGTGAATATATACCTGTAGATTCTAACAAAACAACAGAAGGAAAAGCAAAAAATAGAAGAATTGAAATTATTTTAGCCCCTAATTTAGATGAAATATCTAAACTTTTAAAAGAATAATACTGGATGAGGAAGTTTTTAATAATTATAGTTGTTTTATCTTTTAGAATTGGATATTCTCAAATAGAAACCGATACCATTAACTTCGAAAAAGTTGATGATACAAAGCAATTACTATCGGGAAATGACTCGCTTTTGGTGAAAAATACCGATTCTGTTTCAGCTTTTAAAGAACATTTTGAAGCTACCTTAATTGATAGTTTATGGTTAAATGAGTTGATAAAATCACCATTGTATGATACCATTCAATATGTTTTAAGAGATGATGAAATACTAATAACAGAATTAGAAGAATTACCAACAGAATTATTAAAAAAACGTTTAAAAGAATTAGATAGTAGAACTCCATTTCATATTGAATACAATCCGCAACTTGAACAAATAATAAAAACATATTTAAAAAGAAGAAAGTCGTCATTTTCTAATTTAATGGAAAAAGCCCGATTTTATTTTCCTTTGTTTGAAGAAAACTTAGATAAGTATGATGTTCCATTAGAGGTTAAATATTTGGCAATTGTGGAGTCGGCTTTAAAACCTAGAGCACGTTCTAGAGTTGGAGCAACAGGTTTATGGCAGTTTATGTATCAAACAGGAAAGCAGTTCGATTTAAAAGTAAGTTCTTATGTGGATGAGCGTTCGGACCCATATAAGGCTACAGAAGCGGCTTGTAAATATTTAGCTAGTTTGTATAAAATATTTGGAGACTGGGATTTGGCATTGGCAGCATATAATTCTGGGCCCGGTAATGTAAGTAAAGCAATTAGAAGATCTGGAGGAAGTAGAAATTATTGGAATATTAGACATAATTTGCCGCGAGAAACAGCGGGTTATGTGCCAGCTTTTTATGCTACACTCTATATTTTTGAATATGCCAACGAACATAAAATTAAAGCAAGAGAAAATGCGTTAGCTTATTTTGAAACAGATACCATTCAAATAAAAAAACAGCTAACATTTGAGCAAATTTACGAAACAATTAATGTAGATATTGAGGTGCTTCAATTTTTAAATCCTCAATATAAATTAGATATTATTCCTTATATTAAAGGAAGAAATTATACACTTACTTTGCCTGTAAAAGATATTGGTAAATTTTTAAGTAATGAAAAAGAGATTTACGCTTTTGCTGAAGCTGAAGAAGCAAAACGTGAAAAACCATTACCAAAATATATCGATGAAAATGCAAGAACAGTTTATAGAGTTGTTAGTGGAGATTTTTTAGGTAAAATAGCAAATAAATTTAGAGTTTCGGTTAGCAATATAAAGCGTTGGAATAATTTAAGAAGCACTCGATTAAAAATTGGTCAACGATTAACTATTTACCCTAAAAATATGGGTAATGTAGTAACAACTAAACCAACTAGCAAACCTAGTAATAAACCATTACCAACAGGCGATTATGACACTTATACAGTAAAGTCTGGAGATTCACTATGGTTAATAGCTCAAAAATATCCCAATGTTTCTGTTCAAAATATTAAAGATTGGAATAATATTTGGAGTGTTAAGAGTCTAAAACCAGGAACTAAATTGAAAATATTTAAAATTTAATATGAAAAAAATAGCTGTATTACTCGTAGCAATTGCACTTTTTATTTCTTGTGGAGACTCAAGTAATAATAAAAAAGTATATAAAGAAGCTAATGGAAGAATAAATACCTTACTTGTGGTTATGAAAAATAGCGAATGGCAAGGAGAACTTGGTGATGTTTTGCGAAAAATTATTGCAGAACCAGTATTAGGATTACCTCAACCTGAAGCTCAATTTGAAGTAACACAAGTTCCACCAGATAATTTTGGTAGCATGTTTAGAGCTACAAGAAGTATTTTAAATGTTGGAATTGGTAAAGAAAACTCTTACAATGTTGCTACAAATGTATACGCAGCACCTCAAAAGATTATTACAATTATTGGAAAAACTAAAGAAGAACTTATTGCTCAAATTCAAGAGAATAGTAAAAAGATAGTTTCAACTTTTAAAGAAGCAGATATTAAAACTGTTCAAAACAAAACATTGAAAAAATATTGGGATCCAACTAAAATTGAAACATTTAATAAACTTGGATACTCGCTCAAAATTCCAAAAACTTATAGAATTGTTGAAGATAACGGAGAATTTGTTTGGTATCGCTATCATTTAAATGGCGATAATAGCATGGAATTAATTTCGTATACTGTGCCAATTACTTCTGAAGATGATGAAAACGGAAATAATATTGTAGCAATAAGAGATGCAATGGGTAAAAAGTATATTCCGGGTGAATTAGAAGGCTCTTATTTAATGACAGAAGAAGCATATTCACCTCATGTATTTGAAGTGGAATTAGATGGTAAAAAAGCTTTTGAAACGCGTGGTAAGTGGGAAGTTAAAAATGTTTTTATGGCTGGTCCATTTTTAAGTTATACCGTTGTTGATAAAGCTAATAATAGACTTGTAATTGTTGAAGGATTGACCTATGCTCCATCAATTAATAAAAGAGATTATATGTTTGAATTGGAAGCAATTTTAAAGACACTTAAAATAGATTAATATTATAATAAGATTTAAATTTTTATAATATTTAAAAAATCTTGCCTTCTATTTCTAGATACAGGTAGCTTGTAGTTGTTGGTTAAAATTACATAACCCTCATTTAAGTATTTTTCTATATGACTCATATTTATTAGGTGAGATTTGTGTATTTGATAAAACTCTTTACCAACAAGAAGTTGAATAAAATGTCCAATACTATGAGAACTTAATATTGATTTTCTATTATTAAAATGGATGGTAGTATAACCACTCGTTCCTTCGCAACAAATAATATCTGATATTTCTACAAACTCAAGGCCTTCCTGACAAGGAATTACAATTTTCTTTTTTTGAAAAGTTCTTACTCCTAAATTTTCAATTAATAGCTTGTTTTTTTCTAAAGCAGTTTTATCTTCAATATTTTTAATGGCGTTTTTAACTGCGGTAGTTAAATCTTCATTATCAATAGGTTTTACTAAATAACCAATAGCGCAATGGTTTATTGCTTTAATGGCGAAGTTGTCGAAAGCTGTTGCAAAAATAATTTCAAAATTTGGTTTTTCAATTTTTTCAAGTAAATCAAAACCATTCATTTCGGGCATTGCAATGTCTAGAAATATTAATTGAGGTTTTAAATCTTTAATAAGAGTAATACCAATATTCGGATCCTGAGTTTCAGCAATTATTTCTAGATTAGGACAAAATCTTTCTATTTTATTTTTAAGAATTGCAATTGCTTTTGGCTCATCATCAATAATAATAGTTTTTATTTTCATTTTAATTTACTTTATTGAATGTTAAGGTAACCTTAGTGCCGTTTGTATTTTCAATTAATAATCTATCAATTATTTCATAATTAACATTCCAATTATTGCTTTCATTTAATAAAAACAAACGTTCTTCAATAACTGTTGAAGAATGTTTGTTTTTTGCTAAAGATTTGTTTTTTGCTAAAGATTTGTTAATACCTATTCCGTTATCAATTACTTGAACCTTAAAACCGGTATTGCCAATATTTTTAAATAAAATACAAACTTTCCCTTTTCCTTTTTTATGAAATAATCCGTGATTAATGGCATTTTCAACTAAAGGTTGTAATATCATACTTGGAATTTCATTTTCTTCGATATCTAGTGATTTTTCCACTTCAATTGAATAATCTAATTTTTCTTCAAATCGTAATTTTTCAATTTGCAAATAGTTTTCAAGAAGTAAAATTTCTTCTTTAATTGTGAGGTGTTGTTTGTTTGAGTAATCAAAAAATAAACGCATTAGTTTAGAAAACTTAGTTAAATAATATTCAGAAGTTTCAACATCGTTTCGTTGCACATAATATTGTATAGCATTTAGCGAATTATGAATAAAATGAGGATTCATTTGCCCTCTTAAAGCTTTCAATTCTAATTCATGCAAATGTTTTTGATTTTCTAACGCGGCTTCTAAGTTTTCCTTTATAAGATTATTTTTTTTAGACATAAATAAACCAAATAATACTACAACAGAAATTATTACAATAATCGCTATAAAAATCATTGCAAAGAGCATTATGTTTATATTATTTTCTATTTGTAACATAAAAAAGCTTTTATAAAACAACCATACATTAGGATGTTTAATATGGTAATTCCAAAATCTACATAAAGTGAATTAAAATTACTGAGATTTAGTAAAATTAAAACTGGTAAATAGCCAATATTAAATATTAATAACCCAGTTGTTATCCAAAATTGTGGATTATTGGTAAAACTAACTACTTCTCTTTTTTTTAGTAAATGAGTGTAAAAACTCATAGTGAGTATTAAAATTACTATGGTGCTTCCAAAAATATTTATTTTTAAATAGGAATTAAAAAAATCTTCTATTATTAAGCTAATAATTATATTAATAATATAAATAATTCCTAAAAAAGTAATTGTTTTTTTGTTATCCAATATTTTATAAAACCAATAAATTAAAAAGGAATAACTAACAATATCAAAAATATTATAATTTACAAATGTTGAAATTTTGAAATAATAGTTTTGAATAAATGCAACTAATTCATGTATTACTATGAAAACCAAATAGTATAAAAAATATTTTTCTGAAGACTTTAATAGTTGTTTTCTGTTAAATGTTGCAACTAAAGTTGTTATTCCTATTAAAGTATAAGATACGATTTGTAAATACAATTTATTTATTATTTAATTCAAGTTTAGGAGGATTACCGCTTGTTCCAACCTTATCTGCGTCAAGGATAGACCCAATTATACTTAATTTTTCATATAAAATTGGAAATGGTGAAGGCAATGAATCATGTATTCCAATAGTATTATAATAAATTGATGTATATGGTACTTTATCCTCGCCCATCTTACCTCCTAAATGAAATCGTATACCTAAGTTTTTATAATTTTCTTTTTTAGCAATTCCCTCAGCATAATTTATATAATTTTTTAGTTCTTCAATTGAAACGGAAAACTCAGTAAAATCCATTTTAGAGGTGTTATAGTTATCGTTTAAACCTTTATTAATAAACTTATATTGATTATTTATATATAAAGCTTTCATTTCATAGGCTTCGGTTTTACTAATTAAATTTTTTGGTTTTTCGTATTTTTGTTTCGAAAAATCACAAGAACTTAAAGTAATTAATAGCACTAAAATAGTTAGTATTGTATTGTAGTTTGTTTTCATACTTATTTAATTTTTTTAAATATAGTTAAATTTTATTTACTCATTTTAGTTGTTTAAAACACTATTTTTATAGGATTTTTCCACTCATTGGTATTCTTATTTTTTCTAAATTCTAATGTTTTAATGTATGTATCATTAGGATATTCTTTTCCACTACCTGAAATATCTTTTTGACTAGGTTTATGGAATGGAGATTTCGTTTTTTTATATTCTACGTCTACTTCGGCTTTAAATTCGCTTAACATTCTAATCTCTTTAATAGCAATTGCATTAAATTGAAGGGTACTAATATTTACAGCTCCATCTTTAATTGTTTCTAAAATATAGGGTTTAGCTTTTTTTGTGAGTACCACTTTAAAAGGTCGATTTGAAGTTTCAGGATTTGGTATATCTTTTCGCAATAAGGCCTCTATATAACCTTCATTATATAGTCGACTATAATACCCTTCAGATTTGTTTAAATCTTCTTTAGATTTTATAAAATATGTTGACATTCTATTTTTAAAGACAATAGGTTGATCTATTTCTTGTTGTTTTAAGAGTTTAAGAACAATATCTTTAGATAAGTTCTTTGTATCCTTTGAGCAAGAAACAGATGTAATTGTTAGTATAACTATTGTTAGTGTTTTTATAAATATTTTCATAATTTTAGTTTTGGGTAATTTATTATTAATGATCGTCTCTAATTTCAAAGTTGCCATTATAACTTCCAGAAATTGTTACTCCGTTTAAATCAATAAATGAATAATTACAATCAACTGTGCCCGTTCTAGCTGCTAAATCAACTGAAAAAGAATTGATGTTTAAGCTATTATTTGCTAACATATTTATATCAAACACAGTTGCATTTGTGTCGTCAATTTCCCCATATTGCACATTTCCAAGAGTGTAAGTATTTGTAAAATTACTAATGTTAGTTATTGCCAAAGAGTCATCATCTAATGTAAAAGTTGAATTGGAAATTATGGTGTTTGTTATGTCTTGTTCTGTACTTACAGGAGTTTGACCTAAACTAACAAAAATTGCAACAGCATGTTTTGTGGAAACTGGAACTGTGTTTCCATTGTGTTCAACCATTGGCTCATCTAAAAACGCAAAAGCAAAACCGTTTGTGTATGTTGGTCCATTGTCAAGTAGTAAATACCCATTCGATGTGCTATAATCTGTAGAATTAATTTCAAATTTATTTTCTTCGTTTAAAGTGTTTATATCATCTTTATCATTTCCACAACCAAAGATTATGATTCCAAGAAGTAATATTGCAAGTATTTTAGTAAATTTTTTCATAGTATTAGATTTTGGAAATAAGCAAAGACAATTAACAGTTGTCTTTGCTTATTTTAAGTTATTAATTAAGACTATTTAGGACAAACTACTTTCATTTCCGTACGTCTGTTTATTTGATGATCTGCCTCAGAACATTCAACATTATCTGCACATTTATTTAATAACATAGTTTCTCCATATCCTTTTCCTGTAAGTCTAGATCTAGAAATACCTTGAGACACTAAATAATCAACAGCAGCATTTGCTCTATTTTGAGATAATGTTTGGTTATAACTATTAGTTGCTCTAGAATCTGTATGAGATGAAACTTCAACATTAACTTGAGGATTATCTAACATAAATTGTACAAGTCTATTTAATTCTGGTTTGGCATCATTTCTAATGGTATATTTATCAACATCGTAATGAATGTTTTTTAAAGCGATTGCTTTTCCACAATCTGCTTCTTCCATACATACTTCTAATTGTACAAATAAAGTTGTATTTCGATCAAAACTATTGGTTGAAATAGTTTCTGTTTGAGAAAAGAAATTAGCTTTTTTTCCATAAATTGTAAATTCAGACTTTTGTTTTAAATGAAAAATAAATGCTCCTTTTGTATCAGTCAATGTGTTTTTTTGTAAAGCATTAGCAACATCTTTTAGTATTACAGAAACATTTTGAAGTGGAGTAATAGTGTTACATTCTACAGCGTTTCCTTTTAAAATAAAATTAGAATCTGTATATAAAATTTCTTTTTGTAATGTTTCATTTGGTTTGAATTCATTTTCGCTTGCTGAATTACCTTGTAAGGCAACAGTATACAATTGACCATTAATTACATAATTATCCGCATTAATATTATTAAAAACTACTACACCATAACTATTTGTAGTTCCGGTTTGTACTACATTTCCTTTAGTATCTTTAACAACAACATCGGTATTTGGCAATACTTCACTTGTAAATTTATCTTTAGCTGTTACTGCTAATGAGTACGTATCACAAGCTTTGCAATTATCTTTTTTTGAAGGGAATTTAAATGTTAAGCCAGCAAACACTCCAACAGATGAAATTGTGTTTTTTTCAACCTCGTCTATTACAATTAGACCGCTTTGATCTAACACATTCTGCCCGTCTATAGATGTGAATGGTTGGTAACCAGATGTAATTCCCATACTTTTATCTAATTGTTCAGTAACATTAAAATGTCTTAAATAGTAGGCTCCGGCCTGTACACCGATAGTTTCTTTAAAAAAGTAAGTAAAACGTACTTGGGCTTTTGAAGAAAAAACATTTTTTGCGTTGTAACCAGTATGAAAATTAAGTAAATCGTTTGTTGCCGCATCGGTTAATATGGTTCTTCCTCCTTTTATAGATGCTAACCCTGCTCTAAGATTAAGTTCGCCAACAAAATTTCCTTGTTGGTTTTCGTGTTTAAAACTAGGACCAATTCCGTAAAATATACGCGTAATTTTATCTTCATTTAAATTAAATGTTGTTATTGGTCCTAATCTACCTATTACATTTGTTGTAGGGTATGTATTTTCAGGTTTGTTTTTTATGTAGTCAAAGTCAGCTCCAATTCCAAACCATTTCCAGTAATAATCTAATGATATTCCAGCTTCTAATCCACCTTTATAATCTATATAAGGCGTGTTATTGTTATAAGTTGGAAAATCGTAGCCTATACGTGGACTAATTTGAAAATAATTGTGTTTATCGTGTTCGCTTTGTGCATTACTATTTGTTAATGTTAAAAATGTTATTACCAACAAAAAGGTTTTAAATAGTGTTTTCATAATTTTATTTTTTGTTTATAGTAGTAGATAAATTTGGGTGTTGTTTTGTTACCCTATTTTAGTATTTAATTATTGGAATTGAAGGTCGTCTGTTTAATCTAAATCTAAAACTAGCATTGTAATCAAAGACATCTGTTACATAACACACACTGCAATCTTCAAAATGAACTATGGCAGTTATAGAGAATTCAAATGTACCATTGCAATTGACTCCTACAGGAAACTTAAAAGTTCTATTATCTTGTGTAACAGTTGTAGGAGGACCTATAAATTCTACTTTATTTATGGCGTTATAGGTACCAGAACTTCCACTTTGACTTAACATAGAAAGAGCTCCGCCAATAGGGCTTGTATTTGTTGTATAAAATGAACCCATTACATTTGGAGAACAGCTATTGCAACTAAATGAATAACGTCTTCCTCTCCAATAAAATACACGGTCTTCACAGGTTTTAAATTGCCTTATATCAGTTAATAAATATTCTATTTTTGTAACTTTTTGACCTGAAGTTGTTAAAGAAGTAGTAATTTCACCTTGATTATTCATTCCAGTAATAGAAAAGTTAAAAGGTGTAGAAACATCGGTTAAACACCCACTTTCAGCTCCGTTTAAACAATCTTTTAATGTAAGAGCACATTCATCTGTAAGTATTTCTTTTCCGAAATTGTAACTAGATTTGTTTGTAGATTTAAAAGATCTGTTAATTGATTTATTATTTAGAATTTCAGGGTTTTGTTTTGTAGCTTTTATAAGTTCTAAAGCATTTAATTTTTCACTGTCGGTTTTAGCAACAAGGTAATTTTGAATTAAAGATTGATTAGAAGTTAATATTGGGCTTATTGCTTTTCTTCCTTTAGTATAAACAGTAATTTCGGCAGAATTACAAACTTTAACTTCTTCATTTTTAGATAATAAATTAGTGTTAAACACAACTTCATATTCTATAACTGTAATATCACAAGGTTTCAAGTACAGCCTATTTATTGTAAAATTACCACCCGATATTGAATGTGGAGTAAAAGTATTTGTAGGTGAACATTGCATGTTATTAGAAGTACATTTTCTAAAGCTTCCAATACTAACAACATTTACAGAATGAGGAACATTTAAAACATCATTTATATCTGCAAAAACGGGAATACTTCCTAAATTAGCTAGTACAATTCTATAGGTTGCAGTTTTTGTTTTTTTATCGCAATCTTCATCTGTTTGTTCTAAGGTTTTAGAACCAATAATTAAATTATCTACATTAACAACAGTATTTACGGGGTTAGAAACGGCAGTTCCAGGATTACCAGTTGAAGTATCTTTATAATTAACAATAAATTGATTGCTATAAGTTCCATTAGGAGTATTATTTTCAATTCTTGCTTTTACTTTTATTACATAATGTGTTACACCATCACACGTGAATTCATTTAAAGTATGATTTTTTAATTTTACTACTAGTTTATTGGTATTATTTGAATATCCTTTTGTAATTCCTCTTGTTATATCTTTATAGGTTGAGACGTCACAATTATCTTGATGATCACCAGTTTTTTTCGCATAAACTCTTACATCATTATTAATATTCTGTATTTTAAAATAGGAAGGTAGAACATCCTCAACAGATACATCAATCCCTTCTGCGGTTCCATAATTGTAAAAATGCAAGGCATATTCAACAATATCTCCAGGTACATTGCTATTTATTGAAAAAGGACCACAACTATTATTAGGCTTATTACATATAAATTTTGAGGTATGTACAGCAACTTCATTTGGTACAGTTACTAAAGGCGGAGCACATTCATTTCTAGATAAATTAAAAGCTGTATTTCTAGTATTGTCGTATCCATAAACATTTAAGTCTGCACAATTATTAATAACCAAATTAGGCGTGTTTGTGTTTACCTCAAAAGGGATTTCAATAGTTATACTTTGTCCAGGTGAAATAAGTGTATTTGACTGAACAGTTAAGTTATTACCTACTAAATTAGAAGTTGCACCACCGTTAATTATTACGGAGTTGTGAATATCAAGATCTGAAGGAATTACATCATTTAAAGTAACATTTTTGTAAAATAAACTGTTCGTACAATTTTCAATGTTAATAATATATTTTCCTGTACAACCTTTCATTGTAAGGTTTAAATTGTTTCTATCTAATTTAAGTACTTTACTAAAGCAAATACTATCTTTTAATGGTAGTGGTATATCAGGGTTTTGATTTATACAAGCAACATTTTTAATTGTAGATGTTGCTTGTTTTTTAATTTTGTTTCCACATTTATCTGTACCATCAAAATTGGCTTGGTTTTCTAATTCAAAAAGATGATTTACACAAGAGCAATCTTCTATTTTAATTTTAACTTGAAATAAGATGCTAGTATTAGTGCTAGCAGAATTAAATAGGTTCCATTTAACTAATAAATTATTTCCATTTATACTAGTGTTATTTGTAACAGGTTGTTCAGTTAAAGGGTTTGTGCTTTCATCAGAAATATATACAACATTAATATTATTTGTTGGCATTGTACTTAAATCTAAGCAGGTGGGTATTGTAAAAGTATCAGAAAATGTTTGTGGTGAGTTAAAATCTAGCATATTAAAATTACCAGTTTTAGAGGATAATCTAATATCGTAAACTAGTTCACCATTTAAATAATTTCTAAATGTTTTTTGAAGTGTATATGGATTACCATTATTAATGGAAACTGTTGAAACATCCGAAGAAACATATTTTCCATTTTTTAAGTGTAAATCAGCAGTGTTTTTATAGTCTTTTTTACCACAGGCATTTTCATTAAGCTTAACTTTTAGTTTAAAACTGAATGTATTTAACCCTATTGCTTGTCCGTTACAATTATTAAAAGTTAGTTTAAAAGTATTTGTAGGGATATTATAAGTATCTACAATACCACCACAGAACGTATTTTGAAGGTATTGCATTGTAGCATTTAATTCAATACCAATATAGGTTATATCGCTACCTAAAACATCTTCAATATTATTTAAATCATTTAAATTTTGAATATTATTTAAAGTAATGGTATAATAAAATTCTTCACCAATAAAAGGATTATTATTTGATGCTGTTTTTGTTATTGTTTGTGCATTTGCTACTTGATAAAAAGTAAACAAAAGCATTATATATGTGAATATATTTTTCATAATATGGATTTTTAACTAGTTATTTTTTATTAAAAAGAAGTGTTGGAAATCTAGTTGTTTAAATAGCTTTCACAATAAGTGCCGTCAGCAAAAAATGCTGTTACCTTAATTCTATACTTTACAAGTTTTTTATTAGTAAAATTATCTAACAATAAACTAAAGTTTACCGCAGTAGTATTTGGGGGTAAATCTTTAATAATCATATTACTTCTATCGCTATTTGTGCTTAAACTACCTATTAATGTTCCAGATCCTCCGTTTATTAAAGATTGTTTAGAAAACTCAATATTTGAAACGTTAGTAATAGGTGCACCAGCTAAATTATTGCAAGTAATTTCTTCTAGCTGAAAAGCAACTTTTTTAACTTCTTTAGAATTAAAGTATCCCGCAATAGGAAATGTATTTCCAGTAATATTTGTATTATATGTTGTATTTTCAAGTTCAATATCAAAACAATCTATACAGCATTTAGGTATATCTATTTTTATATGTTTTTCACAACAATCTTTAGGATTACCATTTTTACAAATTTTAAGAATTGCATAAATGGTTGTACCTGCGTATGGTGTTAAATCTACTTGAAAAGTTCTTGTACCTGCAACGGAGCCAATTGGATTACCATTATTTGGAATAAAAGTATTTATTGGTGTATTATTGGAGTCAAACAGTGTTATGTTTAAATTGTATCCAATAGGATTTAGATAGTTTATCCAATTAGAAGTAAAATTAACAACGGTTTTTCCATTTGTATTACAAGGTTGTGCTTCTGCAGTAATTTCACAATCTTCGTTATTACATTCAGGTAAAAATAAATCAGCACCTCCACAACTTTTTACGGCACCAGTTGTTGGATCTGTTATTTTCATTATCAGTACTATCGACTGACCAATGTAGGAACTACTAATTGTTACCGAATGAGCAGCTGTACTTGAATTATTTGTATTATTTACAGTTATTGGTAAATTATTTGGAACATTTATTATTGGTATTTGAGTACCGTTTGCATAAGCAAAAATATTTATAGTGCTTCCTGTTGTTACATTAGACCAACTACTTGTTGTGTTATAGGTTACAGAACCAAAATTACAAATAACATTAGCAACATCAACTTGAAAATCGCAAGTACTTTGAACTGAGCAAGGAGGAACAGAAAAATTTATTAAAGATTCACAAACTATGTTTCCATTAGTATCAAATATTTTTAATTTGGCCCTTAGATTTGTTCCAATTGAAACAGAAGTAGGTATTGTAAATAGTAGATTTCCATAATTTTGGCTTAAAGTTTGTGGGTTGTTAGCTGTTGAAGGATTTAATAATGTGTTTCCATTATATACCTCAACTGCTTGAGTAAAATTTGTGCTAAAACCAGACCAATTCGAGGATAAAATGAGTGTTGTTGAGGAATTATTACATTCTGTTCTAACAAATTGTAGACGGCAAAATGAAGGATTTAAATTAGAATTCTCTACGTTTTCTTGGGTATCAATTTTCTTTCCTCCCAAATTAAACTTAATTCCAGCATTTAAATTAAAATGTGCTGGTTTAACAACAGTTTCTATGCCTGGATTTTCAACAAGTAAACCAGGGTTAAAAATGGGATCGGCTCCATCAATTCCAGGAAAGAAGGCTACGGTAGGATCTTTGTAGTAATACCCTACTTCAGCTCCACTAATAACATACTGCGGATTTATAAAAAATGCAATTTTTTCATTTATTGTATAGTTAAATCTTATTCCAGAAGTAAGTCCAAATGAAGTTATTTGTTGTTTTCTTAAATCAAAAATATTAAAATCTGGAAATGTAGGATTTGAAACAGTAACTAAAGAGTTTGGTGATTTCACAAAGGAAATACCAGTTTTTGCATAAATTTCGGTGTTAAATTTATGATTTCCAATACTGTATGTTGGTCCAAATGTTAAAGTAGTATTAGTCCAAGACTTATTTTCGATGGCTTTAACAACAGAAGGGTTTGGTATTATTGAATAATCTATTCCATTTTTAAATGGATTAGTTTGATGATTTAAATCAATCCCTAAAGCTAATTTGGAGCTTAAATATTTATCTAATGAAAACCCTACCACAAGGCCATTTTCACTTACATTTTTAAAATCTCCTTGGGAGGAGTTTAATCCAATATAAGGAATAAATCGAAGTTTTTTACCGGTTTCTTTTTGCGAATACACACTAAAGTTAAAACAAATTAACAACGCAAAGAGAATGATTTTTTCCAATTTCATAATTCACTATTTTAAGTTAGATTGCTAAATTGAATGAATTGTATGAGTATTAAAACAATGAATCTATTAAGTGTAGATTTGACTTGATGAGTGGTAATAGAGCACAAAAAAAGAGTGTCTAAAAGACACTCTATAATGAATAAATATTTTAATAATTAGTTATTTACTATCCATTTTAGCCCAACTATCTCGCAGTGGAACTGTGCGGTTGAAAACTAATTTTTCTGATGTAGTATCTTTATCTACACAAAAATAACCTAAACGTTGAAACTGAAACCTGTCTAATTCTTTCGCTGTTTTTAAACTAGGCTCAACAAAAGCTTCAATAGTATTTAACGAATCTGGATTAAGAAACTCTTTAAAGTCTTTGTCTTTGTGTCCATCAGGAGCTTCATCCGTAAATAAACGATCATATACACGTACTTCAGCCTTTTCAGCATGTTTTATAGAAACCCAATGTAAAGTACCTTTAACTTTACGTTTGCTGGCCTCAGATCCACTACCGCTTAAAGAATTTTCATCATATGTGCAATGTATTTCAGTTACCTCACCATTTTCATCTTTAATACAGCTTTCGGCTTTTATTATGTAAGCGTTTTTTAAACGAACTTCTTTTCCTAACTTAAGTCTAAAGAATTTCTTGTTTGCTTCTTCTCTAAAGTCTTCTTTTTCAATATAAAGTTCTTTGCTAAAAGGTACTGGTCTACTACCAAATCCTTCTTCATAATCGTTATAATTAGCATTTAAAAACTCTTCTTTGTCTTTAGGGTAATTGGTGATAACAACTTTCACTGGATTTAAAACAGCCATTACACGAGGTGCTGTTTTATTTAAATCATCTTTAATACAGTGCTCTAGTAAAGCAACATCTGTAACATTGTCACGTTTTGAAATTCCAGCGGTATCACTAAAAGTTCTAATAGAATTTGCAGTATAACCTCTTCTACGTAAACCAGAAATTGTAGGCATTCGTGGATCGTCCCAACCATTTACAACACCTTCTTCAACCAATTGTAATAATTTACGTTTACTCATTACTGTATAACTTAAATTTCTTCGAGCAAACTCACGTTGTTTAGGTCGTAATTCTAATTTAGTTTCGTCAAAAACTTGATCAACATACCAATCGTATAAATCTCTATGGCTTTTAAATTCTAAAGTACAAATAGAATGCGAAATTTGTTCGATATAATCACTTTCACCATGAGTCCAATCATACATTGGGTAAATACACCAATCGTTACCTGTTCTGTGGTGATGTTTCTTTAAAATTCTATACATAATTGGATCGCGCATGTGCATATTGGTATGTTTCATATCAATTTTAGCACGCAAAACATGAGACCCTTCGTCAAACTCACCATTTTTCATTTTTAGAAAAAGCTCTAAGTTTTCCTCAATACTTCTATCCCTATTTGGACTATTTGTTCCTGGTTCAGTAGGCGTTCCTTTCTGTATGGCCATTGCCTCAGAAGATTGATCGTCTACATACGCTTTTCCTTCTTTAATAAGTGCTATTGTCCAATCATATAGTTGTTGAAAATAATCAGAAGAATATAATACCTGATCCCATTGAAAACCTAGCCAATGTACATCGTGCTGTATAGAGTCTACATATTCTTGCTCTTCTTTAGCAGGGTTAGTGTCATCAAAACGCAAATTAACAGGTGCGTTATACTTTAGTCCCAATCCAAAATTAAGGCAGATTGAGGCAGCATGACCAATGTGTAAATAACCATTTGGTTCTGGAGGAAACCTAAAACGAAGTTTCTCTTTAGGTAATCCATTAGCTAAATCTTCTTCTATAATTTGCTCTAAAAAATTCAGCGATTTTTTTTCTTCACTCATAATATCAAAAACTAATAAGTTGCAAAAATATCGATTTTTTAGCAATTCAACTATAAACAAACCGTTGAATTAGTATATTTGATTTTTAAACTGAAAAATTTTTGGTGGATACTTTTATTTTGCACAATGTTAACAAGGTTTATTATTCTGTAAATAATTTATAATACTCTATCAATCAGGTTTATACAAATTAAATATGGGAGTTATTAAAATTAAAAATATTCGTGTTTATGCCTATCACGGCTGTTTGGTTGAAGAAGGAAAAATAGGTTCCGATTATAGAGTTGACCTTGAAGTAAAAGCTGATTTATCAAAATCTGCAAAATCGGACGATCTTAATGATACTGTTGATTATGTACATTTAAACAAAATTGTTAAGAAGGAAATGGCAGTTCGTTCAAAATTACTTGAAGAAGTTGCAAATAGAATTATTATAAGAGTTTTAGATGAAATTCCTTTAGTAAAAAAAGTTAATGTTGCTGTTTCAAAGTTAAATCCACCTATTGGAGGAAACGTTGCAATGGTAACTATTGAAATGAGTAAAAACAGAAAGGATTTATAAGATTTAAACATTAAACAAAAAAATATTGCGAACTTATTAAATTTGTGTAAATTTGCAATCCAATTAAGGCGTCGTGGCCGAGTGGCTAGGCTGGGCTCTGCAAAAGCTCCTACAGCGGTTCGAATCCGCTCGTCGCCTCTACCTAAAACCTAAGCTATTAGCTTAGGTTTTTTGATTTATTTAACATTTTGTTAAGTATAAATTAATGTATCTTTACAAAATCTTATTTTGGGAGCTGAAAACGATGTAGTACTGAGCTATTTGTTTATTAATAAGATAAAAATCAAGTATAAGGAATGACAATTTATCCTATTGAAACTGGAAACTTTAAGTTGGATGGCGGCGCAATGTTTGGCGTAGTACCAAAAGTAATTTGGCAAAGAACTAACCCAGCAGATAATAATAATCTTATTGATATGAGTTTACGCTGTATGCTAATTGAAGATGGCAACAGACTTATTTTAATAGATACTGGAACAGGAAATAAGCAATCTGATAAATTTTTTGGATACTATTACTTTTTTGGAGATTTTTCTTTAGATAGTTCATTAGCAAAATACGGATTTCATAGAGACGATATAACCGATGTTTTTTTAACTCACTTACATTTTGATCATTGCGGAGGAGCTATTCAATGGAATAAAAACCAAACGGGTTATGAACCAGCTTTCAAAAATGCTAAATTTTGGAGTAATAAAAACCATTGGCAATGGGCTATTGAACCAAATGTACGAGAAAAAGCATCTTTTTTAAAGGAAAATATTAATCCTATTGAGGCAAGTGGTCAGTTAAACTTTGTAAATATTCCAGAAACTGATTTTCTCAAAAATTCAGAGTTAGGGTTTGATATTCTATTTGCTAACGGACATACCGAGAAACAAATGATTCCACATATTCAATATAAAGGAAAAACCATTGTTTTTATGGCAGATTTGCTACCAACTATTGGTCATATTCCTTTACCTTATGTTATGGGGTACGATACACGTCCTTTATTAACTATGGACGAAAAAGCAAAATTTTTAAACAAAGCAGTAGAAAAAGAGTATTTATTATTTTTAGAACACGACGCTTCAAATGAGCTATGTACACTAAAAAACACCGAAAAAGGAGTTCGATTAAACGAATCCTATAAATTTAATGAAGTATTTAATTAAACAATAAAAAAGATATGAGAATATTAAAACCAATGTATGTTGCAGCAATTGCAGTTGTTACGCTATCAAGTTGTAGTTCTATTAAGAATTTAGCAGTTCCAACAATGGATACAACAGCTAAAATTATGACCAAGAAAGGTGAAGTTTCAGAAGAACAATTCAACCATTGGGCACATGCAGATTTGGAAACAGATACCATTCCTGGTATGAGCGTTGATAAAGCATATAAATTTTTAGAAGGAAAAACAGGAGAAACGGTTATTGTTGCGGTTATTGACTCAGGTATTGATGTAGAACACGAAGATTTAAAAAATGTGTTATGGACAAATTCTGATGAAATTCCTGGAAATAATGTGGATGATGATAAAAATGGATATGTAGATGATGTTTATGGTTGGAATTTTTTAGGAGGTAAAGATGTTGCAGCTCCAGAACAATTAGAAATTACAAGAATAGTTGCAAAATTAAATGCCAGATTTGAAGGTAAAACAGCTGAAAATATTTCTGAAGAAGAGAAAGAAGATTTTGAAAAATATCAAGAATATTTAAAAGCATACGAAAAAGCTTCAGATAGACATTTTAGAACTTTAAATAGATTAGTTGAAATTGAAGGCGTTTTTGAATCTGTAAAAAGTTTTATAGGTAAAAAAGAAGACTTAACCATTGAAGATTTAAAAGCTGTTAATACAGATGATGAAAAAATTAAAGCTCAAGTGGGAGGTTTGTTACAAATGTACGGTAATGGTTTTGACGAAAAAGGATTTAAAGAGTATTATGTTTCACAAAAGAAAAATAAAAATTACGATTTAGATTTTGATGGAAGAGCAATTGTTGGAGACCAACCAGAAAATATCTTAGATCTAAATTATGGAAATCCATATGTAATAGGATCAAAAGATGATGAGATTCATGGAACTCACGTTGCGGGAATAATTTTAGCAGAAAGAAATAATAGTATTGGAATGAATGGTGTTGCAACTAATGCAAAATTAATGTCGGTAAGAGCAGTACCAGATGGTGATGAACGCGATAAAGATGTTGCTTTAGCTATTAGATATGCAGTTGATAACGGAGCAAAAGTAATAAATATGAGTTTTGGTAAAAGTTATTCTCCTCACCGTCATTGGGTTATTGACGCTATAAAATATGCAGAAAAAAATGACGTGTTATTGGTTCATGCAGCAGGAAACTCAAGTGAAGATATTGATGTTAAAGATAATTGGCCTAATGATTCTTACAATAAAATTGATGAAGTATCGGATAATGTTTTAACAATTGGAGCAATGAGCGTTAATTATGATGAAAATTTACCAGCAACATTTTCAAATTATGGTCAAAAAAATGTAGATATCTTTGCGCCAGGAGTTAAAATTTATTCAACTTTTCCTAAAGATGAATATCAGGCAATAAGTGGTACATCAATGGCTTCTCCAGAAGCAGCCGGAGTTGCTACTTTAATAAGAAGTTATTATCCTCAGTTATCAGCTAGTCAGGTTAAACATATTATTATGAATTCTGGAACTAAGTTGGATATGGAAGTTAATCATCCAGGTAAAAAAGGAGAAAAAATTCATTTCTCTAAATTATCAGTTACAGGTAGAATTGTAAATGCTTACAATGCGTTAATTTTAGCTGATAAAATGGTAAACAGTAAATAATAAACTATAATATATTGTTAAAAGCGCATTCTATATAGAGTGCGCTTTTTTGTTTTACAAGCATTTTTTTATATTGCGAACCATCAAAAATTGGAACATGCAGAGAATACTTTTGTTATTATTAATTACTTCAAATTTTTTAGCGGCTCAAAATAATACTTCATATTGGCAACAACATGTAGATTATACAATGGAGGTTGATGTAGATGTTGAAAATTTTCAATTTAAAGGAGCTCAAAAATTAATATATACCAATAATTCCCCCGATACCTTAAATAAGGTTTATTACCATTTGTATTATAATGCATTTCAACCAGGAAGCGAAATGGATGCTCGGTTGCAATCAGTAGTAGATCCAGATAATAGGATGGTAAATAATATTGGAACAAATGAAAATCCTAAATATGAAAGCCGAATTGCAAAATTAAGACCTAGTGAAATAGGTTATATTAATATAATCTCATTAAAACAAAACGGTGAAAATGTAATATATTCTGTTGAAGGAACTATACTAGAGGTTAATTTAAATAGTGAATTAAAATCGGGTGAAAAGGTTACCTTAGAAATGCTTTTTGAAGGTCAAGTACCTAAATTAATTAGAAGAGCAGGAAGGAATAGTGAAGATGGCATAGCCCTTTCAATGAGCCAGTGGTTTCCTAAAATGGCTGAGTACGATTTTGAAGGCTGGCATACGCATCCTTATATTGCTCGTGAGTTTCATGGTGTTTGGGGAAATTTTGATGTAACAATTCATATAGATAAAAGTTACACTATTGCCGCAACAGGATACTTACAAAATCCGGAAGAAGTTGGACATGGTTATACTAATAAAAAAGTGAAACATGGTAAGGATGAAAAACTAACTTGGCAATTTAAAGCTCCAAATGTTCATGATTTTGCTTGGGCAGCCGATCCAGAGTATGTTCATGATATTAGAACTACAATAAATGGTACTAAGCTGCATTTTTTCTATAAAAACAAAGCTTATTATAAAAAAGCTTGGAAAGATTTACAACCATTAACAGAGCAGGCTTTAAACTATTTTAATGAAAACATAGGAGAGTATCCTTATAAGCAATATTCTGTAATTCAAGGAGGTGATGGTGGTATGGAGTATGCTATGTGTACCTTGGTTGCAGGAGGTAAAACTTTAGGAAGTATTGTTGGAACTGTTTTTCATGAATTGGCACATTCTTGGTTTCAACAAGTTCTTGCAACAAATGAGAGTAAACATCCTTGGATGGATGAAGGTTTTGCAACTTATATTTCGGAATTAGCTTCAGATGTTTTGTTAAAAAAGAAAGAAGGAAAACCCTCAGATAAAAATTATGAAGGCTATTTTTATGGTGTAAAAAATAACATGAACGAGCCACTTACAACCCATTCTGATAGGTATAAAATAAATACTTCTTATTACATAGGAAGCTATACTAAAGGAAGTATGTTTTTAAATCAGTTAAACTATATTATTGGTGAAGAAAATGTAAAAAAAACAATTAAAAAGTATTTTCAAGATTTTAAATTTAAACATCCAACTCCAAATGATTTTAAAAGAGTTGCAGAGAAAGTTTCAGGTATTCAATTAGATTGGTATTTAAATGAATGGATTGAAACTTCTAATACAATTGATTATGCTATTGCTATGGTTTATAATAAAGAAATTACACTTGTTAGAGTTGGTGAAATTCCAATGCCAATGGATGTTTTTGTTACCTATTTAGATGGTACTTCTGAAAATTTTTATATTCCTTTAAGAATGATGCATGGACAAAAACCTACCGATGCTACAGTATTAAAAGATTGGACTTGGGCAGAACAAACATATACTTTTAATGTACAAAAGAAGATAAAATCGGTTCAAATTGATCCTTCGTTAATTATGGCTGATATCCAAAGAAATAATAATTATTTTGAAAGGAAACATTAATTAAGCACCCATTTTACCCGGCCAACTTCACCTGTTTCCAATTGAACTTTTATTCCGTGTGGATGATTTGGTGACTTAGTAAGAAATCTTTTAACAAAACCTTCGGTTAATTCTCCCGTTCGTTGATGATGTTTTTGAACAATTTCAACTTCAGAACCTATGTGAATATTTTTTCTAAAATTTCCACTTAATTTATCTTGTGTCATTTAACAATTTGTATTTAGGATAAAAAGCCAAAATAGCAAAAAACAAGTCCGAAACCAATTATTAATGGGATTAGCACAACATAAAATAATTCAAATTGAAAAATAGGTTTAAAAGCTTTTGTAAATTTGGGTATTAAAAGCAAAAGAACTCCTTTAGTTAACGCAATCCATCCAATTATTGTAATAACGATTGTCCAATTGGGTTCCCAATAATTATGATTGTGAATTATTAAAAAACCAATTATTATTGCCATCATTCCGCCAAGAATTGAAAAAACAGCACTATCAATTAGTGCAATAAGTTTTTTCTTGTAATATGCAGAATTTATTAATAAACCTATTCCGAATGATAAGTATATAACACCTATTATTCGAGCAATTAGTATTGAAGTTTCCATATAAAGTATATAGACTTAAATTTACTAATTTTAGGGAGCTATTTTTATGATTAAAATCATTAACTCGAAATTGTATAAAATTAGTGCGCTTTCTCCACTTTATCAATTACATTATTAATGTTTAACTTTTCTTTCGGAATAAATCCTTTTAAAATTAATACCACACCAAAAATCATTAATAAAACACCCATTGCCCTTTTAATTTTATAAGTAACCTTTGGAGTTAGGTATTTTTTTAATTGCTTTGCTAAGGTTATTTTTCCTATATCGGTAATTAAATAGCTTAATAATATTACCGAAAAGTAATTGAAAATTTTTCCTGGATTCATTTGCAAATTTGAACCAACAACTACAATCATACCTAACCAAAAACCTAAAACACCAATATTTATAAAGTTTAATAAAAAACCTTTTATAAAAAGTTTTGTATAATTTGTTTTTTCGGGTAACACAAGTGTTTCGTCTTGAACCACTCTTTTTTGACTTTTATCTAAATAAGTTATAATTCCATAAACTAATAAAATAAGTCCGCCTATATAAAAAAGCCTTGGGTCATCTTTTATGCGTTCTAATAAACTTTTACTTCCAAAGTATGCAATTACAATAAATACAATATCACCTAAAATAACTCCTAAATCAAAAGCAATTGCAGCACGAGCTCCTTTTATTATACTTGTTTGAATGAGCATAAAAAAAACAGGACCAATCATAAAGGCTAATAAAAACCCAATTATAATTGCTTCTTTTATTTCGTTAAAACTCATTAAATAAAAAATTGTTTTTTAAATATTAAAATTAAATAAAACTACTAAACATCGTCAAAATCAACTGTTATTTTATCTGTTGTTGGATGAGCTTGACAGGTTAAAATAAGACCTTCTTCCAATTCACTATCGGTTAAAATAGAATTTTTATCCATTACAGCTTTTCCTTCGGTTACTTTTCCAATACAGCTACTGCAAATTCCACCCTGGCAAGAGTAAGGAGCATCTAAACCTTCATCTAAAGCTGCAGTTAAAATAAACTTCTTTTTAGACATTTCGAATGTAGTTTCTTCATCATCTAAAATAACAGTAATAGTGGTTCCTCCTTCTAAATTTTTTGAAGTTATTGCTCCGGATGTATAGGTTGATGTAAATAATTCGAAATGAACTTTACTTAAAGGAATACTGTTGCTTTTTAAAGTTTCGGAAACGGTATTAATCATTTCTTCTGGACCGCATAAATAAAACCCATCAAAATTTGTGTTTTTAAATTTATTTTTAACAATTAAATTTACAATCGACTTGTCAATTCTTCCTAAAATTGCATCGCCCAATATTTTTTTACTAAATACATATTGAACATAAAATCGCTCAGGGTAGCGTTCTTTTAAGGTTTCAATTTCCGTTTTAAAAATAGTATCTTCATCAGACTTATTTCCATAAACTAGTACAAATGAACTATGTATTTCTTTAATTAAAACCGATTTAATCATTGAAATTACTGGAGTAATTCCGCTTCCAGCAGCAAAAGCCGCATAATTTTTTTGATTAGATGTAGTAGTTTGAAGTATAAATTTTCCTTCGGGAGGACAAACTTCTAAAGCATCGCCAACCTTTAATTTTTTGGTGGCATAATTTGAAAAAAGTCCGTTTTCAACTTCTTTAACAGCAACTCTAAATTCATTTTCTTCGGGGCACGAACAAATTGAATAAGATCTTCTAATCTCTTTACCATCTATTGTTATTTTAATGGTTATATATTGACCAGGAATATATTTAAACTCGTCTTTTAACTCGCTTGGAATATTAAAAGCAATTGAAACCGCTTTTGCCGTTTCCTTTCTTATATCTGAAATAATAAGTTTTTTAAACTTAGGCATTGTAATATGTTTTAGATTACAAAAGTAGGGAATCTAATTTCAAAAAATTGTTAAAATGAATGCCCAAGAAAAGTATTCTAAAAAAAATACCTATATATTTATAACTAGGTTATTCATTTTTTTTGTAACAAATGAGCATCTTTACCAACATATAAAACAACTAGCTTTAATTTTAACCAAATGATTAAATATTTTTTAAATTTTGAATGGAAACAATTTTTTCGTTCGTCGTATTGGCAAAAAAGTGTTGCGCTAAATATTCTTCTGGGATTTTTTGCTTTGTATATGATTTTGTCTTTTTTAGTTTTAGGAGTTTCAATTTATCCAATTTTAAAAAAACAATTTCCAGATTCGGATCCTTTACTTATTGTAAATGGATTTTTATTTTATTGGTTTTTAGCCGATTTAGTTATGCGTTTCTTTTTACAAAAGTTGCCAGTAATGAATGTAAAACCTTTTTTAGTGTTACCACTTAAAAAAAGTAAAATTGTAAATTATGTTTTAAGAAAATCGGCTTTATCATTTTTTAACTTTTTACCTCTATTTGCGGTTATTCCGTTTGGAACTATTCTAATTTTTGAAGATTATAGTGTTGCAACAGCTTTGGTATGGATGCTAGCTATGATTTTATTTTCATTAATTATTAATTATTTAAATTTTATTATTGAAAGTAAATCTGCCGAAACAGAACTAAGTTTTCTTCCAATAATTGCATTGGCTTCAGGTTTATTTGCCTTAAATTATTTCGAAATAATTTCATTTTCAAATTTTGTGGGTGCAGCAATGAATTCAATTATTGAAAATCCAATATTAGTTTTAATTCCTATTTTTATTTTAGTTGGTTTTTATTTTGCAAATTTTTCAATTTTAAAGAAGAAATTATATATCGATGGCTCATTAAAAGCAAAAACGCAAATTGCCAATACAACAGATTTAGAATGGACAAGAAAGTTTGGCTCAATAGCTCCATTTTTACAGTTAGATTTAAAACTTTTATGGCGAAATAAGAGACCGAGATCGTCCATATTTATTTTAGCAATTGGTTTGTTGTATGGATTGTTTTTCTATCCACAAAAAATGTATATAGAAATGGAATGGCTTTACGTTTTTATAGGAACATTTGTTACAGGAATATTTATGATAAATTTTGGTCAGTTTATTCCAGCTTGGGATAGTGGCTATTATAAATTACTAATGAGTCAGAATATTAAATACAAAGAATATTTAAATTCAAAATACTCATTAATGATTATAGTTAGTATACTAATGTTTGTGTTGAGTATTCCGTATGTGTATTTTGGATGGAAAATTTTAGTTGTGCATTTTGCAACTTTAATTTATAACCTTGGTGTAAATGTTTATGTACTACTTTATGCAGGCTCATTTAATAGAAAAAAAATTGATTTAACTCAGCGAGCAGCATTCAATTATCAAGGAACAGGTGCAGTACAATGGCTAGTTGGGTTTCCTTTATTGTTAGTTCCTGTTGGAATTTTTCTATTACCATATTTTACCATTGGTTTTGAAGCGGCAGTAGCAACTTTAATAATTTTAGGAATTATTGGTATTGTATTTCATCAAAAAACAATGGCTTTTATTTCAAAAAAATATGTGAGTTCAAAATATAAAATGATTAGCGCTTTTGAGCAAAATAATTAACATCAAAACTTTAACTAAACAGCAATGATTACAGCAACTGAATTATCAAAAAAATACGGAGAAAATATTGTTTTAAATATAGCATCTTTAGAAATTCCAAAAGGACAATCGTTTGGTTTGGTAGGAAATAACGGTGCCGGTAAAACTACTTATTTTAATTTACTTTTAGATTTAATAAAACCATCAACTGGAAGTGTAATTAACAATGAAATTGAAGTTAGCAAAAGTGAAGATTGGAAACCATTTACTGCAGCTTTTATTGATGAAAGTTTTTTAATTGGTTACTTAACACCCGAAGAATACTTTTATTTTGTTGGTGAATTACGAGGAATGAATAAAGTTGATGTGGATACTTTTTTAACTCAATTTCAAGAAATTTTTAATGATGAAATTTTAGGAAAGAAAAAATACTTAAGAGATTTATCTAAAGGAAATCAAAAAAAGGTAGGAATTGTTGCCGCTTTGATAGGTAACCCAGAAGTGATAATTTTAGATGAACCTTTTGCAAACCTGGATCCAACAACACAAATAAGACTAAAAAAATTATTACGAAATTTAACCAAAGATAGTAATGCAACGGTTTTAATTTCGAGTCATGATTTGGGTCATGTAACTGAAGTTTGTGAACGAATAGTAGTTTTAGATAAGGGAGAAATAGTTAAGGATATAAAAACTTCAGAAGAAACTTTAAAGGAATTGGAAACGTATTTTTCGGTGTAACTAAATTAAATACACATTATTTTGTATTTTTACACACCTTTTACAATATTTATATTAAGTATGTAGTTAAAAGGACTGTAAAACTAATTACAATTGAATACTAGATATAAATATTTTTTCAGCTTTTTAATTGCATTAATAATTGTTGGTTGTTCAACAAAAAAAGATGCATTTTTAAATAGAAATTTTCATTCTATAAATACAAAATATAATATTTTATATAATGGACATGAAGCTTTAAGAATAGGTTTAGAACAATTAAATGCTAATTACGAAGACAATTTTTGGGAAATATTACCTGTTGAACCACTTAAGGTAGATGAGTTTGCTTTACCTGGAATGGAAGCTGATCCCGATACTTCTCCAAAAGAATTTGAAAGGGCAGAAGAAAAGGCAGTAAAAGCAGTTCAAAAGCATTCAATGCTTATAGCACGTCAAGAGCGAAATAATCAAATTGATAATGCATATTTGTTATTAGGAAAATCGAGGTATTATTCAAAAAGATTTGTTCCTGCTTTAGAAGCTTTTAATTATGTGATAAAAAATTATCCAAGAGCAAATTTAATTCACGAAACAAAAATTTGGCATGCTAAAACTCAAATTAGATTGCGAAATGAAGAAAAAGCAATTGAAAATTTAAAGGAACTCTTAAAAGATGAAAGCATAAAACAAAAGATTTTCGAAGACGCCCAATCAGCTCTAGCAATGGCATATACAAGTTTAGATAGTACAGATTTGGCACTTTACCATTTAAACAAATCGGTTTTATTAACCATAAAAAAGAAAGTTATTGCGAAGGCAATGATTACCAAAAAAAAACAGAATGTAGAAAAGCCACAATTGTCAACTAAAAATGAAGAGCAAACAGCTCGAAATTTATACATTATAGGGCAACTGTATAAACAAAAAAATAAAATTGATTCTTCTAATATAGCATTTAACAATATTATAAAATTTAAAAAGGCTCCAAGAAAATATAAAGTTCGCGCTCAAATTGAAACTGCAAAAAATTATATAGTTAAAAATGCACCAGTTTTTGGAAAGGAAATTCTTCAAAAAATGGTAAAAAACAGAGATAATAGAAAATATTTAGATGAAATTTATTATCAACTTGGATTAATTGAAACAACAAGTAATTCGGATAAAGCAATAGAATACTTTAAAGAATCCTTATTAGCAAACGAAACAAATAAACTTCAAAAAGAACTCTCATTTGAAGCAGCCGGAAATTATTATTTTGAAAAAGCAGAATTTGCAACTGCAGGTGCTTATTACGATAGTATTTTAGGAATAACAGAAAGCGAAAATTCAAAAAGAATAAGAAGATTATCCCGAAAACGTGCCAATTTAAATGATGTTATTTTACATGAAAGCATAGCTAAAAATAATGACAGTATTTTAAAAATTGTAAGTTTGAGTGAAGCAGAACAAACCAATTTTTTTAATTCGTATATTGAAAAATTAAAAGCTTTAGAAGAAACCGAGAAAAAGACAAATAAAAATACAGGAAGCGGTTTTTTATCTAGCATTGGATCAAAAAAAAGTGGAAATAATTCAGGTAAATGGTATTTTTACAATACGCAAACAATTGGATTTGGAGAACAAGAATTTAAAAGAATTTGGGGAAATAGACCTTTGGAAGAAAATTGGAGACTTAGTAACAAAACCAAGTTAAATTTTCAAGATAATAATACTGTTGTATCCGATGACCTACAGAAAATAGATGAATCTAATAAATTTGATTTATCTTATTATTTAAACCTCATTCCAAAAGAACAATCAAAAATTGACAGTCTTAAACTAGAACGAAATAATGCATATTATAAATTAGGTTTAATATATAAAGAACAATTTAATGAGTTGGATTTAGCAACAAATAGATTAGAAGACTTATTAGAATTTAAGCCAGATGTAAGTATCGAAGCTCCTGCAAAGTATCAGTTATATAAAATTTATAAAGAACTAAATAATGAAAGGGCAGCAATTTTAAAAAATGATATTATTACTAATTTTGGCTCAACACCTTATGCCAAGATTATTTTAAATCCAAAATCATTATTAGATAATGAAATTAAAAATGCTCCAGAAAAAGAATATGCACAAGTTTTTTATGAATATAAAGGGAATAAGTTCGATGCTGTTTTAGAAAAAACAGAACTCGCAATAACCAAATTTGAAGGACATAGTATTGTTCCTAAATTTGAATTATTAAAAGCATATTCAATAGGAAAAAAAGAAGGTTTAGAAGCCTTTAAAGTTGCATTGGACTTTGTGGCTACAAATTATCCAAATACTGAAGAAGGAAAAAAAGCGCTTGAAATGATTGAAACTATTAAATCAAAAATTTAAATAACCCTTTAAGAAAGTACTTATGTTTTCAGAAAAAAAAGACAAACAGCCTCAAGTTTTAGAACGAAATATAATTGGTAAAAATACTTCAATAGTTGGAGATATAATTTCGGAAGGAGATTTTCGAATTGATGGAAAAGTTGAAGGAACAATTAAAACAACAGGAAGAGTTGTTATTGGAAGTTCAGGAAGTGTAAGCGGGAAGGTAGAGTGTAATTTCGCAGATATTGAAGGAAAGTTTTCTGGAGAATTATCAGTTAGCAGTTTACTTACTTTAAAATCCTCAGCTAATATTTCAGGAGATGTAATAATTGGAAAGTTATCAGTTGAACCAGGGGCAGAATTTAATGCAACTTGCGCGATGAAAGGAGCTGTTAAGGAATTACAAAATGGAAAAAGTACCAAAGAAAAAACAGCTTAACAAATATATTCAATTAACTGGAATTGCTTTTCAAATGGGAGCAACCATTTATGTGGCAGCTTATTTGGGTAGAAAGCTAGATGAATATTTTCAGAATGAGAAAAAAATTTGCACACTAATTTTAATCTTATTGGGATTGGCAGCATCTATTTGGAATGTACTACGACAACTAAAAAAAATCAATAATTAGAAATTTTTTTAATGAACTCAGTTTTTAAACGATTTATAATCGAACTAATGTTAGGCGTATTTATTGCATTTGCAATTCATATTGCATTGTTGCATTTTGCTTCCTTATCACTTTTTGAAAATAAAATAATAGCATCCTATATCATAAACACTTTATTAGCAATAGTGATTTTCTCAACACTTTATTTGTTAAGAAATAAGTTTAAAAATCAATTAGGATTTTTGTTTATGGGAGGAAGTTTTTTGAAGTTTTTTGTGTTTTTCTTGTTTTTTCTTCCAATTTATAAGGAGGATGGCAGTACAAATAGACTTGAATTTGCCGCTTTTTTTGTGCCTTATATTGTTTGTCTTATTGCAGAAACTTTAGGGGTGAAGAGAATTCTTAATGACTAAATTAATATTTTAATTTAGATTCATTAAAAACAAATATAATTTATTTTTGATTTTTAATATAAAAATATACCTTTGCAGCTAATTTAAAGTCACTACTATTATTTAGGTTCTATGCAACGAAAAAATCTAGTTAAAACGCTCACTTTATTCTTATTGGTTATTACTTTTTCTGTAAATGCACAACATGAATCTAAAGTTGAAGCACATGGTGAAAAAGATCTTAAGTCTACAATTAAGGAATATATCCAACATCACCTTCAAGATTCTTACGATTTTAGTTTAACATCGTATACTAAAGAAAATGGTGAACACGTGTATATTGGTGCACCTCTTCCGGTTATCTTATGGGATAACGGATTACAAGTATTTTCTTCATCAAAATTTCATCATGGTGAAACTGTAGCACAGGTTGGAGAAAATAATTACAAAGTATATCATGGAAAAATATATAAAACTGATGCGGCTGGCACCATTAATTACGACGACCACCATCACGCAACCAATGCCAAACCACTAGATTTTTCTATTACCAAAAACGTAGTTGTTATATTTTTGGTTGGGCTTTTAATGTTTTTCTTGTTTAGAGGGTTGGCTAATTCATATGCTAAAAATAACGGGATAGCTACAGGAGCAGGACGTTTTTTCGAGCCAATAATACTTTATATTAGAGATGATATTGCAATTCCAAACATTGGAGAAAAGAAATATAAAAAATACATGCCTTATTTATTAACCGTATTCTTTTTTATATGGATAATTAATATGTTAGGTTTAACACCAATTGGTGTAAATGTTACTAATAGTATTTCAGTAACAGTTGCATTAGCATTAATTACATTTTTAATTACAAACTTTACAGGTACTAAAGACTATTGGTTACATATTTTTGATCCATTAGGAAGTTCTATGCCTTGGATTGCAAAAATTCCATTGTATATTATTTTAATACCAATTGAAGTTTTAGGAATTTTTATTAAACCTTTTTCATTATTAATTCGTTTGTACGCTAACATAAAAGCAGGACATATTGTATTAATGAGTTTAATTGGGTTAATGTTTATATTCAAAAGTTGGTTAGGTAGTCCGTTATCATTTGGATTGGCTTTCGCAATTTCATTAATTGAATTATTAGTAGCATTGTTACAAGCATATATCTTTACAATGTTATCAGCCCTTTATTTTGGTTTTGCTGCTGAAGAGCACGAACATCATGAAGAGCACGCACATTAATAAGTGCAACAAAATTGAATGTTTAATTTTTAAATATATATTTATGGAAATCCCAGTAATGGTAGGTGCAGGTTTAGTAGTAATTGGAGTAGGAATAGGTATTGGTAAAATTGGTGGTTCAGCTATGGAAGCAATCGCTCGTCAACCAGAAGCTTATGGAAAAATTCAAACTGCTATGCTTATCGCAGCTGCGTTAATTGAAGGTATTGGATTTGCTGCATTATTTGCAGTATAATTCTACATTAAAAACAAAGTTGTAACGGTTGGTTGCAACTTTGTTTAACTAAAAATTAATAGAACATAACACTTATTATAATAATGGAAAAGTTATTAGGAGAATTTTCGATTGGATTGTTTTTTTGGCAAACAGTATTGTTTCTTGCTTTATTATTCTTATTAAGAAAATATGCATGGAGACCAATTTTAAACGCTGTTAACGAAAGAGAAGAAGGAATTAAAAACGCCTTAGACGAAGCCGAAAATGCTCGTAAAGAAATGCAAAACTTAAATGCAGATAATGAACGTATTTTAAAAGAAGCACGTGCACAACGTGATTCACTTTTAAAAGAAGCACGTGAAATGAAAGAAAGTATTATTGCAGAAGCAAAAGGTGAAGCGCAAGCTCAGGCTAACAAAGTTGTTGAACAAGCACAAGCTACAATACAAGCTGAAAAACAAGCTGCTATAATTGATATTAAAAATCAAATTGCAGAGTTATCAGTTGGTATAGCTGAAAAAGTTGTGAGAGACGAATTATCTGATAAGAAAAAGCAGGTAAAGCTTGTTGAGGAAATGTTAAAAGAAGTAACAATTAGCTAATTAACAAATGAGCGGATCTAGAGCAGCAGTAAGATATGCAAAAGCAGCATTAAGTTTTTCTCTTGAACAGAATAAAGAAGTTCAAGTGAATGATGATATGGTGTTTATTGCAAATACAATTCAAGAAAGTACAGATTTACAATTAGTTTTAAGTAGCCCTGTTTTAAAATCAGAACTTAAAAAATCAGCTTTAAAAGAAGTTTTTTCAAAAAAAATTGGAAACATATCTTCTGGATTAATTGATTTATTAGTTGATAATAAAAGATTATCAATTTTAAGTGACGTAGCAAAAAAATACACAGAACTTTTTGACAAGCTTAAAGGAATTGAAGTTGCTAAAGTAACTTCGGCTATTCCATTAACTGAAGCTTTGAATTCGCAAGTTTTAGCAAAAGTTAAAGAAATTACAGGAAAAGAAGCAACAATTGAAAATATTGTAAATCCGGATATTATAGGTGGATTTATATTACGTATTGGAGATGTTCAATACGATGCAAGTGTAGCAAATAAATTACAAGGATTAAAAAGACAATTTGAAAGCGAAAGCTAAATTTCAAGTTTAATAATAAAAGATTTTAGTTTTAAAAAACAAACAAAATGGCATCAATAAAACCAGCTGAAGTATCAGCAATTTTAAAACAACAATTAGCAGGATTCGACGGGTCTGCTTCATTGGATGAAGTTGGAACAGTTTTGCAAGTGGGTGATGGTATTGCTCGTGTATACGGTTTATCAAACGTTCAATACGGAGAATTAGTTGAATTTGAAGATGGATTAGAAGGAATTGTATTGAACTTAGAAGAAGACAATGTAGGTGTTGTTTTATTAGGTCATTCAAAAGTAATTAAAGAAGGATCGACAGTAAAACGTACCGAAAGAATTGCATCTTTACAAGTAGGAGAAGGAATTGTTGGACGTGTTGTTAATACACTAGGTCTTCCAATTGATGGTAAAGGACCAATTCAAGGTGAAACTTTTGAAATGCCATTAGAACGTAAAGCTCCTGGAGTAGTTTTTCGTGAGCCGGTAACTGAACCATTACAAACAGGGGTAAAAGCAGTTGACGCTATGATTCCAGTTGGTAGAGGTCAACGTGAACTTATTATTGGTGACCGTCAAACTGGAAAATCAACGGTTGCTATTGATACAATTATCAATCAAAAAGAATTTTACGATGCTGGTGAGCCAGTATATTGTATATATGTTGCAATTGGTCAAAAAGCATCTACGGTTGCTAATATTGCAAACTTATTAGAAGAAAAAGGAGCCTTAGCATACACAACTATTGTTGCAGCTAACGCATCTGATCCAGCTGCAATGCAAGTTTATGCTCCAATGGGAGGTGCAGCAATTGGAGAATATTTTAGAGATACAGGTAGACCTGCATTAATTGTTTATGATGATTTATCTAAACAAGCAGTTGCATACCGTGAAATTTCTTTATTATTACGTCGTCCACCAGGACGTGAGGCATATCCTGGAGATGTATTTTACTTACACTCAAGATTATTAGAACGTGCTGCAAAGGTTATTAATGATGATACTATTGCTGCTCAAATGAATGATGTACCTAATGCTTTGCAAGGTAAAATAAAAGGTGGAGGTTCTTTAACGGCTTTACCAATTATTGAAACACAAGCAGGTGACGTTTCTGCATATATTCCAACAAACGTAATTTCCATTACTGATGGACAAATTTTCTTAGATGGAGATTTATTTAATTCGGGTGTACGTCCAGCTATTAACGTAGGTATTTCTGTATCGCGTGTAGGAGGTAATGCACAAATTAAATCAATGAAAAAAGTTGCAGGGACATTAAAATTAGATCAAGCTCAATATCGTGAGTTAGAGGCCTTTGCTAAATTTGGTTCGGATTTGGATTCAGCTACCTTAAATGTAATTGAAAAAGGTAAGCGTAATGTGGAAATCTTAAAGCAAGCCCAATCAGATCCATTTAAAGTTGAAGACCAAATTGCTATTATTTATGCAGGTTCTAAAAACTTATTAAAAGATGTTCCAGTTGAAAAAGTAAAAGAATTTGAGGCGGATTATATTCAATATATGAATGCTAAACATAGAGATGTATTAGATATATTAAAAGCAGGAAAATTAACGGATGAGGTTATTGACACTTTAACAAGTGCGGCTAAAGAAGTTTCAGCTAAATACGCATAAAAAGATTTTAGTATTGAGTATTGAGACGAAAATTTCTCAATACTTAATACTCAATACTCAATACCATAAATAAATGGCAAACTTAAAAGAAATACGTAATAGAATTACATCCATTGGTTCAACAATGCAAATTACCAGTGCCATGAAAATGGTATCGGCTGCAAAATTGAAAAAAGCGCAAGATGCAATTACACAAATGCGTCCGTATGCCAATAAATTAACTGAACTTTTACAAAGTTTAAGTGCTACTTTAGATGGTGACGTTGGAGGTGTTTATTCTGAACAAAGACCTGTTTCAAAAATATTACTTGTTGTAATTACTTCAAACAGAGGTTTATGTGGAGGGTTTAACTCATCAATTATTAAAGCCTCAGTTAAACAAATTAAAAATAATTATAGCTCTAAACAAGTTGACCTTTTAACTATTGGTAAAAAAGGAAACGATTTGTTATCTAAAAATTACAATGTAATAAAGAATCATAATGAAATTTATGATGATTTAACGTTTGATAATACTGCATTAATTGCAGAAGAAATAATGAGTTTGTTTGCTGAAGGTACTTATGATAAAGTAGAATTAGTTTACAACCGCTTTAAAAATGCTGCAACTCAGATTGAAACTATTGAACAGTTTTTACCTATTGCACCAATTGATGGGGCTGCAAATGTAAATGTTGATTATATATTTGAACCTTCTAAACCTGAAATTGTGTTAGAATTGATTCCAAAATCTTTAAAAACACAATTATACAAAGCAATAAGAGATTCTTTTGCCTCGGAACATGGAGCTCGTATGACAGCAATGCATAAAGCGACTGATAACGCAACAGACTTACGAAACGATTTATTACTTACTTATAACAAAGCACGTCAGGCTGCAATTACTAATGAAATTTTAGAAATTGTTGGTGGTGCAGAGGCATTAAATAATTAGAGTAATTTAGTTTATAAATTTAAAAAAGGCTTACCAAATATTTTTGGTAAGCCTTTTTTTTTTGGGGTTATTTTCTTAGTTTTTAGTATTTATTTTTGTTGCTTAAAAATCACAAAATCAAGTAAATAGATTTTAAGTGGTTGTGGTTTTTTGTTTTTGGCACGGAAATTGAAATTTCTACATTGTAACCCAAAAACAATTTATTATGAAGACTTTAAAATTACTTTTTGCAACTTTAATATTAGTAGTATCAATTTCTTCATGTAGTGTTGTTATTGATGATATTCGGGACCCATATTATGTTTCACTTGAGGATGTAGTTACATCTTACGATTTATGGTATATAGATTATAATAAAACCACTGGAAATGGAGATGTAGCATTTATGTCTAAAGCATTTACAATTTCATTTAGAAATGGAACTTTATATGCTAACAATAACTTAGTTGATATTGGATTAACTGGAAATGGTTATGGAATTCCAATTGGTTATTATAACACAATAGAAGGTTATTTGGAAGTAACTCATGATTTGGATGGTTATTTCGATTTTGATGTTATTGAAATTTCTAGCGATAGATTAAAACTTAAAGATAATTACAATAATGTAACCTATTATTTGGAAGGTTACCAAAAGTACAGTTTTGATTATGATCAAATATTTTACGAGAATATTGAATACTTTTTACAAGAGTATGATGTTTGGGAAAAATCATATGTAAGTAATGGAGGAGATTTTAATGAATTTGATAATGAAAACTTTTTAGCCTTCACCCCTGAAAATTTAACAACATTTTATTCTTCACAAGATAATGTTGGCACAAATATTGCTAATATATATTGGGATTATGTAGGAGGATATGAGGTATATAATGTTCAAGGATATGATAATCTGAAAATTTTAACATTACATTATGATTCTTACGGTACTGAAGAGTTTGAATTGAGCGTTATTAATGATGGAGAAATAAGTTTGTATCACGTTGACTCAGGAACAACTTACGAATTTACAGGAAGAGGATTTATACAGTACCTAAAAAATAGTTCGTCAAAAGTTGATGTAAGGAATGAGGGAAGAAAACGAACTAAGGTACAAAGAGAAACAAAAATTAGAAGATATTTAAAATAAAGTTTGGTTAGTTGATTTTTGATTGGTTACTTGTTATAACCAATTAACAGAAACCGCTCCCCCCTAGGAGCGGTTTTTTTGTATATTTATACTGCTTAAAAAATAATAGGAATGAATCAAAAAACTGCGTTAATAACTGGGGCTACCTCAGGAATTGGTAAAGCTACTGCTGAAATATTTGCTAAAAATAATTTTAGAGTTATACTTTGCGGAAGAAGAAAAGAAAAATTAACTCACTTAAAACTTAAGTTGGGTAAATTAACAATGGTTACAACACTTCAATTTGATGTTAGTAATAGAAATGATGTTTTTAAAGCTATAGGTTCATTACCAAAAGAATTTCGAAAAATAGATATTTTAATTAACAATGCTGGTAACGCCCATGGATTAAGTACCATTCAAGATGGGAGTATTGATGATTGGGATGCAATGATTAATATTAACGTTAAAGGCTTGCTTTATGTTTCAAAGGCTATTATTCCAAAAATGGTTGAAAACAATAGTGGATTTATTGTTAATATAGGCTCTATAGCGGGTAAAGAGGTGTATCCAAATGGAAATGTGTATTGTGCGTCAAAACACGCAGTAAATGCTTTAAATAAAGCTATGAGGATAGATTTGAATACGTATAACATTCGTGTATCGGCAATTCATCCTGGAGCAGTGGAAACAGAGTTTTCGGAAGTTAGATTTAAAGGTGATAAAGAAAAAGCAAAAAACGTGTATAAAGGATTTGATGCCTTGCAAGCAAATGATATAGCTGAAATAATTTATTTTGTTATATCAAGACCCGCTCATGTTAATATCGAAGACCTAATTGTATATCCTACAGCGCAAGCCAGCGCTACAATAATAAACCGAGAATTATAATAGAAAATGATAAATAAGCGCTTATTAATTAAAAATTTACTCGCTCATAATGATGAAAATAGCTTTTATGATAAGAAGCAAAAAATTTCGTTAGATTCTAAAGAAGGAAAAGCTAAATTTTTAAAACATATTTGTGCATTATCAAATTCAAATCCAGAAAATAATTCATACTTGGTTATTGGAATAGAAGATCAGTTAAATAAAATTGAAGGTGTAGATTTTTTTGATGATAGTAAAATTCAAAATTTAATAAATTCTTATTTAGAAAATCCTCCAAAAATTCAATATGAAAATATTCCGTTTCCAAGTTTACCAAGACATAAGGTAGTAGGATTGGTAACAATAAATCCAATAAATAAAGTAACTTGCTTAAAAAGAGCTATTTGGAAATATAGTAAAGGCTTGGTTTTTTATAGGAGGGGAAGTAATTCCATGTCAACCCATGGTAATTTTGAACTGAAGAGTACTAATAAGGATATTGTAGAAAGTATTGAGAAAAATGCAAGTAATAATATTCAGTTAACATTGGATGGAGTATTTGATTTTTTTGAAAGACATAAGCCAGAATATCACCCAACCTACAAAGTTTTTAACGAACAGTTTGTTTTATGTTGGGCTGGAAAAAAGAAGAAAGTAGGTTCTAAAGAGTTTTATTCAAGAGTTGATATTGAATTGATTAATGAGCAGGTAAAACTATTTTACTCTGCATTGGATGAAGTTAAAATTGAACTAAATTCACATTCATTTAGAATAACAGAATACGTATTTTTAAGAATTAATGATGAATTTGATTATTACCCCTTAGAAAAAACGGTAATCAATTTTAAAGAAAATGGAAAACATGATATTGTAACTGAACTATTATTTGATCCACCTCAATTTAATAAGTTTGATTTACATCATTTATTTAATAGTTGTAATGCAATATTAAAAAAATTAAAAAAAGGTTTAGATTTAAATGAGACTGAGCTTATTGATTTGCAAGAATTACCCACAAATTATTTAATTTGTGTTTTAAATGATATACCTAATGCTTATTTAAAATTAAAAGAATCTAAAAAGTATTTAAGAAGCCTAGAAAACAAATCAGCTTATATTAAGTATAAAGAAGCTGTTAGAGTTTTAAGAAAAGTAAACTACTCCTAAAAATTATTTAATAATTATTTTTTTAGACCCTTGAGTTTTTTCTGTATTTAACTTTAATACATAAATCCCGGTTGCTAATCCATAAGTTGAAATTTTACTAATATTCCCTTTGTAAATAATTAATTGCTGACTAAATACTTTTTGACCATTTAAGGAATATATTTCTATTGTTGTATTTCCTAAAGTTGTGTTCGAAGCAATTGAGAAATCTCCTGTTGAAATTGTTGGATATACAGTGGTTCCAGTTTTTTCAAAAAATTGATCATCAACACTTAAAGAGGTGGCATCTAAGGTAATATTTACTTCTTGATTTGGCAAAAATCCATTTGTTGCGTTTGTAATATCAACAATAAAGCTATCTGTATTATCCAAAGCGCTAGAATTAACATATTTTACTATTCCAGTATTTATGTCTTCTTGAGTAAAAACATCGCCCAATTCTACAATTATATCATTTAAGGTAATGTTTCCTAAACTTGGTTGCTTGTTAATTGTAAAAACCTGCTCGTTAGGTAATGAACCTGAACTTGATGCCTCGGTTTCTGTTTGATTTAATACATATGAAGAGAAAACCTCAACGGTAAAAGGATTGTTGGTAAAAGTTGAATTAGTTGATGTGGTTGATTCACAAATTTCCAAAGACCAGTTTAGCAACTCCCCATCATCGCCACTATAACCATCATGAATCTCCAATTGCCAATTACCTTTTGATTCTTCATTATTATTATAAAAACCAGTCAAAGAATTAACTGGTTTAAATGTTCCAGAAACTGGTGAACTACCACAAATTATATAATTGCTTGCTTCATCGTCATATGTAATAGCAAGGTTATCTTCATCACCACAGTTATTTTCAAATAATAAAATAGAAATTCCATCTGGAGAAGTAAGTGTTATGGTCAAATCTTGCACCCAAGTATGATTTAGGTTTATGGTAACATTTATATCAGAAATAAAAACACTACTTGAATTAGGAATGTTAATTTTTGAGGTTATACTTGAATTACTGGAAATAGTAATGTTATTATTTACTCCTACACTATTAAAAGTATTGCATAATGGAGCTGGACTTGTAATAAAATTTTGGGTTTCAGTAAAGTTTCCTATGTTACAATCGTTTTTTGGTCTAACTCTCCAATAATAAACAGTATTTAAATTTAATACTGTTGAAATATCATATTGTGTGTTGCAAGTTGCTTCAGATTCAATTATTGAATTAAAAGCAGCATCTGTAGCGATTTCAACATCGTATAAAGTTGCTTCGGAATTGCCGTTCCAAACTAAAGAGGCGTTATTAATATCAATTTGATTTGATCCGTCTATTGGTGAAATTGTTGTAATATCAGAAACATCATCTCTAACAATTAGTAAAATATCGGTTGAAACTGTAGATCCTCCTACTCCTGTTATCGTAATTACATATTCTCCCTTGGCAACAGAACTAATATCATTTATGGTTAAATTAATTGATGCCGATGAATTACTAAAAGTGCTAGAACTTAAGGTATAACTTGCTCCTGCAGGAATTCCATTTACAGATATTGAAGTGTTAGTAGAATAGCCACCTAATGGTGTATATTCAAAATTAAAAACTTCACTTGTAGCAGATGTACAAGAGTTTATAACACTATTTTGTGTTGAAATTGTATAGGTAGCTTCGGTTGAGCTGTTAAATTGTCCGGTAAAACAGCCTCTACCAAAGGTTGTTGCTAATATTGAATTATCACTTGTTCTTAAATCTAAATCTACCACTTTTACATCGCGCATTCCGTTGAAAGAACTTGTCCAAGTTGGATTTGCTTCATTAAAATTTTTGGAAGCCCAAACCCCTAATTCGGTACCTATAATAACTTCGTTTTTAGCTAAAGGGTTTTGTAAAATACTTTTTACGGGCATATCAAAAAGATTTCCTTCTTTATCAATCCAACTTTTTCCGCCATTTGATGAATACCAAATATTTGAAACGCCATAATTATGAAAAGTAACAAAAATATCATTTTCGGTTGCGCCAAATTCTATATCAGAAATACTTCCAACAAAAGAACTTCCTGTAATATCTTCCCAACAGATTTGGCTAGTATTAACCGAATTTGCATTACTAACCTTTAGTAAACTACCATTTTGCAGGCCAACCAATAGAACAGTTTTATCTGTTGTGTAAGGAGAAACTTTAAAGGCTGTTGGAGAAGAACTTAATAATGAATTAGTAAGTTTAGTTTTTATAGCAGAATTACTTCCCAAAGAATATCTATTTATGGAATTGGATCCATTTGTTCCATTTGAGTACATGATATCTAAACTAGGATCTAATGCAGCTTGATTTATAAAATCACCATCTGAATCACCATTATCAATAGAGTAATTAGTTCCAGATCCAGTTAAATCGAAATAATAGTGATCATTGTAAACATAAGAAACAATCATATAATCCCCATCTTTATCAATTTCGCTAAAGGCACCATCTCCACCATAAACTTCAATACTTGAATTAATTCCAGCAGTCGCATTTTCCATAAATTGACTTCCATTATCTTGTGCACCTGCAATAATTAATTCAGTTGAAGAACTTGGACCATAACCACCATAATAAAACTGAGTAACATTATAATTGGTATTCATTACAGTAAATACATCTGAGCTACTTGCTGTAGACAAACTATTTGCATAATATACACCTCCATCACAACCTATAACAGCTTCATTACTGTTTCCTGGTCTAAAGGTAAATGCATGCTGATCTGCATGAACTAATGAACAATTTAAACTAGCTAAATTATTATTATTAGACCATTTAGATATTTGTGACCAACTACTTCCTGAATTGGTTGATCTAAATAAATCAATTCCTCCAACATAAACAATTGCATCATTGTTTGGGTCTACTTCAATAACCAAATTGTAAAAATCTTGATTTCTTGTAAAATCATTGGCAGGAATTCCGGTATCTGCGTCGTCTGGTTTTGTTAATTCTGTATAGTTGTTAAACCCATTTGTTGTTAAAAATATGTGAGGCTCACCATCTGTTCCTTGAGTTAGAGCATATATTTTATTTAAACTGGAAGTTACAGCTAATTCCACTCTGTTAGAATTTGGTAATGTTGTTATTTCAGTCCAACTTATTCCATTAATAGATTTAAATATTTTACCTCCTCCTTCTGAAGTACCGGGTTTTCTTATTGTACCCATCCATATATTATTATTAGAATCTAATTCTAAATCATTTGGGATATAATTATAAGTACCTTTTGGCATATTTGGAGGCTCAATTCTATTCCATGAAGTTCCTCCGTTTGAAGATTTGTACAGCCCTGAGTTATAGAAACCTAACCAGTTTGTTGGGCTTGCAGCATCTCCATACACATGTGATCCAACTCCAATAAAAACATCAGTAGAAGTTCCATTGTAGTATGCTAAAATATCGTTAATATAATAGGCCCCTTCTAAATCTGTAGAACTTCCTCCTCCTACAACATTTATTGGTACATGTGACCAATTTGTTCCACCGTTGGTTGTTTTATATACACCATTACCAACTGCTGCACCAAAAGTGTATTGTTCTCCGGTACCAATATACCAAATAAGTGGGTTATTCGGGTCAACTGTAATACAAGAAATATTCATATTACTGGGTACACCACTAACCAGTGTCCAAGATGAATTGGAATTGGTAATATCATTATTAACCCACAAACCTCCGCTTACTCCACCTGCGAAAACGCGTTTATTCGTTGCGTCATTGGGGTCAAATAAAACTACTCTTGTTCGTCCACCAACATTGTTAGGTCCTCTTTCAACCCAACTATTACTTGCTTCGTCTCCTGGGTATTTTCCAGAATATGATTTGTTTTTTTTATTTCTATTTTTCTGAATTTGATAAATTTTTTCCGGTTCTGGTTTTCCAGTAAATGGATTCATTGTTAACTCCCACTCTCGTTCGTAGTATTTATTTGGTGGTAACTGGATTGCTTTTCTTTGAGATTTTGAAAGTTTTAACGTTTTTTTAAATGGGCTATTTTTTAAAAAGTCAGCGTGTTTGCTCCTAATTAAGGATACAGAATCCACTTGCTCCAAATTATTTTTAAATGAAGATTTGAATAGAAAAAATGTTAATACTGCCAATGAGATTAGCAATAAAAAAGGGGGTAATCTTTTTTTCATTATAGGGGTTTGTAAAAAAGCTATTCTATTTAATAATTTAACTATTTATTTTTTTATAAAGTTGAAAAGCAAAGCCATCGGTTAAGCTAGCAACAAAGCCACAAATAGTTAAAGTTCTAAGATACAGGGTTTTTGGTGGTTTTTGCAAATTTTCTGGCAACAAATTTAATATTAATTTATCGTAATTACTCATTTTATTTTCAAACTTATTATTTATTGCTGTTAAGAAAACATCTAATAATTTACTTATTATTGAATAACCAACTAGTTCTTTCTCAATAACTTCACGACTCTTATAAATTTTTTCTACACTAATTTTAATGATATCGTTAATTTGTGCTTCATATTTACATTTATCTAATAAAGAATGGGGGAAGTCTCCATTTAGTATAGCGTCTTCGTTTTCTAAAAATACTCTAGTGGCTTCACCAATAAGAGTTCCAATTGCTAAGGCTCGTAAATAACTTAAACGATCTTTTTTATGTTTTAATTGGTAGTATTTTTCTGAATTTATAGTGTCTTTAACTAATTTTATTAAATATTCTAATGCAAATTCTTCTTCAATAAGTCCTAAGTTAATTCCATCTTCAAAATCAATAATTGTATAACAAATATCGTCAGCGGCTTCAACTAAATATGCTAATGGATGACGTTTAAAAGCTATATCGCCATTTTTCCCAGTTGAAATAAGACCTAAATCTTGAGCTAATTCATTAAAAAAATTGAGTTCAGATTGAAAAACACCGTATTTTTTGTCGGCTATATGAGAGGTTGGTTTTTTTGGAAGTGATTCTTTAGGATACTTTATAAAAGTTCCTAAAGTTGCATAAGACAAACGTAAACCACCTTCAATACCTTCTTTTGTTTCGGTTAAAATTCTAAACCCGTTGGCATTTCCTTCAAAATCTACCAAATCTTGCCATTGTTTAGGAGAAAGATCACTTTTATATTTTGCGCCATTTCCATTTATAAAATATTCTCCAATTGCCTTTTCTCCACTATGACCAAATGGTGGATTTCCTATATCATGAGCCAAGGCTGCTGTTGCAACAATGGCTCCAAAATCATTCATTTTATAACCTAAATCATTTAATTTAGGATGTTTTTTTAATATTTTTTCGCCAACTATTCTACCTAAAGATCGAGCAACTACGCTAACCTCTAAACTATGAGTTAAACGTGTGTGTACAAAATCGGTTTTTGATAATGGAATTACTTGAGTTTTATCTTGCAGGCTTCTAAAAGAATCGGAAAAAATTATTCGGTCATAATCTACTTCGAAACCCAGTCGAGTTTCATCTTGTTCAATTCTTAATCGAGTATGATTATCTCCATATCTTTTTAATGAGAGTAGCTGATTCCAATTCATTATTGTCGTTGTTGTATTTATTTGTGACGCAATATAACTAATATATTACATTTTTAAAGTTCCATACAAATGGAATCTTAACAATTACGAAATGATTAAATAATTAATAATTAACCATTACTTAACATTAAACAGTGTTATTTGTTTTGTAAAAATTTAATAACAGAATGCGATATTTATTAGTGCTTTTTTTAGTTGTAATTTCAAACAATATATCAGGTCAATCTTTAAAAATAGGTTCTTTAATTTCTGGTTACAATCAGAAAGTAGAGGTTAAAGGAGTTGTTTTGGATGCTGAAAATAATGAAGAACCTTTATTTTTTGCAGAAGTAACTGTTAAGGAGTTAAATAAAACCGTTAAGACTGAGATTGATGGTTCTTTTAAATTCAATCTAAAACCTGGCTCATACACTTTAATTTATAAATTTATTGGTTATAAAACAGTAGAAATTGCTAATATAGAAATGTCCTTAAATAAATCGCAATTACCGGTTCAAATTCTACAGGCTGAGAAAATTGAGTCTCCAAACTTAGAGGCTTTGGCATTTTTAAAATCAAATTAGTTAACGTTAAGTTAACCCTTTTATCATCATATAATAACGAGCTATTAACGTTTCGTTTACGTATTAATTATTCCTTTGCGCAATAATTAAGACAAAAAATGAAGAAATTTTTTATAGTACTATTTGTATTTGTAAATACATTAATAATTGGTCAAACTAAGGGAACAATTACAGGTATTGTTTTAGATAAGGAAGTTGATAATTCTCCTTTACCTTTCGCAAATGTTTTTATAAAAGGAACCTCAATAGGAACAACTACTGAATTTGAAGGTAATTATATATTACAAGTAGATCCTGGAACTTATACAGTTGTATTCAGTTTTATAGGATATCAGTCGGTAGAAGTGCCAAATGTTGTTGTTTTAGAAGGAGAAACAATTACACTAAATAAAACATTAAGTGCAAGCCAAGGAGTTTCATTAAATGAAATTCAAATTACCGGAACCACTAAAAAAGAATCGGAAGCTGCACTTTTAACAGAACAAAAGAAAGCTACAGTAATTAAAGAGAGTATAGGTGCAGATAGATTGGCTAAAACAGGTGTTTCAAATGCCGCCGCAGCTACCTCTAAAATTTCGGGAGTAACAAAAAACGAAGGCTCGGGAGATATCTATATTCGTGGTTTGGGTGATCGTTATTTATCTTCAACTATGAATGGTTTACCTATTCCGTCTGATGATGTTGAAAAGAAAAACATTGATTTAAATTTATTTTCAACAGGAATTATTCAAAATGTTGGAATAAGTAAAACGTATTCAACCGAAAACTACGCAGATCAAACATCGGGTAATGTTGATATTACAACGAAAGGTTATAATGGAGGAAAATTTACAATTGATGTTAGCGCCGGATCAAATACTAATATTTTAAAAGATGGTGTTTTTGGAAATTTTAGAGCAACACAAAATATAAATGATGTTAGTTTAGGTTTTTATACACAACCTTATGCTTTGGTTGATGCAATTACTTATCAAAGTTGGAATACTGAAACTAGAAGTACTCCTTTAAATTTAGGTTTTTCACTATCAGGAGGAAAAAAGTTAGATGTATTTGGAAAGGAATTATCAATTTTTGCAACTGTATCTCATAATAATTCATACAATCATGAAAAAGGTATTTTTAAAAAATACCGATCAAATGTATTAGATAACTCATTTACTGATGCTGAAAGTTTTAGATCTAACATAAATACTACAGGGTTGTTAAATTTAAAGTATAGATTGAATGAAAATAATAAAATAGGTTACAACAGTTTGTTTGTTAATAAAACCAATGATAATTTATATGAGCAAGGAAGAAATGGAGAAGGATATGTTTTTGATCAAGATCCATCAGAATTTGGTGCATTTGTAAGAGATCAAAATTTAAAACAAACTAGAATGATGGTAAACCAGATTTCTGGAACACATGATTTAACTGAAAATAATGAATTGGAATGGGCAACAGGTTATAATTATGTTATTGCTAAAGAACCAAATCGTATTAGAAATGAAGTAAATATTGAAACTGATTTTTTACCTAGTGATGTTGCGCCAATAGACTTTGTTAACAACAATACTGTACAATTTGCACACGTTGGTGATTATCAACAAAGAAAATCAAGTCAAAAAATTAAAGACACTGAACTTAACGGATATATAAAAGATAAAATTACATTTAATGAAGATGCTGATCATCCAATAAAATTGACATTTGGTGCTAATTTCCGACAAAAAGAAAGAAATTTTAGTTCATTATTTTTGGGTGTTCGTGCAAAAGGTTTTCAAGTTGCATCCGTAGATAATTTATCTGAAGCCTTTCAACAATTATATTTTAACAATGGTTCTGTAATTTTAAGAGAACGAAATCCAGATGTTTATAACGCAAATTTAGATGCATATGCTGGTTTTGTAAATGTTAGTTTTGGACATAAAAAATTTACGGGTAATGTTGGCGTTAGATACGAAACAGATGATTTAGAAATTGAATGGGATGTAGCAAATTATGTAGGTAGAGTTGGAAGTTTAACAAATAACTATAATAATTTTTTACCAAGTTTAAATTTAAAGTACGAATTAAACGAGAATAGTTTTATTCGTTTTGCAGGAAGTAAAACAATTACCTTACCTGAATTTAAAGAACTTGCTCCTTTTGAATATGTTTCACCAGTTGGCCGTGTTACAAAAGGTAATCCAGATTTAAAAGAGTCTACAAATTATAATATAGACATAAAATGGGAACTTTTCCCAACTTCAAAAGAGTTGGTTTCAGTAACAAGTTTCTATAAAAGAATAGAAAACCCTATAAACTTATCTCAAACAAGAGGATCTTCAGGAAACTTTTCATATGATAATACAGGTGAAACAGCCAATGTTTATGGTTTAGAGTTTGAAACTAGAGTAGCACTTTTGGAAAAAGAAAATAGCAACTTAAATTTAAATTTTAACGCCACAAAAATGTGGTTTAATCAAGATTTATTGGAAGAGTTTCAGTATAAAGGAAAAACGGAGTCAGATTTACAAGGAGCATCAGATTTTATTTTAAACACAGCTCTTAGTTTTACAGATAATAGAGAAAAGGAGTTCGTAGCAACATTAGCAGCAAATTACTCATCTGATAAAATATTTGCCTTAGGAGCTCCAGAAGATTTTGCAAATAGTGCTAATTTATATAATGATGAAATTTTAGAAAAGGGGTTTGTAACATTAGATTTGGTTTTAAGTAAAACATTGAATAAAAACCTTTCAATAAAATTAACAGGAAAAAACCTTTTAGATCCATATATTGAGCAATCGCAAAAAGTAAGAAACTTATCTACTTCAGTTGAAACAGATGAAATAATAAGTTCTTATAAAAAAGGAATGAACTTAATAATTGGTGTAAAGTATACTTTTTAAAAAAAACATTTAATTACTATAAAACAGCTGATTGTAGTTAACTACAATCAGCTGTTTTTTTATGGAGTATTAAGTAACAATTTTTTAACATTCACCATTTTTTGTAGAATTTCATAATACAGACTTAATATTTACTTAAGAGCTTAGTAGCACTAAAAAAGGTTATTTGCATATAAATAATTTAAAAATAAATAAAACTAAAAATGAAAAAATCGAACTTTAAATTTATTGGAATAACAGCGTTAGTTGCTGTATTGACATTATTTAGTTGTGATGATAGTGATCCAGATCCAATAGTTGCTCAGTCGAGCTCAGTTATTGAGAACTTAAAAATTGGAGTATTGGACGGAAAATTAGAAGAAGATTTTATATTAAATGCTTCAACTAGTTATGAATTAACAGGGTCATTCATTGTTTCAGAAGGAGTAACATTTACAATTCCGGCAGGAACTCAAATATTAGCAGACAATGGAGGGACAGATGTTTATATTGCTGTTTTAAAAGGAGGTAAAATAAATATTAATGGAACAAATAATAGTCCGGTTATTATGACTTCAATTGATGGTAATCCTGGTGATTGGGGTGGGTTAACCCTTTGTGGAAATGCAACAACTACTGCAGGTATTGATGCTGAAGCAGAAGTAGGAGGTTTTATTTATGGAGGAACAGATAATGCAGACAGTTCAGGTTCTATTAAAAATTTAGTTATTAAGGGTACAGGAGCTCAAATTAATTCTGAATCTCAATATAACGGGGTTTCTTTTTATGCAGTTGGATCGGGTACAATTGTTGAAAATATAGCAGTAATTAATGGTTCTGATGATGGTGTAGAATTTTTTGGAGGTACAGTTTCTGTTAGTAATTTATACCTTGAGAATAATGAAGATGACGCTATTGACTGGACAGAGGGTTGGAGCGGAACAATTGATAATGCTTATGTTGCTCATACAATTTCAGGTTTTTCTACAGTAGTTGAAGGGGATAAGGACAATAATAACCCTAAAATTAATAACTTAACTGCAATTTCAACTGTTGGAGGAACGGCATTACAGTTTAAAAAAGAGTCAGGAGCTACTATTACAAACCTATTTTTAAGTGGTTATGATAAAAATATTGATATGAAAGATGGTGGTGCGTTAACCAACGTTTTAATTGATGGTAATGCAGCAACTACTACCGACGCATATAGTGCAGGAACTAAAGTTGATTATTCCGGTTGGAATTTTATTAATGGTCAATTTGTTGCATTAGAAGTTTTAAATGGTAATGTTACCGCTAACAAAACACTAACAGCAGATACCAATTATGCATTAACAGGTTCTTACATTGTACAAGAAGGAGTTACTTTAACAATAGAAGCTGGTACAAAAATTACCGCTGATAAAGGAGGTGTCGATGTTTATATCGCTGTTTTAAAAGGTGGTAAAATTGATATCCAAGGTACTGAAACAAACCCAGTAATTATGTCTTCAGTTAACCCTGCTCCAGCAGATTGGGGAGGATTAACAATTTGTGGTAAAGCAACAACTACTGCTGGTATTGACGCTGAGGCCGAAGTAGGTGGTTTTATTTACGGAGGCACAATAGATGATGATAATTCAGGATCAATAAAATACCTTGTAATTAAAGGAACTGGAGCTCAAATTAACTCTGAATCACAATACAACGGTATTTCGTTATATGCAGTAGGTTCAGGAACTGTAATTGAAAATGTTGCTGTAATTGATGGAGCCGATGATGGAATAGAGTTTTTTGGAGGATCTGCTTCTGTAACAAATATTTACTTAGAAAATAATGAAGATGATTCAATTGACTGGACCGAAGGTTGGAATGGTACTGTTACCAATACATATATTTCACACACCATTGCTGGTTTTTCTACTGCATTTGAAGGAGATAAAGATAATAACAATCCAAAGTTTGTTAATGTAACAGCAATTTCTACAGTAAATGGTACTGCACTTCAGTTTAAAAAAGAATCTGGAGCAACAATTACAAATTTATATTTAGAAGGATATGCTAAAAACATTGATATGAAAGATGGAGGAGCACTTTCTAACGTTAAAATTGATGGTGTAGATGTTGTTGTAAATGCTAACTATAACTTAGGAACTAAAGTTGATATTTCAAGTTGGGGATGGATTAATGTTAGTTTATAACATAATTTAAAAACCTGAATCAATAAAAAAAGGTGTAACGATTAATCGTTGCACCTTTTTTTATTTAGAACATTAATTTATTAGCAGTTAATTAACCACCAAAGCTTTTTCCTCTACTTTAATTATTTTATTATTATTGTAAGTTACCATATTTATTTTGTCTTCTTTAAAATAAGTCCAAACACCTTCCTTTACACCATTCTTGTATTCAGCAACTGTTGTTTTGTTTCCTGCTAAATCATAACTTGTCCAAATACCATGTAATTTACCATCTTTATTAAAAAAACCTTCTTTTTCAATAACAGATGTATTAGTTGTAAAATAATAAGTAGCTTTTACAAGATTGTTATCCGTTTTTTTATAATCTACTTTTTGTTCTTGAGCAAAAGTTGTTACACAAAATAATAATAATACTATGTTTAAAAGTGTTTTCATATCTATATATTTTTTAAAATTAATTTTAGTTATTTAATAATTCAAATATATTAACTTTACATATAATAAACCTAAACTTAACATTAAGTTTACATTAAGTTTTTAATCAAATCATTTAAATACCTGTAAAACAGTTATATACACACTTCAATGAAAAGGGTCTAAAATTTGGTTAATTGAAAATTAATGATATAGTTTGTGAAAAAGCACCTATAAAACTTAATAATTTCATGATAATTTGTTCATATAGAAATATAAATTTCATGTAATATTTGTGTCGTATTTTAAATACAGTACACATTTCATATAATATTCGTTTTTGTCAACAGTAATTTGAAATGAGAAGACCACCAAATCTTTGGTGGTCTTTATTTTTAGTCCCATTCCTAAATTTTTATTAAAGAAGTATGCATTAGCTCATATACAATATTAATTGTATTAAATGGAAAGTTAATATTTATTGGTATTTCGTTTCTTAAAAAGTTAGTTAACAAAAAACATTACTTCAAAATTAAAGCTACTCAATTACTTATTTTAAGTTAACTAAAGTAATGTTATAGAAATATTAACTAATTATAAATAAAAAATAGAGAAATAAAGGAAATAATTGTAAAATAACAATAAAGTTACATTAACTTTACATTAGATTAAGTTATTTGCAGCGACAAAAACGATATTTAAAATGAAAATCAAAGTAGCACTTATAATGATATGGTTGTGCACCATATCATTATCTCATTCACAAGAAGCTAACTCTTCAAAATTTGGTAAAGGACTTTTTAATCTTGTAGGAAAAGATAACAGTTGGGATATGAAAGTTGGATTAAGGGTTCAACTATTGGGAATGTCAACTTGGGAAGAGGGAGGAAAAAGTGAAGCGAATTTTTTAGCAAGAAGGGCCAGATTAAAATTTGATGGTTTTGCTTACAGTCCAAAATTAAAGTATAAAATTGAATTAGGTTTATCTAATAGAGACTTGTCTGGGGCTTCTCCGTTTACCAGTAATGCGCCTAGATATATCTTGGATGCGCAGTTAAAATGGAATTTTTATCAAAACTTCGAACTTTGGTTTGGTCAAGGAAAATTACCTGGTAATAGAGAGCGTGTTATTTCATCAGCAAATTTGCAACAAGTTGATAGATCTTTGTTAAATAGTCGTTTTACTATAGATCGTGATTTTGGTTTCCAATTAAGACACCATTTTAATTTAACCGAGAAATTTATTGTAAAAGAAATATTTTCAATGGCTCAAGGTGAAGGTAGAAATATAACTACAGGTAATCTTGGTGGGCATCAATACACTGGACGTATTGAAATGTTTCCATTTGGAAGTTTTTCTGGAAAAGGAGATTATAAAGGAGCCGATTTACAAAGAGAGGAAAAACCAAAATTGTCATTGGCTGTAAGTTACGACCACAATAATAATGCAGTTAAAACTAGAAGTAATCAAGGATCATATATGGCAACAGATTATGGTTTTTTTGAAACAAACATAAATACACTATTTGTTGATGCAATGTTTAAATACAACGGATTTTCTTTTATGGCTGAATATTCAGATAGAACAGCTGATGATCCTTTTGCAAAAAATTCAGATGGTTCATTAACTGGAGATGAGGTTCAGGTAGGACGAGGTTTTAACTTACAAACCGGATTTTTATTAAATAAAGACTGGGAGATTTCAGGACGTTACACAAATATTGAGTTAGATAAAGCTATTACAGGTAAAAATCCAGAAAGTCAATATACTTTAGGACTTTCAAAATATATTGTAGGACACAGTTTAAAATTCCAAACAGATATTAGTCATTTAGAAGTGTCTGGAGGAAATAATGAGTTAATGTATAGATTTCAAGTGGAATTACATTTTTAAATTGTCATATTTATTATTAAAAAAAGACCGCTTTTTAGCGGTCTTTTTTTATGCAATATTATAGTCTTTATAAATTTGACTAATTATTTCTTTTTTTTCTTTTTTTCTTTCCCATTTTCAAAAAGAGAATCTTTTTTACCATACAATAGTTCAGCAACCTCAATTAGCTTTTTAATCATATCATTAACATTAGTATTATCATTAAATAAAGAAGCAGCCATTTCAGCAGAAATTAAATCTTTACGTATCAATTTGTCTATAGATTTATTACTTTGGCGAATACTTTCTTTAGCATCAACTTTTAATTCTTGAAGTTTCTCAGCATATTTTTCGGGGTTTTCTTCAGTTCTAAATAAATATATTATTCGTAATACTTTTGTGGCTTTTTTTCTAAAGCTGTCGTATTCTTTTAATAAATGAGGATTTACAGAAGATAATGAAAGTGTTATGTTTTTGTTTAATTCTCTAACATCCTTAATAATTTCAACCATTTTTCTATTTGCAATTTTTATGTCTGTAACTGCGCTATTTTGTTTTTTAGTAAGTTTTAAATTACTTTGAGCAGTAGTTGCATATCTTAAAATTTCACCATAAATAGTTTTTACTTTTTTGTAATATAAATTCTCTACATCTGTTTCCATATCAGAAGTAGATTTTGCAATAATTTTTTTAATTTTTAAATCTGATTGTATATCTGTTTTGTGAATGTTTAATCCGTGAGCAACAATTTCAAAAATGGCATTTTTAAATAAAAATTTAGATTCATTAATCAATGCAGTTATGGCTGTCCCTGGAAACTCTAAAACTGCTTCGTTTAAGTATTTTGGTTCGTCAATATCTTTATCCCTTTTTTCTTTAAAAATCTTTAATAATAGTTTTCCCAAAGAATTAATAAACGGAATCATTATAAGCACACCTAAAATATTGAAAATAGTATGAAATAATGCGAGTTTTAGAGTAAAATCATTAGAAGCAATATTAAGTAAGTTGGCTAAGTAGTTTACTAACCTAGCTAACGGAAAAATTAATACTAGAGCAATTAATCCAGTAGAGACATTAAATATAAAATGGGCACCAGCCAATCGTTTACCTGCAATGTTTGAGCCTATAGAACCAAGAACAGCTGTAATAGTTGTTCCAATATTTGCTCCAATTGCTAAAGCAAGTGCATTTTCATATTCAATTTGTCCGGCTGCTAATGCGGTTAATATTAAGGCCAATGTTGCACTACTCGATTGTAAAATAGTTGTAATTATAACTCCCAATCCGGCATAAATTAAAACCCCTAAAAAACCCGAAACAGCAAATTGAGTTAAATCTATATATTCTTTAAATACATCAAATCCTTCTTTCATGTAATGAATTCCAAGAAAAAAGAATCCTAGCCCAGCTAACACATTGCCTATACCTTTTAATGCTACTTTTTTTTGAAAAGAAAAAATTAATCCAAATATTAACATTGGCATAGCCAATGTAGAAATTTTTATTTTTAATCCGAAGCCGGCAACTAACCAGGCCGTGGTTGTGGTTCCAATATTTGCTCCAAAAATAAGACCTAACCCTCCTGATAAACTTATTAAACCTGCACTAATAAAAGAAATTGTAATTACAGAAACTAAAGAACTAGATTGAATTAAAGCAGTTACCAATGCACCTGCTGTAATACTTTTATATAATTTATCGGTAGCCTTTTTTAAAATATTTTGAAGAGGTCCTTTTGTAAAAACTCTAAAACCTTCTTCAAGCATTATCATTCCAAAAAGTAAAATAGCAACTCCTGCTGAAATTGTTTTAAAATTTGGATTAAAATATAATATAACCGCTAAAAGCGATAAAAATACTCCGAAAAAAATTTTTCTAATCATAGAATGTGTAATAAGTACTAAACATACAGATTTTAATTAAAATAAAAAAAGTTTCGAAGATTGGAAGTTAACCAGTTTATTAACAATAAAATAATATTTAAAATACATTTATAACTAACTGTTTAATAAAATTTGCACCTCAAAAGATTAAGGTTTAAAGTGATATTTATCATCGTATTTTAACTTTGGTGGTATTTACGATAAATGTTAACATTTGGATAACATTAGACTCGTAAATCTTTTAGTTATTTGCAGTGACAAAACGAATACTAATATTGAAAAACACAAAATTGGTTTTAGCAATTTCTTTTTTTAACAACTTCTACAGAAATTCTGAAGATATAAGTTTTTTATCTAGTATAATATCAATTAACTTATTAAATTTACTTTTTAAAATCTAAAAAATGGATAATATTTATTTATTAATGATTGTTGCACTTGCAATTTTAGCTATTGCTGATTTGGTTGTTGGTGTAAGTAATGATGCTGTGAACTTTTTAAATTCAGCAATTGGATCAAAAGCGGTTTCATTTCGAACTATTATGATTGTTGCAAGTATTGGTATTGCTTGTGGAGCAGTATTCTCTAGTGGAATGATGGAAGTTGCCAGAAAAGGGATCTTTAACCCAGGAATGTTCATGTTTAGTGATATCATGATTATTTTTATGGCGGTAATGATTACAGATATTCTACTGCTCGATTTTTTCAATACTCTAGGAATGCCTACCTCTACAACGGTTTCAATTGTATTTGAATTATTAGGAGCTGCTGTTGCTGTTGCTTTGATTAAAATTGGAGCTGATGGGGGTGATTTTTCGACGTTAACAAACTATATAAATACATCAAAAGCAACGCAAATTATATTTGGAATACTGCTTTCGGTGGTAGTTGCATTCTCGGTAGGTGCATTTGTTCAATATGTTTCTCGTTTGTTATTATCGTTTAACTTTGAGAAAAAAGCTAAGTGGGTAGGTGCCTTGTTTGGCGGAGTTGCGTTAACAGCAATGGTTTATTTTATTCTTATGAAAGGAATTAAAGGAGCAGATATCGCAAAACAAAGTTTTGACTTATTTGGAGGTGCTACAATTAAAGATTTTTTAGAAAACAATGTTTTGTCAATTGTTGCAGTTAGTTTTGTAATCTGGTCAGCTTTGTCTTATATTTTAATAAAATTCTTTAAAATTAATATTTTTAAAATTATCATTATCGTTGGTACATTTGCATTAGCATTGGCTTTTGCAGGGAACGATTTAGTAAACTTTATTGGAGTTCCTATTGCTGCATGGCAATCTTATGAAGCTTGGACTGGCTCTGGGATACCAGCATCAGAATTTGCAATGGATGTTTTAGGTCAAAAAGTTGCCACTCCTACATTTTTACTTTTTGGATCAGGGTTAGTAATGGTTTTAACTATTTGGTTTTCAAGAAAAGCTAGATATGTTGCAGAAACCGAAATTAATTTATCTAGAGAAGGAGATGGCAAGGAGCGTTTTCAACCAACTTTTTTATCTAGAGTATTAGTTAGAGGATCAATATTAACTTCAAAATATTTTTCTGCGCTTATTCCTAACAAAATTGAAGAAAAAATTGACAAGCAATTTGAAAAACCAGTAATTGAATTAGTGCACGGTAAAACTCATGAATTACCAGCCTTTGATTTAGTGCGTGCTGCGGTAAACCTTATGGTTGCCGGAGTTTTAATTTCAATTGCGACATCTTATAAATTACCACTATCTACAACATACGTAACTTTTATGGTTGCAATGGGTACTTCTTTAGCTGATAGAGCTTGGGGTAGTGAAAGTGCAGTTTATAGAGTTGCAGGTGTTTTAAATGTAATTGGTGGTTGGTTTTTTACTGCTATAAGTGCTTTTATAGCCTCGGGAGTTGCAGCCTATTTAATTTATTTAGGCGGGCCTACAATGATTGCTATTTTATTATTATTGGCGGTAGTTTTATTAGTTAGAAACTCCTTAAATCATCTTAAAAAGTCTAAGGAGATTAAAGCTGAAGATAGTTTAAACAGAACAGAAAGTAAATCTGTAAAAGGTGTTATTGAAGAAAGTGCTGATAATATTTCTAAAGTTTTAAAAAGAGTTAGTAAAATTAATGAAAATACCATTAACGGGTTAATAAAACAAGATTTACCAACGCTTAAAAAGGCAAAAAATACAGTTGTAAAATTAGAGCATGAAATTGAAGATTTACAAAATAATATTTTCTATTTTATTAAAAACTTAGATGAATCGTCTTTAAGTGCTAGTAAGTTCTATATAGATGTTATTGGAGATTTACAAGATATTGCTCAATCTGTATCATTTATTTCAAAAGTAAGTCATAAGCATATTAATAATAATCACAAAGGATTAAAAGTTAATCAGGCAAAAGAATTAAAAGAAATTGACGAAAAACTGAAACATTTGTTTGGAAAGATTAGAACAATTTTTGATTCGCGTTCTTTTGATCAAATATCTTCTATTATAGAAGAGAAACAAGGTTTGTTAAACGATGTTTCTGCATATGCTCAAAAGCAAGTTGAACGTACTAGAACTACAGAATCTAGTCCTAAAAACACTACATTATACTTTAGTATTTTGTTAGAAACAGAAGATCTAATAAAAGCTATAATGGATTTATTAGAACTATATTCTAACAAGAAGTAAGTAAAAATAAAACAGTAAATTACTAAAAATCCCTATCAAATAATTTTGATAGGGATTTTTTAGTTTCTTTTATTGAATGTTTTTTAATAAAAAAGAGTCTCATTTAAAAATGAGACTCCATCTATTGGGTTGACTATTTATTCAGCTTATAACTTTACTTAAATAGTTCTTAAAGAACAAAATATTAATTACAGCAAATATCTATAAATTTAGAGGTGATATTTTTTATAATTAATATTTTTATTCACAAGATATTAACATTGATATAATTAAGAACCGCACATTTCGCAATCATCTGGATTATTTTGTGATGCAATTAACATTGCTTTTAACTCTTCAGGTGTTAATGGTGTATCTTCCACTTTCTTTTCCTTAGAAACTGTAAATTGAATTGCATTTACAGCACTTTTTGTACGTAGATAATACATTCCTGTTTTTAAACCACTTTTCCACGCATAAAAATGCATAGATGTTAATTTTGAATAATTAGCATCTTGCATAAATAAGTTTAGCGACTGAGACTGATCTATAAAATAACCTCTTTGACGAGACATATCAATAATATCTTTCATACTCATTTCCCAAACTGTTTTATATAAATCTTTCAATTCTTGTGGAATTACATCAATATGCTGAACAGAACCATTAGCACGCATAATACTTTCTTTCATTTCTGTATTCCATAAACCTAGTTCAACAAGATCTTCAAGTAAATGTTTGTTTACAACAATATATTCACCGCTTAAAACTCTTCGTGTATAAATATTTGAAGTATAAGGCTCAAATGCTTCATTATTTCCTAATATTTGTGATGTGGAAGCTGTTGGCATTGGAGCTACTAATAATGAATTTCTTACCCCATTTTTTATTACCTTCTTACGTAAAGATTTCCAATCCCAACGCCCACTTAAATCATCTTCTGAAACGCCCCACATATTAAATTGGAATTCTCCCTTAGACATTGGAGAACCTTTAAAAGTGGAGTATGCTCCTTTAGCAGTTGCAATCTCCATTGATGAGGTTACTGCTGCAAAATATATTGTTTCAAAAATTTCTTCATTTAATTTTTTTGCTTCATCACTTGTAAAAGGCATACGTAACATAATAAAGGCATCGGCCAATCCTTGTATACCAAGTCCAATTGGGCGGTGACGGAAATTTGAATTTTCAGCTTCTTTTACAGGATAGTAATTTCGATCAATTACTGTATCTAAATTTCGTGTAATTTTTTTAGTTACTTTAAATAGTTTTTTATGATTAAAGAATTTATTTCCATCTTTATCTTGTTCAATAAACATAGGTATAGCAATAGAGGCCAAGTTACAAACTGCAACTTCATCTTTTGCTGTGTATTCCATAATTTCGGTACATAAATTTGAAGAACGAATGGTTCCTAAATTTTTTTGGTTCGATTTTCTGTTTGCAGAATCTTTATATAACATATAAGGATTCCCAGTTTCAATTTGAGCTTCTAATATTTTTTCCCAAAGATCACGAGCTTTAATTGTTTTTCTACCTTTTCCAATTTGTTCGTAGCTTGTATATAGTTTTTCAAATTCGTCGCCATAAGTGTCAAATAAATGTGGGCATTCATTTGGACACATTAATGTCCATTCTCCATCTTCCTCAACTCGTTTCATAAATAAATCTGGAATCCACATAGCGTAAAATAAATCACGTGCTCGCATTTCTTCTGCACCTGTATTTTTACGTAAATCTAAAAATTCAAATACATCAGCGTGCCAAGGTTCCATGTAAATTGCGAAAGAACCTTTACGTTTTCCTCCTCCTTGATCTACATACCGTGCAGTATCGTTATAGACTTTTAGCATTGGAATAATTCCGTTCGAAGTTCCATTTGTGCCACGAATGTATGAACCTGTTGCGCGGACATTATGTATAGATAAACCAATTCCACCAGCTGATTGTGATATTTTTGCTGTTTGTTTTAAGGTATCATAAATTCCATCAATACTATCGTCTTGTATTTGTAATAAGAAACAAGATGACATTTGTGGTTTTGGAGTTCCCGAGTTAAATAATGTTGGTGTGGCGTGTGTAAATATTTTTTTAGACATTAATTCATAAGTCTCAATGGCTTCATCAATATCATTTAAATGAATTCCAACTGCAACACGCATTAACATATGTTGAGGTCGCTCTGCAATTTCACCATTCAGTTTTAATAAATACGAACGTTCCAATGTTTTAAAACCAAAATAATCGTAATTAAAGTCTCTATTGTATATTATGGTAGAGTCTAATTTTGCAGAGTTTTCCATAATAACTTTGTAAACTTCATCAGATAGTAATGGAGCTTTATTCCCTGTTCGTGGATTTACATAGTTGTATAAATCCGTCATTACATCAGAAAAAGATTTTTTGGTGTTTTTATGAAGGTTTGATACGGCAATTCTTGCAGCAAGTTTTGCATAATCTGGATGTTGTACTGTCATGGTAGCTGCTGTTTCTGCGGCTAAATTATCGAGTTCGGAAGTAGTAACACCATCATAAAGGCCTTCAATAACTCTCATTGCAACTTTTACAGGATCTACAAGTTTATTTAAGCCATAACACATTTTTCTTACTCTAGCAGTAATTTTATCGAACATTACCGGTTCTTTTCTTCCGTCTCTTTTTAGTACAAACATTGGTTAATAAAAGGATTTAATAGTTAATATTTATTGTATACAGTTATTCTATTGATTTTTGAAAACTCAAATTTCAATTTGGATTTATTTCAATTTGAAAAAAGATTTTAGCTAAAATATTTAGTTTAAAAATCTGCGTCGAAACTTATGTTTCCTGTTCCTCCAGATTTTACACCTGCTTTTTGATATTCAGAAACACGTTTTTCGAAAAAGTTGGTTTTTCCTTCTAATGATATCATTTCCATAAAATCGAAAGGGTTTGAAACGTTGTAAACTTTATCGCAACCAAATTCAGTTAAAAGTCTATCGGTTACAAACTCTAAATATTGAGTCATTAATTTAGCATTCATTCCTATTAAACTAACAGGTAATGATTCGGTAATAAATTTTCGTTCAATGTTTAGTGCATCAACAATAATCTCTGAAATACGTTCTTTAGGAACTTTATTAACAATATGATTGTTGTGAAGGTGCACTGCAAAATCACAATGTAATCCTTCATCACGAGAAATTAATTCGTTAGAAAAAGTTAATCCAGGAAGTAAACCTCTTTTTTTCAACCAAAAAATTGAACAAAAACTTCCAGAAAAGAAGATTCCTTCAACAGCTGCAAATGCAATTAATCTTTCAGCAAAACTTGGGCTTTCAATCCATTTTAAGGCCCAATCGGCCTTTAATTTTATAGCAGGAAAAACTTCAATAGCTTTAAATAGTTCATTTTTTTCAACTTCATTTTTTACATATGTATCAATTAATAACGAATATACTTCAGAATGTATATTTTCCATCATTATTTGAAATCCGTAAAAGAATTTGGCTTCAGAATATTGAACTTCACTAACAAAATTTTCAGCTAAATTTTCATTTACAATTCCGTCCGATGCAGCAAAAAATGCCAAAATATGTTTAATGAAATAACGTTCGTCGTCATTCAATTTTTTTTCCCAATCAATTACATCTTGGTGTAAATCAATTTCTTCGGCAGTCCAAATGCTAGCTTCTTGCTTTTTGTACCATTCCCAAATATCTTGGTGTTGAATAGGGAAAATAACAAAACGATCTTTGTTTTCTTGCAAGATTGGTTCAATAGCAGGCATTTGTTGATTTTTTTAGTTTGGTAAAATGTTAGTTAGTTTCTTTCAATAAGATAAAAACAAATATTGGAAAAAAAAGGACACAAAAAAAGGACACTTATTCACATTTATTAATAAGTTTTTAACATTTTACAAGTTTTTTAATAAACGATTAATTAGTATTAAATATTGATTATCAGTTAAATATAAGTGTTAATTATTGGTCGCTAGTTGATTTTATTAGAGTTTCTTAAAAATGCCGTTATTGCAAAAAGAGTACAACAAATTGTACTCTTTTTCTAAGTTAAATTTTTAATAGTCTTTAATATTTATTGTTAACTAAGGTAGTTTTATTTAAAAAATAATGCTGGATTACTATAAATAGTTAATTATGCTATAAATTATATGTTGTTTTTTTAAAATATTTTTTTATTCCCTAAATTCAACAGTTTCAATCATATATTTAAATACACTCTCGAGTTTTTTAATATCTCCGTCAAAAGCAGTTATTGGGCTACTTTTTGCTTGATCTATATAAAACAGTGCCGTAGTATTATGATGCGGAATTATATAACCTAATCTATAATACACACAAGAATAATCGTTTCGACTAAAATTAGAGGAAACAAGAAATCTTTTGCACGTTTTACCTGCAATTAGAACATCACTGTAGTGTTCAACAACATTTTCTTTTTTAAGCATTGGTCTTAAAATACTGGATTTTTTAATGCTTTCAAGTGCAATATTTGTGTCCGTTTTATCTCCGTTTACGGTAGTCATACTAGATAAATTACTAAATTGATATACATGTTGTCCATGATATTTACTAGTTGGTACTTGCTCTCCAGCATCATTAAAAGCACTAGATTCTTGCTTGCTAAATCCTTCACCTTTATACGGCTTTTGAAGTGATACAAAACCTTTAAAATTAGTAATTTCAGTAAATGTGATACCTGCAGGTGGTACTGGTGCAGATTTGCTTACTGTTGTTGTTTTACTTGTTGAACATGAGCCTAAAAAGACTGCAATTATGAAAAAATAGAATGCTCGTTTAATAAGTTTCAATTTTATTTATTTTACTTCAGTTTCAATTTTTATTTTACTTAAGGCATTTTCTGTATTTTCTTCTCCATTTTTAAGTAAAAAGTATTCAATAGTGTGTGGTTGGTTTTGCAAAGACATTCCCGTTCTTCCATTTGTATAAGGTGATTTTATTCTTGTGCCAGCATATATTCCATCTTTTCGACCATCAAGCTGTGTTAAAATCCAACAACCTGTTGCGTTTACCATATTTTCATCAAAACTAATTTCAACATTTAAGCCTTCATCTTTATTTAGTGTTACTTTATTAGAAGTTGGTTGTACCAATTTAAATTTGTAGTCAATTTTAAAATTTGGATTTTTCATTTTTATGCGAAGTATATTTTCTTCGGAAATAGTAGTATATTCTATAGAGGAAACCTTATTATTTTTATCTACTAATAGAATGTATCCTTTTAAGTTGTCAAAAGATTTTTCTCGAACAAAAAACCACATATTGTCTTTTTTGTAAAAGGTTTTTAGCTCTATATCAAACTTACTAACAGGTGAAAGATCATCTAATACATATTGAAAAAGCCTAGCATCATCTTCAGTTTTTAATGTGTATTTTTCTTGCAGACTTTTTATGAATAATGGTCTTTCTAAAAGTTCATTTATAGAAGTTTTTATGTATTCGTTATTACTTGAAACTAATACAAAAGGAGTATTGTTTGTAAAGCTGTTACCTTTTTCACCTTCAGTTACTTTTAAGTTACATTTGTTAATTGAAATGTTTGATATTTTATGTATTGAATAAAAATTAAGTGGTGAAATTTCAAACTCATAATTTGTAGTATTAAATAAATAATTACGTATAAAGTCACTATCTTCTTTTGAAATAACAGCTTCAGAATCTGTATAATCATTGGTTTCACCAGCTTGTAAAAGTGTTTTAGGTAATGCCTTTTTTAATTTATTTTGGTAAATTATGTTAGTTATTTCACCTTTTTTATCTGTAGTGACAACATAGGCCTCTATATCATCAAAAAATTTGTTTCTAATAAAATACCAAGTGTTATCTTCTATAAAAAAACCTAGTCCATTTTTATAATCCAATAATTTTAAGAAGGATTGAAAAGCAACACCTTCGTCTTCATCAGTTAGTTTAAACTTTTTTGATTTTATGCTTTCGATAAACTCACTTGAAGCTAATAATTCGCTTAAATTTTTAAAAGAAGTAAGTTTAGAACCTGTTTTTATAAAATACTGTATTTGTAGTATGTTATGCCCATCGTGATGACTTGTGCTAAAAAGTAGTTCACCTTGATAGATATCTGAAGCGGTTACGTTTTGCGAAGCACTATTAATTAGTAAAGTATTTTTGTTTAATATAGTGCTTTTTAAATAGTTTTTAATTTTTGTTTGTTCCGCATTGTTTTGACTAAAAACAGCAACACTTATAAATGTTAAAAGAGATACTAGTAAAGTTTTCATTTTGTTGTGTTATTTAATTTCTTTCAATACATACACTTTTGTATTTCCATAAGGTACTGGAGCATCTTTTACGTTAATTACTTTGGCAAATACGCCTGGTTTTTCATTTACCATCCAATATTTTACTTTGGCATTAAATCTACCAAGGCCTTCAACAATAGTACATTCAAAAACACCAGCTGGCGTTTCAATTTCCTCTGTTCCAACTACTTGATAAATGTCTAAATTGTCTTTTGGGAAAAACATAAAATCCTCTTCATATTCTTTTAGGTTATCTATTAAAATAGGATCTTCCATCATATCTATATAATCGTTTTGATAATATGAGTATTCTCTAACATCAATAGTTTGTTCGGCTTCTTTATAATTTATTTTTTCGCTCTCCACCCAAGCAAAAGGTTCTTGTTCATCAGGGAAACTTGTAATATTGTACACCATTTCGGTATAATTTTTTAAATAGTTTACAATGGTTTCAATTGTCCAAGGTAATTTTGCTTCAGCTTCTTCATAATTAAAATTCCCTTCTTCATCGTACATATCGTCACTTTCAAAAGAAAGTATTGGTTTTTCCATTGTAATTACAACTTTAGCTGGAGGATCAAATTTTATAAAGCTAAAGGTTGAAATACCTTTTTTATAGACTAATTCTTTATCATTCAATTTTATAATAGTTGCTGCGCCGTTAAAATCTTGATCTAAATCGCTTGATAATACAATTAATTTTTTCTTTTTATTGTATGCCCAAGTACCAGCATTTATAGTTCTTGATTTTCTATTTTTTCCAGCTTTAAGTACGCCGTTATCTTCAAAAATAAAGACTACTTCTAAACCTGTTTCGGTTTCGCCAACTCCTGAAACTGTTGTTAATTGCCAGTTTCCTATAATAGTAGCTTCTTGCGCTTTTGAATAAAAACTACAAAGGATGATAATAAATGTTATTAGTATTTTTTTCATAATATTTTAATTTTTTCTATTGTATTGATTAATTTTTAGTGATTTTGATCTGCTTGATTTTAATAAAAAAACACTGATGTTGTTTTGAGGAAATAGTGTTGGGTTGTTAGTTGCGCTCCACTGAAAATCTAACTCTTCAGTTGCTACATTTTTATAATGTGGTTTATCGATATTTACAACGGTATTATTTTTAATTTTAAATGAATCTCCCCAGTCAATAATATTGTTATTGTGGTATAAACTATATTTTATAGTAAGCTGCTTATTTTCGTCAATCTCCAAAACTTGCATTTTTCCAATAGTTAATTTTGACGTTACAAACAGAACTATATCATTTTTTTGAAGTGGAATTCCTTCAATATTATCTGCTTGCTCTAAAACTTCTTGTCTACCATCTAATAATTCTACAATTTTGTTTTCGTCTAAACTATTGTATAATTTCTCTCTTTTTAACCAAGTTGGATTAAACAAATCTTTATTTATTACCAAAGAAGTATCAATTTCCACAGCAATTTTAGCTCTTTCAATAGTATTTCTAGGCCCATTAGAACCACTTGTTGAAAAACTTTCATCTTTTAACACCAACCCTTTCCAAGCATAGATATCTTGATAGTTACTTATGTTGTAATAATCAGCTTGTTTTCCAAGTATTTCTATGGTTCCAGATTTTTCGACACCCATATACAAAGTCTCAATCCAAGAATTTTTTATTTGATAGTATTGAAAATGTTCTCTGCATTTTATTCTTAAATAGTATGGATCATCACTTACTTTATTTTCTTTAAAATTGAAATAATAACGATGTTCATCAACCCATAAACGTTCAGCAATTTTCACTTTTTCAGGAAGCAATTTTCCTCCAAATTTTGAAACTTGATAGATTTCTTCAAAGGCAATATCTCCAAATTCATCCCAATAATAAATTATTTGTTCAGCTACATAAGGAACTTGTTTGCTATAACTTTTTTCAACACCATTTTTATTAGAATATCCCGAATGTGTTGAATACTTTAAATTTTCATAGGATATTTTTCCAGATTCAACTTTATAAGGTTTAAAATCTTGGGCATTTACTGAAATGACAAAACTTAAAATTAGAAATAGAAATATCTTTTTCATAGCAATTTTATTAGTAATTAATTCCCTTTTCTCATTTTCACCATTTTTTGAATCATATCATACGTTTGACGTAATTCTTCTTCGCTCATATTTTGCATTTCTTCATCTGATTCATCTGCTAATGCCATTTTTTTCCATTGTTCAAAAGAGAGTTTACTGAGCATTTCCATATTTGCATCTATGTCTTCCATTCCTTCCATATCGTCCATATTAAAATTCATATCTTCATTATTAAAGAAACTTTCTTCCTTTTTTATTGGAAAATCAGGAAGTTTAAAATACTTATCTGGTACAGGTATGTTAAATTCAATTTTTGTTGCTTTTTTTGAAGTTGTAATACCCATTACAGTAGTTTCAATTTTAAGTGTAATATGTTTATGTACCCATTGTTTTACACCCATAGCTTCCCAAATTTCACAGTGATAATCCATAAAAGTTTCTTCTCCAATTTTTTTACCTCCAAGGTCTTTTATCATTTCTTTTCCTGCGTCTCCAGCATCAGAATTGGGATGAAATGCGGTTATCATATCAATAGGCATAGAGCGTCTGGCTGTAATTTCTTTTCTGTCAAAATCTACTGTATACCACTCTCCATTATCTAATTTGTTAATAGAGTGTTTGTTTGTTGTTTCTTCTTTTGTTTTTCCAAATATTTTAATATGGGTTGTTTCAGATGATTTTTCGTCTTTTAATTCTATTGCTCCCCAATCTTTAAAGTATATTGTTTCTGTTCCTTTACCTGTCATTGTGCTTCCTAATACTTTACCTGTAATAGTAGAAGTAAAATGAATAATTCCAGATTCTATTTGATAGCGTTTTAGTTTGTTTTGTTCGGTTTTAATAGTTAAACTATCTGCTGGTTTACTATCGTTTCCTTTACAGCTTATTGTTACAATAAGTATGACGAGTATGATGCTTAATTTTTTCATATTTAATTATTTGTATTAAGTAGTGTTATTTTAAAACTTTTAAAATTGTAGTTTCATACGGGTAAAGTGTTTCGCCACCATTTCTAAAATCTGCTTTGTCGCGTTCTACACCTTCATTTCCGGTGTCTAAATCACAAGTAAAAGTTCCTCGAATTTCCAAATTATTAGATTCACTGTGAACGGATCCATTGTAGTTGTATGTAACATATTTAATGGTAAGCTTATTATTATTGTTTTTATCAATATCTAAAATCTGCATTTTACCCATATTGCCATCTGAAGTTGCATAAATAATAACAGTTCCTGGCCCATTTACAATACCGGTATTATTTAACATTGGAATATTAAAACTATCGGGAAGCGATTCTAACTTTGCTCCAATTGTTTTTTTATCTAGCTGATCAAATGTTGAATTAGCACTGTTTTTACTGGTGTTATTTAAGTTTGAATTTCCAGAAAATTTCACAAATTCTACACGTCTGTTGTTGGCTTTTCCTTCAGGAGTGTTATTAGTGTCTATTGGTTTACTTTCACCAAAACCATCAGATTTAAGTCTGTTTGAAGCAATTCCCATTTCAATTAATTCATTCATAACAGTTTTTCCTCTTTCTTTTGAAAGTGTCATGTTTGTAACATCGCTACCATCACTATCTGTATGCCCTTCAACACTAAAATTAAGTTCAGGATTTTTATTCATCAAATCAAATATTTCATTAATTGGTCCCATACTTTCAGGTTTTAGAGTAGCCTTGTTTACATCGAATTTTATTCCGTTTACAATAATTTTTCCTTCAGAAAGTACTCGATCGTAGTATTTTACACCGCCTTTGGCAATACGTACATTTTTTACATAAAATGCTTTGTTGTCTTTTGCACTAGCAAAATATGGATACATTGTAAATCCAGTTGGATTATAGGAATAGTGAGGAATGTTAACCAATCTAGTATCATCTAAATACACTTTTAGTTTTCCTTTGGTGTAAGCAATAGAAACGTGTGTCCAACAGCCATTTTTACAATAGTTATAATCTCTTCCAGAATGCTCAACAGCAGATCCTTCTGGTGTATCAATTCTTAATGGTGTAACATCAAATTCTTGAGCATTATCGTACACTTGATTATTTCTTTGGTTTTTTTGATCGGTTAAATAAAATGATAAGCGATTTCCGCCTGCAGGTTTGTAAAAATCAAATTCAATAGTAAAAATTTCTGGCAAATAATCGGTTGACGAGTTTTTTAAATATGGAACTATTTCTCCTCCATCTAAAAACATTAGCACCGTCTCACCATCTGCATTTGCAATTTCTACCTGTCCTTTTACTAAATCCCAGCGGCTTGGAAATTCTCCATTCTCTTCACTAGTACTTGGAATATCTTCAAAAATAACTTCATCGCCAGGTACAAAATCGAACTTACTCCAAACAACGTTTGGTTTATTTACAGCATTTCCATTTGTTTGTGAAGCATTTGAAGTATTAGAATTATTTCCTTGAGTATTTTGGTTGGTTATAGAATTATCTTTTTCTGAATTTTTGTCTGTATTCTTTTTACCATCTAATACATCTTCAGCCTTATCAAATTGTTTGTCAATTTTTTTATTCATTCTACGTTCAGCGCGTTTTTCGGCTTCACGTTCAATTTTCTTTTCGGCTTTTTCTTTTAATTTTTTTAAAAATTGACCTTCTACTTGGTTTGGAAAAACAAATAGCATTCCTATTACAAGTAGCGTTTTTAATAAAATGTTTCTTTTAAATTTAGAATGATGTGTTTTCATATTTTTTTCTTTTAAATTTTTAGCAATAACCTTGTTGATTAATTTTTATGCTAAATTAGGTTCAAAAGAAAAATATTACTTCATTAAAAAGTGTGATTTACCTAACCCTTTAGGGTGAATAATAGGTGTTAAGATGTTAATTTTATTGAAAGAATGAATTTTTTTGACTTTATTCTATAAAAATAACAGCATCAAAAAATAGTTTGGAATTTAGTTTTTGAATTATATAATATTTATTTTTTTTATTGCCTGAATTCTATTTTTTACATCGAGTTTGGCGTAAATATTTTTAATATGAGTTTTAATTGTGTTTTTTGAAACAAACATTTTTTTAGCAATTTCGTCGTTACTAAGCCCGGCAGTAATATATTTAAGTACTTCAATTTCTCTTTTAGAAAGTCCATACTCCTCTATATTTTCAGAAGGTAAAGATTTGTTTTTGGCTTCTTTTTTAAGTTGTTTAATTTGATGTAAGTAATTTTGAAGTTCACTGTTTTTATTTTCAATTTCTAAATCAGAATTTCTTCTGTACAAATACAATAAATAGCCTAAAATTGATACTATTAAAAATCCAATTAAAGAAATTATAATTAATTTGTTGAAATGAGCTTTTGCATTTTGTTCACTTTTTTCTTTTTCAATTGCTAATTTTTGAATTTGCTCGTCCTTTTTTGCCGTTTCATATTCAATTTGAGTGCTTATTATACTTTTTTGGGAAGATTCATTTACAATACTATCATGAAATGCGGTTGCAATTTTATGTGAGTTTAAAGCTTCTTTATAGTTTTTTGTAATGGTATAATAATTAACCAAGGCGTTATAACCAAGAGTAATATTTTCTTTAGAGTTAATTGTTTTGGCATTGTTTAATCCTACCAAAATGTTTTCCTGTGCACTTTTGGTTTTTCCAGTGAAAAGTTGATTTTTTCCAATATTAATTAAGGTGTTGCTTAAATACCTTAAATTATTTGAATTGGTAAAAATTGGTATTGCTTGTTTATAATAATTGGTAGATTTTTCATATTCTTCTTTTTTCTGAAAAAGCAAACCCAATAAATTATATTGTATTGCCTCACTTTCTTTGCGTTTAAATTTTTTTGTTAAATCCAGGGCTTTATTTAAATAAACCTGAGCCGAGTCGTATGATTTTTTGTATAAAAATATTTCACCAATATTTGATAAACAATATTCTTGACCTCTCGAATTATTTCTTTCGAGTTCTAGTTTATAATCTCTTCTAAAATAGTGCAATGCTTTATCATATTCTTTAGTATCAATAAATACATTACCAATGCCATTTAATGCAATGGCAACACTTTTAGAATTGTTAAACTTTTCCGATAAATCCAAGGCTTTAAAATAAACATCAAAAGCCTCTTTTTCTAAATTTAGTTTTCTATATGTAACACCGAGACTATTTAGACACTTTATTTTTAATAAGGTATCGGTTGATTGTGATAGGAGATTAATAGCTCTTTTATGATATGCAACAGATGCAGTATAATTATTATTATATCGTGCTGTAAGCCCTTTTCTGTTGTAACCATCAGCTAATCCGTTTATATAATAAATTTTTTCAGAAATGTTAATGGCTTCGTCTATAATACTTTCATTAGGGTTTTTGTTATAGATAGTTTTTTTATAGAGTGAAATTAAATTGTTAACCTTTTCAATACTGTTTGGTTGTACTTTTAATAGGGTAAAAATGCTATCAATCTGTTTTTCTGAAGAATTTTGACTGTATGAAACTATGTTGAACACTAAAATAATTAGTGCGACTACTAATTTTTTAAAATAGATCATAAATTAAATCTCTTTTATTGCTTTTTATAGTAAAAATACAAAAGAGAAATTGGTTATGTGCTAATTAAATATTATTAATTTTTTGATAGGATTAAGAATTACAATCTAAAATCTACAATGGATTTGCGGTAATCTTTAATTTTGCTGTTACTTCAATAGTAAAATCCATAGAATTATTTGGACATTCACTTTCACCATCAATTTCAACAGTAATTTTACCTTTTTCTTTAAGTAATTCAGCAATTGTACTCAATTCATTTACATTTGATATTTTGTATTCGGTATTGCTATCAAAGGCGTTTTTAATATTATCAACAATTGGCTCAAAAGAGAAATCTTCTACAGATACTGTGCCCGAAATAGTACCTTCAGGATCACCAGAGAAATTTTTAATTTTATAGGATAATTTTGTAATTGTTACGTTTTTAATTTTATTAATGTAATCTTTAGTGTCATCATTATTTAAATCAACAGTATAATTTTCAATAATTGATTCCTTACCTTGGTTTACATGTAAATCAATACTTCTTGTAATTTCAGTTGAAATATCGACATCTAAAATATCTTCATCACAAGAGTTTGATGTTAACGTTAATAACATTAATAAAAGCATTAAATAAGGGGTAATTTTTTTCATAGTAGTAATGTTTTTCTTGATTTTGGGGTTAAAGTAGTAAAATAAATGATGGACAAATGTATAAAAAAATAATTATTAGTGCTTTTTTACAAGTTTAAGTTTATGTCATGTTTTTTGCTACTTCTTCAAGTTCAGAATACCAGTCTTTGCCAAATTTTCTAATTAAAGCTTCTTTAACAAATTTATAAACAGGAACTTGTAATTCTTTTCCTAAAGAACAGGCATCATCACAAATAGGCCATTTATGGTAATTTACAGCCGAAAACTCACTATATTCCATTATTCGTACAGGATATAAATGACAAGAAATAGGTTTTTTCCATTTAATTTTACCCTGATTATATGCTTCTTCTATACCGCATTTTGCAATATTGTTTTTATCGAAAATTACATAAGCGCAGTCTTTCTCATCAATTAAAGGAGTTTCATAATCTCCTTCAGTTGTTATAAAAAGTCCTTGATCTTCAATTGCTTTTATTCCTTCTTCCCTTAAAAAAGGTTTTACTAATGGATAAATATCCAATAATATTTGAAGTTCATTTTCTTCTAATGGAGCGCCCGCCTCCCCATCTATGCAGCATTTACCTTTACAAGCAGATAAATTACAGACAAAATCTTTCTCTATAATATCCTCCGAAACTATTGTTTTACCTAATTGAAACATAGCGCAAAAATAAACTAATTTTTATATTAATTTTGTTTTTTATATAAATTGAATTAATACTTTTGATTAGCTTTAAACAATATAAATATTATGTTAATTAATATTAAAGAAATAGTTACTGCAACTATGGTGCTTTTTGCAGTTATAGATATTATTGGAAATATTCCAATTATTATTGATTTAAGAGTGAAAGTTGGGCATATTCATTCAGAAAGAGCAGCAATAATTGCTGGTTTAATTATGATTGCCTTTTTATATTTAGGTAAAAGTATTCTTAATTTAATTGGGATTGATGTTAATTCGTTTGCAGTTGCAGGTTCGTTAATTTTGTTTTTCCTTGCTCTTGAAATGATACTTGGAATATCGCTGTATAAAGAAGAAGATTCAAATCCAGTTACGGCTTCTGTATTTCCATTGGCATTTCCATTAATTGCAGGCCCAGGAAGTTTAACAACAATACTTTCGTTAAGAGCAGAATATGAAACTATAAATATTGTAATTGCAGTTATAGTAAATATGATTTTTATGTATATAGTATTAAGAACTTCTTCAAAAATTGAAAAATTAATTGGGAAAAATGGGATTAATATTTTAAGAAAAATATTTGGAGTGGTACTATTAGCTATTGCTGTAAAGCTTTTTACCTCAAATATTCAGGGGCTTTTTAAAATGTAACATTTATAACTAATTACTGAAAATTATAGTTTATTTTAGATTTTTAATTTGAAATTTTATGGAGTCGTTTGATGTATTAATAATAGGAGGAAGTGCGGCAGGATTGTCTTGCGCATTAATACTAGGATCTGCAATGGAAAAACCTTTTGCAAAGAATAAAAAAATAGGAATAATAACTCATCAAAAAGCATCGGCATTACAAAATGCTGAACTTAATAATGTTTTAGGGTTTAAAAAAGGAACAAAGGGTTCAACTATTTTAGAAGAGGGATTAAAACAGCTTACTTCGGACTTTCCCAAAGTAATTCAAATTAGTAATGAGAAAGTAGTAAGTATTTTAAAAGAAGGAAATAGTATTTCGATTAAAACGAATAAAAATTTATATAAGGCTTCAAAAATTGTAATTACTACAAGTCCTGCAAAACCTGCAATAATTAAAGGTTTGGAAAGTTATGTTATACCACATCCGACAATTCCAGCAATAAAGGATAAAATTATGTTGAAAAACCACAATCATATAGTTGCAGAAGGAATTTATGTTGCTGGAGTTATTGCAGGATGGAGAAGTCAGTATGCAATAGCTGCTGGTAGTGGAGCATTAGTAGCCACTGATATTTTAACAGAATGGAATAACGGCAATCATACAATGATACATGATGTTATAGAATAAAAAAAGCCAGCTTTAAGCTGGCTTTTTTTATAATGTATTGGGTTGTTACTCTACGGTAACTGATTTTGCTAAATTTCTAGGCTGATCAACATTACAACCTCTCATTACGGCAATATAATACGATAATAATTGTAACGGTATTGTTGTTAAAAGTGGCGCAAATGCTTCTTCAGTTTCTGGAATTTCAATTACGTGATCTGCTATTTTCTTTACAATGGTGTCACCTTCAGTAACAATAGCGATTATTTTTCCATTTCTAGATTTTATTTCTTGAATATTGCTAACAACCTTCTCGTAATGACCTTTTTTAGTTGCTATTACAATAACAGGCATAGATTCATCAATTAAAGCAATTGGCCCATGTTTCATTTCAGCTGCAGGATAACCTTCTGCATGTATATAAGAAATTTCTTTAAGTTTTAAGGCTCCTTCTAAGGCTACAGGAAAATTATAACCGCGACCTAAATATAAACAGTTTGGTGCATCCTTATAGGTTAATGCAATTTTTTCAACTTCATGGTTTACTTTTAATAATTCCTCTACTTTTGAAGGAATTAATTTCATTTCTTGTAAATATTTGTGAAAATCTGAAGTGGAAATTTCTCCTTTTAATTTACCTAATTTTAAAGCAATTAGTGCTAAAACAGTAATTTGAGTTGTAAATGCTTTTGTTGAAGCTACTCCAATTTCAGGTCCTGCATGTGTATAGGCACCCGAATTGGTTTCTCTAGCAATTGAAGATCCAACAACATTACATATTCCAAAAACAAATGCTCCTTTTGATTTTGCCAATTTAATAGCTGCCAATGTATCGGCAGTTTCACCAGATTGAGAAATTGCAATTACAATATCGTCTTTATTTATAATTGGGTTTCTATACCTAAATTCCGAAGCGTATTCAACTTCTACCGGAATTCTAGATAAATCTTCAAGCAAGTATTCACCAACAAGTCCTGCGTGCCAAGATGTACCGCAAGCAACAATTATTATTCGTTTCGCATTTAAAAATTTGGTAATGTTGTTGTCAACACTTCCCATTTTAATAATTCCTTTATCGGCTAATAATCTTCCTCTAAAAGTATCAAAAATAGCGCTTGGTTGTTCGTAAATTTCTTTCAGCATAAAGTGATCGTAACCACCTTTTTCAATCTGCTCTAAGTTTAATTTTAATTCCTGAATATTTGGTTCAACTATTGAATCATCGTGTATTTTTCGTACTCTAATTTTTTTACCAAGTTTAACTATAGCAAGTTCTTCATCATCTAAGTAAATAGCATCTTTTGTATATTCAATAAAAGGAGATGCATCTGAAGCCACAAAAAACTCAGTATTGTTTTTGCCAATTCCTATAGCTAAAGGACTTCCTAAACGCGCAACAATTATTTCATCAGATTTATTAATATCGTAAACAGCGATAGCGTAGGCTCCAACAACATTGGTAAGTGCTAGTTGTACTGCCTTTCCTAATTTACAGTTGTTTTTAATTTGAACTTCTTCAATTAGATTTATCAAAACTTCGGTGTCTGTATCACTATGAAAAGTGTAACCTCTTTTAATAAGTTCTTTTTTAATGGTGTCGTAATTTTCAATTATACCATTATGTACAATTACTAAATTTCCTGAATTTGATAAATGTGGATGAGAATTTTCGTTATTAGGTACTCCATGAGTTGCCCAACGAGTGTGTCCTAGAGCTAAATTACCTTCTAAATTATTCTTTTTTGCAATTTTTTTTAAATCTGAAACTTTTCCTTTTGTTTTAAAAAGTTTTGATTTATCGTTTGATGTTATAACAATTCCAGCACTATCATATCCTCGATATTCAAGACGTTGAAGTCCGTTTATAACAATTGGGTAGGCTTCTCTAAATCCTAAATAACCGGTAATTCCGCACATAGAGTTAAGTTTTAATTATTAACTTTAGTATAAGATAATTCAAGTTTAACCCTTTTATCTCCTTCACTTTGACTTTCGTTGTATAACACAACTCCTTGCGGGTTGTATCCATAATTATCAACTAAAACATCAGTAGTTGAGGTAGGCGCGTCTAAAACGCTATAAACTTTTATACCTAATTTAACTAAATCTATAGGTTCGTCAGATTTTAATACTTCTGAAATAAAATCTGTTATTTTAAATTCATATTTATATGGTTTTCCATCTTCATCTCTTTCTAAACTTCCTCCAATTGCTAAAGTACCTTCAGTAAAAACATCAGTTATTTGTTCATTTTCATCAAAATTATAGATATATAATTGTTCTGGTATTTCTGATGTTGAAGCATTTTGATCTACATAGAGAGTTAAATTAGCATCATTTACTAACCAATTATTAGCTCTTAATTCTGTTAGATCTTCATTTGAAAATAATTCAATTGTTGAAACTGATCCAGCTGCTCCTTGAATATATAGCCGCTCGTTATTTCCTTGTTGAAAATTAGAATTTGAATAATCTCTGTTTAGAATGTTCGATTTTAAAGTAGAAAGTAAGAAATTATAGGAATGTTTTGTTCTAACTCCCAGCTCTCCATTAGTACCATTACCATTTAAATCGGTATCGTCATCTTCATCTTGTGTTTTGGAGTAGTAAATAGTCATCTTTGCCCCAGTCATATTTAGAGATATAAGATGAGCTTTATCGCTTCCAGCTTCTATAGCTTCAATATAAAACCCTCTAAAATATCTTGTAAAATTATCTAACGTTAAAAACTCTGAATCACCTGCTTTGTCAACAAATATTTGTTTAATAAGAGTTTCATCCAAAGGCAAATTTATTGATGGGATTGTATTTGTTGCCTTAATAGTATCGGTGTCATAAACCGTAACTTCATCATCTAAATATCGTTTTATATACGAGACAGTATCGTTTGGGTTTACCTTAAAATTGGCAGAGTAAAAAGGTGTATCTCCTTTTTGAAATTCTTTATCGGAATAGTAAACCATACTTTTGGATGGGTCACTTGGGTTTAGAGTGTTTAAATATGTTTTTAATTCGTAAACACTTAACTTAAATTCAACATCCTCATTTCCAAAAACGGAATCAATAACAAATTTTGGAGCTCCATTAGAGTAGTCTTCATCTTGTCTTGTTGCTTGGTATGGAATATTAAGAATAACGGAATCAATTTTTGCATTATCTCCATAACCATCTTTGTAAAGTGTACTAAGTCTTGGTGGAGTAATTTGAGATACAATTGAAGCTTTTAGTTTTCCAAATTCATCATCTGTATAAACTCCTAATAAATATTGAGTTAAGGAGTTTGACGGAATGCGATCAACATTTTCGTTTGTTGTAATAACTTCCGATATAAAATTATCGTTACTAAAATTATTATTATCAACAAGACTTACACCAACATTTTCAATTTCTTTTTCACATGAAATTATGGTAAAAAGCACTAAGGATAAAATTCCTAAGTGTTTTATGGTTCTTACAACTTTTGTTGTCATAAATAAAATTCTCTTTATGGATTAACTATATAACGTTATTTAAGTAAAAATCTGTATATGCGTTATCAAATTCTTCTTCTGAAAAATATTCTAATACAGGTTTTTTACTTGTTTTTAAATATTCTAATAAATCTTCTGGAAGTTCTTCACTTGCCTTAATTACGGCATCAGAATTTTCAATTGCATTTATTAAAAGGTTGGTATAGTTTGGTTTTGAGATAGTTTCAATTTTTTCTTTGTCAATATTATCAAATTGAATTTTATTGATAAAATCTTTATTTAATTCACCTTCATAACCATTGTTGTATAAAGATGTTACAATTTTACTGTCGGAAAATAAAGGGTCATTTTTATAATATTCATTTATATACAATGGTAAAAGAGACGCCATCCATCCATGTACGTGAATAATATCTGGAGACCAGTTTAATTTTTTAACCGTTTCTACAACACCTTTTGCAAAAAATATGGCTCTTTCATCATTATCACTAAATAAATTGTTGTCTTCATCCGAAAACAATGCCTTACGTTTAAAATATTCATCATTATCAATGAAATAAACTTGCATTCTTTCTTTTGGAATTGAAGCAACTTTAATAATTAATGGCATATCCATGTCATTAATTACTAAATTCATACCAGATAAACGAATAACTTCATGTAATTGATGCCTCCTTTCGTTAATTAACCCATATCTTGGCATAAAAATACGTGTTTGGCCACCTTTACTATGAATCATTTTAGCTACTTCAAACGAAGAAGTTGATAGTTCATTTTCAGGTAAATAAGGCACAACTTCTGATGAAACAACTAATACTCTCTTATCTTTCATAATCCAACTCTAATTTTTAGATAATGTGCAAAATTACGAAAATTTATGTAGAATGTGGCTTGAAAGATGTAAGTTTGCACGCTTTTAACGTTTATTAACAATAAATCATGTTAGTTTTTGCTAAAATAAAATCGGTACAACAGAAAATTAAGTCGTTAAAAAAAGGAACTTCTATTGGTTTTGTACCTACTATGGGAGCGCTTCACAAAGGACATTTGTCCTTAATTGAAAGAGCTAAAAAAGAAAACGATATTGTTGTTGTGAGTATTTTTGTAAACCCAACTCAATTTGATAAAAAAGAGGATTTAATTAATTATCCTAAAACAATTGATAAGGATTTATCACTTTTAAAATCTGTTTATTGCGATTTAGTATTCGCCCCTTCATCTTCCGAGATTTATGCAAACAATATTAAATCAGAGAATTTTGAATTTGACGGACTTGAATTTCAAATGGAAGGGAAATTTAGAGATGGCCATTTTGATGGTGTAGGAACAATTGTAAAACGTTTGTTTGAGATTGTAAAACCTCATAAAGCATATTTTGGAGAAAAAGACTTTCAACAATTACAAATTATTAGAAGTTTAGTAAAAAATTATAAAATTCCTGTAAAAATTGTGCCTTGCGAAATTTATAGGGAAGATGATGGTTTAGCAATGAGTTCTAGAAATGCTAGGCTGACAATTGAGCACAGATTGGCAGCTCCTTTTATTTATAAAACTTTGAAAAAGGTTAAATTAAAGTTTGGCACAGAAAATGCACTAGATATTGTGAAATGGGTTGAAAATGAATTTAAAAAAGATCCATTATTAGAACTTGAATATTTCGAAATTGCTGAAGAAGAAACGCTTCAAACAATTAAAAATAATAATCCTAAGCGAAAATATAGAGCTTTTATAGCAGTTTTTGCTGGAAAAATAAGACTTATTGATAATATAAGTTTGTAAAGATTAACCAATTAAGTAAAAAAAAGTATTTTTGCACTATGCAAATAGAAGTAGTAAAATCTAAAATTCACAGAGTTAAAGTTACTGGAGCCGATTTAAATTATATTGGAAGTATAACTATTGACGAAGATTTAATGGAGGCTGCTAACATAATTCAAGGGGAAAAAGTTCAAATTGTAAACAATAACAATGGCGAGCGTCTTGAAACATATGCAATTCCAGGTCCTAGAAATAGTGGTGAAATAACTTTAAATGGAGCTGCAGCTCGAAAAGTTGCTGTTGGTGACGTGTTAATATTAATATGTTATGCACGAATGGACTTTGAAGAGGCAAAGAAATTTATGCCTGCAATTGTTTTTCCTAATGAAGAAAACAATCTACTCAACTAAAATTGAATAAGAAAATAAAAAAGACGGTATTATTAATACTCCCAATAGCATTGGGAGTATTTTTAATTTGGTTCAGTTTGTCAAAATTGTCGTCATCCGATAAGGATTCAATAATCAATTCATTTAAAACTGCAAACTATTGGTGGGTTGGCTTGTCTTTAATTTTTGGAATACTAAGTCATTTATCACGCGCATATCGATGGCATTTTATGTTGGAACCTATGGGATATAAGCCAAGATATGCAAATAGTATAATGACTGTTTTAATTGCTTATTTGTTAAATTTATTCATTCCGCGTTCTGGGGAAATTGCACGTGCTGCGGGTATAAAAAAATACGAAAAAATACCATTTGAAAAAGCTTTTGGAACAATTGTGGCCGAACGTGTAGCTGATGTAATAATGTTGTTTGGAATTATTGCACTTGCGTTTTTTTTGCAATCGGAGTTAATTAGTAGCTACTTGTTTAAGGATGATGGTGAAAGTAGTATTTATACAAAAATTTTAATATTTGTTGTTTTTCCGGTAATAGGTTTTTTTATGTTTAGGTATTTTAAAACATCAACAAACCCTTATATAGCTAAAATAATATCCTTTATCAAAGGTCTTTTAGAAGGTATTACCAGTATTTTAACAATGAAAAAGAAATGGCAATTTATTTTGCATACAATTTTTATTTGGGTAATGTATGTATTAATGCTTTATGCGGTTACATTTGCTTTACCTGAAACTACTAATTTACCTTTTGGTGCTATAATAGTTAGTTTTGTTGTTGGTGCATTAAGTATGGCGCTAACTAATGGAGGTTTGGGGTCTTACCCAATATTTGTAGCCAGTGCGTTGGTTCTTTATAAAATAGATAACAATGCGGCCTTGGCTTTTGGATGGATAATGTGGACAGCTCAAACCATTATGGTAATAATATTTGGAATATTATCTTTAGTTTTACTTCCAATATATAATAAATACCACATTAAATAGGGATTTCTTTTTATATTTACTTTCTTAATTTTATTATAAATGGCTAAAACAAAAACTTCTTTTTTTTGTCAAAATTGTGGTGCGCAATATGCAAAATGGTTGGGTCAATGTAACTCTTGTAATGAATGGAATACAATTGTTGAAGAAATAATTCAAAAAGAAGAAAAAAGAAATTGGAAACAAAACACTACATCTAAAAAAGTAAACAAAGCTCTTAAGATAAACGATATTTCTATAAACAAGGAAGATCGAATTTCAACAGAAAATAATGAACTTAATAGAGTTTTAGGTGGTGGATTGGTAAAAGGTTCAATGCTACTATTGGGAGGAGAGCCCGGAATTGGAAAATCTACATTGTTATTGCAAATTGCACTAGCAATACCTAAAAGAGTATTGTATGTTTCGGGTGAAGAAAGTCAGTCTCAAATTAAAATGAGAGCAGAACGACTTCAAATAGATAATACAAATTGTTTAATATTAACCGAAACTAAAACTCAAAATATATTTAGGGCAATTGAAGAAGTGCAGCCAGATGTTGTTGTTATTGATTCCATCCAAACTTTGTATACAGAGTATATTGAAGCTTCGCCAGGCTCAATATCTCAAATTAGAGAAACTACATCAGAGCTTATAAAATTTGCCAAAGAAACGGCAACTCCAGTTTTATTAATTGGGCATATTACAAAAGATGGTAATATTGCTGGGCCAAAAATTTTAGAACATATGGTTGATGTTGTTTTACAATTTGAAGGTGATAGAAACCATACTTATAGAATTTTACGTGCTAATAAAAATCGATTTGGATCTACGGCAGAATTGGGTATTTATGAAATGCAAAGCGTTGGGTTACGTGAAGTTGATAATCCATCTGAAATATTAATTTCGCAAAAAGAAGACGATTTAAGTGGAACGGCTATTGCAGCAACATTAGAAGGAATGAGACCTTTAATGATTGAAGTACAGGCATTGGTAAGTACAGCTGTTTATGGAACTCCACAACGTTCAGCAACAGGTTACGACCTAAAGAGGTTGAACATGTTATTAGCTGTTTTAGAAAAAAGAGCCGGTTTTAGATTGGGAGCAAAAGATGTGTTTTTAAATATAGCAGGAGGTATTAAGGTAGACGACCCAGCAATTGATTTAGCCGTAATTAGCGCAATTTTATCTTCCAATGAAGATGAAGCTATACCTCAAGACTTTTGTTTTGCTGCAGAAATTGGTTTGGCCGGAGAAATACGTCCAGTTAATAGAGTGGAACAGCGTATTTTAGAGGCGGAAAAGTTAGGTTTTCAAAAAATATTTATTTCGAAATTCAATAAAATAAATACTACTAATTGTAAAATTAAAATTGTTAAAGTAACTAAGGTAGAAGATATTTATGCTAATTTATTTGCATAAAAAAACCGAGCAACGCTCGGTTTTTTTATCTTGTAAAGGATAATTATTTTTTATTAGCCTGTTTTATATACTTTTCTAAAGCCATTGTCATTGATGGCGTTTCTGGTGTTGGTGCAGGAATATTACATTTTAACCCAGCATTAGTTGCCGCTTTAATAGTTGAATCTCCAAATGCAGCAATACGCGTGTTATTTTGTTTAAAATCTGGAAAATTTTTAAATAAAGACTCAATTCCAGAAGGTGAAAAGAACACCAAAATATCATAAAAAACATCATTTAATTCTGAAAGGTCGCTCATTACAGTTCTGTATAAAATACCTCTGCTCCAGTTAACTCCTAAATCATTTAAAGTGTCAGGAACAATGTCCTTTAATTTATCAGATGAAGGTAAAAGAAATTTTTCATCCTTATATTTTTTTATAATTTTTGACAGTTCAGGGAAAGTACGTTGACCTACATAAATTTTTCGTTTACGATATACAACATATTTTTGAAGGTAATAAGCCACAGCTTCAGATTGACAAAAGTATTTCATAGAGTCTGGAACTGTAAATCTCATCTCTTCAGCTACTCTAAAAAAATGATCAACTGCATTTCTACTTGTTAAAATAATGGCAGTAAATTTTGATAAATCGATTTTTTGAGTTCTTACTTCTTTCGCTTCTACCCCTTCAACATGGATAAATGGAACAAAATCAATTTTAACTTTTTGCTTTTCTGATAAATCGGTGTATGGAGAGTTATCAGTCTTGGGTGCTGGCTGAGAAACCAAAATTGTTTTCACTTTCATAAAGTTCAATTTTGTCTTTTAAATAGTTAATTTTACAATAATCACCAAGGGTGCTATTTCAAGTGCGCAAAGGTACAAAATAAAATAAAACAAGTTGTTAATAATAAGGTTTTTATTGTTGATTATTAAAAATACATATCTAAAAATGAGTAAAATGCAAAAAATGATAAGCGTAGTATTAATAACAATTGACGTGTGATAGTTGTAATAGGCTACAAGAAGAACAAAAGGTAATATCCAAATTACAGTATTGTTGAGGTAGTTAATTTTATAAAAAGTAATTTTATTATGTATGGCGCCTAGTTCTAAAGAATAGGCTAAAAAAGCTCCAATAAGAAAGCGAAAAAGAAAATAGAGAGCTGTACCTATGGCAATTCCAATATATAACTCAAATCCAAAAAGCATCATTTGTATATCTAAATTTTCAATTAAAAAATAGATTAATAAAGCAATTGTTAATACATCAACAATGTAAAAAAGTATTTGAAAAAGATTGAAAAAAGTATTTTTTTCTCTATTAAATTGAGATAAAAGGTTGTTTTTTTTAATAAAAAAAGTGCTTGTTTGTACGAGTCTATTGCCAAAAAGAAATTTTTCGGTAGTAAGAATAGAAAGAATTATAAAAAAAACGAATGTAATCCAATCATTATTTAAATTTATTATTTTTTCAGCTTCAAACATATATCAGGTTAAAATAGTACCGCAAAACTAGTAATAAAATATGTTATCTTTGCTGGATAATTTTTGCATATGTCAAATACTTTGGTAATTATACCAACCTTTAATGAAAAGGAAAATATTGAAGCAATAATAAAAGCGGTTTTTGAGCAGGAAAAGGAATTCGATATTTTAATTGTTGATGATAGTTCGCCCGATGGAACAGCCGAAATTGTAAGAAATTTACAAAATCAATTTTCGAATTTATTTCTTGAAACAAGAATTGAGAAAACGGGTTTAGGAACAGCATATATTCATGGCTTTAATTGGGCATTGAGTAGGGATTATGATTTTATTATTGAGATGGATGCTGATTTTTCGCACAATCCGTTGGATTTAATAAAACTATATAATGCTTGCGCAATTGACGGAGCTGATTTTTCAATAGGGTCGAGATATTTGAATAATAAAATAAATGTTGTTAATTGGGATTTTAAACGTTTATTCTTATCATATTTTGCTTCAAAATATGTTAGAATTATAACACAAATACCAATTTATGATACAACAGCAGGATTTGTTTGTTATAAAAGAAAGGTTTTAGAAGAAATTGAGTTAAATAAAATTAAATTTGTAGGCTATGCTTTTCAAATTGAAATGAAATTTAAAGCTTGGAAAAGAAAATTTAAACATAAAGAAGTTTCTGTAATATTTACAGATAGAAAAAGGGGAACATCAAAAATGAGTGGTTCAATTATTTCGGAGGCCATTTTTGGTGTTATTAAAATGCGATTACAAGGATTGCCAAAATAAGAAAAAGAAAAAGTTATGGGGTTAATACTTATTAAGAATACACAAATTGTTAATGAAGGAAAAATAGTTGAGGGAGATGTGTTAATTGATGGAGAATTTATTGCAGATATCGATATTTCTATAAGTTCAAAGTCTGCTAGTACAAAAATTATAGATGCAGAAGGGAAATTTTTAATTCCAGGAGTAATTGATGATCAAGTTCATTTTAGAGAACCTGGACTAACCCACAAGGCAACAAACGAAACAGAAAGTAAAGCTGCTGTTGCAGGAGGAATTACTTCCTATATTGAAATGCCAAATACCGTTCCGCAAGCTACAACGCAAGTGCTACTTGAAGAAAAATTTAAAAATGCAGCAAAAACTTCTTATGCTAATTTTTCTTTTATGTTTGGTGGTACTAATGATAATTTAGAGGAGTTACTTAAAACAGATCCTAAAAATGTAGCAGGAATTAAGTTGTTTTTAGGTTCTTCTACTGGAAACATGTTAGTGGATAATGAAGAAGTGTTAGAAAAAATATTCTCTTCAACAAAAATGCTAATCGCGGTACATTGCGAAGATGAAGCCACAATAAAAGATAATTTAGAAACTTATTTAAAGGAATTTGGAGAAGATATTCCAATTGAAATGCACCCAAAAATTAGAAGTGAAGAGGCTTGTTATTTATCGTCATCCAAAGCAATTGAATTGGCAAAAAAAACAGGTGCACGTTTGCATGTTTTTCATTTATCAACTGAAAAGGAAACAAAGTTATTTACAAATAAAATTCCTTTAGAGAAAAAACAAATTACATCTGAAGTGTGTATACATCATTTGTGGTTTAATGAAGAAGATTATAAAACAAAGGGAACATTTATAAAATGGAACCCTGCAGTTAAAACAGAGAAAGATAAAGAAGGCCTGTGGAAAGCGTTATTAGATGACCGCATTGATGTAATTGCTACAGACCATGCGCCACATACTTTAGAAGAAAAAAAACAAGTTTATACAAAGGCTCCAAGTGGAGGTCCATTAGTACAGCATGCACTTCCTGCAATGCTTAAGGCTCACAGACAAGGTAAAATTTCTATTGAAAAAATTGTAGAAAAAATGTGCCATAATCCTGCAAAAATATTTCAAATTAATAAAAGAGGGTTTATTAAAAAAGGATATTATGCTGATTTGGTTTTAGTCGATATAGCATCACCTTGGACCGTAAAAAAAGATAATATCCTTTATAAATGTGGATGGTCTCCTTTTGAAGGTACAACCTTTTACTCAAAAATTACCCACACTTTTGTAAACGGTAATTTAATTTATAATAATGGAACCTTTAACGATACAATAAAAGGTAAAAGATTAGAGTTTAATAGATCAAATGAATAAATATATTTACATAATAATTATTTCAATATTCATTTTTAGTTGTACAAGTAATACAATTTTAAAGAAGCCTGAAAATTTAATGTCAAAAGATAAAATGGTTGATGTTTTGACAGATATGTTTATTGCTTCAAGTGCTGAAAATATTAAAAACTTAGATTTAAAACGAAAAGTTAATTACTATCCTCTTGTATTTGAAAAACACAAAATAGATAGTGCATTATTTCAAGAAAGTAATTATTATTATACATCAAAAGTTGATGAGTATGATGAAATTTTAAACAAGGTAGAAGAACGTTTAAAAGAATTAACCAAACTCTATGAATACGAGAAAAAAATAGAAGATTCTATATTAAAGGCAGAACAAAAATTACAACCAAAATTAAAAGATTTAAAGGGTAAAAAAACGATTAAATAGTTTTTTTATCCTTTAAATAATACCCGCAAATTTGGACTATTGATTTTGAAATTGGTTCAAATTTAAAGTTAATAGCCTTTTTTAACTTAGCCGAGCTATAATACCTTTTTTCGTGTATTGTTTTTGATGAATGTTTAGTAAGTAATGGAGGTTTCCTTGTTAATAAAGATCTAAACCATTCTATCCTCCAGCCAATTGAACTCATTAATGGTGAAGTTTTAATAGTAGGTGCATTTTTTTTAAAAACTTTTGCAATTTGGGAAAACACTTCCTTAAAACTTAAATTTTCAGAAACAAGAATAAAGCGTTCATTTTTTACATCACTTTTTGTAAGTAATATCATGGCTTTAACAACATCAGATACTGAAACATAAGCAGTAACACCTTCAGAATAAAACTTAAACCCGTTAAAAATTTTATCGAAAATACTTCCAGAGCCATTTTTCCAATAACCAGCACCTATTATTACTCCTGGATTTACAATTATAACGGGCACTCCCTCTTGTGAGGCTCTCCAAATTTCCATTTCTGCTCCATACTTTGAAATTGCGTATCCGTAATTGCTCTTCTCAATATCCCATTCATTTTCTTCATTTATTTTTTGATTATTAACAGCTTTACCAACTGCTGCTATTGAACTTACAAAACATAGCTTACGCACTTTTTTTTCAATGCAAAAATTAGTAATATTTGCAGTTCCTTCAATATTTATTTTTCGCATTTCCCTATAATCTTTTGGATTAAAGGAAATTAGAGCGGCGGCATGATAAACTTCTGTTACGTTTTCAAAAGCTAAATCTAAAGTAACAACATCGGTAATATCAGCTTCAATCCAAATTATTTTTTTAAATAAATTTTCAAAATCATTTGAAAAATAACTAAACACATGCTTAACGGCTTTTAAATTGCTATTTTTTCTGTAAATAGCTTTAACAACATCATTTTCTAAAGAGAGTTGATATAATAAATGCGACCCAACTAAACCTGTTCCTCCTGTAACTAATATCATAAAACGAATGTAACAAAAATGTTTATTTAAAGTAATTCTAAAAAGTAAAATTTTATCTTTGCTGAAATTTAAAAATTTCAAAATGAATTTTGTTGAAGAATTGAAATGGAGAGGCATGTTACATGATATAATGCCTGAAACTGAAGAGTATTTATTGAAGAATAAAACAACTGGTTATATTGGGTTTGATCCAACTGCTGATTCTTTGCATATTGGAAGTTTAGTGCCAATTATAATTTTAATGCATTTTCAAAAAGCTGGTCATAATCCAATAGCTTTAGTTGGAGGCGCCACAGGAATGGTTGGTGATCCTTCAGGAAAATCAGACGAACGTAACTTGTTAGATGAAGAAACTTTAAATAAAAATGTTGCAGGTGTAAAAGCACAATTAGCTCGTTTTTTAGATTTTGATAATACTTCAGAAAATGCCGCAGAATTAGTGAACAATTACGATTGGATGAAAGATATTTCGTTAATTGATTTTGTACGCGATGTAGGTAAACATATTACCGTTAATTATATGATGGCAAAAGATTCTGTAAAAAAGCGTTTAGGTTCAGATTCACAAACAGGAATGAGTTTTACTGAATTTACTTACCAATTATTTCAAGGATACGATTTTTATCATTTGTATAAAGAAAAAAATTGCATGCTTCAAATGGGAGGTTCTGACCAATGGGGAAATATAACCACTGGAACCGAATTGGTGAGAAGAAAAGCACAAGGAAAGGCTTATGCATTAACATGTAAGTTAATTACCAAGGCCGATGGCTCTAAATTTGGAAAAACAGCGGGAGGTAATGTTTGGTTAGACGCTAATAGGACTTCACCTTATAAATTTTATCAATATTGGTTAAATTCTTCAGATGAAGATGCCGAAAAGTATATTAAAATTTTCACATTTTTAGATAAAGAGACTATTGAAGCATTAATTAAAGAGCACAAGGAAGCTCCTCATATGAGAATTCTTCAGAAAAAAATAGGCGAAGAAGTGACTGTAATGACACACGGACGAGATGCTTATGAAAATGCAATTAAAGCTTCAAATATACTGTTTGGGAAATCTACAGCCAATGATTTAAAAAGCTTAGACGAACAAACTTTTTTAGATGTTTTTGATGGTGTTCCTCAGGCTGAAATTAGCAAATCTGTATTAGAAAGTGGATTGGATATTGTTGCCGCATTTGCAGAAAATGGCTTTTTAAAATCGAATGGTGAAGTAAGAAGAGCATTAAAGGAAAATTCAATTTCTGTTAATAAAGAAAAGGTAAAAGATGATTTTATTGTTACATTATCGGACTTAATTGCAAATAAATTTGTATTATTACAACGAGGTAAAAAAAGTTACTTTTTTTTAAAAGTTATTTAGATAATTAAACTTACAATTAAATTAAAAATTAAAGACTGCGAAAGCAGTCTTTTTTTTATCTTAAAATCAGTAAGTTACATCCTCTAATGTCAGAATTGTCAAAGCGACCTAAAACTTCAAATGTACCGTTTTTATGTATTTTTCCTAAATCTTGTGTTGCAATAAATGAGCAAGAATTTATGTTGGCTAAGTCAATAATGTTAATTCCTCCTGATTTTTCTTCAGGTAAAATGGTTAATGGATCTTCTGTATCTCGTGTTATAATTTTCATCCAAGGAGGGCATTTAAATAGGCCATTTCCATTAGAATAAGCTTGACTTAGTAATTCTGTCATTCCAAATTCTGAATGAATATTTTTAACTCCAAAACCATTACATAAAATTTGGTGCAATTCTTCTCTTATTAATTCCTTTCGTCTACCTTTCATTCCGCCCGTTTCCATAATAATAGTGTTTTTTAGGTTAAATTTATGGTTTTCAACCAAATCGAGTAGTGCAAAGGAAACACCAATTAAAAGTGTTTTTTCTCCTTTTTTTTCTAATTCTTTTAAATTTTTAGATAATTCATCAAAATTATTAAGGTAAAAGCCGCTTTTTGGTTTGTTAGATTTTTTAATTAAATCGTCAACCATATAAATTAAGGAAGAACCATCACGCTCTAAATAGGAAGGCAACAACGCTAAAACAGTATAATCTTTAATATCTCCATAAAAATATTCAAAAGCGTTTCTGTAGCTTTTTTCATAAATAGACACATCAGTAACATAATGTTTACTTTGTATGGTTCCAGTAGTTCCGCTGCTTAAAAAAAGTTGCTCAATAGGATTGTTTGTGGATACAACTTTATGAGATTTAAAAAATTGAATTGGTAAAAAGGGAATTTCCTTTATAGAATTTACAGAACAAACAGAAATATTTAATAGTTCAATAAATTTTTTATAGACCAAATTATTAGTTGCTTGAAACTTAAAAATTTCAAGAGCAGTTTTTTCAAATTCTTGTTTAGTTAGAATTTTAAATGGCTTAATTCTTTTCATAAAATTGGGAAACATCACAAAAGTAATGTAAATTTACGCAACCTATTATCTTTTAAGGTATCTTATTAACAATTAAAACACTAATATTTGGGTTTAGAAAAGCTCATAAAAAAATGTGCAAAAAATGACCGAAAGGCACAAAAAGAAATTTATCAGCTTTTTGCTGGTAAATTATTCTCTATATGTCTAAAATACTCTAAAAATAAACAAGAGGCTCAAGATAATTTTCAAGATGGTTTTATAACCATTTTCGATAAAATTGGACAGTTTAAGTTTGAGGGTTCATTTGAAGGTTGGATGAAGCGCGTTATGGTGAACACGATTTTACTAAAATATAGAAAAAAATCTGTGTTAAATATTGTTACTGAAGAGATTCCTGAAGAGGTAGTTGTTGACATCGACGATGATGAAATTTCTTTGGAGTTTTTGTTAAATCTTATTAGAGAGTTACCAGATAGGTACAGAATGGTTTTTAACCTCTATGTATTAGATGGTCATTCTCATAAAGAGATTGGAAAAATGTTAAAAATTGCAGAAGGCACATCAAAATCAAATTTGGCCAGAGCAAGAGGCATTTTAAAACAAAAAATTGAGGTGTATCAAGAGAGTCAACAGTCTGTATAAGATAAAAGGTTAAAGTGAGAGATTACAAAAATATTGATAGAATATTTCAAGAAAATTTAAAAGACTTAGACATTCTTCCTCCTAATAAATGTTGGAATGCAATTGACAAGAATTTAAAACCAGTTTCTAGAAAAAAACGAATACCAATTTGGGTGAAATTTGCAAGTATTGCTGCTTTGTTTATTTTGTTTTTTAGTATTGGCACCATCTATTTTATTCCAAAAAATAAATTATCAAAAAATCTTATTAAACAAAAGAATACTTCAAAATCTCTTTTAGATAAAGATTCTATTGTAACTATTGAAGAAGATCCATATAAAAGGAAAGTTATAAATCTTCAACAACAATCAAATGAGTTTAAAACATCTGTAAAAAATGCTAAATTAACCTTTTCTGATGTTGAGAATAAAGAGAATAATGAGATTGAAGAGACTTCAGCAAATAAAAATAATCAAAACAATTCTATTTTAGTAGATGCTTTAAGTTTACCGGCTTCAGATAAAAAAGCAAGGAAAAGTGTAAATAAAGAAGTTAGTGCCGGAAGAATTACAGTAGCAACCATATATGCGCCTATATACATTAATTCGCTTGGCGATGGATCGGGGATTGATGAGCAATTTAAAGATAATAGAGCTTCAGGAAGTTCATCCTATTCTTATGGAATAAAACTAGCCTATAAACTTAATGATAAATTTAGTGTACAATCAGGTGTAAATCTTATTAATTTAGGTTATAAAACAAATGATATATATGTAACCCCAGGTGTTTCAGTATTGGGATTTTCAAATTTATCAACTGATCCTATTAGAACAAAAGCACAAAGTTTAACTACTTTAAAGCAAAGCGATATTAATGCAATTGACCCAAATAGAGGTAGTGTTAATCAGGCATTTGGCTATGTAGAGATTCCAGTGGAATTAAAATATAATGTTACCAATGGTAAACTTGGAGTTAATTTAGTTGGAGGTTTTAGTACACTTTTATTAAATAAAGATGAAGTTTTTGTAGAAACAAACTCATTTACTCAAAGTTTAGGATCATCTAACAATTTAAGATCTATAAATTTTAGTGGAAATATTGGAGTTGATGTAGATTATTCTATACGTAAAAATCTATTTATTAACATTTCACCAATGTTTAAAATGCAAACAAATACCTTTTCAAAAAATTCTGGTAGCTTACAACCTTACTATTTAGGTGTATATACAGGGTTAAATTATAAGTTTTAGTTGGTTTATTATTTGGTTGGTTACCAAATATTGAAGAAGTTAGCCATTTCATTTTTTGAAATGGCTTTACTTTTTATACCATTTAATATTCGTAGCTTTGTTAGTATAACACTTTAAATTCTAATTAAAATGAAATCCTTAAATATAAAAAGTACTATTCAGAAGGCATTGAATCAATTAGGAGTAAAACCTATAAATTTTGGAACTTCAACAGGTTCCATAGCATTTGGGAATGGAGAAATAATTAAATCATTTTCACCGGTTGATGGAGAGTTAATAGGTGCTGTTTCTAGCACTACTAAAGATGATTATGAAAAAGTGTTAGATGCTGCTCAAATAGCGTTTAAAAGTTGGAGATTAAAGCCTGCTCCTCAAAGAGGAGAAATAGTTAGACAGTTTGGAGATAAATTAAGAGAATTAAAACAACCTTTAGGTGAGTTGGTTTCATATGAAATGGGAAAATCACTTCAAGAAGGTTTGGGAGAAGTTCAGGAAATGATTGATATCTGTGATTTTGCAGTAGGATTATCACGTCAATTACACGGGTTAACAATGCATTCTGAAAGACCAGGACATAGAATGTATGAACAATACCATCCTCTTGGAATAGTTGGAATTATTTCAGCATTTAATTTTCCAGTTGCTGTTTGGGCTTGGAACACTGCTTTAGCTTGGGTTTGTGGTGATGTTTGTATTTGGAAAGCTTCAGAAAAGGCGCCGCTATGCAGTATTGCTTGTCAAAATATTATTACGCAAGTTTTAAAAGAAAATGACTTACCTGAAGGAATTTCAAATATAATTAATGGTGATTATAAAGTGGGTGAATTTATGACCACTGATAAAAGAATTCCATTAATCTCTGCAACTGGATCAACTAGAATGGGTAAAATTGTTGGAAAAACCGTTGGCGAGCGTTTGGGGAAATCTTTATTAGAATTAGGCGGAAACAACGCAATTATAGTTACACCAGATGCAGATTTAAAAATGACAATTATTGGAGCTGTTTTTGGCGCAGTTGGTACAGCGGGTCAAAGATGTACATCCACTCGGAGATTAATTATTCACGAATCTATGTACAATAAGGTTAAAGAGGCATTAGTTAAGGCTTATAAACAATTAAGAATAGGAAATCCTTTAGATGAAAATAATCACGTAGGCCCATTAATTGATAAAGATGCTGTAAAAATGTATGAGAATGCATTGCAAAAAGCAGTTAAAGAAGGAGGAAACCAAATTGTTTCGGGAGGCGTTTTAAGTGGTAAAGGTTATGAAAGTGGTTGTTATGTGATGCCCGCAATTGTTGAAGCTGAGAACTATTATGAAATTGTGCAGCACGAAACTTTTGCTCCTATTTTGTATTTATTAAAGTATTCTGGAAGTGTTGAAAATGCGATTGAAATTCAAAATGGTGTTAATCAAGGTCTTTCTTCGGCAATTATGACAAATAATTTACGTGAAGCCGAACAATTTTTATCTCATGCAGGTTCCGATTGTGGAATTGCAAATGTAAATATAGGAACTTCTGGAGCTGAAATTGGTGGTGCTTTTGGTGGTGAAAAAGAAACTGGTGGAGGCAGAGAGTCAGGTTCCGATGCTTGGAAAATTTATATGCGTAGACAAACAAATACAATCAACTATACAACAAATTTACCTTTAGCACAAGGCATAAAATTTGATTTAGAATAGATGAATTAAATTAAAAATTATAAGAAAAACCAACTCCTAGTAGTTGTTTTAACTGAACTTTTGGACCAACAATCTCAAGAGTTCCGTCATTATTTATATCTTCTTTGTTTTTAATGTCGTGATCGTACCTTAAGTGTGAGCCCACATTTGCGGTAACATATTTGTTAATGGTTAAATCAAAATTAAGTTCCCAGTTAACATCAATATTACCATAATTATTTAAGTAATCTGAATATAAAATGAGTTTATTGGCCATTTTTATATTATCCATAACATCTTTTTTCCATTCGCAGGTAACCAAATTTCCAAATTCCATTCTAGTATTTTCACCTTCTTTAACTAGTGCTCCTTCGTCATTATAAATAGCGCGTTGAACACCAAATGCACCTTCATTTGCTAATGTTTGACTAAAAACAAAAGTGGTTTTATTTGTTATGGGCGATAAGTATAGTTTTAAGTTTTGTTTTTTGGAAAAATATTCAGAACCAATACCAATAAACATATAGGCTGGAGCAAACAATTTTGAAATAGGTTTATCAGTATTAGGGTATTTGTAACCGTTTGCAAATTGAGTTTTAAAATCAAATTTAGCTGAGTTGTACCAATTTGAATTAGTGTTTTTTCTATATCCAAAAGAGGAGTTTAATTCAAGAAGATCTTCTGTTTTTCTTAATTCTCGTTTAGCTTCTTTGTTTAATCCAAAACTACTTTTAAGTTCGTTAGACCATACTAAATGTTTGTATTTATAATTTCTTGTGGAATGGATTTTAATTATACCAGATATTGAATTATTTCCTCCAGAACTCCAGTTTACAAATGAGTTTTGAGTAAAAATTAGTTTTAAATTATTAGTTTCTTTCCACTTGCTAATAGAGTCGGGTGTGGCTTCAATAGGATCATCTTTAGTAGATGCATTTGAATTAATTGAGTAAATAAGTGTGAAAACTAGAAAGAGTTTTAATCTCATAATTTTAATTTAAAGGTAAAATATGTACTCAGGGAGCTTACAAATTCAGTAAAACTTTTTTTAGTTGTTCTTCAGATAAATTGAAGTTGTTAAAAAGTTCATCTACACTACCTTGAGGAATAAAATCATCGGGAAAACCTAATGTTTTTATTGTTACATTTTTATATTCATTTTTAGCTGCAAATTCTAAAATAGCAGTTCCAAATCCTCCAATAATTGTGCCATTCTCAATTGTAATTATAGTTTTGTACTTTTTAAAGATGACATTTAGTAGTTTTTCATCAAGAGGTTTTACAAATCTCATGTTGTAATGAGCAAATTTGTTTTTAGGTAAGTTAGGCTGAATTTTAATTATTTTATTTCCTATTGTTCCAATACTTAATATTGCAACTTCTTCACCTTTAGAAATACAGGAGCCTTGTCCTATCTCAATAGGAGAAAAAGGTTGTTTCCAATTAGTAATAGTGCCTCTTCCTCTTGGATATCTAATTGCCAAAGGAAAATTAATTCCCAACTGAGCGGTATACATTATATTTCTTAACTCAATTTCGTTTAGAGGTGCAAAAATCACCAAATTAGGAATACACCTTAAGAATGAAATATCGAAAATACCATGATGTGTAGCTCCGTCTTCACCTACAATACCCGCTCTATCAATACAGAAAATTACTGGAAGATTTTGTATAGCAACATCGTGAATAATTTGATCGTATGCACGTTGTAAAAAAGTAGAGTATATGTTGCAAAATGGAATTAATCCTTGAGAAGCCATTCCAGCTGATAAGGTAACTGCATGTTGTTCTGCAATTCCCACATCAAAGGCTCTAGTAGGAATTTTATCAATCATTAATTTTAAAGAAGAACCAGTTGGCATTGCTGGGGTAATTCCAACAATTTTTTCATTTTTATAAGCTAACTCAACAATTGTTTCTCCAAATACATCCTGATACTTTGGTGGTAATAAATCATTATTTGTAGAAATAATTTCCCCCGTTGTTTTATCAAATTTTCCTGGGGCATGATATTTTACCTGATCTTGTTCAGCTTTTTTTAACCCTTTTCCTTTTGTTGTAATTATGTGTAAAAACTTTGGGCCTTTTATGGTTTTAAGTCTTTCTAACTCGGAAATTACAGCCAAAATATTGTGTCCATCAATTGGTCCAGAATAATTAAAATTTAAAGCTTCAATAATATTATTTTTTCTAACTTTTTTTCCCAACTTTACATTAGTAAAATAGTTTTTTAATGCGCCAACACTTGGGTCAATCCCCATGGCGTTATCGTTTAAAATAATTAACAAATTAGCATTAGAAACTCCGGCATGATTTAAACCTTCAAAAGCCATTCCGCTTGCAATGGAGGCATCTCCAATTACTGCAATATGATGCTTTTCAAAATCACCTTTTATGTTTGAGGCAATTGCCATTCCTAAAGCTGCTGATATTGATGTAGAAGAGTGTCCTGTTCCAAATGCATCATAAATACTTTCACTTCTTTTTGGAAATCCAGAAATACCATTAAATTGTCTATTTGTGTGAAATTTATCCCGTCTTTCAGTTAAAATTTTATGGCCATAAGCCTGGTGACCTACATCCCAAATAAGTAAATCATTAGGAGTGTCAAAAACATAATGTAATGCAATTGTTAACTCAATTACACCTAAACTGGCACCCAAATGGCCTTCTTTAACAGCAACTATATCAATAATAAAATTACGCAGCTCTTTTGCAACTTGAGTGAGCTGGTTTTTTGAAAGCTTACGCAAATCAATAGGGTTTGTAATATTTTCCAATAAATTTTTGTTCACAATACAAAACTACACTATTTAAATTGTTCGTTATATTAAAATAATTACTTTTGAAAAATGATAAATCCATTTGATGATATTTATTTTATGAAAAGAGCTTTGCAAGAAGCTCAATTGGCTTTTGATAAAAACGAAGTTCCTGTTGGAGCTGTTATTGTTATGAAAAACCAAATTATTGCACGTGCACATAATTTAACTGAAACGTTAAATGATGTTACTGCACATGCCGAAATGCAGGCATTTACAGCTGCTGCCGATTTTTTGGGAGGTAAATATTTAAAAGAATGTACTATGTATGTTACTTTAGAGCCTTGTCAAATGTGTGCCGGAGCAAGTTATTGGGCTCAAATAGGAAAAATAGTATATGGAGCTTCAGAAGAAAAAAGAGGTTTTAGGAATTTAAATACAACTTTGCATCCAAAAACAGAAGTTATTGGAGGCATTTTAGAAAAAGAATGTGCAACACTCTTAACTAAGTTTTTTATTGAAAAAAGAAATCTAAATTAATTTTCTTCTTCTTTTTTTATGTGATCTTCTAAATCTTTTCGGTATTTATCAAACGTAAAATCTTTAATATTTTTATTTTTATAGCGATGATAAATAAATAAAGGCATAAAAATAAAAGCAATTGCTAAAACACCAATTCCAATTATTATTTCACCATTAGCGGATCCTGAACTTTTTGCATAATAACCATAAGCTAGTACAGAAAGAATAATAATTAATAGAGTAGTTAATAGGTATTTCATAAATGTTGAATTTAAGCCGTTACGTGGATTAATTTTCTTCTATAAGCAGTAAGTAAACGCGATTTTGATATAAAGCCAGCATATTTTCCATCTTTTATTACAGGTAAATTCCAAGCAGCGGTTACTTTAAATTTATCCATAATTTCTTCCATAGAATCTTTGTTGTAATTAATTATATCAGGCACACTGTGCATTAAATCCAATACGCGTTCTTTATCGTATAATTTTGTGTTAAACATGATACTTCTAATATCATCTAAGGTAATAATACCCAAAAATTCATTGTTTTTATTTACAACAGGAAAGTGATTCCTCGATGATTTTGCAACCGCATTATTTACAATGTCTCCTAAGGTCATTTCTGGTTTTAAGATAATAAAATTAGTTTCAATAACTTTATCAATATCCATTAGCATTAACACATTTTTATCCTTGTCATGTGTAAGTAATTGCTTCTTTTTAGCTAATTCAGATGCGTAAATATTATGTGGGATATAATGTTTTGTTATTAAATATGAAATGGATGAAACAATCATTAACGGCACAAATAATTCATAACCTCCGGTAAGTTCTGCAATTAAGAAGATTGCAGTTAATGGAGCTTGTAAAATACCTGCCATCAACCCCGCCATACCTACCATTGCAAAGTTTGTTTGAGATACTTGGTGACTAAACAATGCGCTTTGATTGATAATTAGTGCAACAACATAACCTGCAATACTACCTGTAAAAAGTGTTGGTGCAAAAACACCTCCAACGCCACCAGCACCAAAGGTTAGTGATGTAGCTACTACTTTAAAAATAACCAAACCTATTAAAAAAGTGATAATAACTAAAAAATTATCAGCTTCAATATGAAAAATATTATTGGCAACTATTGGAGCTATATTTCCTTTTAAGACATTATTTATTGTTGAATAACCTTCACCAAATAAAGGTGGAATTAAAAAAACCATGACTCCCAACAAAATTCCACCAAAAAGCAATCTTTTGTGAGCTCCTTTAAAGTCTCTAAAAAAAGCTCCTATTCTAAAATAAACTTTACTAAAATAAATAGATACCGCCGCAGAAGACACACCTAATAAAATGTAAAAAATAACATCGTTTAATTGAAATTTATCTTCAATATTAAAATGAAGTAATACATCATCTCCAAAAAAGAAATAGGAAGTTAAAACAGCAGTAATGGATGCCAATAATAAAGGAATCATTGAAACCATTGTTAATTCTAAACTAAATATTTCTACGGCAAAGATAATTGCTGCGATTGGAGCTTTAAATATAGATGACATAGCACCTGCAGCTGCAGCCCCAATAAGTAATGTTCTTGTTGTTTGATTTAAATGCATTAAACGCGCAAAGTTAGATCCCAATGCGGCTCCAGTTGCAACGGTTGGGCCTTCTAAACCAACAGAACCACCAAAACCAACAGTTAATGGCGCAGTTAAAAGAGATGACCACATTTGGTGCCGTGGGAGAATTCCTTTTAACTTTGAAATTGCAAATAATGTTGATGGAATTCCATGTCCCACCTTTTTCTTAATACCGTATCTTTTAACCATACGAACCAAGAACAATCCAATAAGAGGGAAAATAAAGTAAAAGGCAATATGAAGATCTTTAATAAACTCGCTCTCCAATAAATGTTGGATGAAATGTGTAAAGTTTTTTAAAAGCACAGCTCCTAAACCTGCTAACAGACCAATTATTGCACTTGCAATACGTACAAATTGTTTATCGGAAATGTGTTGATACTTCCAAATTAGAAATCTTTTAAGTATATATTTTAATTTGTGCGACATTGTTTTTTGAACAAATAAGAATGTGCAAAATTACCTAAATAAAAAGATTAAATAATCCTTTTAGGGCATTTTTTACATTTCTTTTCACCTTTCTTTTTATATTTTTTACAGCATTCGTCTTTGGATTTCTTTTCTCCTTTTTTGTTTAAAAGCTCCCAGTCAAAATCGTATTTTAAAATCTTTAAAATTTTTGAATTGCTCACCTATTTAGTACCTTTTATTTTTTAGGAAGATACAATTACTTTAAAAATTAACATAAAAAAATATTTCTTATTTAAATTTTATGTAAAAAAAACCTCGATTGATTTATCGAGGTTTTAAATATTATAAATCTAATTTTAGATTTAGTTCTTTAAGTTGTTCATCATCAATATTAGAAGGAGCGTCAATCATAACGTCTCGTCCATTATTATTTTTTGGGAATGCAATAAAATCTCTAATAGTTTCTTGTCCTCCTAAAATTGCAACCAATCTATCTAATCCAAATGCTAAACCACCATGTGGAGGTGCACCATACTCAAAAGCATTCATTAAAAAACCAAATTGTTCTTTTGCTTGTTCGGGCGTAAATCCTAAATGGCTCAACATTAATGCTTGAGTTTCTTTATCGTGAATTCTAATTGAACCACCACCAATTTCGTTTCCGTTAAGTACTAAATCGTAAGCATTTGCTCTTACTTTTCCTGGCTCTGTATCTAACATAGCCATATCTTCTGGTTTTGGAGATGTAAACGGATGGTGCATTGCGTGGTATCGTTTAGTATCTTCATCCCATTCCAATAATGGAAAATCTACAACCCATAATGGAGCAAATACTTTTGGATCACGTAAACCTAAACGTGTAGCTAATTCCATACGTAAAGCACTTAATTGAGCCCTAACTTTATCTGTAACACCACTTAATACGCAAATTAAATCTCCAGGTTTTGCACCAGTAGTTTCAGCCCATTTAGCTAAATCTTCTTGATCGTAAAATTTATCAACCGATGATTTGAATGTTCCATCGTCATTACATTTTACATATACCATTCCTAAAGCCCCAACTTGTGGGCGCTTTACCCATTCAATTAATTTGTCAATTTCTTTTCTTGTATAACATGCTCCACCAGGAACCGCAATACCAACAACTAAATCTGCATTGTTAAATACACCAAAATCTTTGTGTTTTGCAACTTCGTTTAGTTCGCCAAACTCCATTCCAAATCTAATATCTGGTTTGTCATTTCCGAAGCGTTTCATTGCTTCATCATATGTCATTCTAGGGAAATTAGCAATCTCAACACCATTTACTTCTTTTAGTAAGTGACGAGTTAAACCTTCAAAAGTGTTTAATATATCCTCTTGTTCAACAAAAGCCATTTCGCAATCAATTTGTGTAAATTCTGGTTGTCTGTCGGCACGTAAATCTTCATCTCTAAAGCATTTTACAATTTGAAAATATTTATCCATTCCACCAACCATTAACAATTGCTTAAATGTTTGAGGCGATTGTGGTAATGCGTAAAACTGACCTTCATTCATTCTACTTGGCACTACAAAATCACGAGCGCCTTCGGGTGTAGATTTAATTAAAACCGGAGTTTCAACTTCAATAAAATCTTTGTCAGATAAATACTTACGAACTTCAATAGCTACTTTATGTCGGAAAATTAAACTTTCCTTTACTGGATTTCTTCTAATATCTAAATAACGATATTTCATACGTAATTCATCACCACCATCTGTTTCGTCTTCAATAGTAAAAGGTGGTGTTTTAGATTCGTTTAAAATAGTTAGTTTTTTAACAAGAATTTCAACTTCACCAGTAGGAATATTGCTGTTTTTTGAAACACGTTCAATAACTTCACCGGTAATTTGTATAACAAACTCTCTACCTAGTGTTTTTGCCTTATCTACCATTTCTTTTGGAGTGCGCTCTTCATCAAAAATAAGTTGCGTAATACCATAACGATCACGTAAATCAACCCAAATCATAAATCCTTTGTCGCGCGACTTTTGCACCCAACCAGCCAAAGTAACTTCTTGGCCTACATTTGCTAATCGTAATTCTCCGTTTGAATGTGTTCTATACATTTTCTAAATTTTTAAGAAAGTGCAAATTTAGTTAATTAAAAAATAGTTTTATATGATAAGTCCATTTTTTTGGGAGATCCATTTGTAAAATCAAATGAATGGCTTTTAGCACTAGTTTTTTTAATTGAAAAGCTATTAACGAGCAAACGATTGCTTTTGTACAAATTAAGGTTGAAGTGCCTATTTTTAGATTAAATTTTATAAAAATTCAATCTAAAAATAACTTTTTAAAATCTAATGAAACATTCAAAACAGTGATGCTAATTTTGGCAGATTAATTATTTGTAACTTTGCGGGCTTTGTATAAGCTTTTTACAAAAATTTGAAATGCATTTATGAATTATAAACATCTAATAGAGGTTATAAAAAATAATGCCCAAAGGTTTACCACCAAGGAAGCTGTTTTTTATAAGGATCCAACAACAAAAATTTGGGTTGGAGTTTCTTGGAATATATTTTACCAGAAAATTGAGCAAGTTTCAAAAGCACTAATTAATTTTGGAATAAAAGAGCAAGATAATATTGGAATTTTTGCTCAAAATATGACCGAATGGATTATTGCAGATATTGGAATAATGGGCGCAAGAGCTGTAACAGTTCCAATTTACGCTACCAATTCAACTAAAGAAACGGAATATATTATAAACGATGCTGAGATTAGCGTATTGTTTGTTGGCGATCAGGAAGAATTTGATAAGGCCGAAAAAATCTCAGAAGATAACAAATACTTAAAATTAATTGTTGCTTTAACATCAACAGTAGATTTAAGGAACCATAAAAATGCGGTTTATTTTACCCATTTAATAGATGCTGAATTTCCAAAAAGTATTGAAACCGAATTAGAAAAACGTTATTTTGAGCACGAATTAGATGATTTGGCAAGTATTATTTACACATCTGGAACAACTGGAGTACCAAAAGGTGTAATGTTAGATCATAACAATTTTGCAGCTTCGTTAAGGGCCCACGAAACAGAATTGGATGTTAACACAAGTGATGTTTCGCTAAGCTTTTTACCGTTAAGCCATATTTACGAACGTAGTTGGGTGTTTTTCTGTATTCAATCCGGAATTCAAGTATATTTTAATTTAAATCCAAAAGAAATAGCAGATGTTTTAAAAGAAGTGAAACCTACTCTAATGTGTACAGTTCCGCGTATTTTTGAAAAAATATTTTCTGCAATTCAAGAGAAAAGAAAAGAGGCTTCACCAACTAAAATGAAATTGGCTAGTTGGGCTTTAGGTATTGGTAATGCCTATTTTAACAAACATAAACGAATTGATAAAAAAGTACCATTAGCATTAAAATTAAAATTTAAAATTGCGGATAAATTGGTGCTGAGTAAATTACGTGATGTATTTGGAGGGAACATTAAATTTATGCCTTGTGGTGGCGCGCCTTTGGCAGCCGATATGGTATCATTCTTTCATTCATTTGGACTAAATATTAAGTGCGGTTATGGTTTAACGGAAACCACAGCAACCGTTTCATTATTTGGGAATCAACATTTCGAATTTAACTCTGCAGGGAAAGCTATTTTAGGTACCGAAATTAAAATAGGTGACAATAACGAAATTTTGGTAAAAGGGCCTGGCGTTATGAAAGGTTATTATAAAAAACCAATAGAAACTGCTGAGGTTTTTGAAAATGGCTGGTTTAAAACAGGTGATGCTGGTAAAATTGATGAATTTGGAAACTTGGTAATTACCGATAGAATTAAAGATTTAATGAAAACTTCGGGAGGAAAATATATTGCTCCTCAAAAACTAGAAACTGCTTTAATTAACGATTCATTTATTGAACAAATAGCCGTAATTGGCGATCAGCAAAAATATGTGACAGCATTAGCAGTTCCCAGTTTTGAAAACATAAAAAAGTATGCAATTGAGCATAAAATAAGTTTTAAGGATATTGAAGATTTAATTGATCATAATCAAATTAAAGATTTATTTGAAAAACGTTTTGAAGAGTTACAAAAAGAGTTTTCTAAGTTTGAGAAAATTAAGAAATTCACCTTGTTACCTAAAGAATTTAGTATTGAAGCAGGTGAAATTACAGCAACTCTTAAGCTGAAAAGAAAGGTAATACAAAAAAAATATCAAGAGTTAATTGATAAAATGTATAAAGATTAATTTAAATACATTGGAAGCAAAATTATATTTAGTGCCAACTCCCATTGGGAATTTAGAAGATATTACTTTTAGAGCTGTTAAAGTTTTAAAAGAAGTAGATTTAATTTTGGCTGAAGACACCCGAACTAGTGGAAAACTATTAAAGCATTTTGAAATTTCTACGCACATGCACAGTCACCATATGCATAACGAGCATAAAACTGTAGATAACATAGTTAAAAGAATTCAAAGTGGAGAAGCTGTAGCATTAATTTCCGACGCAGGAACTCCGGCAATTTCCGATCCGGGTTTTTTATTAACACGTGCTTGTATAGAAAATGATATTGAAATAGAATGTTTACCAGGAGCAACAGCTTTTGTTCCTGCCCTTGTAAATAGTGGATTGCCAAACGATAAATTTGTTTTTGAAGGGTTTTTACCCGTTAAAAAAGGAAGACAAACAAGGTTAATTTTTTTAGCTGAAGAAACTAGAACAATGATTTTTTACGAATCTCCTCATAAACTCCTAAAAACCTTAACACATTTTGCTGAATATTTTGGTGAAAATCGTCCAATTTCAGTTTCTAGAGAATTGACTAAGCTTTATGAAGAAACAGTTAGAGGAACTATTTTAGAAGCTATAGAATACTTTACTAAAAAAGCACCAAAAGGTGAATTTGTTATTGTTGTTGGCGGAAAGAAATAAGCTGAATTATTATTAAAATTTTATACAAAAAAGGGACAAAATTAGCATATCTAATTTTGTCCCTTTTTTAAAGTTTTTTATTATTTAATAGCTCATTTCAACTATTTTTTCAACATCACTAGGAGTTATTTTTTTATGCTCTCCTAATCCAATCCAACCTCTATCTTCAAACCGTTTTGAAATAATTTTAGCGGTTTCTTTATAGTTTTCTGTGTATTTGGATAATTTAGTGTCAATTCCTAAAGATTGAAAAAATTCAGAGGTTTTTTGAATACCTTTTTGAGCCTTTTCCTCTAAAGTTCCTTCAGAAATATTCCAAACACGTTCGGCATATTGAGCTAGTTTTTCCTTCTTGCTTTCTAAATTGTAGGTATAATGACTTTCAGTAATAATTGCTAACGTTCTAGCATGGTCAATTCCATATAAAGCTGTTAATTCGTGACCAATCATATGAATTGCCCAATCCGATGGAACACCTTGCTGAATTAATCCATTTAAAGCCATTGTGCAGCTCCACATAAAGTTTGCTGCAGCGTTGTAATTAGAAGTGTCTTTTAAAATTTCTGGAGCAACTTCGACTATAGTTTGTAAAATACTTTCAGCAAAACGATCTTGTAATTTAGCATCAACCGAATATGTCATATACTGTTCCAAAACGTGTGTAAATGCATCGGCTAAACCATTAGCAATTTGACGTTGCGGTATTGATTTAACTACTTCAGGATCTAAAATGGAAAATTGAGGGAATAAACCTGGACCTCCCATGGCATATTTTTCTTTAGTTTCTTTTCTAGAAATTACAGCTCCAGAATTCATTTCCGAGCCTGTTGCTGGCAAAGTTAAAACGGTTCCAAAAGGCATTCCTTTTGTAGTTCTTTTTCCTTTTGAAGGAATATCCCAAGGATCCTCACCTTCAAATAAAGCCGCAGAAGCTAAAAATTTAGTTCCATCAATAACCGATCCTCCACCAACTGCTAATAAAAATGTAATATCTTCAGCCTTAATAATGTCTAATGCCTTCATTAAAACTTCGTATTCAGGATTTGCTGGAATTCCACCAAATTCAATTACTTGAAAAGCTGAAAGAGCCTGTGTAACTTTATCATAAATTCCATTTTTTCTAATACTTCCGCCACCATAAAGCATTAATATTTTTGCATTTTTTGGAATTTCTAATGCTAGATTTTCAATTTGATTTTTACCAAATATAATCTTAGTTGGGTTTTTAAACTGAAAATTATTCATAGTTTTTGTTTTATTATTCAACAATAGTTATTAAATCTTCTGTAGATTTTCTTACTTTTTTTAAGTTCACCAACCAGTCGTTTTCTGTATCTCTATAGCCAATAGGTAATAGTACACAACTGCGTAAACCTTTTTCGCGTAAACCTAAAATTTTATCTACTGCTTCAGGTTCAAAACCTTCAATAGGCGTTGTGTCTACACCTTCATAAGCAGCAGCAATAATTGCAGCAGAAAATGCTATGTAAGCTTGTTTTGCAGCGTGATTAAAGTTTTCTTCTGGATCTTGTTTTGGATAGAAACTTAATAATTTTTGACGGTATGCTTCCCAACCTTCATTTTTAAATCCGCGTACTTCATTTACCAAATCAAAAGCTTTGTTAATCCTGTCTTCAGTATAGGTATCCCAAGCAGCGAAAACTAATAAGTGGGAGCAATCGGTAATCATAGATTGATTCCAAGCTACGGGTCTAATTTGCTCTTTAATTTCTTGATTTTTGACTACAATTATTTCAAAAGGTTGTAAACCACTTGAAGTTGGAGCTAAACGCGCCGCTTCAATAATGTTGGCAATTTTTTCTTCCGATACTTTTTTACCATTCATTGCTTTCGCTGCGTATCTCCAATTTAATTTATCTAATAATTCCATATTTTTTATATTCTTTAGTTATTTTATTTTTGATATTTGTTTAATATAATCCGATTTTAGCGTTTTTTGAGACAAAGGTTTTAAGTTGGCCAAATTCACCATTGCTTTTGCAATAGATGTAGCTTCAATTATTCGATATTTTTTTAATTTACCTCTAAATAAAGGTTGTATTAATTTGAAAACTACCAATCCAATTTTTTCTCCAGTTCGAGTTTCGTTTCTATTTCCTTTAATAAATGAAGGTTGTAAAATGTATGTGTTTTTTATGTTTTGCAATAAAACATCGCGTTGCATTTCTCCTTTTATTTTATTATAAAAAATGCCACTTTTTGAGTTTGCACCTATTGCAGAAACTACGATAAATGTTTTTATATTGTTTTCTTTTGAAAGCTTTGCCGCTGTTACAGGAATCCCATAATCAATTTGTTTATATATGGTTTTATTGGGTGTTTTTTTAGCTGTTGTACCTATACAACAAAATACTTCATCTCCTGTAAAATCCTTTTTAAAATTTTCCAATTCAATTACATTTCCAATAAACTGAATAACTTTTGAAGGTAATCCGTCTATTTTTTTACGTGAAAACAACTTAATGGTATCGTATCGGTAATCTTTTATAAGTGTATCTAGTAGTAAAGTTCCCGTTAAACCAGTTGCTCCTAAAATAATGGCAGTTTTTTTCATTTTTATAATTTTATACTATCCCAAGCAACATTAAAAGCAACATGTATTCTTTCATCATTTATTTCACAGCCTTTTTTGTAATGACTATTGGTTAAAAATGCAAGTGGATAAATACTAAATGCGTACATTAAATAAGGTGAAATAGGTTTTAAAATTTGTTCATTTTTTCCTCGTTCCCATAAATCAACTAAAGGTTGTAAATGTTTTAATCCTTCTCGTTTTATTTCTTCGTCAATTATTGGTGCATTATCACATTGCGATAAAAAGTTAGCTTCTTCAACCTGATTAATTTTAAAGTTAGCTATATTAAACCAAATTTGTTTAAAACTTTCTTTTACACAAGTTTCTTCGTTGTAATTTTTAAATGCAAAAGCACTAAAAGATGCTTTAACTTCTAAATACAATTGATTAATTAAATCTTGTTTGTTTTCAAAGTAAATGTAAATTGTTGCTGGAGACATTTCGGCCATTTTTGCAATTTTAGACATTGGTGCTGCATGAAAACCTTGATTGTTAACCAATTTCATTGTTGCATTTAATAATGAAGCACGTTTTTTGTCGGATTTTTGTCTAATAGCCATTTTTAAAATTTTTATTATAGGGCAAATTTATATAAAAATATCCACAAAACGAACATTCATTCATTTTGTAAATTATAAAACTATGTTAAAACTTTAAATGACTACTTTTGCGGAAGTATATAAATTATGGGAACAAAAAAAAGTAACAACAAAAGTCTTCATCCAAGAAACATTCATAATGCTGGATACAATTTTTCTGATTTAATAGAAGTATATCCAAATCTAAAAGAATTTGTATTCACAAATAAATTTGGAACTGAGACCATTGATTTTGCAAATCCCGTGGCCGTAAAAGAATTGAATAGATCGTTATTAGCTAAAGATTATGGGATTGACTTTTGGGATTTCCCTGACGATAATTTATGTCCACCAATTCCTGGAAGAGTTGATTATATTCATTATTTAGCTGATTTACTGAAAGATTCTGGGATTTTAGAAAATGCTTCGATAATAGATGTGGGAGTAGGAGCAAATTGTATTTATCCGCTATTAGGGAATTCTGTTTATGGATGGAAATTCTTAGGAACGGATATTGATAAAAAATCGTTGGATAGAGCAGGTAAAATATTAAAGAAGAATAATCTAACAGATAAAATTTCATTAGTTCAACAAAAAGATGCTTCACAAATATTTAAAGGTATTTTAAACGAAGAATCAAAGTATACTGCAACTTTGTGTAATCCACCCTTTTATAGATCTCAGCAAGAGGCAATGGAAGCAAATGCTCGTAAATTGGAAGGATTGGGAAATGCAAGTAATGCTCAGTCTAGAAATTTTAGTGGAAAACAGCAAGAACTTTGGTATAAAGGAGGTGAAAAAGCATTTATTCATACATATGCTTATGAAAGTGCACAATTCAAAACACAATGTTTTTGGTACACAACTCTGGTGTCGAAAAAACAAAATGCAGAAAGCTTATTGCCTTCGTTAAAAAAAATGGGTGCAACAGAAATAAAAACCATTCCAATGTACCAAGGGAACAAAGTAACAAGAGTGGTTGCTTGGACATTTTTAACTAAAGAGGAGCAAAAAGATTGGACTAAAACTAATATTTAGTAAATCAAGTATTTCCTATTTGCTAAATAAATGCAATCTTTTAAATGCTTTTTAAATTGAGATAGCACTTTTATGTATTTTTAGAATAAGTAAAACTTGAAAATTACTCTTCTTTTCCAAGTATGTTTTCTGCTTAAAAAATAATATCTTTAGCATTGATTTTTTTTAAACCAAATAAAAATATAGTATGAGGAAATTAAGAATGGGTATGATAGGTGGCGGAATAGGGTCGTTTATTGGAGATGTTCATAGAAAAGCAGCAAGTATTGATGGAATGATAGATTTAGTTTGTGGAGCTTTTAGTAGTTCTGTAGAGAAGTCAATTCAATCTGGAAAAGAGCTTGGCTTACCTGTTAATAGGTGTTATGGAACCTTTGAAGAAATGATAACTAAGGAAAAGGAGCTTCCAGAAAACGAACGAATGGATTTTGTTGCTATTGTAACTCCTAATCATATGCATTTTGAACCAGCAAAAATGGCGTTAGAAAATGGGTTTCACGTAATTTGTGATAAACCTATGACTTTAACTCTTAACGAGGCTGAAAACTTACAATCGATTGTAGAAGAGTCTGGTTTGGTTTTCGCTTTAACCCATAATTATACCGGCCATCCAATGGTGAAACAAGCCAAAGCTTTGGTTTCAAATGGAGATTTAGGTAAAATAAGAAAAGTACAAGTTCAATATTTGCAAGGTTGGTTGGCAACTTCAGTTGAAAAAACTGGTCAAAAACAAGCTTCTTGGCGTGTAGATCCAACAAAGTCTGGTATTGGAGGTGCTTTAGGAGATATTGGAACACATGCTGAAAATTTAGTGGAATATATTACTAGTTTAAAAATTGATGAACTAGCTGCAGATTTAGGAGTATTTGGAGAAGGAAGAACCTTAGATGATGATGGTAATATTTTATTGCGATTAGAAAATGGAGCAAAAGGAACAATGTCTATTTCTCAAATAGCTGTTGGTGAAGAAAACAATCTTGCGATTAAAGTTTACGGTGAAAAAGGAAGTATTGAATGGCATCAAGAAGAGCCTAATAAATTGCTTACACATTGGTTGGACGGACCAATTAAAGTTTATACTCCAAATGGGAATAATCTTTATCCAGTTGCATTAGAAACTTCAAGAATTCCAGCTGGACATCCTGAAGGGTATTTAGAAGCGTTTGCAACTATTTATAAAGGTTTTGCGACTGATTTGGTTGCCTTGTTAAATGGTGAAACCGAGCTTAAAAAACAATATCCATCTGTTTATGATGGAGTTCGTGGGATGAAATTTATTTATGGAGCAGTAGAGAGTAATACAAACAACTCAACTTGGGTTAAACTATAAAAAAATTAAATTAGATGAAGACAATAAAAGGACCAGCAGTATTTTTAGCTCAATTTGTAGGAAGTGAAGCCCCATATAATTCTTTAGATGGAATGTGTAAATGGGCAGCCGATTTAGGTTATAAAGGTATTCAAATTCCAACTTGGGAATCTTTTTTAATAGATGTTAATAAAGCAGCAGAGAGCCAACAATATTGTGATGACTTAAAAGGAAAAATTAATTCATATGGACTGGAAATAACGGAGCTTTCAACGCATTTACAAGGGCAATTGGTTGCTGTAAATCCAGCTTACGATACTATGTTTGATGGTTTTGCGCCACCAGAATTAAGAAATAATTCAAAAGCTAGAACCGAATGGGCTGTGCAAACATTAAAAAATGCGGGTACAGCTAGTCGAAGATTGGGCTTAAATGCACACGCTACTTTTTCTGGAGCATTGTTATGGCATACAGTTTATCCTTGGCCTCAACGACCAGCCGGATTAGTTGAAATGGGGTTTGAAGAGTTAGCAAAAAGATGGACTCCAATTTTAAATCATTTTGATGAAAACGGAGTAGATGTTTGTTATGAAATTCATCCGGGTGAAGATTTACATGATGGTATTTCTTTTGAACGTTTCTTGGACGCAACTGGAAATCACAAACGTGTAAATATGTTATATGATCCAAGTCATTATGTTTTGCAACAAATGGATTATTTAGCGCATATTGACGATTATCATCAGTTTATAAAAGCATTTCACGTAAAGGATGCTGAATTTAATCCAACTGGGAAAAAAGGGGTTTATGGAGGTTATGCTGATTGGATTGACCGTGCTGGACGATTCCGTTCTTTAGGAGATGGACAAGTTGATTTTGCACGTATATTTTCTAAATTAACGCAATATGGTTGTGATGTTTGGGCTGTTATGGAGTGGGAATGTTGTATAAAAAGTTCAGAACAAGGTGCAAGAGAAGGGGCGCCTTTTATTCAAAAACATATTATTGAAGCCACAGAATCTGCTTTTGATGATTTTGCTGGTGGAGAAGTTGATAAAGAAATGCTTAAAAAAATATTAGGTCTGAAATAAAAAACAATTCATACCCAATATTGATTCTTTTTATATGAGAATTTAATAAAAGCAGTATTATATAGTATTTTCAACGGAAATAAATTATAAAATTTCATTGAAAATTCCTAATAAATTTAGTCATTTTAATACGTGTTTTGAATGTGAAATTACATTAAATAATGTAGGTGTAATTCAGTCAAAATATTGGGATTATCACTTTGATTATTCGTAAATTTAATATGTAATAATCAAGTAATATAATTGTAAAAAAATGGAAGATTTAAAATTTAGAGTTCAAGCTCATAGTGAAAATCCAACCAAAACGGTTGTAAAAGCTAGGAATTTTGAGATTGTAATTGATGAACCTGAAAGTCTTGGTGGTACTAATGAAGGTGCAAATCCTGTAGAATTTGTGTTAGCCGCTTTTTGTGGTTGTATAAATGTAATGGGACATGTAATTGCAAAAGAAATGAAATTTGAATTGCGTGGCATGAAAATTAAAATGTGTGGTAATTTAAATCCACAACGATTGTTTGGTAGTTCTTTTAAGGAACGTGCAGGTTATAAAGGAATTGATGTTTCCATTGAACCAGATTGTAATGTTCCGTTGGAAGTATTAGAAGAGTGGTTAGCTAAAATTGAGGACAGATGTCCAGTTTCCGATAATTTAACCAACAAAACACCAATAAATTTACTGTTAAAAGGTAAATTTCATTCTATAGAACAAACAGTAATGTAACTTTTTATTTGTTTATAGTCGCTATTACAAGTAGATTTTAAGTTTTATAACTTAATTTATGATGTATTTTTACTTCTATTTGTAATAGCGATTACTAATACCAACGTTTTTTATTCTTTTTTGAAGCGGCCGATTTTCTTCCCGGTCTGTGTTTACTTTTCCCAGGTGTTCTATGAACTTCCTTTTTTGCTTTTGGATCTAATAAGTATGGATGCTCCTCCATAATAGGAATCGTAGTGTTTATCAATTTTTGAATGTCAGCAATATAAGGTTTTTCGTCAGCTGAACAGAATGAATAGGCAATTCCAGAATTTCCAGCTCTTCCGGTTCTTCCAATTCTATGAATATACGTTTCAGAAATGTTTGGAATGTCAAAATTAATTACAGCATCTAAATTATTAATGTCAATCCCACGCGCGGCAACGTCAGTTGCAATTAAAATATTGATATCTCCATTTTTAAATTTTTCTAATGCTTTTTCGCGATCATTTTGAGTTTTATCACCGTGAATACTATCAGCACTGTAACCATTTCCTTTTAGCATTTTTTCAAGTTTAGAAATACCCATTTTAGTACGTCTAAATATTAAAATGTTTCCTTTTATGGTGTTTCTTAATAAATGCAAACAAAGTTCCATTTTATGCTGTTTTCCAACATAATATAATAGTTGTTGTACATTTTTAGCGGTTGATGAAGACGGAGTAGCATTTACAGTTTCAGGATCTTTTAAAATAGTAGTTGCCAGTTGAGCTACCTTTTCGGGCATTGTTGCAGAAAAAAGTAACACTTGTTTTTCCTTAGGACATAAACGCTCAATTTTTCGAACATCGTCAATAAAACCCATATCAAGCATTAAATCAGCTTCATCTAAAACCAAGGTTTCTATATAATCTAAATTTAAACAATCTTGTTTATGCAAATCCAATAACCTTCCGGGTGTTGCTACTAAAATATCAACTCCTTTTTTAAGAACATCTTTCTGTGGTTCAATGGAAGTTCCTCCATAAACAACTGTGGCTCTTAAATTTGTGTATTTCCCGTAAGATTTAAAGCTTTCTTCAATTTGTAATGCCAATTCTCTTGTAGGACTTATAACCAAAGCTCTTACTTTTTTACCTTTTTTACCAGAATCTTGTTTGTCAAATAATAATTGTAAAATTGGTAATGCAAAAGCCGCAGTTTTTCCTGTTCCGGTTTGAGCTGAAGCAATCACATCTTTTTTATCCAAAACTAATGGAATTGTTTGTGCTTGTACAGGTGTTGCAGCATCATAATTTTTTGCTGCAATAGCTTTTAAAAGAGGTTTTATTAATTGTAGGTCTTTAAATTGCATATGTATTGTTTATAACAAGATTTTTGCAAAGATACGCTAAATTGAATAAGCTGTATTATAAAACTAACAAACCAAAATTTCTTAATTTTTTAATTGGTTTGGAGTACCAAAATAATTCGAAATTTTCAAATGAGAACTCAAAATCTTCTTTTAGGTTTATAAAAGTGAATGATTTTCCTTTTTGAACGGTTATTTTATCTAGTACTTTTAATAACCAAGTTCCCTTATCTTTTTGTAAAGAAATTTCTAACAAATCATTTTTTGAATGAAATGCTAAATTAATAAGTTCTAATTTTTGTCCTCTTTTTGTTTTTGTGGTATAAGAAACCAACGGTTTACCACCTAGCCAAATTATTTTTGAAGATGGTTTAGTTGATAAATTATCAGTTTTATCCAAACAATCTTCAATATAATAAGATTGAATATCGGTTGATGGAATTTCAAAATCAAACCAATCTTGCAGGTTGTTTTCAAAACCAATGCCATGCATAAAATTAAAAATCGATTTTTTTAATCCGTAGCTAAATTGATTGTGATTTATACCAGTTTCATCTATAAAATCAACATCATTGTTGGCAAATGTAATATCTTTATAATCTGGAATTACTCCATATTCCGAAGGGTTTAAACCAATTGGACTGTGTGCAGTTAATGCAAATTGGTGCCAAAAACCGGAGTTGATTAGCCCTAATTGAAAAAATTGACGTACCATTTCTAAACTGTCAATAGTTTCTTGTATTGTTTGCGTTGGGAAACCATACATTAAATAAGCGTGCACCAAAATATCGGCTTCAGTAAAATTGAGGTTTACTTGTGCAACTTGTTCAACTGTAACACCTTTATCTATTAATTTTAATAAGCGATCTGAAGCAACTTCCAACCCACCAGAAACAGCTATTAACCCCGATGCTTTTAAAAGTGTACACAAGTCTTTGGTAAAACTTTTTTCAAAACGAATGTTCGCCCACCAAGTAACTGTTAAATCCCTTTTTAATATTTCAAGCGCTAAAGCTCTCATTAAAGCGGGAGGTGCAGCTTCATCAACAAAATGAAATCCGCTTTCTCCAGTAGCAGAGATAATTTCCTCCATTCTATCAACCAACATTTTTGCCGTAATTGGCTCGTATATTTTAATATAATCTAAAGAAATATCGCAAAAGGTACATTTTCCCCAGTAGCATCCGTGCGCCATTGTAAGTTTATTCCAGCGTCCATCGCTCCATAAACTGTGCATTGGGTTTGCAATTTCAATAACTGAAATGTAACTGTCTAGTAATAAATCGGTATAATCTGGAGTTCCTAGTTCGCTTTGTTTGTAATCTTTTTTGGTTGAATTATTTTTAAATACTACTTTGTTGTTTTCAGTAAAAAAAGTTCGCTTAAATTCAGGATTTTTAGAGGTTAAATTTGAAGCGTAATTAAATAATAATTCAACTGGTAATTCTCCATCATCTAGCGTAATATAATCGAAATAATTAAAAACTCTAATATCCGAAATAGAACGCAGTTCAGTATTTGGAAAGCCACCACCCATTGAAACTATAATTTGTGGATACTTATTTTTTATAAACTCAGCACATCGAAAAGCACTGTATAAATTCCCTGGAAAAGGTACCGAAAAACACACTAATTTAGGTTGTGTTATTTTAAGCTTTTCCTCAAGAATATGTAAAGCAATACAATCGATATAGGTAATATCTTGTTGAAGGTTGTTATGTAATTCGTCAAAGCTATTGGCGCTTTTCCCTAAGCTTTCGGCATAACGGCTAAAACCAAAATTTTTATCAACACATTCTTTAATAAAATCGGATAAATCTTCTAAATAGAGCGTAGCTAGGTGTTTTGCTTTATCTTGAATTCCCATAGAGCCAAATGCCCAATCCAAGTCATCTAATTGTGTAAATCGTGAAGCCTTTGGTAAGTAACTATTTGTGCATATTTGGCGAGCAAGAGTGTTGTTTTTTCCTTGAAGAAATGAAAGAACAGGTTCAATTGTTGAAATATAACTGTTTTTTAAAGCGTAAATACGTTGTGAATTTTCAGAAGTTATTGTATTATTTTCAATCGAAAATTCAAATATATTGTTCAGTTCTACTTTTGTAAAAAGTGTTGAAATAACCTCAATTCCTAAATCCATTTGAAATGAACTAATTCCTTTTGTATTTAAGAAACCTTTTAAATATGCGGATGCCGGATACGGAGTGTTCAGCTGCGTAAAAGGTGGTGTAATTAGAAGTATATTTTTCAAAATATGTTACAATTATTCTTTAATTGTTCTTAAATAAAGGTTTTCAACTTTTGTTCTTGCCCAAGGTGTTTTTCGTAAAAATTTTAAGCTCGATTTTATGGTTGGGTTGCTATTAAAACAATTTATTTTTATGCGGCTTCCTAGCTCTTCCCATCCATATTCGGATACCAAATATTGAACAATTTCGGCAAGTTTTACACCATGTAATGGATTGTTTGGTTGTTGTTCGCTCATTTATATTATTAATTTTCGCCCTAATTTTTTATCAAAATTCACTTTTCTTGGCAAAAAGAATAATTGATAGTTTTTAATAAAATTTAAGAATTACAAAGATACTCTAAAATTAAAGATTAAACATGTTGGTCAATAAGAATTGGATTTCCATCAGGATCTAAAACTACAAGATTTGCTGGTCCTGAAGTATTTTCATCGGCTTCGCTTTCTAATGTAATCCCTTCATTTTTTAGTTGTTGTTGAATTTCTCTAACATCTTTAAAAGAGTTTAATGTTGTTGCATTTTCATCCCAACCAGGGTTAAAGGTTAATATATTTTTTTCAAACATTCCTTGAAAAAGCCCAATTAAGGAATTTCCGTTTTTCATTATTAGATATTTGTTTTCGATATTGCCAGCAAATACTGAAAAACCTAATTTTTCATAAAATAATTTTGAAGTTGTTATATCTTTTACGCTTAAGCTTACTGAAAATGCTCCCAATTTCATGTTTTGTAGTTTTATAGTTAATAGAATAAAGTTAATTTTTTTTTCGAAAAATAAAAATTATAAGAATTTTTGGAAACAAACGCTGTTTTCTATGTTTTTATATAAACCAAAATTTGTGGTAATAGAATAGTTACTTTTTTTGTAGAGTGCTATTGCTTCAGGTTGTTGTTTGCCCGTTTCGAGAATGCATTTTTTGTAGTTTAATTCCTTTGCCCACCGCTCTAATTCGGCTAAAACTTTGGAGCCAATACCTCGTCTTCGACCATTAACCGATACATACATTCTTTTTATTTCAACAAAGTTTTCATTATGAATTTTAAAAGCGCCACATCCTAAAGGAAGGTTATTTTTGTATGCAATAACTACATTTTTTAAGCCTTCAATTTTATTAAATTGGTCGTAAAATCCGTGTTCAACACCATCACGAATTTTTAAATCAGCATCGAGTAATTTTACAAGATTTATAAAATCTCTATTTTTAGAATTGGTTCTTTTAAAAGTTATCATTCAACAATTATTAGCAACAACCCGAATTTGGATTACAAGAAGATCCACTTTCTATATTTAAATCGGACAGTCGTATTTTTGTTTTGTTTACAGGAATTCCACAGTTGTCTTTTGCCAAACAATCAGTATGTTTTGATGTTAATTGAAAAATTGAACCATTAAAATCTAAACCATATTTTTCAATAGTGTTCCCTTGATATTCTACTTCAATTTCTAGATCTTCAATACCTAAAACTTTTTCTGAAAGCTCTATAATATGAACTAATTTTTCAGGATGTAATCTATGATCATAGTCATCGGCTTGCCATAACTGAAAGTTTGCAACATCTTCCTTTCTTTCAGTTCCTCCGCAATCAATAAAGTGTTTACTTATTTTACCAACTTCAGTTACATGAAAATGACTAGGAACTAATTTTCCATTTGGTAGTTGAAATGCAATGGTTTTTATATTATTTAAATGTTTTTTAATTTCTGATAGTTTCATAATTAGTAGTTTTTAACAACAGTTAAGGTTGTTGTTGTTTATGTTTAAAAATTCGCTAAAAATAGCATTAATTTTTTTCCAATTGTCTTGGTTTATGCAATAACAAACACTGGTGCCCGAAATTGTACCTTTAATAATTTCTAAATTTTTTAATTCTTTTAAATGCTGTGAAATAGTAGGTTGAGCCAATCCTATTTCGGCGACTAAATCTCCACAAATACAAGATTGGGACTTGATAATATATTGCAAAATAGCAATACGTGCAGGATGTCCTAAAACCTTAGCTATTTTTGCTAATTTGTTTTGTTCTTCCGAAAACATTTCCGATTTGGTTATTCCCATTTTTACAATCTATATATTGCAATATTACGATTAATAAGTGGGTTTGCAAAATGGTTTTTAACAAATTAATAAGTAGATCCAAGTTTTTAATTTAAATTTGCATCACTTTAATGAACAGGTTTTATAGTATTTAAATTATTTCCGCTATAATTTATAAAACTATTATTAAGGTTAATGATTGGCTAGAATCATTTATTAAAGACATTATGAATATATCAAAAATAAAAAATTTCTTATTGTCGTTTGAGCAGGTCCCAACTTTGTTTTATCTGTTAAAGTGGATTTTTATTTGTGCTATTCTAGGTGCTATTGTTGGAAGTGTTTCAGCTTTTTTCTTAGTAAGTTTAGATTGGGCAACAAATTGGAGAGAATCTCATTTATGGATAATAGCTTTACTTCCTATTGGTGGTTTTATTATTGGTTTGTCTTATCATTTATATGGAGATAGTGTAGTAAAAGGTAATAATTTATTACTTGAAGAATTTCACTCACCTAAGAAAATTATTCCTTTTAGAATGGCACCTTTGGTGTTATTTGGTACTATTTTAACTCATTTATTTGGTGGTTCTGCGGGTCGTGAGGGAACTGCAGTTCAAATTGGAGGAGCAATAGCTGATAGGTTTACAAAAGTTTTTAATCTTTCGAAACGAGATCGACAAATAATGTTAATAGCCGGTATAAGTGCTGGTTTTGCATCTGTTTTTGGCACCCCATTAGCAGGTGGAATTTTTGCTTTGGAAGTGTTGGTTTTAGGACGCATACGATTAGATGCCATAATTCCTAGTTTTTTATCTGCAGTATTGGCAAATTATTTTTGTGAATTTTGGAACGTTTCGCATACACATTATCATATTACTTCAGTTGCAGAAATGAACCCAGTTAATTTGTTATGGTCATTATTGGCTGGAATTATTTTTGGATTGGTTGCAATGCTTTTTTCAAAATCAACTCATTTTTGGGGGAATTTATTCAAAAAAAATATTAATTATCCACCATTGCGTCCAGTAATTGGTGGAGTTGTATTGGCAATTGTTATTTATTTTATGGGAACAACCAAATATATCGGTTTGGGTATTCCAACAATTGTTGATGCGTTTAGTGAAAACCTAAATTCGTATGATTTTCTATTAAAAGTGTTGTTTACTTCGTTTACGTTGGGAGCTGGTTTTAAAGGAGGAGAAGTAACACCTTTGTTTTTTATTGGTGCTACTTTAGGAAACGTGTTGGTATGGTTTATTCCTTTGCCAATGAGTATGTTAGCTGGAATGGGATTTGTAGCAGTTTTTGCAGGAGCAACAAATACACCTATTGCTTGCACAATTATGGGAATTGAATTATTTGGTATTGAAGCCGGAGTTTTTATTGCAATTGCTTGTAGTACCGCATATTTATTTTCCGGTCATTCTGGTGTTTATTCTTCACAAATTATTGGTAGCCCAAAAAATAGTAAATATTTACGTGAGAAGGGAATGTCGCTTTCAGATGTTAAAAACAAACGACATAAGGGTTAGAAAATTGAAGATTGAGTTTTTGAAGTAAACTTTTCAAGAAATTTCATTCCTTTATAAGAATTTCCTTTTTTATTTAAAAGAGGACTCCAAACTACAATACTGTATTTATTTGGGTGTATTGCAACAATTCCTCCGCCAACACCACTTTTGCCTGGTAACCCAACTTTAAAAGCAAATTCTCCAGCTTCATCATAAAAACCACATAACTGCATAATGGCATTTATTCGTTTTGATTTACTTTCTGAAAAGATTATTTTGTTGGAGATAGGGTCTGTTCCATCTGTTGTAAGAAATAAAAAGGTTCGAGAAAGTTCCTGGCAAGTCATTTCAATAGAGCATAAATTATAGTAAAAATCCATTACTACGTCAATATCGTTTTCAATATTATTAAAAGACTTCATTAAATTAACCAAAGCTACATTTCTAAATCCATAGTTTTTCTCAGATTCTACCATTTTTAAACAATAATTTAACTTATAATTTCCGGAGAGTTCTCTTATAAATTTTAAAAAATCTTGTTTAGGATTTTTGAGTTTACTTACAAGAATATCGCAAATAACAATTGCTCCCGAATTAATTAACGGATTTCTAGGAATTCCCTTATTATGTTCTAACAGAACAAGAGAATTAAAAGGAGTTCCTGATGGTTCTACTCCAACGCGATTCCATAATTTTTCGCCTTCAATGCTATACGCTAATGTTAACGAAAGTACCTTAGAAATACTTTGAATAGAAAATTTTTCATTTGAATCTCCAAAACTAAAATTTTTATTGTTGATTGTAGTTAGATGAACCCCAAACTTTGCAGGATTAATTTTACTTAATTCTGGTATGTAAGATGCCACTTTTCCTTTTGTTTTGTTCTTGGCAATTGAATTGTTTATTTCTGAAAAAAGTTTGTTATAGTCCATATTTAAGTCAAGTTTAAAGTATAATATTCACAAATATTCCTACTTTATAAGTGGTATAAATGTATTAAATATTATGTTTTAAAAGTTAGCTTAGTTGTTGTTTAGTTAGTTATTTTTGAAAAATAATTTAAGTTGTTAATTAGCAATTTAAATTAATAGGAAAATCCTTACCTTTAACTATTATGATAAAAGATATAAAACTAGCGGTACTTATTGACGGCGATAACATTCCTTCGCGTTATATTAAAGAAATGATGGAAGAAATTACCAAGTATGGTACCCCAACAATAAAAAGAATTTATGGAGATTGGACCAAACCACACTTGTCTAAATGGAAAGGTATTTTACTTGAAAATGCCATAACTCCTATTCAACAATATGGTTATACAACAGGTAAAAATGCTACAGATTCGGCAATGATAATTGATGCGATGGATATTTTATATTCTGAAAAAGTGAATGGATTTTGTTTGGTTTCTTCTGATAGTGATTTTACAAAATTGGCTACCCGCTTAAGAGAAGCCGGCTTAGTTGTTTATGGAATTGGAGAAAAGAAAACGCCAGATCCTTTTATTGTGGCTTGTGATAAATTTATTTATTTAGAGATTTTAGATAAAATGGATGATGAGGCAGATAACGGGAAGCCTAAAGTTAAAAAGGTGAGCATTGATAAAATAACACCTAAAGTAATTAGATTACTTAGAAACTCGGTTAGCGATGCTGCCGATGATGATGGATGGGCTTTTATGGGTGATGTTGGTTCGTTAATTTTAAAAAAGCAACCAAATTTTGATTCACGTAATTTTGGATTTGAAAAATTAACACCTTTGTTTAAATCATTATCTCAGTTCGAAATTGATCAAAGAGATAGCAGCAAAAGATTTAAACTTATTTACGTTAGAAACAAAAAAAAGTAATATAACACGTTCAAAATACTTGAAATCAAACAAATAAATTTGTTATTCTTTAATAGAAATTGTAATGAAGCGCTTATTTTCTAAACTCTAAAAAAGGTTATAATATATTCTGAAAATCATTGTAAAATATTCAATAATTGAAATTATTACGAGATATGTTATAACTAAAAGAGTTGGAAGTAAAATAAACGATTTAAATAGTAGAGTTTTCATAAGATACTATTTTAAGTTACACTAGAACTTTATTGTAAAGTTAGTTTGTAATTGCAATTTTTGTGTATAATTTTAAATGATATATTACATTTGTTTTAAATGAATATATCATCATTTACCTTGTACATTTTAAACCCTTCTCTAATATTAAAAGTTGAGGTGCTTTTTAATTCGTTAAGTAAATGCCCAAAAATTTTTAACCTTAAAAGATGTTTTTTAATTGGTATATTTTTATACTAAAATTTATATATTTACATCCTACGGGGATGTAGCTCATCTGGCTAGAGCGCTTGACTGGCAGTCAAGAGGTAGTGGGTTCGACTCCCATCTTCTCCACTAGAAATAATAAGACTTTCAAGATGTTGAGAGTCTTTTTTGTTTAGGTTAAACATATACTTTATTTCTATTAAGCTCTTTATTCTTACTTTCTGGATTAACAATCACTTAATTCAGGGAATCATAAATATTTTCCTTCATGTAAAATTGTGTGCTTCAAGTTCCTAAATAACCTTTTATAATTAAATAGATATTGAAAAAGACATTGGTATAATACTCAATATGAGTATTGGATGTTTCATTTAAATAGACTATATTTGAGTTATTCTGTTTTATTATTAAAATCATAATGGAATAAATTAATGCTATGATAATTAAAATAAGCCACTACTTATTTTAACTGTGAAAATTTTTCCCCCTCAAAAAAAGATTAACCCATATAAGTATTCTTCATTTTTAACTTAATATAAATTGTTATTGAGTTAATATATTTTTTTCAAAAGTTTGTTTAAAAATTAGGTGAGATACGAGCTTAAACTTTAACATTATTAACGAAATTTAAAAAATTGAAAGGGAACTATTTCTAGTTTCTTATTAACTACTAACTACTAACTACTAACTACTAAAAATCAAAAATCATGAAAAATTTAACAATTATTTGCTGTCTATTTTTAACATTCATTTTAATTACAAGTTGTGAAAAAGAACAAATTCCAACTGAAATTATTTTAACTAAAACTTTGGAAGATGAGCAGGGTCAATTTAATCAACAAATTGATTTAAGTAATATTCCTGAAGCAACAGTTAGTTTAAAAACATATCCAAAAACTAAAGAATTTAATGATAAAGTTGTGGATGGTTGCAGTGATCCATTGTTGCCAGCGTCGTTGGCAGCAACTTTGCAGGCGGGGGAATCTGTTATAGAAAATAAAACTGCTTGCTTAAGCGGCGTACCACCAACAGGAGATGTATTGTTTAGCATGGATCTAACTGGAAGTATGTCGGGGGAACTAAATAATCTAAAGATTAATTCTGAAAATATTATGAATGCTATAAAAGCAAGTATTCCAAGTACCGAATTTGGTGTTATCTCACACATGGATTATACAGAAATTTATACAAGTTGTGAAAATAATTATTATTCAAGATATGGAGGTGCGCTAGAAGGTGATTATCCATATAATATGGATCAAGGAATTACTGCAAACACAACGGCCGTAAGTTCTGCAATAGATGCCTTAAGCCTTGGTTGGGGTTCTGATTTTCCAGAGAGTTATGAGCGAGTATTGTTCGAAACTTATAGCGACCCAACCATTGGATGGAGAGATGGGGCGGCAAGAATAGTAATAGCTTGGTTAGATGCTCAACCTCATGATTGTGACCTTAATACAGGGTCAGACCCAGGAAGAGATGGTATTATGGGTAATGAGGATGATATTGATATGGATGATGTTATTGCAGAAATGGCAAATCAAAACATTAAATTAATAGTTTTAAATTCAGGAACGACAGCCAATACAGATTTATGGCAAAATTATGCTAGCCAAACAGGAGGAACTGCAATACAAATTAATTCTAATGGAACAGTTCCTGGAGGAGTTTTACTTGAAGACTTAGTAACTAGTCTTATTGAAGAAAGTGTTTCTTCAGTTGCATCCTTAACATTGGAGGCAAATCCAGCTTCTTATGGTTCTTGGATTACTTCAGTTGCACCAAGTTCTCATTTAGATGTTAGCCTTGAATTTGCTCAAGAATTAGATTTTGAACTAACTGTTACTGTACCACCAGGAACTGCTGATGGTCTTTATGAGTTTAATGTAGATTTAGTGGGTGATGGAGCTGTTTATGGAACCCAGACTGTAGCAATAACTGTTTTGTCTGATAATGATGGAGATGGAGTGCTTAATAATGATGATAATTGCCCTGACACAGCAAATCCAGGTCAAGAAGATAATGATGGAGACGGAATGGGAGATGTTTGTGATCCAGATGATGATAATGATGGAATATTTGACGAAGTTGATAACTGTCCGTTAACAGCAAATGCTGATCAAGCAGATTATGACGGTGATGGTCTTGGTGATGCTTGTGATGATGATGATGACAATGATGGTTGTTTAGATGATGATGATCCAAATCAATTTTCTAACACAGAAGCAACTATTATTATTGATGGATGTGACACTGGAGTTGCAAATATTATTACAAATGGTTGTGGAGTGACAATGTCAGATTTGATTGACGAATTGGAAAATGGAACTTATAAAAATCATGGACAATTTGTGAGTGCTATGGCTAAATTAATATCAAATTGGAAAAAAGAAGGTTTGATTTCACCTAATGAAAAAGGATTAATAATGAGCTGTGCTAGTGGATCTAGTATTGGGCAATAAAAATAAATTCTTTAAAAATTATATTTTTAAAAGGTTTATGATACATAGAAAGTATCATAAACCTTTTTTTTATTGCTAAATGAACAGAATATAAGTTATCGTAATTTACGATGTTAAAATGTTTTGTATGGATTTGTTAAATATATTTTTTAGCTTAGTTAAAAAGGTAAAGTTTTGAGTGAAAATATGTTATAAATGCATAAAGAATTAAATATTTTTAAATTTATTTTAAGAAAGTGATTTTTATCATAAAGAAAATTCAAATCTATCTATATTTTTAAGGAGTCATTATATTCACTTGGATCCCTGAATATAATTGTTTGAATAGGTGAAAAACCACTCTTCTTCATTTTAAGAGTGGTTTTTCCGTTAATTTTTATATCAAAATTAAAAAGTCAAATCGTCCGATTGCATTAATTCGTCAAACCTCAACTTGTATTTTTTTGGAGTTTCATTTAAAATTGATTTAAAATCTTTGTTAAAGTGACTTTGATCGTAATATCCACAAGCATATGCAATAGATAATAAATCTTTATTAGAATTACGAAGCATATTACACGCCAAATGTAGCCTTACTTTTTTTAAATATGCCATTGGTGATATTTGAAAATCTTCTTTAAAATGCCTTAAAAGAGTGGTTTTAGACATTAAAGCAATTTTACACAATTCATCTAATGAAATTTTTTTGTCAATATTTTCTTCCATATAGTTTAAAACCTTAATTAAGTTTTTGTTTTTAAAACTATATTCACCCGATTCATTTAATTTTGAAGTAACACCAATTAAGCCTATAACATTATTATCATTGTCAAAAATTGGATATTTCGATGTTTTAAGCCAATATGTTTTAAAATCTATAAATGGAACCATTTCAATTTTATCAATAATTGGCTTACCATTTTTTAGTACAAAAAAATCGTCTTTGGTAATTGATTTTGCAAAATGTGATGGTAAAAAATCAAAATCGCTTTTTCCTAAAACAGCCGATTTTTTGTCAACTCCATAAATGGATAACATAAAAGTGTTTAGGCTAATTATTTTTCCTTTTACATTCTTAGCAAAAAATCCAATATTGGTTCTTTCAAATAAATTTTGAGTGAAATTAATAGAATTAATTTTTGTATTTAATAAATTATCTAAATCCATATATGGGTATTTTACTCGTTTTAACTTTGTCTAAAGTATTAATTTATAAAGAAAAAGTAATTCAATTTGGTTATATTTTACAAAAAAAAGATAATTTATTCATATAAACATGTTGTTTAATAAAATAACTTTGAAAAGTTGTAAAAAATTTAAGGTGAAAGCCAATCGAAATTTGTTTAGAAATTTATTAGTAGTTAGTGCTTTATTTTTAGCAGTGAATATGTATGCAAAGAAATTTTCTTACAACGAGCAAAAACTTGGAGGAAATTTTAAACTGGTATTTTACGCTTCAAATAAAATAGATGCAGATGTAATTGCAACTGAAACATATTCGCTAGTAGATTCTTTAAATAATATTTTAAGCAACTATTTATTAAACAGTGAAATTAGTGTTTTAAATAAAAAGAGAATATTAGAGAACCCTTCTATTGAATTATTAGAAGTTTTAAAATATTCTCAAATGGCCTTTAACAAAACCAACGGATATTTTGATATTTCAATTCAAACTTTAATTAAATTTTGGGATAAAGCAGGTACAAAAGGAAAATATCCATCTAATAAATGTTTAGAAAAACAAGGCAAATATATAGGTTTAAATTCCGTTTTTAAAATTGATGAATCCAATATGTTGAAATTAAAAAGAAAAAGTAAACTAGAACTTGGTGGAATTGCAAAAGGGTATATTATTGATGAAGTTTTTGAGTTTTTAAAAAGTAAAAACATAACATCTTTTTTAATAGAAGCAGCTGGAGATATTAGGGTTTGTGGCACGCCCGAAAATCAAGATTATTGGAGTATTGGCGTTTCAGCAAATAATAGAAACAATTATTTAGTAAATTTAGAATCGGGAAAAGCAATAGCAACTTCAGGGAAAACATACAGATTTAGAATAATTGAAGGTAAAAAATATTCGCACATTGTAAATCCTAAAAGTTTAAAACCAATTACTCATAATTTTACAACTTCGGTAATAGCAAATAATGCTGTAACTGCCGATTATTTAGCTTCAACTTTTAATATTGTAACAGATTTAAATGAAATAAAAACGATACTAAAAAAGCATAATAATGTAGAATTGTTGCAATTTAGCAGTAACGGAATAATTTTTGAAACAGATAATTTTTTTAATTAATAAATAGAATAAAATGAAATTTAAAATATTCTCCCTTTTTATAGTTTTACTTTTAGTAAATATTAGTGTTGCAGCGCAAACAAAGTATTTATTAGCAGAGAATGCTACAATGAAAGTTGATGGTACCTCAACAGTGAGTGATTGGTCGGTTGAAGTTAAAGAAGCAGTCGGATTTTTTACATTAATTAATGATGTAAAGATGGAAGTTGGAGCAGGCATTTATAGTAATTTAGAGTTTAGTTTTCTAGTTGAAAAAATGGAAAGTGGTCGTGGACCAATAATGAATTCAAAAATTAAAAAAGCATTAAAAAGTACAGAAAACCCTTCAGTTATATATAAGTCCTCCGAAAACAAAATTATCTCTACAAAGGATAATACATTTGTATTAGAATCAAAAGGAACAATTGCAGTTGCAGGTGTTGAAAAACCTTTTGAAGTAATTCTTAATGGTTCATTTGATGCCGAAATGAATGCCATTTCGTTTGAAGGAAACAAAGATGTTACAATGTCCATGTTTAATATTGTTAAGCCAACAGCATTTTTTGGTAAATTGCAAACAAAAGACGAGTTAAATGTGAAGTTTAATGTGAGTTTTACCAAATAGTACAAAAAACAAATAATAATATTTTATGAAATTTTTAAAAGTTCTAATGTTAGCAACAATTCTTTTCTCAATTGAAGGAATTGCTCAAGCAGATTTTAACGCATATACCCAAAAAATTGAAGGAACAGATGTTTCTTTTAAAATGGTGCCAATTAAAGGTGGTGCTTTTACTTTGGGAGCTTCAAAAAAGGATAAGAAAAAAGAAGCAGACGAATTACCTCAAAAGAAAGTTGAAATTAGCTCATTTTGGATGGGAGCTTTTGAAGTAACTCACAAAGAATTTTTGTTGTTTACCGATGCAACTAGGGATTTATTAGCAAATGGAAAACCAAACCCTGAAGTTATTTCAAGACCATCTAGCCCTTATGAAGATCCTTCAAAAGGTTTAGAAGATGAGGATATGAAACCAACAGTTGGTTTAACACAATATGGAGCTTTATCATATTGCCGTTGGTTGTATAAAAGAACAGGTATATTTTATAGAATACCTACGGAAGCAGAATGGGAATTAGCGGCAAAGGCAGGTACAGAGACACCTTACTTTTTCGGAAAAAAGAAAAAGAAATTAGGTGAATATGCTTGGTTTTCTGATAATGCACAAGGACAACTACATAAAGTTGGACAAAAGAAACCAAATGCAAACGGACTGTATGATATTTATGGAAATGTTGCAGAGTGGTGCTTGGATCAATATTATGCAGATTTTTATACAAAAATAAAAGACGGAGAAAAAGACCCTAGAGGAATGCCAGATGCACTATATCCAAGATCAGTTCGTGGAGGTTCTTTTATGGATGATGAAACAGGTTGTAGAAGTACAAATAGAATAACTTCAACCGATGAATGGAAAGCTAGAGATCCGCAATTACCAAAAAGTTTTTGGTGGAACACCGATTCAGAATTTGTAGGATTTAGATTGGTTAGGCCATTAGAACAACCAAGTGCCGAAGAAATTGAAATGTTTTTTTCTTCAATGTTAGAATAAACCAAATAATAGTAACAAAATATATAATAGTATAATGGAAAGACGTGATTTTATTAGAAATTCAGCCTTAGCTGGAGCAGGAATTTTAACTTCAACTGGAGTTATGGCAAGCGGATTAGGATTTAATAGTGGTTCTGCAGATGCTTTAAAAATAGCATATATTGGGTGTGGAGGTAGAGGAGCCAGAGCCGTAAAAGCAGCTTTAGATTTAGATATTCCAACAGAACTTGTTGCAATGTGCGATTTGTTTAAAGACAAAATAGACGATAAAGAAAAGGTTTTATTAAATAACGTTAAAGATAAGAGCAGAATAAAAGTTACCGAGGATACTAAATTTACCGGATTTCAAGGATATAAAGATGCAATTGCATTAGCAGATGTTGTTTTTATTACAACTCCAGCAGCATTTAAACCTCAAATTTTAGAAGAATCTATAAAGCAAAATAAACATGTTTTTATGGAGAAACCAGTTTGTGTAGATTCTATTGGTTTTAAGCAAGTAATGGCTGCCGCTGCTTTAGCAAAACAGAAGAAATTGTATTTAGCTGCAGGACTTCAAAGAAGGTATTCAACGGGTTATCAGGCAGTTGTAAATGAAATTCATAATGGTGCAATTGGTGATATTTTATCTGCAGAATGTTATTGGATGGGTGGTCCAATTGGTGATTTGTCTAGACCTAGAAAAGATAGCTGGACAGAAATGGAGTTCCAAAACAGACATTGGAGATCATTTTCATGGGTAAGTGGTGGTAATATAGAAGAATATCATGTGCATAATCTTGATATTGTCAATTGGGTATTACAAGAGGCTCATCCACAATCTGTATTAGCTATGGGAGGAAAATCTCCTGGTAAGGATTTTTCTGGTTCTTTAGGGGGTTTTGATAGTTTAACTTCTAATTTTAAATACAACAACGGAGTTTCTGTGCATAGTTACAGTCGAAATATTCCAAATTGTAAAAATAAAAATGGAGAGTACTTTTATGGAACCAAAGGTAAATGTGTAATTGCAGGAAGTGCAACCATTTATAATCATAAAGGAAAAGAAATATTTAGAGCAAGTAGCGAAGAGCATGGAAAATTTCATGGCGCTCATGATATGGTTCAAAAAGTATTAATGGAGAGCATTTATCATGGAAAGGAATATATTAATGATGGATTTTATGCGGCTCAGTCATCTATGACTGGTGCTTTTGGTAGAATGTCTGGATGGTCTGGAAAAGAAATGAAATGGGATAAGGCAATAGAATCAAAAATAGCGTTATTTGATTACACCGATGATACAAATATGGGTACAACACCACCTATTCTACCAGATGAATACGGTAACTATCCTGTTCCAACTCCGGGTAAAACTATTGTAATTTAGTTAACAATAACTTAGCATATATAAATAAAAAAGCCTGAAGATTATTCTTCTTCAGGCTTTTTTAATTTACTTCTTTGAAATTATTTTAATTAAACCTAATTGGATTTATTCTTATTTCTTGGATTAAACTTTCTTCGTTGAGGTTTTTTCGAATTTTCACCTTCTTTAGGTTTAGTTCCTGAACGTCTATGTTGTTTTTTCCTTTGATTTTTGTTTTGCTTTGGAGGAACAGGAATTTCTTCATTTTCATCTAATACATAAGGATGCTCTTCAATAACAGGTATTTGTTGTTTAATTAGTTTTTGAATATCTTTCAAATACGCTTTCTCTTCTTGATTGCAAAAAGATAATGCAACTCCACTTGCTTTTGCTCTTCCAGTTCTACCAATCCTATGAACATAAGTTTCAGGAATATTAGGCAAATCATAATTTATAACAACAGATAAATCGTCAATATCAATTCCTCTTGCAGCAATATCAGTTGCAATTAAAACATTTAATTCACCTTTTTTAAAACTACTTAAAGCTTTTTGCCGTGCGTTCTGCGATTTATTTCCATGTATGGCAGCGGCCTTTATACTGGCTTTTCCTAATTGGCGAACAATTTTATCCGACCCATGTTTAGTTCTTGAAAAAACCAATACCGAAGCATTTTCATTCTCTTCAATTAAATGAATTAGTAATTTTGACTTATTAGCTTTACTTACAAAAAATAACGCTTGTTCAACTTTTTCGGCAGTTGCTTGTTCTGGTTTAATGGTAATTTTTTCATAATTACCTAATATTTTGCTCGACAATTCTACAATTGAAGGAGGCATAGTAGCTGAAAAGAAAAGAGACTGTCTTTTAAATGGCAATTTTGCAATAACCTTTTTAATGTCATGAATAAAACCCATATCAAGCATTTGATCAGCTTCATCCAAAACAAAATATTTAATGTCTTGTAAGCTAATATACCCTTGCGAAATTAAATCGAGTAAACGACCTGGAGTAGCCACTAAAATGTCAACACCTCTGCGCAATGCATCGGTTTGTGCCCCTTGTTTAACACCTCCAAAAATTACAGTATTTTTAATGCCTGTATATTTTCCATACGTTTTAATGCTTTCATCTATTTGAATAGCAAGCTCTCTTGTTGGGGTAATTATTAGTGATCTTATTTTGCGTTTTCCTTTGTAATCTTCTTTACTATTATATAAATGTTGTAAAATTGGAATGGTAAAAGCGGCTGTTTTTCCTGTTCCAGTTTGTGCACAACCTAGTAAATCTTTTCTGTTTAGTAATATAGGAATTGCTTGTTCCTGTATTGGTGTTGGGTGTGTGTATCCTTGTTGTTTTAAAGCCTTTAAAATAGGCTCAATAATTCCTAATTCTTTGAAATCCATATTGTTTATTAAGGCGGCAAAGGTACACTATTAGTTTTAATGTGGTTTTTATTTCTAATTATTTATAATTCAACGCAATATGTAACGTTTTCGTTAAATCTAATAATAATAGAAGTTATTGCTTAAATGATTTAGTAATTTTGCAAAATTATTTATAAACTGAGATATGAATTATAAAGTAATTTGTTCTGATATTGATGGAACACTTTTAAACAAGGATAGAGAGCTTTCTAAAGCAACTATTGAGCAGGTAAAACGTGTTTCACCTATTCCATTTGTGTTAATTTCTTCTCGAATGCCAAGTGCATTACGTCATTTACAAAACGAATTAAGTAATGAAGCGACTCCATTAATTGCTTATAATGGCGGATTGGTTTTAAATAATAATGAAGTTTTGCATTCTACTTTTATTTGCAATAATGTATTGACTGAGATTATAAATAAATGTACAAATACTTCGGTCCATTTAAGTCTTTTTCACGCCGATGAATGGTATGTGCCTTCAATGGATTACTGGGCAAAAAGAGAACAAAACAATACAAAAGTTTCTCCAGTTGTAAAATCGAATAAAGAAGTTTTATCAACTTGGATTAAAGAGAAAAAAGGAGCCCATAAAATTATGTGTATGGGCGATGAGTTAGAGATTGATGTTTTGTACAATTACTTGGAAAAGGAATTTTCTGAAGAAATAATGTTATACCGATCTAAAGAGACTTACATCGAAATTTCACATAAAGATATTTCTAAAAAAACAGCTATTGATGTTGTTTTAGAAAACTGCTACCCAACAATTTCTATAGATAACGTTGTGGCATTTGGAGATAATTATAATGACATTGAAATGCTAAAAGCTGTTGGTTTAGGAGTTGCAGTTGGAAATGCTAAGTATGAAGTATTACAAGTTGCCGATGCAGTTACAGATACTAACAAGAATGATGGTGTTGCAAAAGCAATTAAAGAGTTTATTTCATAATTTATGCTAAAAAGCAATAATTATTTATAATACTGCCTTCTATTTTAATGGTTTCTTTTCTACAAATTCGCCTTTCTCATAAGCTGCTAAAATACCCCACTCCGTAATAGCTTGTACAATAGGAATAACTGTTTTACCAAATTCAGTAAGAGAATATTCTACTTTTAGAGGTGGTTTTTTTGTATACACTTTTCTAGAAACCAAATCATCTTTTATTAATTGTTTTAATTGAAGACTTAATGTTCTTTCAGTAACAGAAGGTAATTCCTTTCTTAGTTCGTTATATCTTTTTTTCCTATCAATTAAATGCATTAAGATTACACTTTTCCACTTTCCACCAATTAATTCCATGGCAGCACTTGTAGGGCAAGGAAATAACTTGTTGTGTAATTTAATCATTGGTTTTTTTTCAAAAAGCTCTTTTCTATCCATAATCTTTCTATTTGATAATGACAAAGTTATAAAACTATACTTTATTATACAACTATAAAAAATATAGTAAAAATAAAATTATGTAAAACACAGTATATGAGAGTGTTGCAAATTATTACTATACTATCATGTTTGACCGTTATTGTGAGATTCTTAAACTATACATACTTTTGTCACTATAAAAATGATAGTATAATTAAAATGAAAAATATGAAAACAATAGTATTAGAAAAAGCAGGTGGAGTTGAGAATTTAAAAATACAAGAAATAGAAAAACCAACTATTAAGGAAACAGAAGTATTAATTGAAGTAAAAGCAATTAGTATTAATCCGGCTGATGCAAAAGTTAAATATGCTGAAGAAGGTTTAAAAATGTTACTAGGTAAAACTACTGATGTTATTTTAGGTTGGGATGTTTCAGGAACTGTTGTTTCGGTTGGAGAAAAAGTTTCAAAATTTAAAATTGGAGACAATGTATTTGGAATGGTAAACTTTCCTGGAGTAGGAAATGCTTATGCAGAATTTGTTGCTTCACCAGAAAGTCATTTAGCTTTAATGCCTACTAATATTTCATTTGAAGAGGCTGCGGCAACTACTTTAGCTGCACTTACAGCTTTACAAATTTTACAAGGAAAAGTAAAAAAAGATGATAAAGTATTGTTACAAGCAGGTTCAGGAGGAGTTGGACATTTTGCAATTCAAATTGCAAAACAAATGGGAGCTTTTGTAATTACTACAAGTTCGGCTAAAAACAAAGATTATGTATTGTCTATTGGTGCAAATGAGCATATAGATTATAGAGCACAAGCATTCGACGAAGTTTTATCAGGTTTAGATTTTGTATTTGATACTCAAGGTGGTGAAATATTAGAAAAAGCATTAAAGGTTGTAAAACCAAATGGTACTATTATTACAACAGCAGCTATGCAAATAGAGGAAGATTTACAAGCAAAAGCAGATACCTTAAAAGTGAATGTTTTTTCAATGTTAGTTCAATCTAACAGTAAGGATATGAACACGTTAAAAGAAATGTTAGAAAATGAAACCATAAAACCCACTATTTATAAAACGTTCCCTTTTGAAGCAATGGGAGAAGCTCATACCGAGATTGAAGCAGGGAGAACCGTTGGTAAAGTTGTTGTAACACTATAAAATAATAAAGAAATGAAAAATTTAGTTTTAGCTCTTTTTAGTGTAGTAGCATTGTTTAGCTGTACTTCAAAAAGTACATCGATAACGCAAATGGTTAAATTCACTGTAAAACCTGAATTCATTCAAAAATTTAAAAAGGCGCAAGTGAATAGCCTTAATAATTCTTTAAAAGAAGAAGGTAATTTGGAAATGAAATTATATGCCAATAACAATATTCCAAATGTGTTTTATGTGTTTTCAAAATGGAAAAACGAAGAAGTTTATGAATTGCATAAAAACTTACCACATAGTAAGGCTTTAGCTCCATTATTTAAAGAAGCATTACAGAGTGTTCCTGAAATTATAAGGCTTAACGATACAAATCCGGGTCATATAGATTCAAAAGAATTAATTGCAACAGGAAACGAACAAGCTATATTTATTCCGTTTACAGTAGAACAAGAATATAAAGAACGTGTAATTAAACAACTCGAAAAACACGTTAGCAATTCTCGAAAAGAAGAGGCGAATATTTTCTTCGATTTTTATGAAGTAGAAGGACAAGAAAATACATTTTACATCTATGAGAATTGGAAAAACTCAAATGCTGTTTTCAATGTTCATAATAACCAATCTTATACAAAAGAAACCTTAGCATTGTTGAATAAAGCTATTGTAGGAGATTTTAAAAGCAATATTGAATTGGTAACTGAGTATGATGAAAACACATTAAATACAACTTATTCTGCTGTAGAAAGATGGGAAATCTCAGGAAGTTCTATGCCAGAATCCATTTTTGCATCACCAACTCACAAATGGTTGTATGTTTCAAATGTAAATCAGAAAGGAAAAATTGGTTATATAAGTAAAGTAAGTAAAGAAGGAAAAGTAATTGAAGAAAAATGGATTGATAATTTATCTGGACCTTGTGGATCTGATATGTATCAAGGAAAACTATATGTAGCAGACCAAAAATTCGTTAGAATTATTGACGTTGAAAAAGGTGAAATCATTAAAAGTATCAAGTCAGAAACAGCAGTTTCATTAAACGATGTGAGTATTACTTCAGAAGGAAAAGTATTTATTTCTGATGTTCCAGGAGGAAAGATTTACACAATTAATAACAATAAGCTACAAATTTGGTTAGAATCTCCTAAAATTCACCATCCAAATGGAGTTTTAGTGCAAGATGAAGATTTAATTGTAGTTGATTTTGGGAAAGAAATGAATCCGCAATCTCCAACCAATGTTTTGGGTTCAGTTTACAGAGTAAATATTGCAACTAAAGAAGTAAAAGCAATTCCTTCAGGGCATCAATTAGGTGTTTTAGACGGAGTGGTAGCTTACAAAAATGGATTTTTAGTAAGTGCTCCAATGGTAAAAGAAATTTATTATTTAACTGAAAATGAACGAACGTTGTTAAGATCATTTCCTTTTGGTCCTGCAGACATTAATATAGATGGAGACAACTTGTTCTTGCCTTATATTTTTGGAGATAAAATAGCTTCCTATAAAATTGTAAAAGAAAAATGGCACAGAATTACTTCAAAAGAAGAATATTTAGAAAAATGTGCCGATGTGTATTATGGCGAAAAAGGAGGAAAGTCCGTTGCTACAAAAAACGGAATTATTAAAGGAAACTTTGATGGAAAAGAGCTAAAAGGAACTTGGGATTGGAATGGTACTTTCTTTTCGCGCACAAGTACCATTGGCGATATAGATTTAGGGCGCGATGATTTGGTAATTGAAGTTACTCCAACAAAAATGAGATTGACACTTCAAAAAGGAACAGGAATTTCGGTTGTTTATACTCAACAATAATTAAACAATATAAATAATGAAAAAAATAGTTTTTGCACTATTAAGTGTGGTAGTAATGATTTGTAGTAGTACAAAGGTTGAAGCACAAGAAAAAAAGAAAGAAATGTTTAGAGAAGAAAGTATGCGTACCTATGAGGTTGGTAACACAACAGTTCAGCTAAAAAAAGGAACGGTTTGGGTGTACAATTTTGGAGACGTTAAATTACATGCATATGAAACTAAAGATTTTTTCGATTCATATGTTTATTTATTAGAAAAAAACGGAAAAGCTGTATTGTTAGAATGCCCTCCAATTAAAGATAATTACAAAGAGTTAGTAGATTATATTGCAGGTTTAGAACATAAAAATGTAGATTTAATAGTTTCTTATCACCCAATTGGAGCACAGTTTATAAATACAGATAAGATAAAATTCAATGTGTTTTCTATGAAACACGCTGTAGATCATTATACAACTGGTTTAGGTGCTCCTTCATTAATTGGTTTAAAAGATCGTTTTGGTGAAGTGTTTGACGAAACTATTTTTACAGAGTATACCAATTTAAAAGAAGGTGAAAATGAAGTTGGAGGTTTTAAATTTGAGATGAGTAATGTAGATTTTGCCTTTGATGTTGCCATTCCAGAATTGAACAGTGTACATCCTCATATGTTGGCTCACAATAGACACGCTTTGATTTTTAGCTATGAGTTTTTAGATGCTTATATAGCGCAGTTAAAAAGATATCAAAAAGTGAATTACGAAATGTATTTAACATCGCACGGAGGTTTTGAAACTAGAGGAGATGTTACAATAAAAATACATTATTTAAACGATTTAAAAGAAATAGCAAAAGCTTCTTCAACAAAAAAAGAATTTATTGATAAGATGAACGAAGCATATCCTAACTTTGGATGGTCATTTTACTTACAAGGAACTTCAAGTTTCTTATTTAAAAATTAATTTGAGATGGATGTAAAAGCTTTTCTTGATGTTTTAGTTGAAGAAATTCATTCAGTCGTAATTGCTACAACTGACGAGAATGGATTGCCTTGTACACGAGTTATTGATATGATGATGCACGATGATGATGCGGTTTATTTTTTAACTGCCAAAGGAAAAGCTTTTTATAAGCAGTTAATGGAAAAACCGTATGTTTCTTTGAGTGGCTTAACTACTGGAAATGGAACAATGGATAAAAAATCTATTTCAATTTCTGGCGCAATAAGAAATATTGGTTCAGAAAAATTAGAAGAAATTTTTGAAAAGAATCCGTATATGGCAACTATTTATCCTTCGGATGAAAGCCGTACTGCTTTAGAAGTATTTTGCTTGTACAAGGGACAAGGAGCGTATTTCGATTTATCAACAAAGCCAATTACACGCGGTAGTTTTTCATTGGGAGGTAAAACTATTCAAAATTATGGATATTTTATTACAGAAGATTGTACTGGATGTGGTTTATGTGTTGAAAAATGTCCGCAAAATTGTATTTCTGTTGGCGAGCCTTATAAAATAAATCAAGACAACTGTTTACACTGTGGAAATTGTTTTTCCGTTTGTCCAGAAAAAGCGGTTATTAAAACAATATTAAATTAAAAATAACCGTGATAAATTTTACCTTTAATTTTTTATTGAGAAACCATTAAGTGATTTTATTGCAGCTTCAGCACAGCGTTCACCATCCATAGCAGCAGATACAATTCCTCCAGCATAACCTCCACCTTCTCCACAAGGATATAGTCCTTCAATTTCAGGATGCTCCAATTGTTCATTTCTTGGAATATTTACAGGTGAAGAAGTTCTGGATTCTACACCAATAATATTAGCTTCAGAGGTATAATAACCATTCATTTTTCTTCCAAATTCGGCAAAACCTTTACGTAATCTACCTCCAATTTGTTTAGGTAAAATAGAATGTAGTGATGCAGATTTTAATCCGGGCTGATATGATGTTGGGTTTAAGGTGTTTGATAATTTTCCTTCAACAAAATCGGTTAATCTTTGAGCTGGAGCAGTTTGTGTTTTACCACCTGTAACCCAAGCTAATTTTTCCAAATCTTTTTGAAACTCCAACCCTTTTAACTCTCCAAATTTCTCGTACTTTTTAAGATCTTGATCGGCATTAATTTCAACTACCATTCCCGAATTTGCAAAGAAGTTATTTCTTTTTGAAGGCGACATTCCATTTACAACTACTTCACCGTTTGCAGTAGCAGCAGGAACAATAAATCCTCCAGGGCACATACAAAATGAATACACCCCTCTACCAGATACCTGATGTACCAAACTATAAGCAGCAGCAGGTAATAATTCATCTCTTTTTCCTTTGCAATGGTATTGAATAGAATCTATAATTTCTTGCGGGTGTTCCACACGAACTCCCATTGCAAAAGACTTAGATTTAATAGAAATATCTTTTCTTTTTAGTAAATAATAAATATCTCTGGCTGAATGTCCAGTCGCTAAAATAACCGAATTAACAGCCATTTCAGTTCCATCTATTAATTGTATTGCTTTAAGTTTATTGTCTTTAATAACAAAATCTACAACACGGCTTTCGAAGTGAATTTCACCTCCATATTTTAAAATGGTTTCTCGTATATTTTTAACAACTTTTGGAAGCTTATTAGTTCCAATATGTGGATGTGCATCTATTAAAATTTGCTCCGTTGCTCCGTGATAAACTAGGTTTTCAAAAATTCTTCTAACATCTCCACGTTTTAAACTTCGGGTGTATAATTTCCCGTCGGAATATGTTCCGGCTCCACCTTCTCCAAAGCAATAATTAGAATCTTCATTTACAATATGAAACTGATTAATGGCGCGTAAATCGCGTCTTCTATCTCGTACATTTTTCCCTCGTTCTAAAACAATTGGTTTAAAGCCTAATTCAATACAGCGCAGCGCAGCATACATTCCTGCAGGTCCAAAGCCAATAATATGAATTTCTTTTGCTGAAGAAACATCTTTATAATTGAAAGTATAAGTTGAGGTTTCAGGAATTGATTCTCCAATATAAACAGCTAATTTGTAATTAAAAAATATAGGATTTTTACGCGCGTCTATTGATTTACGTAGTATTTTTATTGCTGTAATTTTATTGCTGTCAATTTTTAAAAATTTTGCAGCTTTTTTTTCAAGAATTCCTTCTTGTTTTTCCTCTTGAAGTTGAACTCTAATTTGAATTTCCTTAACCATATCGGCAAAATTAGGTAAATTTCATTGAATGGAGTGCATTTTTGTTAATTGTGATACTTAGAAAATAGTTACCTTCTTATTAAACTAAAATGACCTTTTTTACTACGGTTTTTTCCAGTTTTATCGGTTAACTCTACAGTAAACCAATAATCTGATGAAGGTAATTTTTGGCCATTATATAAGCCGTCCCAACCCTGATTGTTCGGGTTAATTTGAGCAATAAGTTTACCAAACCGATCAAAAATATTAAGTAATGAACTTGGGTAAAATGAGGAACTAATTCCAATTATGTTCCAAGTGTCATTTACACCATCATTGTTTGGTGTAAAAAATTTTGGATATCCAATTATAGAAACTTCAAGAGCTACAGTTCCACAATTATCTGTATCTCTTACATACAACGTATGCAGTCCTGCAGGAATATTATCAAAGAATGGAGTGTTTTGGAATGGGCCAAATTCATTATTTAAAGAATATTCGTAATCATCATCACCTAAATTAGAGTCGTTAATTGTAATAGTATTGTTCCTCGAATCGTCTACAATGGTAAGATCATTTAAATCAATATTTGCCACATCAGATTTTTCAACAAAAATTGTTTTAGGTAAAGATTGGCAACCCGAATTAGAAGTTGCAATAACTGTAAAATAGCCACCATCAAAAGTTGCATACGTAGGTTGGTTACCTACAATATTTCCGCCGCTGTTGAACCATTCGTAGGTATAAATATCTTTTGGATTTAAAGCTTCTAAAATAGTTGGCGGTGTGTTTAAACACAATATTTGCTCGGATAACACTTCAAAACTTGGTAATGGATTTACAACAAAATTTAAGGTTGTTGAAATTGAGCATTGCGTATTTAATGGATTTTCAATAATAACTGTTACTTCTTGTGTTTTTGTAATAAAGGGATTTGGCAACGGACTTGGTAGTGGGTTATTTTCAGCATCAAAATAAAGGACATGCATATTTGTTTGACTTCCCAATAAATCAGTTTCAATTGTTGAGGTGTCAAAACTTGAAAATCCATCGGTTGTGTCTTCTCCGTCATCACATAAAGCATCAATAGTTACTGGATAAATTTCAGGAGCATCGTCTACAATAAATTGCAAAGTAGTTTCATCATAACAAGCAGGAATCATTGTTGAAGTATTGTTCTCTACTTTAATTGTAATTGTTTGACTTTTTGTTAAAAAAGGATTTGGTAACGGACTTGGCAACGGATTTCCAGTTTCATTAAAGTAGCTAATTGTAATATTAGTTTGTCCGTTTCTTATTCTTTCCTCAATAGTTGAAACATTAAAAGGGAATAACCCGTCTTGATCATCATCACATTGTCTATCAATAGTTACAGGAGTTGCTATTGGAAGTGGCTCCACAAATAAGGTAGCTACATGATTTAAACCTAAACAAGCATTTACATCATCGCTATCAATTCTTGCATAAATTTTTTGTTGCCAAGGTGTTGTGTTTTTATAGTTTGAAATATCAGGAATTGGGTTAATTTCTGAAAGTGCATCCTCTAGACTTTCAAAGTATGTGATTCTTACTTTTTGATTAGAAAAAACAGGTTTGGTATCAATTAGTTTTTGTTCAGTATCGCTAAAATTAAATATAGTTCTACCATCCTGATTGTTCGAAGGTTGATCTTCACATAAATAATATTCTAAATGAAAGTCGCTTGGAATTTGAGTGGCACCCACTTTTAAATTAATTTTAGCAAATCGCTCGCAATCATTTAAAGTTTTAATTTTTACATAAACAACACTATTAATGACACTCGGATTTTCATATGCTTTGGGATCTTCAATTTTATCTGAATATGCAGAATCTTTATAAAATTCAAAGATCTCGTTTTGGTAATTTTTTGAAATTAATTCATTGGCCTCATTTAAATTGAAAACACTGAAACCATCATTATTATCATCATTATCACATTGTTCTAAAGTAACTTCTGTAACTTTTAAAACGGGTAGAGGATATACTTCAATTTCAAATGAACCTGTAGCATTACATTTTATTAATCCTTTGTTTTCAATTTTGAAATAAATTGTTTGAGCACTCCCAATTGTTGTGTTTTTATAACTTGTAGGATTTGTAATTTCATTAATTAAACCTGCATCGGAAAAATATTGAATATTAAAATTAGACGCATTTTTACCGTTTAATATAGAAGGCACTCTTTGTGTTAAATCAAAAAGCTCAATTCCATCGGTATCATTTCCAAATAAATTCGAATCACAAAGCCCTATTTTTTCAATGGAATTTGAAGGCTCAGGAGTTTCGTATAAAATTACCTTTATTTCTAATCGGTTAACACTTTCACAACCATTAACAGTTTGAGAAGCAAAATAGCTGGTGTTGTTTTTTAAAGGTTCATTGTTATTCAGTGCAAAAGTACTAGTTGAACTATCATACCATTTAATAGAGTTTCCAGTAATTGTTAAATTGCTAATTATAGCATTTTCGGAAGTACAAAAAGATTGAGTAGTTAAAGTTGTTGTTGGTGCATTAATATGAATAACTGTTAAAGTAATAGGTGTTCTTGAAGTTGTGGTACAACCATTGTTGGTTGCATCAACATAATAAGTTGTTGTGGTGTTTAATACTGGAGTTGAAAAAGAAGGTCCTTTTTTAAGAGAACTACCACCAGTTAACGAACTGTACCAATTTATTTCTCCTGAGGAAGCTATAGCTGTTAATTCAGCCGATCCGCTATTACAAACAGACTTATTTGAAATTGCAGTTATTGTTGGAATTTGTTTTATAGTTGCAACTACAGGTGTTCTTTTTCCGGTTACACATCCATTTGCAGAGGCCAAAGCATAATAAGTTTTGGTAGTAGATATTTTTGGTGTTGTAAAATTAGTTCCTGTTGCTAATGGAATTGTACTTGTTTCGGTATCAAACCATAAAATATCACCCAAATCTGCGCTGGCTTTTAGCTCAACTGATCCTTCTCCGCAATGTTCATTACCTTCTGAAGTAATAATGGAAGGTATGGTTAGTTTTGTATAATCAGATAATTTTAATATTGGATCACCTGGCAAACCTCCATATTCAACTATATAACCTTTTGGTTGATAATCTCCTGAACTTCCTCCAACATTTGTTAAGTCATTCCAGCTACCTCTAAGTCCAATATTTGGAGCTGTAATATGAGCATAATCTTCATTTCCAAATTGATTAGGTTCGTTATTTGATGAATTCCAAAAGGCAAAAGGAATATCGGTTCCAACGGTTGTTCCATTTCCTAATCCAAACCAAAACGTTTTACCAGCTTCTGGGCCTGTTACCCATTTCCAAATATTTTCGGTTTCGGCATCACTACCACCAATCCAACCAGCACCTGCTGCTTGTTCACCGGTTAATTGTGCTTCTTCGGCTGATGTAATTGTAGCTAAATACCCCTTAAGACCATAATAATTTTTTAACTCGGCTTCATCTCTAGCAGACGTCCAAGTAATTCCAAGTGAAGGTACATATTCATAATAATGGCCGGTAGATGGTAAATAGTTTTTTTCATCTATAGTAATTGAGAAAGTTCTAGTACCTGATGGTTGAGCATTACTATTTTCGAAAACAACATCTTTTGTAGCTGCAATTAAATCCGCATAATTTGTGCCGCCAGTACCTATCCATTTTAACACTAATTTACCAGTAGAGCTGTTAAATGTTGAAGCCGAAATATTTGGATGTAAACTAGGATTATTAAATATTAATTTATCCTCACCCCTTATAAAACCTTCAGAAATTTGTACATAAATAGCTTCAATTTCATCAGCGCCATTGGTAATATTAAAGTCTGTAACAATATTAATTTGAGATTGTGGACAGTATATTTGGTCTCCTTGAGCGGTTACTTCAGGAGCCGTTCCGGTTTGTGCTAATGTATTATTTGAAATTATAAACCCAAAAATTAACAAAAAATAAAATTGAATATTTTTAACATCTTTAATTAAAGGAATACAATTTAAGTACGTCATTTTTTATTTATAAGTACATAGGTATGAAGTTTGCCCAACAGACTTTACTTTAAAGGAAGTATTAGCTTCAACTTCAAAAGATGCCCCAGATTTAAACGATTTCCAATCGGTAGTATTTGGTAATTGAGCAATGAGTTCGCCTTCAATTACGGTCATTGTTTCGTGACTTGATGTGCCAAATTCGTATTCGCCTTCTTCCATAACACCAATTGTAGATTTTCCTTTACTTGAATTATAACCTAAAGATTTTACTGTTGCATTGAAATATTCATTTACTGAAATCATAGTTGTAGTTTTAAATTTCTGTAAATATAATTGAAGTAATTAAACTTAAAAAGTAATTAATTATTTTCGTTTATAATTTCTTCTACAATTGTTTTCATATTTTTTTCGTTGATAAAAACATCTTTTAAAACGGTTTGTCCATTTTTAATTGCAACCAATGCGTACGTAATATTATTTTTATCTTTTAAATATTCTCTGTAAGCATCCTCGGCATTTTTAGCTTTGGATTCTTCCATATAAAATCGATCAAAAGGGTATTTAATTGTTATATGTGTGTCGTTTTCATTTGTATAGATGTATTGAACTTTGGCTTCAATAAAATCCACATTATTATTTAGCGGTTTTTCTTTTACCACGTTTGTAATAGTTGCAAATCCATCTTTGTTTGTATTAATTACAACAAAAATATCTTCATTTCTAACCCAATTATTTTCTTTCTTATAATTGAATCTATTTTCTTCAAAATTAAGGTTTATATATTTTCCTCTAAACGGATCTGAAGGATCAATAGGTGCAGTTTTAAATTTATAAATTTTGCCGGTATTTAAAATGTCTTCGTTATTCAAAATCATTTTGGCAGGAACAAATAATTGTGCAATTACCACAGCAATAAATAGAATAAGTACTATTTTTTTAGTTTTCATTTTCTTTTCTTTTTTTAAGCATCCAATAGTTGGTAATAAAGAATCCAGTTCCAACTGAAACAAAAAGGAGACCTCTAATTATAAAACTTAAATCGGTATCAAAAAAACGAGAAATAACAAGCGATGTAATTATTATTAATCCAAAATTTAAAATTCCTAAATGATTTTTTCGTTCTCCTCTTTTTATGGTTAATATCCCGATTATAAAAATAATACAGTTAATAATTATACTCGAAAAATGAAATTTTAAGCCAATAAAAAAAGCAAGTGTAAACACAATAAAAACATATTCAACAAAAGTGCTTTTTACTAATAATTCTTTTTTGAATTGCTGTATTAAAATTACGAAAGAAATTATAAAAAATAGTATGGCCGATATTAGTTCGGAATAATCTCTAAGTTCATTAAATTGAAATTCATGTACTTGTAAATCATTCCAATACCAACTAAAACTAAGTGATAATAAAAGCCCAATTGTTACCAATGCACCCAGAATTAAATAGCTGTTATTTCGAAATTTTTGTTGTTGAAAAAAGTTTGAATTTCCTATTTGATAAAAAACACCTAATAAACTTAGATATGAAATAAACATAATTTCTTCATTGTTATTGGCAACGGTTCCTAGGGTAATTAACACAGCTATAGGAATAAGCCAATTGTGAAATAACATAAAGTTACTTTTTGGTTTGTTTTTATATAAATAATAATAGTAAGGGAGAATAGCAGCTAACAGCAACCAAAAATTAAAGGATTCAATTCTAGGGTAAACCCAATATCCAATTTTGCAACCGTAAAAGGTAATTCCAATAATATATAATAAGGATGTTATTGACGATTTTAATAAATAAACAATAGGAAGACAAAGTAGCATCCATGTTAAAACAAACGACGCTATGTTACCGGGTATATTATAAATTTGACTTATTAATGAGATACTTGCGCCTACTGCAAAAAATAGAAAAACAGAAGAACTTTCAATCCAAGTTGTATTTCGATTCTTTTTTAAAAGTACAAAACCGCAAATAATTTGTCCAATAACCAACGGAATAAATGCTAATATGGTTTTAACAATTCGAGGTAAATTATCCCAGTTATGAGCAAGAATTAAAATAATACCTAAACCTACTAAAATGGCGCCTAATATTCCAAAAACTATAAAAAGTTTATTAGCATTGTTACCTTTTTTAGCCTTGTAATAATTATTGATTTTATTGGCGGTTTCGGTGGTAATTATTTCATTTGAAATTAATTCATCTAAATCCTTATCAATAGACATGTTTTTATTGTTTAGTAAACTGTTTTATCCTCTTTATCTGTCCAATTTTTAAATACTGTCAACGCTTCTTTACGCATTAAATTTATAAACGGAATTTGTCGGCCATTTATTTCTTTCGAAATTTCATTGTAAATAAATTGATCATCAAAATTTATATGTGAAGCGTCATCTCTTGTACAAGCATAATAAACCTTTTTTGGTCGTGCCCAATAAATTGCACCTAAGCACATTGGACATGGTTCGCAAGAAGTATAAATAATACAATCTTCAAGTTGAAAGGAATTAAGTTTTTTACAAGCATTTCTAATTGCTACCACTTCAGCGTGTGCAGTTGGATCGTTGTTTGAAGTAACTTTGTTATATCCTTCAGCAATTATTTCACCGTTTTTTACAACAACAGCTCCAAATGGACCTCCAGCATTAGAATCAACACCTTTTTTAGCCAATTCAATAGCTTTGGACATAAAGTAATTATGTTTTGTTTCCATAATAAATGATAAGAGTGATAATTTTAAAAGAGTAAAAATATGGTAAATCCAACAATTATTGGAAGTACAATTGCAAATAGTATAAATAGCGTTCTTTTTTTTTGCTCTTGTTTAGCCTCTTCTATTAAATTGTTTTTAAATTTTTTAAATTCTTCTGAAGTCATTTCAGGAAAATCATAGCTTGTTTTTTCGTACTCAATTTTAGAATAATCATTACCACCTTTAAATTTTTTTCGTCGGGCATTTTTTAGAGCTGCATTTTGCTTTACTCTATTAACCATATCATTTACATGTCCACCAAAACTCATATCTTTTATTGAAGTTAGAAAATATTACGAACGAAGTAAAGATTCTTTACTTTGTAATTATAATAAATTACAGTTTATGATTCTTTTTCTTCAGAATTGGAGTTCTTTTTTGAAGCCGTCTCTTCCTCAGAAGTTACATCTTCAATGTCTTTACCTTTTAAATAATTTGGCAATTCCATACCAGCCATATTAAACATTTCTTGTAATGGCGGAACGGCTTTGTACATTCCAGAAATAAAGTTTGAAGTTGATGTTTTACCATCTTTTCCTCCACCATTTTCCCAAACAGTAACTTTATCAATTTTAATATTTTTAATGGCTTCAGCTTGTGTTTTAACCAATTCTGGTAGTTTGTCTGCAATTAATAACAATGCTGCATTTTGCGCATCGTCTCCTGCTGCTTTTACAATTTGATCTAAACCTTTGGCTTGTTTTGTTAAAATTTCAAAAATACCTTTTGCTTCAGCTTCTTTTTTCATGAAGATTGCATCGGCTTCACCTTTTGCAATTCGTCTAATTTGTTCAGCTTCTGCCTCTGCATCAATTTCAATTTTGCGTTTATCAATTTGAGCAGGTACAATTATATCGGCCCCTTGCTCGGCTTCTTTTCGTTTTGCTCTTGCATCTTCGGCAATTTTTTCAGCAGCATAGGCTTCTTCTAAGGCTTTTGCAGCTTGTACTTTTTCCGATGCATTTGCAATTCTTTCAGCTTCCGCTTCGCGCGATCTTCTGTCGGCATCTGAGTTTGCTATTTGAATTTTAGCAGTATTTTCACCTTCCACAGCTTTTGCATTTGCAGCAGCTACCTGTACACGTTGATCTTGAACTGCATTTGCCGCTCCAATAGCACCATCTCTATCCTTTTGAGCTACAGTTACTTTTGCTTCGTTAATTGCTTTTGCTGCAGCTTCTTTTCCTAAAGCTTCAATATATCCAGATTCATCATGGATATCTGTAATATTTACGTTGATTAATTTTAAACCAACTTTTTTTAATTCGGCTTCAACACTATGCGTAATGTGCGACAAAAATTGATCTCTATCCGAGTTAATTTCTTCTATATCCATTGAGGCAACTACTAAACGTAATTGACCAAAAATAATTTCTTGAGCTAAATCTTGAACAGCATCTAGACTTAAACCTAATAAACGCTCTGCAGCATTTTGCATAACACTTGGTTCTGTAGAAATACCAATGGTAAATCTAGAAGGTACATTTACACGAATATTTTGTTTACTTAAAGCATTAGTTAAATTTACTTCAATAGACATTGGAGTTAAATCCAAAAATTCATAATCTTGAAAAATAGGAAAAATAAAAGAGGCTCCACCATGAATACATTTGGCCGATTTTCCTCCGCCTGTTTTTCCGTAAACAACTAAAATTCTATCTGAAGGACAACGTTTGTATCTTCTTATCATAGCAAATAAGAAAACCACAGGTATAAAAATGGCAGCTGCGGTTAAATAAACACCCGTAATTCCGGATTGTAAGGGTAATAATGTTACTAAATTCATAGGTTTTTTTATTTAAATTTTTTCAACTAATAATATTTCGGCACTAATAATTTCGGTAACTTTTACCATAGCGCCTGTTTTTAAATCCTCATCTTCATCGGTAATAGCTTCTAATTCGCGTAAGCTTCCTTGCACTTTTATTTGAACTTTTCCCATTTTAGAGCGGTTAGCTCCAATAGGTAGGTAAACTTCACAAATAACTCCAATAGCATTTTTCATTTTTAAAGTTCCCGATTCGGCCATTTTATGCATCATATAGAATAGTAATGAAGTTAAGATCATCATAGCCAAACCTGCAACAAAGGAGATAATTAATGTAGCCGAAGTAGATAAACCATTATCAATACAAGTTATTCCGCTCCATCCAAAAATTGTAAAAAAACCTATAAAACCCTTGAAGGTGAAAAATTGAAATCCAACTCCTCCATCATCAGCTTCAAAATTACTGGCATCGGCTTCCATGTCGGTGTCGCCTCCTCCAATAAAAGTTAAAACAAAAATAACTAAGAATATTGCAGATGCAATGAGAGCAATTACCCAATAGGTTTGTTCAAGAGTCGACATTCTGTCGAAAAATTCTAACATAATTTCACAATTTTTAAGAAGTTATCGAATATACTAATTATTGAAATGATATAAAATTGTTTAGGTATTAATTTTATTGTTAATGTTTAGATTTGGAAAGCCAACCACTTCAAAAGTAGCTGAAGCTAATTCTACCTTGCCATTGGTGTTATTTATTCTCTCATATATTTGTGAAAACAACTCATTTTTTGTGAGTCTTCTTTTTTTGTAATCTACAATGTAGCGTAAGTTAAATTCAATCCAATTATCGGTTAATTTTAAAGTAAGTGTTGGTTTAATAATAGCGTCTTCAATCATATATTTTTGCACCATATGTTGCCAATGTTTTTTTGCGAATTGGGCATAGGTTGCTAAAGAATTTTCAGCAACATCTAAAATTAGTTGTTTTGTTAAAACAATATCTGAATTATATTTTATTGGAAGGTTTATTTCATCCCAAACAAAAGGAAAATCGGTTGAATAATTATGCACGCTACCTTTAAAAATAAATGAATTGCTTATTTGAACAATTCGTCCGCTGTAATTGTCGCTATTTACCCATTCACCAATTTCCATTAGAGTTGTTTTGGTAATTCCTACATCAATAACATCGCCTTTAACTCCGTTTAATTCAATACGATCTCCAGGTTTGTAAATATTTGTGCTAAAAATGGCAAACCAACCTGCAGTACTTAAAATTACTTCTTGTAAGGTAAAGGCAATTCCAGCACTAATTAACCCAATTGAAACCGTAAAATATTGAACTTTTCCTGTAAAAGAAATAACAACTAATAAAATAATAAGAGCATAACTTACCAAACTAATTATTTTTTTTATTCGGTATCGTGTAGGATTATCGGTAATTTTTTTAGTGATGCTTTTTTTTATAATCCAAGAGAAAAATAAAATAAGGCAAGCCCAAAGTGCAAATTGCAATACAACCAAAAGAAATGCATTTTGTTCGGAAACTTTGAAACTTTGAAAGAATTGATTTAATTGTTCCATGATTAATAATATCTATACTAAAGATACTCAATATTTATAATATTTTAATTCTTTTATAAGGCGCTATTTAGCAATATTTCATTTTGTAAAAATTGTTACTGCTCATGGATAAAATTTCTTTTAAATTTGTTTTCATAAAAACTAGAAAAATATGACAAATAAGATAGAGTTAAGTTGGAAAGGACAAATGCTTTTTGAATCGGTTGCTCCTGAAGGAAGTGTAATGATTGATGCTGCGGAAGAAGTAGGAGGTCAAGGCAAAGGATTACGTCCTAAAGCTATGATGTTAACATCTTTGGCAGGTTGCTCGGCAATGGATGTTGCTTCTTTATTAAAAAAAATGAGAGCTGAAGTAGATGATTTTAAAATTGAAGTTGTTGCTAATTTAACTGAAGAGCACCCAAAGTATTACGATAAAGTTCAAGTAATTTATCGCTTTTATGGAACTGATTTTAAAAAGGATAAAATTGAAAAAGCCATAAACCTTTCTGTTGAGCGTTATTGTGGTGTAATGGAAATGTTTAGGAAGTTTGCCGATGTTACTACAGAAATTATTTACATAGAGCAATAGGTACTAGTTGTTTACTTTTTTATTCATTATAAAACAGAAATCCAAAAATATTCGTTTGGATTTCTGTTTCTAGAAGTGTATCATTTGATTTAAAATCATACAACACAAATTATTTTTGTGTTTAAAATTTTACCTATTTTTGAGAAAAAGTTATGAAATGCGTTGGAAATTAAAACCAGAAACTGATCCTCAAATTACTACAAATCTCGCAAAAGAATTAGGAATCGATTTTACATTGGCCAAGTTATTAGTGCAACGTGGAATTGAAAATTTTGAACAAGCAAAAGCATTTTTTCGACCTAGTTTAACCAATTTGCACAATCCATATTTAATGAAGGATATGGATAAAGCTGTTAATCGAATTGAAAAAGCAATTAGCAATGGGGAGCATATTTTAGTATATGGAGATTATGATGTGGACGGAACCACTTCGGTTTCGTTACTCTCGTCCTATTTAAAAACATTACAACCTAATATTGCAACTTATATTCCCGATCGTTATGCAGAAGGTTATGGGGTTTCATATGCCGGAATTGATTATGCCGAAGACAACGACATTTCACTAATAATTGCCTTAGACTGCGGAATTAAAGCCATTGATAAGGTTGAATATGCAACAAAAAAAGGCATCGATTTTATTATTTGTGATCATCATAGACCTGGAAGTGAAATTCCAAAAGCAGTTGCTGTTTTAGACCCAAAACGTGAAGATTGTAACTATCCATACAAGGAACTTTGCGGTTGTGGAGTTGGATTTAAATTAATTCAGGCGTTGGCAGAAAAACGCAATCAAACTATTGATGATTTAATTCAATATTTAGATTTGGTAGCTACCGCCATAGCGGCAGATATTGTTCCAATTACTGGCGAAAATAGAATTTTGGCCTATTTTGGATTGCAAGTTATAAATCAACAACCACGAAATGGAATAAAAGCAATGATTCATCAGGTTAATAAAAAGGAATTAACTATTACCGATGTTGTATTTATTATTGCTCCACGTATTAATGCTGCAGGAAGAATTAAGCATGGAAATTATGCCGTTGAATTGTTGACGGAACTCGATTTTGATTCGGCGGTAAAATTTGCTTCTGAAATTGAAAATAATAATAACGAACGAAAAGATTTAGATAAATCCATAACTATTGAGGCGTTACAACAAATTGAAGAGCACAATGAACAACAAAATTATGCAACTGTTGTGTATAACGAAAATTGGCATAAAGGTGTTATTGGTATTGTGGCTTCTCGACTTATAGAAACCTATTACAAACCAACATTGGTGTTTACTAAAAGTGGCGATAAATTAGCCGCATCTGCGCGTTCTGTAAAAGGTTTTGATGTGTACAATGCTTTGGAACAGTGTTCTGAATTTATTGAACAATTTGGAGGTCATAAATACGCAGCTGGTTTAACCTTAACAGAAGAAAATTATCCAAAATTTAAAGCGAAATTTGAAGAGGTTGTGAAAGCAACTTTACCAGAAGAATTGCGAACTCCCGAAATTGGCATTGATGCGGAGATAAATCTATCGGAAATTACACCTAAATTTTATAGAATTTTAAATCAATTAGCTCCATTTGGTCCTCAAAATATGAAACCTGTTTTTGCGGCTTTAGGATTAAGAGATAATGGTTATGGCAAAAAAGTTGGAGCCGATGAAACACATTTAAAATTGAATATTATTGATGGTGTAAATCAACAAACTTACAACGCAATAGGTTTTGGTTTGGGTGATAAACAAGAGCTTACAAAACAAGGGAATTCATTTAAAGCAGCTTTTTGTTTAGATGAAAATACCTGGAATGGAAATACTTCAATTCAATTATTATTAAAAGATATTCAAGAAGAATAAATACTTTTTATTTATCAGACCAAATTGCAAGTTCATTTCCCGATGGATCTTTAAAATGAAACCTTCTTCCTCCCGGGAAAGAAAAAATATCTTTAGTAATTATTCCGTCGTATTGTAAAATTTTGTTTTTAATAAAATTAAGATCTTCATGGTATAAAACAATCAATGCACCGTTAACAATATCACCATCATTTTTTTCAAAACCACCTAACAGTCCGCTTTCTGAAAATGCAGTGTATGTGGGACCATAATCAGTAAAAGTCCAATTGAAGATTTTTGTATAGAATCTCTTTATCTCTTCTAGGTTTTTAGCTTTAAACTCAACATAATTGATTTGATTGTCTAGTTTATTCATTTTTGTTGTTTTTTGGTTGAATTTCAATGGGTTAAAGTATTAAAATGGTTTTTATAAACCAATTTTGTGAATAAATAAAGTTGTTTTATTTGGTTTCTCTATACATCATCATTCAAAGTATTTTTAAAATAATAACATTTATGTTCTATTAAAAAGGATAATAGTTACAGAAAATAATAGCTTGTATTTTTAAATTTGTACGGTAAAATAAAATATTAGAATGTTGAAAAAAGTGATAAATTTAAAATTGGTTACAGTATTGTTTTTAGTTTTAGCCATTGGTTTTGGAAGCTGTGGTGGAGATGATTCTGAAACGGTTAATGATCCAATAGCTACAGATGATAGCCCAGCCGCAAAAGATGATGTATTAATTGTTGATGAAGATAGCACTTCAGGAACAGCTAATAGAGTTAATGTTTCACAAAATGATGCTATTGGTGATGATGGAGGTGATACAGACGACTTTAGTTTATTAACCTCACCAGTAAATGGAAATGTTACAGAAATAAGTGATGGCGTATTTGAGTATATTCCTAATGCAGATTTTAATGGAACAGATAGTTTTACCTATAAAATTACAGACAAAGATGGTGATACAGATAGTGCAACTGTAACTATTACTGTAAATGCTGTAGATGACGGTCCAACCGCAGAAGATTTTAATAATATAGACCCAAATAACCCTTCATTTGTTTCCATAAATAATACAACTCCAAGTGGAAAGAAATGGGTTAAATTAGAAAGTATGTCTGACGAATTTGATTCGTGGAATACCAATAAATGGAAAAAATCTGTTTGGAATTATGGAGTTCCTGTTTTTATGACAACTGCAAGCAGTAATTCGGGAGTAACTGATGGAAATTTGTGGATAAAGGCCACTTTAAATGAAAATAACCCAGAAGATAGATGGTTTCAAACAGCTAGAATTCATTCTAAAACCAGAATAAGCTACCCAATGTACACGGAAGCTAGTATAAAAGCGGCTCATATTTCGGCTTATAATACCTATTGGTTGAATAATGGAGATTCAGATAATAGAGATGAGATTGATATTATTGAAAATAATTCGAAACCTTCATGTGGTTGTACAGAAGCAGCTGATTATCCATCACAAATGAACTCTCAGTATTTTCAAGCAGACTCTAATAAAACTCCTGGAGAAATTAGACATGAAGATAATTTTAATAGAAGCGGATTATCAGATGCAAATCCACTTAAAAATGTTAATTGGAATGAAGATTACCATACGTTTGGTGTTTGGTGGAAAGATGCTAAAAATATTCAATTTTATTTAGATGGAGAACCTGCTGGAAGTGTTGTTGTAGGAGAACATAGAGATGGCAATACTTATACAGAAAGAGAGTTTACAAGAGATTTGGAAATAATTTTTGATTTGTGGACAAACGAAGCAAAGTGGCTTGGTGGCTTACCTCCTAAAAGCGATTTATCGGATAATTCAATTAATACAATGAAAATTGATTGGGTAAGAACCTGGAAGTTAGAAGATAATTAAAAATATATCTTATACAAAAAAAACGGTTTATAGCATTGCTATAAACCGTTTTTTTTGTTTTTATAAAATTGAAGAATTTTTACTTAGTTAAATTTAAAACAGTTCTACCTTTTAATTTTCCTTGTAGCATTAACTCAATTTTTTCAGGTAATTCATTAAAACCAATTTCAGTGCAGGTTTCATTTAAATTAGTTGGTTTCCATTCGTTAGCTAATTTATTCCAAACAACTTCTCGATAATTCATAGGATAATTTTGAGAATCAATACCAATTAAAGTAATTCCTCTTAAAATAAATGGAAATACGGTTAAATCTAATTTTGGAGAAGCCACATTTCCACAACACGTAACAACACCCATTGGATTTGTAGATTTTATAATATTGTCTAAAATAACACCTCCAACTGTATCAATTGCTCCTGCATAATTTGATCTAAGCATAGGTCGTTTTTCAACAACTTCAAAATCTTTACGTAATAGTATTTCTGAAGCTCCAAGTTTTGTTAAATAGTCTTTTTCAGCTTCTTTTCCGGTTATAGCAACAACGTTGTACCCTAATTTACTAAGAATAGAGACACTTAATGCTCCAACACCTCCCGTTGCCCCAGAAACTATTATTTGTCCATCTGTAGGCTTAATTAACTCTGTAAGTCTTAAAACCGACATTCCTGCTGTTAATCCTGCAGTTCCAATAATCATTGCTTCTTTCATTGAAAGGTTTTGGGGTAATTTAACAGCCCAATCCGCAGGAACTTGAATATATTCACCAAAACCACCATCAGTATTCATTCCTAAATCATAACTAGTAACAATTACTTCTTCATTTACATTAAATTTTGTTGATTTTGATTCAACAATAGTTCCAACAGCATCAATTCCAGGTGTGTGAGGGTAGTTTCTTGTTACACCCTTATTTCCACTTGCAGATAAAGCATCTTTATAATTTAAAGAGCTATATTTTACTTTAATTAGTAATTGGTTGTCATCTAAAGGTTTAAATGGTATTTCTTTAATTGCAGAACTAAAGTTTCCTTCTTGTTCTTCAACTCTAAAGGCTTTAAATGTAGTTTTGTTATCCATCGTATATTAAGTTTCTTTTGATTATTTTTGTGCAAAGTTCGCTGAAAATAATCCATTAAACAAGAGCGTACTAATAATGCACCAACGAACATTTTGTGCAGTTTTGTATGTTTAATAGGTCTTTTAAGGAAAAAAAATATGAAAAAAAGTTACTGTCCAATAGATACCTTTATAAATACCATTAAAGGAAAAAGGAAAGGAACCATAATTTTACATCTTTATCAAGGGAATAAACGATATAATGAATTGGTAAAGTTGATTCCTGATATTAGTGAAAGAATGATGACCAAACAACTTAAGGAATTAGAGTCTGATAGTTTAATTAACAGAACGGTTTTTCCTGAAGTTCCTCCACGTGTTGAGTATAGTTTAACGGACTTAGGAAAACAAATTAGACCTGTATTAAAAGACATGTATAAAGGCGGAATTTTATTTGAAAATTCAATAGATATACTTGAAGATTAAATTTTTTAATCTTGCTCATAGTAATAGATTTTAGTATTCAAATGGTTAATAATTAAGCAACACTTCAATTTATTAAGTACAAAAATGTATTAACCCAATTTAAACACACCTAAAATCAACTATAAAAATTTATTGTTATATTTGGTTACCTACTAACTGATCCTTTCATCTTAAATACATGGAATCTTCATGTATTTATTATAACTAACTCCATTTTTTTAAGAATACAACATTATTGCATTATGCAAGACATTTTTGTTGTGCCAAAATTAGCTTCCAATTAATTAAATTCTAATGAGAAAGATCTTATTTAACATTCAACAACTATGGAAAAAAAGTAAAACATTTAAAATAAATAAATCACCCATACTTTCTGAAAATGCTCTTTTAAGGTATTTTAGTTTTTCATCTTTATACGTTGCTCAAGGAATTCCCGAAGGGTTGACTTTTTTTGGTATTCCTGCTTGGATGGCAATTAATGGTAAAAGTCCCGCGGAAATAGGGAGCTTTGTTGCTGTAATTGGTATTCCGTGGAGTTTTAAGATACTTGTTGCACCTTTAATGGATAGGTTTACTTATTTACCCATGGGAAGAAAAAGACCTTGGGTACTTTTTGGTCAGTTAGGTTTAATTGTTAGTTTTTTTAGTGCAGCATTTATTGTTGATCCTTTAAATAATCTTAATCAACTTATGATTGCAGGTTTTTTTATCAGTTTTTTTGGTGCTTTTCAGGATGTTGCAGTGGATGGAATGGCTATTGATATTGTTCCTATAAATGAGCAGGCACGTGCAAATGGGTTAATGTGGGGTTCCAAAACAATAGGAACATCTTTATCTTTAATTGCCAGTACATGGATTATAAATAATTATGGATTTAATATTGCTGTTATAGCTTTATCAATTGTAGTAATGTTTATTATTTTAATTCCATTTTATTTTAAAGAGCATAGAGGAGAAAAACTATTACCATGGACAAAAGGAACGGTTTCAAAATACGCAAGTAAATTACAATTAAAAAGTTGGGGAGTAATATTTAAAAGTTTGTTTAAAGTATTTGTTTTACCAACCAGTTTATTAATGGGTGTTGCAGTATTTATAAATTCAATAGGAAACGGTTTAATGGACTCATTATTACCGGTTTTTACTATTCAGAAGATTGGTTGGACTAATGATTATTATTCGCAAATAATGGCAATTGCTAATATAAGTTCAGGAATTTTAGGAATGTTTGTTGGAGGTGCTTTGGTAGATTTTTTTGGAAAAGTTCGTATGATGTCTGTTTATTTAATTCTATTAATTTGTTTGATAATAACAATGGTTGTTTTTAAGGGATATTGGAATAATCAAGCATTTATACCAGGTTTTTTTATTGGATATTATATGTTATATACTTTTTTAACAATTGCCATATTTGCGGCAGCAATGGAATTAAGTTGGAAAAGGATTTCTGCAACTCAATTTACACTTTTTATGGCTATAAGTAATTTAGGAAGGGCAACTGGAGCAGGATTGTTAGGGCAATTAAAAGACATCATGAAATCATGGGATTATATAATATTATTTTATGCACTAACAGCCTTAATAATGCTAATTCTTATTAGATGGATGAATTTTAAAAGGCATTTAAACCTTGTAGAGCATCTAGAAAAAAACTTTATCCCTAATTCTTAGCAAATAGTTATAAGCCAAGAATTAGAGATAATTATAAGGTTATAAATAGATATATCTATTTTTTTTGAACTAAAACTACCCAATCTTTATCTTTTTCAGAAGGAGGAAATCCTAAAGATTGTTTTCCACCTCCTTGAATAAATTTTGTTTTTCCAAATTGTAATTCTCCACCTTTGCGTGGATTATACCATTTTACGGAGTATTTTTCGTTGTTTTCTTCTAGATCTAATGTAGTTTCTCCTCCTTTTTTTAATAAAATGGCATAGGTATCTCCATTTAATGAAAAGCAATAATCATTTTTAGAAGAAAGAAGAGCATCATTACTCGTCATTTTGTCTACTGGTAATTTGTTTTCTGAAAAGAAATCGATACAAATTTTACCCATTTCCCAAAACTTATCTCTCGATCGGTAATCTTCACAAGTTAAATCAGAATGTGCATGTTTATAACCAAAATACCACTCTGTTCCCCAAGCACCTGCAAGCATTGCTCCCCAAAGACCATTTGTTCGGGCATTAAAATGCTCAGGATCTTCTTCATCTGGAATTAAAGAGTGTTGTGCATCTCCTGGTTCGTCGCAAGCAACTGCCCATACTTTTCCGGTTTTTTTTGCATCTGCAAGAATGTTTATAACTTGGCCATGAACATTACTAAAGTCTGCTTTATTTGTTTGAAGAGATGCCCCTGTTAATTTTGATTTATCTCCATACAAAGGAGTGAACCAATTACCATTATGAATAACCATATGATGATGATATGCATCTGTATTATAAATATATTCAGAGAGAGCTCTGCGTTGCATAACATCCATTGGCATTGTTGGTTGCTTATTAAAATTTCCCCAATCGCCAATTTCTTCACATAAATTCCAGTTTAAAGCTAAATGATGTCCAAAGCGAGCAATTAATTCTCGGTAATACAATTTTGTTAACCCACCTACGGCACCGGCGTCTAACAATCCTTGGTTTTCATATTCTAATGTTTTAAAATGTAAAAATATTCCTAATTTTTGAGCATGTTCAAATACTATTTCCCATTGATCTAGTTTAGAGCAATCAAATCTGTCGTAGGTTGTGTAATTTGTGTATGGAAACACATTTTGGTCGTCACCTGCAATATTATTAGTTAAAAAAGAAACTGCATTCATTCCTTTTGAGGCTAAATAATTTACGGCTCCAATAATTTCTTTTCCTTTACCTTCTTTCCAGGTTGGATCATTTTCATTCCAGTCTCTTAGATGAGCCGACCATTTTTTTACCAAATTATCTTTGTGCCCATCGGTTGCAAAATCTCCATCAAAAGCATAATATGAGAGAAAATTTTCAGGAGCATCAGATCCACATTTATAAAAAACTTCTCCTTTTTCTGCTAATTTTAAGTAAGGAGTTCCATCGTACTGCAATCTTCCTCGAGCTCTAAAATCATTTCCTTTTTTATCCGTGGGTTTTATGTTTAATAATCCTTCTTTTCCGTCCATAAATTCTCCAGAAGGTTCTCCTTTAACTCGGTTTCTAATAGCAGCCCATTTACCTTTTATAAATTTTACTTTATAAGTCCACTCTCCAATTTCGTCAGGTGAAAAATGTACTTTCCATTTGTTTCCAGAGGTTGCAGACGTTTGTCCGGCATTTCCATCAGCAGCAAAATAGCCAGGAATTTTATAAGTTTTATTAGATGCTTTGTGCTTAAAAACTACATCGAGTCGATAATTAAAAAAAGGATTAAACTCATCGTTTTCAGAACATTCCGGACCTTCAAAAACCAAAGTCACTTTGTGCCATTTTTTTAGTTGACCTTCAATTTTTTGTGCATTCAATCCAGTTGTAAATAAAATTGAAATTAAAAGTGCAAGTAGGCTATTTTTTACATTCATTATGGTTAACATTTTAATAAGTAGTAAATATAGTTATGATTTTACAGTTGAGAAAATCATTTTAGATGTAACTTTTTCAATTTTATAGATGTTTGTAGAGGTTTATTTTTTAAGGTTGAAAATAAATATTGAGCCTTTTCCAACAGTGGATTCTATATGAATAGAACCGCCACTTTTTTCTATAATTTTCTTAACAGTTGCCAATCCAATACCATTGCCAGGATTGCCATATTTGTCTTTGTTATTTAATACTTCGAAAATATCAAAAATCTTTTCTTGGTCTTGAGGTGCTATTCCTGGTCCATTGTCTTGTACTGAAAATTTATAGTGAGTATCAGATGATGAAATATTGACTTTAATTTCAACATGTTTTTTGTCATTATATTTAATGGCGTTTGCAATGAGATTAATTAATATTTGCTCAAGAGCAGCTCTATTTGTTTCTATTTCAGCATGTGAAGATTCTAACTCAAAACTAAGTTCATTTTCATAATTAAAAAGACCTAAAATATCTCTTTTTAAATCTTCTAGATTGATGTTAGATTTAACTTCTTTTAAAATATTATCGCTTTTAGTGTATTTTAATAATCCATCTATTAAATTATTTAACTTGTTTGATGAACTTTGGATTAATTCTAACATTCTTTGACCATTATGATCTAGTTTTTCGGTATAGTTTTTTGAGAGTAGATCGGCCATACTTGAAATACCAATTAACGGAGATTTAAGGTCATGTGCTGCTATGTAAGCAAAACGTTCTAATTCCTTATTTTTTTCTTGTAACTTAGTTAAGGTTTTTTCTAAAACATTTTTACTTTTTCTAAGTTTTAATAAATTAGTAACCTGACTTGCAAGCGCAGATAAGGATTGTATTTGGCTTTGACTTAGTAATTTAGGTTTGTTGTCTATTACGCACAAAGTTCCTAGTGGATGTCCATTATCGCTAATTAATGGAACTCCTGCGTAAAATATAACAAATGGTTCTTGAGTAACTAATGGATTGTCGTGAAAACGAATATCCTTTCTAGCATCCTGAACTATTAGCACATTGTTTTGATCATTTATTGCGTGTCCACAAAATGCATATTCTCTGGGAGTTTCACTAGCATTTATTCCGTGGTGAGATTTAAACCATTGACGTTTTTCGTCAATTAAACTAACTAATGAAATTTTGGTTCCACATATTTCTGCGGCTATAGCAGTTAAATTATCATAATCTGATTCGGGAAGCGTATCTAAGATTGAATAGGATTTTAAATCAATTAATCTTTCTTTTTCATTACTATTTTTTTCGGGTGTAATCATGGGGTCGATTATTTTCTCAATAAATTCTTGAAGAAAAATTGCAGAATTTCAAATGCAACTTTCCTTTGTTATCATTGCCAATGTTTTTAATTTTTTACAAAAATAACACTTTTCTTTTCTTTTTTAATAAGCAATTGTGCTTGAGACTAATTTATTTTTAATTGTTGCTTCCTTTTATTAAAGGTTTAATAATTGTTTTGTTCAGGTTTTATGAAGTACGAAATGGATGGTTTTCATCAATTATATCCTTTGTTTTAACGTAATTTTTTTATACTAAATTCCTTGGGATTGATGAGAATGTATAACTTTCCATTGGTTGTTAATTTTTTCGTATACAAATGACCAATGAAAATTAGCAGCTATTTTCCTTCCATCGGATAAATTAGCTTTAGATATTCCAGAAACTGTCATTAAAACAATTTTATTGGATAATACGGTGGTCTTTTTTTTTGTAATTGATATAAATTGTTTGTCAACTCCTTGAACAATTGGTTTTAATTCTTCAATTAATGTAGCGTATTTAGTGTAATATTTTTTATTTGAAATAAATCCTGTTTTTTGTGTATCGTCAACACCAAAACTCAGCGCATCGTAATCGAGTTTTTCTGCAAAGGTTAACATTTTTTTAAAAATATGCTCCACTTCATTTTTTATGGAAACTGTTTCTATAGTTGTTAAATTTTGTGCTGTAGTTTGAGAGATAAAACTAAACGATAGAAGAAAATAAACGGAAATAAGAATTGTTTTTTTCATTGTTTCATAATTTAATAAATGAAAATAAAACTTTTAAAGTTTTTAGTTGATTAATATAATCATTTAAAGATTAAGAAACATTATAAATTAAGAAATTAGCCACACAAACTTTGTGGTTAGTTTAAAGTTCTTTTGTTATTTTAAAACTGTTTTCGCGGTACATTTTATGCTCTAAAACCTGTGATGGCATTTCGATGTGGTTTTCATCAAGAATTTTTTTAATATCCGTAATTGCTTTACTTCGTATGTTGTGACCTAGATAATTATCGGGTAATTTTTTATTTGTTAGAATATCTATCCAAAATAGCACTTGGATGTTTGTTGTATATTCACCTAATTCTTGAACTATAACACTATATGTTGGTGTTTTTAATATGTTATTATTGGTTTTAAGGTAGTTTAAAATTAATTTTCGAGTTACATCAATATCGCATTCAGGTGCAATACCAATCATAAAAGTTATTCTTAAAAAGCCATCTTTTGTATAGTTAATTAAAGTGTTTTTTATAATGGATGAGTTTGGAATATAAATGTCTTTTCCTTCTGCACTTCTTAAATGAGTAGTTCTTAAATCAAGGTCTTTTACAGTTCCTTTATCTCCTTGTATTTCTATAATATCACCAACCTCAAAAGGTCTTTTTAATGCTAAAATAATTCCTGCTAAAAAATTTTCGCCAATATCTTTAAAGGCAAAACCAAAAACAATGGCACTTACCCCAGCTCCGGCAAAAATAGTACTTGCTAAACCTGTAAAGCCAACTACGCTTAATGCCATTATTACTCCAAAAAGGTAAAATGTCCATTTAATAACTTGCGCTAAAAAATTAGAGATAATATTATCTTGCCATTTTCTTTGAGTAATTTTTACTATAATTTTAAAAACTATTTTACCTAAAGCTATAGCAATAATTAAAATTAAGATTCCGGTAATTATATTTGGAATTAGTGTGCTAATTTGTTCGAAATAATCACTGAAAATCTTTTGAAAATCGATATTCATAAAATGTTTCATTTGAAATTTTGTATTAAAAATGTATTATATTTTTGTTTCTAAAACCATTTTTTCTTTCTGAAAAATAAAAGCATACCTATTGCAACTAAAATCATAACAATCCACATTATAAAATAACTGTATTTGTAGGAAAGTTCTGGCACATATTCAAAGTTGGTTCCATAAATACCCGCTATAAATGTTAATGGAATAAATATTACCGAAAAAACGGTGAGGAATTTCATGATGTCATTTAACTTACTGCTAATTGTTGTGTGATAAATGTTAAGTTGGTCGGACAATATTTCACGGTAATTATCAGTTGCATCATTGGCTTGGCTAATATTGTCTTCAAGTTCTTTAAAATGAACATATGTGCTTTCTGTAATATAATCCGATTCGGTTTTTGCTAATGAAAAAATCATTTCTTTAGCTGGTTTTATGCTTTTTCTTAAAAAATTAAGCTCTCGTTTATAATTGTTAATTTCGTTAATAACATTTTCAGTTGGATTCATTAAAAGATTTTCTTCTAAGGTTTCCACTTTTTCTCCTAAAACGCTAATAACATATAAATAATTATCTACAACAATATCTAATAAAGCAAAAGTTAAATAATCAATTCCTCCATTACGAATTCGTTTCTTTTGCTTTCTTATCCTTTCTCTTACAGGTTCAAAAACATCTCCTTTTTGTTCTTGAAAAGAAATTAAAACTGATTTTGAAAGTATTAAACTTAGGTTTTCAACTAGTGTTTTACCAGTTTGCTCATCTAGTCTTAACATTTTTAAGGTTATTAACGTACAATTATCGTATTCAATAACTCTGGGTCTTGCTTCTGTATTTAATACTTCTGCCATAACCAAGGTGTCAAGATTAAATGAAGTTGTTATTTCTTGCATTATTATGGTGTTGTGCAATCCATCAACATTTAACCAAGTTACTGTATTTTTGTGTTGAAATTCACTAATTTCTTTTACTGTTTTAACATCATCTTCGGTTAAATTATTAGCATCAAAATCAATAACTCTTAATAAAACTTGATCTGTTTTTTTCTGTCCTCTAAAAATTAAGGCATCTGGTGCTAAACCAATTTCTTTCTTTTTCTTTTTTATAAACCTTGCCATGTTTTTATTCATTTTAATCAATTGGTTGCATGTTGGACCCTTGTGCTTAACCAAATTTAACCATAAATTTACAAGGTTTAGCTAGTAATGTTACTTTTTTCTAACAAAGAATACTATAATGCCAATTATTAAAATTGCGATTGCTCCTAAAGAAATCCAAATGTAGGAAGGGTGTTTTTTTATTGTATAACCAAGTTTGTACCCAAGGTTAAAAGCTGTTTTTTCAACTTCAGTTTTCCCCATAAATTGATCTAATTTTTGATCATACTTTATGTTAATAGAATTAAAAAACGCTGTTTTTTCATCATTTTGTAATGCTCCACTTGTTTTGCATTCAAATAAATAGATGTAATTGTTTACTATGAAATATTCAATTTCGTAGGTGCTTTCTTTTAAAGAATCTTTAAGTGTTAAATGATAGGCTTGTAAGCTATCTTTTTCTATCAATTTTTCCGATTCAAGTTTAAATGGGGAATTTTGGAGATACGTTTTAGTTAAAGATTTGTAATACGTTTCTAAACTTTTTAAGTCATATGGAAGATTGGATTTATATATACTAATACTATCGTTTTCAGCGAATTCCTTTTTAACTATAAATTCAGAGTTTTCAACTTTTGATTGAAATTGTATTATAGTTTTGTTATTGCTAATAGAGTCAATTTTTATAGCATCTCCCGGGATGCTTACCGAAACAATTGAATCAATTTTATAATTATTTTGACTCCATAAATTATTTAGTGAACTAACAATTATCAGTAGAAATAGTAACTTTCTCATAAATAGGTTTTTGTTATTAGTTGCAATTTTTTTCTGGTTGTTACAGCTTTTTGAATATTAAATTTAAGTTTTTTTGTTTAGAAACCTGCTATTTTGTAGAATTGAGCAGTTTTTTATGGTCTTGCATTTTTAGCATCGCTATACCTATAAATTCCAAAGCCTTTTATGTTTAAAAATTCTTTATTACTAATATCTGTGCTTGCATTATATTCACCGCTCCATTCTACAAATGCATTTTCGAATTCATTGTCCATTCCTGCGGTTGAAAAATAATTCCAAATTTCTGGAGATGGCGACATTTGGTAAACGTTAAATAAAATAACAATAGTTACTTCTTTATTTAGTTCCATTCCTGCCTGTGCCAATAAATTTAATTTGTTCACAATAGAATTTTCTGCTGTTGAGTTTGATAAATGCCAAGCATCGCTATGGTAATTGGTTAAAAAAATTTGGTCGTGATGCATTACCAACTCTTTTGCAATAGTTAAGCTTGGTGGCAACCCAGGATCTTTAATTTTGCCAATATAGAATTGACGTGTTATACCTGCATTAAGTGGTGCAACTTCGCCAGGAGGTGGCGTAAATTTTAAATCATTTACTTTGTTTATCCAAGGTGCATAATTGTCGGTAAAATTCATACTGCCATTCCAAAATTCAATTTCACTTACAATACCATCGGGTCTGCTGTCTTTTCGGCCATCGTGGTATTCTTCAATTTCGGTAAATGAATCTCCAAATCCAGCAGAAACAAAAGATACTCTTACATAAGGATCTTGGTTATGAGCTTTTTTTACAAAAGAACGCAAATCATTATCTAGTTCGTCTCCAAGTGCTGCTCCAATATTGTATAGGTAAATGTCTGTAAAATCATTTTCGTCAACCCAAGCAAGCAAATTATCTTCAAGGGTATTGTTACCTAAAATACCTCCAGTATAAAAATCGTTGATGTATACGCCACGGTGTTCGGCTAAAAGTCCAACAGAAACGGTACCATCATCATCGTCACAAGAGTAACAAAGTATAAGGATACATACTATTTTTAGTAAATATTTCAAATTTAGAAGTTAAGTTTATAATTACAACCAAACTTTGGTTATGCTTCTAATTTAGTAAATAAATAGCACTTATAAAATTTGTGAATATTTTATAAGTAAAATAGAACCAGATAATTATAAATGCGTTGTATTTAGTTTTTAATGATTTTGTAAAGTTTCAAAAACTATTTTCCAAGAGTCATCTGGTTGTCTTTTCCAATTGATAATGTAAGTGCCAACATTTTTAATAGTATCTAAATTTTCTTTATTAATAAATATTTCATTAAAACTGTTGTAAGATATTGCCATATCTTCAGATGGAATGATAGTTGGTCTTCCACGGTGAAGGAGTTTTACTTCATATTTAGCGTAAATCCGTTCCCATTGGGCTTTTAGAGAATCTTTGGTTAAATGTTGAATTGGTCCATCTGGATAAATAGCGGTATAATTGTCGGCATAGAATTCAATCCAATCGTAATCAAATTTTTGATAAACTGTATAAAGGCTATCAACTTGTTTTGTAATAAGCGTTGTCAGTTCCGAATCTGGTGTTTTTGATTCAGGTTTTAATTTTATTTCTTTCTCGCATCCAACAAGAATTACCAAAAATAAGCCTATTAGCGATAACAGCAGGTTTAAATGTTTCATGTTGCAGGTTTTAATTTCACAGGTGTTTGTGATTGATTAGTTAGTTTATTCAACCACTAATTTAATAAATAAATAGCACTTATAAAATTTGTGAATATTTTAGTATGAATCTCATAACCTAGTAATTAGGTATGTATTTTGTTGTTTTTTAGCTTAAAATCCAATTAATAGCCGCTTCAGGTGTACTAAACGGGCACGAGGTATAACCGTCATCTAAGTATTGAACAAGAATGGGAACAACAATATCTTTAGGCTTATCAGTAATTATGGCAATTTTAAAATTTCCAAATACGTCTAAATTATTTTTATAAAAATCTGCTATTTCGGCGTGCTCACTCAGTTTTATATTAAATTTCGAATTTCGAAAATCTAAAATAAATCCTTTATTTTCTTTTGGGATTATATTATTTTCAAAAGCATACAGCCAAGAAGATTTTATATCTTCAATAGTAATTAATCCATAATGGTATTTAAATAAAATACCTAGAGAACTATCAAATTTAAATTTGATATTATGTTTTATTAAGTTCAAAAACTAATCTATTTACAGTTTCTATAAAATTATTTAAACATTGTAAATTTATTAAAAATATATATGAAAAGTTGTCCTTTATCTGAATTTTTGTAATTAGTGTGCGATCGCTTTTTTCTAAATGTTTTGTCCAAATGTCAACAGGTTATTGTCTGGATCTAGAATTGAAAATTCTTTTTGTCCCCACGGTTTTATTTCCAATGTTCCATTAGGGTGAATTTTGGTTTTATTTTCTAATAATGATTTATAAAATGCATCAATATTGTTGGTTCTAATATAAACTTGTCCGTAATTTTCTTTAGGTTTAAGTTCTTTAAATTCAAAGAAATGAATTTGAATTTGATCTTTTTCCAACATCAAATAGCCATCATAGTCCACGTTTCCAAAATCTTTAAAACCTAATTGGCTTAAGTAAAATTCTCGGGTAACTCTTTTGTTTCGCATTGGTAATTTTGGATGGACATTTGTAAGCATAAAGTTATATGTTTAGGTGTTATTTTAGTTAACGTTGTTATGTGTAGTTATTTTTTAATTTCTACTAATTTCAATTCTTTATAATAAGCATCAATTCTTGCATGTGCAGTTCCGTCAACTAATAAGATAACTATTAACATAGCTATTGTAGTAATGCTAATGGCTCTCCAAGTTGGTGTATTGATAAATAAAATTAGTAAAGCTGCAATAATTATTAATATTGGAATAACCTTAAATACAACTGTGTATTCTTTTAAAGTACCTTCAGAACGTTCAATTTCGGACTGATAAAAAGCTGGTGCATTAATAGTAAAGTCTTTTTCAAATTGTTTAACTCTTTGAATATTTGTATAGTTTAGTCCACTGCCAATTATTAAAAGTAATATACCAGCTACTAAGGTTGGAATGATGTATGCTTTTGCCAAATCTGTTTTTCCTAACTGCCAAAACCCTAAACTTGCTATTATAAATAGTATTGCAAACATGATAAAGAATCGTGTTGAAAATACTTCGGCTTTTGCCCATTCTGTAGCTAATTTTAATAGTTCCATTTTAATTTAATTTATATTTTTCTCTGTACTCGGTTGGACTTATACCTTCTTTTTTCTTAAATAATCTTGAAAAATAAGGAGGATATTCGAACCCTAATTCATAAGCCACTTCTGAGATGCTTTTATTAGGTTGTAACAATATATTCTTTGCTTCATCTATTAAATGCAAATGTAAATGTTCGGTTGAAGTTTTACCTGTTTCTTTTTTAAGAGTATCACTTAAGTATCGTTGAGAAACTGATATTTTTTCAGCTATTTGTTCTATGCTTGGAATGCCTTTTTCTTGTAATTGTCCCGATTCAAAATATTCGCTTAAATGATGATTAAACTGTTCTAATAAATTGTTAGAAAGTTCTTTTCTATTTAAAAACTGTCTTTCATAAAAACGATTGGCATATTTTAAGAGCGTATTTAATTGAGAAATAATAATTTCTTTACTAAACGCATCTTGATTGTTTTGATATTCAATTTCAATATTTTCTACAATTGCTTCTATTTGCTTTTCTTCCTTTGGCGAAAGGTGCAATGCTTCATTAGTTGAATAAGAAAAGAAACCGAATTTTTTTATTTGTTGTGCTAATTCTGTTCCCTTTAAAAAATCTTCATGAAAATTTATTGAGAAACCTTTTTGCTCAAAAACTACGCTATTATCCCATTGTAATACTTGTCTTGGAGCAATAAAAATGAGTGCGCCATTGGTAAAATCATAAGTTGTTCGTCCGTAGTTTAAGTTTCCTTCCACAAACTTTTTTAAACTAATGGAATAGCAATCATTTGTAATTGGTGGTGAACTTTCTCTTGGACAAGGCAAAAAACCATCACCCTTTGAGTTAAATACACTTAACATTGGATGTTCTGGGCGTGGAAGTCCTAAATAATCTAAATACGATGATAATGTTTTAAAATGTTGCATAATTTAAATTAGTTCAATAATACATTATTAATTTCACTTCCATTTAAAGTCTTTAAATTTTGAGGTTTTTCTATTAATACGAGCATCGCTTTTCCCAATTTTTCTGTAGTAGTAACCGATTTCATTCTTTGCATTATTGGAAATAAAGGGCGTGTAATTAAATATAATAGATTGTACAATTTAGTTTTAGATTTAATGCCACGTTTTGGTAAAATAACTCCTGGTCTAAACGCATAAGCACCTTTAAAACCTTTATTAAAAATTAAGTTTTCTGTTTTACCTTTTACTCTTGCCCACATAATTTTACTTTTTTCGGTGCTGTCCGTACCTTCTCCCGAAACATAAATAAAAGTTAAGTTTGGGTTTGTTTCGTACAATGCATTAACTAGAGCTTCGGTAAATGTATATGTAAATTTATAATATTGTTCATTTGTTATTCCTGCAGAGGAAACTCCCATACAGTGAAAACAAGCATTATAGCCTTTAAATTGGTGTTTAATTGAACTAAAATCTGTAAAGTCTTTATGAATGATTTCTTTAATTTTAGGATGTTTAATATCAATTGAAGATCTATTTATTAAGAGAATTTGTTTAATTCTATCATTATCTAAACTTTCTAATAAAACACCTTTGCCAACCATTCCGGTAGCGCCTGTTATAATTACATTCATTTCTTTGGTTTTAAAAATTCCATTTTGCACCTGTTTCTTTTTCTGAAAGTTCCCACAATCTTTTAGCTACGGCTTTATCTTTAGCGTGCGGAGCTAAGGTATGTTCACCAACTGGACCTGTCCAATTGTTTCTTCCTGTTGGTCCGTAAAAACCTTTCTGATCTAGGTTAGGTTCTGTAGCACACATTAATTGCGGATACGCACCTTTTTCAGCAGATTGCACAAATGGAGATAATTTCATTAATTGCCAAACAAAGCGTGTTATTAAACTACCACTGGTTTTAATTAAGGATGTTCTGGAAGCACCTGGATGACAAGCATACACTTTTACATGAGTTTTTCCGGCTTTTTTTAATTGATCTTGTAATTCGTAAACACACATAATTTGAGCTAATTTACTTTGACTATAAGCATTATTAGGTGTGTAATCCTTATCCCAATTCATATCATCAAATTTAATGGTTTTAATTCCCATATTGTACCCCAAACTTCCTACCGTTACAATGCGTCCTTTAGATTTTTCAATAAGTGGAAACAATAAAGCTTGAAGTTTAAAATTTCCATAGTAATTTGTTCCCATTTGACTTTCCCAACCATCAACGGTAAGTGTTTGTTTTGGTACTTGGGCAATGGCAGCGTTACAAATAAGAGCATCGATTTGAGGAACTGTTTTTAAAACTTCTTCTGCAGCTTTTTTTACAGAAGCTTGTTCTGCTAAATCCATTTTTATGGCTAAAACATCTATGTGGCTACCAAGTTCCTGTTTTAACGTTTTAACTGTGTGTTCCGCCTTTTTTGAGTTTCTATTAAGCATTACCACCTTTGCACCTTTGGAGAGTAATATTTTTGCAGCTTCAAAACCTGTTCCGCTGGTAGTACCAGTTATAACAAATGTTTTACCATTCAAATTTCCAATGCTGTCTGGTGTCCATCCTTCTTTGCCAAATTTATGTGTATCCATTTTACCTATTTTTTAATGATTAAAAATATAAGACAAAGGTGGGACAATTGTAATCTTGTTTTGTTATACAAAATTTCGAATGTTGGATACTTTTTCGCGGTCATAATGTCTTGTCCCTAAATATGACTAAAGGTTAAAATTGATTATAAAATGTTAAATTATAGGTCATATTGGTGTTTTAAAATTTAAAGATAAGTGTAAACTTATTTTAAAACAAAAAGATGCTATTAAATGGTGGTTAACTATAAGTATACATAGTGTAATTTATTAGGGAGTTTATTGTAAAAGTTGAGGGGGTTTGATGTAAATTAAGTACTATATATTACTAAATATTGTACATTAATTGAAAAAATAATGTACAATAAATTTGAAAAAATTGTAGAATATTTAGGAAAGCATTTAAATTGCCTCTAAAACAAGGTGTTAGCAATAAATTTAAAATTACTAAAAAATTAGTAATAAAGATTATGAAATAAGACTATTTATTAACATTTAGGCAACTAAATTACAAGTAGAAAACCCGCAAAAATTTTCGGAAGTAGGCGATTACTAGCAATTGATTATTCACTTTGTTGTACTTTTGTTATTTTTTATAACTTAAGATTATTTTTTTTCTTCTTCAAGTAATCCAATAACTTCTGTCATTCCATTGCTTATTCTATTCATATAATTAATCCTTACAACTTTCATCTGTAAAGAATTATTTAACGTGGCAAACGTAGAAGGACGTGCAAGGATTTCCAAAAATTCTTTTTCAGTTAATCTAAATCTTTCAGGTATCATTTCATTAGGGGTAGATAAAATTTCGCTTAATCCTATTTCTTTTCTTAGTTCCCAGTCAGAACCATTATAATACATATCATTACTAATTTTACGGTGAATGGATCCACCAATGTCGGCAGACATTATCTCAGCGTAAAGTATTAGTACTTTCTTATTATTAATCATACTAAGCCTGCCTGACGATTTTGAATCTTCATAAATTGGTAAATTGAGATCATAAGGAATGCCATATGTTATAAAATCTCCAAGTTTTTTCAGTGAATCTATTTGAATTGTCAATTCTTTAGATCCAATATGTTTTAAATACAATTGACCGTCTGCAATTAGAGAATCACCAAGGGCAATAGCATCATTTATTATAACCCTCGATGATTGTAATTCTACAATTAAGTCATCAATTAACTGCTGTTTAATTATCTCATTTTTCCTTGATTCATTCCAATTATTTAAACTCAGCGCAATTAAAATTCCAATAACGACCAAAACAATTTCTCCAATAGCATACTTTAAATACTTTCCAGCGTTATTTTTTTCCATAAGGTCGTAGCGTATTTTTCTAAAGAATTTTATCATTGGTAAGTGGTTGTTTATAGGGTAATTAAGTTTATGTGGTGTTGGACTTTCGAAATTTTTATTCTAAATTTTAGGATTATATATTTTATCGTTTCCATCTTTTATATCTTTTTTTTGGAGGTTCTAATTTCGGTAGTTCATTTGATACAATTTCTATATCTCTATTTCTTAAAATCATTTCTATCAATTCAGTTGTTATATCAAATTGAAGTGATAAATCAGTAATTGGAACCCCTTTTAAATATCTTTCTTGTATTTTCTGTTGTTCAATTTCAGTAATGTGATTATTTGTTTGATTATACTTAGTTGAGATTTTTGTTTGATAATTTTGAAGGACTTTGATTAGATTAGATAAAACAGTTGGATTTATTTTTATAGATTGTGATTTTCTATAATCCTCATTAATAGTTTGCTTAATCTCGATATATAACTTGTTATTATTGTGTTTAATTAAGTCTATTAGAAAATTACTTTTTGTAAATTCAAGTTGAGTTGTTTCAATAATCTTTTTCATTTTATAACCTTTTAATTCTTCGGAATTAAATAATATTTTATTATCAATAGCATTTTTAATGCAACTAATTTAGTAAATAAAACCGAATAGAAAATTTGAAAGGGTTTTGTAAGCGGTTGATTATAGAGTGATTAAGTTTATGAGGTGTAAGGCTTCGTATTTTATTTCTGTGCTGTTTGCAACGTTTGAAAAGATATACTCTTTTGCAATTTTTGGCGTTATGTTGGCTTGAGGGAATTACAAATGTGTATGGCTTTCAGCGTTGGCTTAACGTGGTCCCATAAATCGGTCGCCATTAAAATGAATCATATGACTTGGCATTTCGCAAATCCATATTTCTGTTTCCCACGCAATTTTTTTCGACCATTTTTTAAATTCTGTAAAATCAGGAAATGCAGTAACATAAATTTTTCCAGCGTCACACTTCTCAAGCAATTCTTCTAATTCGTGTATTCTTTTTGGGGAAACTGGTCCGTGAGATGTAACTGCTTCTATTAAATAAAGCCAATTTTTTGCACGATGATATAGAACAACATCTGGAAGTTTGCTATGTTGGTCGATTGGAATTCCAATTTCTGCCAAAGTTTCCTTATCATTATAAAGGTCTTTTGTTTCTGTATCGCCTAAATATAGTAATTCGCTACCTTCTGCAAATTCAGGTAAAAATTGCTCAACTACAGCTGCCTGCACTTCATTATGTTTGCCTGGTGAAAGTTTTAAAATTTTTCCATTTGGTAATGTTACAGGAACTCTATCTACAGCCTTTCTTTTAGCATATTTTTTTGATAAATCTCCAATTGATGCTCTGAATTCTTTTGAATTCGCTTTCCAATTTTTTGTTCCAAAAGTTTTAATTACTTCCAAAGCTTCTTTTGCAATTCCATAATGTGCTCTAGGGCTATTTACTGGTAAATTTGGAATGTCAGGATTATAATCTACAATTCTAGCTTGGACGAATTGATGAAGAACAAATCTTCTGAATGTTTCTCTTGTGTTTGCTGCATACTCTTTATCATAGAATACAGTACTAAATTTCATTATTCCTTTACTAACTCCAAGACTTATTTTTTTTGCATCTTTCCAATCATCAGTTTCTTTAATATTGCAGAGAGCTAAAAGAGTAATAGCTGACATTTCATTTTGCTGTGATTTGGGTAGTCCTAAATCTTTTAGGATAATTTGAGCTTCTTCAATTTTATTCATTTAATGCTAAAATATTTTGTTCTAACCATTGGTCAACAATGGAATTTATTTTTTCTTGAGAAAAATCATTTTCTTCAATAAGTGTAGAGCCAACTTCTCTTATGACTTCAATAGTTGGAAATGGCATTAATCGTATTTCCGTAGCACTAACGTTTACATTTCCATTAAAAGTTCTAAAATAAGTATCAAAAACTTTAGAGTTTAGAATTGCAGAAATTCCAACAGCTTCGTTTTCTTGAAGTTCGCCATCAAGTCGATATATATAATTCAGTTTGTTTTCAATTCCAATATAATCGCTATCATTAAATCTTGAAAAATAAGGTGAAGCGATTAATCTACTTTTATCATCTTTAGAACTAAATCGTCTTAAAAAAACATAGTTTTTGTTAACTGTAAGCATCTTTTTAGAAACTTCCGTTTTGTTTATGTATTGGCTTTTGTTAGTTACAAAATTTGGCCATTCAGCTTTCATTTTTGTAACGTTATGTAACCAATATAAAGGTGCTAAAAAAACGGTTGAGTTTTGGTAATTGTCAAATAAAAATTCTCTGGAACGAAATGAAACTACTGGTCCAGTAGAAATTTGAATACCAAAGTCAATCAAATTGTTATTCCAAGATTTGAATAAATGGATTACATTTTCTTCATATTCTGTAGTTGGTAGATGAAGTATTTTTGCTTTAGAGTTTAAATTAATTAAATCACTAACATCAAAAGTCTTTTGTAATGGCTCTTGAATATCTTTAAGACCTTCTGAAGTTGATACAATAACATCTGTTAAATTATCTTTACTTCCTTTTAAAATTAAAGTTTCTTGCAGAACACTATCTCTGTCAAAAGTTTCACTTCGTGATTTAAAAAGGTGAATAAAATTTAAATTGATATTGCTGAAAAAATAATCTCTGAAAGAATTGAAATATTGACCAGAAGCGAAGCTTCTTGGTACGATATATATTAATTCCCCATCATTTTTTAAAAGATTAACTGAAACAGCTAAAAAGAAAGAATAAATATTTGGTTGTCCTTTCACTAAATTCTGTAAAAGTTTAACTCTTTTGTCATCTTTTGCAAGTTTGAAATATGGTGGATTTGAAATTATATAATCAAAAGTCTCAATGTGATTTTCCATTGATTTTGCCATATCTTCTATAAAATCACTTGTCAAAAGTGTATAGCTAAATTTCACTTCTCTTTCTTTACACCATTGTTTTAAGTGTTGTAAAGATTGTTCCGTGTAAGGAACTAAAGTGATATCAGTTTCGTATGCAACTAATTGAATTGAGTTTAAATCAAATTCAATTAATTTTTCGATTAGTGAACAAGTCAAAATTGCAGTTCCGCATCCTGGGTCAAGTATAGAAATATCTCTAGAATTCGGCTCGGTTGCAATATTTCCCATAAAATTGGAAATTGTAGTTGGTGTAAAGAATTGTCCTTTTCCTTTTTTATGTTCTTTAGATACTGTGGAAGTGTATTTCACGCCAAGTACATCGGCAAATTTGCTCGGTAAAGTATCTTTGTTTTTTTCTATTTCTAAAGTAGTTTGCATTGTTCCAAAGTTACAAATTTAGTCTTGAGCGTTGGCAAAAAAACAGCTCTTTTATTTTTTCAGGTGTTGGCAGAAGCGTTCGGAAAAAAATAAATGTGCTGTTTGTGTGTTGGCTTTTTTAGTTCGAATTTTGATGTTTTGCTCTATTTTCCACATTATGCACAACGGGTTTTATATGATTTGTACGACTGGAAAATCGGAGATTTTACGGACATAGCAAATCGCTTGTAGAACGTTAGTCGTTTGTGCTATTTCAAATTTAATATTATTTTGTTTATAAAAACACTCTGTTTTACCAAATTAAACATTTTATGATGTCACTTGTTTAAAACGGTGCTTTTATTTTGTTTCTTTCTTTTTTGAAATATACTTTTTGGTTAAAAGGGCTAGTGATAAAAATATTACAAAAAGAATAATTTTTCCAATTAAATATCCATATCCGTATTCAGTTAATCTTTCAAAATCGTTAGTTATTATATTAATAATGTTAACTAATAATACTAAAGAAATTATAGTTGATATGTAAAAAGTTGATTTTTTCATTTTTAGTATATTAAGAAGAAAGGCAACAGTTAAATTGCCTTTCTTCTTTATTCAATAACTATTTTGTTACTGTTGTAGTTGTTGGAGTATAAATTCCAAATGTTAATGCAGAAACTAATCCGTTAACAAACGATTGTCTGGTGGTAACGGTGTAGTCTTTTGCACCATTAGCCATTTGTTTTGAATTAGAAACGCCAACAGGAGCTAACCCATATACAACATAATGATTCCATTGAGTTGTTTGCGAATTTCCTTTTGCTCCATCTCCTACAACACTTGTATAAGAGTAGCAAGAAGATAATAACATTGATGATGCAAATACAATTGTCATCATTTTCATTGATTTTTTAATCATTCTTTTTTTAATTTAAATTAAACATTTATTTGAATTACTCATAATTGAGTTTTGTTAGACAATAATAATAATAACTGTTTAGCATATGGTTTTTAAGGGTTTAGGTATACCATACTTTGTGTTTATTCTTTAGTTTTTTATTTTCTATTAAATAACTTCAATATACATTGAATCATAAATTGCATACAACGCTATTATATGTAAACACTAAATGCGTTTATCCCAATTAAATTAAGGGATAAAAAACGCTTTTATAGTTTTTATTTATCAAGTTGTTTGTAAAGCAATTTTTACTGTTCAAATGTAATAAAAATATAAGATTGTAAAAGCTTATTTTAGGTAAATTTAATTACATGCGTCGTCGTTGTCCCGAGAACTCCATAGCTTCTCCTTTTCCAAAGCCATAACTTAAACCTAAAGTTACAAAACGTCCTCTTTGGCTTGTTCTGCTTAAGTAATAAGTTGGTTGTGTAGTTGTATATGCAAATTTGCGCGATTCAAAAATATCTTGTACACTTAAATTTACAATGGCTTTTCCTTTAAATATTTTTTTTCTAATTCCGACATTGGCAAAAATTTCTTCTGCTCGTTGTTCTAAAACACTTTTAAAAGGCGATCTGTAATTTCCAGTAAACTCAATGTCAATTCCTGCGGGTAATTTAAACTTAGAATTTAATTTAGACGACCAAAGATCTCCATTAAAATCGAACGAATTTCCTTCAAAACTTCCGGTTCTTTTAAACAAGTTAAAATTGGCATCTAAACTTATTGTAACCCATTTTGCCGGATTGTATTTTCCGTTAAATTCTAAACCTGTGGTATTGTTAGTTCCAATATTTAAAGGTTTTCTAATGCTTACACCATTTTCGTAACTAATAACACTTTCAATAACATCGGTTGTGCGTCTAAAATAGGTTCCAAAATTTAACGAAATTGCATTTAGTTTAATAATACTTGTTAGCTCATACGAATCGGTAAATTCGGGTTGTAAATCTGGATTTCCATTTGAAATATTAAAATTATCTCTAATTACAGTAAACGGATTTAAATTCCATAAACTTGGTCTGTTAATTCGTTTTGAAAATCCGGCCTGAAAAGAAAGTGCTTCATTAATTTTGTAAGAAGTATGTACACTTGGAAAAAGGTTTGTATAGTTTTGTGAGCGTTTTTCGTTGGTGGTTTCTAACAAGGTTTCTAAATCGGTATTTTCTAATCGCGCACCCAATTTTAAACCCCATTGTTCGCCTTCAAAACTTGTGGTTGCATAAACACCCAACACATTTTGATCGTAATTAAATACATTGGTTAAATTAGGATCGCTTACCCAAACATTGTTTGAGAAATTTTGTACTTCATAATCGTTAAAAACATCTTGTATTAAATATTGAGCACCTGTTTCTAAGGTATATTTTTCAGAAAATGGAAGTGTGTAATCTAATTTAAAGGTGTATTGCACTCTACCAAAATCGGTAATATTTTTGTCTTGGTTATTTTGCTCGTTTGTACCAAAACTTACAACATCTGTAAAGTCGGCTTCCGAATCTTTTTTAAATGATGATCCCATTGCCGAAAACAATAAACTGTGATCTTCGTGGTCGTCGAAATCCTTTTTAAATTGCAATTCGTATTGCCATTTTGGGTTATCGGCTAAGGTTAATTCTTCTCTATTCCATTCGTCGGTAATTACATTGTTAGCATCAAAACGAGTGTATTTGTTATTTCCAGGTGTGTCTTCTTTTTCAAACGCATAATTTACCGAAAGGGTAATTACACTGTTTTTATTAAGAAAGAAATCGGAACCCAATAAAAGATTATAAAACTTTTCGTGCATTTCGTTATAACTATCACTTCTTAGCAAGGTGTTATTGGCGTAATTTTGATTGATGGTTTCTCCATCTCTTGGAAAGGTTCTTTTTCCTACACCAATTTGACTAAAAATATTTAGTTTTTCGGTTCTGCGGTTTATACTAAGTCCAAAACTATGCGTATCTGGTGTTCCAACATTTAAAGTAGCCGAACCATTTAATCCTTTCTTTTGGTCTTTTTTTAATACAATATTTAAAATTCCTGATGTACCAGATGCTTCATATTTAGCCGAAGGATTTGTAATTACCTCAATTTTATTTATCATTTCGGCAGTTATGGTTCCCAAAGCATTATTACCATCGCCACTTGCAAGCACCGAAGGTTTTCCGTTTATTAAAATTTGTACACCTTGGCTACCACGCAAGCTAATTTTACCTTCAATATCTACATTAACAGATGGTACATTATTTAATACTTCTAAAGCACTGGCTCCCGAAGAAGACAAATCACTTCCTACATTAAATACGCGTTTATCTAGTTTAAATTCGGTGGTGGATTTTGTTCCAACAACAGTAACTTCTTCTAAACTTTCAGAATCTTGTTCAAGATAAATGGTTTGTAAGTTTAAAGTGTTTCCTTTTAACTGAAAATCTTTAATTTGATTTTTTTTGTAACCAATAAAATCTATTTCAATATAAAAATTTGAAGTAGTTGAAATAATTTTAAAACTACCATTTTCGGCTGAAGTAGTTCCTTTTATTGGTTTATTTGTAGCGCCATCTACAACTATAACAGTTGCATATTCTATAGGTTCGTTTAAATCTTTGTCAACAATTTTTCCTTTAATTTCAATTTCCTGTTGCGATTGTGCATTTAGTACAGTTACATTGAGAATTGTAAAAGTTAACAAAACAATAAAAAAATAATTTTTAAACATAGTTAGCAGTTTAGTAAAACCAAATATAAATTATTTTAATTAAGATATAAACTTACTTCTTTGGCTCTCGAATTAAGTACATATAAACCGGATAATGATCGCTATAACCATTTATAAACTTGCTGCCAGCAAAACTTCTATGTGGATATCCTTTGTATTTTCCCTTTTGAGTTGTTAAATATTGCGGATTAAAAACACCAACTTTATACATTTTATAGGTCGAAAATTCTTTTTTGGTAGTTAATAACGGCGAGGTAAAAAGAATTTGATCGAAAAGATTTATGTTGTCTCTGTACACCAATGTATTTTGTCCACGTCTAAACATATCTTCCATTGGGTTGTAAATATCACCTTTTTTTACTTTTGCTTTTTTAGCTTTAGTTTTTAACACTTTTTTTAAACTTGTATTTGTTGGGTCGTCATTTAAATCGCCCATAATAATAACTTTAGGATTGGGATCCGAAAGTTTTATTTTTTCAATAATTTGGGTGTTTAAAAAGGCAGCTTTTTCTCTTTTACTGCGACTTTTTTCTTCACCTCCACGACGCGATGGCCAGTGATTAACAATAATATGAATTAATTCATCATCTAAATATCCCGAAACCAATAATTGATCTCTGGTAAAAATTCGCATTCCTTTTTCATCCCATAGTTTTAGCTCAAAAGTTTCGTGGTGCGTTGGTCTAAAAGCACTTTCTTTATAAAGTAAAGCAACATCTATTCCTCTTAAATCGGGCGAATCGTAATGAATTATTTGATAATTTTCATTTTTTAATTTTTCGGTTGCAATTAAATCTTCAAGTACTTTTCTATTTTCAACTTCAACCACACCAATAATTTCGGCTGTTTTTTTAGTGTCTTTTACACCTATTTCCGAAAGTACTTTGGCCATATTTTTTAGCTTGTTTTGGTAAATTTCTTCTCGATTTTCTGAAATTCCCATTATTGGGCTGGCTTCATCATTTTTTTCTGGGTCATCTACCGTATCAAAAAGATTTTCCAAATTGTAAAAAGCAATGGTTCTAATGGAATAATCTTGCTGACTAATGGCGTAATTTGAAACTAATAAAAAAACAAAAAGGAGTGATAAAATTCTTTTCATAAAAAAATATTTAATGTGAGTAAATGTACTAACAATCTTTGAGCCAAGAATATTTTTGATTTTTAATTTTCCATAAAATTTTGTTAATTTGAAAAAAAAATTGAATGAAAAAGCTTATTATTTTAAGTTTTTTGTGCATCCTCTATGGAAATAACTCACATGCGCAAATTACTACTTCCGTTGTAGGAGAAATTCAAGAAATAAGATTAAATAAGCCATTAAAAGGTGTTGAAATAAAACTTGAAACACTTTCGAAAATGGTTTTTACCAACGAAAATGGTAAATTTAAATTGGATGCTGTTCCAATTGGAAAGTACGAGATTTTACTATTTTTAAATGGATATGAAACTCAAAAAATACCCGTTCATTTAAATAGTAATAAAGAGTTAGATTTAGGACTTATTTATTTAACACCGTTAAAATTTGAGTTTGAAGAAGCAAGTTTAATTTCAATTTCGGATGAAGATTTGTTGGATAACGAAAATCAGAATTCCGATTATATTGCAGGTTTATTTCAATCTTCGAGAGATGCTTATTTAAAAGCTGCCGCGTTTAATTTTAGTCAGGCTTGGTTTAAAGTTCGTGGTTACGATTCTAGTTATGGAACGGTTTCTATTAATGGAGTTGAAATGAATAAATTGTATGATGGCCGACCGCAATGGAGCAATTGGGGCGGATTAAATGATGCTTTAAGAAATCAGCAATTTTCAAATGGAATTCAACCTTCCGAAACAGCTTTTGGAGGAATTTTAGGAACTACTAATTTTAAAACGAGAGCTTCCGAATATCAAAAAGGAACAAAAGTGTCTTTGTCTTCAACCAATAGAAGTTATACAAGTAGAGTAATGGCAACTTATGGAAGTGGAATACTCAATAATAATTGGTCGTACGTAGTTTCAGGCTCCAGAAGAGCTGCGCAAAATGGCTATTTTGAAGGAACAACTTACAATTCTTGGGCAGCATATATTTCGGCTGAAAAGATATTAAACGAAAACCATAGTTTAAATATAACAGCATTAACTTCATTTAATAGAAGAGGAAAATCATCGCCAAATACTGAAGAAGTTTATAGCTTAAGAGGTTATAAATACAATTCGTATTGGGGAAATCAAGAAGGCGAAAAAAGAAATTCTAGAATGAAGGAGATTTTTGAGCCAATTGTTATGTTAAGTCATTTTTTTGAGAAAGATAAAGTTTCTTTACAAACAACTTTATCGTATCAATTTGGACATATTGGAAATAGTAGATTAGGCTATTTTAATGCTCCAAATCCAGATCCAACATATTGGAAATACTTACCGAGTAGCTTTTTAAGGTTTGAGGATAATTTAGATTATGCAAATGCTTATTTATCAGAACAAGAATTTTTAAAAAATGGGCAATTAAATTGGAGTGAATTATATCAAATAAATAGCGAAAGTGAAAACGCACATTATTATGTTTATGAAGACAGGGTAGATGATACGCAGCTAAATTTGAATTCGTTATTAACCGCTAATTTAAATGGAAATTTAAATTTAAATGCAGGAGTTTCATTTAAAAATTTAACATCTGAAAATTATGGGAATATGTTGGATTTGTTGGGAGGTACTAGTTTTATAGATTTAGATCAATATGCCATAGGAGATGCGCAACAGAATAATTTAAATAACCCAAATAATAGTGTTGGTGTTGGAGATACGTTTCAATATAATTATACGGTTTTAGCAACTATTGCAAGCGCTTTTGCACAATTGCAATTCAGTGAAAAAAAGTTAGATTATTTTGTTGGGCTAAATCTTAAAAACACGAGTTATCAAAGAGATGGTTTGTTTAAAAATGGAACGTATGCAAATAATTCATTTGGTAAAGGTGAAAAACAAACATTTTTAGATGTTAGTGCAAAAGGAGGTTTAACCTATAAAATAACAGGACGACATTTGGTTAATATAAATGCAGCCTATGTTTCTAATGCACCAACTATTAGAAATACATTTTCAAATTCAAGAGTTAATAATAATATAACGCCAAATTTAACCAGTGAAAAAGTAGTAACAGGTGACGTTAATTATATATTTAGATCTCCAAAAATTCAATCCAGATTAACAGCTTATTACACCAAATTTAGTGATGCTATTGAAACATCGTTCTTTTTTGCTGAAGGTTTATTGGGCGATCAAGCCGATTTTGTGAACGAAATTATAACAGGAGTTGATAAAAGAAATATAGGAGTTGAATTAAGTGCCGAATATCAATTTACGCCAGCGGTAAAGTTTATTGCCGCAGGCTCTGTAGGGCAATATACCTATGATAATAATCCACAATTATTTTTGCAGTCGGAAAGTTTTATTGATGAAAGTAGTGATTTTGGAGTGGCTTATTTAAAAGATTACCGTATTTCTGGAACACCACAAAGAGCCTATTCTTTAGGTTTTGAATATCGCGATCCAAATTATTGGTGGTTTCAGGCAAATGCAAACTTACTTTCACATAACTACTTGGATATTTCTCCATTATTGCGAACCGATAATTTTTATTTAGATGCCGATGGGGTTCCTTTTGTTGATGATGAAACAGGTGTTGAGGTAAATCAAAATCAAATAGATAATTTACTAAAACAAGAAAAGTTTGAAGATGCATTTTTAGTAAACTTAGTTGGTGGAAAGTCATGGAAAATAAATGACGCTTATTTAGGTGTTTTTGTAGGCGTTAATAATGTACTTGGTGAAGTGTTTAAAACCGGTGGTTTTGAGCAATCGAGAAATGCTAACTACCCCGAATTAAAACAAGATAAACAATTAGAAAAGCCAATTTTTGGCCCAAAATATTGGTATGGAAATGATACTTCCTACTATTTAAATTTATATATAAGATTTTAAAAATAATGCTATGAATTTTTATAAAACTTTAAAAATAACCGTACAAACATTAGTTGCCTTTAGTTTTTTAATGGCTTGTGTTAAAGATAACGAATTTTCAACTCCAAAAGTTGGTTGCGACGAGCCAGATATAACGGCAACAAGCACCATTGCACAAGCAAAAGAATTGTACACTTTTGGGGGCGCAACTCCCATTGATAAGGATGTTGTTATTAGTGGGTATGTTGTTTCAAGTGATGAAACAGGTAATATCTACAAATCAATTTCCATTCAAGATAAACCCGAAAATCCAACTTCAGCTATAAAAATATCAATAGATGAAACCGACTTGTATACCAAGTATAATGTTGGTAGAAAAATTTATGTAAAATTAAAAGGATTGGCAGTTGGTTATAGCTTTGGAAGTATCCAAATTGGTAAGGCTTTAAATGGTGAATTAGGTAGAATTCCATCTACGGAGTTAAATGATTTTATTGTGCGTTCGTGTGAAGTTGCGGAAATTGTTCCTAAAGTAATAACTATTGATGAGATAGATGAAAGTATGTTGGAAATGTTGGTCGAAATTAAAGATGTACAATTTAAACAAAACGAATTGGGACAATCCTATGCAAACATTGATAATACAGAAACAGTTAATAGAGTGTTGGAAAATTTCTCAAGCGATTGTAAACTTGGTAGTGAGGTTTTTATTAGAAATAGTGGTTTTGCCGATTTTAAAAATCAGTTATTGCCAGAAGGAAAGGGTAGTATAATTGCCGTTTTAGGAAATTATTATGACGATATTCAATTGTACTTAAGAAATGTTGAGGATGTTAGTTTTACAGAAGCAAGGTGTACATATACCAATGCATTAGAGCCAACTATTTCAATTGCTGAAGTTAGAGAGCTATATAAAGGTAATAGAGTAGAATTTGGTGTAAACAATAATTATATAATTGAAGGATTTGTTATTTCTAGTGATGAAGAAGGGAATTTTAAAGAGCGTTTAGTACTGCAAGATGCCATTGAGAATCCTACTGCCGGAATTCAACTTTTAATTGAGCAGGAAGCTATTTTTGAGCATTTTAAAATTGGAGATAAAGTTTATGTTAAGTTAAATAAACTTTATATGAATGAGGAAGATGGATTTTTAACAATTGGAGAGGCAAAGGGAACGGGTTTAACTGAAATTGAAGAAGATCAAGTGCACAATGTTGTTTTTAATACAAATGAAAATTTTGATATTGTTCCAAAAAATATAGAAATAAGTGATATTCAAAATGGAACCTATAAAAATACTTTAGTAAATATCTTAAATGTTCAGTTAGTAGAAAATGAATTAGGAAAAGCATTTACTTATTTTAGTGGAAATGATGATGGTACTAGAACACTAGAAACTTGTAATGAATTTAATAAGGTGGCAGTTTTTACCAATGGTGATGCAGAATTTGCAAATACGTTATTTCCTGAAGGTCATGGAAATATTGTAGGTGTATTATCAAATATGTTGGAAATTAGAACTCTAAACGATGTTAATTTTGAAAACGACTATGAGGTTTGCCCAATTATTGAAACTAAAATAATGATTACGGAAATTGCCGATCCCAAAAATAGTGTCTCATCAAGGTTTGTAGAATTGTACAATGCTGGGGAAACTGCGGTTAATTTAACTGGTTGGAAATTGAATAAATATATAAATGGAGCAACTACTGTTTCGGGAACTCCTATTGAATTAAACGGAATTATTATTCCTGTTGGTGGTTTTGTAATTATTGCTAATACGGATTTTGATGATGTTTTTTCAATAATTCCAACTATTGAAAGTAATTATATTTCTGGAAATGGAGATGATGTTTATGAATTGGTAGATAATACTGAAACACGAGTCGATATTTTTGGAGTTATAGGCGAAGATGGAAATGGAACAAATTGGGAATATACAGATGGACAAGCCAAACGAAAATTGGACATAAATAACCCTAATAATATTTTTACAATTAGTGAGTGGGAAATAGCTTCAAATGCAAATAATATTTTGATTTCTAACCCAAATACGCAGAAAAATGCTCCAAATGACTTCTCTCCAAATTATAGATAATGTAAAAAGAAACCTTAAAAATGTTAAAATATTACGAATAAATCTATCTAAAACGTATTCATATTGATAATATGCTAAATTTCAATAAAAACATTGAAAAAGAATTAAATTTTTTAAAGTTTAAAAATATATTCAAATATGTCATAAATTTGAGTAGTTGAAACAAAGAAAAATAAATTATAAAAATTAAATATTATGAATAAATTTAAATTATTAATCGTAGCATTATTAGTAGGAACATCAAGTTTGTTTGCAGGTACTTTTAACTTAGATGTTTCAAAAGATGAAATTAAAAAACAAGTTGTTGAATTAGTTCAAGCTTCAGATGCTTCTATTCAAAATCAAGTTGAGGTAATGGTAACTTTTACATTCAATACAGATGGAGAAATAGTAGTGAAAAAAGTTGGTTCTAGAGACAGAGAAGTTATAAACTTTATTCGTGAGAATTTAAATTGGAAAAAAATTGAGAATCCTGGAAAAATAAACAAAGATTACTCAATGCGCATTGTTATTAAATAACTATTTGAACATTAATTAAAAAAACTCAAACTTTTAAAGTTTGAGTTTTTTTTATGCGTTATTTAGTTGTGTTTTTTAAAGAGAATAGCTTAAACCAAATACCCAGTATGTTTGTAATTTGTTATCAACTGTATCGAAAGTTAAAGAAGTATCATCTTTAAGACCATAGTTTAAAGCTTCTTGTTTGTTTTTTCTTAAACCTAAGTCAAAACCAACACCAATACCTTTCCATAATGTATATCCGAAAGAGTTTATCCAAGTCCAGTTAGAATAATCTGAACTTTTATAACTTTGAAATGTAGAGAAGTTTGTTTTAAACTTTACAGCTCCTAATTGTTTAGAATAATCAGCAACTATTTTTGCCCCAAGAGAAGATTCAAAAACTGTTTCTCCTTTGCTAAAAACAAAATTGTAATTTAATGGATGAGTTACAACAATAAGATCTTTTATAGGTGTCCAAGTAGAACCAACCCCTAAATCTAAGTAACCAGGATCATTAAAGTTATTTAAAATTGTTGTTCTGTATTCTCCTAATGTTGAAATGGCAAATTTCTCACTTAATTTTCTACCATATAAAGATGTAATACTAAACACATCTGTTGCTTCTTGAAATCCTTTTTGCTCACTTTCAGGCAAGTCTTTATCATCTAACTTAACCCATCCTAAATTTATATTTGCTGAATTTCTCCAAAAAAACTTTTCTTGAAGGTTATTTGCAAAAGCATTTACAGTTACCCCAATATTTCCTGAAGCATTGTTTGGAGTTCCTTGTCCGTACCAGTTGCTAAATTCAGAAATGCTACCTCCAATAGTTCCAAATGCACCTTTTTTCCAACCTGGAATTGCATTTATTTTACTTTGAATAGCATTAACTTCTGCTTGTAATTCTGCAATTTTAGCTTTTTTAGGAGCTTGTTCTGCTTTTAATTCTTCCAATGTTTGTGCTTTACTTATAGTAGTTGCACATACTAAAACAAGTAATAAAATAATTCTTTTCATAATTTAGGTTTTTTAATTTAAATCAAAAATATACATATTAGACTTGTTTTCTGCAAAAAAGTCACATAAATAATTAAAAACCGTAGTTAAAACTTATTCCAAAAACTTCTCTTACCTGAAATCCTTCAAAAGCATTATCATCATAAATTGTTTGAAAAATTAAGTTTGTAGAAAGATGGCTGTTAATTTTCATACTAATATTCATGGTGTAGTCAATATCAATATTTTCGGGGTCTTCGAGATAATTGGCATATAAATTTAATAGTTGTTCCATTTTAACATTTTCCATTAAATCTATTTTCCATCTTCCTGAAGCGTTAAAACCTAATTCTATACGTGTGTTTTTACCTTCTTCAACTCCAAAATATGCGTTTTTTGGAAGGGTAAAACTTCTGTTTACAATTACTAGTTTAGTGGTTGCGGGAGCAATATTAAACTTAAAGTTATCGGTTTTTTCCCAAAGCATCCCCGGACCCAATAAAAAAGTTGCGGGCGAAAAGAAATTGGTATATTCGGTTCTAATTTCTTTACCGTTAGAATCTTTGCTGTATTTAAAGCCTTTTGTAAATTGAGTTTTAAAATTAAATAAAATTGAGTAATACCAGTCATTATCGGCATTTAAACCAAATAATGAGTTAAACTCTAACCTATCATCGGTTTTCTTTTCGAAATCTGTGTTTTTACTTTTTGTTACTCCATAAGAAGTTAAAATGTTGTTTTTCCATTTTAATTTACCTTTATTATAATCAAAATTATAATTGATTGCTAAATTACCGGCGAGCGTGTTTTCGCCTCGAGCAACCCAGTTTGAAAATGCCGATTGATTGAATAAAAAAGAAACTTTACCCTTTGAATTCCAACCTTCTTTTGGAGGTTGTTTTTTTTGCTGTGAAAATGAAAAAGTTATGTTTAATAGGAATAGTATTGCTAAAAATATTCTTTTCATTGTAAAAAAAAACTTAGTTGTTTTTAAATAGAGGAACAGAAGAGCAAGCTTCTCCAAACATAATTGATTTTGCAATGGGTTGTAACTTTTCCACTAACATTGTGTATGCTGTTTGTGGAATTGGTTTGTTAGAGCAGCCTTTAATAATAACAGGTTTATCTTTAAACTCTTCTATTGTAAAATTTGATATAATTTCTTGGTAAATACAGGTTTCGAGTTCGTTTAATTCTCCTACAATTACCTTTTTTGCAAAGGGAGATATGTAGGTTGTAATTAACATGTAAGCCCAAGATGGAATAATAGCATCGGCCGAACATTTTAAAGCTACAAAATGATTTTTATATTGGCTCCAATCGTGGTTTTTTAAAAATCCACGAAAGTCGGTTTCTTTCAAAATTAATTCATGAAATAACCATTGTTTTATATCTATAGTAGTTCTGTGTCCTTCTGGATAAAAATCCTCAAGGTCTATTGTTTTTAATTTGCTATTTGCAACTCTATTTACAATTTCTGAACTCATTTATAAAAAACCTAATTCAAGTTTAGCTTCTTCACTCATCATATCTTGTGTCCACATTGGGTCAAAAGTAATTTCAACTTCAGCATTTTTTACTTCTTCTAAAGTTTTTACCTTTTCTTCAATCTCTACGGGCAATGTCTCTGCCACAGGACAATTTGGAGATGTAAGTGTCATTAATATTTTTACATCATTATGTTCACTAACAAAAACGTCGTAAATTAAACCTAATTCAAATATATCAACTGGAATTTCTGGGTCGTAAATTGTTTTTAATACTTCAACAATTTTATCTCCCAATTCCTCAACTCTAGTACTATTCATGATTAAAACCTTTCTTTATATTCATTCTAAATAAGGACAAATATACAATTATTAACTTAATTTCGATTGAAAAGCCAAGGCGTATAATTTAATTTGCTTAATCATGGAAACAAGTCCATTTGCTCTTGTTGGTGAAAGGTGTTCTTTTAAGCCAATTTCATCAACAAAATATAGGTCTGTATCTAAAATATCCTTTGGGTTTTGATGGTTGAAAACACGTAATAAAAGTGCTACAATTCCCTTTGTTAATATGGCGTCACTATCGGCTGTAAATTCAATTTTATCATTTTTAATTTCAGAATGTAACCAAACTTTTGATTGGCAACCGATTATTAAATTTTCATCTATTTTATAGGTGTCTTCAATTAAAGGCAACGATTTTCCTAATTCAATAATATATTCATAACGTTCCATCCAATCTTCAAACATTGAAAACTCATCTATAATTTCTTCTTGTATTTCTTTGATAGTCATTTTTTAAACTTATTTTTGCAAAAATAATCACATCTAGTGTTATAAAAAAAATATAATCACATATTATGCCTTTTTTAACAGGCATTTAGTTTAAAAAAATATGAGTAAATTACTAATAGTAGGTACAGTTGCTTTTGATGCCATCGAAACACCGTTTGGAAAAACAGATAAAATTTTAGGTGGAGCAGCAACCTATATCGCACTTTCAGCATCACAATTTGGTGTAAAACCGGGAATTGTATCGGTTGTTGGAGGAGATTTCCCTAAAGATTACTTAAAAAAGTTAAATGGGAAAAACATAAATACTGATGGTGTTGAAATAATTGAAAATGGAAAAACATTTTTTTGGAAAGGAAAATACCATAACGATTTAAATACAAGAGATACTTTAATAACCGATTTAAATGTTTTAGCTGATTTTAATCCGGTGGTGCCAGAAAAATTTATGGATGCAGATTTTTTAATGTTAGGGAATTTGCACCCAGCTGTTCAAATGAGTGTAATTAATCAACTAAAAGTACGACCAAAATTAGTAGTGTTAGATACTATGAATTTTTGGATGGATAATGCTTTAGATCAATTAATGGAAGTAATTGCAAAAATTGATGTAATTACTATAAATGATGAAGAAGCCAGACAGTTATCTGGAGAGTATTCGTTAGTAAGAGCTGCTCAAAAAATTCATAAAATGGGACCAAAGTATGTTGTAATAAAAAAAGGAGAACATGGTGCTCTTTTATTTAATAATGGAGATGTATTTTTTGCACCAGCATTACCTTTAGAAGAAGTTTTTGATCCAACTGGAGCAGGAGATACTTTTGCTGGTGGGTTTATTGGGCATATGGCTAGAACAGGCGATATTTCATTCGAAAATATGAAAAGAGCGGTTATTTCTGGTTCAAATTTAGCTTCATTTTCAGTTGAAAAATTTGGAACCGAACGTATGGAAAACTTAACATATGATGAAATTCAAGAAAGGCTTTTACAGTTTAAATTACTAACTCAGTTCGAAATAGAATTAAATTAAAAACTATGAAAATTCTGCATACGTGCGGAATTTTTTATTTAAATATTATACTATACTACTAAAACAAATACTATGAGCGACGCTATTAAGCATGAATGTGGAATTGCAATGGTGCGATTATTAAAACCACTCCAATATTATAAAGATAAATATGGTTCAGCGTTTTATGGGTTAAATAAAATGTATTTGTTAATGGAGAAACAACACAATCGCGGACAAGATGGGGCTGGTTTGGCAAGTGTTAAATTTAATGTTGATCCTGGAATTCGTTACATTAGTCGTGTACGTTCAAACCAAGATCAGCCAATACAAGATATTTTTTCACAAATAAATGGTAGGTTAAATACCCTAAATGAAGAGTTTCCCGAAAAAATTGATGACGTGGAATGGCAAACTAATAATGCGCCTTATATTGGAAATTTATATTTAGGCCATGTACGTTATGGTACTTTTGGTAAAAATAGTATTGAAAGTGTGCATCCATTTTTACGCCAAAGTAACTGGCGCCATAAGAGTTTAATTGTAGCTGGGAATTTTAATATGACCAACTCTAAACGATTATTTAACGACTTAGTCGAAATTGGTCAGCACCCAAAAGAATTGACCGATACTGTAACGGTAATGGAAAAAATTGGTCATTTTATTGATGATGAGGTTACCAAATTATATCAGAAATTAAAGAAAACAGAAAACATTTCAAAAAAAGATGCTTCACCTTTAATTGAAGAACGAATAAATATTAAAAAGATATTAAAACGTTCTGCAAAAAATTGGGATGGTGGTTATGCAATGGCCGGAATGTTAGGTCATGGTGATTCATTTGTATTGCGTGATCCCGCTGGAATCCGTCCTGCTTTTTATTATAAAGATGATGAAGTGGTTGTTGTGGCTTCTGAACGACCAGTAATTCAAACTGTATTTAATATTGATATTAAAAAAGTTAAAGAAATTACCCCAGGTCATGCGCTTATTGTAAAACGAAATGGAAGTATTTCAATGCCGCAAGTAACAGAAATTTTACCGCAAAAATCTTGTTCATTTGAGCGTATTTATTTCTCTAGAGGAAGTGATGCAGATATTTATGAAGAGCGTAAAAAATTAGGAAAATTAGTGTTTCCAAAAATATTGGAAAAAATTAATAAAGACATAAAAAACACTGTTTTTTCTTTTATTCCAAATACAGCCGAAACTTCTTTTTATGGAATGAGAGAAGCGGCTGAAGATTTTTTAAATCTTCAAAAAACAAAAAAAATATTAAAGGGAAGAGGTGTACTTTCTGCTGAGAAGGTAACTCAAATTCTTTCAGAAAGACCACGAATTGAAAAATTAGCAATTAAAGATGCAAAGTTACGTACTTTTATTGCTGATGATAATAGCCGAGATGATTTAGTTGCACACGTTTACGATGTTACCTATGGAATTGTAAAGCCAAATGATAATTTGGTAATAATAGATGATAGTATTGTTCGTGGTACAACGTTAAAGAAAAGTATTATTAAAATTTTGGATCGTTTGCATCCTAAAAAGATAGTAATTGTATCATCGGCTCCTCAAATTAGATATCCAGATTGTTACGGAATTGACATGGCAAGAATGGGCGATTTTATTGCTTTTAGGGCTGCTTTAGAATTGCTAAAAGAAACCAATCAGTATCATATTATTGATGAGGTTTACAAAAAATGTAAAGAACAGCAACCGCTTGAGGATTCGTTAATTTCAAATGCTGTAAAAGCCATGTATGAGCCATTTACAGATGAACAAATTTCAGATAAGATTGCTCAAATGTTAAAAACTGAAGATATTAATTCGGAGGTTGAAATTATTTATCAATCTGTTGAAAATTTACATAAAGCTTGTCCTAATCATTTAGGAGATTGGTATTTTACTGGTGATTATCCAACTCCTGGGGGAAATAGAGTTGTTAATGATGCCTTTATTAATTTTTATGAAGGAAACAATAAAAGAGCTTATTAGTAAGGCAAATGAAAGAGCATAAAAAAACGCACCAATTGGTGCGTTTTTTGTTTATTTATGCTAAATATTATTTGTTTTCAGCATATAATTTTTCAACATGATTCCAGTTAATTACATTAAAAAATGCATTAATGTAGTCAGGTCTTCTGTTTTGGTAGTTTAAGTAATATGCATGTTCCCAAACATCTAAAGCTAAAATTGGGAAACCACCACAACTTACACCTGGCATTAATGGATTGTCTTGGTTTGGAGTAGAACAAATTTCAACTTTTCCTCCTTTATGAACACAAAGCCAAGCCCAACCTGATCCAAAACGAGTTGCTGCAGCTTTGGCAAAAGCATCTTTAAAAGCATCTACCGAACCATATTCAGCAATAATTGCATCTTTTAATTCTCCAGATAAGTAACCTTTTCCTTCAGGATTCATTACATCCCAAAATAAGCAATGGTTGTAAAATCCACCACCATTATTTCTTACAGCAGCATTGTTCATGTCTAATCCACCTAAAATAGTTTCAATAGATTTTCCTTCTAAATCAGTACCAGCAATAGCATTGTTTAAATTGTTTGTATATCCTGCATGATGTTTTGTATGGTGAATTTCCATAGTTCTTGCATCAATATTTGGTTCTAGCGCATCATATGCGTATGGTAATTTTGGTAATTCAAATGACATAGTTTTATATTTTTTTATTAAACTTATTTTTTCAGTTATAGATCAAAGATAGCGAACCAACTTCATTATAAAAAATCATAAAAATTGAATGTTCTTATAGCAGTATTGTTATAAGCTATACTAAAGTTAGTTTTAATTTACTTTTGTAACAGAATTTTTACGTAATTAAATATTTAAATTGCAATAATTTATCTAATTTACGATTAATAATTGGCATCATTTGGATATTTTGCCATAAATTCTTCTGCTTTAGCAACCATATTTTTACTTCCGCAGAAAAATGGAACTCGTTGGTGCAATTCTGTTGGTTTAATATCTAAAATTCGTTTATAACCATCCGTAGCTTTTCCATTAGCTTGTTCGGCTAAAAATGCCATTGGATTACACTCGTATAGCAAACGTAGTTTTCCTTTTGGTCCTATTGAACTTGTTGGGTACAAATAGATTCCACCTTTTATCATATTTCTATGAAAATCCGATACTAACGATCCAATATATCTTGAGGTGTAAGGTCTATCATCTTTTTCTTCTTGACAGTATTTTAGATAGTCTTTTACTCCCTGTGGAAAATGTACATAATTACCTTCGTTTACGGAGTAAATTTTTCCGTCTTCTGGAAATTGAAAATTTGGATGCGATAAGTAAAATGATCCAATTGCTGGGTTTAACGTAAACCCGTTTACACCATGTCCCGATGTGTAAACTAACATGGTTGATGTCCCGTAAACAACATAACCTGCCGCCACTTGTAAATTTCCAGGTTGTAAAAAATCGGATATTTCAACTGGAGTTCCAATTGGAGTAACACGTTTGTAAATGGAAAAAATAGTTCCTACAGAAACATTAACATCTATATTTGACGAGCCATCAAGTGGATCAATTAGAACAATATATTTATTTTCGTTTGTTTGGTTTTTTCCTTTAATTGTAACAAAGTCGTCTTCTTCTTCACTTGCAATTCCACAAACAATTTCACGATTAATTAAGGTTTTCATAAACACGTCATTGGCAAAAACATCTAATTTTTGTTGGTCTTCGCCTTGAATATTTGTTCCGCCAGCAGCACCCATAATATCAACCAAACCAGCTTTATTAACTTCATGGTTTACAATTTTTGCGGCTAGTTTAATTGAACTTAATAACCTTGAGAATTCACCAGAGGTAGATTTGTAATGCTTTTGATTTTCAATTATAAATTCTCCTAAGGTTAAATTATTAGTTTCCATATTGTTATTTGGGTTATGTGTTTTTACAAATATCGAGAAAAAATAATTTACAATTGGTTAGCTATGTTCATAAATTTTGAACAAAGTTTTTTACTTTAGCTAACATTAACTTTAAGTAAAATAGAATGAGCTTTAATATTAGGGAAGCAAAAAAAGAGGATATGCCGTCAGTTTTAAAATTGATTAAGGAATTGGCTCATTTTGAAAAAGAGGAACATGCTGTAATTGTTACTGTAAAAGATTTAGAAAAAGATGGTTTTGGATCTAATCCTTTATTTAAATGTTTTGTTGCCGAATTAAATACGGAAATTGTTGGGATGTCATTATGTTATCCTAGATATTCTACTTGGAAAGGGCCAACAATACATTTAGAAGATTTAATAGTTACTGAAACTAAAAGAGGTCTTAAAATTGGTAGTGCGCTTTATAAAAAAGTAATTGAATACGGTTATAAAAAAGGTGTTGAACGTATTGAATGGGCTGTTTTGGATTGGAACGAACCCGCCATTAATTTTTATGAAAGTACTGGTGCAAATGTATTACGTGATTGGGATACTGCGCAGATTGATAGAGCGTCTATGAAAAAGTATTTAAATACGTAATTATGAAAATTTTTAAATTTGGTGGAGCTTCAGTAAAAGATGCAAAAAGTGTTAAAAATGTGCTTCGTGTTTTAGAACATGAAGGTTATAACAATACGCTTATTGTCATTTCTGCGATGGGAAAAATGACCAATGCTTTTGAAAAAATTATTGATTCCTATTGTCAAAAATCTGAAGAATTAAAAAAGGAAATAGATGTTGTTAGAAATTTTCATGTTACTATAATTGAAGAACTATTTTTAACTAATAAGCAATTTGTTTTATTAGAAATTGAAAAACTATTAGGACAACTGAGTGGTTTTTTTATAACCAATAAGAATACTGATTATAATTTTATATATGATCAAGTTGTTGGCTATGGTGAGTTAATTTCTACTACAATAGTTAGCCAATATCTAAATGAAATTGGGATTGCTAATAATTGGATTGATGTTAGAGATTTTATAAAAACAGATTCGAGTTATAGAGGAGCTCATGTAAATTGGGATATAACTGAAGCAAAAATTAAAGACATAGATACTTCTAGTTTAACCATAACTCAAGGGTTTTTAGGGTCGAACAAAAAAGGAGAAACTACTACTTTAGGTAGAGAAGGGTCGGATTATTCTGCAGCAATATTTGCATTTTGTTTAAATGCAGAAAGTGTAACCATTTGGAAAGATGTAAAAGGTGTTTTAAATGCAGATCCACGTTATTTTAAAAACACCATTTTATTAGAACAAATTTCATACAATGAAGCTATAGAAATGTCTTTTTACGGAGCATCTGTAATACACCCTAAAACTTTAAAGCCACTAGAAAACAAAAAAATACCCTTATATGTTCGTTCTTTTTATAATCCCTCAGAAAAAGGAACAAGTGTTAAGACAGGGCTTAATTTAGTGCCTGAAGTTTCTTGTTTTATTTTAAAACAAGAGCAAATATTTATATCAATTTCGGCTCAAGATTTTTCTTTTATGGTTGAACATAATTTAAGTGATATATTTAAAATTCTTCATAATTATAAATTAAAGGTAAATCTTATTCAAAATTCGGCACTGAGTTTTTCGGTTTGTATAGAAGATAAATTTAATAATTTCGACTCTTTTTTAAAGGAAGTAACACTAAATTATGTTGTTAATTATGTTGAAAATGTTTCGCTATACACAATTAGACATGTTACCCAAGAAGCTGTTGATTTGGTTGAAAAAAGGGGAAAGATAATTTTAAAGCAAGCTACAAAAGATACAGTACAATTAATTATGCAATAATTTTATGTATTTTTGCATTTACACTAATTTAAAATAAATGAGTTTAGTAACACCGAAAGAAGTTTCGAGAGCCATAAAATTAAATAAGTATGGATTTATAGGTACATTCTTAGGGTGGATATTAATGAAGATTCTTAGGATTTCTAAAATCAATAGAATTTATAATAAACACAAACATTTAAAAGATTTAGAATTTTTTAATGCACTTTTAGATGATCTTCAAATTAAATTTGAAATTCCAGAAGAGGATTTAAAAAGGATTCCCAAAGATGGTGCTTTTATAACAGTCTCAAATCATCCACTTGGAGGAATTGATGGTATTTTGCTTTTAAAATTGTTAATAGAAAAAAGACCAGATTATAAAATAATTGCAAATTTTTTATTGCATAGAATTGAACCAATGAAACCTTTTATTATGCCAGTAAATCCTTTTGAAGATAGAAAGGATGTAAAATCTAGCTTGGCAGGAATAAAAAGTGCATTATCGCATATTAATAGTGGCTTTCCGTTAGGGGTTTTCCCTGCAGGTGAAGTTTCTACATACAGAGATGGTAAATTAATAGTTGATAGGCCTTGGGAAGATGGCGCTATTAAGTTTATTAAAAAAGCAAAAGTTCCAGTAATACCAATTTATTTTCATGGAAAAAATAGTAGAATGTTCTATTTCCTTTCCAAGATAAATTCAATCTTTAGAACAGCAAAACTACCTTCAGAATTGCTTACTCAGAAGGAACGAGTAATAAAGGTTAGAATTGGGAAACCTATTTCTGTAGCAAATCAAGAAGAATACAAGAACGTAAAAGATTTTTGTGATTTTATTAGACGAAAAACCTATATGTTGGCAAATCCTTTTGAAAAGGAAAATAAAACACTAAGCGCACCTTCGTTAAAATTAAATAAACTTCCTAAAGAAATTGTTGGGCAAAAAAATCATGATAAAATTATTGAGGAAGTTGATGCTTTAAGATTAAATAACGGAAGGCTTCTTAAGAGTAAAGATTATGAAGTGTTTTTTGCTCCAAGTAAAACAATACCAAATATAAAATTTGAAATAGGAAGACTTAGAGAAATTACTTTTAGAGAGGTTGGGGAAGGAACCAATGAATCTTTGGATTTAGATACTTTTGACAGTTATTACCATCATTTATTTTTATGGGATAATGAGGCTCATAAAGTTGTTGGAGCCTATAGAATGGGGTTAGGAAAGGATATTTATAAAAACTATGGAATTGAAGGATTTTATATTCACACCTTATTTAAGTTTGAACCTGAACTATATTCAATGATGGAAAATTCCATTGAAATGGGACGTGCATTTATTGTTAAAGAGTACCAACAACGTCCAATGCCACTGTTTTTATTATGGAAAGGTATAGTTCATGTTACGCTAAGATACCCAGAGTATAAATACCTTATTGGTGGGGTGAGTATAAGTAATCAGTTTTCTAATTTTTCGAAATCATTAATGATTGAATTTATGAAATCTCATTATTACGATCCTTATATAGCACAATATATTCATCCTAAAAAGGAATATAAAGTTAAGCTTAAAGATGCGGATAAAGATTTTGTGTTTGATGCCACTAAGGCCGACATGAATAAATTCGATAAAATTATAGATGAAATTGAACCAGGAGCACTTCGAATACCAGTATTAATTAAAAAGTATGTTAAACAAAATGCTCGTTTAATTGCTTTTAATGTAGATCCTAAATTTAATAATGCTGTTGATGGTTTAATGTACATTCGTGTTGCTGATATACCAGAAAGTACTGTTAAACCAGTTATGGAAGAATTTCAAGCAGAGTTAGAAAATAGCCTTGAAAATGAGAATATTGAAGATGAAATCGAAAGCAAATCAACTTCATCCTCAATAAATAAACTTATTTAATTTATTAAAACCACTCTTTTTTATTGGTTTGGTAAGTATATACGAATTCTTCGTCAGATTTTGTTAAGTATATAATTCCTTCAATTAATCCTATTAGGCTTGTAAGCGCACCTCCAATTCCGCAGGTTACAACAGTAATTGCTAACATAATTATTCCTTGAGTTGTATAACCTAGAATAAATTTATGTATTCCTAAAGACCCTAAAATTATACCTAAAATACCTGCTAATACTCTTTTGCTTTCTTCTGATTGTTTAGGAATTACATTTCCTTTTTCATCAATTACTTCCATTATTATTTAAATTTTATATTTATAAAAATGCTGAATCTATTGGTTCCCAAAGTTCAATTTTATTACCTTCAGGATCTAATATCCAGCCAAATTTCCCATATTCATATTCTTCTATTTCACCAACAATTGTCACTTTTTCTTCTTTTAATTTTTGCAATAATTCAACCAAATTGTCGACTCTGTAATTAAACATATAATCTTTTGTTGAAGGCGAAAAATAACTTGTTTCATTTTCAAATGGGCTCCATTGTGTACTAGCTTTTTTTCCTTCACTGGTTTTCCACCAGAAAGTAGCGCCCCAATCATCTACATTAAAGCCCAAATGGGATTTGTACCATTCTTTAAGTTTTTTAGGATTGTTGGTTTTAAAAAATAATCCGCCAATTCCTGTTACTCTTTTTAATTTTGGTTCTGTTATTTCTGAAACTTTTGAATAAAAAAGTGTTTCAACCTTATCTACTATGGTTTGGGCTAGTTTTATTTTAGATTCTTTGGTCCAACCTGCAATATGCGGCGATAGTAACACATTTTCAGCATTAATTAAATAATTAAAAGCTTCAGGTAAAGTGTCATTTTCAAATAAATTTTCGAATGATAGTTTTTCATACTCTAAAACATCGAGACAAGCTCCTAATACTTTTTTATTTTGTAGGGCTTCAACCAAATCGTTTGTTACTACTGCAGATCCTCTTGCAGTGTTTATTAAGTGAAAAGGTTTTTTAAAATTATTAATAAAATTGGAATTTACCATTTTATGAGAAAGCTCATTAAATGGTGTATGCAAACTTAATACATCTGTTTTTTCTTGCAGTTCTTGCAAAGATACTTGTTTGCAGTTTTCATCTCCAACACTACTTTTAATATCGTAACAAATAACTTCTACATCAAAACCCTTTAGTTTTTTAGCAAAAGCTTTTCCCATATTTCCATATCCAATTAACCCAATAGTTTTACCTTCTAATTCTAGACCTCTATTTGCTTCTCTAAGCCATTTTCCATTTCTAATTTCGAGATCTGCTTTTTTAAGGTTGTTAAAAAGAGCTAAAATCATTCCTAACGCGTGTTCACCTACCGCATTTCTATTTCCTTCTGGAGCAGAAATTAATTGAATACCATTTTTTGTGGCATATTCTACATCAATACTTTCAAGACCTGCACCAACTCGTGCAATAAATTTTAAATTAGTTGCTTTATCTAAAAACTGTTTATCAATATCAAATCTACTTCTTATTACAATACCATTGTATTTGTTGATTTTAGTTTCAATTTCGAGTTTACTGGAAACATAATCTTCATCGCAAACACAACCTAATTTTTCTAAACCAGTTTGAAGCAAAGGATGGTTGGTATCAATTAGTAGAACTTTCATTAATATTGTTCGTTTTCATTTGGGAAATCTTCACTTTTTACATCAGAAATGTAATTTTCAAAAGCCCCTTTCATTTCAACAAATAAGTCTAAATATCTTCTTAAAAATCTTGGGTGGAACTCGTGTGTCATTCCAAGCATGTCATGAGTAACTAATACCTGTCCATCTACACCGTTTCCTGCACCAATTCCAATAACCGGAATTGTTAAACTTTCTGCTACTTCTTTGGCAAGTTTAGCAGGTACTTTTTCTAAAACTAAGGCAAAACAACCTAAGCTTTCTAATAATAGAGCATCTTCTTTAAGTCTTTTTGCCTCCTCTTCTTCTTTGGCTCTAACGGTATAGGTTCCAAATTTATAAATTGATTGCGGAGTAAGTCCTAAATGACCCATAACTGGAATCCCAGCTGCTAAAATTCTAGTAATTGAATTTTCTATTTCACTACCTCCTTCTAATTTAACAGCATGTCCTCCGGTTTCTTTCATTATTTTAATTGCAGATTCCAACGCATTTCTTGAGTTACCTTGGTAACTTCCAAAAGGCAAATCAACAACCACTAAACATCTTTCTATTGCTCTAATTACAGAACTGGCATGATAGATCATTTGATCTAATGTAATTGGTAAAGTAGTTTCATGACCGGCCATAACATTTGAAGCTGAGTCACCAACTAAAATAACATCAATACCGGCATTGTCAACAATTTTTGCCATGGTGTAATCGTAAGCGGTAAGCATTGCAATTTTTTCACCATTATTTTTCATTTCTACCAAAGTTTTGGTAGTGATTCTTTTATATTCTTTTTTTGCTGTAGACATTTTTTAATGTTTTAATCATAAAGGGTAAAAGTAGTGAAAATTGATATTGGTTAAAAAATTATAGTGCACATTTTAATATTACATAACTGTAATTATAATTATTATCATTTTATAGTTAAATTTACATTTAAATTAAATAGAAGTGAAAAAGGAAAATAATTCATCAAAGGAATACATAAATGATTTAGAAGATAAAATTTTGGATTTGAGTATAAAACTCAAAAACAGTGTTACAAATCAAAAAAAAGAAAATGAAGCTAATGAACGGTTGATTTCTAAATTTTTACATAATATAAAAAACCCTGTTGGTGTTGCATATTCTTTTTCGGATATGATTTTAAGTTCAAAAAATTATGATGATTCGGAAAAACTTAAAAAGCATGTAGAGATAATAAATGATTCAACTAAATTTTCAATAAAACTATTAAATGATTTTGCAGTTTTTAGAACTGTTAAATCTTCTGAGTTTAAGCTTGATTTAAAAAAATGCGACTATGTAAAAATAGTAAATGAAGTAATTGAAAATTGCAAAGAAAAAGCCATTAAACAAGGTGTTTCAATAAAAAAACAATATTTAAATAATAAACTTTATGTTGAAGTTGATGAAAAATATTTAAAAATTGCTTTGAAAGAAATAATTGAAAACGCCATTAGATTTTCGCAGGCCAATGCAATTATTACTATTAATATTGTAAGTAATAATGGTAAAATAGAAACCACAATTTTTGATGAAGGAGTTGGAATATCTAGTGAGAATATTAAGGCGGTTTTCGATCCGTTTTTTGTTGTAAATACCTATTCTTTGCAAAAAGAAAAATGTGTGGGACTAGGACTTTCGGTTGCGAAAAATATTGTAAACCTTCATAATGGTGAAATTTCAATACAAAGTGAATTAGGGCAAGGAACAAATGTAAAGCTTGTATTGAATAGTTAAATTATTTTTTTTCAGGTTCAACTTGCAATTAAGTAGTTATAATTTTATAAAAATGTTTATATTTAAATGTTTTCTTGAAATCAATGAAAATATAATGAATGGCTACTGAAAATTTTAATAGAAATAAAAACGAACAAATTAACCAAAATACAACTGAAACTTGTAACGTGGGTTTAGAAAAATACTTCACATTTTTTGAGCATACTCCAATTTCGTTATGGATTGAGGATTTTTCTGAAGCAAAGAATTATTTAGATTCGAAGTTGAAAAACACGAATATGGATTTAAGAACTTATATTTCTCAAAATCCTGATGTTATTTCCAAAGTTGCTTCTATGGTTTCAATTAAAGATGTTAATTCAACATCTTTAAAAATGTATAAAGCAAAAAGTAAAGAAGAATTATTTGAAAATTTAAATAAAGTATTTACTCCAAAATCGAACGAAGGATTTGCAAAACTAATAGTTAATGTTCTTTTAGGTGAAAAAGAAACAGAAATTGAAACTGTAAACAAAACATTAGAAGGTGACGAATTTGATGTTTTAATAAAATTTAAAGTAGTTGAAGGAAGTGAAAAATCTTTAGATAATATTATAGTTTCTGTTGAGAATATTTCGGATAGAATTAAAGTGCTAAAAGCATTAGCCGAAAGTAAAAGAAGATATAAAGAATCTCAGGAAATTGCAAAAATAGGTAGCTGGTTTTACGATTATAATACAGATAAAGTTTCTTGGTCTGACGAAACGTATAAAATGATTGGTATGGAACCACAAAGTGTGGAACCAAATTATGATTTTTACATGTCCTTAATTCATGAAGAAGACAAGGATCTAGTAAATGATTTTGATTCACTTCTTAAAACTCCAAATCAAATATTAAAATACAGAATTTTAACCAAAACAGGAAAGCTAAAATATATTTACGAAAAAAGGAGTGTTTTAATAAAGGATAATAAGATTACAAAAATTATTGGTATTTGTCAGGATATTACTGAAAGGGTTGAGGCCGAACTAAAATTAAATACAACAAAAAATTTATTATCTGATACTTTGTCAAGTATTAATGATGGGTTTGTAATATTAGATAATAACTCTCACTATTTATTTGTTAACGAAAAAGCTGCAGAGCTATTAGGAAAAAAGGTTGATGAATTAATAGGAAAACATATTTGGACCGAGTTTCCAGAGCAGGAAGGTGATTTGTTTTATGATGAATATCAAAATGCCGTTAAAACTAAAAAACCAAGTAGCTTTGAAAATTATTTTGCAGCTTGGGAAAGATGGTTCGAGAACCGAATGATACCATCAAAAGATGGAATGCTTATTTTTTTTCAAGAAATAACTGAAAAGAAAATTTCAGAATTTAAAATTAGAGAAGCCTACGATATAATTAACAAAAGTTCGTCCGTAGCTGTTTTGTGTAAAAACGAAAAAGATTTTCCAGTTATTTTTGCTTCAGAAAATACCAAAACATTGTTTGGGTATAATCAATCCGAAATGCTTACTGGAAAAATAAAAGTACACCAACTTGTACATCCCGATGATTTACCAAAATTAAGAACTAAGGTTTTTGAAATTAGTAAAAATTTAAAAGTTGAAGGATTTAAATCAAAACCATTTAGAATAATTACAAAAGATGGTGAAATTAAATGGGTTGAAACCAAATTTGATGTAAACACAAATAATAGTGCTAGAGTTACTCATATACAAGGTATTGTTGAGGATGTAACAGAAAGAAAAAAAGCACAAGATGCATTTATTGAAAGTAGCCAAAGATTAAGAGACCAATTTAGTAACACTCCTTTAGCGTCAATTATTTGGGATACCAAAATGAATGTTTTAGAATGGAATAATTCTGCCCAAAGAATATTTGGGTATTCAGAAGAAGAAATTATAGGGAAAAATGGTTTTGAATTAATTGTTCCCAAAGAATTAAGACCAAATATTAAGGAATCCGCAAAAATTTTAATGACCCAAAAAGGAGGATATAGAAATACCAACCAAAATATTACTAAAAATGGTGAGATTATTACTTGTGATTGGTATAATGTTGTTTTAAAAGATGCTGATGGAAATTCTATTGGAATGGCATCGTTGGCAGAAGATATTACTGAAAAACTGAATTCAAAAAAATTACTAGAAAAATCTGAGAAAAAGTATAGGGATATATTTGAAAAATCCATTGATGCTGTTATGATTTTAAAAGATGGTTTATTTGAAGATTGCAATGAGTCTACACTTAGAATTTTTGGATTTGAAGATAAAGAGTCTTTAATAAATTTACATCCTTCTGAAATATCACCTAAATATCAACAAGACGGAAGTGACTCTTTTACACGAGCGGAAGAAGTAATTAGAGTTGCTATTAAAAAGGGAGGAAATAGGTTTAGGTGGCTTCATAAAAGAAAAAATGGACAGATATTTCCGGCTGAGGTTTCGCTTACCAAAATTGAGGAAAATGATGATAAAACTAAAATTCATGCCGTTGTACGAGATATAACAGATCGAGTTAAAAAAGAAGAACTCGAAGGTGTTTTATATAATATTTCAGAAGCCGCACTTCGAATTGATGATTTTAATGAATTTGGTATTTTTATAAAAAATGAAATACATAAAATTATAGATACTTCTAATTTCTGTATCGCATTATTTGACAAAAAGAAAGGCGATATAAGTTACCCTATAAACATTGCTGCAAATCACGAATTGAAACAATTTTCTGGTAATAAAATCTTAACGCAGTATGTAATAGAATCAAAAAAACCATTACTAGCAACAAAGGAATCGTTAAAAAACCTAGAAAGTAAAGGTGTTGACATAAGTAATATAGAATCAAAAATTTGGGTAGGAGTTCCATTAAAAATCCAAAATGACGTTGTAGGAGCTATTGCAGTTCATAGTTTTAGTAATGAAAATATTTATGTTAAAGACGATCTTCAATTGCTTGAATTTGTTGCTAACCAAATTAGTTTTACTGTACAACGTAAAAATGCTGATAATGAGTTGAAAAAAGCACTTGTAAAAGCACAAGAATCAGATAAACTAAAATCTGCATTTTTGGCAAATATGAGTCATGAAATTAGAACACCAATGAATGGAATTATTGGGTTTTCAGAACTTTTTTTGGATTCGGAGTTATCAGCAAATGAGAGAAAGGAATATGCCAAAATAGTAATAAACAGTAGCAAACAATTACTTTCCATAGTTAATGATATTTTAGATATTTCAAAAATTGAAGCGGGTGTAGTAAAACTTAATTATGGAAATGTTAATTTAAATGAATTACTAGGTGAATTATTCCTATTCTACAATTCAATAGCTAAAGAAAAAAAATTGAAATTAAATTACAATACAGTTCTTGAGGATGCTGATAGTAATATTTTAATTGACAAAACTAAATTAAATCAAGTTTTAACTAATTTGCTTTCCAACGCCTTTAAATTTACAGAAAGTGGGGAAATTAGTTTTGGCTATAAAGTAGATAATGATCAGCTTAAGTTTTATGTAAAAGATACAGGAATTGGAATTGATAAAGAATTACAGAGTAAAATATTTGAAAGATTTATTCAAGCAAATGTTGAATTGAATAAAAGAAATAAAGGAACTGGTCTTGGATTGGCCATTTCAAAGAAATTTATTGAATTATTTAAAGGTGAAATGTGGATTGAGTCAAGTAAAAAAGGTACAACTGTATTTTTTACCATACCTTTTAATAAAGTTGATTCGGTTATTATTAAAAAAGAAAGCAAAAAATTAAAATCAGAAATGAATACAAAAAATGATATTATCACAATTTTAGTTGCAGAAGACGAAGAATATAATATGATTTATATAAACGAATTATTTTCAAACACAAATTTTAAAATTATTGAAGCTGATAATGGTGTAAAAGCAGTTGATTTAGCCATTAACAACGACGACATTGATCTTATATTTATGGATATTAAAATGCCTTTAATGAATGGTAATGAAGCTATGGAACAAATTAAAAAGTTAAAACCGAATTTGCCAATTATCGCTCTATCGGCATTTGCTATGGAATCAGATAAAGAAAATGCCTTAAATAAAGGTTTTGACTCCTATTTGACAAAACCAATTAATAAAAACGAGTTGTTTAATATAATTGATGAATATTTAAATTAAATATTATTTAGAGTAATTCTAAATAATTAATTATTTTAGCGTACGCGTTTAAATCAATGGAACAAAAAAAACATACTTTAAGTCCTAACAAATGGGTTGCTTTACACTCCGATTATTTATTTAACTATACAATTAGTAGGGTAAATAATCATGAAATAGCAAAAGATCTAGTGCAAGAAACATTCTTTGCAGGTCTAAAAGCTATGGAAAATTTTCAAGGTAAAGCGTCAGAGCGTACTTGGTTAATTTCAATTTTAAAAAGGAAAATTATTGATTATTACAGAAAAATTAATTCTGCAAAAGGAAAAGCTGAGGTAAAAATGAATTTTTATTCAGATGGAGAAAAAGAAGGTGAATGGATAGAAGAAAGAGTGCCTAATTCTTGGAGTAATAACATTGAAAAATTTATTGAAAACGAAGAATTAAGTGATGTACTAGATTTATGTATTGGCAAACTCCCAGAGAAATATGGAATGGTATTTAAAATGAAAACAATGCAAGAGTTTGAAACTGAAGAAATATGTAAGGAGTTAAACATTACTTCGTCAAATCTTTGGGTTATTATCCATAGAGCTAGAACTCAACTAAGGAAATGTATGGAAGATAATTGGTTTAAAAATTAAAGAAAGAGAGTATGAAGCTAACATGCGACCAAGCAACCACAATATGTGATAAAAGTCAATATGGAGAGGCAACATTGTGGGAAAAAATAAAACTAAATGTTCATATTATTCTATGTAAAAAATGTGGAATGTATTCAAAACAAAATAGCGTAATGACTAAATGTTATGAAAAACATAAAAAAAATTTAGACAATAAAAATACAGGTTTGTGCTCCAAAGAAAAAAAGGAAATGGAGAAGGAAGTAATGCAAAAATTATAAGTAACCAATTAATTAATAAAAATGAACGGAACTCATATTTGGGTTCCGTTTTTTTGTAATTTTGAAATAAAAATAATGAATTTTTTACCAGAAGAAATAGATGATTATGTTGTAAATCATTCTCAAAGCGAACCTACACTTTTGAAGGAATTGAATAGAGAGACTTGGCAAAAAATATTAAATCCACGAATGTTAAGTGGTAATTTTCAAGGTCGTATTTTGTCAATGATTTCAAAATTAATTTCACCCAAAAATATTCTTGAGATTGGTACTTATACAGGTTATTCTGCATTATGTTTGGCTGAAGGAATGCAAAAAAAAGGCAAATTAATAACCATTGATAAAAATGAAGAACTTGAGAGTTTTGCAAAGAAATATTTTAATAAATCTGAGTATAAAAATAACATAACACAGTTTATAGGAAATGCAATAGATATTATTCCAACGTTAAATGAAAAATTTGATTTGGTCTTTATTGATGCAGATAAATCTAATTATATAAACTATTTCAACTTAATAATTGAAAAAATGAACTCGGGCGGGGTTATCTTATCCGATAATGTTTTATGGAGTGGTAAAGTTGTAGAAGAAATTAAAGATAAAGACATAGATACAAAAGTACTTGTAGCTTATAATAAATTATTAAATACCGATTCAAGGGTTGAAACTGTTTTACTACCCATTCGTGATGGATTAACTATTACTCGTGTAAAATAAATTATATTTTTGCTAAAAAATAAGAAGTTATTCTAAAAAATAAAAAGGCAATTAAATAACCTAAGATCATTCCAAATAAAATATCAATAGGGAAGTGAGCGGCTAAATATAATCGGCTGTATGCAAATAAAATTGGAAAAAGAAATATTAGATAAGCAAAGCGATATTTAGGCTTTAATATCCAATAAGATAAAAATGCAATTGTAAAAGAAACTGCAGAGTGCCCCGAGACAAAGCTAAAATCATTTGCTTCAATTAATTGTCTTATTGATTTATTAATTGAATAATCGTTAATTGGCCTTAATCTTTGAAAAGTATTTTTTATTTGGTTTACTAGTACAAATGACGTGGTTGAACTTAGAATTACAAAAAAGGAAATTAAACCAGTCTTTTTATATCCAAAAGCTTTATACCCAAAATAGAATAAAACAAAAAATAATGGAATCCAATATATGGGGTTAGTTATAAATAACCAAAACTTATCCCATTGTTCATTTCCATAAGAATGCAAAAAAATAAGTAATTGTTTGTCGTAATTAATAAGCGAATTAAATAATTCCAAAACTATTTGGTTCTTTTTATAGGACCAGTTATTTCATCAATAACATTATCTTTTATTTTTTTAACTGGTTTACTATAATCTTCAATATTATCTGTTACTTTATTTACTTCATTGCGCACTTTAGAAGCAATATCTATATCAATGTCGTGTTTTTCTGCACTATTTTTAATTTCGCGTTTAATATCATTGGTTGCATCTTTTACCTGACGCATACCTTTTCCTAAACCACGAGCAATTTCTGGTAATTTGTCTGCTCCAAAAAGCATTACAACTATTACTAAAATTACAAATATTTCTGCTCCACTAATAAATAACAACATTCAATATATTTTTTACAAAGATAATACATTTACTCAAAGTTTAGCTTTGCTTGTCTATCATACATTACAATACTTCCAGCAATAGAAACATTTAAACTTAATTCAGACTTAAACTGTACCAAAAAATGCGATTTTTCTTGTGCTAATTTAGACAATCCGTGATCTTCAGCGCCTAATAAATATACACATCGCCTTGGATGTGTAAAGGTTTCAAGTTGTTCAGCTTGGTCATTTTTTTCTACACCAACTAATTGTGCTCCTTTCGGCAAATTATTGTAGAAATCTTCAAAATTTTCATAATGGAAATAAGGCATTGCTCCTGTTGCTTTATGTGTATCACAAGCTTGTTTTGCATATCTATTTCCTATAGTAAAAATAAAACTTGCGCCTAAATTTTGGGCAGAACGCCATAAAACACCCAAATTTTCAGGAGTTTTTCCATTTTGAATACCAATTCCAAAAAAACCTTGTTCTAAATTGTTTACCATTACTATTTCTGTTTTCTATTCCGTCTACCTAAACTTGTTTACTCACCCAAATTCTTATTTTATTATAAGGAATTCGTGATTCTTGGAATTCAGGTTCCCATAATGAATTTTTAAAGTATGATGAGATTCTGAAACAAGTTCAGAATGACGTTTTTGCTGTTCTAGTTCATCTCTCATGTCATTCTGAATGAAATGAAGAATCTAGAGATTTTTCGACTTCACTTCGTTTCGCTCAAAATGACAATTGTTATTTCTTCTTCGTCAACATTCGTTTAATTTCATTCAACTTCATTAACGCTTCAATTGGAGTTAGCGTATCTATATTTGTTGAAAGAATTTCTTTTTTAATATCTTCTAACAAAGGATCATCTAACTGAAAAAAGCTCAATTGCATCTCTTCTTCCGTAGCACTTTTCAACGTTTCCTTTACATCATCATTGGTATGATTTTTCTCTAATTGCTTCAGCATTTTACTTGCTCTATGCACAACAGCTGTTGGCATTCCAGCCAATTTAGCTACATAAATACCAAAACTATGTTCACTACCACCAGGAACTAACTTACGTAAGAAAATCACTTTATCTTTTAATTCTTTTACCGAAACATTGAAGTTTTTTACACGTTCAAATGTTTTAGTCATATCATTTAATTCGTGATAATGGGTAGCAAATAATGTTTTTGCTTTTGAAGGATGTTCGTGTAAATATTCTGCAATTGCCCAAGCAATAGAAATACCATCGTAGGTGCTTGTTCCTCGTCCAATTTCATCTAATAAAATTAAACTTCTTTCAGAAACATTGTTCAAAATACTTGCTGTTTCGTTCATTTCTACCATAAAAGTAGATTCGCCCATTGAAATATTATCACTTGCGCCAACACGTGTAAATATTTTGTCTACAATTCCAATTCTAGCGTTTTGAGCAGGAACATAACTTCCCATTTGTGCTAATAAAACAATCAACGCTGTTTGACGTAAAATAGCTGATTTACCAGACATATTAGGACCAGTAATCATAATAATTTGCTGCTGTGTTCTGTTCAACACTACATCATTGGCAATGTATTCTTCGCCAATTGGTAATTGCTTTTCAATTACAGGATGACGACCGTTTTTTATTTCTAAATCGGTAGTTTCATCTAACTGCGGACGCACATAATTGTTTTGCTTTGCCAATTCAGCAAAAGACAATAAACAATCTATTTGCCCAATTAATTGTGCGTTTAATTGAATTGGTTGAATATAATCTAGCAATGAGCTTATTAATTCAGCAAAAATCTCTTGCTCAAGTTTGCCAATTTTTTCTTCAGCACCTAATATTTTAGTTTCGTATTCCTTTAATTCTTCCGTAATATAACGCTCGGCATTTACCAACGTTTGCTTACGAATCCATTCTTCAGGAACTTTGTCTTTATGCGAATTTCTAACTTCAATATAGTATCCAAAAACATTGTTAAAAGCAATTTTTAATGAAGTTATTCCGGTTCGTTCGGTTTCTCTAGCCAACATATTGTCTAGATATTCCTTTCCAGAATTTGAAATACTTCTCAGCTCATCTAATTCTTCTGAAACACCTTCTGCAATACTATTTCCTTTATTAATATTTACAGGCGCATCTTCATTTAAAGTGATTGAAATTTTTTCGCGAAGCGTGTTACAATTTTGCAATTGCTCACCAATAATTCTTAAACTTTCATTATCACTCTTTTCAGCGGCTTCTTTTATAGGAAGAATGGCGTTTAGTGAATTCTTCAACAAAACAACTTCTCGCGGATTCACTTTACCAGTTGCAACTTTTGAAACCAAGCGTTCAATATCACTTATCTGCTTAATTTGAAAAGAACACAATTCAAAAAAGTCATCGGTATCAATAAAATATTTTACAATATCGTGACGCTTTTTTATACGATTAACATCTTTCAATGGTAAGGCTAACCAACGTTTCAACATTCTTCCACCCATTGGCGAAACAGTTTTATCAATAACATCTAAAAGCGTTACTGCATTTACGGAAGTTGAACTGTACAGCTCCAAATTTCGGATGGTAAATCTATCCATCCAAACATAATTATCTTCAGAAATACGATTGATAACCGCAATATGATCTAACTTATTATGTTGTGTTTCCGACAAATAATAAAGTACTGCTCCAGCTGAAATAATTCCTTCATTTAAATCATCAACACCAAAACCTTTTAAGGTTTTTACTTTGAAATGGTTGGTTAAAATTTCCAACGCATAGGTTGGTTGAAAAATCCAATCTTCTAAATAAAAAGTATAAAAACGATCGCCAAACAATTCAAAAAACTTGGTTTTGTGCTGTTTTTGAACCAAAACTTCACTTGGGCTAAAGTTTTGCAGTAGTTTATCTATATATTCTGCATTTCCTTGAGCAGTTAAAAACTCACCTGTGGAAACATCTAAAAAACTAACACCTAATAACTTTTTTCCAAAATGTACCGAAGCTAAAAAGTTGTTACTTTTAGATTGTAAAACCTCATCATTTAATGCAACACCTGGAGTTACCAATTCGGTAACACCACGTTTTACAATTTTTTTGGTCATTTTTGGATCTTCCAACTGATCGCAAATAGCAACACGCATTCCTGCTTTTACCAACTTTGGTAAATACGTGTTTAATGAATGATGTGGAAAACCAGCCAAAGCAGTTTCCGTTTCACTACCAGCACCTCGTTTGGTTAAAATAATTCCTAAAACTCGTGCAGCTTTTTTGGCGTCTTCACCAAAAGTTTCGTAAAAGTCTCCAACTCTAAATAACAACATTGCATCAGGATATTTCGCCTTAATGGTATTGTATTGCTTCATTAACGGAGTTACTTTCTTGGTTTTTGCTGCCAATTTTATAGGAAATTAAGTTAGTTTTGCGAAGTTACATTTTATATTTAAAATTACGAATTGTGAATTAGGAATTACGTTATTTTTGTCATTCTGAATGAAGTGTATACGAAATGACGAATTTATAGTTGTGAGATATTTCGCTTATGCTCAATATGACAATCAAAATGTCATTCTGAACGGTAGTGAAAAATCTTTTAAACTCAATATGACAGATAAAGATATTATGAGAAAATTAAAAAATAGCGAACTTGGTAGATTGAATGTCGAAGACTTTAAAAAAACAGCTAAAATTCCATTAATTGTTGTACTTGATAACATTCGAAGTTTAAACAATATTGGTTCTGTTTTTAGAACTAGTGATGCATTTTTAATTGAGAAAATATATTTATGCGGAATTACTGCTCAACCACCACACAAAGAAATTCATAAAACAGCTCTAGGTGCTACTGAATCTGTAAATTGGGAGTATGTTGAAGATACGCTAGAATTAGTTAAAAATTTAAAAAAAGAAAACGTAATTGTTTGCTCCATTGAACAGGCTGAAAACAGTACAATGCTTCAAGACTTTTCTATTGAATCACATAAGAAATACGCCATTGTAATGGGGAATGAAGTAAAAGGTGTACAACAAGAAGTTGTTTCTGCTTCAGATTTCTGTATAGAAATCCCACAGTTTGGCACCAAACACTCGTTAAACATTTCGGTAAGCACTGGTGTAGTACTTTGGGACTTATTTAAGAAATTCAACTTTTAAATTCCAAGCATTATTTTTGCAATATAAAAGAATAAGAAAATTCCAAAAATATCATTACTTGTAGTAATAAAAGGACCAGTTGCAATTGCAGGATCAATACCACGTTTGTCTAAAATTATTGGCACAAATGTTCCTATTAAAGAGGCAACAATAATTACGCAAAGCATTGAAATTGCTACAGTAAAACTAAATATAGGATCCATATTTGTAAATACACCAAAAAGCATAATTAGCAAACCTAAAACAATTCCACTTATTAAACTGAGGCTTACTTCTTTTAAAAGGCGACTAAATAAACTTCCTTTAATAATATCGTTTGCTAAACCTTGAACTACAATAGCCGAAGATTGAACACCAACATTTCCTGCCATTGCAGCTATTAATGGTGTAAAAAAGAACAAACGTTTATATTCTGAATTGGCCATAAATTCTTCGTAACCTTCCATTATAAAAACACTCCCTAATCCACCAAATAAACCTAAAACAAGCCAAGGTAGGCGAGCTTTTGTTAATTCCCAAATAGTGTCATCGGCTTCAACATCATCAACAATACCTGCGGCTAATTGATAATCTTTCTCGGCTTCTTCTTTTATTACATCAACAATATCATCAATGGTAATTCTTCCCACTAATCGACCAATTTCATCTACAACGGGTATGGCTTCTAAATCGTATTTCTGCATTATTCTGGCAACGTCTTCTGCATCTTCATGTACATTAACCGAATCTACTTTTTTAATAAAAACATCTTTTATTGCAGTTTTAGTAGAGGTGGTTAATAAATCCTTTAATGAAAGTCTACCTTTTAAAATATCATTATCATCAACTACATATATAGAATGAACACGCGTAACTTCTTCGGCCTGAGATCGCATTTCTTTAACGCAAGTTAGCACATTCCAATTTTCGTTAACTTTTACTAATTCCTTTGCCATTAAACCACCCGCTGTATCTTCATCATAGCGTAAAAGTTCAACAATTTCTTTAGCATGTTCAACATCATCAAGATGTGCAATTACTTCTTCTTTTTGTTTTTCAGAAAGTTCTCCAATAATATCGGCAGCATCATCAGTATCTAGTTCATCAAGTTCTTCTGCAATTTCTTTAGAAGATAGTTCTTTTAAAATCTTTTCTCTTTCATCTTCATCTAATTCGGCAATAACATCTGAGGTAATATCACTGTCTAATAATTTTATGATATATACTGATTCTTCAGTGTTTAAAACTTCAATTAATTCGGCAACATCTGCATAATGAAGATCTTTAAAACTATCTAGAAGAGTTTCATTTTTATTTTCAGTTATTAATTGCTGAATTTCTTGAATGTATTCTTTTGTAATTTCAAACGACATCTTTTTCTATTTTAGAAGTAAGATTTATGAATTCTTGAACAGACAATTGTTCTGGACGTTTGGCAAAGATACTATCTTCTCTTAAACTATCCGATAAATTCAATGTTTTTAAACTGTTACGTAATGTTTTTCTTCGCTGTTGGAATGCGGTTTTTACAACTTTATAAAATAGTTTTTCGTCTACTGGTAAGGAATAATCTTTTTTTCTTATAAGTCTAATTACGCCTGAATCTACTTTTGGAGGCGGATTAAAAACTGATGGAGGAACCGTAAATAAATACTCAACATCGTAGAATGCTTGGGTTAAAACTGATAATATACCATAAGTTTTACTTCCCTCTTTTTCCGCAATGCGTTTTGCAACCTCTTTTTGAAACATTCCTGAAAATTCAGGGATTTGAGCTCTGTTTTCTAATGTTTTGAATACAATTTGCGTTGATATATTATAGGGGAAATTCCCTATAATTGCTACTTGTTCATTTCCAAAAAACTCGGTTAAATCAATTTTCAAAAAATCTTTTTCAATAATTCGGTTCGCTAAATTTAAATAATGAACTTGCAGGTATTCTACGGATTCTGAATCAATTTCGATAACATGTGTTTTATATGGTTTTTTAAGCAAATACTTAGTTAAAACACCCATTCCAGGACCTATTTCTAATACATTTTTATAGCCTTTTTCGGTTAAGCTATCTGCAATTTGTAATGCTATATTTTCATCTTTTAAGAAATGTTGTCCAAGGTATTTTTTTGCTTTAACACTCATATATTTAATTTTTAACACTCATGCTAAATTGCTCGCTAATCACTTTTAATTCTGTTCTAAAGGAAACTATTTTATCTTGAAATAGTTGGTGCGCTTCATTTCGAAGTTTTGTAGCATCTTTTTTATAATAATCTTCAAGTGTTTCAATGCTATCGGATGTATATTGTACAGAATAAGTAATTCCACCCATTTCTTCCTCAATCATAACCTGACTCATTTTTGCGTTTGAGAATTTTCCTGTTGCTAGCATTGCAGGAATATGTTGTTGTTTCATCCAGTTAAGCCATTCATCATGAATAGATTCGTGAACATTGGTTGTGACATTATATATATACATATTTATTATAAAGATTGTTTTGTTGTCAAAGTTACAAAGATTCTAAGGTTTTTTTTACAGGATTTATCGTTTTCAATAAATTGCATCACCTCTTAATTTTCTAAATTTCTTTCGGGCATCTACTAAGTAAATACTTGAAGGGTATTCAAAAACTATTTTTTTATAATATTCTTGGGCTTTTTCATTGTTATATAACTTGTTTAAATATAATTCAGCTAAGTTATAAATTGCATTATCAACTAAAATGTCTTCTTTGTTTAATTCAATTATTTTTAAATAATTGGCTATGGCATCATCAAAATTATTTACTTTTTCAAACAGTTGTGCTTGTTTAAATAGCGATTCATCTTCAATAGGATGACCTTTAAAATAGGTGATAATGTTTTGTAATGTGTCAATTGCTTGCTTGTTTTTATTTTGAAAGGAAAGTAGGTCGGCAATGGCGTATTTCTTTAAGGCAATTTTTAAACTATCTTGTAATGCGTTATCGGTAATTAATAAATTTAAATCCAATGCGTCATTTGAAATTAATTGAGATGTTGAACTTTTTAATATTTTAAGTTGTGATTGAGCCCACTCAAAATCGCCTTTAAAATAAGATGTTTGCGCAATTTTATAACGTGCCATTTGACCTATTTCGTGATTTTTTAAATTGTTTTGCACTTGAGTATAATGAATTAACGCTGTGTTAAATTTATTTGTAAAAACATAAATATCGGCTAGTTTTGTTTTTATAGATCCTTTTTGAAATTCATCAATGGGAAATTTTAAGGCGTTTTTTAAAACAGCTATTGCTTTTTCAGGTTCATTTTTTCGAAAGGCTAAAAAGTCAGCATAAATAAGTTGAATTCCAATGGTATTTCTGTTTTTACCATATTCATTAAAAAGTTGTTGAAATTTGAATTCAATTTCCTCAATTGGAGCTTTTAGTTCTAAATCCGTTTGCAGTAAATATAGTTTTGCAGTAATTTCATCTTCTTTTATCGAAGTATTTTCCAAAACATAGTTGAAACAGTCTTGAGAAACGGAAAAAGATTTATTTTCGAATGCAATAAAACCAAGATCAATAATATTATTTAAACTTGAAGGATTTCGTTTATGAAGTGCTTTTTCCTGAATTAAAGCTTTTCCATAATCTTTTTGTTGCATAAAAAGCCAACTCAAAAGTTGATTCCAACTATTTTGAGGGTTGTTTTGCATTCGTTGAATTAAAAGTTTTCTTAAAAATATATTGGTTTTGTTTTCGCTATCATCCGAAATAAATTTTCCAATATAAGTTTTAACAGATGGTAAGTAATTTATATTAGTTTCAACCAAATTTAGGTAAGTATTTAGCATATTTTCTATATCTGCTTTTTCACCATATATTGCTGCAATTTGTAGGTTGTAATTAGCATTCGGATTTACTTCCATCGACTTTTTATAAGCTAAAAGTGCATAATCCAACAAATAATTGGATTGAAATGTACGTCCAATTAAATATCCTTGATTACTTGTTTTATTTATCGAATTTACAGCCTTATCATAATAAATTAATGCACTGTCTTTTTTGTGTTGTAACTGATAATTATATCCTAACTCTACATTTAAATAATGTTGGCTAGGTACCTTTTTTAGTTGCGTATTTAACAAAGATTTTACCTCATTAAATTTTTCAGTTTGTTGATAACAATCAATTAAATAATTTAAATAGTTTGAATTTAATGGATTTTTTTCGTGCAAACTTTTATAAAGAGATGCTGCTTTTTCGTATTCACCGTTTCTAAAATAAAGAAATGCTAATGAAGCATCCTGAGCCTTCATTTGCAAGGAAAAACAACAAATTATTATGAAAAATAGTTTACGCATTTTTTATTTTTGATTCATTCAAAGATAATTAAACAAGTGTTAAAGTTTTTATAATTACCGGTTATTTTGAATTTCGAAGTGTAACAATTTGGCACGGAAATTGTCTAAACTATATAAACAACCAAAATTTTACATTATGAAAGAATTAATCAAACAATACGAAACTGCAAAAAAGAAAGCTATAAAATTCATGAAAAAAGGACAACTAAATAAATATTTTGATGCCTTAGTTGAAATGAATCACTATAAAAAATTGATTACAGTTAGCGCTAATTAATTATATCAAAACCACAATAAGGAACAAGTACATCTGGAATTTTAATTCCTTCTGGAGTTTGGTAATTTTCTAATAAACCAGCTAAAATTCTTGGTAATGCTAATGAGCTACCATTTAAGGTGTGTGCTAGTTCACTTTTTCCATTGCTGTTTTTAAAACGAAGCTTTAATCTATTTGCTTGGAAATTTTCGAAGTTAGAAACTGAACTAACTTCTAACCAGCGGTCTTGAGCAGTTGAAAAAACTTCAAAATCATAGGTTAATGCTGAGGTAAATCCAATATCTCCACCACACAAGCGCAAAATTCTATATGGTAATTTTAATTCTTGTAATATTTCTTTTACATGATTTACCATACTATCTAAGGCTTCATATGATTTTGTAGGATGTTCAACTCGTACAATTTCAACTTTATCAAATTGGTGTAACCTATTTAAACCACGAACATGTGCTCCGTAAGATCCTGCTTCCCTTCTAAAGCAAGGGGTATATGCTGTATAACAAATTGGGAATTCGTCTTCTTTTAAAATAACATCTCTAAATATATTAGTTACTGGCACCTCTGCCGTTGGAATTAGGTATAAATTGTCTTGAGCATCATGGTACATTTGCCCTTCTTTATCGGGCAATTGTCCAGTACCAAATCCTGAAGCTTCATTAACCAAATGTGGCACCTGAACTTCATTATAACCAGCTTCTGTATTTTTATCTAAAAAATAGTTAATTAAGGCACGTTGTAACCTTGCTCCTTTTCCTTTATAAACAGGAAAACCTGCTCCAGCTATTTTATTACCTAGTTCAAAATCAATAATATCATATTTTTTTGCTAATTCCCAATGAGGTAATGCTTCTTTATGTAAAACCGGAATCTCTCCTTCATTATAAACAGTTTCATTGTCATCCTCAGTAGATCCGCTAGGAACTATTTCGTTTGGAATATTTGGAATTAAGAATAAAAATTCTTGTAGTTCATTTGTTTTGTTCTGAAGACTTTCTGTTAAATTTTTAGATTGTTCTTTTAATAAAACAGTTTTTTGTTTTAAAATTTCAGCTTTTTGACGCTCTCCAGATTTAAAAAGCATCCCAATATCTTTCGACAACTTATTAGATTCGGCCAAAACATTATCTAATTCGGTTTGAATTGCTCTTCTTTCTTCGTCGGCAGAAATAGTATTTGCAACTAATTCTTCAGCGTTTTTTAAATTTCTTTTTGCTAAACCTTTTAATACAGCTTCAGTATTTTCTCTAATAAATCCAACTTGTAACATTGTTCAAAGTTTTAATTGAACGGCAAATTTAATAAATTGCTATGAAAAGCAACCAAATAGTTTAATTTGATTTTAAAGAAATACTTTCGTTAAAATGAGAAATTATTTGAGGAACTTCTAAAACTTTAAAAGTAGCAGTAATATTTAGGGTGCTGTTTTCCTCCTTTAAAACGGTGAAGGAACCTTTTGTTATTGGGTAATAACCGGTTGCACCTTTGCAATAACATAAGCGCCCAAAGTATAGTTTAACATTTTGAAGATTTTCATTGTTAAGTGTTGTGTTGGAAATGTTACTATTTAATTCGGCATAAATTATTTCAGTATAATCGCCATCTTGCGTGTTTTTAATAGTATTTTTTTTAAAAGTATATTTTAGAAGTACGTTTTCTCCATCGGAAATTATTGGGTAAGATATTCCAAAATTATCTGTTTTAAACTCAATAGTTTTATTTGGAATTAACTCAATAGTACAAGAACCATTTTTTGGCGCAATTTCAGTTTTTTGAATAATATGTTTAGTAACTTCATATTGAGATTTACACGATACAACTAATAATACAATAATTATCCAAATATTTTTCATAAAACTAAGATACTAATTTGCTTATAAATAATGTGTTTTTATATAGTCAATTGAATTTTTTTTGTCTTTTTCTAGTTGAATTTTAAGGTTTTCAACAGATTGAAAATTATGTTCTTCACGCAAAAAAGATATAACGTCTATTTGTATTTTTTTATGGTATAAGTTATTACAAAAATCAAAAAAATGAATTTCAATAGTTTGATGATCACCGTTTACAGTAGGTCTAAAACCAATATTCATCATTCCAAAAACAGTGGCGCCATTTATATTAGATTTTACAATATAGGCTCCGGTTTTTGGAATAAGTTTATAGTTTTCGGGTATATTTAAGTTAGCAGTGGGAAAACCTATTTTTTCACCTAGGTTTTTACCTTTTATTACAGTTCCAGTTAACATAAAGTTATAGCCTAAATAATTATTAGCTTTGTCAATTTCACTGTTTTTTATAGCTTTTCTTATCTTAGTAGAACTTACAGCAATATCTTTTACTTCTTCTTGAGAAATTTTTTTAACCTTAAAATTATAAGTATGCCCATACTCTTGTAATTGTTCAAAATTACCTTCTCTGTTTTTTCCAAAATGATGATCGTACCCGATAACCAATTGAGAAATATTTAAGGTATTTACTAAAATATTACGGACAAAATCTAGTGCAGAAAATTTTGAAAATTCCTCATTAAAAGGATGAATTATAAGTACATCTAAACCTAAATTTTCTAGTAATTTAGTTCTTTCTTCAATGGTATTAATAAGTTTAATATCTAAATCCTTTTGAAGTACCATTCGAGGATGAGGGAAAAAGGTTAACAATACAGAAGTGGCGTTTTTTTTCCGGGCACTTTTTATCAGTTTTTTAATAACTTTTTGGTGACCAATATGCACCCCATCAAAAGTACCTATAGTAACAAAAGTTTTATTTGTTGATTTATAATTAGATAAATTAGTATAAATTTCCAAAATTTTAAAACCGATTTAGTTATTTTCAATTAGCAAAAATACTTTATTTAATTAAATTGAAGTTAAGGATACGAATAAATATGGTATTGTTATTGTTAGCTAGTTATAATCCCACTATATTTGTGAGTTTTGAAGTGTCAAATAAAGACTTATAGAATGAATCATTTGAATAAATATTACCTATTACTACTATTTTGTATAACGCTTGTTTTTTCAGTTTCTGCTCAAGATTCTTCTAAAATATGGTCAAAAAAGGGAATTTCTAATAAAAAATCTGTTCATAATTTAAAAGGATACTCCGGTTTAACAGAGGTTACAGAATTTAATTTGAATTTGAATTTATTAAAAAATGCTTTGACAAAGGCTCCTAAAAGAAAGTTTCAATCAAAAAAAACCAAAATTATTTTAAATTTCCCAAATGGGAATGGTGAGTTAGAAAAATATGAAGTTTTTGAAGCATCAATAATGCAAGAAAAACTTCAAAATGAATATTCAAACATTAGAACATATATTGGTAAAGGAATAGATAATCCTAATTCGGTAATTCGATTTAGTATTACTAGTTTAGGTTTTCACGGAATGGTTTTGGGTAACACACAAGGAACTTCATTTATTGATCCATACTCTAGCGATAACTCTTACATGGTTTATAAAAAATCAGATTTATCTAGTCCAAAAGAATCCTTTCAATGTAAATTCGACGATTTAAACTCGCAAGTTACTGAGGTAGCAACCAATATTTCAAAAAAACAGTCAAATGCTAATGATGGTAAACTACGAACTTACCGATTGGCTATTGCAACAACTGGTGAATACTCTCAATTTCATTTAGAGGGTCATAATATAAGTCCAACTGATCCTTTGACAAAACAAAAGGAAATAGTTTTATCGGCTATAGTTACGACTATGACTCGTGTAAACGCAATTTTTGAAAGAGATGTAGCCTTAACCATGGTTTTGGTAAATAATAATTCAAATCTTATTTTTTTCGATGAAGATACAGATGGTTTTACAAATGATGATTCTGGAAAACTAATTGAAGAAAGTCAAACCAAGATTGATCAAGTAATTGGTTCAGCTAATTACGATATTGGACATACTTTTAGTACTGGAGGCGGTGGTTTAGCGCAGTTGAATTCTCCCTGTATTCCAAATCAAAAAGCAAAAGGTATTACTGGTTCAAGCACACCAACTGGACCGACTTATGATATTGATTATGTAGCACACGAAATGGGACATCAATTTGGAGCGCACCACACATTTAATTCTGAGTCTGGAAATTGTTCAGGAAATATAAATAGAGGAACTGCTGTAGAACCGGGAAGTGGTTCTACTATAATGGCTTATTCTGGTCTTTGCGCTCCACATAATGTAAAAAATGCAAGTGACGATTATTTTCATTTAGTAAGTATTCGAGAAATGTGGGATAATATTTATGAAGGAGCAAGTACATGTGGGGCTTTGTCAGATACAAATAACAATGCCCCAGTAATAGAAGAATTACAAAATTATACGGTTCCTATTTCAACACCTTTTCAGTTAACAGCAAATGCATCTGATAGTAATGGAGACGATTTAACTTATACGTGGGAACAATTGGATACAGAAGCAACCGTATACCCTTTAACATCTACATCTAATTCCGGACCAGCATTTAGATCGTTTCCACCAAGTGAAAATTCAACAAGGATTTTTCCAAACATTGAAACTGTTTTAACAGGAGGTGTTAAAAATTTGTGGGAAGTTTTACCATCGGTTTCGAGAACTATGCGATTTGGTGTTAATGTTAGGGATAATAGGGAAAACGGTGGGCAAACTGCTAGCCAAGAGTCTATATTAACCTTTTCAGATAGTGCAGGTCCATTTGAAATTACATCTCAAACAAATTCAGAGGAATGGTCTGTTGGAACGGCACAAACCATTAGTTGGGATGTTGCAAATACAGATAAAGCACCTATTTATTGTGCAACTGTAAATATTTTGTTTTCTGAAGACGGAGGGCAAACTTTTCCAATAACATTGGCATCAAACATTCCTAATAACGGATCTTATAATATTGTTGCTCCAAACAATATTACAACTACAGGGCGAATTAAAGTGGAAAGTGTTGGGAACGTTTTCTTTAATACCAATGTAAGAGATATAACGATTAATCAGTCGGAATTTGTAATGAACTTTGAAGAAATAACAAAAAATAGTTGCGCCCCTAATGAGGTTATATATAACATGACATATAATGCTTTTTTAGGTTTTAATGAAGAAACTACTTTTTCTGCAACTGGATTTCCTGAAGGAGCAACGGTTACCTTTAATCCTACTTCGGCAATAGATAATAACACAGCAGTTGAAATGAAAGTTACGGGTATTAATGAAGAAGATAAAGGATTATATAGCATATCTATTAAAGGGTCTTCTTCAACAGTTGAAAAAAACACTGCGGTATCATTAAACTTATTTTCTTCAATAATTAATGCTCCAACTTTAAGTTTTCCTGAAAATAATAGCACAGGATTGTTAGAACCATATAATTTTAACTGGGACTCAGATGAAAATATTGTAGAGTATACTATAGAAATTGCTTCAGATATAAATTTCAATAATACCCTAGAAACAGCAACTTTAACGGCTAGTAATTTCGAATCACAATCGCTTAGTTTTAATACAACATATTATTGGAGAGTTAAGGGGGTAAATGACTGCGGTGAAAGTTCTTTTTCAAATGTTTTTAATTTTAAAACAGCAGATGTTACTTGTGAAACGAATAATTCTTTAGATACACCTTTAAATATACCTGATAATTCTTCAATTGGGGTTTCTTCAATAATCAATATAACTAATAATAAAATTATTACAGATGTAAATGTAACGGTAAATGCGCCTCACGAATGGGTTGGAGATTTAACGTTAACACTTATGAGTCCTTCAGGAACAGAAGTGTTATTATCGGCCAATAATGGAGATGAAGGCTTAAATTACACCAATACTGTTTTTGATGATCAGGCCGACTCTCCGATAGTTTCAGGCACTGCTCCATTTACAGGAGTATTTCTTCCACAAGGTAGTTTGTCTATATTTAATAATGAAGAATCATATGGTTATTGGATTTTAAAAGCAGTAGATGGTGGTCCTGAAGATTTAGGATCAATTCAAAGTTGGAACTTAGAAATTTGCGGTGTGGATGTTGTTAGTAATGATGATGATAAGGACGGTGTTTTAAATGATGTAGATATTTGTGAAAATACACCATTGGGAAGTACCGTAAATAGTGAAGGTTGTGCAATATTTACTTTAGCGAATGATAATTTTACTATTGAAGCTATTGGTGAAACATGTCTAAATAAACACAATGGTGAAATAAGAATTAGTGCAAAAGAAGCGTATCCTTATTCACTTACAATAAATGGAACAGAACAATTTTTCTCAAGCTCAATTGTAATTTCAAATTTAGAGCCAAATAGCTATGATTTTTGTATAGAAGTTAAAGACCAGTTTTATAAACAATGTTTTTCTGTTGATATTAATGAAGGAGAAATGATTTCTGGAAAAACAACAATTGACAATACTGAAGCCACCATTGAAATAGAGAACGGAACTGCCCCTTTTACAATTTTTGTAAATAAATCTATGGTGCTCGAAACAGATTCGAATAGTTTTAAAATTGCCGTAAAACAAGGAGACTTAATTGAAGTGAAAACTAGTGTTGAATGCGAAGGTGTTTATGCAAAAGCGGTAAATTTAATTGAAAATGTTGTTGCTTATCCAAATCCAACTAAAGGTAATTTTGAAATAGATTTATTTACGGTTAATAATTCTGTATTAGTTGAATTATACAATATACAAGGGCAAATGATATTCTTAAAACAGTATCCAGTAGTTAGTGGTAAAATTGGGATAAATATTTCTAATCTTACAGCAGGTTTGTATTTTGTTAAAGTTAATTTAGAAAAGCCAATATTTATTAAAGTTATTAAGGAATAGGAGCTTAAATAGTATTTTTATTAAAAATTTATTCCTTATTTTGCATTAAATATTTAAATTAATGTCATTACTTTTACTTTACGCATCATTATCGATATTTTTCTCTTTTTTATGCTCTATTTTAGAAGCAGTGTTGTTAAGTGTAACTTCAACATTTATATCTATAAAAAAACAAGAGAATAAAGCTTATGCAAATACTCTTGAAGAACTAAAAAAGGATGTTGACAAACCATTAATTGCAATTTTAACCTTAAATACAATTGCTCACACAGTTGGTGCAATTTTAGTTGGGGTACAAGCCGAAACACTTGATTTTAAGGTGAATATATTAGGAGTTAATATTGTAGGAATTGTTTCTACGATTATGACATTCTTAATATTAGTAGTTTCAGAAATAATTCCAAAAACAATTGGAGCAACTTATTGGAAACAGTTAGCTAATTTTACTTCTAAAGCATTAATTGTACTTATATTTCCATTAAAATGGACTGGAATTTTATGGTTACTTCAATTAACAACAAAGCTTATTGGCGGAAAAAATGTACACGGATCAATATTAAGCAGAGAAGACTTTCATGCAATGACTCATATTGCTGAAGAAGAAGGTGTATTTGAAGAAAACGAAAGTGCCATTATTAAAAATCTACTAACGTTTAAAGAGGTTTTAGCTAAAGATATTATGACTCCAAGAACTGTTTTAGTTACAGCTGACTCGGATACTACCATCCAATCTTTTTACGAGGAACATCCAAAATTGCGTTTTTCACGAATCCCAATTTATAAAGATACTGCCGACTCAATTACAGGTTTTATTTTAAAAGATGAGGTATTAGAAGCTATTATAGATGGAAAAGGAGAGGAAAAATTAGAAATTTTAAAGCGAGAAATTTTTGTAACCAATCGTAACCTCCCAATCCCAGAATTATTTGAGAAATTTATTTCGGAACGTGAACATATTGCATTAGTTGTTGATGAATATGGCACAACAAGCGGATTAGTTTCTATGGAAGATGTAATTGAGACCCTTTTAGGTTTAGAAATTATGGATGAAAGTGATAATGTTGAAGATTTACAATTAATGGCAAGAAAAAGCTGGGAATCTCGAGCCAAAAAGATTGGTTTAATCAAAGAAAAAATAAAAGAGGACGATAAAGAGGATAACCAGGAATAGTACATTTATCCACTTTAAGGGTTCTTTTCTTTAAATTACTCGTTTATTAAATTACCAACTTCATAGATAAATTATTTATGTTTATTGATTCTAGTATAGTTTCAATATTACAACTACTTACTTTGTTTTCAAATTAAATAAGAATTTGAAAATGAGGAATTATGCCAATTAAAAGTATTAACGGTTGCATAGGTTGCCTAGAGTGTATTAAAAGCTGCCCAACAGATGTTATCCGGTTAAATCCTAACACAAACAAAGCAGAAATTTTATATCCTGAAGACTGTCAAATATGTCATTTATGTCGTATGTACTGTCCGGTAGATGCTATAACTATTTCTCCAGAAAAAACAATTCCAGTAATTGTATCATGGGGCTAAAAAAATAAAAAGTTAGATATGAAAAAAGAAAACTACATATTTAAATTAACAGCCTTAATACTTGCATTCATTGGTGTACCAGTATTATTATATTTTCAAGGAGATTTTCCAAAAAGAAGTTTCCTCATGCAAACGCTTTCATTAATTACCATTTTAGGTTTTACTTTATTGTTATCTCAATTTTTTACTTCAAGATTGAATAAAACATTGGTTAAAAAAATTAGAATGGTTAATGTTTTAGCTATTCATAAATTTGTAGGTTATGCATTTATAACTGTTTTATTATTGCATCCATTTTTTATTATAGTTCCAAAGTTTTTTGATAACGGAGTTACACCAACCGATGCTTTCTTAAAATTAATAACGACATTTAGCAGCCTTGGTGTAATTTTAGGCTTAATAGCTTATGCTTGTATAATTATACTTTTAGTTACTTCATATTTCAGGTTCAAACTTCATTTAAAATATAAAACTTGGAGAAATTTACATGGCTATTTAACCTTGCTATTTGTTATAACAGCCACTTGGCACGTAATTAACATTGGCCGCCATAGTAATACTACATTTTCAATATACTACTTATTAGCAGTTTTAAGTGGAATCTATTATTTACTAAGAACATACTTATCTAAAGCTTCAAAAAAATGAAAAATAAAACCAAAAAAAATAATATGTCTCGACGAAAATTTATAACCTTAACTGGTGGTGCAACGGGTGGTTTTGCTGCAATTTCTGCATTAGGAATGTCGTCTTTAGATTGGGCAATAAATAATCCTGAAATTAACTTAGAATCACTAGGAATTGATAAAACAAGTACGGATGTTTTGGTTATTGGAAGTGGAATGGCTGGTTTATTTGCAGCCGTAAAAGCTCATGACGCAGGAGCAAAAGTATTAATGGTTTCTAAAGGAAGATTAGGAGCTTCAGGTCAAACACCTTTTGCTAAAGGAATTTTTGCTTTTGATCCTGAAAAAGAAGATTTAAGTTTAGATGAATTTGTTGTAAAAGTTTCACGTTCAGCTTTAGGAACAAATAACAATGCGTATACGCGTCAAATGGCAGAACATTCTTTAGCCCGTGTAAACGAGTTAAAAGAATGGGGCTTTTTCGATTCTTCATTGTATAATAAAAGTTTTAGCAAACCTATTGAAGAAAGAAATATTATTGTTCAAGAAAGAATAACAATAACACATTTAATAAAAGAAAACGATAAGGTTGTTGGTGCTGCAGGTTTTAGTATTGATGAGCAAAAAGTGTTATTTTATGAAGCTAAAAGTGTTATTTTATGTACTGGTGCTGGAGGTTTTAAACCTAATGGATTCCCAATTTGTGATCTTACACACGACGGTACAATAATGGCCTATAATATTGGCGCAAAAGTTACAGGTAAAGAATGGAACGATGGTCATCCTGGAAAATCAGAAAATGCAGCAGCTTGTTATGATGGTTGGGGAGATATGTTTGAACAAAAACCAAGTACTACAGGTGTTGAGATTCGCCATGATTTAGGTGTTGAAATGAATTATGTAGCTTATAATAACGGAAGCCCTTTAAAAATGGGTCCTCCAGGTTCTGGAGAACAAACCAACGTTAGTGGCGGACCTTATAAACCGGAAGAGTTTACGCGTCAAAATGATACACCACCAGGAGGAAAAGAAGGAGGAAGGCCTCCAAAAGGTGGAAAAGGAGGCCCACCAAAAGGAGGTAAAGGAGAAGGAGCACCTCCAGGAATGGGAGGAAGTATTGTTGGTGGTTCATCTGCAGGAATGGCAATACATAAATCAGAAGGATTAGTTCCAATTAACGATCAATGTGAATCTAACATTCCAGGATTATATGCAGCAGGCGATGCGTTAGGTTCGTATATGGCTGGAGCAATTTACACTCAAATAGGCTCATCTTTAGCAGGTTCAGCTGTACAAGGTGGAGTTGCTGGTGAGGCTGCCGCTAAGTATTGTAAAAACATAAATTCAATTAAAATTTCGACTTCAAAAATGAAAGAAATTGAAGAAGAAATATTAGCGCCATTAAAACTTGAAGCAGGTTATAGTCCGGCTTGGGTAACTCAAACCTTACAAGGTATTATGATTCCTAATTTTATTATTTACATAAAAAAAGAGAATTTATTAAAAGCTGCTTTAGCTTATGTTGAAGAATTAAGAGATCATCACATACCAATGTTAAGAGCTTCCAATATGCACGAGTTGCGTTTAGTACATGAAACAAAAAATATGATTATTAGTGCTGAAATGAAACTGAAAGCATCCATTATGCGAACTGAAAGTAGATGCAGTCATTACCGATTAGATTACCCAGAAATGGATAATGAAAACTGGCAAGTTTGGTTGAATATATTTAAAGATAAAAATGGAGCTATGCAATTTGAAAAACAACCATTTAATACGTGGCCAGAAGTATAAAGAATACTATTAAAATATCTTTAAGCAATTCCCCTCAGAAGAATCGACCATTAATTTTGTCGGTTCTTCTTTTTTATTGCTATAAAACTTCCAGCATTGGTAGATGAAATATCCTCGTTTGTAGATTTTAATTCTGTATCACCTATAACATATGTTTCTTTGACTAAGATTTAAAAAATCAATTAAAATATTAACATTTAAAACTAAAAATTATGATTTTAAAAATGAATGATATATGGAAAGCTTTGGCCTTAGTAGTAATGATAACTTTTTCATCTTTTGGACAACAAAGAGGGCCAAGAGGTCAGCAAGGTAGTGGACAGCAAGGACCACCAGAATTACCATCAACAGAACAAATTGAAAAAATGGTAGATAAAATGTCTAACGAAATATTATTGAGTGATGAGCAAGAAACGAAAGTATTAGAATTATATAAAAATCATTTTGAAGAAATTGGAAATAAAACAAAATCTGGCAGACGAGATAGAAGTGAAATGGAAGAGATGAAAGAAGACTTTGAAGATGATGTAAAGGCTGTATTAACTAAAGATCAACAAAAATTGTATACGGCATATATTAAAAAGAATAATAAAAGAGAAAGACCTCAAAGAAAATAATAAACCTTTCGAACACACAATTAAGAATGAATAAATAGGAAATTATAATAACACAAAATTTGTAAGAAATTTAGATTAATATTTGAATTAATAAATAGTTTGTTTTGAGTATTAGGCTCACTAATTTATAAATTAGTGAGCCTAATTTTTTGTTTAAATAAGTGTAAAATTCAATTGGTAGATGAAAAACCCTAGTTCATTGAATTGTTTTCTTTTTAAACCTAATGTGTAGTTTCTTTGTTTTACAATGAAAGAACAAATAGCGCACATAGTAAATAGCTTAGAGCCCATTACTTTAAGTGAAATGGATGGAGTTTCTTTAATGAAAAGAACAGACACCAAATTCGTTATCCATGAAAAAGATTTGATTGAAGTTTTATCGCATATTAAAGATGAATATAAAGTGCTTCAAATAAACGAGAATAGATTGCTTGAATATTCATCATTATATTTTGATACACCTACAAAGAAATTCTATCACGATCATCATAACAGAAAAGTAAACAGAACCAAAGTTAGAATGCGTAAATACGTAGAATCTGGAGTTTGTTTTCTCGAAATTAAGCAAAAAGATGGTAAAGGAAAAACGACTAAAACAAGAACATCAATAGCTGATTTTGAAATAGAACTCTCAAATAACTCAATCAATTTTATTAAAGAAACCACCAAGCAAAATTTTGATTTACAACCAATAATATGGAATAATTTCAATCGAATTACCCTAGTTAATAAAACAGCAAAAGAACGATTAACAATAGATTTAAACTTGTCATTTAAACAGAAAGATTCGTCAAAGGATTTCAGCAATTTAGTAATTATTGAGTTAAAACAAGAACGTTTTACAAGAACATCTCCAGTTGCAAAACAATTAAAATCAAAACAAATAAATCCCTACAGCTTAAGTAAATATTGTATAGGAATGATAAGTATTTACCAAGATTTAAAGTACAACCGATTCAAGAAAAAATTAATTAAAATAAATAAAATAACAGCCTAATAACAACTTATGGAATTTTTAGATATCCCCTTATTCGACGACGATTTTTTTAAAATGATGTTTAGATTCACTCTTAACTTCCTATTTTTAACCGTAATAATTCGATTTATTTACTACCCCGATTCAAAAAGAAAAGATTACGTTTTCACTTATTATCTAATTAGCATAATTGTGTTTTTCCTATGCTTTACGCTAAAAAAATATGAAATGGATATTGGTATGGCACTTGGTTTGTTCGCCATTTTTGGAATAATTAGATATCGAACAAATCCAGTTGACATTAAAGAAATGACCTACTTATTTGTGGTTATTGGTGTATCTATTATTAATGCATTGGCAAACAAAAAAATGAGTTATGCAGAAATTCTATCGGCCAACGCAATTATAATTTTTGTACTATTACTTATTGAAAGATATTGGGCCTTAAAACAAGTAGTTTCAAAATCCATTATTTACGAAAACATTGAAAATATTAAACCTGAAAATTACAAAACACTAAAAAGTGATCTCGAAAACAGAACAGGTTTAACCATAAATAAGGTGCTAATTGGCGATGTAGACTTTTTAAAGGATACAGCAAAAGTTACCATTTTCTACTTCAATAGTAATTAACATTCTAAATCAACAAATTATGCCCTTTAAAACAAACAATTATTCGTTTTTAATAGCAGTATTAACTTGTTTATTAATTGCAAAAAACTCCTATGCGCAATCCGATGATACAAATGATTTGGAAAGTTGGAACTCTGTGAATTTAAAATATAAATTAAACAAAAAATGGACTTTTGATGCCGAAGTTCAATTACGTCTTAAGGACGAAATTTCAGAGATAAGTGAATATCTTGGAGAGTTAAATGCTCAATATTCAGTTTCAAAAGCCTTTAAATTAGGAGCTGGATTTAGGTACACTAGAGAAAATGATAATGTAGGTAAAGTTCAAGGTTATGAGAATCATTTTAGGTTTCATGTTGATGCAACTTATAAGCATAAAATAAATGATTTTTCAATAAAGTACAGGTTACGTTACCAAAATAAAAATGAATTGGGATTAAGTACCTCCGAAGGTGATTTTGCAAATCAACATATCCGATTTAAAACTTCTTTTGATTACAATTTTAAAAATTGGAAACTAGATCCAATATTTTCTGCCGAAATTTTTAATCATTTTGAAGAAGGTGAAGAAAATGGATTTGATAAATACAGATTAACATTAGGAACAGAATATAAATTTAAAAATGTGGGAACACTTGGTTTATTTTATAGAATTGAAAAAGAATTAAACGAAACCATTCCTGAAACAACCAATATTATTGGTCTAAAATATTCTTATACTTTTAAAAATAAGTAAAACACTAGTTTAATTAAAAATCATATTCATAGATAAAGTTTCTCAGTTTGTTGATTTTAATTTTAAAAATAGTTTAAAAACAAGTGCTTTACACAAAATAAAAAACTCAAAAATGAAAAATACAATTTTAAAAACAACAACACTTATTATCGCATTCTTTTTAGCAAGTTTTTCGCTTTTATGCTGTTCTAGTGATGAGGCAATTTCAGAAATTGAAACAGAAGCTGAAGTTACTACAAATACTGAAGTACAAATTACAGATACTGATTTTGTAGCTACTGATTGGACTGACGCAACACATAGCAAAAATGTAGACCCAAATTATGAAGAGGTATTTAATGATACCGAAGTAAAAAGATTAGATTTTGTTATTTCGGAAGAAAATTGGGAAGCAATGCTTGCCGATATGACTAATTTATATGGAACTTTTGGAGGGACTAATTCAGGACCGGGATTAGGAGGTCCAGGAGGTGGAAGCCCAGGTGGTACTACCACTTTTACTGATGAAGATCCAATTTTTGTTCCTGGATCAGTATTTTACAATGGTAAAGAATGGTATAAAGTAGGGCTGCGTTTTAAAGGAAACTCTAGTTTACAAAGTGCTTGGCAAGCAGGTATTTTAAAGCTTTCATTTAAAATGGATTTTGATGAATTTGAAGATGATTATCCACAAATAAAAAATCAACGTTTTTATGGTTTTAAAAAATTTAGTCTTAAAAATAATTATAATGATGCTTCTCAATTAAGAGAAAAAGTTGCCGCAGAGATTTTTAAAAATGCAGGATTGGCAGTTTCAAATACATCATTTTACACACTATATTTAGATCACGGTGATGGTCCTCAATATTTTGGATTGTTTACATTGGTAGAAGAAGTAGATGGAACTGTGCTTGATACACAATTTTCTAGTGATGAAGGGAATTTATATAAGCCGGAAGATTATGGATCTAGCTTTGCTGAAGGCACTTTTAATGAAGATGGATTTGAGAAAAAAACAAACGAAGATGAAGCAGATTGGAGCGATATTAAATCAGTTTTTACAGCCTTACATAGTGATACTCGAACATCAGATCCAGCAGCGTGGAGAGCAAGTTTAGATGCCGTTTTTGATACCGATGTTTTTCTTAATTATTTAGCTGTAAATACAGTAATTCAAAACTGGGATACCTATGGAAGAATGGAGCATAATTACTACTTGTACAATAATCCAGACAATAATTTGCTAACTTGGATTCCTTGGGACAATAATGAAGCATTACAAACCGGAAAACAAGGTGGATCTTTAAGCTTAAACTTTTCAGATCTTTCAAGCAATAATTGGCCTTTGATAGAGTACTTATATAAAGATGAAGTTTACAAAGCTAAATACGACTCATATGTTCAAGCTGTAATAGAAGGTCCTTTTGAAACAAGTTATATTCAAGGAGTATACGATACGTATGCTAACCTAGTAGAGCCTTATGCTACGTCTGAACTTAATGGATATTCTTTTTTAAACAATAGTAGTTCATTTTACTCGGCAATTTCAGAATTAAAATCACACGCATCAAGTCGTTCATCAGCTGCTCAAAACTATTTAGATTAGTTGAGTTTAATTAATACCTTTGTTTATACATATATGTATAAACAAAGGTATATAAATGATAAAATTAGTTACTATAATTAAAAAATGAAACTTATAAAAAAACATTACAATTTTACTTCATTTGAACCTTTTATAATTATAGCCTTTTGGACCTTATTATTTGCGTCTCCTTTGTTATTTGGAAGGTTTGAAAACCAAATTGAATGGGATGAAATTTATGCTGTTTGGATAAATTACTTACCATTACTAGGTTTGTTTTTAGTAAATAGATTTTTATTGTTGCCAAGGCTATTTTTTAAGCAAAAAAGAGTACTTTATTTTATAGCCACCTCAATACTAATATTAGCTATATCAGTCACTATTTATAGTGTTGACGCTAGAACAAACAATCCTAATTTCCCTCCTAAAAGAGGTGAAAGAATAAATGGGGATAGACCTCCAATGTATCAGGATGGAGAATTTCCACCGCCACCTATACAAGGACAAAGACCTAAAAAAAATCCAAAGCCTATACCATTATATGCTAATTTTTTAATTTTAGCCGTTTTAATGGTTGGTTTTGATACTGGATTGCAAATATCTATGCGCTGGGCAAATTTAGAGCAGGAAAAAACTAATATTGAAAAAGAAAGTATAGAAAATCAATTGGCATTCTTAAAAAATCAGGTGAGTCCACATTTTTTTATGAATACCTTAAATAATATTCACGCTCTTGTTGATATTGATGCAGATGAATCTAAAAACGCTATAATTAAGCTCTCTAATTTAATGCGTCATTTATTATATGATTCAGAAGAAAAAAAGACAGCCATTAAAAAAGAAGTTGAATTTATAAACAGCTATATTGAATTAATGAGACTCCGTTTTTCAAATAAAGTAAAAATTAATGTTGAAATTCCTTCAGAAATACCTGATAAATCAATTCCACCATTGTTATTTACCTCATTATTAGAAAATGCTTTTAAACATGGAATTAGTTATAATAAAGATTCATTTATAAACATTTTAATGAATTTTACTGAAAATCAACTTCAGTTTTCAATAGAGAATAGTAATCATCCTAAAAAAAACAATGAAGCTTCAGGAATTGGAATTGAAAACACAAAGAAAAGACTCACTTTATTATTTAAAAACAATTTCGATTTTAATATTATAGAAACAACAGATATTTACAAGGTAAATTTAAACATTCCGTTATGATACAATGTATTGCCATAGATGATGAGCCTTTAGCGTTAAGACAAATAGGAAGTTATATTGATAAAACGCCTTTTTTAGAGTTAAAAGAAACTTTTGAAAGCCCGTTAGATGCCATTACTTATTTACAAAGTAATAAGGTAGATTTAATGTTTGTAGATATAAATATGCCAGATTTAAATGGAATGGATTTTGTAAAATCATTAAACAACCCACCAAAAATAATTTTCACCACGGCTTATAGTGAATACGCATTGGAAGGTTTTAAAGTTGATGCTATTGATTACCTACTTAAACCTATTGATTATGCTGCATTTTTAAAAGCATCCTTAAAAGCCGAAAAATGGTTTTCAATTCAACAGAAACCTAAAGAAGAATTAAAAAGTGACAACGATTTTCTATTTATTAAATCGGAATATAAAATTGTTCGTATAAAAATTGAAGACATTAAATATGTTGAAGGAATGCGCGAATATATTCGTATTCATTTAGTTAACGATAAGCCAATTATGACTTTATTAAGTATGAAGGCGATGGAAAAGCAATTAGATGAAAAAGATTTTATGAGGGTTCACCGCTCTTACATTGTTAACTTAAAAAAAATAACAACAATAGAACGTAATCGTATTATTTTTGATAAAGTTTACATACCAATTAGCGAACAACACAAAGAGAAGTTTCAAGAGTTTATAGGAAAAAACTTTTTGTCGTAAGTATTCTTAATGAAACAAAATGAAAAAGACTTCTCTTTATTCCGTGAGATTCTTCATTATCATTCAGAATGACAATTTCAATATTCAGCTAAAAATTTATTAATAGCTGAGTTTAAACCAAACTATTTGGTTTCACCTTCGTCTGTATATTCATCATATAAAAAGTTATTATATGGAAATCTAGTAATATGAATTTTCTTTACTTCCTGAAAAACTTTTGCTCTAAATTCTTCTAAGTTTTCCTTATTTAGGGCAGAAATAAACAAGCAATTATTTTCATCAACTCTGCTCATCCAAGTTTTTTTCCAATCTTCGAGGGTATAGTGTACTTTCGTTTTTTCGGTAACTAAATCGTCATTATCAATTGTTTCGTGCTCATAAGCATCTATTTTATTGAAAACCATAATGGTTGGCTTATCTGCACTTTTAATTTCATCTAAAATTTTATTTACAGAAGCAATATGATCTTCAAAATTTGGATGAGATATATCAACAACGTGTAATAATAAATCCGCTTCACGAACTTCATCTAAAGTAGATTTAAAACTTTCAACTAGCTGTGTAGGTAATTTTCTAATAAATCCAACCGTGTCAGTTAATAAAAAGGGTATATTTTTAATTACAACTTTTCTAACAGTAGTATCGAGAGTAGCAAAAAGTTTGTTTTCTGCAAAAACGTCACTTTTACTAACCACATTCATTAGTGTAGATTTTCCTACATTTGTATAACCAACCAATGCAACACGAACCATTTTACCACGGTTTTTACGTTGCACAGCCATTTGTTTATCTATAATAGTTAACTTCTTTTTAAGTAAGGTAATTTTATCACGAATTATACGTCTGTCTGTTTCAATTTCTGTTTCACCAGGTCCACGCATTCCAATTCCTCCTTTTTGGCGCTCCAAGTGAGTCCATAAACGCGTTAAACGAGGTAATAAATATTGACATTGTGCTAACTCAACTTGTGTACGTGCATAACTTGTTTGGGCTCTTCCAGCAAAAATATCAAGAATTAAATTTGTTCTATCTAAAACTTTACAGTCTAATATTTTTTCAATATTTCTTAGTTGTGAGGAAGAAAGTTCATCATCAAAGATTGCGGTTTCTATGTGATGCGCATCCATATACTGGCGCACATCTTCTAGTTTTCCCGCTCCAATAAATGTTTTTGGATTAGGCATTTCTAGTTTTTGAGTAAAACGTTTTACAGCTTTACCACCAGCCGTAATTGTTAAAAATTCTAATTCATCCAAATATTCATTTGATTGTTGCTCATCTTGATGTTGTGTTACTACACCAATTAAAACAGCTTTTTCAGATGTTACTTTTTTCTCTTCTATCATGTTGCAAATTTACACATTTGTTCATTTGAAAATAATAATTGATGATATTTTAATATAAAAGTATTAAAATATGTTGTTTTAATTTATTTTATAGCAAAGCAAGAATTACATTGTTTTTTTTAAGTTTTATTTAAAGCCTTAATTTAATGTTTGTAGAATAAATTTGGATTTGAAAATGTACTTTTTTTCATCAAAATTTAAAATACTATTTTAGCTTTTCATTATTAAAATAATTTTTATCTATGTTTTCATATTTTAAATCATCAGGGAAAGTTAACCAAGCTTATACAATTGCTTTTTACAACCTTGAAAATTTATTCGATACCGTTAATGATCCCAATACATTAGATGATGATTTTACTCCTAAAGGAAAGAAAAACTGGAACTATAAAAGGTATAAGAGAAAACTTAAAAAATTGGGAAGTGTAATTTCTCAGTTAGGTTTAAAAAAATCATTTTATGCTCCAGCAATAGTGGGTTTGGTTGAGGTTGAGAACCAAAAAGTTGTGGAAGACCTGGCAAATTCACCTAATTTAAGAAATGAAAATTATGGAGTAGTACATTACGACTCTCCTGATGAAAGAGGTATTGATGTTGCTTTATTATATAAAAAAGAATTGTTTGAATTATTGAGTTCAGAAACATTTCCACTTTTTTTAACTTCTGAAAATGGGGAACGTGATTATACTCGAGATGTTTTAATGGTTAAAGGAAATTTAAATGGAGAACTTGTATATGTTTTAGTAAATCATTGGCCATCAAGAAGAAGCGGAGAAGATATTACAGAAGAAAAAAGAATTATGGCAGCAGAATTGGTAGTTTCTATTGTAAATAAAATACAAAATGAAACAGAAAATGCCAAAATTATTATCATGGGAGATTTTAATGACGATCCAGATAGTAAAAGTGTAAAACAATACATGGTAAATAATACTTTTTACAATCCTATGGAACGTTTAATAAATACAGGTAATGGTACATTAAACCATAAAGGAAATTGGCATTTATTTGACCAAATTATCTTTTCTAAAAACTTTATTTCTTTCGAAGAACGAAAGCATTCTTTTAAATATGCCGAAGTTTTTGATGAGCATTTTTTAAAGGAATGGAAGGGGAAATTTAAAGGAAATCCGTTTAGAACTTATGTAGGGAAATGGTATTTGGGTGGTTTTAGCGATCATTTTCCAGTTTATGTATATTTAAAGAAAAACTAAAAAATACCCAACTATACTTAATTATTATAGCCTTAAATTATATTTAACTTAAAATTGTTGAATTATTTCTAATATTGATTTTTTAAATGATATTTTTGTTAAATTATTTATTAAAACACATATTTTATAAAATTTAACACTTTATATCGTTTTGAAGAATCATTTACTTGCAATACTTTTTTTATGGTCAATTTCTTTTTATGGCCAAATTCCTTCTTATTATAATGGAGTGGATTTATCACAAACAGGAAATGACTTATTTTTAGAAATTTCTCAAAAACTACAAAATACACATGTAGGAATTCCTTATACAGGTTCTTCTACTGATGTTTGGGACGCTTGTGACCAAGCAGATGAAGATCCCGATATTAGTTCTAATGTTATACTAATTTATGGATTTGATAATACCGATGGAACGTATTCAACAGATAGAACAAGGTTAAAAACAGAGAAGGCAGGTTCAACATATATTCCGGGAAAATGGAATAGAGAACACGTTTTTGCTAAATCATTAGCTATTCCTTCTTTTGGTACAGATGAGCCAGGGCCAGGAACTGATGTTCATAATTTAAGACCAGCTGATCAGGAACGAAATTCGGCAAGAAGTAATAATAAATTTACAGACGGTAGTGGAGATTCCGGAATTGTATCAAGTAATGGAGGGTGGTATCCAGGTGATGAATGGAAGGGAGATGTTGCCCGTATAATTATGTACATGTATGCTCGTTATAATGGCGATGGTTCAAAGGTTTCTGAAACCAAATGTTTACCTATAAATATTGGCTTTGGGGAAGGTTTAGATGAGGACCCAAATATGATTGAGTTGTTTTTAAAATGGAATGTTGAAGATCCAGTTTCTGATTTTGAAGCAAATAGAAACGAAGTTTTGGCTGGAATTCAAGGGAATAGAAATCCTTTTATAGATAATCCGTATTTAGCAACAAAAATATGGGGAGGTTTAACAGCTGAAGATAAATGGTGGTCCAATAATTCATCAGATACCGAAGCGCCAACTGCACCAGCAAATTTAGTTGCTTCAAACATAACAGAAGAAACATTTGACTTGAGTTGGGTTGCATCTACAGATAATGTAGCTGTTTATGATTATTCAATATATTTAAATGGGGTATATAATAAAACTGCAACAACAACATCAACCACTATAACTGGTTTACAAGCAACTACAACTTATAGTGTTACTATAAAGGCAAGAGATGCTAATTCAAACTATTCGGAAGAAAGTGAAGCGCTAAATGTAAGTACTTTAGAAGGTCCATTAGTTGTTTTTCAAGAAGATTTTAATAACTGTTCAGAAGTAAAATTTATTGCTTATAGTGAGGCGAGCACTAAAAATTGGGAATGTTCTCCAGTTTATGGTGAAAATAATTCTGGTTCTTATGGAATTAATGGTTATCAAGAAGCCGAGAGAAGTAAGGATTGGTTAATTACAAGTAGTTCTATTGATTTTGATGCTCAAACGGGCGAAAAACTTAGCTTTTATGCCGATGAAAAATTTGGGTCTACTCCATTAGAATTACTTTACTCTACAGAATATTCAGGTACTGGAAATCCTGGTGATTTTGAATGGATTTCTGTTCCTAATTTAAGCATTCCAATTCCAACAATTGATTCAAATGAAGTAGATGTTTTTTATAATTTTTCGGATATAGACGTAAGTTCAATCTCTGGAAAGGTTTATTTGGCTTTTAAGTATTATTCTGATGGGGAACCAACACGTTGGACAGTTGATAATTTTGAGATAGTTGCAGATCAGAATGATGATGTAGATGGTGATGGGGTTTTAAATGTTGATGATTTGTGTCCAAATACTCCAGCAGGTGAAGCTGTAAATGATGATGGTTGTTCAAACGGACAATTAGATGATGATAATGATGGTGTTCAAAATAGTGATGATTTATGCGCTGATACTCCTGCAGGCGAAGACGTAAATAGTGATGGATGTTCACAAAGTCAAATGGATGATGATAATGATGGTGTAATGAATAATAAGGATTTATGTCCAAATACTCCAGCAGGCGAAGCTGTAAATGATGATGGTTGTTCAAACGGACAATTAGATGATGATAATGATGGGGTAAAAAATAGTGATGATTTATGTGCCGATACTCCTGCAGACGAAGACGTAAATAGTGATGGATGTTCGCAAAGTCAATTAGATGATGATAATGATGGCGTAATGAATAATAAGGATTTATGTCCTGAAACTCCAGCAGGTGAAGCTGTAAATGATGATGGTTGTTCAAACGGACAATTAGATGATGATAATGATGGGGTAAAAAATAGTGATGATTTATGTGCCGATACTCCTACAGGCGAAGACGTAAATAGTGATGGATGTTCACAAAGTCAAATAGATGATGATAATGATGGTGTAATGAATAATAAGGATTTATGTCCAAATACTCCAGCAGGCGAAGCTGTAAATGATGATGGTTGTTCAAACGGACAATTAGATGATGATAATGATGGGGTAAAAAATAGTGATGATTTATGTGCCGATACTCCAACTGGGGAAGATGTAAATGATGATGGATGTTCTCAAAGTCAATTAGATGATGATAATGATGGAGTAATGAATAATATTGATGAATGTGCTAATACGCCAAATAATGAAGTAGTTAATGCAAAAGGTTGTTCTGAAAGTCAATTAGATGATGATAACGACGGAGTAATGAACAATGTTGATAGTTGTCCAAATTCTTCTGAGGGAAGTATAGTTGACGCCTCAGGTTGTTTTACGTTACCATCAAATAATTTTAAAATTGAAACTATTGATGAAACTTGTCCAGATAAAAATAATGGACAGATTTTAATTTCGGGGGAATCAAATTATACTTATGTTGCAACAGTTAATGGAACAGATTATACTTTTTCAAAAAGTTCACCTTTAAATATTTTAGATTTAGCTCCAAATTTATACGATGTTTGTATTTCAGTTGAAGGTGAAAATTATAGTCAATGTTTTAAAGTTGAGTTAATTAAGAAAGAAATAGTTTCTGGTAAAATTGAAGTCGCATCTAAAATGGCTACAATAAGTATTAAGGAAGGAACTGCACCATACAAGGTTTTAGTTAACGGGAAAGCCGAATATACAACTTCTTCTAAATCACTTAATATTGAGGTGAATAATGGAGATTTAGTGGAGGTTGAAACTTCTGTTAAATGTGAGGGTAAATTATCTAAATCAATTCAAATGGTTAATGATATTAGTTTATATCCAAATCCAACAGAAGGAAACTTTGAAATAAAGTTAGATGCAATTCATGAGAAAGTAACAGTTGAGTTATATTCAATAAATTCGCAATTAATTTGGATTGAGACATTTAATGTTTACGACGGAAAAATTAAACTTAATCTAGATAAGCTAAATGATGGAGTATATTTTGTGAAGTTAAATTTGGAGAGTCCAATTATGTTAAAAGTAATTAAGGAGTAAATTATAAAGTAATTTAATAGAGTTTAAAGAAGTTAAAATTTTGTTGTTAACCTAATGTTTCAATTTTTTATTTAGATTAATAAAGGTAATTTATGGCTTTAGTTTAAATTCTAATTGACAATTTTTATCAATAGAATTAATAAAACCCTTCTTAAAAATATATTTTTAAGAAGGGTTTTCTGATCTATTAATGAAATAAATAAGTTTAATGTTTTTATAGAGGTTAAATAAAAGGTTAATTCCTCATAATAGATTAAAATGTTTACTGTTTAAACATCTGTAAAGTGTGTTTTAACTTTAAATTATTGAAAATAAAAAACCACGCTAATTAGCGTGGTTTTTATCTTATTTAAGTTATTATATATTATTCATTTACAACCCAAGCTCCACCTTGTCTTATAAAATTTGTAATATAGTCATTCTCTCCATTATCATAGATAACATAAGTTAAACTATATTTTTGACCTTCAGGGGCAGTTGGGAAAAGATGATCCAATAAAAGACTTAACGCATAGTGGATTTGATCATCACTCCAATTGTAATCAAAATCACCATAACCAGCTAAGTTTCCAATTAAGCCAGCATATTCAGCACCAGTTAATTGAGAAGCCATATATTCATAGTCATCATTTCTTACTAAAGTATACTTAATTGTATTGTCTGGCACCCAAGTAGTTCCATCGTGTCCAAATTGTAAATTAGTTGTAATAGTAGATTGGTAACCTTTCCAAGCCCCATCTATTTTAGTATATAGATTACCACGAACTTGAGGTCCACTAGAACTTGAAACATAATTATAAACAACATCTAAAGCCTCACCTTCTTGAGCATAAGGGAATTTTAAATTTAAGAAAGTAGGTAAATAATCTTCTGCTGGAGTAGAACTTCCAAATGTTTCGATACCAATAGAAGCAAAATCAGCTTCAGATACTAAATAAAAGTTGTCTGATGGTGCAACCCATGATGTACCATTGTATACGTAGCTAGATACCATAGATTCTTTAGCACCTATTACTTCATTAGGTAAGGCATCATTTGTCATAAGAGTAGACCATGTGTTTGCAACACGTACTCCATCTATTGTAGCTGTTGGAATTCCTCCTGATTGACGAAATGCAACCGCAGAAATTGCGTTTCCAGAAGAACCAGTATTAGTTGCTTCAGGGGTTGCAGGTTCTGTAGCTTCTGCAGTGGTTAGTACATATAAATTAGATGTTCCAGTTTCAATTTCATATGAAGAAACTAAAAGATACGTTGTGTTTAAATCAAAAGCGGTTTCTCCATAAGTTAATGAACTTGAACTAGCTCCAATACCAAATAAAACTTTACCTAATCCATTATCTTTAGCTCCAACTCTTGATCTAAATTGTGCATAAGGTTGTGTGTCAGGTGCTTCCATAATATGGAAGAAATAATTTCCATTACTTACCTCACTTAAATTTACTAATGCGCTAGCGTAAACTTTTCCAGAACTTATAGTTGTAAACCCACTGTTTACATCTTCACTGTTAGAAGGTTTTATTGTAATAGATCCACCAATATCTGAAGTTGGGTAACCTGCCATTGATAAACTAGATGTAGTATAACCAACTGCTGAACTTCCTGAATGAGCACTCCAATCTGTAGTAATGCTTGTTAAATCTCCTTCTGTTGAACCATAATCAAAATTGCTTTCCAAAGAAACTTTTGGTGTAACTGTATATGCACTTCCTGTAAATTGGAAATATTTTGCAACTCTGTAATCTCCTTCTTTAGCGTTACTAATATTGCTTGCAAGTATGTCTGCTAAATAGTCTGCTGGTGTTGCGTCAGATTGAAAACCTAATAAACTACTTCCGGTAGATGTGTAATCAGCTTGATTTAATGTGTAATCTCTTGCTCCAAAAGCACTTCCAACATATAAGTTGTAGTTAACTAAAACTGAAGAACTTTTTCCCCAAGCTGGATATAGATCTGAAAGTAATGAAGGAATCATTGTTTTTGCATCGTCTTCCGAATTAAAACTACCGTAAGATAATTCCAATTCATCATAATCATCGTCGGTAAGTGTATATTCTGTATCTCCAACTATTGGATTCTCTTTAGCGTCAATAGCGGAATTTATATCGTCTAATGGCTCACAGGCTGTAAAAACAAAACCGAAAACCAGTATTAAATAAAATATTTTTTTCATAATTATATATTTTTAAAAATTAACTTTTAATCCTAAACTAAATGTTCTACCTGCACCATAATACACTTTTGCACCTTCTGCAGTGTGAAATTCACCATCATCATATGCATCAGATATATATTCAACATCAAATATATTATTCATTTTACCAGTTAACGTAGTATCTAAATTTCCAATAACAAAGTCATGTCTAAATCCTAAATCAAATAAATGATATGAAGGTAATTTCCAAGTATCCATTCTATCTTCTGTACCTCTACTAAAATCGAAATTAGCATATAAATCGCCAGCGTAATTATAATCTAAAAATACAGATGATTTTTCTAATGCTTGATAATTTAAGCCTAATGCCCAAGTAGTTTGTGCTGCATCATTAACTTTTAAATCCTTAGCGTCTACAATAATAGATCTGTACAATTCTCCATCATCAAGATAGACATCTCCTTTCACGTCGCTTTTCCATTTCCAATCTCCTAAAGACAGCATTCCATTTACCTTTAGTTTGTCGGTTAATTTATAAACAAAGTCAATTTCTATACCTTGGTGTAAAGCATCTAAACCTGTAATGTTGGTATTTAAAAATTGCCCAATATTTACTGGGTCTTGAATTCCAGGAGAGATAGATTTGTCTAACCAAGAAGTTCTATAAAGGTTTACGTTTGCGTTGAAATTCTCACTTCTATAGCCATAACCTATTTCTGCACTAAATACCTTTTCGTTTGCGGCATCTTCATTAAAATCGACAGATTCTTTATCTACAAAAACTCCACCAGTTAAAAACGGAGCTCTAGAAAAATAACCAATATTTGCAAAAACATTATTAGTTTCATCTAAGTTGTAATTTGCTCCCCCTTTTACACCGAAACCTAAAAAGTTTACATCATCTGATACTGTACCATTTGGATTCGAAGAATCATCTAAGAAACTTGATCTACCATATCTTGTGTTAGATATTGAAGAAGAAAAGAAAACAGATAAATCATCTTTACTATACTCTAATTGAGCAAAAGTACCATATCTTAAAACTCTACCTTCATAATCTCTATTGAAATGATCCCCAACTTGTAAAGGTTCGTTATAGTTATTATCATTCTTTTTAGGATTTAAATAATACTCACCTCCTAATAAATCGGTAATTTCATACCAGTGAGAACCTATATAATATCTTCCATCTAAACCTACAGATAATACTAAATTATCTGATAAATCAGTTTTTAAAGTAGATAAAATACCATACCATTCATGATTATTCATAGAAGCAGCAAAAACATCTGTAGAACCTAATGCTCCATTTGCTTTATTTTCTGCAACAATTCTGTCAAAATCTATAGGTTGGTCTATGTCTCCTAATCGATAATCATTATTTGTGAATTTACCAGAACCATCAGTTCTTCTTCCTCCACCTGTACCGAATGATGTATAAACAGCTGTTGTAATATAGGTTTTGTCAGATATTGTCCAATCATGATTTAAAGATATTTGTGGTTTATGGTAAAAATTAAACGAAATATTTTCAATTTGTCCATTTCTGTAACCCCAATCCGGGTTAAATCTTTTTCCACCTTGTTCTGTGGCTCTATTTTGAGCAATAGTTCTTGTGTTATATCTTTGTCCGTGAGTTTGTTGAGCTCCAATTACGTTAAAAGATAATTTATGATCTGCGTTTAATATTTTAGATACATTTAAAAAGTAATTAACACCACTAAATTGTGTTCCATTAACATATCCATCTCCAGATATTTTTGCAGCTGAAGCCGTAATAGCAAGTCCGTTATCCATTAATCCAGTAGATAAAGTCATTCCATATTTTTGGTAACCATCGTTACCTGTAGACATTGTTATATTACCACCTGTTTCTGCATCAGTAGATTTAGATATAATATTAATTGTTCCTCCAATAGAAGGTACGGCTACTTTTGAAGCTCCTAAACCTCTTTGAACCTGCATAGCACTGGTAACATCAGATAAACCTGCCCAGTTACTCCAGTAAACAGCTCCACTTTCCATATCGTTAACAGGAACTCCATTAATCATAACAGCTACATTTTCAGAACTAAATCCACGTAAATTTATTCTTGAGTCTCCATAACCACCACCTTGTTTTGTAGCATATACACCAGGAGTTGATTTCAAGATTTCAGGAAATTCCTGAGTTCCTAATTTCATTTCAATTGCTTCGGCTCTAATTGTAGATACGGCAACCGGTGTTTTTCTGTCAATTGCAAATGATGTTGCAGTAATAACAATTTCGTCTAAAGATTCAGCAGAAGGTTTTAAAAAAATTGAACCTAATTTGGTGGTTCCGCTAAATTTTACTTCTTTAGATTCATAGCCAACAAATGAAACTACTATTGTTCCACTTGCAATAGAAGAATCAAAGCTGAAATTTCCATCAAAATCTGTTGTTGTTCCAGTACTAGAACCTTTAACAATAATTGAAGCGCCTGGTAAAGGTTGGTTTGTTTCGTCAACTACCTTACCCGAAAGTTTTGTTTGTGCATAAATGATAGATGTTGAAATTAACATAACTACCACAAGCCAATTTTTAAAATTTCCCATTTTGTAATTTGAATTAATATTGAATTGATTGATTTTATTCGTCAGCAAAACTGATGATTATTAGTAAAAGTTACTTTATCTAAATGTTAATTTTAGATAAATTTTAACAATTTTTAACATTTTTTAAAAGTAGTAATAATCACTTTTAATATGGACATACCTTATAACTAAATATAAACAGTTTATTAACAGATGTTTTAAATTATATTAAGTTGCGTTTTAAATGTTAAAAAAAATTAACATTTTATATGAATTTAGAATGTTGTATTTATGATTTCTAAGCTAAAACCTTTATAAAAAATAAAAACAGTATAAATTAAACGAGGCTTCAGAAATTTTTCGGAAGCCTCGTTTTGCATTTACAATTAAACAGTTTATTTATTTTGAAGAAATTTATTTGCCAATTCTTTCCCTAGCTCAACCCCAAATTGGTCAAAACTAAAGATATTCCAAATAATTCCTTGGACAAATATTTTATGTTCATAGAAAGCAATTAGACTACCTAAAGTTTTAGGGGTTAATTTTTCAATTAAAATTGTTGTACTTGGTTTATTTCCATCAAAAACTTTAAATGGTAATAATGTTTCAATTTCGTCAATTTTACCTTGAGTTTTTAAATCTAAATGTACTTCTTCTTTTGTTTTACCTTCTGCCAATGCTTGTGTTTGAGCAAAAAAGTTAGCCATTAACTTAGTATGGTGATTGTCATCTCCATAAAGTGAATTTTTAAATCCAATAAAATCAGCTGGAATTAATTTAGTACCTTGGTGTAATAGCTGCATAAAAGCATGTTGCGAGTTTGAACCTGGAGCTCCCCAAATAATATTACCTGTTTGGTAATTAATTTTATTCCCATTTCTATCAACACTTTTTCCATTACTTTCCATAATAGCTTGTTGTAAATAAGGAGCCAATTTGCTTAAATATTGAGAATAAGGTAAAATAACTTCTGTTTCACAATTAAAAAAGTTTGTGTACCAAATGCCAATTAAACTTAAGACAACTGGAGCGTTGTTTTCAAATGGGGTATTTTTAAAATGTTCGTCCATTTCAAAAGCGCCTACTAACAATTCGTTAAAGTTTTTAAAACCAACTGCCAAACTAATTGATAAACCTACAGCACTCCATAATGAGAAACGTCCACCAACCCAATCCCACATTGGGAAAATGTTATCATTATCAATTCCAAATTCACTTACGTTTTTTAGATTTGTTGACACTGCAACAAAATGCTTTGCAACATCTTGTGAAGATGCCGATTCTAAAAACCATTTTTTAATAGTAGTTGCATTTGTAAGAGTTTCTTGGGTGGTAAATGTTTTTGAAACAATAACAAATAGTGTAGTTTCTGGATTTAAATTTTTAATTACTTCTTGTACGTGATCTCCATCTATGTTCGATACAAAATGAACATTTAAATGGTTTTTGTAGTATTTCAATGACTCAACAACCATATCTGGACCTAAATCCGAACCTCCAATACCAATATTTACAACATCGGTAATTGACTTATTTGTATACCCTTTCCAATCGCCAGAAACAACTTTGTTAGTAAAACCTTCAATTTTATTTAAAGCAGCTTTAATTTCGGGTAAAACATTTTTACCTTCAACTAAAACTTCGTTATTTAATTGTGTACGAAGTGCAGTGTGTAACACGGCTCTTTTTTCTGTTTGATTAATTTTTTCTCCAGAAAAATATGAATCCATAGCGCTTTTTAAATCTACTTCATTTGCAAGTTCAAAAAGGTACCCTAAGGTTTCTTCTGATATTCTGTTTTTAGAATAATCAAATTCAAAATCATTAAAATTGATTGTAAACTTATCTTTTCGGTTGTTGTCTGAATTAAATAATGATTTTATATGTTCATCTTTAATCTCATTATAGTGGTTTGTGAGTTTTTGCCACGCTTTTGTTTCTGTTGGATTTACATTTTTCATTTTAAAAAAATATTATGATTCTAATTCTTCTTCAGGTATACTAATTTCGTTTTCTAATATTGGGTACTTTATATTATCCAAATCTCTTTTTATTGGTTCAATAAAATTAAAGAATGTTGGTTTTATATTCTCTTTCATAGGTTCAGCTGCTGGTAGCTTTTGTTTTAAAGGATCTACTTGTGCGCCGTTTTTCCAGAAACGATAACATACATGAGGTCCACTTGTATTACCAGTCATTCCAATATAACCAATTATATCGCCTTGTTTTACAACTTGGCCTACTTTAACAGCTCTTTTGCTCATATGCAAATACTGTGTACTGTACGTTCCATTATGTCTAATTTTTACATAATTTCCATTTCCTCCTTTGCGAGCAGATTCAGTTACTGTACCGTTAGCCGTTGCCATAATTGGAGTTCCAACTGGTGCGGCAAAATCGGTTCCTTTATGTGGTCTAATTTTATTTCCATAAAAAGCAATTCTTCTTCGCAAATTATATCGAGAAGAAATTCTGCTAAATTTTACTGGCATTTTTAAGAATTGTCTGCGTAAATTTGTAGCTTCTTCATCAAAATAATCAGGAATATTTAATATGGAATCAGGTACAAATTTAAAGGCGTAAAAAGGTTTTCCACCGTGTTCAAAAAGCGCTGCTTTTACATCACCAATTCCAACAGGAACTGTATCATTTATATAAAGTTGTTCGTAAATTAATTTAAATTTATCTCCTTTCTGAAGTCTGGAAAAATCAATTGTCCAGGCGTAAATGTCATCAGCCATTTTGTAAGTTAAATAAGAACTAAGCCCTTGGCTTTCGATGGCTTCAGATAAGTGATTTGTAATTATTCCTGAGGCAGTTTTAAGTTCTGCAGTAACAGGTTTTTTTCCGTTGTACGCGGCAATTATTGAGTCTTTAAAATCTACAACGGTATATCTTACTTTTGAATGTTTGTAGATAAATACCTCTGCTTTTTCTGTTGAATCCTTTTTAGCTAAAATAGTATAAGGGATACCACTTTTAATTTTTCGGACATTAAAAGAATCTCTTATTTTATTTACAATTTCAAGAACTTTAGGATAATCTATATGATTTCTGTCTAAAATTTCACTAAAATTTTCGCCTGGTTTTATGGTATCGTTAATTACTTTAAAGTTATTTAAATTAAATCCAAATTCATAGATGTCTTTTGGTAATTCAGGCTTTAGAGCTACTGATATTGGTTTATCTTCCTTGCAAGATATTATTAATAGAATTGATAATAATATGAATAGTTTTTTCAAAGGATTTGTATTTACGAATTAATGGTTCAAAAAATAAAACGCAAAAGTACAATTTAATTGTCAAAAATAATGTTAAAAGGGTGCGCTAATCCTTTAAAAGCATCTAAATCTGCTCTTAACGAACCAACGGCAAGCGAAGCTTTAATTTTAAGCGGAATTTTATTGTCGTCATCACTAACCCAAATTGTAACACTTTCTTGCTCTTTAAAAACTCTTCCGGCTTGAACCATTGGTCTAAATGCAAGTGTTTTAATTTTTCCAAACTTAGTTTTGATTATTTCTCTGCCTAAAAATTGAAGTTTAAAGTTGTTAATTTCTTGATCAAAAAACATTTGTAATTGCAATTCTTGACCTTCTTCAAGACTATTTAGATTTTGATTTCTTAGGCAATATAAAGATGATAAAATATCCTGAATTTCATCACTAATAGGATGCTTACTTTCTGTGTTATGTTTGTAATTTTTTACAGTTGCTTCCTTTTTATCATAGTCAAAAAATATTTCTTTATCTTTTGTGTAACCTCCTTCATCAATTTTTCTAATAAACCTGTATGGTTTTAAAGATTCTTTGTAAATAAAAGTTTGATAGTCGTCTTTCACTTTGAAAAATAAACTTACTAACCCAGTTGATTTTCCGGTTCCGGTAATATGGAAAGCCTCTTTACCTTTATTTGAAGTATTTTTTACTGAAATTGTGGAGTAACCTGCATTCAAAAAATTACTATAACTCATTCTAAATTTTAACCATTCACCATTTTGAAAGGCCATTTTTTTAGATGGGGTATGTTCAATTTTAACAGATTGACTAAATGAAGCTATTGAAATGAGCAAGAAAAATATGTATATATGTTTTTTCATTTTAAAGTTTCGAATGATTGTTATAAAAAATACAACTATTGTTCCAAAAATAATAAAAGCTAAACATTTTAAAGTTAAGCTTTTATTAAAACACAAAAAATTAAAAAAATTAATAGTGTAAATATTTCAAATTTGAGTTAAAAAGTAATCCCATTTATTTCAATAACTCTTTTTATTTGAGGGGCATATTTTTTAATAGTTGCCTCAACTCCATTTTTCAAAGTCATTTGGTTTACAGAACAACCTAAACAAGCACCTTCAAGTTGTACACTAACAGTATCGTCAGTTATTTCAACTAATTTTATATTCCCGCCATCTGCTTCTAAATAGGGTCTTATTTCTTGTAAAGCAGTTTCTACTTTAATTTTAAGTTCTTCCGAATTCATATTTTATTTAGTGCTACATCCACTCATTGTGGTAATTCTTACTATATCTGTTGGAGGTAAATCTTTATTTCTTTTCACCAACTGAGCTAAAGTGTTTTTAGTAATTTCTGAAAAAGCATTTTCTAGCGGTGTATTTTCTTGAAGTGCTACTGGATGACCAACATCTCCTGCTTCACGAATGCTTTGAACCAATGGAACTTCACCTAAAAATGCTGTTTCAATATCTTCTGCTAAATTTTTTGCACCATCTTTTCCAAAGATATAATATTTATTATCAGGAAGTTCAGCAGGTGTAAAATAACTCATATTTTCAACAATTCCCAAAACAGGGACATTAATGTTTTCTTGTTGGAACATAGCTACTCCTTTTTTTGCATCGGCCAGTGCAATATTTTGAGGTGTACTAACAATTACTGCTCCTGTTACAGGTACAGATTGTACAATTGATAAATGAATATCACCTGTTCCTGGAGGTAAATCAATTAATAAAAAGTCTAATTCTCCCCAGTGTGCATCAAATATCATTTGATTTAAAGCTTTTGAGGCCATTGCACCTCTCCAAATTACAGCTTGATTTGCATCAGTAAAAAAACCTAGCGATAGAATTTTAACTCCATAACTTTCTATTGGTTGCATTTTAGAGCGACCATCAATTTCAACTGATAATGGTCGTGCATTTGCAACATCAAACATTAAGTGTGTTGAAGGTCCGTAAACATCTGCATCTAAAATACCTACGCTAAATCCCATTTTTTGTAACGAAATTGCCATATTTGATGTAATGGTAGATTTTCCGACGCCTCCCTTTCCAGAAGCAATTGCAATAATATTTTTTATTCCAGGTACTTTTGGTTTTTCTGGCTTAAATTCTTCGTTCTTGGCATTAGAAGTTACGTTAACTTTTACGTCAATTTTTTGGTCAACATGCTCATGAATAGCCTTCATAATTTCAACTTCAACTTTCTTTTTTGCTTGTAAAGTAGGATTGCCAATGGTAACTTCAACAATAACTTCTTTATCGAAAATTACTATGTTTTTAATAGCTTCGCTTTCTACTAAACTTTTACCTTCACCAGGAGCTGTAATAGTTTCTAATGCTTTTAGTATATCTTGTTTATTAAATGTCATGTCTTTTATATAAAATCATTCTAAACAACAAATATACATATTCCTATTGATATATAAAGTTAAAAAATGTTACATAAAGCAATGTAAAATTACAGGGTAATTAATGTTGTTGTGCAAGTGAAATTTTAAAGCTAGTTTAATTCTTTAAGAGGATCCCAAAAAATAGCTTCAAAATTTTGAATTTGATTATCAATTATTATTACTCCTTCACTTTCTAATAATTGTTGCATAAGATTTGTGCCATCAAAATGATGCTTTCCTGTTAGTAATCCTTTGCGGTTTACAACTCTATGTGCGGGTATTTCTTCTAGGTTGTGTGAAGCGTTCATAGCCCAACCAACCATTCGAGCCGATCGTGCAGCGCCTAAATATTTTGCAATTGCACCATAACTTGTTACTCTTCCAAATGGAATTAATTTCGCAATAGAATAAACTTTTTGAAAGAAATTTTTATTTTCCATTCGTTAAAAATAGGAATTAATAACGAATTTTAAATTTGATATAAGTTATAGGCTTATTAACCTCTAAATATTGACTTTCGTAAAATGTTTGTGTTGAAGTTACCTCTTCTGGTGCATGATAATTTTTGTAAATATCATGATGAGCATACAAAACTTCATGTCCTGCACCATGTAATAAACCTAAGGTATAACCGTGCATAAATTCGCTATCGGTTTTTAGGTTTACAACTCCTTCAGGTTTTAAAACTTTATGGTATTTTTTTAGAAATTCAGCATTGGTCATTCTATGCTTTGTTCTTTGATATTTTATTTGAGGATCGGGGAAGGTTATCCAAATTTCTTGTACTTCATTTTCGGCAAAAATTAAGTCCACCAATTCAATTTGTGTACGAATAAAAGCAACGTTTGTTAATTTCTCCTCTAAAGCCGTTTTAGCTCCACGCCAAAAACGGGCACCTTTTATATCAATACCTATATAATTTATTTTTGGATTTTTTCGTGCTAAAGCAATAGTGTATTCGCCTTTTCCGCACCCAAGCTCTAAAACAATAGGATTGTTGTTGTTAAAAAAAGTATTCCAATTGCCTTTTTTTGAAAAGCCTTCTGTAACTTCTTTTCTTGTAGGTTGAATTACATTAGCAAACGTTTCGTTTTCACGAAATCTTTTAAGTTTATTTTTGCTTCCCAAAGGTTATTTGTTTTAAAACAGGTAGATTGATGAATTTAAACGAATAATTATTCGTTTCCAGCTTTTTTATATTTTCTAATTTCACCTATCCAATAAAAGAATGCAATAAATGTAATTACAATAAAAATCCAACTTATGGTGTTCTGTGCCCACCAGTTATCCATTGCTCTTACACTGTGGTAAGGCGCAAATAAAACGTTTGTAAAAAAATCACCTATCGCTTTAAAAATATTGTTTGCAATCATTTCTTAATTATATTTACAGGCAAAAGTATGAAATATAGTAATGATAGCAAATTTTTTTAATAAAACTAAACCCGTAATAGTTGTTAATTTATTAATACTATTTACAATACTGTACTTGTTATCTAACTTTTTAACTCAAAATATTGAATTATCTTTAATTTCAATTGCTTCAAAAATTGGATTATTATTTGGCTTTATTTTTATGCTTTTTGTTGTTAATTTTATTTTGAGGAAAAATAATTTAACCGAAGATAATTCTTATTCTTTGTTGATATTTATTCTGTTTTTAAGTTCATTTAATGAAACTTTTTATTCCGAAAAGTTATTTTTTTCAAATTTATTTTTATTGTTTGCTTTTAGAAAAATATATAGTTTAAATTCTGGTTTTAATACCATACAAAAACTTTTTGATGCGGGACTTTGGATTGGTTTGTCAACTTTAATTTACCAATGGAGTGTTCTGTTTTTTTTATTGATTTATTTAGCAATGTTTATTTATAGAAATATAAATTTTAAGAATTTGTTTGTTCCTATCTTAGGTTTTATTTCACCTGTAATTATTTTTTTTACCTATCATTTTTATAATGATAATTTAAATGTGTTTTATTCCAGTTTTAATTTCGAATATGGGTTGGATTTTCAAAATTATAATTCATTGAAAATTTTAATACCCTTAACATTGTTAATTACTCTTTTAATTTGGTGTATTATTAATTTAATTCCAAAAATTGTACTAACTAGTAAAAACTTTAAAGCAGCTTGGCAAATATTAATAATTCATTTAATAATTTCTATAATTATAATAATTGCTGCTCCATTAAAAAATGGTTCAGAACTTTTTTTTATTTTTTTGCCAGCAGCAATTGTAATTACAAATTATTTACAGAAAACAACATCTAATATTTTTAAAAATATGATATTGTATTTTATTCTTGTAGTAGCTTTGGGAGTATATTTTTTATAATTTAACTCCGTATGCTAAATCTCCAGCATCTCCTAAGCCAGGGACAATATATCCTTTATCGTTTAATTTTTCATCTACAGTAGCAATCCATAATTTACTTTCTTTCGGCAAATGTTTTTGAATTAAATCAATACCTTCATTTGAACCAATTACACAAGCAACATGAATTTCTTTTGGAGTGCCATGTTTTTTTAAGGCTTCAAAAACACTAATTAATGATTGACCCGTTGCAAGCATTGGATCTGCCAAAATTAACGTTTTACCTTCTAAACTAGGAGAAGCAAAATATTCAACTTTAATTTCAAATTCATGTTCATTAATATGTTTTCTATAAGCAGAAATAAATGCATTCTCAGCTTGGTCGAAATAGTTTAATAAACCATTGTGAAGTGGCAAACCAGCACGTAAAATTGAACAAAGAACAACATCTTTTTTAGGTGTATCTATTTGTTTTGTGCCAAGTGGGGTAATTGTTTCAAGTTTCTCATAATTTAATGATTGACTTAATTCATAGGCTATAACTTCTCCAATTCTTTCAATGTTTCGTCTAAAACGCATGGAGTCTTTTTGAATTGCTTTATCTCTTATCTCAGCAATAAATTTATTTAAAATTGATTTTTTTGTATCTAAAATGTTGACAATCATAATTAAGTATTTGCGGCAAAAATAAAACTTTAAAATGAGATAGTTTATTATTGGTTTGGTTTAATTTTTGTATATTTCAAATTGAATTATAAAACAATTAATTAATTTTAAAAAAAGAAAAAGAGATGGGATTATTTTCATTTATTAAAAATGCCGGAGCAAAAGTTTTTGGTATTGGAAAAACAACAGAAGAAGAAGCAGCGGAAGCTGCAATGGAAGCTGCTGAATTAGCAAAATTAAAGGCAGGTAAATTAGCAAATGCAGTTGAAACTTTAGGTTTTGAAGTAATAGACTTAAATATTGAAGTTGATGGCGACAATGCAACAATTTGGGGACAAGCAAGTTCACAAGAAACAAAAGAAAAAGTAATTTTAGTGGTAGGCAATACTGAAGGTATTGCTACTGTAGATGATAGAATGACTGTTGAAGTTGAAGAACCAGAAGCACAATTTCATACCGTTGTTAAAGGTGATTATTTAAGTAAAATTGCAAAAAAATATTATGGTGATGCTATGAAGTACCCAGTTATTTTTGAAGCAAATAAACCAATGCTAACAGATCCGGATAAAATTTATCCAGGGCAAGTTCTTAGAATACCTGCTTTAGATTAAAAATAAAGGCTTGCATTATGCAAGCCTTTATTTTTACCCATTACTTTTTATATAATTCTATTACTATTAATTTTATTAATAATTCTTCACATAATTAATAGGTATTTAAGTGCATAACATTTTAAAAAAAACAATAGGTTTTAATAAGTGTATTGAACTCTTTTTGTTTAAAATACAGATTGCAAGCGGATAAAATAGTCCGTTTCTAATAAAATGCATTAAATTTGCCTAAATTTTTACATTAGATGATACAATCAATGACAGGATACGGTAAATCCGTATTGCAATTGCCAACAAAAAAAATTACGATTGAACTAAAATCGTTGAACAGCAAAAATTTGGATTTAAATGTGCGTATTCCGCAATATTACAGAGAAAAGGAATTAGCAATACGTAAAAAACTAGCTTCATCTTTAGAAAGAGGGAAAATAGATTTTTCTATTTATATTGAAAGCAATGGAGGAGAACTTTCATCTAATATAAATGAAAGTGTTATAAGGGAATACATGAAGCAATTGAAAAATGTTGTGGATTCTGATGAAATTGAATTGCTAAAAATGGCTATTAAATTGCCCGATTCCTTAAAGCAGGAACGTGAAGAATTAGACGAGCAAGAATGGCTTAAAATAGAAAAAACAATTGAGGAAACAACTACCAAAATTAACGAATATAGACTTGATGAAGGGAAAGTTTTAAAGAAAGATTTTGAACTTAGAATTTTAAACATAAAAAATTTATTAGATAAAGTTATTGAGATTGACCCTCAAAGAGTAATTCAAGTAAAAGAGAAATTAAGAAAAGCTGTTGCTGAATTAGAAACCAAAATAGATGAAAATAGATTTGAACAAGAACTTATTTATTACATCGAAAAGTTGGATATCACAGAGGAGAAAGTTCGTTTAAAAAATCATTTAGAATATTTTTTAAAAGCATTAAATTCCTCAGATTCAAATGGTAAAAAACTTGGTTTTATTACCCAAGAAATTGGAAGAGAAATTAATACAATAGGTTCAAAATCGAATTTTGCCGAAATGCAAAAATTTGTTGTGCAAATGAAAGATGAGCTAGAGAAAATAAAAGAACAAAATTTAAACGTATTATAATTGTGAATAAAGAAGGAAAACTTATAGTTTTTTCAGCACCTTCAGGATCTGGTAAAACAACAATTGTACATCATTTATTAAAGCAAGAAAAATTAAATTTAGATTTTTCAATATCAGCAACTTCTCGAAAGCCAAGAGGTGCTGAAATAAATGGTAAAGATTATTATTTTATTTCTGATGTTCAATTTAGAAAACATATAAAAAATGATGATTTTATTGAATTTGAAGAAGTTTATACTAATAATTATTACGGAACCTTAAAAAGTGAAGTTGAGCGTATTTGGAGTGAAGGAAAGCATGTAATTTTTGATATAGATGTTATTGGAGGATTAAATATAAAGCAAAAATTTCCCGAACAAACTTTAGCGGTTTTTGTACAACCACCTTCCATTAAAGAGATGGAACGCCGATTAAGAGGCAGAAAAACCGATAGCGAAGAAAAAATAAAGGAACGCGTAGCAAAAGCCGAAAAAGAAATGCAATTTTCAAAAGATTTCGATGTTATATTGGTAAATGATGATTTGGAAGTGGCAAAAAAAACAGCCTATACTTTAGTTGAAAAATTTACGAAATAAATGAAAATAGGATTATTTTTTGGCACTTTTAATCCAATACACGTGGGGCATATGATTATTGCAAATTATATGGCCGAATTTTCCGATTTAGACGAAGTTTGGTTCGTTATTACACCTTTAAGCCCGTTTAAACAAAAAAAATCGTTGTTAGATAATATTCATAGATTAGCTATAGCAAATATAGCCGTGGAAAATTATCCTAAATTAAAAACTTCCGATATTGAATTTAAATTGCCACAGCCAAATTACACTGTTAATTCTTTAATTCATTTAGAAGAAAAATATCCAAATCATCAATTTTGTTTAATTATGGGCGAGGATAATTTAAAAGGGTTTCATAAATGGAAAAATTATGAATCAATACTCGAAAATTATGAATTATATGTATATCCACGAATTTCAAATGGTGAAACCGAAAGTGATTTGTTAAAGCATCCAAAAATTCATAGAGTTAATGCGCCTATTGTACAAATATCATCTACATTTATTAGAAAGGGTATTAAAGATAAAAAAGATATAAGTACAATGCTTCCTGCCGATGTTTGGAAATATGTAGACGAAATGAATTTTTATAAGTAGAGATTTTAGCTAAGTTTTAACACTTTAAGTATATAGTTAAAAAAATAATCTCATAAAAATTCGTTGTATATTTGTGTATTGAACTAATATGACAAAAAAACCTGGAATAAAACAAAAATTTAGACAAAAGCTTATAAATAAATACCGTCTTGTAGTTTTAAATGAAGATACTTTTGAAGAAAAAATATCATTTAAATTAACAAGATTAAATGTGTTTATTTTGGGCGGGTTGTTTTCAATTCTTCTAATTGTTGGAACTATTTTTTTAATTGCTTTTACGCAATTAAGAGAATATATTCCTGGGTATTCTTCAACAAAATTAAAAAAAGAAGCTACACAATTAATTTATAAAGCAGATTCTCTTGAACAAGTTATTGAGGTAAATAATCTGTATTTACAAAAAGTAAGAGATTTATTAACAGGAGAAATATCTGAAGTTCAATTCGATAAAGATTCTGTATTACAAACAATTCAATACGATAAAGATACATTAAATTTAGTGCCTTCTCAAGCAGAATTGGAATTTAGATTAGATGTTGAAAGTGAAGACCGATATAGTATTTTTAACAAAGCAACAAAAGGATCCGATATTGTATTTTTTGCCCCAGTTGCAGGAACATTAACCGATGGTTATAATGAAAAAAACAAACATTTTGCGGTTGATATAGCAGTAGAATTAGGAACACCTGTTAAGTCCGTTGCTGATGGAACTGTGCTTTTTGCGGCTTGGACGCCAGAAACTGGACATGTTATTATAGTTAAACATTCTGGAGGATTTACTTCAATTTACAAGCATAATACATCACTGCATAAAGAACAAGGAGACTTAGTAAAATCTGGCGAAGTTATTGCTTCTGCCGGAAATTCGGGAGAGTATAGTACTGGACCTCATTTACATTTTGAACTTTGGAATGAAGGTTATCCAGTAAACCCAATTAATTATATAGATTTTGAATAAGGATGAGTATAAAATCAATTATAGCGAAACCATTTGCCAAAAGAATTGCAACAAGATTTTTAAAACAAAGTGATAAAGCTGTTATTACCCAACAAAAAGTATTCAAAAAATTAATTGCTCAGGCTAAAAATACAGCATTTGGTAAAGATCACAATTTTGGTAAAATAAAATCATATAATGATTTTAAAAAACAAGTGCCTATCAACGATTATGAAGGTTTAAAGCCATACGTAAATAGAGTTGTAAATGGTGAAGCAAATGTATTATGGAAAGGTAAGCCACTTTATTTTGCGAAAACCTCGGGTACAACTTCAGGAACAAAATATATTCCATTAACAAAAGAATCAATGCCAATGCATATAAAAGCTGCGAGAAATGCACTTTTAATGTATATTAATGAAACTAATAAAACAGATTTTCTAAATGGTAAAATGATTTTTTTACAAGGAAGTCCGGAACTGCAAGAAAAAAATGGAATTAAAATTGGGCGACTTTCGGGAATAACGGCTCATTACGTGCCACAATACTTAACAAAAAACAGATTGCCAAGTTGGGAAACCAACTGTATTGAAGATTGGGAAAAGAAAATTGAAGCAGTTATTGATGAAACTATTAATGAAGATATGACACTTATTGGAGGGATTCCTCCTTGGGTACAAATGTATTTTGAACGAATTGTAGAAAGAACTGGTAAAAAGGTTGGAGATGTATTTCCAAACTTTAATCTGTTTGCATATGGAGGAGTAAATTTTGAACCTTATAGAAATAAATTTGAAGAGCTAATTGGGCGAAAGGTAGATGCTATTGAAATGTATCCAGCTTCAGAAGGTTTTATAGCCTACCAAGATTCTCAAACCGAAAAAGGTATGATGCTTTTGGTTAATGGAGGTATTTTTTATGAATTTATTCCATCTGAAGAATTTTTTAATGAAAACCCAACTCGTATTTCTTTGGAAGATGTAGAAGTTGGAGTAAATTATGTAATTATTTTAAATACCAATGCCGGTCTTTGGGGTTATAATATTGGAGACACCATAGAATTTTTATCAGTAAAACCTCCAAGAATTGTTGTTACGGGAAGAATAAAACACTTTATTTCGGCTTTTGGCGAACATGTTATAGGAAAAGAAGTTGAAGATTCTATAAATGAGCATACAAAAAATACGGGTATAAGTGTTAGCGAGTTTACTGTTGCTCCTCAAATTACTCCAAATGAAGGCTTACCTTATCATGAGTGGTTTATTGAATTCGATCAAAAACCTTCAAATATTGAAGAGTTTGCAAAAAAGATTGACACTTCCTTACAACAACAAAATAGTTATTATTTAGATTTAATTGAAGGTAAAATATTGCGTCCTCTTAAAATTACAGTTATTGAAAAAGGTGGTTTTAATAAATATATGAAATCAGTTGGTAAATTAGGTGGTCAAAACAAAGTTCCTAGATTGTCAAACGATCGAAAAATTGCAGATGAATTAACAAAATATAGTGAATAATGAAGGTAGTTTCTGTTAATTTAGGTGAGAAAAAAGCCGTTAATTATAATGGTAAAATTATTGAAACAGGTATTTTTAAGTATCCTATTAAAACTGAAATATTTTTAGGGAAAGAAGATGTAGAGAATGATGCTGTTATTGATAGGAGATATCATGGCGGAATTGAAAAAGCAGTTTATGCATATTCTGAAAACCATTATAATTATTGGAAAAAGTTGTATCCTGATATAGATTGGCGCTATGGTATATTTGGCGAAAACTTAACCATTACTAATTTGGATGAAACTGAAATTAAGGTAGGTAACCAATATAGCTTAGGTGAAGTAGTTATTGAGGTTACCAAGCCAAGAGAGCCTTGTATGAAATTAGGTTTAGTATTTGGAACACAAACAGTTTTGAAACAATTTTGGAATAGCTCCAAAAGTGGTATTTACTTTAAAGTAATTAGTACGGGAAATGTAAAAACTGGTGATGAATTGGTTTTAGTAAAAGAAGCATTTAATACTCCAAGTATTGCAGAAGTTTACGAGACAAAAAAGAAATAATAATTGATTTATAAAAAATAAAAGAGGTTTACAACATGTTGTAAACCTCTTTTTTAATCAAAGAAAGTTTGGTTTATTTCTTAGATAATAAATCTCTAATTTCAGATAATAATTCTTCTTGAGTTGGTCCTGCTGGTTCTGCTGGAACTTCTTCTTCTTTCTTTTTATTCATTCTATTAATTCCTTTTACAACTAGGAACATTACAAAAGCAACAATAATAAAATCAATAACATTCGTTAAAAAATCACCATATAAAACAGCAACTTCACCTGTTATTTTCCCTGCTTCATCTGCCACGCCTTCTTTTACAATATATTTAAGGTCTTTAAAGTCTGCATTAAATATTAATCCAATTAAAGGAGAAACAATTCCTCCAGTAAATGAAGTAACAACGGCTTTAAAAGCTGCACCCATTACAAAACCAACTGCAATGTCTACAAGGTTACCCTTCATTGCAAAATCTTTAAATTCTTTAAGCATTCCCATTTTTTTCTTTTTTAAATTATTAAGCTAATATATTAAAAATTATGAAAATAATTAACTTTTTTTTAACACCCTTCTTATGCGTTGTGATAATGCTGTTAATAATTCGTAAGAAATAGTATTGGATGATTTAGCTAGTTCTTCAATATGAAATTGATCTTTGTATACAACTACCTCATCACCTTCGATACAATTTATGTTCGATACGTTTACCATTAACATATCCATACAAACATTGCCAATAATTGGTGCTTTTGTATTGTTTATATAAACATATCCTTTTCCATTACTTAATTGTCTGGATATTCCATCGGCATGTCCAATTGGTATTGTAGCGGTTTTTATTGTAGATTCTGCTTTAAAGGCTCTATTGTAGCCAACGGTTTCACCTTTATTAATAATATGAATTTGCGATATAACTGATTTTAAGGTAAGTGTATTTTTTAATTGAGCTGTTTTGGATTGTTCGTTTCCAAAGCCGTATAGCCCAATACCCAATCTAACCATTTCAAACTGAGCTTCTTCAGTATAATTAAAAATACCAGAAGTATTTAACATGTGTTTAAAAGGAATATTAGGTAATAGTTTTATAAATTCAGTTGAAATATTTTTAAAATCATTTATTTGCTGCAATGTAAAATCACGTTCATTTAAATCTTCACTCGCTGCAATATGAGAAAAAATAGAAGTAACTTTTAAAGCAGTTTGCTTATTTATAATTTCAGCTAATTCGTTTATGTTTATTTTTGTAAATCCAAGTCTATTTAAACCAGTATTAAATTTAATATGAATTGGGTAATTTACTAGATTTAAATGTGATGCTTTTATTACGAAAGAATTTAAAAGACTAATAGAATAAATATTAGGCTCTAAATTATAGTTTATAATTGTTTCAATATTTGCTTTTTGAGGATGTAATACTAATATTGGGATTTGTATTCCTGCTTTTCTTAAAGCAATTCCTTCATCTACGTAAGCAACGGCAAAATAATGTACCCTATTTTCTAAATGTTTAGCAATTTCAATGGCGCTAGAACCATAACCAAAAGCTTTTACAACTACTAAAATTTTTGTTTCAGAATGTAATTTAGATTTAAAATAGTTAAAATTAAAGTCTACTGCATTTAAATCTATTTCAAGAACAGTAACATGGTTATTTTTCATTCTTTTTGGATGCTGCTTTTAATTTTTTTTCTTCTTGAATTGCTTTGTAGTATGCTGCTCTGCTTAGAGGTTCATATTCTTGAGTTTCGCCTAATAAAACAAGATCTTCACTTGCTGTTTTTCTATAACTATAATGTGCTAAATTTCCCGTGCGTGTACAAACCGCATGAACTTTTGTAATATATTCGGCAGTAGCCATTAAAGCAGGCATTGGCCCAAAAGGATTTCCTTTAAAATCCATATCTAATCCAGCAACAATAACTCTAATTCCTCTGTTTGCCAAATCGTTGCAAACGGCAACAATTTCATCATCAAAAAACTGAGCTTCATCAATTCCAACCACCTGAACATCGGTTGCTAAAATTCTAATATTACCTGAAGAAGGAACTGGAGTGGATCTAATTTCATTGGCATCATGTGAAACTACCATTTCTTCATCGTATCTAGTATCAATTGCAGGTTTAAAAATTTCAACTTTTTGTTTTGCAAATTGCGCTCGTTTTAACCTGCGAATCAATTCTTCCGTTTTACCAGAAAACATTGAGCCACAAATAACTTCTATCCAGCCAAATTGTTCAGTATGATTTACAGTATTTTCAAGAAACATTTTGTAATTTCACCATTCAAAGGTTATTGTATTTTTTTATATAATTAATGCAATAATAAAAATTATATTTTTTCGCATTAAATTGTTAAAATTGTAAAACAGGAAAACTGTTTTTAAATTCATACAAATTTATTAAAAATAATAGATCAATAATCAATAAATAAATCAACTTATGCACAAAAAAATAGAAGCTGAATTAGTTAGCTTGGCACACAGTATTTTACAAATGAAAAGTAGAGAAGATGTAAATGAATTGCATAAAAAAACATTGGAGATTTATGAGAAATTGTCGGTTTTAAAGTTTGTTGATGCATATATGAATTCCTCATTAGATACTACTATGTCTGAAGTTGAAATTGAGAAAGAGGTTGAAAATATTGTTGTTAATGATGAGGTTTTAGAACAAGAACCTTCAATTAAAATAGAGACGGAAGAGGAAATAATAATTGAAGATAAGGTTGAAATCACAGAAGATAAAACACCAAATATTGAAGAAAATATTGAAGAAGCAGCAGATGTTGTAAGTAAAATTGAAGATTTTATTGAGAAAGAAGAAACTTTGATAAAAAATGATGTTGAAGATTTACCCTCTTTGCAAGTTTCTTTAGAAGAGGAATTTAAAGATGCTATTTCTGCTGATGTTGCAACAGAACTTTTTGAAAAAGCCACCATTGAAAATCCAGTAATTGAAGAACCTAAAGAGATTAAAAAGTCATTAAACGACACATTGTTTAAACATAATTTACAAATTGGTTTAAATGATCGGATTGCTTTTGTGAAACATTTATTTGATGGAAGTCAGGAGGATTTTAATAGAGTTGTTTCTCAATTAAATAGTTTTAAGGTAGAAGAAGATGCAAAAAAGTTTATCACAAATTTTGTAAAACCAGATTATAGTTGGGAAGGAAAAGAAGAGTATGAAGAAAGATTAAATGCCATTATTGAAAGGAAATTTATGTAAAAGAAATGAATTATCAATTGCTAGAAAAAGAATTAAAAGAAAGAACTAAAACAAACTATAGCTGGAGAAGAAAACAAAATGATTTTTTTGATAGTAAAACCAATTTTATCTACAAAATTGAAACGTATCACAGTCTTCAGGAAAAAATTAAATTGGAATTTTCTGTAAATCCAGATTATTTAGACTTTAAGGATTACGCACTAAACCGATGGTATAACTTTTGGTCGGCAAAAGCGGTTGAAACCGTTTTTTGCAAACATAAAAATGTAACTAAACATTATAACTCAAAAGATAGATATACAGATTTTTATATTTCTACAATTCCTTTTGACCATAAAACTACAACATTTCCTAAAGGGTTTAATTATTCAATTCCCTTTGCAATAGAGCATAAAAAAACACTTATAAAGTGGCTTTATAAAAATCAAAGCAATCAAAAACGGCAACACTATAAAAATAGACTATTTATAGTAGTTTTGGATTTTAATAATCCTTATGAAAGTTGGAAATTAAAAGCTGAAATTATATGGTTAAAACAAATAATTGAAGATTATTTATGTAGTTTTGATGCTTCAAAGTTACCTGAAATAGCAATTGAAGATACAAAAATAAAGTCCGATATAATTTGGGCAATTAAATAGTTTAAGTGAATTATATAGGTTCAAAAAATAGATTATCCAAATTTATAAAAGATGCAATTTATGATACCGTTGGAAGCAATTTATCCAATAGTGTTTTTTGCGATTTATTTGCCGGAACCGGTATTGTGGGTAGAACACTAAAACCGTTGGTTAAGCAAGTAATTGCTAACGATATGGAGTATTACAGCTATGTTTTAAATCGTAATTATATTGGAAATATTGAAAAGATTGATTATTCAGAGTATATAAATGAACTAAATGAATTGGATGGTGAACACGGATTTATTTTTGATAACTATTGTGAAGGTGGTAAAAGTCAAAGATTGTATTTTTCTTCAGAAAATGGAAAAAAAATAGATGCTATTCGAAAAAAAATAGAACTTTGGAAAGTTTCAGAAAAAATAAATGAAGATTTATATTTTTATTTGTTGGCCTCGCTTATCGAAAGTGCTGATAAGGTTGCAAATACGGCATCTGTTTATGGAGCTTATTTGAAAAAGCTAAAAAAATCGGCTCAGAAAAACTTTTTATTGCAACCAGCAAATTATACTTATTCTAATAACAAACATCTTGTTTATAATGAAGATGCAAATACACTAATGAAAAAAATTAAAGGAGATATTTTATATTTAGATCCTCCTTATAATGCTAGACAGTATGGAGCAAATTATCATTTATTAACAACTATTGCAAAGTACGATAATTTTATACCAAAAGGAAAAACAGGCTTAAGAACATACAATAGATCTTCTTATTGCAAAAAAAATGAAGTTAGAAAAACTTTCGAAGATTTAATAAAAAATGCTAACTTTAAATACATTTTTTTGAGTTATAACAATGAGGGTTTAATGTCTAAAAATGAAGTAAGTAGTATAATGTCTGCTTACGGAAAATACAGCTTAAGAACCACAAATTATCAACGTTTTAAAGCAGACAAAACTGAAAATAGAAATCACAAAGCAACTTCAACAGTTGAATATTTACATATATTAGAGAAGAATGAATAATACATCTCAACAAAATTATATTTTCTGTATGAAGTGGGGAACTTTATATGGAGCAGAATACGTTAACAGATTGTATTCTATGGTAAAAAGTAATTTATCTTACGATTTTAAAATGGTCTGTTTTACGGATGATGAAAAAGGAATTATTGATAAAGTAGATTGTTATCCAATACCTGAAATTAATTTAGATTCTAATCTACCAGAAAGAATGTGGAAAAAATTAACCACATTAAAACAAGATTTGTACGGTTTAGCAGGTAGAGCATTATTTTTAGATTTAGATATTGTAATTGTAGATAATATTGATTGTTTTTTTGATGTTGAAGGCGAATTTAGAATTATAAAAGATCATAGTTGGAGAAGTTGGAGAATTACGGGTAATTCATCGGTTTATAGATTTGATATTGGAAAGCATGGTTATGTTTTTGATGATTTTATTGCAAACTCCGATAAGGCATTAAAAGAGCATCGAAATGAGCAAGAATACTTAACCCATGCTATTAATGATAAGGGTAAATTACAGTATTGGCCAAAAGAATGGTGTCCAAGTTTTAAATACGATTGTTCTTCACGATTTCCATTGGCATTTTGGAAGTCTCCAAAAATACCTGAAGGCTCAAAAATCATAATTTTTCATGGAGAAATAAACCCTCATAAAGCAATAAAAGGTGGTTGGGGAAAATGGTATAGATATGTACCGGCGGCTCCTTGGGTTCAAAAATATTGGAAATAGTAATTTAATAAAAAGTTACAAAAAAGGTGTTTAATCGTCATAGATTAAACACCTTTTTTATGAAAAAATATTTTTTAATTATAGTAGGAGCTTTATTATTAACCTCTTGTGCATCAAAATCTTCTTTTCATTCATTTTATAATGAAAATAGAAATGACTCAGATTTTTCATTAAGCACGCCAGCTTTTTTTGCAAATATTTTTATTCCTAAACAAGATATTAGGGAATATGAAGATTTATTTAAAAAAGTAAAGCATTATAAAGTTATGGTGTTTTCAGACAAAGTTACCTCATTGGATAGAAAGTTTGATAGGTTTATTAGAAACAAAAAATACACCTCTATTTTTAGAGTTAATGATAGTGGAAGTTCGGTGCAGTTTTATTTTTTAGAAAATAAAAGCACTATTAAAGAAATGGTTCTAAAAATAAAAAGCGATGATTCCTATGTTTTATTAGGTTTAAAAACAAATATTACTTTTGGAGATTTTGAAACAATTATAGATAAATCAGATATGAAAATATCTAGTTATTAAAACGAAATAAAAAAAGTCCATTTTGAATGTTAATTTCAAAATGGACTTTTCATAAAACTTGTTTTAGTTGATTATTTTATTTTTTCAAAAGTATAGGTAATACCAAAATTTATTCCAAAAGAAGAATAAGGCACTACTTCAGATAATGTTTTTGATGGATCAGAATTTGTAGTACTTAAACTGTCGACATAATTTATTTCGGTTGGAGCATAAAGCGTAACTAAGTGCTGAATTGGAGCATCGCCCAAATTCCAGGTTGCTGCGGGTATTCCAGGATGTCCATCTCCTAATGCATTTGCTGGAACTTCAGGAGCAGTAATAGTTAATTCTGTAAATTCAGAATTGTCTCTTGTTACATTAATACCTAAGTACTCTAGTTCGGCAAAAAAGTTTAAGTTGTCGGTTAATTTAAATTTATGTCCTAAAGCCGCAATAAAACCCAATGGAAGTCTACCATGGAAATCTTGTTTTCCTGTCGCCACAATGTTTCCAAAAGGTGTTGGATTAGTTCTTGTAAATTCGGCACCTGTTCTTCCTCCAAGTTTTGTAATGGCCCCAAATTTACCGTATACTTTTTCATTAAAATTATAAATTAAAGCACCTGACAATCCCCAGGCTCTTCCATATCCTTTTGCGTCTAAAATTTCAGTTATTATACCATCTGTTGCTTTGTAATTATCACGAATTTGATCAGCACCGTGTAAATAAGCAATGCCAATTTCAAAGCCAAAAGTATCATTAAAAAAGTAGCCACCTTTAATTTGCGCATTAAAACCTTCACCAAAGCTGCCATATTTATTTGTTGCTACTGTGTTGTTTTGGTTTAATTCAGTTCCCATTAAAACTCCTGCACTTCCCATGGCATATCCTCCATTTGCAGAAACGAAAAATTGTGCGTTCATTTTTGTTGCTAAAATTAAAGCAACAATAATTATCATGTTTTTATTCATTGTTAATTTCCATTTTTTAAAGTTTTAAATTTACTTTAAAGCTTAAAAAAAAAGATGATAATTGTTAAGAAATATAAATGGAAATTATTTATTCGAAATATGTAGTAAGTGCTTTTTTTTATTGAAATTTATTTAAAAATATCAACTCTTTTTTTGGTATTTACTACATAAACTTCATTTTTATTCAAAATAATTGGGCGCTTTAAAAAGGTGTATTCGTCTAAAATAAGTTGTCTAAAATCCTTTTCGGTTAAAACCTGACTTTTTAGGTCCATTTGTTTATATTTTTTAGCGCGTTTGCTAAACATAACTTCGTAACTATTTGTAAGCTTGTGTAACTCCTCAAGTTGTTTTACAGTTATTGGTTCGGTTTTAATTTCTTGTAATGTAAATTCGGAAGTATCCATGTCTTTTAAAATTCTTCTGCAGGTGTCACAAGTTTTTAAATAATAGATTTTTTTCATGGTTTAGAGTTTTATTTTGAGAAAGAGTAAAAATACTATGTTTTTAGTTTAAATTTGAAACCATTAAATAAAATTTATTAAAAATGATTGAAGAATTTGATATTTTAAACAAGTCGAGAAAATTAACACTTAAAGTTATTAATGGATTATCAATTGAACAATTAAATACAACTCCAAAAGGTTTTAATAACAATATTGCTTGGAATATTGCACATTTAGTAGTTACCCAACAATTGTTGTGTTATAAATTTTCGGGCTTAGATTGTTTAGTTTCAGATGAATTAATTGAAAATTTTAGAAAGGGTTCATCTCCAACTTACATAATTTCAGAAGATGAATTTATAAAAATAAAGGAACAGTTTGTGAGTTTTCCAAAGCAATTAGAAGATGATTATAAAAAAGGATTATTTAAAACTTATACAAGTTATTTAACTAGTGTAGATGTAACTTTAGATTCAATAAGCAAGGCAGTAAAATTTAATAATTACCATGAAGGAATTCATTTAGGAATTATTTTGCAACTTAGAAAGTTAGTGTAATGAGTTTATTTGCTGTTGCCTCAATATTAATTGTTATTTCTGCGTTATTTGGATACATTAATGTACGTTTCTTAAAATTACCCACAACTATTGGTTTAATGGTTATAACCATAGTTTTTACACTACTTATTTTAGTTACAAGTTTTTTTAATAGTGCTTTATTAGAGTACGAGATTTTACTTATTTCACAAATTGATTTTAAGTCGGTTCTATTGGATGTAATGTTAAGTTTTTTGCTTTTTGCAGGAGCTTTACATACTAATTTTCAACAATTAAAGGTGCAGCGAAAACCAATTTTTGCATTCGCAACATTTAGCACAATAATTTCAACATTTTTGGTTGGAGTGTTTTCATTTTATGCTTTGAAGTTTATGAGCTTTGAGGTAGAATTTATATACTGTTTATTATTTGGGGCGCTCATTTCACCAACAGATCCAATTGCTGTTTTGGGAATTTTAAAACAAGTTGGAGCCCCAAAAAAATTAGAAACTAAAATTGTTGGGGAGAGTTTGTTTAATGATGGTATTGGAGTAGTTATTTTTTTAACAATATACCAAATTGCAAAAGGAGGAAAGGAAATTACAGTCGGGCAAGTTGCCGAAATGTTTGTAGTTGAAGTTGTAGGTGGAATTGTTTTAGGTTTGTTTTTGGGTTGGGTTACCTACAGATTACTAAAAACAATTGATGATTATGATACAGAAGTAATTATTACAGTTGCAACTGTAATGGGAGGTACGGTTTTAGCTCAATATTTTCATTTGTCGGCGCCATTGGCAATGGTTACTGCAGGTTTAATTGTTGGACATGATACTATTAGGGAAAATTCTATGAGTGAGGTTACAGAGCAATATGTAGATAAATTTTGGGAACTAATAGACATTCTACTTAATACTATTTTATTTGTGTTAATAGGTATGGAGTTATTGGTTTTAACTTTTAGCAGTAAATATATTATTGCGGGTTTATTGTGTATACCATTGCTTTTATTTGCTCGTTATTTGGCCTTATCATTGCCAATAAAGTTGTTCGCAAAAAAGCTAGAGTTTGTGCCAAATACTAATTTAATTATGACTTGGGGAGGCCTTCGTGGAGGAATTTCAATTGCGCTGGCATTGAGTTTAACAACAGAAATGAATAGGGATTTATTTTTAGTTATAACCTATATTATAGTTGTGTTTTCTATAATAGTACAAGGTTTAACTGTAGGAAAACTAATTAAATGGGTTACTAAACAAAACCGTAATTAAATTTTAATTAAGATAGTAAATATAGCCAACATGAATCCATAGTAACCAATCGTTGTATTTGTTTTCAGGGGCCTGTCTTGCATTTAAACCATCAACATAGTTAGAGAAAAAATACTGCCAACGAGATTCTATTAACAAATCTGAATAATATCCTAATTTACGTCGTGTACCAACACCTAATGTGGCAGACATTGTTATACCAGGAGTTACTCTGGCAGCAGTTGGAAATTGATTAATATCCCATTTTGGATATAAAACACCAGGATCTCTCCAATCACCTAGATCTGAATTGATGGAAGGATTATAAAAATCTACAAATGCACCTGCACTAATGTATGGAGACCATTTTAAATCAGGGATTCTTCTAGAGCCAAAATCTACAATGTCTACCCAATGAAATTCCATTTGTGCTCCTAAATTTAACAAATATGTTTTTCCATGATGCGCCCTCAACAAAGCACCTAGATTTCCAGTATAATCATCAGCCCATTGCCCAAAATGATCTAATTCGGCTGACATATATGAAAGCTCAGCTCTTACTCTAAAATGTTCTGCCCAGTAAGAAGTTCGTTGATTCCAACGATATCTATAATCAGTAAAATTTAAGTAATAAACAGCCCCAAATCCAAAACCTACATTACCTCCAACGTTACTCATAAAATGATTACGTTCACCATAATCTGTAGTAAAAGATGCTGAACCGGAGATAAAACCAATTTCATGACTGCTTTCATCTTGAGCAAACAAATTTGTTGCACAAAGACAAATAAATAAAGGGGCTAATATTTTATAAATGTTCGGGTACATTTTTTATTGTATAAATGTAATAAATTAAAAATTAAGAATTGTTAGTCAATTACAAAAGTCTCATCTAGTTCCCAATTAGCTCTTAATTCCAATATTTTATCAAAATATTTTATTGTTTCAGGTTGGCGTTTTTCTAAGAAATTCCCAGTGTCCCATTTTCCATTGCTATTTTCATCGGTAGTTATTCTTACAAAATAATTACCAGGTTCCAATAATTCAAATTTAGCAGTTTCGGGTTTATTAATTTTTGCGGTTCTAATTACTTCGTCTCTATTATTTAATATTTCAACAATAAACGAACTTTTTTTAGAGCTTATAACATTAACTTTTAAAATACCATAGTCTTCAATTTTTTTAGTTACAATATCTAAAAACAAGCTGTCATTGGCAGTGTTGTAAATGTCAGTAAAGGCGTTGGGTAAAATTTTAATGTTATATTTTGAATCTTGTTGTTTATTAAAATTTAAATATATTTTGTTTTTTGAATTAGAATATTGGGTGTTAAATTTTACATTTACAGTATCCTGATCAATAATTGAAATTAAAGAAGTATCAATTTTAACAATTGGAGTGTTACTTACTATGGATAGTGTATCGTTTAAATGCAAAATATTGGTGGTACTACCGTTAATTTTTAATGTATCTCTTTTAGAACTTCTTGGTTTAACTACAAACTCTTCAAAGTAATCTCCTTTTGAAACTGAAAAATTTAAAGAATCTGCTTCAAATGGTGTATACCAATAATTAATAGTGTCCTTATCTTTTTCATAAATGATTTCCGATTTAAAATTATATGGAGTTTCTGTAAGAATATTTATAGATAAATCTTTAGCAATACCTTTATAGCCAAATACTAAATGGCCTTTATTAACTTCTTTTGGTTTTATAACTTTTAATTTAGGTACTTCCTTAAAAATTGAAAGTGTATATGAGCTATCTGTAGGAAAAGATAAAGTATCTTTTACAAATCCAATTTTATCAATATCAGGATCATATATTTTATTTCCGTTCGCGTCTTTTAGGGCAATTAACATATATTTTCCCTTGCGTATGTTTGTAATTTCAAATAAAGTACTGTCTAATGTGTTAGAAATATACCTTGGTTTTTGTTTAAAAATTACCGAATCTGTGTATGTACTATCATATTCATATAACATTACATCTAAGTTTTTTGAAGTTTCTTTAACCATTGGATCAAATACTTCTCCGTTAACTAACAATGAATCAATATAAGATCCTGTGGAAAAAACGTATTTAAAATTTCCTAATTTATTAGACTCATTATTATCTACAATGCTATTTCCAAAATTGTATAAATAGGTAATATTTGCATCAAGAGTATCTAATATTGTAATTGATATAAATTTACTTGCTGTACCAACAGGTGTAATTATTGGTTCATTTTTTTGAGGAGGAGAAATAATTAGATTCTTTCTTATATCATCTAGTTTAATATATTCATCAAAGTAAATTTTAATTTTTTTTGTTTTAAAATTAACAGTCTCGTTTGCTGGTATCGATTTTATTAAAATAGGAGGAATCGTATCTTTATCTCCACCAGTTGGATTTCCTCTTCGGGCACAACTAAATAGTAGGTTTGATAACAAAACTAAGCTAAGCAACTTAAATAAATAAAGTTTCATATACATTTATTTTGGATACAAAATAACAATTATTTTATTTAAAAAACGCACTAATTATTTATGTATTATAAATTGAAGTTATTATTTGGTATATGCCATAGTAGCAATACTAATTTTTACGTTTTTTATTTGTTTAAATACATTGGAGCAAGCTTCTAATGTTGCTCCAGTAGTAATAATATCATCAATTAATAATATGTGCTTATCTTCAATTTTTTCTGAATTTTTCAAGATGAAAGTATGTTCTGCATTTTTCCATCTATCAAAACGTAACTTTTTGGTTTGAGTTTTAGTAGCGGTAGTTTTTATAAGAACATCATCGTAAAATGGAATAGTTAACTTTTCAGATAAAGTTTTACCAAAGGTTGTAACCTGATTGTAGCCACGAATTTTTTGTTTTTCTTTATGAAGAGGTACTGGAATAATACAATTAATTGTTTTAAATCTATTTGAAGCCAAAAGTTGGTCGCCAAGCCAATTCCCAATAAAGGCTCCAACTTCTTGTTGGCCGTTGTATTTTAGCTCATGCATTAACTGTTGTATTTTTCCTTTTTTTAAAAAATAAAACAAACTTGTAGCTTCTTCAATAGAAACACGTCCATAAAGTATTTTTTCAACTAAATTATTCGGTTCCTTTGTGAAATTTGTTAAGGGTAAATCATGTCGGCAATCTATACAAACAGTTTTTTCACCAGTAGTAAGCTGGTTTTTACAGCATAAACAAATATCAGGATAAAACAGATTAAGAATATCGTAAAATAAATTCATAGCAATACGAATTTATAAAATATTAAATAAAAATTGGATTTTATTGTTAGAATTTCTATCTTTATTGTTCCTCATAAAATTCCTCAAAAAAAATTTTAGTTAATCATAATTTAATTGAATCTTTTGCGTTCAATTAAAAAACCCCTTTAAACTTTAATCTAATGGAAGAAAAAAATAAATCAAACAGTAAAATTATTGTAGTTGTTTTAGCGCTATTATTAGTAGGAGCCTTAGCGTATACTTTTTATAATAAAAATGAGCATAAAAAATTAACAAATGCCATTGAAGAAGAAAAGGAAGAAATAGAACAAAACTTGGACAATATGATCGTAAAATATGAAGACGCTATTGGCCAAAACACATCGATGTCTAAAGAATTAGCATTTGAAAGAGATAGAATTGTAGCTCTTAGAGATTCGATTAAGCAATTAAAAGGTACAAATTATAACTTAATTAGAAGATATCGCAAGGAAATTGCAAAATTAGAAGAAACAAATAAACGTTTGTTTTTTATGACAGATTCTTTAACCGGCATAAACTCCGTACTTAAGGTTAATTTAGATAGTGCAAGAGTTAATATTTCTCGTCAAATAGCTGTTAATGATACCTTAACAATGACAAATTTGGATTTATCTGAAAAAGTAGCAATTGGATCCGTATTAAAAGTGAATTCGGCTAAAATATTAGCAATGCGAGAGCGAACAAGCGGCAAGCTCGTAGAAACTGCAAGAGCAAGAAATACGGATGCCTTTAGAATTAACTTTACTATAGCTAAAAATGAAATTTCAGAAAAAGGAGAGCGTAAAATTTATATTCAAATTATAGATGTAACAACTGGAAATACTATTGCAAGCAAAGGAGAAATAACCCTTTTAAATGATAAAAAAGCTAATTTTAGCGATAGTACAACTATAAATTATCTAAATGAAGCAATTGACATAGTTTCGTTAGTTGAAGTAGATAGAGATTTAATAGAAAGAGGTGTTTATTTAGTAAACATATTTATTGATAATAAATTATCTGGAGTAACCCAAATCACCCTAAAATAAAATAAGTAACTCCAAATTAATATATTTAATGTTAATTGGTGGAAATAGTTTCGGCTATTTCCACTTTTTTGTTTTATAGTACTAAAAGCTTTACTATTTTTGCACAATGGCAAATCAAGAAGATAAATTTAAGAAAGTAGTTTCGCACGCGAAAGAATATGGATATGTATTCCAATCAAGTGAAATTTACGATGGTTTGAGTGCAGTCTATGACTACGCTCAAAACGGTGTTGAGTTAAAGAAAAACATTAGAGATTACTGGTGGAAAGCAATGGTGCAAATGCACGAAAACATTGTTGGATTAGATGCGGCTATTTTTATGCATCCAACAACTTGGAAAGCTTCTGGCCATGTAGATGCTTTTAATGATCCTTTAATTGATAATAAAGATTCTAAAAAAAGATATAGAGCAGACGTTTTAATAGAAGATTATGTAGGCAAATTAGATGCTAAAATTGAAAAAGAGGTAGCTAAAGCAGCAAAACGCTTTGGTGATTCTTTTGATAAAGAACAATTTTTAGCTACAAACCCAAGAGTTGTTGGTTATAAAGAAAAAGGAGATGCGATTTTACAACGAATGGGACAATCTTTGGAAAAAGAAGATTTAGCCGATGTAAAATTATTAATTGAAGAATTAGGAATAGGTTGCCCACTTTCAGGATCAAAAAATTGGACCGATGTTAAGCAATTTAACTTAATGTTTGGTACTAAATTAGGTGCATCTGCAGATACTGCAATGGATTTATATTTACGTCCAGAAACTGCTCAAGGTATTTTTGTAAACTTTTTAAATGTTCAGAAAACCGGAAGAATGAAAATTCCATTTGGAATTGCTCAAACAGGTAAAGCATTTAGAAATGAGATAGTTGCGCGTCAGTTTATTTTCCGTATGCGCGAATTTGAACAAATGGAGATGCAATTTTTTGTACGTCCTGGTACACAAAAAGAATGGTACGAGCAATGGAAACAAACTCGTTTAAAATGGCACTTATCATTAGGTATGGGTGAAGATAATTACCGTTTCCACGACCACGAAAAATTAGCTCATTATGCAGATGCAGCAGCAGATATAGAATTTAGATTTCCATTTGGATTTAAAGAATTAGAAGGAATTCATTCTCGTACAGATTTTGATTTGTCTAGCCACGAGAAGCATTCAGGAAAAAAATTACAATATTTCGATCCAGAAATTAATGAGCGTTATGTTCCTTATGTAGTAGAAACATCAATTGGTTTAGATAGAATGTTTTTAGCAGTATTCTCTAATTCTTTACAAGAAGAAGAATTAGAAAATGGAACAACAAGAACTGTTTTAAAATTACCAGCTGTACTAGCACCAACAAAAGCAGCAATTTTACCTTTGGTTAAAAAAGACGGTTTACCTGAAATTGCAAAGAAAATAGTTGAAGATTTAAAATGGGATTTTAATGTAGATTATGATGAAAAAGATGCTGTTGGTAGACGTTATAGAAGACAAGATGCAGCAGGAACTCCTTTCTGTATTACAGTAGATCACGATACATTAACCGATGACTCTGTAACTATTCGTTATAGAGATACAATGGAACAAAAGCGAGTTAAAATTACCGAATTAAAAGATTTAATTAAAGAAGAGGTAAACGTTAAAAACTGGTTAATGAAGATGTAATTGGTTAAAATTTAAAGTAAAATAAGCCATTCAATAAATTGAAGGTAATATTTTTAAATGAGCTCGATATAATATCGAGCTCATTTTTTTTAAACTTTATTTTTACAATATTTTAAATCAGTAAATCTATTTTAATCAGTTTTTTATTTTATAAACTTAAGTTCATATCTTTAACCAAAACCAATATTAATGAATAAATTAGTAATTCTTTTTCTTATACTAACCTTTATCAGTTGTAAAAATAAATCTTCAAAAAAAATGTCTGAACATAAATTTACTAACAGTTTAATAAACGAAACCAGTCCTTACTTGTTACAACATGCACACAACCCAGTTAATTGGTATGCTTGGAATGATGAAGCGCTGGAATTGGCCAAAAAAGAAAATAAACTTATATTAATATCTGTGGGATATTCTTCTTGTCATTGGTGTCATGTAATGGAACATGAAAGTTTTGAAAATGAAGAAGTTGCTGCAATAATGAATGCGAATTTTATTAACATAAAAGTTGATAGAGAGGAACGACCAGATATAGATCAGGTTTATATGAATGCTGTTCAATTAATGACAGGAAGAGGAGGTTGGCCATTAAATTGTATTGCTCTACCTGATGGAAGACCAGTTTGGGGAGGAACCTATTTTCCAAAAGAAAATTGGATAAAAGCTCTAGAACAATTAAGTAAAATGTATGCTGAAAAACCAGATGAAGTTATTTCTTATGCCGAAAAATTAACTGAGGGAATAAAGAAAACAGATTTAATTGAGTTAAATGCAAATCCAAGGGAGTTTTCAGTTTCTGAGTTAGATACTATTGTTGAAGAGTGGAAAGATTATATGGATTTTGATTTAGGAGGTAAAAAAAGTGCACCAAAATTTCCAATGCCAAACAACTACAATTTTTTACTTCGATACGCTGTTCAGGCCAAAGATAGTTTAGTATTGAGTTATGTCAATACTTCGTTAACAAAAATGGCCTTTGGAGGAATTAATGACCAAATTGGAGGTGGCTTTGCACGATATTCAGTAGATAAAAAATGGCACGTTCCTCATTTTGAAAAGATGCTATATGATAATGGTCAATTAGTTAGTTTATATTCAGAAGCCTACCAAGCAACAAAAAATCCATTGTATAAAAACACTGTATATGAAACGATTGAATTTATAAAAAGAGAATTAACAACCAAAGAAGGCGCTTTTTATTCGTCATTAGATGCAGATAGTAATAATGCGGAAGGAAAATTAGTTGAAGGCGCATTTTATGTTTGGAACGAAGATGAATTAAAATCATTATTAGGGAATGATTTTGAGTTGTTTTCGGAATACTATAATATCAATCATTATGGGTATTGGGAAGATGATAACTATGTTTTAATAAGAAATAAGGGTAATTATGAAATTTCAGATAAAAATGATATTTCCATTAATGATTTGGAATTAAAAGTAGCTGATTGGAAGAAAATTTTACTGAAAGAACGTTCTAAAAAAGATCGTCCTAGATTGGATGATAAATCTTTAACATCGTGGAATGCGCTAATGTTAAAAGGTTATGTTGATGCATATAAAGTTTTTAATGATTCCGATTTTTTAAATGCTGCAATAAAAAATGCAACCTTTATAATTTCAAAACAACTTCAAGAAAATGGAAATTTAAACCATAGTTATAAAAATGGAACAAGCACAATTAATGGGTATTTGGAAGATTATGCAACCGTTATTGATGCATTTATTTCGTTGTATGAAGCTACTTTAAATGAAAATTGGTTAAACACAGCCAAACAACTTACAGATTATAGTTTTGATCATTTTTTCGATATTGAAAAATCAATGTTTTATTTTACTTCAGATGAAGATACCGATTTAATTACACGTAAAATGGAAATTGAAGACAATGTTATACCAGCTTCTAATTCTATAATGGCAAATAACTTATTTAAATTAAGTCATTATTATTCAAATAGTTATTATTTAAAAACTTGTAAACAAATGCTTCATAATATTCAAGATAGAACACAACAATATGGAGCCGGATATTCTAACTGGTTACAACTTATGTGTAATTTTGCTGGTGATTATTATGAAATTGCTGTTTCAGGAAGTAATTCAAAAAAGAAAATTTTAGAGATTAATCAACATTATATTCCTAATAAATTAATAGCAGGAAGTGAAAAAGAAAGTAAAATACCTTTGATGGAAGGTAGGTTTAGCACAGATGAAACACTTATTTACATATGCGTTGATGGGGCTTGTCAATTACCCGAAATTGAGGTGACTAAGGCAATAGAACAATTAAAAATAACATATTAAAATGGACTTATTAATACTTTCTATAATTATACTAGTAGCACTACTTCATATTTATTTTATGATTTTAGAAATGTTTTATTGGGATAAACCAAAAGGGTTAAAAGCTTTTGGTTTAAAACTTGAAGAAGCTAAAATTTCTAAAACATTGGCTAAAAATCAAGGACTATACAATGGTTTCTTGGCTGCGGGTTTAATTTGGGCTATAATTGACACAGATAATTTTAACAGTATAGCAATTTTCTTTTTGATTTGTGTGACAATAGCAGGAATATATGGGTCATATACTACAAAACAAATAAAAATATTTTTTATTCAATCTATTCCTTCAATTATAGGAATAGTATTAATTTTACTTAAAAATTGAAAAAATTATGGATTATCAAAAGTACTTAGATTTAGTAATTGAATTTGTAAAAAGTAACGCACAAAATGTAATTGTGGCTTTTTTAATACTTGTAATTGGGTTATGGGTTACTAAAAGAATAGTAAATGTTACAAGAAAATTAATGGGAAAAAGAGGTGTTGATGTAACACTTCAAACATTTCTAGGTGATTTATTAGGTTGGGGATTAAAAATTTTAGTTTTTATATCTGCAATTTCTCAACTGGGTGTAGAAACAACTTCATTTATTGCAATTTTAGGAGCTGCAGGTTTAGCAGTTGGTTTAGCTTTACAAGGTAGTTTAGCAAATTTTGCAGGAGGTGCATTAATAATGATTTTTAAACCTTTTAAGGTTGGAGATTTAATTGAAGCACAAGGTGAAATAGGAGTAGTAAAAGAAATTCAGATTTTTGTTACAAAAATTATATCTCCAGGTAATAAATTAGTTATTATTCCAAACGGTATTTTATCAAATGGTAATATTAAAAACTATACAGAAGAGGGTAAATTAAGAGTTGATCTTACTTTTGGTGTTGGTTACGATGAAGATATAAAGAAAACAAAAGAAGTTTTATTAAATGTAATGTTAAATAACCCAAAAGTTTTAAAAGATCCAGCACCAAGTGTAAATGTATCTGAATTAGCTGATAGTTCGGTTAATTTTGCAGTAAGACCCTGGGCTACACCAGATAATTATTGGGATGTATATTTTGGAATAATGGAAGAGGGAAAATACGCACTTGATAAAGCTGGTATTGAAATTCCTTATCCGCATCAAGTAGAGATTAAAAAATAAATTTTAAGAATTTTATTATATTTTTTGAATTGCGTATATTTAGGAAAATATATTAAAAATGAAAATTATTAAAACTATTGCATTATTACTTATTATTCTAATAAGTAATAGTGCAATTTCACAACGAAACACCATTGATGATTTTTATCAAGTAGTGCGTGGTATGACTGCATTAAACAAAATAGATGAAGGAATTCACGGTAGTCCATATATTACAAATCAGTTTAAAAAAGCTCAATTTGTAAATTCAGACAAAGATTTTCTAATGCGTTTTGATGCTTTTAGAAATTTAATGGAGGTAAAGGTTAATGACAGTATTTTTGTTTTACCAAAAAACTTAAGCTATGCAATTAAATTTAAGGCCTCGAAAAAAACATATAAAATATTTCAATATAATGAATCAGAAGCAGTAATTGCAGGTTTGTTTGTTGTAATTAATGAAATGGATGGGGAATCTTTATTACTTAAAGAAAAAATTGAAATTGAGCCTGAAAAGATTCCAAGAAATGGATTTGAATTGTATAAACCACCAACTTTAAAAAGAGTTAAAGATCAGTTATTCGTTGGTTATAAAAACAATATTGCCAGTGAACTTCCTAATAAGAAAGAAGAGATAATACAATTATTTGGAAGTAAAGCTCAATTAGTAGAGAAACAAGCAAAGAAAATGAAATGGAGTTTCAAAAAAAAGGATGATTTAATTAAAATATTCGAGTATTATTATTCTCTAAATTAATTATTTTTTAGATTTAGTTACAATAAAATCTTTTAGATAAAAAGGTTCAAAATAAGCGACATCTTCGGTGTCGTTTTTTTTATGCTTTTCATAAGAAAGCAATCCCATTTCTTTAGCTGAAGGAAATTTATTATCAATAAAAATAGCATTTTTATGAGAGATTATATTCTTGCATTTTTCTGCACCGTCACCTAAAAAATAAACATTTGATTTTTCTAGGTAATCGCTAAAGGAGTTTTCATCTATAACTTCGGCCTGTACATCTCTAACAAAACTATTATTTTTAAACACAGCACTGTACACTTCCATTCTGCGTGCATCTAGTAAAGGAATTATATAGGCATCTGGAAAATCAATAATTTTTTCTAATGAATTTAATGTGCTAACCGATATTAATGGTATGTTTAAGGCAAAACAAAGGCCTTTTGCTGCAGAAACTCCAATTCTAAGACCAGTATAAGATCCAGGTCCTTTACTAACAGCGATGGCATTTAATTGGCTCATTGAAATATTAGCCTCATTTACAACCTGTTTAATTAACTCATGTAGTTTTTCGGCATGTGAATAACTTCCGTCATTCAATTCTTTTAATGTGATAGTTTTACCATTTTCGGCAACACTTACCGAACAGTTTTTAGTTGCAGTTTCAATATTTAAAATTAAAGCCAAATCGATATTTATTTAGGGAACAAAGATACTTATTTTGCTGTTTTTAAAAAATGAAAACGCCCAATGAAATTTCATTGGGCGTTTTAGTATGTTTTAGTTAGAAATATTAGTCTAAAATTGTTTCTCCGTAGTAAAATTTTAACACTTTAGTTTTAAACACATAATCATATTTAGCCCTAATAATAGCTCCTTCAGCATTTACCAATCTGTTTCTAACTTGGTCAAAATCAAACAAAGTCATGGCTCCATAATTAAAGCTCTCTTGCGCATTTTTAAAAGCTTCTTTTTGTGCAATTAATGATTTTTGAGCCGATTCGTATGTTTTGGCTGCGGCTTTTGCATCGTAAAATGCTTTTTGAATTGTTTGTTGAAGTTGTAATTTTGAACTTTCTAAAGAAAATTTAGATTTTTCAAAATTTATTTTTTGTCTGTTTACATTAGATTTAACTTGGCCTCTACTAAAAATAGGAATACTAACATTAAAACTTAAACCGTAACCTAAGTTATCATCTAATTGTGTAAAATATGGAATATGAGAATTGTTTTTTAAATTAAAACCATAACCAGTACCAATATTAGCTCCTAGTGATACGGAAGGTAAAAAGCCAGCTTTTGCAATTTCAATATCAAGTGCTGTAGATTCAATTCCTAATTCAGCATTTTCAATTTCAGGTCTGTTTCCTAAAGCTTTTATATAAACTTCATTTGGGTTACTGTATAACATTGATATTCCTGGGTCACCAATTTCAATGGCCTCTATATCAAATCCTACAGGGCTAATTTGAAGTAGTTGAGCTAAATCTAACAGTGCTAAATTCAATGTGTTTTCAAAAGTTATTACTGATTGTTCATCAGCTGCTGCTGTGGATTGAGCATTTAATAAATCTCCTTTTGGTTTCTCTCCGGCATCAAATTCTGTTTGAGCACGCTCAATCTGTTTTTTACTTATTTCATGTTGAACTTTTGCTACAGCTAAATTTTCCTTAGCAAACAAAACATTTAAATAAGAATTCACAACAAACAATGAAATATCATCTTGAATTTTTTGTAATGTAAGTTTACTTGATTCAACTCCAAGTTGTGCTTGTTTATATGAATTCAAATTACGGTAGCCATTAAATACAGTAATACCAGAACTTATTCCAATTGAACCACCAAAGGTACTTGTTGTGACACGGTCTTGAGAAACAGGATCAAATCCTGATCCAAAATTTAAATTTCCCCCAGTTGAAGCGTTTAAATTAGGTAAAAAATTGCCTTTAGAATTTATTACGTTTTCCTCGCTTAGTTCAACGTTAAGTTGATTTTGTTTTACAGTTATATTGTGTTCTAGAGCATATTCAACACATTCTTGTAAAGTCCATTGTTTGTCTTGAGCACTAGTAGTTATAAAAAATGCTAAGGCTAAAATTGTAACAATTTTTGTTCTCATTTAATTGAGTTTATCGGTTTTTAATTAACAACAATAAATAATTTTTTTTAATTAATTAGGACAATTAAAATTATTTGGAACTGTTGATGTTGCTATATGACGACTAAAATTATTATTTGTTACACTCAAAGTCTCTTATAGAAGTGTTAAATTTTAGGTTTTCGCTTATATTTAATAATGAAGTACAATAGAGCTCCCACTAAAAGATATGGAAATACCATTAAATATAGAATTCCAGAATTTAAACCTTCAGCTTCTGAAGCGTTACCACTTTCAACAACAGCTTTACACATAGCGCATTGTGCATTAGCTATTTGTGCGAAAATTAATAGTGATATATACAATAATTTCTTCATTAATAATATGGTGAAATCATTAGGTAAACAATAACACCGCTTACAGCAACATAAAACCAAAGAGGAAATGTTATACGTGCTATTTTTTTATGTAATTCAATATTGTTTGTAATTCCTCTAACAAAAGTAATTAATACAAAGGGTATTACTGCAATTGATAGTAAAATATGACTTATTAAAATTACATAATAAATGTATTTTATAGATCCTTCACCTCCAAATTTTGTTGAATCTGAAGTCGTATGATATGCAACATATAGAATCAAAAATAAAGCAGAAAACCCAATTGCTGTTTTCATTAGATTTTCGTGTAATTTAATTTTTTTATTTTTAATTGCCCACACTGCTATTACTAATATTAAAGCAGTTATTGCATTAATTGTTGCATAAATTGGAGGTAAAAAAACGGGTAATTGAGCGTCAATTTTTACTCCAAACAAAATTGCTACTACTAATGGTATTGCTATTGATAAAATTACAATCCACTTGTTATATTTTTTTGTATCTGTTTTCATTATTCTTTTAATAAAACTGCAATATCTTCTTTTATCATTTGAATGCTTTTTGAATCTAAGCCGTCATAAAAGGCAATAGGGTTACCTAATTCATCTAGTCGTGATCGAATATTTCCTTTTTTATCAACTAATGCAAACATACCAGAGTGTTCAAAACCACCTTCAGCGGCAGAATTTTCACCAGCGTAAAGTGCTAAACCTTTATTTGCTAGGTTGTATATAGTTTCTTTATCTCCCGTTAAAAAATTCCAATTTTTTAAAGTTGCTCCGTGTGATTTGGCATATTCTTTCAAAATTTTTGGAGTATCGTATTCTGGATTAATGCTAAATGAAGCAATGCCAAAATCTAAATTTCCATAATATTCATTTTGAAGTAAAACCATATTTTCATTCATTTTTGGGCAAATAGTTGGGCAGGTAGTAAAGAAAAATTCTATTACATATACTTTATTTTCGTAAAATGAATTGGAAATAGTTTTTCCATCCTGATTTGTAAATTCAAAAGATGGAACTTTACCAATTGTTATTATTTCTGGTGTTTTAAATTTAGCTACAATTTTTGGGATTGCATATATTCCAAAAATTAAAATTATAAAAGCAATACCTACGTATGAATATTTTTTCATAATAATTATATTTCTCTTTTTCTTCTTTGTTCCTTTTCTTCAGATTTTTTTAATTGATAATAGATAATATCAATATCGTCTTTCATTTTATTTTTTAACGTAGAAACCGATTTCATATTATATCCATATAATTTCCCATCGGCGGTATCGTCGTCATCTTTTCTTCCTCTTAAACGAAGCTCCATATCAATTATAAAGGCATGTTCAGAATATAAGTTATTGTTTAAACTATAGGGGCTAGAAAAGCTTTCAAATAATTTATGGATGTTTTTAGAATCTGCATAAATAAAATTCCATTTACTTATATTGGTAAATGCAGATAATTCATCAATGGCACTTTGATATTTTTGTTCTGTTCCCTTTGGTAAAATTGCAACTATTTGAAAGTAAGGTTTTTGATAATATCTTTTATATATAGTTTGGTTTAGATTAAACATACTTCCTTTCGCAGTATTTATGTCATCTCCTAAAAAACAAACAATAGATAATTTATCGTTAAACGTTGCTGAAGAATTATTTTCTAAGGTATTTACGTTAATAACTTCATCAGTTAAAATTGGCAGATTGGAATATTTATAAATTCCTTTTGATAAAAATAAATAAAAAGCCAAAGGCAAGATAAATAAGCTAAATAATACCCAAAATTTTTTCATTGTGGTTTTTTTCAAAAATAAAAAAAAGGTGGTTAATAAAACCACCTTCTTCATTCAAATATTTTTATATTTTTAGTAAATTTAGTAATTCCACTTTACTAGTGGTGATAGTACATCATTTATGTAACTTCCTTCAATTAATAAAAGTGTAGCTAAATAAATAATTAAAAATACTGCGGTCCAAACTACGGATCTTCTCAAACTTTTAGTTTCATCTGCCATATGCATAAAAAACCAAGTAATGTAATATGCTTTTACAATTGTTAATACTAAGAAAATGATGTTTAAAGGACTTGTTCCTAGAATTTTTGTTAAATGCAAAGAGTCTGGTTTTATTATCCCTAAAATAACTTCAACAATAGTTATAAAAGAAAGTATTCCAAATACTTTCCAAATTAAAGCTGTGTGCGATTTATGTTCGTGTGCGTTTGCTGCCATTTTAATATCTTTTTAAAAATTATACTAAGTAGAAGAATGTGAATACAAATACCCAAACTAAATCTACAAAGTGCCAATACAATCCTACTTTTTCAACCATCTCATAATGACCTCTTCGCTCATAAGTTCCTAAAATAACATTAAAAAATATAATAATGTTTATAATAACTCCAGAAAGAACGTGAAATCCGTGGAAACCTGTGATAAAGAAAAAGAAATCTGCGAATAATGTATTTCCATATTCATTAACTTTTAAATTAGCTCCTTTTACAACTGCATTTGCATTGTTTAAATAAGACATTGCATCTGCTCTTGAAATTATTGTTTTTGCCTTTGTTTCAGTATTAATAAGTTCAGTTCTTATTGATAATTCTGGATGTGCATTAAAACCTTCAATAACTTCTTTAACCGAAAATGGGGCTAAAGTTGATTCTTCAACAAACCAAAGTCCTTTATCTCTTGTATGTTGTGCTCTTTCTGAATGCGAGGATTTTACGAAGCTCTCTAAGGTTACTTGGTGGCCAGAAGCATCAACAAATTGAACAATTTTTCCGTCGTTTAATTGAACAGCTCCATATGAACCTCCAATAAAGTTTTTCCATTCCCAGGCTTGTGAACCTAAAAATATTAAACCTCCAATAATTGTAAGTAGCATATAAAAAGTAACTTTCTTTTTATTCATTTGATGTCCTGCATCAACGGCCAAAACCATTGTTACGGAAGAAAATATCAATATAAAAGTCATTAAAGCCACATAATACATTGGAGCATGAATGCCATGTAAAAAAGGGAAATGCGTAAAAACTTCGTCGGCAATTGGCCAAGATTCAATAAATTTAAAACGCATTAATCCATACGCTCCTAAAAAGCCTGAGAAGGTTAGTGCATCGGATAAAATGAAGAACCACATCATCATTTTACCATAACTTGCACCTAATGGTTTGTTCGATCCACCGCTCCAGGTTTTTCCATTAGTTTCTGTAGAAACAGTTGCTTCCATATAAGTTTGTTTTGATTTTTTAGTTATAGTTGCGCCAAAAATACATTATTTTTTTTATCTAATGAAATAGAAGAAAAAAAACAGGTATATCCATAGTATATCAACAAAATGCCAGAATATAGCACCAAGTTCTAATCCTAATGAATCTTTAGACGAATATTTTTTATTAAAATGATTTATAATTACTACCAATAAAACAATTATTCCTGCAAAAATATGTACCAAGTGAGCTAACGTTATTCCATAAATGAAAGACGATTTAACTGTGCTTTGTGCTCCTGCAAAAACTAACCCGGCATTAAATAATTGGTTAAAACCTTCGAATTGAAAATATACAAAACCTAAACCTAGTACTAAAGCTGATAATAAGGATGCAGTTGTTAATTGACGATTGTTCTTTTTTATAAAGTATTTTGCCAGAATAAAAGCGATACTACTTAAAACAATTAAAATTGTACTTGTGTAAAAAGCAATTGGTAAATCAAACGAAACCCAGTCGTTTCGTTTTCTACTAACAACATAAGCACTGGTTAATCCAGCAAACATCATTGTCATACTAATCATAGAAACCCAAAGCATAGGTTTTGCCGATTTTCTTTTAGCTTGTTTATATTCTTGTTCTAATGATTGTCCCATTTGTTTAGTGTAAAAATTTATCTGCTACGTAAATTACTTGAATCAAGGTAATATATAAAACACTTGATAGCATTAACTGTCTAGCTTCTTTATTAGTTTGATGTTTATACAATTTTATGGCATAATATAACATTGTACTTCCTAATGCAACTAAAATTATTGCTGTAATAGGGTAAATATAAAAACTTCCGGTTATTTTTAAAACAGGAATTATAGAAACAATTATTAAACAGATAGTATAAATAATAATTTGTATAACAGCTTTTTTATTTTTTTGTCCCATTGGCATTAAGTTAAACCCTGCTTTTTTATATTCATCATATTGTAGCCAAGCAATTGCCCAAAAATGTGGGAATTGCCAAAAGAATTGTATTAAAAATAACATTCCTGGCTCAATTGAAAAATCATTGGTTGCCGCAACCCAACCTAACATAAATGGTATTGCACCAGGTATTGCGCCTATAAATACAGATAAAGGTGTAACCGCCTTTAAGGGCGTGTAAATACTTGTGTAAAGAAAAATAGAAATAGCACCAAATAAGGCACTCTTAGGGTTAATACTATATAAAATGGCTAAACCTGCAATTGTAAAAGAAATTGCGATAACCATTGCAGTTGAAACATGCATTCTACCGGTTGGAAGTGGTCGATTCATTGTGCGTTTCATTAAAGCATCGGTATCTTTCTCAATAATTTGGTTAAATGCATTAGATGCTCCAACCATTAAATAGCCACCAATTGCTAATAAGGCTAAAATGGAAAGTTCAATTTTTTCGACTGCCAATAAATAACCAGCCAAAGATGAAAAAACAACACTAAGTGATAAGCCAACTTTTGTTAATTGTTTAAAATCGTTAAAAACCGAAGTAAAACTTACTTTATTATTAGTAGAATTTGATGTTATTTGCATTAAGTTTTATTAATAATTACTGCAAATATATTTTTTTATTAGAGAATTACAACCTAAAAATAAGGAGATTAAGAAATTTATTGAAATAATTTTAAAAAAAGTCTTTGTGGTTTTGATAATTGTATTAAATTTGCACTCGCATTTGGGGTAATAACCAAATGATGTTCTTTAAAATATGACTGCGAAAGTAGCTCAGGGGTAGAGCATCACCTTGCCAAGGTGAGGGTCGCGGGTTCAAATCCCGTCTTTCGCTCTACAATATATAAAATACCAATGCTCGAGTGGTGGAATTGGTAGACACGCTGGACTTAAAATCCAGTGGACTGTAAGGTCCGTATGGGTTCAAGTCCCATCTCGAGTACAAAACTCTTGATAATCGTTTGATTTTCAAGAGTTTTTTGTTTTTATAGATGTTTATTTTTTCTGAAAATTCGAACTCTGAATTTACCAACTCAATATTTTAAAATAATTATTGAAATTGTGTTATCAATTATAATTTTAATTGGTAGAATAAAAAATATGTTGTAATTTGGTTTACCAAATTGGTTAACCAAATAGATATGAATAAAATATTATATTTCAATCATTTTAATTTATATAATCTTTCTTTAAAAGAATTAAGTTTTAAACAAAAACTTACAGCACTTTTATATAAGAGAAAAAGTTTATTTTTAAAATCACTTATCTTATATTTCTTGTTGATCTTTTTTTTGTTAGTCTCACAAACTTCAATTTCTCAAACAATTTATAATATTAATAATCCCGAGGCATTAGAAGATCAGTCTTATGTACCGGGAGATGTAATTATATTAGCGAATGGTGTTTACGATTCTGATGATCGAATTGATTTTGTTGGTAATGGAACAGCCGATAATCCTATTACTTTTAGAGCAGAGTCACCTGGTGGTGTTGTTTTTACAGGTGGTTTAAAAATGAATATTGGTGGAGATTATGTAGTTGTTGATGGCTTTCACTGGAAAGGTGGCTATGGGGCTAGTAACTTCATTCAATTCCGAAATGGTTATGATTATGCCAATCATAGTATAATGCAAAATTGTGCTATTGATGGTTTAGGAGTTGAACCAAGTGAATTAGCAGAAGATTTAGCAGATGGTCAGATTTCAAAACAACGATGGATTGTGCTGTATGGAACTTACAACACAATAATAAACTGTTCATTTATGAATAAAGTAAGTGCTGGCGCTTTAATTCTTGCAGAATATGCCTACAATGCAACACCAGATGACGGTGTTACAAATACTCGTTGCGAATTTGTTGGACATACAATTAGCAATAATTATTTTTATAATTTTCAAAAAATGGATGATATTTATGCTGAATGGGGAGGAAATGACTTGTCTAATGCTGGTGATTGCGAAACTATACGAATAGGTACCAGTGAATATCAAAATGTAAATAGTGGTGCCACAGTTACTAACAACTACTTTGTTAAGGCCGATGGCGAAAATGAAATTATTACTAATAAAAGTAAAAACAATACCTATATTAATAATACTTTTAGAAGCTGTAGAGGTTCTTTAGTACTTAGACATGGTTCTAATGCTACCGTGGAAGGCAATTACTTTTTAGGTGAAAATGTTGACGGTACTGGAGGGGTTAGAATTACTGATAGTTACCATTCTATTACAAATAATTACATTCAAGATTGTATTGCTGTTGTTAATCAAGCTAAGTGGAATAATGGTATTACATTTATAGGTGGAAGTGCTAATTCAGCTATTGATTGTTCTACTACAAGTGGTATTTCAAACGGATATCAAAAAACTACGGATATTAATGTATCAAATAATACAATAATAAACACCAATGCTCCTCTGTTTTATAACACGGATAAAGGATCAACAGATCCATTAGGAAATATTACAAATAACTTAATTTATTTTGCCGCAAATAACACTAATATATCAGATGTTATAACGGGGGAATATTCAGTTCTTGGAACTGCACTAACTTATACTGGAAATGTTTATAATGGAACTGATTTAGGAACTACCAATACAGGTTTTTCTAGGGAGACAAGTATTACAGCTACTGCTGATGGTGAAATTTTTAGTTTCACTGGTGCAGATGGTAAAGGTGCTAATATGGGTGAATACGAACCTACAACCGATGCAATGGTTGGCTATGGAATTGGTGCTTGTTTTTTAGATTATTCAGGAACAAATATAACTGATGGTGATTGTACAATTGAAATACTAGAATCTTTAACCGTTGGTAGTTTACCAACACTTGCTCCAGAAGCAGGAAGTTATAACGTTTCTGTTAATGCTAATGTTAGTTGGACTTCAGTATCAAACGATTCTTGGATTTCTATAGATACTAATTCTGCAACTGGAAATGCAATAGTTTCGATTACAGTTGCTGAAAATACAGTAAAAACTGCCAGAACTGGGTCTGTAACTTTTACACAAGATCCAGGAGGTGATGATATTGTAAAAACATTAACAGTGAATCAAGAACCAGCAGATGTAACATCCGGACTTATGCTAATTAATGATGGATCCGAAAGTGATAATGTAGTAGTATATTCTGTATTTCATGAAGAAATTACCTCTTCTAAAAATAATATTGCTATCAATAGTTTAGATAAAAATACAAGGACACAATGGTCAGGTAATAATGCAATAGATATTGCAGATATTAATCCTGGAACAAATGTAGGTGAAATTATTTATGACTTAGGAGGAAGCTTTGATTTACAATTAGTAAACTACATGTCAACTAATGGAAAAACATATGAATTTAAAATTTTAGTATCTTCTACAACTGCAGAAGATGATGCATTCACAAATCCATTTGGAGAAGATAATTTAGTGTGTTCAACTGAAAATAGTGAATTCACAAACTTTCTTTTACCAACAGCGGCATTAGGAACAAAGTATGTAAAAATTATTGGTTTTGGTCAGCCAGCAAGACCAAGTACTTGGAATACAATTGTTGAAATTGAATTTTATGGAGCTTCAATAGCAAGTACAGACGACGATGATAATGATGGCGTAGAGAATGATTTAGACCAGTGTCCTAATACACCAGCAGGAGAAGGTATAAATGCAAATGGTTGTGGAGAAAGTCAGTTAGACGAAGATAACGATGGTGTAATGAACAATGAAGATCAATGCCCTAACACAACATCTGGAGCAAATGTAAATGCTGTAGGTTGTTTTATCCTTCCAGATAATAATTTTAAAATTGAAACCGTTAGTGAAACGTGTCCAAATAAAGGTAACGGAAAATTAGAAATAACTGCTGTTGAAAATTTAAATTACAAGGTAAATATTAAAGGAACTGATTATAGTTTTAACAATAATTTAGAAGTTGACAACCTCACTCCTGGAACTATTGATATTTGTATTTCAGTTGAAGGTGAAACTTTTGAACAATGTTTTGTTGTAACCATTGAGTCAGGAACCTCTGTTTCAGGTAAAGCAACTGTTATTTCAAACAAAGTTAATGTTGAAATTTCACAAGGTACAGCTCCATACAACATTTTTGTAAACGGTGCCGAAGTTTTTCAAACAATGAATACCTCTTTTTCTGTTGATGTTTCTCATGGAGATTTTGTTCAAATTAAAACAAATGTGGATTGTGAAGGAGTATTTGCGAAACAAATTAATTTGTTAGAATACATTACGGCATATCCTAACCCAACTAAGGGACAGTTTGAAATTGCCTTGCCAATTGATAAAAAAGAAGTTATTATTGAATTGTATAACATGCAATCTCAACTTATTTCATCAAAATGGTATTCTGTTAATTTTGGTAAAGTACTGCTGAATATTGAAAATTTAACGAGTGGAATTTATTTTGCAAAAATTCAATTAGAAAAAGTTGAAACATTAAAAATAATTAAGGAGTAGCTTTTTAAACATATTGTCAATACACAAATTAGAATTAAAAAACGCCTATATTTTCAGAGAAAATATAGGCGTTTTTTAATATGGTAAAACTTATTCTTTAATTATTATTTGGATTGAAGTTTTTATCTTTAGTTAAAATAAATTTATCAAATTCAAATCCATCTTCACGCATAGAAAAAGAAATAATATGTTCTCCTTTTTCTTTAATTTCTAAATAAATATTTTGAGGTGTTCCGCAATGATTTTCAGGGACTCTTTGTGCAGATGACCAAGTCCAAGTATGTTTCCCTTCACACAACTGAATTCTGGAACCACTTTCAGGCCATTTTTCATCTAAGCCAACGTGTAAACCATTATCTTCTGGTCCACTCGAAAAAGCACGAACCCAAACATAATATTTTCCAGGTTTATTAATTTTTACCTTATAAGATACTACACCTCCAAAACCAGATAATGGGAAAAAATTCTCGCCCGAAATAAGTTCGTCCTCGTGGGTTACTCGAGTGTCTGGTAAAGCTTCAATATATTTTTCTCCACTTGCCGAATTAGCATGATTTTCCAATTTTGAAAAAGTCTCAGATTCATTTTTAGAACGAACTTCCCAATTTCTCAATGTTCCGTTATTCGATTTAAAATGAAATGCTTCCGCTTCAACTTCAATAATTCCCTTTTTTTCCATAAAAGGTTTAACATTTTCTAATTTAGAGGTTAATTGAAGTCCACCACCAGGAATAAATATTAATGATTTCCATCTTCCACGCGACCAAGCTGTTTCATCATTTTCAGGAATTTTTCCATTTGTTTCAGCGGTTGAAGCTATTTCTAAAATATCATTTTTCTCTAAATAAATGTATCCTAAATTGTGATCTTCTCCTTGCATAGACTCTGATGTTTCAGAATTGGTTACCTCTTTTACTGTAGACCCATTTACCAATATTTTATAACGAGATTCACCATCATTTTCAGCTATAGTAGTAAACATTAATTTGTAAGTGCCGCTTTCACCTTTAAAAATGGTTTTAGCTTTTGCAAATTTAGCTCTCTGATCTTTTTTGCCAGCATTTATTGCCAAGGCTTTATTCGATTTATCAATGTAATAAATGGCTTCAGAAGTTTGGTCAATTTCAAAATCTGAAGTTGCGCTTAGCTTAATTTTTTCAAATTTTTGCGAAGTAACTACTGTTTTTTTATTTGAAGAATTACTTATTAAAGCTACCCAATCTTTGTTCTTGTTTGGGGGTAATCCTATAGAAACCAAACCACCACCTTTAATAGATTTTACACTACCTTTATGAAGTTCTCCGCCAGTTCTAGGGTTGTACCATTTTATAGAAAATTTAGAATTGCTTCCAAAAAGATTTAATTTTGTTTCTTTAATTTTTGGCAAATAAACAACATATGTTTTTCCATTTTCAGCTAATACATAATCATCTAAATTATCCGTTAAACCATTTGCTGATTTCATATTAGAAAAAGGAACATATTTTTGAAAAAATTCTATAGTATAACGTGTTTGATCCCATAAAATATCTCTTGATCTCCAATCTTCACATTGTAAATCGTTATGTGCATATTTATACCCAAAATACCATTCAACACCTGCTCCACCAGCCATTAAATTTCCCCACAAAACTTCATGTCTAATTTCATTATGCTCTGGGTCATCTGCGTCTGGTTTTGCGCCTGTATCGGCTGGGCCAATTTCGTCCTGACAAACCACCCATTGTTTTCCAGCTTTTTGAGATTCGTTCAACCATTTAACAATTAAACGATGTACATCTTTTGGGTGGTGGGTTTGCATTGATGGTCCGTCTAAATAATCGTAACCTAATAATGGATTTAAAAAAGGATCTTGAGCTTTAGGATCGGCATGAGTATGCAAGGCAATAAAGCTTTTATAAGGATCGTGCGTTTTAATGTATTTAGCCATGGCTTTTCGATCTTTATCATCTTGCCCTTTTGGAGTCCAACTTAAAGGTCCGTTTTCTTCGCCTAAATTCCAGGTAATTGCTAAATGGTGCGAGAAACGAGCAATTAATTCGCGGTAATACAATTTACGTTGCACGCCTAATTCACCAATATCTAATAATAATTCGTTTTCGGTTTCTTGAGTTACAATATGAAGCATTAAACCTAATTTATCCATATGATCAAATACAACTTCCCATTGATCTAATTTACTGCAATCAAAACGATAACGTTCGTTAATATTATTCCAAGGCCAAACATCATTTCCATCACCTTGTACACTCATAGTTAAAAAGTAAACCGAATTCATGCCTTTTGAAGCTAAATAATTTAGTGCTCCAATTATATTTTTCCCTTTTCCATTTTGCCAAGTTGGATCACCGTTTTTCCAATCTTTTGCGTGTGCTTCGTATTTGTGAGAAGGTGGTGTTTGATCAAAATCATAATAACCTAAAAAGCTTTCAGGGCTATCTGCTCCACCTTTTAAAAAGTATTCGTTGGTTTCTTCAAATTGAAGGTAACGTTTTCCAACATAATTTAATCGTCCCTTACTTCGAAAATCGCGACCAGTTTTATCTGAATTTATGATGTTAAAAGCTCCACTTATACCATCGAATGAAACGGTTTCTCCTGCATTGGGATCATCATTAATTGCAATTTCATTTCCTTTTCTAAAAGAAACACTATAATTCCATTCACCAATTTCATCTGGCGTAAAACGTACTTGCCAAATATTACCTTTAGTTGCGCTGGTTTCTGAAGCATTTCCATCGGCAGCATAAAACCCGGGAATTACATAGGTTTTGTTTTTATTTCTAAAAGTTACATTTAAACGGTAGTTTAAAAATGGGTTTTCTGCATCATTTTCTGTTAATTGTTCCCCCTCAAAACTGAGAGTAACTTTATGCCATTTCTTTAATTCTCCACTTATTTTAACATTTTGATTTTGAGCTAAGCTAGTATGTGAGATTAAAATGAAAAGAAAAAAAATATTAATTATTTTATTCATATCTAAGTTATATTTAATTAATGTTTGTATAACATCACACAAAAATGAAATTTTTCTTTGAATTATTTTTGTAGAATGTACCCGAATTTTATTCTTTTATTCTCATTTTTAATTGAGTTTCATACAAATTGACCATTGGTTTTTTAGTATTCAAGCCTTCAACATAAATCCACTCATCGCTTCTGTCCTTAAAACTATGTTCAATACTTAGTTGTTTTTCTGGGTTAGAAGAATAAACTCCTACTAAAATACTACGCAAATATTGTTTATGGCAATCTATATGTAGTTCATTTTTAAACTTAATTGGATCTCTCCAAATCCAAGAGAAAAATATTTCTTGAAACTCACCATCTTCCCAACCTTCCATTGCAATATTCCAAAAAGTATTGTATTCTCCAGAGTGTGGAATATTTTGTGGTGCAGCTCCACCAGCAATTTGTTTTACATTAATAATGTTTTCATACAAGTTATACATTGGTGGACAAAATCCTGCATCTGCCATTCCGTGTAAATCTAAAGGAGTAGGAAATTTATAGCTAATATTTCTATAAACATTTCCAAAGGAACAGCCTTCTAAACCAGGACCGTGAGTAACTTCATTTTCAACTTCAATATTTTGAACCAAATTATCAGATGAATGATACATTTTTGGCGAATAATGACCAATTTTTCCAGTAATTTTAATGTCTTCAATAGTTACATTTCTGCTATTTACTAAATGTGTTGTTTGCGTGTAATTATCAATATGAATATCACGAATCCAACCGTGAGCAACACGATGTAAGTTTATTGCTCCCCAACCATAATCCATTTCTCGGTTACCGTGATGCTTGTAGTTTCCGTCCCAAGCACTTTCGAATTTAAAATGTTCCACACCAATATTTTTAAGCATTCGCATTTTGCTAATAGTTGGGTTGTATTTTAATAATAAATCTCTACGAGTAGGTTGTTTTAATTCAATGTGAGAATCATCAATAATTTTAGCAATTTCTAAAGGGTATTGAAAAGAAGCTGCTCTTTGAATTCCAGCTTCAGAATAACTTTTTTGAAATTCTTCAAACTTCAAAGGATGCATTAAATCATTCATTAAATTTCCATCATCTGTTGTGTTGTTCAATGCAATTAAAATAATATCTCCTTCGTTTAAATCTTTTGTTGAATTTAGTTCTAATATAGAAGTTCCAGCTTTAACGTCTTGTTTAATTTCAGAAAAAACATCTAAATCTTTAACATTAAAAAATGATGATGTATCGTGTAAATTTAAGCCCGTATGAAATACAAAAGGAGATAACCACGGACTGTTATCCTCAGCTTGATGTGTAGAACTTCCACTAAAAATAATAGTTCCGTTTTTTGTTGAACCAGAACCACGCAATACAATATTGCTATAGTTTATTTTAACAATATCGGTTTTTGTAGAATCTGTATTTACTAAAAATTTCCCTTTCGGAAAATAAACAATTCCGCCGCCATTTTTACCTGCTGTTTCAATAGCTTTATTTATGGCATTTGTGTCGTCAATTTCATCATTTGGTATGGCTCCAAAATCTGTAATAGTGTATGTTTTTCCTTTAATTGTTGGAATTTCTTTTTCGCCATAAGCATAACCTGCGTAGGAATAATCGGGTAGGTTAGAAGCTATTCCTTTTTGTTTGAATTGTTTTAATATTTCTGGTTCCCAAATGTTTTCTTCTGAAGATTTTTTAGCACAACCAAAAAATAAAATTCCTGTAAAAAATAAGAATACAAATTGTTTCATAATAACCTATTGTTAGTTGATTTCAATAATTTTTGAACCTTTTTTAATACCGTTTTCATTAAAAGTATCAATGGTAAAATAATATTTTTGAAGTTTGTTTAAGCTTCTAATTGTTAAGCTGTTGTTCTTTAAAACTTGATAGTTATGGTACAGTTTTTCAGGATGTGTACCGTATCGAATATTGTAACCCAAGGCATTTTTATCTGTATTCCAATTTAAATGAACTTGGCGTCTATCTTCTTTATTTCTTGTTCCAGTTAAAGTTCTTTCAAATTGAGGTAAATTTCCTTGTCCGTTTCCAAACACTCGGAAATCTGATAGTGCAAATTTTCCACTTGGCGTATAATAATTGGTAATTTTTAAATAACGAGCTTTAGTTGTAGTTTCTAATTGAATGTAATTATGCGGAACATCAGCTTTGTTTTTTGTTTTATCAATTAAGGTATTCCAAGTTTTATTGTCTAAAGAATATTCAACCAAAAACTGTTGATAAATATTAGGTTGTCTATTAAAAAGTTCGGTGTCTTGCTCTGCAAAATTGACTTGAACGGCATTAATTTCGACCTCTTTTTCTAAATCTATTTGCAACCATTCTCCTTTGTTTCCAGTTTCTGCACTCCAATAAGTTCTAATTTCTTCATCGGTAGCTAATTTTTTTGAATGGCCTTCCAATTCAGAAGAAACTTCAATAGATTTATTATAAGAAAGCAACATCCAATTTGGAAAAATATCGTCAATACTTTCAATTTTTTTCTTCGGAATTATAATTGGAAAATCACCTAATCTAGTGTTTGAATACAACACTCCATCTTTATCAAAAAATGCAGGATAAAAGCCAATACGTCTTTCAAATTTATCTTTTACTGAAATTGTAATGGTTCCAACGTGCCAAAAATTCCCATATTTATCTTCAAAAGTACTTCCGTGTCCTGCACCACAAGCAAAGCCTTCTGGCTTGTAAGCAAAAGAATTATGTTTAGCAAGTGTATATGGTCCTAAAGGATTTTCAGACTCATAAACACCATCGCAATACGATTTTTCTCGAGTTCCTGGCGCTGAATATTGTAAATAATATTTTCCGTTATGTTTATTCATCCAAGCGCCTTCTAGCCAAGGAGAAACTTCAGTTTTTGTATTATAATCTCCTCGAATTTCCCACCCTAAGTTTTCAGGATTAGGAAATATAAGCTCTTGTGTTTCGCCAATAAATTCAAATGTAGTTTTATCAATTTCAACACCATAAATCGGATTTTTATTTGAGCATCCCCAATATAAAAATAGCTTATTGTCATCATCTAAAAAGAATGCCGGATCGGTCATTGGAACCTTTAAACCATCTTTTACTAATTGCCATTTTCCGCCTTTTGGATTGGCAGATTTGTAAACTGTATTTTTTTTACCGTTTGAAGCTAAAAAATAAACTTCATTATTTAAAACAATGGCTGTTGGAGCATATTCTTCGGTAGGAATTTCGTTGGTTTCAATAAAAGTCCACTTTGTTAAATCATCCGAGAACCAATATCCTCCAGATTTTGAAGCAAATAAATAGTAGGTGTCTTTAAATAAAATAACAGTAGGATCTGCAGCTTCTCGCCTTGAAACACCATTTGGCATAAACCTATAACTTAAATCCATAGGATTACAAACTGTAGATAATTGCTTTTTTTCAATCTTTTCAATTTTACATTGTGTAACTATGAAAACTATTAAAGCTATAAAGCCAATACGTGTTATTAATTTTGACATTTTTAAGGTTTTGTTATGTTGAAATTATCAATCAATAAGTGGTTTTTATAAGATCTGAATCCGAAATAACCAGACCTGTACAAATTTTTGTCTTCAATATTGTAAACTAAGTTGTTGTTGCAAAAATATTGAGTGCTATTTTCGGTAACCACTATTTTTATGTGATTTACTTTATTTGGGGTAATAAGGAAATTGGGATTGTTTAAATCGTGTTCAGGTTTTAAAGGTCGATCTCCATTTCCAAAATGTTTTCTAAATCTGGTTTTTGTATTGTTATGCCCGCCATAACCAACATAGTATAAACTTAGTGGAAAGTAGTTTGAAAACACACCCCCACGTTGTTCCGAATTTTTAAAGAAATCTATATTAGTTGGGTCATTTGCCATCCAAAAACAATTCATGTCAGCAACTCTATCATGTTTACCGCCATTGTCTACAACAGTAATATTATATTCAATGGTTAAAGGAGCTTGTAATTTATGCTTAAACCAAACCACCGCTCCATTTCCTTGCGAAATTTCTAATTGTTTGTTTTTAATTTCAACAAATCCATCTTCCATTTGCTCAATAACCCAATTGTCTAAATTTTTGTCAAAGCCATCAGCATACAGCACTTTTGTGCTAGTTTCACAACTTATAAAAAAGAATGTTGAAACCAATAATAAAACTATGCGACAGCTGTTTTTAAAATGGATCATTAATGAGCTAGTTAACTATTTGGATACGGAATTAGGTTACTATATTTTTTTTGTTGAAACCAAGGGTCGTTAGACATTTTTAATTTTTCACCTAACGATTTTAATAGTTTATTTGAAATTTCAGGCAGTGCTTTTAAATCAATTTTATTTAACTGATATGGGTCATTTATATTGTCGTACAAATAAGCTTCTGAAATTTCGGTTCCTTTATCTGTATCCCATTGTTTTTTATTTTCTTCTAAACACAATGTATATTTTCCAGAGAACACACCTCTAGAATTTCCTAACATTATTAAAACGTCTTCTGGTTTTTTTACTGAATTATTTTTTGGATTTAGAAGTAATTCAGCAAAATTTGTTCCTTCCACTTCCGAAGGAATTTGATTTGACAATCCTGCTAATCCCATAGCGGTTGGCAATACATCAGTTGCTCCAAACAACACATCTGTAATATCAGCTTTTAAACCCTTTGGCCAATGAACAATAAATGGTACAGATAGCGATTCTAATTGAAACGAATTTTTACCAGTTCTACTATGGCTACCTAACATTTCTCCGTGATCGGAACTAAACATAACAATAGTATTATCTAACTCTCCCATTTTTTCTAATTCATCAATAACTTGTCCAATGTAATTGTCGGCACTAGTAACGTTTGCGTAATAATGGCGTGCATAATTAGCAACTTTTAAATCGGCATTTTTTCTAACTACTAACTTGTTGTCAATTTCTGGAAACTTATCTGTATCATAATGCTTGTGTAGAGTTTCCATATCTGTATTTTCATCATCCCAAGGATTATGCGGTGGATTCATAGACCAAATCATGCAAAATGGTTTGTCTGCATTTCGTTGACCGTTTTCATTTTTTAAGTACTTAATAATTTTTTCAGCTTCATTTTTAGCTGAAAAAACTTTTGGTAAGTGTAATTCACCATCTTTTTTACCTTCAATTGTACTTGGATCGTTTGAGTAAATTCTAGGATTAAAATGCTCGTCTTTTAAGGCTTGGTAAAAGTATTCGATATTATGACGTTTTCCTGGCGGAATATAAGTGTCGTATGTATTTACATAATGCCCTCCCGGTGCTTCTGTAGTACCTTGATAGTTTCCATTTTCGTCAAATAAAGGTTCAGTTTTTAACCAATGACATTTTCCGAAGTAAGAAGTGTTATAACCAGCTTTGAAAAATAAATCTGGAATGGTAGCAATATCATCTTTTAAACTATGCTCTCTTCCTTTTTTACAGTTGTTCCAAATTCCGTTTTGCTCAGGATACATTCCAGAAAGCATCATTCCTCGGTATGGGCTACATAACGGGTAATTACTTACTGCTTGGGTAAAAACCACACCGTTTTTTGCTAGTTTATCAATGGTTGGAGTTAACACAGGATCTGGTTTTCCAACTACGTGTTTTTTATAGTTTTCTTCGCTCCAAAAACCAGCACTATATCGCCTTAATTGATCTGGAAAAACAATTAATATATTTGGTTTTTTTGTAGTAACAACAACCTCTTTTTTAACTTCGCTTTTGCAACTTAACAGCAGTAATGAAATAACTATTAGTAATGTGTTTTTTAGTTTCATTTTATTAGAATATAAATGCTAATTTTTTTCTTTTGAAATCCAGTTTGGTAATTTACCTAGTCGAAGTTTTAATTGTTCTTCGAATAAAGATTCTGGTTTTACGGGGGTTCCATTGCTTTCTACAATTTGAACTTCATCTTTTTTGAAAGTTGTTCCAGCTCCGTGAAAACCAACAATTATAGGCGGTACATTTCTCCAATACCAAGAGTTGGTTGCAATAAATCTGAAATCTTTTTCAGCCTCATCGGTTTCATTATAATTCCAAAAAACTAAATACCTTCCGTGATTTGGTAAACTTTGAATGGCTCCACCGGCTCTTCCTGCAAAAAATCCTCCTTTTACATTATCTAATAAGGTACAACGTGGTTGAGATGCGTGCGATTCATAACAAGTGTGTGATGGATATGTACATCTCCAAATTACAGTTCCGGTAGTGCTTCCACCACCAACACCAACGGAATGATGCATACCAGCCTCATCATTAATTTTTGCTAATAAAATTCCTGTTGAACCATTTGCAGCGTGAATTGCCGCGTGACCAATATTGCCTTTAATTTCAACATTTAAAACAGTGCAGGCAGCAGATGAAGAAATACTTGCAGCATTGTTCACATTTTTAAATGTACAGTTTTGAATCCAAGAATCTACAGCATCTGAAAGACTTAAAATGCTCCAACCACCATCGTGCTGTGCGTTTTTATGATGAACAAACTTTTTAGTCCAATTACCTTTAAAAGTTAAGTTTTCAAATCCAACGTGATTTACGTGTTCAAATTTTAAAATTTCCCATCCATATTTTGATTCAATATCATAATGAATTGGAGAAACCAATGTTATTGTTTTTCCTTTTACTGAAGCAACTTGATGACGCTCATTTACCATAACACCCTCATTTAAAATTTTCTTCCATTTTTCATGTGGTTCTAATGGACCAATATCAGATTTGATGAGTTCTTTACTATTGTTTTTTACTTTAACTATTATCCAATCTCCTTTTTTAATTTTTGAAGCATCTTCAACTTTAATAGAAAAAGTTTCGCGTTTTGAATCTCCAATTATTTTAGTGATGAATTTATCATTTTCCTTAGCTTTTACTTTAATTGCTGAAGGACAAGACCATAGTTTATTTGGATCAGTTGGAGGCAAATCTTTGTCAAAAAATAAGATGGTATTTTCTTTATCTTCACCTCTAAAAACAATCTTTGAAGACTTGATTTCAATAATGCTTATGTCATCATTTTGAGTATTAATGTAATACTTTCCTTTAGGAAAATACACAATGCCTTCTCCATATTTTTCAGCAGCTTTTATGGCTTTTTTTATAGCATTTTTATCTGAATTTAAATCATTTGGAATAGCTCCAAATTTGGTTACATCAAACAGTTTGTAGTTAACAGTTGGTATTTCAACTTCGCTATATTTATAACCTGCGTAAGAAAAATCGGGTAAAATTGCTTCTTTTCCAGTTGTTTTTGAAGATTTAAAATCAGCCCAAACTTTACTAGTTTGAGCTTTACAACTTAAAAGACTAAAAACTAACCCAGTTAAAAAAATATATTTAAAGTTCATAAGTTATTTTTTTAGTCTAACTAAAGCTTCTAAATAATAGTAATCAGCATAATTCAGCGGCACATCAATTTCATTTCCGTGAGGAATACTACCAACGCTATGTTTTAAAATAAAATGGTTGTTCTCTCCAACCTCAGCAGTGTATTTGTCAGAAGCCAACGATATCATTATTTTATCGATTGCAGGTTGATAATTATTGTTAGAAAAACTATCTAACTCAATTAAGGCAGAAGCAGTAATGGCAGCAGCTGAAACATCTCTAGGTTCATTAGGAATGTTTGGAGCATTATAATCCCAATATGGAATTCCATCTTCTGGAGTTCCTTTGTATTCAGTAATAAATTTTGCAATTTTTTCGGCTTGTTCTAAGTATTTTTCATCTTTTGTATATCGGTAACAAACTGTGTAACCGTATAATCCCCAAGCTTGTCCACGAGCCCAAGCACTTGTATGTGCAAAACCTTGTGCAGTATGTTTATTTCTTACTTCACCAGTTTCAGGGTCGTAATCTATAACATGAAATGAGCTATTATCATCTCTAAAATGATTTTTTAAAGTTGTATTTGCGTGTGCAATTGCAATGTTTTTATATTTATCATTTCCAGTTAATTTTGAAGCTTCAAAAAGCAATTCTAAATTCATCATGTTATCAATAATTACTGGGAATTTCCAACCTCTTTCCGCTTGCCAACCACTTGTTACATCCCAACTTTTAATGCAGCCAACATTTGAATTAAAACGTGTACTCAAAAAATCGGCAGCTGTTGTCATTACATTTTTAAAATCTTTGTTATTTGTTAATCGATAACCATTTCCGTAAGAACAATTAAATACAAACCCTAGATCGTGATTGGTAGTTTTATATTTATGTTTTTCGAAAAGAGATTGAAATTTTTCAGCAGCTTTTTTCCATTTTTCATCGTTTGTTGCTTCATATAAATACCAGCAACTTCCAGGGAAAAAGCCTTCAGTCCAATCGAATCTTGGATTTGTCCAATGTATTTCTCCTTCGGCAGTTACGGTTCTTGGAATTTTATTTGCAGCATCAGCATCTTTTACTAATAGAGTAAATTGTTGGGCGGCTTTATCCAATTCACTTTCATTTTTTGATGAACAAGAAATAAAAAGTGTTAAGGCTAAAAGTATTAGAGTTGAGTTGAGTGTTTTCATATTTGGTTCTTTTATTTTTTTATTGATGAATTTCTGATTATTAATTCTGGTTCTAATATTTTGGTTTCATTTATACTAGATTTATTGTTTATCTGTTCAAATAATAAAGTAGTGGCTACTTTACCCATTTCAAAATCTTGTTGGTTTACAGTTGTTAATGAAGGTTCTATTACAGCCGAAATAGGTTCATTACTAAAACCAACAAATGCTATATCTTCTGGGATTTTTATATTTTTAGTTTTTAAATATTGCATAGCACTTATAGCTGCTTTATCATTTGCAGAAAAAACGGCATCAACTAGTGGAAGTTTTAGTACTTTTTTAGCATTTTCAATTCCATCATTTTCCATTAAATTAGATTCAATGATATATTCCTTCCTTAAAGGAATATTGTGTTTTTTTAAAGCAGCTTTGTATCCTTTACATCTTTTTTGGTATAGAGTTGTGGACTGAGGTCCTGAAAAATGAACAATATTTTTACAACCATTTAAGATTAAATGTTCTGTTGCTTCAAAACTAGCCTTAAAATCATTAATAATTACGTTAGTATTTTTATCAACTTCGCAAGGTCTATCAAAATAAATAATTGGAAAACCGTTGTCTATATAATTTTTAAAGTGACTATAATTAGTTGTTTCCATAGAAATTGAAATTAAAATACCATCAACTCTGTTGGCTAAAAGTGTCTCAACTAATTTTTTTTCTCTTTCATAATTATCTAAAGATTGACAAATTATAACATCGTAGCCGGCATCATAGGCTGTTTCTTCAATACCCGAAATAACGGCAGCAAAAAAATGACGAGAAATTCTAGGGACAATAACACCAATTGTATTGCTTCTATTTGTTCTTAGTTTTGAAGCTAAACTATTGCGCTGATATCCTAGTTCTTTTGCTTTTTTTAAGATTTTAGTCTTTGTTTTTTTTGAAACACGTGGACTGTTATTTAGAGCTCTAGAAACGGTGGAACTATCAATTTCTAATGCTTTTGAAATATCATGAATTGTTATTTTGCCTTTTATCATTATTACTTTATTCGAATGTGGAATTTAATATTCAAATATAGTATTTAATATTTAAAATACAATCGATTGTATTTTAAATATTAATTTGTACTTTTACAACAAAATAAAAAGAATTAAATATGAATACAAATTACGAAGTAAGATATGCTTCTAGTCCAGATGCAGTTAAAAAATATGATACACAGGCACTTAGAGATGAGTTTTTGGTAAAGGATTTAATGATTCCAAATGAAGTTAAGTGGGTGTATTCGCATTATGATAGGTTTATGGTTGGAAGTGCTGTGCCTTCAAAGGAAAGTCTTGTCTTAGAAACTTTAGACACTTTAAAATCTGAAAATTTTCTTGATAGAAGAGAATTAGGGATTATTAATATTGGAGGATCAGGATCTGTTAATGTTGATGGCGTAACTTACGAACTAGATCATAAAGAAGCATTGTATGTTGGGCAAGGAAATAAAAGTGTAGTTTTTGCTAGTAATTCTGTTGACAAGCCAGCGCAATTTTATTTGAATTCTACTCCTGCTCACAAAGCATTTCCAATTAAGAAAATTGGAATTAATGATGTTGAAGTGGTTGAATTAGGTTCACCTGAAACAGCAAATGCTCGTACATTAAGAAAATATATTGTAAATAGTGTAGTAGATGTATGTCAGTTACAAATGGGTATGACCACGTTAAAATCTGGAAGTGTTTGGAATACAATGCCAGCACATGTGCATGATAGAAGAATGGAAGTATATTTTTATATTGAAGTGCCAGAAGATCAAGCAGTTTGTCATTTTATGGGACAACCAAACGAAACACGTCATATTTGGATGGCAAATAACGAAGCTGTAATTTCTCCGCCGTGGTCAATTCACTCGGGTTCAGGAACCAGTAACTACACATTTATTTGGGGTATGGCGGGTGAAAACCTTGATTATGGCGATATGGATATGTGCGCAATTAATGAAATGAGATAGCTAAACTTTTAAATTTTGCTAATGAAATTTATTAAATTCATATTTACTTTACTAAGTTTTTTATTGTTTGTTTGTTGTACAAAACAAGACAAATCAAAGTTTATTTTTGTTGAAAACTTATTAAAGATTGATAGATCTTTTGAAACAATAGAGCTAACAAAAGAATTTTTAAAGGTTGAAGATTTATCAACAATTGGAATTAGAGATAATAATTCTAAAGAAATTCAAATATCACAATTAGTTGATATTGATGGTGATGGAGTAATGGATCAGTTGTTGTTTCAGCCAAAAATTGCAGCTAACTCAAAGGTAAAGTTCGAAATTATAACCGTTTTAAAGGAAGAAAGGCCAATTTCAAATGAAATTTGTTACTCTCGATTTGTACCTGAAAGAACTGATGATTACGCCTGGGAAAATGATAAAGTTGCATTTAGAGTATATGGACCAACTGCTCAAAAAATGATTGAAGATAATATTCCTGGAGGTACGCTTTCAAGCGGTGTTGATGCATGGCTAAAAAGAGTTGAATATCCAATAATTAATAAATGGTATAAAAAACATTCAGATAAAACAGGAACATATCACGAAGATACGGGTGAGGGCTTAGATAATTTTCATGTTGGTGTAAGTAGAGGTGTAGGAGGTATTGCTATAAAAAAAGATAATTCTTACTATTTTTCAAAAAATTACTCTAATTGGAAAACCATAACCACAGGGCCAATAAGAACAAGTTTTTATTTGGATTATGAAGATTGGGATGCCGCCGGAAATAGCATACAAGAATCTAGAATAATTTCCTTGGATAAAGGTAGTAACTTTTCAAAATTTGAAATTTCAATAGAAGGAACAACAACAATTGCTGCAGGCTTAACATTACACGAAAAAGATGGTGTTGTTTCTGGGAATAATAAAAATGGATGGGTGAGTTATTGGCAACCACATGCAGATTCAGAATTAGGAACTGCAATTATTGCCTCAAATGAATATTTTGTTGATTTTGAAAAATATGATGTTGATGCAAAAGATTTAAGTAATGCTTATGCAAACTTAAATGTAATTGATAATAAGGTTGTTTATTATGCTGGGTTTGGATGGAAAAAAAGCAATCAATTTGAAAATCAGAAAGAGTGGGAAAGTTATTTAAACGACTTTTCAATGAGACTTAAAAGCCCTTTAATTGTTCAAGTTTCAGAATAATAACTTACAATTAGACTATAGTTATTATTTTTAAAAATGAGATTCTAAGTTTTTTAAAAAAATATAAAGCCAGAGAATTTAAATTCTCTGGCTTTAGTTTTAAATTTTATTCAGTAACTGCTCTATATGCATTTACACGACCCTTTCCATAAAAATCACTAGCGCCATTAGTATCAATTTTATCAGCTGTATTATAAAGTTGTTTCGCTACTTCATGTGGAGCCATTTCTCCACCATTTTTTCCAATAATTAATGCTGCTACACCTGCAACATGTGGCGATGCCATACTTGTTCCAGCTAACCAAGTATAACCTTCACTAACTGTACTATATACCATATCATACCACCAGAAATCATAAGGTGAATCATAATCACCTCCTGGAGCGGCAATATCAACTAATGAAGTTCCATAGTTTGAATAAGAAGCAAATTCATCTAAATTAGGTGTAGGATTGTATACCCAAGCAAAAGGAGCAGTTGCTGACACAGTAATGACATTGTTTAAATCGGCTGGCATTACAATTGCAGAGCCATTTCCATCAGCATTCATTCCCGAGTTTCCTGCAGAAGTTACTATTGTAACTCCTTTTTTATAAGCATAATCAATTGCTCTTTGCTGAGCATGTACTATTTCTTGAATATATTTTGATGGAATCTTTCCTTCATAATTTCCATCTTCATCATAAAATTTACCATTTTTATTTAAAGTAGTACCTAAACTCATATTTATTACGTCAGCACTATTATTAGCCGCATAAACAATACCTGCATTTATTCCTCCAAATGATCCACTTCCTGTATATTCAGATAATACTTTAACTGCAACTATTTCAGTCATTGGAGCAACACCAATTACTCCTCTATCATTATCGACTGCTGCAATTATACCAGCAACATGAGTTCCATGATTAATATATAATCCTGGTTGAATATTCCAATCCTCATTTGGTACAAATGATTTGGAAAGCTGGGTATTTAAATTAGGTGCTAAATCGGGATGTTCTGCATCAATACCGCTATCTAAAATAAATACTTTTGTATTACTACCTTGATAACCGGCATTCCAAGCTTCAGGAGCATCAATTGCATCTAACCCCCATTGAATGTTAAAATAAGTATCGTCATCACCAATACTTGCAGGGTTCGCCATGGGTTGAACATTAATAGGTTCGAGCCAATTAACAGTTAAATCAGGTACCACGGATCTCACACCTGAAATTTTTGAAACATTTTGTTCAAAATTGGGATTTGAAGATTTAACTATAGCTATTCCAATTTCTGGAATTGTACGTACAATTTCCCCATGTTTCTTAATTGAAAACTCGAGTTTATGTGATAAGGTTTCTGCCTGAGCAATTACCATAAATGAATTTTTACCTGAAGAATTTTTGGCTTGAAGAAAGGAATTTTCACCTTCGAGATCTATTGACTCATTAGTTGAAATAATTTCATTTAGAGATTCTGTTTGACAAGAAACAAGAGCCAAAATTGTAAATAACGATAATAATAGTTTTTTCATAATGATTTGATTTTAATTTAGTTAATTATTTATTTTTTCATAAAATTTCGGCTTAAAATAATAGATTTTCACTAAAATAGCGTAACAATTGTTTCAAAATTTGCATATTTTTTTTATTTAGATATCATTTTTAAGTAAATTTAGATACTATTAAATTTACCTAAATGGATTTAACTTTTCCTTTATTTGCAGGTGTTATTGCTGCAGTTTTACACGTAATTTCTGGCCCAGATCATTTAGCTGCAGTTACTCCGTTTGCAATTGAAAGTAAGAAAAAAGCCTGGAAAGTTGGCTTGTTTTGGGGAGTTGGTCATTTATTGGGAATGCTTTCAATTGGAATTTTATTCTTGTTGTTTAAAAACTTAATTCCAATTGAAAAAATTTCAAAACATAGCGAACAGTTTGTAGGAGTTGTTCTTATTGGCTTAGGTATTTGGATTCTCTTCAAAATTTTTAAAGAAGAACAAAATCACAATCATCTACATGTTCATAGCAATGGAAACCCAATGATTCATGAACATAAACATATGCATAATTTAGAAAAATTACACAACCACAAGCATCCAAAATTAAAACAAGGAATTATAGCTTCTGCTTCTGTTGGTTTTATTCACGGTTTAGCCGGAGTTGCTCACTTTTTATTGTTTTTACCAGTAATTGGTTTTGAATCTAAATTTGATTCGGTAAAATACATTGTAGGTTTTGCCATTGGAACATTAATTGCCATGGTTTCTTTTGCTATGGTTATTGGCCGTATTTCAGATTTCTCTAAAAAAGATCATAACGAAACATTTTTTAAAGGGCTTCGTTTAGCAGGTGGTTTATTTGCACTTATTATTGGTGTTTATTGGACCTTGGCTAATTAAGTTTTATCATTACACATGAAATCCTATGTCATTCAGAGTCTAAGCAAAGAATCTTATGTACTACTGCGTAAAAGATCTTTCATTTCGCTATTGCAACATTCAGAATGACAATAAAAACCTAACAAATCCTTGGTAATTGCTCACCAACTAACGGACTCACAATTCGTTTTCCACCAATTAAGCTTTGCATAACTACTTTGTTAGGGTGTTCAGAAGTAATCTTTCCAATAATCGCAGCATTTTTTCCTTTGGAATGATTTTGCATCAACTCTAAAACTTCATCTTTAATAGAAGCATCTACAACGGTTAAAAACACACCTTCGTTAGCAACATACATTGGGTCTAGACCTAACATTTCACAAGCTGCAGCAACTTGTTTTTCTAACGGAATATCAATTTCCCTTAAAGCTACACCAACTGAAACATCGTTCGCTAATTCGTGTAAAACAGTTCCTAAACCTCCACGAGTTGGATCTCTAAACAGTTTTATTTTATCACCAAATTCATCTAATAAATCATTCACCAAAAAGTTTAAATTGGTTGAATCACTTTCAATAGTAGATTCAAATTGCAGACCTTCACGTTCACTCATAATTGCCATTCCGTGTTGAGCAATAAATCCGTTTACTAAAATAGCATCACCTTCTTTTATATTCTGAACCGAAATATTTGCCTTTGGATGCATTGCTCCAAATCCGGTAGTATTGATAAAAATTTTATCTCCTTTTCCTCTTTCAACAACTTTGGTATCTCCAGTAATAATCAAAACTCCACTTTCATCAGCAGCTTTTTTTATGGATTCCACAACTTGAACAAATTCTGAAACTTTCATTCCTTCTTCAATAATAAAAGCTAGTGATAAATATTTTGGAATTGCTCCACACATTGCTACATCATTAACTGTTCCGTGAACGGCTAGTTCACCAATATTTCCGCCTTTAAAAAAGATAGGTGTAATAACAAAACTATCGGTTGAAATTGCCATTTTCCCATCAATTTGCACAATAGAACCATCGTGTTTTTGATCTAAATACGGGTTGCTAAATGTTTTAAAAATAATTTTATCTAACAAATCACGTGTTAACTCTCCACCGCTACCGTGACCTAAATTAATGGTTTCAAAACCTAAATTATCTATACTCATACCTTAAATTGTATTATTTGAAAAATGAAAATAGGCTGCGCACGCTCCTTCCGAAGACACCATTGGAGCTCCCAACGGATTAGATGGCTTACAAGTTTTACCAAACTCACTGCAATCAACGGGTTTTTTAATTCCTCTTAAAATTTCACCAGCAATACATTTCGAATTTTCAGGGACTTTAATATTTCCAATGCCAAATTTTGTTTCCGCATCGTATTTTTTATATGCTTCTTTAATTACATAACCACTATTTGGAATTTCACCAATTCCACGCCATTCTCTTGCTCCAACTTCAAAAACAGTTTGTATCACTTTTATTGCTGAAGCATTTCCTTCTTCTTTAACTGCTCTTGCATACTGATTTTCTAATTCTTGTTTTCCTTCTTCCAATTGTTTCACGGCCATATATATCCCTTGAACCAAGTCTAACGGCTCAAAACCAGTTATCACTATTGGAATTTTATACTTTTCAACCAACGGAACATATTCTTGAGTTCCCATAATGGCGCAGACGTGCCCTGCACCTAAAAATGCATCAATAGAACACAATTCATCATCTAAAATAGCTTCCATTGCAGGTGGAACCAAAACGTGAGAAACCAAAATTGAGAAGTTTTCTACTCCTTCTTTTTCTGCATGCAAAACCGAAAGAGCATTTGCTGGAGCTGTAGTTTCAAATCCAACAGCAAAAAACACAACTTCTTTTTTAGGATTTTCTTTTGCAATACTTACTGCTTCAATTGGTGAATATAAAATCCGTAAATCTCCACCTTCAGCTTTGGCCTCTAATAAGCTTTTTTTACTTCCTGGAACACGAATCATATCTCCAAACGAACATACAATTACACCTTGTTCTAATAACTCAACAGCTTTGTCAATTAAGTTTAATGGAGTTACGCAAACCGGGCAACCAGGACCGTGAATCATTCGCACATTTTCAGGTAATAATTCTAAAATTCCATTCTTCACCAAACCGTGCGTTTGTCCACCACAAATCTCCATAACATTCCAAGGCTTTGTGGTGATTTTATGTAATTCATCCAACAACTTTTTTGTTGCTTCTAAATTTCTATATTCGCTTAAATATTTCATTCTTTAATGTGTAAATAATGCATTATTTGTCCAAAAGATACATTCTCATCATTAGGCGATAATTCTTTATGAAAATACAATTTTAATTCTTTAGGTGCTAATTCTAACAACATATCCACCAAGGTTGTATTTTGAAAAACACCGCCACTAAATGCAACGTTTTTAAATCCTTTTTTATCAGCAAAGTTTATTATTGAAGTTGTCAATGTATACAAGAAATTACAAATTATTTCCTCTTTAGGAATTTCCTTTTTTACATCCTTATAAATATTTATGATAATTTCTTTGGCAGAAAACCCATTTGAACTCACTTTACAATACAGTTTACAATTGCTTAAATTATAATCTGAAATTGAATTCTCTAACAAAATTGCTGCTTCACCTTCGTAAGTGTTATAATCGGTTATATTTAACAATGAAGCAACTGCATCAAACAATCTTCCTACAGATGATGTCTTAAGCTTATTTTGAGATTTTAAATAGGTGTAATTTTTAATTTCTGAAGGTGAAAATTTCTCTTCTAAAATAGGTTTCATTTCTTCTGAAGCTAAAGCAAATAATGAAACTCTTGGCTCTTTAGACATTTTATCACCTAACAACCAATCGAAATTCTCAACTTGTGCAATTCGTTCTATGGAATTGTTTTCATATTTAAAAAAATCGCCGCCCCAAATATTTTTATCATCTCCGTAACCAGTTCCATCAAAAACAACTCCTAAAACTCTTTCACCCCACAAATTGTATTCACCTATAATTGAAGTAAAATGAGCTTTATGATGTTGAACTTCTATTAATTTAGCATTGTGCTTTTCAGCTAATTCTTTTCCGTATTGAGTGCTTTGATACAGCGGATGTTTATCTACCAAAATAACTTCGGGCTTTTGTTCAAAAAGCTGAATAAAACCTTCTGAAGTTTCAGTAAATCGATTGTAAACATCAAAATCATCTAGGTTTCCTAAGTATTGACTTACATATAAGTTTTCATTAGGATAAAAAGCAATGGTACTTTTTAAATGTGCTCCCATTGCCAATATTTTCTCTGTTGAATTTACTTTAATATTTAAATAATTTGGAGCAAAACCACGCGAACGTCTAAACAAAACTTCTTGCTGAAATTTAGTGCTGTACTTCAATACAGAATCATCTTGTGGATGCTCAATTTTTAAATTGTGTTGTAAAAAATAATCTGCTACATCTTTTAACTTTGTCAACGAATCATCAATTTTAGAAATAATTGGAGAGCCGTGAATATTTCCACTAGTTGCAACAATTGGAAACTCTAATTTGTTAGCCAACAATTGTAAAATGCCGGTATAAGGCAATAGTACTCCCAACTGATTTAAGTTTGGAGCAACACTTTTTAAAGCAATATTTCCTTTATAGTTGTTTAACGAAATTATGTTAATAGGCCTTTCTGAAGATTGTAAAGAATTGATTTGTTTTTTATTCAATTCAACTTCATTTTGAAGGAATTTTAATGAAGGATATAAAACCGCAAATGGTTTATTTGGCCTGTGTTTTTTAGTTCGAAGCTGTTGAACAACTTCACTATTTTCAGAATTGCAACATAATAAATAGCCGCTTGTATTTTTAATGGCAATTATTTTCCCTTGAGAAAGTAAGTTTGCTACTTTTTCAAAAAGTTCAGAATTATCAACTTGAATCTTTTCACCTAAATTATTAACCAATTTCAGCTGAATTCCACAGGTTTCACAAGTATTTGTTTGCGAATGAAAACGTCTATCAGCAGGATTTGTATATTCCTTTACACAATCTTCACACATAGGAAAATCATCAATACTTGTTTGGGCTCTTTCAAAAGGAAAAGTTTGTGTAATCGACCATCGTGGACCACAATTCACACAAGTTGTAAACGCATAATCCACTCTTCGGTTTGTAGAGTCTTTTAATTCATTCTCGCAATCTTTACAAATGGCAAAATCTGGAGTTAAGGGCAAGTTTAATTGACCTTCTTTTTCTGAAGGAATTATTCTAAAATCTTCAAAATTTCGAACTTCAATTTCTTCAATATAACTATCTTGAATTTTAGAAACCGGAGGAGGAAAATTAATTAATTTATTATAGAAATTTTGAATATTTTCATCTTCTCCAGAAACAAAAATAATCACTCCTTTTTCATTATTTGAAACTGTTCCTTTTAATGAAAATTCAATAGCAAGTAAATACACATGTGGACGAAAACCTACGCCTTGTACTTGTCCGGAAACAGAAATTTTGTAGGTTTTAATCATTTAAATTCACGTAATAATTGGTTACGTAAATTTACACATTTTTTGTGTGAAGTTCTTTAGCTAGCTGTAATATGTTATTAACCAATTCAGGGATTGAATCTTTCACTTTTTGAGACAATTCAACTGTCATAGGATTTATTTCTTCTATTGAAACTGTAAACAAATGTATATCTGGAACGTGATCCATTAAATACACCGCTTCAATCATGTCTTTTAAACCAACATCATGTACGCTTAACGCAGAAGGGAAATCTGATGCAAATTTGGGTTGTATTAGAGAAATAGTTCCTGCAGGATTTCCATCCATAGTGGCATCTATAAAAATAACTGTTGAATAAGCTTCAAAACAATTTAATAATAAAAAGCCACCAGTGCCACCATCTAAAATATCAATATGTTGAGGTAATTTATGGGTTCCCATTTCTTGAATAACCTGAACACCAATCCCTTCATCTCCCATTAAATAATTTCCAACCCCCATTACTAATATACTTTTAGATTTGTCTTTTTCAAAAAAGTAGGAATCGCTACAAATGGCAATGGGTGTTCTCTCTTTTAGATTCATTTTTTTAATTTTAAAAAAACAAATTCATTATCATAAAATGTATTAATAGAATGAATTTATTTAGATTTTCGGATGATTAATTTTTGTTTTCGTCTGTATTATCCTTTTTAATTCTGTCTTCTCGTACAAACTTATAACCTCCAAACATTGAAGAAACTTCACCACGACCTTCTAACCAATCATGATAAAAAACTAAATAAATATGAACTAAACTAAAAAAGATAAATATCCACATTGTTATATGATGAATGGTTCTCACCATAAAATCGCCACCTAGTAATGGGCTAACCCAACCAAAAAGTTTTGGTAACCACCACCCCGATGTGTCGGTGTACAATGCAAAACCAGTAAAAACTTGAATAAGGGCCATTAAAAATAAAACTAAATAAGATAATGATGCAACACTATTATGTCCAATACTTATTTTTTTTACATCTGGATGATCTTCATTTAGTAACATGATATCTATTTTTAAAACATGCCAAAAATTATTCCACATTTTTTTACTAAATGGCCAAAAAGCTTTCCAACTTGCGTATTTATTTCCTACAAAAGACCAATATATTCTTAAAATCATATTGAAAAAGAAAATATACGCAGCTGAGAAGTGAATAAACCTTACAATTCCAAATGAATGTAAATTTGTTGCCTCGGCGCTAGACTGAAGTGCAGGTGGATTGGCGATTAAAAACCCCGTAAGTGTAAGAATAATTATTGATAGGACATTTACCCAATGAAAAAATCTGACAGGTAATTCCCAAACCATTACTCGTTTAAAATTTTTAGTTTCCATAATTTAAATTTTAACTATCACAACTAGCAATATTTTGAACTTGAGAAATATGTTTTCCATGTTCATCATATAAATGAACAGCACAAGCTAAGCAAGGATCAAAGGAATGAATGGTTCTAATAATTTCCAATGGTAGATTAGGATCGGCAATAGGTGTTCCAATTAAAGCTTCTTCATAAGCCGATCGCTGTCCTTTTGGGTCACGAGGTGATGCGTTCCAAGTAGAAGGAACTACCAATTGATAATTTTCTGTTTTCTCATCTTTAATCTTTATCCAATGTGCTAATGCGCCTCTAGGAGCCTCACAATATCCTACACCTTTTGTTTCATTTGGCCATGATGATGGTTCCCAACTATCTGTGTTTGCCATGCGTTCATCCCCATTTTTAATATTATTCATAAGGGTGTTGAAAAATTCTAATGTCCAATTAGCAACTAGCTGTGTTTCAATTCCGCGAGCTGCAGTTCTTCCTAATGTAGAGAATAACGCATCTACAGGAACATTTAAATGAGACAATGCGCCATTTACAGCATCTTGTATTTCTTTATTACCTCTTCCGTATCCCACCAATAATCGAGCAAGCGGACCAACTTCCATTGGTTTTCCTTTCCAACGAGGTGTTTTAATAAAACTATATGCTTCTTCAACATTTAAATGTTCATATGGAGGTTTTGGTCCGGTATACTTAACCTTAGTTTCACCATCCCATGGATGTCTTCCTTTATCTTTACCTTCAGTATAATTATCGTACCAAGAATTGTTTACAAACTCTTTTATTTCTTCCGAACTTCTATGATCCACATCATGTACTTTGGATAAATCATTATTTAAAATAACTCCTTGTTGAAATTTAAAACTTGATAAATCTGCATATCCGTTTGTAGGGAAATCTCCATAAGACATATAGTTTCCAATTCCTTTACCCACGGCTCCCCAATCTTTATAAAAGGAAGCAATTGCTAATAAATCTGGGATATAAACTTTATCTATAAAATCTTTACCTTCTTTCAATAACTTTTCAACGTGCATTAAACGTTCTGCATTTAAGCCACCTGCACCATCAGAATTTATGGCGCAAGACATACCTCCAACTAAGTAATTTGGGTGTGGATTTTTACCTCCAAATATAGTATGAACTTTTACTATTTCTTTTTGCCATTCCAATGCTTCCAAATAATGTGCAACCGCTAATAAATTTACTTCAGCAGGTAATTTCATTTGAGAATGTCCCCAGTATCCGTTTGCAAATATTCCAAGTTGCCCGCTTTCCACAAATTTTTGAACTCTCTTTTGTACATCTGAAAAATAGCCAGGTGAACTTTTTGGCCAGTTAGAAATACTTTGTGCTATTTCTGAAGTTTTTTTAGGGTCTGCTTTTAAAGCATTAACAATATCTACCCAATCCAGTGCGTGTAAATGATAAAAATGTACCGCATGGTCATGCATATACAAAGCACCTTCCATAATATTTCGAACCATTTCGGCATTTGGCGGTATGGCAATTCCTAAGGCGTCTTCAACGGCTCTTACAGATGTTAATGCATGAACAGTTGTGCAAACCCCACAAGTACGTTGCACAAACGCCCAAACGTCTCTTGGGTCTCGCCCCTTCACAATGCTTTCAATACCTCTAACCATGGTGCTTGAACTAAAGGCATCTACTATAATGCCATTTTTTATTTCTGCTTCTATTCTTAAATGACCCTCAATTCTGGTAATTGGATCAACTACTATTCTATTTGCCATTATTATATGTTTTAAGAATCAATATTTTTTTCATTAGATTTTCCTCTGTTAATTCTATCCATTAGTTCCTTTCTTTTTGAAATGTTAGCGGCAATTGCATGTAAAGCTAAACCTCCAGCTAATACTCCAGCAGTAACCTTACCTACTGTATCAGCATTACTTTCTACAGCAAAACCAGGAACTTTTGTTGTTCTCTCATAAAATGGTCCATTGTCCCAAAATTCTTCTTCACTACAACCAATACATCCATGACCAGACTGAATAGGAAAGCTTACTCCATTATTCCATTTCATACTAGCGCAAGCGTTATATGTCATAGGTCCTTTACAGCCTAGTTTATATAAACAATATCCTTTTTTTGAATTATCGTCATCAAATGTTTCAGCAAATAGCCCAGCATCATAATAAGGTCTTCTGTAACAAGTATCATGAACTCGTTTGCCATAAAAAGCTTTTGGTCTGCCTAAACGATCTAATTTAGGTAGACGTCCAAAAGCAACAACATGCATAATAACACCTGCCATAACTTCCCCAATTGGTGGGCAACCAGGCACTCTAATAATTGGTTTGTTTTTTACAATTTTGTGAATAGGTGTTGCTTCTGTTGGATTTGGTTTTGCTGCCTGCACACATCCGTTTGATGCACAACTTCCCCAAGCAATAATTGCTTTAGCACCTGCCGCTGCTTCTAAAAATGTTTCTTTGGCCGATTTCCCAGCAATACAACAATAATTTCCATCATCGCCTAACGGTATTGAACCTTCAACACATAGAATGTATTCTCCATGATATTTTTTCATGGTTTCAGCTTTTGCTGCTTCAGCTTGATGTCCGGATGCGGCCATTAACGTTAAAGAATAATCTAATGATATTCGATCTAAAATGATATCAGCCACAATGGGATGATTGGACCGAATAAAAGATTCACTACAACAAGTGCATTCTTGATAATGTTCCCATATAACAGGTAGTCGAGGTGTGTTTTCTAATGATTGTGCAATTTGACCAACCATGGAGGATTCTAATCCCATAAAAGCAGCCATATAAGTAGAGAATTTCATAAAATCTCTACGACTATAACCTTGGTTTATGATACTTTCATAATAGGTTTTTCTGTTTTCGTTATTGGTAGACATATGTATTGAAGTTTAGTGTAACAAAGATTTTTTGGTGTTTAAAAAAATCGTTACTCTAAGTTATAATAAAATTTGATAAGTTTTACCTTAAGTAGTTAATTTAGAATGTTTTAAAATAAGACTGTATTGTCTTTATTAAGTAACAATTGTTACTGTGTTTAATAACTAATAATTATCATAGGTTTATATGTGTTATTTTATGTAATTTTGATAAGAACCTAAAAATTATGCATGAATTATCTATAGCTTTAGGAATTGTTAAAATTGCTGAAGATGAAACGGCAAAGGCAAAAGCAGAAAAAGTTACTAAGATTGAATTAATTGTAGGAGTGCTTTCTGGTGTTGAAATTGATTCTTTAGAATTTGTGTGGTCATCAGCTGTTAAAGATTCGGTTTTGGAAAAGGCAGAATTGGAAATTACTAAAGTTCTAGGAAAAGGTAAGTGTGCTGATTGTGATACAGAATTTGAAATGGAGAATATTTATGATGTTTGTCCAAAATGTAGCAGCAATTTTAAAGGGATATTACAGGGGAAAGAGTTAAGAGTAAAAGCATTGGAAGTTATTTAAAAATATTTAATTATGTGTGGAACTTGCGGATGTGGTACCGATGAAAACGGACCAACAATTTTAAAACCAGGAGAACATACCCCTTCTCATCACGAACACAATCACGAAGATCATCATCATCATCATGATCATGATCATCATCATCACGGGCCTAGACATTCTCATAATCACGATCATTCACACAGCCACAAACAGCGTGTAATTGAAGTTGAGAAAGATGTGCTTCAAAACAACGATATATTAGCCGCTAGAAATAGAGGTTATTTTGAAGCTAAAAATATTTTCACTCTAAATTTAGTAAGTTCACCTGGAAGTGGTAAAACTTCTATTTTAGAAAAAACATTGGTAGATTTAAAAGATAAAATTCCTTTTTATGTAATTGAAGGAGATCAACAAACATTAAATGACGCCAATAGAATTGACGCTCTAAATATTCCAGTTGTTCAAATTAATACAGGAAAAGGCTGTCATTTAGAAAGCGATATGGTATATGATGCGGTGAAAAAACTGGATATGAAAAACAACTCCATTTTAATGATTGAGAATGTAGGGAATTTAGTTTGTCCATCTATGTTTGATTTAGGCGAAAATAAACGCGTTGTAATTATAAGTACTACAGAAGGAGAAGATAAACCTATAAAATACCCTGATATGTTTTATACGGCTGATGTTTGTATTATTAATAAAATAGATTTACTACCTTATGTAAATATTGATGTTGAAAAATTGAAAAAATTTGCCTTACAAGTAAATCCAAACTTACAGATTTTTGAAGTTTCAGCAACAAAAGGTGATGGAATGGAAATGTGGTACAATTGGTTAAAAGAAAATTTGGTTTAAAAGGTTGCAAATTTTGTGTTAACGATTGAAGTGGCATCCTTTTTTATAGTGTAACGGAGAAAAAGATACAAGGGAAAGCGTGACCTGAAAGGTAACACCCAAAGCAATATTAAAAATTATGTGTTTATCAATACCTGGAAAATTAGTTGAAATTACGAACGAACTAGACGAAATTTTTAGAACTGGAAAAGTTTCATTCGATGGAATTTTGAAAGAAGTTAGCCTAACGCTTGTTCCAGAAGCCCGAGTTGGCGATTATGTATTGGTTCACGTTGGTGCAGCAATTTCAACCATAGATGAAGAAGAAGCCAAGAAAACTTTTGAACTATTAAAACAACTCGATGAACTCCACGAGTTGGAGGATGGAGAAGAGTAACTTTTTTAATTATTAAATTCTGAATAATATTGTATAATGGAGAAAATGAATCCACTTATAAGTGCCGAAGAATTAGTGTCTATTTACAAAGACTCAGAGGTATTAATATTTGATGTTACTAATGGCCCAAATGCTAAGGCTAATTATTTGAAAAACCATTTAGATACGGCATTTTTTGTTGATTTGAATGAAGATTTAGCAACAATAGATAAGGATTTGTCAAAAGGAGGAAGGCATCCTTTACCAAGTATAGAAAAGTTTTCGGTTACATTAGGAAAATTAGGCATTTTAAAAGATTCTCAAGTAGTTATTTATGATAGTAATAATGGAGCAAATGCTGCGGCACGTTTTTGGTGGATGCTAAAAGCTGTTGGGCATAAAAAAGTTCAGGTTTTGGATGGAGGGTTTAAAGCTGCTGAAAAATTTGGATTTCCTATTAATAATAGTGTAGTTTTTTTTAATGCTGTTGAGAAATATGAAGTTTCAAACTGGGAACTTCCAATTGTTCTACTTGAAGAAGTTGAAAATCAGGTTAAAAATGATGACACTTTAATAATTGATGTTAGAGGTGCGGAGAGATATAAAGGGAAAATTGAACCAATTGATACCGTTGCAGGTCATATTCCAAGTGCATTGAATATTCCATTTTCTACTAATTTAAATAATGAAGGATTATTTCTGGATTCAGAAGAGTTGAGGGATAAGTATTTAAAAATTTGTGATGGAAGGGAGGCATCAAAAATTATTGTACATTGTGGATCGGGTGTAACTGCTTGCCATACTCTTTTGGCATTTGATGTTGCAGGTTTGAATATTCCTAATTTATATGTAGGTTCTTGGAGTGAGTGGTCTAGAAATAATAAAGAAATAAGTACAGATATTGTCTAATTTTTATTAACTCAAATAGAAAATCACTCTTCATATGAGTGTTTGTATTCTTTTTCGCTTACAATTTTTAAGAAATCTTCTTCTATTGACTCTCTTGGGTATTCAACAAATCGACCAATTTCAATTCCATTTTTATAAAAAATAAAAGTTGGAACTCTGTTAATGTTATATCCTTTTTGAAGGTTGTTTGGAGATTTTTTAGATTGATCTAAACAAACCATTTCTAATTTTTTAAAATTAAATTCAGCCGCCTCGAGCACTTTATAAAACGCAGGTGTTTGTTCTTGACTATCGCCACACCATGTTCCCATAAAAGCTTTTATTTTTACTGTATTTATAATTGGTTTTAGCTTATAAATTACCTCTTCGTTTATTTCATATTCGTTATAGTTAAAACTAAACCATTCGTTAAAAGGTTCCTGCAAAAAATTATTTTTTGTTACCAATCCAATCAAATCACCATCTTTATTTAAAGTGGCATTTGTTGTTGTTTTTGAAGTTCCACAACTTAGTAGGATTGTTAGAATTATAATTCCGAATATTTTAAATTTCATTTGGTATTATTTTATGTAGTAAACCCACAAATTTAATTAATAAAAGTTTGGAGTTTTAATTGAATTAATAAAATATAAAAAAAATCCTGTAATATTACTTACAGGATTTTTTTTATGAAATAAGGACTTTTATTATACCAAAGAATGACGGGTCATTTCTTTTGGTTGTTCTATACCCATTAAATCTAAAATAGTTGGTGCAATATCTCCTAAAATACCATCTTTTACTGCTTTTATGTCTTTATCTACTACAATAAAAGGAACGGGGTTTGTTGTATGAGCTGTATTAGGTGATCCATCTGGATTTTTCATAGTTTCACAGTTACCGTGATCGGCAATAATTATTGTTGTATAATCATTTTCTGAAGCTACTGTTACAACATCTTTAACACACTCATCAACTGCTTCACATGCTTTAATTGCAGCTTCCATAACTCCGGTATGACCTACCATATCTCCGTTTGCAAAATTTAAACAAACAAAATCGACATCGCCTTCTTTTAATTCTGGAATAATTGCATCGCGAATTTCGTACGCACTCATTTCAGGTTTTAAGTCATAAGTTGCTACCTTTGGAGAAGGACACAATAAACGTTTTTCTCCAGTAAATTCTTGCTCTCTTCCTCCTGAAAAGAAAAATGTTACGTGAGGGTATTTTTCTGTTTCAGCTATCCTAATTTGTTTTTTGTTGGCGTTTTCTAAAACTTCACCTAAAGTATTTTCTAAATTAGCAGTATTATAAATTACGTTAATTCCTTTATAAGTTTCATCGTAATTAGTAATAGTTACGTAATGAAGTGGAATTGTTTTCATTCCAAATTCAGGATAATCTTGTTGGGTTAAAACCTCCGTTAACTCTCTACCTCTATCTGTTCTATAATTAAAGAAAATAACAACATCATCTTCGCTAATTTTAGCTTTAGGATTTCCTTCGGCATCCGTCATAATAATTGGTTTGATAAACTCATCAGTTACATCATTATCATAACTAGCATTCATACTAGCAACTGCATCGGTAGATTTTTCACCTACAGCATTTACCATTGCATCATAAGAAGTTTTAACTCTTTCCCAACGTTTATCTCTATCCATTGCAAAATAACGTCCTGTAATTGAAGCTATTTCTCCAGTAGTTTTAGCCATATATTCTTGAATCTCATTAATAAAATAAGTTCCAGATTTTGGATCACAATCTCTACCATCTGTAAATGCGTGTAAATACACATTTTTAGCATTATTTTCAGCAGCTACATCAAGCAATCCTTTTAAATGATCAATATGAGAATGAATTCCACCGTTAGAGACCAATCCTAGCAAATGAATATTTTTATTGTTTTCTTTAGCATAAGCAATAGCATCTAATAATACTTTTTCTTGACCTAAAGTTTTTTCTTTTACAGCCATATTAATTCTTACCAAGTTTTGGTAAACAATTCTACCTGCACCCAAGTTCATATGACCAACTTCACTGTTTCCCATTTGACCAACTGGTAAACCTACATGTTCACCATCGGTACGTAAACTAGCATTTGGGTAAATGTCGTATAAACTATCTATATATGAAGTTTTTGCATTAAAAATTGCTGATACTTTAGGGTCTTGTGTAATTCCCCAACCATCTAAAATCATTAAAATTACTTTCTTATTCATTCTGAAATCTATTTAATTTTGAAGAGCAAATATACAAAGATATAGCCTTAAGAGCCTTATTATTAGGTTTTAAATTGTGTTTAAAATTACTAAAACGATTGCGAAATTTAAACTTATGACATATGTCAATGATTTGAGGTATTTTGTTTGTTTTTTTAAAATAACTAAAGGTTAAAAAATTGTTAATTGGCCATATTTGATGTAACGGTATTAAAATTAAGCAGTCTTTTAGATATAACTTTTAACTTAAAACTAAATCAAAATGAAAAAATTAATCTTAGCATTCGCACTATTTACAGGAGTATTAGTATCAGCAAAATCAATCGAACCAAATTATTTAATTTCTAGTTCGCATTCTTATTTAACAAACGTAAATTCGTTTTGTAAGCAAATTCAAATGGGTAATTATGAAATGGTTGAAACCTTAATAAATGAAGGAGTTGATGTTAATAAAAAATCAACAGGTTTAACACCATTAATGTTTGCGGCTAGGCATAACAAGGCAAAAATTGCAGCATTATTAATTAAAAATGGGGCAAGATTAAAAACAAAATCTGATAGAAATGGAATTACAGCTTTAGAATTTGCAGAATTGTCTAATGCAAAAGATGCCTATGAAGTTATTAATAAAGCGCTTATTGAGGCAAAAAAGAATAAGAAGAAAAGAAGGTAAAATATAGAAAATAAAAAAAGGCTGTTTTTAAAACAGCCTTTTTTTATTTTCTATATTTTTTAATTGCTTCTTTAATTTTTTCAATTCTATTTTCTGGATCTGGATGTGTACTCATTCTTTCTGGTGTTCTATTTGGTCCTGCAGCCGCTTTTAAAATTTCCATAACACCAATTAATTCAGCAGGATTGTAACCAGCGTCAATCATAAATTTTACACCTAAATCATCACTTTCTAACTCATCATCTCTTCCATAACTCATATTTATAACATTGGCAATTGCCGCGGCTCCTTGTGCTGTGCTAGGGTCAAAACCAACAGCTACACCGCTTAGTATTCCTTGTGTTAATCCTTGTTTAGCCATTCTCTCGGCCGAATGTCGACCAACTACGTGACCAATTTCATGACCTAAGACTCCGGCCAATTGATCTTCATTTTCTAATTTTGAAAATAGGGCATAAGTTATAAATATTTGACCTCCAGGTAAAGCAAATGCATTTATAGTTTCGGGATCTCTTAAAAGATGAAAATCATACCTGTAATTTGTTTGTTTTGCAACACTATTGTTAACCAGTTTTTTTCCAACTTCATCTACAAATTTTTGATATTTTTGGTCTGGATATAATCCTCCGTGCTGCTGAGCCATTTGAGGAGCACTTTGTAAACCAATAGCAACTTCTTCATCTGTTGTCATTGAAATGTGCTGTTTTTTACCAGTATATTCGTTTACTTCACTATTAGAATAGTATTTAAAAAACGAAAACAATACAATACCAATTCCTATTATTAGTTTTATTTTAAAATTCCCTCTTCTCATTTTAATTTATTTTGGTTAAATATACAAAAGATATTTTTTTATAATTATGAAACAATTATTGCTAAAAAGTCACTCTATTTAAAAAAAAATTACTCGTTATTAGGTTTATTTATAAGGTGTTAGAATGTTTCTGAAAAATAAAACAGTAACTAGTGTTACTATTTTTAGTATTTTATCTCTTATATTTGCGCAAAATTTAAAATAAAAAAGAATGAGTTTTTTCGGTTTATTTGGAGGAGGTAGTGGAGAAGGATCAATAGAAGAATATTTAAATGACGGAGCTGTTGTTATTGATGTAAGAACAGTTGAAGAGTTTAAAAGTGGGAATGTTAATGGTTCGAAGAATATAGTTTTAAACACAATTCCTGGAAAAGTTGCAGAGATTAAAGCAATGAATAAAAAAGTAATTGCAGTTTGTAGAAGTGGAGCACGAAGTGGACAAGCAACTTCATTTTTAAAACAACAAGGGATAGATGTTATAAACGGTGGACCTTGGCAAAATGTTGCTAAGTTTGTAGAATAAGTTTTACAGCATATTTAATAAAAAAAGAGAAGCAATTGCTTCTCTTTTTTTATTAAATTAAATTGTGTTTTCTAGCTTTTGAAATAGCTTCAATTTTATTGTGTACTTGTAACTTTTTATAAGTATTCTCAATGTGTTTTCTAACAGTTGAGGGTGAAATAAACAAGTTTTCGGCAATGGCATTATAGTTTAGTCCCTTACTTAATTGTTCTAAAATATCAGTTTCACGGTTGGTGAGTTTTATTTCTTCTAATTCTTTTGAATTTGTTATTGAAAGCGGATTGCGTAGTAGTTTTAGTGTTTTAAGTGCTATACTTGGAGTCATTGGTGCTCCACCAGAAACAACTTCTAAAATGCTTTTATTTAAATTTTCGGCATCAATTTCTTTTAATAAATAACCATTTGCTCCAGCCTTAATGGCATTAAATATATTTTCATCGTCATCAAAAACAGTGAGCATTATTATTTTTATTTGTGGATATTTGTTTTTTATAATCTCTGTTGCCTTAATTCCATTCATTTCTGGCATTTGAATATCCATTAAAACAACATCAATATTGTGGTTTTCTTCTAATTTCCCAATCAATTCTGCTCCATTTTTCCCTTTAAATTTGTAGTCTAAATTTGAGAAAAAGGATAGCTTTTCAATAACTGATTTAGCTAAAAAACTATTATCTTCGGCAATGGCTATTCTTAATTTCATAAAATAAGTTTTAACTTTATAAAAGTAGTTTTTATGGTTAAGTAAAACTATAAGGCATTTGTCTTATTTTTTAAACAATTAATGGTAATTGTAGTTCCTTTATTTACTTTTGATTTTATATGTATTGTTCCTCCAATTTCTTCAATTCTTTTTTGCATATTTTCTAGTCCATTACCTAGTTTTATGTTGTGTAAATCAAACCCAATACCATTATCGGTTATGGAAATTTCAATAATTTTTTCATTTTCAGAAATGTTGACTGCTATTTCAGTTGCGCTAGAATATTTTATAGAATTATTTATCGCTTCTTGAATAATTCGAAAAACATTTATTCCTTTAATTGATGTAAATGTATAATCTTCAGAAATTGAAGTACTAAAGCTAAACTTAATATTAGTTGTGGCAGTTTTAGCTTTTTCAATAAATGATAAAATTCGAGTTTGAAAATCTTCAAAAGCTATTTCGTTTTTATTCAATGCCCAAATTGTATCTCTTAATTGTGCAATGGTACCATTGGCAAATTGATTAATTTCGGAGAGTTTATTTTTTAGTTTTTCATTAGTTGAATCTGTTAAAAACTTTAAATTATCGATCGATGATATTATAAATGTTAGTTGTGAGCCAATATTATCGTGTAAATCTCGCGAAATTCGTAATCGTTGATCTTGAAGTTTGTTATAAGTTTGAGCTTCTTTAAGTTTTAATTTATTTTTATATTCTCTTCTTTTGTGTTGTTGCCGTTTAAATAAACTAAAAGAAACAATACTGAAAATTAAAAACCCTGAACCAAGTAAGACAGTATAAAAGTTTTTATTTTTAATTTCTAATTCATTTTTTAAAAGTTGTTCTTTTTGTTGTGAAATTTCTTTTTCTCGTTTTGCCGTATTGTATTTTTCTTGAATATCGGCTATTTCTTTAGTAATTCTAGAGTTAAATATACTATCCTGGGAAATGGAATATAATTTTTGATAATGAATGATACTATCTGTATTTTTTCTGAATGCAAAAAACGAAAGTAACGCCTTATAGCCTTTCATTTCTAATTCTTTTGCATTTGTTTTTTTAGCTAATTGCAGCCCTTTTCTCAAATTTTTTTCTGCTTTTGTTAAATTACCTGTGGATAAGTACAAATCGCCAATGTTTTGTCTTACACTGGCAATACCGTAATTATCATTTAGTTTTTCTCTTAACTGTAAAGATTTGTTGAAATAATTAATTGCTGCATCATTTTGATTTTGATCTTTTAAAATTGCACCGTAATTATTATAAAGAGCAGAGAGTTCTTGTTCATTATTGTTTTTTTTAGCAATTTCAATCCCTTTTTTATAATTAATGATACTTTCTGTTGTATCTTTTAAAAACAGATAGGAGTTTCCAATATTAGTATAGGATTGAAGTAACCCAAATTCATCATTTAATTCCTCTCTAATTTTTGCAACTTCTAAATGCTCTTTTAGGGCTTTATCATATTGTTTTAAATTAAAATAAATGTTGGCAATATTATTTTTAATAAGCGCTATATAACGTGTGTGATTTATGTTCTCATAAATCTCTAGAGCTTTCGTATTGTAAAATATGGCCGAGTCCATTTTAAAAATTCTCTGATATGAAATTCCCATTTTATTGTAAAGACTACCAATACCTAAAGTGTCATTATTTTTTATTCTAAGAGCTAAAGCTTTTTTATAAAATGAATTAGCCGTATCAAAATTTGATAGTTTATAATGAATTATACCAAAATCATTATATGCTTGTGCTTCTCCATTTAGGTTGTTGGTTTTTTTAGATAAATCCAACGCAATATTACCAAAATAAAATGCCGAATCTGTCGAAATACCGCTGTAGTACCAACACAAATCACCGTAAGCTTTAATTTTTAAGGAATCGGATTTTTCAGTTTTTATCAGTATTTTTAAACTGTCAATAATTTTGCTTTGTGCGCAAGCTATTGAAACAAAAAAAACTGAAAATAAGATGGTTAGTTTTAGTTTCATAAATAGTTAGTTTTAACTAAAATACAAAAAAAGAAATAAGAGATTTATTCTAACTTTATTAATAAAAAAATTTATTAATAGAAAAAAGACTGCTTCAACTTGTAGAAATTGAAACAGCCTTGGAAAAAGAAATTGAGTCTTATTTTTTTAAATCGTATGCGTTAATAGTATTACTACTAGCCATATAATATAAAAAACCACCCCACTCATCAACTTCATATTCTGGTTTTTTGTCATTTAGAATAATTTCTTTAACAGGTTTACCGGTGTCTTTACTTATTTTTACAAGTCCAACTCCATTGTCTAATTTAGAGAGTATAAATTGTGCATTTTCAGTAGCGGCTGTAGCTTTAAATCTTCTAGACATTTCATTAAAAGAGGCTGAACCAATTGCAGCAAAAGCATCTGAAGTACGTTTCATTTGAGCACCATAACTATTATACTGTCCCATATAGTTTTTGTTTGCGCCAGCTCTTCCTGCAGCATCCATTGCTACGGCTGTTGAGGCTACGGCTAAAGTGGCTAATGCAATTTTTGCAAAAGTACTTTTTCCTGGAGATTTGTAATATTGATGAAATTTTTCGCTTCCATCAAAATTTAACATCATAATATTTTGGTCTGATGTTAATAATAGACCTCCATCTCTAATTTCTAAATTGTTAGGATCTTCTTTTTCTTCAAAATTATAGGATGCCAAGTTACTTATGTCTCCAGAATCTTCATTTATAGCAATCATTTCCTCACCGGTACTAATTAAATACCTTTTATTATTTTGATCATAAGTGCTTGTTACAGCTTTGGCGCGTTTGTATTTTATAGGTTTATTCCAAATGGATTCACCAGTTTCTAAATTAATAATATTTGCATCTTCATCAGTAATGTAAATCATTCCTTTATTGGTTAAAGCCATAGTATGAATGTTTTCTCCTGTTTTTAGTGGTTTTTTAAATAATGCATTTCCATCAAATGAAATTTTATTAATACCTCCTTCTTGTAAACCAAACAGAATACCATCATCCATAATATAAAAATGTTGCACATAACCTTTTGTTTTAGGAGCTTTTTCCCATAAATCTTCGCCATTAGACGCAGACAAAAAAGAAATATTACTTTGGGCTTTTGCAGCGGCTAATTTAGCGATACCCTTTTTTCCAGAAGAGGCAACATCACTAACTATTGCCAAACCTTTTGGTGTAATTTCAAAGTTAGTTACAAGTCCTTTTAGTTTTTTACCATCAGACCACATTTCTTTGCCAGAAGCGCTCACTTTATGAACTTCATGGTTTTTACCTTTATTAATAAAAGCGTATAAAGAATTATCTTTTGCAGGCTCCACGAATGACACATTTTTTAAATCAAGAGTCCAAGTTTCGTTTCCAGTTTCAATATCAATTCTATATAACCTTTTGTAGGTTGAAACAATTAAGCCTCCATTTATAATTTTTGGTGTTCCTGTCATTGCTTCACTACCTTTAAGTGTTAACAATTTTTCTTCTGCCCCAGTTTCCATATTGTAAATACCAATAGCTTGTGCAAATTTTTCTTTACTAGTACGTTGACCTGATACAATCAATTTATTTTCAGGTAATATTAAAGTAGGTTGTTGCGCAGCTTTCCAACCATTTGCTTTTGTGTCAAAAATTCGTTTACCAGAAACCATATCAATAACACTTTGTTTCGCCGAAATGCCTCCAAAACCAGCTTGTCCAACCATTACATATGGAGTGTTAGGAATTATATTTATTTCTTCCTCTTTTACTTTTCCATAGTCATCAAAATTAAAAGCTAAGTCATTTTGTCCAGGTTTAACTCCAGCTAAACCTTTACTATGTGTAATTAAAAGTACCCCAGAATCTGTAACAGTCATTTTTTCTATTTTTCCTCCAACGTTATACGTATAATCTGAGTTCTCTGCTTTCTGCGCAGTAATTGTTGTTGCAATAGTTATAAATATAACTATTAATAATTTTTGCAATTTGAATTTTTTAGTTTTCATAATTAGAGTATTTTTCTTAGTTTGTGTTAGTTTTATTGAGTTTTTGGAATGCTTAATTCAAAAATCCAATAAAATGCCTCAGAAGTCAATACGACAAATGCCGTATATTTTTAATTAAAAGAGAGGATTTTAGATTAAGTGGCTTTAGTTTCACTTAAGAATAGGGTTAAACTTTAAACATCATCTATAGTTTTTATTTATAAAAAAGGTTACACATTTAGAGCGTAACCTTGATGAGGTATATTAAATGGATAGATTATTAATTTACAATTTTAGGAAGTTTTTTTAGTTAAATTAAATGAACCTTCTGTAATGTTTTTAATTGAATTGTCGCCTAAAACATTCTTGCATTTAAAGTTAAATGTGCCTTTTATATTAGAGTCGGTTTCTTCTGATACCGAAAAAGATCCAATCTTTGTTGCATCATAAGGAGCTTGCCAAATTTCAGTTGTTGAAGCTGTTGGGTTACTTAAGTTAACGTTTGTTTCAGAATAAGACGCGACATTTGTTACACCAATGTTTGCTCCCGTAATGTCATAAGTTCCTGTTCCTGTATATCCAAATATGGTTATTGCAAAAGCATTTCCATCACTATTTGAGGCGATAATAATTAAATTATCTCCTGGTCCAGCATTTGCAACTGTTGCTGACGATGAAATTTCCATAGATTTATATGATTTACCATCAACTTTTGCAGTTAAAGTTCCAGAAGCAGCACTTCCACTTCCTCCTTCATCATCACTTTTTGAGCACGATGAAAATAAAACTAATGACAATGTCATAGTTAATACCATAAATTTTTTAAATGTTTTCATATTAGTTTGATTTTAAAGTTAATACTTCAAAAGTCATAATTATAAAAACCGAAATCAATACGGTAAATGACGTATATTTAAAATGAAATGTTGCGTTTCTCTTTAATTTGAGAAATTTTTTGTTGAAGTTTTTTTAAAAAAAGTTGATGCTGTTTTGAGCTTTCGTTAAATGGTTTGTGTGCCAATCCTTTTTGTATTGTTTCAACCTCGTTCATAACGGAAGTTGATTTTTCGTTAATCCAAACAGTTTTAAATTGTTCCCAAATATAATTGATAGCCAACTCATTTGGGTGGACCATATCTTTATTATAAAAACGATAATCTCGTAAATCATCCATCATAATTTCATAAGAAGGAAAATAATACGTGTTATTCCTTGGCTCTACAATTGTATTAATTGCAGAAATTAAATGCGCCTTGCTAACTGTGTTTTCAACAAAGCCATCTTTTAAATGCCGCACTGGGCTTACCGTAAAAATTATATTTATTAAAGGATTTTCTGCTTTAACAAGTGTAATTATTTTTTCTAGTGAATCAATAATCTCCTCAACAGAAAGTAGTTCTTGCAAAAATTTTTTTTGAGGTACTTTATGGCAATTTCCAACAATAGTATCACTTTCAATATGTCTGTAAATTCTTGCGGTTCCTAACGTAATTATTAAATGTGATGCGTTTTTAAGTTGTTTATTTGTTGAAGTTATTGCCGTATTTAAATTTTGTAAAATTTCTTCTTCGGAAATTGCACTAATATCAGAGTGTGCATCAAAACAATGCCAACGTTCGTTTAAGTTAAATATGTTTTTTTTTGTGAATTCTGTTTCGTTTATAGCATTGGTTAATAAATTTTCAATTGCAATAGGATTAAATAATATACCCAAAGGATTACTAGAAGTTTGAAACTTATAGTAATCCAATTTTTGATAAATATTCTCTGAAAAACAAGAGCCAATTAACAACAATCTAGAATTATAATCTATTTGATTATGTTCTTTTGTAAGTTGTATGTTGGTTCTAAAATTCATAAATATGATGTTCGTCAACCTCTACTTGATTCAGCATCATATGATGAGACCCTGAATCAAGTAGAGGTTGACGTGACAGTATTTAATTAAACAATATATCGTTTTGCTTCGCTTAACGCTTTACCAATTCCTGCTGGATTTTTACCACCTGCCGTAGCAAAAAATGGCTGTCCGCCTCCACCACCTTGGATTAATTTTCCTAATTCTCTAACAACCTGACCGGCATTTAAACCTTTTGTTTCAACCAAACTCTTAGAAATATAACAAGTTAAACCAGCTTTTCCATTGTTTTCAGTTCCAGCAATAAAGAATAAGTTTTCTACTTGGTCACCAATTTCATATGCTAGATCTTTTAGACTATTAGCATCTAAATCTAATTTTTTAGCTAAAAAGTTAATTCCGTTAATAGATTCAACCTCATTAATTAAATCGCCTTTTAAATTTTTAGCTTTATCCTTTAATAAACCTTCAATTTGTTTTTTTAAAGAAGCATTTTCTTCTTGTAAATCTACAATAGCTTTTTGTGGGTTTTTCGGATTTTTAAGAATATCCTTAATTTCATAAAATGCTCTATTGTTTTCAAAATAGAAATCTTTAGTTGCGTCTCCAGTAATAGCTTCAATACGTCTAACACCCGATGCAATTGCACTTTCACTTACAATTTTAAAATGCCAAATATCACTAGTGTTTTCAACGTGTGTTCCTCCACAAAGTTCTACAGAGTTGCCAAATTGAATTGCTCTCACTGTATCTCCATATTTTTCACCAAACAAGGCCATTGCACCTTTGTCTAAAGCAGTTTGCATTGGAATGTTTCTAAATTCTTCTAAAGGTATTTTGTTTTCTACACGTGCATTTACATAATCTTCAACAGCTCTTAATTCGTCAACTGTTAATTTAGAAAAGTGAGAAAAATCGAAGCGTAAATTTTTAGAATGTACTGCAGAACCTTTTTGTTCAACGTGAGTTCCTAATATTTCTCGTAATGCTTGGTGTAATAAATGTGTTGCTGTATGGTTACAAGCTGTTCTAAAACGTTGTTTTTCATCAACAACAGCTTTTAATGTTTGTGTAGGGTCTTTAGGTAAACTTTTGGCAAAATGAATTATTAAATTGTTTTCCTTTTTTGTGTCTACAATATAGATTACGTTTCCGTTATCAACTTCAATATAACCTTTATCTCCAACTTGTCCACCGCCTTCAGGATAAAAAGGTGTCATGTTAAATACTAGTTGATATAACTCACCATCTTTTTTTGATGAAACCTTACGGTAACGTGTAATTTTAATCTTGGCACTTAGTGTATCGTAACCAATAAATTCTTCCACTTCATCTTCTGCTAAAACAACCCAATCATCAGTTTCTACAACTGCTGCAGCTCTAGATCTATTTTTTTGTTTATCTAATTCTATGTTGAAATCAGACTCGTTTAAAGTCATATTTTTTTCAGAAAGAATTAAGGCTGTTAAATCTATTGGAAAACCATAAGTATCAAATAATTCAAAAGCTTTTTTACCAGAAACCTCAGTTCCTTGCGTATTTTTTATAATTCCATCTAATAAAACCAATCCTTGCTCTAATGTTCTTAAAAATGAATTTTCTTCTTCTTTAATTACATTGGTTATTAATTGTTTTTGAGCTTTTAGTTCTGGGAAACTAGCTCCCATTTGATTGCTTAAAGTAGTAACAAGCTTGTATATAAAAGGTTCTTTTTTATTTAAAAAGGTAAATCCATAGCGAATTGCTCTTCTTAAAATTCTACGTATAACATAACCTGCTCCAGTATTAGACGGTAATTGACCATCGGCAATTGCAAAAGCAACTGCACGAACGTGATCTGAAATTACTCTAATAGCAATATCTACTTCTTCGTTTTTACCATAATCATTTTTAGTAATTGCTTCAACTTCTCTGATAAGAGGTGTAAAACAATCTGTATCGTAATTAGATTGTACATTTTGCATTACCATACATAAACGTTCAAATCCCATTCCAGTATCTACGTGTTGCGCTGGTAGTTTTTCTAGAGATCCATTGGCTTTACGGTTAAATTCCATAAAAACTAAATTCCAAATTTCCACAACTTGTGGATGATCCATATTTATTAAACTTTTACCAGAAACTTTTGCTTTTTCTGCTGCAGAACGAATGTCTACATGAATTTCAGAACAAGGTCCACAAGGTCCTTGAGAACCCATTTCCCAAAAGTTGTCTTTTTTGTTTCCGTTAATAATTCGGTCTTCATCAATTAATTCTTTCCAATAATCATATGCTTCTTGGTCAAAACCTAATCCATCTTCTTTTGCTCCTTCAAAAACTGTTACATAAAGGCAATCCTTATCAACATTTAAAACATCCACTAAAAATTCCCACGCCCATTCAATAGCTTCCTTTTTAAAGTAATCTCCAAAACTCCAGTTACCAAGCATTTCAAACATTGTATGGTGGTATGTGTCTTTTCCTACTTCTTCTAAATCGTTATGTTTACCAGAAACACGTAAACATTTTTGAGAATCGGCAACACGTTTGTTAGTTGCCTTTTTTTGACCTAAAAAATATTCTTTAAACGGAACCATTCCGGCGTTTGTAAACATCAAAGTAGGGTCGTTTTTTAAAACCATTGGTGCTGATGGTACAATTGCGTGTTTTTTTGATTCAAAAAAATCTAAAAACTGTTGGCGAATTTCTTGTGATTTCATACGTTAATTATATGCTAAATAATGTTCGTTTTACTAGTATTGTAAAACATTTTGTAATTTTGTTAATTATGCGCCGCAATATATGTAAATACATTGGCGTTTTAAAATGCAAAAATAATACAATTTTAAACAATGGCGAAGGTAAAATATTATTACGATTCAGATACGTTGTCTTATCAGAAGATAAAACCTAAAAAAGGGCAAAAATTAAGACGTCTTTTACTTACATTGGTAGCTGGTTTTATTTTTATGGTTATTGGATTTTTTGTGTTTACTCCAATATTTGAATCGCCAAAAGAAAAAGAATTAAAACGCGAACTTGAGTTTGTAAAATTAAACGAACAGCTACATAGTAAAAAAATTGCACAACTAGATAAAATACTAAAGGATATTCAGGATAGGGATAATAATATTTATCGTTTGTATTTTGAAGTAAATCCAATACCAGAAGAGCAAAGAAAAGCAGGTTTTGGAGGAATTAATAGGTACAAATCTTTGGAAGGATTTGATAATTCTCAAATGATTATGGATGTAACCAAAAATATGGATATTTTGTCTAAGCAGTTATATGTACAATCAAAATCGTTAGATGAAATTGTAAAATTAGCAGAGAATAAAGAAAAATTATTAGCTGCCATTCCTGCAATTCAACCTGTAAAAAAGGAAGATTTAACACGCATGGCTTCTGGTTATGGATGGAGATCCGACCCGTTTACAAAAGCTAGAAAAAGACATTGGGGTATGGATTTTACAGCTCCAAGTGGTACACCAATTTATGCATCGGGAGATGGAGTAGTAATTAGAGCCGATCAAAGTTCTGCTGGTTATGGAAAACATATTAGAATTGATCATGGGTTTGGCTATATTTCATTATACGCGCATATGAGTAAATATAATGTGCGAAAAGGCCAAAAAGTAAAACGAGGTGATTTAATAGGATTTGTTGGAAATACAGGACGTTCGCAAGCACCTCATTTACATTATGAGATTCATAAAAATGGAACAAAAATAAATCCTATTAATTTCTATTACGGAAATTTATCTCCAGAAGAATTTGAGGCTATGCAAAAAGAGGCTCAAAAAGAAGGGCAATCACTTGACTAATGCATATAGATTTACCAGAAAAAAGGTATTATAAAATTGGCGAAGTAGCAAAAGCATTTGGCTTAAACACTTCGCATATACGTTTTTGGGAAAAAGAATTTGATATTCTAAAACCGAAAAAAAATAAAAAAGGAAATCGATTATTTACTCAAGAAGATCTTAAAAATTTAAAACTAATATATCATTTGGTTAAAGAAAAAGGCTTTACATTGGAGGGTGCAAAGACCAAAATGAAAGAACAACCAAAAATAGTAAAGAGCAATCATGATATTATTATGCGTTTGGAATCTATAAAAGCAGAGTTGATTAAAATAAAAAATCAAATTTCTTAACTATATTAGCAACAAAATTGCAATAGTTGCAACTAATTAAATAGAATTATAAATTTTAAAAACAAATAAAATGAAAAAGTGGCTTATACCAGTAATTATTATTGTTCTTCTTGCTTTTAGTGGCTATAGTTGGATAAAAGGATTTTACAATAAAGGAATAACATTAAATGAAAATGTTTCTGAAAGTTGGGGAAATGTAGAAACTGCATATCAAAGAAGAAATGATTTAATAGGGAATTTAGTTAAAACAGTTCAAGGTGCTGCAGATTACGAAAAAGAAACTTTAACCCAAGTTATAGAGGCTCGTGCTAAAGCTACTTCAGTTAATATAGATCCAACAAATATTACTCCTGAACAATTAGCCCAATTTAATGAGGTGCAAGGAGGTTTAAGTGGAGCTTTAAAAAGTTTATTAGTTACAGTTGAGCGCTATCCAGATTTAAAGGCAAATCAGAATTTCTTAAAACTACAAGATGAATTAGCAAGTACAGAAAATCAGATTTTAACAGCCCGTACTCGTTACAATGAGGCAATTAAGCCTTTTAATAATCACGTTAAAACATTTCCAAATAATATTTTAGCAGGATTTTTTAATTTTGAAGGTAAACCTTACTTTAATGCTGAAGCAGGTGCAGATAAAGCTCCTGATGTAGAATTTGATTTTGGTAAAAAAGAATAATGTCTAAAGTTGAAGATTTTTTAACAGCAGCGGAAGAAAAAGATATTATTAAAGCCATAAAAACGGCCGAGAATAATACTTCTGGGGAAATCCGTGTACATATAGAAAAAGTTACTGAAAAACCTCCTATGGAAAGAGCATTGGAGGTTTTTTATTTCTTAGAAATGGATAAGACCAATCAAAGAAATGGAGTGCTATTTTATATAGCAGTTGAAAGCAAGAAATTTGCAATAATAGGGGATGAGGGTATTAATTCTAGAGTTCCAGATAATTTTTGGGATACGGAAAAAGAGCTTGTATTAAGTCATTTTACAAAAGGTAATCCTTCAAAAGGATTGCAATTGGCTATTATTGAAGTTGGTAATAAATTAAAAGAATTTTTCCCGTACAAATCTAACGATACCAATGAATTATCTGATGAAATATCTAAAGGCTAATGATGATTTTACACATTAAATTATTTAAAAAATTTACTACCTTATTTGTAGCAATTTTGGTAACTCAGGTTGTTTTTGCACAATTTACAATTCCTGAAAAACCAAAGCTTCAAACAAGTGTTTACGATTATGCAAAACTTTTATCAGGTGCTCAAAAGAGTTCTTTAGAACAAAAACTTATAAAATATTCAGATAGTACTTCAACTCAAATAGTTGTGGTTACGGTTGAAACTATAAAAGGTGAAGATATTGGTATTTTAACACCAAAATGGGCTCATGAATGGGGAGTTGGTCAAGCAAAAGAAGATAATGGAGTTTTTGTATTATTAGCTAATAAGGAACGAAAAATATGGATTTCACCAGGTTATGGAGTAGAACATAAACTTACTGCAGGAACAACAGGTAGCATAGTTAGAAACGTAATTATTCCTGAATTTAAGAAAGGAGATTTTTATACTGGTTTAGATAAAGGAACTGATGCCATTTTTGAAGTTTTAAACGGTACTTATAAGGGCACTAGGAAAGAAACAAATAATGATTCGGGTTTTCCAATTGGGGTTATTATTTTTATCATTTTCATTATTTTAATGATTATTTTCTCTAAAAAGAATAAAGGTGGAGGTGGTAATGGAAGAAATTTAAGAAAAGACTTAACAGCAGCTCAAGTACTCGAAGCAATTATTTTAAGTGGAGCCGGCCGAAGTAACAGTGGAGGCTTTGGTAGTGGTGGTTTTGGTGGAAGCTCGGGTGGAGGTTTTGGAAGCGGTGGCTTTGGAGGAGGCTTTGGAGGAGGAGGTTTCTCAGGTGGTGGAGCCGGTGGAGGTTGGTAAAAAAATTAAAATAAAAAAGTGACCAAATTTGGTCACTTTTTTATTTTAATGATGGTCGTGTTTATTAGTTAATTTCCCCTTGTAAATTTTATGTACAAAAGTGAAATAAACCAAAACTAAAGCAAAGGCAATTACCCACCAAACCAAACCAACTTCCAAGGCATAAGCTTCTGAAGCTGTATTATAAATTGTTAAAGATTCAATTATGGAATTTGTACTAGGTATTACAATAGGAAACATACTTGCAACAGCGCTTCCAATTCCACAAATAATAAATGTTGTTGATGAAGCAAAACCAAGCCAATGTTTATTGCTTTTTCTAAAAACCAGCATTCCTAAAAAGCCTAAAAAAGTAATTACGGGTAAAAGATAAATGGCAGGATGTTGGTTAAATAATTCACTGTTAAAAGATTTCATTGCTACAAATGCTATTATTGAAATAATAACTAAAACAAGTAAGGTTATCCAAAGTGGTAATATTTTTTTTTGCAATTTTTTTACAAAATCTCCTTCAGTTTTCAAAATAATCCAATACGCTCCGTGTATTGTTAATGATAAAACTGCTACTAATCCAATAGTAATTGTAAACCAATCAATAACTCCTGGTCTTTCAGCAAATGGCGAAAAGCTGCCATCCCATAATGGAGTAAAAAAAGCATATGAATTATTAAATTGAGCAATACCATTTTCCACACCTCCTAGGTTTACACCTCTAATTATATTTCCAAAGGCAATTCCAAAAAACAATGCTAATAGTAAGCTAGATAGCCCGAAACTTCTTTGCCAAGGTTTAATCCATAGCTCGTGATTAATTAAATGTGTAAACTCAATACCAAGTGCTCTAAATATAAATAGCCAAAGAATCATTATTAAGGGTAGATAAAAACCACTAAAAGCAGATGCATATAAGGTTGGAAATGTTGCAAATAAAACACCGCCAGCTGCAATTAACCAAACTTCATTTCCATCCCAAAAGGGACCAATTGCTCTCATCACTTGTTTTTTTTCCTTATCATTTTTTGTAAAAAATAAATGTATAATGCCTGCTCCAAAATCAAAGCCATCTAAAACTATATACATTACAAGCATAAAGCATAGTATTACATACCAGGTAATTTCCATATTAATTATTTTTTAAAGTTATTTCACTTGGACCTTTATGAATTGTTTTACCAACAAGTATTAACATTATAAAGCCAAGAAATAAGTACAAGCCTACAAAACCTAATAAGGTAAATAAGGTATTTCCTGCCGAAACACTCTCAGATATTCCGTCACTAGTTTTAAATAATCCGTAAACTAAATAAGGTTGTCGGCCAAGTTCAGAAGTATACCAACCTGCTGTGTTTGCTATGTATGGAAAGGGAACTGCAAATAATAAAACCCATAAAAACCAACGACGAATTTCCAGTTTTTTTCGCCATAAAAACCAAACAGCTAAAAACATTATTCCTATAAAAATGGTTCCTAAACCAACCATTATATGGTAGGAATAATACAAGCCAGGAATATTTGTAGGCCAAGTTTCCTCCGGAAAATCATTTAAACCTTTAATTTCGGCATCCCAACGTTCGTAAGTTAAAAAACTGAGCACATTAGGAACTTCAATTTTATTATCTAATCGTTGTTCTTTCATGTTTGGTTGTCCAATTAATACAATTGGAGCTCCTTTTTCGGCATTAAATAAACCTTCCATTGCGGCCAATGTTACAGGTTGATTTTTAGCTACTTGTTTTGCCAATAAATCTCCAGTTGGAACTGCCACAAATACAGTAGAAATTATCCCTGAAATAATTGCAGTTTTTAAAAATAAGTGAGCATATTCCTTATGTTTATTAACTAAGAGGTAAAAAGCACCAACACTTGCAATAACAAATGAAGTGGTTACCATTGAAGCCATTTGATTATGAAAAAATGATGGAAGAAACCAAGGATTACTAAACAGTTCAGAAAAATTATTTAATGCAAATTTTCCATTTGCCAGTATTTCATATCCTACAGGATTTTGCATCCAGGAGTGTGTTGCAATAATTAAATAACCACTAGCCCATGAACCAATAAATATTAAAAAAGCTGTTAAAAAATGTAATTTTTGACCTAGTATTTTTTCTCCAAAGAGAAATAGACCTAAAAACGAAGATTCTAAAAAGAAGGAAAACATACCTTCCATAGCTAAAGTTTGACCTATAATATTGCCAGTTCGTTCTGAAAACTGAGCCCAATTTGTTCCAAATTGAAATTCCATTGGGATTCCTGTTACTACACCCATTCCAAAATTTATGGCGAAAATTTTAGCCCAGAATTTGGCTGCTTCATTAAATATAATTTTATCTGTTCGCAGATAAAATCCTTTGTAAACAGCAATAATTAAAGCCAAACCCATGGTGAGTTGTGGAAATAAATAATGGTAAGTTATAGTAAAAGCAAATTGCAATCTTCCATATAAAAGAGCATCTTCCATTTATATAAGTGTTTATAATTTGTAAAGAAATATAAGTGGTAAAATTACAAATTATAACGAAACATAATGTTAAGAATGCTACATAATATATGAAATTTAGTGGTATTTATTAAAAGATTTTTTGTTTTCGAAACCAATTCCCTACTAAACTTAAATTTACGGATAATTTATGAAAATTATCTTGAATTAGTTGCTTGTTTAATGTTCCCTCCTTACCATAGGAATAATTTATATTTATAACTGAAGGAGAAATTCCTTTTGATATGGGTATTCCTAAACCTACAGAGAAACTATAGCTGTCAATATCTTGTTTGGAGAGGTTTAAATAACCTGAGTTATAATTTATACCTGCTCTATATTTTATATTTTCTTTAAAACTATTTAAGTTTTCTGAAGATTGAAATTCTATACCTAAACCATAAACGGATTGATTTTTAAAGGTGTATGTGCTATTGGAAAGGTATGTATTTGTCCAATAACTTTTGCTGTAATCTATATTTACCAGTAAATTTTTATTGATTTTAGATGAGATACCAAAACCCATTTTTAAAGGAAGATCAAAGTTACTTACAGACTGGTCTAATTCTTCAATTAGTAAAACCGTTTCAGATTCTGAAAGAGTTTTGTAGCCTTCAGTATCTTCATTTCCAGTTAAGCTCGTTGGCAAATTAATGGTGCCGCCCAGGGTTGTTTTTGTTTTTAATAAGTTGTTTATAGTGTATTGAAACCCTGCATTTAATCCAACTCCAAAATAGTTTTTAGATTCTGTTAAAGCTACGGATTTGGATCCGAAAAATATTTGTTGTTCTTTACTTATTGAACCAAATAGGGCTTGAAATTCAACTCCCAACGAAAGGTTTTTTGTAAGGTTTAAACCATTACCCCAAAATACTTCATTTATTCCACCAGATCCTGTAATATTTGTAATGAAAGACCCAGTAGATCCTTCAATTGGCTGTTCAACATCAATTTCATAACTTACTTTTGAATATGGAACTATTCCAAAACTTGTTTTCCAATAATCTTTAATTTTAAATGCCATAGCTAGGTGAGAAAAACTGAAATCGAAATTTTGTTGAGATAAATTATTACTTTTTTTGTTGGAAAAAGTGCTGTTAAAACCAATTTCATATAAAAAGGAATTTGTTGCAATAGAACTTAATGAAGCAGGATTAGATTTATTGATTGAATTAGGTGATGTGTATGCAATTCCAGTATTTCCTAATGCTGATAAGCCACCAAAATAATTCGAATTTTCTTGACCTAATCCATACAGCGAATATGGTGAACTAAAATCACTTTGTGCTTTTAAGGAGAAACAAATAACTAAAAAGCCTATAAATAAAACAGTATTTTTTTTCATATAATTTTAATAAAGTAAATATGTTAAATCAACTTTCATTTTAGATTCTGAGTTTTCTGAATCATAAATTTGAATTTTGTTAACAGTATTATTATTGTTAGGGAATTGAAATAGTAATGAATAATCTAAATTGAAACTACTGGCTTTAATTTCTTCAATAAAATAAGTTATATCTGCAGTGTAATAATTTTGTGAATCAAATTCGTTATTCATGCTTTTATATTTTGCATATGCGGCAGAACCTTCATTATTGGTTAGTTGTTGAATAAATCTGTTTTTTTTGTCTACAACATAAATTATAAGTGAATCGGCTCCAAAAGTATTTGATTCAAAGGTTTTAATGTCGGGATAAAATGTTAACGCGGCACTTAGTACAGTTCCATTTTGTTCAAGAGCATTTAAATTTTTAATATATGGTATATCTATTCTCATATTTATTGAAGTTCCAGATTGTATATATGCCTTGTTATTAGTTACTGAACTTTTTAGAATATCTTCGGAAGAAGTAATTGATGAAAGCAATGTGCTAGACTTGTCACTCGTTGTTTTATTAAAAAATTTATAGGCGCTTTCAATTGTAAAATCATTATAATAATCTGTGTTTTCATCATTTTCATTTTCAATTGTAAAATACATTCTCATAACTAAAGATGTTTTACCAAATCCTAAAACGGCAGTATTATTATCATTTGGAACCAATGTAATTCCTTTAAAATTTTGATAAAGGTCATCCGAGTTATTTATATCATTGTCCTGAAGTTTTTCAAATAGATTTTTACCGAAATTATTATCTAGAGGAATGAAAATAGAATCCTTTTTATTTGGGTAAGGCGTAAAAGCAAGCGACCCTAAAATAGTATCATCATACTTTAATGACGATGTGTTATAAAAAGCAGTTCCATTGTTATCAGGTTCAAAGTTTTCAATAATCTCATGTGCCTTAATAGTTTGAATTTGAGTGGTATCACCGTAATAATACTTGTCGTAATATAAAATTAAACCAATGGAATCATAAACTGCATTATTATCAATAGTATAGGTGGTTGTTTCTAAGTTTAAATAGCTTTGAGATGTTAAATTGCCAAAATCATTATCTCGAAAAGCTCCAATTAATAATCTGTTAGAAGTTGAAGTTGTTATAGAATCTAAAATTATACTACTGGCGTTAACGGACAAAGTATCTGTAATAATTACTCGAGTGTCTAGTTCTATAAAATCTTCTCCTACAGAATAAATTGACGAATCATTATTACAAGAAGTTAATAGTGCTAAACTTATATAAAGTAACAAATAATGGTTTCTCATTGTTTTGTATTTTTTTGTAAAGGTATTTTAAGCCAATTGTAAAAACATCTTAAAATATATGAACGCTTGAATTGTATCGATTAAATAGTTAACAAAATGTTAAATAGCTAATAATCAATACTTTTAATGATTCGTAGAGTGTTTTTCATTATAAGTAGATAAAATTGGTTGATTCGTCTATTTATGGGTTTATTACTAAGTTTTCTAAATACTTTTGAAGCATAATTGTAGTTAGAAATATGTTTAATAGAGTATTATTTATATTGTTTTTTAGTTTTCATTTAGGGTTTTCACAAAATGAGGTTCAGATGAAAATTGATTTTAATTTTGTTCCAAAAGAATCAAATTCTTTTGGATTTAATAATTCTTCTGTTGAAATAAATGTTCCAACTAAATTAAAAAAAGGGCTGTTCATAAATAGTTTGTCATATTCAAAGTATAAAATTAATTATACTTCTACAGAATCAATAAATACAGATTATTTAGAGAGTTTTAATTCAATAGAATATTCATTAAAATATTTAAATATTTTAAACAGTAATTGGAGTTATAGCGTGGAAATTTCACCAACAGTTTCATCCAATTTTGAATCGAAGATTTTGTTTAAAGACGTTATATTAAATGGTGAACTTGTATTTAAAAGAAAACTTAAAGTAGGTAGTTTTCAAATAGGATTGTTAAAGAATTCTAATGTAGGATTTAAAAATCTAGTTCCAGTTATTTCATATAGCAGCAGTATAAATGATAACATAAATTATACACTTGGGTTTCCACAATCAAAAGTTCAATACAAATTAAATTCTACAAATAGTTTGAATTTATACATAAAACCAAAAGGGTTTTATGCGAATTTAAGTGATGCAATTATGTTAAACTCTTTTGAGGAAGCTGAAAAAGCGCTATTTCAATCAGTAATAACAGGCCTAAATTATATACATAAAATTGATGATTATTGGAAAATATCCTTAGATGCAGGTTATCAATTAAAGGCTGATTATAAATTATTAAATAATAATAGAAGTGTTTATGAATTTAACTCTAAGAATAAACTTTATATGGGTTTAAACTTGAAGTTTGATTTGTTAAAATGTAAAAAATAAAAAGAGAAAATTATGAAATTAAAAAAAATGAGTTTAAGGGGTTTGTTAATGCTTTTGCTGGTGATAATTATTAGTTGTTCATCTGATGATGATACTGAAATTGGGAATTGGGTTGAAAGCTCTTCATTTGATGGTGAGGCACGGGGAAATTCTGTATCTTTTGTAATTGGAGATAAAGGATATCTAGTTTCGGGGTATGATGGAGATGATTATTTAAATGATTTATGGGAATATAATAAAGAAGGAGATTATTGGGTTAAAAAAGCCGATTTTCCAGGTAAAGCAAGAAGTGGTGCTGTTGGTTTTGAATTAAATGGAAAAGGTTATTTTGGAACTGGTTATGATGGAGATGATGAATTAAATGATTTTTGGTGCTACAATCCATCAAACGATACATGGACACAAAAAGCAGACTTTGCTGGTACTGCAAGATATGGGGCAGTTGGCTTTTCGGTAAATAATAAAGGATATATTGGAACAGGTTATGATGGAAGTGAATTAAAAGACTTTTATCAATATGACGATATTTTAGATGAGTGGACTCAATCTGTTGGATTTGGTGGTGATAAAAGAAAAGACGCGGTTGTTTTTGTAATTGATGACAAAGCGTATATGGGAACTGGTTTAAGAAATGGAGCCTATCAAGATGATTTTTATGTTTTTGATGGAATTACACAAGTTTGGACCCGTTTAACAGATTTAAATGATGACGACTCGGATTATGCTGTATTGCTTTCAAATGGTGTTTCTTTCACAATGGATGGTTTAGGTTATGTTGCCACGGGAGAATCATCAGGAGTTTCGTCAAACTTGTGGGTATATTATCCAGATCTTGATGAGTGGGATGAAAATACAGATTTTGAAGGAAGTTCCAGACAAGATGCGGTTTCTTTTAGTTTTTCAGACAAAGCTTTTGTTTTAATGGGAAGAAGTGGAAGTTATTATTTTGATGATAATTGGGAATATAGACCCCTAGAAGAATATAATGAAGACGATTAAAATTAAGTGTTATTTATATTTTATTCGAATGAAGGGGCTGAAAATATCTTCAGCTCCTTTTTAACTTTTTTTTAGTAGTACTCCTTCTAAAACCGAACAAAAACCATTTATAAATAAGGTAAATTTGCCTTAAATTATGAAAATAAATTTTTTTATAAAATGTAATTTAATAAATGATTATACTTTATTAAAATCAATAACTCTTTAACAAGTATATTCCTAAATCTATTCATTGAGTCTAAATTATAAAAATATCAACCCCACCACAATCCATATTTTATGTTGGATTTTACTGGTTTTAGTTAATGTATTGTCATTTTACAATAGGTTTCAAGTATTTCCATCAGGATATCAGTTTTATATTAGGATGCTTTTTGATATGCTATTATTTTATTTAAATTTTAGTTTACTGGTTCCTAGGTTATTACTTAACAAGAAAATACCATTGTATATAGTAGTTTCAATGGCGTTTATACTTTTATCTAGTTATTTAAATAATCAATTTGCACCGCCAAAAGGCTTTTTTCAAGAAATGATTGCCCATAGACCTGTTTTTGAAAAATTTGAAGGAGAAATTCCAAAATTTAAACCTAATCATCGTGTTTTTATGGGGGTACAAATTTTGTTTGGAGTTCTATTATTTGCAGTTGGAGCGAGTGTTAAATTAGTCGCTGAATGGTATAAAAATGAACGAGTAAAAACACAAATAAATACACAAAAAATAAATACTGAGTTATCATTTTTAAAAACGCAATTAAACCCACATTTTTTATTTAATACATTAAATAGTATTTATTCTTTGGCGAATAAAAAATCCGATTATACAACAGATGCGATTATAACATTATCTGAATTGATGAGATATATGCTTTACGAAACGGATAAATCATATGTGCCATTAAAAAATGAAATAGATTATATAAAAAATTACATTTCACTTCAAACATTACGGTTAAAAGATTCTAGTGGTGTACGATTCAATGTTCAAGGTAATTTAGACCATTCCATAGAGCCATTGTTACTAATATCTTTTATTGAAAATGCCTTTAAATACGGAACTGATTATACCGGAAAAACTAACATAAATATTAAAATTATAATTGAAGATAAAAAATTGAATTTATTAATTAGCAATTATATTTCGATAAATGAAAAAGGCAAACCAAGTTCGGGAATAGGTCTACAAAATATTAAAAATAGGTTAATCTTATTATACCCAGATTCTCATTCATTAAAAATTGAAGAATCGAACAAATTATATAAGGTGGAACTAACATTAAAATTAAAAAATGATGAAGTGTTTAATAATAGATGATGAACCACTAGCAATAGAATTATTAGAAGATTTTGTATCTAAAATACCTTTTTTAGAATTGACATCGAGTTGTTCAAATGCCATTGAAGCTAGTGCTATTCTTAAAAAGTTGAAAATTGATTTAATTTTTACCGATATTGAAATGCCAGATTTTTCAGGCATTGAATTTGTGAAATCTTTAGATGAAAAACCACTATTTATTTTTACTACGGCTTATTCCCATTATGCAGTAGAAGGGTTTAATTTAAATGCTGTTGATTATTTAGTAAAACCAATTCCATTTCATAGGTTTTTAACTGCAGTAAATAGAGCTAGGGAAATATATTTACTAAAAAAAGAGGGTGCAAATGCAATTCCAGTAGTAGTAGAGTCGGCTAACTTTATGTTTGTAAAATCGGAATATGATAATATTAAAATTAACTTCGATGATATTAAATATATTGAAGGGTTAAAAGATTATATTAAAATATTTTCAACTTCTCATAAGCCTATTCTAACTTTAAGCAGTTTTAAAAAAATTGAAGAAAAACTGCCCACAAACTCATTTATTAGGGTGCACAGATCGTATATTGTGTCTTTAAAATATATACATTCTGTACAACGTAATAGAATTCTTATAGATCAAATAAGAGTGCCAATTGGTCTAAATTATAAAGATGAATTTATAAAAAGAATTGGGGGTTAAATATGCTAAAATAAATAATTTAATTATTTTTTTCTAAAATATATTACTATTGGAACTCCACTAAAATTATATAATTCGCGCAATTTGTTCTCAACAAAACGTTTATAAGGTTCTCTTACATATTGGGGTAAGTTACAGAAAAACACAAATTGAGGTGTTGGAGTTGGTAATTGCATACAATATTTAATTTTTACAAATTTACCTTTGTATGCCGGTGGTGAATGATGTTTAACTATTTCTAGCATTTTATCATTTAACTTGCTAGTTGGCACACGCTTTTTTCTATTTTCAAATACTTCAACAGAAGTTTCAATTGCTTTAAAAATACGTTGTTTAGTAAGTGCACTTATAAATAAAATAGGAACATCTGTAAATGGTGCAATTTCTTGTCTAATTTTAGCTTCAAAATCTCGCATGGTATTGGTTTCTTTTTCTACCAAATCCCATTTGTTAATTAAAATAACAATTCCTTTTTTATTTTTTTCAGCTAACCAAAAAATATTTTCATCTTGACCTTCAAATCCTCTGGTTGCATCTATAACAAGAATTGCAACATCACAAGATTCAATTGTTTTAACAGCTCTCATTACTGAATAAAATTCTAAATCTTCTTTTACTTTAGATTTTTTTCGAATTCCAGCGGTATCAACTAAATTAAAATCGAATCCAAAACGGTTGTATTTAGTGTCAATTGTATCACGGGTAGTACCTGCTATATCTGTTACAATATTGCGTTCTTCGCCTATTAAAGCATTAATAAAAGAAGATTTTCCTGCATTTGGTCTACCTACAACTGCAAAACGTGGTAGTTCAGAAACTTCTTCAATATGTTCATCTAATTCTTCTGCCAATGCATCTAACAAATCTCCGGTTCCACTACCATTAATTGAAGAAATGGTGTGGTAATCACCTAAACCAAGATTGTAAAATTCTACAGCGTCATTTTCACGCATAGAATTATCTACTTTATTTACAGCAATAAAGATTGGCTTTTTAATCTTTCTTAAGAGTTTTGCAACAGCTTCATCCATAGGTGTAATACCAGATTCTACATCAACAACAAAAACAATTATATCGGCTTCTTCAATAGCTAAATTAACTTGTTTTCTTATTTCCTCTTCAAAAATATCGTCAGATCCTACAGCATAACCTCCAGTATCTATTACAGAAAATTCTTTTCCATTCCAATCACTTTTACCGTAATGTCTATCACGCGTAACTCCACTAACTGAATCAACAATGGCTTCTCTTCGTTGTACTAAACGATTAAAAAGTGTTGATTTTCCAACATTTGGTCTTCCAACTATGGCTACAATATTACTCATAAAAATGTATTGAAATTTTTTGCAAAACTAAGCATTTTTAATTTGTAATTTAAGGTATTAACTATTAGAAATTAGCTATTTGATTAAAATTGCTATATTTCAATTCTAAAAAAATCAAACTTAATGGAACCAAAAAAAAATAGTGATATTCATTTACGTCCTCGTTTTAAACTGGATTTTAACGAAAGTCAGCAAAATTTAATATCGAAATTTAAGGATAATTTGAAGGATGGAGATTGTAAATATTGTAGTAAAATTGTTGATGGTCATATAGTTATTGACGTTCCTGTTGAAGAAAATCATTTTTGGTCGCCTCAATTAAATATAGAAATTGAAAAGGTTGATGAACATAAAACCATAGTAAAAGGTTTGTTTGGTCCAAAACCACAAGTTTGGACTTTATTTATGTTTTTTCATTTTGCCGTTGCTGTTGCATTTATAGGGTTTGCCGTAATGGCATACGTGCAATGGAGTTTAAATACCGATAATTCTTTTGCCTTAACAATGGTTATTACTCTTCCTATTGTATGGGTAATAATGTATGTTTTAGGAAGAATTGGAAAAAAAACTGGACATAAACAAATGGAAGAACTTAATAATTTCCTTATGAAAACATTGGAAAAAAAATAGAAATAAAAAAGGTTCAATAATTTATTGAACCTTTTTTATTAAATATATTATGGTTTCCTATTGGATATTTTCATAAAAAGTTACGGTACCACTATCTTCATTTGAAACTACCAATAGATCTTTACCGGAAGGACTTTCGGAAGCCGGTATAGCTAGTAGGCCTTCAGGAGCTTGATCTCCAGAATGAGATAAGATGTTTAAAAATATAGGAGCGTTTGGATTTGTAATGTCATATACTAAAACTTGACTGTTTCGTTCTAACCCTACAAAAAGAATGTAACGTTGATCCCCAATATTTAAAATTTCAACACTTTCAGGTTCAGCTCCTTTATCATCACTTCTTCCATCATCACCATTAAATATATTTGGAGTGGCATTAAGAGTTTCAACGGCTATACTATTTCCGCTATCATATATCAAGTCAACATTTTCAGTCCAAATAGAAAATGATCTGGCTCCATATGAGTATAATTCATCATAATCTCCATCATTGTCAGTATCACCTAAAGTTGTTGTTATTTTTAACCTGCCAAGCTTACTTTCATCTTGAAAATTTTGTGAAGTTGGAAAAGCAGTTTCATCGAGTGTTATTTTGCTAACTCGAGTTTCTTCGCTAAAACCATCATAATCTCTTGAATCGCCTTCGTTTGCGGAAATTATATACTCTGTTCCATTAATATTAACAGAGGTTATAGCGTCTGGTTGGTACATACTTTTTACCGGCCAATTTTTTAATTCCTTTACACCATCTTTATCACTGGCATCTATTTCATTTCCAGTTATGTTATAGTCTTTGAAACCAAGAGGGTAAATGTTTTCAATAGTTTTATTTACTAAGTTTATTTTTGCAATTCCATTGTTTTCTTGTAGAGAAACCCACGCAACTTTTGAATCCTCTGAAACTGCAATGTATTCGGGCTCAACATCATTTTCTAAACTTGCGTTTGGACCAAAAACTCTAAAACCATTATTTGTTAAAGAATTTAGATCAGCATTGAAAGCTGCAAAATCTAATATGGTAGTCGTATTTTTGGCTATATCAATAATGCTAATAGTTCCTTTTGGGTCTATAGTGTAATCACTATTTGGTTCTCCTTCATTTGCCGAAATAATTAATTTTCCATCCTTAGAAAATGTAACCATATCGGGTAAGGCACCAACTGTATATTTTTCTATTAAAGAAGAGTCCGTGGTATCGAAAAGCAAAATTACACCATCATTTTGTTTGGTTAACGCCTCAACTGCTACGGCTAGTTTTCCGTTGCTAACAGCTACACTATTAGGTGAGCCGTATGTTCCAATTTCTATTGGTGTTTTTTGTTGAGGTGTTGATAAATTATCAATATTATAAATTGATATTTGTTGAGATTCAACATTTACAGTAAATAAATTTTTTGTTATTGGATCGTATGCCGATATTTCGGATGCTCCTTCACCGCCAACTTGTATTGTTGATTTGTATTGGAAATTAACTGTGGTGTTAATTGGCTCAGTTAAGGGATCTTTTGTGTCGTCATCACAGCTTACAGCAGTTATAAATGCTGCTGCTAAATAAATTTTTAGTAGAGATTTCATATTTCAATAATTTGTTAGCCGCAAATATTGAATATGAATATTAAGTAAAAATTAAGTAATAAAAAACAAACTATTAGTAAACACTTACTCAATGTAAACTAAATGTTTTTAATTTATTTTTAGTTTATATTAATCGTTATAACCAAAACGACGTAATTGTTTTTTATCGTTTCTCCAATTTTTATTAACCTTTACATAAAGTTCTAAATGAATTTTTTTGCCAAAAAATTTCTCTAAATCTTTACGAGCTTCCGTACCTACACGTTTTAATGAAGCTCCTTTGTGGCCAATAACAATTCCTTTTTGGGTTTCGCGTTCTACCATAATAACTGATCGAATTTTAATTATTTTATCACTTTCAAAAAATTCTTCGGTATCAACTTCTACAGAGTATGGAATTTCTTTTTTATAATGTAATAATATTTTTTCGCGAATTGCTTCATTAACAAAAAAGCGTTCAGGTTTGTCGGTTAATTGATCTTTTGGGTAAAATGCTGGAGATTCTGGAAGTACTTCAATAATTCTATCAAAAACACTTTGCACATTAAAATTTTCAAGTGCTGAAATTAAAAATATTTCTGCATTTGGAACTTTTTCTTTCCAATACATAACTTTTTCTTCAACTTCTTCTTGTGTGGATTTATCAATTTTATTAATTAGCAATAAAACAGGTATTTTTGAATATTTAATTTTATTGAAAAATTGTTCATCCTTTAATTCTTTTTCGCCAATTTCAACCATATAAATAAGCACATCGGCATCTTCAAAAGCCGATTTTACAAAATCCATCATTGATTCTTGCAAACCATATGCTGGTTTTATAATTCCGGGAGTGTCGGAAAATAAGATTTGAAAATCTTCACCATTTACAATTCCTAAGATTCTGTGACGTGTTGTTTGCGCCTTAGAAGTTATAATTGATAAGCGTTCACCAACCAATGCATTCATTAATGTTGATTTACCAACATTAGGATTTCCAATAATATTTACAAAACCTGCTTTGTGTGCCATATTTTTAACTTATAAATGGCAAAGTTAGTTTAAATGTGCTTTTTGTACTTATAAATTATAAAAAACTTAAAGGTTTAAACGATTTGGTTAAAATTGCCTTATCATCAACTTGCATCCAATTTTTTAAAATGGTAGCATAAATTCTTCTAAAATCAACAGAATATTTTAGGTCACCATTATCATCTAAATCCGAGAGGTTTGGCAGTTCATTAAAAATACCATTTTTCTTAAGGGTTTTACCAATAATAAACACGTTGTTAGCCGTTCCGTGATCGGTTCCGTTAGCGGCATTCTGTTTTACTCTTCTTCCAAATTCAGAAAAAGTTAAAATTAAAGTGTCTTTAAAGGTGTCGTTTTTTTCTAAATCTTGAACAAAAGCTTCTATAGATTCAGCATAAACATCTAATAATTTTTCTTGGCGAGCATTTTGATTAAAATGTGTGTCAAAACCACCTAATGAAGTATAAAGTATTTTACAATCTACTCCTGAATTTATAAACTCTGCAGCTGTTTTAAGTTGATTGCCTAATGGGTTATTTGGGTACTCTTGTGTTGAGTTATAGGTTTTCGATTTATTGTAAATATATTTTGCTGAACTTTCAGCTGCAATCATTGTTTTATATAAGTATCCTAGATTATGTTCGCTTAAATGTTTATCGTTATGGTGTTCTAATACTTTTTTGAAATAAGGGTCTTGCGCAGCATAGAATAGTTGTTTTGCATTCTGCACAGCCATACCGTTTAGTTTATTTCCTTTTGAAACGAGAGATAAACTATCGTCAACTTCAATTACATTATGTGGGCTATTGCCATAAGTATCCATATACCTGCCTAACCAACCAGATTTAAAATATTCGTTTGAATTACTTGCAGTGTGCCAAATATCAGTAGATCTAAAATGAGAGCGATTTGGATTTGGATATCCTACATTATTAATAATTGTAACATATCCCTTGTCGTACAAATTTTTTAAAGGAGCTAAATTTTTATCCAAACCTAACTCATCATTTAGTTTTAAAATATTTGCAGCCTTTTGTCCAATTGAAGGTCTGTTTTTGTAATAAATATCATTGGTGTATGGAATAACAGTATTTAATCCGTCATTTCCTCCTGACAGTTGTACAACTACCAATCTTTTATAACCTGCTAAACTTAAATCTAAATTGTTAAAAGCATTAACAAAGCTAGGAACATAAAATAAGGAACTTGCAAGTGCGCTGTTTTTTATAAAATTTCTTCTTTTCATGTTGTAAGTTTTAGCAAAGTTGATATTCAGGTAAAGACATTAATTGAATACAATAATCTTTTGGGTTATTAAACGAAATTTGGTTTAGTAAATCGCTAGCTTCATGGCTTAATTTGCCTAAAAGTAACATTTGTTGAAGCTGTTCGGCATTTAATTTGTTGTAGTTTTTATTAAAAACTTCCCAATTTTGAGTCATTTTTAAATATCCTTTTTGCGCTTTTCTCTTTTTTAAATATTGTTCATACGTATCTTCAAATTCTGAAATTCCTGCTAATGAGATTACAGCATTGTTCAACAAAATTGAAGGTAGTTTTAAACGTAACATTAAAGTGTTAGTATCAATCCAACTTTGTCCGCCTTCCCAGCCAGCCACATTTATTGGGTTTAATAAATGCTGTCCCAATCTTTTTTGAAGATATTGTAATTGCCTATCCGCTTTAAATTTAATTGGTACAGTATTGTTTATTCCGGCTAATAATTCAATTGGTGATTTTATTTTTGTGCCAATATTTTCTTCATTATAAAACCAATTAGACATAAAAATATGTTGCATTAATGCTGAAATATCATATTTTGGGTAAAAAACAGTCACTAATTCATCTATATGTTTCGAATTGATTTTTGTATTCACAAAATAACTATACACTTTTTCGCATATAAATTTGGCGCATTGTTTTTGTTTAAGAATGATGTTTATAATATCATTACCGTTAAAATTACCTTTTTCACCAAAAAACTCTTTTTCACCAAAATCGTGTTGTCTTTCAATTAAAACAAAATCTCCATTTAATTTGTGATTCCAACCTGTAAATGCTCTAGCAGATTCTTTAATGTCATTTTCCGTATAATTTCCCACTCCCAAAGTAAAAAGTTCCATCAATTCACGTGCAAAATTTTCGTTAGGACTTTGCTTTTTATTTTGTTTGGCATTTAGATACTTTATCATTTCAGCTGATTTTGAAACTTCTTTCAAAAAATCTCCAAAATTCCCTAAAGCATTTTCTCTTAGAATATTATTGAATTTTTGGATATGATAACTCTGTTGTGCTTTGCAAACAAAATGATTTGCCCAAAATAAGGTCATCCTTTCTCTTAAAACTTCTTCAGAGTTAAAAATTCGATCAATCCAATTAATATTTAATTCAACAATTTTATTTCTATTATCTTTCTGAAGTTTTCTTCGTTGATCTTGGTTTAAATTCTTGAAATTTTTATAAAGTTTAATGTCATTAAAACTAGTGATTGTAATAGGTGAACTATTTTTTGATTTCTCAAATAAAGAATTTACTACTTGTTTTTTTGATTTTTTTGCAAGTTTAGAAATTTCTACAGGATTTAAACCAAAACCTGCACGCCAAAATAAATGCTGTATGTGTTTGTTGTTCATAAGTTTACTAGAATAGATGGTTTATCTAAGACTAATTAAAAGTACTAAAGTTTAATTATAAATTTAAAAAAATATTGTTTTATTGTGATTTAGTTGTATCTTTGCAGTCCAAATCGCGGGGTAGAGCAGTAGGTAGCTCGTCGGGCTCATAACCCGAAGGTCGCTGGTTCGAGTCCAGTCCCCGCTACTATTTTTAAAATAATGTAAAACAACAGTTTAGCTTTCTAAACTGTTTTTTTTATGTCTAATTTTAACAAAAGCCTTATCTTTGATAATCAAAATGCATACGATTTTGCATACGATTTGTCCATGAAAAAGAATTATTCGAACCCCAAAATATATGATGCCAATGGTGATTTATCTAAACGTTGGTATGTTTATTTTTCTTATCGAAATCCTAAAACTGGGAAGCTAAAAAGAATTACGCCCTTCTATGGTGACGCTAATAAGTATAAATCAAAGTCCGATCGGATGTTTGTACTGGCAGTTTACAAACATAAAATTCAAGAGTTATTAAAAAGAGGATACAATCCTTTTGAAGATAATACAGCGCTGTTTCAAAAGGAAAAAGAAAGTGCAACAGTTGTTGCAACGACTGTTGCAACTCAGGAAACAACTGTTGCAACTCCAGCAACAACTGTTGCAACTCAGGAAACAAACGTTGCAATCCCGGCAACAAACGTTGCAACTCAAGCAACAACTGTTGCAACTCTGGCAACAAACGTTGCTAAAACAACAGAAAATGTGGAAACAATTTCAAAAACGATCTCCCAAGCCTTTGAATTTGCACTCAACCTTAAAAAGAAACTGGTAAATGAAACTACTTTAAAAGCGTACAAAAGCAGATCTAATTTGTTGCAACAGTTTGTTGCAACAAAATACCCAGATGTAAAGCATATTGATCAACTTACTAAAAGCATGGTTGTACAATTCTTAAACAGTGTGTTAATGAAAAATACCCCTAGAACACGAAATAATGTTAGAATTGAGATAAGTTCACTAATGCAGGTATTGGAAGAAAATGAAATTATTGTATCAAATTTTGTTAAAAATATTCCAGTTTTAAAGGCTACTCCGGAACGTCATAAGACATATTCAAAACAGTTAGATTCTGATATTTTTAACTATTTAGAAGAAAAGGATCCTATTTTACTATTGTATATAAAATTTATCTCGTATAATTTTATGCGACCTATTGAGGTAAATCGAATAAAAGTTGGAGATATTAAATTGCAAGAACGAACAATTTCATTTAAAGCAAAAAATAAGTTTTTAAAAACTAAAATTATACCAGACATTTTATTAATAGACCTTCCTGATTTATCAAATTTAGATAAGGAAGCATTATTATTTACACCAGAGAAGATTGGTGACAAGTGGGAAACATCGGAAGTTAATAGGAGAGATTATTTTTCAAAACGATTTAAAAAAGTTGTAAAAGATCATTTTAATCTGGATAAGAATTACGGTTTGTATAGCTTTAGACATACTTATATTACAAAATTGTATAGAGAATTGAGAAAGATTTCATCTCCCAATGAAGCTAAGAGTAGATTGATGTTGATTACAGGACATTCTACAATGACAGCATTAGAAAAATACTTAAGAGATATAGATGCAGAGCTTCCAGAGGATTATTCAGAACTTTTAAAATCAATTTAATATGTCTTCAGAAATTATTAAAACAACATTATTTTTAGATGAACTTTTAGAAGTGTTTTTTCATAAAGTTATTTATTACGTACCTAGTGATATTGTTGGAGATGTAAAAGAGCAATTGAAAGATCAGATAGATGATGATTTTTATGATGCGCTTTATTTTATGGATAATAAATTGGGTAGTGGAATATTTACTAATGAAAATGCATATGAAGTAAATTCGTATTTAATTGGAAAAAGAACATTTTTAGAACAGAATACTTTCAAACTAGTTGAAAAATCAAAGGAATTAACGGAGTTTGAGTTTCTGGTAATAATAGAAAAGTATTACGAATATTTAATGTTATTTATTGACATCACTCAATGGTTAAGTGAAAATGTAAAAAAGTATAACGGCGATGATGTTCATATTAGTATTATAGGAGCGTTTCATATGCAATGTCAATTTTATGTAACACATTTAAAAGATATCTGTAATTACTTTGGAATGTGTTTAGATCTTGAAAAGGATTTTAATTTTACAGTGGGTCAGTTTGTTTTGCAATACCTCCCAGATTTAATTTCTAGATACGCTAAAATTGAAGAAGCTCAAGAAGAAGTTGAAATAGAAGTTAAAGGAGATAGTGAAGAGATAGATACTCTAAAGAAAGAATCCAATCAAATTACAAAAATACCTAAGCCTAAAAAGAAAAAACAACGACCAAAGTTGGATGATAAAAAAGTTGAAGCCGCAATTCTGGAAAAAGTTTTTAATATAGAAAATAGTTTGTTGCAGTTGTAGAAGGTAAATAAACAATAAATATAGATTTATACGTCAATTATACGTAAAAATAACGCATAAAATGAAAGAAGATAGAACAATTACAGAAAATTGCCAATATTGCGATGAGCCATATATCCCCACAAGAAGAGGTGTTCAAAAGTTTTGCTCCAATTCATGTAGAACAAGTGCATAGTTGAAAGAAAATAAAAGAAAAGGAAAAAAGAAGAAGAAATCTTCAAATAAAGAACAAGCATCGACTAAATTAGAAAGCAATGATAAAAAGAAAGATGATCCAACAAAAATTGATAAAATGAGTGGGGCTGGTGTTAGTAATGCATTTTGGGGAACTTTGGGTGCAAATGCAGTTACTGGAATTGCAAAGAATGCTTTTAAAAGAGAGTCAGATATGCCGGCTACAAAAGGCGATATTGAAGAACTTATTCAGATTGTTGATCAAAGATATTTTCCAATTGTAAATTACAATGATCCTTATGGTAGAAAAGCTTTTTATGATAAAGACACCTGTCAAATAGTGTTATTTAATGAACAGATGAATAGAATGGAGTTGCCATAATTGAAATTTCTTTCTGAATTGTTGTTCTTCGAGGCTTAAAATAAACTGGTTGTATTATGTTTTCTATGAGGAAATATGACCTTTAAACAATTATTTTTGAAAATAAAGAGTACTGATAAGATTCTTAATGACTTAGATTTGTCAAAACCTTGTTGATTATCTCAATATTATTTGTTATTAGGATTTAAGCGAGGGTCGAATTCATATCCATTACTATCTATATAATCTTGAACCATTTCATAATTCTTTCGGATTTTATCACCATTCTTCAAAGACAAGTTGCACTCAAATCGGACGAAATGATAATAAGGGTATAATGCGTGGCCTACACCCCAAGTTATACCTTGTCCTAATTGCACATCAACATCAATAAAGTTTCCCGGACGAAAAGCTCCACCACCCTTTGGAACCATCAACCCTTGAATAACAGGATAAAAATTTACCCCATCTTCTGAGAAAAGGATGCTATTTCTTTCCGGCCCTTCGGGCAAAGTAGCACATACTCCGTTACGATATGGCCAAACCATACTTCCATGACCTCCTATTAGCACAGGGTTGTACATTGATTTAATATATGGTCCCTCAGGATTGTCAGCGATGGCGACTCCTGTTGCTAGAGGCATATCGGCATGTTCTTTATTGAATTCACCTGGAGAGATATTAGGTTTCCAAGGCAATCGACCATGACTCTTATAATATAAAAAATACTGACCACCTTTAACAAAAAAAGTAGGCTCATGTATAACCTCTCCATCCCAGGAGTTCTGTCCTGGTCCTGGTTTCAATACAGGTTTGTCAAATGCTGTCCATGGGCCGTTCGGTGAATCAGCCACAGACATGCCAATTACATTTGGTACAAAATCACCAGATGTTTTAAATAATTTTGACCAACGAGCATCCTTTATACTACTGGCTGCTTGATAGCACAGGTAGTATTTGCCATCTGCAACCAATATATCTGGATTAAAAACACTTCGATGATCATAATGGCCTGGTTCACCGCGATGTATTGCAATACCCTTCTCTTCCCATTTATATCCATCTGTAGAGGTAGCATACCATACCTCACATAGATCCCAATGAAATGCTCTTGTTGTATCTGTTGCCTCTTTTGGTCCAACCACTTCTGAATAAGAAGGAGGCTTAGAGTACCACATATAGTATGTGCCATCTACTTTTATGATACTTGAAGGGTAGTACCGTTCAATCCCGTCTTCAAATTCGAATCCTTCCAGTTTTACAAAATTAAATTGAGTATTGAACTCATTAAATTTTTCATAACGTACCTTGCTTTCACGAAAACGTTTGTAGGAAGCACTTTCATGATTTATAGATTGGGCTATTAAATTTGTCCAAATACTGAGAAAAATGATTAATGAAAGAAGTTCTCTTTTTAATCTCATCACGTTAGATTTTTTGATTTATTCATTTTTTGTTACTCCAGAATAATGTAACTAATCCCAAGCAGAAAGACCAATAATTTCCCCATTTGGGCCAACAAAAAATGTATATTTATCACGAGCATAATGCTCATTTTCTAACTCGTATCCTTCTTCTTTCAACTTGTCTCCAATAGGAACAATGTCATCCACTTTTAACATGAAGTGGTTGTGGTTAGTATTTCCTATAGGCCCAACTGTTTTCCAAAATTCGGGCGCAGTAAGAGAAAGGCTAATTGTTAGGTCATTTGCTTTCATTTTCATTACCAGCATTCCTTCAAGCCCAGGACCATGTAGAACTTCAGCATCAGACAATTTAAAACCAAGAATCTCACGATATAACTTTAAAGTTTTCTCTAGTTTAAGGACATGCACACAGATGTATTGCAAGCCAGTTACTTTGGCCTTTGTTTTGCTTTTTTCAATCGTTACTGTTGAATCCACTGTTTGAGCGAAGCTAAAACTTGTACTTCCGAGGATAAATATTGCTATTACAAAGTATTTCCAAATGGAGTTCGACTTAATTTTGTTTTCATTTTTGTTTTTATCAAGAATTTTCATAATAAATATAGTTTTAGTAAAACTATAATAATTCATAATAGCTATAAACTTAAGCGTCATAGATAAAAACTGAACATGTAAAAATAGTAAAATACTACTCTTAAACATGATTCATTTTTACCTGAATAAAAACTGAACAATTCATTTAATCTGACAATTATAAGTCTTGTTGAGGGTGTTATTTTGTAATATTACAAATCAAAATTTTAAGAAGCACTAATCATAACTTTTTGCATGAAATAATAATGAATAATGTGGCAATCTATAAATAACCTAAATAAATAATTATGAAATGTTATATAAATATTTTTCCTATTCTCCTGCTTTTGATTTCTTGTTCTCAAGTAAAAAATGAAGTGAAACCAGTCATTAACGACACTTATGAGTGGGAAGAACTAATAGATATGAATTTGACTAATTGGGACAATTATCTCAGCTACCAACATCAACCTGGTTATGATGGTTCGATACCAAAAAACGAAAAAGGGGAGGAGATTACTCCAATAGGTTTAAACAATTCTTCATATAATGTTTTTACCACTTTTAAAGAAGGTGAGAATACTATAATTAGGAATACCGGTGAATATTATGGTTGTTTAATTACTAAAAAAGAATACGCAAACTACCATTTTCAGTTAAAATATAAGTGGGGTGATAAAACATGGGCTTATAGAAAGAATTTGCTTAAAGATTCTGGTATTCTATATCACTCTGTTGGACCCATGGGTGTGGAATACTGGAGGTCATGGATGCTTTCTCAAGAATTTCAGATTATGGAAGGCCATACGGGAGATTATTGGTGTCAGAAAAATTCTGCAATAGATATTCGTGCTTACAAACCAGAGTCTATTTTAGATCCTATGGCACATAAATCACAAGATTACATTACACTAAGTATGAACAGCCCATACAGAAATTACTGCCTACGAAGTGGTAATTATGAAAAACCAGATGATGAATGGAACACTCTTGATCTATACTGCTTTGATGATAAAAGTTTACATGTTGTAAATGGCGAGGTAGTCATGATTTTAAAAAACTCAAGATATATAGACGAACAAGGTAAAGAAATACCTCTTACAAAAGGAAAAATTCAATTGCAAAGCGAAGCTGCCGAAATATTTTTTAAAGATATTAAAATACGAAATATAAAATCGCTTTCAATTGAGCAACAAAAACTTTTTTAAACAATCAAAATATACATTATGAAAAATTATTTATTTTTAATTTGCATCCTTATAAGTATTCTTGTTTCATGTTCATCAAGTTCTAGTGATGATTCTGGAGGACCTACTGCAAATGATGACTTATTAACTGTTAATGAAAACAGTAGCTATGGAGAAGCTAATCAAATTGATGTATCGGCCAATGATAATTTAGGGGGTAAAGGTGGAGATACAAATAATTATAGTCTTGTGAGTCAACCTTCAAATGGAAATGTTACAGAAGTGAGTGATGGAGTTTTTGAGTACATACCAGATGCTGGATTCTTTGGTAATGACAGTTTTACTTATAAAATAGCAGATAAAGATGCGAATGAAGATATTGCATTAGTAGATGTAACTATAATTGAGGTCCCAGGGCCATCAGCCGAAGATTTTGAAAATATGGACCCTAATTTTCCATCCTTCACTTCTATTAATGATACAACACCAGCTGAAAAAAAATGGGTAAAAGTAGATGAGCTATCGGATGAATTTGACGGTCCTTTTGACACTTCAAAATGGTTTAACTCTTATTGGAATTACGGGGGCACACCAGTTTTTATGAGGGATCAAAACTCCTACACAGAAGATGGTAAACTTTGTATTAAAGCTACGCTAGGAAGTAACCCAAATTGGTTTCAATCTGCTAGGGTACATTCTAAGCAGAAAATAAGTTATCCAATGTATACCGAATGCAGTATGAAAACTGCTCATATCTCTGCATTCAATACATTTTGGATGAACAATGGAGATATTGATGATCGTGATGAAATAGATATTGTAGAAAATAATTCTAAGCCAACACAAGCTTGTATAGATACATCAACAAACACAGCAAATTTTCCATGGACAACTCACTTGTTTCCTACACAAATGAATTCTCAGTATTTTATTGCGAAAAATGGTGTTACAGAAAGGCATGAAGATAATTATGACACAAGATGGTTGTTGCCAGAAAACCCTAAGAAGGACAAAACTTGGAATGAAGAGTATCATATTGTAGGTTGTTGGTGGATTGATAAACGTACCGTTCAATTTTATTTAGATGGTGAGCCCGCAGGAAGAGTAACAACTAATCAAGACTTTTCTTTAGAATTAGAACTTATTTTTGATTTGTGGACTGCTGATGAATGTTATTTAGGAGGATTGGCTAATAAAGAAGACTTAAATGATGATTCCATAAATACTATGCGTATAGATTGGGTTCGTACGTGGAAACTGGAAGATATATAGTTTGTTTAAATAAATGCGTTTATGTTCGAAATAATATTTAGAAGAAATAACCGACGTTTAGTTTTTTAACAGTTTGTTTTTTTTGGTTTGACTGATATTATGATCGTTAATTAAGATGGATTTATAATAATAGTTAAACAGCTAATGAATAGACTTAGATAATGAATTTTTGTGGTATCATATATCTTTGAATTTAATGCAACAAATAGGCTAAAGTATAGCAATAAATAAATTTGTTCCTCATTACTTTTATAATGGGTTATTCAATTTTCCTAAAATTCAAAATTCTTACTTGAAGGTGTTAGAGCCGAAAATACAAAAAACTCATAGGTAATTTATTAGAGTAAATTCAGCCTACAAATTTCCTTTTGCAATATTTGACTAACAAATTGGTGACAACAAATATTGTAATTTTTAAGTGGCGATATCCGTGTTGTTGGTACCGCCACTTAAAAAAAATTAATTTAGTTTTTAAATTACTCTCCAGGAGCTCTATGTTCAGTTTTTCTTTCCGAGGTGAACCTCATAATACTTTGATAATCCCAACTATTATACACGTGAGATAATCCCCAGCGTAGTATTTCTGTAGGGTCTTTTTCATTATCAGCTGATCTATTTAAACCAATGGCATGAGCCTCAACTCCTTTAAGTACAGACATAATTTCAAAATTTATACCGTCTGGTGACCATTGAATTGTGTTTTTTTCAGGGCCATCTGTGGTAATTAAAGATGCTATTCCGTCATTATATTTCCAAACACAAATCTCATGTCCACTATTACTAATAGGGTTAGAAGGTGATTTTACATAAGGTCCCATTGGGTTATCTGCAATTGCAACACCATGACGAATTTGGCGTCCTCCAAAGGTGATTTTTTCCCCCATTTGTTCACCTTTATAGTATAAATAGAACTTTCCTTTATAAGGAATTATACAAGGGTCATGAACTTTATGACTGTCAAAATCTCCTTTCTTTTCAACCATAAATCTGTTTTGTTTAGTTCCTTTCCAAATACCATTGTCGGCTGGACTTAAAATGGGTTTATCTAGTTTTGTCCAAGGTCCGTCAGGTGAAGTGGCCCAAGCTAAACCAACTTGATTCTTAACTCTAACGGTGTATGGAGATTTTACCGTTTGATAACACAAGTAGTATTTATCTTTATGTTTCATGATTTCAACAGTGAATACTGACCTGTCATCATAAGAACCTTTAGGCCCTCGTGCAACGGCCAAACCTTCTTCTTTCCATGTTTCTCCATCTTCCGAGGTTGCATACCAAATGTCACAACGATCCCACGGGAAAACTTTATCATTTTCAACATCCCCACCAAAACCATCACAACGTCCTGTGCTTCTCGAATACCAAACATAATATTTGCCATTTTCTTTAATCATTGCACTAGGATCTCTGCGTACAACACCTTCCTCATAGGCTAAATCTCCTTTTAAAGGTTGTAAGCCCCCAAATTCAATAAACCAATCATTACCAAGATTTATTGGCCATTTTAAAGCTCTTTTTGATGCGGCACTTAGGTGATTTATATTAGTTATACCTAAATGGTCTATTTGCTTTTGCGTTATCTGCATAGAATTTGATTTTTCATCATTATCAGCAGGACTAACCCGTGTATTGGAATTGCATGAAATCAATAATGTGATTAGAGATAGATAGATGAGAAATTTAGTTTTTAAAATCATTTTTTTGTTTTATTTTAAATTATTGCAAAAGTGCTTTTGTGTTAATTATACTTATTAATTATTCTTCAATAACTTGCGTCAAGAAATTAATTGAACCATTTTCTCAGGTTTTATCCATATACAGATTAAGACTATATTAGATGTTTTTGAGCTAACAGTTTTTCATACTTTTTAGGTGTTTAAGTTTCCTTAGATTGTTTGAAATTTAAGTTGTTTTTGGTTCTGTTTTTTTTACTAAGAATAAAAATATTCATTGAAATAATGTGAATTTGAGCGTCATTATATTCACAAATATCAATCATAAACTTAAAAATCACGTCGTTTTTTAATCAATAAAAACTGAACATCTATAAAAAAGCCCTCAATTTTAACTGGCTGTAACGAATGAAGTGTTATATTGAAATTAATTACGATAACTCCTATCTTGTTCAGTACAATATTGTAAGATGTTCAGTTAAATAAATTAGTATTCTAAAAAGATTTTATAAAATGAATAAAAGTTTAAGTTTATGTAAATCATTGGTAATTATGATGTTGACAATGTGTTTTTGTGTAAATGCTCAAAAGCCTTATGGAACAAATAAATACATTGATAAGGCGAACTTGTTAACAACTAAAAAATTAGATAGTGCTATTTATTATCTAAAAAAGGGGGTTGATTTTTATTCTGCTGAAAAGGATACAATAAACATTATTAATTCTTTATGTAATCTTTCCTCATTGTATGATAATGTGTTGGATTATGGGAAATCTTATGATGGCTACTGGGATGCATTAATACTAGCTGATTTATCAAATGATGATATTTCTAAAGCCAGAGTGTATCAGGAATTGGGGTGGCTATATCTTTCTTATAGAAGGGAGAACGAGTCTTTGCGTTATTTTAATATGTCCCTTAAGTTAAAGAAAAAATTATTTGAGGAGAAGAAAATAAGTCAAGAGTATTTAGTTAGTAATTATTTTGCAATGGTTAACTGTTACCGAATAAATGATAATATGAGAATGACTAAAGTTTATATAGATAGTTGTCAGATATCATTAAGCAAAATAGGGTCTGGTGAAAAATCATTCTATGTTGAGGCTGAAAAAGCACATTATAATGCAGTAGTTGGTGGAGATTATGATGGGGCGCATAAATTATTAGATGATGCAAAGGTGTATTTTCAAACAACAGAGCCTTCATATTTAACAGTAATCCATTTCTTAATAGCTGAGGTTTATAGAATGGAAGGCATTACAGATAAGAGCATTAGGCATTATAGAGAATCTTTAAGATTTTCTGAAATGTACAATAGGCATTTGGGCTATAAGCATTTTAACTATGAAGTATTATCAGATATTTATTATAGTATAGGTGACTTTAAAGAAGCTTATCATTTTAAAAAGAAGGAACAGGAGATAAACGAAAAAATATTTGGGAGAAGAAGCGAGAATAATAAGCATTTAATTGAAATTAAAGATAAATATAGACTTCAGAAAGAAAAAGAGATAACACTTCTTAAAGAGGCGAAAATTGAAAAATTAGAAAGTCAAAAAAGAATTGGTTTTTTACAAAATATATTAATGGGGGTTGTAGTTGTTTTTTTATTAATGTATGGAGTTCTTTTTTTAAGAAACATTAGAAGAAAGCATAAGCTCGAGAAAGAAAAGACTAATGAAGTTATGAAGCTAAAAAATAGAGAGCTTGTGGCTTCTTCTTTGCAATTAATAGAAAAAGAAGAATTTATAATTAAACTTAAAGAGAGCATTTCTCACAATAATGAAATAGATTTGAAGGCAATCAATAGGATGGTTCAGAGTTTTCAAAACTCTCCTGGTGGCAATTGGGAAGAGTTTGAGGCTAGATTTACTTCAATAAATCAAAGTTTTTATAAAAATATTCGAAATAAATATCCAAATTTGGGTCAAACAGAATTAAAGCTTTGTGCTTTGATTAAACTAGGTTTTTCAAGTAAAGAGATGGCGTCATTATTAAGCATGACAATAGAGAGTGTACATACATCTAGATATAGATTAAGAAAAAAACTAAAGTTAAATAAAGGAATGAATCTTGTTGACTTTATGTCAACCATTTAAAGTTAATGAAACATGAACCACTTATTCAAAAATAGTGGTTCATGTTTTTAATATTTCAATTAGTTTAATTTTAAACTAAATAGTTCTTAAAATAAATTAGCCTATTTAATTTCAATACTAATGGTTTTATCTTTATAACCTTCCGATCTCGCCGTAACCTTTACAGTACCAGGTTTAAATTTAGATTGTAAAATTGCCAAACATCTGCCTTTAGAAGTGGTGATTTTTTTAGACTGAAAATCTTGAGTATTTGATCTTGCTCCATTATCTACGCCCAACCACCGGCAATCTCCTTCAACAATAAACTCTATATCTGTATTTTCCGTTTTTATTTTCAAACCATTCTCATCTAGTAATTGCACTTCTATATGAGCAACGTCATAACTATTGGCCTTTAGAATATTTTTATCACTTGTAAGTTTTATTGTAGTAGCTTTTGAGGTAGTTTTCAACTCAGAAATTACTTCCTGTCCATCAAAACCAGCTTTTGCAGTTAATGTCCCAGCTTCAAAAGGCACCATCCAACGAAATAATCGATCTGGACATTCAGACATACTTTTTCTTCCCAATGATTTTCCATTTAATAAGAGTTCTACAATAGTATGGTTTGAACAGACTTCAACAACTACCATTTCACCTTCTTTGTAATTCCAATGAATATTAGAATCTCGCCAATTACTAGCGGCATCAGCATTTTCAGGAAGCTGTTGACCAGATATTTCATTAGCCTTAAATCTTGAATTTTTCATTGGCATTGTACCTATTGAAATATGAGGTTCATTTACCCAGATACTTTTAAAATAGTTCCATCCTTGATATTTGAAACCTGCTAAATCCAGTAAGTCTCCCCAACCACTTTTATTGGGCCAATCTCCATGTCTTTCTCCCATGTAGTCTATTCCAGTCCACATGAAAATACTAAAAATACCAGGGTTTTCTAAAACTTGTTTCCAATCATCCCATGTACCAGGGTTTTCGTTAATTGTAATTTGTTTATTAGGAAAATGTTTTAATGCCCACGGAATATCTTTATTTCTGTAACTAAAGCCTGCAATATCTATAGCATCAGCATAACCGCTAACCATGCTCGTTTGTGCAACTACAAAATTGGCTGTTACTGGTCTAGTTGTATCTAATTCTTTGGTCCACTTACTAAGCTGCGTCGCTGTTTCTGTTAAGTTGTATTCAGTTTTTTCAATTTCATCGTAACGCTTTTTCATCTCATCGGGTGTAAATAAAGGTGCACTACTCCAATAATTTCCAGAATCTTGTGGGTCATCAGGATTTTTCCAAAAACCCGTTACATATCTGTAATGAAGATAAGTCCATTCAATTTCATTTCCAATACTCCATTGAAAAACACTTGGATGATTTCTATCTCTTAACATAGTGCGAGTTAAGTCACTTTTATTCCATTTTCTAAAGTGTTCAACATATCCTCTAGTAATATAGTCATCATGTCTATCGTGGAAGTTTAAACGCTTGTCTTTAGCATATTCAAACTCATCAAAAAACTCATTTTGAACAAGGATTCCCATTTCGTCACATAAATCTAAAAATTCCTGTGAATATGGATTATGAGCAGTACGAATGGCATTTACTCCACAGGCCTTTAACTTTTCAAAACGTCGTTTCCAAACACCTTTAGGAACAGCAGAACCTACCAAACCTGCAGCATGATGCAGGCAAACTCCTTTTACATCGGTTACTTTTCCGTTTAACTTAAAACCAAAATCTTTATGAAACTCTATACTTCTAATTCCAAATGGTGTTTCATACTTATCAATAACTTTTCCTTTTACAATAACGGTGGTAATTGCTTTATACATGTTAGGGTTTTGAATATCCCAAAGTTTAGGGTTTACAACTGTTAGAGAATGGTTAAATGTATTTTCTGTTTTTGATTCTAAATGTAGATCTTTTGAAACGTCTGCCACCTTATTGTTATATGCATCTAAAATAGAAGTTGATAGCGTAAAAGACTTGTTATCATTGTAATTATTTTTAACTTTTAATTCTAAATGAACCTTAGCTTCTTTCTCGGAAACTTCAGGAGTAGTAACAAAGGTTCCCCAAATAGGAATATGTAATTTATCAACAGTTATTAATTTTACGTTTCTATAAATTCCACTACCCGTGTACCAGCGGCTATCAGCGTATCTAGAATGGTCCACATGCACGGTGAGAATATTATCAGTATTGCCTTCTTCAAGGATTTCTGTTAAGTTAAAATAGACTGGAGAGTACCCATACGGATTTTCACCAAGAAGTTTACCATTTAACCAAAATGTGGCATTATTATAAACACCATCAAAAAGCACATAGGTATTTGTTTCTGCCTTAATAGATGGCGTCTTAAAATGCTTTTGATATATGCCAACTCCTCCTGGAAGAAAACCCGTTGCGCCTTCTAAATTAGAATCGAATGAATTTTCTACACTCCAATCGTGAGGTAATCTAACGGTTCTCCAATCTGTATCTTTTAATGGAAAAAGTTTAGGTTTTATGGTGTCTTTTTTTAAAATAAATTTCCAATCGAAGTTAAAATCGGTTTCACGTTGAACAATTTGTGCATCTACAGCAGACAGACATAGAATGCTGAAGATTAGTAAGAATAATAATCTCATAAAGTTTTAATAGTCTTGTTTTTGTTTATAAATAATAATGATGGCGCACCAGACTTTAGATTCTCTTCTATAAATAATTTTGAAGTTTTTTTGAGTTGAATTTATATAGAATCAAATTCATTTGTTTTCTTTAGAATTTTTCATTGTTATTCTTAATTAACAAGTATTTGATGAAATAATTTAAGGTGCAATACTTTTTAAAAAAGGACAAATTATAAAAAAGAGCTTGTCTATGACCTAGACAAACTCTTTTACAAACTTAACTTTAACTCAAATTTACAATTAAGGTCTTAATTCAACTTCTGCTAGAACCATATCATCAATATAGAACTTGAGGGTATCTGTGTTATGTTCGTTAAACCCTCTAATTAACCAAGTTATTTCAGCATCAGTAGTAGATTTAAAATAAAACTTTTGGTAAATCCATTCACCAGTTGGCATGTCAGAACTGAAAACAGTTGTTGCCCAATCTCCCATAGCCCAGTTATTAGCATAGAATCTAATGTCTGAAGCAGATGTTCCAGTAGGTGCATTGGCAATTCCATCTACAACGTATATCCAATAACCTAGTTCGTATTCTTGACCAACATTTAATTGGAAATTGGCATTACCTGCTATAATCATTCCTCCATTTGGTCTATACTCTATGTACATACTATTGTTATCTGTACGGGGCATATCAGAATTTATGGTCATATCATATTCACCCCACATACCTCCCCACCATTGGTAAGGCCAATCTGAACCAGTGGTTGACTCAAACCCAAAGTCGATACCAGTAGATTCGTAAAAATTAGTGTTAGCATCAATGGTTGTTGACATAGCATCGGTAAATGCATCTGCATTAACTTGGTCGGCAGTTTTAAGAATTCCTGGAGAATAGGATACAAAAGCTACATCATTATCATACATACGTTCACCCGTTAACTCAAGTAAAACAATGTTTTTTTCATTATCATCTAATGTAACATTTTCTACAGAAGGATTAAGAATGTTCCCGCCATTTTCTAATCTCACTGCAAAGTTTGAAGCGTTTAAACTGGTATCATCAATATCTCTACTAAATTGAAGTGCTACAAAACCATCTTTCTCCCTAACAGCTTCCAAAACAACTGGATCAGTAGAAGGAATAACCTTTATGATTTTATCAAAGGAAATAGTATCGGCATCTCTTGGGCGGAATCTTGAAGCTATGAAATTTATATCATAGGAACCTAAAGAGTTAAACTTCATGTCTACTTCATTTAAGGTTGTTTGGATTCTATTAGGTTTACCACCATCAGAAGTCCAAAGTGCACCGTCTGGTTCACCAATGGCATCAAAAGTTAACCTTACATATTTACTCGCGGTAACTTCATTTTCTGCATTATCAGCTAATATTAATTCATCTCCAGTTGTTCCATCATCTTTAACGTGGTACAATCTTAATGTAGATTTAATTGAATCAAGCACAGTAACAACAATAGTGGTGTCTAATACTCTACTATTAATAGGTTGTGTACTATCATCATTTGGGTAAACATCCCCGCCAAACGTTTGGTTTAATTTAACATCATAAACTCCAGGTTTGTAAAAAACACCCTTAATTATATCTTCTGTTGAGGTACTCTCTCCGTTTTCAGCAATAACAGATACATCGGTACCTCCAGGTAAAGTCCATAGTCTAGAAACAACACCTCTTGAAATATCACCAAAGTCTATGTGTCCATTGACAGAAACTCTATTTTCAAAATCCATTTCTGAGGTTACTATTATTCTATGGTTCGTGTCCATTGTTTCAACGGACAAATCATCTCCGCAGCTTACAAAAATCAAGCTAATAACGAAGAGAATTTTTATAAATTTATTTTTTTTCATAATAAGCATGTTTATTGATTATAAATTTCATTAGACTGTATCTCTGTACTTGGAATAGGGAAATAGTCATGTTGTGCAGGGTCATAAATACTTTGAGCAACAGTAAAATCCGGTCTAACTTGACCATTTATTACAAATGGTTGTTCTGTAGGGTCTTGAATATCAGCTAAGTTATCTTGACGCCAAATTTCATCAGCTCTAAGCTCATCAAAGACTTCTTGAACAATACCCCAACGCACTAAATCTTTCCATCTGTGCCCTTCATAACAAAGCTCTAAAGGTCTTTCAACACGACGGATATGTGTCATTACAGTTTCTGCACTTGGTGCAACAAAAGGACGATCTCCATTGACTTGATTAGGCACAACTTGTTTACTCACATGTAATTGAGGAAATGTTCCTCCGTTCATATCCATGTATTGTTGTAAGGTATAAACTCCAGCTCTGCTTCTTACCATATCCACATATTCTATAGCAGTCATGTAATCTCCACTCGATTCAATAATGGCCTCTGCGTACATCAAAAGTACATCGGCATATCTAATTTGTCTAAAATTAATACCACTACGTCCTTGTGCAGGTTCTGCTGGTAAATGATACCAGTTAGAGTGTTTTTTAACATAAGCAGTTTGGCCGCCACCCCATCCGCCGATTGTGCCATAAGGTTCAAGATACCACAGGCCTTCTCCGTTTTGTGGAGCAATGGTTCCATACATCCTTCTAGATTGAAGGTTTTCGTCATTGATTGGGTTGTTTGGATCTACCTCATCATCAACTAACATTTCATGAAGATTGTACGTAGGGAGTACTGTATTAAAACCACCAGCACCTAAACGACCAAGCTCTGTTGATAATGTAGTTGATTCAGAACCTGTATTAAATGGCGTGTCATCTACAGGGAACCCGGAGTTTCCAGAGTTTATATCAAAAGAGTAATTAACCTCAAGAATTGATTCTTCATTAAATTCATTTTCATGCCAAAAGTTATCCGTGATATCTCTTGTAAGCGAGTAAATACCAGAATCAATAACTTGTTTAAATAAACTAGCAGCTTGTGGCCAATTTTCCTCAAATAAGTGCACTTTACCTAGCATGGTTGTAGCAGCACCCCAAGTTATTCTCCCAATATCTTTTCCATCCCATGTTTCAGGTAAATTATTTACAGCGAATTCTAGATCTGGTAAAATTATTGTGTTTGTAACCTCTTCAATACTTGAAAGAGGTTGGTTAAAATCTTCAGTTGAACGTGCAATATCCGTATGAATCATAGCACCCCCATAAGAATGTGCCAACTGCCAATAAAAATATGCTCTTAAAAAACGAGCTTGTCCTTCAATAGATGCTCTTGTGTCATTGTCCATCACATCTTCATCTGCCGTTTCTAGATTTACAATAACTTGATTTGCTCTAAAAATGCCAACATAACATTCTTCCCACTTATCAACTACATGAATGCTAGTATTATTAAATGCGAGATTTCTAAACGCAAAAGGTCTGTACCACGATTCTGTACCACCAATATCTCCTAAAACAAATTCCTGTACTAATTCTGCACCGCTAATGGAGCGGTATTGCAAAGCACCATATACACTACCTAGAGCGGCCTGAAATTGCCCTTCAGTCTTCCAAAACGTCTCAGGTGTGATAAAATTTGGATTTTGCTCATCTAAAAATTCATTTTCATTACAGCCTGCAAAAACAAATGCAAAAAGTAAAGCTAACTTTATTAAATTATTATTTATTGTTCTCATTAGTTATATTTTTTTGGTTAGAAACTTAATTGAAGGCCTAACATGAATTGGCGTGATACAGGGTAATTACCGAAATCTATCCCTCTATTTGATATACCATTACCTCCTACCTCAGGATCATATCCATTGTATTCAGTAAAAGTAAACGGGTTTAATGAGTTTATATATACTCTTAACTTCTCAATTCCAAGATTTTTCATCCCTGGAACTGTATAGCCCATAGAAAGTGTTCTAACTCTAAGATACGTACCATCTTCTAACCAATAGTCTGATGACGGCTTAATATTAGAATGGCCAGATGTTTGTCTGAATGTTGGAATATTAGAATCCGGATTTTGAGGAGTCCATTGAAATACTTGATCTTGATGACGCCCAAAAGTGTAAGCAATATTCTTACCACCATTATAAATTTTTGCCCCATTAGAATAAAACATTTGACATGCTAAATCCCAGTTTTTATAGTCCAAGTTAAAGTTTAATCCCACATCAAAGTTTGGAATACCTGATCCCGAATACACCCTATCATCTTCAGTTAAAGCACCATCTCCATTAGTGTCTTTATAGCGCATATCTCCAAGTTGAGGAGTACTTATAACACCAGCAGAATTATCTAACATTTCATATTCTACCAATTCTTCGGCAGTTTTAATTACCCCATCATTTTGAAATAGGAAAAAAGCATAAGCTTCACGACCTACCTCAAGAAAGGTGGTTGCTTCTCCAGTTGGAACATTTACATTTATAAAGCCATTTGCAAAACCTCTAGTAACACCATCTAGTTCTGTAACTTCATTTGAATTCTTAGAGAACACACCAGATATGCTGTATTTAAAATCATCACCTATCTGATCTCTATAGTTTATTCCTAATTCAATCCCTTTGTTAACCATGTTTCCTGCATTAACTGGGATTGTATTATAGGAGCCTTCAGCAAATGGTTGCCATGTACCAGTAGATGGTGCTAAGCGTTGATTAATCAACATATCTTCCTTGTCATTTTGATATACGTCTGCGGTGATATTTAATTTGTTATTAAAAAGCCCTATTTCAACACCAATATTTTTAGAAATGGTAGTTTCCCAAGCCACATCTGGATTACTGTATTGTCTTTGAACTTGACCGAATACAATATCTTCATTAGGACCAAAAGGATAATTAACTCCTGTTTCAATAATCTGTTGGAACCTATAATCTCCAATATTATTAAACCCTGTTTCAGCCATACTTCCTCTAAGCTTTAAGGAGCTGATACCTTCAACATCAAACCAGTTTTCATCACTTACATTCCAACCTGCAGATACTCCAAAGAAATCAGCATACCTATTATTCTCTGGAAATCTTGAAGAGCCATCTCTTCTATAACTTGCAGAGAACAGATATTTGCCATCATAATTATACTGAACCCTTGCTAGTTTACCTGCAATAGTATTTTTAAAATCATTACCTGTTGGTTTAATTCCTTCCGCCCCATTTGACAATACTTGAACATCATTGGATGCGATATCGTCATATAATACGCCAACAGAAATATTTTTATTTTTAAATTTTTCATAAGAAATAACAGCTAAAAGGTCTAAGTTATGCTTGCCAAATGATTTCTTATAATTCAAGATATTTTCTATGGTTTCTCTTGTGGCGAAATTGTAAAATTCCTGTAAAGATGCGTTTAGTCTAGACGCAGACTCATTTAATCTTCCTGTTCTATCAATAGCTAAATATTGTGGCTGAAAGAACTTTCTATAAAAGTTAAATTGATTACGCCCCATATTTAATTTGTACTTTAATCCTTCTGCGATTTCATATTCTAGGTTAAGAGCCAAACTATAATTATTGTTTTCTCTTTCATCTACATTGTCTAATTGCCTAGATAGGAAACTAAAAAACACTTCATTATCAACATCCAATACTACTGCATTACCTTGGGAAACTATTTCATCAAAAGGTCTATTGTGAGGTGCTTGACCAACTCCATACTGATAAAAATTGAAGGGTTCTTGGTTCCTATTTTCTTGGGTCATACTTATAGATGCAAAAGCCTTGAATTTTCCTTTAGTATATTGCCCCGTTATTCTATTGGTTAATCTATCAAAGTCTGAACCTTTAATTACACCATCTTGTTTAAAATAATTGGTGTTAAAGTTAAAAGTAAGATTTTCAGCCCCACCAGAAATATTAGCAGAAACATTTTGAACTTGTGCATTATTACTTGTTACTTCTTCAATAAAATCTGTATCCCAATCTAGTGCATTGGCATCCAAGAAAAATGTGTTTGGTTCACCCCCAGCTGATTCAGCCGTAGTTTCTCTATTGTAAAGATAACCAGCTGTATTTGACAACGCTGGTCCAGAAGTAATGTTTTGGATACCAGTATAAGTACTAATATCTACTTTCATTTTACCGGCTTTACCTTTTTTAGTAGTAATTAAAATTACACCACCTGCTGCTCGTACACCATAAATAGATGCCGAAGCACCATCTTTCAGGATATCTATTGATTCTATTTGTTCAGGAGCTATATTGGGATTACCTTCCTGAGGAATATTATCTACAACATATAATGGTTCACCCCCATTAAGAGACACCAATCCACGAATTTGAATATTAGATGCGTCACCGGGACGACCACTGGCAGCTTGAACATTAACACCTGCCACTTTACCTTGTAGTGATGCAAGAACATCAGATACTGGAGCTTCCATAATCTCTTCAGCACTAATTTTGGCAACTGCACCAGTTACCTCTTTCTTTTTTTGACTACCGTAACCAACTACAACAACCTCATCTAGTCTAGAAAGGTTTTCTATAAGTGTTACATTAATAATTGCCTTGTTGCCTACTGTAATTTCTTTGGAAGAGAATCCCATAAAACTAAAGACAAGAACGTCCTTAGAATCGGTAGTTAATTCATAATTTCCGTTAAAATCCGTAGCTGTTCCAGAGGACGACCCTTTAATAAGGATGGTAACTCCAGGTAAAGGAAGTCCGCTTTCATCAGTAACGATACCTCTGACGGATTTGCTTTGAGCATGTACCATGCCTATCCCTATAGTTAGAAATAGAAGCAAGGTATTTAATTTAATCAATTTTAATTTTTGTCTTTTCATAATTTTGGTTAAGTTGTTAGTGTTTTAACATCAATAAGGTGACATCAAAACATATTGATATTTGGATTTAATAATTAGACAGGATAAAATTATCTAATTAAGAACGTAACTTGATAAAGTGTATCCTCAATATAAACTGAACAGTCACATTATATATTTATTCGTTGAGTGCTATGAAAAGCATCTAAATGCCCTAGAAATACAGTATTCTACGAAAGGAGTAAACGTCTTGTTCAGTTTTTGTTCAGTGCATTATTTTTGTAAAGAGGGTGTGTTTTTTGTCCAATAATTGGTTGTCAAAATGACATTGATATTTAATATTAAGCGAAATTTGATAATCCTAGACCCATTAAATATTGCAAGTTTCAATGTACTAATGAGGATAATTAGGGTTAAGGAATTGATCTCCAAATAAGAATAGTTCTTTTTGAGAGTGATGAATTGAGGCGATAAGAAAGTGGAAGTGAGAAAGAGGTTAGAAGTATAAAAAAACTTCTAATTAATCTAAGAACATGTCAACATTTTTGTATATAAAGTTTGAAAAAAGATATAATTTGTTTGTGTCAGTTGAATGACGATTTAGGTGTTGTATCATTTGTCAATAGGATGCCTTATTACTAACTTAACTAAATTATGCCACCAATTAACTGGAAGGTTTGAACATAGTTATTAGGGGGTTATTCATCTGATTCTTTCTTAACATATGGAAAACTTGGATTCTACTTAACGTTCTTTTAGTTTATTCTAATTTTTATAAACTCTAGACCTAACATTATATTTCACTTTATCATTCTGTGATATTGCTTAATAATAATATTCAAGTACTTGTATTGTCTTACTTTTAAATTTTAATTATCAATTAAGATTAAAATCTAAAACGATGTAAAAGACTTAATTTTTTAATTTTAAAAAATGATTCACATCAATAATTTTATGTAAATTGCAACAACAAAATTATTAATAATCAAAAGCTAAAACTGCATACGTTTTTGTATACGATTTTAAAAATTGACAAAGCGGGAGCCCAGTAAAATGGTTGAAAAATAGGTCAACTTCAACTTCAATCTCATAACCCGAAGGTCGCTGGTTCGAGTCCAGTCCCCGCTACTAATTGCAAAGTCAGTTAAACTAACGGTTCAGTGTTCACTAAACCGTTTTTTTTTATATCTAATTTTAACAAAAGCCTTATTTGCTGTTAATAAAAAGGTATTATTTACGCCCTCAACAGAGGTTATTGCAAAACTTGCATCCCAGATGCTCCATCCAATCCTGATTTACAGCGCTTAAAGAAATTTATGGTGATAGAGTATCTTATATTGAAAACCCAACAGATGAAGACTTAAAAACATTCAGTCGTGTTATTTATAGCACAGGAACATTTGATTCTGAAGGATGGGATAAATCATTTGATTTTTCAGAAGAAATTAATGAAAAAATTAAACGTATAGCTCTATTAAATAAAAATACCGTAGTATCAGTTAGTTCTGGGAGCGGTACAAATATGAGTGAATGGAACGATGATATTGCCGGATTAATTTATAGTTGGTATCCTGGTCAAATTGGATTTAAAGGTTTTGCTGAAATAGTTGCCGGTATTACCAATCCATCCGCAAAATTACCTATTACTATTGAAAAGAAATTTGAAGATTCACCAGGTTATGGTTACATACCAGAAGGTAAAGAATTGTATACTGGTTGGGATGAAGACCATAGAATTATAGACCCAATAATTGATGTGAAGTATGATGAAGGTGTTTTTGTTGGTTACCGTTGGTATGAACATAAAGCCATTGAACCGCTTTACGCTTTTGGTTTTGGCTTGTCATACACAACATACAAATACAGCAACTTACAGTTAGAAAGCGAATCGATAAGAGCAGGAGAGAAACTCAACTTAAAAATAGATGTAGAAAATACTGGAGAGGTAGATGGTAAAGAAATTGTTCAGGTATATGTTCGCGATGTAGAATCTTCAGTTGAACGTCCTTTAAAAGAACTAAAAGACTTTAAAAAGGTGAGTGTAGCTGCTGGTGACAAACAGACCATTTATTTTACATTAACCGGTAGAGATTTCGCGTTTTGGGATGCAGATACTGAAGATTGGAAAATAGAAGCAGGTCAGTTTGAAATACTAGTAGGTGCAGCTTCAAATAATATTTTAGCAAGTGCTAAACTTGAAATAACTAATGAATAAACTAGGAATTGGAATTCCGATTGATCTTTTAGAAACCGAAATAAAATTTAGTTTAATAATCGAGGATTGAAAATTTTTTAGAATTCAAAAAAACTTCTATTGTAATATGTTCTTCTAACGAAGTCTTGGTTAATATTGTAAGTGCTGGAAACAAATTTATTTCTAAAGCAAAAGAATTGAATTAAAAAAGGAGCACAATTGAAGCACTATTTCTTGTTATTTGTTTTTTTTACAACTTAAAATTAAGTTGAATTAATTAATCATGAAGCAGGTTTAATTAAACTCACATGTTTTTTATTGGTTAAAGTTTTGTTTTTTAGAGGTAATTTAAGCTTTATTTTATTAGAGGTTCATTAATTTCCCTTAATATTTGTAATATTGTATTAGAGCCAATTTAAGCTACTACAATGAGTTTTATTAATAAAATTATTTACTTCTTTTTCCTGTTCTTTTTTCCTATTACAATTATTGGACAAGATTTTCCACCGGTTGAAAATTATTTAAACACAGATTATGGTGGTGAAAACCAAAATTGGGCCATTTCACAATGTGATGAGGGATATATGTACATTGCAAATAATGCTGGATTATTAGAATATAATGGAGCCAGATGGAGTTTATATCCTTCACCCAACAAAACTATTCTAAGGTATGTTAATGTAATTGATGGTAAAATATACACAGGTGGTTACATGGAGTTTGGTTATTGGGAAAGAAATGAATTTGGTAAATTAGAATATACCTCTATAAGCGAAAAAATAAAAGATAAAATAATTGAAGAAGACTTTTGGAAAATTATAAAGTTTGATAAATTTATTTTATTCCAATCTTTAAAAAGAATATACATCTATAACCCTACCTTAGAATCATTTAATATAATTAACTCCGAGGTTTCTTTACCAAAATTATTTAAGGTTAAAAATAGTATTTATTTTCAAAAATTTGGAAAAGGTGTTTTTAAAATTGAAAACGGAAAACCAGTATTATTTTCTGATAATAACATTTTGAAAGAAAACATTTTAGTCAATATTTTTTATAATAAAAACGAACTTTTGTTTCAAACACAAAATTTAGGGATTTATAAATTATCAAAAGAAGGTCTTTTAAAGTGGGATATCCCTGCTAATAAAGAAATTTCGAACTTAAGTATTTATAGTAGTATTCAATTAAGTAATGGAACATTTGTTTTGGGAACCATTTCTAAAGGAATTATTCATTTAGCTAAGAATGGAGTTATTTTGTCTTCAATTGATCAAGAAAGAGGGCTAAACAATAACACTGTGCTTTCAATGTATGAAGACAAAAATAATAATCTTTGGCTTGGTTTAGATAATGGTATTAGTGTTATAAATTTAAATTCCCCAATTAGTGTTTACAACGATTTAAAGGGTAAATTAGGATCGGTTTATGCTTCTTGTGTTTATAACAACAAGTTGTATCTAGGTACTAACCAAGGGTTGTTTTTTAAAGCAATTGATAATAAGGACGATTTTAAGTTTATACCAGGAACAAAAGGACAAGTTTGGTTTTTAAAAAATATAGATAATACGTTATTTTGCGGACATAATTCAGGTACTTTTATTGTAAACAACGACTCGGTTGAAATAATTTCTAATATTATGGGTGCGTGGGATATTAAGTCAATAAAAAATGGAGATTTGTTATTGCAAGGTAATTACACGGGGCTTAATGTTTTTGAAAAAAAGAATGATAAATGGCAGTTTAGAAATTCACTTTCTGGATTTGATTTGTCAAGTAGGTATTTTGAAGTTTTTAGCAAAAACGAGATTTATGTAAATCATGAATATAATGGGCTGTTACGACTTGCAATTAATGAAGATTATACAGAAGTTTTACATTATAATGTTGTAGATAATTTACCTAAAAGTTTAAAATCGAGTATTGTAAATTATAATAATAAGTTAGTTTATGCCTCGGATAAAGGAGTATTTAGTATGGGTAGAGAGCAAAACAAGTTTGTTTTAGATACCATTTTATCAAACAGTTTTAAAAAGTCGGGTAAATATATTTCAGGAAAACTTATTGTGGATGAATTTACAAATACATTGTGGAGTTTTAACCAAAAAAGCATTGTTTACTTTTCTCCTGGAAAAATTGACAATGTTTTAAAAGGGAGTAGTGTTTTTATTCCAAGTTCGTTAAGAAATTTTATTCCAGGATTTGAAAGTATGTTTCGTTTAAAAGACCAATTGTATTTATTTGGAACTTCAAAAGGGTATTTTTTATTGGATTTAGAAGAGGCAGTAGAGAATGAATTTAATATTTCTATTAATTCAGTTGAAAGTAATGTCTTAGGTAATGAAAACAATTTGGAAGCATTAAATGTTAAAAAGAATTTTAAGTCTAAAGAAAATAATTTTTATTTTACCTATGGAGTGCCAAATTATAATAAGTACGAAGAAGTTAATTATTCATACCAATTAAAAGGCTTTTATAATAGCTGGAGTAACTGGACTACTAAATCTAATACATCCTTTGAAAATTTACCTTATGGAGATTATACCTTTAGCGTAAAGGCTCAAATAGGAAATAAATTATCGCAAAATACAGCATCATATTCTTTTACAATTAAAAGGCCGTGGTATTTATCAAATTCTATGATAATGATATACGCATTTTTGTTGTTGGGGATCTTCATTTTAGTTCATAATATATACAAGAGGCATTATAATAAACAAAAACGAAAACTTCTTGAAAAAGAACAGCGTCAATTTGCTATTTCTCAATTAGAAAATGAAAAAGTTATCATGAAATTAAAAAATGATAAATTAAGAAACGAGATTGATGGTAAAACTAGAGAACTTTCAGCCTCAACTATGAGTATTATAAAAAAGAATGAGTTGTTAAATTCTATTAAGAATGAGCTTTTAAAAGTTAAAGATGAAAGTAAAATTAAACCAGTTATTAAAATTATTAACAATAGTTTAAGCAATAACAGTGATTGGGAAATGTTTCAAGAAGCATTTAATAATGCAGACAGTGATTTTTTAAAGAAAGTAAAACAACATCATCCAAATTTAACTCCAAATGATTTACGTTTATGTGCATATTTACGATTGAATTTATCATCCAAAGAAATTGCACCATTGCTTAATATTTCAGCAAGAAGTGTAGAAATAAAAAGGTATAGATTACGTAAGAAAATGGCATTACTTCATGAAAAAAGCCTTGTAGAGTATATTTTGGAGTTATAAATTACTGCTACAAGATCAAAAAATACCACAACATTACCACAACATTACCCTAACTACAAGGTTTTAGTGAATTTTTTTTTACCCACTGAATTCAATAATTTTTTGTTTTTAATGGGTTAATTAACCTCTATAAATGCTTGAAAACTAGTCAAAATTACCCGAAATAAGCGTTAAATTAACATTTATTTAAGAGGTGGCTGTATGTTTTTTGTATAGGTCTATTATTAGAATTCCTTCATTTATCTATCTACTTTTATTGAAACTTAATTAAACAATTTATGAAATCATTTTTATTATCAATTTTTCTCGGTTTTGCAAGTATCTACGGATACTCACAAAATTTTGAAGTAAAAGGAAATGTAGTCGATTCAAATGGAACACCCTTACCGGGCGTTACTATAGTTGTAAAAAATACAATGAATGGAGCTTCTACGGATTTTGATGGAAATTTTACAATTTCCAATTTACAAAAAGGAGATGTTTTAGTATGCTCCTATATTGGTTTTACAACTAAAGAAGTTGTAATTAACAATAATCAAGATTTAAGTATTCAACTCGCAGAAGACACTCAAAGTTTAGATGAGGTAGTTGTAGTAGGATATGGAACTCAAAAAAAGAGAGAAGTAACAGGTGCGGTATCTGTAGTTAGCAGTAAAACATTAGAAAGTTTGAAACCAGTAAAAATGGAACAAGCTTTACAAGGAACTGTATCTGGTGTAAATGTAACTACTACTTCAGGAGCTCCTGGTGCCGATATAAACATTCGTATTAGAGGTATTGCCACAAACGGAGATAATAAACCTCTAACAATTATTGATGGGTATGTTGGTGAACTTGGATTATTAAACCCAAATGATGTTGAAACCATTACAGTTTTAAAGGATGCACAAGCCGCTATTTATGGTTCAACAGCAGCAAATGGAGTTATTCTTATTACAACTAAAATGGGTAAAAAGGGAGCGAAAGCAAAAGTTTCTTATAATTCATATGTTGGATTTCAAGAGACTTCAAAAAAACTAGATGTTTTAAATGCCTCCGAGTATGCAGCTTTATTAAATGAAGCTTATGCAACAGGCGGAGATCCAATTCCTTATCCAAATTTATCTGGAATAGGAAGAGGTACAGATTGGCAAGACGAAGTTTTTGACACATCAGTTCCTATTATTAGTCATGATATTTCTGTTTCTGGAGGTTCAGAAAAAATTACTTATGCCGTAAGTGGTTCTCATCTAGATCAAGAAGGTATTATTGGAGGAAATAAATCTGGTTTTTTAAGAAATACAGCTAGAATTTCTTTAGGTGCAGAAATTTCAGATAAATTAAAATTGAAGTCGAATGTAATTTACACCTATTTCAATAGAAAAACATTACCAGAAGGAGGTAACGCATCCGTACTTTTAAATGCAGTAAACAGTCCTGCCACATTAAGTCCTTATGATTCGAATGGTGATTATACTTTATTTCCATTAGGAAGGTTAGGAAATGAAATGATAAATCCTCTTGCTCAAATTGGAAATACATATAATGATTATAATTTCAAAAAAATTAGTGGAAACTTTGGATTAGATTATGAAGTTTTTGAAGACTTAATAATATCAAGTTCAATTGGTTTTAATACTTCAAATAGTGAAAGTAAAAGTTTTTCCAAAATTGTTGATTATGGGGGAAAAGTATTTGATGTAACCAGAAGTTCGGTTGCTCAAAATGGTATAAACGATAATAATTATTCTTTTGATTTATACGCCACTTATACCAAAGAAATAAACGATCATAAAATAGTTGGAACTTTAGGGAATACAATTTTTAAAGAATGGGGTAATGGATTATATGCAACAGGATATGACATACCAAACAATACTTGGAGCAATGCCGATATTTCATTAGCAAATGGTGCTCCAGCTCCTGGAGTTATACCTGTTGGTTCTTATAATTATGACGAAAGAAAGCTTTCTTACTTTGGAAGATTGCAATATGATTTTATGGGTAAATATTTGCTTTCTGCAATGATAAGAAGAGATGCTTCAACAAAGTTTGGACCTGGAAATAAAGTGGGGTATTTCCCTTCTTTTACTGCAGGTTGGATTTTATCTGATGAAGACTTTTATGGAGAATCATCAATTGTAGATTTTATGAAATTAAGAGCTAGTTATGGAACTTTAGGTAACGATAGAATTCCAACAAATGGTTATATTTCTCAATTATCTGGTGAGGCAACTTATGTTTTCGATGGAGAATTAACAAATGGTGTAGCAACTGGGCAAATTCCTAATCCAGACTTAAAATGGGAGGAAGCGAGAAAGTTTGATGTTGGTTTAGACATGAAATTACTTGATGAAAAAATTAACATTGTTGCCGATTATTTTATTGATACAAGAGCCGATTTATTAATTCCTGCAATTCCAACTTCTGGAATTCTTGGGTCAGCTGCTCCAGGGGCTTCTTCTCCTACAATTAATGCAGGGACAGTTAAAAATTCTGGATTCGAATTTTCAGTTGATTATAGAAATAATTTTTCCGATGATTTCTCAATGAGTGTTGGTTATAATGTAACGTTCCTTAAAAATGAAGTAACAGAAATTAATGGAACTGATTTTATTGAAGGAGGTGTATTTAGCATTGGGCAACCAGCTCCATCTAGAATGGAAGTAGGACAACCAATAGGTTATTTTTATGGTTATCAAACAGATGGTATTTTCCAAAATCAAGCCGAGATTGATGCACATCCTTCGCAAGCGGATCTTGGAGCTGAATCAGCACCGGGTGATTTTCGATATGTAGATACCAATAATGATGGAAACATAAATGTAGACGATAGAGTTAACATTGGTGATCCAATTCCAGATGCAACTATGGGATTAAACCTTCAGTTTAATTACAAAGCTCTAGATTTTTCCATGTACACATTTGCATCAGTTGGAAACGATATGGTACGTAATTATGAAAGTATAGCTATTGACGCTAATAATTTAAATTATGCTTTAGGAAGATGGACAGGAGAAGGATCAACCAATAGTACTCCAAGAGTAACAACTTCGGCATCAACTAACAATGTTTTATCTACTTATTTTGTTGAAGATGCTTCATATGTAAGAATTCAAAATATTCAATTAGGATATACATTAGATTCAGAAATTTCTGAAAAAATAGGGCTTAATAAGTTGCGTTTATATGCTAGTGCAAATAACTTATACACGTTTACCAAGTATCGAGGATTTGATCCGGGTGCCTCAAGTGGAAATCCAATAGGAGGTGGAATAGATGATGGTTTTTACCCAATTCCAAGAACTTATATGCTAGGCTTAAACATTAATTTTTAATTTAATTAAAATGAGAAAAAATATATTTAACATATTAACTATAGCAACAGTTTTTTCAGTCCTTATTATTTCTTGTACTGATGATTTTGTTGAACGACCTGTAGAATATTCTATCGATTCTGAAAATTATTTTAATTCAAAATCAGAATATGAAAGTGCTCTTATTGGAGCCTACGACCTTTTACAAACAACTTTTGTTAACGTTTTAATGGGCGAGTTTGCATCAGATAATACAGTATGTGGAGGAAATAGTCCTACTGACGTACCAGGTTATCAACAAGTTGATGATATGATTCATACACCTGTAAATTCAGAAATTAAAAAATCATGGGATTGGATGTTTGCCGGAGTTCAAAGAAGTAATTACATTCTTGAATTTAAAGATAATATTGAGTTTGAAGGGAAAAATCAAATTATTGCTGAGGCTCGTTTTCTTAGAGCTTATTACCATTTCGAATTGGTAAAATGGTTTGGCGCTATACCTATGAATGGAGACAAAAGATTTGCTCCAGGCGACGAAACTACAATTCCACGTTCACCAGAAACAGAAGTATATGCTTCAATAATTGAAGATTTAATTTTTGCTTCAGAAAATTTAGATGTTTATCCTTCGCAAACAGGAAGAGCAACAAAAGGTGCCGCATTGGCATTATTAGGAAAAGCTTATTTGTATGAAGCCTCTTATTCAGAAAATGTTTGGAATAATGGATCTAATTCAATTGAAAAATACAAGTTGGCAGCAGCTAAATTACAAGAAGTTATCAATAGCCAAACTTATTCTTTAGTGGCAGATTTTGATGAAATATTTGAAATGGATGGTGAAAATGGTGTTGAATCTGTTTTTGAAATTCAATATACAGATGTTGAAGGTGGAAGTTATGGGTATATGCAAGCAATTGAAGGAAATGTAGCCGTGGGTTTTGCAGGACCTAATTCATATGAAGGTCCATTTTTTACAGCAGGAAACAACTTTAATTTACCAACTCAAAAAATAGTTGATGCTTTTGAAGCTGATGATTTAAGAAAAGAAGTAACCATTTTAGATATGGATGCTTGGGTAGCTGAACATCCAGAAGTTACTTATACAAAACAAAATGAGCACACGGGTTATTTCAACAGAAAATACATTCCAAGAAAAAGAAGTGAAAATGCTGCGGCAGATTTAAAACTTACAAACCCAAATAATTACAGAGCAATTCGTTATTCAGATGTTTTATTAATGGCTGCTGAGGCTTATAGTAAATCAGGCAATGATTCAAAGGCTTTAGATTATTTAAACGAAGTAAGAGACAGAGCTTTTGGAGATCAAGACCATAGAATAACTTTTACAGGTTCAAACCTATACAATGCCATTTTAGCAGAAAGAAGAGTAGAATTTGCTGGAGAAGGACTTCGTTTCTTCGATTTAGTAAGAACAGGAAGAGCCGCTCAAGAAATAGACGGTTTTACTCCTAATAAAAATGAAGTATTTCCTATTCCATTAGAAGAAATTCAATTTTCAAATGGTAATTGGGCTCAAAATCAAAACTATTAACAAAAATTATTAAAATGAAAATAACTAAATATTTTTTAAGTATCGTTTTAATTATTGCAACTGTTATTAGTTGTAATGAAGACGAGTTAGGAAGCTTAGACTTTGTGTCTACAGCCACTGCGCCAACTAATGTTGAAACATTTTTTAGTGTTACTCAAGATAATACAGGAACAGTTACAATTGCCCCAAATGCAATAGGAGCCGTTAATTATGATATTGAATTTGGAGATAATACAGTAGACCCTGTTTCAATAAAACAAGGGAGTAGTATTACTCACGTATACGAAGAAGGAAACTATGATGTAAAAATAGTTGCCTATGGTATTTCAGGATTAAAAACGGAAGTAATATCTCCTTTAGTTGTATCTTTTAAAGCTCCTATGAATTTAATGGTTGAAATTGCAAATGATGAAGCAATTTCAAAACAAGTAAATGTAACAGCAACTGCAGATTATGCTACAATGTATGATGTGTATTTTGGAGAAGAAGGCATAACAGAACCGATTTCAGGAAATATAGGAGATGTAGTTTCTAATATTTATGCAGAACCTGGAACTTATACAATTAAGATTGTTGCAAAAGGTGCTGCAATTGAAACAACAGAATACATAGTTGATTTTGAAGTTACAGAAATTAGTCAGCCTTTAGCAAAAGCGCCAACACCACGTTTTAGAAATGCAGCAGATGTAGTTTCTATATTTAGTGATGCTTATAACAATGTTAATGTAACTGAATGGAATCCTGGATGGGGTCAATCAACTCAATTAACTTCATTTGTAATTGATGGGGATAATGTTCTTAAATATGATTATTTAAATTATACAGGAATTGTAACGGATTATGGTAATCCAACAGATATTTCTTCTATGGAATATGTTCACTTTGATTATTGGACAAACGATGCCGAAAGTATAGGTTTTAAAATTGTTAATACAAGTCAAGCAGATGGAACTCCTGAAAAAGAGGATGAAGAAACTGTTTCAGATATTGTAGAAGGTAAATGGGTTGGAGTTGATATTCCATTAGCCGATTTCACTACAGATAAATCGGGAATTACACAAATGTTATTTGTTTCAAATGGAGTTACGGTGTTTATAGATAACCTTTACTTTTGGAAAGAAGCCTCTGATGGAGCTGAAGCTGGTGCATTGCCGTTAAATTTTGAAACCGACTATGAATTAAGCTCATTTGATGGTGGCGAAATATCAGTTATCGATAACCCAGATGCAAATGGAAATGCTTCTGCTAAAGTTATTCAATTGATAAAAGGAGCTGGACAAACTTGGGCGGGGTCAAAAATTACTTCAAATCTACCATTTGGGTTATCTGAATCAATTGTAGTTACTGCAAAAGTTTGGTCACCAAGAGCTGGATTAAATTTATTAATGAAATTTGAAGATGCAGTGCCTTGGCCAAATACTAGTGCAACAGCAGAAATAACAGCCACTACAACCGTAGCTAATGCTTGGGAAGAACTAACATTTGTTGTAACTGGAGTTAATTCTGCCCTTGAGTATAATAACTTGGTGTTAATTATGGATAATGGTACACAAGGAGATGGTTCATCAAACTATACTGTATACATAGATGATATTTCAATAGCATCATTTTTAAATTTTGAACCTAATTTTGAATTGAGCTCATTTGATGGAGGAGCAATATCAGTAATTGATAATCCAGATACAAATGGAAATACTTCTGCTAAAGTTATTGAATTAATAAAAGGCGCCGGACAAACTTGGGCAGGATCAAAAATTACTTCAAGCGTGCCATTTGAGCTGTCAGAATCTATTACAGTTACTGCAAAAGTTTGGTCACCTAGAGCAGGATTAAATTTACTTATGAAATTTGAAGATGCGGCTCCTTGGCCAAATACCAGTGCAACTGCAGAAATAACAGCCACAACAACCGTTGCAAATGCTTGGGAAGAGTTAACATTTGTTATTACTGGAGTTAATACAGATCTTGAGTATAACAATCTTGTTTTAATTATGGATAATGGTACACAAGGAGATGGATCATCAAACTATACAATATACATAGATGATATTATTAAGAATTAATAGAATAATATAAAGTAGAATTATGAAAAATATAAAATATATAATAGCAATTTTTTCATTAGCACTATTTTTTAGTGCTTGTGAAGAAGACAGCCAAGAATTTGGAGATTTAATTGCACCTTCTAATGTAGATATAGTTTCAGTAGAAATTCAAGGTCAAGATTTAAATAATCCAGAGTTTGTTAATGGTGACGGAAGTGGTTTTGTAACATTTAAAGCCACTGCAAACAATGTAATAAGTTATACTTTTAATTTTGGTGATGGCTCAAGTAAAGTAGTTCCTTCAGGTGTTGTAACTCACAGGTACACTAAAGTAGGAGAAGTTGACTATACTGTAACTGTAAGCGCAATCGGAACTGGTGGTGTTGCATCAACTGTTTCAAAAGAAGTGAAAGTATATAGCTCTTTTTCTGATGTAGAAGCTGAAAATATTTTAAGTGGAGGTGTTATTGGTGAAGGCAAAACATGGTATTGGGCTGCTGATTTAGATTTACACGTTGGATTAGGACCAATTTCAGATGATTATGGAAATGGAGAATTTGCCTATGAAGGGTGGTGGAATGCCATTAAAGCTTGGGATGAAGAAAAAGGGTGCATGTATGATAATGAGTTTGTGTTTACAAAAACGGCCAATGGTATTACATTTGAACAAACATCAGGTCCAGCATTTATTCCAGGGACTTATGCAGGTTACATTGGTGTTGGAGGAGACCAATGTCACGATGAAACTGTTGCAACAACAATGTTTGGTGTTAAAAATGTTTCCATATTTCCATCAAATTCAAAAGCGGCTTTAGAAGGTTCATACAATGAATTACCATATAGAGGTACATCATTCGAAATTTCAGATGGTGGTTTTATGGGATGGTACGTTGGAGCAAGTACTTACGATATTATTTCTATTGATGAAAACTACATGAGAGTAAGAATTATAGAAAATACGGCATCTGGATCAGGTGCTGCTTGGTATCAATTATTTACATCTACTAAACCAGTTCAAGGAGCTTCAGAATTCACCAATTTAGTGTGGTCTGATGAATTTGAAACTGCAGGTGCTCCAGACCCTTCAAAATGGACATATGATCTTGGCGCAGGAGGCTGGGGAAATGGTGAAGAACAAACTTATACAGATAGTGCTGATAATGTAGTTGTTGAAGATGGCGTTTTGAAAATTACAGCTAAAAAAGAAACTGATGGAAGTTATACTTCCGCAAGATTAAAAACACAAGGCTTATATAATTTTAAATATGGAAGAGTTGATATAAGTGCAAAGCTACCAGAATCGGCCGGAACTTGGCCTGCTTTATGGATGCTAGGTGAAAACTTCCCAACGGTTGGATGGCCTAAATGTGGGGAAATGGATATAATGGAGCAAACAGGTGGAGATAAAGCAAGTACTTTAGGAACATTTCATTGGTGGGATTACACAAATTCAGTTAATGCTAGTTATGGTGAAAGTGCAGCAATTGCAAATGCAACAAGTGAGTTTCACTTATATTCTTTAGAATGGACTGAAGAGTTGATTCAAGTATTTGTTGATAATGAAAAAGTTGTTGAAATGGCTAATAATAGTGATTTACCATTTAATGAGAACTTTTTCTTAATAATGAATGTTGCAATAGGAGGCACTTTAGGAGGAAGCATTGATGCTGCATTCACCGCAGATACAATGGAAGTGGAATATATAAAAGTTTATCAATAATATTGAGTTTAGTTAGTAGTTAAGTGAAAAAGGTCAGATTATGAATTGATCTGACCTTTTAATTAATTTTAATTGAAAAAACATTTGTTGAAAACAAAATAAAAAGGTCTTTTAGGAGTATCATATTTTGTTAGGGAAAAGATTAAAAATTGAAAAAATGTGCCTTAAAAAAAACATTCAAATATTACTACTGTTTATAATAGTTAAAGTTTTAATTGGTTGTTCTAATAATGTAGAAATTTCAAAAGATGCAAATATGCAGACGTCCAAAATGCACAATTTTAGGGAGTTAATTAAAAGTGAAGTTTATACAACTAGTTCAAAAGGTGATGTTAAGCTGCAATTAACGGCTGCACAAATTCCATTCTCTAATTTTAAACAGCCTTTAGAAACAGAAGCTTCCATTTATGTAAATAGTTCCAAACAACATCAAACTTTTGTTGGTATTGGAGCAGCTTTAACAGATGCTTCTGCAGAAACATTTTATAAATTAAAAGAAAGTGAACAAAAGCTTTTTATGGAAGCATATTTTAATGTTGATAAAGGTATTGGTTACTCACTGGCTCGAACAGTTATTCATAGTTGCGACTTTTCAACCGAAAGTTATACTTATATAAATGAAGGTGACACTGATTTAAAATCGTTTTCAATAAATCATGATAAAGAATTTAGAATTCCATTCACTAAAAAAGCCATTGAAGCTACAGATGGAAAATTAACAATATTTGCAAGTCCTTGGAGTCCGCCAGCATTTATGAAAACGAATAACAATATGTTAAAAGGTGGTAAATTATTACCAGAATATTTTCAACCTTGGGCAAATTACTATGCAAAATTTATAAAAGCCTATGAAGCCGAAGGTATTCCAATTTGGGGGTTAACCATTCAAAATGAACCAATGGCGGTTCAACGTTGGGAATCTTGTATTTATACAGCAGAAGAAGAACGCGATTTTTTAAAAAATTATTTAGGGCCAACCTTAGAAAAAGAAGGGTTAGGAGATAAAAAAATAATTGTTTGGGATCATAATAGAGATTTATTATTTGAAAGAGTAAATATTATATTAAATGATCTAGAAGCAAATAAATATGTTTGGGGAGCTGGTTTTCATTGGTATGAAGATTGGAAAGATGGAACTCCAATGTATAAAAATGTAAAAAGTGTTAATGAAGCTTTTCCTGATAAGAATTTAATTTTTACTGAAGGTTGTAATGAAGGTTTTGATTTAAATAGAATTGAAGACCCAAAACTTGCTGAACGTTATGGAAAGTCAATGATTAACGATTTTAACAATGGAACTGTTGCTTGGACAGATTGGAATATTTTATTAGATGAAACTGGGGGTCCAAATCACGTTGGAAATTTTTGTTTTGCACCTGTTCATGGAAATACTAAAACAGGAGAACTTAAGTTTACAAACTCCTATTATTATATTGGTCACTTTTCAAAATTTATTCGACCCGGAGCAGTAAGACTTTCAACTGAAACTACAGCAAATCACTTAAGTGCAACATCTTTTCTTAATAAAAATGGAAGTTTAGTAGTTGTGGCATTAAATACTGGTAATGTTGATATAAATTATATGTTAACAATAGATAATAAAAGTGCTAGTTTACAAATGCCAGCACATTCAATTCAGTCAATCATTTTAAACCAAAAATAATGAATAAATCATACACCATATTAATAAGTTTAATTGTTGCTCTTGGAGGGTTTCTATTAGGGTTTGATAGTGCGGTAATTTCTGGAGCTATAACAGGTATTAGAACTTATTTTGAAATGAGTGATTGGCAATTAGGGTTTGCAGTTGGTTGCGTTATTTTTGGGGCCATGGCAGGTAATTTATTGGCAGGACCATTAAGTGATAAATATGGCAGAAGAAAACTGTTAATTATTACTGCAATTTTATTTACTATTTCAGCTACTTGGTCAGCAATAGCTACTAATTATATATCATTTATAATCGCAAGAATTATTGGCGGGATTGGAATTGGTGGAGCTATTTTAATTGCACCAATTTATATTGCAGAAATAGCACCTCCAAAACTACGTGGTAGTTTAGTTTCATTAAATCAATTAAATATAGTAATTGGTATTTCGGTAGCTTACTTTTCAAACTATTTTTTAAAAGATATTGAATTTGAAAGCTGGCGCTGGATGTTGGGTGTTGAAGCAATTCCAGCATTCATTTATTTTATTGCGCTGTTTGTAGTTCCTAAAAGTCCACGTTGGCTTATAATACAACATAATGATGTGTCATCAGCAAAATCCATATTAAAGAAAATAGGAGGGTTAGATTTTGCAAAAGATACCATAGAAAGTATTCAAAGAGGTATTGCTAAAAAAGAAGAAAAAGGGACTTTAAAAGATTTGTTTAGTAGAAAAATGACAACCATTTTAATTATAGCATTTGGTTTAGCTTTTTTTCAACAAATAACAGGAATTAACGCTATTTTCTATTATGCACCTACCATTTTTGAACAGGCTGGTGGAAGTGCCGATTCGTCATTTTTACAAGCAATAGTAGTTGGGTTAACTAATTTGGTTTTTACGTTGGTAGCTATTTGGCTTATTGATAAATTGGGAAGAAAACCATTATTAATTATTGGAACATTTACAATGGCAATTGCATTGTCAATGGCTACAATTGCTTTTAATAATGCAACCTATACCATAAATAATTCTTCTATCGAAAAAATTGAAAACGTTCATATTAAAACAGAAATATCACATTTAGAAGGGCAAACATATACATCGCAAAATGAATTATTTAACGCAATTGAACCATTGCTATTGAAAGAAGATTTTATAGCATTTAAACAAAACAATGTGAAGAGTTTTATACATGTAAATGCAACATTGGTTTTAGTTGCAATTCTGCTATATGTAGCTGCATTTGCTATTTCTTTAGGTCCTGTAATGTGGACTATGTTATCAGAAATTTTCCCAGGAAAAGTTAAAGGAATTGCCATTTCTATTGTTGGCTTTTTTAATTCGCTAGTGAGTTTTTCAGTTACTCAATTTTTTCCTTGGGAGTTATCTAATTTAGGTCCTACTGGAACATTTGCAATTTACGCAGTAATGGCAACCTTATCGTTAGTTTTTGTATTGAAATATGTTGTTGAAACAAAAGGTAAAAGTTTAGAAGAACTTGAAGAGTTATTATTAAAGTCGTAGAGTCTAAATCCAAAAAAATCAAAAAAAATCAAAAAAAGTTTAGAATAAAATTATCGTAATGAATAAGCAAAACGAATTATTTATAGGAAAAACACCGGTTTCTTTTAATGAAAATGAAGTTAAAGGAACTTCTGTGAAAATAGGTGATGAAAGTTATTACAAAATTTCAAATGTAAATGAAATGCGTCCGTTTTTTATGAGCATTGTAAGCTACTCAAATCATTGGATGTTTATATCGAGTAATGGAGGATTAACAGCGGGTAGAAAAAATGCGCAATTTGCATTATTTCCATATTATACCGATGATAAAATTACCGAGTTCGCTGAAATTACAGGGAGCAAAACTATTTTAAAAGTTCAATCAAATAATAAAACGTATTTATGGGAACCATTCTCAAGTAAGTACGAAGGTGCTTATAAAATTAAAAGAAATTTATACAAGAATAGCTATGGAAACAAAGTAATTTTTGAAGAAATAAACGAAGATTTAGGTTTAACGTTTAAATACAGTTGGAACTCTTCAGAAAAATATGGTTTTGTTAAAAAATCTACTTTTGAAAACAATTCAAATTCAGCTAAAAAAGTTGAGTTAATAGATGGATTGCAAAACATTTTACCTTATGGAGTTGGAGATGCTTTACAAAATGCATCTAGTAATTTAGTAGATGCATACAAACGCAGCGAACTAAATACAAAAGAAGGAGTAGGAATTTATGCCTTAAGTGCAATTATTGTTGATAAAGCAGAGCCAAGCGAAGCTTTAAAAGCGAATATGGTTTGGTCTTTAGGTGTTAAAAATCCAACCTATTTAGTTTCTTCACTACAATTAGATAGTTTTAGAAAAGGTAAAGATATTCAACAAGAAACAGATATAAAAGCTGAAAAAGGAGCTTATTTTATTCATTCAAAATTTGAATTAGAAACTAAAAAATCTTGGTTAACAATAGCAGATGTCAACAAATCAGTTACTGATGTAAATGAACTAAAAAACAACATTCAATCTAAAGAAAATTTAGCAGCTCTTGTTGAAAAAGATATTGAAGAAGGAACAAAAGAATTGGTGGCTTTAACAGGTAATGCGGATGGAATTCAATTAACTGCAGATGAATTAACAAATACGCGCCATTTTGCAAATACACTTTTTAACATAATGAGAGGTGGAATTTTTGACGATAATTACAAAATTGAAAAATCAGATTTTGTTCCATATATAGCAAATGCTAATAAAGAAGTTTATAGCAATCAAAAAGCAAATTTAAAGCAACTTCCTAAAGAGTTTACTTTATCTTATTTGAAGAAAATTGCTGAACAAAACGATACAGATTTTAAACGTTTGTGTTTAGAATACATGCCATTAAAATTTAGTAGAAGACACGGAGATCCTAGTAGACCTTGGAACAAATTTTCTATCAATACAAAAAGTGAAATTGATGGTTCAAAAATATTAGATTACCAAGGTAACTGGCGTGACATTTTCCAAAACTGGGAAGCGTTAGCACATTCATATCCAGAGTTTATTGAAAATATGATTCATAAATTCTTAAATGCTACAACTTTTGATGGTTACAATCCGTACCGCGTAACTAAAGGTGGTTTCGATTGGGAAACCATTGAGCCAGACGATCCTTGGAGTTATATTGGTTATTGGGGAGATCATCAAATTATTTATTTGTTGAAATTTTTAGAGTTTAGCGAAAAATATTATCCAAATAAATTAGCCGAATTATTTACTCAAAATGTATTTGTATATGCAAATGTACCTTACACTATTAAGAGTTATTCAGAAATTTTAAAAAACTCAAAAGATACCATAGATTTTAATCATCAAGCGCAAAGTTTTATTGAAAAAGAACGTGAATTAATTGGGGTAGACGGAGCTTTATTAAAAGATAAAAATAAAAGTATTTATAAAGTAAATTTTGTTGAGAAGATTTTAGCTACTGTTTTAGCAAAAGTATCGAATTTTATTCCAGAAGGTGGTATTTGGATGAATACCCAACGACCAGAATGGAATGATGCAAACAACGCATTGGTTGGAAATGGAGTTTCAATGGTAACCCTTTATTACTTGAGACGTTTTTTAAGTTTCTTTGAAAGTGTAGTTGAAAATACTTCAAATGAAACAAGTGAAGTTTCGGTAGAATTGGCTGTTTTCTTTAAAAAAGTAGTTGATACGTTGGTTAAAAATGAAGGAATTCTTTCTGATAAAATTTCAGATAAGCAACGTAAAACTGTTTTAGATGGTTTAGGACAAGCAGGAAGTGATTTTAGAGAAACTATTTATACAAAAGGATTTTCAAGTAAAAAAGAAAATATTTCAAAAGATGAATTGTTAGGTTTTATTGAAATAACATTGAAGTATATCAACCAAACAATTGAAGCTAACAAACGAGCAGATAATCTTTACCACGCATACAATTTAATGACAATTGAAAATAATGAAGAGGTTTCAATCTCTTACTTGTCCGAAATGTTAGAAGGCCAAGTTGCTGTGTTAAGTTCGGGTTATGTAAAAGGTAAAGAAGCTTTGGAATTGTTGGATGCTTTAAAAGCTAGCGCATTATTTAGACCAGATCAATACAGTTATATTTTATATCCAAATAAAAATTTATTAGGTTTCAATGAAAAGAATAATATTCCTTCAGGAAAGGTTGAGAATTCGGAATTATTAAAACAATTAGTTACTGATAATAACAAACAGATTGTTGAAAAGGATGTATTTGGAGCATATCATTTTAATGGAACTTTTAACAATGCAAACAGTTTAAAAGAAGCATTAAAAAACTTGCCAGTACAGTATAGTTCTTTAGTTGAAAAAGATTTAGAAAATACTTTAGAAATATTTGAAGGAGTATTTAATCATAAAGCATTTACAGGTCGTTCAGGTACATTTTTCGGTTACGAAGGTTTAGGTTCTATTTACTGGCATATGGTTTCTAAACTATTGTTGGCGGTTCAGGAAATTTGCTTAAAAGCTTTGGAAGATAAAGAAGATGAGGTAATAATAGGGAAGCTATTAGATCATTATTATGAAATTGAAGCTGGAATTGGAGTTCATAAATCTCCCGAATTATATGGAGCGTTTCCAACGGATCCATACTCACATACTCCAGGAGGAAAAGGAGCGCAACAACCTGGAATGACCGGTCAGGTAAAAGAAGATTTTATAAGTCGATTTGGAGAGCTAGGAGTTTTTGTAAAAGATGCAAAAGTTTGTTTCAATCCAAGATTGTTGAGAAAAGATGAATTTTTAAAAAAACCTTCTGTTTTCAATTATAAAGCTATAAATAAAGTAGAATGTGAGCTTCAGTTAAACGAAGGTTCGCTTTGTTTCACCTATTGTCAAGTGCCTATTATTTATCAATTTTCGGAAAAAGATAGCATAAAAGTAGAATTTGAAAATGAGCAATCAAAAATGATAGATAAACTAGAACTAGATGTTGAAACTAGCTCTAAATTATTTAAAAGAACTGGAGAAATAATACAAATTGTAGTTTCAATAAAAGCCTAAAAATGAAAATTTTTTATAATCTTCTTGCTAAAAATGTGATTGTTCTTGGAGTCTGTGTATTTTCTTTTACTTCGTGTTTTAATGACGAAAAAAAAGAGGTAAGTAAAAATGAAATTATAGAGCATAAAATAGATTCGTTACTGAAATTAATGACCTTGGAAGAAAAAATAGGTCAGATGACACAAGTTCGACATTTTTATGACATAAAAGATGGGGATGTAGCCTCAAAATTTATTGGTTCAGTTATTCATACTGATGGGCCAACACCAGGAGTAACAGCTGAAGAATGGCAATCAAAATTTACAAAACTCCAAAAAGAAGCTCTATCAACAAGATTAGGAATTCCATTATTATTTGGTGTGGATGCTGTTCACGGTCAAAACACATTTGAAGGATCTACTATTTTCCCTCATAATATTGGCTTAGGTGCAACACATAACGCAAAATTAGTTGAAGAAGTTGCCAAAATAACTGCTTTAGAATCTCAAGCAACTGGATTTAATTGGGTGTTTTCGCCTTGTGTGGCTATTCCATACAACGAGCAATGGGGAAGAGTATACGAAGCATTTTCTGAAAGTACAGAATTAACGGTTGAATTAACTAGGGCTTCTATAAAAGGGCATCAAGGAGATCTTTCAAATAATTCAACGGTTATGGCTACTGCAAAACATTTTGTAGGTGATGGTGCAACAAATAAAGGGATTGAAGGTGGAGATACATCTATAAGTTTAAAAGAAGTAAGTGAAAAACTTTTAGACCCTTATAGGGAAGCCGTAAATAATGGTGTAGGAGCCGTAATGGCTTCTTTCAATATGTTTGAAGGGGTTCCTATGCATGCTCATAAAACAATGCTTACTGACACATTAAAACTTGGAATGAATTTCGATGGAATTGTGGTTTCCGATTGGAAAGGATATTCACGTTTTGGAGAATATAAAATTATCAATGCAGGAATTGATATGGTTATGGCAGTTGATGGAGATTTGGATTTTTTTCAAAATGGATTAAAAAATGCAGTTGATAGTTTGTTAGTATCTAACGAAAGAATTGACGATGCTGTAAAACGTATTCTTCGTCAGAAATTCCGTTTGGGTTTGTTTGAAAATCCTTTTCCAGATGCCTCCTTTATTAAAAAAATAGGAAGTGAAGCGCATAGAGAAATTGCAAAACAAGCAGTACGTGAGTCTTTAGTTTTGTTGAAAAATGAAGAAGAAATTTTACCAATAAAAAAGAAAACGAAAAAAATTGTGGTTGTTGGGGAACACGCTAATAATTCTGGATTACAATCTGGAGGCTGGACAATTTCTTGGCAAGGAAAACCAGAAAATTATAACGGGGCAACTACTATTTTAGATGGAATTAAAGAAAGTGCAGAAGGCATTGTTGTTTATGATAAGGACGCAACAGGAAAACATTTTGATGCAGATGTTGCAATTATAGTTGTTGGAGAAACGCCTTATGCTGAGTTTTTTGGAGATATTAATGGAGAAAACTCCTATAAACTAACACTAACTAAAGCGCATCAAAAGTATATTAAAACGTATAAAGAAAAAGGTGTTAAGGTGGTAACTGTATTAATTTCGGGAAGACCTCTTGTTGTTACAAATGAGTTGGAGGTTTCAAATGCTTTTATAGCTTCTTGGTTACCGGGTTCTGAAGGTAATGGAATTGCTGAAGTACTTTTTGGAGATTACAATTTTAAAGGGAAATTACCACACTCTTGGCCAAAATCGGTAGAAGATTATAAAGGTAAATATGGTCCAAATTTTTGGGATAATTCAATAAAACCTCTATTTCCATTTGGATATGGGTTAACATATAAGCAATAAAATTTAAGTTATGAATTTTAAAATAAAAATACTTTTTGGCTTACTATTAATTTTAATAATGAGTTGTTCAGAACAATCAGAAAAAAAAGATTTAAATGCAGCAGATATTTTGGGAAACCCCGAATATTTAGCAATTTCTTATGGTGGATACAGAGAAAATACACGCGATATTCAGCCAACAATTGAGGAACTAAAAGAAGATATGAAGTTATTAAATGTTATGGGTGTTAAAATTTTAAGAACCTATAATGTTCATTTGGCACAAGCTTCAAACTTGTTAAAAGCTATTTCAGAATTGAAAAAAGAAGATCCAAATTTTGAAATGTATGTAATGCTTGGCGCTTGGATAGATTGTAAAAATGCATTTACAGATTTAGAACCAGATCATTATCAAGAAAGCGATAGAAACGCTGTAGAAATTGCAACAGCAGTAGCATTGGCAAAACAATATCCTAAAATAGTAAAAATTATTGCGGTTGGTAACGAAGCAATGGTTCGTTGGGCAACTAGTTATTTTGTACAACCAAATGTAATTTTAAAGTGGGTAAACCATTTGCAAGAATTAAAACAGCAAGGAGAACTTCCAAAAGATTTATGGATAACAAGTTCTGATGATTTTTTATCATGGGGTGGAGGAGATCCAAGTTACCATACACCAGATTTAGAAGCATTGGTTAAAGCAGTTGATTATGTTTCTATGCACACTTATCCTATGCATAATTCTTTCTACAATCCACAATTTTGGAATGTTCCAGTTGAAGAACAAAACTTATATGAAGAAGAAAAAGTTGAAAAAGCAATGATGCGTGCAATTGATTTTGCAAAAAAACAATTTCGAGATGTTTCAAATTATATAAAAAGTATAGATTCTACTAAAACTATTCATATTGGTGAGTCTGGTTGGACAACTTTAGCGAATGAAAATTACGGAGAAACAGGATCAAGAGCTGCAGATGAATACAAAGCAGGTACTTATTATAAGTTAATGAGAGAATGGACTAAAAAGGAAAACATTTCTTTATTCTATTTTGAAGCTTTTGACGAGCAATGGAAAGATGCAAAAAATCCATTAGGATCTGAAAACCACTTCGGGTTAATAAATTTAAAAGGTGAAGCTAAATATGCAATTTGGGATTTAGTTGATAACAATACTTTTAAAGGATTAACTAGAAATGGACAAAACATTTCAAAAACATATAATGGTGATTTAAAAGCGCTAAAAAGCGAAGTTTTAACACCTCCACAAAAATAGTATTGCAATATAACCTTAACAAAACCAATTAAAATGACAAATTACACAACAGCACCAGAAGATAAAGTCTCACTAGGCCAAAAAGTTGCGTTTGGATCTGGACATTTAGCCAATCAATTATTTCCAGCAGCATTAGGTGTTTTTATGGTTGTTTTAGTAATGTCGTTAGGTATGAATCCAGTTTTAGCAGGATTATTAGGTGCTTTACCAAGACTTTTAGACGCAATAACTGACCCAATTATGGGATTTATTTCAGATAATACAAAGTCTAAATGGGGACGTAGAAAACCTTATATTCTAATAGGTAGTGTTCTTTCGGGTGTAGCCTATATGATTATGTGGCAGTTAAATCCTGAAGATTCTGAAATGTATAATTTCTTTTATTTTTTAATAGTTTCACTTTTCTTTTATATTGGCTATACCATTTTTGCTACTCCATTAATTGGTTTAGGTTACGAAATGACTCCAGATTATAATGAACGTACCCGTTTAATGGCAGTATCTCAATTTATGGGACAAATGGCTTGGGTTATTGCTCCTTGGTTTTGGGTAATTATTTATGATCAATCAATATTTGAAACAGCACCCGAAGGAGCTAAAATAATGGCTATTTGGGTTGGAGGTTTGTGTATGGTTTTAGGAATTTTACCCGCTATTTTTAATAAAGAAATGGAGGTTGATAAAAGTAAATTGAAAAACCTTTCAATGAGCGAATTAGCATCAAATTCAAAAGAATTTATAAAAGGTATTGTATTAACTGTAAAAAATAAACAGTTTATGAAATTATGCGGTGCAACATTTTTTATTTTTAACGGATATCAAACTGTAGCTCAGTTTTCATTTTTTATTATTGTATACTACTTATTTAAAGGTGATACAGTAGCAGCTGGCTCTTGGCCTGCTTGGTTTGGAACTTTAAGTGCATTGGCAACTATGTTTTTAGTAATTCCTATTATTACCAGAATTTCTGAAAAAATTGGAAAACGAAAAGCTTTTATATTTGCAACTTTACTTTCAATTATTGGCTATGTTTTAAAATGGTGGGGTTTTGATCCCGGTAATCCTTGGTTAATGTTTATGCCTATTCCTTTCCTTTCTTTTGGTATTGGTGGTTTGTTTACATTAATGATGTCTATGACAGCTGATGTTTGTGATTTAGATGAATTAAACAATGGTGAGCGTAGAGAAGGAATGTTTGGAGCTGTTTACTGGTGGATGGTGAAGTTAGGAACAGCCTTGGCAATGCTTACAAGTGGTATTGTTTTACAACTAGTTGGTTTTGATGAAAGTATTAAGGTTCAGTCAGTTGAAACACTTACTAATTTACGTTTAGCAGATATAATAATACCTATAGTTGCCGCATTAATTGCCATTGTCCTAGTTTGGAGATACAATATAACAGAAGAGAGGTCACATGAAATAAGAAAAGAATTGGAAGTTAAAAGAGAAAAAACTATTGTTAAAAATTCATAAGAATTAGTTGCTACTATTGTTAATCTTTATTATTTATAATATGAAACTTAAAATTTTGTACGTAACCGTTAGTATTTTTTTGTTTTTTTCTTGCGAGTATAAAATAGAAAAAGTTACTATTTCAAATAGTCAAATACTTGTTAAAAATAAAGCATATTTAATTAAAGGAATTTGCTATCATCCTGTTTCAAAGGGCAATGATAAAAGATCTTTTGAAACTATAGATAAAGATTTAAAATTAATGAAAGAGGCTGGAATTAATACAATTCGAGTTTACGAACCCATAGATAATATTGAAGTTTTAGATAAAATTGATAATGCAGGACTAAAATTAATTGTTGGTTTTGGGTACAATCAGAATGGATTTTATGATATACTTTCAGGTACTTTTATTGATTATATACACAAATATAAAAATCATAGAGCTATATTGTTTTGGGAGTTAGGAAATGAATATAATTATCATCCTGAATGGTTTGAAGATGATATAAAAAATTGGTATTATGCACTTAACAATGCCGCAGATATAATTCATAAAATAGATAAAAATCATCCTGTTGCAACTGCCCATGGTGAATTGCCAAATGATTTGGCACTAAAATTAAGTACTAATATAGATATTTGGGGAATGAATGTTTACAGATGGGATAATCCAGAGTCTATTTTTATAGAATGGAGAAAGGTTAGTTCAAAGCCAATGTATTTGTCTGAGGCTGGAGCCGATAGTTTTATGACTATAGCAAAAGATGGTTATAAAAAAGGTGTTAATGAAAAAGCTCAGGCTGATGCTACAAAAAATATTTTGCAGTCAACATTTAATAATATCGAAACTTGTTCTGGAGTGGCAGTTTTTTCTTTTACAGATGGTTGGTGGAAAGCAGGTGAACTTAACGAGCAAAATTCTGGAGGTTGGGCACCAAATAGCAGTGGCGTCCCATTTGATGGTACACCAAATGAGGAATATTGGGGTATTGTTGATATAGATAGAAATAAAAAAGAAGTTTTTGAAGTAGTTAAAACTATATTTAAAAATAAATAGATGAAAAATGTCAGTTAGAAAAGAAAAAAATATTGTTTTTGGCTGTCATAAATCACGAAAATAAATCTAAAATCAACTTCAAGATTTGTTTTTGAAAACCTTGTAAAATCAAGAGTATAGCATTTAATTTAGTCCTTTTCGAAGAGGGCTAAAAACGTTAAGATGTAATTTCAGAAATATAAATTAGGAAAATTAAGAAAGTTATTAAGCCTTGTAAAAATAGGTTTGCATATTTTCTTGTACTGAGGGAAACAACTCATTTCATTGCTCAATTTTTTATCTTCTTAATTAAAACAATTTGACTTTTATCAGAGTGTTGTAATTTTTTTTAATGTCATTTATTTAAAATATCGTGTATTTTATATAACTAAATGAGTATCTGATTAATATAAAATATGATAAAAATCAGTTTTATTAATTAATTAATTGTTATTTTCGCCAACTAAATGTCTTAATATATTAAACCCTAGAACAATGAAAACAAAATTATTCAACTTAGTAGCTATTTTTATGATAGCTATTTTCTCAAACAATTTAATGGCACAGACTACAGCCTCAGCTACTAATAATGCTAAATGTACAATTATTGCACCAATTGCTATAACAGCTGGTGTGGATTTGGAGTTTGGAGATATTATTAAGGGTGCTGGAGATGTAATAGTGGCGACTGATGGAAGTAGAACTATACCTGCTGCTATGAAATCTGGAGCGCAACTTGGTACAATTGCTGCAGCCACCTTTTCAGTTGCTGGAGAGGCTAGTTATACTTATGCTATTACTTTACCAGCTGATGGGGATGTTACTATAACTGAAGGTACCGATCCAATGAACGTGAATACGTTTACTGTTTCAACTGCTACAGATGGTGATGCTGATTTAGATGGAACTCTTAATGGTTCAGGAGCTGATACAATTTCTGTTGGAGCTACATTAACTGTTGCGGCTGATCAAGCAACGGGAGATTATACAGGTACGTTTAGTGTTACAGTTGCTTATAACTAATTGTTTTTAGATTTATCACTCAAATACTTCACTTTGATTCTATTGTGAAGTTTTTGAGTATATCTTAATACATGCAAAAATTTTAATTTGAATCGATATGGTTAAACAGGTTTATGATTCATTTTTCAATTCAATTTTCCTTAAGTATATTCTGTTACTATTTTTTCTTGTTGCTACAGCGAGACCTATATTAGCGCAAGGTGATCTATTAATTTATCCTAAACGTGTTATTTTTGGAGGAAGTAATAATATTGAAAAATTAACGCTTGCAAACACAGGCAAAGACACAGCTATATATAATATTTCTTTTATTGAATACAAAATGAATCAAAAGGGAGAGCTTAAAATAATTTCTGCAGCTGAAGAAGGTTTGCAGTTGGCTTCCTCAAATATTCGTTTTTTTCCACGTAAAGTTACTTTACCTCCAAATGAATCGCAGATTGTAAAAGTGCAACTTAGAAAAAGTCAAGATCTCTTGGATGGAGAATATCGTTCTCATTTATATTTTAGAGCTGAGGAAAAAAGAGTCCCATTAGGAATGATGAACAAAAAAAAAGACTCTAGTTTTTCTGTTAAATTAAAACCTGTTTTTGGAATTTCAATTCCTTGTATTATACGTAAAGGTGTAAATACAACAACAGTATCTATTTCAGATTTACAATTGGTTAAAGAAAATGACAAATACAATGTGCTATTTAATTTAAATCGTAATGGAAATATGTCTGCTTACGGAGATTTCACTGTAAATTACGTGTCTTCTAATAATACAAATTATGAAGTAGCAATATTGAAAGGCGTTGGGGTCTATACACCTGGAAATTTAAGAAAAATGAAATTGAAGTTAAATAAGCCAGAAAATGTAACCTTTGATGGAGGCTTGTTTAATGTAGTTTTTACAGAAAATGAAAGTAAAAAAGTACTTGCAACAGCTAGTTTAAGCTTGTAAAAGCCTTACTATATTACTTTTTTCGTCGTCTTACAAAACATAATAATATGTTAAGTACAAAAATAAACTCATTTAAATTACTGCATTTGTTGTTATTTATAACTGTTTATTTTTTTACTTATAACTTAACTGCTCAGCCAGCCTTACCAGATAGACAAATTACAGTATTACCAACCCAACCAATAGATTTTGGAGTTTTTTATGTAAATGGAGCTGGCACTATTGAAGTAGACTATCAAGGAAATGTTACTACCACAGGAGGTGTTATTTCAATAAATACAACTTCTGTTACACCTGCTATTTTTGAAATAAAATTGTGTCAGGGTAGAAGAGTTACTATAGATTATGATTATTCTGTAATGATTAATGGAAGTAATGGTGGTCAATTGGAACTTGTTATAGGCCCAACAGAAAGAGGAGTAAGTGGTGATGAATTTCCCGTAGATGCTAATTGTAATTTTATTACTGTTTTGCGTGCTGGGGGTAAATTAAATGTGCCTGCAAACGCTATTCCTGGAGAATATACAGGTAGTTTTCCAATAACTTTTACGCAAGAATAGATGAGAGGTAGAAAAACATATGGAACCTCTTATATTTTACAATCAAATGAAAAATGTACTAAGTTAAGTCTATTTTGTTGTTTTTTTTTACTCAGTTTTATTACGGTTAGTGCAAATGATTATTTTAAAGAAATTCCTCTAGAGCCAATTAATGAATTTGATGAAGTTCCTGTTGAAATTATAGTTAGTGGTTATTTAAGGTTTGAAGCCGATGTAATAATTACAGATACACAATTGGTTTACATAAATGTAGAAGAGTTGTTTAAAAATTTAGGAATTTCTTGTGAGGTGGATAATGATCGAAATATATTAAAAGGATTTATTGAAAATGAACAAACAAAATATACCATAGATTTTAATTCAAAGCAAATTATAAAGAATGGTAATATAATTAAATCGGTTAATGGTATTGTAAAGGAATTAGGTGCGATTTATGTAGAAACTAGGATTTTAAACGAGGCTTTTGGATTAAATATGTTATTTAATTTTCGAACTTTATCAATTATATTAAAAGCTGATTTTGAATTACCTTTAGTAAAACAGGCAAGACTTGAAAAAGTAAGACAAAATGTAACAAAATTGCAGTCTAAGGAAGAAATTGTTATTGATAAAATTATTGATAGAGATTATCATTTATTTAATGGTGGAGCACTTGATTGGTCAATTTCTTCCAATCAGCAAGAAGGAGAAAAAACTAACAATCGATTTTCTTTAGGATTGGGTAGTGAATTATTGTTTGGAGAAGCTAATATATCTTTCAATTATTATGATCAAACAAAACTTGATAGGCGTCAGCTTTATTATAATTGGCGCTGGGTAGATAATGACAATAGTTATATTAAACAAGCTCAAATTGGTAAAATAGGATCACAATCGATTGCTTTTTTAGGAGCCCCTGTAGTTGGAGCAAGTTTTAATAATTCTCCAAATACCATACGTGAAGCCAAAGGAACTTATACTATAAGTGAGTATACAGAGCCCAATTGGACTGTTGAATTATATATTAATGACATCCTTGTAGACTATACCGAGGCAGACGCTTCTGGTCTGTATGTATTTAATGTTCCAATAGTATATGGTTATACTACTCTAAAAATGAAATATTTTGGACCTTTAGGAGAAGAGCGAATTGAGGAAAAAATTATGAATACTCCTTATACGTTAATGCCAGCTAAAGTGCTAGAATATAATGTTTCAGGAGGTATGTTGGAAGATGAAGATAATAGTACATTTGGACGAGGAGAAATCAATTATGGAGTTAATAGGTTTATTACCATTGGTGGAGGTGCAGAATACTTATCTAGGATTGTAGATAACCCTTTAATTCCGTTTGCAAATATATCGTTTCAGCCCTTTTCTAGGATGATGATTAATATGGAATACGCCCATAATGTAAGTCTAAAAGGATTATTAAATTTTAATTTAGGTAGAAGCGCTTTTCTAGAAGTTGATTACAGTAAATTTGTTGAAGGACAGCAAGCTACTTTAAACAATACAAATGAAGAAAGAAAATTTCGTTTATCGCTGCCCTTTAAAATAAAAAAGATTAGTGTTAATTCAAAATTAAGTTTTAATCAATATTTATATAATGTATTTGAATTTAATCAATTAGATGCATTTTTTTCAGGAAGGTATAAAAATTATTCAGCTAATGCTTCAATAGCTTCTAACTGGGTTGGTAATAGAGATCCGTTTATGAGTACTACTTTAGCTTTTTCAAGAAGAACCAGAAATGGGTTTATATTACGTCCATCGGTTCAGTATAACATTACCAATAATAAAATGATGCGTTATCGTGCTGAAATTGAAAAAAGAGTGTCTAAAATGTCTTTCTCAGCTTCTTACGAGCGAAATATTCAATATGCTACAGATAATGTGTTTTTTAGTTTTAGATATGATTTGCCTAATGCACGATTAGGTTTTTCTACATCTTATAGCAATGATAAACTAAATTTTTCAGAAAATGCGCAAGGAAGTTTGGCATTTGGTGGAGATAATTATGTGAGAAGTGGTAATAATTCCGCCTTAGGTAAAGGAGGTATTTTATGTTATCCCTTTGTTGATTTAAACCAGAATGGTAAAAAAGATAAAGGAGAAAAATTAGTGTTACTCAAAAATGTAAGAGTAAGTGGAGGAAAAGCGATGATTAGTGAAAAAGATTCTATTGTTCGAATTTCTGATTTAAATGCGTTTATTAATTACAATGTAACATTTTCAAATAATGATTTAGACAATATTTCTTGGCGTTTTAAACACAATACTTACCAAATATTAGTAGATCCAAACCAATATAAAAAAGTGGATATTCCAATTGAAGTTATGGGAGAAGTAAGTGGAATGGTTTACCTGAAGAATAATGATAATTTAAAGGCGCAAGGAAGAATTACAATTCAAGTTTATAATAGTAAAAGGGAAAAAGTAGCTGAAGTATTGAGTGAATCTGATGGGTATTTTAGTTATTTGGGTTTACCACCAGGAAACTACAATGTGAGTGTTGATGCTAGTCAGCTAGATAAGTTAGGGTATCAAGCCACACCGTTAACTCAAAATATTGTAATTAAACCATTGGTAGATGGAGACATAGTTGAGGGTTTAAATTTTGAACTAAAAACACGTAAACAAAAGTAATTATGAAAACAAAAATTTTAGCTTTCATATTATTTTTATTTATTCAATTTAATGTATTGGGTCAAGCAGTTGCTTCATCAAATTATGCCATTCAAACAGGTGTATTAGGGGCTGAGTATAGTTGGATAGATAGTTCTTCAGGAACTCTATTGTCATTCTCACCTAGTCAAGATGATGGGATAACATCTATTCCTTGGCCATTTAACTTTAGTTTTTATGATAATAACTACACCTCTACTAGTAATTTAAGTATTGCATCTAATGGATTTATACGTTTAGACGGTGATGCTAACACAAGTTACACCGATGCTACAAATTATAACTTAACAAGTGCTGATACAAGTTTTGGGCAGATCATTGCTTTAGCACTAACTGATGGAAATACATCAGAAAGTGGCTCTAGTGTGAAATATTTAGTCACCGGTTCTTCTCCAAATCGAATATTAACTATTGAATATAACAATTTAGAGATTGATTGGAATGACAATAAATATGCAGATGTTCAGGTAAGTTTTTATGAAACTGAAAATAAAATTGTTCTAAAATTAGGACAATTTGATATTACAGAAGATGGAGTTGATATGGGGCTTCATAGTGGTGTGAATGGCTATTTTAATAAATGGCAAGAACTTAAGAACGGAACAGAAAACACTTATATAGAATATACACGAACAACACCTCCAGTTGGTCCGTTGGCAAGTTGGAATTATGGTGTAATTACTGGGAGTAATGGAACTACCTATAACTGGATTGATTGTTCATTAGGTGATAATATTGTTAGTGGTAATAACAAAAAAGCGGAAATTTCTTGGCCTTTTGACTTTCGTATTTATGATAATAATTACACAACAGATGATTATTTAAGTGTTACAACTAATGGTTTTATTAGGTTCGATGATCTTGCAAACACAAGAAGGCAAGATGCTGAATCGTATGATTTAACAAGTGCAGCAACTCAACTTGGACAAATAATTGGACTGGGAGTATACGGGACAAAAGTAGGTGATAATGGCGGTTGGGTAAAATCTTTAGTTACAGGAAATGCACCCCAAAGGGTATTTACTATTGAATACAATAATTTAGAAATTGACCGTAATGATAAGAAATATGCAGATTTACAAGTTAGTTTTTATGAATCTACCAATAAAATTGTTCTAAAACTTGGATCGAAAGACATAACAAAAACTGGAGTTGATATGGGGCTTCATAGTGGTGTTAGTACATTTTTTAATAAATGGCAGGAAGTTCAAAGCGGAACTGAAAATACATGGATAGAATATACTCCACCCTTTATTGAGGTAAATGCAACTTTGGGAACATCATTAGCTTATTATTCTAGCTTAAAAGATGCATTTGATAAAATAAATACAGGAACACATAGAGGGAATATTACTATAAAAATAAATGATAACACAGTAGAAACAAGTTCTGCTGTTTTAAATGCTAGTGGAAGTGGTCTTGCGGAATATGCTATTGTAAATATATACCCTACTAAAAGTGGACTTTCAATTAGTGGTAACCTTTCAACTCCTTTAATAGATTTAAATGGAGCGGATAATGTAATATTTGATGGGCGCGTTAACGGTCTTGGTTTATCAAAAGACTTAAGTTTTATTAATAATAGTACATCAAGTACGGCGGGCACATCAACTTTTCGATTTATAAATGGGGCCAAGAATAACACTATAAAATATTGTGAAATTAAAGGTTCTGAAACGAATACTTCAAGTGGTGTTTTGTTTTTTTCAACTACAAGTTCTTTTAATAGCAATGATAATAATACAATAGAAAATAATGATATTTCCACGGCAATTACAAACGAAAGGCCTGTTAATGTCATTTACTCTTCAGGTATTTCAGGTGGTGAAAATAGAGGAAACATTATAAGTGCTAACAATATTTACAATTTTTTTAATAGTGGTATAGCATCCAATGGTATTTTTCTTTCAACATATACAACAGATTGGATTATAGAAAGTAATAGTTTTTATGAGACACTCCCTTTTACAGGAACAGCTGCAGTAGGTTATAATGCTATTAGAATAGACAATACTGGAGGAAATAATTTTAATATTTCAGACAATTTTATTGGAGGATCTAGTCCTCAATGTAACGGCTCCGCTTGGGCCAAAACTAATGCTACAAACAATACTTTTAATGCTATAAGTTTAAATGTTGGAACCTCTTCTGAAAGTTCAATTCAAAACAATACAATTCGAAATTTTAATTGGAGTAATTCTGCAAACGGTAGCTGGACTGGGATACAAATTTTGGGTGGAAATGTAAATGTTGGAAACGTAACAGGAAATACTATTGGAAGTCTTACTGAAAATAATTTAGTAACAGTTACAGGTAGTACTTCGGGGTTAAATGTGTACGGGATTCATATTTTAAGTGCAGGAACAGTTAATTGCCAAAAGAATAACATAGGGTCGATAACAACTGCTAATGGAGGTGCATTTGCATCTAATATTTTTGGAATTAATAAATCATCAACTCCGGGTTCAACAACTATTAGCAATAACTTTATTGGTAGTACTACAGTTGCAAATAATATAAATGCAAGTTCGGCTAGTACAAGTAATAATCAAGTTGTTTATGGAATTTACAATAATGGTTTTGGTGTTATATCCATTTCAAATAATACAATTTCTAGTTTAACAAATGGAACAACAAATACCTCAACTGGTACTTTGGGGGTTGTTCAAGGTATTAATTCTAATGCAGGATCAATTACTGTCTCTAATAATAATATATTTAATTTAGTAAATTCAAATGCAAATATAGAAGTTAATAATAATGCTTCGGTTTGTGGTATTTCCTTAACAGGAACTACAAGCAATAAAACGATAAAAGGAAATATAGTTTATAATTTATCAAATACCAACACATTATTTTCGGGAGCGATAATTGGATTGTATTATGCAGGAAGTACCGTTGGAAATAATGTTGTTTCGGAAAACTTTATTCATAGTTTAACTGTAGATCCAAGTTCATCAAATGGATCTATTTATGGTCTTAAAATTGAATCGGGAACAACTATTTATTCTAATAACATTATTAATTTAGGAGGAGATACGGCAACTAATGTATACGGTGTTTATGAAACAGGTATTGAAACAAATAATAATACTCTTTATTTTAATACTATTTATATTGAAGGGAACATAACTTCAGGAAGTACGGAAAAGTCATATGCATTATTTAGCAATGCATCCACAAATACAAGAGACATTAGAAATAATATTTTTATGAATGCTCGTTCAACTGTGGGTGGTACAAACTTGCATTACGGTGCGTATTTTAATTATTCTTCTAATACAAATATTACTTTAGATTTTAATAATTATTTTGTGTTAGGAACAGGTGGTGTTCCTGGATTTTACAATGGAGTTAATAAATCTTCATTGCCTATAGTCTCAGGACAAGATTTAAATAGTTTATCAATTAATCCAATATTTAAAAATGCTGGAGGTACCAACTATTTAGATTATATAGCTTCGGGTATTTTAACGGGAGTTGATTGTTCTATTTTATTAGATTTTGAGGGAATTACTAGAGATAGTCCACCAAAAATTGGAGCCTTAGAATCTTCGCTTCCATTTGTGTGGGAAGGAACTGTAAATAATGATTTTTCAAACCCTTCAAATTGGGAAAATGGAGCAGTTCCACCAAATGGAGCTAATATTACATTTGCAACTTCTCCCACCAATGATTGCTATCTCGATCAAAATAGAACGTTAAGGAAAATAACCAATACAAGTAATAAAAAGTTTGTACTTAATGGCAAACAGTTAACTTTAACGTATGGGCTTGTTTCGAGCACATTAGACCAAATAGATGCTACATCTATTTCCTCTACAATTGTATTTGCTGGTAGTTCGGCACAAAATTTAACTTCTTCAAATTTTACATCAAATACAATTTATGGGTTAATAATTGACAATAGTAATGGATTAAATCAAGATGGTGATATTATTATTGAAAATCAATTAACGCTTACCAATGGAGCTTTTTCAATTGGAGCAAATACTTTAACAATAAATGGTAATGTTACAACCACTTTAGGAACTTTAATAGGTGGTAATTCGAGTAATATTATAATTGGAGGAAATGGTGCCAATACAAGTATACCAAGTTTAGTTACTAATAATTTTGAATTAAATCGCTCAAATGGGATTAGTTTAGAAGGCGATTTAACTGTTACTGGTAGTTTAGATTTAATAAATGGTTCTTTAACCCTTGATGGAAATACGTTAACAATTGCTACAAATACAATTAACATAACAGATGGAGACATTGTAGCTAATCAAACATCTGATACTGTTGATTTTCAAAATACTACTGGTTATACAATAGCGTCTTCTTTGTTTAATAACTCAGAAATTGAAAATTTTACCATAAGTGGAGAGGGAGGAATTACTTTAAATAACAATCTAACTGTAATAGGTGTTTTAAATTTACAAAATTCTAATCCTTCAGCAACTAAGGGATTGTTAGATGTAACTTATACAGATGATAGCATTTATAATGAATTAATAATGGGGCCGAACTCCACCACAGAAGGACATGGAGATGTTACAGGGGTTATAAGTAGGTATTCATTTATAGAAGGTAATAGTTATACTTTTGGAAATAAAAATACGTTTGCGGCATTTAATATAGGTGCATTATCATTACCTACATTTTTAAAAGCAAGAGTAACAATAGGTACTGCAATTTCTGGTAATTCGGGACTGTTAACCGATCCAATAAAACGATCTTACGACCTAATTCAATCTGGAGGAGATAAAAGTATAGCTACCTTTAGAGCTTCTTATTTGGACTCTGAACTTAACGGAAATGTTAAAGAAGATTTATCTTTTTGGACTCCAACAAACTATTCACTTCAACCACCTCCAGTTGATAGTGGAAGATCAAACTTTAATTTAAGCGAAAATTGGTTGGAATTAGCAGATGTTAACATCTCTTTTTTTCCATCAGTTTTTGGTTACTTCCCAATTACGATGGACGAATCCGGACTTAGCTACAAGGAATGGATTGGAGAATATAGTACAGATTGGAATAACTCATTAAACTGGATTCCAAGTGGGGTTCCTGATATAAATTCGTTTGTACGTATTCCAGATGCTTCAACAACAAATTTCGACCCAACTTTACCTTCAAATGAAGATACAGAAATAATGAAAATTGTACTCGAATCAGGAAGTATTTTAAATTCGGGAAATAGTGATAATGCTATACTAACTCTAACAGATAATATTGGAACTTGGAGTAATAATGGAGGAACTTTTAATGCTGGAAATAGTACTATTAAATTTATAAGAAAAGATGATGTAAATCACCTCCCTTTTGAAGGTATCACAACTATATCGGGAAATACTACGTTTAATGATATTTATGTTGGTGAACTAACAACGCTTTCAATGGTTGCAAATACAACAATGAAAATTTCTGGAGCCATTATAATTAATGAAGTTGGTGCAGATCGTGGGGTATTAAATACAACATTTGCAGGTGAAACAATTGTAGAATATAATGGTGCAAATCAAACAGTAGTTATTCCAAATACTACTTCAAATACCTACTCCACATTAATTTTAAGTGGAACTGGAATTAAAACAATGCCCGGAGCTGATTTAATTATAAAAAAAGATTTTAAATTGGATGATTCGGCAACGGCAACCGCTTTGTCTTCGATAACAGTAAAAGGGGAAACGCATGTTGAAGCATCGGCAACATTTATAACTGGGGCATTTAATCATTATTTAGAAGACCTTCTAGATATTGATGGAATGTTTACAACTTCAATTGGAAATACAATTACTTTAAATGGTATAAAAGAACAGTTAATACTAGGTGACGCACCAGTAACCTTCAACAATTTAAAAATTAACAATGCGAATAATGTTAAAATGTTAACAGATATAGAAATAAGCAATAACTTAATTCTTTCAAATGGTAATTTAAATGTTGGTGAAGTTCAATTAGATATTAATGGTGGAGTTTCAAAAACAAATGGATTTATTTTTGCAGATTTTGATTCTTCCCTAGCATTTGGAAACACTTCATCTTTGGTTTTACCAAGTAATTTGTTTTATGGAACAGCCACTTTTAAAAATTTGACAATTAATAGTGTTGGTGGTGTAATAATGGGGCAGGATTTAACAATAAATGGAATTTTAGATTTACAAAGTGTAAACCCAACATCATCAATTGGAAGTTTAGATACGGGAAATAATACTTTATTTATGAGTTCTTTGGCCACCACTACTGGTTTGGGTGATGTTACGGGTACTGTAAGAAGAGAGCATATATTTGATAACAACAAAAGTTATTCTTTTGGAAATGTTAATACCAATATTACATTTGATGATACCAACTTAAAACCAACTTGGGTAGCCATTAAAATAGCAATTGGTACAGTACCTACTTGGGCTAGTTACACACCAAATGGCCAAATAAAAAGGTTGTATCAAATTGCGCGTTCTGAGAATGCATCTTCATCATTGGCTACGATTAATATGCACTACCTTCCGTCAGAGCTAGACGGGACTTATAATGACGAGTCGCAACTAACATTTTGGCATAAGTATATAAATTATAGTGGAGGTACGCCGCATGAACATGGACCTTCTAATCAGGATTTTGTAAATTATTCGCTTCAAATTACAGGTTTTCCATTGGGTTCTAGTGTGACTGAAAATTTGAGTGAATCAGAAGTTACAATGGCCTATTCATTAAGTACAAAAAATACATGGCTAGGGATTGTAGCCGGACATGAAACCGAATGGGAACAACCAAATAATTGGACTCGAAGTCATGTGCCGTTGTCAACCGAGGAAGTTTTAATTCCGGGGGGATTAACCCATTACCCATCTCTTACTTCAACTGCAAATGCGGTAGCAAACACATTAGAAATAGCATTGGGTGCTTCAATTACAGCAAATTCTGAAACCATTACTATTAGTGGAGCTGGAGGTGCTTGGGAGAATAGAGGGACGTTTTACCCTGGAACAGGAAAAGTGCTTTTTAATCATGGATTACCTAATGAAATTGTTACAATAGCTGGAGAAACAGACTTTTATGATATTGAAGTAGCTGAAAATACTACTTTTCAGCCAGTTGCCGGAAATATTCTAAGAATTTCTGGTGCTGGAACAGCATATGCATCAAGTATTGTAGATCTTTCAAGTATAGATAATACGGTAGAGTGGACGGGAGCAAATCAAACAATTGTTAACCCTAATGGTATTGGTGGAGATAGTGGTTATTATAATTTAATTATTGGCGGAAGCGGGACTAAAACCATGCCAACAAATTCAATGAATATAAATGGTAATTTTAGTGTTTCAGGTACTACTTCCGTTACGGCTGCAGAGTCTATATTTGTTCAGGGTAATACTACTATAGAAACCGGTTCTAGTTTTGCAACTGGTAATTTTAATCATTCACTTGGAGGTGATTTTGAAAACAATGGTACGTTTATAGGAACTTCAGGAGGAATGGTAACATTTAATGGAACTTTAGCGCAATCAATATTAGGTACTTCTTCGAGTAATTTTGATAATTTAGCAATTGATAATTTATTAAATGTTAATTTAATATCTAACATAAACGTAAATAATGAATTACAATTACTAGGAGGGAATTTATTAGTTGGTAATTCTACGTTAGGAATTAATGGAACCATAAGTAATCCATCAGGAGCAATTGAAGTAAATTCAGCTTCCAATCTTGTCTTTGGGGGGGCTTCTGCATTAACACTTAATAATAATTTATTTAGTAATAATCCTCAAGTAAATAATTTAACAATAAATCGTTCGGGTGGTGTTTCCTTAAGTAATCAAAGTATAACTGTTAATGGCGTTTTAGATGCTATTTCAGGAACATTAAACCTATTAGATAATACGCTCACATTTTCTGGGAGTTCTCCAATAAGAACAACAGGTACTATTGATGCTAGTAGTACAAATTCAGGTTTGATATTTTCAAATACATCATCTATTAATTTGCCAGTGAACTTATTTGCTGGAGATATTACCAATTTTACGGTAAATGGTTCTGGTGGTGTAATTTCTAATGGAGATATATCTATAACTGGATTTTTGAATTTAGAGAGCAATAACCCATCTCTAACAAAAGGCAGCTTAGACATGGCGTCATCTAGTATTATTGATATGGGAGAAAACGCAATAACAATGGGTATTGGAGATGTTACAGGAATTGTTAGAAGACAGCATACTTTTTTAGATGGAATTGAATACAGCTTTGGTAATAAATTTACCAGTTTAAATTTTTTAAATGTTCCAGGAGGAATTAAACCAACATGGGTAAAATGTAAGATTAGTATTGGAGACTCTCCAAGTTGGAGAAGCGATGCTATTAATCGAATTTATAGTTTTGCTCAAAGTGGAGGAACGGATCGTATGATTGTGAAATTACATTATTTAGATAATGAATTACATAGCCCAGAAACAGATGAATCTAAATTGGTATTTTGGGACGCTTATGATGAAACACACACTACGCCAAATAGTTTCGATAAGTTTTATCCCCGCAGTTTTAATTTTAGAAATGGAGGTGAAAACTGGATACAACTATCAGGGCCAGCTATAAATTATATTGCTACTTCAAATTTATTAGATGTTAAACAGTGGAGTTTGAGTTATTCTAATGTTGGAGCGCATTTACATACATGGACAGGAAATGGTTCTCCAACTTATGATGGTGATTGGAGTTTGCCAGGAAATTGGGATGGTGGTGTTCCAGAGGAAAATTGTCCTGTTTTAATTCCGCACCCAAGTTCTTTACCGTCAGATAATAATGGAGATTTTTATCCGTCTAAAAATTTACTTCCAACAATTTCACCAGCTTTTGCCAGTTCAATGGAGATTGCAAGCGGGGCAACTTTAGAAATAGAGGAAGATTATACTATTACTATTTTTGGAAATGAAAATGCATGGGTAAATAATGGTGTTTTTATTCCCGGAACTGCAACTGTTGTTTTTGACCATCCGTATGATGATGATTTTAATTATGTTTCCATAAGTGGAACCACTAATTTTTATAATGTTACAATTACCGATGAAACTTATATTCAGCCAGAAAATAATAGTGTTATTAGAATTGAAAACTTAATGAATTTTCAGACTAGTAGTATTCTTGATTTTTCCACAACCAATAATACAATAGAATACAACGGAGCAGATCAAGGGGTAATTAATCCAAATGGAGGCGCAACAGGATACAATAATTTAATTCTTAGCGGAACAGGAATTAAGTCGTTACCTACTAATACAATGCAAATATTAAATGACTTTTCTTTAACTGGGAGTGCTTCAGCAATTACAAAAAATAATTTAACCGTTGGTAGAAACCTAGACTTGGCCAGTACTTCTAATTTAACAATTGCGGGGGGAAGAACACTTACGGTTAATGGAAATATTACAAATTCAGTAGGTTATTTAGGGTTTTTATTAAAATCTACAACAGATGGAACTGCATCCTTAATTCATAATACAGATAACGTTCAAGCCACAGTTGAGAGATATATTAGTGGAAATGCAGAGGATTGGCATTTACTCTCATCTCCGGTGTCAAATCAAACTATTGTTGGTTCAAATTGGTTGCCAAGTGGTTCATATGGAAATGGAACGGGATATGATTTATATGTTTGGGACGAACCAACTCCTTGTTGGGTATATCAGCCAAACTTATCGGCAACTCCAAGTTGGTCAACTGTTCATCCAGCTTCTAATTTTGTTCCAGGTAGAGGTTATTTGTATTCGGTTGAAGAAGAGAATCCTACAAATGAGTTTAAAGGTAATTTAAATAATGGAACAATAAGCTACCCAATAACTGCTAATAGTACTGCTGATCCATTATTAAAAGGTTTTAATTTAATAGGTAATCCATATCCAAGTGCAATTGATTGGAAGTCATCTTCAGGATGGACACGATCAAATTTAATTGATTCTGGTGGTGGCTATGATATGTGGATTTGGAATCCTGCGGCTAATAATTATGGAGTTTTTAACTCTTCGGGTACAACAGGTACCAATTCTGTTAACCAATATATTGCTTCTATGCAAGGCTTTTTTGTTAGAGCAGAAAGCAACGCAAATATAAGTATGACCAACAACGTTAGATTACATACTGGGGCGAGCAATTGGATGAAACCAAGCAAAAGTACAAACATACTTAGTAGTGTAAAAGTTAGAATAACTTCTGATTCAGGCTTAGGTTTCGATGAGGTTTTATTTCAATTTGGACATAATTCTAATGAATTTGGTGCAGCTAAACTTTTTAGTACAATAAAAGAAGCTCCTTCTACCTATTTAAATGTTGGGAAAGAAAATTTATCTGTTAGATACTTAACCGATACCATTGATAATCCAATGGTGCCAATAATGTTTAAACCAGGTAAAGATGGAAAGTACACTTTAAACATAGAAGTAGATTATGGTAGTTATAATTATTTAATATTGGAGGACAAGAAAACTGAAACATTACATAATTTATTAGAAAATCCGAATTATAAATTTCAAGCAACACTTAAGGATAATAACGATAGATTTGTAGTTCATTTTAAACCAATAGAATCAATACCAGAGGTAAGTTTAGATTTATCGGCGTTAATTTATTACAATGAAAATCAGGTAATTGTAGATTTGTCTTCGGTTAAAGAAAAAACTAACGTTAAAATTGTTGATATGCTTGGTAGATTGATTTTGAGTAAAACAGTTGAAGGAAATAATATTCATTATTTTAATGTGCCTAAAACTACTCAAATATTAATTGTGACAGCTAAAAGTGAGAATAAAATAAAAAGAAAAAAGATTCTTATAAATTAATATTTTAAAAACTTTAAAATAGTTAATGAGATTATAATTCTATCTCAATTTAATAAAGCCTTACTTTTAATTTGTTAAGGCTTTTCTTATACTTATAGAAAGAGTCTATTTTTAAAATTCGTTTATCGACAGTTTTCAACCATTCGTCGATAGTTAATTTGTTTTGAGCGAGATTAAAGAAGCAAGACACTACATAATTACGATATTTATTCTCAATTAATAAAATTTCTTAAAAAATGGATAAAAAATTAACAATACTTCTAATTGAAGATGATATGATTGAAGTAATGAAGTTAAATAGAACAATTTCTAAACTTGATTATCCTCACAAAATAATTGAAGCTAATAACGGAGAAGATGCATTGAAAATTTTGTATAAAAAAGATAGATTGCCCGATATTATTTTGTTAGATTTAAACATGCCAAAATTAAATGGTATAGAATTTTTAAGTATTCTAAAAAATGATAATGAATTAAAATATATACCTACTGTAATTTTAACCACATCTAATAACCGAAAAGATATGTTAGAGTGTTATAAAATTGGAGTATCGGGTTATGTAATTAAGCCTCTTAAATTTAACGATTACGTTGAATTAATAAAAAGAGTTTTAGACTACTGGAGCGCTAATGAATTAATAAAAGGTTAATTAAAATGAAAGGAATTGTATTTACAGAGTTTTTGGAAATGGTTGAAGAAACATTTGGTTTAGAAACTGTTGATTATATTTTATATAAATCAGAACTAAAATCAAAAGGTGTTTATACTTCGGTTGGGACATATGATTTTTTTGAAATGCTTAGTTTAATTTCTAACCTAAGTGAAAAGGTTAATATGCCAGTACAAGATTTAATTTATGCGTATGGGTTATATTTTTTCAAAGTATTACATCGTCAACATCCAGATATTATAAATTATTATAATTCGCCTATAAATTTGTTGGAATCTGTTGAAAACCATATCCATGTAGAAGTGAGGAAATTGTATCCTGGGGCAGAATTGCCTACATTTAAAATAAATAGAAAAGATGATAAGTCAATAGAAATGATTTATTATTCAGACCGAGGATTGTATATGTTTGCCAAAGCTTTAATAGAAAAAACTTTTGAGCATTATAATAAAAATGCCGTTGTAAATTACACATTGTTGAAAGAGGATGGTACTGAGGTTCTATTTCTAATTTCAGAAAAAAATGGAGAACAATAATAAAGTTGAAATATTAGAAAGAGCACTTCAAAGAGAAAAGGCGGCAAGAAAAGCAGCAGAAAAGATTCTTGAAGAAAAATCTTATGAATTATACAATTTAACCCAAGAGTTAAAAATTTCAAACGAAAAACTAGAAGATTCTTTAAGTCAAAAAACATCGGAATTAGAAGGTGTTTTCTTAAATATTGTTGATGCCTATATTGTTATGGATATTATGGGCAATGTTTTAAATATGAACGAAGCCGCAGTTGAAATGCTGGGTTATGATGCAAGCAAAGAATCATTTAATTTAACTTCAATTGTTACTGAAGATTATTTAGAATATACAGAAAAAGCTTTTAAAAAATTATACGAAAAAGGCTATTATAAAGATTATCAAGCTGTAATTAAAACAAAAAACAGCGGAGATAAATTAGTTCAGGTAAATTCTAGTATTATTTATAATAAAGAAGGAAAACCAATTGCAGCCCAAGGAATTTTAAGAGATATTACACAAGAAAATATTTACAAAGAACTAATAGAGCAACAAAAAAAACAGTTAGATATTATTGTAGATCATTCTCCTATTGGAATTTCATTATCTAGGAAAGATGACGTTGGGTTAATTATGGCAAATAATTCTTTAGCTCAAATGCTTGGTTATTCTCACGAAGAATTAAAAACAATAAAACTTCAGGATATTACATATTTAGAAGATAAAGATGTTTCAGCTGTTAAACGTAATAAGTTGTATAATAACGAAATAGATTCTTATTTTTTAGACAAAAGATATGTAAAAAAAGGAGGTGAAATAGTTTGGGCTAAAACTTCTGTTACGGGTGTAAAAGACAATAAAAACAATGTTAAATACCATGTTACTACAATTGAAGATATCACTCAAGAAAAAGAGGCAAAAGAAAAACTTAAAGATTCAGAAAATAGGCTATCAACTTTAATAGGTCATCTTCAAACAGGAATATTATTGGAAGACAATCACAAGAATATTCAAGTTGTAAACAAAAAGTTTTGTTCATTATTTGATTTATTTGATGATGAATTAGCAATACAAGGAAAAAAAGTATCTCATTTTCATGAAAAAGCAAAACACCTTTTTAAAAAACCAGATTATTTTTTAAATACCAATAATCTAGTTTTACAAAAAAACGATGATGTTTATAAACAAGAGCTTGAATTAAATGATGGTAGAGTTTTTGAAAGAAATGGAATTCCAATACTCCAAGATGGAGTTTATAAGGGCTATTTATGGAGCTATGATGATATAACTATTGGTAAGAGATATGAAGAAAGTTTAGAAGCTCAAAGAGAAAAATATAGCAGTATAATTGCTAATATGAATTTGGGTTTACTCGAAGTTGATAACAACGACGAAATTTTATTTGCAAACCAAAGTTTTTGTGAATTAAGTGGTTATTCATTAAATGAATTAGTTGGAAAAAAAGCAGCAGAATTAATTTTAAGTAAAGAAAGCTCTAAGGTATTTTATACCAAAATGAATAATAGAGAACAAGGGATTTCAGATTCATATGAAGTAAATGCAATATCTAAAAGTGGCGACATTAAGAATTGGCTTATAAGCGGCGCTCCAAATTATAATGTAAATGGAGAAATAGTTGGTTCAATTGGAATTCATTTGGATATTACCGAACAAAAAAATTTAGAAAAGCAAAAAGAAGAATTACTGAAAAGTTTAGAAAAACAGAATGAACAATTAAATGAATATGCACATATTGTTTCGCACGATTTAAAATCGCCATTAAGAAGTATTTCGGCTTTGTTAAGTTGGACTAAAGAAGATTTTGAAGAGAAATTAGGAGAACAGAGCTTGGTTAATTTAAACCTAATGGAAGATAAGGTTGAGAAAATGGATAAGCTAATAGGTGATATTTTAAATTATTCAAGTATTGAAGACGAAGGTATGAATTATGATCTTGTTGATGTAAATAATATTATAAAAGATATTGTACACATTATTTTTATTCCAGATCATATAAAAGTAGTTACCAAACAAAAATTACCAATTATAAAAGCCGATGCAACAAGGATACAGCAGCTTTTTCAAAATTTAATTGGTAACGCAGTAAATTATATTGATAAAGAAATGGGTTTGGTTGAGGTTGATTATTCCGAATCGGAAGATTTTTATACCTTTTCAATTAAAGATAATGGTGTTGGTATTCCAAAAGAATATCACGAGAAAATATTTAAAATGTTTAGCACTTTAGGTAATTATGAAAATTCATCAGGAATTGGATTAAATATTGTAAAAAAAGTAGTTGAATTATATAAAGGAAAAATTTGGATCGAAAGTGAAGTAGGAATTGGAACTACTTTCTTTTTTAGTATAAAAAAGTAATATATGAAGGTAGTACAAGCTAAAAAAACTAAAAATGGAAGGTGGGAATATTTATCGGAAAATAAATCCCTAAAAAACCCACTAGTATTGGTTTTTGGAGGACGATTCGAATTGGAAAACAAGGAAGTAATTGATAATGTAAGAAAAGAATTTCCGTATAAAAATTTAGTTTTTGGTTCAACTTCAGGAGAAATAATAGGAGAGCACGTTTTAGATACATCAATTGTTGTAACTGCTATTGAGTTTGAAAAAAGCTTATATGTTGTGAAAACTGCTAATATTTTTGATTTTAATAAAAATGCTAAAAATTTAGGAGAAAGTTTAATTAAAGAGTTGCCAAAAGAACATTTAAAACATGTTTTTGTTTTATCAGAAGGAAGTTTTGTAAACGGAAGCGCTTTAATTGAAGGAATTGAATCTTCTTTTTATGATAAAATTTCGTTAACTGGTGGAATGTGTGGAGATGGAGCAAGGTTTGAAAAAACACTTGCATCATATAAAGATAATCCTAAAGAAGGAGAAGTAATTATAATTGGCTTTTATGGAGATGCATTAGAAATTTCATTTGCAAGTTTTGGAGGTTGGAGACCGTTTGGACCGGAACGAATTATTACAAAATCGGAGGGAAACATATTATTTGAAATAGATGATTTACCAGCATTAGATTTGTATTCTAAATATTTGGGAGATAAAGCATCTGAGCTTCCTCAGGCATCGTTGCTTTTCCCTTTAAATGTAACTCCAAAAGGAAAATCGAAACCAGTAGTTAGAACCATTTTATCTATAAATAAAGAAAATAATTCAATGATATTGGCAGGTGATGTACCTGAAGGATCTAAAGTTCAATTAATGATGGCATCTGTAGATGCAATTGCTGATGGCGCATATGAAGCTGCAAAATTAGCAATGGAAAAAAGAGTAAATAAACCACAATTAGCATTGTTGGTAAGTTGTATTGGTCGAAAACTAGTTATGGATCAAAGAGCAGAGGAGGAAATTGAAGAGGTAATAAATGTTATTGGTAAGCAAACTTCGTTAACAGGTTTTTATTCTTATGGCGAAATGGCGCCATTTTATGGAGAAACAGCATGTGAGTTACACAATCAAACAATGACATTAACATTAATTAGTGAATAGTGAATTCGTTACTACTTAGACAAATAAGAAAACATCTTCCAGATGATTTGGTTGATGAAAAAAGATTAGAGAATTTTTTTTCAGCAATAAATCAATCATACGCCAATTATGAAGATCAGTTAAAAATGTCTCAAAGAGCAATGATTATTAGCTCAGATGAATTATTTCAGGCTAATAAAAAGTTAAAGGAAGATGCCGAAATTCAACAAGGAATTATTGAAAACTTAAATTATATTGTAAGAATTTTAAAGCTTGGAGATTCTTCAGAAACGGAGTTAGATATTGATGAAAAAGTAGATTTGGCAAAATTTATTAAAAAGCAATCTAAAGAAATATTAAAAGTAAATAAGCAGCGAGAAGAATTACTTGCCAATTTAGAATTTAAAAATCAAGAATTAAATAATTATGCACATATTGTTTCGCACGATTTAAAATCGCCATTAAGAAGTATTGATTCTTTGGTTAATTGGATTTTGGAAAACGATAATAATAAAATTGATGAGGAAAGTAAAAGCCATTTTCAATTAATATTAAAAAATGTTGAAAAAATGGACGCTATGATTAATGGCATCTTAAATTATTCTACAATAGATAAAGCGGAAGTTGAAAAATATGATGTAGATATACATTATTTAGTTTCAGAATTAAGAGAAGTTTTGTTAATCCCAGAACATGTGCAGTTAATTATACATGACAATTTACCAATAATAGTTGGTGATAAATATAGATTGCAGCAAGTGTTTCAAAATTTACTACAAAATGCTATAAAAAGTATTGATAAAACTAATGGTAAAATTGAAGTTGGTGTAAACGATAAAAACCATTTTTGGGAATTTTATATTAAAGATAACGGAAAAGGAATTTTGGAAAAATACCATAAGAAAATATTTGAAATTTTTCAAAGTATTGATGTTGAGCAAAATACAACAGGTATTGGCTTGTCAATAGTAAAAAGAATTATAGAGTTTTATGGTGGTGAAATTTGGCTTACTAGTGATTTATCCAAAGGAACAACTTTTTATTTTACCATACCAAAAAATACAAAATGACAGAAAAACCTAATTTAAAATATATAAAAGAAATTTCAGGAGGCGATTTAATTTTTGAAGAAAAAATGCTAGAAATAGTTAAAAATGAACTTCCAGAAGAAATAAAAAGTTATGAAACTTTTTTAAAAGAGCAGAATTTTAAACAAGCTGCAGAAATTGTGCATAAAATTAAACATAAAATTAGTACTTTAGGTCTTGAAAAAAGTTATCAGGTTGCAATTGATTACGAAGAAGAATTAAAGAAAAAAATAACAAAATCAAAAACGCAATTTGATACTATTTTAAAAGTTATGGTTAACTTTATAAATCAATATTAAAAAAAAAGCTTTATGAAAAGTATTATAATTGATGATGAAGAAATGGCACGTGCCATTATTGAGCAATTAATTTCCAAAAACAAGAAGTTAAGTTTAGTTGAAAGTTTTTCTAATGCCATAGATGCAATTAAATACTTAAATCAAAATACAATAGATCTAATATTTTTAGACATCCATATGCCAACTTTTACAGGTTTTGATTTGCTTCAAACATTAAAAAATCCACCAAAAGTAATACTTACCACATCAGATAAAAACTTTGCAATTGAAGCTTTTGAATATGATTGTATAGTAGATTATTTAGTAAAACCAGTTACACAAAAACGTTTTGATAAAGCAGTTCAAAAAGCAACATTATTTTCTCAGGCCAGTAATGTTGAATCAAAATCAAAAGAAACAGAAGTTATAAATGAACTTTACGTAAATATTGATAGAAGATTGGTTAAAATAAATTTTGCAACAATTAATTTAATTGAAGCAAAGGGCGATTATATTTTAATTAAAACAGATGGCAAAAACTATACTGTACATTCTACAATGAAAAAAATTGAAGAAAAATTACCCGATGATTTGTTTTTAAAGGTGCATAGATCGTTTATAATAAACACAAAAAAAATTATTGATATAGAAGATAATAGTGTGTTAATAAGTAATAATGTTATTCCTGTTAGTCGCTCTAATAGACCGGAATTAATGAAGCGCCTTAACTTGCTTTAACTACAAGTATTTACCACTCATCTATACTAAATTTGTTTTAATCGAATATGATAATAATAGTTTTAAATGAAAGTTAATTTTGTTTAAAAATGTTATTAAATGAAACAAATTTTACTTTTAGCTTTTCTTTTTACTATAAACTTTAGTATATCGCAAAACACAAGTATTGTTAAACAAACAAATAGTGCTTGGGTTGCAATTATGCAAGGCGATAATTTTGATCCAAATGACGATCAACAGTCTAATGCCGATCAGGATTTTGTGGGGAATGCTAATTACGCATTGGTTGAAACAAAAAAGGAGACTACAGCTTTTAGTGATGGAATTACAGATGATGTTTATTATTTTAGGACTAGAATGGCGGAAATGAATCCATTAACTTCCTTTTATTTAGGAATAGATGTTTCTGGAGATATGATTGCGGACGTATTTGTCGAAGCTAATTGGAAAAACAAAACTCCTTATGTTTCTTTTCATCAAAGAGATTATTCTAAAACTGGACTTTCTCCTTCACAAACTGCCTGGTTAAATGGCACAAGAAATGGTGAATTGCAACTAACATATAGAAATGCTGGAATTTTTAATTATGCGGCAGGAACAGATATTGATGGAGCGGGACCAGATTCGTGGCTAGAATTTGGTTTTACTGAAGAAAGTATAAAAGCTTATGTTTTAAATACCTTTGGAATTGTAATAAACGGTGATTCTGCAATTGCTTTATATGGTTTTACCTCAACAAGCCAAACATCTAACGGAGATATTGGAGGAATAAACGATAAAGAACCAGGAGTTTTAGATAAAACTTGGGAAGAATTAGGAATTATTATTAACGGAACCCTAAATAACATTACTTCGGGTGAAATTTTAACCCCAACAGTAAATAAATTAACTACAGAAGATACGTCTCCAAGAATAACAGGAACTTGGGGAGGAACTATGTTAGGTGACGATAGTTTAACAGTTACCGTTAATGGTTATACATACGGTGTGGAAAATGGTTTAGTAATAGATAATACATTGTGGAGTTTAACTATTTTAGCTCCAGAATTTACTGAAGGTACTTATGAAGTTGTAGCAACAACAAGCAGGTTGTCGAATAGTCAATCTAAATCAGATACTACTAGTTTAGAATTACAAGTTTTAGCTCCTCCACCTACTACGGTTACTTCGGCAAATGATGGAGGTTTGGAAAGTAATGGAGATTTGGCAAGTCTTATTGCTAATAGAAATTTTAAAAGAATAAAAACCAATAATCAGTTAAATAAAAAGCAAAAGCAATCTAAATTTTCAAAAAAAGGAATTCAAAGAAAATCAAATGAAAGCGGTATTAATTTAGCTACTTTATTTCCCGAATCGGGATTAAATACTACAGAAACAGCACATATCTCTACCGCAGAAGATTTGTTAAATGTTACAAATGCAATACAAATATTTGGAGTTGATTATTACGTTGGAAATACAGATAATAGAGTAGCCGCTGTTTTGGCAACTGAAACAACGGACAAAGTTTATGATCATTCAAAAGTAATTTGTGATAGATTAAATAGTTCTTCATTAATTGATGCTACTGTTTCTATGGTTAAAGAGCATCAAATTATTATGCTTCAGATTGAACGTGATAATGGATTGATAGAGTATGCTTTAAATTTTTCAATAGAACTTCTAAATACTAAAAATAAATTACACAGTTATTGGAGTATTGAACAATACCCTGCTGGTGATTATATGAATTTTCAAATTTGGGGAAGTACTAAAGGTCAAGTACATTTTATTGCAGATAAAATTATTTCAAATTTGGAGTCTGCTACAAGCGTACATTTGTCTAGTGAGAATTTATCTAATGAAAACAGAGTTCCTTCTGTTTTTGTAAAAAAAGGATTTTATAAAAATGGAAAATTGTATTTAGATATAAAAAATAAATCTAACGACAGCTCTTTTTATTTTGAAGGAAATAAAAGAAGTACAGAAAAATCTTATTCGGAGCATATATCTCAAAATATTAATTTGTCGGGAAATGTAGAAGAACAAATAATTTTAGAAACCGGAAATTTATTTGATATAGGATTTTCTATAAAAGGAGAAAACTCTTTACAAACTGATGCTATTTACTTAGCAGATGGACCTTGGGGAATTGATTATTTAACTGACGATGCCAAAACTATTGAATTTAACGTTCAGCAAAGATCTATTGATGTAAATTCTACCAAATATGAAATTGAAAGAAAATCTTCAGTAAAAGGAAACGTTAAAGGTGTAGTAAATTTATTTAGAAACATTATTGCTGGTAATTTGGCATTTGATGCGGAGAAGTTTGGGGTTTTAGAATTTAAAACCATTAATAATTTACCTATTGAAGTGGTTATAGTTACTGAAGGATTAACAGATTGGAATGACAGATTACGGTTTCAAATAGAACCTAATGAAACGGAAAAAAAATATAACATAGCATTTAAGAATTTTAAAAATGGAAAGGGTAATCCTATAAAAATCAATAAAATAGTAGGCGTTGTATTTTCTATAATAGGTGATTTTAACCAATTTAAGGCCTTCAATTTAGAAATAAATGAGTTTGCATTTCTTCAAGATTTAGACCAAGATGGTATAATAGATGAACTTGATAATTGTATGAATACTCCTTATGGAGCTGATATTAATGCATCAGGTTGTTTTAGTTTACCTTTCGATAATTTTAATATTACCGCAGTTGGAGAAACTTGTACAGATATAAAAAATGGGCAATTAATAATTTCAGCTAAAGAAAATTACAACTATGAAACTATTATTAATGGAGTTAACTATAATTTTTCAACAGAAGGTATTACAGTTTCCAATTTATCTCCAGGTGTTTATAATTTTTGTTTAAATATATTAGGTGATTTTGATTTAAATGAAAAAGTTAGTAGTTGCTATTCTATTGAAATTTTAAGTGGCAGTGTTTTAACCGGTAAATCAAGTATAACTTCTGGAAAAGTATCTATAGATATTGGTGAAGGAACTGCACCATATAATGTTTTTGTAAATGGAACAAGTGTTTTAAAAACACAATCAACTTCATTCGATTTAGATGTTAATGCAGGAGATAAGGTTGAAGTAAAATCAGATATTGCTTGTGAAGGTGTTTTTTCAAAAACAATAGACGCAACAGATTTATTTACTGCATATCCTAATCCAACCAATGGAATGTTTCAAATTTCAATGCCAACTACAAAAGAAGAGGTAGCTATTGAAATTTTTAATATGAACGGACAGTTAATATCAAAACAAAATTATTCTAATGTGTATGGAAGTGTACAATTAAATTTAGAAAATAAACCGAAGGGAGTTTATATGGCAAAATTAAATTTAAACAAGCCAGTTGTTATTAAAATTATAAAACAATAAAATGAAAAAGTATTTATATCTAATCTTTTTAGTAAGTGCAATAATAGCTTGTGGAAGCTCGGAAAATGATTTAGAGTCAATTCCAGTTGCTGAAAACAAAACACCATCTACACCCGTTTTAAAGGCTCCAGTTAATAATTTATTGTGTACCGATAACACGGTTGCTTTTAATTGGGGTTCTTCATTAGATTTGGATGGAGACGACATTAATTATACAATTCAAATTTCAGAAGATAATCAGTTTTTACAAATTGAACACAATACTAACGTAACAGAAACAACAACTACTTTTGCATTGGATAAAGGAAAGGCATATTACTGGAGAGTAAAAGCAACAGATAGTAAAAATGAATCAAGTAGTTTTTCATCAACTTTTCAATTTTATACAGAGGGAGTTGCTTCTGAAAATCATTTGCCATTTTCACCCGTGTTAGTAAGTCCTGAGTTAAGTTCTGTAGTGCAAACAGCTTCAGTAAATTTGAAGTGGACAGCTAGTGATGTTGATAAAGATGCTCTAATATATGATATATTTTTTGGGACAAATAATCCACCAACACAAAAGGTGAGTTCTAATCAATATGAAAATAATTTAAATGTAGAGGTTGTATCTTCAAAAGTTTATTATTGGAAAGTAGTTGTTAAAGATTCTCAAGGAGGAAAAACAATTGGACAGGTTTGGAATTTTAAAACAGATTAAAAACCATTGGTCGATACTAAACCTATCATTTATCGAAACAAAAGGTATATGTTAACGAATTTTAATATATGTGGACGATACAATATTTAATTTTGGGGTATACTTATTGATTAATTAGTTAGTTTAATTGATATTGTTATAATTAGAAACCCCTATTAAACCGAAGTTTACTTCGGTTTTTTTTATGTTATAGATTTTTTATAAATGTAGGTTTTCTTGTTAAATACCACTTTAAAACAATGCCTGCCTCGGTAAAAGTAAACCCTGAAGCCGTTGCAGAGGCTATATTACTACGAGTTCCATATATATTTGTAATTAATCTATCGGAAATATTATAACCTAGTTTTGCTTGTAGTCTATATGTAGATTGTTTTGGTTGATCTTCAATGTATTGATAACCGGTTGCCGCATTTAAACTATAAAACAGTTTTTTATCATTTTTTGAAATGTCAATAAATACTTCTACTGCATTAAATTTTTCAGGGCTAAAGTATACAGTTGGAACTTGATTTTTAAATGTGATGAATTGATAATTTACTCCTCCTTTTAGGGCTGGTTTTTTCAAGAAATTATAATACAAAGATGTAAACAAAAGATTTCTTTCATTGTCATCGGTTTGAGTGGTGTAAAAATATTGTGTAAACCATCCAAATTTAAAATTTGTACTAATATTATAATTTAAGATAAGGTTATTTGATGCAATTTCTTCGTCAATTAAATCAGCATTAAAATTTTGGACTTCTCTTTTATATCCAATTTCTAAATCTTGCAGTTTAAGCGGCTTCATTTTAAAAAAGGCTTCTGCTAAAATTTGGGAGTATTGGTTATTAAAAGAATTTGCATGAGAAATACCAGTTTTGGCTTTAAAAATAATTTTAGGATGCAATTGATATTGCATTTCTAAATTGAAATTATTTGATTTGGCTTCGTGTTTGGAAATAGTATTTTCGGTTTTTCTATATTCAAAATTAGCAGAAAGACTTAAGTTGGTATTTATTGGAAACATTATTTTTGTAAAAGTAGAGTAGGCAACGTTATCTCCATTATCAAAGGTATAACTCAATTTTTCTTCAGCATATGGAGTGTAATTTTTATTTATTTTAGATAGAAAACCTACTGCATCTTTTTGGTTTTTAAAAATATCTAATGTTTTAAAAACACCTTTGTATGCGTTTTTTATTTCTCCATTCGCAAAATAGGCGTTAGTGCTTCCAAGATTTCCGTCAAACGAAAGAGAATCTTTTTTTAATATTTCTTTATAATCGGCAATGGTTTCTTTAAAGTCGCTTCTATACATTCCTAAGGTTGCACGAAGGGCAAGAACCCAGTTTTCCTTACCATAATCAGCTAATAAGTCATTTATTTTACTTTCAGCTTCTTTAAATTTTCTGTTCCAAATTAGCGCTTGAGTATAACGTTCAAAAGTTTGTTTGGTTAAAGTAGAGTCTTTTACATTTTTCGATTTTAACAATGCATTTGTAGCTATTTCTAAAGCATTTTTATCTTTTTCGGCAATATGAGAAACTAAAGCCAAACCATTTAGTGCAAGTAAACTGTCTTTGGCATTGGTTGCTATTTCCTTATAAATTTTAGTAGCATTTTCAGTTTCTTTGGTCATTAAATAAATATTAACTTTATTTAATAAGGTTTCTTTGTCATTTGGGAAATCTATTAAATTTTCATTTAAAAGCGAAATAGCTTTGTCGTAATTTTGTTGTTGTACAAATTCATTGGCATAACCTAAACGAATGTATTTTTTAGAGTTGAGTGCATTTGGATTTTTTACTGAAACTTCCAACGCTTTGTTTACGTAATTAAGAGCGTTTTCATATTCTTTTAAATTTGAAAATGTATTTGCAAATCCGAGTAAAGCAGCAAAATTAGTAGGGTTTTTGGCGACTAGTGTTGTATAATAAATTTTTGCTGTTTCAAATTGCTTTCCCCATAAAAGAGATTCGGCATAGTTTAATTGAATTTCAAGATCTTTAGGATAATCCTTTAATAAATCTGTAAATATTTCAACAGCTTTTGGGGCATTTCCGTTAAGTCCAACCGCTCTACCAAAACACAAATTCGCTGTTTTATTTTTAGGGTAATCAACAAGTATTTTTTGAAAAAAGGTTTGAGCTTTATCAAATTTTCCAGTTTCCAAATATTGAAAACCTTCTTGCATGTTTTGAGCAAAAGTTACAGATGTAAAAATGAACGCTATTGAAAAGCATATTTTTTTAAGAAAATTCATTCTCTTTTTATTATTTATTTGTGATTGCAATTTAAGTATAAAGTGCTAATAATTCGTCGACAATAAAGCGCAATTCATCGAATAATTTCAACTTTTCGGGCAGATTGAACGGATATTTGTATCAGGTATAAACAATAAAACAATTATTTATGGCACTTTCAATTACAAAACAATCGGGAACATATGAAATAAATGGTGAGTTAAACTCACAAACGATTAACTCAATTAAAAATTACTTCGAATTACTTATTGATCAATCAGCATATATTAAACTTTCTATAAATAAAATTAAAGGAATGGATAGCGCTGGTGTAAAATTCATTTCTTCTTTATATAAAAAGGCAGTTAAAAAAAACAAGGCTTTTTTTATTGTGGACTTGTACGATAAAGAATTAGTTCAATTATTTAAAAAGGAAAATATTTTTACATACTAGTCTTTTTCAATATCCTACTTTTTTAAAATATTTATAAAAAATGAAAGCATCAATCTTAAGTTTCAGTACATCTTCAATAAAAATTAAACCAGAACAATTATTTATGTTATCGGTTTTATTGGTGAACGGAGGTAATTATATTTACAACTTGTTGTTAGGTCGAATTTTAGGTCCAGCTGAATTTTCTGATGCCGCAATACTAATTACATTGTTATTAGTGTTGTCTTTTGTAGGTATGACTTTTCAAATAGTAACAGCAAAATATGCGGTGCTTTTTGAAAAATCGAAATTAAATTCGTTTTTAAATTTTGCAACAAAATATGCAGTAATTATAGGGCTAATTTTAGCCGCTTTAATAATTGCGTTTCATAAAGATTTGCAATTAATTTTTCACACTCAAACATCGTCAATGTTTTGGATTTTTGCTGTTGGACTACCAATTTACTTTTTAATGAGTATTAACAGAGGATTATTTCAAGGTAAAGATGTTTTAAACAAATTATCGGTTACTTATCAATTTGAAATGTTAAGTAGATTAGTCATTACTCTTGGAGTTATTTATCTATTGCCTTTTATACCAACCTCTGTAGCTATAGCAATTGGAATTGTAGTTTCTTTTGTGTTTGGTTTGTTTCCGTTTCAAAATAAGATTGTGAAAGCAATTACTTTGGTGCCCGAGAAATTAGTTGAGAAAAAAGCAATTACTTCATTTTTTATGTTAACTGCATTTTACGAATTAACTCAAATTTTAATAAACAACAGTGATATTATTTTAGTAAAACATTATTTTGAAAGCGAACAAGCAGGCTTGTATGCGTCCTTAGCATTAATTGGTCGTGTTGTTTATTTTGTTGCCTGGATGTTTGTAATGTTGTTGTTACCAAAAGTAATTCAGCTTAAAAAAGAAGGAAAAAACACCATGCCTTTATTGTTAAAATATGTTGGTTATATTTTTGTGCTATCTTCTTTTATAGTTTTATTCACCTTTTTATTCCCAGAGTTTGTTGTGAAATTAATGTTTGGAGAACAGTATATTTCCATTTCTCCATTGTTATGGAAATATGCATTGGCAACTTCAATTTTTGCAATAGCCAATATATTTGCCTATTACTTTTTATCTATAGATAAGTATATTCCTGTAATCGTGTCTGCCGTTTTGGGTTCTACTCAAATTGGTTTAATTATAGCATTTCATAACTCTTTACACCAAGTTGTAATTATGCAAATTATAGCAATGGTTGTATTGTTGATTTTTCAATTAGGTTATTTCTTTTATTACCATAAATCCAATCAATTAAAATTTAGAACAAATTAAAAAAACATTGTTTTGTTTATATAAAGGGATTGGATAAATTGCTTAACCCCGAGCAGTTATTTAATACCCTTTTTTATTTTAAAAAGTTTAACCATTTTAAAATTCTTTTAACCTTATATATTTTCCATTCATCGAAACTATTTTTCCTCTTATCGAAGATTAATTTTTAAACTGTTTGTTCTCATTATTTTTGAATAGAAATTAAACAGAACAAAAAATATTAAATTATGAAAATAGCAATAGTAACAGCATTTCCACCTAGCAAAGTAACTTTAACAGAGTATGGTTATCATTTAGTAAAACACTTCGCTCAAAAAGAAGAAGTAAGCGAAATAGTATTAATAACAGATCATACAGAAGAAGAAAAACAACTTGATTTTGAGACTAATAATTGTAAAATTACAGTAAAAGATAGTTGGAAATTTAATAGCTATAAAAATGTACTAAGCATTTATAAAGCAATAAATGAAGAAAAACCAGATGCCGTATTATTTAACCTTCAATTTATGAAGTTTGGTGATAAAAAAATTCCAGCAGCTTTAGGTTTATTATTACCTATGATTTTTAAATTAAAAAGAATTCCTTCAATTGTTTTACTACATAATATTTTAGAACAAGTTGATTTAGATAGTGCAGGTTTTGCAAAGAATAAATTATTACAAAAGGTGTATAATTTTATTGGAACTACATTAACAAAGTTTTTATTGAAAGCAGATTTAGTTGCTGTAACAATTGGTAAGTATGTTGAAATTCTTAGTGAAAAATATAACGCTAACAATGTTGTTTTAATCCCTCACGGATCTTTTGAAACTCCACCAGAACCAAGTTTCGATTTACCAAAAGGTCCTAAAAAAGTTATGACTTTTGGGAAATTTGGAACTTATAAAAAGGTTGAAATAATGATAGAAGCTGTTCAGGAAATTAGAAAAAGAACAAGCGAAGAAATTGAGATTGTAATAGCAGGAACCGATAGCCCAAATACTCCAGGTTATTTAGAAAATGTTAAAAAGCAGTACGCACATGTGCCAAACCTAACATTTACAGGCTATGTAGAAGAAAGTGATGTGCCAGTAATATTTAATAAAAGTGCAGTGGTTGTATTTCCTTATACATCTACAACTGGAAGCTCAGGAGTTTTACACCAGGCCGGAAGTTATGGTAAAGCAGTTGTTTTACCCGATTTAGGAGATTTAAGTTTATTGGTGAAAGATGAAGGGTATAGAGGTGAATTTTTTAATCCAACAAGTACTGAATCTTTAGCAGATGCCATTCAAGAAATTATTACAAAAGATGAGTATAGAATGGAATTAGGTAAAAATAATTATAAAGCAGCTTGTTCATTACCAATGGAAACAATTACCGATATGTATATTGAACATTTTAACGCTATTGCGGTTAAAAACTCAGGAGTAAAGTTAGTTAGTGATATGTAAAAATGACATTTTTTTAACGCCGTTTTCATTTATAAAACCAAAATATTTTTGTTTAGTATTTTTCCAAGGTAATCTACCAGCTACAGCAGTTGGAATCTTTTTAAAGTCATATAGGCCCCAGGACATAAATGCAAGTGAATCTTTTTTAAAGATTGCTTGCATTTTTTTATGATATTCCGCTTGTTTGGTTTCGCTACTACTATACAAATTCCAAATACCACCATAAGAAGATAGTCCAAACTCTTGCAATACTATAGGTTTGTTTAAAGAATTTTCTTTTAAGGTTTCATAATCTTTTTCAAAATTATCTATGTTTTTATAATAGTGGTACGAAACAAAATCTACTTCATTTACTAAATTATTTGCTGCTTCAGGTGAAGACCAACCTATTGTTACCAAATGATTTGGGTCAAATTTTTTAATTTCTTTAATCATTTGAGAAAGCCATGCTAATACGGTTTCTTTATTTCTAGACTCAAAATCTAAATCTGGTTCATTTTTAATATCCCAAGCTAAAATGGCATTATGGTTTATAAATGTTGAAACAATTTGTTCTGCGTGTCTATGAGTTAAGGTCCAATTTAACACAGAATAATCTCCATAAAAATCAAATAAAGTAACTACTACTTTTAATCCAATATTTTCAGCAGTATTTAAAACTTCTCTAAGCTTTTCTAATTTTTCGAGTTGCACTTTTTCTTTTCCAAAATCTTCATATTGAATAAAAATTCTAATACTATTTAAACCTGAATTTTTAATTAGTTTAAAATCTTGTTCAATAGTTTGTAAATTGTAATTTTCACCAAACATATCCCAAGGTGTTTCCTTTGGGTAATAATTAATTCCTTTTATGGTAAATGGTTTTCCTTCAACTAAAATTTCCGAATCTTTAATTTGTTTAGGTTGTATTGTTTTAGTGGAGTCTTTATAATATTCGTTTTCAATTTTAACTTTGTGTCTTATCCTCCAAAAACCATCTTCTAATAATAAAACAACTTTATACGAACTTGTGTCAGTAGAGCTAAATAAAAGCTTATTGTTTTTATATATTTTTTGAAACTCAACCACATTTTTATCGGTTAAAACGGCAAGTTTCCCATCTTCACTGTAAAATTCTAATTTGGGAGAATGACTAATCGTGGTGGCTTCAATTGAAATTTGTTGTTTCTTATTTAATTTTAAATTATTAAAGATATGTACTCGAGCGCTATCTGTATAAAAATCTTCAATTCCGTAAGGACTATTATTTTTAAATGCGGTATTTTTTATATACCAAGATTTTAAATAATTATCCTCAATGCTTTTAAGTTCTTGTTTAGATATTTTTCGTCCAATGTTTTCAGAATTGGCCCAATTTATTTTTGGAGCATAAACAGTTTCACTTTTTATATCTATATGCAGCATGTTTGCTCTATCAGCTCCTGTTTTTAAATAAGCTAAAACAAAGCTCACACTATAAATAATTAGCACATTTATGGCAATAAATGACAGAATTAAAATTCCTCGATAGATATTTTTATTTAGTTTGTGTTGCATAATATTTTGTATCAATAGTTTTAGAATTACCTAGAACTTCCACAATAAAGGAATAACTATTTTCTGTGTAAAATTCAGCCGAAATATTAAAAGACACAAACCCTTTAAAAGATGTTGATGTTTTTGTTTCTATTAAATTATTATTGTTAAATATTTTAAGTTTTACCAGTGCTCCATCAGGAATCAATTGGTTCATAAAACTTTGAATAGGTCCTACTGTTATTTCCCTATTATTTTTAGAAAAGTTGACATCGAAATTGGTAATTATAGGTTCATAATTTATACTAATTACATTACTTTCGGCCAAACCATTTACAAAAGCTTTTACTTTCCAAGTATCTTTTTCATCAGGGTGTAAAATTTTAGCTTTGGCAATTCCATTTATAGTTGTAGCGCGTGTTTTTAAAATGGTGTTTTTAGATGTCGTAATGTTAAACTCAACAATAGTTCCGTCACTAATTATATTTTTAAACTCATCTTCAATTTTAGAAGTTGAAAGATATGTAATTTGGTTACCATCAGCAAAATGGTGATTTCTTTTAAAATTTATCGTAAAATTGGTGGCATTTGAAGGATATATAACCGTTGTTAATTCATTAGAATTTGTTGTGTTACTAGAAGAAGAAACTAATATAGATCCAGCTTTTTCTTTTGCCATTATATTGTTCCAGACAATAAGATTTTTAGTTTTTTCTTCTTTTGAATTTATGTTGTTTAAAAACTGTTCGTTAATTTTTACAGAAGTGTTTTCTGGAAGAGGATTGTCAAACATATCAGTGGGAATAACAACTAACATAGAATAATCTTTATTGCCTGCCAAAACACTTCTTGGTCCTAAATAACTTTCAAGAAGTGTTTTAGAAGTGGTATTTGGAAGAATTTCTATTTTGTTTTTTAATAAATTTTCACCTTCGTTAATAAGAGTCCAATTTAATACTCCAGCTTTTTTAGTAAATACCGATGGAATTCTATAAGCTAATTTAGTGTCAATTTGTTCAGGTTTTAATAAGTTACTTCCATAGGAGTTTTTAATAAAAAGAAAAGGTGTAGTTTTATTTTTAGTTGAAAAAGTTAATATAATTTCTGTACCCGCAATAAAGGTTTTAGAGGTTGTGTTGAGAATAAAAGAATCATTCTTAGGTGTAACCATTTTAATTGAAAATGCAGAAATTACAATTGCAATTATTATAAAAAATGATATGTAGCTTGTTTTTCTCATTATTTCGGATTTCCAATGTAATTATTAAGTTCTATTTTAATAAATTTAAATTCGGAATTTCCATTTATATTTATAGGCTGTAATTGTTCTTTTAAATGGTTTTTATTTCTGTTAGGAACTACTTTTTGGGCAATAGATTTATTTGGTAGCCCATTTACAAAACAATTCTCTATACTATTATTAATTACTTCAATACTGTCATTTTTTTGAAGCGGATAATTAAAATACTGTTTTCGTTGCACTCGAACACCTTCTCTTAGAAATTGATGCTCTACCCAAATTAATTCTCTATTGTTATTGTAATATGAAATTAATATTTGCGGAATGGTAACTTCTTGTATCCCATAATTAAACAAAGTTCCTTCAATGTTTTTATCGCTAATATCCAAATCTGATATAGCTACATTTTTATACAAATCTGTGGTGGCTACATTTCCGGCACTTTGTAAATCAAATTTTGTTGGTTGATCTTCAAGTTCGATTGGGGTAAATTCATCTGGGTTAAAAGTTTCTGGAATTTTTTCATTTGGATTAAGCCAAGCAATTCCTTCAAAATCTACTCTAAAACTAGTTACCTCTTTTGGTAATAATTTATGTTTTATTATATATTTTGCATTGTACGTAGCTAATTCTTTATCTTCTTTAGAGTATAATGTTCCTTTCAAAACAACATCTGCGGGTACATTATCTACATTTTGAATTTCACCAACAATAGCATATTGATTTTTATATTTTACCAAAGATGCCGATAAAATTTCTAACACGGGTTGTTTTAAAACATCTTCATGATTTGTTTGTTGTGTTGTAATACGTCTTCTTCCGTGGTTATAATACTCAGGAATATTATCGGAAAATAACTGATCTGGAGGAATATCTAAATCATAAGAGTTTGGAATAACATACCATTTATTACCCTTTTTAATCAACTCGTGCTTATAGGTTTTATTAATTATTTCTAAGGGTGTAATCCATTCGGTTTTTGCAATTATTTTTGCGCTTTTATCGGTTTTATTCAAAATTTCCACATCAATTGCATCTAATTTTGCATACGAGCTTAAAATACCATCTGTTACAGAAACTTCTAACATATATTGTGCAATACTTAAATCACTATCCGGACTTAAATATGAATGTGCTCTCTCAAATTCTTTAAAATCTAAAGCATCGTAATAGGATTGAACAACATTTTTAGGGCTAATTTGTGCGGTATTTTTAATATAAAATAAATAGATTCCATAAAAGAAAATACCGGTTAATATAAGCGCCCATATATGATTTATTAGAATTAATTTGCTTGAGAATTTAGAATAATTGTTTTTAAATTTTAAAAACGGAGGCGATTCTTTAATTTTTATTTTTAAAGTTTGGTACCAAACCATTTGAATATTTAAAACAAATGCTATTAAAACTGTTAATAAAGGAATGATACCCCACATTAGTTTTAAAAACATAGGAACATCATCTTTAGGTAATATTTTTGAAAGTGGAGGAACATTTAACTTTTCCCAAACCATTATGCCATTTTCTAATTGTCTTAGCCGCTGCCAACCACAAAAAAATAGGATAGGATCATAAAATTTATCATTAGAAAAAACATATTTCAAATTATATTTTTCGGGAACAGTTAAAAATTGTTGTAAACTTCCAATACCTTCAACACCTCTAAATTTTGAATTTTCAAGTCGCTCAACTGCTCGTGTAGTAAGTTCAGGTAATCTTCTAGCCGAGTGATAATTTCCATCAACTGTCATTGCATTTGTTTGTGCAGAAAGCCAAGCTATTTGATCTCCAAATCCTAAAGGTAAAAATCTCCAGTGATCGTGCTGATCTTGATTAAGGAAATTTAAAATTGGCAACATTTTAATTTTTTGAGGCTGAGTTGGTCTAAAATAACCTAATGTTATTGTAAATGCTGTAAAAAATAAAAACAAGCCCATAAATGCACCACCTAAAATTCTATGATATACTGCACCAAATTTTTGTTGAATTTTTTCTTTTAAATCACCTTCAACAAACCGATAAGCAAATTCGCCAAACATGGGTATTGCCATTATAGAAGCCCATAAGGTAAATCTATCTAAAGTTAAAATATTAAACGCTGTTTCACCAAGCATTTTTAAAGGTATTGGAGTTGTACCTCCAGTACCTAAAATTGATAATAAAGTAAAAGATAAACCGAAGAAAAGATATCTTTTTGAATAATATCTATAATATATATAAGGTAGAATGAAAAGTAAAATACCCCAAGGAATTAGAAAAAATACCAAGCCAGATGAGGTTACTTCCAAAAAATTATCTCTACTACCATGTGGAATTGGTACTTGTGTTATTGGATTGGCTTTTGAGTTTACCCAATAAGGTAAAATGCAAATAATTATAACCATTAAAGAAAGTCCTCCAAATCCTATAATTCGTTTAAATAATTGAAAAAACGATTTTAAAAATACTTTAAAGGTTACTTCTTTCATTGAGTTTACCTGATCTCTAGAATGATCCATTATTACCATTCCAATTAATGGAAAAATAAAAAAAATCATTCCAAAAATGGGTGTAACATGATGTGACGTAACGGTTACAGCTAATAATGAAATGGAAGTAATTAGGTATTTATATTTGCCAGTTTTAATCCATAGGTATATTTCTGGTAAGCAATGCATTAATATCGATACACCAATAATACTGGGTAATTGTCCAAAAATATGAAGTGTTTCAACAAATGATGAAGATAAAGTTGCTAAAATAGCAGCATAACCCGCCGCTTTTCTATCAGCTGTTATTAATAATGAAAATCTATACGAACCAGTTATAAATAAAATTACTGCAATAATTGCTACGGTAAACATACCAAATTTTAATCCGCCAATTAAAGATAGTAAACCTATACTTTGATGAACCAATGGAGGATATCCCATTACTGTAAATCCGGTATACCATTTATAGTTCCAAGGTTCGAACCAACTAGTAGAATAGTGTTCAGCAAAAAATAAATGTATTAATGCATCATAAGTGTTTTCGAGAGTGAAAAACATAGATGTACCATGAAATATAACACCTATTAGTAAAGCAACAATTAAGTATTTATTTGTCTTTTCCTGCATTAAAAATTAAAGTTTCTTCAATCATGTAAATATAAAGAAATTGTTTGGCCGGTCAATTTTATTTATCTGCTTAAAACTACCATTCGTCTAAATTAGAGTTTGATTCAACTAAATTTTAAATTTTAAACGGCAAATGACTCTATTTTTGGGGTATAAATCATTTAAAAAATTAAAAATTATGAAAGTATTAGCCATTGATGATCAGCAATTAGTATTGTTACCACTTCAAAAAAGATTAGAATCTTTGGGTTACGAAGTTAAAACCGAAAGTAATGCAAAAGATGGAATGGAATCTTTTAAATCATTTCAACCAGATTTGGTTATTGTAGATATTAATATGCCGGATGTTTCTGGAATTGATGTTGTAAAATTTATAAGGATTGAAGAAAAATCATCAATTCCGGTAATGGTACTTTCAGGTAATACAAATGATGAAGTAATTACGGAAGGATTTGAATTAGGAATAAATGACTATATGAAAAAACCTTTAAGTTTAAATGAAATTAGCGCAAGAGTAAAAAGATTAATTGGAGCTCCAGAAACTAGTGTTGTTGTTGAAAACAAAGGAAATACAATTATTGAACAAAGATGTGTTGGTGTTGTAATACCTTGTTATAATGAAGAAGAAAGGTTGCTAAGTACGCAGTTTTTAGATTTTGTTGATAAACATTCGGGTTATCATTTATGTTTTGTAAACGATGGAAGTAAGGATAATACATTGGAAGTTTTACACAATTTAAGAAAAGGAAGAGAAAGTTTTATTACTGTTTATAATTGCGAAAAAAATGGAGGAAAGGCAGAAGCGGTAAGATTGGGAATGCTTCATATGGCTAAAAAGGAAGATTTAGATTATATAGGTTTTTTAGATGCGGATTTATCAACAGATTTAGCCGATTTTGACGATTTAGTTTCAACAATTGAAAACTCCGATTATAAGATTGTAAGTGGTTCTAGAATTAGCAGAATGGGTGCAGATATTACAAAAGAATCTGCTCGTAAAATAATTAGTTTAACAATAAATTATATTATTAGAAAAATATTAAAAATGGAATTTAAAGATACCCAATGTGGAGCTAAAATATTCCATAAAGATGTTATAAATACTGCATTTAGTAATAAATTTTTAACAAAGTGGTTATTCGATGTTGAAATATTTATTAGAATTAGAAAACAGTATGGTTTACAAAAAGCAAAAGAAATTTTATGTGAAAAACCATTGAAAAGATGGATTCATGCTGATGGTTCAAAACTTTCTATGAAAGATTCAATTAAAATTATTGGTCAACTAGGACAAATAGCTTGGGTTTTGAGATAATAATAGATTGAAATACGTATTAAATGATTTTAAAAAAATGCAGCTTTAAGCTGCATTTTTTTATGCTTTAAATTTTATTCTATCTAAATTTTTAAGCTAAAAAATGGAGGGCTTTTGGCCTCAATTTTCATTTAACGAAAGATATTAACCATTGGTCGAAACAAATAAATGTCTAATCTAAAATTATCCTAAAGAGCTGATATCTAGGTTATTTTTGAATTGTTAATCATAATAAAACTAAAAAAATGAAAACTTTCAAACTACTATTAATTTTAATGTTATTGAGCTGTTTAGGTTCATGTTCTAAAGAAGACGATGAAATTTATTTAAATCCAATTACTGAATCAAAAAACAGCTATTCTAAAATGGAATTAGAAATTCTTAGTTTGGTAAACAATTACAGAAATACTTTAGAAATTAATAAGTTAAATAAATTAGATGTAGTTTCTTCAGTGGCATCTACTCATTCAAAATATATGGCAGAAATTGGAAAAGTAAGTCATGATAATTTTCCAGAACGTCATAAAAAATTAGTTAGTTCGGCTATGGCTAAAGTGGTTGGTGAAAATGTAGGTTATGGGTTTAATACAGCAAAAGGAGTTTTTAACGCTTGGATTGCGAGCGATTCTCATAGAGTTTTAATTGAAAATTCAAAGTATACTCATTTTGGTATTTCAACCGAACAAAGTAATGATAACCGGAACTATTTTACGTTAATTTTTATAACTAAATAATTAAAACTTTAATATAAATATTTTATGGAGAGAGGAGTAATTTTAACTATTAACAATAAAGAAAAAGAAATTAGTAAAACCTTTTTCGATGCATTTTTGAAATGTTATAAGAATATTAGAATTTGTTTAGTAAATAATGGAAGTACGGACGGGACAGATAAGTTGTTAGAAGAAATACAGAAACGATTTCCTAATAATATATTTGTGTTACATATTAGAAATATTAAAAGTGATGAATTGGCTTTAAAAGCTGGTTTTAGATATTTGCTAAGTAAAGGAAAAGGAGAAGTATCGCAAGTGACTCTTTCTAATCAATTAGATTTAGATGAATTAAATATAATTCCTGATTTTGGTTAATGTTTTTTATAAATGTAAAAAGACAAGGCAAACGCCCTGTCTTTTTTAGCTAAAATGAGTATCTATAATGTTAGATCAAAAGTCCTTCAACAGATAAATAGCGTTCTCCAGTGTCATAATTCATAGTTAGAATAACATTACTTGACTTTAATTTTGATAATTGTTTTCTAACTGCAGCTAACGAAGCTCCAGTAGAAATACCTACTAAAATACCTTCTGTTTTTGCAATATTTTGAACTTCTTCAAAAGCTTCTTCTTTGGTAATCCTAATTGCGCCATTTATAGATTTGGTGTTAAAAACTTCAGGAATAAATCCAGGCCCAATTCCTTGTAATGGATGAGGTCCAGGTTCTCCTCCCGAAATTATTGGAGAATCATTTGGTTCTACGGCAAAAACCTTTAATTCGGGAAATTTTTCTTTTAAAACTTCAGACATACCAGTAATATGACCTCCGGTTCCAACACCTGTAATTAAATAATCTATTCCGTCAGGAAAATCATTTGCAATTTCTAAAGCTGTAGTTTTTCGATGTATTTCAGGGTTTGCTGGGTTTGTAAATTGAGAAGGCATCCAAGCATTTTTATTATTTGCAACCAATTCATCAGCTTTGGCAATTGTGCCTTTTAAACCTAATTCTTTTGGCGTTAAAACAAGGTTTGCTCCATAAGCAGCCATTAAAGTACGTCTTTCAACAGACATAGATTCTGGCATTACTAAGGTTAATTTTAAGTTTTTTACTGCGGCAACCATTGCTAACCCAATTCCAGTATTTCCAGAAGTAGGTTCAATAATTTCCGTGTCTTTAGTTATAAGATTTCTTTTTTCGGCATCTTCAATCATTGCTAATGCAATTCGATCTTTAATGCTTCCTCCTGGATTAGATTTTTCAAGTTTCATCCAAACTTCATTCTTTGGAAATAATTTACTCAATCGGACAACTGGAGTATTTCCAATTCCTTCTAAAATGTTATTAATTTTCATGTTTTTGATTTTTTATGATTTGTTTTAAACGAAAATTTTATGTTTCCAGACTGTAAATAAAATCTGGCAGTATTGTTTCTAATTAATTAAAGAACGATAAATATAAGAATAAAAGATATATCATTTTGCCATATCATTTGTTAAAAGATTTAATTTGAATTATTGTTTTTAGGGCGATATTTATAATTTTTAATTGTTTTTGATAAGGAAAATGAGGTTTTATTTGTTATTAATTGCAAAAAAATTAATTTTTTTTGAAAGTTTTGAAATTTCTTTCGACAAAATGAATGTTAGTAACTAAAAAGCATTAAAGAATGAACATTTTTAATTTGAAATCGATTTTTACAAGCAACCTAAAGTTAATAGTTATACTTGTTGTTATTTTATCTGTTGTATCCTGTTCTGGTTCTGGAGATGATGATGCAGAGGTTTTTACTTCACCAACAGGAAGTACTGGAAATTCTAACATGACTACAGATCCTGATCCAGATCCTGAAGAAAGCACAGATCCAGAAGTTAGTGCTCCTTCATTTACTTTAAAATCTTTAGCTGGTGTAGATGTAAAATTGTCGGATTATTCAAATAAAGTGGTTGTGCTTTTTTTCTTTGGAAATAGCTGTCCAATTTGCAAAGCTGTAGGTCCAAAGATTGAAAGTGAATTAGCCTCTCCATTTGATGGAAGGTCGGATTATCAAATACTTGGGTTAGATCAATGGAATGGGAATGCAAACTCAGTTGAAGCCTTTAAAACATCTACGAATGTTAGTTTTCCATTGTTACTGAATGCATCTGAGGTTGCTGCAGATTATAAAACTACCTATGATAGACTTGTAGTTATTGATAAATCAGGAAATATTGTTTTTTCTGGAAAACAAACCGCATCAGCAGATATTGCGGCAGTTACTACAAAAGTAAATGAACTGTTAGGAAGCTAGTTTTAGCATTTTGTTTATTAAATCATAATTTATTTTTTAAAAATTGTATATGAGAGCATTGATAATTGTAGTTATGTTGTTTTCCATTTTAAATGTTTCAGCACAACAAGTAAGAAATTTTAAATTAAAAGACATTGAAAATAACACTCAAAGTTTTACGCAATTAAAAGGTTCAAAATTAACAGTTATCGATTTTTGGGCAACTTGGTGTAAGCCTTGTGTAAAGGCAATTCCTGAATTGAACAAAATATATGAAGCCTATAAAATTAAAGGAGTAGAGTTTATTGGTGTAAGTTGCGATGGTCCAAGAAGTGTTTCTAAAGTTGCTCCTTTAAGTAAAACATTACAAATAAAATATCCCATATTGTTAGATATTAATTCTGAAATAAAATCAGAATTAAATTTAAATGCGTTCCCAACATTGGTAATTGTTAATTCAAATAATAAAATTGTTTGGGTGCACGAGGGCTTTGTATCGGGCGATCAAAAGTTGGTAATTGAAGAAATTGAAAAACTTTTAAAGTAGAATAATCCATGACTAAAATTGTAAAAAATTCAATTTGTTTAGTGGTGATTGTTTTGGCATCTTTTAATGTGTTTGGACAGTTTAATGGAACTAATTTAGTTGAATACCAATTTGGTGAAGCGCCAAATGATGTTAATGCAATATCATCAATTTACGATAGGTTTGTGGCCAATTTTAATTATAAATCATTTCGTTCAGATGTTACATTAGAGCAGTTTTATTCGGAATATGATGGGAGCAATTATACCAATATTTCTCAATTTTCAGTTCAATATAATTCCGATAAAATACAAGTGAAACTTGGTAATTTTTATGAGACAATTGGAAGAGGGACATTACTACATTCATTTCAAATTCCAGGAGCTATATTAGAGGATTTAAGTTATCGATCACGGCATTATTTTAATAGAGATATATTAGGTGCTTCAGTAAAATTTCAATCCAATAATTTTATGACTAAAGTGTTATATGGAAGTCCGTTAAATTATGTTTTTCCACCAAACCAAAACTCAAATTTACGAAGATCAGATACTATTGCTGCATTGTATTCAGAATATACCTATAAAAATCAGACTCTTGGAGCGGCTATAATGCATCATTCAAATTCTGGAAATGAAAAGTTATTCTCAATGATTACGCTTTCAGGAAGCATTTCACCTAAAATATCTTATTATACCGAAGTATCAAAAAATATAAAAAATAACAGTATTAATGATTTTTCAGATGCGGCTTCCTATGCAATTTATAGCGGTGTAAATATTTCTCTAAACAACATTGGTATAAGTGCAGAGTATAAAAATTACAATAATTTTTTAATAGGATCAGGAATTAATGAACCACCAGCCTTAGTAAAAGAACACACATATAGATTATTAAATAGAAGTACCCATGTACCTCAACCTTTAAATGAATCGGGCTATCAATTAGAAGCATTTTATACAATGCCAAACTTATCCGTTTTAACTTTAAATCATACCAAAGCTATTAATAAATTTGGGCAAAAATTTACTTTCAATGAGTACTTTTTAGAATATGATTTTATGTTAAAAGACAAACATGATATTAAGTTGTTTATTGATTATGCAGAAGATCCTTTCAAATTAGAAGAAAATAGAATATCAACTGGTTTGTATTCTGAATGGAAAGCTGGTAAAAATTCAACCATAAGAACCGATTATGAATTTCAACATTTTGACAGATTGAATGAGGGCAATGTAAATCAGGTTTTAAGTGTTGGTTACGCTTATAAATCTAAAATTATTGGTAGTATAGTTGCAGAACATAGTACAGATAATTATTTGGTAAATAGCGGGTCAAAATATTGGTTAGGTGCCAATTTAAAATATAAACTTAATAATAAACATAGTTTTCAATTATTTGCCGGTGAGCGCAGAGGAGGTCCGGCTTGTAATGCAGGTGTTTGCTATGAAGTACTTGATTTTAAAGGTGTTGAATTAAGAGTTACAAGCAGGTTTTAAAATAAAATCGCTTTTTGTCACTTATTTAAAATTTATGATTTTTATTTTCCCTTTATAAATAACTCAAGCAAAACCATTTATCTATGGTGAATTCATTTTACAAATTAAGGTTTTTTTAATTGCCAAGAGATTTATTCTATATTTGTTTTTTATCTAAATTAACATATTAAGTATTATGGTTTATAAATCATTTGAAAAAAATTATTTTTTTTATTCTTTTGTTTTAGTAGTATTAATTTCATTTTCAACAATTGCGCAAGAAAAGAAAATTGAAGTAAAAGGAATTATTTTTGATCAAACAAATATCACTATTCCTTACGTTTCGGTTAGTATTATTGAAAAAGGAATTGGTACTTCAAGTACTGAAGATGGAGAGTTTTCTATGCTTATTTCTAAAAATGAGCTTCAAGATAGCCTTTCTATTTCATCCTTAGGTTTCGATTCTTTTAAAATAAAGGTTCAAGATTTTTTATCACAAAAAGAACAAAAAATTGTTTTAAAAGAAAGTGTAGTTAAAATGGATGAAATTATGCTGTTTAAACCTTCGGAATATGTGTTTAGCGCAGTTGAAAAATTAAAAGAAAACACTATTAGTAAACCTCACAAATTAGAATTATTATATAGAAGAGCAGCTACAGAAGGTGGGAAATCTAAGTTTTTTGTTGAAAATTATATTAAAATTAGAGACCGTGGTCCAGCTTATACTTTAGGAATAGTTGAAGTGGCGGAGGTTAGAAAATCAGCCGATTATAGAATTTGGAAGCGTACACAATGGACACACTCTATTAATTATATGGCATCAGGTAATCCATTAAGACCTTCCGAGAAAAAACCAAATCTTAAAAAATATAATTGGAAAAAAATAGGAGATTCATCTTATGATGGTGAAGATGTGGTTATTGTTAAAGGAACTCATAATTCTAATAAATGGGATTTTATTACCTTTTTTATAGGATTAGATAATTATGCAATTTATAGAATAGAAAGACCTAAATCTTTATACTTGTACAAAAAGCATAAGAGCGGAAAATTACATTTAAATTATTATTCTAGAGAATGGGGATTTGGAAGAGATATGATTCCTGAAGAATATTGGAATACGGAAGCGGAAAAAATGACCTATAGATTAGAAGCCTTTGTATATGATGTTGAAACTGATAAGAAAAAAATAAGAGTGCGTAATTATGGCGGTGACACAGATATGGGTTCTGTTGATGTACCTTATAATGAACAATTTTGGAACACTTTGAGTATGCCTCCAGATACTAAATTCTATAAGAAAATTAAGTCAGAACTAGAAGGGCTTTATGGTGTTTCATTACAAAATCAGTTTAAACTTTCTAACAAGTAAAAATTTTGTAAATATTCTGTTATTTATTATTAAATTAAAGATAAATAGTTACTTAAACTATCTTTACGAGCTAATCCTAGTTTTTTACGAACACGAGAGCGAGCCATATGTACACTATGAAGAGAAATTCCTAAAATTTGTGACATTTCTTTACTGTCAAATTTTAATTTTATAAGCGCACAACACTTTAAATCATTTGGTGTTAATTTTGGGTGCAACTCTAACAAATCTTTATAAAATTTATTGTTAGTTTGTGTAAATTGAAGGTGGAAGTCATCCCAAATCTTTTCGTTATTCTGTTTGTATTTAGTGTAAAGTGATTTGTGTTTTTCAGGAATGTTTTCTTTAATTGTTTCAAGAAGTTCATTAACAGCATTTTCTTTTTCAATCATCTGTAATGCATTTGCAGTTAATTCTTTATTTTTCACTTCTAATATTGCTTTGTTTTTTTCTTTATTATAAGCCATATGTTTGGACTGCGAGCGTAATCTATATATTAATAAACCAATTAAAACAACTCCCACTAAAATACCTAGAATTAATTTTAACCTAAAACTTGCTTTATCTTTTAATTCCAATACTTTATTTTGCGCTATAATTTCTTCATCCTTTTTAGATAAATCTTCCTGATACTTACTCTTAATTTCAAACAACTCTTTATTATGCTTACTTTGCATATGAAAAAGGCTATCTGAAATTGTTTTTGCAGCATTCATATATTCGAAAGCCTTTGTTTTATCATTTTTTTCAAAATGTAAATTTGCTAAATGTTCTAAAACGGTTGGTTTTATTTCAATATGAACTTTCATGGTATCTATTACCATAAGAGATTTCTCTAAATAATAAATAGCGCTATCAGGTTGTTTTTTCAATAAATGTAAATCTGCCTGAAACCAATATACCATTGCTAAAAAAGCAAATTTATTTTTTTCAAAAAGAGGTGTAAGGTTATTAAAATAAATGTTGGCCTTATGAGAATTTCCTTTTTTTGTGTAAATATGACCGTAATAAGCATCTATGTATATTAACCTTTTATTAGAATCCATAGTTAGGTAACACGAATCTAAATATTTTAATGCGCTATCATATTCTTTAAGATTTATATATTGTTCGGCAATTGGTAAATAAGAACTAGCAAGATGATTTTTGTCTATATTTTTTTTTCCAATTTCAAGTCCTTTTTTTAAATGAAATAACGCAAGACTATCTTTTCCATAAACACCATATAAGGTTCCTAATTTTCGATGAATTCTAATTAAAGGCTTTTTATAGTTAGTCTTTTTTGCTAAAGGTAAAACGCCCCATAAAATATCAAACGATTTATTATATTTTCCATTTCGTTTTTCTATTTCCGACAATCCTATCATACCTTCTAGATATGCTACAGTATCTTTTTTTAGTTTAAAATAAGCTGCACCTTTTTCAAAATACTCATAAGCTTTATCTTGATTTTCTTTAGAAAGTTTATAACCTATAGAAGTAAATTCTTTAGCATTAAATGTAGTTGAATCTTTTAACTGTATAGTAAAGGGTTTCACATATAAAGAAAAGCTTAGAGAAATAAACAGCGCTAATAACGTCTTTGTATTTAGCATATTAACATTAATGTCTTTGAGTTGTATAACATATGTTTAAATATGTACAAATATAGCTATAATGTGAGTGTATTTAACAATAGTGTAGTTTTAATATAGGCGGTTTTAAGCTTTTATTTATGGTTTAATACTAAATTTGATATAAGTATTTAACATAAATAAACTTTTTTAAACATGATTAAAAACATATTACTTTCATTATTAATATTAATAGTTAGTTGCTCCCCTAAACAATTAAAAAATAAAATTACAACAGCTAATACAAAACAAGAAAAACCCAACGTAATAATTATTTTAGCAGATGATTTAGGCTGGGCTGATGTTGGTTTTAATGGAAGTACAGATATTCCTACGCCAAATTTAGATGCGTTAGCAAACCAAGGTGTTTCATTTACAAATGGTTATGCATCACATTCTTATTGTGGACCAAGTCGTTCTGGGTTATTAGCTGGTAGGTATCAGCAACGCTTTGGGTGTGAAAATAATATAGGAAAGAGTTTTGACGGACCAATTCCAGGAGTTCCATTAGATGAAAAAATGATTTCAGAAGTACTTCAAGAAAATGGTTATCAAACTTGTGCTATTGGAAAATGGCATTTAGGAAATACTCCAGAATATTGGCCAAACGGAAGAGGTTTTGACGACTGGTTTGGTTTTGCCGGTGGTTCAAGAAATTTTTGGGGAAAATCTTGGGGAAAGGATTATAATACTTGGCATCAAATTATGCGTAATGGGAAACCTGAACCTTTAGAAAATTTAAGTTATTTAACGGATGATTTTTCTAACGCTGCAGTTGAATATATAAACGATTATAGCAAATCAGAAAAACCATTCTTTATGTATTTGGCATACAATGCGCCTCACGCTCCAATTCAAGCAACAAAAGAATATCTTAAAACTGTAGATCATATAGAACAAGGAGAAAGAGCTGCTTATGGAGCAATGGTTTCAGGAATGGATGTTGGTATTGGAAAAGTAATTGAACAATTGAAAAAAACTGGTGAATATGAGAATACTTTAATCTTTTTCTACAGCGATAATGGTGGCCATGGAAAAGGTTCTAGCCAAAGTCCTTACCGTGGACAAAAAGGTTTGTTGTTTGAAGGTGGTATTCGAGTTCCTTTTTTAATGTCTTGGCCTGCAGGGTTTGAAGGTGGCAATAAAATTGACGAACCAGTAATAGCATATGATATATTTTCAACAGTTATGAAAGCTACCAATATTAATGCTAAAAAGGATCTTGATGGAGTAGATTTAATTCCATTTGTAAAAGGTGAAGTAACTAATAAAACAACTCACGAAAAGCTGTTTTGGCGTTATAGTGATGGAGCTGGATTTGCCGTTAGAAAAGGTGATTACAAATTAGTAAAAGAAGCTGTTAGAGATGAGTTATTTCTTTTCAATTTAAAAGAAGATCCATATGAGCAAAAGAATTTAGTTACTACTTTACCTGAAAAAGTAAAAGAACTAAAATCTGATTACGATAATTGGAATAAAGACAATGTTGAAAACCATTGGCCAGATGCACATTTACCTAACATTGGTAAAATGAAAAAAGCTCGTGAGGTTATTATGAAAAAAACTAGTGCTGGAGAAGTAAATTCAAAAAAATAATAATTAGTATTTTTTGAAGCAAAAACACTTTTAAAAATTATTAACAGCTCTAAACTAATGAAAAATATACTCTTAATATTATTGTCTGTAATTTTATTGTCATGCAGTAAAACACCAACAAAAAACACCAAATTATTATAATTATGAATCTATTTAAAACAATCTTAATAGTAGCCTTTTCTATAGGTTTATTTTCTTGTACAGAGCAAAAAGCAGAAAAAAAAGAAACAGTTACAGAACAATTTAAACCTGAATGGTCTTCTTTACGAAAACATCAAACACCACAATGGTTGGTAGATGGTAAATTTGGTATTTACAGTCATTGGGGAATTTGGACAATTCAATATGCTGAAGGTTATATGGGGAGTGGTGCTTTACCTTTAGATGAGGCAATTTCAAAGTTTAAAGCGGAAAATTTTGATGCTGCAGAATGGGCCAAACTTTTTAAAAATGCAGGAGCAAAATTTGGTGGTCCTGTTGGTTGGCACGGAAGTAAATACTTGCATTGGAATAGTGATTTAACAGATTATACGTCGGTTAAAATGTTACCTCATAGAGATATCGTTGGTGAATCGGCTATTGAAATGCGGAAACAGGGTTTAAAAACATTTATTTCATTGCATTGGGAAATGGATAACGATCAATGGATTGATTATGGAAAAGAAGTTGTAGATAAATACCATCCAGATTTATTTTGGGTAGATGCTGGTTTTGGAGGGACAAAAGGAGCAAATCACCAAAAAGTACTGAATCGTTCAAAATTTATAGGAGAAGGAAAATCAACTCGTAGATCTGTAAGCGACAAACACCAACGTGAGTTTTTGTCGCATTATTTTAATGATGCTCTGAAGCAAAACAAAGAAGTAGAATTTATTTATAAATCTTACGATATTCCTCCAGGCGTTGGTATGCGTGATCTTGAAAACGGTTTATTAGACCATACAGCATACGATGTTTGGATGACTGATATGGATATGAATATTTGTCCTGATTGGGAAACTCATGGTTGGTTTTACCGAGATGGTATTCCCTTGCGTGATACTAATAATATTGTTGATATGTTGGTTGATGTTGTAAGTAAAAATGGGGTAATGTCGTTAAATGTCCCTCCATTAGCTGATGGTTCTTTTTCAACTGAAATTGAAAACACTCTTCTTGGTGTTGGAGAATGGTTAAAGATAAATGGAGAAGCTATTTATGGCTCAACACCTTGGTTTATTTTTGGAGAAGGACCAGTTGAAATTAAATCAGGAAACTACACTTTTCATCATAATGAACATTTTGGGCAACACAAGTTTTCTGAACAGGACATTCGTTTTACAACAAATAAAGAATTTTTATATGCAATTAGCCTAGGAATACCCGATACATCAATTACTATTAAAGCATTAAACACAAATTTTAAAATGCATAAAGGGTTTATAAAAAATGTAAGTATTGTTGGATATTCTGGAACTGTTAAATGGATTCATAATGAGGAAGGATTAACCGTTGATATTCCTAATGATTTGAAAGCGAAACACGCAATCTGTTTTAAAATTGAAACTTCTTAATAGATTAATAATAGATTAAATAAAACTCTTAATTTACAATATGAAAATTACGTGGAATATAACTTTGTTATTGTTAGCGATACTTTTAAATGCATGTACCACTTCATTGAAAAGTATTAAAGAGAATACCAAAGAAAACTTTGATTTTGACTGGAAGTTTTATGCAGGAGAAATTGAAAATGCGGAATCAAAATACGTTGATGATTCAGAATGGAGAACGGTAAACCTTCCTCACGATTGGAGTATTGAAGGGGATTTCAGTAAAGATAATCCATCATTTTCTCGTGGTGGATGGCTTCCAACGGGAAAAGTAGCTTATAGAAAGACGTTTACAGTGCCTTCAACAGATAAAAACAAACGAATTGTTATTTATTTTGATGGCGCTTACCGTAATTCAGAAGTGTATATTAACGGTCATTTATTAGGAAAACGACCATTTGGTTACATTGCTTTTTATTATGATATGACTGAGCATATCAACTTTGGAAAAGAAAACGTAATTACAGTAAAATTGGATAATTCTAAGCAACCAGGCTCACGTTGGTATACCGGAACGGGAATTTACCGTCACGTTCATTTAATTACAACCAAAAAACTGTATGTGCCAATTTGGGGGAATTATATTGTTCCAAAAAACGTTTCAAAAGAAAAAGCAACAATAGCTGTTGAAACTACCGTTCAAAATGATTTCAGCAAAGAAAAAGAATTTGAAATTGAAACTTCAGTTATCGATAAAAATGGTGAAGTTGTTACTTCAAAAATAGAAACTAGATCTTTGGCAGCTAATAATTCTAGTGTTTATAAATCTTCATTAGATATAGAAAATCCAACCCTTTGGGATACAGAAAATCCTTATTTGTATTCAGTAAAAACCGAAATTATTTTTAATAACGAAGTAGTTTATACGGAAAGTACTAAAACAGGGATTAGAAAATTAGAATTTAGTAATACCGATGGTTTTAAATTGAATGGAAAGGTTACCAAATTAAAAGGTGTTTGTTTACATCACGATGGTGGTCCTTTAGGTGCAGCAGTTCATAGAAGAACTATTGAACGTCAGCTAGAAAAATTACGCGAAATGGGATGTAATGCAGTGCGTACTGCGCACAATCCCTTTTCAGAAGAATTTTTAGATGTTTGTGATGAAATGGGGTTTTTGGTAATGAATGAAGCCTTTGATGAATGGGAACGACCAAAACAACCTGCAACTACACAAGACGGGAAAAAGCAAAAGATTACTGTTCACAAATACGCACATTTATTCAAAAAATGGGCTGATAAAGATTTAGAAGATTTTTTACTTCGCGACAGAAATCATCCATCTGTAATTATGTGGAGTATTGGTAATGAAATTGATCAAATGCGTGACGAAACAGGAATTGCCATAGGAAAGCGTTTGGTGGATATAGTTCATAAATTTGATTATCGCCCTGCAACTAATGGTGTTCACGGTTACTGGGATATGAAACGTCCAAATCAAGAAGCTGCTGCAACAAGTGATATTTACGGATATAATTACATTAAACAAGACCGTTTAGATTGGGAAAGAGAACAATTTTCAAATGTAATGGCAGTAATTACAGAACACGAGTCTGCACAATCATTCTATCCACGTTCAACTTATTTATACGGAAAACAAAAAGAAGAATGGTGGAATAAATTGAACTATAAGTATGATGATGCGTTTAACTGGGTTGAAAAAAGAGATATTAGAGGAGAAGCCGGAATGGAAGCGTGGAGATTGGTAAAAGAAACGCCTTATGTAATGGGAATGTTTATTTGGACAGGTTGGGATTATATTGGTGAAACTATTCCATTTGGTTGGCCAGCGCGCTCATCATCATTTGCTCCAATTGACTTGGCTGGATTTCCAAAAGATGGTTACTATTTTTATCAAAGTCAGTGGTCTAATAAACCAATGGTACATATTTTTCCTCATTGGAATTTAGAAGGAATGCAAGGAAAAAAAGTTTCAGTCTATAGTTATACAAATGGAGATGAGGTTGAATTATTTCAAGATGGAAAATCTTTAGGGAAACAAAAAAATAATACTGAAAAGGTAGAATACCAAACTTGGAATGTTGTGTACAAACCTGGAGAATTAAAAGCTGTTTCATACAAAAATGGAAAAGTTTTTGCTGAAAAAGTGGTTAAAACTGCAGGTAAACCTTCAAAAATTAAAATTGAAACGCGCAGAACAGCATTAAAAGCAAATGGGCAAGATGTAATTTATGTTGAATGCACCATTTTGGATAAAGAAGGAATTGAAGTTCCAATAGCAAATAATTTGTTAAAATTTAAAGTTGAAGGTCCAGCAACAATTGCTGGTGTTGCAAATGGTGATAATATGGGATTAGAACCTTTTAAAGCAAAGCAACGCACAGCTTTTAATGGTAAATGTTTAGCTATTATTCAATCTACTAGAGAAACTGGAAAAATTAAAGTAATAGTGACTTCTGAAGGACTAGAAACAACAATTATTAATTTAAAAAGTAATTAGATAGCAAAACTATACATATACCAATAAATAACAACCTATATATGAAACAGCACCTATTAATCTTATCAATAATTTGCTTGTTCTTTGCTTGTTCAATTGATAAAAAACAAGAACAAGTATAGTATTAAAAAAATAAATACTATATAAATTGGTCTTCACTTCAAAAACATGATACTCCACAATGGATGTTAGAAGCTATATTTGGAATTTACAGTCATTGGGGGAACACAATCTATTAAATTAGAATTAGAAAAACATGACTTACCAGACTACGAAGCAATTAGGTGGCTTAAATTAGGAGAGTAAAATAACCAATTGGAATTCAATTTAAGAAGAACCAAAAATTGATATTATTATTGAATATGTAAAGTTTTAATCTAGTTTATTATTACAACATTTTTTAAAATTTAAGTTAATAGTTATACTATTAAGGATTTTTATTGTCTATTATTTTAATATAGAAAAGTAGTTTAGCTTAAAAATTTATTAATAATGACATATAAAAATATTGCTTTAATACTTATTTGTATAAATCTAATTTCTTGTAGTTCTGTAAATAAAGTTAACAATGAAACAAATTTACAAGAACCTGAAAATATAAAAACTTTACCATTGCCAACTAATTTGCAAGATGGTACTGTATGGGAATTTCAATCTGATTTATCCGATGATTTTAATTATAAATTTGCTCCAAGCAATAAAAAAACCAACTTTGGTAAAGGCAAATGGTATAATTTTTATCAAAGTAAATGGGATGGTCCGGGAACTACCTACTGGAAATATAATCATGTTTCTGTAGATGGTAACGATTTGCTAATTACCTCATCTCGTTGGGATGAAGCAAATGAAGATGCTCCCAAAGCTTTTCAAGCAAATAAAATGAACAAGCCTAACGGTGGTATTAGTGCGGGTTGTATAACATCTAACAAACAGGTTTTATATCCTGTTTTTATTGAATCTAAAGCGAGTGTTGCCAATATAGTTTTAGCTTCTGATGTTTGGTTATTGAGCCCCGATGCTACGCAAGAAATAGATATTATGGAGTGTTATGGAGGTAAAGAACCTGGAAATTCATTTTTCGCCAAATCTATTCATATAAGTCATCATTCATTTATTAGAAAGCCTTTTACCGATTATCAGCCAAGAGATAATGGTGCGTGGTTTAATAAAGAAGGAATTACAGGTTGGGGTGAGTATTGTTGGAATAATGGAGATAGAAAATACGTAAGAACCGGAGTTTATTGGAAAAGCCCAATACATTTTGAACATTATATTGAAGGTGAATTAGTAAGAGTTTTATATGATAAAGCGTTGGTTACTAAAGTAAATGGAAAATGGGAATATGGTTATCCAACAATGACAAATGGAAAATTAGATGTTAAACAAGGAAAACAAAAAATCACAAAGTTTAGCACGTTAAACTCTTACTCTTTTGAAGAATTAAAAAAAGCAAGTAATGCATCAACAGTTAGTATTATTGATCCATACGAATATCAGGGAGGTAAAGGTTTTACAAAACCATTAAATATTATAATTAACTTAGAATCTCAAGATTGGCATGTTAAGGCTGGAAGAACACCTACTGATGCGGATTTAAAAAATAAAGTTAAAAATACAATGAAAGTAGATTGGTTTAGAGTGTTTAAACCAAAGAAGTAAAATTGATACAGATTGAAAATTGAAAGTGTAAATATTAATTAAATATAGTTTAAATGCTGCGGTTTTTAACTAAATGTAGTTATTATATAGTTGTTTTTTCAATGTTTTCGGATGAATCAAGCTTATATTTGAATAGGTTTTCAAGTATTAAAATGGAGACTTATTAAACATGTACAAAATATATTTAGAATGAAAAAACACTTATTATTATTTCTAGTAATTTCAATTATTGTTGGAACTATATACAATGCCAATAGTCAAAATTTAAAAGATAATAAGCACTACAATGCAAATTGGTCTTCATTAAGAAAACACAATACACCTGAATGGTTCGATGGACTAAAATTTGGAATTTACTGTCATTGGGGGCCACAAACAGTTGAGCGATTACCAGGAAATGAAAACATAACTAGATTAGAAGCTATTGAAAAATGGAAAGGAGAAAAATTTGATGCCAAAGAGTGGGTTGATTTATTTGAAGCTGCTGGAGCACAATTTGGCGGGCCTGTGGCTTGGCACGGAAGCGGTGTGGTAAATTGGGATAGTAAACTTACAGATTGGAATTCGGTAAAAAAAGGTCCAAAGGTAGATATATATGGTTCACTCGCTAAAGAACTTCGTAAAAGAGGAATGCCTGTTATTTCATCATTTCATACTGGAGATTTTTGGAGTAGAATGTGGGGTCAATTATCTTGGAAAAATAAAACAAACCTTGATCCAAATAAAGATAATTCTGTTTATGCAACTTCTAATAATGGTAGAATTTCAGAAGCTATTTTCGATGCTTGGTTTGACCGTATTACGGAAGCAATAGATAAATACAAACCAGATATGATTTGGTTTGATACTGGTTTTGGAGGTACTGTACCTGCTGAATTACGAGGACATGCTAGCAATGGACGATTGTTGCCTGAAGGAAATAATGAGTTAAGAAGTGCTCCTGAAAAGTATCAACAAAAAATGATTAGTCACTTTTTTAATAAAGGGATAGAATGGAATAAAGGGGTAGAAGTTATTTATAAAACACACGATATTCCAACTGGAATTGGAGTTAGAGATATTGAAGATGGAAATTTAATTGGTTTACAGTACGACCCTTGGATGTCTGATGTAAATATGCAGCGCCATTTTGAGTGGAAAACAACTTGGTTTTACAATCCAGTTAACAAAGTTAAATCTGCAGGTACTCTTATTGACATGTTGGTGGATATGACTAGTAAAAATGGACGAATGCTTTTAAATGTTCCACCATTGGCAAATGGTACTTTTCCTGAAGAAACTAAAAAAGAACTTTATGCAATGGGAGCTTGGTTAAAAATTAATGGAGAAGCTATTTATAATACCATTCCTTGGGTGTTTTTTGGTGAAGGCCCAACCGAAGTTACTAATCCTGGACACCACGGACAAGGAAAAAACCACGGTGAATTAATTCCTAAATATACTGCTGAAGATATTCGATTTACTCAAAACGGTAAAAACTTGTATGCAATTTGTATGGATTGGCCAGGAGATCAAATTGTTGTTAGAACCCTTGGAAGTAACGGAAAATTATATCCTAATGATATTAAATCGATTACATTATTAGGTTCAAATGCAAAGCTTAACTGGAAACAAACAGAAAAAGGTTTGATAGTGAAATTTCCAACGGAAAAACCTTGTGATTTTGCGTATGTTCTAAAAATTGAAAGAATTTAATATTAATAGTTATTTCTACATAATAATTAATCACTAGAAACAATTGTAAAAACAAACATTTTATGAGAACCTTTGTTTTATTTTTGATATTGATAAACACTTGCATAATTGTAAATGCACAAAATAAATATACTCAAGACTGGGAATCGCTAAAAAAACATGAAGCCGCACCTGAATGGTTTCGAGATGCTAAAGTTGGTGTATACTTTACTTGGGGACCTTATTCAATTCCTGCAAGTGGAGGAGAATGGTATCCACGCTGGATGTACACTCCAGGAATAAATAATAGAGGGCAAAAAACCTATGATTATCATCAAAAAAACTTTGGGCCAAATTATCATTACCACGACTTCTGTAAAGATTGGAAAACGCCAAAATTCGACGCAAAGGAATGGGTCGATGCTTTTGAAGATATGGGCGCAAAATATATTGGAGCAATTGCTGAACACCACGATGGATTTTCACTCTGGGATAGTAAAGTTAATCCTTGGAATGCCAAAGCAATGGGACCGAAAATTGATATTATTGGAGCTATTAGCAAAGAAACACGTAAAAGGGGATTGAAATTTATGGCAACTTTTCATCATGGGTTTAATATGATGTATTATCCAAAATCTGAGAATTCTTTTGTTAGACCTATGAGTCGTTACAATATGATGGAAAAAGGCGATTTCTTGTATCCTAAAGGAGGAGATTATGACAAACTTTATGGAAACCTTTCATATGAGTCTGCGCACAAATATTGGCTGCAAAAGCTAGATGAAGTAATTGACCAATACAGTCCAGATTATATTTGGATGGATTTTGGTCAACGGTTTTTAAAAGATGAATATCTTCAACAGTTTTTGGTAAATTATTTTAATCACGCTATAGACAAGAACAAAGAAGTTATAGTAAACACCAAAGGTGGATTTTTTCCAACTGACTTGGCGATTATTAATGTGGAACGTGCTACCCTGCCAGACATTTCTAAATTTACATGGGTTTCAGACTTTAAACTGGGCTCAAATTGGAGTTACAACCAATTTAATAGAACGGCAATTAACCCACAAAAAGCACTTCGAATTTTAGCTGATATCGTAAGTAAAAACGGAACAATGATTTTTTGTGCTGCACCTATGGCAGATGGAACTATCCCTCCAGAACAACTTGCAACAATGAAAAAGATTGGTGAATGGTTGAAACTATATGGTGAAGCAATTTATAAAACGAGACCTTTTGTCGCTTATGGCGAAGGTGTAACCAAGATTGTAAATGATTTAGATTATGAATGGAATACTTACAAGTTAGTTCGTACTGGATTATGGGAATTAAACTCAGGCGATATTCGATTTACTTCAAAAGGAAATACTGTTTATGCTATTCAATTAGGATGGCCTGGAGAAAATAAAACAGTACTTATGGAAACATTTTCAGGTAATGCTAAGCATTTCAAAATAAAATCTATTTCAGTATTGGGAAGCAAAGAAAAAATAAAATGGAGAAAAACTAATGAGGGATTAAAGGTTATAACCCCATCACAAAAACCGAAAGAAGCAGATGCGGCAATTGTGTACAAGATAATTTTAAAATAAATCTTCCATTCTTCAACTTAAAATATAAATCAATGAAAATAAAACATCTAACTCTGTTGTTATGCTTTCTTCAAATTACTATTAGTGCGCAAAAAAGTAATTCAATAATAAGTGACACTCGCATCCACGTTATTGAGCGTAATGCTCCGTCAAAATGGGATAGTTTAGTATATGGTGGTCGTTTTTTAGATCGATACTTACCTATGCCCGACCTAGGAGGAATAACAGACAACACTTGGGGAGGTAATAATGTTGTTCCTCGAGAAGTTAATAATGGAATTGAAAATCCAGTATATGATTATTGGGGTGGAAATGCCCGATTAGCTGACGATGGTAAGTACCATTTATTTGTTGCACGTTGGCCACAAAGTACAAGACGACTAAACAAAGGTAAGTTTATACATAACCGTACACATTTACCTTTTGGTTTTTCCAATACCGTGCATGCAATAGCTGATAATCCATTTGGTCCATATAAGGTAATCGATGATTTAGGATATGGACATAATACAGAATGGTACATTTCTAAAGAAGGGAAATACGTTGTTTATGTTATTCCCTATGCTTATGTATCTGATAATGTGACTGGACCTTGGACACGCTATACATTAGAATATGATAGTCGTGACCGCCGTGATCCTAATGCTCCAGGTGATTACCTTACAAATAATACTTTTGCACAGCGAGAAGATGGTTCATTTTTAATGGTAAACCGACATGGGGATGTTTGGTTTAGCAAAACAGGGATGACATCCTATCAAAGAGTTTCAACAGATTGCATTTATCCAAATGTAGATGGAGAATTTGAAGATCCCGTTATTTGGCGTGATAACATTCAATATCATTTAATTGTAAATGATTGGCAAGGACGTATTGCTTATTATATGCGATCTAAAGATGGTGTTAAATGGAAATGGGATGATGGAGAAGCTTATATTCCAGGAATAACTGTTCAAAAAAATGGGATTAAAGAAGATTGGTATAAATATGAACGAATAAAAGTTACTCAGGATAAGTATGGAAGAGCGTTTCTTGCTAATTTTGCTGTGTCGGATACCATAAAATATCTTAATAAAGCTAATGATAATCACGGATGTAAAAACGTATTTGTACCTCTTACTGTTGGCCGATTATTGAGTATTGAAAATAAAAAACCCATTAATTCAAAAACAAAAACGATAAAAGTTAAGGTACTTGCAGAGGATAACTTTAATCCACATACCGACATCGATTTTTCTTCACTAAGTTTTGGAGCTCCTGAAAAGGTTGATTATGGAAAAGGTTGTAAACTCCAAAAAACAGAAAAAGCGGGTAATGATTTAATCTTAGTATTTAATGGAGAAGGAAATGGTATTACAAATAATAATTTTACAGCCAAACTAATAGGAAAAACATCTAAAGGAAAATTATTATTCGGTTTTTCTCATTTACCGGGTGTTAATTATTTAGAGCCAATTCTATCTACTCGAATACCAGTTTTCACTAAAAAAGAAACGTTAACCAACGTAAGTGTAGTAATCGAGAATTTTGGACAAGTTAACTCTCAGGAATGCGAATTAGTTGTAATTATTAAAAAAGATAATTCTATTATTGAAAAAATTCCTTCAAAAGTTCCTGGCATAGCTCCTTTCGAGCAATTTGAAGTTAAGTTAAATAGTAAGGTGGCCTTCAAAGAAAACACTCAATATGCAGTTTCAACAATTATATATCATAAAGAACTGAAGCCTTCTATATTATCTAAATTCGTTGTAATTGGTAATGACTCATCAGGAGATTAGGATACAAAATTTCATTGTATTTTCAATGAAAAAATAGGTCCTTAAATGTTCCGCCATTGGCAAATGGCTCTTTTCCTGAAGAAACTAAAAAAGAATTGTATGCAATGGGAGCTTGGTTAAAAATTAATGGAGAAGCTATTTATAATACCATTCCTTGGGTGTTTTTTGGTGAAGGCCCAACCGAAGTTACTAATCCTGGACACCACGGACAAGGAAAAAACCACGGCGAATTAATTCCTAAATATACTGCTGAAGATATACGATTTACTCAAAACGGTAAAAACTTGTATGCAATTTGTATGGATTGGCCAGGAGATCAAATTGTTGTTAGAACCCTTGGAAGTAACGGAAAATTATATCCTAATGATATTAAATCGATTACATTATTAGGTTCAAATGCAAAACTTAACTGGAAACAAACAGAAAAAGGTTTGATAGTGAAATTTCCAACGGAAAAACCTTGTGATTTTGCGTATGTTCTAAAAATTGAAAGATATTAAATAATAAGAATTGTTCTACATTATTTTACTTAAAACTATATTTAAGTAATTGAGGTTATATAAAATAGGTTAATTTGGGTATCTTATAAAATTATATATATTTGTATGATGTAATACATATAAAGTGTGTTATAAATTCAAGAGCTTTAGTTAAAACACCTATTTTATGAGATTAAATCACCACTTCAAAATTCTTTTATTTTTAGTATCAATATGTTTTGTTTCTTGTAGTGAAAAAAAAGTGGAAGCTCTTATTGAACAACCTAATATTGTATTTATAATTGCAGATGATGTTGGTTGGAATGATATTGGTCCTTATGGAAATAATAAAGTTAAAACACCAAATTTAGACAAGTTAGCTAAAGATGGTATGTTATTTACTGAGGCATTTTTAACCACCAGTTCTTGCAGTCCTAGTAGAACAAGCATAATTTCAGGATTGTATCCTCATAATACAGACGCAGAACAATTATCTTGGCCTTTACCCGAGAATAAAAAAACTTTTGTTGAAGAGTTAAAAAAAGCGGGTTATTGGACAGGATTGGCAGGGAAATACCATATGGGAGATCCTGTTAGAGATGATTTTAATTTGCTTTTAGAAATGCAATGGAAAGATGCTCCAATTGGACTTGATAGACGTTTGGTTGGTGATGGAAGTGGATGTGATGATTGGCTAAAATTATTGAGACAGCGACCAAAAGACAAGCCTTTTTTTACTTGGTTAGCTTCATTTGATGCTCATAGACCATTTTATGATGGTATGAGCGAGAATCCGCATAATCCTGAAGAAGTAGTTTTACCTCCATATGTGCCAGAAACAGAATTGGTAAAAAAAGATTTTGCTCTTTACTATGACGAAATTACTAGAATGGATAATTATATTGGGAAAGTAGTTGCTGAGTTAGAGGCTCAAGGCGTTTCTGATAACACAATAATACTTTTTATTTCAGATAATGGTAGAGCTTTTCCAAGAGATAAAACAACACTGTATGATGGAGGTATAAAAACTCCTTGGATAGTAAAATGGCCTAAAAAAGTTAAACCTAACACTGTAAATCATAATCTTGTAAGTTCAATTGATATTGCCCCTACTTTTATGAAATTGGCAGGGTTGGTGCCTTTAACAGATTTTGAAGGGGTCGATTTTACACCGTTATTAAATCAATCAAAGGAAGGTGTAAGAAATGAAATTTATGCAGAGGACCATTTCCATGATTTTGAAGATTATACCCGAGCTGTTCGTACAAAAAAATATAAATATGTAAAAAATTACTATCCAGATTTACCAAATACACCTTCAGCAGATGTAATTAGAGGTAGAAGTTGGCAAAGTATGAAAGAGGAAAAGGAGAAAGGAACGTTAAATATAGCGCAATTAAAATGTTTTGAAATTCCAAGAGCAGAAGAGGAACTTTTTGATATTGTAGCCGATCCAAACGAACTTCATAATTTAGCAACAAGTCCAGCATATGCTGAAGCTTTAGAGAATATGCGCTCGTTGTTAAATACTATTAGAGTAACCACAAATGATGTTCTTCCAACAGAAAGAACACCAGATGATTTTTTTAGAGAAACGGGATTACCAACTAAGTACAGAATTAGACCAAGACCTTCAAAAGCCGTGTATATGAAAGCTCGTAAGGATGGTGTTGTTTTAATGAATCCTGATATGAAATAGAAAGAAAATTATAACTACTTTAAAATGCCTTAATTTAAATTGTTTCAATAATAAAACCAGCTTTTTTTACTACTTCAATTACTATTTTGTCATTATTGTCATCAAGTACTACTTCTAAAATTTTATCCGGATTATCGGTATCCACTTTCCAAGTGTCTATATTATCTAATTCGTTTAAAAAAGGAGTTACTGTTTTAATGCAATTTCCACAGTTAATATTTGTTTTGAATTTTACAGTTTTCATAATTGTTTTTTAATTAATGGATTGTTTTTTTAAGCGTAAACTATTAGTTACTACAGAAATTGAACTCATTGACATTGCTGCGCCCGCAATCATTGGATTCAATAAAAATCCAAACATTGGGTAAAATATTCCTGCGGCAACTGGAATAGCAATAATGTTGTAAATAAATGCCCAAAACAAATTCTGTTTAATGGTTTTCATTGTGGCTTTTGATAGTTTTATGGCTTTTACTATTTGTGTTAAATCGGAATGAATTAGTGTTATACTTGCACTTTCCATTGCAATATCTGTACCACTTCCCATCGCTATTCCAACGTTAGATTGTGCCAATGCAAGCGAATCGTTTATACCATCTCCAGCCATTGCTACAACTTTTCCTTTTAGTTGCAATTCTTTTACAAACTTACCTTTATCAGCAGGCATTACATTTGCTTTAAAATGTTTTATTCCAACTTTATGTGCAATTTCAGAAGCTGTTTTTTCATTGTCACCAGTAAGCATATATACTTCAATACCCATTTGCTGAATTTGTTTAATAGCTTCTGTTGTTCTTTCTTTTAATTGGTCGGCAACTGCAATAATTGCAACAGCTTTATTGGCTTTACCAAAGTAAACAACGGTTTTTGCCTCTGCAGTTAATTCTTGTGCACTTATTTTAAGCTTTTCAGAAATAATAACCTTATTCTCATACATTAGATTTTCATTTCCAACTAAATAAGTAACATTATCAATGGTTATTTTCGCACCCATTCCGGTTATGCTTTCAAAAGATTGGGATTGGATAGCTGAAATATTTTCTTGCTTTAAGTTTTGAACGATGGCTTCAGCAATTGGATGTTCGGATTGCGATTCAATTTCAAGTAAAATAGATTTTAGTTCTTCATGATTATTGTTTTCATTCCAAATAATGTCAGTTACTTTTGGTTTGCCTTCTGTTATAGTTCCTGTTTTGTCTAGTATTAGAGTATCTATTTTATATGCGGTTTCTAAAGCTTGGGCATCTTTTATTAAGATTCCTTGTTCGGCTCCTTTTCCAATTCCAACCATTAAAGCAGTAGGAGTTGCCAATCCTAAAGCACACGGACAAGCAATAATAAGAACCGTTATTAATGAAAGAAGTGCGTAACTAAATGGTGGATTTGGACCAAATACATACCAAACAGCAAAAGTTAACAGTGCAATTCCAATTACAATAGGGATAAATATACCAGCAATTTTATCTACCAATTTTTGAATGGCTGGTTTACTTGATTGCGCCTGTTGTACCAATTTAATAATATGAGAAAGCAATGTTTCGTCTCCTATTTTTTGAGCGAAAATTCTTAATGAACCTTTTTGATTGATGGTTCCAGCAATAACAGCATCACCCTTTTTTTTAAAAACAGGAATTGGCTCTCCTGAAATCATACTTTCATCAATAAAAGATTCACCTCTTTTTACTTTGCCGTCAACAGGTACTTTATCTCCTGGTTTTAAAACTATTAAATCACCTTTAATAATTTCTTTGTTAGCAATAATTTGTTCTTCTCCGTTTCTTATTACAGTTACTTGTTTTGGAGTTAAACCCATTAGTTTTTTAATAGCTGATGAGGTTTTACTTTTTGCGCGCTCCTCTAAAAAACGACCTAACAAAATAAGTGTAATAATTACAACTGCCGATTCGAAATACACATGTGGCGTTACACCTTTACTTAGAAAAAATTGTGGATATACAGTATTGAAAACACTAAAACTAAACGCAACGCCTGTACTTAATGCAACCAACGTATCCATATTAGAAGAAAAGTGTTTTAAACGTTTCCAAGCAATAGTGAAAAATTCGGAACCACTCCAAAATAAAACAGGTATGGACAATGCCATCATTATCCAGTTTTCATATGGTATTTTCCCCATAAAAAACATGGCAATACAGAAAACTGGAACGGAAAAAATGGCTGCAAAAATTAGTTTCGATTTTAAAGTTTTAAGTCTTTTTTCTTCATTACTATTAAAAGTTTCTTGTGCTTCAGTATTTTCCCCAGTTATAATTTCATAGCCGATGTCTTTTGCAGTTTTTTGTATTATTTCTTTTGAAACAATAGCTTCATTAAATTCTACAGCAATAGATTGATTTGGGTAATTAACTGAAACTTGTATTATTCCTTTTAAAGGTTTTAGGTTAGATTCAAGGCTTATGGCACAAGAAGCACAGGTCATACCCGAAACTTTGTAAATTTCGTTTCGTGTACTAGATGTATTTTTAACTTCTTTAGTTGTTTCCATAACTCCCAATTAAATAATAAGTTTCAATGCAAAGTTAGGAATAAATGAAAGGTAATAGGTATATAATTTTGGTTAGAAGTTACATTATTTTTAGCTGAGATTTATAATTCTTGTTTTATGCCTTTATTATAAGTTTCGATAGTTTTTAATGTTCCATTTTTAAGGTAGTGTTTAAACTCACCATTCTTTACACCATTTGTATCATATGTTTTTATGGTTTTTATTGTGCCATTTTTATAATAAGAAATCCATTTGCCAATACTTACTCCAGTTTCAGGGATAAAAGTTCCTGTTTCTTTTAATTCACCCGATTCAAAATATTTTTTTATAGAATTTTGTTCCCAGTTAATGGTATAATCCAAAGCACCATTATCTAATTTATATTGCCATTCACCAATAGGAAAACCATTTTTATCAACCTTACCAGTTTCTGTAGTTTTTCCGCTAGCATAATTATATTTTTCAACTAGTTTTTGGGCATTTGAGTAGTTGAAAATTAATGTTATTACTAAAAATAAAAGTGTTTTCTTCATAATTTAGATTGGATTAAATGTTAAATGATGTTTTTTTTTTAAAATAATGTAAATGCTATTTAACAACAATAAAATCAATAAATAGTCCTAAAGCAACGGCTAAGATACTAAAAGTAAACATTCCTAAAAAATAAGCTATAAATGCTTTTAAATAGCTCATTTTCTTTCTTTTATCGAAAAATTGACCAATTGACCAAGTACAATATATAATGCCTATTATACCCGAAATTTGCATTAATTTAATAGATGTTATTCCTTCTAAAATTCCAAAAAGAGCATAAATTAACATTCCCATTCCCATAACAAAACATAGTAAAATTAAGAGTTCGAAAAAGTTGTAATGATATTTTCTGAAAAATACTTTTAACCATAAAACAATAAATATACCCATAATTATATTTGCATATCCATAATTATTTTGAACCCAATTAAAAATAGCGGTTGTAGCAGATTCTGTGGTACTTTCGAAATTTACGTAACCATCTTCAATTTTAAAAAATTGGCTTAATATGGTATAGATTAAAGAAGTAATTATTAAAAAAATAATTGGTTTTACAAGCCTGTTTCTGTCTTCGGCAATAAAGGTTTTTATACTTTTACCCGGATTTATAGTTAATTCTTTTATGGTAAAAAGTATGCCTTTTTCAAAATTTAAAACACTTCCTATTTCATGTAAAATATAAGTTCCATCAATTCTTTTTACTACTGTTTTTCGCCCGCAATTTGAACAAAAATTGCCAGTAATTTCTGAGTTACAGCTTTTACAAGTTTTCATTATAAAAAATAGTTATTTGTTTTAAAAGTAATTAAAATTAAATAACTACCTATAATTTTAAATAGAATGATGCCTAGGTTTAGGTTTGTTATAGTAAAAAGCAATTCCTATAATTGCTATTATCATTGCAATAACGGATAGGATTGATCCTTCAAATCCAAATGCTCCACCATTTAATAATGAGTTTTCGGTAATGCTAAATTCAATTATTGAATATGTATCTTGTCCGCTTACATTAAATCCAAAAAGTGTTTGAAATAAATTCCAACTTAAATGTAAGGCAATTGGAAACCATAAATTTTTAGTGTAGATGTAGGATAAGCCCAAAAGAATACCGGCTAAAAAAATATTGGTCATACTAAATAAATCAATGTTTGGATTAAAACCGTGCATTACTGCAAATATTAATGAGGAAACAATAAGTGCTACATATTTATTAAATGAAATCATTAAATTACGAAGTACATAACCTCTTAATAACATTTCTTCCATAACAGATACAATTGTAAACAGAAGTATTGAAAGCACAATTTCTTTAGAGTTAATTATTGTTTTTTCATAATTAATTTCTCCTAAATACTGCAATAAAAAATAACCAGAGGACATAATTACGGCTCCAATTACAATTCCAGTAATAAAATCAGACAGTCTGTTTTTGGTGTCAAAGCCAAGATTTATAAGCTTTTCCTTTTCTATAAATTTCATAAAAACCAATATAACTAAAAATGTAGCCAACAAAGAAGAAAACGACATAATTACTTGTTGCTCTATAGTTTTTTGAGCCTCAATATTTGTCATATCCAAGCCACTAACAAGAGCGCCAATTAATTGAAAAATTGCAACAACAAAAATGTAGGGTATAATAATTAGTAATACTCTTTGCCAACCTCTGTGTATATTTTTGTTTTCCATTTTGTTAATTTCTATTAGAATCTTAAGTTTTGTGATTAAGATTTATTTTGATTAATAAAAAGCTTGTGCATCTTTCTTAAATTTCTTTCGCTCTCTTTTAGTAAATTCCTTAAACCTTGTATTTTCATCCATTTCAACAAGATATTCATTGTTGTGTTGTAATAAAATGGGTCCGTTTGAACTGTAAAAATAAGGGTTTACGTGTTCTAGTCTGCTATCCGATTTTAAAGTGCGCTCTTCTCCCGTATTAAGAGATGCATCTTTTAAATAAGAAACACTAAAATACAATCGGTATATAGCATTATTAAAAATACTTAGAGTTCCTAATTTTGTGTTAGGGTATACTGTTTGTCCTAGTTTAACAAAAATTGAATTTTTATTAAAACCAGTGTAGTATGCTACCGTTCCATCGCTATGTTCAACTAAAATTTTGTTCATACTACTTGTGTATCTGTACATATCTAATGAGTCAGTTTCGAACTTGTTAATTATTTCTATAACAATACCTTTTCGCATATTACAAATTGTATCTGCACTATTTCTATCAACAATAAAAGATTTCCAATTGGTAGATTTTTCGGCATTAAAATATTTTTCTTTTAAGCTTATGGCTTCTATTATTTTAACTGTTTCACCTACCTTAAAAGGAAGCACATAATTAAAATCTTTATCAATTTTAGGATTTGGTTTTCCTCTAATTGAAGAGTATTTGTATGAAAAAACAATATGATTTTGGTCGTTTATTGGCCTAAGTTTAATTAAGTTTCCCGAACTATTTTCTACTACTTTTTTTACGGTAGATTGGTAACAATTTTCTAAAGTTGGAAATTCTAATTTAATAAAATAACTTCCTGGTAGTTCTTTTGTAAATGAAAAGTCTATAGATTTATCGGGGTTACGTACATAAGTAATTTTAATATTGTTTGTTTGAGCACAAAGGTTTTGATAATTTCCTAAAATTAGGAAGATTGTTATTACATAAAGTATCTTTTTCATAACGTTTATTTTTAAATACCGTTAATGTATTTATGAAGGTTGATTTCGCAATTTTTTTTGAAAGTTTTAAACTTTAAATAGTAGGTTAAATGTAGGTAAATTTTGTAATTATTTAGTTGAAAATAATTGGAAGTTTTGTAAAAAAAAAGTAATTAAAAATAATTATTTGTTTTCGAGTTCTATTATTCTTGATTTTAGTTGCTCGTTTGAGCTTTCAAGTAATTTAACCTTACTTTCAAGGTTATTAATTTTAGTAATTGTTTGCTTTATTTCAGTTTCAAGAGACTTAATTCGAGCTTCCTTACTTGGATTTATATTACAGCTAAAGATAAATAGGGAACACGTGGTAATTAATAATATATTTTTCATAATAAGGTTTTTTTAGATTGTTTAACAAATCAATCAGTTATTTCGGTTTCCATATAATACAGAATTTTTGGTACAGTATCTTTGTGAAAACCAATATAATTATATAGTTGTTCAGTTGCAGATACTCTATCTGTAAGTTTAATAATTTTATGCGATTCAATTTTGTTATCCTTGTAGGTTCTCTTCACCCAATATTGGTTATCAATATTTATATACTCAGCATATAATTTAGAAATTGAATCCATTTTTAAAAACGTGTTATAGTTCCAATATCCGTTGTCATTTTTTTTATACTTTTTCTGGTAAGATTTGCAACGCTTTACAAAATCTAAATACACATATTCCGTCTTTCCAATTTGATCATTAAATCTATCAAAGCAGAAGCAGTTTCTAGCAACAGTATCATTTTCTACAATGGCATAGTTAGTGTTCATAAAATCGGGTAGTTTGTTAGTTTTATCAGTTGTTTGTCCAAAATTTATTATTGGAAAAAACAGGATTGCTAAATATATAAATTTTAATGTTTTCATTACTTTTTCACTTATTAATTACAACTATTTATATAAATTTTAAAATTATGTAGCCTTTATTCAGGACGGGTCATAATGTTTTACAACGTGTTAGAATATGAAAAGTTGCGGGTTTTAAACTCAATTTATCGTTTGTTAAATGGTTATAATTTAATATCGGGTAAAAAATCCAACTCTTTAGGGTATTTCCCAAATGATTTTATCTTATTTTTACCTTTTTTAAAATTTTTATCAGAGGTATTTATTGCATCTAAATTTTCCCATTCTTCTTTAACTAATTCAATTCTGCTTTTTGTTTCTGTTACGGAAAATTTTGTTGTTAGAATAAATTCAATTCGATGTCTCAATCTTTCATAATTACTCCCTGTATTTTTGTGTTGTTCAGCTTTTTCATTTGGTTTGAGAAATGTTTGAAGTCCAGTTAATAATGCAACTATTGTTGATGAAAAAGCAATAAAAAAATTTTGCTTTAAGAAAAAGGGTAATTTTTTATAAGTTTCAACCTCAACTTCTGGAAATCTGAAACTAAATGCAATAATAGTTGACAAAACAAATGCTCCATAACCAATCCATCGATGAACTTTAACCCATTTTATAGATTCAAATCTATGTGCATATTCAAGTTGATGTACTTTTCGCATCCAATCAAGAAGCATTTTTCTTTGGTCTTTATTCATAATTTTCAATGATGTTATTTATTTTCTTGATTAAGTAAGTTGCGTCTATGTGCATTTTTCGGTTTATTTTGGACTCATTTATATTCATAGGGCCAACAACGAAAGAATTTTCAGCTACTCCATTTTTCGCTGTAAATGAAAATATTGTTGCAGATATTCCATTTTCTTCTAGATTCAAAGATTTGTGATAGTCTCCACGTTTAATTTTATATGTACTAAAAGGAAAATAAACTTCATCTGATATTTGTTCAATTTTTACATTTTCCCCAGTGTTTTTAGCAATACTTGTATGTTGATTTATTGCGTTAAGCGTTTTATTGTACTCTACAGTAAAAAGTGAGGCATTATTATAAGCAATATTTTCATTTATTCGATATCTTTGGTTTCCAATTTTTCCAATAAGTGGCCAACTTTGAGCTAAAAAAGAATGAGTGTGAATTGAAAAAGTTTCACTCTTTTTTTTGTCAAAATATTCTATTAAACTATCATCCCAAATATGAAGTCTAATAAAGTCAAAATCTTTCATTTCTTTGTCATATTTAAAAAGAGGTATCGATAAAAAACCTTGAGATCCAATTGAAGAAATTGTTGCGATCGTTGGTATAATACTCAAAGATTCAGAAATCAATTTCCAGATTTTAATAATATCTAATTCAGAATCAGCATTCCTAGCTTTTTGAATTGCTTTTATTGCTAATATTCTTTTTGAAATTGATTTTTCATAAATATTTTCAGTTTCATTAGAAAACTTTTCTAAAACTTCAAAACTCCCTTTATCGAATTCTTGAATTAAGTTAGAATCAAAGTTCTCAATTGTTGGTAAATTATCCTCAACATCTATTGCAAAGCATCTGTTTATTGAATCTAATGTTTCTTTGAATTTCATATCTTTTTCTATTACAGTTAACGGGTTAGGCTAAGGAAAGTTGCGGTTGGTAAACCGTAATTTTCCGATGTTTGTTATTAGGTTTCTTTGTTTGTCGGATTGTTCTTATCATTAAATGTAGCAATTTTTTTTAGCCATTGTTAGCTGTAGGCATTTTATTCTCAAGATTCTTCATCATTTCATCTATTGACATATTTGGGTCTTCTGCAACTTGTTCCATTATCAAGCCAATATTATTGTTTAAAATAATGTCAAATTGTTGATTCATTATTTCTTTATTATCAGGGTTCTCTAACTCCTTTTTAAATTCCTCAAAACTCGGTTTATTGGTGCCATCAGGTACAACATCCATCATAAAATCATAATAATTTTCGAGCATTTCATTTTTAATATCATCGATATTTTGCTCATCTTGACTATTCAATTTTTTCAATATTTTTTTAGAATTTCTTTTATTAATTTCCTTTGAAATCTCTTTTAAATTTTCCTCAATATCTTCGATTGTATCTAATAAATAAGTTGTCTGAATTTTGTCGTTAATTTTGGATTCATTTTTAGAGTTTATAAATGGCAAAATGAAATTTTTTCTGATATAATCAAATCTTTCACCTATTCCACTTAGATCGTAATATACGATTGGATCATATTCTTTGAGGAGTACAATTGAATTGGTTAATTCTTCAAAGCATTTATCATTTATCATATCTGATTTAAAAAAGACAAAGTTGAGAGCTTTAAAAGGAATCGGTAAGTCAGCTTTTTTTAAAGAAGACATTTTTTTAAGAAACCATAAATAATTCCAAACATCAAGCATATTTGAAATAACAATATTTAGTTTTTTCTCTTTTACTATATCAACATCTTTTTGTTTTCCTTTTATTGCAATAAAATAAGTTAATAAAGCTGCCACAATTGGACCAAGTATTATCCAAACATCTTTTAATATTTCTAATTCAATCATTTTTTCAATAGTTACAATTTACTTTTTTATTTTTCAAGTTTAAAATCTTGATTACTTTCAAATATGATTTTCATTTTAGTCTCAAAAATATTTTTTGATATAAATCTGACTAAAATATCCTCATTTTGATTTAATCTTTTAAGTAATTTTTCAGTGATTAATTTATCTGAGAAGCTTATATTTTCGAGGTTTTCAACCTTTTTTTCTAAACGTTCTAAATCATCGTTTGAATCAGTTTTAATTCGAGCGTTAGTTATTTTAAGAAAATCTAATTCTAAAATGTTTTCCTTTTCGTTAAGATATTTTATGTTTGAACAGTATAGATTATTTGAAAAATCTCCATCTTTATATAAAATAGAAATGTAAGTTGTTCCTTTTCTTAGAGTTATATTCATAGTGTTTTTTTGCTTACAGCTAACTTGTTATATCCTTAATAAATATGCTGTTTATTAGGTTAAATACCGAGATAAAAACATCTTTTATCGGATATAAAATACAAGTACTTAATAAGTAGCAATTTTTAAGATTTGTATTCAAATATACAATTTTAAACAGAAATAATTATGTGATTGTATATTTTTAAATTTTGTTATTTAAGGCAATTTAAGTTAACAACAAATTACTAAACTAGCCGGTTATATCCATTTTGTTTATGAATACCAGTTTCAACGTCAGTTCGAGTGATTTTTGATAAAAAATTGTATCGAGAACCATTGTTTTACTAAAATTTCTATTCTCGATACTAATAATAGATTTTACAACCTATTATTCACTTGAATTAACGAAATTTTTCAGAAAAGAATAAGAAGTTAAACTAAAAGCTAATTGTCAATTAGTTTCCAAGTTCTAACCCAATCGTATTTTGTAGTTCTATTTTCAAAGCTACCAGTTAAACCGCCATCTGTTGGAACAGGATTCCAGTCGTACGTTTCAGTTACTAATCTGTAATACATTGGCAGGCTAAACTCCTCAACTGGGTTCACTATTTTTTGTAATTCACCATCTAAAAAAAACAAAATTTCTGTTGGGCTTTTCCACCAAGCAGCGTACACGTGATAATCTTCGTAAACTATATCGGCTACTGTGGTGTTTCCTTTAGAACCTTCTTTAGTTTCTGCACATTCTGCATTTCTACTATGCGTATTAGAGTGCATTCCTCTATTAAAAGTACTAGCCCAATTAGCGCTGGTTGTTATTTCTCCTACGCATTCTTGTATATCTAATTCTGTAGTTCTTCTGTCGCAACCTGTACCTTCGTTTCGGGTATTAATTAACCAAAACGTTGAAGACATAAAGGTTTTATTTGCTTTCATACGACACTCGAAATACATTCCAGGTGCTGCAGCGTTAATAGATCTAATAAGTCCGCCTCCGTGCGTATATGTATTTCCGTTTATTGTTTCTGTTGCTTCCAACATGTAGTTGGTAATTAATAAATTTCCATTTTCGAATGATATGGCTTCGTCTTTAAAAATTCCAGGAGCGCGTCCTACCCACGAATTTACTTTTGATGCCCATTTATCTGTATCTAAAGAGTTTCCGTCAAACTCATCGGATAGTATAGCTACTTTTTCCCAAGTTTTTCCATCTGGTTTTGGATCTTCACCGGCAATAAATGTAGGAGCTTCTCCTGTATCAGTTGGGTTTTCTTCTGTTGGGTTTTCTTCTGTTGGGTTTTCTTCAGTTGGAATCTCCTCTGTTGGGTTTTCCTCAATTATTTCCACATCATTTTCACTTTTACTACAACTAACGGTTAGTATTAGTGCTAATAAAACAACAAGTCTCAATTTCATCATAATTTAAAAAGTATATTTTCCAAATTTACAAAAAAACGTACAAAGTACATTTATTTTATTTAAGATAGTTTTAACATATGGGCTTAAGGGTAAATGAAGAACTATGAGACTTATAAGAGTAACCTAAATTTAATTAACTAAAAATGAACAAAATCTTTAATTTCATATTTTTTATAGCAATTGTTGCCACTGGAACAGCTCAAAAAATTAATTTAGAATCTGTACTTCCAACAGATGAATCCATTAAAAAAGGAGTATTAGACAACGGAATGACCTATTATTTGCATAGTACTGATGTTACCGAAAATGTAGCTTCATACTATATAATTCAAAACGTAGGTTCGGTTTTAGAAGATGACAACCAACAAGGATTGGCGCACTTTTTAGAGCATATGGCATTTAATGGAACAGAAAGCTTTAAAGGAAAAGAAATGCTAAATACGTTTCAAAAACACGGATTGGTATTTGGAAAAGATATCAATGCTTATACTTCTTTTGATGAAACTGTTTACAATATAAATAACATACCAACAACACCAGAATTAATAGAAACGGGACTTCAGGTATTACGCGATTGGTCTAATTATTTATTGTTAACAGATGAAGAAATTGATGCCGAAAGAGGCGTTATTAAAGAGGAGTGGAGAACTCGTCAAAATGGACAAATGCGTATTTTACAAAAAAATATTGGCGTAATGTTCAATAACTCAAAATACTCTAACCGTTTGCCAATTGGACTAATGGATATTGTTGAAAATTTTGATTATAAAGCATTAAGAGATTTTTATCATAATTGGTACAGAACCGATTTACAAGCTATTGCCATTGTTGGTGATTTTGATGTAAATGAAATGGAACAAAAAATAATAGAAAAGTTTAGCAAAATACCTGCTGTTAAAAATCCTATAGAACGTTTTGTTGTTGAAATTCCAGACAATAAAAAAATGAATTATAGTTTGGCTATGGACAAAGAAGTTTCTACTTCTAGTATTCAATTTTCTATTCGTAATAAAAGCTCTATAGAAAAAGAAACAGGTTTAGATTTAAGACGCAATTTAACAGATGCAATGATTTCGACTATGTTTTCTTCGCGTTTGCAAGAAAAAGCTCAAAATCCAGATGCGCCATTTTTAGGTGTAAGAGTAGGAATAAATGATATGACAAGAATGCATAAAGCTTTTAGCGTTCAAATTTCACCAAAACCAGGAAAACAACTTAGCGCCTTTAAAGCTGCAATAACAGAAGTTAATAGAGCGGTTAAATATGGTTTTACACCTGCAGAAATAGACAGAACAATTGTACAGTTTACTAGTTTTTATGAAAATCAAATTAAACGAGCAAAAGATCGTTCGCACGGTCAAATTATAAAAGTGTTTCAAAATAACTATTTAAATAATGGCTCAATGGCTAGTGCTGCGCAAGAATTTGAATTTGCAAAAGTAGTTTTTGCTGAAATAACTCCAGAAGAAGTTCATAATAGATTGAAAGAATTATATACAGATATTAATAGATCTGTATTGGTAACAGGTGTTGAAGGAAAAGAAAATTTGTCTGAAGCCGATGCTCATAGAATTATTGAAGAAGTAGAAAATAGCAATGAAATTGTAGCTTATAAAGATGATTTTGCAGGAAAAACTTTAATGAGCGGAATAAACCTTAAGCCTGGAAGAATTGCTGCAATAAATGAAAATGATGAAATTGATGCTACAACTTTTACGTTAAGCAACGGAATTAAAGTACATTATAAATTTACAAATAAAAATGAAAATACTGTTAGTTTAAACGCAATTAGCGATGGTGGAAAATCGTTAATTTTAAACGAAGATTTACCTTCTACAGATTTACTTGAAAACTTAATTCAAATGTCGGGAATAGGTGACTATTCACCAACCGAACTTAAAAAAGTAATGGCAGGAAAAACCGCTAGTGCTGATGTAAGTATTGAAGAATTAACCGAATCTATAAGCGGATCTTCGGTTACAAAAGATGTTGAAACAATGCTTCAACTGGTTCATTTACGTTTTGTAAAACCTCGTTTTGACGAGCAAGCATATCAAGTACTTCAAGGTCAAATTAAAAACTATTTAATTAGCAGAAGTCAAAACTTAAAAGAGAAAATAGCAGATAGCATTACCACTACATTGTATGGTTATAATAATCCGAAAAAACGAATTTTTAATGAAGCTTTTGTAAATGATATTTCATTTGAAAAAATAAAAAATGTTTATAAAAATAGATTTAACAATGCAGCAGATTTTGAGTTTTTTATTGTTGGAGATGTTAAGTTGGCAGATTTAAAACCATTATTAGCAACTTATATTGCCAGTATTCCTACCAATACAATTAAAGAAGAATGGGTTGATAATTCTGTAAAATGGATTGATAGCGCAATTGATAAAGATATTTATTTGGAAATGGCCGATCCTAAAAGTAAAGTTGTATTTATGATAAAAAATAAGATGGAATATAACTTAAGAAATTATTATTTATCTAAAGTTTTAGGTGATATTTTACAATTGAGATATACAGAAACCTTAAGAGAGCAAGAAGGTGGAACTTATGGAGCTGGTACTTACGCTTCTTTAAGTAAAAAACCTTTTGGACAAGGACATTTTCAAGTGCAATTTGATTGTAATCCAGATAAAGTAGAACAGTTGATTGCTATTGTACACGAGGAAATAAAAAAGATTAAAGAAGGTGTTATTTTACAATCGGATTTAGATAAAACACTTACAAATTATTTAAAGGAACGTACAGAGCAAATGAATTACAACTCATACGATATGAGTTTATTAAGAAATTATTATTTAGAGGATTATAATATGAATGATTCCAAAAATTTTAAGGATATTATTACTTCAATTAAGGCAAGTGATGTTCAAGAGTTTTTGGTGAATCTTACAACAAATTCTGAATTTTCAGAAATAGTTTTTAAACCTTTAAAATAGGTAAACATAATTGAAAGTTTTCATAATTCAATTGTGATTTGATTGTTAGTTAAGAAAAGGGGCGTTAAAAACGCCCCTTTTTTTGTTTATAAATTTAAAATCTATTGTTGTTTTAAATTGAGAATTACTTTGCAATTATAAAGCAGCAATATTTTTTTCTAGCAAAATTTAGTTTATCAATTTGCATAACACAAAGCAATAAGGATAAACTGTTTATCTAATTAATTTAGTTTTTGTAGAGCTTTTATAATCTCATTTGGTTCGGCTCTATTTCTGTAATCTGAATCTAAAAATGCGTATTGAATTATTCCATTTTTATCAATTACATAAGTTGCGGCTAAAGGCAATTCACTATCACTATTACCATTGTATTTTGACAAGCCAAAACCTTCTTCATAAATTGAAGCAACATCTAGCGTAAGTTGAAAAACTACACCATATTTTTTCCCTACAACATTATTTAAATCACTTAAAACAGCAAATTCTAATTCATGTTTTTCTGAAGTACTCAATGATTTATCTGGAACTTCTGGAGTAAGCGCAATTAAGGTTGCTCCTGCGTTTTTAAACTCAGGTAGTTTTTCTTGTAAATAGTGTAATGTAATGTTACAATAAGGACACCAGCCTCCTCTATACCAAGTTAAAATTACTGGTCCGTTTTTTAGTTCATCATACAAAGAAACAGGATTGTTTAAAGCGTTATTTAACGTAAAATTTGGAGCTTTATCTCCTACATTTAATGCGCTATCAAGTATTCCAGAGTTTTTTACATCTTCAATTCCATTAGCATAAATTTTCTTTTTTTCTTCACTTGCTTTTGCAGCAGAAGCTTTTCTTCTTACATCTAACAAAGCATCTAGTTCGCCTTTATTTTTAGTTGTTTCCATTTTAATTTCTTTTGTTGAATTCTGTTGTTTCTTTTCTTTTGTTTCACAGCTAATTGTTGTGATTGTTGCAGCTAAAATTAGGATTGATAATTTTTTTTTTAACATTTTTAATTATTTTAGATTAATAGGTAGTTGAGTAATTGTATTTATAATAGTTGTTGGTTTAATATCCCAAGGATCAAAAATAGTTTCTGAAGAACGTTTTAGCCAAGCTGTTTTTAAACCGTAAGAAGCCGCTCCAATAATATCAAATGGATTGCCCGAAATTAACCAAGAAGTTTCCTTTGTTGAATTTGTTTTTTTATTGAAATGTTCGTACACCAGTGGACTCGGTTTAAAAACTTTCACATCTTCAACACTTACAACCCCATCAAACAAATGCATTAGTTGAGCATTTATTAATAAGTTAGAAACTGCATGAACACTTCCATTTGAAAAAGCATATATTTTATGTCCATCTTTTTTAAGTGTATGAAGCCCATTATTTACATCAGCAAATGCAGGTAATACTTTGTATTCATTTAATAATTCTTCTTTTTGAGCATCAGATAAATTTACTTTAAATGTTTTACAACTAAATTCTAATGCATCTTTTGTACACACTGAAAAATCGACGAATTTATTCATTAAACCTCTTCTAAATGAATACTCTAATTGCTTATTTCGCCAGGTATCCATTACTGATTTGGCTTTGTTTCCAGTCATTTTTTCTAGTGAATTAAAAATGCCCGAAGTGTTAATTAAAGTTCCGTAAACGTCAAATGCTAGTGTGTATTTCATAGATGTTTTATTATTGTTTTTTGAAATAAAATACGCTTATTTAATTATTATTTTCATTTAATAATTGGGTTAAAACTTGTTTAAAAACGTCAACTGGCTGCGCTCCTGAAAGTGCACTTTTTCTGTTAAAAACAAATGTTGGAACAGAAGATACTCCCATACTTTGCCAAGTTTTTTCTTCTTCAATAATTTTATTAATAGCGGTTTCACTAGCTAATCTTAAAATGGCTTCGTTTTTATCTAAACCAACTTTTTCAAGTTCATCCAATAAAATAGTTCTATCTGAAATATCTTTTTTATTGCTAAAAAATGCAGCTACATATCTCAAATTTAACTCCGTTTGTTTTCCTTTTTCTTTTGCAAAATCTAATAATACATGTGCATCTCTTGTGTTTACAATCCTCATTTCATCAAAATAGTTAAATTTAAACCCCAATTCGGCCCCGTATTCTGTCATTTGTTGTTTAGATAATTTTTGATCCTCAAGACTAGAACCATACTTTTCTGTAATATGCTCTATCACATTTTGCCCTTCTTTAGGCATTTTCGGATTTAATTCAAAAGGTTGCCAATCCAATTCAATTTTATCTTGAATTCCCATGTCTTCAATCGCTTTTTCTAAACGTTTGTAACCAATAATACACCACGGACAAACAACATCTGAAACGATATCTATTTTAATTTTTTCTTTCATTTGAATATACTATTATTGAGAATTAAAAAGCGCTTTTTGTGAAACAACAATTACTGTTTTGTTATTTAATATTCATTCTAAAATAACCTTTCTGGTCGAATATTTTTACCAATTCATTTAAATCTTTTACAATATAATCTGGTTTTTTAACATTAGGATACAATACTTTTCCGGGACGTTGAATAAAAGCTGTTTGTAAACCTGCTTTTTGAGCTCCTGCCAAATCCCAAGCGTGTGCTGCTACCATTAAAACTTCATTTGGTTTAATACCTAAATCTTTTAAAACCATTTTGTACGTATCTAAATGTGGTTTGTACTTTTGGATTGCTTCAACAGTATAACTATTGTCAAAAAATTCGGTTAAACCTGCATTTTTAAATTGTGTTGCAACCCCTACAGGTGAAGAATTTGTTAAACTAACAATTCCAAAACCTTCTTTTCTTAGTTTTTTTAAACTTCCATATACATCGCTATGCGTTGGAAGTGATCTTAATGAAGTTACAATAGAATTTTTTGCATCATCATAACTAATATCAATGCCTTTTGTTTCGGCAACCATCATTAAAGCAGCGGTTCCTATTTCACCAAAACTATGATAGTTTTCAGTTAAAGTTTCAACCAATGAATAATGCAACATAGTTGAAAACCATAAGGGCAATAAATCTTCTCTTCCGTTTAAAGCCTTTCCAACCGATGTTTTTAAAGGAGTCATATCTAACAATGTCTCATTTACATCAAAAACAATAACTTTTGGTTTTGGTAACAATTGCATATTATTCGTATTATGCTTCGTTTCTTGAGCATTTAAACCTAATGAAATGGTGATTAGAAAAGTTAAAAACATACTTCTATTTAGTTCTTTTCTATTGATAATTAGTTTGGTTACAGCGCTCATATTTTTTGTTGAAATCCTCATAAATGTTTTTTTAAGCTTTTATAGTATTTTTCTTCCAAGCAAACTTTTCAAAAGCTTTATCTACTGGAGTTTTTGCTAAATGATTTGTATAATTACTAATTACTTTTTGTGAAAGACCTAAAATAATTTCTAATAAGTGACGGTTTTCATAACCAGCTGCAAAGAATTTTTCTTTTTGCTCTTCAGAAAGATGTCCACGTTCTCTTACAATTTCCAACGTAGTGTCTTGTAAAACCTGCAATTTTTCAGTTGTCAATTGTTCACCGTTTCTTAACGCTTCCGTTAATGCAGGATTTACTTTCATCATATGTGCTATTCCCGTATGTGCAGGAACACAGTAATGGCACTCGTGCTCAACATTTATACTTTGCCAAACCACTGTTAATTCCTCGGCATTGAATGACGATTGTGTGAATAATTTATGAAGTGTTTGGTAGGCTTCAAATAACTCTGGAGATTCGGCTAAAACACCATGTAATCCAGGTATCATTCCATTTGATTTTAATGATTGTTCTAATAAGCCTTTGCTTGCTTCAGGTGCTGTTTCTAAATTGTGTATGTTAAATTTTGACATATTTTTTATTTTTAACGATTTTGTATTTGTTTTTGTTTATTTAAAATGAAAATGTTTATTGCTGAAAATAGGATTATTCCTAAAGCTATATATACCAATAGCCATTTTGGCTGTATTCTAAGTGAGAATTCAGCTATTAACGCACCAACCATTGTTAGCAAACCAAATATATTACTGAAAATGGCCCAATTTGTATAAGAAATTTTATATTTAAGTTGCGCTTTATTATTGATTAAACTAAAAATGGCCGTGGATACATATCCAATTACCACCGCCGAAATAATGATACCTGTAAATATTCTAAAAAAGGTAGGGTCTATACCTAAAGGTTTAGCCATTTCAATAAAAGCTTTTACTGAAATTTCCCATCCAGTTAATTTTGAAATAGCAAATCGAGATAGAACTATTCCCATTAATAAGTTTGTAATAAATACTGTTTTTTTCATGATTTAATTATTGTTGTTTATTATGTTAAAACTAAGCGGTCGCTTAGTTAAATTTCAAAAAAAAGGTTATAAGTTTTTAAATGTCATTTCAATATAATCTTTAATTTCTTGTTCATTATTTACTCTCGCTGCGGCAGCTAAACCGTGTTTTGCCAATAGCAAATAGTTGGCTTGTTTCAAAATGGTTTCTTCATTTTTAGTAGGATCCATTTTTAACTTTTCAATAAAGATTTGTTTTAACCTATTCATAAAATCGATCATTTGATTTTTAATTTCTTCATCTTCACTCTCTACAAATTCATTATAAGTATTTGTCACTAAACATCCTTTGTAATCTAATTTATTTGTTTTTTGTATGGAATCATAAAAAAATTGTTTTATATCTGCTAATCCGTTTTTAGAGGCTTTTAATTTATTGAAAATAGCGGCATTCCTTCTTTTATATTCTTTTAAGCTTTCTACAAAAACTCCATGTTTATTACCAAAACTAGCGTAAATGGAAAATTGATTAATACCCATTTCTTTTTCTAACATTCTAACAGAAGTATTTTCGTAACCATTCCTCCAAAACAAATACATTGCTTTTTCAATTACTTCATCTTCGTTATATTGTTTTTTACGAGCCATTAATTCATAATTACAGCGCAAAACTAAGCAATCGTTTAGAAATAAAAAACTTATTTAAAGAATATTTTTAGAAATATTCTTTAATAATAAGAAAATTAGCTGTTTAGGGGTGTTTTGGTTTGGTGTGTTATTGATTAAAAACCAAAAACCTCTAATTACTATTAGAGGTTTTAGTCAATATAAAATGTTAAATTATGGTAATTTAAAGGTTTTATCAAAATGAGGCATTTGATCGTTGTTCCAGTCAATGCCAGTTTTTTTATCGTGCCACCATTTAGGTTGAATATGAGTTCTACTCCAAAACTCACCATCTTCTATTAGTTTGTTTAATATTTGAGGGTGTTGCTTACTTAAGTCATTTTTTTCACCTAAATCATCAACAATGTTAAAGAGCTTCCATTTTTGTCGATATGCTTTTACAGCCTTCCATTGGTTTTTTCGTATTCCAACATCACTATATCCGTTTCTATGACGCAATACAAAAATATTATCATCTTCATGAGAGTTTTTACCAGCTAAAAAGTCATTCCAAATATTTTTCCCGTCCAATTCCTTATCGTCAGGAATTTTGGCGTCAGCCAAATGAGCAAAGGTTGGATAAAAATCTATGGCTGTAACAGGATGTTCAAAAGTTTTACCCGATGGAACAATATTTGGCCAGTGGAAAAACATAGGAACTCTATATCCACCTTCATATGCGCTTCCTTTTCCTTCTTTTAATGGGAAATTAGTTGCGCCCGAAGTTGTTTTACCTCCATTATCACTTAAGAAAATAATTAATGTATTCTCGTATTCACCTGTTGTTTTTAGGGTCTCAACAATTTTGCCAACACCACGATCAAGTGCATAGACCATTCCTGCATAAGTTTGCCTTTTTTTGTCTTTTATATGTTGAAAAAGTTTTAAATCTTCTTCCTTTGCTTCCAAAGGTGTATGAGGTGCATTATAAGATACATATAAAAAGAATGGGTCATTTTTTTTTGAGGCATCGGTTATAAAGCGTGCACTTTCTCTTGATAAGGCATCGGTGATGTATTCTGTTTCACGAACCTCTTTACCGTTATGTTCTAAAGGAAGCAGGTATTCGAAAATCACTTTTTTACCATTTTTCTTTTGTGCTTCGTATTTTGCTCTGTAATCTTCAGGGAAATAACTATGTCCACCTCCTAAAAAACCGTAAAAATCATTAAATCCACGTTGGTTTGGATGGTATTTTTGAACTGCTCCTAAATGCCATTTACCCATAATTCCGGTTTGATAACCAGAATTTTGTAGCACTTTACTAATAAATGTTTCTTTTAATGAAATTCCTTCTCCAATAGTTTCACTATTGGGAGGAAGGTTAAATTGAGCTCCTATTTTATGTGCGTAACGCCCCGTCATTAAGCTGGTTCTGCTTGGTCCGCAAAAAGGGTGTGATACATAAGCCGATGTGAAAATAGTTCCATTTTTAGCCAAAACATCTAAATTGGGAGTTTGAATGTCTTTTGATCCATTAAAGCCAACATCAGAATATCCAAGGTCATCAGCTAATATAACTAAGATGTTTGGTTTTTTTGGTGTTACAATAGCGCTAGTTTTTACTGTAGAATTATTAGTTTTTGTTGATGTACAACTTATAATAATTAAACTAAATATATAAATGGAAAATTTTATTCTATTTAATAGTTTCATGATTTTTTATTTTCAATAGGTCTTAATTAATGTTTAAAACAAAACAAGATGATACAAACATTTTGCATCATCTTGTATATTAAGCAAAAGCAGTATATTTAATCTGCAATTTTAGCTATTAATTATTTCAAAGTCTTTAACTCTTGACGCATTTTATCCATAAAAGGAGCCAAATCTTCATAAGATTTCCCAGTTAATTTTATGAACTTTTTGTTAAAAATTTTGCTAATTTCTTTACCTTTTAATTTTTTTTCTTCTTTGGTAATTTCACCGGCTTTAGATTTTTTTTGTAAATCAGAGTAAGCTAAAACCATCTCTGTTCTAAAGTTTGTTAATTCTGCTCCTTGAGCTTCACTTAATTGAAATTCAGTTTGTGCAGCTTCAACAAAATGTTTAATCTGTTTTTGTTGCCATTTGTTTTGTCCAAATGTAACCGTTACTGTAACTAAAAATACTAGTGTTAAAATAATACGTTTCATAATTTATTTTATTTAATTGGTTTTTGAGTTATTCTTTTTTTTGCCAAACTCTCATATATTCAATTTCAAAATCTACAACTCCATCCGTTTTTTTGCCTTCAGGGCTGTTTAATTCTAAATCTTCTAAGCTGTCTGGAACACCGTGCCACGGAAAAGTTTCTTGATCTAACCATATATGAATTGGTCCGTCCATTACCCAACCGTTAGGATAATTTTTCTTTTTTGCATATTCATCAACTTGTTCTTTGGTAGCTTGGGTAAAAAGTTTTCCATCAACATATAGTTTCATTCCGTTTTCGTTCCATTCAATTCCATATACATGAAAATCATCTGCAACTCTAAAACCGTAATCTAAATGTTCTGTATATACCGATTTACCTTTTCCTTCTCTACTCCAATCGTGAATTGACCACCATAATTCTCTGTCTTTCCCGTTTTTTTCTTTTACTTCTTGTCTATGATCTCCAAATTGTTCAAATATATCTAATTCCGTTTGACTTCCTGTAGCCCAAAATGAACTGGTAATTTCGGCGTCAGCGGCTTTACTTTTAATTTCCATATAGCCATATTTAAACTCTCTTCGGCCAATGAAACAAGCGGTTGTTATGTTTTTATATTCTTCAAGTTTATTGTCTTTTCCCCAAGTTTGATTGCTATCATCAGCAAAAGGAAAATCAGGTTCCCAACGTGTTTCTAAAATTAATTTACCATCTTCTAATCGGTAATTTCTTCCAGAAAATTGAGAAGGAGCACGTCCTTTCCATACACGTTTGTTAGGTTTGTCGGGATGTTTGTAAATAGGTTTTCCATTTTCAAATTTCCCTACGATATACCATTTTTCTTCATCAATAGTTTCAGCATCAAATTCATCACTAACTTCTGTATTTAACACCCAATTTCCTGTGTTGTTTGGATCTGAAAAAGGTAAAATAGAATTAGATATTTTATTTTGAGAAACCTCACTTTTTTGAGCATTACAACCAAACATTGCTAATACAAGTACAGTTCCTAAAATTAAATACGTTGATTTTTTTATTTGAAATACCATTTTTTTAAACTTCTTTTATTTCTAAAAATTCAACAGGAGAACCTTTGTGAAAAACATATGCAACCCTAACTCCGGTTGCAGGAGAAAATATGTCTCCTAAAACTTCTCTTCCTTCAATAGCTTCTTCAATACTATCAACAAAATAAGAAACATGTGGCATTGTTTTTACTAAATCATGAGCGTTGCTATCCGCCTCAAATTTAACGTACTCAACCTTGTATTCATCTTTAGCAAAATCTGTATAATGAAATTTTGCAGGTTCACAAAAACCATCCCAATCCTTGTCATCTGTTGTAGGTATTCCTATATGACTAAATTTGTAATCCACTTTTATATATTTTAAATAGTTAAACTTTTGCGGTTAATTTCTATTACAAAAGAAGTCAGTTTTTATTTAAACAAGTTGTTGAAATTTACCTTGTTATAGCCATATTTTATCTTTGTTATTTATTTTGTTAATAGTTTTCGTTTTATAGCTTGGATAAAAAAATGTAGGTAAGAGATAAATTAAAGGAATTAAATAACTTAAGCATTGTTTTTATTTGTAAAATATTTTATAATTCTTGGTTTGTATTTAAGATATTAAAATTGTTTAAGTTTTTTAAGTAACAATTAGGATAAGCTGTTGGTTTTTTTTAACAGCTTATTTTTTTAAAATTTATGAAATGTTCAAATTTGAGAATTTAAAAATAATTACAATTTTAATACTATTACTAACTTCATTTAATTGCTTAGGGCAAAGTAAATCTGAAACAGAATTATGGATTAAGAAATTATATAATACGTATAAACTAGATACGGAGAAAAAAAATGAATTATTATTTGCAGCAGGTGATATTTTTCAAATGAAACATCCTGGATATGGTTGTGGGGTTTGGAGTTCAATACCTTTAAAAGATATTGTTTTTATAGAAATTATTGAGAATGATTTTAAAGAGAAAAATGTTGTTACAATTAATTTATTTTCAAATACTGCAAATTCAATTAACAATAGAACACATTTTATTAATTCTAAAGTCCATGTAATAAACGAGATGTCTTTTAATTTAAAACCTAGTTTTATAGCACAAGGATTTAAAGAAAAAATGGAAAATGCATTTGTGGATTTAATTGAACTAAATGGTGGAAATGCAATAATTAAATAGACAATAGTTTACATTTATATCTACTAAAAAAACCTAGTTGTATTATTAAAAATATAACTAGGTTTTTTTTTATTCTTTTTTAATTATCTAAAAATCAAAAAGGTAAAATAGGTTTATTGAGGGGTAATTTTTAGAAATATTTTAACTTAAATATGCGCTCTCTTTGCATTGAAGAATTATCTGTAATTGTACTTAATCCATTTTAATGGAGTAATACTTTTAAAAATTACAAAAAGTATTAAAAAATAAAATTAAAGCAAAAAGAATGTCAAAGTGCAATTAATCAGAATGTTATGAGGTTATTTTAAAACATTAATCAATTTTGAATTACTAATATGAAGTGAAATAAGTTTTTAAAAACCTTCAAAAAATGAGTTTTTAAAAATTTAAATTACCTAAACAATTTTAAAAAAGATTTTAAAAATCAAACTAAAGTTAATCGAATGAAAATTAAAAAAACATTATTATCAAAAAGAGTAAAAGCACACTATTTGCTATTTACTTTGTTTGCGCTATTGTGTAGTTTAAATATACAAGCGCAAAAAATTGTGGTACAAGGAGTTGTTTCAGATGAGACAGGTCCAATGCCAGGTGTTACGGTTTTGGTACAAGGAACCTCTAACGGAACAACAACTAATTTTGATGGTCAATATTCCATAAATGCAAATATAGGAGATGTACTTCTTTTTAGCTTTCTTGGGATGGAAAATCAAGCGCTTAAAGTAAAAGGAGCACAAATGAATGTTGTTATGACTTCAAACATTGAAGGTTTAGAAGAGGTTGTTGTAATTGGTTATGGAACCGTTAAAAAGAAAGAATTAACAGGGGCAGTTACACAAGTGAAAGCTGAAGATTTGGAAAAAGTAATTTCTGCAGATTTAGGAGATGTTTTACAAGGGCAAGCTGCCGGAGTAAATGTTATTGCATCTTCCGATCCTGGAGGACAGTCTGAAATATTAATTAGAGGTATTACAACATTAGGAGATAATACACCATTATATGTAGTTGATGGAATTATACAAGAAGGCGATCCTAGAATTGCACCTAGTGATATTGAAACTATTGACATTTTAAAAGATGCTGCTTCAACAGCTATTTATGGTTCACGTGGTGCAACGGGTGTAATTTTAATTTCAACAAAACAAGGTAAAGAAGGTTCGCTACAGGTTAGAACAAATGCAAGTTATGCCATTCAACATAGAAATGCAGCAAATCCTTTAATGAACTCTTTAGAACAGTCTTATTTTAATATAGTAACCCAACGTAATGTAGTTGGAGCTTTTGATGATGAAGTTGTATTAAGAATGGCCACTTCGCCATATAGTTTCCAAAATGAGACAGACTTAAATGATATTGTTTTTAGAAACAATGTGCCAACTCAAAATTACAATACAAATATTTCTGGAGGAACGAAAGATATTACATATAATGTTTCTGTTGGGTTATTTGATCAAGAAGGATTAATGGTAAATTCAGGATTTCAACGATTTAATACACGTGCCAATACTGTTTATAAAAAAAATAAATTAAGAATTCAAACAAGTACAGGTATCACTATTGAAAAAAGAGATATCCCTCAAAATAGTTTAATAGTACAAGCTATTAAGTATTTTCCAACTCAAAATGGAATTGATTTAGACTCAAATGATGACATTGAAACATTAGGAGGAGACGATTCTAATAGACTAGGTTGGGTTTTAAATAGTTTAAAAACTACCGATAATTCTAAAACAGTTAGAACAAATGCATCGGTTAAAATAGACTATGATATATTTAAAGATTTAAGAGTTTCGGCAAACGGAGGTATAACAACAACAAATTCAATTAGAAAAAGATTTGTACCTTATCAATTGGTAACAAACCTTCAAAATGGAACTACTAGTAATCCTTCAGATAGTTACGTAAGATCAACTACTGATGCTAGAACTTCATATAGTTTAGATGTTGGTGCTACCTATCAAAAGCAAATAGAAGATCATAAAATTACTGTTGCTGCATTTTTAACTTCAGAACAATATGAATATGAAGGGTTTTATGCCGAAAGAGCAGGGGTTTTAGACCCAGATATTCAAGTATTGAACGCAGCAACTCTTGAAATGGATGTGGGTTCAAGTAACGGATACACAGATAAATTAATTGGGACAATAGGAAGGCTTCAATACGATTATAAAGGTAAATATCTTTTAAGTACAAGTGTTCGTAGAGATGGATCTTCAAAATTTGCACCTGGAAATAAATGGGGTGTATTCCCATCAGCTGCGGTTGCTTGGAATGTTTCTGATGAAAATTTTTGGAATGGATTAAAAGGAACTATCAATAATTTTAAATTGAGAGCTTCTCAAGGTTCAGTAGGAAATCAAAGAATTCAATCGTACCAATTTTCCGCAGGTATTGAGCAAAATATAGATTACGTAAAGACAAATGCAAATGGTGAAGAAACACTTGCATTAGGAGCAACACAAGAAAGATTTGCGAATGAATTGTTAAAATGGGAAACTACAACACAAACCAATATTGGTGTTGATCTAGGTTTGTTTAAAAATAAATTAACAATTTCAGCTGAATATTATAATACCGACAAAAAGGATATGTTATTTCCAGTAATATTATCTCCATCAGCTGGTGGTGGTCAAAATGCTAACGTAGTTTTAAATGTTGGAAATATGACAAATAAAGGAGCTGAGGTATCAGTTGGTTATAGAGGTAGATCAGGAAAAGTTAACTGGAGAATGAATGGAACTTTTTCAACCAATAAAAACGAAATTACAAATATTAACGGACAAAGTGATTTCTTATTTACAAACGACTGGGGATTAATTAGTGGTGCTAGAGATCAGTCTCAGGTTACAGCATTGGCTTTAGGTCATGAAGCAGGAGCATTTTTCTTGTTAACTACTAATGGAATAATCGATTCAGAAGAAAAATTATTAGAATATCAAACATTAGTACCTAGTGCAAGAATGGGAGATGTTATTTATAATGATACAAATGGAGATGATGTAATTGATAATAACGATAGAGTTTATAGTGGAAGTGGACTTCCAGAGTTTGAAATTGGTTACAATTTTAATGCAAATTACAAAGGATTCGATTTTGCAATGAACTGGTATGGTGCATTTGGCCAGGAAATAATGAATGGTGGTAAAGCAACAGCTTATGCTTATGGAAGACATAAAGATTTAATTTACCAATGGTCACCTCAAAATACGGAAACAACTATACCAGCATTTAGAGGAGATATTAAAAAACACCCTAACTTTCTAGGATATAGTGATTTATGGCTAGAAGATGGGTCTTATATTCGATTAAAATCTGTAACTTTAGGATATAGTATTCCAAAAAAAGCATTGGATAAAATTGGTCTTACAAGACTTAGATTGTACGTAAGTGCACAAAACCCACTTACAATAACTGACTACGAAGGGTACAATCCTGAAGTAGGTGGTGGTATTACAGCAAGAGGATTAGACAAAGGTGTAGGTCCAGCGTCTTCTCAATGGTTACTTGGGTTAAACTTAAACTTTTAATAAACGACTATTATGAAACATATAATTTTTAAATATATAATATTGATTTTTACGGTGAGTTTAATTAGCTCGTGTAATGATGAATATTTAACTGAAAAGAATCCAAATCTTATCGCTAAAGATAATTATTGGAGAAACCTATCTGAAACAGAAAAAGGTTTAAATGCTGCATATCATACGCTAAATGTACCATCATTGGTAAATATTATTGAGGAAGCTCAACGTTCAGATATGGCTTGGCCAGCATATGCTCGTCCAGTTCCTGGAACTATAAGTGAATTTTATAATCAAACATATTCTAATAGTACGCCAGAAATTGCTAAAAAATGGGAAACTAACTATTTAGGAATATTTAGAGCAAATCAGGTTATAGAAGGTTTAACAAAGCTAGAAGGAACAGTAGACGAAGAAGGTTGGACTTCACAAATGGCTCAAGCTCGTTTTTTAAGAGGGTTATTTCATTGGTATTTGTATTCAACATATAACAATGGAAGTATAATTATTCGTGATTACGCACCCGTTTCTTCTGAAGATTTTAATAAAGGTTTATCACCTGCTGAAGAAGTGCTTGCTTTTCTTAGAGAAGATTTAGAATATGCATATGCAAATTTGTATAAAAAAGGAGAATATCCAGACCCGTATGATGTAAATAGAGCTACATCTGGAGCAGCTGCGACTATATTAGGAACAACTTATTTAAACGAGTTGAATTATGCAAAGGCTATGGAGTATTTCGAGGATGTAATTAATAATCACAACTATTCACTAGAATACGATATGGCTAAATTATTTACTACAGCTGGAGAATTTAACCAAGAATCTATTTTCGAAATTAGTTACAATAATACTTTGAAGCCCGAAGCAAATATTTGGAATGGTGAAACAGTAACAAACAGATTAAATCAGTTAACAACTGGAACTGTTGGTGCAAATGCACCAGCTTGGCTTGCGTATAAGTATAAAACTGAGCCAATGGATATTTATGATGATAGAAACTATTATATTAATGATGATGGTGTTCGTGAACTTAGAAATGTACCACTAAGATGCTCCGCAATGATGGCAGTTATCGAGGATAGACAAACTCCGTACTATTTAACAAAATCAGTTTCTGAATATAGTAGATTTGGAGCAAGCAATTGGGGAATAGGTTGGCACAAGAAATTTTCGAATCATGATATTGTAGAAAATGAAAACGACTTGCCATATGGAACAACTCAATCTGGTAAAAATGTTACTTTAAACAGATTGGCGGATGTTATGTTAATGCAAGCAGAGTGTTTGATTAAAACCGGAGATGGAGATGGAGCAAAAGATCTTATGAATCAAATAAGACGAAGATGGGGATTAGAATTATTAGGTGAATCTGGTACAGATACAACACATTCTTATGACGAAAAAACATATACTTTAGACCAATTAATGGAGCATTTAATGTATGTAGAAAAACCACTTGAAATGTCTTTAGAAGGTCATGCTATTCGATTTTTAGATTTAAAAAGATGGGGAATTATTGAAGAGAATTTTAAAAAATTATCTGAGGAAGTTTATTATGCAACTACTTTTTTCTATGTAGATTCTGAAGGAAAAAATAAAAGTAAATGGAATTCTTCGTTAGTTGTTGAACTTCCTGAACGTCCTAATCCAGATGTAATTGATTTTGAATATGATATTCCATATGCAAATTATAATCCAGCATTACATAGTACGTATCCAATTCCATTAACAGAGATTAATGCAAACACAAATATTAACTAAAAAAAGATATACAATGAAAAAAATAGGAATATTATCGATTCTTTTTAGTTTACTTTTTTTAGTAAGCTGTGAGGAAGAATACGCAGATTATACTGCGCCAGATGAATTGTCGGATGTATCTTGGTATATAAGTTTTGCTCCATACGTTCAAAATCCATTTGATATATCAGCAGGATCATTTATTTCATTTTTAGATTTATCGCAAGGTGCTGTAAGTCACGAATGGATTATTGAAGAGGGAAATGCTTTTTTAAATGAAGGGTTTAAAAGAAATGACTCATTACCACTTTTTATTAAGAAAGATGCAGGATTATCTATTACAGATGGTAAAGCACATGTTTTATTTAATAATAATGGGTTAAACAATGTGAGATTATTAAATAAATTTACAGAATTCGTTAGCTATAACTCATCGGAAGGAGCTTTAGAAGCTTACCAAGAAGGAGATTACTGGGTAATTGACACTACGTTTACCTTTGATGTTTATGGAGATTTAATACCAACATTTGAAGTGCTTCAAGATGGGAATAAAGTGTTAAGTATTTCGGAAGGCGATATGCCTTCCATAGATGATAAGGCTTCTTGGCCAATTGTTGAAGTTGAGGCAGGAAAGTCATTAACATTTGTTGATTTAACAACTACTGATAGACCAAATGGAAGGCTTTGGACAGTTCCTGATGGAGTGCCAAGTAAAACAGGTGGTGAATCGGCTATTATTAAGTTTTTTAAATTAGGAGAATATGAAGCAGGTACATTTAAATCACTAAGAGTTGATCCATTACCTAAAAACGATGCTGAAAAATTAATTCCTTTAATTATTAAAGTTATTCCATCATCTGAACCTTTTGTGTTAAGCGGAGTAATTAAAGAAGCCGAAGATGAATCTATGTCATTCCAAGTTTCTGGGGAAATAGTTCCTTTTACTGGAGAAGAAGGAAACTTTACCGTAAATGTGAAAAATGAGGCTGCTGGTTTTGATCAAAATATTGCTGTTGTAAGTGCGAGTGTAGATTCTAACGATGCTACGTTTATTAAATTAAAATTAGCAGCTCCAATTTATAACTCCGATGTAATTACAGTATCTTATAGTGGAGGAAATATTAAATCTACAGACACTAGAGATTTAGTTGATTTTACTAATAAATCAGTTCAAATGTTTTCTAATGGTAATATTTTGGCTCCAAATAGTTGGTCAGGATTTGAAGTTGAGAATGGGGCGAGTAACAGAGGTTTTGCAGGACCTCCTGGTTCATTCTGGGTTGGTGCAAACGGTTCAGCTGACGATCCAAACTGGACAAGAACTACTGAGAAAGCATACTCTGGAGATGCTAGTATGAGATTTTCTGTAGAGGGTATTGGAAAACAATATAATTTGCATACTTATGGTTTAGGAACAATAGATAAAATACCAGCTGGTACTTATAAAATATCATTTATGGTATATTTAGAAGAAGGAAATACTATGGGTGGTTTTTATACTTGGGGAGATGTAGTTCCAATAAATCAATCAGGAGCATGGGATATTGAAGGTTTAGAAAGAGGTAAATGGGTAAAAGTAGAGCATGTTGTTACTGTTCCAGCTCTTGATGCTAAGAAAAAAGTAACCGTTGTAGTTCATCCTAATATAAATCAAAATGCCTCATCAGGTAGACAAACAATGTATTTTGATGATATTTCTTTTGTTGAATTAGAAGTAAGGTAATAATACATTTTATATAGAATTTTAAAAAAGGCTGTCTGCAAAGACAGCCTTTTTTTATTCAAAAAACATAGAAAAATGTAACTATATTAAATTATTGAGAATATTTTTTTAAGTTGGATTAATTACCATAATAGTAAAATTAGGTTTACGTATTCGGGAGTTTTAAATGAAATGGACAAAGTAGTTTATTTTGTGTAAATTAATCCAACTTAAAGTAATCATTATAAACAGTTAAAATTGGTAAGTCTTTTTAATGGTTAATTTTGGATAAATTAATAGAATTAAAGGTAATATTTGATTTGTTTAAGATAAATATTGAGATTAAATAATGTGGTGGAACAATTAATTTTATCATCAGTATAGAACGTCTTATTTAGAATTGATATAGAATCAACTAACAAAAATTAATTATGACAATTGAAAAAATAGAAACATTTATTCTTAAAGATAAATTATCAAAAAGTTTTTTCTTTTCACAATGGGAATATGCTGAAAGATGCATATGTGTGGTAAAAGTTACGGCTTCAAACGGACAATATGGATGGGGAGAAGGCTACGGGCCTGCAACCGTTTTAGAAGCGGGTGTAAAATTATTGGCCCCTCAAATTGTAGGTATGAATCCATTAGAAAACGAAGTTGTTTGGAATCATATGTACAGAAAAACATTAGACTTTGCAAGAAGAGGTGTTTTGGCGGCTTCCATAAGTGCAATTGACATAGCTATATGGGATTTAAAAGGTAAAATTTTAGGTTTGCCAGTTTCAACATTGTTAGGTGGAGCTTTACGAAAAGAAATTAGACCTTATGCAACAGGATTGTATTTTACAAATTACGAAAATCCAGCAGAAGGACTTGTAGAAGAAGCAAAAATGTACGTTGACCAAGGGTTTACTGCAATGAAAATGAAGGTTGGATTAGGTATAAAAAAAGATGTTGAAATTGTAAAAAGTATACGTGAAGCAATTGGTCCAGATATTGGATTAATGGTAGATTCCAATCACGCTTACACCTTAAGAGAAGCGATAGAACTTGCGAGAAAAATAGAGAAATATGATATTGGTTGGTTTGAAGAACCTCTATCTCCAGAATTTTATGAACAATCAAGAGAATTAAGAAGCAAAACAACCATTCCTATTTCAGGTGGAGAATGTGAATATTTTAGATTTGGATTTCAGCAATTAATTAAAAATAAATCTGTTGATATTATTCAGCCAGATATATGTGCTAGTGGAGGTTTAACTGAAGCCAAAAGAATTTCAGCAATTGCAAGCGCAAATGGAATTGATTTAATTCCACATACCTGGGGAACATCTATTGGAATTCATGTAGCATTACATTTTATCTCAAACTTAGAATCTATTCCTGGACGAATGTATACTCCAGAATTTTTAATGGAATATGATCAAACTGAAAATGGATTAAGAGAAAAACTAACATTTCCAAAAATTGAAATGAAAAACGGTATGATTGAAGTTCCAACAAGGCCAGGGCTTGGAATTGATGTGGATGAAGATATTTTAAATGAATTTTCAATAGTGAAAAACTTAGTAAAAAGTTCAATTGTTTAACAACTAAAATTATAAAAATGAAAACTCAAAATTTCGGATATAAAAAATTATATATAGATGGACAGTTGGTTGATGCGGAAAGTGGAGAAAGAGAAGATGTAATTTGTCCTGCAACAGGTGAAGTAATTGCGCAAATTGCAAAAGCTGGTACAGCTGATGCCGAGAAAGCATTAATTTCTGCACAAAAAGGATTTAAATATTGGTCTAAATTATCATTAGCGGAAAGAACAGAATGGATGACCAAATTACGATCTGCTGTTATTGAAAAAGAGCACGAATTAAGAACGGCAATGGTACATGAAATGGGTAAAACCTATGGAGGTGCCCAAGAAGATATTGAGGCAGTAGTGAACGCCTTAGAATGGTATCCGGCTGCAATGAAAAACTTAAGAGAAGAGCAAATTCCAGATTATGAGAATACACATACTCATAAAATGATTTCTAAACCCGCAGGTGTTGCAGTTGCTTATTTGGCTTGGAATTTTCCATTGTTAAATGTTGGATTTAAACTAGGACCTGCATTAGCTGCTGGATGCTCATTAATAATTAAACCTTCTACTTTATCGCCTTTATCAACTTATATGATAGGTGAAATTATGCATAGTATTAATTTTCCTGCTGGTGTAGTAAATATTGTGGCGGGTTCAAGTAGGGAAGTTGCTACTCCAATGACCAAAAGTAAAATTCCTGCAGTTTTAACTATGATTGGGTCAACTGCAACTGGTCAAAAAGTAATTGCAGATAGTACAACTTCTATTAAAAAATTAGGAATGGAACTAGGTGGTAATGCACCTTTTATTATATTTGAAGATGCTGATTTTGAAACTGCCTTAAATTTAGCGGTAATTTTAAATTTCCATAATTCAGGACAAATTTGTGTTGCGGCCAACAGAGTCCTTGTTCATAAAAATATTTATGAGAAGTTTTTGAAAGCCTTTGTTAAAAGAACTGCTGAATTAAAACTTGGTTTTGGAACTAAAGAAAATGATGATGTGTTTATGGGGCCGGTTGTAACTCGTTCAGACAGAGATAGGATGTTTGACTTGGTTAATGATGCCGTAAGCAAAGGGGCTAAATTAGAATATGGTGGTAAAATTCCAGAAGGTTTTCCAAAAGAAGGAAACTGGATTGAACCTACAGTAGTTTCTGGAATTACTCCAGAAATGGATTTATTTAGAAAAGAAACATTTGGGCCTGTTGCTGGTATTATGAGTTTTGAGAATGATGATGAAGCATTGGCCTTAGCTAACGATACAGAATATGGGTTAGCATCATATATTTTTACAAATAATCATAAACGAATTGAGCGTTTTACAGAAGACTTAGAGTTTGGAGAAATTCAAGTAAATGGTGTAAAATATGCTATTTATTTGCCACATGGTGGAATTAAAAATAGCGGTATTGGACACGATTGTTCTCACTTAGCTCTCGATGATTATTTAGTTAAAAAGAGAGTTTCAACAGCAATATAATGAGCTTAAACGCATTAAAAGAGAGTATAACAAAAGGAGAAACCTTATATGGTCCTTTTTGCAAAATGCAAGATCCAGCAATAATTGAAATTGCGGCATTAAGTGGTTTTAATTTTGTAATTATTGATATGGAACATGGACCTTTTGGAATCGAGTCTACCCAAAATATGATTCGAGCTGCCGAAGCTAAGGGTATTACGCCAATTGTACGAGTTACAGAAAACTCGGAGACGCTTATATTAAGAACCTTAGATATTGGTGTTAAATGTATTCAAGTGCCTCAAGTTTGCACAAAAAGTGATGCTGAAAGACTAGTGAAAGCAACTTCTTTTTATCCTAAAGGAGAAAGAGGTATGTGTCGTTATGTTAGAGCTGCAGATTATACCGCTATTGATGGCGCTACTCATTTTGGAACTGCAAATGATTCAATAACTACCATCATTCATATTGAAGGAATGGAAGGTATTAATAACCTTCCAGAAATTGTGGCTGTAGAAGGAATTGATGTAATTTTCTTAGGGCCTTATGATCTATCACAGTCTTGTGGAGTTCCAGGTCAAGTACATCATAAAAAGGTAGTAACTGCTATGAAATATGCTGTGAAACTAGCTAAAGATTATGGAAAAGCAGTTGGAACTTTTACAGAGTCTATTGATGATGCTAAAATGTGGAAAGAAATAGGTGTTCAATACATTTCTTATGCAGTTGATGTTGGTTTAGTAATGAACGCTTTTAAAGAGATAACCAAACAATTAAACAACTAAATAAACTAAAACTTTAACCTTATTATGGAAAGTATGTTATTCCCTTTTTTACTAGTAATAATAGCTAGTGTTTTCCAAGGCTCATTTGGACTTGGAATGAAATTTATGAACCCTTTAAAATGGGAGGCTTGGTGGTTAGTACATTCAGTTTTTGCGATGATTTTACTACCAACATTATGGGCGTATTTTGTAACTCCAGATTTATTTAGTGTTGTTACAAGTGCTCCTTCAGAAGATATGATAATGGCAATGGCTTTTGGAGCATTATGGGGAGTTGGTGGTATTATGTTTGGAAAAAGTGTTCCATACATTGGTATTTCATTAACCTACGGAATTGTAATGGGAGTTTGTGCTGCTGCAGGTGGGTTAATTCCTTTATTTACAGCTAATGATGTTGAATATCAAAGTATGGTTCCAGCATTTCCATATATTTTTGGAGGTGTAGCCTTAATGGTAGTTGGTGTTGCAATTTCGGCTTATGCAGGGGTTCAAAAAGATAAATTACAAAGTATTACAGAGGCAAGTGGAGAAAAAGTGAACTTAAAATTGGGTATAATTATCGCTATTTTAAGTGGATTTTTATCAGCGTTTTTAGCAATAGGATTTGCCGAAGGAAGCGCAATTGGAGATTTAGCACAAAATGCGGGTGCAATTGCTCGAAACAGTAGTTTAGCTATTTGGGTTGTGGTACTTTGGGGTGGATTTGCAATTAATGCAGGTTATGCCATATTTTTATTATTCAAAAATAACACATGGAGTTCATTTTCTACTCCAAATGCTGGTAAAGCATATGCTTGGTCTATTGGAGCAGCTATTCTTTGGTTTGGTGCATTAGGAATTTATGGTCAAGGAGCAACCTTAATGGGAAGTCTTGGAGATGTTATTGCTTGGCCAATTATGCTAGGTTTATCTTTAATTGTGGGTAATATTTGGTCTTATTTGAATAAAGAATGGGAAGGTGCCAAAAAACCATTTTATACAATGCTGCTAGGGGTTTTTATAATTATTGTAGCGGTTGTTGTAATGGGGTATTCTTAAAAGAATTTAAAAAGAAAATAATAATTAAAATTGTATATTATAAAGTCGGTTAACTTTAGTTTGTACAATAGACTAAATCCATAACGTTAAGTTGTGGATTAGTTGTTTAAAACAAAAAATGTAGAATTATGAAAAATTTTAAAAGCTTTTTATTATTAGGGTTGGCTACTCTAATGTTTCAAGTTATGAATGCTCAAAAACAGCCTAATATAATTTTATTGTTTTCAGATGATGCTGGATATGCAGATTTTGGTTTTCAAGGAAGTAAAGTTATGATTACGCCTAATTTAGATAAATTAGCGAAAGAAGGTGTAAAATTTAAGCAAGGATATGTTTCAGCATCAGTTTGTGGACCATCAAGGGCTGGACTATTAACAGGTCGATATCAACAACGATTTGGTTTTGAAGAAAACAATGTTCCAGGTTATATGAGTGCTGTCTCAGGTGCTGATGGACCAAATATGGGAATTCCTTTGACCGAAATTACAATGGGTGATTATATGAAAAAACTAGGGTATCAAACTGCTTTCTATGGCAAATGGCATTTAGGTGGTGCAGATAAATTTCATCCAACAAAAAGAGGTTTTGATGAATTCTATGGTTTTAGAGGTGGAGCTCGTGATTATTGGGCCTATTTGAGTTCTCCAAAAGAAGAATTAAATAAACTTGAAAAGGGATTTGGTAATTTTAAAGAACATGATGGATATTTAACAGATAGATTGGCCGATGAAGCCATAGATTTTATGAAACGCAATAAGAAAAAACCATTCTTTATTGTACTATCTTTTAATGCAGTGCATACTCCAATGCATGCCACAAAGGAAGATTTGGCTAAGTTCCCTGAATTGACGGGTAAAAGAAAAGAAGTTGCAGCTATGACTTTAGGGTTAGATAGAGCTTGTGGTAACGTATTGGACAAATTAAAAGAACTTGGTTTAGAAGAAAATACACTTGTGGTTTTTTCCAACGATAACGGTGGTCCAACCGATAAAAATGCCTCTATTAATTTACCTTTAAGCGGTACAAAATCCAATCATTTAGAAGGAGGAATTCGTGTGCCGTTTTTAATGAAATGGCCGGGTAAAATTAAAGAAAATACGACTTACAATTATCCTATTAGTACACTAGATTTATTACCCACATTTTTTGAAGCAGGTGGAGGTAAATCAGCAGATTTAAAAAATATTGATGGTGTAAATATTGTTCCATTTATACAAGGGCTTAAAACTGATCGTCCTCACAAAGAATTATTTTGGAGATTAGGAACAAGGGCTGCCTTACGTGATGGTGATTGGAAATTAATTCGTTATTCGGACCGACCTGCTGAATTGTATAATATTGAAGAAGATCCTTCAGAATTAAGAGATTTAGCTGTGTATTATCCAGATAAAGTTAGAAAAATGTATAAGCAAATTTATCATTGGGAATTAACCTTAGAAAGACCAGCTTGGCTGCTTCAAAAGAAATTTGAAAAAGTTGATATTGACAGGATGGATACTTATAAATTACACTAATTTTATTTTAAAGAAATGAATTTTATTAAGGCATTGTTAATACTGGTTTTATTTTCTTGCGGCACAACAAATACTGAGGATTTAAATATTGAAACTGAACAACCAAATCAAGAAATTGAAAACTCCAAAAATGGAGAAAGTCCTATTGATATAAATCCTAATGATTGGATTTTGGACACTTCAATTTCTGATGAATTTAATACAAATTCTGTAAATTTATCTAAATGGATTAACAACCCAAATGATTGGGGTCCCTGGTCTTGGGAGCCAGATAATACATATCAAAAAGAGGAAGTTTTAAATATTAGAATGCGTTATGAAGAACATTCAGCGAGAGGGTTCGATATGTTTTATAAATCTGGTATTTTAAGATCTAAAGATACAATCACCTACGGATATGTTGAAGCTAAAATAAAAGGAATTCACACGTTTCCAGGTGCAAGCCCGGCTTTTTGGTTATATAGTCTTGGAAGTGAACTTGATGGTTGGGGAATGAGAAAAAATAATGAAGGAGCTGTTAGATATTGCGAAGTAGATGTTGTTGAAATGTTACAGGCCAATTGGACTAAAGAAAATGGTATAAGTGGCCCAGAAGTTATTGATAGTAATTTACATACTGTGGTAATTGAAAACGGTAAAGAATTATGGAAACGACCAGGCGGATATCCAGAGTTAACTAAAACGGAAATTCATACAGATTTTGATCCTAGAGATGATTATCATACATATGGTGCTGAAATTGCAAAAGATAAAATAACATTTTATATAGATGGGAAAAAGACAGGTGAAAAGAAAAATGTTTACTGGCATTTACCAATGCATGTAACACTTTCCTTAGGATTGAGATATCCACATGTAACTTATCAAAATTGTCCAAATGGAAAGGATAGATGTCCGGTTCCTGAAAAGGCAACCGAAGAAGGTTTTCCTACAGAAATGAAAGTAGATTGGGTGCGTTGTTATAGAAAAAAATAAAATATAATTGTTTAAAAAAAAGAGAATAACGTTAACGTTATTCTCTTTTTTGTTTGTTAAGATTCATAACAGCGAACTTCAAACAATTTAATATTTTTATGGCCATAAGTTTCTTTTAATTTTAGTCGAACTGCAGTAGTCTTTATTTGATCAAAACTGAATTTAATTAAACGTGTTTTATTGTTGTCAATTTCGCCAACTTTAACCCACACACCATTAATACGAGCTTCTACTTCCATAGATTTTAATAGTTCAACTGGAATTATACTTGTGTGTTTTTTAGTTTCTGGTGAAAGCTTGTGCATAAAAATGTTCTTTTTAAGATTTGTATCGCACTTTATTTCAACTTTAGAAAGTTTAATTGGTTTGTTCCATTCTAATTGTAATTCTGCATTTAACCCATCTGCTTGCCAGTGGTTAATGTTACCATCAATATCTCTTGAAATACCATTAATTAGATTTTTAGCATCACCCGAGAGAGTAGAAGATCCAAAAATTAAATGAGCTTTTGTTGCAAGATCATTTTTATCATTTGCAGGTCTTAAAGGAACATAAGAATCATCTCTTAATAATTGTTCTTGCAAATCATTAATATAGTTTTGAGCAATTGCTCTAGGGTTCACGTTTTTCTTTACGCATATACTAGCGGCAGTTCCCGTTGCTTGTCCCATAGTTGCACAAGTAGCCATAACTCTAGAAGAGGAAAGCGCAATATGAGTTTGACTAATGTTTCGTCCGGAGAATTGTAAGTTGTCAATATTTTTTGAATACAAACTTCTGTATGGAATTTCATATACTTTTTTGAAATGATGGTGAAAATAACTTCCAGGAACTTTTAAGTTTTCTATTCCACCTTCACCGTGTTCATCAATACTCCAGCCGCCAAAAGCGACACCATCTTCAAAGTGTCTGTGTTCAGTTAAATCTTTTTCCGATAAAATATAATCACCCATAAACCTACGAGATTCTCTTCTGCCTGGTACGGCTCCAACCCAATCTAAAGCTAAGTTTTCCGAGTCTGGAAATTCTCCAGAGTTTTTAATATAGTCCCAAACACCATACATATAGCCCATAATTTTATGTCGGTTAGTTTCAGCCTCTGCTATAATATCATTTTCACTTCCAACTTCAACCCACCAAATACCTCCAACGTAAGGTTTTATTTTTCGTTTGTAGGCGTTTTCAGCATCATATTTTAAAGTGTAGGAAGGCGGTGTAAACGGCATTGGTTTACCCATATCTTTTGTTGAAAAAAGAATAGTTGCTCCCATTTGCCATCCATCTGCAACTTTTGGAGCGTAAATTTCATTAAATTCAGAAGAAGCTTCTCTACCAGTTCTAAAAATTGCACCTGCTGAAGCCGCCAACATACCATCACCCGAACAGTCTATAAATTGTTTTGCATTTATAGTAAATTCAGTTTCTGTAGTTAGTTGCCAACATCGTGCAGAAACAATAGTGTTACCATTCATTGTTGCTTCAATTGCTTGAGTATTTAGCATTAAATCTAAATTTTCAACTTGGTGCACATAATCATATAAAACGTGATCCCAAACAGGAAAAGATTGTTGCGGATTTTGAAACCTATTTAGCAATAATAACTCTTCAATAATACCAGTTTCACGTTCAGCCCAATTATCGGGTTTTAAATGTCCAACTCCATTTACGTGAACTCTAATTTCACTAGAACTGTTTCCACCTAAAACAGGTCTGTCTTGAACTAAAACTGTTTTTACTCCATTTCTTGCTGCAGACACTGCTGCACAAATACCAGCTAAACCAGCACCTAAAACTGCAACATCGTAATTAACTATTTTTTTACGATTTGGAATTTCTTTTTTACCAACTCCTTGTTGTTCCCAATTTATTGGTTTTATGTTATCTAGGTCTGAATTCATATCAAACGCATTTCCAGTAATTGGTATTAAGCTTGCAGCAATTGCTCCTTTGGTTCCTTTTTTAAAAAAATCTCTACGTTTCATTTTAATGCTGTATTAATTAGTTTGTTTTAATAGTTTATCTAGTTGATTTTCTAGTTGCTTTTTTACTCTTTTAAATTTAGGATTGTAGGCTAAATTTGACCATTCATAAGAGTCATTTGTATGGTCATATAACTCTTCTTTTCCATTAACATAACGTATGTATCTATAGTTTTTTGAGCGCACGGAATAGCTTTGCTCATTAGGTTCATTACTTTTGAAATTTCCTCTAACAACAGTTAATGCTACATTCGGACCATTCCATTTCCCGTTTTCTGGATCTTCTAAAAAAGGTTTCATACTAAAACCACTTAACAAAGCGCCATTTTCATTTTTTATATTACTTGCTTCAATATTACATAGGTCTGCAATGGTTGGATAAATATCTATTAATGAAACAGGTTCATTAACTTTTTTACCTGCATTATTTTTGAATTTAGGTGATCGTATTAGCATTGGAATTCGTGTAGTTTCTTCCCATAAATTGTTCTTGTAAATAAATTCTTTTTCACCTTGATTATAACCGTGATCACTCACTAAAATAACAATGGTATTGTCATTTAGAGTACTGCTTTTTAATGCAGTTATTACTTTGCCAACTTGATCGTCGGCAAAACTTATACAAGCTAAATAAGCTTGAAGATACGCACGTAAACCATCATCAAAATTAGTATATGAGGCTTTTAGTTCTTCATAATGTTTTGCCCAAGCTGGAGTCCATTTAAATGTTGACCTGTAGTAAGTGTCTTCAATGTCATTTTCTTTTAATATTGGAAGCTTTAAGGTTTCTAAAGGATATTTATCAAAATATTTTTGAGGTGCAACCAAAGGTGTATGAGGACGAACAAAACCAACTGCCAAAAAGAATGGTTTAGAATTTTTTTTGTTTTCTAATTCAGTTATTTTTGAAACAGCCCAATTTGCACTTTTTTCATCATTTAGTAAATCACGATTTTCATCATTTACGTAGTTAAAAGGTTTTCTATTTTTAATATCATACCAACCGTTATATCCGTTTGTATTTTTAGATGCAGGTACATTTGGTACATCGGCTAAAGAGCTAAATAAACCATCATTTTTGTTTTGATAGTATTCTTTTGGAACTGAAGGATGTCTCGCAGCTTTTTTACCGTCAAAAGCATAAGGTCCAAAATCATTTTCAATGCCATATTCATTCCATTCACTTTTAACTCTATCGTGCATTAATTTTCCTGTTCCAAAAGTTTGATAGCCATTGTCACTCATAAATTGCATTAGTGTTTTGCTATTTTTTAAAATATCATTTTGTGTCCATTTTGAAAACCAGAAATTTTTTGATTTATGAGGGTAAATACCAGTTAACATGCTTGATCTTGACGGAGCACAAATAGGAGCATTGGTGTGTGCATTTGTAAAAATTACGCTCTCTTTAGCTAAAGCATCCATATTGGGTGTTTGTGCCTGTGGATGACCGTCTAAAAAACCTACATAATCATTTAAATCATCAAGCATTATAAGCAGCACATTAGGCTTTTTTTGGTTTTGAGCAACTGAGCCGTTTACTGAGAAAAAGAGAATTACAACTACTAGAATTGATATTTTAAATGAAGTCTTTTTTATCATAATTAAAGAGTTTTTGGTTTATGAACTTTTTCCCATTCTTTATTGAAGGTTTTCAACAGTTTTGAGACAAGTTTTGGATGTTTTTTAGCAATGTTTGTAGTTTCAGTTGGATCATTTTTATGGTCAAATAATTCAATATATACAGGTTCACTATTTTTAGTTCTACTGTCTTTCCAAATTACAAATCTGTAATCATTGGTTCTCATAGCGTATCCCATTAAATGGTTTTCAAATAAATCTCTATTCCATTTTTCTTTTTGTTGAAGTTTAATTTTGTCTTCAACTTCTTTTAATAAAGGGCCAAAATAAGTTTCGCGCATTGCTGGTCTTATAGGGAAAGCTCCCCATTCTCTTAATGCAGGTGAAGGAAATTGACTAAACACTGCTTTTTTCCATTTTTTTTCTGGATTTTTTAATAGAGGTTTAAAGCTTTTTCCTTCTAAATGTTTTGGGGTTTCTAGTCCCACTAAATCAGATAAAGTAGGATATATGTCAACTAATTCTACTAAAGCGTTTGTTTTTTTACCTCTATTTTTAACTGGCATATCGGGTGTGTAAATCATCATTGGTACTCGTGTAGCAATTTCATAATTTGTGGCTTTTCCCCAAATTCCCATTTCACCTAAATGCCATCCGTGATCACCCCATAAAACAATAATAGTATTGTCTTTAATTCCAGCTTCATCTAAAGCATTTATTACTTTTCCAATTTGGGCATCTACATAACTAACACAAGCTAAATATGCATGTTTTAGTGTGGTTGACAGTTCATTATTTAATTTTCCGCTTTTTGGAATTCCACTTCTAACTCTTAATTCAAAAGAAGGATGAATTCCCATTTCTGCACCATTAAATGGAGCCTTGGTTTGAGTGGCAAGTTTGATATCATTTTCATCATATAAATCCCAATATTTTTTAGGAGCCACCCAATTTAAGTGAGGTTTGTGAAAGCCCAATCCTAAGAAAAATGGTTTGCCGTTTTCTTTCACCATCTCTTTTATAGTTTTAATTGCTAAATCGGCATTTAAACCATCGGAATAGGTGTCATCTGGCACATCGGCACATTCGTAAGCAGGTCCCATTGCTAAGCCGTACTTTGCAACTTTACCATATTTTGCAAACATTTTTTTTTGTGTTTCTGTTTTTATTTTGTTGTTTTCAGGCAATGCGAAGCCAATAGGTTTTTTATCACTTTTAAGTTGAGGTCTTGTCCAAGAAATTTCATCTTCATCTCCGTGATGAAATATTTTGCCATAATAAACAGATTGATATCCATTCGAAGTAAAATGTTGGGCAATAGTTTTTATTTGAGGAAGTTGATCTCTAAACCGTATGTAATTATGTGTTACACCACTTGTTGAAGGTCTAACACCAGTCATTAAACTTGCTCTTGATGGTCCACAAATTGCTTGTTGACAATAAGCGTTATTAAATAGTAATCCTTCACTAGCCAATTTATCCATATTAGGACTAATAGCTATGTCTGATCCATAACATCCCAGTTCTGGACGTAAATCATCAATAGCAATAAATAGAATGTTTGGTTTTTGCTGCGCCTCAACTGAGCCAATGATACTTAAAAGAATAATAAATAATAGTTTTTTCATACCTAGAATTTGATTTCACTAATTTACTATTTATTTACACATTAAAGTGTTTATAATGTCTTACAAAAACTTAACATTTGTATTTTTATTCTATTTTTTTTATTAACAGTTTAATTAGTTGTACTTTTATGGTTGTTTGTTAAAATATTAAAAATGAGTGTTTTAAAATTTAAATATTTAAATATTAGATTGATTTTGTTGTTTATTATACTTAACTTTTTATTTTTTGGTTGCTTACAAGGTCAGCAGTTTAAAACATATAAGTTTGAAGGATTATTACATTCTAAATTATCAATAGATTCAGTTGAAATAAAATTAAATAAAATTTATAAAGATGCTGAATTAAAAAGTGACACAACTAGTATTATAAAAAGTTTAATTTCTTTAAGTGCCTATTATAGAAAACAACAAGATTATAATAAGTCGTTTAACAAAACTGGTGATGCCTTATTTCTTTCAGAAGAGTTTAATGATCCATTATTAATAGCAAAATGTTATGAGGAATTTGGGGTGTTAAATTATTTATTTAAACAGGATGGCGACGTTGTGGAATCATTCAAAAAATCTCATTTACTCTATAGGGAATTATACAAAAATGGGCTTGTTTCGGTTGAACAATTATACAGGTCTTATTATAATTTGACTTTATATTACCAACGTATAAGTGATGTTGATAGTTTAAAATTATATATCGATAGTTGTAAAGTAATTTCAAATAATCATAGTTTTAATTTAGACTCCAAGCTTTTTTTAAAAGAAAAGGAGTCTTTTTATCTTAGACACAAGGGAAAAACCGATGAAGCAATAAACTTGTTGAAACAAATAGCTTCTGAGTTGAACAATATTGAAATTATAGATGATGATACAGCTAATAAAAAGAGCTTTTTAATTATTGTTTATGCTGTTTTAGGCAATGTTTATAGGTTAAATAATGATTTAGATACAGCAAGAATGTATTATGAGAAATCTTTAAAAATTAAGTGTTTTAGTGGAGAGTTAACTTTTTACAAAGCTTATATTCATGAAAAATATGCCGAGTTGCTGCATAAGATGGGCGACGCTATTTTAGCTTATGATAATTTAACAATTGCGAAACAAATAAATGATACCTATTTGAATACTAGAACCGATGGCAATCGTGGTTTTATAGTAGTTAATAACTATTATAAAAATCAGCTTGTAAAGAAAAATAATGAACTTGTAACAAATAACTTAATCTTATCTGAGAAGAAACAAGAAGTATTAAGATTTAGAATATTGTTTTTTATAACTTTATCAACCTTAATAATTGCTGCATTAATTATATGGAATAGAATTAAACATATTAAGCATAAAAAAAAACAGCAGAATTCGAAAGAAGTTTTAGAGCATAAAAATAAAGAGCTAACGGCTAATATGTTAAAATTAATTGAAAGAGATCAAATTATTAAACAATTAAAAACGTTTATAGAAGAAAAGGACTCTAGTAAATCTGCAAAAACATTGTTAAAATCTATAGAGCATACTTCAGGTAATTTATGGGATGAATTTAATTTGAGATTCACTTCTTTAAATGAAGACTTTTATAGACGATTAAAACAAAAAGTCTCTAACCTAAGTGCTGCGGATTTAAAAATATGTGCGCTTATAAAGCTAAATTTTACAGGAAAGGAAATGGCATATCTATTAGGTATTTCAGTAGGAAGTATCCATGTTTCTCGACACCGTTTAAGAAAAAAAATGAAGTTAGATCGAGATGTCAACCTAACTTCATTTATTAATTCAATATAATTGAGGTTTATTTTTTTTGCCAAACACGCACGTATTCAATTTCAAAATCTACAATACCATCTGTATTTTCACCTGCAGAACTATTTGCTTCTAAATCTTCCAAACTATCTGGTACACCGTGCCAAGGAAACGTTTCTTGATCTAGCCATATTTTAATTGGTTTAGTAACAACAAAGTTTTCGTACAAACCATTTCCACCATTACTTTTAGCTACATCATCATAGTTGTTAATTTCTTCTTTTGAAATGTTTTTAAGTAGTGTTCCATCAATATAAATTTTAACTCCATCAGCATTCCACTCATAGCCATAAACGTGAAAATCATCAGCAACTCTAAATCCTAAATCATGATGTTCCGTATAAGTGGTTTTCCCTTTTCCATTTGAAGACCAATCGTGTATTGACCACCATAATTCTCGTTCTTTATCTTCTTTTTGAGATTGTTTATGATCTCCAAACATTTCAAAAAAGTCGAACTCGGTATTTCCACCAGTTGCCCAAAAAGAGCTTGTAACTTCAGCATCAGCGGCTTTAGATTTAATCTCTAAATAGCCATAAGTAAATTCATTTTTTGTGATTACTGCTGCTGTTGTAATATTTTCATAGGGATCCCCATTAGTATCGGTTTTAGGGTTAAAATTGTAATCAGGCTCCCAACGTGTTTCTAATTTAAGTTTTCCGTCTTCTAAGCGTACATTTTTTGTAGAGAATTGTGATGGGGCTCTACCTTTAAAGTTTGATTGAAATACACCATTCCTACCTTGAATTAACCATTTGTTTTCATCCAAAGTAGCTCCTTCAAATTCATCACTTACAGATTCTAATAATGTCCAATTCCCTGTGTTATTTTGATCTGATAATGGATAATTTGCATTAGGTTCTGGATCAGGTGTTGAGTCGGGATCTGGTGTTACAATTGGAATAGGATTAGGTATTAAATCTTCATCATTTGAACTACAAGAGTAAACGAATGCTAGAGTTATTATATATATAAGAAATGTGGTCTTATTCATATCGTATATTTATTTTACTTCAGCTAAATTACCTTTCCAACCTTTATTAAATTGAGCCAAAAGTTCTTTCACCAATTCTGGGTTTTGGTCAGCTATATTTACGGTTTCATTAGGATCTTTTTTATGGTCATATAATTCAAAAAATACAGGTTCTGCTTTTGGATCTCTATAATCTCTCCAAACCATAAATCTATATTGTTTAGTTCGCATAGTATATCCCATTAAATAGTTTTCATATAAATCTCTATCCCATTTTTTTCCTTGTTGTTTAATAATTTTGTCTTCAACTTCTTTAATTAATGGTCCAAAGTAAGTTTCGCGCATTCCTTTAGAAAGTGGATTGGCTGCCCATTCTCTTAAAGCAGGTGTTGGAAATTGCGTAAATGCTGCTTTTTTCCATTCTTTATCTGGGTTTTCTAATAAAGGTTTAAAACTTTGACCTTCTACATGTTTTGGAGTGTCTAAACCAGCAAGATCACAAAGAGTAGGGTACATGTCAACCAGCTCAACTAAGGCATCAGATTTTTTACCTCTAATTTCTTTTTTCATATCAGGAGTCCAAATTATTAAAGGTACACGTGCAGATATTTCATAATTAGTTGCTTTTCCCCAAATTCCCATTTCTCCTAAATGCCAACCGTGATCGGTCCAAAGAATAATTATTGTGTTATCACGTACACCGGCTTCATCTAAAGCATTAATCATTTTACCAATTTGGGCATCAACATAGCTTACACAAGCTAAATATGCGTGTTTTAAAGTTACAGCTAATGAATCTGGAATGTTTCCTTTTTTAGGAATTCCATATCTCGCACGTAATTCAAAAGAAGGATGTAATCCCATAGTTGCACCGTTTTCTGGAGCTTCAGTTTGAGATGTTAATTTTATGTCTTCTCTGTTGTATAAATCCCAATACTTTTTTGGAGCCACAAAATTTAAATGTGGTTTTTTCATTCCCATACCTAAAAAGAATGGCTTATCAGGATTTTTTTCTATCATATCTTTTAAAGTAGCAATAGCTAATTCAGCGTTGTAACCATCCTCGTAATAGGTGTCTTCAACATCTGCACTTTCATATGCAGGTCCTTTTCCAAGGCCATTTCTTGGTGCGTTTTCACCATATTTGGCAATCATTTCAGCCGTACTCTTTTTTGATAATTCTCTATTTTCTGGAAGTGCGTAACCGCCAAATCCTTTACTCTTTTCAATTGTCATTTTATCATAAGCAGGTTTTCTGCTCCAAGATAATTCCCCATCTGCAAAACCAGGTTTATGATATATTTTTCCTGTGTGAGTTGCTTCATAACCATTATTTTTAAAATGCTGAGAAAGCGTAATTATATCTGGATTTGCATCTCTAAAATAAGTGAAGTTTTCAATTACGTTTATAGATTCTGGACGAGCACCTGTCATAATACTGGCTCTAGAAGGGCTACAGATTGCTTGCTGACAATAGGCATTGTTAAACTGTAAACCTTGGCTTGCCAATGCATCAATATTTGGAGAGATAGCCAATTCGGAACCATAACAACCTAATTCAGGCCTTAAATCATCTATAGCTAAGAATAGGATATTTGGTTTTTTTACGTCACTTTTTTTAGGTGTTTCTTTTGGTTTACACGAAACACAAATTAAGAAAACAAAAAGTGTTTTTAACAGAATTGATAGATTTTTCATATCACTAAAATAATCAGTTTTTAACACTTGAAAAGTATAAATACTAATTAATTTAAACCTACTGTTTTTTACCTTTAAATAAAACGTGTTTATCTAATGTTATATCCATAAATAGCACTGGTTTTATCAGTAAAAAGTGTTTGTGTTTCTATAAGGTTGATTTATTGAGTCTTGTATTGTTAATGCTTTGAAGCAGATTGAATTAATTTTGAAACTTCAAAAGTTTCATTGTATTGCGGCATTCTCCCGGCTTCCCATAATTCTTCATCTTTAGCTGAATAATACCAAAGAGGTTTTACAAAAGTTTTGGTCCAATTATGAGCTTCCTCGGTCATACTTTTAAGACGTTCAGGATATTTACCTCCAGAGTTCTTTTTTTCACCTTTATCATTGGTAATATTTGTTAAACGCCAAGGTTCATTCCCAACACGTGTAATTTTCCAATCACCTTTTCTTGCTCCTACATCTACATGACCGTGACGATAACGCATAAGGTAAAGCATTTCATCTTTATGAGGTTCGGTACCAGCAATTAAATGTGGAATTATGTTTTTACCGCTTAATTTTTTGTTTTTAGGAACCTTTGTCTTTGCTATATTTATAAATGTTGGATATAGATCAAGAGCAGAAACTGGATGATTAAATTGTTGTCCTCCTTTTAGTTTATTTGGCCAATGAAAAAACATTGGGGTTCTATAGCCACCTTCCCAGGCATCACCTTTTGATCCTTTTAGAGGATAATTACTAGCGCCGTGGTCCATATTACCACCATTATCACTAAAAAATACAATTAAAGTATTTTCAAATTGACCAGTTTCTTTTAAGGCTTTAACAATGTTTCCAATTCCTCGGTCTACGGCGTAAACCATACCTGCATAAGTTCTTCGGTCTTTATCTTTAATATCATTAAAAACTTGCATATCATCTTCTTTAGCCTCTAATGGAACATGAGGAGCATTGTATGATAAATACATGAAGAATGGTTCGTTTTTTTCTTTAGCAATTTTTATATTGTTTACAGCTTCTCTTGATAAGGCATCAGTAATATATTCCGTTTCTTTAACTTCTTTATTGTTGTGTTCTAATGGAAGTATATAATCTCTAATATTCTTATTTCCAGCATTTAATTGCTTAAGATATGTTTTTCTATATATCTCTGGAAAGTAGTTGTGGCCACCACCAAGAAAGCCATAAAAATTATCGTATCCTCTATTATTTGGATGAAATTTTGGAGATGCCCCAAGGTGCCATTTTCCTATTACGTTTGTATAGTATCCTGCATCTTGTAAAACTTTAGACATAAAGGTTTCTTCTAAAGGAATACCCATATTATCTTCGTCTATTTTGCTAGAATTACTATGTAAATTAAATGGTGTACCTATTTGTTGTGAATAACGCCCAGTCATTAATGAAGCTCTACTAGGGCCACAAAAAGAATGTGCGTTATAAGCAGAAGTAAAAATAATTCCGTTTTTCGCTAGTTCATCCATTTGCGGAGTAATAATGTCAGCAGATCCATTAAATCCAACATCACCATAACCAAGATCATCACATAAAATTAGTAGAATATTTGGTCGCTCTGATTGAGCATTACAAGAAATGGTTAAAAACAGTAAAGTAAATAAAGCTGAAGTTTTTAGTAGACTTTTCATAATTGAAACTTGTTTTTTTGGAATTATAAAATTATTAGAAGACACTAATTTTAACTGGCTTAATATTATCTTTAATTATTACGGGTTTATCTGTTTTATTGAAATTTTAACATGCTATTTGATAAAATATATGTTCAAGCCCCATAACAATTATTTGTTATGGGGCTTGAATAGGGAATTGAAATCTTTATTTTTTGTATTATTCTATGTTTATTGTTAATTCCTGATTTTCGAATCCTTCTGCTTTAACAATAACAGTAACTTGTCCTGCTTTTTTAGTAGATTGTAAAATCATTAAACATCTTCCTTGATCTGTTGGAACACTATTAGATTGGAAATCGTTCAAGTTTTCTGGAGCACCATTATCTACACCTAACATTTTAGCATCTCCTTTTATTTCAAACTCAACTTTAGTATTTTCAGTTTTTGTTGCAATTCCATTTTCATCAACTAATTGTACAATAATGTGTGCAACATCATACGCATCAGCTTTTAATGAAGTTTTATCAGATGTTACGATTAATTTTACTGGTTTTGAAGCTGTTTTAAGTTCTGTAGTTATTTCTTTTCCTTCATATACAGCTTTAGCAGTAATTGTACCTGCTTCATAAGGAATTGTCCAACGGAATAATCTATCAGGACTATCAGACATTTTACGTTTGCCTAAAGACTTTTCATTTAAAAATAATTCAACTTCAGGAGCATTTGAACAAGCTTCAACTACAACCATTTCTCCATCTTTATAATTCCAATGCATATTAGAATCTCTCCAATTATAGGCATTACTATTTTCTGGAAGTTGCTGCCCAGAAACTCCTTTTGCCTTAAAGCCAGAGTCAGCTATTGGCAAAGTACCCAAAGAAATATGTGGTTCATCCACCCATACACTTTTAAAATAATTCCATCCTTGTAGTTTAAATCCTGCAAGGTTTAATAAATCTCCCCATCCACTTTTTGCAGGCCAATCTCCGTCTCGTTCACCCATATAAGCAATACCTGTCCACATAAATTGACTAAATACACCCGGGTTTTCTCTTACGTGTTTTAAATCATCCCAAGTTCCAGGATTTTCGTTAATGGTAATGTGTTTATCTGGAAAATGTTTATTTGCCCAAGCAATATCTTTATTTCTATAACTAAACCCTGAAATATCTACTGCATCTGCATAACCACTAACCATACTAGTTTGTGGTACAACCATATTAGTAGTTACAACTCTTGAAGGATCTAATTCTCTTGTCCATTTTGCCAATTTATGAGCAGTTTCGGTTAATATGTATTCACCTTTTTCGGCAGCATCATAATTAGCTTTAATTTCTTCAGGAGTTAAAATTGGAGCGCTACCCCAATATTTACCTGAGGCTTGAGGGTTATTTGGATCTTTCCAAAAACCAGTATCATATCTGTAATGTAAATATGTCCATTCTATTTCATTACCAATACTCCATTGAAATACACTTGGGTGATTTCTATCACGTAACATTGTGCGAGTTAAATCACTTTTTGCCCATTTTTGAAAATGCTCCACATAACCACGTGTAATATAATCATCGTGTCTATCGTGGTAATTTTGTCTTTTATCTTTTGCATAATCCCACTCATCAAAAAATTCATCTTGCACTAAAATTCCCATTTCATCACATAGATCTAAAAACTCTTCCGAATAGGGGTTGTGAGCAGTTCTAATTGCATTTACTCCACAAGCTTTAAGTTCTTCAAAACGTCTTTTCCAAACACCTTTTGGAACAGCTGCACCAACCAATCCACCATCATGATGAATGGAAATTCCTTTAACTTCTGTTAGTTTTTCATTTAAGAAAAAACCTTTATCCTTATCAAAGCGTAAACTCCTAATTCCAAAAGGAGTGGTATATTCATCTATAGTTTTACCATCTTGAATAATAGAAGTAATAGCTTTATACATATTTGGGTTTTCAGTATCCCAAAGTTTTGGATTGGTAACAGTAAAAGTTTGAGCAAACTCATTGTTTTTTGAGCTAGGAAGATTTAAATCATCACTTTTTTGAGCAACTTCGTTTCCTTCATTGTCAATTATTCTCGTAGAAAGTGTAAAATTACTTTCAGAAGATAATTCATTTTCAACTGTGGTTTTAAGGTTTATTGTTGCTTCTTTTTCAGAAACATTTGGTGTTGTTAAAAATGTTCCCCAAATAGGAATGTGTAATTTGTTTATGGTAATCATTTTTACATTTCTGTAAATTCCACTACCTGTATACCAACGACTATCCGCGTAACGCGAATGATCTACATGAACTGTTAAAATATTTTCTTTATCTGAAGTTAAAACATCTGTAATATTGAAATAAACTGGCGAGTATCCATATGGATTCTCTCCAAGTTTTTTCCCATTTAGCCAAAAAGTAGCATTGTTGTAAACTCCATCAAATAAAATAAAAGTGCTTTTTTCAGAACTGTTAGCAGGAGATTTAAAATGCTTTTGGTAAACACCAACACCACCAGGAAGATATCCAGTACAACCTTCTAAACTTTCATCAAAAGAAGCTTCAACACTCCAATCATGAGGTAATCTAATATCTCGCCAATCATTATCAGTTAGAGGTAAATTAGTTGGTAGTATTGTGTCTTTTTGAAGTTGAAACTTCCAGTTAAAGTTAAAATCTGTTTCTCTTTGAAATGCAACTTGTTTTTCCACCTCTTTATTACAAGAAATGAAAGTTATTATGATCAAAAAAATGGACAACAGTTTTTTCATGATGAAATTGTTTTGGTTTGAAATTATTTATAATTGAATTTTAAAATTCAAATTTAAGAGTTATTTCACCTTTTTATTGCTTTTTGAAATCGATTTAAACTAGACAAATTGATATTTATGTGTGTTTTTAATAAATGGATAAAAAAAAGCACCTCTTAATGAAGTGCTTTTTAAAATTAAATATTTTTTATTCCATTAATATAGGAATCCAAACGCTCATTTCAGCTTGACCTCTATTTGCCCATGCAAAGTAAGGTACAAATTGTGCTTTATATGAATCCCATTTTATATCAGAAAGTTCTCTATACATTCCTTTCTTTTCATCTTTACGGATTTTAACATCTCCATTAATTGTAGATATTCCTCCTAAGAAATCTGGTTTGTAAGTTGCAGTTAATTTAGATTTTAAAGGTAAATAAACATCTAAAATATCTGTTCCTTCTGGTAAATCTGGAGATTCAACACAGTAAACTACAGGACCTCTTTTAATAGCCGCTTGGTTTCTAACTTCTTCAATTAGTGGGTGACCTTCTAATAATTTAACATCCATTGGCATTTCTAAATTAATTACATCGCCTTTTTTCCATTTACGGTTTATTGTTGCGTAAGAACCAGCATTAGCTGTAACGCCAACATCTTTTCCATTTACCATAATTTTTGAACCGTTAGCCCAATCTGGAATTCTCAATAAAACATCAAATGCATCTTTTTTACATTTCTTAATTGTGAATTTTACATTTCCTTCCCAAGGATATTGAGTTTCTTGAGTTAATTCTAATTTAGAGCCATCTAAAAGCTTTGTAGTCAGTTTGTTTCCACCGTAAAGGTTTACTGCAACTCCATTTTCACTTAAACTATATGCCCATCCTGAAACTTTTACAATGGTACGTACTAAGTTTGGAGGACAACAAAAACAAGGAATATAAGGTTGACGAACATCAAATTCGGTGTCATTTCCTGGGTCATAACCATCATGGCTTACACGTAATGGGTTTGCATAAAAATAGTCTTTACCTTCAACACTTATTCCAGAAAGAGCACTATTGAATAATACCAATTCCATAATGTCTGCATATTTTGATTCTCCGTGTAAACCAAGCATTCTATAACTAAACATGGAATTACAAACATTTGCACAAGTTTCATTATATGCACTTAAATTAGGCATCATATATTCTGCAATAAATGCTTCATGAACCATATCAACCTTGGTTGAAGCTCCGTGATGTGTTTGTCCACACGCACCAGTAACATACATTTTTTTATCTACCACATTATTCCAAAGTCTGTCTAATGCATCAATTAATGCTTTTTCACCAGTTTCGGCAGCTACGTCAGCAGCTCCTGCATAAAAATATAATGCTAATACGGCATGACCTTCAGCTGTTTTTGCTTTTCTTAAAGGTGTACGTTCTTGAACCATATCTCCAATAAACTTGAAGTTTGCAGTAGCATCTGGTACTGATTCTGCTTTTCCTCTCATATTAATGAAAAGTTCAGCTAACTCTAAATATTTTTTTTCTTTAGTAGTTCTATATAATTCTACCAATCCCATAATTTGAGTTTGGTTAAATCCAAAACGTTTTAAATGGTCAGGCTCTGATATGAAAGTGTCATAAAGAAAGTTTGCATTTTTAATTGCAATGTCTAAAAAGTTAGTTTTTCCTGAAAGACGGTTGTGCATACAAGCACTTGTGTATAAGTGACCAAAATTATACATTTCGTGATGCTGTCTGTTTCCAAAACGGTGCATATCATCTTCAGTTTGAACTTTAGTGTGAATATAACCGTCAGGAGCTTGAGCTTTACCTATAATATCGATGTAACCATCAAGTTCTTCTAGGATTTTTTCATCTTTGTTTTGAGAATATACATACATTGAAGCTTCCATCCATTTGTAGAAATCTCCATCATGCCATTTCATTCCTTTGTGTTTTCCTTCTTTTAAACCAGCAGCAATTTTAAAATTGTTTAAGGCATGACCAACATCACCAGTTAATAATTCTCCCATATAAGGAACCATTGTTTTTTCAGCGACCTTAAATTTGTCTGCCCAAAAACCGTCTGTCCATTGGCAATCTCCCATGTTAATACTTTTGAGTTTTACATGAGGACTATCTCCGTTGTTTATGATTCCATTTGTTTGAGCAAATGATGCACAAATAAGGAAAGTGTTTAAAAAAAGTAGTGATAATTTTTTCATTATTATGTTTCTAAATAGTCAATAAATTTGTCTAAAGTTTAGTTTGTACCAAAATAACGATTATTTAAGAAGTATTGATTAGTGGAATTTACCTTCGAATTATTCTATTTTATCTATGATACTATATTAAAAAGCAAAAAACCGATGTAAAAGATCGGTTTTTTAAACTAAAAAAAGATTAATGTTTTTTATTCCCAAACAACTGGCATAAAAACAGTCATTTCAGCTTGACCTCTATTGCTCCATGCAAAATAAGGTACTAATTGAGTTTTATAAGGTGTGAATGTAGGTTTTGAAACGGTTTGATACATTTCATCTGTTTTTCCTTCTCTAATAAGAAGTTCTACATTTATAACGGTTACGCCTTCTAAAAAGTTGTTTTTATGAACAGCCTCAAGTGGAACTCCACCTTTAATATATACATCTAAGATTGAAATATCTTTTGGTAAATCAGGAGTTTCAATACAATATACAATTGGCCCTCTTTTAACAGCGAGTTGGTTTCTAACTTCCTCAATTCTATTGTGACCTTCAATTAAAGTCACTTCCATTGGCATATCTAAAGTTATAGTATCTCCTGCTTTCCAAATTCTGTCAATAGTAGCAAAAGTACCAGGAATAACTTCAATATTAATTGCTTCTCCATTAACTTTTATTGTACTACCAACTGCCCATTTTGGAATTCTAACTTTAATGTCAAAAGATGAATCTTTACATTCATCAACTGTAATTTTAACCAAGCCTTTCCAAGGGTATTCGGTGTCTTGAGATAATTTTAAAGGAGAACCATCAAGCATTGTTGTATCTAGATTATTTCCTCCAAATAATACTACAGCCACTCCATTTTCTGATAAGTTATATGCCCATCCAGAGCTTTTACAAATGGTTCTTACAAGGTTTGGAGGACAACAAAAACACTCTAAGTATGGTTGCCTAACCGGACTCTCAGTTACATCTGCATGCGCATCGTAATCTCTTGTATTGTTTACCATTCTTAACGGGTTCGAGTAGAAATAATCTTTACCTTCTAAACTAATACCAGATAAACCACTGTTGTATAATACTAACTCTATTATATCTGCATATCTAGATTCTTCTTTGATACCCATCATTCTACTGCTAAACATTGCGTTACATAAGTTGGCGCAAGTTTCATTATAAGCAGTCATGTTTGGCATCATATAAGCATCAATAAAACCTTCTTCAATCATATCCAAACTTGTTGAAGCTCCATAATGTGCCTGTCCAACTGCGCCAGTAACATACATTTTTTTACCTGTTACATTTTCCCATAAAGCATCTAAAGCATCAATTAGTGCTTTTTCTCCTGTTTCTGCATATACATCTGCTGCTCCGGCATAATAATACAAGGCTAATACTGCGTGTCCTACAGCTTCTTTAGATTCTCTTAGAGGTGTTCTTTCTTGCACCATATCACCTATAGGATAACCAATTGTAGTATCATCATGTTTTATTTCAAAAGTACCTCTTCTATTTATAAACTTTTCGGCTAGTTTTAAATATTTAACTTCTCGAGTAGTTCTATATAATTCCACCAATCCCATAATTTGAGTTTGGTTGAAACCAAAACGTTGATAATGTTTTGTATCGGGCATAAAGTATGTGTACAATAAATCAGCCTGCTTTATAGCAATATGTAAAAAGTTTTCTTGTCCTGTAATTCTATAATGAACAGATGCTGCAATAAACAAATGACCGAAATTATACATTTCATGGTATTTTCGGTTTGAAAATCTGTCTACACCCTCTGTAATTTGAACATGAGTATGAATATAGCCATCTTCCTCTTGAGCTTTACCAATAATCTCAATATATTCGTCTAACTCCTTCAATAACGATTCATTTTTTGTAAGTGCATACACATACATTTTGGCTTCCATAAATTTATAAAAGTCACCATCGTGCCAATAAAAGCCTTTATGTTCACCTTCTTTTTCTCCGGCAGCAATTTTAAAGTTGTTTAACCCATGGCCAATATCACCACACAATAAATCTCCCATATAAGGAAGCATTTTGTCCTCGGCAGTTTTAACTTTTTCAGCCCAAAATCCTGAATTCCATTTACAGTCTCCAAAATTTATACTTTTTAATTTAACAAAAGGACTTTTTGAAGTGTTCGTTATCGCTTTGTTATGAATATTTGAATTAGTACTCATTATTAGTGTTTTTTAAAATCTAATTTTTTAATTGTTTTTAAAAATAGCTATATCGTCAATAAATAATTTAGCTGCTTTTGTTTTTGGTAAATCTTCTTTGCGAATTTCTATTAATAATTGATCTTCTTTTGAAGAAGCTTCTAGTTTATTTATTGTTTTTTCTATTGTAACCCATTGACGTCTAGGTAAGTCTTTTAAATTATCAAATTCAATTTCTAATCTTGGGTTTTGAAAAGCCATATGAATTTTATCTGCAATTCTTCCTTGGTCTAGCCAAACTTTCATAGAAATTTTATAATCTCCAGCGGAAATATTGATTGCTCCTTTTGGAGTTAACGCACTAATTTTATCAGCTTCTAAATTTTCATTTTTTCCATATCCTGAAAATTTAAGACTGTTTACGCCGGTTGCATAATCACCTTCAACAATTGTTAAATATTTTGAAGAAGTTTCATCAAATAACCAAAATTTTTGATAGTCATTAGCATTCGAATCTTCGGGAACCATAGTTAAAGGTCGTGGGTTTTCTTCGTATAAAATAGGGCCTTCAAAACCATAAAATGCACGATCTTTTTCTAATAAATTATCTGAAGGTTTTTGCCAAACTCTCATATATTCAATTTCAAAATCTACTGGAAGTTCTTCTTTATGTGGCATTCCTAACCAAAAGAATATTTCAGAATCTAACCAAACTTCCATTGGGTTGTTTAAAACCCAGTCTAATCCAACATCATCCTGCGTAAAGTGGTGTACCATTTTTCCGTCAATAAAAAGTTTTAGAAAATCAACACCCCATTCAGCTCCATATACATGAAATTCATCAGCAGTTCTGTAAGGTAAATCTTCTGTATGATTAAATACAGCTGTAGGTCTTTCAGCCGGAGGACTCCAATCATGTCCAGTAGCTAGGTATGAATCGGCTCTAATGTTTCCTTCTTTTTTAGGGTTTCCCATCAATTCGTAAACATCTAATTCTTGTTCGTAACCAATGGCCCAAAAAGCACCAGTAATTGCAGCATTTCCCACTTTAGATTTCACTTCCATATAACCGTTTAAAAAACGTTTTTTTGAAATAACTGCTGCAGTTGTAACCGGCATTGGTTCTCCTTTATATTCTCCATATTTAGAAGTTCCCATATTTCCATCAGAATAGCTTTCTTCGTAGAAATTATAGTCGGGTTCCCAAGCAGTTCTTAATTTTAACTTTCCATCTTCCACTCTTACATTATGAGGAACAAATTGAGAAGGAGCTCTTCCTTTCCAAATGTAGTAATCGCCATTTAAACCTTCAACAAACCATTTGGTAGTATCAATTTCGGTTCCTTCAAATTCGTCGCTTATTTCTTCATTTAAAACCCAACCCTCTTTGTTTTCTTTATCTGAAGCTGGATTAAGAGCAGTAACAATACTTGTTTGCACATTGTTGTTATTAACTTTTTTTTCTTCGCAACTTAAATTTAATAGTGTAATAACACATAACAACAAAATGGTAAATCTATTATGTTTCATTGTAATCTAATTTTATTTGTTTTGAAGTTTTAATTGAATTTCTTCAATAGTTAAACCTTTTGTTTCTATTAAATAACGGTAAAGAATTACTAAACCAATTAAAACAGTTGAGGCATAAAATAGTAATGTATTACTAATACCTAAGGTAGCCAACTGGGTTGGAAAAAATGTTTGTATTAACCAACTTGTAGTACTGGTAATTAAGGTGAAAAAAGGAATTGCAATTCCTCTTAAGGATATAGGGAAAATTTCAGAAAATAATACCCACATTACTGGTCCTACTGAGAAATGAAATGCAGCTATAAAACTTAAAATACCTATTAAAATTAAAATAGCATTAATATCTGCAGATTTTTGGATTAGTAAACTTGAATGTTGACGAGCTTCATCTTCTCCTAAAGAATTTATAAGTGCTTTTTTTAAAGCAATATCGCTATCGTATTCTACACCAATCATATTGTTTAATCGGTCTGCATTATCAATCTCTGTCATTTCAGCTACCGACTCTTTAGAAAGTGTATATGTTGCGGTTTCGAAACCATAATATGAAATACCTAAACTTAAAACAATCCAAGCCATACCACCAATAATCATAGGTCTACGTCCTAATTTATCAACCAAAACTAAACCTATAACAGTGAAAATTAAAGCAGTTAAACCTGTCCATATTGATTGCATAAATGCAGCATCAGTGCCAATTCCAATCTGTTCAAATACAGTAGGTGCATAAAATAAAATTGCGTTTATCCCAGAGGTTTGTTGAGCAATGGCTATAGTAATAGCAATTATAAACGTTACCCTCATTGGTTTGCTAAAAATTTCTTTTAATTGTGAAATGGTAGATCGATCTTCAGAGCTACTATTCATGCTTTCCTTCATTTCTTGCAAATGAATATCTACTTTCTCTACAGGTAATAATTTTAATAAAGTTTTTTTGGCTTCATCTTGTTTTCCATTGTAAAATAACCAAGCAGGGCTTCGTGGTACAAAAAACAAAAGAATTAACCAAGCAATCGCAGGCAGAATTTCTGACCCCAACATCCAGCGCCAAGTATGAGTTTTTAAACCATATTCTGTAACCCAAGAAGCATCAGAAGAGCCTAATTGAAGAATTAAATAATTTATAAAATATGCTCCAGATAATCCAATTACAATATTAATTTGAATCATAGTTACTAATTTACCTCTCAATTTTGGAGGAGCAATTTCACCAATATACATAGAGGCTAAAGAAATTGAAGTAAAAGCCAAACCGCCTAAAAAACGAGCAGATAATAAACTCCAATAGTTGGGTGCAAGAGTAGATCCTATTGCCGATACAACATATAAAAATGCAACAACCATTAATGTATTTCTTCGTCCGTATTTATTACAAGCATAACCTGCAAAAAGTAAGGCTAATAAAACACCAAGAGCAGGGGCTCCTACTACCATTCCAAGCTGAATATCGTTTAGTCCGAATTCTTCAGAAATAAATTTTACTGTTCCAGAAATTAAAGCGGCGTCTAAACCAAAGACAAAACCACCCATTGCTACTATAGTTGAATATATGTATGCGTTTTTTTTATAAGAACTCATTTTTTATTTATATAAGGTTATTAATTGTTAAACTTAGCAAATTAATTCCATTTTATTGGGACGAAAACCGACATCTCGGCGTGGCCTCTATTACTCCAAGAAAAATAAGGAACAAATTGTGTTTTGTAAGAGTCGAAAATAGGTTTTTCTATTGCTTTGTACATGTTTTCATTATTATTGTTTTTACGTAATAGAATGTCAGTTTCAATGGTAGTTACACCTCCTAAAAAGTTAGGTTTGTAGTCTGCTTTTAATTTTGCATTAGAGTTAAGATAAACATCAACAATTTTTGTGTTTTTTGGTAAATCTGGGCTTTCCATACAATATACAATTGGTCCTCGTTTTAAAGCAACTTGATTTCTAACTTCTTCTATACGCGTATGCCCTTCAACTAAAGTTGGTTCCATTGGCATATTAATTGAAATTATATCACCAGTTTTCCATGTTTGGTTGATTGTTGTAAACTCTCCTTCCCTTATTTTTGCATTTACTTTTTTATTATTTACAAACACGTCAGAGCCAATAGCCCAATCAGGAATGCGAAGCATTATATCAAAAGGTTCTTCTTTACATTTGTTTATTGTAATTTCCACTGAACCTTTCCATGGATATTGGGTTACTTGTGTTAATTCTATTTTTGAGCCATCTAATAATGTGGTTTTTAATTTATTTCCGCCATATAGGTTTACAGAAATTCCATTTTTAGATTTACTATAAGCCCAGCCCGATAATTTAGCAATTGTTCTAACTAAGTTTGGTGGACAGCAAAAACAGTTTAAATAAGGTTGACGAACTGGAAATTCTGTATTCATTTTTGAATAATCTCTAGAGCCATCAATGGTGCGTAATGGGTTTGCATAATAGTAATCTTTTCCTTCTAAACTTATTCCAGAAAGTCCGCTATTAAAAACTACGAGTTCCATAATATCGGCATATTTAGATTGTCCATGTAAACCTAGCATTCTATAACTAAACATTGAGTTACAAATATTAGCACAGGTTTCGTTATAAGCTGTCATATTTGGCATCATATATTCATCTATAAAACCTTCTTCAATTTTATCTCTTCTGGTTGAAGCTCCATAATGAGTTTGACCTAAGGCTCCTGTGATATACATTTTCTTTTGAGTAACGTTTTCCCAAAGTCTATCTAAAGCATCAATTAATTCTTTTTCTCCAGTTTCTGCGGCAACATCTGCAGCTCCAGCATAATAATACAAGGCTAGTACAGCATGACCTACAGCTTCAGTTTCTTTGCGAAGTGGTTTACGTTCTTGAACCATGTCACCAATAGGATATCCTTTTGTTGTAGGTGTTTCTACAACTTTATATTTTCCTCTGTTATTAATAAATTTCTCTGCTAGTTTTAAATATTTTTTATCCTTAGTAGTTCTGTACATTTCTACCAATCCCATAATTTGAGTTTGATTAAATCCAAAACGTCCCATTTCTTCGTCTTCAGGCATAAAGTTTTTGTACAATAAATCGGCATGTTTAATTGCTATATCTAAGAAGTTAGTTTGGCCGGTAATTCGAAAATGAATACAAGCACTTGTTAATAAATGACCGCTATTATACATTTCGTGATATTTACGATTGTTATAACGACCTACTTCTGGATTTAATTGAATTTGAGTTTGAAGATAACCATCTTCTTCTTGTGCTTTGGCAATAATTTCAATGTACTCATCCAACTCTTTAAGTAATTTCTCATCTTTTGTTTGCGCATAAATATACGTTTTGGCTTCCATAAATTTATAGAAGTCACCATCATGCCATCGCATTCCTTTATGTTCGCCTTCTTTTAAGCCGGCGGCAATTTTAAAATTGTTTAAGGCATGGCCTACATCACCACATAAAACCTCGCCCATATACGGAACCATATTTTCAGAAGCAATTTTGAATTTTTTTGCCCAAAATCCATCTGTCCAAACACAATCTCCCATATTGATGCTTTTCAATTTAACATGAGGGCTATTTGTGTTGTTTATAATTCCGCTATTTTTATCAAAGTTAGTAGCAATTTTTTTACTGCTACCATGTGATGTTTCTAGGTTTTTAGATTTACGTTCAACTTGTTTACAAGAAATAGTTGTGATAAATAAGGTTAAAATAAATAAGGATAGAATTCTCATTATTATGGTTTGTTTAGTTTAGCAAATTAACTGGATTTTTAAATGAGTTAATTATTGAAATTTACCCACCGATAACCATATTTTACCTCAAAATATAAATAAGTTAAAATAAATTGAATAATTGCATTTAAAGTGTTGAAAATTAAATTGTTTCACGGTAAGCTTTAGGTGTGCATTTCATAATTTGTTTAAACTGCTTATTGAAATTGGTAATGGAATTATAACCTACAATATAACATACTTCTGAAACAGGTAAATTATCTTGAATTAACAAGCGAGTGGCATTTCTAATTCGTACTTCATTTAAAAATTGAGTAAAAGATTTATTTGTCATTTTTTTAAAAAAACGACAAAATGAATTTGTTGTCATACAGGCAATTTCAGAAACATCAGTTAATCCAATATAACTAGCATAATTATCTGAAATATATTTTAGAACAACATCTATTCTGTCTGAATTTTCCGAAGTATATTGTCGCATATCTGATGAAGATAAAATAGTTTTATCATTGGTAGTAGATAATCTATTTAAAATATCTAATAATTTTATGCTCTGTTCGGCTGCATTTAATTCAGAAAGTTCAATTAACTCGTTATGAAGTGCTTTACTGGTTGTATTTCCAAAACAGATACCAAATTTAGATTCTTCTAACATCTTATTTATTTCAGAAAATTCAGGATTGTCAAACGTTCCTTCACCTATAAAGTTTTTGTTAAATTTGGTAATTATGGTATTAACACTATCGGTTCCATCACCACTATAATAACTAGCATCATTTCTCCACAAATGTGGTAAATAAGGACCAACCAATACCAGGTCTCCTGGAGCAAATTGAGAAACACTATCTCCAACAAAACGAATACCTGTACTTCTTGAAATATATAAGAGTTCATATTGAGAGTGGTAATGCCAAGCGGCATCTAAACAAGGAACTTCTTTTTTAAGGATATTTAACCTGTTGTTTGCTAGTGTATCTGTATTTTTTAGTACTAATTTCATAATTTACACATTTAATTAATATTGCTCAATTTGGTTAATGAATTTTAAATATCAGAAATAAACTGCTTTAGATTTACTTCTCTATTAATATTCAACTTTTTTCTTAATCTACTTCTTGTTGTATGAACACTTTCAATAGACATATTTAAAAGTTGTGCAATTTCTTTACTTGAAAAATTTAATTTAACTAAAGCACAAAGCTTTTGGTCGTTCATAGTTAAATTGGGATAGTCTTTATTTAATTTTTTATAAAAACTTTTATTTATTGATACAAATCTTGCTTGAAACTCATTCCAATTTTCATTTTTTTTATTTGAAATGGAGTTGATAATTTTTTTTGCTTCTCTATTTATTTCGGCTTCGGTTTTTTTAGAAAGACTTTTTTTAATTTGCTCTAAAAAAGCATCCTTTTCAATAAGTTTTAATACTGATGCTGCAAGTTCCTTGTTTTTTAATTCAATAACCTCTAAATCTTTTTGTTTTTCTAATTCGCGTTCTTTCTTTAGTAATTTTTTTTCAACACGATATTTAGTTCTTAAACTTCTAAAAGATATTATACCGAATAAAACTAAAAAAGCAACCAATCCCCAAAGTAACAATTTTTCCAAAAAAACTACTTTCTCATCTTGTTCAAACTGTTTTAATTTTTGCGTTTGAAGAAACTTAATTTGATTCTCTTTACTTTTTCTAAACTCATCCTGAATTTCAAGTAGAGGTGCATTATTAGCACTTCTACTGTCAAAAAAAACAGCGTCTAAATCCTTAGCTTTTTTAAGGGTGTTGTAGGCTTGTAAAAATTTTCCTTTTGAAAAATACAAATTAGATAATCCCTCATAAATTAAAGGAACAAAATCGGTATGTGCTTTTTTTAATTCGGAAATCTCTATTGCTTTTTTGTAACAAAACTGACTTTTTGTAAAATCATCGTTATTTTGAAAACTATCGCCTAAATATTTATATATCAACACTTGATAATTAGGTTGATTTTCAACAAACCAAGGTAATATATTGTTAAAAATAGAAATTGCTTCGTCATCATTTCCTTTAGAACTTTGTATTACAGCTTCTTCAAATTTTAAAAAATGCCATCTCGAATTTTTTTTTGGTTCATTATTGTAATAATAACAACTATCTAAATATTTTTCAGCTAATTTAAAATTATTTAATTCTCTGTATGTTGCTACAAAAGATAAATAATTGTTTAAAAGTTCTCTTTTGTCAAGACTTCCTTCTTTTACAAGTTGTTTTTTTAAATTTAATGATAAGTTTAAATAATGTAATGCCCTATCTTTTCTGTGATAATAACTGTAATGCCTTCCAATTTCACGATATATAGATGCTTTAATGACGTCTTTTTTTGATGCATCTGCGAGAATTAAAGCAGCCCACAATTTATCGTAAGATTCTTTATGGTTTCCTTGATGGCTGTAAACACGAGCCAATTTGTTTAAAATTCTTATTGCTTTAACAGTATCTCCTTTGTTAATATAGTCAGTGTATTCAAATTCTAGTGATTTAATAGAATCAGTTATGGATATTTTTTGATTCAATAATTCACTATTGTATTGTAAAAAAATAGATGGTGTTGAAAATGCAAAAACAACTGATAAAGACCTTAAAACAATTGTAAAAACAATTGTTAAGGTAATTTTGTGCCAGTGTTTATTTAAATTTTTGTGCATTTTAAAAAATAAATCTTGTAAAGCCCTTATTTTATTGGTTAAACTAATATAAGGTAGATTCTTTAATCAATTGTAGTTTTAAGTATAAAATATGTAAATGTTTAGTTTTTATTTAGTTTTTTAAAGGATTAAAATGCTTAAAATGTTAAAATAGAGTTTAAATAAATCAATTTTAATCATTAAAGTAATTGTTGTTAAACCAAAAAAGCTTGCCAAATTTGGCAAGCTTTTTTTAATTTATAAAAATAAATGATTGTTTTTATTCCATTACAAATTCAAAACTGTATTTACCTGAATGAATAATAAATTGAGGTAAGGTTTCAGATAAAGTTCCGTTAACACTAGAATGAATAAGGTCTAAATTCAATGTATAAAAACCTTGCTTTTCTAAATCGAATGGATGTTTTGCTTTTGCAATATTGTCTGCCGAATAAGGCCAAATTGAGAATCCAAATTCTGGTGAACCTTTAATTGATAAACCTGTTTTAGCTTTGCTTGATGTTGCTAATTTTAACCATCGAACATCACTTCTGTTTGCGTTTTCTTGAGGTAATACATAATTGTAAAATAAATCATCAGTTTTAAAGGTAAACTCATCAACTTCGGTTCCTCTTTTTCTATCTATATAGTTTTCCCAAGGGCCTTTTCCGTAGAATTTAGTGTGTTTGTATGCATTTGGAACTCCCATTGTCATACCAAACCTTATTAGCCCTGGTAACGATTCTTTCGCATCCATATCCATTTTTACAACAACACGGCCATCACTTAAAAATGTGTAATTAATTATTAAATCAACCTCATTATTAAACTCTTTTTTAACGGTAACAACAGCTTCATTATTTTTGTTTGAATTACTTTTTACTGAAGTTGTTTTTAATTTATCCCCTAAAAACTCCCAGTATTTTCTATTCTCTCTAAACATTTTGCTACTTGCACCACGTAAATCATTATCAATAGGAGGTCTAAAAAAGTTTGGTTTCAATGGTGAAGCAATTTGTTCTCTACCGTTTTTAATTAACGAAATTAATTCTCCATTAGTTTTAGAAACTTTGGCTGAAAATCGTTTAGCTTTTATTACGATCTCATTGTTAATTTCTGAAGAAGTAATTGCAGATTTTGAGTTAGAAGTATAGTCATTAGAAAACTTTCTTGCTTTTAACAAAATTTGATCTTTAGCTACTTCAAAACCTTTGGCAGCCCAAAATTTATCTGATTTTTCGTGAACGCTAATTTTCACCCAATATTCAGCATTATCTTTAAATCTTACTTTTTTAAATGGAATGTTTAGTGTTGAAGTAGTTGCAGCTTTTGCATCTACATTTTCTAAAACTCCAGATTGTAATTGTTTTCCATTTTCTGATAAGGTCCAACGAACTTCATAAGCATCTAAATCGGTAAAGTTTAAATGATTAATTGCTGAAACTTTTCCGTTTTTAATATCTGCATCTTTAAAGTTAAACGGCTGAAAAATGTATTTACATTCCCAAGCGTGTGGATTTGGCTTTCTATCTGGAGAGAACACACCATTAATACAAAAGTTTTTATCGTTTGGCACATCACCAAAATCACCTCCGTAAGCGAAATATTTTTCACCTTTATCGTTCGTAGTTTCTAAACCTTGGTCAATCATATCCCAAATAAAACCACCAATTAAATTAGGTTTAGAGTTTATTAAATCCCAATATTCACCTAAACCACCAATAGAGTTACCCATTGCGTGAGCATACTCACACATAACAATTGGTCTATCAATGTGCTTATTTTCAGACATTGCTTTTAACTGATATATTTCAGGGTACATTCTACTCAATACATCAACATAATCAGGGTCATCTGGATTTGCGTGTGCAGGGCCTCTAAATAAAGCTTGACCTTCTTCTCCTTCTTTATAATCTGGATCTGTTGGGTCTCCTTGTGCACCTTCATAATGAACAAAACGAGAAGGGTCATAATCTCTAATCCAACCAGCTGCAGCAGCAAAAGCAGGTCCAGAACCGGCTTCGTTACCCATAGACCAAGAAATAATACTTGGATGGTTTTTATCTCTATCAACCATTCGCATAATTCTACTTAAAATAGGAATTGCCAAACTTGGTTGTTGCGGTGCATAACTACCTAAATGATGTGTTTCAATATTTGCTTCGTCCATAACATATACGCCATATTTATCGCATAATTCATAAAAATATGGATCGTTAGGGTAGTGTGAAGTTCTTACCGAATTAAAGTTGAATTGTTTCAATAACTTTACATCAGCTTCCATCTCTTCTCTTGTAAGTGCTTTTCCTCCTGTTGGGCTATGATCGTGACGATTTACACCCATAATTTTAACAGGTTTACCGTTCACTAATAATTCATTTTTATCACTAAAAGCAACTTGTCTAAATCCAACTTTTTGACTTCTAGATTCTACTACTTTTCCGTTTGGATCAGTTACATCAATAACCAACGTGTATAAATAAGGATTTTCAGAAGACCATTTGTTAGGGTTTTGAATATTAGCTTCTAAAAAAGCAAATTTTGTAATATCACGTTGTGGCCATCTTTCAAAATGAATAGCTTCTATGGAAGCAGACATTGGAGTTTTCAAAACTTTTTCATTAGCTGCATTGTATAATTCAGCATTTAGTTTCCAGCCTTTTAATTTCTCTTCGTCTCCTTTCATTGAAATAATTGGACGAATTTCCAATTTAGCATCTTTTAAATCAGCATCGAATTTAGTTCTAACATAAAAGTCGTTTAATGAAATTTTCGGTTGAGCAAGTAACATTACATCTCTATGAATACCACTTAAACGCCACATATCTTGATCTTCTAAATAACTTCCATCACTCCATCTAAAAGCTTGAACAGCAACGCGGTTTTTACCTTCAGAAATATATTCAGTAATATCAAATTCAGCAGCCAATCTACTTCCTTGACTATACCCGACTTTTTTACCATTTACCCAAACATAAAATGCTGAAGAAACTCCACCAAAATGAAGAACAACAGTTTGATTATTCCAATCTACAGGAATTGTAAAATCTCTGTAATAACTTCCAACAGGATTGTCTCTATACTTTTCTACATAAGGAAATTGTGGTGGGTGAGGACCCATATAATTAAAGTTTCTGGTTCCACCATTAAAAATATCTGGTGTAAACGGATAAATAATGTTCGAATAAATAGGTTGTCCGTGTCCTTCTAGCTCCCAATTTGAAGGTACTGGAATGTCTTTCCAATCTTTTGAATCTCCATTAAAATCTTTTGCTATAAAATCTTGAGGTCTATCGTTAGATTTTCCAACGTAGTTAAATTTCCAAGTTCCGTTTAAAGATTTCATTCTAGAAATATCTCTATTTCCAGTTAAGGCATCTTGATGATTTTTGAATGAATAACTTGGAACACGAGAACGCATTTTGTTTTGTTCAAACATTAATTCATTTTCCCAATCGTTTTGTTGAGCAATACTTTGGTTTTGTAAGCCTAAAAGTATTAACAATGTAAGAAGAAGTCTTATTTTCATTTTGCTAACTGTTGTTTATAATATGATGTTTAGTTAAAAGGACACTACTATTTCTAATAGCTGTATTCTGCTAAGTTATAGTCTTTTTTTATTGAAATCAACAAAGTCTAGTTTATATCTAGTAGAAATACAATATGTACAGTTTTTGTTTATAGGTTTAAATACTTGTTTTAAACTGTCCTTTTTTAATCTTTCCGTTTTTAAATTTTACTTGGTACCCAAAAGCAGGAATTGTTATTCCATCAGGTGTAGTTTGTTTAACAGGTCCCATATTAACCATTACTTCTGTATTTGAAGAAAAAGTTGTTTTTTGAAGATTAAAATCAGCGCTTAAATATTCATGACTAATTAATTCTTCAAAGAAAGTTTCTTTATTAACAGGGCTAACTACTTCATTGGCCATTTTAATCATATCTTTCATTCCGTCAAACTCATAAGGTGAAAAGAAAATTGTTGTACCTATACCGTATAAAATGTTTCTTAAACTCTTTACTTTAAAGTCTCCGTATTTTGACATTTGGTTATCTGGATCTTGAATTTTTCCAAACACAGCAATAGCATCATGATAAACTAAATTGAACAAAGGAGCTGGGTGAGAAAATTCCCAAAGATTGGAATTTTTATATGTCATACCTTCAAACATATCAAAATAAGGAATCCATTGTTGTTGACCGTGCTCAGTACCATTAACTAAATTTAGAGAATCAATATATTTAGCTAAATTAAATAAGCCCGTATTGTCTTCATCTGGATAAGTAGCAAAAGAAATATCGGTAATATCAGCTTCTAAACCTAATGCCGCGATTTCCTTATGTAAACTTTTTTTAGCTAAGCCTAATTGTTTGTTCTGATCTATGTTTGCCCATCTGCTATTTGTATTTATTAATTTTCCATCTTTACTTTTAGCGAATAATTCTGTGTTAAATTCAGGATCGTTTTCTAAAGTGGCAGAATAAGCATGGTATGATGAGTATAAATATCCATATTTTTTAGTTAAGTCAACTGCTTCTTTTAAACCAGCTACACCTCCTAAGTTTTCATTAATAGGCCAGCAATTTGGTACAAAATTAGAAAATACTCCCCAAGCATGGAAAAAAGCATTGTCAACACCTAAGTCATTGTGTGTTGTATTTATTATATTGCTTAAATCTTTAAAATTGAAAGCCATGCCTGGCATTTCAACATAATGAGGATAACCTCCATACAATCCCATATAAATGGCTCCTTGTAATTTTTTTACATTAGAATCTCTCTTAGCCTTATCTTTCAATGAAACAAAATAACCTCTTTTAATGGCTTCTTTTCTGTAAACTTTTGCCATTTCAACATGTGTTCCATTAGGAATAAATTGATAGCTGATAATTTTTTTCTCATTTTTTCTGTTCAAGTTCCAAACAGGATCTAAAAATTCTATTCTTTTATTAGGTGACATTATACCTTTAGGAGTAAATAAATACTGACCATTATTGTTAATATTATAAAACATACTCGGTCTTGCAGATTCATCAATAATACCAATAACCGCTGATTTTTCATTATAGGTTCCCCACCAAGGCATTGATAAACCAATGTTGTTGTTGAATAGAGGTAATTTACCTTTTGATCTGCCATAATAAGTAGCATCATCCCACATACAGAATCGACCTCCGTTCATTGGGAAAATGTAAGAAGGACATATAACACCTTGCTTTTGAGGAATTACAGCGGCTCCTTTATCAACATCTGTTTCTAAACTAAAAGCTCTAGCGGGATATCTTAGTTCAACCAATTTGTTGTTGCCTGCTTTGTAAGAAATAACTTCAACATCTAATTTAGTAGGAGTTAATCGGATCTCGGTTTTAATTGATACTCCATTAGCAATTGTGTTATTATTTAGCTTAGGATTGTCAAAACTAATAGATACTGTTGTTTTATCTTTTTTGTTTACTTCAATAGATTCGCTATTTGAAATGTTAACATCTTGAGATTTTCCTTTTGAATCCTTTATTGTTAAAATACCAGCGGCATTTTCCCAAGGGTCTGGATTCCATATTTGTCCAGATTTTTTTTCTGTAACTTGAAAAGTTCCACTTTTTGTATCAACTATTACTTTGATTGAGTTATTTTCTAAAACAACCTGTTCAGAGCTTGTGTTTTGTTCAGTTTTTATTTCTGTTTGAATTGTTGTCCAGCTTTGAACTAACATCAAACAAAAAATCACAAGTGTAAGACTTGTGATTTTTTGTAATTTATTTTTAGTGATCATATTTAAATTATAATAATTCATTTTTTTAACTGAGAAGTAGAGTATTACTACTACTTCTTTTATAAATTTATCTTACAACTCTACCAGATCCAGAACCTCCCATAAGAGCTTCAACTTCGGCACGCGTTGAGTAATTAAAATCTCCTTTAATTGAATGTTTTAAACAAGAAGCAGCAACACCATATTTTACAGCAGTTGCAGAATCGCTTAATTCAGGTGTGTTTAAAGCAAAAATTAAACCTCCTGCAAAAGAATCTCCACCGCCAACACGATCTACAATATTTTTAATTTTGTATGATTCGTAATTTCCTTCAGCATCTAATGGTGCAAAAGAAGGTGTGTCCGTTGCAGCTTCATAAAGCATAGCTCCCCAATTGTTGTGTGAAGCAGATAAACTTTCTCTTAAAGTAATTGCTACTTTGCTCACATTTGGAAATTGTGCAACAACTTGGCGTGCAACATCTGGATATCTTGAAGTGTCTAACTTTCCAGAATGTACGTCAGTATCACCAGCTCTAATTCCTAAAACATCGTGACAATCTTCTTCATTTCCAATAACAACATCTATAAAAGGTAAAATTTTACGCATTGTTTCTTGTGCTAATTCACGAGCAGATTTTGAAGAGTCCCATTTCCAAAGTTTTCCTCTAAAATTTAAATCTATTGAAACTTTTGCCCCAGCAGCTTGAGCTTTTTGAGCGGCTACTAAAGTTGCTTCAGCAGCATTTTTAGATAATGCAGGTGTAATTCCACTTAAATGCAACCAGCCAGCTCCATCAAAAATTTCAGCCCAATTATATTCACTTGCAGGTGTAACTGCAATTGAAGAATCTTCTCTGTCATAAATTACATTACTTGGGCGTTGGTTTGCACCAGTTTCTAAAAAGTAGGTTCCTAAACGACCATTGTCGGTTCTTAAAACATATTGAGTGTCAATTCCAACTGAACGAACAGCATCCATAGTTGCTTCAGCTAAAGAATGTTTAGGTAATGCTGTTACATAACGCGCTTTTCCTCCAAAATTACATATTGATGCAGCAACACTTGCTTCAGCACCAGCATACGTAACCTCTAACTGACGAGTTTGACGTAAACGCATATTACCAGGAGCCGCTAAACGCCCCATTATTTCTCCAAAAGTTACAATTGTTTTCATGATATATATCTTTATTTTTTTAGTTAACCTCTTATTTGTTTTACTAAGTCTGTTATTTCTTTAGCATTTGCAGTTATTTGATCCCAGTTTTCAGCTAAAATTAAATCGCGTTTTGCAATCCAAGAACCACCAATGGCTGAAATTAAATCAGATTCTAAATAACTTTTAGCGTTACTCATATTTACACCTCCTAAAGGAATGTATTTAATTCCTAAGTATTGATATGGAGCTCCCATGTTTTTTAAATGATTCATTCCACCTGCTGATTCTGCTGGGAAATATTTAATAACTCTACAGCCTTGTTCAACTGCCATTTCAATATCGGTTGGAGTCATAATTCCTGGAGAAAATGATAATCCAAGTTTATGAGCTTCAGCAATTATTTTTGGATTACAACCTGGAGAAACTGCAAAATCAGCACCAACATCTTTAACAGCTTTTACTTGCTCAACTGTTAAAACTGTTCCAAAACCAAGGCATACTTCAGGTAGTTCCTTTTTTATTGCTTTTGCAGCGTCTAAGGCAGCTGGAGTTCTTAATGTAAGTTCTATAGTGTTTATTCCTCCTTTTAAAAGTGCTTTAGCTACTGGTACCGCGTGTTTTACTTCATCAATAATAAGCATTCCTATAATGCCAGCTTTATTTACTTTACTTATAATTTCAGGTGACATTGCCTGTTGTTCTATTGGATACATAATTTTTATTTAGTTTAAATATTTTTTAGTTTAATTGGTCTAAAATAGTTAATGAAATTAACTATAGCAAAATAAACAAATAAAGCCGATTTAAGGTTTCTTTAATTTACCTTTTAATCACATAAAATTACCCTAAAACATTGTACGGAAGTTTTGTTTAAAAGTTTTAAAATGAGCTTATGAACTCTTCAAGATTGTCCTTTCTAGTTAAACCTAATTTTTTTCTTAATCTATATCTAGAAGTATGAACACTTTCAATAGAAATTCCAAGTAAACTAGACATATCTTTACTAGATAAATTTAATTTAACCAATGCGCAAATTTTTTGATCGGTTTGACTTAATTGTGGAAATTTATTCTTTAAATTATTGTAAAAACTTTGATTTATTGTGGTAAACCTAGCTTCGAATTCTTTCCAGTTATTGTTTGGGGAACCCTGAATAGTTTTAAGCATTCTTTTTATTACCTCAGTATCTAAAATTCCTTTTTGTCCTTCAACTTTTTTCTTTAAATTTTCAATAAATTCCTCTTTTTCAATAAGTCGAAGCGCAGATTCGGTTAATTCTTTATTCTTTAATTCAAGTATTTCTTGTTGTTTTTGATTTCGTAAATTTTGTTTTTCACTTAAAATTCGTTTTTCATTCTTGTGTTTATTTCTAATATGTTTTATCCAAATAAATCCAAAAAGTAGTAGAAAAATAATTGAAACAGATAATATGGTAGTTTTTAAGAAAAATACTTTTTCTTCATTCTCCAAGTCTTTTATTCTCTGCTCGTTAATAAATTGTTCTTGTTTGTCTTTTTCAATTCTGTATTTATCCTTTATTTCTAATAAGTGTTTGTTGTTTTCACTTTTACTTCCAAAAATTTCCTCATTTCTAATCTTAGCAAGCTTTAAGTAATAATAGGCGTCATTTAATTTATTTTGTTCGAAATATAAATCGGATAATGCTTCATAAGCAATTAGCTTGTAATTTAAATGTCTATTTAATTTGTTTGAAACATTTAATGATTCTTTAAAATGAGATATACTTTTATTAAAATCTCCTTTCAATCTATAAACTTCACCTATTAAAGCATGAATTATGACTAAATAACCAGAGTCTTTTTTTTCAAAATGGTTTTTCGATTCATTTAATATTTCTAAAGATTTATTGTATTTACCATCAAAACCACTTAAAATTCCGCGCTCGGCTTCTAAATAATAACTTTTAGAATTTGTAGAATATGAATTTTTTATTTGATAACAACTATCTAAATAAGCTTTAGCTAATTTGTAGTTTTTGTTTACACGGTACAAGTTTAAAATTGAAAAATAATCACTTTGAAGATATGCTAGATTGGTTTTTGTTTTTGGAAGGTTTTTTCTAATGTTTATAGAAAGGTTGAAATATTTTAGAGCTTCATTATCTCTTTTATAAAAACTATAAAGCCATCCAAGTCCTTGGTAAACTTTTGTTTGGGAAGCGATATCTTTAGATTTTTCAGATAATAATAGTGCTTTCCAATATCCGTCATATGCTTCGCCGTAGTTAACATTGTGCGAATGGATTGTAGCTAATTCTAAAAGAAAATTAATTGCGGAAAGAGTATCTTTTTTTTCAATATTTAGTTCGTATCCTTTATTTAAATAATAAGCTGCACTGTCTGGTTTTTCAAACTTAAGCGAAAGAGCTTTTTTTAGAATAAAATCACTATTATTTAATTTTTGACAATAAAAATTTTCAAAACTGAATAGAAAAAAAATGAATATATTAACAATAAATAACCTTCTCATGTGAAATATCTTGAATGCCTCAAATATAATTAAATATTGTCAGTTTTGTTTTGGTTATTTTTTAGTGTTGTTCAGTTACTTAATTTTTAAAAAGTTCTTGTAGTAGTGTTATAATAATTATATTAATTGGTTTTAACGTTTTTTTAATTGTTTGAAATAAGGTTGTATAATTATAATGTACAGATTTATACTATTATTTTTTTTTAATTGTTGAGTTTTCGTCTAGTTTTTGTTTTAGTATTCATGAATAAATAAATGCAACTTTGTATTCAGATAATTAATGTCAATTTTACAATGAGTAATATTCAATCATATTTAAAATATTTGTTAGTTTTATGTGTAACAACATCGGTGTTTTCGCAGATAAATGTTACTGCAAATTTAAATGTAAAACATATTGTTGGTGATGTTTCAACTTTTGATAGGTCTAAGTTTATAGTTATTCATGCCAATCAAACCGAAAAAGAATGGGATGGAGATAATTTTACAGCCGATTTAAGAAATGATTTTTTAAATGGATATGATGTTTATTTAGGAAGAGATACCGGTGGAATTACTTGGAATTTAAACAATATGAGTGAGGATCCTTCTAGACCTGGTTTTGCTAGCCCAAGTGAAATTGCTTCAAAAGGGGTAAATTCTAGAAATAATTTTCAAAGTAAAACCAATCTTCATCAATATGAAAATAGAAAAAACGCTACAATTGCCGGTCAGTTGCATCCTTTCTGGACCGGTGAGGGACAAAAAGCTACTCAAAAAGGTTGGAAATTAGCCAATGCAACTGCTACAGGTGAATTTATGGGGCGTTATTTTAATGAATTTCACGGGCAAAATGGTCAAAAAAAACCATCGTATGTTGAGGTTATTAATGAGCCGGCTTATGAAAGTTTAGGAGGGAAATTAAATTACACGGGTTCAATTAAAGAGATAGCTGATTTTCATGTAGAAGTAGCAGACGCAATAAGAGCACAGGATCCTAATTTAAAAATTGGTGGTTATACAACAGCATTTCCCGATTTTGAGGTTGGGGATTTTCAAAGATGGAATAACAGATGGAAACAGTTTATGGATATTGCAGGTGAAAAAATGGATTTTTGGTCTATTCACCTCTATGATTTTGGTTCTATTAGAGGTGGTGAAAAAGAATTAAGATCGGGTAGTAATGTAGAGGCCACGTTTGACATGATGGAGCATTATAGTAAGCTTTCATTTAATAAGGTAAAGCCTTTTGTAATTTCAGAATATGGGGCGCAAACACATGATTATAATAATAAACCATGGAGTCCTTATAGAGATTGGCTTCATATAAAAGCTTCAAGTTCTTTATTAATGTCGTTTCTAGAGCGTCCAAATTCTATAGCTTCGGCTATAAATTTTATTATTTGTAAAGCGGAATGGGGCTATAACAATGATAAAGATATTCCTTATCCGAGTAGATTGATGAGGAAGGAGAATGAACCTTCTAGTTATACCGGAAAATGGGTGTATACAGATATGGTTAAGTTTTTTCAATTGTGGCAAAATGTGAAGGGAACTCGCGTAGACACAACAACCGATAATTTAGATATACAAGTTAATGCTTATGTAAATGGAAGTAAAGCTTATATAATTCTTAATAACTTAAATTTTAAAACCGAAACAATAAATTTAAATGTTTTCGATACTAAAAATGTTGCTATAAGTAGTGTTTTAAAAAGACATTTAACCTTAAAAGGAGAAACACCTGTTTTGGAAGAGGAAACCTTAACTTCAGTAATTAATTCTGTTGAGGTTGGAGCAGAATCGACTGTAATTTTAGAATATACATTTGAAAATGAGATTACGCTAAATGAAACCTCTAATGAAACCAAATATTACGCAACTGATTATTTAAAATCTATTGAAGCAAATCAGGCGCGTACTTTTGAAATAAATAATGTTTCAAAATCATCTTATGGTGAAGCTGTTCTTCGAATTGGAGTTGGACGAGAGCATGGAAAAATATTACATCCTAAAGTTAAATTAAATAATACATCTATTGATGTTCCTGAAAATTGGAGAGGTTACAATCAGGCTCAAAGAGAACGATTTTTTGGGGTTTTGGAAATTCCGCTGCCATATGATGTGTTGTCGACAAATAATACCATTGAAATTGAATTTCCAGACTCTGGCGGACACATAAGCAGTGTAACTATGCAGGTTTATGAATTTAGTGACAATATAAGAGAAGTAAAACCATCAGATATACCTGCTAATAATTATCAAATTAAAACAATAGGAACAACTTGTCCGGATTCTAATAATGGAAGCATTTCAATATTAACTGTTAGAAATTTAAATTACAAAGCACTTATAACTTCAACTGGGTATTCTAATAATTTCGATTTTAATAAAGAATTAAATGTTGAAGGTTTAGCGGCCGGAATTTATAAAATTGAAATTACCATTCCAGATTTTCCAGAATATAACATTGAATTTTCTTTAGAGATTACGAAACCAGATAATTTGATAGTTTCATCAAAAGTAAATAAGTTCAATAGGACAGTTACTATTAACTTATCTGGAAATGATAAATATTTTGTAAAAGTAAATGGATTAACTAACACTATTTATGAAAATACAATTGAGTTACCTTTAGATTATGGGTTTAACGAAATTTCAATTTCTACAAATAAAGATTGCCAAGGAGTTTATTTCGAGAAACTATTTATGGGAAAAGATATGTTAGTGTATCCAAATCCGGCAATTAATAATGTTACACTTTCTGTTCCAAAAGAATTGGTGGGTGGTGAAATTTCAATTTATGCGGCTACGGGAAATTTGATAAAAAAACAAAATGTTATTGCAATACACAACAATATTCTTGTTTCTGAAATACCAACAGGTTTTTATTTTGTAACCGTATCAAAACATAACGAAATTAAGCTGCAATCTAAATTAATTATTCAATAATGCTATTATTTTAAATTATAGTGTTCCTTTAAACTTTTTAATTATTGGACTTTTGTTAAGGAAAATGGAAGTCCCTTTAAAAAATAAAAAAATGATACAAATAAAAAAAGCTTCTTTTTTTTTATTGGCTTTTCTTTTAATAGCAAGTTGCTCTGCAAATAAGGAAACTGAAATTAAAAGAAATTCGGATTTTAATTTAAATTGGGAGTTTTCATTATCTCAAGAAAATGTTAGTATTAATGATATTTCTCAGTCCGAATTTAAAATATTGAACTTACCACATGATTGGGCTGTTGAAAATGAATTTGATCAATCTTTGGGAGACGATGCAATTGGGACTGGTTATTTGCCAAGCAAAGGTTACGGTTATTATAAAAAAACATTCGATATTCCTTTTGATGAAAATAAAGTAACTTATGTTCTATTTGATGGGGTTTATAACAATTCTGAAGTTTCAATAAATGGAACAAAACTAGGTTTTCACCCTTATGGATATTCACCTTTCTATTTTAATATTTCAAAATATTTAAATAAAGATGGAAAAAATAATGTGATTTCTGTGAAAATTGATCATACCAGATTTGCAGATAGTAGATGGTATACTGGAGCAGGAATTTACAGAAATGTAGAATTAATAAGTACCAATAAATTACATATTCCAATATGGGGAACATTTGTTACTACTCCTCAAGTATCTAAAGCGAAAGCAACAGTAAATATTGCTATTTCGGTTAAAAACGATTTTTCTTCGGATGAAAATGTAATGGTAAAAACAGTTATTGAAGCTGCAAATGGAAATGCTGTTTCTTCAGTAAATACTGAAATTAAAATTACGGCAAATTCATTAGAAAAAATTAGCCAAAATATAGATATTGTAAATCCTTCTTTATGGAGTGTTGATACTCCAAATATGTTTAAAGCAGTAACTTCTATTATTAAAAATGGTAAAGAAGTAGATTCTTATACTACTAATTTTGGAATAAGAAGTATAAAGTTTGATACGGATAAAGGTTTCTTCTTAAACGGAGAAAATATGAAAATAAAAGGAGTTTGTATTCACCATGATGCCGGTATGGTTGGAACTGCAATTCCAAAAGGAGTATTAAAAAGAAGATTACAAATTTTAAAAGATGGTGGTGTAAATGCTATTCGCGTTTCGCATAATCCAGCTTCAAATGAGTTATTAGATTTATGTGATGAAATGGGCTTTTTAGTGCAAGATGAATTTTTTGATGAATGGGATAATCCAAAAGATAAACGTTACAATCAAAACGAATCTAAAAGTACCGATTATATTACTCGTGGTTATGGAGAATATTTTCAAGAATGGGCTAAAAAAGATTTACAGGCGGTTGTGTTAAGTCATAGAAATCACCCTTCAGTTTTTCAGTGGAGTATTGGAAATGAAATTGAATGGACTTATCCAAGAAATGCTGCCGCAACTGGATTTTTTAATAATATGAGTTGGAGTGGGAACTACTTTTGGGCGGAACCGCCATATTCAACTGAAGAAATTAAAAAACAATTAGAAACGTTACCAAGAGGTAAATATGATATTGGTGAAACTGCTCAAAAATTATCTAAGTGGACAAAAGAATTAGACCTTACGCGTCCTGTAACCGCAAACTGTATTTTGCCATCGGCCAGCCATTTGTCTGGTTATGCTGATGCGTTAGATATTGTAGGGTATAGTTACAGAAGAGTGTTGTACGATTATGGTCATAAAAACTATCCAGAAAAACCAATTATGGGTACAGAGAATTTAGCACAATATCACGAGTGGAAAGCGGTGTTGGAAAGACCACATATTTCGGGAATTTTTCTTTGGACAGGTTTCGATTATATGGGTGAAATTAGAGCGCCTTGGCCAACAAGAGTGCAACCTTCAGGATTGTTAAATACAGCGGGTTTTACAAAAGGGTCGTATCATATGATGAAAACATTGTGGTCTAATGAGCCTCATATTTATTTTGCTACTCAAAAAATAGAAAAGTCATTAAATAAAATTGATGCAAACGGAAAAATAGCTCCAAAAGATCCAGAAAAATGGAAGAGACAATTATGGGAATGGTACGATATTAATGAGCATTGGAATTATGAAGAGGGTGAAGTTATTTCAGTTGAATTATATTCAAATTGTGAAGAAATTGAACTATTCTTGAATGATAAATCTTTAGGGGTGAAAAAGTTAGTAGATTTTGATGATCATATATATAAATGGGGAGTTCCATTTGTTGATGGTAAATTAATAGCGAAAGGTAAAAAAGATGGAAAAGAAGTTGTTTCGGAATTACATACTGCAAGAAAATCAACTGGAATATCTTTAATAGCCGAAGAGAAAACCATTAAAGCTAATAATTATGATGTTGCGCATATAGTTGCTCAATTGGTTGATGAAAATGGAAACCCAGTAAAAACCGACGATAAAGAAATTACTTTCGAAATTAAAGGTGATGCAAAATTATTAGGAGTTGATAACGGTTGGAAAAAGAGCATACAAAAATTTCAAACAAATGTTAATACAACTCATAATGGTAGAACATTATTAATAATTCAGGCAAAAAATAAGGTGGGAAAGGTTGAAATTTTGGCGAAAGGAGACGGGTTAGAAGAACAAAGTGTTGTTGTTACTATTGAATAATTAAGGTGTGGATAAAAGAATAATATCTTTAACAATTTTAGTTTTACTTTTGTTTTAGTTCAAATGAATTATATGAAAAACAAGAAAATAGAAATAAAACCGACATATAGTGTGCCAAATTTGGAGCGTGGATTGTTAATAATTGAATTGTTGGCAACAAAAACAAAAGGATTAACACTGTCTGAAATTATTCAATCATTAGATATTTCAAAATCAAGTGCTTTTAGAATAGTGAATACGCTAATTCTAAAAAACTATTTACAAAAGAATGAAACGACAAAAAAAATAACACTTTCTAGAAAATTACTTACACTTGGTATTTCATCTATGAATGAACAAAGCTTAGTAGAAATGTCTATTGATGTTATGCGCGCAATGAGAGATGAATTAAAAGAATCCGTGATGTTGGGAGTTATTTTGGGTGATAAAGGAACAATTTTAGAGCAAGTTTCCTCTTCTTATCCTGTGAAATTATCGGTAGAATTGGGTACTCAATTTTATTTGCATAGTTCCGTTGGAGGAAAATCTATTTTGGCATTTTTACCTAAAGAAAATGCAGATCAAATATTAAAAGGGAAAAGTCTAGCAAAGTTCACCGAAAACACCATTGTTTCAATGAAAGCTTTTAGGGATGAACTTGCAAAAGTGAGAGAGTTGGGTTATGCGGTTGATAATGGAGAAGACATACAAGGTATTCATTGTATCGGCGCTCCAGTTTTTAATGAATATGGTTTTCCAGTTGCTGCCGTATGGATTACAGCGCCTCACGGTAGGTTGCCGCACGAAGAATTTGACATGAAAGGAAAAATAGTAGCGAAGTACGCAAGAGAAATTTCGCATAAATTGGGATATTTAGATAGCGCTATTTAATTATTGAATTAAAGGTGTTTTTAGTGTTTTGATGATTATATGTTGGAGAAAAACATTTTTTTTTGAATATTTTTCAGAATAAAGAGATGTGATTTGATTGAAGTAAATGAGAGTTGACGATTTTATTGTAGTTATCTAAAGGTCTTTTAGTTAGGTGTAAAAAAAATGATAAAAAATTTGAATTAATAGGTAGTTTATTTAATAAATTAATTTGTATATTTGTTTCAAATAAGAAACAAGTTTACTATTTGAAACAAAATAATATAAAATGAAAGCAACACAATACGAAGGAAATAAAACCTTCACAGTTTTTGAAAAAGAAATTGAGCAACCAGCAAAAGGCGAGGTTAGAATTAAAGTAGCATATGTTGGTGTTTGTGGTACAGATGTGCATATTTATCATGGAATGATGGATAAGCGTGTTAAAATGCCAGAAACTATCGGACATGAAATGTCAGGTGTTATTGATGCGCTTGGAGAAGGTGTTACAGATTATGCTATTGGAGATAAAGTTGTAGTTCGTCCATTAGATGATCGTTTGGTAAAGCCATCAGATAAAGGATTCAATCACATTTGTGAAGAATTGAAATTTATTGGAATTGATAGTCCAGGTGCTATGCAAGAATATTGGAATGTTCCAACTTTTACATTACATAAATTAAAGGAAAATACAGATTTAAAATTGGCAGCTTTAATTGAGCCGTTATCAGTGGCAACTCATGATGTTAGAATGAGCGGATTGGTAGCTGGTGAAACAGCTGTAGTTTTAGGTGGTGGTCCAATAGGATTATTAGTAGCTATGGTTGCTAAAGAAGTAGGTGCAAATGTTATTATTTCTGAAGTAAATGAAGCGCGTATTGAAAAAGCTAAATCTTTAGGATTTGATGCTGTAAATCCAATAAAAGTTGATTTGGTAGCTTACGTAAAAGAAAAAACAGAAGGTCGTTTAGCCGATGTTGTTTTTGAAGTTGCAGGTGTTCAGCCAGCATTAGATGTAATGACAGAAGTTGCAGGAATTAGAGGTAGAATTTTAATGGTTGCAATTCACGGACAAAAGAAAGAAGTTGACTTATTTAAATTCTTCTGGAAAGAATTAAAATTAATAGGTGCTCGTGTTTATGAAAAAGAAGATTATGAAAAATCTATTCAATTAATTACAGCTAATGAATTGCCTTTCGAAGAAATGATTACAGATGTTCAACCATTAAGTAATATTCAGCAGGTTTTTGAAAATATAGACAAAAACCCTGACGGAATGAAAGTATTAATGGATTGTACTTTATAATATAATTGTTGATTTGTGTAAAAGCTGAATTTAACAGATTTCAGCTTTTACACAATTTAACGCTTAATCAAATAAAAATATATAACAATGAGTATTTTAGATAAATTTAGTTTAGAAGGAAAAACAGCTTTAGTGACAGGTTGTAAACGAGGAATAGGAATGGCAATGGCTGTTGGTTTAGCTGAGGCTGGTGCCAACATTATTGGTGTTTCAGCGTCTTTAGAGAAAGAAGGAAGTGATGTTGAAAAAGCAGTAAAAGCAGTAGGAAAAAACTTTAGCGCTTATCAATGCGATTTTTCAGATAGAAAAGCATTATACGCGTTTATTGCAGAAGTAAAAAAAGACCATCCACAAATTGATATTTTGGTAAATAATGCAGGAACTATTTTAAGAACTCCAGCAGCAGAACATCCAGATGAAATGTGGGATAAAGTAATCGAGGTGAACCAAAACGCACAATTTATTTTAACTCGTGAGTTTGGTAGAGATATGATTGCAAGAGGTTCAGGAAAGGTGATTTTCACAGCTTCATTATTAACATTCCAAGGAGGTATTACTGTACCTGGTTATGCTGCAAGTAAAGGAGCAATTGGTCAAATGACTATGGCTTTTGCTAATGAGTGGGCAGGAAAAGGAGTAAATGTAAATGCAATTGCACCAGGATATATTTCAACTGATAACACAGAGGCTTTAAGAAACGATCCAGTGCGTTCAGAATCTATTTTATCTCGTATTCCAGCAGGTCGTTGGGGAGATGCAGTAGATTTTGCAGGACCAACTGTATTTTTAGCCTCAGAAGCAGCAGCATATATGCACGGAGCTATCGTTCTTGTAGACGGTGGTTGGATGGGTAGATAATACTAATTTTAATCAATAAAAATCAAAGAATGTCAGAAATTAAAGATTATCAGTTATTTATTAACGGAGAATGGAAAACATCAACTTCAGGAGAAACTATTGATATTATTAGTCCTTCAAATGGAGAAGTTGTGGCTCGTGTTCAAAATGGTACCGCCGAAGAAGCAATAGAGACCCTTGAATTTGCTGATAAGGCTCAAAAAGAATGGAAAAAATTACCTGCCCGATCAAGAGCAGATTTATTATATAAATTGGCTGATGAAATTGAAGCGAATACTGAGTATTTAGCTCAATTGTTAACAAAGGAACAAGGGAAACTTTTAAAAGTTGCTCGTTTTGAGGTTGCAGTTACGGCTTCATTTATAAGATATGCTTGTGAAGGCGCACGAAGAATCGAAGGAGATATTATTCCTTCGGATAATCCAAATGAACAAATTTGGATTCAAAAAGTTCCTCGTGGAGTGGTAGTTGCAATTACTGCTTGGAACTTCCCATTAGCATTGGCAGGACGTAAATTAGGTCCAGCTTTAGTTGCAGGAAATACCATTGTGCTTAAACCAACTTCTGAAACACCATTGGCAACTTTAGAGCTAGGAAATTTAGCAAACAAAGTAGGAATTCCAGCAGGTGTTATTAATATATTAACAGGTCCTGGAAGAGCAATGGGTAATGCATTAGTTGAGAGTCCAATTTGTAAAATGGTAACAATGACTGGTTCTACTCCGGTTGGTCAACAAATTGCACGTAATGCAGCTAAAAACTTAACCCATGTTCAATTAGAATTAGGAGGAAAAGCACCATTTATTGTTTTTGCTGATGCAGATATTGATGCAGCTGTAGATTCTGCTTTGCATTCTCGTTTCGATAACTGTGGTCAGGTTTGTACTTGTAACGAACGAATGTATATTCACGAAGACATCTACGATGTGTTTATGGAAAAATTCATTGCAAAAACAAAAGCTATAAAAGTAGGAGATCCAATGTTGGAAGATACCGATATGGGACCTAAGGTAAATGCTTCAGAATTAAAGCATATGGAACATTTAGTAGCAGTAAGTATTGAAGAAGGTGCAACAGTTGCAACAGGAGGAAAAAGACCAGCGGGAGCTGAATTTGAGAAAGGATTTTGGTTTGAACCAACTGTACTTACAAATGTAACTCAAGATATGACAATTGTTCATGAGGAATCATTCGGTCCAATTTTACCAGTTTTAAAATTCAAAACTTTTGAAGAAGTTATTGGTTATGCAAATGATTGCGAATATGGTTTAGCCGCTATGGTTTTTACAAATGATATGAATACCATTATGAAATGTAATGATGAATTGGAATATGGTGAAATCTATGTTAATAGAGGACATGGAGAACAACATCAAGGTTTCCATAATGGATATAAATTATCTGGTTCTGGAGGTGAAGATGGAAAATATGGTTTTGAACAGTATTTAGAAAAGAAAACTTTCTACATAAAACATAAAGCTTAATTAAGTACTAGCATTGAGTGTTGGGTTGTAATTTATTTTATAACTCAACATTCTTGTATTATAAAATGAACAGAAATATGAGTACAAAAATTTCAAAAATACAAACTCGTTTATTTACAGTTCCATTACCAGAGGTGATGTCCGATGCAAAACATGGAGATCATTATCATTTTGAGTTGGTAACTGTAACTGTAACTTTAGAAGATGGAAGCGAAGGAACAGGTTACACATATACTGGAGGTAAAGGTGGTTTTGCTATAAAAGCAATGGTAGAACATGATTTTACAAATGTGTTATTAGGAAAAGACGGAACTGATATTGAAGGTATTTACGACTTTTTAGAATGGCACATTCATTATGTTGGTCGTGGAGGTATAGCTTCTTTTGCAATTTCAGCAGTTGATATTGCTTTATGGGATATTCGTTGTAAAAAATTAGGACAGCCTTTATGGAAAGTGGCTGGTGGAGCAGATAACACATGTAAAGCATATTGTGGTGGAATTGATTTAATGTTTCCAATTGAGAAATTGTTAAATAATATGAAAGGTTACCTTGAAAAAGGGTTTAAAGCTGTTAAAATTAAAATTGGACGCGAAAATTTACAAGAAGATTTAGATAGAATTAAAGCAGTTAGAGAATATATTGGTCCAGATGTTACTTTTATGGTAGATGCTAATTATTCTATGACCGTTGAAAAAGCAATTAAAGCTATTGAAGGTTTTAAACAATATGACATAACTTGGTTTGAAGAGCCAATTATTCCAGATAATTATAAAGGTTTTGGAGAAATTGCTGAAAAAACTGGTTTTCCATTAGCAATGGGTGAAAATTTACATACCATTCACGAATTTGAATATGCAATGGATCAGGCAAAATTATCATTTGTGCAGCCAGATGCTTCAAATTGTGGAGGTGTAACAGGTTGGTTAGCTGCAGCAAAATTAGCTGCTAAACATAATATTCCAGCATGTTCACATGGAATGCAAGAATTACACGTAAGTTTAGTTTCTTCTCAACCAAATGCAGGTTGGTTGGAAGTGCATAGTTTTCCTATAGATGAATATACAACAAGACCTTTAGTTGTTGAAAATTATAGAGCAGTTGCTCCAGATTATCCTGGTGTAGGTGTAATTTTCGATTGGGCTAAATTAAGTCCTTACGAAGAAAAATAAAATAAGAAGTTAACCAAATATACAATCTTATGAATACAAATAAAACAGATTTTGGAGTCTTTAATGACCAAAAAATTGACATCTATACATTAAAAAATAATAACGGAGTTGAGGTAAAAATAACAAATTATGGAGCAACAGTAACTTCTATAGTTGTACCAAATTCTGAAGGAGAATTAGAAAATATAGCTTGTGGTTTTGATACACTAGAAGGATATTTTGGAAAGGATTATGTTGAAAATTCACCATATTTTGGAAGTACTGTTGGTAGATATTGCTCTCAAATAAAAGATGCGAAATTCACATTAAACGGAAAAGAATATCAATTAGCACATAACTGTGGTGATAATAATTTACATGGTGGAGTTGTTGGTTTTGATAAAAGAATTTGGAATGCAGAAATTGTTAATTGTGAGGGTGTTTCTTCATTAAAAATGTCTTTATTAAGTAGAGATTTAGAAGAAGGATATCCTGGAAATGTTGAAGTTTCGGTATTTTTCTCTTTAACAGAAAATAATGAATTAAGAATTGATTATAGTGCAATTCCAGATAAGGATACGCCGTTAGCCTTAACAAACCATACCTATTTTAACTTAGATGCTTTTTCAGGAACTGTTGAAAATCACATTGCACAAGTAAACACTTCAAAAAGACAAGCAATGGATGAAACAGGGGCTGGAACGGGTGAAATTTTAAATGTTGAAGGTAAAGCAGATGATTTAACAGTAGGAAAAAGAATAGGAGATGTACACCAAGCAATGGGCGATGGTTTTGAGCATTTTTATGTATTTGATAATGCTGATTTTAAGTTGCAAGAAGTTGCAAAAATAAAATCTGAATCATCTGGTCGTTCTTTAACCGTTTCAAGTACCGAACCTTGTATGTTGTTATATACAGGTAAGTATACTTCCAATGCTATAAAAAGAGAAAACGGAGAACAATATGGAAAATATAGAGGTTTTTGTTGTGAAACACATCGCTATCAAAATGGACCAAATATTGAAAATTCACCAAAAACAATTACAAAAGCAGGAGAAGAATTTAAAAGTACAACCATCTTTAAATTTGGATGGTAATAAACAATTAACCAAATACTTAAACTTATATAATTATGATTGAAGGAATTATTTTAGCAATTGGAGCCGGACTTATGTTGGGACTTTATGCTTTACCAGAAAAATTTACAAAAGATTTTAAATTTGAGAATACTTGGGGACTATTTTTTATGTTAACTATGTTCTTAGTGCCAATTGTTGCATCCGTATTTTTAATAAATGACTTTAGTGGAGTTTTTGCAGCCGTACCAACAGATATTTTGATTAAAATGGCAGCAGCAAGTGTTTTATGGGGTATTGGAGTTATGATGTGGGGAAAAGCCATAAACCATATTGGTTTATCATTAGGTTTTTCATTATTTATTGGAACTGTAATTTTGGTAGGCTCAATTTTACCATTTGTTGTTGAAGGATTGCCAGAAGGCAATGTGTTCTTTACAATTCTTGGAGGTATTTTTGTAGTTCTGTTAGGTGTTTTATTTAATGGTCAGGCAGGATTTACGCGAGAGATAGATGAAATAGCAGCAGGTAAAAATAAAAAAGAAAAAGGCTCTATGGTTACTGGAATTTCTATTGCAGTAATTGGTGGTTTATTGGCTACAGGATTTAGTTATGCAAACGCTGTAGGAAGACCATTTATTCATGAAGCTTGTCAAGCTGCAGGAAATGCAGAATGGGTTACTGCTGTTGGAGTAATGTTTCCAATTTTTATTAGTGGAGGTATTGTTATGGCAGCATATTTTGCGTATCAATTATCGTCTAAAAAAGCTTGGGGAGATTTTAAAACACCAGCATTTGGAAAAAATTTCATATTAATTTTAATAATGGCAATTTTCCATTATGCGGCTTCAGCATTGTTTGCGTTTGCAGCTTTTAAACTTGGTGAAATAGGGAATACAGTGGGTTATGCTATTTTCAATACAGCTTGTGTTGCAACAGCAATTGTTAGTGGTATTATTACTAAAGAATGGATTGATGCTTCAAATAAAGCAAAAAACTATTTATACTTAAGTTTAGCTTGTATGATTATTGGAATTGTAATTATTGCAGTAGGAAATGGTATAGCTTAATTATAAATATTAAACATTAAAAATGAAAAAAATAATAGTTGTATTAATCGCATTAATTGGAGTTAATTTAACTTCTTGTAATTGTGATGAAAAAAAAGAGAAAACAATGGAAGAAAAGATTGTTGTAACAGATGAACAGCAAGATTATTTGGGTATTACAAATAAAGACTATTTAAGTGCTGCTTCAAAGAGAGCCTTAAAATGGCCAACCGATTTAGGAAATGAATGGTTTTTTGAATATAGTGTTCATGATTTAAAAGGTGATTTTGCTTATGAAGAAGGTGTTGTAAGAAGAGACCCTAGTGCAATGATTAAACAAGATGGAAAATACTATGTTTGGTATAGTAGAAGTACTGGTGAATCACAAGGATTTGGTGGAGATACTGAAAAAGATAAAGTTTTTCCTTGGGATAGATGTGATATTTGGTATGCCACATCAGAAGATGGTATTACTTGGAAAGAAGAAGGTTTAGCTGTTGCTCGAGGTGAAAAAGGTGCGTATGATGATCGTTCGGTATTTACAGTAGAAATTATGGAACATGAAGGTATGTATTATTTATGTTATCAAACAGTTGGTGGTGTTTATAACGTCCGTGTTAAAAATCAAGTTGGTTTAGCTTGGTCAAAAAACATTAATGGTCCTTGGACAAAAAGCGAAGAGCCAATTTTAAGTCCAGCAGATAATGGAATTTGGAAAGGTGAAGAACAAAACAGACATAAGGTGATTAAAAAAGGTGATTTTGATAGTCATAAAGTTCACGATCCTTGTATTATTCCATTTAAAGGAAAGTTTTACTTATATTATAAAGGTGAGCAAATGGGTGAACAAATTACATTTGGAGGTCGTCAAATTAGACATGGAGTGGCTATTGCTGATAATCCAAAAGGACCTTATGTAAAATCACCATACAATCCAATTAGTAATAGTGGTCACGAGATATGTGTTTGGCCTTATAATGGTGGAATTGCAGCTTTAATTACAACCGATGGACCAGAAAAGAACACAGTTCAGTGGGCGCCAGATGGTATCAATTTTGAAATTATGAGTGTTGTAAAAGGTGCTCCACATGCAATTGGTTTAAACCGTACTGCTGATAATGAGAAAAACCCTACAGAAATTTTACGTTGGGGATTAACACACGAGTATAAATCTTGGGATTGGCAATATATAAGAGGTTTTAAAACTTGGAACTTAAAAAATCATACCGCTAAAGGTGAAGATGCGGAATAATTAAGATATTTATCTATTAACAAAAAGGCTGCCTAGAAAGTAAACTTTTCGTTAACCTGTAATTGATTTAGGTTCTCATATTAATTGATTATCAATGTAATGAGATTCTAAAATAAGATCAGAATAACGAGTTTTAATTCTTCTTAGGCAGCTTTTTTGTTATTTAATTTAAGCCTTAAACCGTTTTACTTTTTTCTTGCCATTTGCATTTAAACGCATAGTAAAACTTATAATAAAATATCTGCCTAAAGTCTCATTAGTAGTTTCTTCAAAATAATTAATGGTACTTCTTCTTACAATGTCAACGTTTTCATCAAGTATATCAATCAGAATAAGTTTTAGAATACCATTATTTCCTTTGGTTACAGCATATGAAACGCTTGCATTCCAGAAAGGTATAGTTTGGTTCGATTCAAAGTTACTATCTGTATACAAGTAATAATCAAACTGAGTATTGAAATTTAACTTTTTAGAAAAATCGTAATCTATTTTAGAGAAATAGTGTTGTTTTACATAATCTCTATTCAAGTTTTCAACTACTGAAAAATTTGTAGTATTTGAGCTTATTTCTAATCCAGTTTTAAAATCAAAAGCCTTTTTATTGTTGTTTTCTAAAGAGAAACCAACTAAATATTCATTAGATTTTACATCATTCAATGCTTTGTCAATAATTGATTTTCCAGTTTTATAAGTTCCTTTAGTTTTAAAACTATACCTAATGCCTAATGGTTTTACTCTTTTATTTACATTAAACTCTGCACTAGCTTTCTCTTGTTTGCCTTCATTTACAAAACTTCTTGTTTGAATAAAATCATCAGAAATATCCAAACTTGGAATAATTGCATCGTTAATTCTTTGAAAGTTTATTTTTGAATATATACTAAGAGCGGACTTAAACTTATGCGTTGAAATGTTGAAATTTAAATCATCAACTTTTTCGGTATTTAAATATGGGTTTCCTTTTCTAATGTAATAAGGGTTTAAATCATTAATTACTGGTGAGCTGCTATAATTTTGTGGAGATCTAATACTTCTCCTAAATCTCATCGAGTAATTATGACCTCTTTTTGGTTTATATCTAAGTGACATTGTGGGTGTAAAATAGGCTTGGTGTCGGTTAAATTCTTCTTCTCCTACTTGTCCAAAATCTCTATACAAATTAAGAATTCCTGTGGCAAAATTTAAGTTTAAACCACTGTTGCTGTAAGAGTAAATTAAATTTGAAGAAAAACGTTCTTCTTTATTGTCAATCACATAGTTAAAAGGAGTTTCTTCTGTGCCGTTTTTATTTCTTTTTTGTTCAGCTTCTTCAGTACCATTTTTAATTGTAGCTAAAGTTTGAAGTTTTAAAAAGTGGTTGTTTCCTAGAGGCTCGGTAAACGTGAAATTAAAATTAACAGAATTGTTTTTAATTAATTCATCTTTTAAAATTTTTGTTTCAGTAACTCTGTTGTTAGAGTGATTTGTAGTTTCATTAAATTGATCTCTAAAATTTTTTGAATTTAAAGAACTAAATGATAATCCGGTTGTAAAATTACGTTTGTTAGTATTTAAAAGTTGATAATAATTCATTCTAACGCTACCATTATCTCTTTTTCTATTACTTAGGTAATTAATATTGTTTGAAGTATTTAGTACTTTGTCTTCATTAAAATAAGATGTTTTTCTTTCAAGTTCGCTATCTGTTTTATCTGAAGTGTAATTTCCTTTTATAAAGAACCTACTGGTTTTACTGCTTTTATTTTCGTAGTTAAAATTTAAGTGCTGATTGTTTGTGTTTTTATCATTTTCGTCATCAGATTCCGACTGGAAATTTTTAGCTCTAGAAAAGGACGTTCTTTTGGAAAAGGACGTTCCAGTATTATCTAAATAATTGTAAAAATAATCAGCATTAAGAACCTCTTTGGGTTTAAACTCATAACCAATATGAAATCCACCAACACCAGTTGTTAAATTCCCACTTAAATTCTTTTTGTTTTTTTCAAATGAAGAAGGATCTTCATTGTCATCCGAATCATCAGCTAAACCACCATTTGAAGAAAGGAAATCTTTAATATTTGATCCTGTAATATTTATGTTATTATATTTTCCAATAATAGAAACTTGTAGTTTTGGCGAAAATTTGTTGTAGTTTAAATTTGAAAAATATTTTTCATCTAATCCAATTCCAGCAGAAGCTTTTCCAAAACCATTACTTTTTTTTCCTTTTTTTAAAGTTAAATTAATAACATAACTTTTTTCATCATCTTCAACGCCAGTTAATTCCGCTTGTTCACTTTTTTTATCTATAACCTGAATTTTGCTAATTGCATCAGCCGATAAGTTTTTTAATACAATTGCAGGGTCACCGCTAAAAAACTCTTTACCATCTACAAATATTTTTGTGATTTCATTTCCTTGTGAAATGATACTTCCATCACTATTTAATTCAACTCCTGGAAGTTTTTTTAATAAATCTTCAATATTATCATCGTGATGAATTTTAAAAGAATCGGCATTATAAGCAACCGTATCTTTTTTAATTTGAACAGGAACAACAGCAGTAATTGTTACTTCATTTAGTTGTTCTACGCTGTATTTTAAGGTAATAGTTTTTAGATCAATTAACTGATTTTTGAAATTTATTTTTTTATAAAGAGGGGTAAACCCACTCATATAAAATTGTAATAAAAATTCACCTTGTGGACTGTCAGAAATTTCAAATTGACCTTTTTCATCGGTTACTGTGAATGTAACCATTGTAGAATCTTGTAGTTTTAATAAAGCAACAGATGTAAATTCTAGAGGTAGAGTTGATTCATCTAAAACAATTCCTTTTATAACACTTGATTGAGAAAAAGTTGTCTGAAAAAATAAACAAAAAAGAATGAAAATATAAGGTAATTTATATTTCGAAACAGTAGATGAAATCATTTAAAAAAAGGTAATTTAAAGTTGCACTAAAAACACTTATTTTGTGTTTTGATAATAGTTAGTAAATATAACTATAATCATTACTTTAAATTACCCTGTATAGTCTTTATATATATAAATATTTCTTTATTTGGCTAGGCTAAATGTCTTATAGACCGAATAAATTAGGTAAAAACATTGATATTTCCGGGATAAAACTAATTAACATTAACACAATCACCATAATTGCTAAAAATGGAAGCAATGGTCTAATTACTTTTGTTACTGAAATTTTGGCAACACCACTACCCACAAAAAGTAATGTACCTACCGGTGGGGTACAAATTCCAATACATAAATTTAATACTATTACAATTCCAAAATGTACAGGGTGCATACCTAAGGTAGTTACAACTGGTAAAAATATTGGAGTAAATATTAATACAGCAGGTGTCATATCCATAAACGTTCCAACAACTAATAAAATTAGATTAATGGCTAAAAATATGGCGAATTTATTGTTTAAAGATTCCAATAAAAATGAACTAATCATTTCAGGAATACCTTCAAAAGAAAATAACCACGACATTGCCATAGATGTACAAATTAAAAACATTACTACAGCCGTAGTTTTTGCGCTTGATAACAATACAGATGGAAAATCTTTAGTTTTCATATCTCCATAAATCAAGGATAGAACCGCAGCATATAAAACTGCAATTACTGAAGCTTCGGTAGCAGTAAAGATACCTGCTACAATTCCACCAACCACAACTACTAGTAATAGTAAACTAAAAAATGCTTTTCTAAAGAATGTCCAAATTTCAAATAATGTTGAACGTTTCCCTTTTGAATATCCTTTGCTAATAGCTATAAATGCTACATAACCCATAATAGCAAATCCTAATAAAATTCCAGGTAAATATCCTGCGATAAATAATGCGGCTACAGAGGCTGTTCCTCCACTTGCTAAAGCATATACAATTAAAATATTACTTGGTGGAATTAACAATCCTGTAGTAGATGCTGTAATATTTACAGAAGCACTAATGGTACGTGGATAACCTTCTTCTTCCATTCTGTCGGTCATTATTGAACCAATTGCAGATGCCGCAGCAACCGCAGATCCAGAAATTGCACCAAAAAGCATTGATGCTAATATGTTTACATAGGCTAAACCTCCAGGAAGGCTAGCCACTAAGGATTTTGCAAAATTAATAAGTCGATTGGCAATTCCTCCCCGCTTCATTATATCACCCGCAAGAATAAAGAATGGTATGGCTAATAAAGCAAAACTATCTATACCAGTGGTCATTCGTTGAGCAATGGTTGTTAATCCAGGTAATTTATCAATATTCAAAAGTAAACTTAATGTAGTAGCAATTCCAATGCTATATGCAACGGGTACTTTAAGCAATAAAAGCGTAAAAAAACTAACAAATAAAACGATAATACTTATAACTTCTATACTCATAATTATAGTTTGATTTTGTTTTGATTAATATTTGAAATATGATAAATAGAAAAGCACATAATTAGAAAACCACTAAAAGGTAAAATAGCATAAACATAGCCTAGAGGAATTCGTAATGTTCCTGAAAGTTGTTCCAAATGCAAAGTAGTGTAAACTAAATTTAAACCTCCTATAACCATTACTATAAGAGCGAAAAGAAATATTAATACTTCTATAAGAATAGAAACTTTTCTTTTGTTTTTCTCAGTTAATTTGTCATATAAAAAATCCATAGATAAATGCTCTCTTTTTCCGTTTAAATAGGCGGCACCTAAAATGGTCATCCAAATGAGGGCAAATCTTGCAAACTCTTCTGTCCAAGTAAATGATGTTCCTAAAAGATATCTTGAAAACACTTGAAACAAGACATCTAACACTAAAAGCGCAAAAACCACAATCATAAACCTTTCAAGAAATAGGCTTACTTTATTAAAAATAAGGTCTGATTTTTTCATAATTAATTATTTTTAATTTCATTAACAATTGAAGCCATTTCAGGAAACTCCTTCAAAAATTCTTCAACTACAGATTGAGATTTTTCGGCAAATAAAGATTTATCCGGAATAATAACTTCTACACCTGCTTTTTTGGCAATGGCCATACATTCTTCAACAGATTCATTCCAAAATATTTTTTCGGCCTGTGCTGATTCATCCGCTGCTGCTTGCACCCAACCTTGTTCTTGTTCTGTTAAACTATCCCAATATTTGGTACCTATTAAAAGCACATCGGGTATAGATGAATGTTGGTCTAAAGTGTAATATTTACTAATCTCATAATGATTTGATGAAACAAACGACGGTGGGTTATTTTCTGCGCCATCTACTACACCTTGCTGAATAGCAGTATATAATTCGCCATATGATAAAGGTGTTGCTGATCCACCTAAAGCATTTACCATATTAATGGCCATCTGGTTATTCATTACTCTAATTTTTAAACCCTTTAAATCGTCTGGAGTTCTTATGGCCTTATTACTTGTGTAAAAACTTCTACTTCCAGCATCGTAATAACATAAACCTCTTAACCAAAACTTAGATCCTTTTTCTAATATAGATTTACCTATTTTTCCTTCTAAAACTTCAAACTGGTGCTCTTTATCTTTAAATAAATAAGGAATTCCTAAAATATGGTATTCTGGAACAAAATTAGATAAGGTTGCCGCACTAACTTTAGTCGCTGCAACACTACCAATTTGTAATAATTCTAGCACTTCACGTTCTGACCCTAACTGTCCATCGGGAAAAATTTTAACTTTTAAAGTACCATTAGATTTTTTTTCTAATGCCTTTTGAAATTCTAAAATACCTTTATGTACAGGATGTGTTTGAGGTAAAGAATGACCTAAATAAAGAACTTTTGTGCCACTTTCTTTTTTGCAGGATATTATTCCTATAAAGAGAAAGGAAATAAGAATTAATTTGTAGTTCATAAGTTTTTGTTTGTTTAAAAAGGATTGTAAATATAGTAAATTCAAAATTAATACAATCGATTGTATTAATTAACTCTTATCTAAAAATTGAAGTATTGTTTAGCGTTATTGTAACAAATATTTTCAACCATTTTACCAAAGAATTTTATATCATTAGGTAATTCTCCTTTTTCAATTTGTTTACCTAAAATGTTACATAATATTCTTCTGAAATATTCGTGACGAGGAAATGATAAGAAACTTCTACTATCGGTTAACATTCCAATAGATCGGCTTAATAAACCTAAATTAGAAAGTGTATTTAATTGTTTTTCTATTCCATCTTTTTGATCTAAAAACCACCACGCTGCACCATATTGCATTTTGCCTGCAATTTCATTTGTATTGAAATTACCCATCATTGTAGCAAAAACTTCGTTATAGGCAGGGTTTAAATTATAGGTAATTGTTTTTGCAAGTTTTTCCTCAATATCTAATTGATTTAAAAATTTAGAGAGTGAAGATGCCATTGAAAAATCTCCAATTGAATCACAACCAGCATCGGCTCCAAATAAATTTTGAAGTCTTTTATTATTATTTCTAATTGCACCTAAATGATATTGTTGTGTCCAACCTTTTTCGTCATATTTTCTTCCTAAGTAATGAAGTATGTAAGATTTATACTTTCCAATTTCTGAAGTTGATAATAATTTATTATTCAAAAATTTGTTAAAAATGGTTGAAACTTCCTCTTCAGTGTAATTATCTACAAAAAGGTTTCCTTCAACACCATAATCTGATAAACGACACCCATTTTTATGAAAAAAGTCAATTCTATTATCAATTGCCTTTAACAATTCCTCAAAGTTGGAAATAAAAATAGAAGCACTTTTACCAAGTTTATTAATATAATTTTTAAAGTTTTCACTGTTTATTAAAAACAATCCATCTGACCTAAAGGTTGGCAATACTTTAATATTAAAATTACCTGAAGCAATTTGTTGATGATATTTCAAATCATCTGTCGGGTCATCAGTAGTACAAACAACCTCAACATTCATATCCTCCAATAAATTTGCAGGTGTTTTTTTTGCTAAGATTTGATTTGCTTGTTTATAAATAGCTTTTGAAGTTGAAGGTTGTAAAACTTCGTTAATTCCAAAATAACGTTGTAACTCTAAATGTGTCCAATGAAATAATGGATTGCCAATAGTATACGGAACAGTTTCTGACCATTTTTCAAATTTTTCTTCTTTGGTTGAATTACCTGTAACGTATTTTTCATCAATTCCATTAGCGCGCATTCCACGCCACTTATAATGATCTCCATCTAACCAGGCATCCGTAATATTTTCAATTGGTTTGTTTTCTGCCAATTGTTTTGCAGAAAGATGATTGTGATAATCAATAATTGGCATTTTCACAGCATATTGATGATACAATTCTTTTGCAACATCAGTATCTAACAAAAAGTTGTCATTTATAAATGTTGCCGTTTTACTGAAATTCATATACTTAAACTTTTAGAAATACCTAATTCAAGCCCCCTTAATTCCGCCAATCCTCTTAATCTGCCAATTCCAGAATATCCAGGGTTTGTTCTTTTGGTTAAATCATCTAACATTTGGTGGCCGTGATCTGGTCGCATTGGAATTTTAGCGTCTTTCATTCCTTCTGAAATCCTTCTTTTTTCTTCAATTAAAACCTCCTTAACCACGTTAAACATATCAACATCACCTTCTAAATGGTTGGCTTCGTGAAAATTACCTTGTTCATCTCTTTGAGTACTTCGTAAATGTAAAAAGTGAACTCTATCTGCAAAGCGTTTAAATATTTGAACCAAATTATTATCGGCTCTCACACCTAAAGAACCTGTGCAAAATGTAATTCCATTGGCTCTATTTGGCACATTTTCAAATAAATAAGCATAATCTTCTTCAGTACTTACCACTCTTGGCAATCCTAAAATTGGCATGGGTGGATCATCAGGGTGAATACACATTAAAACTTCATTTTGAGCTGCAACTGGAATTATTTCTTTTAAAAATAACACTAAGTTCTCACGTAATTTTTGTGCGTCAATCTCAGCGTACGTGTCCAATATTTGTTGAAATTGTTCTAACGAATATCCTTCTTCTGCTCCGGGTAACCCTGCTATAATATTGTTAACTAATTTAGTTTTTTCTGTTTCAGAAAGACTTTCAATATATTTTTTAGCCCGTACTTGTTGTGCTCCAGAATATAAAAGTTCTGCATCAGGTCTTTTCAGTAAATACAATTCAAAAGCGGCAAAAGCAATTATTTCAAAACGCAAAGCTTTGGAACCGTCCTCAACTTCATAATCTAGTGAAGTTCTAGTCCAGTCTAACACTGGCATAAAATTATAGCACACTATTTGAATTCCACAACTCGCTAAATTCTCAATGCTTTTCTTATAGTTTTCTATATAGGATTGAAAATTTCCTGAACGGGTTTTAATATTTTCATGGACTGGTATACTTTCTACAACGCTCCAATTTAACCCTGCATTTTCAATTGTTTGCTTACGAATTTCTATATCTTTAATAGTCCAAATATCACCATTTGGAATTTGATGCAATGCAGATACAATTCCGGTTGCGCCAGCTTGCTTAATATCATTTAATTTTACCGGATCATTTGGTCCGTACCATCTCCAAGTTTGTTCCATTTTCTTTATTTTTTATACTCCACTAAAAGCACTAAAACCACCATCAACAGGAATTATAACACCTGTAATAAACTTTGCAGCATCGCTGCATAAAAAATGAATTGCTCCATTTAATTCATCGGCTTCACCAAAACGTTTCATTGGTGTATTATTTATAATTGTTTCGCCTCTTTGGGTGTAAGATCCATCTTCGTTTGTTAATAAAGCTCTGTTTTGATTTCCAATAAAAAATCCTGGAGCAATAGCGTTTACACGAATATTTCCACCAAATTTAGTTGCCATTTCTACCGCCATCCAACGAGTAAAGTTTTCCATAGCAGCTTTTGAAGCCGAATAGCCAACTACTCTTGTGATAGCTCTTTCAACGGTCATGGATGAATAATTTACAATAGTTCCAGTTTTTTGTTTTGACATAACTTCACCAAAAACCATAGATGGTAATACGGTACCGTTTAAGTTTAAATCGGTAACTTTTTTAAAATCGTCCATTTTTAAATCAAAAATAGTTTGATCTGGACCAATAGTAGCACCTGGCATATTTCCACCTGCAGCATTTAATAAAATATCTATTTTACCAAAATGTTTTAAAATTGCATCTCTATTTTGCTCAAGCGTTGCTTTATCTAAAACATTTGTTATAAAACCAATAGCTTCTCCACCGTTATTATTAATAGCTGCTATTTTTTTATTAATAATTGTTTCATCTCTATCAAGAATTACAATTTTCACCCCTGAATTAGCTAAACTATCGGCAATACAACCTCCAAGAACACCTGCTCCTCCAGTAATAATTGCTACTTTTCCTTTTAAATTAAATTTATCCATTTGTTTCTTTTAGTTATATTATATCAAATTCTGGTTTCCAATGAACAATTTCTTCATTATACATTGCATCCAATCCCATTTGCACGCAGATAGCAGTTTTACAACCAGTAATTACATCTGAAGCTGGCTGTTTATTTGTTAATAAACTTTCTCTAAAATCTATTAAAGCTTGTTTTGTTGGTTCTAAATGTTCCACTTTTATTTGTTCTCCATATCCCATAGCACCTTGAACGGTTGCACCAGAATAGCCATCAATTTCTTTCTTAATTAGGCTCTTTTTTACTTCGGAAGGATAAAATATTGCTCTTTTTTGGTTGATAATTAAAGTTCCTTTATCTCCAATAACTTTAATTTGATAACCATCTCTTTTGTTGCTGTTAATACACGTAAATTTCGCTTTTACCCCTTCAGGATAACTGTACATTAAATGAACATTATCAAAAGTTTCACGCCCATCTTTCCAATAATCAATTCCTCCAATTCCCATAACTTTATCTGGAGTAGCACTTAATACCCAGTTTACGAAATCAATTTGATGTGAGCATAATTCTGCGGGTAATCCACCTGAATGTTTTTTATAAAGTCTCCAGTTAATATCTCTTTCTAATTTAGGGTCTGGAACAGGTTTTCTCCAATTAGAAAAACGATTCCATTGGCATTCAAAAGCAGCAATTTTTCCAACTTTTCCGTTTTTTATCAAATCAACTAGATGTGTATACATTCTAGAACTATGATATTGATGACCGGTTTGGAAAATCACATTTGAATTCTTTACTTTTTTCACCAAGTTTTTGACGGCATCATAACCTTTAACTGTTGTTTTTTCGCAATACACATGTTTTCCCGCATCAATGGCATCTACTGCCATTTGATAATGCAATCCAAATGGGGCAGTGATGATTACGGCATCTATTTTTGGGTCGGCTAATAAGTCTTTATAATTGACATATCCCTTAGCTTTTTTATCACATTTAGCCAATCCTTCTTCGAGTCTAAAAGGTAAAGTGTCGCAACATGCAACAACTTTTAACCCCTCTATTTCATTGGTAACGGAGATTAATCCACATCCTCTTCCTCCAGTACCAATAACTCCAATTCTTTTTGGTTTAGAAATTTTTGTAATACTTCCCAAAACTGAAGTTGAAGCCAACAAGGCTGCTGAAACAGCACCTCCTTTAACTATAAAATCTCTTCTATCCATCTTCTATTTTTATTAATTATAAAGTAGGTTCCCAACCATTTTCATATTCTCTTTTCCAATGAGTCATTGCTTCGTCATCGTTAAATATTTTTCCTGTTTTTGTATCAATGTGGATTGTTCTTTTAACTTCTTGAGAAACATTTCCTAAGTGACAAAGCATAGTACTAATGCTAGCATCTGCAATTGGTGAGTTTTGTTTTTCACCTATTCGAATAGCATTAAAAAAGTTTGCAATGTGTTTAACATCTAAACTTCCAGCTCCTGCGGTATTAAGTGTAGCACTTTTTTCTTTTTCATCAACTTTTTTAATTAGTTCTCCGTCTAAACCAAATAATTGGTAGCTATTTCGGCTTAACATAATAGAACCTTTGCTTCCATAAATTGTAGCACCTCTACCTGGTTGATTAGGCATTATTTTTCCGCGGCTATGACCTGTCCATTTTATAATTTTATCATTATCATATTCATAAACAACTTCTTGGTTGTCTGTAAATTCCCAGTCATCTTTATAGGTATATTTTCCACCAAAAGAAGTAACTTTTTTAGGAATGTCTAAGCCCAAAGCCCAACGACAAATATCTATTTCATGTGTTCCATTATTATGAACTTCTCCGGTTCCCCAAGTTTTAAACCAGTGCCAGTTATATGGGTGAATGTTATCCCTATAATCTTCTCTAGGAGCAGGGCCTTGCCATAATTCCCAATCTAAAGTACTTGGTACGGCAACTTTTTTACCAATACCTATGGAACCTCTGTTGTTTGAATAGTATGCCTCACCTTTATAAGCTTCACCTATAATACCATCTTTAATTTCTTGAACTGCTAACTGACTTGTAACAGCAGAACGTTGTTGATTACCCATTTGAACAACTTTGTTGTATTTTTTTTGAGCCGCAACGAGTAATTCATTTTCAAATAAGTTATGGCTACAAGGTTTTTCAACATATACGTGTTTTCCGGCTTGTAAAGCTGCAATTGCCATTGGTGCATGCCAGTGCTCTGGAGTTGCTATAAAAACGGCGTCCACATCTTTATTTTCTAATATTTTTCTAAAATCTTTTTCAACTTTAGCTTTGTAACCAATGGTTTTAACCATCCACTCGTTATTCTTTTCAATAATATTATCATCAACATCACATGTAAAAATAATTTTTGCATCAGAATATTTTGCAATAGCTTGCATTAAAGATTTTGCTCGGCTTCGAACACCAATTACAGCAACATTTAAACGTTCGTTAGCCCCTAAAATATTACCAAATCCTAAATTTGGCAATAATAAACTTCCAACGGCTAAGCCTGCACTACCTTTAGCTGTTTTCTTTAAAAAATCTCTTCTAGTTGTCATAATTGGTATTTTATAATGTTTTTACTTTAATATTTCGAAATGAAACTCTGTCTCCGTGGTCTTGTAATAATAATTGACCTTTTTCTAGCATTCCAAAATCAGGCCATTTTTTATATTTACTCTCTGAAACAAGTTTAAGAAAGTCTTTACTTTTACGTTCATATTCTAATACTTTTACTCCGTTTAACCAATGCTCTACATGGTTGTTTTTGGATATTATATAAGCTGTATTCCATTCACCAATTGGTTTTACAGGTTTATTTTCATCAGCTTTAATTAAATCGTACAAAGAAGAAACTGTTCTGCTACCTTCGTGGTTTCCTTTTTTAGCATCAGGATGCAAGGCATCATCTAAAATTTGATATTCTAATCCAATTGATGAGCCTGGTCCTTTGTTAATTTCAGTGTCTACATAATATTTAATTCCGCTATTAGCTCCTGGTGTAAGTTTAAAATCTACTTTTAATTCAAAATCACTGTATAATTCTGTTGTAACAATATCTCCTCCAGCAGCAGATTCTGCCCCTCCAGATGGTAATACGGTTAAAATACCATTTTTAATTAGCCATCCACTATTTGGGAATCTGTTTAATTTTGCACCTCTCCATCCTTTGGTTGATTTTCCATCCCAAAGCATTTTCCAACCTTCAGATTTTTCTTGTTCGGTTAATGCATTTCTTTTCACCATTACTGGTATAGGAGTTTTAGTGGCATATTTTTGGACATCTTTGTCTATGATTCTAATATTTTTCCATTGAATTTGTGAACCTGCTTTTCCGTTTCCTATACTGTGAACCTGTAGTCCTATAAAACCAGATTTTGTCATATTATCTACGAGATGTGCTGCGGGAATTCCGTTTACCCAAGTTTTTAATGTATCGCCTATTGCCTCAACTCTATATGTATTCCATTCATTTTGTTTAAATGCTTTTTTTGCTGGAATATTGTCTTCTAAATCATTTAGCCAACCTCTTCGGGCTTCATCGAAAATTCCTCCACTCCAAGCGCGTTCAGAGGGGTCAATTTCAACCTGATAACCGTGCACTCTTCCGTTTTTAAATTCTGGAATACTATTACTTCTAATTTGAATACCAGAATTCATATGAGGGTTAACTTTGAAATCTAGTTCTAGAATAAAGTCGCTATACATTTTATTAGTAGTTAAAAATGTGTTTGGAGTATTTTGTACGGTGGTTCCGGTTATAATTCCATCATTTACTTCATAAATGGCTTTGCCACCTTTAATATTCCATCCATCAAGAGTATTTCCTTTTAATAGGTTAACCCAAGGCGATTTTTTTTCTACGGAAGAACAGGATACAATTATCGCAAAAAATAGTGCAGTTGTGATTTTAATGAATTTCATAATGCTTATTTAGTTATTTTAACGTGTTCGCACACGAAATGATTTGTAAAGTCATAAAATATTTTCGTGTGCGTACACAAAAATATAAATAAATTTAATACATTCACAAATATTTTATAAATATTCTAATATTTGTATTGAATATAAATACTATGGTAACAATAAAAGATATTGCAAGAATAGCCAATGTATCTGTTGGTACGGTTGATCGAGTGATTCACAATAGGCAAGGTGTTTCAGAAAAAACAAAAGTAAAGGTAAACAAGATTTTAAAAGAAAATAATTTTAAAATTAATGTAATTGCTAGGTCATTGGCAATGAAAAAAAAATATACTGTTGCTGTTTTAATTCCAGAATTTAGAGAAGAAAATTTATTTTGGAAATCTCCGTTAATGGGAATTTCCAAGGCCTCTGATGAGGTGTTAAGTTTTGGTGTAGAAGTTGAATTATTTTCCTTTAATCAGTCTGATTGCGATTCGTATTTGAAACAATTTGAATTATTGATTAAGTTAAATCCAAAAGCGGTAATTTTAGCTCCATTTTTTTTAAAAGAAACCAAACTTATGGTTTCGAAATTAGAAGCTAAGGGAATTCCATATATGTTTTTAAATTTAGAAGCAGAAGGATTTAATAATTGTTCATTTATAGGGCAAGATTCTTATAAGGCGGGTTATTTAACAGGAAAATTAATGTATTTGTCTACAGGAGATAATTCTACATATTTAGTTTCAATAATAAATTCCAATTTGTTCAATAATATTGTAATAGAAAAAAGAATTAAAGGATTTGAAGATTTTTTTAAAAAGAATAAAATTAAATTTAAAATCAGAAATGTAAATTTTGATGATTTAGAGGATGATAATTTAATTAGCAAAACAATCAATACCTTGTTAAATGATGATAAATCTATAAAAGGAATTTTGGTGCCATCTAGTAGAATTGCAACAATAAGTAATTGTATTTCTGAACAAAACCTAGTTAATATTAGGTTAATAGGGTTTGATACTACCGAGCAAAATATTGAACAACTAAGAAAGAATAGAATTACTTTTTTAATTTCTCAAAAATCTTTTAATCAAGGTTATACTGCTGTTAATGAAATGGCAGATTATTTAATTCATAATAAAGTTCCTCAAAAGAAAATATTTTTTCCAATTGAGATTGTAACTAAAGAAAACGAGGAATTTAGTCAACGTAATAAATGGGAGTTTAATTCTCTTTCAAATATTTAAAGTTAGGTTGGTTTATTTATGTAAAAAAGTTTTTATGTTTATTTAATTGACTTTTGTAATTAAATGGCGTAGTTTTCGTCCATATATTACATTATGAGTAAAACAAAAGTTTCATTTTGGTGGGCATTTAAGGAATTTATTTGGCCGAGAAAAAAAATCATTTTTATAGGGTTAGTTTTAATAATGGCAAAAAGCTTATCTAGTTTAGTATTGCCCTATGCTAGTAAAAATTTAATTGATGATGTAATTCCATCAAAAGATACAAATTCATTAATTACACTTTTAATAATTGTTTGTTCAGCAATTATAATTCAGGCCGTCACATCTTTTTCATTAACACGTTTATTAAGTGTAGAGGCACAACATTTAATTTCTTTGTTAAGAGCGAAAGTGCAAAGAAAATTACTGACTTTACCAATAAGTTTTTTTGATAATAATAAGTCAGGAGCTCTCGTTTCTAGAGTCATGACAGATGTTGAAGGAGTAAGGAATTTAGTAGGGACAGGTTTAGTTCAATTAGTTGGAGGAACAATTACAGCTATTATATCTTTAGTTATTTTAATAAAAATCAACGCTTTAATGACGCTTTTTGTTTTGGTCCCTGTGGCGATATTTGCTATAATTGCATTAAAAGCTTTTGGATATATACGTCCAATTTTTAGAGCACGTGGAAAAATTAATGCTGAGGTAACAGGGAGATTAACCGAAACCTTAAATGGTGTTAGAGTAATTAAAGGATTTAACGCCGAAGAATTAGAAAACAAAACATTTGAGAAAGGTGTTGAAAAATTGTTTTTGAACGTGAAGAAAAGTTTAACAGCAACTGCTTTAATGACCAGTTCTTCTACTTTTTTATTAGGATTGGCATCTGCAGGTATTATGGGTATTGGGGGCTATTTTATAATGAAAAACACTATGACTTATGGTGAATTTGTTTCATTTACACTGTTTTTGGGTTTTATGATTGCACCAATTGTACAAATGAGCAATATTGGGAGTCAGCTTACTGAAGCAATGGCTGGCTTAGATAGAACTCAGGAGCTTATGAATATGACAGAAGAGGATAACCCTGAAGTTAGAACGGTAAAACTTAATGAAATTACAGGTGAAATTCGTTTTGAAAATGTAACGTTTAGTTATGAAAAAGGTAAAGAGGTTTTACATAATATTTCGTTTATAGCACCAAAAGGTAGTGTAACAGCTTTGGTTGGTTCATCGGGTTCTGGAAAATCTACCATTGCTGGTTTGGCAGCTTCATTTTTAAACCCTTCTGAAGGAAAAGTATTTGTTGATGGAATAGATTTGGGGACTATAAATTTAAGTAGTTTTAGAAGTAGGTTAGGAGTTGTTTTACAAGATGATTTTTTATATGAAGGTACAATTAGAGAAAATATTTTATTTGCAAGGCCGGATGCATCGGATAAAGATCTGTTAGCCGCTGCTGAAGGAGCTTATGTTAAAGAGTTTACAGATAGATTTGAAAAAGGGCTAAATACGGTAATTGGTGAAAGAGGAGTGAAATTATCAGGCGGGCAACGACAAAGAATATCGATAGCTCGAGCTATTTTGGCAGATCCGAAAATAATAATTTTAGATGAGGCTACTTCAAATTTAGATAATGAAAGTGAAACTTTTATTCAAAAAAGTTTACATGAGCTAATGAAAAATAGAACAACATTTGTTATTGCTCATAGATTAAGTACTATTCAACAAGCAGATCAAATATTAGTTATTGAAGATGGAAATATTGTTGAAAAAGGTAAGCATCAAGAATTATTAGCAAAAAAAGGCCGCTACTTCGATTTATATACCTATCAAAGTAGAATTTAAAAAAATAATAAATAAAAAACTTCTCATTTCGAAAAGTTATTATATGCATAAATTACGAAGTATAATTTTTTAAAAAATCATTAAAAGGCATTGGCTGCAACTTTCTAGATTCGTAATGTGCTACATATGTTTTGTAATTTTTCAAAGCAAATTCTTTAATAAATGTAGATGATTTATTTTCATCCTTTTTAATTGTCTCCATTTAGTAAAAAATCAATATTAGATGTTAATAATTTTGTAAGCTATAAAAATAATAAAGTTTTTTTAAAAATGCAATAGCAATTTCTTATGTCCATTTTGGCTCAAAGTTTAACCAATTTCTAAATATTTTTTATATCATTTAGGTAAACATCTTCCTGAGCATGTTCCAGTTAGACCATTGCACTTTCTTCCTTCGTCGGCTCCACATAGTCCCCAAGATTTGCAAAAACATTTAGATTTTTTCATTTCAATCTCCATGTTGCGATTAAAAATTTTGTGAGTTATCTTTAGTTTGCTAGCAGTTTCAAATATGTTGGTATAACCTTCTTTTACTTCCTGTAATTCTTTAGAAAACTTAGTACTCTCACTTAAATAGAGAGTTATTCTTATTTTCTGTTTGTCCTTTCCAAATAATGTATAAAGTATATTTCCTAATTCATCTGCGTCAATACCATTTTCTATAGGTGTTGTTATGCCATTAGAAAATTCAAGTTTAGCAAGGTTGACATTGTTAATAATTTACCGAACTGACCCTAAAGGTTTTTCATAATCATCAATTATTAATAACGATGTACAGTTAATTTCTTTTTGTGTTACATGTATTTTACATGATTCAAAAAAGTTGAGGTTTAATGATTTATTTTTTTTGGGAGTTAAGGCTAAAGTATGTGCAGTTTTTAAACTTGAGTTGTTGAAAAGCTCATTTTGTAATACATGTAGTGATTTCATAATTTGATGTTTTTTAGTTTTGTAATCTTTAGGGGTTTCAATATTGAATTTTTGCAGGAGTAAATCAAATATATGTAAAATAATGTGTAAGAGCAAGTTACGGGGGTAGTTGACTTAGATGTTATTAGTTTTATATATTTAATTATTGGTATTGATAAGGTTGGAATAGTTAGGTATGTTTAAAAATTGCTTTATTTTTTTAACTTTTTTAATTAAAGTGTAAATAATTTCACAAAAACATTTAAATCTTATAATAATTAAGGAGTTTCTGATATTTAATTCCAAAAAATGCTCATTATTTTGTAAATTTGCCAATTCAAAAATAAGAGCCAATTAAATGGCTCTTATTAGTATAGATAAAAATTTAGATTAAAAAATATGAGTTCTACATTATTCGACAAAGTTTGGGATTCACATGTTGTTCGTAAAATTAAAGACGGACCAGATGTGTTTTTTATTGATAGACATTTAATTCATGAAGTTACAAGTCCTGTAGCTTTTTTAGGATTAAAAGAAAGAAACAATTCAGTATTATTTCCGGGTCGTACATTTGCTACAGCCGATCATAATACCCCAACAATTAACCAACATTTACCTGTTGAAGATCCGTTATCAGCTAATCAATTAAAGGCCTTGGAAGAAAATTCTGCAGAATGGGGAATATCTCATTGGGGATTAGGTCACCAAAATAATGGTATTGTTCACGTTGTAGGACCAGAAAATGGAATTACATTGCCTGGAGCAACAATTGTTTGTGGAGATTCACATACTTCTACACACGGTGCTTTTGGTGCTATTGCTTTTGGTATTGGTACTTCTGAAGTTGAAATGGTGTTAACTTCACAATGTATTATGCAACCAAAACCTAAGAAAATGCGTATTAACATTACGGGTGAACTTGGTTTAGGTGTTACTCCAAAAGATGTTGCATTATTTATTATTTCTAAATTAACTACATCTGGTGCTACTGGATATTTTGTTGAATACGCTGGAGATGTATTTAAACAAATGTCTATGGAAGGTCGTATGACAGTTTGTAATTTAAGTATTGAAATGGGTGCTCGTGGAGGTATTATTGCTCCTGATGAGAAAACATTTGAGTATGTAAAAGGTCGTCCGTTAGCTCCAAAAGGTGCAGACTGGGATAAAGCAATGGCGTACTGGGAAACTCTTACAACAGATGAAGATGCAGTATTTGATAAAGAGCTAACTTTTAGTGCTACCGATATTGAACCTATGATTACTTACGGAACAAATCCGGGTATGGGAACAGGTATTTCAAACAATATTCCAAGTGCTAATCAGGTTGAAGGTGGAGAATCTACTTACAAAAAGTCTTTAGACTATATGGGCTTTGCAGAAGGTGAAGCAATGATTGGTAAACACGTAGATTACGTATTTATTGGAAGTTGTACCAATGGTAGAATTGAAGATTTTAGAGCATTTGCATCTATTGTAAAAGGAAGAAAAAAAGCAGATAATATTACAGCTTGGTTAGTACCAGGTTCACATATTGTTGAAGCAAAAATAAAAGAAGAAGGATTACTTGATATTTTCCACGAAGCTGGATTTGTATTGCGTGAGCCAGGTTGTTCAGCTTGTTTAGCAATGAACGATGATAAAGTTCCTGCAGGTAAAGTTGCAGTTAGTACTTCAAACAGAAACTTTGAAGGACGTCAAGGACCAGGATCTAAAACATTATTAGCAAGTCCACTAGTTGCTGCTGCTACAGCTGTAACTGGAGTTGTAACTGATCCAAGAACACTTTTATAATCTTAAAACTAAACAAAATGGCTTACGATAAATTCGAAATATTAAAAAGTTCTGCGGTTCCATTACCAATTGAAAACGTAGATACAGATCAAATAATACCGGCTCGTTTCTTAAAAGCAACAGAGCGTAAAGGTTTTGGAGATAACTTATTTAGAGATTGGAGATACAATCCAGATAATACTCCAAAAGAACAATTTGTTTTAAACAATCCAATTTACTCTGGTAAAATATTAGTTGGAGGTAAAAACTTCGGTTCAGGTTCATCAAGGGAGCACGCAGCTTGGGCAGTGTACGATTACGGATTTCGATGTGTGGTTTCTAGTTTCTTCGCAGATATTTTTAGAGGAAACTGTTTAAATATTGGTGTATTACCTGTTCAGGTAAGTGCTGAATTTTTAGATAAAATTTTTAAAGCAATTGAAGCTGATCCAAATACCGAAATTGAAATTGACTTACCAAAACAAACAATAACTTTATTGGTTTCTGGAGAGCAAGAATCATTTGAAATTAATGAGTATAAAAAAGAAAATATGTTAAATGGTTTTGATGATATTGACTATTTAACTAAAATGAAAGACGAAATAAAAGAGTTTGCCGATAAAAGACCTTTCTAAAAAATGGCTAAAAGAAAAATTGAAATAATGGATACTACACTTCGTGATGGTGAACAAACCTCCGGAGTATCATTTCCTTCAGCAGAAAAATTAACCATAGCAAAATTGTTACTGGAAGAGTTAAATGTTGATAGAATTGAAGTAGCATCTGCAAGAGTTTCAGAAGGAGAATTTCAGGCAGTTAAAGCCATTACAAAATGGGCGAGTGAACATGGTTATATAGATAGAGTTGAAATGTTAACTTTTGTTGATGGGGGAAAATCCATTGATTGGATGCATAAAGCTGGTGCAAAAGTTCAAAATTTGTTAACCAAAGGATCTCTAAATCATTTAACTCATCAATTAAAAAAAACTCCTGAACAACATTTTTCTGAAATAAAACATGTTGTTGAATTAGCTCAAAGTGCAGGAATTAAAACCAATGTTTATTTAGAGGATTGGAGTAATGGAATGCATAATTCACCAGAATACGTTTTTCAATTTTTAGATTTTTTAAATACTCTTTCTTTGGAAAGAATTTTATTGCCAGATACTTTAGGTGTTTTAACACATAATGAAACGTTTGACTATTTTTCGCAAATAACGGCTAAATATCCAAATACACATTTCGATTTTCACGCACACAACGATTACGATTTAAGTGTAGCCAATGTTATGGAATCTATAAGAGCTGGTGCTCACGGATTGCATTTAACAGTAAATGGAATGGGTGAACGTGCTGGTAACGCACCAATGGCAAGTGTTGTGGCAGTTATTAATGATTTCTTTAAAGATGAGATTGAAATTCAAGTAAAAGAAACTTCATTATACTCGGTAAGTAAAATTATTGAAACTTTTTCTGGAGTTAGAATCCCGTCTAATAAACCTGTTGTTGGTGATAATGTTTTTACGCAAACGGCTGGAATTCACGCAGATGGTGATAATAAAAAGAATCTTTATTTCAACAATTTAATGCCCGAACGTTTCGGTAGAAAGCGTAAATATGCTTTAGGTAAAACATCAGGTAAAGCAAATATTGAGAAAAACTTACAAGAACTTGGCTTAGAATTAGATCAGGTTGATTTGTTAAAAGTTACCGAGCGAATTATTGAACTTGGAGATAAAAAAGAATTAGTTACAAAAGAAGATTTGCCATACATTATTTCTGATGTGTTGGATAGCAATTTATATGAAGAACGAATTACTGTAGAATCTTATGTATTAACACATTCAAAAGGATTAAAACCATCAACAACTGTTGCTGTTAAAATTGATGGTGTAAAGTACGAAGAACACGCACAAGGCGATGGACAATTTGATGCTTTTATGAATGCATTAAGAAAATTGTACAAAAAGAAAAAAATGACTATGCCTAGTTTGGTAGATTATGCGGTTCGGATTCCTCCTGGAAGTACTTCTGCTGCACTTTGCGAAACTATAATTACTTGGCAAAGTAAAACTAATAAATTTATAACGCGTGGTTTAGATTGCGATCAAACTGTATCGGCAATTAAGGCAACTCAAAAAATGTTAAATATTAGATAATGCTTTTAGTCTTTTGCTATTAGCATTAATACAAATTAAATTAATATAAATTATAGCTGTTTATTTGTAAATTACCAATAAACAGCCAAAAGCTTAAAAAAATGAAATTAAATATAGCACTTTTAGCTGGAGATGGAATTGGACCAGAAGTGATAGATCAAGCTGTAAAAGTTTGTGACGTAATTGCAACTAAATTTAATCATGAAATTAGCTGGAAACCAGCTTTAACGGGTGCTGCAGCAATTGATGCAGTTGGAGAGCCTTACCCAGATGAAACACACGAAATTTGTAAAAATTCTGATGCAGTATTATTTGGAGCAATTGGTCACCCTCGTTTTGATAATGATCCTTCTGCAAAAGTTCGTCCAGAGCAAGGGTTGTTAAAAATGCGTAAAGCATTAGGATTATTTGCAAACGTTCGTCCAACATTTACTTTTCCTTCATTATTAGATAAATCTCCTTTAAAAAGAGAGCGTATTGAAGGTACCGATCTTGTTTTCTTAAGAGAATTAACTGGTGGAATTTATTTTGGTGAAAAAGGTAGAAGAGACGGAGGAGAAACTGCTTTTGATAACTGTGTTTACACAAGAGAAGAAGTACAACGTTTAGCTAAAAAAGGTTTTGAATTAGCAATGACACGTTCTAAAAGATTATGTTGCGTGGACAAAGCAAATGTATTAGAAACTTCTCGTTTATGGAGAGAAACCGTACAAGCAATGGAAAAAGATTACCCAGAAGTTGAGGTTTCTTATGAATTTGTTGATGCTGTTGCAATGCGCTTAGTTCAATGGCCAAATAGTTACGATGTTTTAATTACTGAAAATTTATTTGGTGATATTTTAACAGATGAAGCTTCTGTAATTTCTGGATCTATGGGATTAATGCCGTCAGCTTCTTTAGGATCTGATATTGGTTTATTTGAACCAATTCACGGTTCTTACCCACAAGCAACAGGTAAAAATATTGCAAATCCAATGGCAACGGTTTTATCTGCGGCAATGATGTTTGAAAACTTTGGATTACATGAAGAAGGAAAAGCAATTAGAGCAGCAGTTAACAAAGCCTTAAATGAAGGTGTTGTTACTGAAGATTTAGCTGATGGAGGTAAAGCTTATGGAACTAGTGAAGTAGGAGATTGGTTAGCCGCAAACGTATAATCAACTTAAAATATTATTTTAAAAGCCATTTTCTTAATTGAAAATGGCTTTTTTTTATTTTACTTTTATTGAAGTATTAAGTCGAAAATATATTAATAATATTTTCAATTGGTAAAATAAGAAACAATTATAGTATATTTGGTTGGTTAATTATTCACATGAAAAAATTCATTGTTTTTCTTTGTTTTTTAAGTGTTTCAGTATTTACAGATGCACAAGAAACACTACCTATCTATTCCGATTATTTATCGGATAATGTACATTTGATACATCCATCTGCTGCAGGTTTTAGAGATTGTAATAAAATTAGATTAACAGCTCGAAATCAATGGAGCGGAGTTGAAGATGCACCCTCTTTGCAAACAATTAATTACCACGCAAAATTTGGTGAAAAAGCAGGCCTTGGAGTAATTATTTTTAATGATAAAAATGGATATCATAGCAGACAAGGAATTCAAGGTACTTATGCTTATCATTTAGACTTAGGAAGGTTTGAAGAATATAGGCAACTTTCATTTGGTATTGGTATGATGATGGTTAATAATAAATTAGATGAATCATCTTTTGAAATACCAGATCCCGTTATTTCTCAAATTGTTCAAAGTTCGAGTTACTTTAATGCCGATTTTAGTATGGCTTATCATCATATGGATTTTTTCGGATACTTTACAGTAAAGAATTTAATGCTTACAGCTAGAAATTTGTATAACAAAGATTACGAATCATTAAATCTAAGACGCTATTTACTATCACTAGGATATTATTTTGATTATTATAGTAATGGTTCAACAGTAGAATTAGAGCCATCAATTATGGTTCAATATATTGAAAGAACAGGTGAAAAATTTGTCGATTTAAATTTTAAAGTTTATAAAGAATTGGATAATGCTAAATTGTGGGCAGCCTTTTCTTTTAGAAGAGGATTTGATAACGAAAGCGGACAACAACTTAGTTATTTAACACCCATTTTAGGTGTTAATTTTGAGAAATATATGTTTTCCTATACATATACTAAACAAACGGGTGAAATTTTATTTGATGATGCAAGTTATCATCAAATTACTTTAGGAATTAATTTTAATTGTTTTAGTCCAAGAAGATTTTGGAATGAAAGAGGTGGTAAAACCAATAGGATGTTTTAACTAGTTACCTCTTTCAATACCATAGTTTTTTAATTATTCCAACTGTAATTCTTTTTTAATGCTTGTTTTTTTATTGCAGAAATCAATGCATTTTCTAAATTGTTAGCATTCCTATTTTTTAATTTTTCTTTAGCCACATATTGATTTCTTAATTTATTTAATTCCTGTATTTTTTGTTGAATATAAGTTCGTTCTTTTTGTTTTGTTTCAACATACTTTTTTAATTCAGAAGTAGATTTATTCTGAAGTTGTTTTGGTAAATTTTGTTTGTTTAACTTGGTATAATCTACTTTTTTTTCTTTTACAGCATCAACTAAATCCCAACTCGAATTTTTGTACATTCTACTACTTTTGCTAATCGCTCTTTTCACAACGACTTCTTCATTTAATTCTTCGGATTTAGAATCTTGAGTGTATTGTAATTTATGTTTATTCTTACCTTCAGATCCATAGCTAATATAAGTTTTGTTTAATTTATTATTTAATTCAATAATAACTTTATCATATGGAGTTTTAATATGAACAATTTCCCTATTGTGATCAATTGTCATATACTCTCAATTTGTTAAATGTGCTCCCTCTTGCCATTTTCCGGAAATACCATTTTCATAATTTCCACAGAAAATTGTGTTTACAGTAACATCTTTTTCATTTGCTAAAGAAGCGGCTTCTTTGTAACTTAGTTTTCTTTGAGTAAAAGGTTCGTTTCCTGCAATAAATATTAGTTTTAAATCATTTTTATTGTTTCCCCATTCTAAATATTTTAAAGAATTTTGAATAACAGCACCGCAATATTCACTTCCTCCGTTAGTGTTTAAAGCGAATAACTTTTCTGAAATTACATCTAAGTCGCTGCTAAAATTTAGAACTTGCCTAATAAATCCATCAGCTTTTTCCAAACCATCATTTCCATACTCATATAAAGCAATTTGTAAATCGGGTTGATCGGTTCCACATTTTGCATAAGAAAGTTCGTTTACAATTTCCCAAAGTTGTGTTTTTGCTTGGTTAATAAGTCCGTCCATACTATTACTAGTATCTAATAATAATGCTACTTTAATTTGTTGTTTTGCTTTTGGATTATTAGCATTACAATCAAATGTTGAGATAGTTAGTGTGATGATTAATAATTTTAAAAGCGTTTTCATAATATACAGGTTTAAATTCAAGGTAAAAGTAGGTTCAACTTTTTTCTTGAAAAACTAAGAATGAGCAACTATAATTTATAAGTGAGTAATTGATACCTTTTAATGAGTGAAAGAGTATTTTAGGGTGTTTAAATACCCGTTTTTGAGTGTTTTTAGACTAATAGCGTTTTATTTAATGCTTTAAAGTATGTAGTTTTACAAAACAATTTTATAGAATGAAAATAAAATCGATTTTAGTATTATTTTTAATTTTAGTGATTGCGCAATTGCATGCGCAGGAGAAAACTAATAAATATTCGTCGGTAAATTATTATTCCGATTTTGTTGCAGACGAAAGCGGAAATCGTTTAAAAGATATTGAGGTTAGGGTACAAGGGTCTAACATTGTTTCTATAACAAATGTTCATGGTGAGTTTAAAATTAAAGCAGCTATTGGTGATGTTATTGAATTAAGAAAAGATGGATTTCTTATTAATAGTTATGTTTATGATGGAAGTTCGGAATATAAAATTGAAGATAATTCTAACAGGTACATTTCAAAAACAAGTAAAGAACCAGAAAATGATTTTTTAATTCAGTTAGATTCTGCGCAGTTTTATAAAAAAAGAGATCCGTTTAAAAGTATTGAGTTTATAGAGAATGCGTTGAAATCTCAAACTTCAAAAAGAGGAAATTCAATAAATATTGCAAATGCATACGAAGTTTTAGGTGATGTTTATGTTAATTTAAAACAATATGATTTAGCGGTTAGTAATTATAAAACTTCACTTAGCAGCAAAAGTGATACATCGGTAAAATTAAAATTAGCAAAAGCATTAAATTTTGAAGGTGGCTTTAACGAAAGTAACACAATTTTAAATTCAATTTTAAATAAAAAGAAGACTTCTTTACAAAAAATTGAAGTGTACGAAACAATTGGAGATAATTACTTAAACCTGAAAGATTATGTAAATTCAGAAACTAATTTTAACCAAGCGTTAACCTTTGCAAAAGCTAATAATTACACTGAAAAAGTAACAATATTAAATTCTAAATTAGCAGAGGTTTCTACATTACAAGGTAAAGTTTCTGAAGCAAATGTGTATTTAAATAATACTATTGAAGTTTCAAAAAAGACTACTTTAAATAAACGCGCAGCAATTACAAATTCAGTTGCAAATCAATACAGGGATCAGCAAAATTTTGATAAGGAAATTGAATTAAAAAAACAGACACTTCAAGATTTAGAAGCTGCTAAATTGAATAAAGTTGATACTGAATTAAACGATGAAGAAGAAATTTCTGTACAACAACTAAATTTAGATATTGGTAATGCTTATGCTAAAAAGAAATCGTTTACAAATGCAATTAATTATTTAGAAAAGAGTAAAAATGATGCAGCTAAAGCTTCAGATATTGAAACAAAAAAAGAAGCTGTTGAACAACTTTCAGAAATTTATAAAAATGTTGGTGATTATAAAAAGGCGTTGAGCAACTATCAAGAGTATGTGAGTTTGGTTGATATTTTATATAAAAAGAAAGAAAAAGAAATTGAAGATGCAGTAATTATTAATAAAATGCTTGTTAAAAAACAAAACAGGATTAATAGTTTAGAAAAAGATAGAGAGTTATATGAAAGTCAGAATAAATTATACGAGAGTGAACAACAAATAACCATAGAAAACTATAAACGCCAACGTTTAATTATTTACTCATTAATTGGTGGTTTATTATTGTTGTTGGCTGCAGTTTATTTTATGTATAAAAGTAATAAACAACGCAGATTAGCCAATAATTTATTAGCTTTAAAATCCTTGCGGAGCCAAATGAATCCTCACTTTATTTTTAATGCACTAAATTCAGTAAATAGTTTTATTGCACAAAACGATGAACGAACGGCGAATAGATATTTAACCGATTTTTCAACATTAATGCGTAATGTTTTAAATAATTCTGAAGAAGATTTTATACCACTTTCAAAAGAAATAGAATTGTTAGAATTGTATTTAAAATTAGAGCATTCACGTTTTAAAGATAAGTTTGATTATAAGGTTGAGATTGATGATAACCTAAAAGTTAGTGAGTATCAAATTCCGCCAATGTTATTACAACCTTATATTGAAAATGCTGTATGGCACGGATTGCGTTATAAAGAGGAAAAAGGATTTTTAAAAGTTGCTTTTTTTCAAAAAAATGAAGAAAGTATTTGTATAGAAATTTCAGATGATGGAATTGGACGAAAAAAATCTAAAAAATTAAAAACTGCAAATCAGCAAAAACAACAATCTAAAGGAATGGCAAATATTAAAAAAAGAGTAGCTATTTTAAACGAAATGTATAGCGATAAAGTGGATGTTTTTATTGAAGATTTGTATTCAAATAACACTGGAACAAAAGTGGTGTTAACACTAAAAAAAGATTAAATGGAATTGAAAGCTATAATTGTTGAAGATGAAAAAACAAGTAGAGAAATACTTAAAAATTATATTTCAAAATATTGTCCGCAAGTAACCATTTTAGGGGAAGCGGAAAATATTGAAAAGGCGTTGATTTTAATTAAAAGTAACCAGCTAGATTTGGTTTTTTTAGATGTGGAAATGCCTTATGGTAATGCATTTGATTTGCTAGAAAAAGTTGGTAGCCATACATTTGAAACTATTTTTGTTACTGCATACAATCAATATGCAATTGAAGCTTTAAATAAACACGCATCGTATTATTTGCTAAAACCTATTTCAATAGATGAACTTATAAAGGCAGTTGACTATGTTGTAGAGATAAAAGCTAAAGAAAACGATATGCAAAACATGGTTTTAATACCAAAAACCAATTCCGAAAACAAAAAAATTACCATTCCAACACAAGATGGATTTGAGGTTATAGAAATTAAGCATATTTTGTATTGTAAGGCCGATGATAATTACACGCATATTTTTTTGCAAAATGAACATAAAAAATTGGTAAGTAAAACCCTTAAATATTTTGAAGAAATTTTAAAAGAAAGTAGCTTTGCACGTATCCACAAATCCTATTTAATAAACATAAATTATGTTACAAATTATAAAAAAGGAAAGGGTGGAAGCGTAACACTTACAAATGGTAAAGAGCTATCTGTTTCTTCATCCAAAAAAGGAGAATTATTAGCTTTTTTTAAAAACAAATAAAGATGATTATAAAAGAATTAAATGGGGTTAAGCCTAAATTTGGAGATGATTGCTTTTTAGCAGAAAATTGTGTAATTATTGGTCAGGTTGAAATGGGTAAGCAATGTAGTATTTGGTATAATGCCGTAATTAGAGGAGATGTACACTACATAAAAATGGGCGATAAAGTAAATGTACAAGATGGTGCTGTTATCCATGCTACATACCAAAAATATCCAACTAATATAGGAAATAATGTTTCAATAGGCCATAATGCAATGGTGCATGGATGTACAATTCAAGACAATGTTTTAATTGGAATGGGATCAATTGTTATGGACGATTGCATTGTTGAAAGCAACTCAATTATTGCGGCTGGAGCTGTTGTTACAAAAGGTACTCATGTGGAATCTGGAGCTATTTATGCAGGTGTTCCAGCCAAAAAAGTTAAAGATATTAGTCAGGAATTAATTTCAGGTGAAATTGATAGAATTGCTAATAATTATGTAAAATATTCGGGTTGGTATAAAGAGTAAACTACACTAAGCTATCCTAAAAATGTAGTTCAGTAACTATATAATTTGTAGGTGTGTTTTTTAAAATATTTTGCAATACTGTTTTATTAGAATTAATATATAATTGGTGTTGAATAGTATCTTGAGGAAAAGATATTAAGTTGTTTTTTTCTAAAACAGCTTTAGTTTGTTTTGCAACAGCTTCTCCAGAGTCAATAATTTTCACATCTTCACCAATTAGGCTTTTTATTTGCGGAATTAAATAAGGGTAATGTGTACAACCCAAAACCAAATGGTCAATATTAAAGTTTAGCATAGGTTTTAAATACTTGTTAAGTAAGGTCTTTAGTTCTACTGAATTTAATTTACCTTCTTCAATTAATTTAACTAAACCATCTCCGTCTTGTTCTATTGTAGTAATATTTTTTGAATATTCATTAGCTGTTTTTTCAAACAATTTGCTCGAAAGGGTTCCTTTTGTAGCTAAAATTCCTATTGCTCCTGTTTTACTTTGTAGTGCTGCAGGTTTTATGGCGGGTTCTATTCCAATAAAAGGTACAGTATATTTGTTTCGTAAATAATCAATGGCATTTGTTGTAGCTGTATTACAAGCAACAATAATTATTTTACAACCTTTAGATAACAAATATTCAGTGTTTTTTACAGATAATTGTATTATTTCTTCGATTGATTTTTTACCATAAGGAGCATTTTTTGAATCGGCTAAATAAATAGTTTTTTCATTTGGTAAAAGTTTAATAACTTCTTTCCAAATTGAAGTGCCTCCAATACCAGAATCGAAAAGTCCAATAGGTTTATTATTCACGTTTTTTAATTTTTGAAAACTTTTAAATGTAAAAAAAATCCCGCTATTGCGGGATTTTTTTTATAAGAATTGTATTTTTATTGAATACCTAACTTCGTTTTTACAGAAGGTAGTAAATCTGTACCATTTGCAACAATAATACTTGATGCATCTAATACATAAGTGAAACCTTGTTCTTTAGCAACATCTTCAATTGCTTTTCTAGCTTTTTCTAAAATAGGTTTTAATTTTTCATCTCTTTTTTTTCTGATATCTTCTTGAGCAATTTGAGATGATTGATATAATTTTTGTTGATCTTGTTGAACCTCAACTTGTCTTTGTTGATTTACTTCATCTGTTTGAGACGCCACTTCAGCTTCATATTTTTTTAATTTTGCTGCAAGTTTATCATTTTCTGCTTTTAATTCAGTTTCATAAGTTTTACTTAATTTTTCTAAATCAGCATTTAATGCTTTTGTTTCTGGCATAAGGCTTAATAGTAAATCAGTACTTATGTGTCCTACTTTAGTTTGGGCTTGAATAGAGTTAAACCCTAAAGTAACTATGGCAATTAATAATAATGTTCTAAACTGTTTCATTTTATTCGTGTTATTTAAATTAATTATTCGTGTTTTTTTCTTCTTTTGCTTTTTTAGCGTCTTCTATATCTTGTATTCTTTTTAAACGTTTTGCTTCGATAGCTTTTTTGAGCTCCTCTCGTTTTTTAAGTTGTGCAGCTCTTTGTTCTTCAATTTTCTTCTGTAATTGAGCTTTTTTTGTAGCTCTTTCATCTAATTTTTTTGTAACCTCTTTAGATTCTTGGTTATCGGTATTGTTATTTACAATATCCGGGCCAATTTCTTTTCCTTTTTGTTTTTCTTTAACTTTTTCAACTTTTTTAGTTTGGCTAATACTCTTAATAACTAGTTCGCTAATATCGTATTGTTTGTTGGTATACAGCATAACTAAATCTGTAGATTTATCTAAAACAAAATCATATTTTCTTTTAACCGCTATGTCTTGAATTGCATTGTAAACTAAATCTTGAATCGGCTGAACCAATTGTTGTCTTAATAAAAATAAATCTCCATTAACTCCAAAATACGAATCTTGTAATTTTTTTATTTCTAAAGTTTTAATTTGAATATCTTCTTCTTTATCTAAAATTAATTCATTTGTCATTAAAGCTCTTTCAATATTTAATTCAGATTTTAAATCATCAATTTCTTTTTGTTGTTTTTCAATCTTTTTTTGCCAATTTAAAGCTTTTGAATTAATTTGAGATTGAGCTTCATTGTATTCGGGCAAGTTTTCCAAAATATATTCCATATCAATATAGCCAATTCTTTGTGAGCGTTGTGCAATTGATGAAATACCAACAATTAAAAACGTTAATAAGAAAACTTTTTTTATCATAACTAATATGTATTTAGAAAAAATCGTGCCAATTTAAATATTCATTTACAAATATAACAGATTTACTTTAGAATTGTTGCCCAATTATAAAGTGAGTTTGCCATCCCGATTTCGTGGTTTCGCCAGGTAAAGGATCAAACCCGTGAGCAAAGTCTATACCCAATAATCCAAAGGCGGGCATAAATATTCTTAAACCTAGTCCGGCAGATCTTTTCATTTTAAAGGGATTAAAATTACTAAAACCATCATAAGAGTTTCCAGCTTCTAAAAATCCTAACGCATATATTGAGGCAGAAGGTTTCAAAGTAATTGGGTAACGAAGTTCCATTTGAAATTTATTATAAATTGTTCCTCCAGCAATTGATGAAAGTCTTCCGTTTTCGTAACCTCTTAAAGCAATGGTTTCTCTACCATCTAATTGAAATTGTGCCATACCATCTCCACCTACAAAGAAACGCTCAAATGGTGAGTCACCTAATTTTTTATTATAATGCCCTAAAAATCCAAATTCAGCATTTGACATTAGTACCACTTTATTTGATAAAGAAGTATACCATTTCCCTTTAAAACTTGCTTTATAATACTCTAACCATCTATATTTATCTTGATCTTCAATATTTTCGTAATCCTTATCATTAAATAATGAGTATGGGAAGGTAACCTTTGCTCCAATACTAAAATCAGATCCCGATTTTGGAAAAATTGGATTTGGTCCGGCTGAACTTCTTCCTAAAGTTATGTTGTATGCCAAGTTATTTGATTCTCCAGTTGAGAATGAAAATGTAGATATCGGATAATTTTTTAAATCGTATAATTGGTAACTTATGCTTTGTGAAAGCGTAAAGTAGTTGTCTGGCCATTTTAAACGTTGTCCTAATCCTATGGAAGCACCTACAATATTTAATCGTTGACTTTTATCTACGTTGTTTGTATAATAGTCGTATCTAAATTGTTTAGAATTATAAACAGAAAACGAAAGTGATCTTGGTTTTTTACCTCCTAACCAAGGCTCGGTAAATGAAAAACTTGAGGTTGTATAATATCTACTTTTTTGTAATCTTAAAGAAAGTGTTTGCCCATCTCCCATTGGAAGAGGTTTGTATGCTTTTTTATTAAAAATATTTCTTGTTGAAAAGTTATTGAAGCTTAAACCAAGTGTTCCAATAAAGGATCCTCCACCATATCCACCTTGTAATTCAATTTGACTTGATCCTTTTTCAGCAACGGTGTAATCAATATCAACAGTTTTATCTGTGTGATTAGGTTTAATATCAGGTGTTATTGCTTCTGCATCGAAAAATCCTAATTGACCAATTTCACGAATTGTTCTAATAATATCAGCTTTACTATATAAATATCCAGGTTTGGTAGCAATTTCACGAAATACAACGTGGTCATTCGTTCGGTCGTTACCGTTTACTGTTACTTTTCTAATTTTTGTTTGTTGATCTTCATAAATTCTTATTTCAACATCTATAGAATCGTTGTTAACTCTTGTTTCAACTGGTAAAACTCGAGAAAATAAATATCCGTTGTTTTGATAAACAGTAGCAATATCTTCAGAATCGGGAGAGCCATCACCTGTAACTCTTTCTTTTAATACCTTACCATTATAAGTGTCTCCTTTTTCTATTCTTAATACACGTTGTAATTGTTCATCGGTATATTTACTGTTTCCAATAAATTTTATGTCGCCAAAAAGGTATTTTTTACCTTCTTCTACTTTTAGGTTTAAATTTAATGTGTTGTCATCATTCCACGTTAATGAGTGATCAACTATTTGGGCATCTCTATGTCCTTTTTCACTGTAGGCATCAATAATACTTTCTAAATCTTCTTTAAAATCAGCTTCAATATATTTAGAGCCTTTCCAAAAACGCCCAGGCATTTTCTTTTTAGTGTTTTTCATTGCTTTTCGCAATTTTTTGCCACTAAAGGCATCATTTCCTTCAAAAGTTATATTTTTAATTTTCACTTTATTCCCCTTGTCAATATGAACAAACATATCAACAGCATTTACTTCGGAAGTATCTTTTTTGGTGTCTAGGGTTACTTTGGTTTTAAGGAATCCTTTTTCTTGATATTTCTTTTTAATATAGTTGCTTGTAGTTACAACTAGGTTATCGGTAACCATTGCTCCTTTTTTTAACTCAGCATCTTTTTGAAGTTCTTTAGCTTTGCTTTCTTTAACACCTGTAATTTTTATGTTATTAAGTTGAGGAAGTTCTTCAACATCAAATTCCAAATATATAACTGGCCCATCAATTTTAGCTACATATACTTCAACGTTACTAAATTGCTTTGTCTCATATAATTTTTTAATGGCACTTGTTAGTTTGTCTCCAGGGATTTTAATTTCCTGACCAACTTTTAAACCACTAAAAACTTTTACGGTTTGTTCCTCAAACTTTTTTAGACCTTTAACGGTCATTCCTCCTAATTCATAAGAACTTTCTTTAACAAAAACAGACTTTAAATTGGTAGGAACAATTGTGTCTTGTTTAACCTCAATAGAGTCTTGCTTAACTTCAGTATCTTCAATGTCAACATTTTTTTTATTATTTTCTTGTTTTTCCTGCGCTTTTAACGAGTTAGCACTAAAAATAATAGCAAAAAGTAAAAGGGCTATTCTAAATTTATTCATTTATTTTTTCAATTTGTTCACTGGTTTTTCCAAACCGTCTTTCTCTATTTTGATATTCTAAAATTGCATTAAACAGATTTTCTTTTTTAAAATCGGGCCAAAGAGTATCTGTAAAATACATTTCGGCATATGCAATTTGCCATAATAAAAAATTGCTGATTCTCTTTTCGCCACTAGTGCGAATTAAATAATCAACATCAGGCAAAGAAAACGTATATAAATGATTATTAATAATATTTTCGTTAATTTCTTCTATGGCTAGATCATTATTAACAACTTTTTTTGATATATTTCTGATAACATTAACAATTTCATCTCTCGACCCGTAACTTAAAGCTAAAGTGAGGTTTAAAGCGGTGTTGTTTTTTGTTTTTTCAATAACTTCAATCAGTTCTTTTTGGACACTTTTAGGTAAGTCGTTTAGATTTCCTATGGTTCGAAGTTTTATATTGTTTTTTTGAAGTGTTTTAAGTTCTTTCTTTAAGGAAGAAACTAATAAAGACATTAGTGTTTTAACTTCTAATTTTGGTCGGTTCCAGTTTTCCGTTGAAAAGGCATATAGAGTTAAATATTTAATTCCAAGTTCGCCGCAACTTTCTATTGCTTCACGAACAGAGTTTACGCCATTTTTATGACCATAAACTCTTGGTTTATTTTTAAGCTTTGCCCATCTGCCATTACCGTCCATAATTATGGCAATATGCTGCGGAATTTTGTTTTTTAGTATTTGAGCTTTTAAAATATCCATTAATAAGGTGTTGCGTAACAAGGAGGTCTGCCAAATGAATAAACTAAGGACAGACCGCTAAAAACATACCAATCATTACTTGAAGGGTTTCCAAAATTTAATGAAGGTATATCTTGGTTATTATTATCAATATCATCAACAAAAGTATAACGAGCTCTAACTTCAATTGCGAAAGCAAAATCACCAAATAACAATGATTTGTAACCAACTCCAAAAGGTATTGCATACGAAGTTTTCGATTCGTACTTATAGTTAGATGGATCTGTGCCATCAACAATTGTACTGTAATTAAATGCTGCTAACTCTACAAGAATATAGGGAGTTCTAGTTTTTCTAAAATCATCAAGGTTGTATTCGAAGTAATTGAACTCCATTCCAATAGCTAATTCCTTTAAATTGTTTTTAAAACTTATTCCTCTTGAAAAACGATAATTGTTAGATGAATCGGTATCATCGGCCTCTAATTGTGTTAGGGTAAATGTTCCTCTAAGAGATATTCTTGGATTTAAGTTCCATTTATAAATAACACCTCCCATAAGGCTATTTGGGTTAATGTAAGTTTCGGAACCAACATCGCCAATGTAATTACTACCACCAACAATAATTCCAATTTCATTAATTTGAGAATGGGAAGTTGTTGTTAAACAGATAAATGCGATAAAAAAAAATATTTTTTTCATATATAAAATAGCGTGCAAATATAATTAATTCTATTTGCTTTTAGAAGTTAATCAAAGTCTTTTTTGATAAACTGTTTTTACGCAAAATTATTGTAATAATTAAATGCTATTACAGTGATTAAAAAAAGTATTAGTTTCTGGTGTCTTGACCCCAAAGTAATTTTTCTCTAAGTGTTTTCAGAAAGGTTTGTTCGTTAAATTGAACCATTTTTAAATTAAAATCGGCTTTACTTACAGTGATTTCTGTATGGTTATTTATTGTGGTAATTCGAGAATCTAAAGACAAGAAAAACTTATTTTCTCTACCACTAACGGTAAATTTAATATTGGTGTTATCCGGTATTACTAATGGTCGAGCATTTAAATTATGAGGAGCAATTGGGGTAAGCACAAAACTTTTTGCTTGTGGAGTAATAATTGGACCGCCGCAGCTTAATGAATACCCAGTAGATCCTGTTGGAGTTGAAATTATTAATCCGTCCGACCAATATGAATTTAAAAATTCATCATCTAAATATGTTCGAATGGTAATCATTGAGGCAGTATTTTTTCTACTTACCGATACTTCGTTTAGCGCAAAATTAAGAGAGGCTAAGCTTTCAATTTTAGGAGAAGTGCTAACACTTAATAAAGTACGTTCTTTAATTTTGTATTCTTTTTTTAGTAGTAATTCAACGGCATTTAAAATGTTTTCCTTTTGAATTGTAGCTAAAAAACCAAGTCTCCCAGCGTTAATACCTACAATTGGAATGTTTGAGGCTCTAATATAAGTAACAGCTCTTAAAATTGTACCATCACCTCCAATTGTAAACATGAAATCGAAAGAATTATCTAACTCTTCATACGATTTAAATGTGCTGTAATTAAGGTGATTAATGTTCTTTTTAAGTTCTAAATAATAATTATGCTCAACAAAAACCTCAATGTTATTTTTATTTAAAACTTCAAATAATTCAATAATATATGGTTTGTCAACACTTTTGTAAAATTGTGAGTAAACGGCAACTCTCATTCTTATATGTTTAGGTATTTTTGTAAGTATTCCGAACGTTCTTTTAAATCTTCTAAATAAAAATCTTCTTCGTGATTAGATAAAATAGTATAGTCATATCTTCTAAAAGATTGAATAATTTCGTTAACATCTTGAGAGGTAAATTTAAGTGTTATTTTTAAAGTGCTTGTTCCAATTTCGGAAGTAAATAAACCTAAAATTTTACCATTATTTGTTTCTACAATTTGACATACCTGGCTAAAAGAAAACTCGCTAATTTCTTTTTCAAGTAATAATACAATTCCTTCCTCATTTAAATATGGAGTTTCGTTTAATACGTGTAAAATATCGATTAAATTAAAATAGCCAATATATTGTTTTTTTTCGTCTATAACAGGAACTAGACTTGTTTCGTTCGATGCGAAAATCTTTATTAGATCTAATAAATTGTTGCTTTCTTCTGTGTAAAAAAGTTGAAATAAGTATTGAAAGTAACCAATTTCTTTGTTTTCCTCGTCGATTGATTGAATATCAGTTTCTGAAATTAATCCAATTAATACATTGTTTTGAATTATTGGAAAATGTGAATACTCATTCTCATTAAAAAGAGATTTCACTTCAGAAACTTTTGTTTCCAAAGAAAGAGGTTTAAATTCTTTTAATATGTATGAGGTTAAATCCATTAGTTTTCTATTATAGTACAAATTAATCAAAAATAAAACCAAAAACATATTCTTAGTTCGTAAATTTGCGCACTCAATTAAATAAATAACAATTTAGTTATGACAAAATTAAGCGTAAATGTAAATAAAATTGCGACTTTAAGAAACTCTAGAGGAGCCGATTTTCCTAATGTTGTGAAAGTGTCTTCTGATATTCAGGAGTTTGGAGCCGAAGGAATTACAATTCATCCAAGACCAGATGAGCGTCATATAAGATATCAAGATGCTTATGATTTAAAAAAAATAGTTACTACAGAGTTTAATATAGAAGGTAATCCAATTCAGAAATTTATGGATTTGGTGTTAGATGTTTGTCCAACTCAAGTTACTTTAGTGCCCGATGGAATTAATGCAGTTACTTCTAATGCTGGTTGGGATACTATCACCAACCAAACATTTTTACAAGAGGTTATTTCTGAATTTAAATCTAAAGGTATACGAACTTCAATATTTGTTGATCCAGATTTAAAAATGATTGAAGCTGCCGCAACCACAGGTGCAGATAGAATTGAATTATATACCGAAGATTACGCAACGCAATATTCATTAGGGAACAAAGAAGCTATTAAACCATATGCAAAGGGAGCTGTTTTAGCCGGTGAATTGGGTTTAGGAATAAATGCTGGTCACGATTTAAGTTTAGATAATATTCAGTTTTTTGCTGAAAATATCCCTAACTTATTAGAGGTTTCAATTGGCCATGCTTTAATTGCAGAATCACTTTATCTAGGTTTAGAAAATGTAATAAACATGTATAAATACAAGTTGAAAATTATAAAATCGTAATTGAAAAAATGATACTACATTCAACTATTAAAGGAGAAGGAAGTCCTTTGGTTATATTACATGGTTATTTTGGTATGAGTGATAATTGGAAATCGTTAGCAAATAAGTTTAGTGAAAGATTTGAGGTGCATATTTTAGATCAACGAAATCATGGTCGAAGTTTTCATTCCGATGATTTTGATTATGAGTTAATGGTGGATGATTTATTTAATTATATAAATTATCACAATTTAGAAAAAGTTAATTTATTAGGACATTCTATGGGAGGTAAGGTTGCAATGCTTTTTGCAGTAACATATCCTGAAATGGTTAACAAATTAATAGTTGCAGATATAAGCCCAAAGTATTATAAACCACATCACGAATATATATTAGCAGCTTTGAATGCTGTAAATTTTGACATCCAAGACACCAGAAAAAAAGTTGAAGATATTTTAAAGGTGTATATTAAGGAACCTGGAATATTGCAGTTTTTGCTTAAAAATGTATATAGAAAAACAAAAAATCAATTAGCATTTAGGTTTAATCTTCAAAGTTTAACGGATAATAATTCGGAAGTTGGTGAGGCCTTACCATCATTTACTAACTTTGATGGTGAAACCTTGTTTTTAAAAGGTGAAAACTCTAATTATATTACAAATGAAGACGAAGGTTTAATTGAAGCTCATTTTTCAAATGCTAAAATTATAACTGTCAAAAATGCAGGACATTGGCTACATGCCGAGAATCCTGCACAGTTTTTTACTGAAGTTGTCACTTTTTTAAGCTGATTTTAGAATTGGCACAATTATAGTTAAATTTATAGCTCATATAAATTTTATACTATGAAAATTATTTTAAAAATTTTATTAACGGCAATTGCAGTAGTGGTATTAGCCGAATTTTTACCAGGAATTACACTTGCCGAAGGTTATAAAAGTGCACTAATAGTAGCCGTTGTATTAGGCTTATTAAGAGTTACAGTAAAACCGCTTCTTATATTTTTTACATTACCTGCTACAATAGTAACATTAGGATTATTTTTACTTGTTATTAATGCAGTAATAATAATGTTGGCGGGTTATTTTGTTACTGGTTTTACAGTTTCTGGATTTTGGGTAGCATTGCTATTTAGTTTACTGTTATCCTTGTTTCAATCTATTTTGTATTCATTTTTAAAAGAAAAGAAAGAAAATAGTTGAAATTGAACATGTTAAATGTTTGTAAGGTGTTTAAAAAAGTAGTACTTTTGCACCCAATTTTTAATGATTTAAGATAAAAACAACATAAAATGAATATTACAAAAGAAAATGTTGATGCATTAAATGCAGTTGTAAAGGTTGAAATTTCTTCTGCTGATTACCAAGAAAAGGTAGAGAATATTTTACAAGATTACCGTAAAAAAGCCGATATCCCAGGTTTTAGAAAAGGTTTTGTTCCAATGGGAATGATAAAGAAACAATATGGGAAATCAATAATGATTGATGAGGTTAACAAATTATTGCAAGAATCATTAAACAATTATTTAGTTGAGGAGAAATTGGATATTTTAGGAAATCCATTACCTAGAATGCAAGATGATTTTTCTTGGGAGACTGAGGATTATTCTTTCGAATTTGAATTAGGTTTAGCTCCAGAGTTTGAAGTAAACTTAGATGCTAAAAAGAAGATTACGCAATATAATATTGTAGCAGATAAAGAATTATTAGATAAAGAAGTTGCAAATATTCAAAAACGTTTTGGTAAAATTGTACCAAAAGAAGTAGTTGAAGAAGGTGTAAATATTGCTGGTTCTTTTGCAAATGAAGAAAAAGGAATTGATAAAAAATCTACAATTGAGTTAGTTTCTATTAAAGGAAAAGTAAATCAAAAGAAATTTATTGGAGCAAAAGTTGGAGATGTAATTGAGTTAAAATCAAAAGGTCTTTTTGATGATGATCACAAACTAATGGGAGCTTTAGGTGTAAGTCATGATGAAATTCACGATTTAGACATTCCATTAACATTTACTGTTGAAGAAATTAACGTTACAGAACTTGCTGAAGTAAATCAAGAATTATTCGATAAAGTTTTTGGTCCAGATGTTGTAAAATCTGAAGAAGAATTAAGAGAGAAAATAAAAGAAGATGCTGAAAAGCAATTTCAAACTCAAGCAGATCAGCAATTATTAAATGCCGTTACTGAGTATTTGGTTGAAAATACAAAATTTGACTTACCTGCTGATTTCTTAAAAAAATGGTTAGCTGTTGCAGGTGAAAATCCATTAACACCTGAGCAAGCTGCAGAAGAATTTGAAAAATCAGAAAAAGGTTTACGTTACCAATTAATTGAAGGGAAAGTATTAAAGGATAACGATATTAAACTTGACTTTGAAGAATTGAAAGACTTTACTAAAGGTTTTGTAAAAGCTCAAATGGCACAATACGGACAATTAAATCCAGAAGAAAAAGAATTGGATGATATTGTACAACGTGTATTAAGTAATCAAGATGAAGCTAAACGTTTACAAGAGCAGTTAATTAGTCAAAAATTATTAGCTTTTTATAAAGAGAAAATTACTTTTAAAGTTAAAGAAATGAACTACGAAGATTTTGTAAAAGAAGTTTACAAATAGGATTCATAATCATATATTAAAAAGCCTCTGCAATTTGCAGGGGCTTTTTTGTTATTAAAAAAAATCAAAATAATCAATTTTACTTAGTATTGTAATTGAATTTAACTGTTAAACTTCTTTAATGTTAAATATTTCAAGAGAAATTAGTGACCTTTTTTTTAAAAAGTGTCTAAAGAAATGATGTTGAATTAGTTTCAATATTATAGAGTGTAAAAAGAAATATTTAACAATGGTAATTATACTTTTAAAATTACCATAACAAAGTAAATTAATAATGATTAAATTTAAACTTGCCATTTTAACTGTATTTTTAGTTTGTGGTTTAAACAAAGTTGTAGCTCAAGATGAAAATAATCCTTGGGCAATAGGAATTGGTATTAACGCTGTGGATTTTTACCCAACAAATGCTGCAGGAATTATAACTCCTTCAGGTAATTCAGCCGGTTGGTATGCAGAGTTTTTTAACGTGGGAGATCATTATAATGTTATTCCGGCAATATCTAAATTAACAGTGAGTAGATATATTACTTCTGGATTTACCGCAGAATTGGCGGGTTCGGTGAATAAAATTGAAAAAATTGGAGACATTAAAGCCGATAATTTGTTGTATTATGCCTTTGATGCTGGTGTTAAATATGATCTTAATAATTTATTAGGAGAAACATCTTGGTTTGATCCATATGCAACTACAGGTGTTGGATTTATTAGCATAGATGAGGTAGGAAAAGGATCACTTAACGGAGGTTTAGGTTTTAATTTATGGTTAAATAAATCTTTAGGGTTTAATATTGAATCTAAATATAAACACACTTTTGCTTCAAGCCCACATACACAACATTTTCAGCATTCATTGGGGTTTGTTGTTAGATTTGGAGGAGCCGATATTGATGGTGACGGTGTTTTTGATAAAGACGATGCTTGCCCAGATGTTTTTGGTTTGGAAATGTATAATGGTTGTCCTGATTCTGATAATGATGGAATAATAGATTCAAAAGATAGTTGTCCAAATATTGCTGGTTTAAGTACTTTGAATGGGTGCCCGGATACTGACGAAGATGGTATTGCAGATAATGCTGATAATTGTCCAAATATTAAAGGAACTAAAGCTAATGGTGGTTGTCCAGATACAGATGGAGATAACGTAATTGATAAGGAAGATGATTGTCCGCAAATAGCCGGTCCAAAAGAAAATAAAGGTTGTCCTTGGCCAGATGCAGACAAAGATGGTGTTTTAGATAAAAATGACAACTGTATAAATGAAGCAGGACCAGCTTCAAATAATGGATGTCCAATTATTACCAAAGCTGAAGTATCGAAACTAGAAGATTTGTTTAAAACTGTTTATTTTGATACAGCAAAAGATTCTTTTAAATCAGAAACAATTTCAAAATTAGATGAAGCTGTTTTAATACTTAAAAAATATCCAACAGCTAAAATTCAAATTTCTGGTTATACTGACAGTAAAGGAAACGATAATTTTAATCAAAAATTATCTGATAAAAGAGCTAATTCAGTTAAAAGTTACTTTGTGTCTAAAGGAATTTCTTCTACTAATATTAACGCAAAAGGTTACGGAGAAAGTATGCCAATTGCCTCAAATTCCACTAAAAATGGTAGAGCTTTAAATAGAAGGGTTGAGATTAAAATAGCTCAATAATAAATTATATTCAAATAGAATTTAGGTTAAAAAACCCCCTTAGAGAGTTGATTGCTTTCTAGGGGGTTATTTTTATCTTTTATAGTGTTTTTGAGTAGGTAAACTACAATTAAAGATCTTCCGAATATTCTAATTTTGGTAAAATGGCTCTTTTTTTCTTTTGAATTTTTTCCATTCTACGTAATATTTTATCCAGCATTTTAACTGCTTTTTCAATATATGGACCTTTATTTAACATAACACATTCTGCGCGCTGGGCCATTGCTGCATCAGTTATTTCGGCACGGGTAGGAATTCCTTTTTTTGCTAAATTTTCAAGTACTTGTGTTGCCCATATATCTGGTAAATGAGCTGCTTCACATAATTGAAGTATTTCTTCCTGAATAATAGCAAAATTTTTCCAGCCAGTTTCTATTGCTAAATCTCCTCTAGCAATCATTACTCCAACGGGATAGTTTTCCATTGCTTTTAGTAAAATACTTGGTAAATTTTTAAACGATTCTTGAGTCTCAATTTTTAAAATAATTCCAATATTGGCCTTTAATTTTTTTAGTTCATTTAATAAATCTTGAACGTCATTTTTGTTATTTACAAATGAAAAATTAACAGCATCGGCATATTTAGATACAAATTTTAAATCTTCCTTATCCTTATCGGTTAAACCACTTATCCCTAATTTACTATTAGGGAAGTTAATTCCTTTGTCTGCTTTTAATTTTCCTCCGTTATTTTTAGTGTTTGTAATTTCAATTAATAAATTATCAGAATTAATTTCTTTTATAACACCTTCAATTTTTCCATCATCAAAATAAACGAGTTCATTTTTTTTAAGGTTATTAAATATTTTGGGTAATGTACAACTAACATGTGCAATTTCTTTAATTGTTCCATCTTCATTATATAAAGTTGGTTCACCTAAAATAGGATCTTTATCTAATCGCAATAAATCTCCTTCAAATAAAAATATAACTTCTTCTAATGGTAAAATTTCGTGAACACTATGTATTTCTGAAGCTGATTTTTTTTCTATAAACACATTTAATAATGTTCCAGTTGCAACGAAAGCGGAGTCTGAACTTGATGCCCATCTACCATTACCTTTAACGGCATCAATGTTAATTTTACATTTTTTATCTCTCGAATCTTTAAAAATAATATAAGAGCCTTTTTTAGTTTTCTTTAGCCATTTTTTGTTTACAGGAATAATTGCATCCGCTTTTTCTCCTTCGGGAGGCAAGGTTCCAAAAGGAGCAAGCCATATTTTTGCAGGAACTGTAACTTGCCCTAAAGTATTTCGTTGAGGTTTTATGCGAACTACCTTATGTCCTGGTTTCATTTTACCAGTTCGTAATTTAGGACCTCCTAAATCCATCATTATTTTACAGTCGTCTTCAACTTCTTTTATGTTTGTAATAATTTTTTTCCAAACTTTTTTATCATCATGTGCACAATTAACACGTGCGCAATTCATTCCTAAGTTTAATAATGAAGTTGTAAATGTCTTATTTTCAGAAGCAATTGTGGGTTGGGTAACCATAATGCTGGTTTTCCTATTATTTTTTTTAGGGCCAAATAATACTTTTGAATTGTTTTTTAGCAGTTTTTTTGCTTCAGTATTCGTTAAAAACAATTTAGTTGTTATAGGTTCTTCAATTTTTAATAAACTATTTACAATGGTTTTAAAATTAAGTAAATTATGAAGAATACTTAAATCTGACGCTCCAGAATTAGGCAATCCAATTGCAGATAATTTATTTTGAAATTCATCTACATTAAAACTTCTTAAAGCTAAATAATGGATTAAATTTTTTGCGCTTTTTGCATAATTTGGATGGACATTGTTTATTTGAGTTTCATATTTCAATTCATACTCCAATAATTTGGCGTGTACCAAATCTATATAATTGTGAATCTCCAGTAGTTTGTCTTTAGGGAAAAGCATAAGTAAAAATTAAGGCAAATTTACATAATTTCTACTTTAGAAACAGTAAAAATAAACAGGTTGATTATTTTCTTTTTTGCCCTCTAGTTTTTGGCTTTTTGTATTTTTTTGCAATTTCTCTACGATAAGAGCCTCCAAGATTTTTCTTTTGATTTTTTTCTTTTTTTTCGTGAAAAGCTGGTCCGGTTGGCTGAGCTAACGTTTTTTTACCAACTCTTTCAGGCTCAATTCTTGGCATTTCTTCATCAATCAATTTTGAAGAAATATCTATAGATTTAGGTAAATCAATTACATCAATTTCTTTGTTCATTAAAAATTCGATTTCACCCAAGTACTCGGCCTCTTCTTCGTTAAAAAATGAAATTGCAATTCCTTCCTGTTCGGCCCTTCCAGTTCTACCAATTCTGTGAATATAATTTTCTGGTTCATTTGGAATGTCAAAGTTAATTACATGACTTACATTTGCTAAATCCAATCCACGAGCAATAATATCTGTAGCAATTAAAACATTAAAAAATCCCAATTCAAAGTTTTTTACAGAACGCAGTCGGTAATTTTGTGTTTTATTTGAATGAATTACATCGGTTTCATTAGGAATTATAAAATCTAATTCATCAAATAATATATTAGCTTGTTTTTTATTTTTTACAAAAATTAAAACTTTATTAAATGTTTCTTTATCTTTTAATAAATGAACTAAGAGATTTAATTTGGTGTAAAAATTAGGGGCAGGATATGCAAATTGTTTAATTGTGTCTAACGGACTTCCGCTGCTTGCAACTTCAATTTTCACAGGAGATTTAAAAAAATCGTCTAACAAATTGTTTACGTCACTTGTTAAAGTAGCCGAAAATAGAATGTTCTGGCGTTTTTTCGGCAATAAATCAAGTAATGTAATAAGTTGAGATCTAAACCCAAGATTCATCATCTCATCAACCTCATCAATTACCAGTTTTTGAATTTGTTTTAATTTTAAAACACCATCTAAAGCTAAATCTAACAATCTTCCTGGAGTAGCAACTAAAATATCCTGACCTTGATAAACTAATTGTTTTTGCTTATTAAGGTTTGTACCTCCGTAAACACCTGCAAATCTTACATTTATATAGGGTGTTAATTTTTCAATTTCACTAAGAACTTGCACAACTAATTCACGTGTTGGCACTACAATTAGAACTCTAGGATGTTTTTGTTCGGAATAGGTTAACATTCTTAATATTGGCAATAAATAAGCATAAGTTTTACCAGTTCCTGTTTGAGCAATTCCAACAACATCTTTGCTGCTCATAATAATAGAAAAGGCTTTTGCTTGAATAGGAGTAGGTGTTTCGAACCCCATTTCTGTCAAGGCATCAAGTAAGAAGCGGTTTAAATTTAAATCAGCAAAAGTCATTTTTTTAGTTTTTGCAAATATAAGGCTAAAATTATACTTCGAAGATTATTAACCTATTATTCACAGTTGCTTTTGAAAAACCTAAAAACTCCTTTAACCATCTAATGGTATTCTTATGGTAAAAAATAACATGCGTATGGTCATCTTTGTAATACCAAGTCTTAAAATTAATTGTTTCAGAAAATAGATCGGTCATACAATATAACTTTCCGTTTGGTTTTAACAGAGATTTTAATAATTTAAATTCTTTTAAGGGGTTGTGAAAATGTTCAATTACTTCGCAACAAACAATAAAGCTATAGCTTTTGTTTAAAGCTTCTAAATTGTTGTGGAAAAAGGGGTCATAAGTTGTAATAGGGTAGTCTTTGTCTCTTAGCAGTTTTGTAATTACAGGTCCAGTTCCGCAGCCAAAATCTAAACCAAAATTTTTAGGTGTAAAGTCTTTTAGAACCTCGTTAACTATTGGACTAACAAAATTTTGATATCGTACATCATTTACATCGTTGTTGTGTTCACTATATCTTTTTATTTCATATTCCTTAGTGGGAAAATTTTTAAAATCCATACTTATAGCCTGGCAATTTTCACACTTAAAGTATTTTTTAGTTTTAGTTTTAAAGTATGGTTTGGTTGCTGAATTACAAAGTATACATTTCATAAATTATTTAGTTGCCATTTCAAAAAGTAAGTTAGTATTTGGATCGTATTTTATTTCTTTTACATCCAAATCTTTGGTTGGAATAACAAAAGGATCTTTTTGTGAGGTTACGTTAATAGTTTTTATTTCTGAAGAACCATTAGAATATACAATTTCTAAATCTAATGGAAATTGAAAAGCAACTTTTTGGGATTGCTCAATTATAATTCTAAGTTTTGATGCGCCATGAATCCAGGTAGATTTTAATATTGGGTGTCCAGGTTTATATAACCATTGAGAAAAGAATATATCTAAATTTTTTCCTGAAACTTGTTCCATTACTTGTTTAAAATCGTCTGTTGAAGCATTTTGAAATTTATAAAATTTGTAAAAAGTTTTAATTCCTTTCCAAAAATTATCGGTTCCAATTTCATTTTTAAGCATATGTAAACACCAAGCACCTTTTTGATACGAATTAGGGTTTAATAGATTCATTAAATCTTTAATATGCGGATTTACAACGGGTGTAAGTTCCTGTTTACTAAAGTTTAAAACTTTTGTGCGTTCATCTTTTAATCGTTGTAAAAACGCTTCTTCTCCATCAGAATTTAATATGTATAAATCTGTTAAATAAGTTGCGAAACCTTCACTTAACCAAATATGTTTCCAATCTATTTCCGTTACTGAATTTCCAAACCATTGATGGGCAATTTCATGAGCTATTAAATCTTTATGATCTTGCGCTCCAGTTATCGACTTTTCGAAATAAAAGATGTTACCCGCGTTTTCCATACCTCCAAACCTAGTTTTTGATTGTACATTAGCTAATTTTAAAAAAGGGTAGTCACCAATATTTTCTATAAAGAAACTTAAAATGTCCTTTGCAATAGCATAATCATAAAATCCTTTATCCTTTGTTTGAGGGTAAACCCAAGAAGAAACAGGAATATTGTGAGTTTCACCAATATTTTGAACAGCAAATTTTGCGATCCCAATTACCATTACTTTTGTAGGTAAAGGAGCAGTTGTTTGATAATGATACTGTTTATATTTGTTAGAAATATTGGTTTCTTCAATTTCAAATCCGTTTGCAATTACTTGGTAGTAATTAGGTGCTTTAATAATATATTCTACTGTGGCTTTGTCAGATGGATGATCTACACAAGGAAACCAGTTTTGAGCTCTATTTGGCCAATTATCACCAAAAAATGTACGGTCACCATACAAGTTTTCTGATATTATTAATCCATCTTTTGGTATTCCACTATATTTTATGGTGTATGTATATGGTAATTTTGGAAAAACATGTTTGGTTTTTATTCTTAATTTATTTTCCGTTTGGCTAAAATCTGTTAAAATTTTATTTTGATAAACGGTGTCTACCTTCATTCCCATTTTAGTTATAGAATCAATGGCAATTAAATCTAACTCAAAATCATTAACAATTTTTTTAAATTTAATAGAAACTACTGCAGTTGCATTAATTATATTGGTTGTATCATTTACTTCAATAGATAATTTATAATGTTGAATATCTAAAGTGTTAAAGCGTTGTGTGTAAGATTGCGCAGATACAATTGCTGAAAATCCTAATAATAGGAGAGTTGTTAAGAAAAATCTCATTTTGAAGTATTTTTGGGATTTCAAAGATACTTAAATTAGGCATGTTTTAAAATAAAAAAGGTCTGAAAGTAATGTAACTTTCAGACCTTTTCAACTAAAACCAAAATAATTAACCTTTATTGTATAGATTAACTATTTCTAATATATCCTCTAACTCTTTAGAATTTATTTTTTCAGAAATTTTTGGAGCATCTTTTAAAAATAATCCAATTACCTTTTTAAATTTTTTACTGGAAGAAGGTACTTTTATTAATTCGTCGTACACTTTTTCTATGTAAAACGTTGTTCCGCCATTTAAATATCTTTCGTAAAGATTTAATTTTTCGCCATCAACAACTTTTTTTGCAAGCACCATTTCGCCAGAATTATAAATTCTACAAAAAGTGTCGGTTCCTCTTTGATAACATTTAATTGATTCTATTGCCGGACTTTGCACTTCTCCATTTTTATCAATATAGTTAAGGTGTAAAAGGCTTTTAGAATCACTTAATTTTTCAATTTTCACATTAGATATAGTGTCATAGTGTTGCGTAACTATAGTTCCGTTTTCATATTCTTGAGCATAAATGCTGAAGGTAATAGTGAATAGCAATAATAATATAAATTTTGATTTCATTTCGCTATGTTTAATTTAGTATTTGGTTTATAAATCACAATAAAGATACCTAATAATACTATGCGTGCATAGTAAAAAACAAAATATTTTGTTAAAAACAGCTTATATAAAATCATTCTAAATCATACTTGCGGCTTATAAGTTATATAATTCATAAATACTCCTTATATTTACAGCCTTAATTTTATAAAACCTATAAAATGGATTACGGAAAAGAGTTTAAAAAGTTTGCAACAAAGCAACAAGGAATTAGTAGCATGTATTACGATAAATTGGTTAGTAGTGTTACTCCATATATTATTGAAGAACGTCAATTAAATGTTGCACAAATGGATGTGTTTTCGCGTTTAATGATGGACAGAATTATTTTTTTAGGAACTGCAATTGATGATTATGTAGCTAATATTATACAAGCGCAATTACTGTTTTTAGAAAGCGTTGATAACTCAAAAGATATCTCAATTTACATTAACTCTCCAGGAGGAAGTGTTTATGCAGGCTTAGGAATGTACGATACAATGCAATTTATAAAACCGGATGTGGCGACTATTTGTACGGGAATGGCGGCTTCTATGGGGGCAGTTTTAATGTGTGCAGGTACAAAAGGTAAACGTTCGGCGTTACCACATTCAAGAGTCATGATTCACCAACCATTGGGTGGAGCTCAAGGACAGGCTAGCGATATTGAAATTACAGCTCGTGAAATTATGAAGTTGAAAGACGAACTATATCAAATAATTTCTAAACATTCTGGGCAAACAATGGAAAAAGTTCATGCAGATTCAGATAGAGATTACTGGATGAAAGCTGAAGAAGCAAAAAAGTACGGTATGATTGATGAAATTTTAATAAGAAAGTAAATTTAGATTGAGTATATGGCGAAGGATGAAGTTTTAGAATGTTCGTTTTGTGGAAGAAAAAAACCAGAAACGGATTTATTAATAGCGGGTTTAGATGCACATATTTGTGATAAATGTATAGAGCAAGCACATGGAATTGTGCAGGAAGAAATAGCTGAAAATTCAACTTCTTCACTATCTACAGAAATTACGCTAAAAAAACCAAAAGAAATAAAGGAATTTATAGATCAATATATGATTGGTCAAGATCAGGCAAAACGTGTTATGTCAGTAGCGGTATATAATCATTACAAACGTTTATTACAGCCAGATACAAAAGACGAGGATGATATAGAGATTGAAAAAAGTAATATTATTTTAGTTGGTGAAACAGGAACTGGAAAAACACTTATTGCACGTACAATTGCACGCATGCTTAACGTGCCATTTTGTATTGTAGATGCAACTGTTTTAACCGAAGCTGGTTATGTTGGAGAAGATGTTGAAACCATTTTAACACGTTTGTTGCAAGCTGCAGATTACGACGTAGTTAAGGCCGAGAGAGGAATTGTTTTTATTGATGAAATTGATAAAATTGCCCGTAAAGGGGATAACCCATCTATAACAAGAGATGTTTCTGGTGAAGGTGTTCAACAAGCTTTATTAAAGTTATTAGAAGGTTCGGTAGTTAATGTTCCGCCAAAAGGAGGAAGAAAACATCCTGATCAAAAATTTATTGAGGTAAATACAAAAAACATTTTGTTTATAGCAGGAGGTGCATTTTCTGGAATAGATAAAATTATTGGAAAACGATTAAACAGACAAGCTGTTGGTTATAGCGCATCAATAAAAGAAGCGAAAGTTGATACAGATAACATGCTTCAATATATTATTCCAAGTGATTTAAAGTCATTTGGTTTAATTCCGGAAATTATTGGTCGTTTACCAGCGCTAACGCATATGAATCCATTAGATGCAGATACTTTAAGAGCAATTTTAACCGAACCAAAAAATTCAATTATTAAACAATACCAAAAATTATTTAAAATGGACGGTATTGAATTTTCCATAAATGAAAAAGCATTAATGTATATTGTTGAAAAGGCGGTTGAGTATAAATTAGGTGCTCGGGGATTACGTTCTTTATGTGAGGCAATATTAACAGATGCTATGTTTGAACTTCCTGGCAGCGATGAATCTGAGTTGAAAATTACTGCAAAGTATGCTGAAAATAAGATTAACAAGTCTACCTTAAAAAAGTTGAAAGCAGTGTCTTAGTAATAAAAAATAAATAAAATTTAAAAGAAGCTGTCTAAAAAGCGATGGTTTCGTTAAGCTGAAATAAATTCGGAATGACGATTCATAATACTTTTCAGATGGCTCCTTTTTTTATCTAAATTTTGTAATTTAGAAAATTCAATAAAAATATAATTTAATAAATTTGATTTCCAGAGAAACCATAGATAGAGTTTTTGAAACTGCTCGTGTAGAGGAGGTTATTGGTGAATTTGTTCAGTTAAAGAAATCGGGAAGTAATTATAAAGGATTAAGTCCTTTTTCTGAAGAAAGAACGCCCTCATTTATGGTGTCTCCAGTAAAACAAATTTGGAAGGATTTTAGTACTGGTAAAGGAGGAAATGCGGTTTCATTTTTAATGGAACAAGAACATTATACCTATCCAGAAGCAATTCGATATTTAGCAAAAAAATACAATATTGAAATTGAAGAAACAGAGCAAACAGATGAACAAAAACAGCATGCAGATGAAAGAGAAAGTATGTTTTTGGTTTCGGAGTTTGCACGCGATTATTTTCATAAGAATTTATTTGAAGATGAACAAGGTAAAGCAATTGGACTAAGTTATTTTAAAGAAAGAGGATATACCGAAGAAACCATTAAAAAGTTTCAATTAGGTTATTCTTTAAATGAATGGGAAGCTTTTACTTCAGAAGCTTTAAATAAAGGTTATAATTTAAAGTATTTAGAGTCTACTGGTTTATCAATTGTAAAACAAGACGTTTTAGCGGAAGGCGGATTTAAAAAGTTTGATCGTTTTAAGGGACGAGTTATGTTTCCTATTCATAGTATGAGTGGAAGGGTACTTGGTTTTGGAGGACGAATTTTAATTACCGATAAAAAGGCTGCTAAGTATTTAAATTCGCCCGATAGTGATATTTACCATAAAAGTAATGTTTTGTATGGTATTCATTATGCAAAACAAACCATTGCTCGTGAAGATAATTGTTATTTAGTTGAAGGCTATACAGATGTAATATCGTTGTATCAATCTGGAATACAAAATGTTGTTGCTTCATCTGGTACGGCACTTACCGAAAATCAAATAAGATTAATTAATCGACTAACAAAAAATATAACAATTCTTTTTGATGGAGATGCAGCTGGTATTAGAGCATCAATTAGAGGTATTGATTTAATTCTTGAACAAGGAATGAATGTTCGGGTATTGATGTTTCCTGATGGAGATGACCCAGATAGTTATTCAAAAAAAGTAACAAACGAGGAGCTTAAAGATTATTTAGAAAATAATAGTCAAGATTTTATAAACTTTAAGGTTTCTCTTTTAATGGAAGAGGCCCAAAACGACCCTGTTAAAAAGGCAGGTTTAATTAGAGATATTGTAATTAGTATTTCAAAAATACCAGATAGAATTCAACGAGAAGTTTATATTCAGGAATGTTCTAGAATAATGGATATTTCAGAAAGCGTTCTTTTTAACGAATTGGCTCAAATTGATAATAAATCTAAAAGAGAAGCATCAAAAAATGCTAAAAATATTAGAAGTTATCAGAATAAAAATAGTTCCGATCCAAACGAACCTCCAATTGAGGCATTGTATCCTGAAATGATGCAACTTCAAAAAACATCGCAAGTTGAAAAAGTAAATGAGCTTAAAAAGTATGAAAGAGAGATAATAAAAATTTTGCTGCTTTATGGTAATAAAGAGGTAGATTTTGTTGATTATATTGAAGAAGGAGAAGTACAAGGAAATGAGTTTAAGAAATTAAAAAAAGAACAATTTCAAAATGTTGTTTCCAAGGAAATTTATTTGAATTTACAAGAAGATGAAATTGAATTTACAGACGAAACTTTTAAACAAATATATTACGATGTTATAAACCAATTAAATCAGGAAGAAAACATTTCGGTGGACATTCTAGTAAATAGTTCAAATACCAATATTTCAAATATGGTTACCAATATTTTAATGGAAGATGAAATACACGTATTAAGTGATTGGGGTAGAAAAGATATTGAAGTAAAAAGTAAAGAAAGTGATTTATCAAAAATGGTTTTAGATGCCATTTATAATTTACGACGCATATTAATACAAGAGAAAATCAATTCTTTGCTTACCGATATTTCTGAAGAAAATAGTAGGGATCACGTGCTCGAATCTATAGTAAATTATACAGCCCTTAGACAACGCCTATTCGAAAGATTAAATAGAGTTTTGTAGTTAAATAGTGTCTTCTAAAACAATTGCCCCAGAAAATTTTTCCTTTATTATTAATAATACTCTATCGGCTTCTAAACGTGTTTCAAAATTTCCAACTTGTGTTTTCCATTCGGGAGATTTGTAAACAATTTGAGTGTTATATTGTGGAAACTCATTTAAAAAATTGTTTTTAATTTTATATGCCTGAGTTTCTGTACCGTTATACAATTGAATTTTATAAACAACTGTTATCTTGTTTTCTTTGTTAAAATTTCTTTTTTGCGTAATTAATTGATTAACTTTATTATTGTCATTTTGGCCATAACTGCTTGCTATCCCTATAACTAGAATAAATAACAAATTAATATATCTTCTTTTTTGGATAAACATCATAATCTTAATTTTTTTCAAATTTAAAATATTCAAATTAAAGAAAGTTACACTTCTCTTATTTAGAATGAATATAAATTAACTTTAACGTAATTTTTACATTTTGTGGTTTATATATTAATAGTACTTTTGTCAAATCATTAATAAAAATGACATAAATCATTCTTTATTTCATGAAAATATTGTACCAAACAAGAAAGAAAAGATTTTTTTTAAGTATGAAAAGTGTGAAACAACACAGTCCATTATCAAGATTAGTCATTAATAGTCTTGCTTTCCTTTTATTATTTTCACTTAATTTATCGGCTCAAGAGGGCGATGTTGCTAATGGAGAGAAGCTCTTCAAAAGTACGTGTGCCGCTTGCCATAAGTTAGATAAAAAATTAGTAGGTCCAGCCTTAAAAGGGATTACGGAAAGAAGAGAACAAGAATGGTTAATTTCTTGGATTAAGGATAGTCCAGGAATGATTAAATCAGGAGACAAATTAGCAGTTCAAGTTTTTGAAGAAAACAACAAATTGCCAATGACAGCTAATCCACATTTATCTGATCAGGATATTATTGATATATTGGCCTACACAAAAGGTGAGCCAAAATCAGTAGAAACAACTGCAGCAGTTGCTGAAGTTGATCCAGGTGTAGAAATGGGGAAGCAAATTTTTAAAGCCAATTGTGCTGCTTGTCATAAGCTAGAAGGTAAATTAATTGGTCCAGAACTATTGAAAATCACGGATAAGCGTGAGGCGGATTGGTTAAAAGCTTGGATTAAAGATAATAATGCTTTAGTTGCTTCAGGTGATAAGTTGGCAAAAGAAGTTCAAGAAAGCAATCCAGCTGCAATGACTCCTTTTCCTCAGTTATCTGATGAAGATATCGATAATTTGTTAAAGTATTTGGCGGTTGGTGACATTAAACCTGCTGCGGCTTCAACATCTTCAGCTGCAGATGAAAAGATTTTTGAGAATCCAGGAATAGGTGTTTTACCATCCTTGTTAATAACAATTTTAGTCTTTTTATTACTATCTATAGTAGTTGCAGCAACAACCAATAAGAAGGTTGTAGAAGGAGAAGAAGATACAGAAAGTATGTTAAAATCTTTGATTTTTAATCCTTTCTTAAGATTCTTAACTATTATATTTTTATTATTAGCAGGAGCTTGGTTGTTATTTAGTTGGTTGTTACAGATCGATGTAAATGAAGGTTATCAGCCAATTCAACCTATTGCGTTTTCACATGCAGTCCACGCTGGTGATAATAAAATTGATTGTCAATACTGTCACTCTTCAGCTAAACATAGTAAAACGTCTGGAATTCCTACGGCAAATGTTTGTATGAACTGTCATAAATCTATATCAGAATATAATGGTGAATTATTTGGAGATTATTCAAAAGAAGATTTAGATAATGAAATTCAGAAAATTTACGATGCAGTTGGATGGGATAAAGAAAATGTAAAATATATTGAAGGTTACGAGCAAAAGCCAATTGAGTGGGTTAGAATTCACAACCTAGCAGATTTTGCCTACTATAACCATTCACAACATGTAACTGTTGCTGGATTAGACTGTCAGAAATGTCACGGTCCAGTAGAGGAAATGCATGATATGTACCAGTTCTCTCCGCTAACAATGGGTTGGTGTATTGACTGTCATAGAACAACTGAAGTTGATATGACAGAAAATGGATATTATAAAAATATTCATGATCAATTAGCCAAAAAGTACGGTGTAGAGAAAGTGACTGAAGCTCAAATGGGAGGTTTAGAATGTGGAAAATGTCACTATTAATAGTAATTACGAAGTAAATAATAAGATATAAAATGGCATCAAACAAAAAATACTGGAAAAGTGTTGAAGAGCTAAATACAAAAAGCTCTATTGTTGATACGTTAAAACAAAACGAGTTTGTTGAAGAAATTCCTACTGATGATTTTTTAGGAGATAAAGAAAATTTAGAAGCTTCTTCAACAACACGTAGAGACTTTTTAAAGTATGTTGGATTTACAACAGCAGCTGCTTCATTAGCTGCTTGTGAAGGTCCAGTTGTTAAAACAATTCCTTATGTTATTAAGCCAGATGATATTATTCCTGGTGTGGCGGAATATTATGCCACTACAATGGCTGATGGTTTTGATTTTGCAAATATTTTAGTAAAAGTTAGAGAAGGACGTCCAATAAAAATTGAACCAAATAAAGAAGCAAACGGAAGTACAAATGCACGTGTGCAAGCTTCAGTGTTATCATTGTATGATAGTTTTCGATTAAAAGGCCCAAAAGCTAATGGTTCGGATATTTCTTGGGCAGATGCGGATAGCCAAATTGTTTCAAAATTAAATGAAGTTAAAGAAGCTGGATTACCTATTGCAATATTAACATCAACTTGTGCAAGTCCATCTACTAAGAAATTAGTAGGTCAATTTAGTGAGGCTTTTGGTAATGTTCAACATGTAGCTTATGATGCTGTTTCGGAATCTGCTGCTTTAGATGCGTTTGAAGAAATGTATGGTAGTAGAGCTTTGCCGGATTATAATTTAGAAAAAGCAAAAGTTATTGTTTCAATTGGAGCAGATTTTCTAGGAGATTGGCAAGGTGGAGGTTTTGATGCTGGATACGCAAAAGGACGTGTTCCTCAAAATGGAAAAATGTCACGTCATATTCAAGTTGAATCTAACATGACCTTAACCGGTGCAAATGCTGATAAACGTTTAATGGTAAAACCATCTGAACAAAATTTAGCATTGATAAAATTATATCAAGCAGTTGTTAAAGGTGTTAGTACAAGAGAAGCTTCTCCGCTAAATGATTTAGTGAATAAGGTTGCCGGGGAAATAAAAGCTGCCGGTTCAAAAGCAGTTGTTGTTACTGGTATTCAAGATAAAAACGCACAATTATTAGCATTGGCAATAAATAATCATATTGCAAGTGAAGTAATTGATGTTGTTGCAACAAAGAATGTTAGAAAAGGGAATGATGCTGAGGTTACACAATTAGTTTCAGATATGAATGCTGGAAAAATTGGCGCTGTAATTATCAATAACTCAAATCCAGTTTATACATTACCAAATTCAGCAGATTTTGTTGAAGGGTTGAAGAAAGTTAAATTATCTGTTGCATTTTCAATGCAAGATAACGAAACAGCAAATGCGGTTCAATATGCATTAGCAACACCGCATTATTTGGAATCTTGGGGAGATGTTGTTATCAAAAAAGGTTACTACAGTTTAATGCAACCAACAATAAAGCCTTTATTTAATACGCGTCAGTTCCAAGATGCTTTATTAAAATGGACAGGTAGTACTGTTTCTTATTATGATTTCTTAAAAGAATTGTGGAATACAGATGTTTTAGCTGGAAAATCTTGGAATCAAGCATTACACGATGGTGTATTTTTAGCTGAACAAGTTGTACAAGATGAGTTGATTATTAATGAAATTGATATTAACAAAGCTGGGACTGAGTTAGGAAAAGTAGAAGGAAGTGATTTTGAGGTTTCATTATATACTAAAACTGGTTTAGGTGATGGGCAAATGGCAAATAATCCTTGGTTACAAGAGTTGCCAGATCCTATAACAAGAACTTCTTGGGATAACTATTTAACTATTTCTAAGGCAGATGCCAAAGTAATAGGTGTAGAAAATTACCACGTTGCAAATGGGGCATTAAATGGAAGTTTAGTAGAAGTTACAATTAATGGTTTAACAGAAGTATTACCTGCATTAATTCAGCCAGGACAAGCAAAGGGCTCGCTAGGATTAGCTTTAGGATATGGTCGTAAACAAGGACTTAAACCTGAAATGCAAACAGGAAATAATGCTTACAAGTTTTATAACAATTTTAATACCACTCAAACAGGAGTTTCATTAAAAGTTGTTGCAGGTGAACATGAATTTGCTTGTGTGCAATTACACAATACCTTAATGGGTAGAGGTGATATTATAAAGGAAACAACTTTAAATGAATTTAATACAGTTGACTCCAAAGAATGGAATAAAGTACCAAAAGTATCTTTAGATCATAATGAAGTTGATGCTACATCAGTAGATTTATGGGATTCATTTGATAGATCAATTGGACATCATTTTAATTTGTCAATAGATTTAAATGCTTGTACCGGTTGTGGTGCTTGTGTTGTTGCCTGTCATGCTGAGAACAATGTTCCAGTAGTAGGTAAACAAGAAATTAGAAAATCTCGTGATATGCACTGGTTGCGTATTGATAGATATTATTCACATGAAGAAGATTTTGCTGGTGATAATGAAAAGAAAGAAGCTGGAACAGGTGTAAGTGGATATAAAGATACAATGGCCGAGTTGGAAGATCCTTCAGAAAATCCATCTGTAGCTTTCCAACCAGTGATGTGTCAACATTGTAATCACGCACCTTGTGAAACAGTTTGTCCAGTTGCTGCAACTTCACACGGACGTCAAGGTCAAAACCATATGGCGTATAACCGTTGTGTAGGTACTCGTTATTGTGCAAATAACTGCCCATATAAAGTAAGAAGATTTAACTGGTTTAATTACCCAAACAACAGTGAATTTGATTACAATATGAATGACGATTTAGGTAAAATGGTATTGAATCCAGATGTTACTGTTCGTTCTCGTGGTGTTATGGAAAAATGTTCAATGTGTATCCAAATGACACAAGCAACAATTTTAAAAGCTAAAAAAGAAGGAAGACCTGTTAATACAAATGAGTTTGAAACAGCATGTTCTAAAGCTTGTTCAACTGGAGCTATGGTTTTTGGAGATATTAACAAGAAAGAAGATACTGTAGCACATTTAGCAGAAGATAAAAGAGCCTATCATTTACTAGAACACATTGGTACAAAACCTAATGTAGTTTACCATGTAAAGGTTAGAAACACTTAAGAATCATAAAAATATTAATAAAAGATAATAATTAAATTAGATTATGTCGTCTCATTACGAAGCACCTATTAGAAGACCTTTAATCATTGGAGATAAAAGCTATCACGATATCACTGTTGAAGTTGCAGCTCCAGTTGAAGGTAAAGCAAATAAATTATGGTGGACAGTTTTTATAATTGCGCTTTTAGCATTCCTTTGGGGTGTAGGTTCAATTATGTACACTATAGGAACAGGAATTGGAGTTTGGGGTTTAAATAAAACCGTAGGTTGGGCCTGGGATATTACAAATTTTGTATGGTGGGTTGGTATCGGTCACGCCGGTACTTTAATTTCTGCTGTATTGTTGTTATTCCGTCAAAAATGGAGAATGGGTATAAACCGTTCTGCAGAAGCAATGACCATTTTTTCAGTTGTTCAAGCAGGTTTGTTCCCAGTAATACATATGGGGCGTGTATGGAATGCTCACTTTGTGTTACCTATTCCAAATCAGTTTGGTACTTTATGGACTAACTTTAACTCTCCATTATTATGGGATGTATTTGCAATTTCAACTTATTTATCCGTGTCATTGGTATTTTGGTGGACAGGTTTATTACCTGATTTTGCGATGTTACGTGATAGAGCTGTAAGACCATTTCAAAAGAAAATTTATAGTTTATTAAGTTTTGGATGGACTGGTAGAGCGAAGGATTGGCAGCGTTTTGAAGAAGTTTCATTAGTGTTGGCTGGTTTAGCAACTCCATTAGTTCTTTCTGTACATACAATTGTATCATTTGATTTTGCTACATCAGTTATTCCTGGTTGGCATACAACTATTTTCCCTCCATATTTTGTTGCAGGGGCGGTATTCTCTGGATTTGCAATGGTAAATACTTTGTTAATTATAATGAGAAAAGTTTCAAATCTTGAAGCTTATATTACAAAACAACATATTGAATTGATGAACATAGTAATTATGATTACTGGTTCTATTGTAGGTTGTGCTTATATTACTGAGTTATTTATTGCTTGGTATTCTGGTGTTGAATATGAACAATATGCTTTTTTAAATAGAGCAACCGGTCCTTATTGGTGGGCTTATTTATTAATGATGAGTTGTAACGTATTCTCTCCACAATTTATGTGGTCGAAAAAGTTAAGACAAAGTATTACATTCTCATTCATTATATCAATTGTTGTAAATATTGGAATGTGGTTTGAGAGATTTGTAATTATAGTAACCTCTTTACATAGAGATTATTTACCATCATCTTGGACAATGTTCTCACCTACATTTGTGGATATTGGAATATATGTTGGAACAATTGGATTCTTTTTTGTGTTATTTTTATTGTACGCAAGAACGTTCCCAGTAATTGCGCAGGCTGAGGTTAAGTCTATTTTGAAATCTTCAGGAGAAAATTATAAATTATATAGAGATGCTGGAGGTAAAAATCCTGCTCCTGCTAAAGTAGCTAAGAAGGTTAAGGTTGAAACAGTTGTTTCAAATGATTCTTCAGATCAAAAAAATAATTTACTAGGAAGTTTAGGAATTTTCGATAAAGAAACTCAAACAGCCGATGATTTAAAATTAATTAGCGGTGTTGGGCCAAAATTAGAAGGAATATTAAATAATATTGGTATTTATAGTTTTGACCAAGTAAGTAAGATGACAGATAAAGAATATGATTTGTTAGATTCTCTATTAGATTCATTTAAAGGGAGAGCAAAACGTGACGATTGGGCAGGTCAAGCTAAAAATTTAAAAAAATAAAGAGTAAATATGAGCTCAAAAGTAATACAAGCAATGTATAATGATGATGATGTCCTAATGGATGCTGTGAAAGAAGTTCGTGCAGCAAATCATCATATTGAAGAAGTTTATACACCATTTCCGGTTCATGGTTTGGATAAAGCAATGGGGCTAAAAGGTACAAGAATTGCAATAACGGCTTTTATGTACGGATGTGTTGGTTTTTCATTTGCTATTTGGATGATGAATTATATGATGATTGAGCAATGGCCTCAGGATATTGGAGGGAAACCTAGTTTTAGTTTCTTTTTAAATATGCCAGCTTTTGTTCCAATTATGTTTGAATTAAGTGTGTTTTTTGCAGCCCATTTAATGGTAATTACTTTTTATATGAGAAGTAGACTTTGGCCATTTAAAAAAGCAGAAAATCCTGATCCTAGAACAACAGATGATATGTTTGTAATGGAAGTATTAGTTGATGGAAATGAAGCGTCATTGATTTCATTTTTAGAGAATACTGGAACTGTTGAAATTAAAGTAACTGAAAAGTAAAAATTAAAATGAAAAACATTTTAAAAATAACAATAGCATTGGCTTTTATTTTTACATTATCATCATGTTGGGGTGATAAAACAAAGCCAAATTATCAATACATGCCTGATATGTATAAGTCGGTAGGATATGATACTTATGGACAAAATCCTAACTATGCAAATGGTATGACAACTCAATTACCTGTTGAAGGAACCATTGCAAGAGGTCAAGTACCTTATGATTATGATAATTCAAATGAAGGTTATGAGGCTGCAAAATTAGACTCGAAAAATCCTTTAGAGATTAACGAAACTAATTTGGAGAATGGAAAAAAAATGTATAATATTTATTGTGCGTCTTGCCATGGAAAAACTGGAGCCGGAGATGGAACCTTAGTGAAAAGAGATAAGTTTTTAGGGGTTCCAAATTATAAGGATAGAGATATAACAGAAGGAAGTATCCATTATGTTATTATGCATGGAAGAAATATGATGGGATCTCATGCATCTCAATTAACAGCTAAAGAACGTTGGCAAGTTACAATGTATGTTCAACAGCTTAGAGCAGAATTATTAAAATAACACTTTTACTAAGATAGAATTTATTAATATGTATACCTTTTCAAGTAAATTAAAAACATTTTCATTTGCCTTAATGATTGTAGGTCTTTTGGGTGTTGCTTACGGTTTTTTGTCTACACCTAATTCAGTAGAAGATGTTAAAGTTATGTTGCAAGAGAGTCATGATTCTCATGGCGAAGTTGCGACAAGTCACGATAATGTTAATCATGGCGAATCACATGAAACTGCTCATTCTGATGATACACATGCAGAGCATGCTTTTCATTATTTAAAAAACAAACCTTGGTCAGCATTATATGTGGCATTGTTTTTCTTTTTTATGATTTCATTAGCAACATTGGCCTTTTATGCAATTCAACATGCATCACAAGCTGGTTGGCCAGTTGTGTTATTTAGAGTTATGGAAGGAATTACTGCCTACTTACCAGTTGGAGCAGTTTTATTATTTGTATTTTTTGTGCTTTCATCACTACATATGAATCATTTATTTACTTGGATGGATGCTGATGTAGTTGCACATGATGAATTAATTCAAAATAAATCAGGTTATTTAAATGTACCTTTCTTTTTATTAAGAGCTGCAATTTATATTATAGGTTGGGTGGTTTATCGTCAATATGCAAGAAAATTAACGTTAGCACAAGATAAGGCTAATGATAACAGTAATTACACCAAGTTATTTAAAAGTTCGGCAGCATTTTTAGTATTCTTTTTGGTTTCTGAGTCTATGATGTCTTGGGATTGGATTATGTCTTTAGATCCGCATTGGTTTAGTACATTATTTGGTTGGTATGTTTTTGCAAGCATGATTGTTTCTGCAGTAACTACAATTGCATTAATATCTATTTATTTAAAAGGAAAAGGGTATTTAGAATTTGTAAATAATAGTCACTTACACGATTTAGCAAAGTTTATGTTTGGGTTTAGTATTTTTTGGACTTATTTATGGTTTTCACAATTTATGTTAATCTGGTACGCAAACATTCCAGAAGAAGTTACCTATTTTGCTTCACGATTTAGTGAGTATAAAATACCATTTTTGGGAATGTTAGTATTGAATTTTGCATTTCCATTACTAGTGTTAATGAATAGTGATTTTAAACGTGTAAATTGGTTTATTGTTTGTACAGGAATTATTATTTTAATTGGACATTATGTAGATATTTTTGTTATGATTATGCCAGCGACAGTTGGTGACCAATGGTTCTTTGGAATTTCAGAAATAAGTTCTGTTTTATTAGTGTTAGGATTATTTATATATGTAGTATTCACAGCATTAACAAAAGCACCACTTTTAGCAAAAGGAAATCCATTTATTAAGGAAAGTGAGCATTTTCACTATTAATAGTTAAAAAACATTTAGAAAAAAGTCCTGAATTGTTATAAATTCAGGATTTTTTTTATATTTGACACCACTAAAAAAATTAAAAACATAAAATGACAGCATTACTCTATATTTTACTGGCAATAGTTATTGCCGTGGCCATATGGCAAGTAGCTAGTATCTTAAAACTAAAAAGTGTTATTGCAACTGAAAAAGATAACAATATTCAAGGAATTTTATTTGCTGTTTTTGGAGTATTCTTTTACGGGTTAATGATATTTTCATTTGTAAAATATTCAGCATTATTATTACCTGATGCAGCTTCATTGGAAGGTGAAAGGTATGACACTCTTTATATGGTAACAATGGTCTTGATTTTGGTAGTACAAGCTATTACCCAATTCTTATTGTTTTATTTCGCTTTTAAATATAGAGGAGTAAAAGGAACAAAGGCGTTATTTTATGCAGATAGTCATAAATTAGAACTAATTTGGACAGTAATACCAGCAGTAGTTTTGGCGGGTATGGTACTGTATGGATTATCTGTATGGATTGATGTTATGGATTCTTCAGATGCTGAAAATCCATTAATTGTTGAAGTGTATGCAAAACAATTTCAGTGGGAAGCACGTTATGCTGGAAAAGACAATGAACTAGGTTTAGCTAATGTTAGAAATATCAAGGGTATTAACACGATGGGTGTTGATATGTCAGATAAGAATGCTTTGGATGATATACCTGTTAGAGAATTGCATTTGCCAAAAGGACGTAAAGTTATATTTAAGTTTCGTTCACAAGATGTTTTACACTCTGCTTATATGCCTCACTTTAGAGCTCAAATGAATTGTGTTCCTGGAATGGTAACTCAATTTGCATTTACACCATCTATGACCACGGAAGAAATGAGGTTAAATGAAAAGACAATTGCGAAAGTTGATAATATAAATGAAATAAGAGCTGAAAAAGGAGAAGACCCTTATGAGTTTGATTATTTATTATTGTGTAATAAAATTTGTGGTGCATCGCACTACAATATGCAAATGAAAATTGTGGTGGAAGAAGAAGCCCAATTTAATTCTTGGTTAAATAGTCAAAAAACTATGGCGCAAGTTGTTCAATAAAATTAACTACTACCTTACTAAAAAAATATAATATGTCAGATCATCATCATAAAGAAACATTTGTAACCAAGTACATATTTAGTACTGATCATAAAATGATTTCTAAACAGTATTTAGTTACTGGTATTTTCATGGGAATTATAGGTGTATTTATGTCAATGTTATTTCGTTTGCAAATAGCTTGGCCTGAAAGGTCATTTTCAATTATTGAGGCCTTTTTAGGGCATCATCAAGATGGAGGAGTTATGTCTCCAGATATTTATCTTGCTTTAGTTACAATACATGGTACTATAATGGTGTTTTTTGTATTAACGGCAGGATTAAGTGGTACATTTAGTAACCTATTAATACCATTACAAATTGGGGCACGAGATATGGCTTCGGGGTTTTTGAATATGGTTTCCTATTGGTTATTCTTTTTGTCAAGTTTATTAATGGTTATTTCTTTGTTTATTGAAGCAGGACCCGCATCAGCAGGTTGGACAATTTACCCACCTCTTAGTGCATTGCCACAAGCAATTCCAGGTTCAGGTTTAGGAATGACACTTTGGTTGGTATCAATGGCTATATTTATAGCCTCTTCATTATTAGGTGCATTAAATTATATTGTAACTGTTTTAAATTTAAGAACAGTTGGTATGAAAATGACAAGATTGCCTTTAACAATTTGGGCTTTCTTTATTACTGCTATTATTGGTGTAGTTTCGTTTCCAGTTCTTTTGTCTGCAGCATTATTGTTAATTTTTGATAGAAGTTTTGGAACATCGTTTTATTTATCTGATATTTTTATTCAAGGAGAAGTTTTACATTACCAAGGTGGTTCACCTGTATTATTTGAACACTTGTTTTGGTTTTTAGGGCATCCAGAGGTTTATATTGTTTTATTACCAGCCTTAGGAATAACTTCCGAAATTATTTCTACAAATTCAAGAAAACCAATTTTTGGATATAGAGCAATGATTGGTTCAATTATAGCTATTGCGTTTTTATCAACAATAGTTTGGGGTCATCATATGTTTGTATCTGGAATGAATCCATTTTTAGGTTCTGTGTTTACATTTACAACTTTATTAATTGCAATTCCATCAGCTGTAAAAGCTTTTAATTATATAACAACGCTCTGGAAAGGAAATTTACAAATGAATCCTGCAATGCTGTTTTCAATTGGATTGGTCTCAACATTTATTTCAGGAGGTTTAACAGGTTTAGTGTTAGGGGATAGTGCATTAGATATTAATGTTCACGACACATATTTTGTAGTAGCTCATTTCCATTTAGTAATGGGGGTATCTGCAATTTATGGAATGTTTGCGGGTGTGTATCACTGGTTTCCTAAAATGTATGGTAAAATGATGAATAAAACATTAGGTTATTGGCATTTCTGGCTTACTGCTGTTGCTGCGTATGGAGTTTTCTTTCCAATGCATTTTATTGGCTTGGCAGGATTACCACGTAGATATTATTCTAATACAGCATTCCCGTTGTTTGATGATGTAGCAGATGTAAATATTGTAATAACCTTATTTGCTATTTTAGGTGGTTCAGCACAAATTATTTTCTTAGCTAATTTCTTTATTAGTATTTATAAAGGTAAAAAGGCAGAGCAAAACCCATGGAGATCTAATACTTTAGAATGGACTACACCAGTGGAACATATTCATGGAAATTGGCCAGGTGAAATTCCAGCTGTTCAACGTTGGGCATATGATTATAGCAAGCCAGGTTATGAAGAAGATTTTGTTTGTCAAACAACTCCTTTAAAAGAAGGAGAAGAAGAATCATAAATGTCAATTTTAATATAATATTGAAAACCTTTCTAATTTTTTAGAAAGGTTTTTTATTTCTGCTATCTTTGTTTTTATGAATGAAAACTTAAACCCTGATAAAGAAAATTTCACATCGGAAGAATTCGATGTTGAAAAAAAATTAAGACCATTAAGTTTTGATGATTTTACTGGACAGGAGCAGGTTTTAGAAAATTTAAAAATATTTGTTGAAGCTGCAAACCAAAGAGAAGAAGCTTTAGATCATACTTTGTTTCATGGACCTCCAGGTTTAGGTAAAACAACATTAGCACACATTTTATCTAATGAGTTGGGTGTTGGATTAAAAATTACATCTGGTCCTGTATTAGATAAACCGGGAGATCTAGCTGGTTTGCTTACAAATTTAAGTGAACGTGATGTTTTGTTTATTGATGAAATTCATAGGTTAAGTCCAATAGTTGAGGAATACCTATATTCTGCGATGGAAGATTACCGGATTGATATTATGATTGAATCCGGACCAAATGCTCGTACTGTACAAATAGATTTAGAGCCTTTTACATTAATAGGTGCAACAACACGATCGGGATTGCTAACAGCACCTATGCGAGCCCGTTTTGGAATTAGTAGTAGACTGCAATATTATAGTAGTGAATTGTTAACAACAATTGTTCAAAGAAGTGCTTTAATTTTAAAAGTTCCTATTACAATGGAAGCAGCTATTGAAATTGCAGGAAGAAGTAGAGGAACTCCAAGAATTGCCAATGCACTTCTTAGAAGAGTACGTGATTTTGCACAAATTAAGGGCACAGGATCAATTTCTATTGAAATAGCCAAATATGCTTTAAAAGCATTAAATGTGGACGCTCATGGTTTAGATGAAATGGATAATAAAATATTAACAACTATTATCGATAAATTTAAAGGAGGACCAGTTGGTATTAGCACATTATCAACAGCGGTAGGCGAAAATTCTGAGACTATTGAAGAAGTTTATGAACCATTTTTAATACAAGAGGGTTTTATTATGAGAACTCCACGAGGAAGAGAGGTAACGGAATTGGCTTATACTCATTTGGGAAGAACCAAAGGAAGAACTCAAGGAGAATTATTTTAAACAATGTGACTTGTGTCACAATACTAATATTTTATCAACGTACTTTTGTGTAAATTAAAACTCTAAATTTCAACATATGAGTTTAAATAAGATATTTCCTTTTTTAAAATGGCTTCCGCTAGTTAAACAAACTTGGAAAAGCGATTTAATTGCTGGATTAACCGGAACAATAGTAGTGATACCTATGGCAGTTGCATTTGCTATGATTGCAGGATTACCACCAGTATATGGTTTTTATACAGCAATGATAACTCCAGTAATTGCTGCTCTATTTGGATCATCTTATCATTTAATATCCGGACCAACAACTACAAGTTCAATTGTTGTATTTGCAATTATTAGTAAATATGTAAGCCCTGAAACCGAATTACAAGCATATATTTCATTAGCAATTTTAATTTCATTTATGGCAGGAATTATAAAGTTGTTAATGGGGTTAGCAAAAATGGGTAAGCTGGTGAATTTTGTTTCAAATTCTGTTGTAATTGGTTTCGCTGCTGGCGCGGGTATTTTAATTGCTGTGAAACAATTAAAACATGTTTTTGGTATTAAAGTGCCACTAGGTAGTTCGTTTTATGAAATTTTAGTGCATATTGTTAAACATATTGAAGAAACTAATGTTTACGTTTTAGCTGTTGCTTTAGGAACTTTGCTAGTTGCAATAATTATTAAAAAATATATAAAGATACTTTCAAAATTACATATGTTAATTGCAATGATTTTGGGAAGTGTGGTAACATTTTTAATAGGTGGAGAAAAACTTGGTATTGAAACCGTTGGTTTTGTTCCATCAAATTTACCTCCGTTTATGATTCCCGATTTTAATTTTGAAAATGTAAAAATGTTGAGCTCTGGAGCAGTAATATTGGCTTTACTTGGTTTAGTTGAAGCTGTTTCAATTGGAAGATCCATAGCGCTACACTCTCATCAAAAGTTAGACAACAACCAAGAATTTATTGGGCAAGGCCTAACTAATATTATTTCAAGTTTTTTCTCTTCATATGTTAGTTCGGGTTCATTTACACGATCAAGTGTAAATTTCCAGGCTGGAGCAAAGACACCATTTTCAGCCATTGTTGCCGCAATAGGATTAATGATAGTTGTTTTGTTTTTTGCTGAATATGCATCATATTTACCAATCCCAGCTATGGGAGGGATAATACTAATGATTGGATATAGTTTAATTGATGTTCATCACATAAAGCAAATTATAAGAAGTAGTAAAAGAGAATTTATAGTTTTAGCAGTAACATTATTAGGTACTTTGTTTTTTGAATTAGAAACAGCATTGTTTTCGGGAATAATAATTTCGTTATTCTTCTATTTAGAAAGAACTTCAAAACCACATATTGCTGTATTCGGTAAAAATAAAGATGGTAAGTTACTTTATGTAATAAGAGATGATTCAGCAAAAGAATGTGAACAGTTAAAAATTATAAGAATTGATGGTTCTATCTATTTTGGAGCCATTGAGGTTATCTCCGATTTTTTTACAGATTTATATGAAAACGATAAAAGAAAAAATTTATTAATTATTTCTACAGGAGTAAACTTTGTTGATTTAGCTGGTGCAGAATGGTTAATGCAAGAAACATTGAAATGGCGCAAGAGAGGTGGAGATATTTATTTTGTTGGATTAAAAATTATTAGTCAAGATGTTCTTAGGAAGGGAGGATTTATGAAAATAATAGGTCCGGAAAATTTCTTTAAAGATAAAAACACCGCAATTGATACAATTTACCCAAAGTTAGATCCAGAAATTTGTGCAGGGTGTACTACAAGAATATTTAACGAATGTAGTAAAGTTTAAAACAATGAATTTTAAAAAATATATTCCGATACTTGAATGGCTTCCAAGCTATAAAAAAGAATGGTTTAAGGGGGATTTGGGAGCCGGTTTAACGGTTGGAATTATGCTAATTCCACAAGGAATTGCATATGCTATGATAGCCGGCTTACCGCCAATTTATGGGTTGTATACTGCAATGATTCCTCAAATAGTATATGCTATTTTTGGAACATCAAGACAATTAGCTGTAGGTCCTGTAGCAATGGATTCGTTAATTGTAGCTTCTGGAGTTGCAGCTTTAGCAGAGATTGGATCCCAGCATTTTATTGAGTTCGCTATTCTTTTAGCTTTTATGATGGGAGTTTTGCAAGTTGCTTTTGGTTTTTTTAAATTAGGCTTTTTAGTAAATTTTTTATCTAGACCGGTAATAAGTGGATTTACTTCTGCAGCGGCATTAATTATTGGACTTAATCAGTTAAAAAATTTACTGGGTATTCAAATGGATAGAGATAATGGAATTCATAATTTAATTATGGATGCCTTCAAACATATATCTGAAATAAATTGGTTAACATTTGGAATAGGTGTTATTTCAATAATTATTTTGGTTTTTTTTAAACGTTTAACCACAAAAGTACCAGCGGCATTAATTGTTGTGGTTTTAGGAATATTGGTGGTTAAACTATTTAAATTAGATCAATATGGGGTTCAAATATTGGGGGAAATTCCAAAAGGATTACCAGAGTTTATAATTCCTAAATTCGAAATGTCAACACTGGAATCTTTATTTCCAATTGCATTAACATTATCTTTTATTGGTTTTTTAGAGGCTATTTCAGTTGCTAAAGCCATTGAATTAAAACACGATAATTATAAAGTAAAACCTAATCAAGAATTAATAGCTCTTGGTTTAGGAAATATTGTAGGATCATTTTTTCAAACCTATCCCGGAACCGGTGGATTGTCTAGAACAGCAGTTAATAACCAAGCTGGAGCTAAAACACCATTGGCGGCCATAATATCTGGTTTAGTAGTTGGATTTACGCTACTGTATTTAACGCCAATATTTTATTATTTACCTAAATCGGTTTTAGGTGCAATAATTGTTGTGGCTGTTTTTGGGTTACTAGATTTTACGGTACCAAGACAGTTATTAAATTATTCAAAAAGAGAATTAATTATCTTAAATATTACTCTAATAGTAACAGCAACAATTGGAATTAAAGAAGGTATTTTTATTGGAATTACCCTATCCTTAGCAATGCTAATATATAGAAGCACTAAACCACATGTAGCAATACTTGGACAAATTCCTGACACCCATTTTTATAGAAATGTGAGCAGGTTTGAAGGCCTTTTAAAAACAAGTGATGAATTATTAATATTACGATTTGATGCTCAAATTTATTTTGCGAATGTCAATTATTTTAAAGATAAATTGGAAGAGTTTATTGCTCAAAAAGGAGAAAAATTAAAGCTAATAATAATTGATGGTGAAAGCATTAACAGTATAGATAGCTCTGGAGTGTATATGTTAAAAGATTTAATTAAAAGATATAAGAGTCTACATATTGAAATTGTTTTTAGTGGAATGAAGGGGCCAGTTAGAGACGTTTTAGAAAAAAGCGGGATCATGAGTAATATAGGATATACCAATTGCTTTATGAGTATCCAAGAAGCTGTAGATAGCTATAATGAACGTAAGAAAAATTTGGAAACCGACTACAAATTTTCAAATTACATTAAACAAACCAATAATTAAAAAAAACTTAATTTTTTTAATTATGTAATCTGGGTTACAAATATAAGAAAAGTTTCTTGTAGCTTTGAAGTACTCCAATTAGGTATAATCGAATTAAAATCAAATAATTATGAAAGTAGAACAATTGTTTACGGGCTGCTTAGCAGAAATGGCTTATTATATTCATTCTGACGGTGAAGCTGCAATTATTGATCCTTTAAGAGAAACGGAACCATATATTGAAATGGCAAAAGCGGATGGAGCAAAAATAAAGTATGTATTTTTAACTCACTTTCATGCCGATTTTGTTTCTGGTCAAGTTGATCTAGCAAAAAAAACTGGTGCAACTATTGTTTTTGGGCCTAATGCGCGCCCAAACTATGAAATTCACCAAGGTACGGATGGCGAAAAATTTAAAATAGGAAAGCTTACATTACAACTGTTGCATACTCCAGGGCATACAATGGAATCTTCCTCATATTTATTAATTGACGAGAAAGGAAAAACACCTTATGTTTTTACAGGCGATTGTTTGTTTATAGGTGATGTTGGTCGTCCAGATTTGGCAGTAAAATCAGATATGACACAAGATGATTTAGCAGGTCATTTATTCGATTCTTTGAGAAATAAAATAATGGTTTTACCAGATGATATTATTGTATATCCTAATCATGGAGCTGGTTCCGCTTGTGGAAAAAATATGAGCTCAGAAACTTTTGATACTTTAGGTAATCAAAAGAAAACCAACTATGCTCTTAGAGCTGATATGACAAAAGAAGAATTTATTAAAGAAGTAACTACAGGTTTAAAACCTGCACCACAGTATTTTGGAAATAATGTTAGAATGAATAAAGGCATTAATACAAGTATTGATGAAATTTTGAAAAAAGGAACAACTCCAATTGATGCAGATTCTTTTAAAGAATTAAGTGAACAGGATGATATTTTAGTTGTTGATACTCGATCGAAAGAACTATACGCTGAAGAAGGAACAGTTCCTGGAGCTTGGTATATTGGGGTAGAAGGTGGTTTTGCACCTTGGGTTGGAGCTTTAATTAAAGAAATAAACCAAAAAATAATTTTTATTGCCGAAGAAGGTAGAGAACATGAAGTTGTTACAAGATTTTCACGTGTAGGTTACGATAATGTTCAGGGTTATTTAAGAGGAGGAATTCACTCTTGGTTGGCTGCAGGTCACAAAGTTGATAAAATTGGATCTATTTCTGCAATTGAATTTGCAAATAGATTAAAAAAAGGCACAATGGATGCACCTGTTGATGTAAGAAAAGAATCTGAATATCTATCGGAACATGTAGTTGGTGTAGAAAATTTTCCATTAGATTTTATTCATACAAATTTCGCAGAAATTAATCCAAATAAAGAATACTTTTTACATTGTGCAAGCGGATATCGTTCGCTAATTGCCGCGTCTATATTTAAGGCAAACGGAGTTAAAAATGTTACAGATGTAAGAGGTGGATTTAAAGATATTAAGGATACAGATGTAAAATTAACAGATTACGTTTGTCCTACTACATTATTGTAAATGTTCTTTTTATTTAATGTTAGGGGAGTTATTTAGCTCCCCTTTTTTTGTTTAGTAACATTGGTTACTACAGTTTATCTTTGTAAAATTACATTTGTATAAAATCAAAAACATGAACATAAATTTATTAAAAACATTCATCTTTTTTATAGCTGTTATTAGTTTTGGATGTAAAAATCCTAAACCTTCTAAAACAGTGACTCAATCTGGTATAATAAACGTTGTTACACCAATAGAATTTAAAGATAAAATTCAAAATAATACATTAATTGATATTAGAACTCCGCGTGAATTTGAACAAGGACACATTGCAGGTGCCATTAATATTAATTTATACGATAAAAGTTTTTTAGAACAAATAGCAAAATACGATGTGTCAAAACCAATATTTATATACTGCCGTTCGGGTAGTAGAACTTCTTCAGCTTCAAAAAAAATAGCTAATTTAGGTTTTACACAAATCTATGATTTACAAGGTGGTATTTCAAATTGGTATAGAAACAAATTAACAATTGTAAAAGAATGAAACAGTTACTATTAATTTTATTTTTTGGAAGTTTTATTTCATGTAATAAAGGTTTTTCTGAAAAGGAGAAACAAGAATACATGGTAAAGGGAAATGAAATTGCCCAGGCATCATTTAATGAATTGAGTACAAATTTAATGACTCAAATGAAAGCAGGTGGTCCAGCGAAAGCAATACCTTTTTGTAAGGATGAAGCCTTAAATATTCTAGATGAATTATCTAAAAAACACAATGCAATTGTCAAAAGATCCTCAGATCAGTTAAGAAGCTGTAAAATAGAACCTAAAGAAAGAGAACTGGAGGTAATAGAAGCTTATAAACAATCAAAAGAGAATGGAGAGGAATTACTACCAATAGTAGAAATCGATTTAGAAAATAAGAAACACTTTTACGCACCAATAATTGTCCAAGCAAAATGTTTAACATGTCATGGAAAAGTTAATGAAACAATGACAGTTAAAACAGATTCAATTATAAAATCTATTTACCCTTTTGATATTGCTACAGGTTATAGTGAAGGGGATGTTAGAGGTGTTTGGAGTATAACATTTAATTAGTGAATTATGGCTAAAGTTGTTGTTTTAGGAGCTGGAATTTCAGGACATACAGCAGTATCCTATTTAAGTAAATACTTAAAGGAAGAACACGAAGTTGTTATGGTTTCACCAAATAGTAATTTTCAATGGGTGCCCTCTAATATATGGGTTGGAGTTGGATTAATGACTCCAAACCAAGTAAAATTTAAGTTAGAACCAGTTTATAAAAAAATGGGAGTGAATTATAAACAAGCCCTTGCTGTTGCTATTCATCCCGAAGGAGATTCAGAAAATGAGAAAGGCTTTGTAAAAATTAAATATGTTACTGAAGATAAAAAGGATGTTGAAGAAAAAGTAACTTATGATTATTTAATAAATGCTACTGGTCCAAAATTAAATTTTGAAGCAACTGAAGGTTTAGGTCCAAAAAAGTTTACACAATCAGTATGTACTTATAATCACGCAGCCCACGCCTGGGAAGATTTACAAAAATCTTTCAAAAAAATGGAAAACGGCGAAAAGCAAACTTTTTTAGTTGGAACTGGACATCCTATGGCAACCTGCCAAGGAGCAGCATTTGAGTATATTTTAAATATTGCTTTTGAAATAAATAAAAGAAAACTAAATCACTTAGCCGATTTATGGTGGATTACTAATGAATATGAATTAGGTGATTTTGGTATGGGAGGTGCATATATTAAACGAAATGGATACATAACACCAACCAAAATTTTTGCAGAATCCATTTTAAAAGAATATGGAATTCGTTGGATTAAGCAAGCCGGCGTTTCTAAGGTGGAAAAAGGATTAGTTTATTACGAAACATTAGATGGTGATTTAGCAACAAAAGAATTTGATTTTGCAATGTTAATACCCGGTTTTGCTGGTGCAGGAATGAAAGCTTTTGGAAAAGATGGAAGAAATATAAGTAATGAAGTATTTGCAGGTAATGGAATGATGAAAGTTGATGCTGATTATTCATCCAAGCCCTATGAAGAATGGAGTGCAAAAGATTGGCCTTTAATTTACCAAAGTGTAAATTATAAAAATATGTATGCTGCAGGAATTGCTTTTGCACCACCACATGCAATGTCTAAACCAATGCAAAGCCCAAATGGAACAAAAATATTTCCAACACCTCCACGAACAGGAATGCCTTCAGGTGTAATTGGAAAAATAGTAGCTCAGAATATTATTTATCAAATAAAAACTGGAAAAAAAGATCATCCACATGAAGCTTCTATGGCTAAAATGGGAGCTGCTTGTATTGTTTCTGCTGGTTACGGAATAAGAAAAGGACAAGCTGCTGTTATGACAGTTAATCCAATTGTACAAGATTGGGAAAAATATCCGAAGTGGGGGAGAAATATAAATGATACGGTTGGTGTAGTTGGTACTGCAGGTCATTGGATGAAATTATTTATGCACTACATGTTTATTTACAAGGCAAAAGCAAAACCTTTTTGGTGGCTAATTCCAGAATAATTTTTTTTATTATGAATAAAAGTTTAGATAAAAATATACCTTATAGTAATATGTCTTATGGTACAGAACCAACAAGAATGGTTAAATTTATGAGGTCGTGTTTTCTAATTCAAATTTTTAATTTTTTTAAGTTAAATTTGAAAGTAATGAAAATTGTTGTAAAAGGTCATTCGTAAATATTAACAATAAAAATCAATTATAATTTCTTATTGTTTTATTTAATCTAAGGAAAATGGAATTAACAAAAGAAATTAAAAATTGTATTGATAAAAGCGTTTTATGTTGGCTTGCAACTGTGTCAGCAAACAATATTCCCAATGTTTCTCCAAAAGAAATATTCAATTATTTTGGAAAGGATGAAATAATAATTGCAAATATTGCATCACCTCAAACCATAAAGAATATAGAAGAACAAAATAATGTATGCATTAGTTTTATAGATATTCTTGTCCAAAAGGGGTTTCAGATAAAAGGTAAGGCAAACATAATTGATAAAAATGATTCTGAATATTTAGAACGAGAAAAGATATTGATTAAAATGACGAAAGGAAAATTTCCTTTTACTTCAATTACAATAATTTATATAGGACAAATAAAACCTATAATAGCTCCAAAGTATTTTCTTTTTCCAGAAACAACAGAAGCTGAACAAATAAGAGATGCAAAAATAACTTATGGATTTTAGTTTTAAAATAAAAGATTTTTCGTAATTTCAATTAGAATATTACAAACTAAAAAAATGAGAAGAAATTTAGGAAGTACCGATCGAATTGTACGGATGATTTTGGGAGTTGCTATTGGTTATTTTGCTTTTTCAACAGAAATTGAAACTTCATGGGTGCAGACATTATTGTATATAATTTCAGCAATTTTATTAATTACAACACTTGTTGGTAGTTGTCCATTATATTCAATTTTTAGGATGAATACTTGTGAAGTTAAGTAATAATATGAGTTCAAATAAATAGAACTATTTTGCGTGACTAAAATCACATAAAATAGTTTTATTTTTAATAATTTCCCAATCAAATTAATTGCTAATTTTAAATTCAAAGCCAATGCCAAAACATTTTCAAGTTTTAGTAATAGGAGGAGGAACTGCAGGTATAATGGTTTCTTCAATGTTAAAAAAGAAATCTCCTTTATTAAAAATTGGTGTTATTGAACCATCAGAAACACATTATTATCAACCAGCCTGGACCTTGGTTGGTGCAAATACATATAATTTTCAAAAAACAGCTAAGCCTATGGCTTCATTAATTCCAAAAGGAGTTAAATGGATTAAAGAATTTGCTGAAACTTTTGAACCAGAAAAAAACAAGGTAATTACTAAAACAGGAAATGAGTTTACCTATGATTATTTAGTAGTTGTTCCAGGACTTAAAATTGCTCCGGAATTGGTTGAAGGATTAAAAGAAGCCATGGATAAAGGTATTGTATGTAGCAATTACACCAATCCAAAACATACATGGGATACACTGAAAAATTTTAAAGGTGGTACTGCATTATTTTCGCAGCCAACAACACCTATAAAATGCGGAGGTGCTCCACAAAAAATAATGTATTTAGCAGAAGAATATTTTAAAAAAACAGGTATTAGAGATAATACTGATATTATTTTTGCTTTACCTAGCGGATCTATTTTTGGAGTTAAAATTATTGCTGATACCTTAATGACAGTAGTTGATAAAAAAGATATTAATGTTCGCTTTTTTCATAAATTAGTAAAAGTTGATGCAGATAAAAAAATAGCTTGGTATGAAATAGATAAAGATTTAACAGCTGGTGGTTGTGTTACAATTGCTGATGGAGATGAGGCCTCATTGGATAGGGATATTCAATATAATTATAAAGATGTTAAAGTTACAAGAGAAGGAAATAGGTATGGAATTCATTTTGATATGATGCATCTTGCTCCTCCTCAATGCGCTCCAGATTTCATTAGAAATTCTCCTTTGGCAGCCGAAACCGGATGGGTAAGTGTTGATTCTAAAACAATGCAGCATACAAAGTTTAACAATATTTTTAGTTTAGGCGATGTTTCTAATTTACCAACATCAAAAACAGGTGCAGCTATTAGAAAACAGGCTCCTGTTGTTGTAGCAAATATTTTAAATTTAATTGAATCGAAATCACTTTCTTCAAGAGAATACAACGGATATACATCTTGTCCATTAATTACCGGATATGGAAAAATGGTATTGGCCGAATTTGATTATGAAAAGAATTTTATGCCAGATCCAAAATTGAAACAATTTCCAATGTTGTTAAGCGATTCTTCTAAAGAACATTGGCGTTTATGGATGCTTAAGAAATATGGACTTCCTTATTTATATTGGAATAAAATGATGAAAGGAATTGAAGTTTAAAAAAAGAAAAGCCTGAATGTAAAACACTCAGGCTTTTCTCTTTCATAACATTTTCCTTTTAAAACTTAAAAGTTGCTCCAACCAAAAAGTTTCTTGTTGCTTGTGGATAGTATCCTTGGACTTCAAAAGAATTTCCCGGAGTTGACCAATAATCCAAATATGTATATCCTCGATCTACATATTCCTTATTAAATATATTATTAATAAGAGCCGACAGCACAATAGATTTAAATATTGAATTTGGCTTTATTTCATAAGTTAAATTAAAGTCACTTGTAAAATAGCTATCAAGTTTTGAGGCTTCAGTATCTGTATTACTCATATATTGTTCTCCAACAAATTTTGATAATAAGCTAATATTTAAATTTTTTGCAGGTTGATAGTTTATTGAATTTCCTGCAATTATATCTGGCGAGAATGCAATATTTGTAGTTCCAATGTTTATACTTGTATCATCTCTTTCTAAAATAAAGTTTTTAATTTTATTGGAGCTAATTGTTAGGTTTGGACTTATGGAAAGCTTTTCTAAAAGTTTAATATTTGCATCAATTTCAAGTCCTAAACGATAACTATCTTCAACGTTTTCTCTTAAATACTCACCAACATCATTTAAACCTCCAGTTTGAATTAACTGATTTTTATATAACATATAATAAAAATTAGTATTTAAGCTAATAGTTTCATTTTTTAATCTCCATCCTAACTCAATATCGTTTAAAGTTTCATTTTGCACATCTGGACCATTTTTAAAATCGTCTCTATTAGGTTCTCTGTTAGCTCTTGCAAGAGATGTGTAAATACTGTTATTGTTATTTATTTTATAAGTTAAACCAACTTTAGGATTGAAAAAACTGTATGATTTATCAATATTTAAATTGTCTCTATCTGAAGTTAAACCATCGGTTTTGTAATTAACAAAACGTCCTTGAATATCAACCAAGGCGCTTAAGCTTTCATTTATTTTAAATGATGCTTTTGAATAAATACTAAATTCATTTTTTGTTGCGTCACTAAAATAATATTGATCTCTAATATTTGCATTTTCAGCCAATTGTTTTGCCCAAATAACTTCTCCAAAGTGGTCTCCTTTATAGTTACTCGCCGAAATTCCTGATATTACTTCGTAATCTTCATTTTTATAGTTGGCATTAAAGTTTAAAACGTAAAAATCATTATCTAACCATCGTCTTACAATTAAATCAGTTGCAGGACTTCCGTACCAATCCGTTCCGGTAGCTTCAACAATATTGTTGTATTTTGAAACTGCGCTTCCTTCTTTATATTGCTCAAAATATCCTTTCCCTTTGGTATAGTTTAATCCCAGATTTGTAGACCAATTATCGTTTAATGTTTCATTCCAGTGCAATTGATAATGGTCTTGCCAGTAGTTATCAGTTTCATTATCGTAAGTGTAAGGGTTTTGTTTTCGGTCTTCCTTTAATTCTTCAGCAGTTAAGCCATACCAAGCTTGGTAAGTTTTTTCTTTATTACCAAAAGTAATAGCCTTAATTAAGGTATTTTCATCTACGTACGATCCTTGTAAAAAGTACGATTTTAAATCTGAAAATGCTCTGTCAACATAGCCATCTGAGTCAATTTTAGAAAAACGTCCAGCAATTTCTATATGGTCATTTATTTTACCTGTGCTAAATTTAACAGTATTTTTATAGGTGTTATAAGAGCCTATAGCACTACTAATTTCACCGTAAGCTTCATCAGAAATTGCATCAGTTAATAAATTTAAACTTGCCCCAAAAGCACCAGAACCATTTGTTGAAGTACCTACACCACGTTGTAATTGCATACTTTGAGTTGATGAGGTGAAATCCCCCAAATTGACCCAAAATGTACCTTGGCTTTCGGTATCGTTGTAAGGTATTCCGTTTAAAGTTACATTAATTCTAGAAGCGTCAGAACCTCTTACTCTAATATAAGTATATCCAATACCAGCTCCGGCATCGGATGAACTTGTTACAGAAGGTAGGTAATTTAACAAAACAGGAATGTCTTGTCCTAAATTACGTTTTTCTAAATCTTCTTTAGTAACATTGCTATGTGTTACTGGTGAAGAAGGTTTTACACGAACGGCAGAAACCAATACTTCATCTAATTTTAAAAAACTATCAGATAAATCTATGGTTATCGAAGTGTTTTTAGTAAGATTTACTTGTACTTCTTTAGGTTCGCTTAAGGCACTAACAACCAAAATATAATTTCCTTTGCTAAGCTTTAAAGTAAAATTACCATTTAAGTCGGTCGAAGTTCCTTTTTTTGTTCCTTTTACAATAATACTTGCTCCTGGAATACTTTCTTGTTTATCTACCACTTTTCCCGAAATGGTAAATGTTTCTTGTGCATTTGCAGTAGTTGCAATTATTAAAAAAGCTACTAAAATCTTCACTTTTTTAATGTTCTGTTTTAAAAATTGTTTCATTTTTTTTAAATAAAACGATTTAAAAAGAGGTAATTAATCGATGTTTTGAATAAATTACACTTCCCAAGCGAATTCTTCGCTTTACTTCCCTTAACAGCATTACCTGTTCAGGTTCAATGGGTTTGATCTCAGCCGTTTTCGGCACCCCTTTTGAGATGCTGCAAAGCTACTTAATAATTTTGAATTCAAACAAAATTAAAATAAAATAAATTATTTTGTGATAAAATAAGGGTTATCAGTACTAATAGAGTATAATTATTTTTTAAATGCAAAATCAACAAGAGTTTATAAAAATTATAAAAGAAAACGAAGGGATTATTTTTAAAATAACCCTTACATATGCTTATACAAAGGAGCATCAGAAAGATTTATATCAAGAAATTGTTTATCAATTATGGAAATCTTTTGGAAGTTTTAAAGGAGATTCTAAAATAAGTACTTGGATATATAGAGTAGCTCTTAATACATCTATTACTCATTTAAAAAAGGAACAAAAGAAAGGCAAAACAATACAGTTTGAAAAAGTTTTGTTAAATAAAATTGACCATATAGATACTTTAATGGATGAAAGAATTCAATTATTATATAGGCATATTAAACTGCTTAATACTATTGAGAAGGGAATTATTCTGTTGTTCTTGGAAGGAAAAAATTATAATGAAATTTCTGAAATAACAGGATTTACACCAACTAATGTTGGAACTCGATTAAATAGGATAAAACAAAAGTTAAAATCTCAAATTATAAAATAGCAAAATTATGGATTTAGAAGAAATAAAAAATCAATGGGATAAGATGTCTAAAGACATTAAAAAGCAAAAGATATTAACAGATAAATTAATAATAGATATGACACAAGAAAAATACAATAATAAATTAAAATTAATATCAATTCCAGAAACTATTGGAACAGTAATTTGTTTTGCTGGGGCAATTTATATTTTTATAAATTTTGGCAAACTAGATACTTGGTATATGCAACTGAGCGGTTTATTTACAGCCTTATTTTGTATTATTTTACCAATTTTATCGCTTAGGTCAATTTTTGGAATGCAAAAATTAGATATGTCAAATAACAATTACAAACAATCTATAGAAAAGTTTGCCAAAAGTAAAAAGCAATTTGTTTTAATTCAAAAAGTAAGTTTTTATTTAAGCTTTATCTTAGTTTTGGTTTGTTTACCTGTTGCAGGAAAATTAATGAATAATAAAGATTTGTTTTTAGAATCCAAAGTTTGGTTGTGGTATATTCCTTTTGGATTTGTATTTTTATATGTTATTTCAAGGTGGGTTTTTAAAAAATATAAAAGAGCAACAACAAGTGCTGAAAATTTATTGAAGGAATTAGAAACATTATAACTATAAGTCGGGCTTTCTTCGGAAAGCCTTTTTAAATGCTAGTTTTTTCTTTTTATCTAATCTTTTTTGAATGCTAGATTTAGTAGGTTTGGTTGCTTTACGAACTTTAGGTTTTTTCAAACTTTTTTTAATTAATTCAAAAAAACGTTTAATCACTATCTCTTTATTTTTGTGCTGACTTCTACTTTCCGAACAAGATAAAGTTAGGACCTTTTCTTTAGAAATTTTGTTGGCTAATTTTGTTTGAATAAGAACTTTTTCTTCCAAAGATAATCCATTAGAAGCTTTAATATTAAAACTTAATTCTACTTTCGAAGAAACTTTGTTAACGTGCTGCCCTCCAGCTCCGCTACTTCTAACAGCTTTAAATTGTAATTCGTGTATGATAATTTCCGATTCCAATTTTATAGGTATCCTTTTTTCTTTAGTAATTTATCAATTTCTTTTACAGCGATTTTTAATCGAGTTTCTAGGCTTCCTTTTAATAAAACATATGGTTTATTATATTTTTTTAAGGCAAATTCAAAAGTTTCAAACATTTCTTTTCTTTGGTCGGGGTTTTCACGTATATCATCTGCTTCCCAAGGAGTGTCAATATAAGTTAAAAGATACAAATCATAATGATTTTCCAAGGCAGCTTTTTTTAAAATAGGATCAATTGTTTTATCATAGTAATTTTCAAAATAAACAACAGTTTCTAAAAGATCAGTATCACAAAATTGGATTTTGTCTGATTTTTTTACTAATTCATTTTCCAATTTTATTTGTCCATATGCAATAGGAAGTTGATCACTTCCATCACATAATTTACGCTTATTATTCCATTTTTTTTGTAAATACTCACGTGCATATTCTTGAACCCAAACGGTATTATAATGACGAGCTAATTTTCTTGAAATAGTTGTTTTACCTGTGCTTTCAGGACCAAATAATACAACCTTTATTAAGTTGCTTGGCTGTTGTTTAAGTGCTTTTTCCACGCTAAATATCCAAATATTGCTATTAATGTAAATCCTAAATATTGCAGACTTGTAAATGTAAATCCTTTATAGAAATATAAAGGTACAGAAATTATATCTCCAACAATCCAATAAATCCAATTTTCAATTTTTCTTTTTGCCATTAACCACATTCCTACAAAGAAAATTGCAGTTGTAATAGTATCTACATATGCTACCCAGCTTGTCCATTTATCAAAATATTTATACACAATAAACACAAAAATTATAGTGGCAATAAAAATTCCAATGCTCATTAATTTTTCCTTCGAAGTAGTTCTAGAAATAGGGGTGTGGTGTATATCATCAATCTTTTTAGTCCAAATGTACCAGCCATAAACGCTCATAATAAAGTAATAGCCATTTATCATCATATCGCCAAGTAATCCCCATTTTAGAAGTAAATAAACAAAAATGGAGGTGCTTATCATTCCTGTTGGGAAAACTAAAATTTTATTTTGTTTTGAATACCAAACCGATAAAAATCCAAAAACTACCGCTATAATTTCTAATACTATATCAATAGTTTCATATTCAAAATATTGTCCAAAAAAGAAGTTGAAAATATCGCTCATTTAAAATTTATTTTGTTCAAAAGCAGTGCCAATTACCACTAAATCGGCACCACTACAATATGTTTTTTTTAGTTGTTCTTTAGAACGAATTCCGCCACCAACAATTAACGGGATTTTCAATTCTTTTTTTACTGCTTTAATAATTTGTTCACTTACTGGATAATTCGCTCCACTTCCAGCCTCCAAATAAATTAATTGTTTTCCTTTATACATTCCCGCAACAGCAGTTGCTATAGCTAATTCTATGTTTTTTTGAGAAATAGCAGTTGTTTTACTAACTTTTAAAACCGAAGATTGTGTGCCACCATCAATTAAAATATATCCGGTAGGTATAATTTCCAAGCTAGAGTTTTTTAAATATGGAACTGCTTTAATTTGTTGTTCAATTAAGAATTCTGGATTACGACCTGAGAGTAAGGAGAGAAAAAGTAAAGCATCTGCTTTATTAGTAACTTGAGAAAAGTCCCCAGGAAATAAAACTACAGGTATTTTACTGCTTTTTTTTAGAGTTTCAACAAAAATATGCGTTAAACCATTCTTTACGGAACTTCCACCAACAAAAATAAAATTAGCCTTTAATTTTTCAATTCGTTTAACTGTATTTGGAATATCTTCGATAGAGGTTTTATCCGGGTCAAGTAAAATAGCCAATAATTTTTCGCCTTTTTTTACTGAAGATTGAATGTGTTTTAAAACTGATTTATTCATTTCCTATTGCATAAACAAGTGTAAAACCATTTAGTAGCTCAAAATGAATGTCGTAAAATTTATCCCAATCGTAAGTCCTAATATGTCCTCTGGTTTTTCCTTCAGCCATTTTAAAAGATTCAATATCTATATCGTTTTTAAAAGTTAAACCACCGTGGGGATAAATTTTATACAAACTTTCTTTTCCTCCCCAAATTACAGTTAGTTGTTCTATATAATCATCTTCTTTACTAATAAACCAACGTTCAAAATTTACAAATTTGTTTTGTATAATTTTAATTTTATCACGGTTCTTTTCAATATCAATTCCCACTTCAACATTACTAATAATTATTGCAGAGTATTCAAAAGAGTGTGTTATGGAAATGTTTTTGCCATCTTTTAAATGCGGTTTTCCATTCCCATTATAAAATAAATCAAAATCGGTATAACCCGCTTCTAATAATAAATGGCGAATACTTATAAAACCTCTTCTGTGTATTTCGCTTTTCATTGAGGCCAACCGGTTTTTACTTCTTTCAGTCAAGTCAATTCCTTCCGAAAGTTTGTCAAACGAAGCTTCAATTTTCCACACATAAACGGCTGTGTGTTTGTTGGGATTAATTGTTTTATATAAAGGCATTTATAATATCAAAGGTATTTTGTACTTTTGCAAAACTTTAAAACTAATTTATAACAGTTTTAAATAAACAACAAATTTAATAAATATGAGTACAGAAACACCAACTTACGTAAAATATAAGGTAAAAGATATCAATCTTGCAGATTGGGGGCGAAAAGAAATTGAGTTAGCTGAAGCAGAAATGCCGGGCTTAATGAGTTTAAGAGAAGAGTATAAAGGGCAAAAACCTTTAGCCGGAGCAAGAATTGCTGGTTGTTTACATATGACTATTCAAACAGCAGTGTTAATTGAAACATTAGTAGATTTAGGAGCTGAGGTAACTTGGAGTTCTTGTAATATTTTCTCTACACAAGATCAAGCTGCTGCCGCAATTGCTGCTGCAGGAGTTTCAGTATATGCCTGGAAAGGTATGAATGAAGAAGAATTTGATTGGTGTATAGAACAAACATTATTTTTTGGTGAGGATAAAAAACCATTAAACTTAATTTTAGATGATGGTGGAGATTTAACTAATATGGTTTTGGATAAATATCCAGAATTAGCTGCCGGAATTAATGGTTTAAGTGAAGAAACTACTACTGGAGTTCACCGTTTATACGATCGTATGAAAGCTGGAACATTACCTATGCCTGCAATTAATGTAAACGATTCTGTAACAAAATCTAAGTTTGATAATAAATACGGATGTAGAGAAAGTGCTGTAGATGCAATTCGTAGAGCTACCGATTTAATGTTGGCAGGTAAACGTGTTGTTGTTTGTGGTTATGGAGATGTAGGTAAAGGTACAGCAGCTTCTTTTAGAGGTGCTGGTTCTATTGTAACTGTAACTGAAATTGACCCAATTTGTGCTTTACAAGCTGCAATGGATGGTTTTGAAGTAAAACGGTTAGATACAGTTGTTGGAAAAGCTGATATTGTTATTACAACTACAGGAAATAAAGACATTGTTCAGCCTAAGCATTTTGAAGCAATGAAAGACAAAACTATCGTTTGTAACATTGGTCATTTTGATAACGAAATTGATATGGCTTGGTTAAACGGTAAATACGGTTCTTCAAAAGTGGAGATAAAACCTCAAGTAGATAAATATACAATTGGGGAAAATGAAATTATTGTACTAGCTGAAGGTCGTTTAGTAAATCTAGGTTGTGCAACTGGTCATCCAAGTTTTGTTATGAGTAACTCATTTACAAACCAAACGTTAGCGCAATTAGAGCTTTGGAATAATCGTGATGCATATGAAAATAAAGTATATATGTTACCAAAACATTTAGATGAAAAAGTAGCACGTTTACACTTAAATAAAATAGGAGTTGAGTTAGAAACGTTGCGCGAAGACCAAGCAGAATATATAGGTGTTAAGGTTGAAGGACCATTTAAGCCAGAATATTATAGATATTAGTATTGTGATAGTATAAAAAATCTTAGGAATAAAAAAAACCACTCTATTTGAGTGGTTTTTTTTGTGCAATTTCCCCTAATAATCAATTTAATTCTTTCTTTTTCATATTGTAAAATTACCTCCATTTAATTGATTGATCGAGGGGGTAATCACTAAATCTTTTAGGGGTAAAATCCCCTTTTTTAATTTTATTAATTCAATTTTTCTTAAATAATTGACAATTTTTATACTTAGTAGTTGACAACTATTAGTTTTAGTTCTTTAGAATGAAACAAGATTTTCAATTAAAATGAGAACTCTCATTTTTTGAATTGATGAGGGTCATTTAGATTATTATGGTATTGCACTAGTATTGCATAGTAAAAAAATGTTTAATTAAAAATTTAGAATTATGTCACTAGTAAAATTTAAAAGAAGACCATTTGAAGACATACTCTCTCCAGATTTTTGGGATTTTAAAACCAATAATTTGTTTGATGATAGAATGTGGTTAAGAAAAGTAAATGAGCATGCGTTGAATATAATTGAAAAGCCCGATGAGTTTGAAATAGAGTTATCAGCTCCAGGATTTAATAAAAAAGATTTTGACGTAACAATTGATGACGGATGTTTAAATATTTCTGCAAAAAAATCAGAAGAAAATGTAAAAAAAGAAGATAAGTATACTAGAAAAGAGTTTAGTTATAGTTCTTTTGAAAGATCTTTACAGCTTCCAGAAAATATTGTTGATGAAAAGATAAAAGCTAAATATGATAATGGTATTTTAAGATTTACATTATCTAAAAAAGAAGAGGTAAAAAGCAAAAAGCCAAAACATATTGAGATTGCTTAATCTGTAGAATAATAATTTGTATTATAAAAATACTTGTATACCAAAGCTTATTTGCTTTGGTATTTTTTTTCTATATCTTTTAAAATTTGTTATAAAAACAGATCATAATTCAAATATTTAAAAACTATTGAAGAGAATCAATTTTATAAATTGCTATTTTCGCAAAATATTTACTATTATTAAATATTTTTATGAAAAGCTCTACAGCAATTTTTTATATGATTTTTAGTGTGATTGCATTTGCAATTATGAATGCTGTAGTGAAATATTTAAATGATTTTAGTGCCTATCAGATTGTCTTTTTTAGGTCAATAGGTACTTTATGTTTTACTATTCCTTTAATTATAAAGCAAAAAATTCCGTTTTTAGGTAATAATAAAAAACTGTTATTTATTAGAGGTGCCGCAGGTGTAATTTCATTAACATGTTTTTTTCAATCATTAAATTATTTAGCCGTTGGAACGGCGGTTTCATTAAGATATACATCACCAATTTTTGCAGCAATTTTTGCATTTATTTTTTTAAAAGAAAAAATAAAGCCTATTCAGTGGTTTTTGTTTTTGGTGGCGTTTACAGGTGTTTTAATAATTAAGGGGTTTGGTGTAGATGTAAATTCAATAGGGTTACTTTTAATTATGTTATCTGCGGTTTTTTTAGGCTTAATATTTGTAATTATCCGGAAAATTAAAAACACAGAAAATTCACTAGTAATTATTAATTATTTTATGATTATGGCTTTTATGTTTGGCGGACTAATGTCTATTAATAATTGGAGAAGCCCAAATTTAGTAGAATGGTTGCTATTATTAAGTTTAGGTTTTTTTGGATATATTGGTCAGTTATACATGACTAAAGCATTTCAATCTCACGAAACTAATGTAATTGCTCCTTTAAAGTACTTGGAAGTTGTTTTTATGATTATTATTGGTGCAACTTGGTTCCAAGAAGTTTATAATTTATGGACTTTACTGGGTGTGTTTTTAATTTTAGTTGGATTGGTTTATAATATTTATTTAAAGAAAAAAAGCTGATTTTAGTTTAACCTAGCCAACCTTCTCTATCCAAACTTCTATACTGAATGGCTTCTGCAATGTGATTTGATTTTATATCTTCTGAATTATCCAAATCACTAATTGTTCTACTAACCTTTAAAATTCGATCGTAAGCTCTAGCAGATAAATTTAAACGCTCCATAGCGTTTTTTAATAGTGTTTTACTTTCTTCACTTAATTCACAAAATTTCCTAATTTGTTTAACATTCATTTGAGCATTGTAATGTATATTTTCAATTTTCTTAAATCGAGTAGATTGTTTTTCTCGTGCTTTAGTTACTCTTTCGCGTATTGTTGTGCTAGACTCAGCTAATTGCTCTTCTGAAAGTTTTTCAAAAGGAACTGGATTAACTTCAATATGAATATCAATTCTATCTAATAATGGCCCAGAAATTTTACTTAAATAACGCTGCATTTCGGCTGGTGATGAGGTTATAGGAGCATCGGGATCATTAAAATAACCACTTGGACTTGGATTCATACTGGCTACCAACATAAAGCTACTTGGGTAAGTTACTGTAAACCTTGCTCTCGAAATAGTAACTTCTCTATCTTCTAATGGTTGACGCATAACTTCAAGTACTGTTCTTTTAAATTCTGGTAATTCATCCAAAAATAAAACACCGTTATGTGAGAGTGAAATTTCACCAGGTTGAGGATATTGTCCACCTCCAACTAGGGCAACATCTGATATTGTATGATGAGGTGAACGAAATGGTCTTTGACACATTAATCCATTTTCTTTAATTTTTCCAACTACAGAATGAATTTTTGTGGTTTCTAAAGCCTCTTGAAGTGTCATTGGAGGCAGAATAGAAGATAACCTTTTACTTAGCATAGTTTTTCCACTTCCTGGAGGTCCTACAAGAATAATGTTATGTCCACCTGCAGCAGCAATTTCCATAGCTCGTTTTACAGATTCCTGCCCTTTTACATCGGCAAAATCAAACTCGGGATTATCTAAATTTTTATAGAATTCTGCCCGAGTATCTATAATTGTAGGTTCTAGTTCACATTTTCCATCAAAAAAATCAATAACTTCTTTAATATTTTCAACACCAAAAACTTGTAAGTCATTTACAATAGCTGCTTCTTTAGCATTTTGTTTAGGAAGTATAAAACCTTTAAAATTTTCTTCTCTAGCTTTTATGGCAATAGGTAGTGCGCCTTTAATAGGTTGTAGGCTTCCATCTAAAGAAAGTTCTTCTTCAACATTTTCAGACTTTATTTGATTTGAAGCTGCTAAAATACCTATTGCAAGGGTTAAGTCATATGCCGATCCTTCTTTTCTTAAATCGGCAGGCGCCATATTTATGGTAATTTTTTTACCCGGAAGTTTATAACCATTATTGTTTAACGCAGCCGAAATTCGATAACTACTTTCCTTAATTGCATTATCGGGCAACCCAACTAAATGATAACCAATTCCTTTATCTATGTTTACTTCAACGGTAATAGTTGTGGCTTCAACGCCAAAGACAGCGCTACCATAAATTTTCACTAGCATATTTTTTCTTTTTTTATAAAAATAGAAAAAAATGCAATAATTAATAAACTATAGTTATGATAAATTATCTAAAACTTAATAAATAAATTTTTAGTAGACTCTCTTTCAACAAGTTCGGTTCGAATAATTTCAGTTTTTATATCGTCAAACTTAATTTTACCTTCAAGCTTATCAATAAGTCTAGTTGCAGCAACTTCACCAGTTGTATGCGCAAAACGGTTAACACTTGTTAATGGTGGAGAACCATATCTTGATAAGATACCATTTGTAAATCCAACAATAGAAATTTCTTCAGGAATTTTTATACCCCTTTTATTTAAAACTTGGGTGGTTAATGCGCCAGAAACTTCATCAACAGTAAAAATACCATCAACTTTATTATTGTCGAGCATTTTATTAATACGCTCAGTTAAATTTTCTTCTCCTTCTTGTCTAATTATTAGATCTTCATTTGGTTCAACTCCATATTTTTCCAGAGCTTTAAGGTAGCCTTTCACTCTAAATTTATTAATGTTTAAACCTTCAGAAATAGATATTAGCGCTATATTTCTACAGTCGGATTTCATTAAGTATCGAGTTGCTTTGTAGGCGCTTTTAACATTGTCTGTTACAACTTTATCACAATTAATGTCTTTGTGAACTCTATCGTATAATACAATTGGTGTTTCTTCTTCTAAAATATCATGGAAGTGATCAAAGTTTTCCATTTTTAAAGTTTCAACTGAAATACAGGCAATAAAACCATCAATAGTTCCATTGGAAAGCATTTCCATTGTGTCAACTTCTTTTTTATACGATTCGTTGGTAATACAGGTAATTATATTGTATCCTTTTTCTGTTGTGACTTTTTCTATTCCTCGCAATACACGTGCAAAATAGTAGGTTAAAATATTTGGAATTATAATACCTATTGTTTTTGTTTTTTTATTTTGTAAGCTTAAAGCAAGCGTATTCGGTTTATACTTATGTAATTTAGCATATTCCTGAATTTTGCTTTTCGTTTCATCACTAATTTCGTAACTGTCATTTAAAGCTTTTGAGACAGTAGAAATTGAAACATGTAATGCTTGTGCAATCTGCTTTATGGTTATTCTTTTAGTCATTGCTTGGTATAAAAGTTAGGTTGGTTGAACTGTTTACTATTTCTTGTTTATTTAATTTCATTTTTCTGAAATTTCCTTTGTTATACATTTCAGCTTGATTATTATAGTGTTTGCTAAATGGATTTCCAGATTGACCAGTTGGCAAGATACTAATACTATTTTCAATATCCGAAAAATCAATTACTCTTCTAGTAGATGGGCCAGCAGTTATTTTATAGAGTCCGGTATCATCATACAAATATCCTTGGTTATCAATAACTTCACGTGCGCCTTTCATTGAAAATGGCCCTACATTAAAATATTTTTTTAAAGATGCTATGGTTCCTAATGGATGTGGATGTTCTACAGTGTGTACTTTGCCCCAAATCCAAGAGTCTATATTATTCCCTAGTTGACTTTCGAGTGAAGTAATGGCTTCTTTAAATGATTTTACAAGAATATCCTTTTTAGTTTCTTTTATTTTTTCGGTATGTATATTATCCCACCAAATAGAAGAATTTTTTTCTAAATGATCAGCGATAATTCTTTTCATTAAATGTGTGTCCAGAAGCTGATTAAAAGTTGTAGAACCTAATTCATCTTCAAACGTATTTTTTAAATATAAGTATACTAATTTGTTATAAATTGTAGGTGCAATTTCTTTTTCAGAATTTGAGCCGTCCCATTTTTTTAAAATTCCTAAAGCTATTTCTTCATTTTTTGAAAATGAAATGTTTTCAAATGTTGCTGTAATGTTTTTTACAATTTTGGGTGAAACAGATGAGGTAACATCATTAATCATAGTTGCCATATCTTGCTTGTTCCAATCATTTTTTGGTTTAATAAGTTCAACTATTCTTTTGGCTCTATCTTCTGGAAGATAATAACCCGGATATAAAATATTAGCAATAGTATCGGGTTGGTTATTAGCTGAATAAACATAGTTCCATTCTGGGTTCTCGGCCATCGGATTTTGACTAAAATCTAAATATTTAATTGGGTCGTCATTTCCAGAAACACCATTTAAAATAAATTTTGTGTTAACATGTGGATTGTATTTAACCAATTTGCCAGATGCCCACCAAGCAATATTTCCTTCTTTATCACCATACATAATGTTTAAACCAGGAGCATGTATTAAACTTGCACCTTTTTTTACATCAGCCATTTTTTTTGCTCTCGATATTGTATAAAGTGCATTTAGTATTTCGCCATCTAATTGCGTAAATGTCCACCACATTGAAATAGGTTCTGCTTGGGTAATTTGATTGATAACATTGTTCATTATTGGTCCGTGGCGCGAGTTTTTAATTTCTAGTGTTACATCATCAGCATCTTTTACTTTAATTATTTTCGATGTAATTTTATAGTCTAAATATCCTTCAGGAGACTTATATTTTTTACTATTTTCGGGGTAATTTTCTTCTTTGTAAAAATTAATGTCATCGTTTTCAAACATTGTAAGTCCGTAAGCGTAATTTCTATTATGGCCTAATAAAGGAAATGGAACACCTGCGATATGATAGCCATACATTTCGTAGTTAGGTGTTGCAATATGAGCTTCAAACCAAACAGCTGGTTGTGAAAACCCAATGTGAGGATCATTTGCAAATAAAACCTTACCTGAAGAGGTTTTTTTGGAAGAAATAACCCAGCTATTGCTACCTATAAAAGAAGGGATTGGAGATGTTTTTAAAATATCATGAACACTTGCAACAATATTTTCAAAGTTCTCAATGTCGTCTTTGGAGTTTTTTATTAAAACTGTATTTGGGTTTATATCAATGTTTAATTCTTTTAAATATTCATTTCCAAGTTTGTCTTTAATTAAAGTTAATAATGGATCCGTTTTATGAGCCATCGCAAAACTGAAAGACATATAACCCAATATATTATAAACATCATTTAATGTGTACGGTTCTTTTTTAATTCCAATTAAAGTAAATTCAATTGGAGTTGCTCCGTTTTTTACAAATTGGTTTACTCCGGACAAATATGCTGTGGCTAGTTTATAAACTTCACTGTTTTTGTTTAACTTAGAAATGCTTCTTTTTGAAGCTTCTTCAATACCAAGGCTAACAAAAAATTTGTCGTTATTTATCATATCTTTTCCAAAAATTTCAGATAATTTCCCAGGAGCTATTCTTCGCATTAATTCCATTTGCCAAAGTCTGTCTTGTGCATGAACATATCCAAGAGCCACCATAGCGTCTTTTTCAGTTTTAGCATAAACATGAGGAATTCCATAATCATCAAAATAAATATTTGTTTCTGTTTCAATATTTGATAGTTTTATGGAACCTTCATAGGTAGGTTTAAGATTGTTATAATAAACCCATCCTCCAACTATAATTATAGTTACAAGAATAAAAATAAAAAGTGCTATTTTTTTTAAAATTCGCATTAAAAACAAACGATTTTTTTTGGTGCTGCAAAGGTAATGATTTTTACGAAAAGGTAATAGTAAGAATAATTTTACTAAAAGTAAAAAATAGTATACATTTGATTAATTAATATAGCATCCCGGAGTTTTAAGTGGATTTAAATGCGTTATAAAATCAACGATTATGAAAAATAATATTAAAGTGGAGCGTGCCATACATAATTTTACACAAGCCGAATTAGCAGAGCTTATTGGGGTTACGAGACAAACGATAAATGCAATGGAGTTAAATAAATATGCACCATCAGTTATTCTGGCTTTAAAAATATCAAAATTATTTAAAAAGCCAGTTAATGAAATTTTCTTTTTGGATAGAGGAGATTAAATGTATTTCTTCTTAATTATATTTAAATGATGTGTTTGATGACCGGCAATTATAAAACCTAAAGCTCTTACCGAAAAGTCACTTCCATTAGCGGAGCCTGTTAATGAAAACATTTCAGGAGAAAAGCTTTTAAACATAGCTATAGTTCCATTTCTTACATAGGAAAACTCATCCAAAAGATCTTTTAAATCGCGATTGTTTCCACTAGAATTAGCTACGTACCAATCTTCATCAAATCCTTCAAGGTGTGTGGCGTCATTTCTTGAAAACCGTAATGCTCTATAACTTAAAACCCGTTCGGCATCAATAATGTGCTGAACTAATTCTTTTATTGTCCATTTTCCTTCAGCATACCGAAACACTAATTTTTTTTCAGGTAAATTTTCCAAAGTTGATAACAAATCTTCAGCAGAGGATTTTAAAATTTCAAACAAATCAACTTCTCCAATTGTCTGAATATATCCACCGTAAAAGGGAGCATATTCGCTTGTATTTAAATGTGCCGAATTCATTATTTAAGCCGAATTTCTACTAGCATTTATATTTCCAAATAATGATCTCATTACCATTTTTTCATATACTTGTAACTCTTCTTGGTTTATAGTTTCCTCATTTTGTAATTCTTGAATTTTACGTAATGCAAATTGTTGAATTGTTAATAGTGGCAACACAATATTTTCTCTAATGTCTATTGAAGCTTTCCCAACTGGGTTGCTTTGCATTAAAATATCGTAATCAGAAAGTTTTAAGATTAATCTTTTAGTAGTTAAATATTCATTGTGAATAATTTTCCAAAATTCTCCAAATTCTTTATCGTCAGCCATATATTCTGTCAATTCGAAAAACGATTTTGAAAGTGCCATCATACTGTTTCCAATAAGTGCTTTAAAGAAATCGGACCCATTATAAAATGCTTTAATTTTATCAAATTCCCCAGTATCTTCATATTTTTTTAATGCTGTTCCAACACCAAAAAATCCTGGTACATTTTGTTTTAATTGACTCCAAGAACCAACAAATGGTATTGCTCTTAAATCGGAGAATTCGAGCGAGCTAGATTTTGAACGTTTTGATGGTCTACTACCAATATTGGTTTTTGCATAATATTTTAATGTACTCATATGCTCTAAGTATGGCATAAACTTAGGGTGATTTTTAAAATCAGAATAAGCTTTATAACTAGTTTGTGCTAAATCATTCATTATTTTATTATCACTCTTAGTCATAATATGATTTGCATTGCTAAATAGCTCATTTGAAATACCAGCACCTAATAGTTGTTCAATATTATATTGAGAAGACTCTAAAGTTCCAAAATTAGAACTAATAGTTTGTCCTTGAACAGTTAATTGTATTTCTTCATCTTCAATAGTTGGACCTAAGGAAGCATAAAATTGATGTGTTTTTCCTCCTCCACGCGCTGGTGGTCCACCACGTCCATCAAAGAAAATAACTTTAATGCCGTATTCTCGAGATATTTTGGTTAAATTTTCCTTTGCTTTAAAAATAGACCAGTTAGCCATTAAGTAACCACCATCTTTTGTTCCATCAGAAAAACCAAGCATTATAGTTTGTTTACTTTTTCTTGATTTTAGATGGTTCATATAAACTGTGTTACTGTATAATTTTTCCATTACACCAGCTGCATTGGTTAAATCGTCTACAGTTTCAAAAAGCGGAATAATATCTGCAGAAATATTGTGTTTAAAGCCACATAAATTAAACATTGCAAATGTTTCCATAACATTTACTGCTGTTTGATTATTACTTATAATATATCTATTTGCACCTTTTTCGCCATTGTTTTGTTGAATAGTTTTTACAGCTTTAATAGAACCTAAAGTTTTAACAGCCATTTCATCTTTAAAAATGGAGACATCAACATTATCTTCAACTTTTGCTAAAATGTCAATTTGTTCATTTTCAGAAAGGTCTAAATAATTTTCAGGAAATAAAGTACTGCCTTTTTCTTGAAGTGTTTTTACTATTTCAGAAAAAACATTGTGGTGAACTCTACTGTCTTGTCTAATATCTAAGGTGGCAAAATGATAACCAAAAATGTGTACTTTATTTATAAATTCATTTATTTCATCAATATAAAGAGATTGATGCTTCGAAATCAACGTTTCTCTAATGGTATAAAGCTTTTCTTTAAATTCATTAAGAGGAATCATTGTGTTTTCTGTTGGATTAACACTATTATTAAATAAAATAGCTTCTAATTCGGAGATTATTTGCTCAACACCATCAAAGGTTAATCTTCTTTTTAGTCTACGAATGTCTCTATAATAATTTTTTAAAATAGTTTGTTTTAATCTTTTGGCAACATTTAATGTAATTTCTGTTGTTACAAACGGATTTCCATCACGATCTCCTCCAGGCCAAAAACCTAAATCAATCACTTCGTTATCAACTTGTTGTCCGTTAAAAATATTGCTTTGAATATAGTCGTAAACAGATGAAACTGAATGGTAAAAAACATTTTCTAGATACCAAATTAAGTTTACGGCTTCATCATACGGAGACGGTTTTTCTTTCTTAAAAAAAGGTGTTTTTCCTAATTGCGCTAATAATTGATTTATAACTAACAAATCATTATTTTCAATTGCTTCTGTTAAGTCATTTATAATACCTAAAACATTACCCGGATAAAATTGTGTTGGGTGTGCTGTTAAAACAACGCGCACTTTAAAATCTTCTAAATGCTTTCTTAAAGCATCTGTTTTATTTTCTAGAGCGGCTTTTTCTTTACTGTTTCTTAATGTTCCAACACCGTCCATATTGTTTACAATTGGAAATGCTGCGTCTTCAATAGCATCGAACAAAACAACTTGACGCTCAATGTATTGTATAAACTTAAAAAGTAAATTTAATTTTTCTTTTTCAGAAGGGTTTTTTTGATAGGTTTTAAAAAAAGCTTCAACAATTTCAGTTGGATTTTTTTTATTTGAAAATCCTTCTTTACAAACATCGTGAAATAAAGGTAATAAAACTCCTGTTTTAGTAATTGTATCAAACGGAAGCGTCATAAATATACTATTGTAAATTTGATATTTAGACAATACATTCTCGTTAAATCTTGTTAGTTTTGGTTGTTTGTGCATATTTTTTAGTTCTTGAGGCGAAAAATACAAAAGCTTCTTTAAAAATTCGGGTTTTGGTAAATAAATTTAACGAAATCGTTTTTTTTGTGAATGCTAGTATTTTTTAGGGATGTAAGGTAGATAAAGTTTAGATACATCAAAAAAGCTTTTTTCTAAATTTCGTTTATTATAAATATTCTTGTATGTTTCTGTAACGTAATCATTAGATTTTTTTAATTTTTTAAATGGAATTGAAAAATATCCTTTTTTTAAAAGATGATAATTAAAAGAAGCAAATCTATAAATGCTTAAGTCTGATGAATTATTAAAAGAAGATATAGTGTTAAAACTAGACGAGTTTTCTATTGTGGTGTAAATGCTTATTGGTAAAGTTGTATGTTCTTGCTCTATTTTTTTTTCTTGCGAAAACACACTTGTTTGAGCGAAAATTGTATAGATTATTATTAAATTAAAAGAATTGAATTTCATTTAAATAAAAGGTTATTTATACGTCTAAGTTAAACATTACCAAATTATTTACAAAATTATTGTTTTAAAGGGTGTTTTATTTTTAAAATTTTAGAAGTGTATTTAGAAACTTTAAAGCGTTCATCTAAACGATGGCCAATTACCCAAACAATTTCGTTATTTGAGCATAATATCCAAGTATTTTCTTTTTCTATTATAGAAAATTTTTCATCTTTAAAAAACTTGCTTAATTTCTTTTTTCCTTTAAGTCCAATAGGATAGAAGAGGTCTCCTTTTTCCCATTTTCTAATAATGAGTGGAAACTTTAGTTTATCATAATCAATTGAAATTGTATTGTCATCATTTAAAATAACTTCCTCAAAAACTTTATTCGCTTGGTTTTTGGTGTCAAAAGGAATATCTACGGCTTTAAATTTTAATTTTATTGGTGTTTTAATTTTTGAAGTATTCTCATGTATTTCGAAATAAACAGATTTTTCTACTGTTTTTATTTCAGATAAAATCAAAACTTCTCTGTCTTTTAACAATCGATGCGATTTGCTTACTACTTGTTTTCCACTTTGGGCATTTATTAAATCATTAATATCGTCCCATTGTGTAAAACCGTAATCTTTTAGTAGTTCGTAAAAATAAACTTTAGGATTATTTAATTTTTGTAATTGAGCTATATTTATATGAATATCATTGTTAACAATAGTAGTAGATTGTTCTTTAATAATTTTAATATAATCATTAACTATTTGCTGGCTTCCCTTTAGGTTTTCAACGGTTTTAGTAAAAGTTTCTAATAAACTAGGGTTTAATTCTTTTAAAAAAGGAACAACCTTATGTCTAATTTTATTTCGCACGTATTTTATGGAAGAGTTGGTGCTATCTTCTCTCCATTGTAATTTATTTCTAGTGGCGTAAACCAATATTTCATTTCTAATAAATGGAAGCAAAGGGCGTACAACATTTTCATTAACTTCTGGTATTCCAGTTAATCCATCTAAGCCAGTTCCTCTAGTTAAATTAATTAAAAAAGTTTCAATTACATCATCTTTTTGATGTGCTGTTACCACGTAATCTAAATTATGCTTTTCTAAAAGTTGTTTAAAATAGTTATATCGTAATTCTCGAGCGGCCATTTGGGTTGAAATTCCCATTTCAGAAGCATAACTTTCAGTGTCAAATTGTATTGTATATGTAGGGATTTTTAATTCATTCCCCCAATCTTTCACAAATTTTTCATCTTTGTTGCTTTCTTTTCCACGCAAAGAAAAATTGCAATGCGCTAAAGTAATATCGAAATTTAATTTGTATAAAATATGGGTAAGAACTACACTGTCAATTCCGCCAGAAATTGCTACCAAAAGTTTTTTATCAATTAAAAATGATAAATTTTTATTTATATGTTGTTCAACAACTGTTCGCATAGGGTAAATATACTTATTTAGAGTTTAATAAAACTTGTTTCATGGCTTTTGCTTTAAGCAAACATTCCTCATATTCTTTTTCGGGAATTGATTTTGCGGTAATAGCTCCACCAACAGAATATGAAATATATCTTTTTGAAGCGTTGTATAAAATACTTCTAATAATTACGTTAAAATCAAAATCGCCTTTTGGTGAAAAATAACCAACAGCGCCAGAATATAAACCTCGTTTTGTTTCTTCCAATTCTTCAATAATTTTCATTGCTGAAATTTTTGGGGCGCCAGTCATACTTCCCATTGGAAATGTATCTTTAATAATGTCTACAGGATGAATGTTTGGTTTTATTTTACAAGAAATAGTTGAAATTAATTGATGCACCTGTTCAAAAGTGTATACCTTACAAAGTTCGTCTACTTTTACGGAGCCTTTTACTGCAGAATGAGATAAATCGTTTCTAACCAAATCCACAATCATAATATTTTCGGCTCGTTCTTTTGGATTCTTTTCTAACGCCGAAATTAATTCAATGTCTTCTTCTATAGAGTTTGCCCTTTTTTCAGTTCCTTTAATTGGTTGAGAAATTACCGTGTCTCCATCCTTTTTTAAATAACGTTCTGGTGATGCGGAAAGTAAATATTTGTCGTTTAACTTTAAAAAAGTTGCAAATGGCGGTTTAGAAATTTCATTTAAATTTTGATATATTTCTAAAGGGTTTATGGTTGAATTTTCGCAATAAAACTCTTGACAAAAACTAACTTCGTAAATATCTCCACGGTGAATATGGTTTAATACCGAGTTTAATTTCTGAAAATACTCATCTTTATGAATACGTAGTTTAATTTTGATTGGATTGGTTCTTGGTTTTTGGTAGTTGGTTCCTGGTTGATTTATATCACTTAAATCAGTTTTTATTTCAGAACTAAAGTCATTTAAATATTTAATTTCAACGGTGTTTTCTTTTATAAAAAATATTTTTTTTGGTTGAAAAAAGTACAAATCAGGAAAATGCAAACCATCAAAATTGTTAGATTCAAGCTTTTCAACATCATTTTTTAAATCGTAACCTAAATAACCGAATATATAATCGTTGGTGTTAGTTTGATATGTTTTTAATTTATCAAATGCATTTAAAAAAGTTGATTCTATTCTTGAAAATGAATCAACGGCAAGTACTGCATCAAAATTTGAATGTTTTTGTTGGTAGTTGTTGCTATCTAGCCAAACAGCAATTTTAAACTGTTGAGCCCATTCTAAAAGTTTAGATTTAAATTCAGAAATACTTGTAACCTCAATTATTTTATTGGTGCGTTGCATTGTAGCAAAAATAGAAAAGTCCTTTCATATTGAAAGGACTTTTTTGTATAATATATTTTGATTTTAACTATGTATAGCTCTATTGTTAACATCTAAGCATGCTTCTTTAAAAGCTTCTGTAAATGTAGGGTGTGCGTGAGATGATCGTGCAATGTCTTCACTAGAAGCTCTAAATTCCATTGCAATTACTGCTTCTGCTATCATATCTGCAGCTCTTGCTCCAATCATATGAACACCTAAAATTTCATCAGTTTCAGCATCAGCCAATACTTTTATTTGTCCATCAATATCCATACTTGCTCTAGCCCTACCTAAAGCTCTCATCGCAAAAGAACCAGTGTTGTATTTAATTCCGGCTTCTTTTAATTGCTCTTCTGTTTTACCTACACAAGCAACTTCGGGCCATGTATATACAACGCCAGGAATTAGATTGTAATCTATATGTGGTTTTTGACCTGCAATTATTTCAGCAACCATTGTTCCTTCCTCTTCAGCTTTATGAGCTAACATAGCACCTTTTACAACATCGCCAATGGCATAAATGTTAGAAACATTTGTTTGTAAATGTTCGTTAGTTTCTATTTGACCACGTTCCGTAACTTTAATTCCTACGTTTTCTAATCCTAATCCTATTGTATAAGGTTTTCTTCCTACTGAAATTAAAGTGTAATCTCCTTTAAATTCTGTTGGAACGCCTTTTTTATTATCGGCAGTAACAACAACTTCATCTCCATTATTTACGACCGAAGTTACTTTATGACTTGTAAAGAATTTAATTCCTTGTTTTTTTAATGATTTTTGCAATTCTTTAGAAAGCATTGCGTCCATTCCAGGAGTAATGGTTGGCATATACTCAATTACTGAAACTTGTGAGCCTAAACGGCTGTAAACCGAACCTAACTCTAAACCAATAACTCCCCCTCCAATAACAATTAAATGCTTTGGAATTTCACTTAAACTTAAAGCTTCAGTAGAAGTAATAACTCTTTTTTTGTCAATTTCAATAAATGGTAAAGTTGATGGTTTTGAACCAGTAGCTATAATAGTTTTTGCAGCTTCTATTTCTTCCGAAGAACCATCTTCTTTAGTTATTTTAATATGAGTGGCATCGGTAAAACTTCCAACTCCTTGTAAAGTGTCAATTTTATTTTTATCCATTAAATAATTGATGCCGCCAGATGTTTGTGAAACTACTTCGTTTTTACGATTAATCATTTGCTCAAAGTTTATAGCTAAACCTTTTACATCTATTCCATGAGTAGCAAAATGTTTGGTTGCATCGTAATAATGGTGTGATGAGTCTAATAATGCTTTTGAAGGGATACATCCTACGTTTAAACAAGTTCCACCTAGTGTGTTGTATTTTTCAATAATAACAGTTTTTAATCCTAATTGTGCGCATCTTATAGCTGCAACATATCCGCCAGGGCCTGAGCCAATTACGGCAACATCGTATTTATTCATAAATTTTACTTAAGTAAGTGAAAAGCAAAAATAGAAAATTTATAGTTTTAAACTATTAAATATATAAATAATGATAACAGTTTATATGATTCTGAGAAACAAGAGGTTGAAACTAAAAATTAGTTTGTATAGGGGTTGTGAAGTTTATTTAATATAATTTACCATTTATTGCTGTTTTGCTTCATTTAGTTAATAATTAGTAAAAAACTCCCTTAAAATCAATAACATATGTTTCATTGTTTATATATTTGTAAATAATTGAGAAATGTCCCTACCCCCACAGAACTCATTAAATAGAAGCCTTATAGGTTGGATTTAATATCCTTATTGAATTATATAATGTATTTTTTTACATTATTAGGATAGTTAGACTCTATATTTTAGTCTTGAGGGTTGATGTCAATTAGAATTAGTGTTTGGATTTTTTTCAAACGTTGATATTAACTAAATAAAAAGATTATGAAAAAAATTACTTTAATTGATGTGTTAAAATCTGGAGTAAAAATTACAGCTATTTGTATTCTATTTTTATGTGCTGTTAATTTGAATGCACAGGATATAGTAGTTTATGAGCTGGATCAAGGTCAAGATTCTCAAATAAATAAAAGCACGACTAAGGCTAAAAGCGGATTGATGAAAAAATCAACATCAAATTCTGAAAAATTTTTGAAAATAGTTAAAAAAAATGAGCCTGCAGTTTATTTAAATAATAATACTATTAGTAAAGTATCAGAAAGTTTTGAGCCAAATAGATTAAAAGCCAACAATGTTCAATCTTTAGAAGTTTTAAAAAGATCCAATAAATTATTTAATAAAGTAGAATTGATAACGGTCAATTTAAAAAATGAAAAAGAATTGAATACCCCAATTGATTTATCAAGTTTTAAAGGAGTTAATAAATTAAAATACATTTATGTTAAATGTTATTTCAAGTGTACCAGTAATCAAATTAAAACATTCGTTTTAAATGCAAACCCAAAAATATCTATTTTTTATTCTATGGTAGACCAATCATAAATAATAATAGGAAAGGTTAATTTAAAAGAGCATTATATGAAAAATTTTTACACTACAAATTTTTATCGTTATATAAAATCAATTAAACTTGTTTTAATATTAGTCATATTTATTAATATAAGTTTTAGCGGTTTTAGTCAGGAAAGAGTTCCATTTAAGCCGAGAACTTCAGAATTTTCTCCAAATAAAACTATCTATAGCGTAAAAGGAGATTTCACCATGTTAGGAAATACAAATCTTACTTTGGTTGATTATGATGGTTACAATATAGAAGGAAATAATCCTTTAGATCCAGATAATGATAATTATCCTACTAATAGTGAGGATATGGAGTATGTGGATGTTGATCAAGATGACAATACTTGGAATTCTTCTTCTTCAACATTAAGTTTACATGAAGATGCGTCAAAAGGTATTTTACCAGAATGTTCAACAATTGTCTATGCCGGTTTGTATTGGACAGGAAGAGCTGGTGAATCTGAAGTTTTTGAGGTTACAAAAGATTTTCCAACTGGTAATTTTCAAACTATTACAGTTACTGATGAAGATGAAAGTGTTTATGATGAAGATGATATTGATAATACTAATTATACGTTAGATATAAGCAGTTCTTCAAGCAATAATAATTGGGAAAAAATTTACACATTTACGTCTTCAAATAATGATGATGATAAAGTTGAATTTTTCTATAGAGGGACTAAAAATGGAAATACATGGGTTTATTCACTTTCTAGCTCTATCAATGATGCTGCGGAAACTCCAGTTCCTTATAGTAGTATAAATGGTGATAATGTATATTTAAATGATTCTTATGAGATTTTTTCAGATTCAAACTATACACTTGAAGTAACAAGGCTTAGAAGAGATGGTACTGATAGAGCTTATGTTGATGTTACATATTTAGAAGTTGTACCCGAAGTAATTCAAAAAACAAAGAGTTTTAACAAGCGAGAGGTAAAGTTAAAGGGACCTAATGCAGATGAATATACTACAATAAGTGCTAGTTCTATAATGAACCCAAATAATCCAGATAATAAAAATATTTACTTTCCAACAACTCAAGATGGTAGAATGTATTCGGCATATGCAGAGATTACAGAATATGTTCAAGGAGCAAAAGGTGGTTTAGGAGAATATTTTGTAGCAGACATGGCTCTTCTTGAAGGAGATGGTGGAGGTACTGGATACTATGGCGGATGGGGAATGGTGGTTGTGTATGAAAATTCTCATATGAAATGGCGAGATATTACGGTTTTTGATGGTCATGCATATGTACAGGGAAGTACTACAGTTAACTATAATTTCGATGTAGAGGGCTTTAATGCAGTACAATATGGAGATGTTAATGTTAAGTTAGGTGTTATGGCAGGTGAAGGAGATAGAGGAATTTCAGGAGATTATTTTGAAATTCAGAAAGGTCTTTCAACTGATTTTGAGCGTTTGAATAATTCCAGAGGAGAAAGCGATAACTTTTTTAATTCATCGATAAATACGGGTGGTAATTTGCGTACCCCAAATTTGTTAGATAATTCAGGTGTCGATATTAGTATTTTTAATTTAGATAATGCCGACAAATCAATTATTGGGAATAACCAAACTTCTACAAAGTTTAAATACGGCTCAACGCAAGATACATACATAATTTTTAATGTAACATTTGCAGTTGATGCATATATTCCAGAACCTGAAGGAATAGTAACAAGCGTTTCTGTTAATGGTTTACCTCCGACAGGGGCAGTAGTAGAGCCGGGTCAATTAATAAAATATAAAGTAGAAATAAGAAATAAGGGAACTGAAGCAATTAATGATACGCAAATAGTAATACCTATACCTTTCATCTCAAATTATAAGGATATGAGTATTAGTTCTTTTATCAATTATCCTTTGCAAACTACAAATGATGATCCAAAATATTACCCTAATATAGGTGCAACCGGATCAATTATTTGGGACATAGGTTATTTGCCACTTCCAGACGACACAGATACATTATTAGGTGAAGTTTTTTTTGAACTCAAAGCATCTGAAGATTGTGATCTTTTACGAAGTGCTTGTTCAAGTTCTATTTCATTAAATGGAGTTATTTCTGGAGTTGGAGAGACTTCACAAAATACTTTTTCACAAGTTTTAATACAAGGCCATATAACATCTGGTCAATGCCAAGGGGTAGAAATTCCTACACCATTAGTAATTGGTTTAGATGCTCAAAATTTTATAGATGAAAACTGTGGTAATGAACCTCCTATTAGAAAGTTTGATTTTTGTCTGAATACAGATGGAATTCCAGTTTCAGATATTGAGGCTCAATTCCCTCCAGGAACAAGATTTTATAGTGATTCAAATTTAGATTCAAATACAGTAGAATATACATCCCTAAATCCTATTCCAGGAAATATTATAGGTAATACTACATATTATGGTTTTCCTCCAGGAGAAACAAGTTGTTTTTACCAATTCACAGTTAATATTGTATCACAACCCTCCGCACCTAATGCTTCAGGTGATACGTATTGTGAGGGTGATACTATTTTTTCAGTTACAGCAACGGGTTCATCAGGAACAACATTTACTTGGTATAGTGATCAAGAATTAACAGTTGCAATAGATACTGATGCTACTTGGTCTCCAACAATTACTGAGGAAGGTACAGAGACTGTTTATGTAACTCAAAAGATTGGTAATTGCGAAAGTGAGGCAACAAAAGTAGATGTTATTATTAAATCGTCGCCTGATGTGCCTACTTTAAATATAACCCCACCTACTTGTTCTGAGGATGGATTTACAAAGATTTCAGATTATGATGGGTCATATACTTATACATTTACTCCAACAGGACCAAGTGTTGACGGAACAGGATTAGTAACAGGAGCTACCATAGGTACAGCTTATACAGTAACAGCAACTAATTCAGATGCGTGTGTTTCAGGAGCTTCTGAAAGCTTTACAAATTTAGCGATGTTACAAGCTCCAACAGCAAATGCAGGTGCGGATGCAACGATCAACTGTACCAATACAACAGCACAGTTAACAGCAACGGGAGGAGTTTCTTATTCTTGGGCACCAGCTACAGGATTAAGTGCTACAAACATTGCGAATCCTATTGCAGATCCAGCAAGTACAACGACATATACCGTTACTGTAACAGCAGCAAACGGATGTACAGATACAGATGATGTAAAAATCACTGTTGATGAAGCTGCTCCAACAGCAAATGCAGGTGCGGATGCAACGATCAACTGTACCAATACAACAGCACAGTTAACAGCAACGGGAGG